>NZ_CP059494.1:0-2095000 GCF_014042035.1 Bacillus haynesii | reverse complement strand
GTGGAAGTGTGGCGACACATGGAGCTGACAGATACTAATCGATCGAGGACTTAACCTAATAAAATAAGTGAACGCTGGCTAAATACGCCACATCGTGTGGCAACGCCTGCATGACCCACATCCTGTGGGCCCTTGTCTACCCGTTATCTAGTTTTGAGAGAATAATTTCTCGAAAAATGCTCTTGCATTTTTTCAAATACATAGTATAATGATCTTTGTCACTGAATTGTCTGGTGATGATGGCGAAGAGGTCACACCCGTTCCCATGCCGAACACGGAAGTTAAGCTCTTCAGCGCCGATGGTAGTTGGGGGCTTCCCCCTGCGAGAGTAGGACATCGCCAGGCAGGCATTATTCCGCAGTAGCTCAGTGGTAGAGCTATCGGCTGTTAACCGATCGGTCGCAGGTTCGAATCCTGCCTGCGGAGCCATTTATTGGAGAGCTGTCCGAGTGGTCGAAGGAGCACGATTGGAAATCGTGTAGGCGGCCAACGCCGTCTCAAGGGTTCGAATCCCTTGCTCTCCGCCACTTTAAATACATCTGGCCCGTTGGTCAAGTGGTTAAGACACCGCCCTTTCACGGCGGTAACACGGGTTCGAATCCCGTACGGGTCACCATTACTCTTTGGACAGCATGTTGAAAAGCAGAAGGTGAACGCCTGAGTTTTTTAAAGGAAGGCATGCTAAAGACGCAACATCCTGTTGCAACGCATGCACTTGTACGTCCTGTACTGCGGAGGATTAGCTCAGCTGGGAGAGCATCTGCCTTACAAGCAGAGGGTCGGCGGTTCGATCCCGTCATCCTCCACCATTTCTATGAAAATCATATTATCGCGGGGTGGAGCAGTTCGGTAGCTCGTCGGGCTCATAACCCGAAGGTCGCAGGTTCAAATCCTGCCCCCGCAACCAAATTACTCATTAATGGTCCGGTAGTTCAGTTGGTTAGAATGCCTGCCTGTCACGCAGGAGGTCGCGGGTTCGAGTCCCGTCCGGACCGCCATTTAAATAAAGGCTCGGTAGCTCAGTTGGTAGAGCAACGGACTGAAAATCCGTGTGTCGGCGGTTCGATTCCGTCCCGAGCCACCATTTGCCGGTCTAGCTCAATTGGTAGAGCAACTGACTTGTAATCAGTAGGTTGGGGGTTCAAGTCCTCTGGCCGGCACTGTTTTGGAGGGGTAGCGAAGTGGCTAAACGCGGCGGACTGTAAATCCGCTCCCTCAGGGTTCGGCGGTTCGAATCCGTCCCCCTCCACCATGTTTTTAGGGGCATAGTTTAACGGTAGAACAGAGGTCTCCAAAACCTCCGGTGTGGGTTCGATTCCTACTGCCCCTGCCAATTTTAATTCACAATTTATGGCGGTTGTGGCGAAGTGGTTAACGCACCAGATTGTGGCTCTGGCACTCGTGGGTTCGATTCCCATCAATCGCCCTTCATATTGGGCTATAGCCAAGCGGTAAGGCAACGGACTTTGACTCCGTCATGCGCTGGTTCGAATCCAGCTAGCCCAGTTTTCATCTTTCTTTATCATCCTGCATATGATAAGATGAATATTAGTTAAAATGCGGAAGTAGTTCAGTGGTAGAACACCACCTTGCCAAGGTGGGGGTCGCGGGTTCGAATCCCGTCTTCCGCTCCAATTCTTAAAATGATGGCGGCATAGCCAAGTGGTAAGGCAGAGGTCTGCAAAACCTTTATCCCCGGTTCGAATCCGGGTGTCGCCTTATTTCCCGTGCCGGGGTGGTGGAATTGGCAGACACACAGGACTTAAAATCCTGCGGTAGGTGACTACCGTGCCGGTTCAAGTCCGGCCCTCGGCACCATTGATCACACACATGCCGGTGTGGCGGAATTGGCAGACGCGCACGACTCAAAATCGTGTTCCTTCGGGAGTGTCGGTTCGACCCCGACCACCGGTATCACTAAACATCGTATTGCCAAACGATGAAAGAGCGTTCCTTACAAAAGGAACGCTCTTTTTGTTTATTCCTCAACAAAGCGGAGAGCCGCCAACATAAACACAATGATCAATTGTTATCCGCACTCTCACTCTTCATTCAGCGCACACCGTGAAATGATTCATACCGTTTAAACAGCTGTCCCTTCATTGAAGTCCATTTAATCAAGATCACATTCATTGAGAATGAAGCACCTTGTCATCGGCAAGGTGCTTTTCTTTATACAAATGATATGTTCCGATCCTCCGATCGCCTTTTTACGTTTTGTTTACAAGTTGATCAAACTTTAGCGACATCTGTCCGCTATATTGAATACAGCAAGATCTCATCCAAATATAGGCAAAGAAACAATGGAACACGTAAAGGATTAATTTTTTTGAGGAGGAATACAGTTGTCAATTAGCATTAAATTGCCTGACGGGTCCGTCAGAGAATTTGAGGAGGAAGCAAGCATTGAAGATGTTGCTGCTTCCATTAGCTGCGGTCTGGAAAATGCGGTTGCAGGTAAATTAAACGGAAAGATTGTAGATTTATCAACTCCGCTTCAGGACGGTGCGCTCGTTGAAATTGTCACCCGGGACTCGGCTGAAGGTCAGAAGTTCATGCGTGAAAAATCGCAGGGGACAGGGCGTATTGTGGCACTTGACGCAGCTCGGGGGCTGGCGGTCATCGGGATGTATTTGCAGCATTTCGCCTTGAACGAAACGAACGGTTCAATCGTTTCCGGGAATACGACGCTTCTATTTGTGCTTTGCGGCGGCATCTCCTATTCGATCATGGCGAGGCGCATGATGGGTCGAGGAATGGAGCCGGCCGCATTTCGGACGCGGATGCTTGCCCGCGCGGTATTTATCGATATTATAGGATACCTTCTCATCATGCTGAATACTCCGTTCGGGGTGATTTTGCCAGCTTATGCGGCACTGTTTGTGCTGGCGTTGGTGCTGATTCGTCGTTCGACACGTGTGTTAGTTACAACAGCAGCTGTTTTGCTTGCAGTTAGCCCGCCGCTGATGACTCTCGGAGGCAGCGTCCTGTCGGGAGCGTACTTACTTGGTGATATTGCAGGCGGCCCGATGTCCGCGCTCGCACTTGCACCCGCTTTCGTCGCAGGTATGGCAATCGGGCGCTTCGATCTGACCAAGATGCGTACTGCACTTTCGCTAGTAAGCAGCGGCGCCATCATGCTTATCGTCTCTAAATTATTGGGCACTTTCGTTCTTCCAGGGCTGAGCCGTTCCTTCGAAGAGTGGCTCGTAAGTGTTCAAGGCACCGCCGGCGCCGAACCGGATCAGTATGCAATCTGGCCGCACAACGTGGCACCGCCGCTTTGGCACAATCTTCTTTCGATCGCTCCGCACAGTGCGTCAACTTTCCAGACGATGCTGGGGCTTGGGGTTGCATTTCTGGTTCTAGGATTGGTATGTCTCGTGCCGCAGAAGATTTCTGCCGTGTTAAAGCCGTTCGCGGGAGTCGGACGTGTAGCGTTGACGATGTATGCAGCTCAGTTTGTTGTCATATGGGCTCTTGAAATCTCGGGGGCCAAGTATGATATCGGGGCCATTCCATTCGGTGATCTGTTCGTCGCGGCCGTGGCGACGGTGACAGGGTGGCTGATTGCACGGCTTCCTAACGGTCCGCTCGAGACAGCGATGCGACGCTTTGACCGGGCATTCAGCACCTTGGGACCCGTCACAGGACCGAGGACACCGAGGTAGGCGGTCTCAACATTTTGCCTGAAGGAACCGTCTGAGCAGGCAGCTCCTTCAGCTTTTAGCCTATCGGGAATTCCGAAATATACCGGAGTATGCGGTGGCTGAGTGCGAGGAAGTTGTAGAACCCAAAATTCTGCAGGCTAAAATGAAATGCAGCTAGTACAATTTGAAAATATCACGAAATGGGGATGGCATTTTTCTATGTTTAAGAAATCGTTCACAAAGTGTTATCTGATGTTGGTTTTATCGTTTATGATGCTGCTTGGAGCGATAGTCCCCGGCGTTGCTATGGCGCAGACTGCCAAGGGGACGGCGTCCGGTCAGCAGACAAAAGTAAAGACTAAAAAATCTCTGAAGTTAAAACTGGACAACAATGTTGCTTCGATGACAGAGAAACGAACGCTTCATGCTACGTTTAAGCTTCCGCAAGGTGTTGATGTGAAGAGCTTAAGCTGGACGTATGACGGCAAACCGCTGTCTCAATGGAAAAAATATCAGGACCGTGATTACACCGGTGCACCTTTCATTACGGTTAGCCATGTAAAAGTGACCAACGGCAAGGTTCATGCTAACATCAACTTCGATCTTCCATACGATACAGACAACCTGTCAGAGCCGCGATTGCAGCGTCCGCTATACGCATCTCTGATGGGCACATATGATTTGGCGGCAACAGTGAACGGACGAGTGGTTGCCCATGCACCCGTAAAATTGACGCCATATGACAGCTTCCGCACTTACGATGAGCTGAAACCGGAGATCGATGCCGTCACAGCAAAAGCTGCGCAAAAAAACAACAGATATATCAAAACGACTTCCATTGGAAAATCGGTCGAAGGCCGTGATATCTATTTGACGGTACTTGCCAAGGATAAAGCCTCTGTCGATAAGTATCAGAAGGTGACCCACCCTGCCATGCTGAATGACCCGAAGAAATTGCAGGCAGACATTAAATCCGGTGCATTTGGCGACTATAAGGTGCCGATTTGGTTGAACAATATTCATCCGAATGAAGCGCCTGGAGTCGACGCGATCATGAATTACTTTAAGTCAATGGCATTGGATAAGAGCATGACGTATGATACAGTCCTGCCGAATGGCAAGAAAAGCAAGACAACTTTGAATATAGACGATGCATTGAAAAATGTTTTCTTCCTGTTCGTTTACACTGACAATCCAGATGGCCGGGTTCATACAACACGTTCTAATGCTGAGGATTTTGATTTGAACCGGGATAATTCATATCAAACCCAGCCTGAAACGCGCAGCGTAACGGAACAAATCGCAAAGTGGTCGCCGCTGTCTTTTCTGGATATGCACGGATTCGATTCCAATTTCCTGATTGAGCCCTCTACTCCGCCTCATAACCCGAACGTTGAGTATGATCTTTTGATTGATCATATGGTGGAACAGGCAAAGGCTATGGGTGAAGCAGGGATTGCAAATACAAAGTACAACTACTATCACATCCCTTATGAAGAACATCGGAAAACTGCAGAAGATCCGAATTATGTGTCAAAAGGCACGGCTTCGGGATGGGATGATGCATCTGCAGCGTATACAGCTGCATTCGCCATGTATCACGGTGCGATGGGGCACACGCTGGAAACGCCCGAGTCGAATGAAGAGTCTACCAAAGCTCTGTATTACAGTTCTGCGGCAGCTGCAAAATATGTAGCGGGAAAGAAAGAAGAACTGTTCCTGAATCAATTAAAAATATTCGAGCGCGGGGTAAACAATATCGATGATCGTGCTGTCGATCATTATTTGGTCAACGCCAAAAACGAAGAGATCGGCCGTCCGCGGCAGGGCAATCAAAACTTCTTCCCAGAATACTACGTACTGCCGGTCGATAAAAACATTCAAAAGAATGTGTTGGAAACCTATAAGATGGTTGAGTACTTCCTTCGCAACGGCGTAAAGGTTGAACGATCAACAAAAGCGGTAACTGTTAACGGAAAAACATATCCGGCGGGATCATTTATTGTAAACATGCACCAGGCAAACCGCGGCCTCGCGAACTTGGTCTTGTATGATGGAATCGATGTATCTGATTATGAAATGATAGCCGGTGAGATCATTCAAAATTTCCATGATATGCGAGGATTTGACCGTTATGTGATTCGGAATGCCGGCGTGTTCACAGGCAAGACTTCTCGAGTCACATCCATATCGTTTCCGGGGACTAAAATGCCAAAACGCTCAGCTTATGTTCTGATCCAGAACACAAACAATGATGCGATAAAGGCAGTCAACGAGTTACTGGCAGCCGGCAAGACCGTTACAATGCTCACCAAGAGCGGATCAGCCTATCAAGCGGGCGACTTCGTGGTTGCCTACAAGGATCTGTCCCCATTGGCTTCCAAGTACTATCTTGACGTGAGCGGATTCAGCCATAAGAAACCAAGCGGCAAAGTTCTCAAGGCTTCTACTGTAGGAGCGCTAGGTGAAGCGGCATATGTACTGAAAAATCTGGGCTTTAAAGTCACCTCAGAACAGTCGGGCGCAGATGTACTTGTCAATACGTTCGACTCTTCTAAATATGTTAATAAAGGAAAACCTTACATTGCGTTTGGAAATATGGGTATGACCAATGTTCAGAAGTGGATGCCTGGATTTTCTTTTAAAGGACCTGAATGGGAGAGATACGAAGGCGTCTTCTTGGCAAATGTCATGCAAGATCATGCCATTACAGCCCCTTACAATAAACAGGAATACTTCTACACAGTCACTGGTTCTTATATTACCGCTGTGCCTAAAACGGCAAAAGTGCTTGCAGTGATCGCTGATGAAGACCATTTCTTTAAGGCAGGCTGGTGGCCGGGACATGATGCTGCCAAAGGAAAGATTATGGCCTTCACGTATAAAGATAACAACAAGAACTTAACTGTTTTCGCTAACGATTTAACCAATGACGATCATCCGCAGCATCAATATCGGTTGCTGGCTAATTCGATTTTCAATGCCGGCCCCGGAAAAACTGAAAATGCTTCATCATCAAAACGATGAGAGGCTGGAAAGCTGAAGTTCAAGCGGCTGCCGCAGTGAGGCGTCTCGTCCAAGGCGTCGGAAGCAGAACTGAAGTATGTTATCGCTCGTAAAGAAATGTTCAGACGCCTCACGCATTAAAATAGCAAGGCTCTAAAAACTGCCCTCGATCCGAAGGGCAGTTTTTTCTTGGTCCATGGCAGTATCGTCATTCTTTCGAGTTGCCTCTATCAGAAAGCTTCCGATTGGCGGGCCTCTAGGTATAGCTATTGAAGGTCAGCATACTTGTGCAATAAAATGAAGAGCGGAGAATATGCAGTGGTTCGCATAAAAAATTTTACCTGCGCGAACTGTTGACATTCGGTAGTCACAGTGATTTGATAAAGGAAATTCGAATAAAGAAAGACGGGAGCTGAAACATTGAAGAAACTGGTGAAGGTCAGAGGAATTACATTGGGTGAAGGACGGCCAAAAATCTGTGTGCCGCTTGTCGGAAAAAACCTTGCCCAATTAAAAGAAGAAGCGGCTTATTTTCAAACGCTTGATGCCGATATTGCGGAGTGGCGTGCTGATTTTTATGAAGATGTAGATGACGTTGATCAAGTCTGCGCGGCATTGGCGGAAATCCGCCGCCTTTTAGAGGACACTCCGATCATTTTCACTTTCCGCAGCGCCGCCGAAGGCGGAGAAAAAGAGATCAGCACAGCCCGCTATTTTTCTTTAAATGAAGCGGTTGTTAAAACAGGGCTTGCTGATGTGATTGATATCGAGCTGTTCAATGACGAAGAGCAAGTGAAAGCGCTGGTGGAAGCTGCACATGGTCATGAAGTGTCCGTTATTATATCTAATCATGATTTTGAAAAGACACCGGCTGCAGAAGAAATTGTTTCCCGTTTGCGAAAAGCACAGGAATTAGGGGCTGATCTGCCTAAAATCGCGGTGATGCCGGAAACCCCGGCTGATGTCTTGCGTCTGCTTGAAGCCACTTGTACGATGAATGAGAAGTATGCAGATCGGCCGATTATTACGATGTCAATGGCCGGCAAAGGTATCATCAGCCGCCTGGCGGGCGAGGTATTCGGTTCAGCAATGACGTTCGGTGCCGCAAAGAAAGCTTCAGCACCGGGGCAGATTGCAGCTGGTGAGCTCAAGGAAATCCTTCATATATTGCATCGCAATTTATAACTTGATGATTGAGAGGAGCCTGGCTGACAGCCGGCTCCTTTGTCAGTTTTTTCGTAGTCCTAACGACTCATTTATCTTTCTTTTCGGAATCGTTTTAACTTTCCCTTTTCATTCATAATGGGTTGTGATACGATAATCACGAAATTTAATAGCATTACTAGGGGTGCCCGAATGCGGGCTGAGAGAGAGACATGCGTTTCTTAACCCTTTGGACCTGATCTGGTTCGTACCAGCGTGGGGAAGTAAAAAGGATTCGAGAGAAGATGGGGAATGGGTATGGTCCGTCTGTCTTCTAGCGATTTTACTGACTGTAAAACCAGGTTCATCATATGAGCCTGGTTTTTTGTGCTGGTGCTGTTCTGGAGTTTCGTCCTGATCAATTTTTTAGAGGGGAAGGATTTTTACATGAAACAGGAATCAGTACAGCAAAAAAACATCTCGATAATGTCAAGTTTTTCAGGGAGCCGCAAAGTGTATGTCGAAGGGTCGCGTCCTGACATTCAAGTGCCGATGAGAGAAATTTCGTTAAGTCCGACGACGGGTTCGTTTGGCGATGAAGAAAACCAGCCTGTCCGCGTCTACGACACGAGCGGTCCCTATACGGACGCCAATGCGGACGTTGATATTCTTAAGGGGCTGAAACCTTTGCGGGCGACCTGGATCAGGGAGCGCGGCGATACCGAAGAATATGAAGGCAGAGAAATAAGACCGGAGGATAACGGCTATAAATGCAAAGAGAAAGCGAGCCACAGCTATCCAGGGTTGAAACGAAAACCGCTGCGCGGGAGAAAAGGACAAAATGTCACTCAGCTGCATTACGCAAGAAAGGGGATCATTACGCCCGAAATGGAATTTATTGCGATCAGAGAGCACGTATCTCCCGAATTTGTTCGTGATGAAGTGGCAAGCGGACGGGCGATTATTCCGTCAAACATCAACCATCCGGAAAGCGAACCGATGATTATCGGCCGCAACTTCCACGTCAAAATTAATGCCAACATCGGCAATTCCGCTGTCACCTCTTCGATTGAAGAAGAAGTGGAAAAAATGACATGGGCGATCCGCTGGGGTGCCGATACGATGATGGACTTGTCCACAGGTAAAGATATTCATACAACGAGGGAGTGGATTATCCGCAATTGTCCAGTTCCTGTAGGAACCGTGCCGATTTATCAGGCGCTTGAAAAAGTAAACGGCGTCGCGGAAGATCTTACTTGGGACATTTACCGCGATACATTGATCGAACAGGCTGAGCAAGGCGTCGATTATTTCACGATTCACGCCGGCGTCCTTCTCCGGTATGTGCCGTTAACAGCAAAGCGCGTCACCGGAATCGTATCCCGCGGCGGGGCGATCATGGCGCAATGGTGTTTGGCTCATCATGAGGAAAGCTTTCTGTACACCCATTTTGAAGAGATATGCGAGATTATGAAAACATACGATATCGCATTTTCGCTCGGAGACGGTCTTCGTCCCGGCTCGATTGCCGATGCGAATGATGAGGCCCAATTTGCCGAATTGGAGACGCTCGGCGAGCTGACGGAAATCGCCTGGAAGCATGATGTTCAAGTAATGATCGAAGGCCCGGGACACGTGCCGATGCATAAAATCAAAGAGAATGTCGACAAGCAGATGGAGATTTGCAAAGAGGCACCGTTTTACACGCTCGGTCCGCTGACGACCGATATTGCACCGGGCTACGACCATATTACATCGGCGATCGGAGCGGCGATGATCGGCTGGTACGGAACGGCCATGCTTTGCTATGTGACGCCGAAGGAGCATTTGGGACTGCCGAACAAAGATGATGTCCGCGAAGGCGTCATAACATACAAAATCGCGGCCCATGCGGCTGACCTTGCAAAAGGGCACCCCGGCGCGCAAATCCGCGATGACGCGCTTTCAAAGGCGCGCTTTGAATTCCGCTGGCGGGATCAGTTCAACTTGTCGCTCGATCCGGAAAGAGCGCTCGAATACCATGATGAAACCCTTCCGGCGGAAGGCGCCAAAACGGCACACTTTTGTTCAATGTGCGGGCCTAAATTTTGCAGCATGAGGATTTCCCAGGATATTCGCGACTACGCCAAGGAAAACAACCTTGATGAAGAAAAGGCTATCCAAAAAGGATTGGAAGAGAAGGCGAAGGAATTTAAAAAAGCAGGCGGCAACATTTACAGTTAAAGACGGGCAATACAGCAGATGAAAGGGGAACCTTTCATCTCAGCGTGTCGAGAAACCCTCGCATTCGTTGTCAGGCCTGCGCGTCGGTGCTCACGAATAGGAGAAAGATCGGCGGCTAACCGTCCAGGCGTCCTGCCTGAACGCCGCCGTCATCACCTCCTGTGAAAGTCCGCTCCGATGCTCGGCCTTCCTAGACTGCAAGGGTTTTCAATCACGCTGAAAGGATGACAAAAGCCCAAAACTAAGTGCCGTTTTGGGCTTTTGTCAACAATCTGAGATGAAAGGGGAACCTTTCATCTGTTTTTTTATAATATAGGGTTGACAGGTCGGAATAATATGAATTAGTATGTTATTTAATATTTCGGAAAATTCCATCAGCGCTGATCGGTCAACCGAAGGCTCTTATCTCAATTGGGATAAGAGCTTTTTATTTTCAGTTTAGAAAAGAAAGGGGAACAAGATGTCTTTATCAATCCGTGTAAATGAAAAAGCATTTGGAAACGGCAGCCTTAAAAAAAGCGTGCTTCAAGACGTGAAGCTTACGGTCGAAAACGGCGAATTTCTGACTGTCATCGGTCCAAGCGGGTGCGGGAAAAGTACGCTCTTAAAAATCGCTGCCGGTCTTGATGGGGATTATGAAGGGCGAATCAGCATGAACGGAAGAGAAATCAAGGGCCCGGGGATTCAGCAAGGCTTCATCTTTCAGGAGCATCGGCTTTTTCCATGGATGACGGTTGAGCAAAATATCGCCGCAGATTTAAGCCTGAAAGAACCAGCGGTGCGAAAAAAAGTCGATGAATTGATTGAAACGGTACGGCTGAAAGGTGCGGAGAAACAGTACCCGCGCGAGCTGTCCGGCGGAATGTCGCAGCGGGTCGCGATTGCCAGGGCTTTGCTCAGGGAGCCTGAGATTTTGCTGCTTGATGAACCCTTCGGCGCCTTGGACGCCTTTACGAGAAAGCATCTGCAGGATGTACTGACAGACATTTGGAAAGAAAAGAAGATGACGATGATCCTCGTGACGCACGATATTGACGAATCGGTGTATTTAGCCAACCGGATCGCGATTCTTACGGCAAAACCGGGGAGAATCCACAAGCTGATTCCGGTCGATCTGCCATTTCCGCGCAGCAGAACATCGCCCGTTTTTCAATCAATCAGACAAAAAGTACTGAAAGAATTCGAGACAACGGAAACATTCAGCTTTCAGGAAGGCTCAGGGATTTGAGCAGAAAGGAGCGAAAAAACGTGAAAAAATGGCCGTTGTATGTGCTGTGCTGCCTGATGCTTCTTGCGGGCTGTTCAGCAGCCCAATCAAGCAAAGGGGGCGGAGATTTAAAAGAGATCAACATCGGAGTGCAGCAAAGCTTAAGCCCGTTGCTCCTTGCGAAAGAAAAAGGCTGGTTTGAAAAAGAGTTCGCAAAAGAAGGGATTAAAGTGAAATGGACAGAGTTTCAAAGCGGTCCGCCGCAGTTTGAAGGTCTTGCCGCAGACAAACTCGATTTTTCCCAGGTGGGAAATTCACCGGTGATCGCAGGGCAGGCGGCTGGCATTGATTTTAAAGAAATCGGCCTTTCGCAAGACGGTTTAAAGGCGAACGGTATTCTTGTGAAAAAAGGGAGCGGCATCGATGACATAAAAGATTTGAAAGGAAAGAAGGTGGCGGTGGCTAAGGGCAGCAGCGGGTTCGATTTTCTGTATAAAGTGATCGACAAAGCGGGTCTGAAGCCAACAGACGTCAACATCATTCAGCTTCAGCCTGACGAAGCCATGCCGGCATTTGACAGCGGCGCGATTGATGCATGGTCGATTTGGGAGCCGTTTTTGTCCCTTAAAACGATCAAAGGTGACGCGGCAATATTGGTTGACGGGGAACAAATCGACAAGTATTCCCCGGGCTTTACGCTTGTACGAAGCAAATTCGCTGAACAGTATCCGGATGAGGTGATCCGTTTTCTAAAGGTGTATGACAAGGCCGTGAAATGGCAGAAAACCCATAAGAAAGAAGCGGTTGAAGCGTATGCCCAAATTAAAAACCTCGACAAAGAGGTCGTTGAAAACGTGCTGAATAACACCGAACCGTTAAATGAGCCGATCACAGACCGCATCATTCGAACACAGCAGGAGACCGCCGATTTTCAATACAAATTAAAAGCGATTAATAAAGAGATTGATGTAAAAGAAGTGGTCGACAATTCATTTATAAAAAAAGCGCTGAAAGGGGGAGATGACAAATGAGGGCTGTTTCATCAAGCACCCCCTCGATCCAGCCGAAAACAGGCGCAAAACTGAGACCGGCCGCTTTTCGATTGGCATGGGGGAAGGGAGTTGTATTACCCGTCATATTGATTTTATTATGGCAGCTTGTCGGATCATTTGAGCTCATATCAAAAACCGTGCTTCCGGCTCCTTTAGATATATTGCTTACATTTCGGGATCTTATCGTATCAGGAGAGCTTTTCACTCATTTAGGCATCAGCATTCAGCGCGCCGCGCTCGGCTTTTTCCTGGGGGCTGGACTCGGACTCCTGCTGGGGCTTGTGATCGGGTTTTCAAAAATCGCCGAGGATTATCTCGATCCTTCTCTGCAAATGCTGAGAACCGTTCCGCATCTCGCCGTCACGCCGCTGTTTATCTTATGGTTCGGTTTTGATGAGCTGTCAAAGGTGCTCTTGATCGCTCTTGGCGCCTTCTTCCCGGTATATATCAACACATTTTCAGGGATCAGGGGCGTCGATTCGAAACTGTTCGATGTGGCGAGAGTATTGGAGTTCCATTGGCTGAAGCAGGTGACAAAGCTCATTCTTCCTGCATCGCTCCCGAACATCCTCTTAGGAATCCGCCTGTCGCTCGGCGTATCGTGGCTGGGCCTTGTTGTTGCTGAGCTGATGGGATCAAGCGCTGGAGTCGGCTATATGATTATGGATGCCAGACAGTTTTCGCAAACCGATAAGGTGTTTGTCGGAATTTTGATTTTTGCAGCCGTCGGCAAGCTGACGGATTCATTCGTCAGAATTCTGGAAAAAAAGTGCCTTGGCTGGAGAAACAGCTATCAAGGAAACAAAAAGTAAAGGGGAGATCTTTTTGGACATTTTATGGTTTATTCCTACTCATGGCGACGGACGTTATCTCGGTACAAACACGGGAGGGAGAGCTGCAGATCACACCTATTTTCAGCAGGTAGCGCAAGCGGCTGACAGGCTTGGGTATACAGGGGTTCTTCTGCCGACGGGAAGATCGTGCGAAGACCCGTGGATTACCGCCGCCGCTCTGGCGTCAGTCACGAAAAATCTGAAGTTTTTAGTCGCTGTAAGACCCGGCTTGATGCAGCCGTCGGTTGCGGCGCGGATGGCTTCCACATTCGACCGGCTTGCAGAGGGCAGGCTCCTCATCAATGTGGTCGCCGGCGGGGATCCTTATGAATTAGCTGGAGACGGACTGTTTGTCAGCCATGATGAACGGTATGAAGCGACAAATGAGTTTCTCGACATATGGCGGTCACTTTTAAAAGGCGAGACTGTCAGCTATTCAGGGAAACACTTGAAGACCGAAAACGGCCGCTTGCTTTTCCCGCCCGCCCAACAGCCTCATCCGCCAATTTATTTTGGCGGCTCGTCAAAGGCCGGGCAGGAGACTGCCGCCAAACACGCAGATGTCTATTTGACATGGGGAGAGCCGCCCCATCTCGTCAAAGAAAAAATCCAATCTGTCAAAAGGCAGGCTGAAAAAGAAGGGAGAACCGTCCGTTTTGGAATCAGGCTGCACGTGATCGTCAGGGAAACGGAAAAAGAGGCGTGGCTGGCGGCAGATAGACTGATTAGCCACTTGGATGATGAAACGATTGCCGCAGCCCAAAACGCGATGAAACGGACGGATTCATCAGGGCAAAGGAGGATGGTTCAGCTTCATCAGGGAAACAGAAGCAATCTTGAGATCAGCCCGAATCTTTGGGCTGGCATCGGACTAGTCAGAGGCGGAGCGGGAACAGCGCTCGTCGGTGATCCGGAAACGGTGGCCGGCCGGATAAAAGAATACGCCGACCTCGGCATCGAATCCTTTATCTTCTCAGGTTATCCTCATCTTGAAGAAGCGTACCATTTTGCCGAAAAGGTCTTTCCGCTCCTTCCGTTTCGTACAAAACTTCAAAGAAAAGTGTCAGGCGAAGTCATCGGAAATGATCATTTTCCGTCGAGGCAAAAGGAAAGAACGATTTAAATAAAAAACTCCAGACACTCTGGAGTTTTTTATCTGTTTTTATAAAATGAAAACATATACGAAAGATGCTGAATAATGATCAGCACAAAAATGACGATGATCGGAAAATACGGGATCCTGACTTGGAAAAACGGATAAAAGATCAATAGAAGCGCTGCGACTGGCATCGCCACATACAGCACGATATAAGATGTTCTGCATGCTTTTGCGGTAATCATCTGTTCTCTTTCATCCTGTTCTTTAAATTCGTCAGGGACGAGCATAAAGCGCTGCTTGCGTGAACCGCTTTTTTTCTCCAAGTATGTGTAAATCGAAAGGACGAGCCCAAAGAGAAGGATGGGAATCAGATTAAAAACAAAATGGAGCTCTGAAGCGTTTGTTTTCAGGCTTTTGGCGATTTGCTCCGATGTGTGAAAAAAGGTTATAAACGTCCAGCATGCGAGTCCGAACAGAAGGATGTGAAAGAAAGTTCGTGTTATCATATTCATTCGTGTTTGCCTCCTTCTAACCAAAATACGTCTTCCATTTTTAATTGAAATTCCTCGCAAATTTTCAAAGCCAAAAGAAGCGAGGGGATGTAATTGCCTTTTTCAATGGCCGCAACTGTCTGCCTTGTAACCCCGATCGCATTTGCAAGGGCTTCCTGTGAATACCCGTACCTTGCTCTCAATTCTCTAACCCTGTTGTTCATCCTACCACCTGCAATTCTTCGTTTATATAGTATATTTGACATATTGTTAAATGGGTTTGACATAATGTTAACTTGATTTTACAATGTAATCAACATCTTTTGATCTAGGATCGGCAGGTTATTAACTGTAACATTTAAATTTATACATAAAATTAACAGAAATGGAATAGATAAAATAGAATCATCTCAATTTTTTAAAAAGGGGACTTTGAGGGTATTTTGGGGTTTGGATTTCAGGAGAAGAAGGGTCTTATTATCCAGTTCTTTTTTCTTAGCATCCTTGAAAGACGAGAGATTTATAAAAAGAAAAAATAAGAGAAAAAGAAGGAGGAGAAATAAGACAAAAAGATTATAAAGACATCGTAAAATGGAAACGGGGCTTTCATCTTCTCTTCCAAGCCGAAAAGCGTAGGCCATTAGGTTGAAAAACCGAGAGATCCTTAAATAAATAGTTGGAACGTAGTGTTTATGAAATAGGAAATTTCATAGATTTCAGTATGATTTTGGATATGTTACTCTTTGGTTACTTGATAGAAAGGAGGGGGAAAAATGACATACGCAGCACCTCAGGTTGACTATTCTGTCAATCCGTCGATCGAAGATCAGGCTTGGTTCTTGGTGTTTGTTGCAGTGCTTTTGGCACTTGGCGCAACTGTTGTTCTTGGCGCCGCTGTATGGTGTGTAGTTAACGGAAACGGCAGCTTCACAGGATCCGTCCAATGGGTCAGCGGTTTGAAAGTCAACATTGAATGTAGGAAATAGCCATACTTAAAGTATCTGTTCACAATAAGAGACATATTTGATGAGGCTTAACCGTCTGTGGGGGGCGGTTAAGCTTTTCCTGACATTAATCATACCCTGGAGGCATTATGTTTATTATAGATAACCTATCTAAAACATATAAAAACAATGTGACTGCCGTTAGCGGGTTTCAAATAAAGATTGAAAAAAACCAGATTGTCGCGATAGCGGGTCCGAACGGTTCAGGAAAGACGTCGATTATTAATTCCATTTTAGGAATCATCACGCCTACCGAAGGAACCATTCTTTTGGATGACCTGCCGAACACGACGGCGGAATTCAAGCAAAAGCTGGCGTATGTTCCCGATGAACTGCTTTTGCCGGATGCCCTTTCAGCTGCCGAATATTTGGATTTTGTTTCTTCTATGTATAATTGTACATCAAATGAAAAGCGGAGACAATTAATTGAGCTTTTCGATATGAAAGAGGCTTTGCAGGAGCCGATTGAAACGTACTCACACGGAATGAAAAAAAAGACGCAGCTGATCGCTGCTTTTATGCTGGAGAGCGAATTTGTCATTATGGATGAGCCGTTTCGCGGGCTCGATATAGAAGCGGTTATCAATACGAAAAAGCTGATGAAGCGCTATGCGGCCTCACAAGGGTCGATACTGCTAGCGACTCATGACATGCTTTCTGCGGAAGAATTGTGCGATAAAATTGCGATTATTTCCAAAGGCGTCAAAATGGATGAAGGAAAAGTCAAAGAATTAAAGGTTAAATACAACAGTAATTCGCTTGAAGAAGTGTTCTTGAAAGCTTCGATGCTGAGTGATAGG
This sequence comes from Bacillus haynesii, assembly GCF_014042035.1. Lineage (NCBI taxonomy): Bacteria > Bacillati > Bacillota > Bacilli > Caryophanales > Bacillaceae > Bacillus > Bacillus haynesii. The sequence continues at coordinate 2,078,492 of NZ_CP059494.1, read as the reverse complement.
GGTGCGCATTTTGATCAAATCATTCGAAATTTCTAAAATGATGCTGAAAATGTGGCAGAAGGAAATGGGCAAGCTCTTAAATACCGGCACCAAAAAAATGATCGCCGCCCTTTTTTTAATTTTGGCGGTAGCGATGGGAAGCATCATTGGCTACAGCTTTACGGGAATGTTTTTAAGCGCTTTTCTGAATGGAGAAATTCGCTCACTCGGGTTGTTCGTGATTTCAATGTTCATGAACGTCTCGATTTTTACGTTTGTTTTCTTCATTTTATTTAAAGTAAGGACGCCGGAACAGAACAGCTTCTCCATGCAGCTAAGCTGGTTCCCGCTGACGGCTTTCGAGAGGAGTCTCGGATATTTTATTCCGTTTGCCGGTGCGGTTTCATTCCTTGTCCTGTTTATCATGTCTATTCTGCTGATTCCGAATTTTGTCGCCAGCGGTGTAGGCTTTTGGTTTGCTTTTACGTTTTTTGCCCTGCTTTTTGTACAGATTATTTTTTTCTTTTCGCTTCTCAACCTTGTTTATAACTTGGTGTATATGGTGATCTTGAAATTCGGTTTCCCGCTGCAAAAATTTTTTTCAATGTTTGTTCTTGTCGTATTAGCTGTTATTTACGGATTCACCTCTTTTGATCTGGGGAAGATTCAGAACGCTTATTCAACCTTTGATTATAACCTGACGTATTTTGCAGCGCCGCTGTTTCTCGTGCTGAACGGTCAGTCGGCAGGTGCCGGAATCATACTGGTGGTGCTGATCTTGGCAGCCGCAGTAACTGCTTCGTTTATGTCGCTGAATGTTGTGCCGATCCTCACTGAAAAAAAATCATCCAAACTGTTTTCATTTATTAAAATCCCGTCAGCAAAACCGCTGTCTTTAGCGGTGAAAGAAATAAAATCACAGGCCAGAAATGAAGAAAATATTTTAAACTTCATTTTTTTGCTTTTGGCTCTATGCTTTCTAAAATACAAATTTCAGTTCGGATTTACCGGGGAGAGCTATTTGTTGCTTGGAGGCTTGACGGGCATCATCGCCTTCAATTCATATGGGAATGATCTGCGGATGATGCAGATGTACAAGGCGATGCACTTGAAAATAACAACGGTTTTGTGGTCAAAGTATCTCGGGCTCTGTGTGCTCGGCCTCATTCAGCTCCTTTTGTTTTCCGTGCTGACGTGGACTTTCCCGGAGAGCTTTCCGGTCTTTTTAAAGACGGTTGCCGTGCTCTTAAACTCGATTGCAATGTTCTATTTAGCGGGCATTATTTTTCCGCTTGACCGCAACAACCCTTATATGGGGATCTTTTCTTTCGGAATGCTCCTCATCTTTATGATCCCGCTGTTTTTCATCGTGAATTATGCGGTCGATAAAGTCACGGGCGAAGCGCTGCTGTTTTTCATACCGTGTCTCGAATTACTGCTGATCCTGCTGTTATACGGAGGGTTTAAATGGAGGTACCATTATGATCATTAGGATGTTGAAAGCACTGGTCGGAATCAAAAAAATTCCCTATTTTCCAGAGCATGTGAAGCTGGATCGGAAGCATATTTCAGATCGCGATCTCGATGCGGATTTTCCCATCAATCCGACAGCGTATCAAATGCTGAAAGAAGTCGACGGAAAAAAAGACGAACTGGAGATAGCCGGGGATCTGGCTGGCGTCTTTCGCGTCAGTGAAGAGGTGTTGCTAAAGGATTTGCACCAATTGCTGACAGGGCTCAACCGCAACTATTTAATCAATTGGAAGTACGGCGAACGCCCGTCTTTCCTCGGTTTTCTCTATCAGTTTTTCGGCCAGTACCATATTCGCTACAAGGAAAGGTTTTCAAGCGATTCTGATTCATTTCTGTTTTTGTACATGAAATTTCTTCATGTGATTTCTAAGAAAATTATTGTTTTCTGGCTCGTCTTTTTGATGCTGTCGCTTACGGCTTACATTTTCGTTCCGGACGGTTCAATCATCAGCATCGCCGCTTATTTTTCCGTCATCTATTTCGGGTTGATCACCGGCACAGCCCTTCATGAAGTGGTGCACGGCATCGCGCACCGGAAATTTGTCGGAAAAAATGGGCCTCAAGGGTTTTTAGCGGCTGATATGATGTCCGTCAAATTTATCAGGCCTGTCATATCGCCGTATGATAAAAAGTCGATTTGGATTACGGCGTTGGGGCCGCTTATACCAGGTGTGCTCGGTATAGCCGGCGTGCTGTTTACGATCTTTTTTCTTCAGGAAAACGCGGTTTCCGTCGGGGTGCTTCTGTTCTTTTCGACCTATGCTTTGCATATGATGTATCTGCTTCCGTTTATGGGTGACGGAAAGTCGATTATGAAACAGCTGATGATCAGAGGAATTGGAGGTAAATCATCATGAATACAAACTCTTTCAAGCAGGGACTAATCTTTGCCAGTTTCTCAAGCTTTCTCGCATTTCCGATGCTTGCGGCTGCGCTTTTGTTTTATCACCTTTTTTCAAATCAAACGAGCAACGATATCTTGTTTAACAGTTTGTCGTTTGTCATGGAGAGCGAATCGGCTTTTTCATTCCAGGTGAAGCCAAACTTTTTCTTCATTATGATCGGGCTGTTTATCGGCATTTTTATTATAACGGCTGCGATTTCATCAATTTATCAGAAAAAAAAGGGTGAATCTTAAAAGAGCTTGCTTCCCTGAGGCAGGCTTTTTTTATTTGCATCGGCAGTCAGGTTATGATAAATTTAAATCGTAATCATTACGCTTTGTAAAGAAGGAGGATACTCAGAGTGGCCAAGAAATCAAAAATTGCTAAAGAAAAAAAGCGCCAAAAGCTTGTTGAACAATATGCAGAACTCCGAAAAGAACTAAAAGAAAAAGGCGATTACAGAGCTTTGAGCAAGCTTCCCCGCGACTCGGCACCATCAAGGCTGCATAACCGCTGCGAAGTGACCGGAAGGCCGAGAGGATATATGAGAAAGTTTAAAATGTCGCGGATCGCGTTCAGAGAGTTAGCATATAAAGGCCAGGTTCCAGGTGTGAAGAAATCCAGCTGGTAATCTGTCAATATCAGGAAAAAAGCTGCCGATGTTCATATCGGCGTTTTTTTTCGACAAATTTTTAATATACCCTTGACGAAATTTTAATAAACGTGTAACATAATAAAAGTCAAAACGATGATGTTGTTTTTAGTGATCATATGCGGGTGTAGTTTAGTGGTAAAACCTCAGCCTTCCAAGCTGATGTCGTGGGTTCGATTCCCATCACCCGCTCCATACATACTGTTTATAACGCAGTGTTTCGTTTCTCAGATTAAACGAAGCATTGCGTTTTTTCATGTATGAAATCATCATAAAAACCCGCTCTCTTCAAGAACAGGTTTTTACGGAAAGACGGCTGAGATGTGTTCGCCGCCGTGAATTTGTTCAAACATTTTTGTCAAAGACTCGAGCAGCCGGCGGGCTTCTTCTTTAGATAATGACGGCCTGAAAAAGACGAGCTGCAAGGCATCTTTTGTTTCCGTTCCTGCATGATGAAGGCTGAGGTTTTCGGTGATCGTGCCGAATGCTCCCGAATCATCGGAGAACGTGATGATCTCGCCCGGGCCTCCGGGTTCGATTTTGATCGGACCCTTCAAATTCCGGGCATCATATATATGAACCGGAATCAAATATTTGAGAGAGAAAAAACGGCTCAGATCAACCGCTGAATTTTTCGGCTCGACAAAGCGCTGCTCTTTGATGTCTTCCAACATCCGTTCGAGTCCGCTTTCCCGGCCAGAAAAAGACGGGTTCAGCTCCCTGAAGGCATCATGCCATTCTTTTACGGCCGATTCATCTTCGAGACTGTGATCAGCATAGTCAAAAAACAGCGATTCCTGAAAAAGGCGGAGCCGGCCTTTGAGCATTTGCGGGGAGCCGGTGATCTCAATATCTTGATATAATACAGCGCCAACCTTAAATGAAGGAATGCGATTTAAAATAGCAGGCGCAATTTGCAAACGAAGTTCCAATTTAAACTCAACTCCCGTGTCATGGTACACTCTATTATACAGAGAGCGAAAACGAAAACAAAGAAAGGAGGCTCTGCACGATGGATGTGAAAAAACTGAAACAGGATGTTATCGAATTCGCACAACAAATCGGCATTGATAAAATCCGGTTCGCCAGTGCAGATACATTTGAAACATTAAAAGAACGATTGATTGAGAACCGGGCCCTTGGCTATGAATCAGGCTTTGAAGAACCCGATCTTGAAAAACGGACGAACCCGGATCTGCTTTTGCCGAAGGCGAAGTCGATTATCGCCATCGCCCTTGCATACCCTTCAAAAATGAAAGACGCGCCGAGAAGCAAGAAAGGCGAACGAAGGGGCATCTTTTGCAGAGCTTCCTGGGGAAAGGATTATCATCATGTCCTGCGTGAAAAGCTTGATCAGCTTGAGGAATTTTTGAAAGCACAGCGCAGCGATGTCAGAACGAAATCGATGGTTGACACCGGTGAGCTTTCAGACAGAGCTGTCGCAGAACGCGCGGGCATCGGCTGGAGCGGAAAGAACTGCATGATCATTACCCCTGAATTCGGGTCTTACGTTTACTTGGCGGAAATGATTACGAATATTCCATTCGAGCCTGATGAGAGAATCGAAGACCAATGCGGCTCATGCAACAAGTGCATCGAGGCATGCCCGACCGGCGCGCTCGTCAACCCCGGGCAGCTTAACTCCCAGCGCTGCATCGCTTTTCAGACGCAGACAAAAGGTTTTCTGCCCGACGAGTTCCGTACGAAAATCGGGAACAGGATCTACGGCTGTGATACGTGTCAGATGGTATGCCCGAAAAATAAAGGGGTCGATTTTCACCTGCATCCTGAAATGGAGCCGGACCCTGAGATTGCCAAGCCGCTTTTAAAACCGCTTCTGACGATGTCGAATCGCGAATTTAAAGAAAAATTCGGCCGCGTGGCCGGCTCATGGAGAGGCAAAAAGCCGATTCAGAGAAATGCGATTATCGCACTTGCCCATTTTAAAGAAACGGACGCTCTCCCTGAACTGATTGAGCTGATGCACAAAGATCCGCGGCCGGTCATCAGGGGGACCGCCGCATGGGCGGTCGGAAAAATCGGCGGAGTTGAAGTGATGGGTGAATTGGAGCGCGCGCTCGCGCATGAGCAGGATGAAGAAGCGAAAGCTGAAATCCAAAAAGGCATCGGTCTTTTAAGAGAAACGAGTGCGACTAATTGAGGGCTGTCCTGACATATGTTTAATGATGAGAAATGAATTAACAAACATATGGTGGTGTAGCCCTTGAAACAGATCATCGAACAGCTCCTGAAAGCCAGACTTCATTACTTAATCAACGGCAATGATGAAACAAACTGGCGGGATGCCGGAGGTTTTGAAGTCATTGAACGGAAGCGGAGGCTTTTTCAAAAACGCGGCGTGCAGATCGTGAAGGCCAATATAAAAGCAGCTGTAAAAGAGCTTTGGCTTGATGAAGACGGCGCGTCACATGTGAACTATCAAACCCATACCGCATACTTGTGCAAAGACGGGGATGATATGTATATGGAAGAACATATGGAAGACAGAAACGCCCTTTTGTATGATCAGATGGTCATCAAAGACTCCGAGACCCCGCGTCCGGCCGCACAGTCTTATCCTAAGCCTGAAAGCGGCGATGATGAGATGCGCGAATTGCTGGGAAGGGCGTTCCGCTATGACCGGCTGGCCGCGGTGCGCTATGCGGAAACGTATTGGAATAAACGAAATCCTGCTTACAAAAACTTTGAAGACAATTGCACAAACTTTATTTCCCAGTGCATAAGGGCCGGAGATGCGCCGATGCGCGGCTATCCGAACAGAGGCAAGGGCTGGTGGATGCAAAACCATTCCTGGAGCTACAGCTGGACTGTCGCTCATTCGCTCAGAACCTTTTTGAAGCAATCAAAAGCCGGTCTCCGAGCGGTTCAAAAGCCGGCTGCCAGAGAGCTGATCGAAGGCGATGTCATCTGCTATGATTTTAACGGAGACGGCAGATTTGACCACGTGGCCCTTGTGACGGCGAAGGATAAAAGCAATATGCCGCTGGTGAACGCGCAAACGCACGATTGCCGGATGAGGTACTGGTCTTACGAGGATTCGCCAGCTTATACTTCATCGATTCGATATGCGTTTTTTCATATATCAGATGATACGACAAAATCGTAATGAGTGGTATAATAAACAGCGGATCAGAAAAACAGAGGTGAATACTTTGGCATTGCATGTCGTACTATATCAACCAGAAATTCCTGCAAACACAGGAAATATCGCACGGACTTGTGCAGCAACAGATACAACGCTTCATTTAATCAGACCGCTCGGCTTTTCAACCGACGATAAAATGCTCAAGCGGGCAGGTCTTGATTATTGGGAATTTGTCAATGTCGTCTACCATGACTCATTGGATGAATTGTTTAGTGCTCATCCTGACGGCCGTTTTTTCTTCATTACAAAATTTGGTCAAAAACCGCACACTTCCTTTGATTATTCAGATCAAAACGAAGATTACTTCTTTGTCTTCGGCAGAGAGACGAACGGCTTGCCGAAAGAGCTGATCGAACAAAACATGGATCGCTGTCTGCGCCTGCCGATGACAGAGCATGTCAGATCACTGAACTTATCAAACACTGCAGCAATCCTCGTGTATGAGGCGCTTCGCCAGCAGAATTACAGAGATTTGACTTAAGCTTCACCAGGTAAAGAGCCCCTTTTAATAAGGGGCTTTTTTTTTCACTTTCTAATGTAACAGTGTTATGTTACAATGTGTGTAAAGGAGCTGAAACAGATGGTTCAGGATGATTTAATTTCAAAAAAAGAGCTGCTGGATTTGACTTCGATCTCGTACGGGCAGCTATACAGATGGAAACGGAAAAATTTAATACCTGAAGAGTGGTTTATCCGGAAGTCGACGTTCACCGGACAAGAAACGTTTTTTCCGAGGGAAGACATTTTAAAAAGAATTGAAACCATCCAAAGCATGAAAGAAAACCTGTCCCTTGATGAGATGGCGGAAATGTTCTCACCGGGTCTGACCGAACTAAACGCGAGCCGCGAGGAGCTGCTTGAAAAATGCATCGTTTCACAAGCGGTCATGACGTTTTTTGAAGAATGCACCGGAAAACGCGATGATCCATTTGATCTGACAGAAGCGCTTGCGGCTTACGTGCTGGAAGGCCTGCTCCAATCCGGCGACATCAGCCTGGATGAAGGAAAAATGGTGCTGGATGTCATCATGTCGAATGAGGCGGAAAACAAGGGGAGACTGATTGTGCTTCGGAAGCTCGGCGTTGCAACATGTCTGATCACCGAGGGCAGCATTGTGTTGGAAAAGGGAGTCAAGGTAGCCGCTGACATCAATCTGGCGGCGAGCAGCGAAGAATTGAAGACAAAATTTATGTAAATGGAGGATCAAAGATGGAGAATTTATTGATAAACGGATTTGGCAGTTCAGGCGGAGGCACGTATCAAACGGTTGAATTAAACGGCAAAGGAACGATTAACGGTGATATTGATTGTGAAAAGTTCAGCTGCAGCGGCACCGGGACTGTAAACGGAGACGTAAAAGCGGATGAGCTGAGAATCAGCGGCCATGCAAAACTAAACGGCGCAATCGCAGCTTCCAAGGTCAGAATCGACGGTTCTGCAAAGGTGGATGGCGATGTCGAAGCAGAAAAGCTTAAAATCTTAGGCTATGCCGGGATTAGCGGACATGTGAAAGGCGACGAGGCGATCGTTCGCGGAAAAACGTCGATCGGCAAAGACTGTGAAGTGGAACATTTTTCTGCGGAAGGCTATTTTACAATCGACGGGCTTTTAAACGCGGAGCAAATCGAAATTAAGGTTCACGGCGGCGAAAGTAAAGTGAAAGAAATCGGCTGCCGGCGGATCGTCTGCACAGCACATCAATCGAAGCTGTTCTCGTTTTTAACGCCGCTTATTTCTCCTCCAAGGCTGTCTGCCGAGCTGATTGAAGGGGATCAAATCGAACTCGCCAATACAACTGCAAAAGTTGTCCGCGGCAATTCGGTTATCATCGGCGAACATTGCGACATCGGCCTGATTGAGTATAAGGAAGATATCCGGGTGGCGGAAACGGCAAAAGTCGGAGAGAAAAGGAAAATATAGCGGAGGGATAGGACATGAAGAAACACGACTTGAAAATACACGGATCCGGAAATGCCGGAGGTGGATCATTCCATCATGTTCTTATCAGAGGTGAAGGAACGATAACGGGAAATATTGAGTGTGAAAAATTCAGTACACACGGTACAAGCGAACTTTCAGGCGATGCGAAAATCAAAAGCTTTAGTGTACACGGGGAAACAGAGATCCTGGGGAGGCTGAAAGCTGACAAAGCCAGAGTATACGGCACGGCGGATGTTTCTGAGGACGCCGACATCAGCGATGCAGCCGTAAAAGGCATCATCAATGTCGGGGGTAATATGGCAGCTGAAACGTGCGATGTCAAAGGCGCGCTGAACGTAAGAGGCGATTGCGAGGCAGAGGATTTTACACTGACAGGCAGCCTCGATGTAAAGGGTCTGCTGAACGCCGGCATGATTGACATCGGCTTAAAGTACGGAAACAGTTCGATTGGCGATATCGGCGGTACGGATATTAAGATCGTCAAAAAACGCGGGCTCTTGTTTAATAGAAACGGAGGCTTTCTCTCGGCAGGGACAATTGAAGGAGACGATATTTACTTGGAAAACACGGAGGCCCAGATGGTCAGGGGAAACCGCGTGCATATAGGACCCGGATGCAAGATTGAGAAAGTTGAATACAAAAGCAGCTATCGGGTATCTCCAAAGTCTGAAGTAAATGAAGATCGACAAGAATAAAACAGTGTTATGTTACGAAAAAAGGGATGGCTTCAAAGGTGAGCCGTCCCTTTTTCTTTTTCATTTTATTTCCCGGGTTTGCTTTCATATCCGGCAGTAAAAATGGATACGAGAAACGCGAGGATGACCCCCATCATGATCAACGTTCTCATTGAAATCCCCCTCTCATCCTTGATCCCTTGTTGTCAGCTGCACCGATGCGATCAGCCGTACCGCAGGAGCACATGCGGACGGAACTTTTCTGCTTTTATTATGAATGGTTTGCTCCATCCTTGTCAATTCGAGGAAAGTACATTTCATTTTTCTTAGAAAAGCATCTAAAGGGACATCTCCGCATAGAGTGAATGTAACAGTGATTCACTTGGCACCTTGCATTTATCATCATATAGGAGGTTCTTATGGATATATTGAAAAAGATTGAACAGTATAGAGAGGGAGAGCAGCGTCTGCAATGGGAAGGAACCTTCGCTGAATATTTGGAAATCGTAAAAGAAAATCCGACTGTCGCGCAATCTGCTCATTCCCGCGTTTACAATATGATTAAAGACAGCGGCATTGAAGAGAAAGACGGCAAAAAAGTATACAGCTTCTTTGACAAAGAGTTGTTTGGTCTTGAAGAGCCTTTGGAACGCCTAGTTGAAGAATACTTCCATCCGGCCGCGAAGCGCCTTGATGTCAGAAAAAGAATCCTGCTTTTGATGGGCCCTGTCAGCGGGGGAAAGTCGACTTTGGTCACCATGCTGAAAAGGGGGCTTGAAGCATACTCACTTACAGATGAAGGGGCTGTCTACGCGATTAAGGGCTGTCCAATGCACGAAGATCCGCTTCATTTAATCCCTCAGCATCTGCGGGACGATTTTTACAATGAATACGGCATCCGCATTCAAGGCAACCTGTCCCCGTTGAACATGATGAGGCTTGAACAGGAATACGGCGGAAGAATAGAAGACGTGAAGGTTGAAAGAATCTTTTTTTCAGAGGATAAACGGACGGGGATCGGCACGTTCAGTCCGTCAGACCCTAAATCGCAGGATATCGCTGATCTGACGGGAAGCATTGATTTTTCGACGATTGCCGAATACGGATCGGAATCCGATCCGCGCGCATACCGGTTCGACGGAGAATTAAACAAAGCGAACAGAGGAATGATGGAATTTCAGGAAATGCTGAAATGCGATGAAAAATTCCTCTGGCACCTTTTATCGCTTACACAGGAAGGGAATTTCAAAGCGGGCCGGTTCGCGCTCATCTCAGCGGATGAATTGATCGTAGCCCACACGAATGAAACCGAATACCGTTCATTTATATCCAATAAGAAAAACGAAGCGCTCCATTCGCGGATTATTGTCATGCCGATACCATATAATTTAAAAGTATCGGAAGAGGAAAGAATTTATGAGAAAATGATCGCTGAAAGCGATGTGTCTGATGTTCATATTGCGCCGCACACGCTAAAAGTGGCCGCGATGTTTTCAATTTTGACAAGGCTGAAAGAGCCGAAGCGGTCAGACATTGATCTCGTCAAAAAAATGAGGCTGTATGACGGAGAGAGTGTTGAAGGCTACAATTCAGTCGATGTCGAGGATTTGAAAAAAGAATACACTGATGAAGGAATGAGCGGAATCGATCCGCGTTATGTCATCAACCGGATCTCGTCGACGATCATCCGCAAAAATATGGAGTCGATCAATGCGCTTGATGTCCTCCGTTCTTTAAAAGAAGGACTCGGCCAGCATCCATCGATTTCGACAGAAGACCGCGAGCGCTATTTGAACTTTATTTCAGCTGCCAGAAAAGAGTACGACGAAATGGCGAAGAAAGAAGTCCAAAAAGCGTTTGTGTACTCTTATGAGGAATCGGCGAAAACGCTGATGGACAATTATCTTGATAATGTCGAAGCGTACTGTAATAAAATTAAGCTCCGCGATCCGCTGACTGGAGAAGAAATGAATCCAGATGAAAAGCTGATGAGGTCAATAGAAGAACAAATCGGCATTTCTGAAAATGCGAAAAAGGCATTCCGTGAAGAAATTCTCATTCGCATTTCTGCCTATGCAAGAAAAGGGAAGCGGTTTGATTATAATTCGCATGAGCGGCTCAGGGAAGCCATTCAGAAAAAGCTGTTTGCAGACTTGAAAGATGTTGTCAAAATCACGACGTCGACAAAAACGCCGGACGAACAGCAGCTCAAGAAAATCAACGAGGTCGTCGCACGTCTCATTGATGAGCACGGCTACAACTCGACAAGCGCAAACGAGCTCTTAAAATATGTAGGAAGCTTATTAAACCGGTAATTTGAAGACCCGTCCGGAGAAGGGCGGGTCCTTTTGTCCCATTTTCAAAATTGTTTGTCAAAAGTTATTTATATCTGCATAAGATAACAATAACCATTTTTAGACTTGCATTTGCATGGTTTTGATCTGTAAAACGAAAGCCATTTAAGGGATTATCAATAAGGAGGGGAATTCATGTCCCATAAAGACAATGGCCAATTTATTATTTCTCAGGAAGACTGGTCCCTCCACCGAAAAGGGTATGATGACCAACAGCGTCACCAGAAAAAGGTGCAGGACGCGATCAAAAACAATCTGCCTGACCTGATTACAGAAGAAAGCATCATTATGTCCAACGGCAAAGATGTTGTCAAAATTCCGATTCGGTCGTTAGATGAGTATAAAATCCGCTATAACTATGATAAAAATAAACATGCCGGCCAGGGAGACGGCGACAGCCAGGTAGGAGATATCGTCGCAAGGGACGGTTCTGATAAACGGGGCGCTGGCAAAGGCCAGGGAGCGGGCGATCAGGCCGGTGAAGATTATTATGAAGCGGAAGTTTCGTTAATCGATTTGGAAGAGGCGCTCTTCAGCGAAATGGAGCTGCCGAATTTAGAGCAGAAAGAACGCGATGATATCGTTGTGGAAGATATTGAGTTCAACGATATCCGCAAAACGGGTTTGACCGGCAATATCGATAAGAAAAGAACGATGCTCAGCGCATTTAAACGAAACGCAATGACGGGAAAACCTTCATTTTATCCGATCTATCCCGAAGATTTAAAATTTAAAACGTGGAATGACTCTGTAAAGCCTGAATCAAAAGCCGTTGTGCTCGCAATGATGGATACGAGCGGATCGATGGGCGTTTGGGAAAAATATATGGCGCGAAGTTTTTTCTTTTGGATGACACGTTTTTTACGGACAAAGTATGAAACGGTCGATATCGAGTTTATCGCCCATCATACAGAAGCCAAAGTGGTATCAGAAGAAGATTTCTTTTCGAAAGGGGAAAGCGGGGGAACAATTTGTTCATCTGTATACCGCAAATCCCTCGAACTGATCGAAGACAAATATCATCCGACACGCTATAACATTTATCCGTTTCATTTTTCGGACGGCGATAATCTGACATCCGACAATGCGCGGTGCGTCAAGCTTGTCGGAGAGATTATGGAGAAAGCGAATATATTTTGCTATGGTGAAGTCAACCAGTACAACAGACATTCAACTTTAATGTCTGCCTATAAAAATATTAAAAATGAAAAATTCAAGTATTATGTGCTGAAACAAAAAGCTGATGTTTTTCAGGCTCTGAAGAGCTTCTTCAGCAATGAAGAACGGCACCAATATACATGAAAAAACGTGAATGAAACCTCCGCTGTCGGAGGTTTTTTGTTTGGAAAATATTTAAATCAAAATTTTAAGTGCAAGGTTATTGACATTCTTTATTACTTTAACTAATATTTAATCTTGTTAACTATTTATTTTGTTGTGCAGAGGTAAAAACAAATTTACCGCTTCCGATCTTTCTTGCTCAGTTTTGAACAACTTATTCAGTACACGTCCCGCAAGTTGCTGGGCAGGAAATAGGAAAAGCAAAACCGAGGGAGCCGATCAAACCGGCTTCATCCAAAATATAAGGATATGAAAGGAGAAATAAAACATGAGCAAAGGACGTTTAATTGCGACGAACATTATCGGACTCATCATCGTGCTTGCCATCTTAGCAGGAGGTGCGTATTTCTATTATGACAGCATCAGCTATGTGAAAACCGACGAAGCGCACGTGGCAGGTGAGATGGCCGACATTACGGCGCCTGCATCAGGGAAGCTCGCAGATTGGGATTTGAAAGAAGGATCAAAAGTTTCAAAGGACGAAAAAGCAGCGAAAATCAAAGGAGAACAAACGGTTGACGTGAAGTCGATCATGGACGGAACGATTGTCAAAAACGAAGCGAAAGAAGGCCAGATCGTACAAGCCGGTCAAACGCTTGCGAAAACAATCGACATGGATCATCTGTACATTACAGCTAACATTGAAGAAAACGACCTGAAAGATATCGAAAAAGGGGACAAAGTCGATATCGTCGTTGACGGTGATTCAGGCACTACATTTGAAGGAAATGTCGAAGAAATCGGCTATGCGACAAACTCAACATTTGACTTGCTTTCTCAAAGCAACTCAAGCGGAAACTACACGAAAGTGACGCAGAAAGTACCTGTGAAAATTTCAATCAAAAACCCGTCTGACAAAGTGCTGCCGGGAATGAACGCATCCGTGAAAATTTCAAAATAACCGGGGGAAATAAAAACGAGCGAAAGGAGGATGTCATAAGTGGCTTCTCAGAAAAAAGGAAATATGTCACTGCTCATCATATTAATGGCCGGCTTGTTTCTGGCCATTTTAAACCAAACGCTGCTGAATGTGGCGATGCCTCATCTCATGACAGAATTCAATGTGAGCGCCACAACGATTCAATGGCTGACAACCGGATATATGCTTGTCAACGGCGTTTTGATTCCTTTATCAGCCTTCCTGATTATGCGGTTCGGCGGACGGAGCCTGTTTTTAACAGCAATGCTGCTGTTTACGGCCGGAACGCTGATATGCGGAATTTCGCCTAATTTCTCGACGATGTTAACCGGACGCCTCATTCAGGCAGTCGGCGGGGGCATACTTCAGCCTTTGGTCATGACGACGATTCTCTTTATCTTTCCTCCGGAAAGCCGCGGGAAAGGAATGGGAATCTTTGGCCTTGCGATGATGTTTGCTCCTGCTGTCGGTCCGACTCTATCCGGCTGGGTCATTGAAAACTACAGCTGGCGGATCATGTTTTACGGCCTTGTGCCGGTTGGTGTCATCGTCATCATTTTAGGGTTCTTCCTATTTAAAAATATGACGGAGCCTAAAAAAATCAAATTGGATACAGCAGGCGCGATTCTTTCAGTTGTCGGATTTGCGGCGTTGCTGTATGGCGTGAGTGAAGCCGGCTCAGACGGCTGGGATGATCCGATCGTACTTTCCACAGTTGTGATCGGTGTGATCGGCATTGCCGCTTTTATCATCCAGCAGTTGAAATCGAAAGAGCCGATGCTTGACTTCAGAGTGTTCAAATACGATATGTTTTCACTGTCAAGCGTAATCAACGCCATCATTACAGTTGCTTTGTATGCCGGAATGTTTCTGATTCCGATTTATTTGCAAAACCTGGTCGGTTTTACTGCGCTTCAGTCGGGGCTTCTTATGCTGCCGGGCGCACTCGTCATGCTTGTGATGTCGCCGATCTCAGGAATTTTATTTGATAAAGTCGGCCCAAGGCCGCTGGCGATTGTCGGTTTATTGATCACCGTTGTGACGACCTACGAATTTACGACGCTTACGATCGATACACCGTATATGTACATCGTGTTGATCTATGCGATTCGTGCGTTTGGGATGTCCATGCTGATGATGCCGATTATGACTGCCGGTATGAACCAGCTTCCGCAGCATCTAAACAGCCACGGAACGGCGATGTCGAATACGCTTCGCCAAATCAGCGGTTCGATCGGAACGAGCTTGATCACGACGATTTATACAAATCGCACGACATTCCACTATGCATCAATGGCTGATCAGACAAATACGGCTGATCCGTCATTCATGAGCACATTGCAGTCAACGATTCAGTCAACAGCGCAATCGATGCATATATCTCTCGAACAAGCACAACAATATGTCGTGAAATATTTGACCGGACAGGCCCAGCTCAACTCGAATGTCATGGGGATTAATGACGCATTTATGTGGGCGGCCGGGTTCTGTGTCATCGGTCTCGTTCTCAGCCTGTTTTTGAGGGATGTCAGAAAAGACAAGCTGCACAGGAAGAACAAAGCGGAGGAGCTGACATTGCTTCCGGCTCCTAAAGAAGCGAAAGAATCTTAAAATGAGGAGGTTCTGACATGAAAATTTATGTTGTTTACGACAGTGAAGGCGAGCATACGAAAAAGCTGGCCGAAGCCATTGCAGAAGGCGCAGGGGAACATGAGGCTGCAGACGTGCTGATCGATCATGTCAGCCAGGCGGATATCAGAAAGCTCGAAGAAATGGACGCCATCATCTGGGGCTGCCCGGGCCATTTCGGTACAATCAGTTCCGGTTTAAAAACTTGGATCGACAGGCTCGGCTACCTTTGGGCGGAAGGAAAGCTGATCAATAAGATCGGCGCAGTCTTCTGCACAACGGCGACGACCCACGGCGGTCTTGAAGCGACAATGCTCAATTTAATAACACCGATGCTTCATCAAGGAATGATGATCGTCGGCTTGCCTGGAAATGTACCTGAAAATGCCCTATACGGGTCTTATTACGGTGCAGGCATTACGTGTCCTGTCGACAGTAACGAATTGATCGGCGAGGAAGGCCTGGAGCTGGGCCGGGCTTTAGGCAGACGCGTCGCCCAGGTGACAGACAGCTTTACAGCAGGACAGTGAGGAGCGATTTGACATGACCATTATATTGACCATCATCGCTGCTGTCCTCGTCATTATCGGTCTGGTGGTATTTAATGTGCGGTCGGCGTCTTCTCACGATAAACAAGAACATGAGGATAACGCTGCAGCTGCAGCTGACATTCCTCAGGTTCAGGAAGAAGAAGAGCCTCAGCAAGTTGAAGCCGCTCAGCAAGATCCGTTCGAGATGAATGATCAAACTTATCGAGAGATCCTGCAAAAACTTCAACACCCAAAAGAGGAAAAAAAACAACCCGAGAAGACGGAAATGGACGATATGGATTACCGAAAAGCACTAAAATCCATGAAAAAACGGGAACAAGATTAAAGGCAAATTCGCTGGGAGCCAGCGGGTTTGCTTTTTTATTTGCATTTTTTTTGAAATATTGATTGCGATTTTCTCTGTATCAGTGTACTATTGTCGTAGTACACCGATACAGAGAGTAGAGGAGGATATGATTTGCAATCTTTCAGCGGCCTATTTAAAAAAGATTTTCTCATGGCCAGATTTTGGTCTTTAGTTTGGATGCTGTGCATGATTTGTGCGATTATTGCAAGCTTTGGGTTTGCTCATTATACAGGCGAATCAATGGCTCTCTTTGGGGCGCTTGTGACCATTTTAGTATTTCATAGCCTGTTTTGTCCTTTGATGATGCTTGCTCAGCTCCGGCTGGAAGGGAAAACGCAGCTTTGGTTATATAATCCGAACAACAGTGCGCTTTTGCTGCTGTCAAAGCTTGTTTCAGCTGCCGTATACCAATTGATTTCCCACGCTGTTTTATTCATTTTCGGGCTGATTGTCAGAAGCGTTCTGCTCTCCAGCAGCGACAACATGTTTTCCGTGTTGGATTTGCTTCTCGTCAATATCGCTGTCTTTTTAGGCTCCGTTATTTTTTCTACATGGGTGATGTTTCTGTGGACGATATATGAAGCGCTCAGAAAATATCCGGCTATCAAAAAAATCCGCTGGATCATTCCCTTGTTGATCTACAATGTTTACGGATTAATCGAGGCGCTGTTCATCAAGAGCGGCTTGTTCCAGAAACTGCAGAAATTCTGGGGCATTTCTTTAACAGCTGAATTCAAATTCCATTACGAACATTCAGGATGGACTGTTACATTTTCTCAAGTTGATTTGCCGGGTATTCTCCTGGTGTATTACGCAGTCTTAGGCGTCTGTCTCTTCTATCTCTCCTGCAAATTACTGACCAGAAGAGTTGAGGTGTGAAAGAATGGAAAAAGAATTTTCTGCTTCAAAGCCGATCTATAGACAAATAGCCGAACAGCTCTTCAAAAAAATGATCCGCGGAGAGATCAAGCCGGGAGAAAAATTGCCTTCGGTCCGTGAGCTGGCTGTTCAGACGCAAGTAAATCCGAATACGATTCAAAGAACATACAATGAGATGGAAAGGATGGGCGTGGTGGAGACCAGAAGGGGACAGGGAACCTTTGTTGTTGAACATACGGAAGTCATCGATGATTTAAAGCGGGAGATGAGATCGGAAGTTATCGGGCAATTTGTCCAAAGCATGGAAGAGCTTGGCTTGTCTAAACAAGACATGCTGTCAGAACTTGACCGCTATCTTCAGAAAGGAGATCCCAAATGAAGATTGAGCTGAAAAATGTCACGAAGAAGTTTGGCAAAGAGTATGCGCTCAAAGAGGCCGATCTGTCTCTTTCTCCCGGGAAAATTTACGGGTTGACCGGACCGAACGGCAGCGGCAAATCTACGATCTTGAAGCTGATCACAGGGCTCTCGTTTCCGGATTCGGGCACGGTGCTAATCGGAGGACGGCCGGCAGCCAGAAAAGAGATGAAGAACATCGCCTATTTAACAGAGCTTGATATGTTCTACGATCCATTTCGGGTCAAGGATATGATTCACTTTTATGAAACCCAGTTCTCCGATTTCCGTATAAATAAAGCGTGGGACCTTTTAAAGGACATGAAAATCGACGGGGATAAAAAAATCGGCAAGCTTTCCAAAGGCAACCGGGGCAGGCTGAAGCTCGCGCTCACATTGGCGCGCGATGCAGCGGTCGTGCTGCTTGATGAGCCATTTTCCGGTCTTGATCCGATGGTGAGGGAGTCGATAGTCAAAAGCCTTCTTACATATCTGGAGCTTGATAAGCAGACAATCGTCATCGCCACCCATGAAATTCATGAGATTGAACAAATTTTGGATGAGGTCATCGTCGTCTTAAATGGCCGAATTGAAGAAAAAAAGGATGTCGAACAGCTGCGCGAGGAATCGGGAATGTCGCTTTTGGAATGGCTGAAACGGTTTATCGAAGAAAAATATTGAAAAGGCTGGAGGAGAAACATTGGAAACACTTTTGGAATTAAAAAATGTATCAAAAACGATCAGAGGGAAAAAGATCATCGACGGCTTGAGCTTTGACGTGCGGGCAGGCGAGATATTCGGCTTCCTGGGTCCGAACGGCGCCGGAAAAACGACGACGATCCGGATGATTGTCGGACATATGGGCATCACCGCCGGTGAAATCGCCGTGTGCGGCGTCAGCGTAAAAGAAAACTTTGAAAAGGCTGCACGGCATATCGGAGCGATCGTTGAAAATCCGGAACTGTATAAGTTTTTAACAGGCTACCAAAACCTTCAGCAATACGCGCGCATGACGAAAGGTGTGACGAAAAAGAAAATTGACGAAATCGTCGAGCTTGTCGGATTGAAAAACAGGATCAACGACAAGGTCAAAACGTATTCTTTAGGAATGAGACAAAGGCTCGGCCTTGCCCAAAGCCTTTTGCACGATCCGAAGCTGTTGATTCTCGATGAGCCGACGAACGGGCTTGATCCGGCCGGTATCCGGGAAATCCGCGATCATTTAAGAAAGCTGACGAGAGAAAGAGGTATGGCGGTCATCGTTTCAAGCCACCTGCTTTCAGAAATGGAACTGATGTGCGACAGAATCGCCATTATCCAGAACGGAAAGCTCCGGGATATTCAGCATGTGCACGGACCCGCTCAGGATGAAAAGAAGCGCTATTATATTCAAGCGGATGATAATCAGGCTCTGTTGCGGGAAGCGGCTGCTTTCAGAAAGGTGAAGGTTGACGAAGCGGAAGGCGGGATAGAGCTCAGCCTTCAAAAGGATGAAGTGCCTGATTTGATCAAACACTTGACAGACAGCGGTGTCCGCCTATATGAAGTGAAGGCCGTGAACAAATCGCTGGAAGACCGGTTCCTGGAAATCACCGCTGATAAGGAGGAAGCTCAGCATGTTTAATCTCATCGTAAATGAATGGATCAAAATTTTTAATCGAAAAGGCACATACGTCATGATCGGGATTTTGCTGTTATCTGCCATCGGGCTGGGCGTTCTCGCAAAGACGATCGGAGAGACAGACCAAAACCCGGACTGGAAAAAAGAATTGATGCAAGAAAATAAAGATATGAAAGAACAACTTAAAGGGGTCAATAATCCGGCACTTGAAAAAAGCTATGAACGGTCGACCGCCATTAATGAGTATCGAATCAAGCACGATTTGCCGGAAGACGGGGACTATTCGGCCCTGTCGTTCATCAGCGACGCGAGCAGCATCATTCCCCTCGCCGGTCTGTTTGTGATCACGGTGGCGGCGGGAATCGTTGCGAATGAATTCAGCTGGGGAACGGTGAAGCTGCTTGTCATCAGGCCGATCAGCCGCTTTAAAATTCTGCTGGCAAAATATTTTACAGTCCTGCTTTTTGCATTGGCTTTGCTTTTCATTCTGTTCGCATGCGCGGGTATCACAGGCCTTGCTTTATTCGGGACAGGCGACGGCAGCCAGGTTCACTTGGCGTACACCGATGGAACAGTTGAAGAAAAAAGCCTGCTGCTGCACTTGGCCGGCAGCTATTTGCTGAATTCAATTTCGCTTCTGATGATGGCGACTATGGCCTTTATGATTTCAACGGTTTTCAGAAACAGCTCGCTTGCCGTAGGTATTTCAATTTTTCTTTTGGCAATGGGCGGAACGGTGACAAACTTGCTTGCGACGAAATTTGAATGGGTGAAATACATCTTATTTGCCAACACTGATCTCACTCAATACTTTGACGGATCTCCGCTTGTTTCAGATATGACGCTGGGATTCTCGATTGTGGTGCTCGCTGTCTATTTTCTCGTTTTTCATGTGCTCGCTTTTGGTGTATTCACAAAAAGAGACATTGCTTCATAAGCGGTATTCTCAAAAAAAGCCTCACGCCGGTTTCCGGGCGTGAGGCTTTTTTAAAATATAAAAAGACTGCTGACATTCGGTCAGCAGTCCTGTATGAAGATCAGCGGTTCACAGCTTACGCTTTTGTTACGTTAGCAGCTTGTGGTCCGCGGTTTCCTTCAACGATTTCGAAAGATACAGATTGGCCTTCTTCCAAAGTTTTGAAGCCTTCGCCTTGAATAGCAGAGAAATGAACGAATACATCGTCTTGTCCTTCAACTTCGATGAATCCGAAACCTTTTTCAGAGTTAAACCATTTTACTTTACCTTCTAGCATGAAATTTCCTCCTAAAGCGATAACGCTTAAATTCACTATTCTTGCTCTAAAACAAACTTCCAAGACGAAAACTCTTACAAAACTTTCTTCTTAAAGATAGTTCGAACAAAAATAATTACCTTTACTTTACCAGTGTTTAAGCGAAATTACAACTGCTAAACACAATTTTTTTAAAAAAAGTGAAATTTAATGATCAGGGTGAGAAATAAAGCATTGAAAAGAGAGTTTTTGAAATTTTCACGAATCTGATTGACAACATTTCAAAGAAGCTGTAAAGTTAGGTAAAACTTCATGCAACAACACTTCTTATTCAGAGAGGCGGAGGGAATTGGCCCTGAGAAACCTCGGCAGCGGGTTCTGCAAACAGCAGAATACTGTGCCACATCCAACAAGCCGTACGGGCTTGGAAGATAAGAAGAGAGCGGACCCACTCTATTTACTTTGTGTCGTCAAAGGCTTCTTCTTATTTTTAAGAAGAAGCCTTTTTTGTTAGCCAAAAAGAGGAGGAAGATCATCATGATTACATTTGAAGGCGTTGAAAAGGTCTATGAAAGTGGCGGACAGAAGGTCCATGCGCTCAATGGAGTCGACCTTCATGTGGATAAAGGGGAAATATACGGCGTCATCGGATTCAGCGGTGCAGGGAAAAGCACGCTGATCCGCTGTGTGAACTTCCTTGAAAAACCGACGGCCGGAAAGGTTTTCGTCGGCGGAAGAGACTTAATGTCCTTGTCGAAAGCAGAGATTCGCACTGTAAAAAGGAAGATCGGCATGGTATTTCAGCATTTTAACCTGCTAAATTCAAAAACGATTTTTGCTAATGTCGCAGAGCCGCTCGCGCTTGTCAAAACGCCGAAAGCCGAAATAAAGCAAAAAGTGACGGAGCTGCTCCGTTTTGTCGGGCTTGAGGATAAAGCCCGCGATTATCCGGATCAGCTTTCGGGCGGCCAAAAGCAGCGCGTCGGCATTGCCCGGGCGCTGGCGACAAATCCGGAAGTTCTGCTCTGCGATGAAGCGACATCCGCGCTTGATCCGCAGACGACCGGCGATATTTTGAAGCTGCTGAAGCGCGTCAACGAACAATATAACATCACGATACTGTTAATCACCCATGAAATGAATGTGGCAAAAGAAATCTGCGACAAAGTCGCGGTCATTGAAAAAGGAAGAATTATTGAATCAGGTAGTGTGTTTGACGTATTTTCCGCGCCGGAAACCGAAACGGCGAAAAGCTTTGTCAAATCAGCCATCGACCACGAGATACCTGAATCGATTCAAAAATTAAATGTGAAGCACCTTTACCAGCTTCAATTTGTCGGTGAATCTTCTGGGAAGCCTTTTCTTTCTCAAGTGGCAAAGCGATTTGACGTAGAAGTCAACATTCTGCACGGAACGATTACAGAGCTTCAGGGAATTCCGTTTGGCAGCATGACGGTCGAACTGCAGGGGGAAGATGGTGAAATCGGGCGCGCGCTCGAATATATACGCAGAGAAAACATTCGCATCAGGGAGGTATAAGCATGCTTGTTACATATGACCAAATCATTGACGCACTGGTTCAAACGATTCAAATGACAGTTTTTTCGCTTTTATTTTCAAGCGTGATCGGCATTCCGCTCGGCATTTTGCTGGTTGTCACAAGGAAGGGGCATCTGCTTGAAAATCCGGCAGTTTTTACGGTTGTCAATATGATCATTAACATTTTCCGGTCCGTCCCGTTTATCATTTTGATGGTTGCTTTAATTCCGGTGACAAGGCTGATTGTGGGGACGTCCATCGGCACAACGGCAGCGATTGTTCCCCTGACTTTTTATGCTGGGCCTTACATCGCTAGGCTCGTTGAGAACTCTCTGCTTGAAGTCGATCCGGGAGTCATTGAAGCTGCTGAAGCAATGGGAGCGACTCCGAGGCAGATCATCTTCAGGTTTTTGATTCCGGAAGCGCTCGGTTCGCTGGTGCTGAGTTTTACGGTAGCAACGGTCGGATTGGTCGGAGCGTCGGCGATGGCTGGTGCGATAGGTGCCGGCGGTCTTGGGGATTTGGCGATCACATACGGCTATCAAAGATTTGACACAATGACGATGATCATCACGGTTGCAATTCTCGTCATCGTTGTGCAGGGATTGCAGACATCCGGAAACGTGCTGTCAAAAAAATTGAGAAGAAGATAAACAGAGAGGGAGACGGCTATGATGAAAAAATTTGCATTTGTAGTGATCTTATTGCTGCTTGCGGGAGTGATCGCAGGGTGCGCGGCAGACTCTGATGCGAAAACCATTAAAATCGGCATCAGCGGAACGGATACGAGGATCTGGGACTTTGTGAAGAAAAAAGCCGAGAAAGAAGGCTTAAAGCTTGAAATCGTCAAATACTCTGACTATGTTCAGCCAAACCAGGCTTTGGCGGGCGGTGACATTGACGCCAACGCTTTTCAGACGATATCTTACTTTAATGCATTCAAAAAGGAACGCAATCTTGAACTATCGCCAATCGGCACAACGATCATCGCTCCGATGGGCATTTATTCCGAGAAGTATGATTCGCCTGACGATATACCAAACGGCGCGGAAATCGCCGTTCCGAGCGAAGCGACGAACATGGGCAGAGCCTTGCTTCTGTTGGAGTCCGCCGGCCTGCTTCAATTAAAGGACGGATTTGACGGAAACGGAACGCTTGATGCGATTAAAGAAAATCCGAAAAAACTCAAAATCACAACGGTGGCCGCAGAGCAAACGCCACGCGTGCTTCCCGATGTCGCTGCATCCGTCATCAACAACGGCATAGCGGTTGACGCCGGCTTCCATCCTGTCAAAGATTCGATCAAACTGGAAGACGAAACAGCGACACCATATATCAACATTATTGCGGCCAGAACAGAAGACCGGAATCGCGAAGATTTGAAAAAGATCGTCGAGCTGTACCAATCAGACGATACCGCTGAATTGATCAAAAAAGAGTTTGACGGTGCACAGCTGCCGACATTTGTTCCACTGAAAGACATCGGCGAATAAAATGTCAGTCGCGCAATTGATTCCCGGGTCATATATTGAAATGCATCGATAATTCCTACTTGACCAATCAGGTTTGTTGTACTATAGTTTTTAAATGTATAAAATTCTGGGGGTGCTTTTGTTACCAT
This sequence comes from Bacillus haynesii, assembly GCF_014042035.1. Lineage (NCBI taxonomy): Bacteria > Bacillati > Bacillota > Bacilli > Caryophanales > Bacillaceae > Bacillus > Bacillus haynesii. The sequence goes on along the minus strand of NZ_CP059494.1, from coordinate 2,055,235 downwards.
GACATTATTTGTTGTTATTAATATTATCGTCATGCTCGGCCTGATGGCGCTCCTTTATATGATGCAAAAAAAGCATGTTTCTTTTTCTAAGCGGGTATTTACCGCTCTGGGAATCGGAATTGTTTTTGGATTCGCTTTGCATTTTATATATGGTTCGTCTTCAGAAACGATTACGCAGACTTCTGATTGGTTTAATATTGCAGGCGGCGGCTATGTCAAGCTTTTGCAGATGATCGTCATGCCGCTTGTATTCATCTCGATTTTGGGTGCTTTTACAAAGCTTAAACTGACGCACAATATCGGAAAAATCAGCGGACTGATCATCGGGCTCTTGATCGCGACGACAGCCGTCGCTGCTGCGGTGGGTATCGCGTCCGCGCTTGCTTTTGACCTGCAGGCCGTCCATGTGGATCAAGGCCAGGCGGAGTCCATGAGAGGGGCGGAACTCGAACAGAAATCGCAGGACATGGAAGCCAAAACGCTTCCGCAGCAAATTGTCGAGCTTCTTCCGGGGAATCCGTTTTTAGACTTTACGGGAGCAAGACCGACATCAACGATCGCAGTTGTTATTTTTGCGGCTTTCCTTGGGATCGCTTATCTTGGGGTCAATCGAAAACAGCCTGAACAAGCTGAACTTTTCAAAAAGATGGTTGATGCCGTGTATGCGATCATTATGCGTGTAGTGACCTTGATTCTGAGGCTGACGCCTTACGGTGTACTGGCGATCATGACAAAAACGATTGCAACGAGCGACCTCGACAGCATTGCCAAGCTCGGCAAATTTGTCATCGCTTCGTATGCGGCGCTGATCGTCATGTTCATCATTCACCTGCTGCTCATTACATTCAGCGGTTTAAATCCTGTCACATACTTGAAAAAGGCGTTTCCGGTCCTTGTATTCGCGTTTACATCAAGATCAAGCGCAGGCGCTTTGCCGCTGAACATTAAAACGCAACGAAGCCTTGGTGTTCCTGAAGGCATTGCAAACTTTGCCGGATCCTTCGGGCTGTCCATCGGACAAAACGGATGTGCCGGAATTTACCCTGCAATGCTCGCGATCATGATTGCGCCGACTGTCGGACAAAATCCGCTTGAGCCGTCATTTTTGTTCACGGTTATCGCTGTTGTTGCGATCAGCTCTTTCGGAGTGGCAGGCGTCGGCGGAGGTGCGACATTTGCAGCGCTTCTCGTCCTTTCGGCATTAAACATGCCTGTAGCGCTTGCCGGGCTGCTGATTTCGGTTGAGCCGCTGATCGACATGGGGCGTACGGCTCTCAATGTCAGCGGCAGCATGACGTCAGGACTTGTGACGAGCAAAGTAACAAATGAACTTGAAAAAGACACGTACCAAGACCGTACAAATATCATTGAAGCAGAAGTGTAAAAGAAGAACGGCCCGCACAGCTTGATAGCGCGTGCGGGCCGTTTTTTATGAATAGCTTTGATCGTCATCGAACATCGTCTGATTTGCAGTCTGATCGTTCATGACATTCACCGGGGCAGTCATATGGCCTGATTGATGCTGGTCGTTTGCCGTATGGCCTGACTGGCGGTGTTCATGTGATTGTCCTCCGGTATTGAAAGCCTGTTTGATCATGTCAGCCGGATTCATCATCGTCTGATTGCTACCGTTTCCTTGCTGCCGCGCTCCCATGCTCTTCGCGAACATGCCGGTTAATCTTTTGCGGATTTCGGGAGAAAAAGCTGCGGTTAATGCAGCTGATCCTAAAACTAATACAGCGGGATGGATGCCTGATCTTCTTCTAAACAAAGGGTCAACCTCCTTTTTACGTATACCATCCCCTGTCCTGATCGGTTTTATTCTTCAAGCTGTGCCGTGAGATATAAGCGATGCTTTTCAAAAAATTCGAAAATTTCGCGGTAGGCTTTCATTTTATTTTCTTTTTTAGAAAAACCGTGCCCTTCATTTTCCAAAACGAGATACTCAATATTCCGCCCCATGTCTTTCAACCGATCAACAACCTGATCGGACTCTTCCTTTACGACGCGCGGATCGTTTGCGCCTTGGATGATCAGCATCGGCTGAGTCATATTCTCCAGGTATGTAACAGGAGAATCGGCTTTCATTTTTTCATAATCCCGCTCCGGATTGCCGACCCATTTTTCCATCATCGGCTGCCAGAAATCAGGTACGGATTTGACAAACGAAAACAGATTGCTGACTCCGCATATATCGACGACGGCGCGGAAATACTCGGGATGCCTCCCGTGAAGCAAAAGCGACATATACCCGCCGTAACTGCCTCCCATCAAAAAGAGTTTTTCGCGGTCCGCAAGCTTTTGATCGATAAGCCAGTCGATGCCCGCGGTCATATCGAGGCGCGGTCCGTCTCCCCAATCTTGTTCGACCATTTTAAAAAATGAATAACCGTAATTTGCTGACCCCCTGAAATTAGGGGCGAATAACTGGTAGCCCATTTTCGCAGCGAGTTGAAAGATGTCGTAGAACATAAAGGTTTCTGCATCTTGCGGTCCGCCGTGCGGCCAAATAATCGTCCAGCCGTTCGCTTCTTCCGGGGCGGGCTTAAACAGCAGTCCTTCTATTGCCAGGCCGTCAAAAGAAGGGTATGTCACAACTTCCGGATATGACAGCTCCTGTTCGGAGAAGCCCGGAACCGAATGTTTCGTTAATTGCCGCCATTTTGCCTGTCCTTTCATTAATACGTAGAGGTTAGCCGGCCTGGTCGGCGTCGAGCCGAGCATGTACAGCGCACCCGAAGAGGCGCAATGTATTTTCGAAATGGATGTGCAAGGATAGTCCACCTGCCGGCTTTCTCCCGTTGCTGTGTTGTACTCATACATCACCTCTTTGACACCTTTTTTTCCAATAAGATAAAGGAAAGTTCCATTTGGGTCAGCGTGGATGGATGTTAAATCAGTTTTGTCAATCGAAAGCACCGGCGTAAAAATACCGGATGAAACAGTGTACAAGGCAAGGTATGAGAACTCGGCTTCGTAGTTTGTCGTGACGAATAACCGATCATCAGATGCAAAATGAGAAGAATAAACCATATGATGCAGCGTTTCATCGGGGACGATTCCTGTCGTCACACCTTCAGCTGTATGGATCATACAGACATTGTGGCTGTTGACATAGTAGACATGAATGCTGACGGCTTTCTCGCCCGGGCTTACATCAGCCAGTATTGAAGTTCCATCTTTTCCTTCAAAAATAAGTTCTTCTTTTTCAGTGAGACAATCGTATCTGTATGTATTTAAAAATGTCGGATTGTCCTTTGTAGAAGAGTAGTAAACTGCGTTTTGCACAGGGATGGGCTCGAAGTGACGATCTGTTTGATTTCCGTTTAATGAATGTAGCGACCCGTTTTTTGAAGAAAGCTTGTACAGCCCGCTTTGTTCGTTTCCGTCATTGTCAAAACCGGCAAAAAGGATAGAGCCGTCGGGATTGTAGGCGATTCCTTTTGAATCCTGATTCAAAAATGACAGCTGATATGGATACGTATCGGGGAGATCCATCGCCCACAGGTTTGAAGTTCCGTTGAGGTTTGTATCAAAAACAAGCTGCGTCTCATCGGGATGGACCGCAAAGTCTTTAATGCGCAGCACATGCAAAATGCTTTCCGCTTTTTCCATTTCGTATACACCTCCGGATTAATTTGGGTATTTTTTCATTCAATAAGATCATAACAAAAGTCGCGTATAAAAAATATCCTTTAGACAAATAAATAACACGAAAAAGAAAAAACCTATACGTCAATCATTAAAGGAGGCAATTTTAATGTTCAATATGAAAAAAAGCGCGATTGCTGCTTTGCTCCTTCCGTTGTTGTTCACAGCCGGATGCGGCATGGCAAATCAGGGGGCGGATAACAACCGACGCAACCAGGACAATGCGCTTCAAAATGTAACAAACAGAGACAACGACCGCACGAATGTCAATGACGGCAGAAATGTTAATGACCAAATGAATGTGACAGACAACCGCGATGCCAATCGGGAAGACAATAATATGGAAGTGGCGGATAAAGCCGCAGACAAAGTGACAGAACTGAAAGAAGTCAGAAACGCAAACGTCATTGTGACAAACCGCAACGCTTATGTGGCGGTCGTTTTGCAAGGCAATCCGAAAGGCGACGTGACGAATGAGCTGAAAGGGAAAATCTCGAAAAAGGTTAAAGAAACAGACAATAACATCAACAATGTTTTCGTTTCGGCAAATCCTGATTTTGTTGACCGGATGAGAAATTATGGCGACAGAATTCAAAATGGCGAACCGATCGAGGGCATGTTTGAAGAATTTGGTGAAACGATCAACAGAGTCTTCCCGAATCAAAGATAATGATAAAAAAGCCGCAAACGCGGCTTTTTTTATTGGCCGCTTTTCAGACAGGCCACTTCCTGAACGATCCCGCATAGTGTGTAGTACAGAGAAGCATAACGCGGATGGAGGGATAGTCGGTGACGGGAGAGGTGAAAGCGGCCTTTGTTTTAATGATGGCGGGCACTCTATCCGCTCTGTTATTGGCTGTTTTTGTCGTGTTCAGCCAAGAGAGCCCAGAGGCGGCTGTTCTTTCAGGGAAAAAAGAAAAACTGAAAGAATCGCTGGAAATGGTTAAATATGAAAGTGTCGGTATTTATTACGCTGAAGAAGATAGACCGATCCTGGAGCTGACAAAGGAGACGCTTCGGGATGCCGCTGGCATGAATCGGGAACTGTTTGCCAGTCCTCTTCAAGACAGCGTTGATTTGATCTTTTTTTCAAACCGCGATGATATGGAGTCATTTTCAAAATTAAAGGATATAACCGGATTTTACTCAAATGATATGCGGATGATCGGGCTTTTGCCCGAGGAGAGAAGGCATCTGAATAACGGCGAGGGATTCGCCGTCTTCCTGTACAAACGGGTGCTGGTACATGAGTATACCCATTATGCTTTTCACGTCAAGCTGAGAGAGCTGAATGCCGACCCGGCAGCTTATCCGCTCTGGTTTCACGAAGGAGTGGCGGAATGGGCTTCTGCTCATGACACTATAGAGATCCGGACTTTGCCGTCAGTCGTTCCCTTGAGTAAGCTGAAGACCGACCGGCAGTGGCAAAAAGCCCGTACTGGATATGAAACCGATATTTTTTTATAAAGTTATTATTTGATTGAAGAGCTCGCGGAGAAAAAAGGAAGGGGTGTCATCCTCGACATTATCGAAGAAACGGCTGAGCGGGGAAGTTTTGAAGACGGATTTAAGGCCGCCGTCGGTCAGTCGTTAACAGGTTTTGAAAAAGAATTCAAACGGAAATACGAAGCAAAAAAAACGGCATGGAAGGTTTCATCCTTCCGTGCCGTTTTCATCATCAATGAATAGGTCTCTGCTGCCCGTTCGGAGGCATTTGCGGCTGACCTTGCACCGGAGCGAATGCTGAAGTCATCTTCTGCATGTCTTGCGGTGCAAGCTGAGGAACTTGATAGTATCCGTGTTTGTTCTGATAAAGGAAAATTTCATAAGCCATTTCGATATAGTGAGGAATCTGGTCTGCCAGAACCCTTCTGCAGACAGGGTTTGTCACTTCGGGAGCCGCCATGGCCAATGACGAACAACAAGTTTTCATCAAGCCGAGCATAAAGCTGCTGATGCATGCGTCATCAATGGCCTGCACGGATTGCTTCGGCTGTTTCGGCTGGGCATCTTTTAACCCGTAGACAAATTGGCGATCCTCTTTCATCATATACGTTGCCGTTTCCTGACTCGGCTTTTGCCCCGTTCTGAAACATTCTGTCGTGATGTTGTACTGAGAAGAAATAAACCGATGCTGCCTCTCCAAAATATCGAGCAGCTCAGGATCTTTGACATGCTCTCTGAACATCATATATTGCTCGAGAACGCCGATCATTCCGGACAACACTTCATGCATGTCAAACACTTCGTGGCCACCGTGATTCATATGCTGCATTCCTTCATTGCCTTGATTGATTTGCATTTGCGGCTGGTTTTGCTGTTCCACTCTAACGTATCCTCCTTAAATGTAATTCAACTATTATATTTCGTTTTTGCCGGCATGTTTATTCAAAAAAGGAATAATCGATAAACTGGATTTAAAGGGATTTTATTCTAACCGTCGAATAGTTTAGTTCAGAAGAAAATATTATGGGGGTCTTGTGTTCAAGACAGTTTATCATCTCATTGGTCGAAAATGGGAGTAACAGTCATTTTGGCGTCAAACTGAAAAAACTGAGTATCAGGAGAGGAAATTCAGACCGGTTTTGAGATCCCTCGTAACTATGTAAAACGGAGCACATATCTGCCGGGCGATGATGAAATGTTCACGCATGTTTCCGGCAGTAAAGGAATTCGGTGAGTAGATGGATGTCTGATATCCGAAAAAACAAATGAACCGAAACAGGTCGGATTCAAATAAAGGCTGCCGGAAGAAGAATAAAGCCGATGTTGGTCTTGTGTTCATGCACTATTGTTCATATAAGGACCGAAAAACAATCGAATAGCAATGCCTGGCTGGATATCGGCATGAATAACTTTGGCATTTAAAGAAGATGCCTGCAAATTTTTTATTGCCCCTGCGCGATCTGTAAAGGATTCTCCCTCCGTAAATGATTTCAGCTGCCAATCATCAAGAAAATGCAAAAAAAGGTGTTTTCCTTTTTGATTTTGCACTTAGAAAAGGAGGAGTTTTGTAATGCTGGGCTCAAGTGAGACGGTTGGAAAAATGTCAGGTTTATTTGGTAATGATTCTGTGTATCCGAAGGTGCAAACAGAAGTTTATAAGAAAATCAATGAACTGAGTGGTTTTCATAAGCTGGATGATATTTATCTTTCCTTGATTGACCAGTATATGTTTCCTTGTCTGATCCTGAATGACCGGGGAGAAATTGTCGCATCCTCTGAAAGTGCTGATCAATATTTGAAAAGCTCAAAAGGCAACATACATCAAGTTTTTCCCGCGAGCTTATCCGTACAGGTCAATGCCGCTTTACAGAGGGCAAAGAAAGAGAAAAAAGAAGTGTCGTTTAAAAACGTCCCGATTTATCTAAGCGGTGAACTATCCTTTGTTCATTTGACATTAAAAAGTTTCTTCCGTCAGTATCACAAGCTTTATGTGCTGTTTATCGAAAAATCAAAAGAAGGGGCCGCCCGCGCGCCGGTATCCGGCGAAGAGGACGGTCAGCTTCATCTGCAACATCTGTACCGGTCGGTAAAAGAGCTCGAAGCGTCCAACGATGCTTTGGTGTCTGCCAATCAAAAGCTGCGGGAGGAAAACAGAAAATTGACGGCGCTCAACAGGGCGTTTGAAAAGAAAGTGAATGAGCTGAACACCCTGAAGAATGATATGAACAATCTGCTGACCAGCACGAACATCGCCGCCGTTTTTTTGGATCAGGAACTGAAATTGAAATTATTTACGCCAGAAGCCGCCAATCTGTTCGACCTGAAAGAGGAGGACCTTTCAAGACCTGCAGATAAGCTGACAGAGAGGTTTAAGTATGAGGAGTATGCCGATGACTTAAGGCGCACGCTTTATGAAAACAAGACGGTCATCAAAGAGTTCGAAATGCCAAACGGCGGTTGGTATGCCGTGAAAATGATCCCTTATTATGCTTCGGGAAACAAGGTTGAAGGCATTGTTGTCACGTTCACGAATGTCACTGAACTGAAAATGACAAACGAGGCGCTGCATATCAGCTCGCAGGCTATTGATCAAAGTCCGGCCAACATATTGATCACTTCTGTCGACGGTTCGGTCACTTATGCAAACAAACGCTTTTGCCGGATGCTTGGAAAACATCAGGATGACATCATCGGCTGCAATGTATTTGACATTTACCGCAAGCATTTTCACCGTGAGGAACTCAATCGCTTCTGGAAACGTGTCATTGAAAAGAAACCATGGTCAGGGGAACTTAATTACCAGGATGAGGAGCAAGAGGACAGGTGGGAGCAAATCTCCCTTGTTCCTGTGGAGGACAGCGCGGGGAACGTTCAGCAGGTAATGCTGATATCCGAGGACATTACAAACCAAAAGCGATCTGAAAAAATGCTCATGAAATCGGAAATGCTGTCAGCGGTCGGGCAGCTCGCTGCCGGAATCGCTCATGAAATCCGGAACCCCCTCACTTCCCTGAAAGGGTTTCTCCAGCTGATGATCCAGTCTAAAAAATATCAAAAAGACTATGCGGAAGTGATGATGTCTGAATTCATCAGGCTTGAAGCGATTATCAACGAATTTCTCGTATTGGCCAAAACAAAGTCGACTACATTTGATCCGGTTCAGGTCAACTCGATTGTTGAAGATGTCTGCATGGTATTGGAGTCGCAGGCCGTGCTGAACAATGTACGGATCGAGAAACAGCTGAGCGGAGATCTCCCTGAGATACTCGCTGTTTCAAATGAGCTGAAACAGGTTTTCCTCAACATATTAAAAAACGCAATCGAGGCGATGGAGGATGCTGAAGGCTTTATTACGATACGTTCCTATTTTGAAAAAGACAGCGTATTCATCACCTTTGAAGATCAGGGAAAGGGCATCTCAAAAGATGTGCTTGAAAAGCTCGGGGAACCATTTTATACAACGAAGGAAAAAGGAACCGGGCTCGGATTAATGGTTACATTTAAAATTATTGAAAATCACGGCGGAAGCATTCACTTTGAAAGCGAAGAAGGAAAAGGAACGATCGTAAAATTGAAGCTTCCGATTAAAGAATGAGAATGCGGCCATCCCTGTTCTCATTCTTTTTTAAAATTTTTACAAAAAAATCATATGGCCTTTATAATCATCAGATAAATTTGACAGGAAGCAAAAAACGGGAGGCGAATATATGGTCAATGTTCTAAAGAGTCGTTTTATGGCTGGTTTGACGATCACGCTTATGATGATTGCGTCTTTTTTGACGCCGTTTGCACACGTATCGCGCGCTTCAGAAACGATTACCGTAGAAGAAGCCATTAAGCATAACGAAGGGCATGCAGCCGTTGAAGGCTATGTCGTCGGGCACACTGTATCGAGCGGCCATTATCATTTCAGCGGAAATTTCGCGAACGATTATAACTTCGCAATCGCTGATAAAAAAGAGGAAACATCACCGGAGAATATACTCCCCGTGCAGATACCCGCATCCTTCAGAGACCAGTTCGGTTTAAAGACAAACCCTCAACTCATCGGAAAAAAACTCATCATCGAAGGCGAACGCTCTACATATTTTAATTCCCCGGGTTTGAAATCTGTTCAATCCATCACATTTTCCGGAGGCGATGTACCGCCTGCCAAGCCTGAGATCAAAACGATAGCCGAAGCGCGCAAGCTTTTAAATGAAACGGTCAAAATCAAAGGAATTGTCACTGCGGATCAGGCGGCTGTCGGAGGCGGAAAGCTGTCCACATTTATTCAGGACGGAACGGCGGGAATCAATATCTATTCCGCTGCACAAGGCGATTTTCCGGAGCTGAAAGAGGGAATGTCCGTTTCGGTCACGGGGAAGATCACGACATACAAAGGTTTGACAGAAATCGTTCCCGCACCGTCAGGCATTGAAGTAACCGGAGAAGGAGCGGTACTGCCCGACCCTGTTCCGCTGACCATTAAAGATGTGCTCGATCAGGGAACGGCAGCTGAATACGAAGGCCGGCTAGTAAAGGTGAAAGGCTTTATTGAAACAAAGCCGGATGCGCCGGCAGGCGGCGGCTATAATATCACGATGATCGATGAAAATTATCATCCGCTCACGCTAAGGGTGATGGAACAAACGAATGCCGCCGATTCGATAGAACAAGGACAATGGTACGAAATAACCGGCGTATTAAGCCGCTATGATACGGTACAGCTTCTGCCGAGAAAACAGGAAGATCTTCGGAAATTAGACGGTATCGCGCATCCGCCCCCCGCTGCTGAAGGGGAATACGAAAGCGTTGTGGAACGAGTTGTCGACGGTGATACGATCCACTTAAAAGAGCCGGTTCTCGGATCTACAAAAGTCCGCTATGTCAACATTGATACAGCCGAAACTTACCATAAGCCGAAAAATGAATTAGATGAAAACCAGCTGAAGCACGGCAACAAAGCGAAGGAATATTTGCAGTCTATATTGGCTCCGGGAGACAAAGTCACCGTGAAAGTGGGCAAGGAAGCAAAAGACAGCTACGGCCGCCTGCTTGCCCAAGTCATCACTGAAGACGGCGTCAATACGAATTTGCAGCTTGTCCAAAAAGGGATGGCCGTTACCTATTTCATTTGGCCGGTTGGAAGTAATGAAGACTATCAATTGTTTCAAAACGCCGTCAAAAAGGCGAAAGACGAGAAAATCGGCATTTGGAATCCCGCTGATCCGCTCCTCGAAATGCCGTTTGAATTTCGTGCCAGGGAGCAAGGCAAAGGGCTCACGCGGCATGTCGGAGACTCTGCGGAAAAAACGTATGTCGCGCCTGAAAAGTGGCGAGAGATTCCGGTGGACAGACGAATTTTCTTTGCGTCGGCTGAAGAAGCGGAAGCTGCAGGTTATTCGAAAAAAGAGCAAAGCGGCAATATTCCGCTGCGCCTGTTAAGCATGAATGATCTGCACGGAAAGATCGATCAGCAATATCAGCTCGATCTAAACGGGGATGGCCGGACGGATGGAACATTCGGCAGGATGGATTATGCGGCAGCATTGATCAAAGAGAAAAAAGCCGAGCGGGAAAATACGCTGATCGTCCACGCAGGCGATATGATCGGCGGAAGCTCGCCGGTTTCTTCCCTGCTCCAGGACGAACCGACAGTTGAAATCATGGAGGAAATCGGATTTGATGTAGGAACCGTCGGGAACCACGAGTTTGATGAAGGAACCGAAGAGCTGCTGCGCATTTTGAACGGCGGCGAACACCCTGAAGGGAAAGGGACAAAAGGTTATGACGGACAGGATTTCCCGCTTGTCTGCGCCAATTGCAAGTTGAAAACAAACGGGGAAAGCTTTCTTCCTCCATATGAAATCATTGAAGTTGAAGGAGTGCCTGTCGCTTTTATCGGTGTTGTGACACAGGCGGCCGCCAATATGGTCATGCCCGAAGGTATTCGCTCAATTGAATTTACAGATGAAGCAAAGGCCGTCAACCAGGCTGCAAAAGAACTGAAAGCGAAAGGGGTCCGGGCAATAGCGGTGCTCGCCCATATGACAGCTTCCCAGGACGGCGGAGTTGTGACCGGTGAATCAGCCGAACTTGCTAAAAAAGCAGATCCTGAGATTGATGTCATCTTTGCCGGTCATAATCATGAAGTGGTCAACGGCCAAGTGAATGATATTTTAATCGTCCAAGCATACGAATACGGGAAGGCAATCGGTGTCGTCGATCTTGAAATCGACCGGGAAACGAAAGACATCGTTCACAAGAAAGCGGAAATCGAATATGTGAATCAGGAAAAGCTCAAGCCGGATCCGGCGGTCGGTCAGATATTGGATAAATATGAGCGGATGGTTGCGCCGATCATCAGCGAGAAAGTCGGTGAAGCCGCACACGATATGGCCGGCGGCTATTCAAATGACGGAGACACCCCTCTCGGGAATCTGATTGCTGACGGCATGCGGCACGCGATGAATTCTGATTTCGCATTAATGAACGGGGGCGGCATCCGTCAAGATTTAAAAAAAGGAACGATTACATGGGGAGACTTATTCAATATCCAGCCTTTCGGCAATGTACTCGTCCGGCTTGAAATTAAAGGCAGGGATTTATACGATATTATAGACGCACAAATATCCCCATCTTACGGCCCGGATTACTCAATCAGCGGCTTTAATTATACGTGGGACCCGAAAACAAACAAAACCGCGGATATTTTTCTTGAGGACGGAAAACCGATTGATTTAGACCGGACGTATACGCTGACCGTAAACAACTTTATGGCATCTGCTTCAGGAAGCAAGTATTTGCCGATTTCCCGGCTTGGAAAAAATCCGGTCACAGGCCCGGAAGATATTGAAGCCACAGTAGAATTTGTCAAAAGCTTTAAAGAACCGATCGCTTATACTGCGGAAGGGCGAATCAAAAAATTAGCAGAAGATGATTCGCGTCCGGGAGAAGAGCCCGGAAGCGGGGCTGATCCTGATGATGAAGAAAAACCCGGAAGCGGGGCTGATCCTGATGATGAAGAAAAACCCGGAAGCGGAGGCGCTGATCCGAATGACGAAGAAAAACCGGCTGGAGATAAGGGCGATGGGGAAAAGCCCGGCAATGACAGCGGAGAAAAGCCGGTTCATGACGGTACCGGCGATGCTTCAAAGAGCGGCGCTATTCCTGTTGCGGGCGTGATGCTCGGTAAAGGATCAGATGCGCCGGAGGAGAAGACGGCCGGTCTGTCAAATGATGCGTTTCTGCCAGACGCGCGTGAAGAGCACAAGCTACCCGATACGGCGGCAGCTTACGGCAGCTTCCTTTTGTACGGCTTCCTGACGTTTATGTTCGGAGCGATTCTTTATATACGGAAAAGGGGTATTGCAAGACTATGAAAGTCAAAATGTTATCGTTTCTGCTGATGACAGCAGGGCTTGCCATTTTTGCATACGGCGGCTGGAAGATATTCGATATGAACAGACAGACCGATATTTCTTTAACTGAAGCAAAAGAAGTCATTGCATCGAGTCAATCTGTCCGTTCGGTAAAGCGCCCCTCAGCGCCCGCTTCATTTAAGCCTGCCAACGGCGAAGCGGCAGGCATACTCCATATTCCCAGACTGCGCGCGGAGCTTCCCATCGTTGAAGGGACAAGTCCCGATGATTTGGAGAAAGGCGTCGGACATTATAAAGGCAGCTATTATCCAAAACAAAACGGGCAAATTGTTCTTTCGGGGCACAGGGATACGGTTTTTCGCAGAACAGGGGAGCTGGAAATCGGCGATAAGCTGAAAATTGAGCTTCCATACGGAAGCTTCGAATATGAAATCACACACACGAAAATTGTTGACCAAAGTGACACGTCCATCATCACGCTGCAGCGTGAAAAAGAAGAGCTGCTGTTAACGACATGCTATCCGTTTTCTTATATCGGAAATGCGCCTGAGCGCTATATTATTTATGCAAAGCCGCTTTAAGGCTGTCCATCGAGGACAGCCTTTTTTACTGTTTAATCAACCGTACCAAACAGTCGTCCGATTTCGTCTTTCAAGTCATCCGGAAGCGGTGCTGTGACAGTGACGCGTTCTTTTGTGATCGGATGGGTGACATTGATTTCGATCGCGTGAAGAGCCTGCCTCGGAAAAAGCCCCTCTGAACCGCCGTATAAAGTGTCGCCTGACAAAGGATGACCGATGCTTGCAAGGTGAACACGTATTTGGTGGGTTCGGCCTGTCTCCAGCTGCAGTCTGCATAGTGTAACATCGTGATGGCTGTCATACCTTTTCGATTCAAAATGGGTAACGGCGGGCTGTCCGGAATTGGACACTCTTCTTCTGACGGGGTGGTACCTGTCTCTGCCGATCGGTGCTGAAATGGTACCTGTTTGTTTTTTGAATTTCCCTTCCGCTACGGCTACATATGTCCGTGACAGTTCTTTTCTTTGCAGCTGTTCGTCTAAAAGGGCGTGGGCGAGGCGGTGCTTTGCAAAAACGACGGCGCCGCTCGTATCCTTGTCCAGACGGTGGACGTGCCGGACTTTTCGCTCCTCCCCGTTCATTTGAAAATAAAACGCCACAAGGTTGCTCAGCGTGCCGGTCTGGCCAGCTTCATTCGGATGTGTCGCCATTCCCGCCGGCTTATTGACAATGAGCATGTGATCATCTTCAAACAGGACGGGAAGTTCCCCGTATTCAGGGGCGATTCCGCTTTCTTCTTCCTCTCTGAGATCGATCATCACGCTGTCTCCGCTCTCAAGCTGAACGTTATGATCTACGGGTTTATGATTCACTTTAACTTTCTCGTTTGCGATCCAGTATTGAATGACAGGCTTCGATGCTTTCGCTTCTCTTTTTAAATATGCAAATAAATGTTCGCCGTGATGACGGCTGCCTGCACTGAAGAATAAGCTGTGATTTTTTTGGTTCATTTTTACTGCTCCTTTCTGTAAAAAGCGTTCAGCCATTAGGAAACACTTACCTTCACAGCCCATTGTTTATGTATGCTATCCTGTTTGAAGAGATTTGAACAAGGGATGAAGGGTGATCAATTTGCGAATTGTAAAGGCAGCAACTGAAGAACAAGAAATTTATATAGAAGAGCTTGTATCAGAGCTGTATCAAATATTTCCATTGTACTTGAATAAACAAAAAATAAAAGAACTCAAAAAGCAGGGCGTGCTTGAATTGAAAGAGGATGTATACAAAGGTACGCTCGATGAAGCGTTTCAGATTATGACAAGCCTGCAATTGATCCATGCCTTATTAACTAAGGCGAAACGCCGGTGGGTGCTGAAAGACCGTGATTTGTTCGATAAAAACTGCCGCAAGCTGAATGACTGCGGTCTGTACTTCCCTCTAACATCTGCCGACTTTCATATCGTGAATACCGACAATAAAATGCTGATGTAAAGCCGGGTTTGTCTGAATTGAAAGAGCTTGTTCCGTTTTCGGAAAAGCTCTTCTTTTTATGAAAAGATGATATAAGAAAAAAGCGGAAAACACAATGAAATGGTGCCAACTTCCTTTTTAGCATGTGCATGACCTGTACATACTAACAATCGAAAGGGGTGCAGTCTATTGACGACAATCAGCAATGCGATGTCTAGACAAGTAGCGACAATTTCTTCCAATCAAACGGTTCAAGAAGCGGCTGAATTGATGAGCCGCCATAATATAGGGGCGATCCCGGTTGTAGATCAAGGCGTGTTAAAAGGAATGATCACAGACCGTGATATCACGCTCAGAACGACAGCGGAAGGCCAGGATGGACAGACACCTGTTTCAAACGTCATGACAACAAATGTTGTTTCAGGGAATCCGAACATGAGCCTTGAAGAAGCATCACAGCTGATGGCTCAAAGCCAAATCCGCCGTCTGCCGATCGTCGATAACAACCATTTAGTCGGCATTTTGGCACTCGGGGATCTGGCGGTAAACGAAATGTCCAATGAATCTGCCGGACAGGCGCTTACAAACATTTCCACTCCGGCACGGACTCAGTAAGAACGGAAGAGCTTGCCTCTTACAGCAGGCTCTTCTTCATTTATACATACCGGTTTTTAGTGTCTTCTCTTTTCAAGGGGCGGCAAGAAGGATACAATGAATGGTGCAAACAGTCAAAAGGAGTTGGGCTAAAGCGCGATGATTAAAGCAGTGATTTTTGATTTTGACGGTCTTATTTTAGATACAGAAACGCACGAATATGAAGTGCTCCAGGAAATTTTTGAAGAGCACGGCTCAG
Organism: Bacillus haynesii; assembly: GCF_014042035.1. Taxonomy (NCBI): domain Bacteria; kingdom Bacillati; phylum Bacillota; class Bacilli; order Caryophanales; family Bacillaceae; genus Bacillus; species Bacillus haynesii. The sequence goes on along the minus strand of NZ_CP059494.1, from coordinate 2,039,930 downwards.
AGCTGCCAATGTCGGTTTGGGGAAATGTCATCGGCACGGCCGCCGGATTCCAGCCGTTTTCTTATCTGGAGGAACAGCTGCAAAAAAAGCTGGACCATGAACAATTGACGAAATTGAGGCAAGAGCGTTTTACGAAAAGAATGGAAAGCGAAAAAGCGCGTCCCGGTGTGGAAGCTTATTTGTCCGCGGCGAAAGAGCTCGGTTTAAAAATCGGCCTGGCGTCAAGCTCGGATTATAAATGGGTGTCCCAGCATTTGAAACAAATCGGTCTGTACGATGATTTCGAGTGCATCAGAACGGCCGATGATGTTGAGGAAGTCAAACCGAACCCTGAACTCTATTTGAAGGCGGCGGAATGCCTCGGTGTGAAGCCTGAGGAGTGCATTGCATTCGAAGACTCTGTCAACGGATCAATCGCCGCGAAAAGGGCCGGAATGAAATGTGTCATTGTACCGAACAAAGTAACGAAAAGCCTGCTGTTCGAACATTATGACCACCGGCTTGAATCAATGGCAGAAATGGAACTGGAACAGCTGATCGAAAAAATTTCCGATCCATCATAAAGAAGGCAGAGGAGGAATGGGACGTGTCTGAAAAACTGGATCTTTCCCGCTTTGAAAAAAAGATCGTCATCCGCAACATTGAAGAAAAAGATATCGACAGCATCATCGGGCTGCAAGAGCTCTGTTTTCCGGGAATGATCCCATGGAAACGGGAGCATTTGGAAAGCCATTTGGAACACTTCCCGGAAGGCCAGTTTTGCGCAGAGCTTGACGGAGAAGTGATCGGTTCCTGTTCAAGCCTGTTGATCAACTTTGATGAATATGATGACAGACATACATGGCAGGATATTACAGATGACGGATATATTACGAATCACAATCCCGACGGCTTAAACATGTACGGAATCGAGGTCATGGTTCATCCTGAATACAGACGGATGAAGATCGGCCACCGTCTCTATGAAGCGCGAAAAGATCTGGCAAGGCGCTTGAATTTAAAGAGCATTATCATCGGCGGCAGGATCCCGAACTATCATAAGTACGCTTCCGAGATGACGCCGAGGGAGTATGTCGAACAAGTCATCCACCACCAGATCTATGATCCGGTCCTTTCGTTTCAGTTGCTGAACGGATTTACGATGATGAGGATCAACCCGAACTATCTCCCGGATGACAGAGCATCAAGCAAATATGCGACATTGATGGAGTGGAATAATGTCGACTACTTGCCGCAGACGAAGCGCTATTACAAATCAGCTTTTCCGGTGAGAATTTGTGTGATTCAATATGAGATGAAGCAGATTCATTCCTTCGAAGAGTTTGCCAACCAAGTCGAATACTATGCAGATGTAGCTTCAGACGCGGGAGCGGATTTTGCCGTCTATCCCGAAATCTTTACGACGCAGCTGATGTCGTTTCTTGAAGAGCGCTCACCGAGCCTGGCCGTTCAGCGGATTACCGAATATACAGAAGACTATATCAGCTTGTTCACAGACCTTGCCGTTAAATACAATGTCAACATTATCGGCGGTTCCCACTTCGTTGAAGAAGAAGGGAAGATCTACAATATCGCTTACTTGTTCAGAAGGGACGGAACCATCGAAAAGCAATATAAGCTTCATATTACCCCGAATGAACGAAAATGGTGGGGCATCAGCAGGGGGGACGAAGTACGCGTCTTTGACACAGACTGCGGCAAAATCGCGATCCAGATCTGCTATGACATCGAGTTTCCGGAGCTCGGCAGAATCGCAACCGAAAAAGGGGCCAAGATTATTTTTACCCCTTTCTGCACGGAAGACCGCCAAGGCTATTTGCGAGTCAGATACTGTGCTCAAGCAAGAGCGGTTGAAAATCAGGTATACACGGTTATTTCCGGCACGGTCGGCAATCTGCCGCAAACCGAAAATATGGATATCCAATATGCGCAATCCGCGATCTTCGCTCCTTCAGATTTTGAATTTGCAAGGGATGGAATCGTCGGCGAATGCAATCCGAACATTGAGATGGTGGTCATCGGCGATGTCGACCTGGAAATTCTCAGAAGACAGCGGCAGGACGGAACGGTCCGGCAGCTCAAGGACAGACGCCATGACATCTACAGGATACATTATAAAAAATAGCAGAATCGTGTGCCGGCCGCTTGAGGCCGGCTTTTTCATATTGACTTTTCTCTTTATTTTTCATATATTGTAACTATTAAAAGGAGGTGGAAAAGATGAATCAAACTGGTAAGCGTATGACAGATATGCAAGCCCATCTGTATATTTGTCGCGCGATTTTTTCCGGGGAATGTGTGTTACGGGATCAGTCTGCCCTTTTTTACACATTCAATTGGAAAAAATACCAGTGAGAGACATCTGCCACAATCGGATTTTCTGATGCAGACGGCGGGGTGTAAGCTCTGCCGTCTTTTTTATGCTCAGTGTCTCTTCACGGGATGCGGAGGAAAGATAGATGATGATATGCAGTTTGCAACATGTCGGGCAAACATACGGAGGACATACGATTTTCAACGGGCTGTCATGGGACCTGCACCAAGGGGAGCGAATCGGTCTGATCGGACGAAATGGGGAAGGGAAAACGACGTTGTTGAAGCTGATCAGCGGCCAAATGAAACCTGATGAAGGCCTTGTGACTTGGAAAAAGGGATTATCAATGGGGCTCTTGGAGCAGAATCCTTCATGGGACGGCAGCAAAACGGTAAAAGAGCTGCTGTATGACGTTTTTTCATCATTATGGAACACACAGCAGAAGCTTTCCCGGATTGAACGTCAGTTGTCGGTTGAAAAGGACGCGGAAAAACTCAGTCTCCTTTTGGAGAAGTACGGATCTTTGCAGGATGAATTTCAGCGAAAAGGCGGCTACGGCATCAGCGCGCAAATCGAACGGGTGGCGCACGGCTTGAATATCGAGCGGCTATTCGATGCCGAGTGGCGGGAGTTAAGCGGAGGAGAACGGACGAAAGCGGGTCTTGCCAGGCTTCTTCTGTCGGCTCCGGATCTGCTTTTGCTGGATGAACCGACAAACCATTTGGATTTGACATCGATCGAATGGCTGACATCTTTTTTAAAGCAGTACAAAGGTACTGCGGTCATCGTATCGCATGATCGCTATTTCCTGGATGAATCGGTTACTTCAATTCTCGAAATCGACCAGGGAGAGCTTCACTTTTACAAAGGCGGCTATACACACTATGTTGATGAACGGGAAGAGCGCCTTATGAAAGAATTTCATGACTATCAGGATCAGCAGAAGAAAATCAAAAAAATGAAGGAAACGATCAAGCGGCTGAAGGAATGGGCGAATCGCGCCAATCCTCCGAATGACGGCCTGCACCGGAGAGCGAAAAGCATGGAAAAAGCTTTGGAACGCATGGAGAAGGTGAAAAAACCCGTACTGGAACGCAAAAAGATCGATTTAGCTTTCAGCATGGATGAACGAAGCGGAAAAGATGTCGTCAGGCTTGAGGATGTCTGCAAAAGCTTCGGTGAGCGGGCGCTTTTTGACAAGCTCAGTATGCATGTCCGTTTTCAGGAGCGCGCAGCCATCGTCGGGGAGAACGGCAGCGGCAAAACGACGCTGCTCAACATCATCAGCGGAAAGGAAACGCCAGACAGCGGTGACGTGCAGCTTGGCAGCAATTTATCGGCTGCATATCTGACTCAGCATGTCGGTGAAATGGAGGAAGAGCGCACGGTTTTAGCCGAATTCCGTGAACATGTTTCCGCATCAGAAGGCGAAGCCAGAATGATGCTTGCAAAGTTTTTGTTTTTCGGCCAATCAGTCTTTCAAAAAGTGAAAGATTTAAGCGGAGGCGAACGGATGCGGCTTCGCTTGGCACAGCTCGTTCACCAAAACCATAACGTGCTTATCCTCGATGAGCCGACTAACCATTTGGATATCGAATCAAAGGAGATGCTTGAAGAAGCATTAAGCCAATTTCAAGGGACGATTATTGCTGTTTCGCATGACAGGTATTTTCTTGACCGGCTTTTCAATGTCACCTGGTGGCTTGACGGCAGGAAACTCGTCAAGTATGAAGGGAACTATACATTCGCAAGGGAGAAGCGGCGGCAGCAGGGTTGACACATTTTTATCACATTTGATAGGATATTGCTACAGTTATAAAAGACAAAAGCAATGGAATGTATGCACGAACTGTATATATTCTCTTTCAATATCTTAATTCTGCTTGATTTTGTTGTATGGGTATGCATACAAGTTAGGCAGCATTCGAACGCCTGGTTGACACAGGTTATTTGAGTGCTGCCTTTTTTTATTGTCTTTCTGCCATAACTGTGAGGAAAAGAAGAAATAATGGAGGGTGTTAGTATGGCTTTTCGAAAACCGGATGAAATAGCGGATGCAGCAATTGAAGCAGGGATGAAAAAAGTACAGCTCCCGCTGCCTTCTCTGCTTGTATTGGGGTTTTTAGGCGGCGCATTTATCGCGCTTGGGTACTTGCTTGATATCAGGGTAATCGGCGACCTGCCGAAAGAATGGGGAAGCCTGTCCAGCCTGATCGGAGCTGCCGTATTTCCTGTCGGTCTGATACTTGTGGTGCTCGCTGGCGCTGAATTGATCACAGGGAATATGATGTCCGTTGCGATGGCTTTATTTTCAAGAAAAATATCACTAAAACAATTGGCGGTAAACTGGGGAATCGTCACGATTATGAACTTAATCGGCGCACTGTTTGTTGCTTACTTTTTCGGACATTTGGTTGGATTGACTGAAACAGGTCCTTATTTAGAAAAAACGATCGCCGTTGCACAAGGAAAACTCGATATGAGCTTCGGCAAGGTTCTCATTTCCGGCATCGGCTGTAACTGGCTTGTATGTCTTGCGGTATGGCTTTCTTTCGGCGCACAAGACGGAGCAGGAAAAATCCTTGGCATCTGGTTCCCAATTATGGCTTTTGTGGCAATCGGATTTCAGCACGTTGTCGCCAACATGTTTGTGATTCCCGCAGCCATTTTTGCAGGCTCATTCTCATGGGGGCAGTTTATCGGAAACATCATTCCGGCTTTTATCGGCAATGTCATTGGCGGAGCCGTGTTTGTCGGTCTCATTTATTTTATTGGATACTACAAGAAAGACCGCTCCAGAAAAGAATTGAAGCAGGTATCATAAACAAAAGGCAAATCCACTCGATGGAACATACAAGAAAAAAGCAAAGGAGGCTGAACAAAATGACAATGAGACAGCAACGTCAACCTGGACGTGATACACAAGGAAAAGTTCATGGTTCATTCAGCCTGTGGAAGAGTTCGTGTCCTTCCTTAACCGATGCTTATCGCACGCATTAAAATCGAAATAGACGGACATACGCAACTCCCCGCAGGCAGTAGAGGTATTGGTGTCTTCTTTTGTCTGCGGTTTTTATTTGCCCGCGGCAGAAGAAATGATGCCGGGGGTGAGCGATATATGGAAGTTTCATTATGACAGTGAAAAAGACAGTTCCATTTTTGCCCGAACCGGCAAACACTTACATACTCAACAACTGACTGAAAAGGCTGCCGGTCATATCATTCAAATCCTGAAAACTGTTCCGCATGCCCATTGTTTGAGCACTGTACAAGATCAAAGAACCGCCAGAAAGTCATCACCCGGCATGTATGGGAGGATCACAAAGAAAAGGTCAGACAACATCGTTTGTCTGTTTCAGGGAAAACCCTCTATAAAAAAAGAAAAAATAGAGCGAAGCTTTGCAGATTCAAAACAGCTGCATGGCATGGGCTTCGCTATTGCAGGTTGAGGGGAAAACGGAAAGTGAGTGAACAAGTTCTCCTCACAGCCGCATGACAGAACAGAAGAAGATTGCCGCATATCTAGCCAAGCAGGGCTAGGATGCGGGAGCTCTTTTTCTGCAACCGGGCCGGAAACACCGTTGAAAACAAACGGAATTTTCTATATGATGGATAGTATTAATGAGAACGGTTATACATAAAAAGAAGGTGCATCATGGAGTTTCTGTTTGTTTTACTGCCGGTTTTCGGGATATTTGCGATCGGGTTCATCGGACAAAAGCTGCTTCATTTTGATATTCAGAACCTATCTAAAATGTCCCTGTATTTAATGTCTCCGTTTTTAGCGTTTGATACGTTTTATGAGAACAAGCTGACGATGGATTATATCTATATGTCTGTCTATTGTCTCGGCCTCTGTTTAACTTTGATTCTATTTGTTTATCTTATTTCATATGTTCACGGGTATTCCAATCAGGAGCGGTGCGCTCTCGTTTTATCGTCCGCTTTCATGAATAACGGAAACTACGGGACTCCCGTCGTCCTGCTTGTCTACGGCACGGCCGGGCTTGATATCGCCGTTGTGCTGATGGTGCTTCAGCAGCTTGTTATGAGCACGATCGGAATGTATTACGCAGCGAAAGGAAGCCCTGAAGCGGGCGGATTTAAAATCGTGATGACAAGGGTTATCCGGATGCCGGTTGCATACGGTGCGTTGCTCGGCATATGTTTTCAGCTGGGGCATATTTCGATTCCCGAACAGTTAATGACGGGAATTAAATTGGTGGGAGATGCCGCGATTCCGACGATTATGATTATTCTCGGCATGCAGCTTGCGGTGATTTCCTTTCAACATATCGAATACCGGAAAATCTCTTACTCTCTTTTGCTGAAATTATTCGTGTCTCCGCTCATTGCCTTGGCGTTTGCACTGATTCTTCCCGTCGACGGCCTTGTCAAACAAATCATGGTGCTGGCGGCGGCCATGCCGACGGCGGCGAATACGACTTTGATGGCGGTGCAGTTTAAAACAAAGCCGGAAATCGTCTCAAGTGCAACTTTTATCAGTACAATGCTCAGCATCGCCACTCTTCCGGTGGTGCTGTGGCTGCTTTCATTATGGGGCTGACCTGAATCTTTCAGGCGGCCTTTTTTCCGGCGAAAACAAAAAGGCAACTTGAAACGGCGGCTGATGACATGGCAAGCCGCCGTTCCCCTAAGTTTACCCGCCTATTTGCAAAGCGATATTTCCAAACTGCTCCGCGTCTTTCATCCGTTTAAAGGCCGGAACCGCTTCTGATAAAGGAAACACTTGATCGATCACAGGCTTAAGTGAATGGCGTTCGATAAAATCAATCATTTGCCGAAATTCCTCGAGGCTGCCCATCGAAGTGCCGATGATGCTGATTTGCGGGAAAAAGAGCGAACGCAGCGGAAGCTGGATGCTGTCTCCCGAGCTGGCGCCGAAATTGACGATCCTTCCGTTCGGCTTGATGACATCGAAATAATTCCCAAAAGTGGCCGGACCGATGCTGTCGAGAATCAAATCAACCCGTTCCCCGTCCAAGCTGTCTTTCCACAGGCCGCGGCTGTCCATTGCGAAGTCGGCTCCATAGCGGAGCGCTTCTTTTCTTTTTTCTTCGCTTCGGGAGGTTGCAGTCACCCGCGCGCCCGCGGCCTTTGCCATGAGCAGCGCATTTGTGGCGACGCCTCCGCCGACTCCCGGTATTAAGACGTGTTCGCCTTTTTTTAAAAGTCCTTTCGTAAATAAAGCCCTATAAGCGGTCAAAGCCGATAACGGCAGGACGCCTGCTTCTTCCCAGGAAAGGTGGGCCGGCTTTTTCAACACGTGATTCGCCGGGACGATGACATGCTCTGCAAAAGTCCCGTCAGATGGGCCGCCGAGAATGTCTGGTACTTGCGGAACAGAATCCGTATATTCCCAGCCGATGCTCGGATTGATGATCACCTCTGCGTGAACGGCGAGGTCCCGAACGCCTTCACCTGTCTCTTCAATAATGCCTGCTCCGTCGGAGCCGGGTATAAACGGGACATCGCCTGCCTGCCTGGACTGAAAGAGGAACAAGTCGCGGTGGTTCAGCCCGGCCGCTTTCAGTCTGATTTTGACCTCACCCGGGCCGGGCGTTTTGTCGGAAACGTCTGTATATTTCAGCCCTGAAAGGCCCTTGATTCCTTCATGGATGATCGCTTTCATAAAAAAATTCCCCCCATTCGAGTTGGTTGTGTTAAATTATGGACATGAATGAAGGTAAATGTAAAATGATTTGCCCGGGGGCCGTGAGAGGCTTCTGTTTTATAAAGGATTGCAATGAGACGGAAATTCCATTAGTGTAGTACAGAAGCTAGATAGCAAGTGAAGGAGATGGAACATGAGTTTTCACGATCAAAATATTTTACCTGCGGTGCGCAATATGAAGCAGTTTGATACATTCCTGGACAGCCCTTTTTTATACGGGGTGCTGCTTGACATCCACCTTGGTCAGCTGGGAGGCGTCATCAGCGCGGCCAGATCCCATGGGAAAAAAATGTTTGTTCACGTCGATCTGATCCAAGGAATTAAGCATGATGAATACGGTGCGGAATTCATTTGCCAGGAAATGAAGCCTGCGGGCATTCTTTCAACAAGATCAAGCGTTATCGCCAAAGCAAAGCAGAAGAAAGTGTATGCGATCCAGCGCATGTTTTTAATAGACACAAGCGCCATGAAGAAGAGTATTGAATTGGTGAAAAAGCACAGACCTGACTATATAGAAGTGCTTCCCGGAGTGGTACCAGAATTGATCAGGGAAGTCAAAGAAAAAACCGGCATTCCGATCTTTGCGGGCGGGTTTATCCGTACCGAAAAAGACGTCGAGCAGGCGCTTGCAGCAGGGGCGTCCGCAGTCACCACCTCAGATACTGATTTATGGAAAAATTACTGGAACTAAAAATTTAAAATGTGAAAAATTATTGACAACGCTTTCACTATACGATACGATCTTACTAAGTTAATACATTGTGACGGAGACCCGGAGACCACAGCAGTTCTTTACTCAGTATGATGTAAAGAAAGTTTGCTGTGTTTTTTTATGGTCTTTTAGACACAGTGAAGAAGGTGAACCCATGGTGTTCATCTTAGAATAACACTTCATAATAGATTTTAGGAGGGATAGCCTTGACAGCATTTTGGGGGGAAGTTATCGGAACGATGCTGCTCATCGTCTTTGGAGCTGGAGTTTGTGCAGGAGTTAATTTGAAAAAATCGCTGTCCCATCAATCCGGATGGATTGTGATCGTCTTCGGCTGGGGGCTTGGCGTGGCCATGGCTGTATATGCCGTCGGCGGCATCAGCGGAGCGCATTTAAATCCCGCCGTTACATTGGGGCTGGCATTTGTCGGAGATTTTCCTTGGAAAGAAGTGCCTTCCTATATTTTGGGGCAGATGATCGGCGCATTTTTAGGGGCGGTGCTCGTTTTTATTCACTACTTGCCGCACTGGAAAGAAACCGAGGATCAAGGCGCGAAGCTGGGAGTATTTTCGACAGGTCCGGCGATTCCAAATACATTTGCAAACCTGTTCAGTGAAACATTGGGGACTTTTATCCTCGTTCTCGGACTTTTAACGATCGGTGCAAACAAGTTTACTGACGGACTGAATCCGCTTGTTGTCGGATTTCTGATCGTGGCGATCGGGATCTCGCTCGGCGGAACAACAGGCTATGCGATTAACCCTGCCCGCGATTTGGGGCCGAGAATTGCCCACTTTGTCCTTCCGATTGCAGGCAAAGGGAGTTCAAATTGGAAGTACGCGTGGATTCCTGTTTTAGGACCGGCGCTCGGCGGTTCATTTGCAGGCGTTTTTTACAATGCCGCATTCAAAGGGCACATCACCAACACATTTTGGATTGTAAGCGTTATACTAGTTGTGATATTGTTAGGTTTCTATATTCATATGAAAAAACAATCGGTTGATCAATCGGTCAACATTTAAAAAAACGCAATCTTAACAGACATATAAGGGGGAGTTTCAAAAATGGAAAAGTACATTTTGTCTCTTGATCAAGGCACCACGAGCACAAGAGCGATTGTTTTCAACAAAGCAGGCGAAATCGTCCATATTGCACAAAAGGAATTTCAGCAATATTTTCCAAACCCCGGCTGGGTTGAACACAATGCAAATGAAATCTGGGGCTCTGTTCTGTCGGTGATCGCTTCTGCGCTTTCAGAATCGGGGATCGAAGCCGGACAAATTGCCGGAATCGGGATCACAAACCAGCGGGAAACGACCGTGGTTTGGGATAAACATACCGGCAAACCGGTCTACAATGCGATTGTGTGGCAGTCCCGCCAATCGGCGGAAATATGCCAGGAATTGAGAGAGAAGGGCTATGAAGAGACGATCAGAGAAAAAACAGGCCTTTTAATCGATCCTTATTTTTCAGGCACGAAGGTGAAATGGATTTTGGATCATGTGGAAGGTGCACGGGAGAAAGCTGAAAACGGCGACCTTCTCTTCGGTACGATCGATTCTTGGCTGATCTGGAAAATGTCCGGCGGAAAAGCGCATGTGACAGATTATTCAAACGCCTCAAGAACATTGATGTTCAACATCTATGACCTAAAATGGGATGATGAACTTCTCGATATTCTCGGCGTGCCGAAATCGATGCTCCCGGAGGTCAAGCCTTCATCGCATGTATACGCTGAAACGGTCGATTATCATTTCTTCGGCAAAAACATTCCGATAGCAGGTGCAGCCGGTGACCAGCAGGCAGCATTGTTCGGGCAGGCTTGCTTTGAAGAAGGAATGGTTAAGAACACGTATGGAACAGGCTGCTTTATGCTGATGAATACCGGCGAGAAAGCGATCAAGTCAGAGCGCGGCCTGCTGACGACAATCGCTTGGGGGATCGACGGAAAGGTGGAATATGCGCTGGAAGGCAGCGTCTTCGTCGCAGGTTCCGCCATTCAATGGTTGCGAGATGGACTGAGAATGTTTAAAGACGCCAAAGAAAGTGAAAAATACGCTGTAAGAGCAGAATCTGCCGATGGTGTTTATGTGGTTCCTGCATTTGTAGGTTTAGGCACGCCTTATTGGGACAGCGATGTCCGCGGCGCTGTATTCGGATTGACCCGGGGTACGACGAAAGAGCATTTTGTTAGAGCAACGCTTGAATCGCTTGCCTATCAAACGAAAGACGTGCTTGACGCGATGAAGGAAGACTCCGGGATCTCGGTGAAAACGCTGAGAGTCGACGGCGGAGCTGTCAAAAACAACTTCCTGATGGATTTTCAGGGTGACATTTTGGATGTCCCTGTAGAACGTCCTGAAATCAATGAAACAACAGCGCTCGGTTCAGCCTATTTAGCGGGCCTTGCTGTCGGCTTCTGGAACGATCGTTCCGAGATCAAAGACCAGTGGCAGCTTGACAAACGCTTTGAACCGAAAATGGAAGAAAAAGAGCGTGAGAGCCTGTACAGCGGGTGGAAGAAAGCTGTGAATGCAGCTAGGGCTTTTAAATAAGCTGCATGTATGTTACAATCTAATTAAGTTAATAGAAACGGTTGGAGAAGAGGAGAGACCACAACACCAAAGCAGTATCAGCGCTTTGGATGTTTGTGGTCTCTTTTTCTATTTTTTACCGTGACAACAAGGGAGGACATGAACATGGAATCATTATTTTCAAGCCGTAAACGGGACGACATGTTACAGAATATGACGAAGCAGAAATATGATGTGTTTATTATCGGAGGAGGGATTACGGGTGCAGGGACGGCATTGGATGCCGCATCGCGCGGAATGAAAACGGCACTTTGCGAAATGCAGGACTTTGCAGCCGGAACGTCAAGCCGCTCCACGAAACTTGTACACGGCGGACTTCGCTATTTAAAGCAATTTGAAGTGAAAATGGTTGCCGAGGTCGGTAAAGAGCGGGCGATCGTCTATGAAAACGGGCCGCACGTTACAACGCCCGAATGGATGCTGCTACCGATGCATAAGGGAGGCACTTTCGGCAAATTCAGCACTTCAATCGGGCTGAGGGTGTACGACTTTTTGGCAGGCGTCAAAAAAGCTGAGCGGAGGAGCATGCTGAATGCCGAAGAAACGCTTCAAAAAGAGCCGCTCGTGAAAAAGAACGGCCTGAAAGGCGGCGGCTATTATGTCGAATACCGGACGGATGACGCCAGGTTGACGATCGAAGTGATGAAAGAAGCGGTTAAATTCGGAGCCGAGGCTGTCAATTATGCAAAAGTAAGCGATTTTATTTATGAAAACGGCAAGGTCACCGGAGTGGTCATTGAAGACGTCTTCACGAAAAAAACGTACCGCGTCTACGCGAAAAAAATCGTGAATGCCGCGGGGCCGTGGGTCGACCGTCTGCGGGAAAAAGACCATTCAAAAGAGGGCAAACATCTTCAGCATACAAAAGGCGTGCATCTTGTTTTTGATCAATCGGTCTTTCCTTTAAAACAAGCCGTTTATTTTGATACGCCTGACGGCCGCATGGTGTTCGCGATTCCGAGAGACGGAAAGGCATATGTCGGCACAACGGACACCGTCTATAACGAAGATCTGGAACACCCTCGAATGACGACTGCAGACAGGGATTATGTCATCAATGCAATCAACTATATGTTCCCTGAACTGGGGATCAAGGCCGAAGATGTCGAATCAAGCTGGGCGGGGCTCAGACCGCTGATTCATGAAGAGGGAAAAGACCCGTCTGAGATCTCCCGCAAAGATGAGATCTGGACTTCTGAATCCGGACTGATCACGATTGCCGGCGGAAAGCTGACCGGCTACAGAAAAATGGCTGAACATATCGTCGACCTTGTCAGAGACCGTTTAAAAGAAGAAGGCGACAGAGACTTCGGACCTTGCAGAACAAAAACGATGCCGATCTCAGGCGGCCATATCGGCGGCTCCAAAAATCTGGAGGCTTTTATTCAAGCGAAAGCAGCCGAAGGAATCGAGGCTGGACTGTCCGAAGAAACGGCCAAACAGATCGCCGCACGATACGGTTCGAACGCAGACCGCCTGTTTGATCGTATTCCATCGCTGAAAGATGAAGCAGCAGAACGCCGCATCCCTGTCCATGTACTAGCAGAAATGGATTACGGGATCGAGGAAGAGATGGCAGCCGTTCCGGCAGACTTCTTCGTACGCAGAACGGGTGCGCTGTTCTTTGACATCAATTGGGTCCGCACTTACAAAGACAGCCTTACGGACTACATGAGCGAGAAGCTGAACTGGGATGGCGAAACGAAGGCCCGGCATGTCCAGGCATTGGATGGACTTCTTCACGACGCTGTTGTCCCGCTGGAAAGCAGATGATTTATTAGGTCAAATGGCCTTGATGAATTTTCGTTAATAATCAATCGAATGGCCTGACATGAGGCTGTCTTGATCAGGCAGCCTCATTTTTTTCGTTCGACATGCTAAATTTGGACAAAGCGGCTGTTTGTCGATATGATAAAAGAAAAGCTGCAATTACTTAGCTGGAACATTGGAGGTAATCATGAGCTGGAGAACGAGCTATGAACGCTGGAAAAACAAAGAAAACTTAGATTCCGAATTAAAATCGCTTCTTTTGAAAGCGGAAGGAAATGAAAAAGAACTAGAGGATTGCTTTTATAAAAAACTTGAGTTTGGTACAGCCGGTATGCGCGGAGAAATCGGACCTGGCCCGAACCGCATGAACGTTTATACGGTTCGCAAAGCATCGACAGGCCTTGCCGCATACATAGGAGCGAACGGCGAAGAAGCTAAAAAGCGCGGCGTTGTGATCGCCTACGATTCCCGCCACAAATCGCCTGAATTTGCAATGGAAGCTGCTAAAACGCTCGCAGAAAACGGCGTTCAAACGTACGTGTTTGACGAACTGCGCCCGACACCTGAACTTTCCTTTGCGGTAAGAGAACTGAATGCGTTTGCAGGTATTGTCATCACGGCGAGCCATAATCCGCCTGAATACAACGGCTATAAAGTCTACGGAGAGGACGGCGCGCAGCTTCCGCCAGCTGATGCAGACAAACTGATCGGCTATGTTAACGCGATTGAAAACGAACTGGAAATCGAAGCCGGCGATGAAGCTGCTTTAACCGAAAAAGGGCTGATCAAAATGATCGGCGAAGACATCGACCAAGCGTATCTTGATAAACTGACATCGATTTCCGTCAACCCTGATCTGGCAAAGGAGACCGAAGTCAAAGTCATCTTCACCCCGCTGCACGGCACGGCAAACAAATCCGTCAGACGGGGCCTGAAAGCTCTCGGGTATGAACATGTCACAGTCGTCCCTGAACAAGAGCTGCCTGACCCTGACTTTTCGACCGTATCTTCTCCTAATCCGGAAGAGCACGCCGCTTTTGAATATGCGATCAGACTCGGGGAAGAAAAAGGAGCCGATATACTGATCGGAACCGATCCTGACGCGGACCGCCTCGGCGTCGCTGTAAAGAATCAAGAAGGCCGGTACGTGGTCCTGACAGGAAATCAAACCGGCGCGCTGCTCCTGCATTATCTGCTATCGCAAAAACAGCAGAAAGGCACGCTGCCTGATAACGGAGTTGTTCTGAAAACGATTGTAACAAGCGAAATGGGGCGCGACATCGCCGCTTCTTTCGGACTTGACACGATCGACACGCTGACCGGCTTTAAATTCATCGGAGAAAAAATCAAACAATTTGAAGCATCGGGCGAATATGCTTTCCAATTTGGTTATGAGGAGAGCTACGGCTACTTGATCGGCGATTTCGCAAGGGACAAGGATGCCGTCCAGGCAGCACTGCTTGCCGTTGAGGTATGCGCCTTCTATAAAAAGCAGGGAAAATCGCTGTATGACGGGCTCCTCGAATTGTATAAATCGTTCGGTTTCTATAGAGAAGGCTTGAAGTCCCTGACCTTAAAAGGAAAAGAGGGAGCGGAACAAATCGCAGCCATCCTCAGCACATTCAGAGAACACCCGCCTCTATCCATCGCCGGAAAAGACGTTATATCCGCCGAAGACTATTTGACAGGGAAGCGGACGCTGCTGAAGGAAAACAAAACGGAAACAATCGATCTTCCGAAGTCCAATGTTTTGAAATATTTCCTGGAAGACGGCTCATGGTTCTGCCTCCGTCCATCAGGAACAGAGCCTAAAGTGAAATTTTATTTCGCGGTCAAAGGCCAAACAAATAAAGACAGTGAAGCGCTTCTCAATCAATTAACAGACGAAGTAATGAAAAAAATCGACGATATTGTAAAATCGACTTCAAATTCATAATCGCTGAAAACCCGCCTTGCCAAATGGCGGGTTTTTCAATTTTTGTTGATAAGCGGCAATGGATAATGTAATATATATTTAACAATAAGTCAGATATAAATTGCATTTTAAAAGGGGAGAATGGCTGACATGAAGTGGAGCAAAACCGGGGATGAATACATAGAAAAGAAAATGACACAATTTTTCAGCGAAGCCGGTATGATTGTCGCTGCTATCTTATTTTTGGATATGATCATCAGGGGCCTCATTTTAGGGAGACCGGCATCCGAATACATTATCAGTGCCATCGGTTTTGCGGTCTATGCAGGTTGGATATTGTTCCGCTATCTTTTGTCGGGGTTTGAATACCCGGAGATTGCAGGTCAATCCGCGTATCGGAAAAAAAGAAAAGAAATCGCAGCCCTCAGCCTCGCCTCCGGCCTCATATTTGCCATTTTAACGCTTATCTTTATCGGCATACCGGAACAACTCGACAGTTGGGTTGACTTTATTGCCATGGTGATGTTGTTTGTATTCTTTCATTTTGTGATCAACTTTATCTCATTGCGTAAATCCTTTCAGAAAAATCAAGATCTATTAGATGATTAAATCAAAACGGCGGGTGAGCATATGGTTAACCGGGTCAAACTCGCCCGGATCGAAAAGTCTTTGACACAAGCCCAGCTCGCCGAGCGGGTCAATGTGACAAGGCAGACGATCGGGCTGATCGAAAAAAATAAATACAATCCGACCTTGCAGCTTTGCATCGCGATCGCAAAGGCGTTGGACAAAACGCTTGACGATTTGTTCTGGGAGGAAGAAGCTTAAGGATGAGTTTTGCCCTTTCTCAGTCAAAAGTCTTAGAAAAGTTCATCTCATGAGGGCGGGCTTTTTTTTATCAAATATCGGTATAATAAAAGAAACTCCGGTTTAAGGGGATGAAGCTTTTGCGGGAAGACACGCAGTTTGAAAAATTGAAAACGCTCAAAGAAATAGCGGAAACGTTAAACGAAGGGAACCATCTAAAGGAAACGCTTCATGCTGTTTTACAGAAGCTGCTCCGCTTAACGGGACTGAAAACGGCATGGCTTTTTCTGATCGATGAAAAGGGAAGCTTTGAACTGGCCGCTTCGGTCCGCCTGCCTCAGGCCCTTTCTTACCGGCACAACCGTTTATTATGCGAAGGAAGCTGCTACTGTCTTGAACAATACAGGGACGAAAAGCTGGACAGGGCGAAAAATATCATCCACTGCCGGCGGATTACGACGGCCATGAAACAGAAAACTGGTGATCCGGAAGGCATCACCCATCATGCAACCGTCCCGCTCAGCGACCAAAAGAAACGGTTCGGTTTGCTGAACGTTGCGGCTCCGGGCAAAATTCATTTCAGCCGCGGAGAACTGGCGCTCCTCGAAGCTGTTGCTCTGCAAATCGGGATGGCGATCAAACGGATGAGGCTTGCTGAACAACAGCAAAAACACATGCTGCTGACCGAAAGAAACAGATTGGCTCAGGACTTGCATGATTCCGTCAATCAAATGCTTTTTTCGCTCAGCTTGACCGCTAAAGCGGCGGGTGAAATGACAGACCAGCCTGAAATCAGGGAAATGCTCGAGTTTATGCAAAATCTTTCTCATGAAGCGCTTCTTGAGATGCGGGCGTTAATTTGGCAGCTCAGGCCCCAGGGCTTGGAAGAAGGATTGGCTGCGGCTCTTGAAAAATATGCGGAAGTGCTCGGCCTTCAAGTGATCTTCAAGCTCAGCGGTGTGCTCCGTCTGCCACCTTCTGTTGAGGAATTGATGTGGCGGCTGAGCCAGGAAGCCCTCAACAATTGCAAAAAGCATGCCGGTGCAAGCCGCATCCAAGTGAAAATCGATGTATTCCAGTCGTCTGCCGTCTTGGAAATCGAAGATGACGGCAAAGGGTTTCAGTACGATCCTGATGCGGGCATTCCGACGCTTGGGCTGAAAGGAATGAAGGAGCGGACGGAAAAAGCGGGCGGCACGCTCTTGATCACCTCCGCAATCGGTAAGGGGACGAAAATCCGGGCGGTTTTGCCTTTGAAGGAGAAGGGGGAGGCAGGATGGAAAAGGTGAAAATCATCATTGCCGATGATCATCATATTGTCAGAAAAGGCCTCTTGTTTTTTTTCAAAACAAAAAGCGATTTTGACGTTGTCGGAGAGGCTTCGACAGGAATCGAGGCGCTCGATGTCTTGCGAAAACGGGAGGCAGACATCGTATTAATGGATTTATCAATGCCTGAAATGGACGGAATTGAGGCGACAAAGCGAATAAAAAAGGAATATCCGTCTGTCAAAGTCATAGCGCTGACAAGCTATGCGGACGAAAGCTATGTGATCCCTGCCATCCAGGCGGGAGCCTGTGCCTATCAGCTGAAAGATGCCGAGCCTGATGAACTTGTCGAGACGATTCGTGCTGTTTATGGCGGCAGATACTCATTGGATCCGAACATCATGTCCCACATCTTTCACCATGTGTCACAGGCTGATGAGAAAGAAAAAATACATCAATTGACAAATAGAGAAAAAGATGTTTTATTGGAAATTACAAAAGGGAAAAGCAACAAGGAAATTGCCGCATCTTTATTTATCAGCGAAAAAACGGTAAAAACCCATGTATCCAATCTGCTGTCAAAGCTTGGCTTATCCGATCGCACGCAAGCCGCGCTCTTTGCAGTAAAACACGGACTACAACAAAATGACGGGAGATGATCAAATGAAAATAACCGTAATCAGCGGAACCGCGAGAAAACAAGGCAGAACGCGGATTGCCGCTTCCTATATCGCCCGCACCTATCAGGCGGAGCTTATCGATCTAAGCGAGTTCATCCTTCCGATTTTCAACGGAGATGAAGAGCAAAGCTCTCTGGAAAATGTTCGAAAACTGAAAGCTTCGGTTAAAGAAGCAGATGCTGTCGTTTTATTATCTCCCGAATACCACAGCGGTATGAGCGGTGCTTTGAAAAATGCGCTCGATTTTTTAAGCAATGAGCAGTTCTCGGGCAAACCGGTGGCGCTTTTTGCTTGTGCAGGAGGCGGTAAAGGCGGGATGAACGCGCTCGCCAATATGCGCATTGTCGCACGCGGAGTTTATGCGAACGTCATCACAAAGCAGCTTGTGCTCGATCCGATTCATATTGATGAAGAACACCAAACGGTTACTGAAGCAGCCAAAGCCAATATCAAAAATGTAATTGAAGAGCTTCTGCTCTTTGCCGAATTTCAAAAAGCCTGACGCTGAAAGAGCGCCAGGCTTATTTTATTTTACGTAAAGACAAGCACGCCGTTTTCGTGTTCGTGTCCGGAAAATGAGGCGTGATCAATATACTGCAGCAGATCATAAAGCCTTTTTTCGACAATGGCGTCATCTCTTTCAAAATTGTAGGCGTGCAAAAAATGTTCGATCCGCTTTGATAATAAATCGTCTTCTGTCCGCACCATCAGAATCAGCAGGTTGTCCCACTGCGAGCGGTGCGTATAGTATAGAGCTTTGTCATAATCAGCGTAATTCAATTTCGCCACTCTCCCTTCTTTCTGAGGAGTCATGATTATTTTATGTGGCGGGGTGTTTTTTTCTCCGGGGAAAACTTGGTCTCCCTTGTTTGGCGGCCTAGAAATATGAGGATGGTATACGCAGACCGCGAAAAATGTCTGCATGACATTCGCCGTTTACGGTCAAGCTAACGTATGTACAATACATGCGGAGCGAATGGAAATGAAAAAACGATATTGCACGTACTTTTTTTGTATACTAACGCTTTTATCATTCCCGGCGAAAAGTCACTTTCAAGCAGGTGTTTCCGATGCACCTGAACGGTGGGAAAGAATCGCCTGGAGCGCGCTTGAAGAAAAATACGATGGCGCAAAGCTCGAGGATTATGAATATTTAGGGCGCACACAAGTCAATGATGAAGAGACAAAGGATGTCTTCAGGGTAACCGTCAATCAGGAAGGCAAATCATTTTCAGCGCACGCCGAAGTGTATTTTCACCCGGTGACCAATGCGATTATCAACGTCAATATTTTTCCCTTATAGCAAAAAAAAACGAAGGAAACCGTTTCCTTCGTTAACTCAATAATTTACGTATATGGTCCTGATTAACGATAATATCTTGCAGAGTGTATTGATCCAATACGTCCAAATAGGCGGATAGGGCTTTGTTTAAAACATGCTTTAATCCGCAGACCGGAGAAAGTATACAGTTGTTTTTTTCTCCGCTAAAACACTCGACAATGTTAAAATCATCTTCTGTATGTCTTATGACTTCACCGATATTAATCTGTTCAGGCGCTTTTCCGAGACGAATCCCGCCGTTGCGGCCCCGTATCGTTTCAACGTAGCCAAGCTTGCCAAGCTCGTAAATCACCTTCATAAGGTGGTTTTTTGATATGGAATAAGAATCGGCGATGTCTTTTATATTGACAAGCTCGTTTGAGTTTTTGGTTGCTAGAAAAATCAGTACTCTCAATGAGTAATCCGTATAATTTGTTAATTTCATCGCATGACCTCAATCAAACAAGTTTCCATTATCTTATCACATTTGCTTTCAATTATGAGGGTGGAACGGAAATTGTTACAAAAATATAAAACATTCCTTGAAAATATTGCTTTAATTCCATTAAAAGTCTAGTATAAAGATGTATCCTAAATACATCTTTAATCAAAAGTATCAGTCCCATTTTAAAAAAGATCTTATTGCACCTTTAAAGATGTATTTCAAATACATTTTTAAAGCGACTGGAGAGGAGCAAGCGTTATGCTATCTGAAAAAACCATGCAAATTGTCAAATCGACCGCCCCTGTTTTAAAAGAAAAGGGAACAGAGATCACCACTTGTTTTTACAAGCGGATGTTTAATGCGCATCCTGAATTGAAAAACATCTTCAACATGTCTCGCCAGCAAACCGGCGGACAGCCGAAAGCTTTGGCTTTTACTGTGTTGCAGGCGGCTGAGAACATCGACCGGCTCGGAGACCTGCTGCCGGTTGTCAAACAAATCGGACATAAACACAAAAGTTTGCATGTGAAACCAGAGCACTATCCTATTGTCGGTCAGCACCTTTTGGAAGCCATTGAAATCGTGCTCGGCGAAGCTGCGACAGAGGACATTCTCCAGGCATGGGCAGAAGCCTATGAAGAGATCGCCCGCGTATTTATTGAAGTAGAAAAACAAATGTATGAAGAAGACAAAAAGCAGGATGGAAACTGGGAAGGATTTAAACCGTTTGTCATCATGGATAAGCGGGTCGAATCCGATACGATTACTTCCTTTTATTTGAAGGCTGCCGATGGAACGGATTTGCCCGCTTTCAGCCCCGGACAGTACGTATCTGTCCGCATTAAAATTCCAGGCGAACCGTATTTCTTAACAAGACAGTACAGCTTGTCAGATGCCTGGAATAAAGACTACTACCGCATTTCAGTTAAATTAGAAGCGGAGGAAGGCCAACCGATCGGAAGGGTATCAAGCTATCTGCATGAAAATATGGAAATCGGCGGCAGCTTGGAAGTGAGCGCTCCTGCCGGAGATTTCACACTTTCCGAAGGAACGGATCATCCGGTTTATTTCATCAGCGCCGGATCAGGCATCACGCCTGTTATGAGCATGGTGCAAACGTTGGCTCACAAAGAAAGCAGCCGCGAGATCACATTCGTGCATGCTGCGAAAACTGAACGGCATCACGCTTTCAAGGCAGAAACGGAGAAGCTGCTCGGCGCCAATCCGGCGAACCGTCTCCTGTTTGTCTACAGCAGGGGTGCTGAAGCGACGGAAGATCATACTGTAAAAGGCCGGGTGAATGAAGAGCTGTTGAAATCGGTCGTGAAAGATCCAAACGGCGAATTTTATGTATGCGGTCCGCTTTCATTTATGAAAAGCGTGATTAAAGGATTGCAAAATCTTGGCGTTTCGACGGAAAACATCCGCTATGAGAGCTTTGCTTCATCCCTTGACATGCAAATAGCGAACTAACAAAAGAAGGCAGCTGTCAAACCGACAGCTGCCTTTCATCTTTTCAAAACCCGGCTCATACAATAAAGAGAAGTCCAACCGGGGGGGATTTGAGTATTGAGCATACGGGAGCAAAAAGAGCTGCAGCGGGCGATAGAAGAAATTACGGAGATCGCGGAAGGATTCGGCCTTGATTTTTACCCGATGAGATATGAGATTTGTCCTGCTGAAATTATTTATACATTCGGTGCATATGGGATGCCGACAAGATACAGCCATTGGAGTTTTGGCAAGCAATTTCACAAAATGAAGCTTCACTATGACTTTGGCTTGAGCAAAATATATGAGCTTGTCATTAATTCAGATCCGTGTTATGCGTTTTTGTTGGACAGCAATTCATTGATTCAAAATAAGCTGATTGTCGCACATGTCCTTGCTCATTGTGATTTCTTTAAAAATAACTGCCGTTTTCAAAATACGAAGCGCGATATGGTTGAAAGCATGTCGGCGACTGCAGAGCGGATTAAACATTATGAGACGGTCCACGGTTCAAAAGAAGTCGAGGCATTTCTCGATGCGGTGCTGGCGATTGAAGAACACATTGATCCTTCGCTCGTGAGGCCGAAGCTGTCGTGGAGCATAGATGATGAAGAGGGAGAAGAAACCGGCGCACTGGCTACTCCTTATGACGACCTCTGGGAAATGGATCACAAAGGATCGAAAGAGAAGAAGAAAAAGACGAAAAAAAAGTTTCCGCCGAAGCCGGAAAAAGACATTCTGCTATTCATTGAAGAGCATTCGCGGGAGCTGGAGCCTTGGCAGCGCGACATCTTAACGATGATGAGAGAGGAAATGCTGTATTTCTGGCCGCAGCTTGAAACGAAAATCATGAATGAAGGCTGGGCGTCCTACTGGCATCAGCGAATCATCCGCGAGCTTGATCTGACATCAAGTGAAGCAATCGAATTCGCCAAGCTGAACGCGGGAGTGGTTCAGCCGTCCAAAACGGGCATTAATCCTTATTATCTCGGATTGAAAATATTTGAGGACATAGAGGAGCGCTACAACAATCCGACAGAAGATATGAAGAAGATGGGTGTAGAGCCGAACTCGGGGAGAGAAAAAATATTTGAAGTCAGGGAGATCGAATCAGACATTTCATTTATCAGGAACTATTTAACGAAAGATCTCGTGATGCGGGAAGATCTCTACTTGTTTCAAAAACAGGGAAGGGATTATAAAATCGTCGACAAGGATTGGGAAGCTGTGCGCGATCAGCTTGTCAGCATGAGAGTCAACGGAGGGTTTCCTTATTTGACAGTTGAAGACGGAGATTACTTAAAGAACAATGAATTATACATCAAGCATTGGTATGAAGGGATCGAACTCGATTTAAAGTATCTTGAAAAAGTTCTGCCTTACCTCCACCAGCTATGGGGAAGAAGCGTGCATGTCGAAACCGTGCTCGAAGATAAGCCCGTCATGTTTTCCTATGATGGAAAGGCTGTCCACCGCAGATATTTATAAAAAGTTTCAGGCTGCATACGGGCAGCCTTTTTTATTTTAAAGCGCAACGACGTTCATCCCTTCAAAAGGAAATGCCAAATGAAAGAACGTTTGTCCAGTTTTACGAGTTAATTATAAAAATGTAAAATAAAGTATTTAATGCACTTTGTAAAATTGTAATTTTAGCTGCCGGAAAGTGCGAAAATGTAGTATTTAAGTTACCTTTGAAATGTAAATGAAATATTATCTACCCTTAAAAACTTTTTTTAAAAACGAATAATTAAGGAATTTGACTTAGTAAGTCAAGACTATACCTGATGGAATTCCCTCCTTATAATAGAAGCAGAGGAAGGCTGAAGCAGCCATTCTCAAAAATAATGAAACTGCTAATTTTTGCCTTTAAAAATATAAAGAATTCTGCTAGTGGGAGGACAACATGAAAAAACAAGTAATTACAGCAGCATCAGCGGTTGTTTTAGGATCGACTTTGTTTGCGGGAGCCGCTTCCGCGCAAACCATAACGGTGAAAAAAGGGGATACGTTATGGGGATTTTCGAAGAAGTACGGCACATCTGTCAGCAAGATTAAACAGGAAAATAAGCTGAACTCCGATATCATTTACATAGGACAAAGGCTATCGATCAATGGAAGCAGCAGTTCTTCGTCTGCAAAAGCATCGCAAGCTTCATCAGCTACGCACAAAGTGGTCAAAGGAGACAGCCTTTGGAAAATTTCACGGACATACGGCATGACTGTCAATGAACTGAAATCTCTGAACGGTTTAAAAACAGATTTAATCCGGATCGGGCAAGTATTAAAAGTTAAAGGGACGAAAAGCGTAAAAGCAGCATCAACAACCAAGCCTTCTGCATCAAGCGGGACAAGCAAAACAAGCAAGGCACCTGCGCAAACCTCTTCAGCGCTTAATACATCAAAACTTGTTTCGGATGCAAAAGCCCTTATCGGAACGCCTTATAAATGGGGCGGAACATCTACATCAGGATTTGACTGCAGCGGGTTTGTCTGGTACATCCTCAACAAACAGACAAATGTGGCGAGAACGAATACAGTCGGATACTGGAATTCGATGAAGAGCGTATCAAGTCCGGCAGTAGGCGATTTCGTATTCTTCACGACATATCAGCCGGGACCTTCACATATGGGGGTTTACATCGGAAACAATCAATTCGTTCATGCCGGTTCTGACGGCGTAACGATCAGCGATATGACAAACAGCTATTGGAAGCCGCGCTATCTTGGAGCAAAACGTTTCTAATGTTGCAGGGACAAGCCCGTTCATCATGATGAACGGGTTTTTTCCGTTTAGAAACGAAACTCGGCTAAAAACGCCAAAAAGTGCTCGACCTTCTCATTATCTTTCAGACTGATCGCATATCCCCCTGCAACGGGAAGCTTCATGAAATCGCACGGCACCTCTATTAATCTTCCTTCCATCAGCTCGCGGCGCACGGTCGACAGCGGCAAAAATGATATACCGAGTCCTTCTGCAATAAATCGTTTCGTAATATGAGTCTGGCTTACGAGCATCGTTCTGACAAACGGAAATTTGATCCTCAGCTGCCTGACGAGGTCGTCCCAGTACTCGGGGTGATTGTGGGTCAACAGCAAATATTCTTCAAGCAAATCTTCGACATCGAGCGGCGGCGCTTGTTCTGAATCGCGGCCGTCATGAGGGGCAACCAAAATGATGGGATCGCTGTACATCGAATAACAGTTCAGGTTTGACGATTGCACGTTTAAGCAGCTTAATCCGATATCTGCATGGCCAGCTGAAATCAGGGGAGCGATTTCAGCTGATTCGGCGATCTTTACTTTGATCTCCGAATTCGGATGAAGCGCTGTGTATTTTTTTAATACGAATGGGAGAATCGTATCGGCGATAAGCGGTGAAACCGCTAGATTCAATGTCTGCGAATAGCCTTGTCTGATTCTGTGAAGCTCTGCCATGCTCGATTCATAGTCTTCCAACAGGCGAAGGGCGAAAGGAAGGTAAGCCCGGCCTTCTTTCGTTAAATGAATGCTTCTTCCTTTGCGGGTGAACAGCTGGCACCCGAGTTCTTCTTCAAGCAGTTTAATTTGGACAGTGACGGTCGGCTGAGAAATAAATAAGGTTTCCGCCGTCTTTCTGAAATTTTCGTATTTTGCGGCAGTAACAAAGGTATGAAGCCATTTAAAATCCATTGCAGTCCTCCTGATTAATTTTGTTAATCAAAGACATCAATATAATTCAATATTTTTTAAATATTATATCAACTATAATGATATTTACAAAGGAAAAAGGAGGAATTGATTTGGTTTATCATGGGTTGAAAGGGATTACTTGTGTTGAAACAGCCATCAGCCGCATTGACGGCGAAGAAGGAAAGCTGATCTACAGAGGGTACAATGCTGATGAACTGGCGCTTACATCCACATTTGAAGAAGTCGCTTACCTGATTCTCAACGGGGCATTTCCGACGGAAGCGGAACTCAGCCGATTTAATGAGATGCTCGCTTCATTCCGTGTGCTTCCAGAAGCATGCGAGCAATTGATCCGCAGTCTTCCGGCCGAATTAGACGATATGGCGGTTCTGCGCACGGCCGTCTCTTCATTCGGGGACAAATCGTTTGCGTTCAAGCCGACAATGGAGCAGGCCCTCAGGCTGATTGCAGCGGCCCCGTCGATTATCGCGTTCAGAAAGAGGCTGACTGACGGAGAAGAGCCTGTTCAGCCGCTGGATGAGCTTGGCTTTGTGGAACATTATTTTTACATGCTGAAAGGGAAGCGTCCGACAGAAGCTCAGAAAAAAGCGCTCGAAACGTACATGATTCTTGCGATGGAACACGGCATGAACGCTTCAACCTTTTCGGCAAGGGTTACGGTGTCTACGGAATCCGATCTTGTTTCTGCCGTCACATCTGCACTTGGGACGATGAAAGGACCTTTGCACGGCGGAGCGCCGTCTGCGGTGACGGATATGCTGGAAGGCATCGGGGAAAAACAGCACGCTAAAAGCTATATAAGAGAAAAGCTTGAAAAAGGCGAGAGACTGATGGGATTTGGACACCGCGTCTATAAAACGCATGATCCGAGAGCAAAGGCTTTAAGGGTAAAAGCTGAGGAAATTGCCGGGGGCGACCGGGATATCGACCTTGCTCTTCATGTTGAAAATACGGCGATCCGCCTTTTGGAAGAATACAAGCCGGGACGCAAGCTTTATACGAATGTCGAATTTTACGCAGCCGCTGTCATGAAGGCAATCGATTTTGATGCCGCTTTGTTTACCCCTACTTTTTCGGCAGCGAGAATGGTCGGCTGGTGCGCCCATGTCCTGGAGCAGGCTGACAACAACATGATTTTCAGGCCTTCGGCTAAATACGTCGGAGAATTGGTTTCTCAGTAATGCGGACACACGCCTTCTCATCGAAGCGCGTGTTTTTTAATAGGATTTTTTGAATGTTTAGTAGGGAATCATGCCGGTGTTCTTGAAGTATTCATTAAGAAAGTCCTTTAAGGAGGAGACGATGAAAAAAGGTTTGCTGATGTTGATCATGCTGTTTTTTCTAGGTGCTTGCACGGAAGGCCGGGACTTTGATGCTGAATATGAAGCGACGAGCGCGAAAGAAGGCGGAAGCGGCGCCGAAGTCATCGCAGACCGCCTTGATGTGCCTTGGACGATCGCTCACACTGGTGAGATTTTTTACATTACCGAAAGAAACGGGGGAATCGTGTCCATTGCTGATGGCAAAAAGGAGCGCATGCAGCTTCAGTTGAAAAGGCCCGTTCATCAAGAAGGGGAAGGCGGGCTTCTCGGATTTGTACTCCATCCGGATTTCAAAAATAATCAGGAGGCATACGTTTACCATACATACAAAGACGGGGACCATCTGAAAAACCGGATCATCAAATTGACGCTTGACCGCCTCACTTGGACGGAAACGGAGGAGCTGCTTGCCGATTTGCCTGGAGGCGTGATTCATAACGGCGGCCGGATGGCGATCGGACCCGATCAAAAGCTGTACATCACGACAGGTGATGCGGGGGAAAGGGAATGGGCCCAGCAGCCTGAAAAGATGGCGGGTGTGATCTTAAGAATGGAGCTTGATGGTACGATACCGGCTGATCAGCCTTTTAGCTCGTCTTATGTATACAGTTTCGGGCACCGGAATCCGCAAGGCCTCGCATGGATCGGCCGGCAGCTTTATAGCTCCGAACACGGGCAGTCTGGACATGATGAAGTGAACAAAATAGAACCCGGAGCCAATTATGGCTGGCCGGTGATTGAAGGAAGCGATGAGAAGCAGGGAATGAAAGCGCCGCTCATACATTCGGGAGAAAAAACGTGGGCGCCATCCGGTTTAGTGCAGAAAGGGGACGTCCTCTATATGGCCGGCCTGCGGGGAGAGGGCGTTTTCCGAGTCGATCCGGCGGAAGCCAAAGCGGAAAAATGGCTTGGCGGATACGGCAGAATCAGGGATGTGAAAGTAATCGGCGATGATCTGTATTTCATTACGAACAATGGCGACGGAAGAGGCGAAAAAAAACAGACAGACGACCGGCTCATCCGCGTACCTCTGTCTGACCAGTAAACCTGTCTCGCTGAGTTCTTGCGTTTAAGGATGCCGGAATCGTGGTAACTGAGCACTAAACAATGGTGAAGAGGTGAGACGAATGAATCCGGCAAACAGACAGACGGATGGACAGAAAGCGCAAAAACAAGAAAAACAACCCGGGGTTGAGCACAAGATGGTGCCCCTTCCGCTCTCGGAAGACCGCGACTACAAAGGAAGCGGCAAATTAAAAGGAAAAACCGCCATTATTACCGGAGGAGACAGCGGAATCGGCAGGGCGGCCGCCATTGCGTATGCCAAAGAAGGTGCCAACATTGCCGTCATGTACTTGGACGAACACAAGGATGCCGAGGAAACGAAAGAACGGATCGAGCAAGAAGGTGCAGAATGCCTCTTGATTTCCGGAGATGTCGGTGATGAAGCGCATTGCAAAACATCTGTCGAAAAAGCGGTGAATCACTTTGGCGGGCTTGACATACTCGTGAACAATGCTGCCGAACAGCATCCACAAAAAGGGCTCGAAGATATTTCGACCGAACAGCTTGAACAAACGTTCAGAACGAATATTTTCTCCATGTTTCACATGACAAAAGCCGCCCTCCCGCATTTAGAGGAAGGCAGCGCGATCATCAATACTGCATCGATCACGGCGTATGAGGGCAGCCCGGCGCTGATTGACTATTCGAGCACAAAGGGTGCGATTGTCGCGTTTACCCGTTCGATGGCTGCATCCCTTGTCAAAAAAGGAATACGCGTCAACGCGGTAGCGCCGGGGCCCATTTGGACGCCGCTCATTCCGGCTACTTTTTCGCCGGAAAAAACGGAAAAACACGGTACAGATACGCCGATGGGAAGGCCCGGACAGCCTTCAGAACACGCTGCAGTGTATGTTCTGCTCGCTTCAGACGATTCCTCTTATATGACAGGACAGACGATCCACATCAACGGCGGAAGATATGTGACGACATAATCATAATCTCAACCGGCTGCCTATTGTAAGGCAGCCGGTTTTTTCTGTTTGTTTTTTCGGAAAAATAAGAATTTGAAAGATCACTTTCAAAAAAGCTGCCCTGTAAGAGATAATAGAAACAGAAAGAGAAAGGATGTGTATGAATGAGCGACCGCAGAATGACAGCAAAGTGGGCATCCAAACTTGGATTTGTTCTCGCCGCCGCGGGATCCGCCATCGGTCTGGGAGCGATTTGGAAGTTTCCCTATGTGGCGGGAACGAGCGGAGGAGGCGCATTTTTCCTTGTGTTTGTCCTATTTACGATACTGCTGGGGTATCCCTTGCTTTTGGGGGAATTTATATTAGGCCGAAAAAGCCAATCGGACGCTATCGGCACCTATCAAAAAATAGCGCCAGGGACGCCTTGGATGATCACAGGCTGGATCGGAATCGCCGCCTGTTTCCTTGTCCTGTCGTTTTACAGTGTGATCGGCGGATGGATTTTGCTTTATATCATCAAAGCGGTAACCGGTTCATTGTCGGGGCTTACGCAGGCCGGATACGGGGAGCTATTCGGTTCGATCATCCAAGATCCGCTGCAGACACTTGCAGCACAGCTTGCATTTATCATCATGACGATCCTCGTCGTGGCGAAAGGTGTGCAAAAAGGAATCGAGCGCGTCAGTTCGATTATGATGCCGCTATTATTTATTTTATTTATTGCGCTCGTTTTAAGGGCTCTGACGCTTGAGCATGCGATCGACGGCGTGCGTTTTCTGCTTGTGCCCGATTTTGGCAGCCTGACGCCGCAGGCGATTCTTTTTGCGCTCGGACAAGCTTTCTTTACGCTGACGCTGGGCGTATCTGTGATGGTGACGTACAGCTCTTATTTGTCAAAGTCACAAAACCTTCCGAAGTCGGCGCTGTCGATAGTGATCATGAATCTTACCGTCACGCTGCTTGCCGGCCTGGCGATTTTTCCGGCCGTTTTTTCATTCGGCATTCAGCCCGATCAGGGGCCGACTTTATTATTTGCGGTTCTGCCGGCAGTTTTTGACCGGCTTCCATTCGGGATGCTGTTTTTTATCGGATTTTTGACTGCCTTTTTATTTGCCGCGCTGACTTCGGCTTTTTCGATGATCGAGATCATTGTTGCGGCTATCACAAAAGGCGACCAAACGAAAAGGGGAAAATGGACGTGGGCGATCGGCCTTTTGATTTTTGCCGTCGGCATTCCTTCCTGCTTGTCTTACGGGGTGCTCGATGAGCCGTTCATTTTTAAGAAGACGTTTTTTGATGCGGCGGATTATGTCGTCAGCAATATTTTGATGCCGCTTGGCGCGCTCTTTATTTCCATTTTTATTCCGCTGAAATTGTCCAAACACGATCTATATGAAGAGATGAAAAGCGGATCAAAATCGGGGAAAGGCTTTTTTATCGTGTGGTTTTATCTTCTCCGTTTCCTTGTTCCGCTCGCGATTGTACTTGTCTTTTTAAATTTAATCGGAGTGTTTTCATTTTAAAAGATCAGGAGATGGGTGAATATGGTGTTAGACTTTCAACAGATGTTTCCGAGCGAGGATGGCAATCACGAGGCGCGGTATCAGCTGCTGGCATTGCTCGAAGCGGTATTGGCCGGAATGGACAGGCTGAAGGATCCCGGCCGGATGACGCTTGGCCGCGAATCTGAAGTTTCATCTGACTACTATCAAAGCGTCATTGAAGATGCCGTCTTGCCGGAAAAAGGCTTCGGCGCGGAAAAAAGCGTTGAAGAGCTATTGAAATTGCTTGACGGCCACCGCTTTTTAAACAGGCATTATGTGGCCAACGCGACGCCTCTGCCGAACAACGCCAGCATCGCCGGGAATCTTTTAATGGTTCTTTTAAACGGAAACAATTTATGGGATGTCGACGGCACGGCTGCAGCCAGAACGGAAGTGCAGATTACGGCGATGCTTTCAGACATTGTCGGCTATGACAGGCAAAAGAGCGGCGGTTTTACCACATGGGGCGGGCAGGGAGCCGTTTTTCAGTCGCTCAGGCTGGCGATCGCAAGCGCGTACCCTGAAGCGAATCAGCAAGGAACGCCGCATCACCTATACGCGTTCTGTTCAGAGCTATCGCATTTCAGCCTTTACAAATCGATGGAAGCTTCCGGAATCGGGACGGACCATTTGATCAAGGTCAAGACGAATCACGATCATTCGATGGATCTGGCCGATTTGCGGGAAAAAATGCAAGCCGTGATTGAAAAAGGCGGACATCCGATTTATGTTTTGGCAACGCTCGGCACAACCGACTCATTTGGCATCGATGATTTGGCGGGAATCAAGAAAGTGACTGAAGAAATAGAGGACGCATACGGTTTGCCTCCTGTCTATATTCATGCCGATACGGCGATGGGCGGGATGTACAGCTTTTTTAACGAATACGATTTCTCCGGAAATCCGCTTCATCTTGAAGATCATGTGCTTGAGACGCTTGCCCGCTACAAAAAACATTTTCAGCATTTGCACCTGGCGGACAGCTTGGTCTTTGATTTTCATAAACTCGGACAAACGCCGTATATCACAAGCCTTTTCTTGGTGAAAAACCGTGAGGCATTGAAAGCCGTTGATTTGGATCCGGATGAGACGCCTTATGTCGGTAACAGAGGGTTTGGCAGCTATCATACGAGCTATACGCTAGAGTGTTCGCGAATGGGAAGCAGCATACCGATTTATGCTTCTCTGCTCGCATTCGGAATCGAAGGCTACCAGGAGATCTTGGCCAATTACATCAGGGTTAACCTGGCGTTTCGAAAAAAACTGCTGCAGGCTTTTCCGAATGCAGCCGTCACCAATGATGTATCACCTGTGACGACATTCCGCTTCTATCCGGGAAATGTTCGCTATCACGAAGAAATCAGCGGTGCCATCACGGAGGAAGAAGTGCGGAATATTAACAAATTCAATGAAAAAATCGCCGAAACATTGGGAAGGTACCGCACTCACACCTATTTCGGCAGCACGAAAAAGCAAACATACGTTTATCCTGCTGACAGCCGTTTGCCCGTGCCGCTTTATGTCCAGAAATTCTACAGTGTCTCGCCTTACACGACGGTTGATACAATTGACCAATTTATCGCCTTTTTAAAAGCGCATGTTGAACCGTCGGATGTAGCAGCCGGATAAAAAATTGAACGGGAGGGTTAAACCTCCCGTTCTTTCTTTAGTCTTTATATGCGGTTCTTTTTTGGACAGGTATCCATATTTCGCTTTTAAACGTTGGGGAGCTGATATCTTGATCCTGATTCCAGAGGATTTCCGGCCCTTTCGTTTGCTCGTAATGTGAAGACGGGAACCATTCAGCATAAATGCGTCCCCAGACATTTTGAAGGGTGTCCGGAAACGGACCGGCCGCTTCAAATACAGCCCATGTCGAGGCGGGAACTTCAAGCTGTTGATATCGGTCCGGGCATTCCTTCGTTGTCGCTGCCCCGATATAATGGTCAAGCTCTCCCTGCTCTTCCATCCGGCCTTCGGAAAAGTTCGTTGATGCTTGAATCAGTCCAAGCGGCTCCACATTTGACAGTTCCTTTAATTCATCGATGTTTTCACAGCTTAAAGCTTTCCACATCGAGGCGATTTCCGGATTGATTCCGTGAAAGACGACAGGAACCCTTTTTTTGATTCCGGCAATCCGAAAGGCCTTCTTTTCTACAATTCGGTAATTCATTTCGTTTCCTCCTTTAATTGTAAGCTGGAAGGTCATCGGAGGATATGCTTTCAGTGTGCTGATATCGTGTCTGGCCTCTGTCGGCGTGATGCCGTGCAGCTTTTGAAATGCGCGCGTAAAAGCATCCGGCGAGTGATAGCCGTATTTCACCGCGATATCAATCACTTTTTGATTCGTGTTCTTCAGCTCAAACGCTGCAAGGGTAAGCCGCCTGCGGCGGATGTATTCGGACAGCGAAACCCCGGCAAGAAAAGAAAACATCCTTTTAAAATGATATTCAGAGCAGTAAGAAAGCTTCGCAACCGTTTGAAAGTCAATACTGTCTGTCAGGTGTTCTTCAATATACGTCATGGCTTGATTCATGTTCTTCAGCAAATCCATTTGATGACCTCCTATGTTTACAAGAATAGCAGGAGCAGAATCCCCGCATCCGACTTTCTGTGCCCGATTGTGCAGGGTCATTCCCGAGACTGTCCGCCGTTCAACCATGCTGTCTTCAGCTTTTTGATGCCGTCTGCGATGCTTTTTTCCGAAAGTCCGCCAAACCCGAGGAGGACCGCGTGTGTTTCAGGGGGAGTCACATACGAGACAGAGGCTGGGTATACTTTGACCCCTTTTTCCAGCGCTTTTTGGGTCAGCCACTCTTCGCTCGGGGCGCCTTTCACCTCAAGGATGATGTGAAGACCGGCGTTCTCTCCTCTGACTGCCGCATGATCGCCAAATTCATGCTTGATGGCATCAAGGAGCGTTTTTCGCTTTTTGCGGTAGAGTGTTCTCATTCGGTTCAAGTGCCTTTGATAATCCCCGTTTTTCATAAAACGAGCAATGGCATGCTGTACATGACGGGAAACCGTTTGTTTAAATAAGGATGCCATGTTGAGCCCCTTTTTGACGAGCGGAAAGGGGAGAACCATATAGCTGATCCTGAGGGAGGGAATCAGCGATTTTGAAAAAGTCCCTAAATAGATGACCCGGTGGTTCCGGTCAAGCCCTTGAAGGGAAGGAATCGGCTGTCCCGCATAGCGGAATTCCCCGTCATAATCGTCTTCAATGATATAAGCTCCGGTCGATGCTGCCCAGTCAAGCAACTGCAGCCTGCGGCCGATCGGCATGATCATTCCGAGCGGAAACTGATGGGACGGGGTGGTGTATGCGAGCTGCGGCTGATATTGTTCAAGGTCTTGCACGGAAATTCCGCTCTCGTCGACTGCTATTGGCACCACATTGAAGCCGCCGGTTTTCAGGACCGTTTTCGAGCGATGAAATCCGGGATTTTCAAACCCGACGGTTGTGCCCTTAGGAAACAGATGGCACAGCAACTGCAGCAAAACCGGTGTGCCGGCTCCGATAATGATTTGCTCAGGTGAACAGACCACGCCGCGCGATTCTCTGAGGTAAACCGCAATCATTTTCCGCAGCGGAAGGTCTCCGGCCGGGGGGCCGCTTTGAAAAAGCCCGTGCCCTGATTCAAAGGTTTTGGCGAGCGTTTTTTTCCATAGGGAAACAGGAAATGACGCGAGGTCTACATGGCCGTGGTGAAAATCGATCATGTGCGCCGCCGTCTCATGTTCTTCCATTTCTTTTTCGGCAGGGGGAGGAGGTGCAGTCTGTGTAAAGTCTCCTTCCGCTTCGGCCGCATACCAGCCCTTTCTAGGCTTGCTGAGCAAATATCCTTCTGCAGCCAGCTGTTCATACGCGTGTTCAACGGTAGTCAGGCTGATATTTAAATGTTTGGAAAGCATTCGTTTGGAGGGAAGCTTTGTTCCAGGCTTTATATGCCCCGAATGAATGCTGCGTTTGAAAAACGCGTACAGCTGCTGATAAAGCGGCTCGCTGCCGCTGCGGTTTAAAAAAGGGGTTATATCCATTCGATCATCCCTTTCAATTCATCTGGTATGTTTTATTTTATCAAAACTGGACATTTTAAAAAGGTCAGTTGCCGGGTTAAAGTAGTTTCATAACCAACAGAAGGGAATGACGATGTTGCTTGATTGTAGGGAATTGCATTCTGAAACAGAGCTTAAGGAAGTCTATCCAATTATGAGACAGCTCCGCCCCCATTTGGATAAAACGTCTTTTATGGAGCTCGTCAAAGAAGCGCGGGAGGCTGAAAGCTACACGTTATTTGCGCTGTACGACGGCGATATTCCGGTGGCTTTGGCCGGCTTTTTGCCGAGGGTCTCTTTGAACCAAGGCCGTCATGTTTGGGTAGCAGACCTGGTGACGTGTGAAAAACACCGTTCAAAAGGCTATGGAAAGAAACTTTTAGGCGCTGTTGAAGAGTGGGCCAAACGGAACGGATTGGGTTCAGTCGCTTTATCATCAGGCTTGCAGCGCACCGACGCCCACCGTTTTTATGAAGATAAAATGGGGTATCAAAAAGCAAGCTACCTATTTCGCAAGGCTCTGAAATGAAAAAACCCCCGGTATAACCGGGGGGTTTTATTAAAAGCCGAGCTGCAGATTCGTATCGATGGAGACGATGGTCCATACGCAAACCAGAATGAAAATGTTGAGGACGACGCCGAGAAATCCGAGCCCGGTCCGTCCTTTTTTTATGAAGAGCTCGATAATTCCGAGCGGAACAGCGGCCATTGCAAAAGGAAGCATCTTATACGAATATGCGATCGTGTCACTTAAAATAGCCAAGTTTAAGACGAACAGGGATAGAATGGCCGTCCCGACAGACACCCATCCAAATACGTTGTGCTCCTTAAAGATTCTTACCAGTTCCATAATTCCACCTCACCTACTTTAGCTGCTTTGACAGGCCCTTTTTTGATCAGCCGTTCAACCTCTTTTGACGGTCCGGTAATGACTGCTCCATACACGTTCACACCGTTCTTTTCCACATAGTCAAGCCGTTTGGAAAGCTTCAGGTCTTTCCTGCCTGAAATGGTTTCAGCCCATTTATTGTGCTTGATCATATAGGAAAGCGCCGTTTTAAACTGCTCGTCATCGTTTTTGGCAGGGTGCTGAATTTCAAAAATCCGGTTTGAATCTTTTCCAGGAAAACCGATCGGCTCTGCGTATGGATGGTCTTTTAAATCGTCCTCTGTCTCAATCGCATTCCACAGAACG
Source organism: Bacillus haynesii (assembly GCF_014042035.1). Taxonomy (NCBI): domain Bacteria; kingdom Bacillati; phylum Bacillota; class Bacilli; order Caryophanales; family Bacillaceae; genus Bacillus; species Bacillus haynesii. The sequence continues at coordinate 2,005,132 of NZ_CP059494.1, read as the reverse complement.
CGAATGTCATAGCCTTTTAATTGATCATACAGCTCCTTCGTCGGATATGCTCTTTCAAAGGAAAGGAAAGCTTCAGTTACGGTTCCGTCAGGCAGCTGTTTTAAAATCGACTCGGCTTTGGACACTGATTTTTCTTTGATGCCGTCAGGGTAGACAAAATGCCGTTCTTCTTTTGACAGCTCTTGATTGTATTGATGAATCTGCGGAGACTTCAGCTGATCGAAGAACATTTCCACCTCTTCATTTCCAACTACTTTTGTGACGTTTCCAATTTGCTTCTTTAACGGGAATTGGGTTTGGATGCCAAAGAGTTTTACTTTGTTGACAAGTGCTTCGGTATCGACTTGAATATTCGGGTTTGTGACGGCAACTGTCATTGAAGCGGTTTGCACCAGTTCATTTCCTTTGCTTTCATGCCCGCCCAAGCCGTAGTATAGATAGCTGCCGAGTGTGCAAAGCGGCAGAATAATAAGCGTAGAAATAACGGCAAGGGTGGAAATCCGCATATATGATTTATTTTTTCCGTATCTTAAAATCGCTTTTTGCTTTTCAGGGCTGATCGCCAAATCCCAGTCTTCGTCTTTCATTTCTTGTTCCAGCATGTCCTGGTATTCTTCAAGCTGTTCAAGCTCTTCTTCGACCCGGAGCATTTCCGATTCGGAAAGTTCACCGTTTTTATATTTTTCCCAACGTTTTTTAAAATCTTCATTCATCGTTAACACCTCTGTTGTAAAGTGCTTTCAGCCGCTGTCTGGCACGAAATAAAACACTTTTAAAATTAGCCTCTGAGATATTCATCAAGCTTGACGCTTCCTTGTAGTTCAATTCTTTTAAATAGTACAGCGTAAGCGCTTCCCGGTAGTTATCGGGGAGCTGGTTCATGTATAAGGTTAACACTTCCTTGATTTCGACCTGGTGAGCAGGGCTTTGCACCGCGTTTTGAAACAGGTTTCCGATCATGTCGTCAGAAATCGTCACTTCTTTTTTATGCTTTCTGACATAGTCGATAAACGCATTGCGCGCCACTTGAAAAAGCCATGGCTTCACCTTGCTGTGGTCGTAAGAATGGATGTGTATGTAAGCTCTCATAAAGGTTTCCTGAAGCAAATCCTCTGCTAGATGTTTATCTTTCGTCATGGAGAGCAGGAACCTGTAAACATCATTCATATACATTTGGTAAATTTCGTCGATAGTCACTGCCTTTTCTCCCCTCTATGTTATAAACGCATAAGAAAGGTTTGAAGTTGCACTAAATATGCCCACGGCTCATTTTTCCTCCAATTTCTTACCTTTAAAAATCATCTATCCTATATAATAACTGAACACGTTCAAAAAAACTAATCTTCATGATGTAAAGCGGTCGAAATATAAAACATAGCAACAAAATAAGCCTTTTAGCATATGAGATCTTTATTATATGCTAAAAGGCTTATTTTTCTGAGGGTGAAGAAGTGCGGATAAGCTGTTTTCATCTTCTGTCAAAAGTAATGGTCATGACCGCGGTGTCCTTCCGAAGCCAGCGCATCGGCTTTCGTTCGATGGACGGTGCCGAAAGGATGGTTGGGCGGAGCATAGATCGAATAGAGTTTCAGTGGAGCATGGCCTGTATTGGTGAGATTGTGCCATGTTCCGGCAGGGACGACAATAGCGGTATCATCATATACATTTCTTTTAAATTGCAAATGATGTTTGCTCGGCCCCATCTGAACAATTCCCCTGCCTTGTTCAACACGAAGGAATTGATCGACGTGAGGGTGCATTTCCAATCCGATGTCTTCGCCGGGTTTGAGGCTCATCAGGGTAACTTGCAAATGCCTTCCTGTCCATAAAGCGGTCCGAAACGTTTTGTTCTGCTTTGCCGCTTCATTGATGTTCGCGGCAAACGGCTTTTGTCCATAATCTCTTAACACGATGCGTTCTTCGCTGCCGGGTGTTCGAAAAGCGCCTGCATACCCTGATCCCTCAAACCAGCCGGTGCTGTAAGGCGAAGGAAGGTGATAAGGAAATTGATATGGATGCATATGTCTTTAGATCCCTTCATTAGCTTTATTAACATCATCGTATGCAATAGGCATATGGAGCGTCCCATGTCTTAAGGTGATAAAACACGTTTTTTTACAGGGGCTTCAGGGAAAACGTGATATCAGATATACAACAGGAGGGAGAGAGCCATGGAATACACTAAAATATCCGGTACATCGATCGAATCGTCGCGCATCGGTCTCGGAACATGGGCTATCGGAGGCTTCATGTGGGGAGGAAGCGATGAAACAGAAGCGATTCAAACGATTCATGCCGCGCTTGATCAAGGAATTAACCTGATTGATACCGCTCCGGCATACGGTTTCGGACAGTCGGAAGAAATCGTCGGCAAGGCCATACAGCAATACGGAGAACGCGACCGAGTCATTCTCGCGACAAAAACAGGGCTTGATTGGAAACATGAACAGCTTTACCGCGACGGATCAAGGGAGCGGATCATTAAGGAAGTTGATGATTCGCTGAAAAGGCTCGATACGGATTACATCGATCTGTATCAAGTGCATTGGCCCGATCCGCTCGTCCTGATCGAAGAAACGGCGGAAGCGATGAAAGATTTGTATGATGCGGGGAAAATCAGAGCGGTCGGCGTCAGCAATTTTTCCCCGGAGCAGATGGACACATTCAGAGCCGCGGCCCCGCTTCATACCGTACAGCCGCCGTACAACATGTTTGAAAGGGAAATCGAACAAGACATTCTTCCGTATGCGAAGGATCAAGGGCTGTCAACGCTCTTATACGGAAGCTTGTGCAGGGGGCTCCTGTCAGGAAAAATGGATGAGGACTACACTTTCAAAGGAGACGACCTTCGAAAGCGGGACCCTAAGTTTCAAAAGCCGCGATTTAAAGAATACCTTGAGGCCGTCAGGAAGCTTGATGAGTTTGCAAACGAGCGCTTCGGCAAATCGGTTCTCCATCTGGCAGCAAGATGGGTGCTTGATCAGCCTGGCGCAAGCATTGCTTTATGGGGGGCCAGACGCCCTGATCAGATCCGTCCCGTCGGCGAAATCACCGGCTGGAGCTTGACGGAAAGTGATCAAAAAGAAATTGACGACATATTGGACAAGACGATTTCAGAACAGATCGGGCCTGAATTCATGGCTCCGCCGACAAAAGAAAAAGTCTGAAAACCGGGGAGGGAATTCCCCGGTTTTTTTGTGAAAAATCATTTTTTAGTACCAGGTAATAAAAAAAATTGTTATAATAATAAAGGGAAACCTCATTCGACTACATCAATAAAGGAAGTGCCATATGTATAAATTTACTGGTTATGCTGCAAAAGCGATTCTTTCTTTGCGCGGCGGAATTAAAGTATACAATAAAGAAAATCTTCCTAAAGACACAGGTTTCGTTATAGCGTGCACACATGCAGGTTGGGTGGATGTCGTCGCACTGGGTGTCGGCATTTTGCCTATGGAAATTCATTACATGGCGAAAAAAGAGCTTTTTGAAAATAAATTAAGCGGTTCTTTTCTTTCAAGCATCAACGCTTTTCCCGTCGACAGGGAAAATCCCGGGCCAAGCAGCATCAAAACCCCGATCAAGCTGTTGAAAGAAGGAAAAATCGTCGGCATTTTCCCAAGCGGAACGAGATCATCTGAAGACGTTCCATTGAAAAGAGGGGCTGTCACGATCGCCCAGATGGGAAAAGCGCCGCTTGTGCCGGCTGCATACAGCGGTCCTTCCAACGGAAAAGGGCTTTTCAAGAGAGGCAAAATGAAACTGATCATCGGCGAACCGCTCAATCAGGAAGATTTCGCTCAATATTCGTCAAAAGAAAAGCTGGTCAAAATGACGGAGGCTTTGAATGACAGTATTAAAGCTTTAGAGAAAAAGCTGGAGCAGATATAATTCAAACATACGCAAAGAAAAACAGCTTCTTATGCATAGAGGCTGTTTTTTTATTTTTCTAAAATTCACCTTGCACTCCATTTTTATGATACAATAGAAATGTTTTTATTCTTTCATATAGTATTTTAGAACTATGTTGTGTTGGAGGTAGTTTGTGTGGAATGGTATATCAAAGTGGTAAAAAATTATGTGGGATTTCAGGGAAGGGCAAGGCGTAAAGAATATTGGATGTTCTATCTGTTCAATTTCATCTTTTCTTTTGTCTTGGGGTTTATTAAAGGTTTTACGGGATTTTCCCTTTTGCTCAACCTTTATACAATTGCGCTGCTGTTGCCTTCGCTGGCGGTCACTGTCCGGAGGCTTCATGATATCGGAAAAAGCGGCTGGTGGATTTTAATCGGTTTTATTCCAGTTGTCGGACAGATTATTTTGATTATCCTCAATTGTCAAGACAGTGAAAAAGGGGAAAATCAATACGGGCCGAACCCGAAGACAGCTATCTAAGCGAAAACCGCCTGAGGACAGGCGGTTTTTTTAGTTGCCGGGGGGAGAAGTTGCTTTTTCTAAAAACAAAAGCAGTTCCTGCCAAAATGTTTGAGCTGCAATGGCATCGGCTTCAGTTTTTCCGCCATAGGCGATATTTCTGCTTTTTCGCCCGGATGTCGGAAAGTATGGAGGCCTGATATTATGGCCGGCATTTTCAAAATATAGATGTTTAACAGAATAGGGGAATCTATTCTTTTTCAGCCGTTCAACGATTTTCTCGTTCATAGAGGCAGAAGGCCATACCAAATCATCAGTACTTGAAGTTAACAGAATAGGACCTTTAATATTTTCCGCTTTAATGATTGCAGGATGATCATCTTTCACTTTTCGTAAAGCCTTTTGGTAAAGATCAAGAAAAGCATGAGGCTTTTTTGTGAGCTTATGTTTCATGATATTCCACAGCTGAGAAAGCGAAAACAGCGGCAGCGGGGCAAAGGCGAGCGGTGCGCCATCAAGACTCCAGGAAGATGTCTGCCGGAGTTTTTTTAATCCAACCCCTTGAAAGACGACTCCGCCGCCTACATGAGAAACAACAAAACGGATTTCAGGAAAATGGGAACCTATTAGCAGCGCCAGTTCGCCGCCTTTTGACCGTCCGCATATTCCGATCTGACGATGATGAAGTCCTTCTTGGCGACCGAGCCAATCAATCGCTTTCCGAAAATATTCAAGCGGGATTTCAAGCAGTTTTTTAGGAAGCTGTTTGTATTGAAAATAAGGGATTGCAAATGTTGCATATCCGTAATTTGCTAACATGCCTGCCATTGTTTCATCAAGACCGCCGTCAGAGCCCCCTAATACGATGATTGCGGGAGGCCGGTTAACGGCAAGCGGACGAAAAAAAGTGCCGGACAATCCATTTTCGGTTACTTCCTGTCTCTCTACTGTTTCAGAAAGCAGCACTCGTTTTATTTCTTTACGCAAGATGATGCGTTCTTTTTGCTTCACTTCAATGCGGTAAACGGAGGGATTGACCGATTTTTTATGAAACGAGCAGGAAGATTCAACAGCCTGCATTGACCAAAAAAGCCCCATCTGATCCTTAGATTGATAGGTTCCTTTTATAGGAGCTGCTGTTTCAGGGTCGACTTCTCCTAATCTATTCGCTTGAAAAACAGCGTGTGATCTCCACTCTGCGTCAGCTTCATCTTTCACTGTAACGATGATTTCAATGATGTCAAACGGTTGAAGTCCGCTTATCTTCAGATTTATTTTTTCATTCCATTTGGAAACTGCAGGTATGTGTAAAACCGGTTGCAGGGTAATCAAGACGGCACTTCCTTTTCAAGTTTTGTGTAAAATAAATCGACGCACTCCTCAACATAGTCATCAATCCGATCATCGAACGAATCCTTGAATGCGGGCAAATGTTGAAACATAATGTATTGATTCAGTAAACCGAAAAACATTTGGCTTAACATTTGAAAGTTGCCGCCTGAAATTTTTTCTTCGGCATAGAGCTCTGCAAAATAAGCCTCTAAAAAGCGGTTGAGACGGCGGGGAATATCCATGATTAATTCGCAAACTTCTTTATCCTGTACTGCGTCATTGAAATAAAGTAAAAAAACAGTACCTTTTTCCAGGTTTTCTTTTAAATACGCTTTTGCAATGAATGAGAGGTCTTTTCGTAAATCGCCGGTCAGTATTGCTTTAAGTTCTCCAATAAAATCTCCTGATGCAACATGTTGAATAACACTTTCCCGAAATAAATTCTGTTTATTTCCGAAGTGTCTAAAAAGGGTTAAATGATTGACTCCTGCCTTTTGGGCAATTTCTCTGGTGGATGCGGCTGTATATCCTTTTTCTTTAAAAAGGGCAAGCGCCGCTTGGATTAATCGATCCCTTGTAGATTGTGTTGACATAAGTTCCTCCTAAAATGTAACCGATTGATTACATCATAATTGAACTTTGCCGTGTAATCAAGTGGTTACATATTTTGAACGCAAAAAAAGAGGATACAAATTCATTGTATCCTCCGGTTTATTCACAGTGTTATTCCGCTTCCTCAAGCAGCGTTTCCGCAGCTTTCTTCACCTCTACGTATGAAACGTGGTGGCCGTCGATTTCGTTGATCGTGAATTCAAATCCCTGCTCGGTGATCATGTCGCCTTTTTGGACGTCATATTTTTGCGTCAGGAACCATCCGCCGATCGTGTCAATTTCCTCATTGTCGAGCTGAGTGCCGAGCAAATCGTTGACTTGGTTGACGAGCACTTTACCGTCGAGAATGTAGTGGTTTTCGCCAATCTTGCGGATTTCATTAATTTCATCAATATCGAATTCGTCACGGATTTCGCCGACGATTTCTTCAATGATGTCTTCGACTGTCACGAGTCCGGCCGTTCCGCCGTATTCATCAGAAAGGATCGCCATATGAACGCGTTCTTTCTGCATTTTCAGAAGCAGATCGTGGATCGGAACGGTTTCGATCACATGAATGATCGGATTGATAAACTGTTCAATCGTGTCTTCTTTGGAGCAGTCTCCGCTGATGCAGGCCGTCAGTATTTCCTTGACATTGATGACGCCGACGATGTTGTCCTTATCTCCGTCTTCAACGGGATAGCGGGTGTAGCCTTCGACCTTCGTGATGTCGATCATCTCGGCGATTTTCATATCATTTGGAAAGCTGACGACTTCTGTTCTCGGGATCATGATTTCCTTGGCAAGACGGTCATCGAATTCAAAAATTTTGTTGACATATTTGAACTCAGATTGATTGATTTCGCCGCTTTTATAGCTTTCTGACAGAATAATTCGCAGCTCTTCCTCTGAGTGCGCCATTTCATTTTCAGAAACTGCTTCAAGGCCAAACGCTTTCGTCAACAGCCTTGCTGATCCGTTCAGCGCCCAGATGAATGGGAACATGATGCGGTAGAACCAGATCAAAGGTTTTGCAAAAAGGAAGGAAACGGCTTCCGCTTTTTGGATCGCAAGCGTCTTCGGAGCGAGCTCACCGACAACCACATGCAAAAACGTAATGAAGCTGAAGGCGATCACGACTGAAACGATGTGTGATACAGAGCTCGGAATGTTCCACTTCACAAATAGCGGTTCAAGCAGCCGGGCGACCGTCGGCTCCCCAAGCCATCCGAGACCGAGAGCCGTCAAAGTGATACCGAGCTGGCAGGCCGATAAATATTCGTCTAAGTGCGTAATGACTTTTTTCACCGATACCGCTGTCTTGTTTCCTTCAGCAATCAACTGATCAACCCGCGAGCTTCTGATTCTGATAATCGCAAACTCAGACGCTACGAAAAATGCTGTTAAAGCAATTAATACAGCAACAAAAATCAAATTAACTATTTCCAATTAGGACCTTCACTCTAGCGTGAGAATGAAGGTAACACCTCCTGTTTAGTAAAAGATTAACTAAAGCAGCAGCAAAAATGACTGGATGACCGTCATTTTTTCAGGAGAAAGCCGGCTTTTCAGAATCTTCCGTTCATCGGGATTCAGCCGTTTCAATCTGTTTAAGATCACGGAGATATTGTCATTGACATGATCAATTTCCGTTGTCAGGCTTCCAATTTCATCATCATTCACAGTTGAAGAGGGAAACTGGTTTTCCAGCCTTACTTTAATGTCGGACAGGGCCAATCTCTGCTGCTTGCAGTCCATAATAAACTTCAGCCGTTTGAGAGCGGCTTCATCGTAATAACGGTAGTTTGAACATGATCTGTCAGGCGTTAACAGCCCGAGATTCGTATAATAATCGACAGTCCGTTTTGTTACGCCAGCAGCTGCTGCTAATTCGCCAATGCGATATTTCTCTGCCCCATCTGCATCCCTCCTCAACCATCACGTTATAGTTATAAAACATTTTAATATATTAGAAGCTGTTTATACAAGTTAATTGATCAAAAAAAGGCGTAAAATTGATGCGAAAACCTTTATTTATCTAAATATTCGAGAAAATATTGTTAGATTTAAAGTTTAGACATTTGACTGACTCTTTTTTAATAAAGTAAGATAATAGTATATATTTGGCTTGGAGGTGGTTAGATGGGGCCCTCTGCATAGTCATTTTTACAGAACGCACATCAGCCTTATTAAGGGAATTTGAATTCATCAGGAGGTGACTCCTTATCCTTTGTGAAGGATAAGGTTAAATGGACGATATTGTTAGTCTGATAATCATCGGGATTCTGATTGCTTTAACTGCTTTTTTCGTGGCATCGGAATTTGCGATTGTCAGAGTCAGAAGCTCCCGTATTGATCAGCTGATTGCTGAAGGAAACAAAAAGGCGGTTCGCGCAAAACAAGTGGTATCGGATTTGGATGAATACCTTTCAGCTTGCCAGCTCGGCATTACGATTACAGCACTGGGACTCGGCTGGATGGGGGAGCCGACGGTTAAAAAGGTGCTGCATCCGGTCTTTGAAAGCTTGCATGTTTCTGGCGCTGTATCACACGCTCTTTCAGTTGCCATTGCATTTTCAGTGATTACATTCCTGAACGTCGTGGTTGGAGAACTTGCCCCAAAAACAATCGCGATTCAAAAAGCCGAACAGATGACTCTGTGGCTGGCGGGACCTTTGCACTTTTTCAATGTTGTCATGTTCCCGTTCATCTGGACGCTGAACGCCTCAGCCAGAGTGCTGACAGGGTTATTCGGTTTGAAGCCTGCTTCGGAAAAGGATGAATCCCATTCGGAGGAAGAGCTGCGAATCCTGTTATCAGAAAGCTACAAAAGCGGAGAAATCAATCCGTCTGAATATAGATACGTTAATAAAATCTTTGAATTCGACAATCGGATCGCCAAAGAAATTATGGTGCCGCGCACGGAAATCGCCTCTGTCCCGCTCGATATGCCGATCGATGAGGCCATTTCGGTTATGCTGCAGGAAAAGTATACGCGCTGGCCCGTCTATGAAGGTGATAAGGATCATGTCATTGGCATGATCAATACGAAACAGCTGTTTACGGATATGCTCATGATGTCAGAGGCTGAGAAAAAGCGGCTTTCCCTTGAAGTCTATGTCCGCCCGGTTATTGAAGTCATTGAAACCGTGCCTGTTCAAAAGCTGCTGATCAAAATGCAGCGGGAACGGATTCACATGGCGATCTTAACGGATGAGTACGGAGGGACATCGGGCCTTGTGACGGCCGAGGATATTCTTGAAGAAATCGTCGGGGAGATCAGGGACGAATTCGATGAAGACGAAAAACCGCTCATCGAAAAAGTCTCCGACCATGAATACATCATGGATGGAAAAGTGAGAATCGATCAGGTCAATGAGCTGTTTGAAGACGATATCGAGGAAGAGGAAGTCGAAACAGTCGGCGGACTTGTGCTGAAAGAAAACATAGATATCGCGGAAGGCCAGGCGGTGCATATCGGTTCTTATACGATAACGGTTCTCGAAATGGAAGGGCGTCTGATTAAGCACGTCGAAGTTAAGCGGGAACAAACAATAGAACATGTAGAGCTGGCACCGGCAAATCCGGTCGTCGTAAACGAAGTCACCTTGAGCGAAAAATAGCTCAAGGTGATTTTTTATTTTAAGAAAAAAGTCATTTGAACAGGAACATTCGTTCGTATATAATGGGAACAAATGTTCTGTTTGAGGGGTGATTGATTTGCTGTGGTACGAAATCATTTCGGAGGAAGAGAGGAAAACGTATATTAAGCGGATCGAATTTCATTTGCGGAATTGGAAAAATTACAAAGCCGCCGTGCTCAATTTAGAAAGGAGAATGGAGAAGGAGCAAAAGAATGGGCTCGCCGTCAAAGAAAGAAACGCTGAATATCAGATCGACGCCGAAAAAAGGCTCTATCAATTTTTGCTTGATTCGATGGAAACGGCTGTCTCCGAGTTGGATGAACTCGAGCGGAAGCTGGTGGAATGCCGGTATATTCATAATTGGAGCATGAGAAAATGCGCGATGGAAATCGGCTACAGCGAAAAAACGCTGTTTTTAATGAAGAAATCGCTGCTGGACAAGCTGCTTGTCAGCTTGGCGGCGATCACAAATATTTAACGCACGGCGGGAGGGGCTTGTTTGAGACAAGCCCTTCAGCGTGTCGCCAAACCCTCGGATTCGTTGTCAGGCCTACGCTTCGGTGCTCACGAATAGGAAAAGGACCGGCGGCTAACCGCCCATGCGTCCTGCCTGAACACCGCGGTCATCACCTCCTGTGAAAGTTAGTTCCGATGCTCGACCTTCCTAGACTGCAAGGGTTGCGGGTCACGCTGAAAGGATGACAAAATCCCAAAACTAAAAGCCGTTTTGGAATTTTGTCAACAGTCTGAGGGCTTGTTTAACACAAGCCCTTCTTTTCTGCACTGCTTCAGTTTTTTTTCAGGTTCTTGACGCGATGATGACACGGGAGAGAGCAGCTTTTCTTTTATGATAAAGACAAGCTTTAAACAGCGGGGAGGTTTAACACATGTGATGAAAGAAATGCCGGTCATTGTTTGAGACAAACGCTTCAGGAAAGGAGAGGAAGAACATGGATTTTTCTGAAATCGCGCTCGTTCCGCTGATTACGGGATTGGTGCATACGGTAAAGCTTGTCGGCATTCAGAAACGATTTCTCCCCATCTGTGCAATTGTCTTCGGCATCTCGATTTCTCTCTTGTTTACTGCAGGGAACTGGAAGGAAGACATGATGATCGGAACTTGGCTTGGATTGTCATCAGTTGGATTTTACTCCGGTTCAAAAAACGTCTTGAAACCATTATCAAAGGAGGAGATTGAACATGAAGATTTATTTGGACCCGGGACACGGCGGAAGTGATCCGGGAGCAACGGGAAACGGTTTGCAAGAAAAGGATGTGACGCTTGCCATTGCTCTCAAAATCAATGAGATTCTATTAAAAGAGTATGATAACGCAGAGACAAGGCTGAGCAGAACAACAGACAAAACGGTCACACTTCAGGAGCGCACAGACGATGCCAATTCGTGGGGGGCCGATTTGTTTGTCTCCATTCATACAAACGCTTTTGACGGTACGGCGTACGGGTATGAAGATTACATCTACAGCGGTTTGACCGATGAATCAGTTACCGCTCTTTATCAACGGATCATTCACGGCGAAGTGATCAAGCAGAACGGACTCAGAGACAGGGGAATGAAAAAGGCGAACTTTCATGTTCTTCGGGAAACAGTGATGCACGCCATTTTGACGGAGAACGGCTTTATTGATCATCCCGAAGATTCGGCAAAAATGAAAAGCGCCGCCTGGATCGAACAAACGGCGCGGGGACATGCAGCCGGCATCGCACTCTGCCTCGGTCTGACGCAGCGCGAGTTTCCCCTGTATAAAGTGACGATGGACGGAGGGCAAATCGGAGCTTACCAAGAAAAAGACGATGTTTTGAACGTTATTTCTGCAAATTGGAACAGCTTTCAAACAGCGGCTATTGAAAAAGAGTAGAAAGGGAAGAATCCATTTTGAATCATTCAAAATGGATTCTTTAATGTGTTCGTATCTTTTTTCATTTGTCGGTGGTGTTCCTTTCTGAACAATGCCATACAAATCAATAAAATCAAACGTAGCGGGACACCGCTTTTGTGACGGTGAGCGCAAGAAAAATGACAGCCGGAAACACACACGCTAATGCCGGTTCATAGCCAAACGAGAATAATTGTTTCATTATAACATCATTTTTTCACGAAATCAGCATGCTGCCGGCCCAGAATCCCCCGAGTGAGCATGCCATTGTAAGCAGCATGTAAACCGCTGAAGCCTTTACCCGCTTTGCAGCCAAAAGCTGAACCGCTTCGACGCTGAACGTCGAAAATGTTGTGAAACCTCCGAAAAATCCAGTTCCGACCACGATAGAGACCGTTTGATTGTCAATGCCGAGGCTGACGAATATGCCGAGGGCGAATGAGCCGAGAATATTGATTACCATCACGCTGACCGGAATGCGGGGGCGCGGAAACATCGCTATCAGCACATTGCCCAGCCAAAATCTTAAAACGGAACCGATTCCTCCCGCGATCATAAAACCAGCTGCCATCATGATTGATACCGCTCCTTTTCTTTCCCTGCCGCTCCGCTGACCCTTTTGCCGATCGCGATTCCCAAAAATGCGAAGCATACCCCGCAGGCAAGTGACGCCATCAAGTACAGAGCTCCGATGTGCGGAGCAGCCGATTGCAGCAAAAGTACGGTTTCTTTAGAAAAAGCGGACATTGTCGTATACCCACCGCAAAACCCCGTCCCCATACATAACTGGACGAGCGGCTTTTTTGCCCGAGCCGCAAAAAAACCTGTCAAAAGGCCGAGCAGAAGGCTTCCAGACGCATTTTCAATAAAAGTCGGCCAAGGAAAACCGGCGGTGCCGCCATGCAGATTGACGAAGTAACGCAGCAGCGAGCCGAGAGCTCCCCCGATAAAAACGGCAACATATGATTTCATACTCTTCCTTCTTTCTCAAAAATAATCCGGGTAGTCGGTAATGATCCCATCGATTTTCCAGCTTTTGAGGCGGCGTCCCGTTTTCTGCCCGTTAACCGTCCAGGCCAGCGCCTTCAAATCACAGCTGTGAATCGATTTGATCAGAAAAGGGCTGACCATCGTAGCTTTCAGGCTGACGTATCGGGCAAACGACGCGATTTGCCGCAGCCGGCCGCGCGGCAGCATTCCGAATCTCGGCCTGATCAAAACGGCAGCAGGAATCGAAGGATACATGTGATGAAGCGCCCTCATGGCGCCGGCGTCAAACGACTGGACAATCGTGTTCATCGAATGGCCAAACCGGCTGATCAGTTGTCCGGTCGCTTTTTCGATTCCGGGCTGGGTTTTGGACGACTTGATTTCGATGAGAAGGCCCGTCTTGTTTTGATACTTCTCCAGAACAGCTTCAAGTGAAGGGATCTTTTCGCCTTGAAATTCCGGGCCGAACCAGCTTCCTGCATCCAGCTTTTCGAGCTCATTCATCGTATACTCGCGAACGAAACCGGTACCGTTCGTCGTTCTGTCAACCTTGTCATCGTGGATGACGGCAAGTTTGCCGTCTTTTGTCAGCTGTACATCGAGTTCGATAAAATCAGCCCCGAGCTTCACCGCTTTTTCAAAAGCGGCAAACGTATTTTCGGGGGCGTAAGCCGAGGCTCCGCGATGTGCGATAATATGCAAACATGTCAGCTCCTCTTGATAAAATCTTTCCATCACAAGGATACCCGATTTTGTCGATGCAAGTAAATCATTAGACTGAAGCGGACAAAAAGGCAGGGAGAAGAGATGTGCGACAAATTTCGGCAAAATGGTACAAAAGCATCATTTACTAAAAATTCTGATATTTTATAATGGACAAAAGGAGGCGAGATGATGGGTAAAGGGAGAATTAAAGTGGAAGAACGGATCAAGATCGAAACCGATGCTGAAATGTTTAAAGCGACTCTCCTTGATCAAACACAGTCTCAGAAGAAGAAATAGCGGTGTTGGCCCGAATCACGTTGTCTCTGGAACAATAAAATATGATGATCATCAGGCTGCCGAAGGTGTTCGGCGGCCTTTTATGCGTGTCGACGGATATTTTTGGCTTACAATAAAGTGAGAAATTTTTTGCTGGTTTTAGTATAATAAAAGCTTGATGAGTGAAATAAGGGAGAGAAAGCAATGTTCGAAAAGTATATGACAATGGATTTCGCTGCCGATATCGGAATCAGCATCGGTATCCTTCTTTTATTTTTCGCGTTTAGAAAAATATTTACGAAGTACTTATTCAACCTGATACTGAAATTGACGAATAAGACGAAAACGGACTTTTTCAATCAGGTGGTGCTGGCGTTTGAAAAGCCGGCTCGGTGGTTTTTTGCGATACTCGGTATTTATCTGGCCATCATTTATTCCCCGTTTTTTGATGGGCATATGGCGATCGTTCATAAACTGTACAGAGTGTCCGTGATTTTGGTCATTGTAAGCGGCCTATACAACTTAACGGCGGCTTCGTCGGTTTTATTCGATAAAATCAATAAGCGGCTTGAGCTTGATATGGATGATATTCTTGCGCCGTTTCTGTCCAAGATTCTTCGCTTTATCATTGTAGCGCTTGGAATCAGCGTTATCGCCGGAGAGTTTAATTATGATGTCAACGGGTTTGTTGCCGGACTCGGGCTCGGCGGATTCGCTTTTGCTCTTGCGGCAAAAGACACTGTCGGCAACTTTTTCGGCGGAATTGTCATTATTATGGAGAAGCCCTTTACAATCGGCGATTGGATTGAAACGAATATTGTGACCGGATCTGTTGAAGATATATCGTTCAGAAGCACGAAAGTCCGAACGGCCGGAGAGGCTCTCGTTACCGTTCCCAACTCGGTGCTGGCTAACGAAGCGATCATGAACTGGACGAAAATGCGAAAGCGTCAGGTCACCTTTACGCTCGAAATCGATCCGTCAACACCGCGGGAGAAAGTCGAACGGTGTGTGGAGCGTTTTAAAGAAATGCTCAAATCGCACGAAGGGGTCAACCCGGATGTCATTATGGTCAATTTCGATGTCCTGAAGGATACGCATTTAAGCATCTTCTTCAACTACTATACCAATACGACGGTCTGGGCCGAAAACTTGGACGTCAGACAGGATGTGAACTACCGCATTCTTGACATTATGAAAGAGGAGCAGGTTGACTTTGTTTCCCCGGGTCACAGCCTCTTTGAGTTGAAGAAAATGAAAGATCAGCAAGGAAATGCTTAGGTAACGGTTTTTGAAAGGAGACAAGCCAAATGGAGGAAGAAGCCCTGAGATTTGCGGATATGATCGAAAATGCCGAGCGCATTACCGTTTTGACAGGCGCCGGTATGAGCACGGAATCAGGCATTCCTGATTTTCGTTCAGCCGGCGGCATATGGACGGAAGATCTGTCGAGAATGGAAGCGATGAGCCGTGATTATTACGAACGATATCCAAAATTGTTTTGGCCGAAGTTTAAAGAGCTTTTTCAAATGAAAATGACCGGAACTTATCAGCCGAATGACGGGCACCTTTATTTAGCTGAACTCGAGAAGAGCGGTAAGGATGTCAGAGTGTTCACGCAAAATATCGACGGGCTGCATCTTAAGGCGGGAAGCCGCCATGTATATGAACTGCACGGTTCGATCCAAACAGCCACATGTCCAAAATGCGGGGCGCGCTATGGTCTTGACCACATTCTTCAAGAAGAAGTGCCAAGGTGCAATCGCGTCAATGGCAAGGGGAGAGAATGCGGATTCATATTAAAAACGGATGTCGTGCTGTTCGGCGATGCCGTTCAGCATTTCGACACGCTTTTTGAAGTCCTCAACGAATCTGACCTGCTTTTGGTGATCGGCACTTCACTTGAAGTGGCGCCTGTCAGGTTTGTTCCTGAAGAAGCGCACCTGATCCCCGGGTTGAAGAAAGCCATGATCAATCTCGATGAGACACCTTACGATCATTTATTCGATATTGTCATCCATCAAAAAATCGCCGAGTTTGTTCGGAAACTGAACCGTTAAAAAAAGAAGGCGCTCCAGACTGGAGCGCCTTTTTCTGAGCTTCATCACAATTTTTTATAATAAAAAACGGATGCATCGAAGCGGCCGTCTGCAGATTCCGCGTATGCGGGAATGCGGCCGGCTTCAGCAAAGCCGAGCGAAGTGTAAAGAAGGTTGGACGGGTCTTTTTCCCTTGTATCCAGCACGAGAAGGGATCTGCCTTCCTGTTTCGCTCTGTCGATCGCTTTTTGCATTAACGATCGAGCGATGCCCTGCCGCCTGAAGGCGGGATCTGTCATTAACTTGCAGATTTCCGCTCTGTGGCGGCCGTTTTGTTTTGTGCATAAGTGCAATTGAACACTTCCCGCGATCCGGCCGTTTTGTTTGGCAATCCATAAAACCGAATCCGGTGTAACGGCTGTTTTCCAATAAGCCTCCGCCCGCCGCTTTTCAAGCGGAGGCAGAAAGCCGACCGATGCCCCGTCATCGACGACGCGGATGAGAAGCTCTGCCAATTGATTGGTATATTCCGCAGTTGAATGCAACTCTTCAATTTTCATTTACCCACCCCATGATATAAAGATAACTGCATCATAATCAGAAAACTTTTTTTTGGCAACAAGTGTGTCAGATGATCACACTCGAGGGAGGAAATAAAAAAATCCCCTTCATCAGGGGATCAGACATGGGATGCTATTCATGCACGGGTGTCATCGATTCATCAAGTGTTGCAAATGAATACCCCATGTTTTTTAAATTTGTCAGCAATAACGGCAATGATTGAACCGTTGAAGGAATATCGTGCATCAGGATCACGATCGGCTGTTTTGTGTTCCGCTTTTCAAGCGTATTCAGCTGGTTCATGACTTCCGGAACGAATTTTTGGCTTCTGTATTTCCAGTCCAGGCTGTCAATATTCCAGTCCCAATAAATAAATCCGTTCTTTTTCAGCACTTTTTTCTGCGCTTCGGTCAGCGAAGGTTTGCTTCCGTACGGTGTTCTGATCAAATGGGTTTCAACCCCGGTGATAGACTTCAGCGTTTTTTGAGCCTGCTTCATTTCCAGATTAGGAGAATTGGCGCCTTTATAAAATTGCTTTTGGTCATGGGTTACCCCGTGAAGTCCAAGTGCATGGCCCTGCTGCTTCATATTGAGAACGGCTTCTTTGTGAAGCTTCATGTTCGGTTCGAGCATGAAGAATGTCGCTTTAGCATCATGTTCGGATAAAATTTGCAGCAGCCTTTGGCTTACGGCTGAAGGCCCATCGTCAAACGTCAAATAAACCGTTTTTTTCTTCGATTTTTCTTTCTTTTTTTCCGCAGCAGCTTTTTGCTTCTCTTTTTCCTGCTTGCGCTTTTCGATCTGCTGTTTTGTGCTCAAGTGATCGAGAAGTTCGCCTTGCGTTGCTTTTTTGAGCGGAACGCTGTCTCCTTCATGCCTCATTTGGCTGTTTTCCGACACCGTAAGCTCTTTTTTCTCAGTAGCGGCAGAGGACTGTGAAAGGTCCCACACGTACAGGAGAATCAGACACAACACGAAAAAGCACGCTGCTTTCGTCAACAGATAAGCTACAGATGGGGCAGTTTTCTTTGATACTTGGCGCATGTCACTCTCTCCGTATCATTTTTCTCGTTCCAATTCCATTATGAGATAGAATGCTAGTCTCATAAAATAATGGATCACAATGTCTAAGTATACAGGATTGGAAAGAAGATGAATACAGGATGAAGGGAAAAATATATCAAATTTTAAGAGAAAATGTTGAACGATAGGGAATGCTGTTTTTTTGATCCTGAAGGCGGAAAAAAGTTTTTGGAAATATTGCACTATTTCGAAGGGCAGGGTCGTGTTAGAATGGAATGGAGAAAATTCAGAAGTCAACAAAAAACAAGGGGATGGAGAAATGAAAGTTCTTTTTAACGGCCGGCTGATGGAACGGGGCGAGTGTGCGGTTGATATTGAGGACAGAGGCTACCAATTTGGAGACGGCGTCTATGAAGTCATCCGCATTTACAATGGAATCTTGTTCACGCTTGGTGAACACATTGCCCGCTTATATAAAAGCGCAGCCGAAATCGGAATCGACCTGTCTTTTTCAGAAGCCGAACTGAAAAGCCAGCTGAAAGAGCTCGTCGATATCAATCAGATGCGGGACGGGGGGCTGTATCTTCAAGTGACAAGGGGGAAAGCCCCGAGGAAGCATCAATACGAAGCAGGGCTTACGCCACAGGTGACGGCTTATACATTTCCTATTCAGAAGCCTGAAAAAGAACAGCAAAATGGTGTTTCGGCTATTACTGCGGACGACATGCGCTGGCTGAGATGCGACATTAAAAGCTTAAATCTGTTGTACAATGTAATGATCAAGCAAAAAGCGCATGAAGCTTCTTCATTTGAAGCGATCTTAATTCGCGACGGTTTGGTGACGGAAGGGACGTCCTCAAATGTTTACGTCGTCAAGCAAAACGTTATCTATACCCATCCTGTGACAACGCTCATTTTAAACGGCATTACGCGGATGAAAGTGCTTCAGCTGTGTGAGCAAAACGGCTTGAATTTTGAAGAAAAAGCGGTGACAAAGGATGAATTGCTGGATGCGGATGAAGTGTTCATCACGTCAACGACAGCCGAAGTCATTCCGGTCACATCGATTGACGGGCAAACAATCGGCTCCGGAGCGCCCGGACCGTTCACCAAAAATGTGCAGACCGCTTTGCAAAACAGCATTTTGTCAGAAACAGCCAAAACGGTTTAACAAAGAAAAACGCCATTTCCCCCAAGGAAACGGCGTTTTTTTATTTGCGGAAACCGAACAAGATTGAAAAGATCGGCGATAAATAAAGGAAAAACACAAACGGCAAATATTCAATGACGGGAACGCCGAGCGCGCTGGACATGAACGCGCCACTGACTCCCCAAGGGATCATCGGATTGATTAATGTCCCTCCGTCTTCAAGCGATCTCGACAAATGCTTCCGATCGATTCCGAGCTTGTCGTACAGCTTTTTAAAGGACTGTCCGGGAATCAAGATCGATAAATACTGTTCACCTGTCGCCAGGTTCATGCCGATGCTTGATGAAACGGTTGAGAACACAAGCCGGCCTTTCGTATGAATGCCCTTGATCACACCTTCAAGCAGGCTTGTAATCAGGCCGATCTTTTCCATGAGACCGCCGAGCGCGAATGCGATGATGATCAGGGAAACAGAACCCATCATCGATTGAAGGCCGCCGCGGTTTAAAATCTTCTCAACGGCTTCAGTGTCGGCTAAGAAAACCGGACCATTCTGCATCGCTGACAAAAACGATGAAATGCTGGCGCCAGGCTGAATCAACGCGGCAAGAATTCCGGCGGAAATGATCCCTGCTGCAAGCGACGGGATGACGGGCATCCGCCTGACAGCAAGTACAATCACAAGAAGAGGCGACAGAAGCGACCAGACGCTGATGTTGACTGTGCCTTCTATTCCGTTTATGATCGCTTGAATGTTTTCGGTTGAAGCCGGTGCTGCCGTTAAAGAACGGCCCATGAAAAAGAAAAGCAAAATCGTGATCAAAAGAGCAGGGATCGTCGTTCCCGCCATATGTCTGATATGCTTGAAAATCGGAAGCTCCCCGACTCCTGCGGCAAAATTGGTCGTGTCAGACATCGGAGACATTTTGTCGCCGAAGCAGGCGCCGCAAATCACAGCTCCCGCCGCCCATGTCAGGGGTACGCCGGCCGCCGCGGCCACACCGATGAGAGCGACGCCGATCGTGCTGACCGTCGTAAAGCTTGAGCCGACCAATGAACTGATCACAAGACAGCTGAAAAGTGCGGTGAGCAGCAGGTGCTGCGGTTCAATCAGGTTCAACGCGTAAACCGTTACCGTCGGAATCGCGCCGCTGTACTCCCAGACTCCGATTAAGATGCCGATTAAGCAAAGGACGATAATTGGCTGAACGCCATTCCGAATGCCTGAGACAATGCCGCTCTCAAGATCTTTCCAGGAATGGCCTTTCACCGCGCCGACCGCGGCCAAAAAACCGACGCAAATCAACAGCGGTATGTGCGCTTCTGCTTTAAATATGAATAAGCATGTAAAAATAATGAACAATATGGCCAAAAACAATAGAGCCGATATGGAAAACGATAGTCGTTTTTCGTTTGACAAATCATACACCTCATTAGAAGAAATATCTCTCTTTAATACTTTGATGCTTTTGTGCATAAACGTATTATAACAGAAAAATAGATCATATACTTAAATTAAAATATTTCAAACATTTTTCAAAGGTTCGCCCATTCTATTTTGAAAGCGCTGACTTTTTTAAGATATAATAGATTGGAGAAAGATATGTATTTGATACATGTTTCAATGATCCTTTAGCTAAAATAGGGGGAAATGCGATGACTTGCACTGTTCAGAAAAGCCGGTTTTTACATGAGGAAGCGATCTGGTTTGAAAATGATGATTTAGAGGCTGTACTTGTACCAGGATGGGGAAGCAATTTGATTTCATTGAAGTGGAAGCCGGGCGGGTTGAATTTGTTGAAAACACCTGAATCAAAGGAAGAATATAACGCGAATCCGTTTTTATTCGGAATCCCTGTTCTTTTTCCTCCCAACCGGATCGATCACGGGAGATTTACATATGCGGGAAGAACGTACGAGCTGCCGATCAATGAAAAGCCGTTCGAAAACCACCTGCACGGATTTCTTTACGATAAAAAGTGGACGGTAGAAAAAATGGAGGCAACAGAAGAGCGGATCATCGTGCAGACGAAGCTGGACTCTGATGATCATCCGAGCATCAAAGCAATCTTCCCTCACTCGTTTTCCATCACCATCACCTACACATTAGAAGGACAGCATCTGAAAATCGATGCATCGGCTGTCAACCGCGGTCAAGACCCGATGCCGATCGGATTGGGGTATCACACATCTTTCCGCTATCCTTTAAATGAAGCAGGGGATAAAGAAAAGTGCCTGTTTACTCTTCCTGCCTCAAAGCAATGGACGCTGACAGACCGCATGCTGCCGACAGGCGAGTATCGGATGACAGAGGCGTTCAAAGCGGGAAAAATGGCAGCGGGAGAAAGGCTTGATGATATATTGGCTGCTGAGCAAGACCGGGAAGGAAACAGCACCGCCGTCATTGCGGACAGCCTTGCCGGCATTCGCGTCCGCTACCAATGCGACGGTCATTTTAAGCACTGGGTCGTGTTTAACGGTACATCTGATCAAGATGATCTGCTTTGTATAGAGCCATACACTTGGATGACGAATGCACCGAACCTCAACCTTCCGAAGAATGTGACTGGATTTCGGGATTTGGGGCCGCAGGAAGAGCTGACGATGCGAAGCAAAATTGAGGTGGGCGGAATATAATCGATATTCCGCCTTTTACCATGAGCTTTTATCAAGCGTAAATGCTGTATGGGATGCTTGTTTGCCCTCTCTCCAATCCAATTGAATTGTCACCTTGCGGCCGGCGAATTCGGCTTCTTCAAGCCCTTCCAAAAAAGAAACGGATTGTTCTTTTGACCCTCCGGCGGGAAATTCGCCTCCCGCGTAATCTTTCATCGGCGTTTCGATTTGGGCGTTCAAAACAATTTCATCACCAAACTTTACGACCAATTTTTCCAAATATGTATCGTCCAGCCGCTCCCGGCTGCCTGTCCAATACAGGTTCCCGCTGAATTCGCGGCCTTCATCGCCTTTTTTAATCACGGCCTCCCAATTTCCGTCAGCGCTTTGCCCGTTCCATTTTGGGTATTCCGCCATATAGAAACCGATCAGCCTGCCGCCGAAATAAACGGCGCAAAAGGCCATGAAGAGGGAGGAGATGAATAGAACCGGCCGCTTGTATTCCTGTTTCATATTAACCACCGCCTAAAAAGTTCTGCTTTATAATCATAAAGCAGAACAATCGGAAAAAAAGCCATTATCTTAAATTTTTAAGGAAACGGGTGCGGGTGCAGGTTCAGCTGTTCTGGTCTTAACGGTTCTTCCGCAAAGCCGAGCTTCTTCGGCACGGTGAAAATTCTCTCAAGCCCTTCCAGGCGGATGAAGCGCTGTCCGAATGTCATCGGAATCAGGCCCGGGATGAGAACTTTCACACAATAAAGTCCATTCCGTTTGATAACAGGGGAAGTCTGATCAACGACGATCACTTCAAGGTTGAGACTCCGGAAAGCTTCAAGCAGGTCGCAGAGATCTTCGGTTAAATCAAGGTATTTCTTTCTTTTTTTAAAGGCATTGTCGAATGTTTGCAGAGGCCGGCTTTGATTCAGCAAAAAACGGAGCCGCTCTTCCGCTTCGGGCAGTCCGTACATGAAGCTGTGATCCTCCATTTCCCGCACTAAAGCAGGACTGCGGAGCATCTGCTGATATTTGCTCCTTTCAGATTCAAATTTGCGGTCGTGCTTCAACATCATGCCTGCCAGCTCATGAAGGGCGCTTTTCACCGCTTTTACGGGATCGGGGTGGGCGCCTGCGGAACAAATCAGATTCAATCCTTCCCGTTTTCTGTTTTTGGCGATCGCCCAAATGCTTGGAATGCCGTATTCCATCGTTGAATTAAAGACATGCAGATCATATCCCGCCACACTTCGCACCCTCTCTGTCATGAGGCGCAATTCCAGATCTCCTGAAGAGTCGAGATCCAGCTGCCGAAGTGGAAGCCTGGTATACCAGGCAAGCAAAAATGAATCGCGCTCAGCCGCTTCTAATATGCCGTGGAAAATCGCTTCCTCCAAACTCCCTCCGAGTGCACAGCCGTTCGATGTTTCATAGACAAAGCTGTCTTCCCGCCCCAGGCTGTAATACGCGAGCGATTCAGGAACGAGAATCGGCCGTTTCTGCAGAAATGAATAGCCCCATACCCAGCGGAGCGGGCGGGCCGGATGAAACGGCTGAAAAGGAAAATCGGGATGCGTGTATTTTTCGGCTTGATGAAGCCCGACTTTTGCCGGGTCGAGCGCACGATCTTTTACATTTTCGTAGGTGTCATGTACGATCGTCCGTTTGCCGCGCGGTTCAATCCCGGAATAGCGTTCCAAACCTTCTAAGATGGCGGTTAATTCGCTGTCTTCATACGAATGGCTCCGCCCTCCTACCCCTTCATTTCCCATCCATAAAGGCATATTGACGATCATATCGGCAAACGGCAGAATCGCGTCATAAATTTTGGCGTTGAATATCCCCGTTCTCTGGTCCAAATAGTCTTTGGAGAGCGTTTGTTTTAAGTCGTCCGTGTTCCGCACGCGAAAGCTGTCCGGGTTCGTTTTCAGGCTGGGCCGGAGCGATATCCGCGCGGATTCCGGTCCGTCTTCGGGCAGACTGCCGCATATAGGGCATGTCGGTTCCGGTATGAAAGCGTGCAGCGAACTTTCTAGCGTTTTCAAATTGACGATGTACAGCTTTTTTTCCAATCGGCCGCGCCCGCCGTTCATGATGGTGTCGACTTCTGTGCAGATCAGGCTGACCATCTGGCGGCAGCCGGTCTTTGAAGCCCACGGATCGCGGTTTATGTCATTGCTTTTTTGTTCCAGTTCAAGCGTCTCTATGCTGTCGGGGCCGGAGACATACCGCCTCATATCGGCGCATTTTGAACATCCTGACTCTGACGGATAAACGAGCGGCCCGATTACCCCTTCCCCAAAAGATGCAAACCCGCGAAGCCACGGAATCCCTGCCGCCCTTAGCACTTTTTCGGCCTCGCGATATAACAAAGGCCGCCAAGCGTCGTGCAGCACAAGAACGAACGAAGTCTCCGCCGGTATTCTGCTCTCAAAATCAGACCTGCGGATAACGTTATATTCAGCGGATAATTGTTGTGATGCGCCTTCAGCCATCAATCCTTCGCCAACGACCAAAATACAGCGCTTCATCAAGGTTCCTCCTTTCGCAACTGCACGCAATAGATTCCTGCTAGTTTTTCTTTTAAAAATGGTTCAACAGGCAGCTCATAGACATACAGCTGCAAGCCCCGGTTGTTTTTCAAGGTGGAAAGCAGTGTTTTTTGCAAAGCAGCGGAAACGGGGATAGCAAGCTTCAGCTCACCAGGCTCCAGCAGAACATCCGCACCTTTCAAAGGATCTTTGTCTGTCAGCGCCCGTTCGAGCGCTTTTCTGAGAGCCGATGTGATGTTGAGTCCAGAACTTCCGTACCAGCGGCCGCGAATTCCCGCCCATGCAACAGGGAAGCCTTCTATGTTTTTCCCTAAACCGATTTCCGGTTTGCCGTACAAGACTGTCAGCGCTTTTAAATAAAATGCAGAATGCCGGTCTTCGATTCCGTCCAGCTGAACGAGGGAAATCATTTCTTTTCCGCTTTTTATCCGTTCGCGCAACCGGTGTTCCAGGCATTTCTCCAATCCCCTTAATACGCCTTCAGCCAGCGTTTCTCCGGCGGCGATCGCGAAATCCCCGCTATTCGGATAAGAACGGGTCAACCTTGATGCATACATTTCAATACCCGTCAGCCCGGCTTCCCGCCGCGCCTCTTGATGGGTCAAACCGACCGAAATCGTCTCAGGCAAAAGCTCCGCAGGTCCGGAAGAGAGCGGATCTGCTGTCTGAACAAAGCATTGTGCTAAAGGAAGCTGTCGCAAATGTTTTTCTTCCCACAGATGAAAAATGCCCGTTACGGGTGAGGTCAGTTCGGTGAAACATTGGAATAGCCGGCTTTCTGTTTCTCTTCCGGGGCGCTCCGAAAGTTTCGCTTCAAGGTCGCAGATGAGTTCAGCCGAATCCTTGCCGCAACTGAAGTCCGGATGGGGAAGAAACGCATGCCAGCCGCCTTCGAGCGTTGCCAAATCAAGCAGGTACACTTGATTCTTCTTAGATAATGGCTCAAGCTCCGCAGATGCTTTCATCAATTCGAACACAATAACATTTGCCAGCATGTCTTTTCCTGCCAAAGGAAAGGTTCCAAGCGTCCGATCTTCATGGAGCGCAGACCGATGGAGGCGCCTCCAGGCAGCCTCGAAGCAGCCGTCTCCGTGTTGTTGGAAGACAGGGCCTGCCAGTCCGACTTGTTTCAGACAGATGCCGGGTATGAATCCTTTGTTCTCTTCAAGGCAAAACGTTTGAAGATCGCGGAGCTCATCTGTGAAGCCGCGGTCAGAGACATACAAAATCCAATCGGCAGATCGCACCGCTTCCCGCCAATGTTGCGTTTCGGCGAAGCCAATCTCCAGTCCGCTTTCTGTTCGCTCTGATATTTCTGCCAGTTCGTCTAAAGCGTGCCCGGATGCATCCGTCACGATCGCACGGATTCTTGAAAAACCGGAATCGATCAGCGACCGGACCAATTTCGTGAGAAAGGAGCCGGTCCCTGCAGCCAATACTTTGGTTTGGCGCGACAGCTGAAAGCGGTAAGCGCCGGAATCGGCAAAGCTTTCAATAAATTCGATTTGGGCTTCATACGTTTTAAGCACTGAGCTTTCCAGTTTGTGCGGGTGATCGCGGCTGACGTCGCGAACGAATCCGTTTTTATAAAGCGTTTCTCCGATTTCATATACTCTCTTTCGGTACGGAGCTTGCAGTCCTTTTGTCAAATCTTCAAGCGAATGTTCCCCGTTGAACATCGGCAGAAGTTTTTCGATCCATTGAGCAATCGAAGATCCTTTTATGCGAAACGACCCGGAATTATTTCTAAAATACGCGCCGCCGTTCGGATCAGGAAGAAACCATGTATCCCGGTTTACTTTCAGGCGAGCGGAAGCAGTCAGGTGTGTCATGCTCCTCCTCCTTTAATGTTTTAAAAACAAGACATACCATTATATGTAATTTTGTTTGTCCTTTATGCAATAGAAGACCCCTGCGGTAAAAGAGGCAGGGGAAGTCTTCTTTTTTATATAAAAACTACATGCCTCCGTGCCAGCAGCTCCAGCAGCAATGTCCCGCGCAGCTCCAGCAGCTGTGGCCCGCACAGCTCCAGCAGCTGTGGCCCGCGCAGCTCCAACAGCTGTGTCCCATGCAGCTCCAACAGCTGTGTCCCGCACAGCTCCAACAGCTGTGTCCCGCGCAGCTCCAACAGCTGGCACAGCTTCCGCAGCTCCAGCAGCTTGCGCAGTGTTTAACATTGGCGTGATGGCGGTCCGGATCCCAATGCGTCATATCGTCTGCCTGGAATTGATCCATCTCCAACGACTGCAGTTCATCATGGAATGGTTGCATTTTAATATCCCCCTTCATCGTTAAAATTTTTGACCAAAACACAGTAAAAGAAGAATGAAACATAAGCAAAGTCAGATTATGTCAAATACCCCGGGTACTCACAAGATCAAATTATGAGGTCTGTTAGGTGGTTGTTACTAATTTGAACGCCTATTTTTCCTGTTATTGGATTTTGTTGAAGAGGGGCTTTTATTTTGCGGCCGTACTTGCGGCAATTTATTGATATAAAGATCGGCGGGGCTGAAGAGAGGAGGACAATAAGTAAAACCAAAGAATACGAGGCAAGGTGGAGAAAGAAAATCAATTGTAAGTCATGTGGAGTGAAAGTCTAAATTGAATGCAAATATAATTTCTAGAAACATCTAAAGTGAAGAAAATATAGAGGGTAAAGGTAACCATTCGGCTTAGGAGGAAAAAATCAATTGGCGTTGTATAATTATATAGCAGCTGAGCATCATTCTAGCAGTTTTATACTGATGCGACTGCTTATGTATCAGTTACTACAAAAACAGGTTCTTTCAACAAGTATGTTTTCTAATGATTTGATAGAGAAGGAGAGATTGCTTTGGTCAATTTTTCAATCATAAATGCGGTCATTGTTTTAGGAGTCTTACTATTCATTGTTTGGGGGATTGTCTCCTTTATTAACAGGTTTAGAAAATCAAGAAGGTCATAACAGGATGAGAGGCCGGACAACAGACCGGCCTCTTTTAAAATCGTTATTTTACAATCAGCACCGGGATCTCCGATTTTGTCGATATCTTGTCGCTGACGCTGCCAAACAGGAGCTTTTTCAGGCGGTTCTGGTCGCGCGTACCCGTGATGACAAGATCAGCGCCGATATTTTCCGCATGTTGCAGAACTGCGTTGGCCGTGTCTCCTTCCAACACCTCAATTTCCGCGTCGTACTGGTTTTCGCTTAAAATGATTTTCGCTGCCGCAATCGCTTCTTCCGCGCTGTCCTCGTAGATCATGGGTTCACCGGCCAAGTCTGCATCGTGGGGGACCCGGGGCGCGGCCGGGAAGCCGCTGTAAAGGTATGGCGCGCCGGCAGCGGGTCTTTCGGCCGCAGCCTCTGTTCTCACTTGCCTCGGTTCATGGACATGGGCGACGGTCAATTGTGAGCCGAGCCTTTTCGACAGGTCGATCGCTTTTTTCAGCGCTTTTTTGCTTTCCTCTTTTCCGTCAAACGCGACTATGATCCGGTCAGCTTTAAACAAATTGATCATTCCTTTCAGAATGGATTTACTGTTATATTACCCGTTTTCCCAACAAATCTAACGAAATATGAGAATATGAATCAAAAGCCTGCCATTCGCCAAAAAAACAAATTGACAATTAAAGGGCCGTACTATAAGATGGAAAATATTAATAAGATTGGAGGGTATCGTCATGATTACAAATATCAAAGCATCAGTTCAACAACAAAAGCACCTTAACGTGACATTTCCATACCTTCCTTATGATCGGAAAACCGTTTCACTCTAACACCTTCAAAGGAGGGCGCATGTCGCGTGAACAAGCGTACATGCGCCTTTTTTATATCGGAAAAGGCATGCTGGTACACAGTGTGCCTTTTTTTTTCTGGGAAAAAACATTCTGTTTCCGATGCGGAGCAGCATGTTTTTCTAATAAATAAATCGCACATAAGGAGGAATTTTTTATGCCGAGTATCAGAAAAAACGAAATCAAAGATTGTAAGGAAAAACTTGAAGGCGGCTAAAAAAGGAGAGGATATCAGATGTTTTCTGTTTTATGGAAGCTGGGCTGGTTTTTTAAAGCCTCTTGGCGGCGCTACACGATAGCGGTCGTCCTGTTGATTATTGTAAACGTATTGGAAATGTTTCCGCCGAAGCTGCTTGGCAACGCGATTGACGACATGCAGGCGGGCACTTTTTCCAAGGCCGGCATGCTCGGCTATATCGGTTTATTTCTCGCGCTTGGCGCAGTTGTTTATATCTTGTCCTATTATTGGATGTATCAGCTGTTTGGGGGAGCGAACCTGGTCGAAAAAATTCTCAGATCCAAGCTGATGGGCCATTTGCTGAAAATGACGCCGTCTTTTTACGAGAAGAACCGCACAGGGGATTTGATGGCGAGGGCGACAAATGATTTAAAAGCGATTTCCATGACGGCGGGCTTCGGCATTTTGACCTTGGTCGATTCGACGATGTATATGCTGACGATCCTTTTGACGATGGGTTTTTTGATCAGCTGGAAGCTGACGCTTGCTTCGATCATTCCGCTTCCGCTAATGGCGGCTGCCATCAGCATCTACGGGAAAAAGATTCATGAGCGTTTCACAGAAGCGCAGGATGCGTTTGGCGCTTTAAATGATCAAGTGCTCGAGTCCGTATCAGGAGTAAGAGTGATCCGGGCCTATGTACAGGAGAAAAACGATGTCAGCCGGTTCAACAGCATGACGGCTGATGTGTACAAGAAAAATATGAAAGTCGCTTTGATCGATTCGCTGTTTGAACCGACGGTGAAGCTTTTGGTCGGGATCAGCTATTTAATCGGTCTTGGCTACGGCGCCTATCTTGTTTTCCGCAGCCAGCTGACATTGGGTGAACTCGTCTCTTTCAACGTGTACCTCGGCATGCTGATCTGGCCGATGTTTGCGATCGGAGAGCTGATCAATGTCATGCAGAGGGGAAATGCTTCGCTTGACAGGGTAAATGAAACATTGGCATATGAGCCTGATGTGAGAGAGCCCGCTGAACCCGAAGCAGCGGAGCCGGGCGATATTGTGTTTGACGGGGTCACTTTTACGTATCCGAGCTCTGCGTCGGAAAACCTGGCCGATATTTCATTTACCGTATTAGAAGGACAGACGGTCGGAATCGTCGGAAAGACGGGGAGCGGCAAAACGACATTAGTCAAGCAGTTGCTGAGGCAGTATCCGCAAGGAAAAGGAACGATCACCATTTCGGGCGTGCCGATTGAGCGCCTGCCGCTTGATCAGCTTCGCAGCTGGATCGGGTATGTGCCACAGGATCACGTGCTGTTTTCAAAATCAGTGAAAGACAATATTTTGTTCGGCGGACACCTCGCTGAAGAACGCGATTTGCACGCCGTCATCTCTGCAGCACATCTGAAAAAGGATATTGAGATGCTTTCAGACGGCTTGGAGACAATGGTCGGAGAGAAGGGCGTCGCTTTATCCGGGGGACAGAAACAGCGGATTTCAATTGCGAGAGCGATGATTGCGGAGCCCCATATTTTGATCTTGGATGATTCGCTGTCCGCTGTCGATGCGAAAACGGAAGCGGCGATTATTGAAAACATCCGCAGCAGACGGAAAGGCAAAACGACGTTTATTACATCACACCGGATGTCGGCTGTCGAACACGCCGATTTCATTCTCGTCATGGAGGATGGAAGGGTCGTTGAGAGAGGGACGCATCAGGAACTGATCGGCCGGAAAGGCTGGTATTTTGAACAATATGAAGCACAGCAGCTTCCTTCGGGAGAAGAAGGGGGGACTGTAGCATGACAACAGGAAAAAGGCTTTTCCAATATGCGCTTCTTTATAAAAAAATTCTCATCTGGGCGCTCGTCATGCTGACGATCGCCGTCACAGCTGAGCTGACGGGGCCGATGATCGCCAAAAAGATGATCGACGATCATATTCTCGGAATTGAAAAAACGTGGTATGAAACGACAGAGAACTCGAAATATACTGTTTCCTACAAAGGAAAGGAATATATCAGGGAAGACAGGACAGACCCTTCAGCTGAAAAGCTGCAGGAAGTTCACATCTTTCAAGTCGGTATGAACTACTACTTTGTGGGGGAACCGGTTTCCTTTGACGGGGAGCGGACGGTTTCCGGGGGAGAGCTGAGAATGACGAGCGGAGACCGGACGGAAACCTACAAGGCCGATCGCCTGTCTTTGTCTGAAGTGTATGCTTTTTACGAGCCTGAAATAGGAGGGCTGATCTCGCTCGTTTCTATTTATTTCGGCCTTCTCATTTTCTCGATCTTTTTCCATTACGGCCAATTCTACCTCTTGCAGATGAGCGCAAACCGCATCATTCAAAAGATGAGACAGGATGTATTCGCCAACATTCAAAGGCTTCCTATCCGCTATTTTGATAATTTGCCGGCAGGAAAAATCGTTGCAAGGGTGACGAATGATACCGAAGCGATCCGCGATCTGTATGTGACCGTTCTTTCGACGTTTGTTACAAATATCATTTATATGGCCGGAATATTCGCCGCACTGTTTTTCCTTGATGTCAGGCTGGCCGGCGTCTGTCTGTTGATTGTGCCCCTGATTGTCATTTGGGCGGCTGTTTATCGAAAATTTGCTTCAGGCTACAATCATAAACTCAGGTCAATCAACAGTGAGATCAACGCCAAAATGAATGAATCGATTCAAGGCATGACGATTATTCAGGCATTCCGGCGCGGACAGGACACAAAAGAAGAATTTGAACAGCTGAACGACAGCCACTTTCATTACCAAAATAAAATGCTGAAATTAAATTCGCTCATGTCCCACAACTTGGTCAACATTCTGAGAAACGTGATGTTCACCGCCTTAATCTGGTATTTCGGGGGATCTGCCCTGAACGCGGAAGGAATGATTTCAATCGGCGTCCTCTATGCATTCGTCGATTATTTGAATCGTTTATTTCAGCCGATTACGGGCATCGTCAACCAGTTTGCCAAGCTTGAATTGGCGCGCGTATCATCGGAGCGGGTTTTCCGCCTGCTGGATGAGCCGGGTGTCGACGTCAAAGAGCCGGGCAGCGAAAGAGCGCGGGGGCGAGTCGTGTTTGAGGATGTATCATTTCGCTATCATGACGGTGAAGATGTGCTGAAAAACATTTCATTTGAAGCGAAGCAAGGGGAGACCGTTGCACTGGTCGGACATACAGGCTCAGGCAAAAGCTCCATTATGAATGTACTTTTCCGCTTTTACGATATTGAAAAGGGCGATGTCAAAATCGACGGCAGAAGCATATATGATATGTCAAGGCAGGAAATCAGAAAGCATATGGGCATCGTTCTCCAGGATCCTTACTTATTTTCCGGCACGATTGCTTCAAATGTCAGCCTTGACAATGCTGATATTACTAGAGAGCAAATAGAAGCCGCCTTGAAACAGGTCGGGGCTCTTGAGGTGCTCGCCCGTCTGCCGAAAGGCCTTGACGAGCCGGTCATCGAAAAAGGAAGCACCCTTTCTTCAGGGGAAAGGCAGCTGATCTCGTTTGCGCGTGCGCTGGCATACGATCCGGCTATTCTTATTTTAGACGAGGCGACGGCCCATATCGATACCGAAACAGAAGCGGTCATTCAAAAAGCGCTTGACGTCGTCAAACAAGGGCGCACAACCTTTATCATCGCCCACAGACTGTCAACGATCAAAAACGCCGACCAGATTCTGGTACTTGAAAAAGGCCGGATTATCGAGAGGGGAAATCATGAAGAGCTGATGAAGCAAAAAGGCCAATACTATCAAATGTATGAACTGCAAAAGGGGAAAGGAACCCTGATAGGGTAAGCCGGATCTTCACCCGGCCTTAATAAGCGAGTCCCACCCTTGCCTTGACAAACTGGTCAGACTCAAGCTGTGTGAAAAGAAAATGAGCGGTGTCGCCGGTGGATATTTCTTTTCCGCCGGGCGGCAGAACATCCCGTTCAAAACGGTATGTCTTCAATGCCGGCCCAGCGGGGAGATACGTCGGACAGACGATCGTCCAATCCAGATCAGATTCGCGGAGCCGTTCGTACACCCGGGCATGTTCTTGCGCTGCGCGCGCCGAGCGCCGTTTTGACTCGTTTGTTTCAAAGCGGTAAAGGGACGGGTTCTGCCTGGCGTTTAAAATGCCGGCGGTTCCGATGGTAATCAGCCGTTTGATTCGATGTACGTTCATAGCGTTTATAATATGTTCGATGGAGACGGTCAATGTATCGTCTCCATCTGTGTTTAAACAGCTGACAACGATATCGCAATTTTTTATTAAAGACTCGACGTCATGCCGGTTCCTGGCGTTCCCTGTAAGTGCTTGGCAGCATTTATCCGGAATGCGGGCACCTTCCGTCCTCCGGACAAGAGCGTAAACGGAATGATGCCCATCCTCTTCAATTAAATTGAGAAAGGCCTGTCCGACACGGCCTGTACCTCCAAAAAGTGCAATCTTCAACATGATCACTCCCATCGGATCTATCATACGTCAGATCGTCCGGAAGAAAAAGCCCCGCGAAAACAAAAGGGTCCATGATAAGGGCGTACATTTGAGACATACTCATTCAATAGAGAAATCCCGACAAATTGAATCAATTCCCAATTGATGCTCAACATCACCTGCATGCCGACTCCTCCTTTATACCAGCATATGAAAAAAGGAGAAGCGAGTGCGGGCTTTCATAAGATATGCCAACGGTGCGGGCCGCCGCTCATCATTTTATGCAGGGAGGACCGCCGTCGTGGCAATGAATGTGAAGGTTTGTCGACACGCTAAAGAAGGTGCAGGATATGCACCTTCTGTTATCCATGAATATGAAGTTGTTTAAAATTGTTGACCGCCCATAGATGCTTGAGCTTGGGAAACTAAACGTTTTGTAATTTCTCCGCCGACAGAACCGTTTGCACGGGAAGTCGTGTCAGCGCCAAGGTTTACGCCGAACTCAGAAGCGATTTCAAATTTCATTTGTTCGATCGCTTGTGCTGCTCCTGGGACAAGCAGTTGATTTGAAGAATTTTGATTAGCCATTTGTCATCAAACTCCTTTATAAAAAATGGTATGGTTGGGCTGACTGGAATTGCACCAGCTGACGGCTTTCACCGATAGAAAACCGCTGCCTTCTCGGCTAAAGCCCAATGTTGTTTTGTACTACGTATTATGGTGGATTCGATAAAATAAATGCGCGTTTTAATCTGGTAAATGTTGAAAGGCAAAAAGGTTAGGATTGGGGCAAGCTAAGGGAAAAAGCCAGGAGGATGAAGAAGATGATGTGCCCAGTATGCAATGGCATTCTCGTCCAGACAAGGCATTGTCCGAAGTGCGGCGGGGAAATGGCGGACGCCGGGAGAGCAACCGATTTTTTCGGTCCCTACAGTCCGTATATGGAGTTCGATTCATTTAAACAAACGCAAACCGAATGCGTTCATTTATATACTTGCCAGGACTGTACTTATGAAGAAACCGTTGAAATTAAAACGACCGAAGCATAGTCGTAGCATGCTTCGGTCATGGAGAATGTTTGAATCCGGATTATCCTTCAGAGCGGATGCGAAGCTCCGTTTCTTTGTCAAAGAAGTGAGCTTTATTCATGTCAAGCGCCAGTGGAAGTGTATCGGCGGCCTGGACATCGGTCCTTGAATCGACTCTGGCGATGAACGGCTGAGTGCCGGCTTGCGAATAAAGCATCGTTTCCGCGCCCATCAGCTCGGCTACCTCAATTTTCGCATCGATTTTCGAGTCTTTTGACGCTTCAATGAAAACAGGTTCATCATGGATATCCTCAGGCCTGATTCCCATGATAATTTCCTTGCCGGCATAACCTTGGCTGCGCAAAACTTTCATTTTTCCTTCCGGCACGCGAATCGAAATGCCTTCGAATGTAAACATGTCTTCTTTCAGAGTGCCGGTAAAAAAGTTCATCGCAGGAGACCCGATAAAGCCGCCGACAAACACATTTTCCGGATTTTCATAGACTTCCTTCGGCGCGCCGACCTGCTGGATGATTCCGTCTTTCATGACGACGAGCCGCGTAGCCATCGTCATCGCTTCAGTCTGGTCGTGGGTGACATAGATGGTCGTCGTCTGCAGGCGCTGATGAAGCTTTGTGATTTCAGCGCGCATTTGTACGCGCAATTTGGCGTCAAGGTTTGATAACGGCTCATCCATCAAGAACACCTTTGCGTCCCGAACGATTGCCCGGCCTAAGGCGACGCGCTGGCGCTGTCCGCCGGAAAGCGCTTTTGGCTTTCTGTCCAAATATTGTTCAAGGCCCAGAATTTTGGCCGCTTCATGGACACGCCGTTTGATTTCATCCTTCGGAAACTTCCTCAGCTTTAAGCCGAAAGCCATATTGTCATAGACGTTCATGTGCGGATAAAGGGCATAGTTTTGGAATACCATCGCAATGTCGCGGTCCTTAGGAGCGACATCATTCATCCGTTTGCCGTCGATTGTGAATTCGCCATCCGTAATTTCCTCAAGGCCTGCGATCATTCTGAGCGTTGTCGACTTGCCGCAGCCTGACGGTCCGACAAAGACGATAAATTCCTTATCCTCGATATGAAGATTAAAATTATCCACAGCCGTGACTTTGTTGTCATATACTTTATATATCTGATCGAGCACGAGTTCCGCCATTTTTTCTCCCCCTCTTTTATGTAAGCGCTTTATATAATCTTAGTTTATAAAAAACGGCGGTGCGGTGTAAATGGACATGGTGCACAAATCCCTTTCGTGCATGTTGCTAAAGCCGCTAAAGGAGATGCATCATCAAATAAACAGCGGCTGCTTCTTCAAACTGTCTGATGTCAATCCCAGTCCGTTCGATGAATTTATCAATTCTGTACTGCAGGCTGTTTCGGTGGATAAACAAACGTTTTGCTGCCAGAGAGGCATTCAGGTTGCATCTCATATACGTTTTGATGGTCAGGGATGTCTCGGGATCAGACAGCGCATCTCTTACGGCGTCCGAAAATGATGAAGCATGAACCCGCTCCGGTTTTGCTGTCAAAAAAGACGGGAGGAACTGGCAAAACGTGGCGACGTTTTCGATGTCACCCGCTTCCAGCATATAATGAAACATTTGTTTTTCAAAGCGGATTTTGCCTTGAAGCGATCCGTTGACTGGATGAAGCTGGCCGCTGAAAAACACAGGGTTTGCCATGAAATCGCTTGTCAGTGCATCCGCAAGCTCAGACAGCTCTTTTCTTGCGAGAAACGGTGAAGGATTTTCGTGGACGATAACGGCTTCATGCCGGTCGTACCATACAACAAGCGGGTCTTTAAAAAAGCCGCTGACCGCTTCTTTGATCGCCTGTCTTTCTTCAGGGACATGCTCCATTTTAAAAAAATGGCCTTGTATCAGCTGAATGTTCCCCGGGTTTTGAAGGGGGACATCGCGAAAGAAATATTCATGCCATTCTTTCTCCCGCTTTGTCAGCTGCTGTGCTGGTTGCGGTTCTGAAAAAGGCCGGAACAGGCAATGGAGCAGCTCTTTTTCCCGGTCGGTAACCGCGCTTTTCAAAACGCCGAAGGTTTCGCCTTCGTCGGTTTGAAACCATAATACATCGTGTTTTGAAACAGCCTCAGATACAACCATCCGTTCACCGTAAAGCGTCTTTAATTTCTCCAGCATACGACAACGTCCTTTTCTTTACTCGTAAATATGGAAGAGCATTAATTCGTGGATTTCGCTTTTCAGGGAAGGCTCGTCATCATGCGGGGGATATGTGCTGCCCCACTCGATTTCCCCGGATTTATGATAAATTCCTTCATAATGAATTCCTTTATGATAAAACGATATTCTCCAGCCGGGAAGCCTTTCTTTTTTAAACAGCGGCTTCCATTGAAAGTGAGAAATCATTAACGCCACGCTCCTTCATTGATTTCAGGTGGGTAAAATCCAGCGAGCTGACTAATCGTTGATTTGTTATCATTGTATCTCATTCACAGAAAAGATCATAGATTCTTTTCAAATGGAGTTTTTCAAAAAAATACCGTGAAGAAGCAGATTCTTCACGGCTTGAGGTCATGCCACATGTCCTCCGGATTAAGGATTGACTGTTCAGTTAAATAAGAAGCATATTCGAAGCTTCTTTTCTTCGTTAAGCGGCTGACAGATGCCAGACGGGGATGGGAGAAGATTCCCCTGCCGGGTCGGGAGTTGGCTTCAAACAGCCACACCTTTCCCGAACGGTCCAATCCTAGGTCAAAGCCGATTTCCCCGATGAAACCGTCAAGCTTTTCGTCAAGGACCCGGCTGAGGAGGACCGCCGCTTTTGTCAGCTTTTGCAGAATGTGTAGCCTTTCCTGAGGATCATCATAAATCTCTGCAAGCGTTTTGACGGCTCCGCCGCTCGACATGTGGGTTGTAATTCCGTCCTTTCCAGCGATTTTGGCCGCGATGGCTGTGACGGTCCATTGGCCTTTTCCGTTTTTGTTTGTATGAACCCTGAAATCTGCCGGGTGATGATCCACTTCGATCCGTTCAATGCCCTGCTGGGCAAGAAAAGAAGTATGTTTGTGTTGCCTCTGCCATTCATCTAAACATTCAGCAGCGGATGAATAAGATGTGAAGCCTTCGGCATGTCTGGCGAGAATGCCGTTTTCTTCCCGTTTTGAAAGCTGAAATATGCCTTTGCCAAAACTGCCGCCGGCGGGCTTTACATAAACGAAGCCGTATTGGTCGATCATATCTTCGATTTTATCGGCATCAGGCTCCAATGCCGAAAATGGAAGCAATTCCGCTGTCCTCTCGTCTTGCTGCAGACATTCATAGATCTCCCATTTATTAAAGAAGCGCGGATTAAACCAGGGAATGCGGTATTCATCCATAAGCCGGGTTTTTGTTTCCCGCAGAGCGGCGGTTTCTTCGGCTTTGCGGTTCGGAAGTCTGTCGTAAACGACATTGGGCAGCGGGACTGTGGTCTCTTCCCAGCCGTTTTCTCTGAAAATGAGAGCCTGAACCGTGCCTTCTTCCCAATTAATCTGGTGCGCTCCGAACAGATAGCTGTAGCCCCCTGCCGGGAGATCCATCGTCAGCAGCTTCGAAAAAAATAAAGACCTCCCTCTGACAGGATCCAGCTGCGATTTTGTGAAACCGGCCGTGAAAATCCCGATTAAAGGTCCGATATAGACGGTATTGTCGCGAAAAAGCAGGGAGGCTTTGCCGCGGTACGGAATCCGCAGGTTTTTGTACAGATTTTCAGATAATAAAACGGTGCGCTTCAAATGGCTGTCAAATGAGACATGGCATCGTTCAACACTCGTACCGAAAGCCGCGAATAACAAACCGTCCTGTTTGAAAGAAGCGGGCAGGAGCATCGTGTTTTCGCTCGTCTGGTGGATGCCGACCGTCAGCGGTTGACCGGTCATCTTTTCTCAGCCCCTTTCGCGCCGGCTGAAGCCGTTAAGAATGAGCAGTACTCCAAAGGACCTTTATACAAAAGCTCCCTTTTTTCAGGAGAGTGTTTGATAAAAGCGTGCTTTCCGGGCTTTGAATTGACATCCAGCAGCCAGACTCTTCCGTCTTTCGTCAGGCAGATATCGAGGCCGAGCTCGAATAATGGCCCGTGATTCGATTCAAGCGCAAGGGGAACGGCCTGCGCCATTGTCTCTAAATCATCGAGAAGAACGGGCTGGCGCTTTTTCGGCACGGATAAAAGCCAGCTGTCAAAGCTCACCGCCTCTGAGCCTCCGGCCAGGTTTGCAAGCAGTCCGTGCTGATAGCTTCGCCTTACCGTTTTACCGGCTGTTTCCCATTCGCCATAGCCGTTTTTCTGAAGCAGCAGTCTGATATCACACGGAAAACCGTCTTTGTCTTGAATATCGAGGAACGATTGCAGCAGATAGCGGTGCTGAAGAACTTTCTGACACCAAGTTTCAAATGAGGCCTGTTTCGAAAATGACTTCAACTGTTTGTGTTTTCCGGTTTGGTAGGCGGCCTTCACCGTTTTTCCCGTAAGCTCGAGGTGAATGATGCCGCGGCCTCCTGATCCGGATGCAGGCTTCAAGATGCACGATTTTTCTTTTGCAAGCTTGCGCAGGATATCCTGGGCATTTTCTGCAATCGTTGTTGCAGGAAGGTAGGACTTGATGACGGGATCGGCTTTCAATGCTTTGTAAACCGTCCATTTGTCAGGAAGTCCGAGTCCTAAAAATGTCGTTTTAGGATACTTTTTGAGCCATTCGACAATCGGTTTTGCTTTTTTCGATTGCTGATCCCTGCCGTAAAAGCAGCGGTCATAAATCAATTCCGGGATTTCTCGTTCAATTTCATTCCACTGTCCTGACTTCGGGTGAAAGGAGAGTCCTTTCACAAGCAGGGAACCGGGGGAAATATCCAGGGGCGTGAACCGGATAAACCGGATTCCGTAGTCCGAAGCCGCTTTGGCCAGTTCTTCGGCATAGGCTTTTTCATGTTCGTGCGACAGCGACATAAATCCAAGCGTCATCATGATTATACCTCCTTCATGAAAAACAAGGCTTAAAAGGCTGAGACTGTCAAACTTCGGGCAAACTTTAATATATAGACTTCTGTTTCATGATACGCTTGAGATTGCAGAAATAGGCTTTTGCAAATTGGAAATGATTAAAAATTTTAGAGCGCCCTTCATACAATTGCCATCTGACCCATTGTATTTTGAAGCGGCTTGCTCCATTCCGTTATTTGCCCGTCTTTTATTCAGCTACTATAATAACGTTAGGCAAGACGGTGAGGATCGATCGTCAAGGCCCACGCTGTGCAGCTATGATGTCAGGTAAAAAGGAAGGCAGTTGAAAAAAACATGTATGTATTAGGGATTTTTGCCGTTATGATTGCAGTCGGTGCACTTATCGGCGCTGTAACGAATCATTTTGCGATTAAAATGCTTTTTCGCCCATATAAAGCGATCTACATATTTGGAAAAAGGGTTCCTTTTACACCCGGGTTAATTCCGAAAAGGCGCGATGAATTGGCGAGGCAGATGGGACAGATGGTCACAGGCCATCTGCTGACAACAGAAGGGATCAAAAAAAGGCTTGCATCCGATGCGGTCAAAAGCCAGGCGGTGCAGGTTGGAGAGCGGCTCTTGGCGCATCTCTCGCAATCAACGGCCACCGTTGAAGAAGCATTGGAAAGCATCGGAATTTCAAATCCCGCTCAAAAAGCGGATCAAGCGGTATCCAGATGGGCGGATGAGAAGCTGTCCGCATTTTTAGAGGCGTATGAAAATGAACCGCTGAAAGAGCTTATCCCTCTTGAGGCCCAGGAAAAGCTGAAAGAGAAAATTCCAATGGTGTCCGGCTATATTTTAAGC
The DNA here is from genome assembly GCF_014042035.1 of Bacillus haynesii. NCBI lineage: Bacteria > Bacillati > Bacillota > Bacilli > Caryophanales > Bacillaceae > Bacillus > Bacillus haynesii. The sequence continues at coordinate 1,966,122 of NZ_CP059494.1, read as the reverse complement.
CGGGCTGTCAGCTACTTTGAAAGCGATGAAGGAAAGGAACGCCTCGGACATATGATTGACGATTTTTTGAAAGAACGGGGCATGCTCGGCAGCATGGTGCAGATGTTTTTAGGCAACAGCAGTCTGGTTGACCGCGTTCAGCCGGAGATTGTGAAGTTTTTAAAGAACGGCGAGACCGCGCGGTTCTTAACAGATCTGCTTGAAAACGAATGGGACAAGCTGAAAGAATATACGTTCAAGGAAGCGGATGACAAATGGAACCTCAAGCCTCTCATTTTCGATTTGAAGGAAAAGTTTTTGAAACGATTCTCGCTTCAGCCGTTTTTCGAAAAGACGATTGGCTCTTCTATTTCTAGTTTTGAGCGGGACATCGCTTTGCGCCTGCCGCAGATGGCCGACCGCATTCTCGAAGAGGCGGGCCGCCGCCTGGATCAAGTGCTCAAGCAGCTAGAGCTCGAGCAAATCGTCAAGGAACAGGTGGACAATTTCCCCGTTGAACGTCTTGAAGAAATGGTGTTGTCCATTTCCAAGCGGGAGTTCAAAATGATCACGTATTTAGGCGGCCTGCTTGGCGGAATCATCGGAGCCGTGCAAGCCATCTTTGTGATTTTGATATGAGGCTGAAGACGGCCTGTTCAAACGGAATTATCGTATAACTGTGAAAAACACTCCATAGTTTGTTATAGTGGAGTGGTGCCGATTCCATAAGAAGAATACAGGCAGGAAAGGAGCGGATCAGGATGACGGTCAATTTACATGACTCGGCTTATGACTTGGAACAAGCCTTGCGTCAAAGCGATGAATATTCCCGATTGAAAAATCTTTATGATGAGGTGAATGGCGACCCATCTGCTAAAAAGATGTTTGATAACTTTCGCGATATTCAATTGAACCTTCAGCAAAAACAGATGAACGGCGAAGACATCACTCAGGAAGAGGTCGAACAAGCGCAAAAATCCGTGGCGCTCGTCCAGCAGCATGAAAAAATCTCGCAGCTGATGGAAGCGGAACAGCGGATGAGCATGCTGATTGCTGAATTAAACAAAATCATCATGAAGCCTTTGGAAGAGCTTTACGGAAATCCAGAGAGCTGATAAAAAATCCCCCCTTGTCAAGACAAGAGGGGATTTTTTCACTAAGTGAACAAATAACGTTCATAAAGATTTAAAAAAAGACTTGTCAATTCGTGAAATAGTTGCGATAATACTAAATGTAAGTGCTTTCATTTTTTGCCGGGATACGATCATGAAAAACGGACTGGCGGCAAAATGATAAGGGGTACAGAGGAAATTGACAGACTGAAAGCACGTCTGCTGGTCAAATAAAGGGGTTGTCAATATACGGTGAATTGAACGAAAGGGGCGTTGAATTCACTGTTTTGAATATGAGGGAGAATCATGATCGTATCCAAACGATGCGAAGTAAAAAGTCTGTGAAAACAGGCTTTTTTTAGTATGTACATCAAGAGGGCTGTTCTAAAAAAAGGGACCGGGACATATCCTCTATAACAGATTCAGTCATCAAAGAAGGGGGACCTCCTGGTGTCAAAACAAATGCTTGCGCTGAATATAGACGGAACGCTGCTTCGGACAAACGGACGGCTTCATCCCGCAACGAAGGAAGCGATCGAATATGCAAAGAAGAAAGGTGTATATGTTACGCTTGTGACGAACAGACATTTCCGCTCCGCTCAAAAAATCGCCAAATCTTTAAAGCTGGATACGAAGCTGATTACACACAGCGGAGCGATTATAGCGGACAAAATCGACGAACCTTTATTAGAAAAAAGGATTTCCGAAGAACAGACATTTAACCTTGTTCAAATACTGGAAAGCTATGATTGCAATATCAGAATTCTCCATGAAAAATATTCGATTGGAAACCGGAAAAAAACGAATTCCAACCTGCTGGGGAAAACGATGATTCACCCGTCTGACCCGATTTTTTATCCCGTCCAGTTTGTCGATTCGCTGAGCGACATGCTGATGGATGAACCGGTCAGTGCACCGGTGATCGAGGTTTATTGCTCAACAGGACAGTCCGAAGAAATCAGGCAGACGATCACAAATGCGTTTCCTCTCGTCGACATCATTGAAGCGGGAGAAAAAATGCTGATCGTCCATAAAGGGATTTCGAAAGAAGCGGGCTTGACGATGCTCGCCGCCGACCTCGGTTTAAAAATGGAAGATGTCGTTGCGATCGGCCATGATATCGACGATCTTCCGATGATCGAGCTTGCCGGGCTCGGAGTCGCAATGGGCAATGCTCCTCAGGAGGTCAAGCAAAAAGCGGATTGGGTAACGCGCTCCAATGATGAACAGGGCGTCGCTTATATGATTAAAGAATACTTCAGAATGCAGCAAAGCAAAGGGTTTCTTAAAAAATTCCATATTAAAAAAGTCTGATTCTTATAGGGTCCCCGCTTTCAACTTGAATGCGGGGATTGTTCATTCATCGCTGCCTTAAAGGAATGTTTGTTTCCCGGATTGATTTTGCCCATTTATTTTTGTACACTAAAGAAAGTTTTGAAACGAAAAAGGTGATGACATTGCGCATTTATATAGAAGGGCTCCAAGACGTAAGGTTCCAGAGACCGCTTGAGCATATAGCCAACTTATTCTTTGAAGAAAGCGAAGTCGCTTTTGGCGAAGAAGCGCCGGCAGACCTTGCAATCGTTCTCGGCTATGAACGGGAAGAGAACGGTGTTAAGGCTTCGGGTACGATAAAAGATACGGACATTACAGCAGAATATGCGAAAAACATTGACCCAAAACTGACGGAAAAGGAAGCGTTTAAACAGGTGAAGAACACCGTTTCCTACGTTTTTTTGAGCATGCTTCAGGAGCATACCGGGATCATTCAGAAATGGGGGATTCTCACCGGTGTCCGTCCGACAAAGCTGCTTCACAAAAAGCTTGAGAGCGGCATGCCAAAGGAAGAGGCCCATGCCGAGCTGAAGCGGGACTATTTAATTCACGACGAAAAGATCGAACTGATGCAAAACATCATTGACCGTCAGCTGAAAGCTGTACCCGATTTGTATGAGCTGGGTCAAGAGGTCAGCATTTACATCGGCATCCCGTTCTGCCCGACGAAGTGCGCCTACTGCACGTTTCCGGCGTATGCGATCAGAGGACAAGCCGGACGGGTCGGCTCATTTTTGTGGGGGCTTCACTATGAAATGCAAAAAATCGGTGAATGGCTCGAGGAGAACGATGTCAGCATCACGACCGTGTATTTCGGCGGCGGAACGCCGACAAGCATTACCGCTGAAGAAATGGATCTATTGTATGAAGAAATGTACCGTTCATTTCCCGATGTGAAAAATATCCGCGAGGTCACAGTTGAGGCTGGACGGCCCGATACGATCACAGAGGAAAAGCTCGCGGTCTTAAAAAAATGGAACATCGACCGAATCAGCATTAACCCGCAGTCTTACGAAAATGAAACGCTGAAAGCGATCGGACGCCACCATACCGTGGAAGAAACGATCGAAAAGTATCATCTATCGCGAAATGCCGGCATGTCGAATATCAATATGGATTTGATCATCGGCCTTCCGGGCGAAGGGGTAAAAGAATTCAGAAACTCTCTTTCCGAAACTGAAAAATTAATGCCCGAATCATTGACCGTTCATACGCTGTCATTTAAGCGCGCGTCTGAAATGACGAAGAACAAGCATAAGTATAAGGTGGCTGACCGCGAGGAGATTGTCGCGATGATGGATGACGCTGTCTCGTGGACGAAACAGCACGGCTACCATCCCTACTATTTGTACAGGCAGAAAAACATTCTCGGCAACCTGGAGAATATAGGCTATTCCCTTCCCGGCCAGGAAAGCATCTATAACATTATGATCATGGAGGAAAAACAGACGATTATCGGGATCGGCTGCGGAGCTGCGAGCAAATTTGTCGATCCGCGAACGGGAAAAATCACGCACTTCTCCAATCCGAAAGACCCGAAAACGTACAATGACAGATTTGAACACTATACAAACGAAAAAATCCGCTATTTGTCTGAGCTTTTTCAGAAGCATGCAAAAAGCGGCTCTCAACAAGAATAGAAGCTGCTGCCGGGATCACCGGCAGCTTTTTTATTGCGGAATCAAGCCGGAATCGGCAACAAAAAAAGGTTTTAGAGGGCAAAGGTGGAATAGTTTAAATAGTAACAATTGTAAACGTATTCACGGAGGTGCAAGATGGAGTATATCAAATGGAAAGACGAAAACGGGATATTTGAAATTGTGCTGAATCGCTCTGAGGCGTACAATGCCCTGAACGAAAAAATGCTTGAAGAGCTGAATGAAGCTTTGCGTGTTGCAGAGGAAAGCGAATCGCTGCTCCTCCTCGTGAGAGGCAGCGGCAAAGGATTTTCTGCAGGCGGAGACATTAAGATGATGCTCTCTTCCGGAGATCAAGACGGCTCCGCCCGCCTCATTGACACGATTTCTGAAATTGCGGTGAAGCTTTACAGCATGCCGAAAATAACTGTAGCGGCTGTACACGGTGCGGCCGCAGGTCTGGGATTGAGCCTCGCGCTCAGCTGCGACCATGTACTGGTCGAAAAAGAGGCGAAGCTGGCGATGAATTTTATCGGCATCGGGCTTGTTCCCGATGGGGGCGGACACTTCTTTTTAGAGCGGAGAGTCGGTGAAGCTGCGGCCAAAGAATTGATTTGGAGCGGGAAAAAATTGACGGGGGCCGAAGCGCACGAGCTTCGGATCGCAGACGCCGTATTCAGCGGGGACTCCGGCCATTTTGCACGCATCTATCTTGAAAAGCTTCTGCACGCTCCGCTGGCAGCGATGATTGAAACGAAAAAGATCTATCAGGCGCTGAATGGCGGGCGGCTGCAAAAAACGCTCGAACTCGAGAAAGTGGCCCAGATGAAAATGCGGCTGACGAGTGACCATCAGGAAGGGATCCGCGCATTTTTAGAAAAGCGTCAGCCGCAATTTAACCGTCAGCAAGTATAACAAGAGCGGCCCGGCAGGAAATTGATCTTGGGAAATGATGTACAGAAGCAATTGTAAAAAAATTTAAGTTTCTATAAAATGATTCATAAGACACAGGTCTGTACGAGCTCACGGGAGGCGGGGAAATTGAAACAAAAGATTCCATCTGAATACGTTGCTAGAAAGCTGAATGATTGGTACAACGCCATTCGGAAAAATCAGGTCGCCGCCAGTGAATCATTGAAAGCGGAAATTTTAAATGATTTTCAAGACATGGAAGAAAATCAGGACGTCCTGCTCTACTATTCGCTGCTTGAATTCAGGCATAAGCTGATGCTCAGCTATTTGAAACCGGAAAAGACTGAAAATATCGAAAAAAACCTCCGCGACTTAGAAGAAAGAGAAGACCAAATGACAGGTTTACTGAACTACTATTATTGGTTTTTTAAAGGGATGTATGAATTCAAACAAAAACGGTTCGTCAAGGCAATCGGCTGCTATAAAACGGCTGAACAAAAGGTCAGCGCATTGGAAGACGAGGTTGAAAAAGCCGAATTTTATTATAAGCTTGCGGAAATCTACTATTATATCAACCAGAGATACCTATCGATCAACTATGCGACGCTCGCTTCCGATATTTTTAACCGGTATGAAACGCTAAAAGAAAAAAAGATTTTCTGCGATTTTATCATTGCCGGCAATTGGGTTGAATCAATGACATACGGACCCGCGCTGAAAAGCCTGGCCAATGCGCTTGAAGACGCCAGGAAAATCAAAAACAGCCATTTGACGGCAGCCGCTCATTTTAATTTGGGAAATTGCTACTTCCATCAAGAATCGTACCGGGAAGCCTCAGATCATATGGAGAGCGCCCTTTCCATTTTTGAACAGGAAAGTTCATCATATATTCCAAAAGTGCTGTACAACTTGATGTACGTTCGTCTAAAGCAGGGAAACCATTCCGGAGCTGCCGCCTGTTATGAAAAAGGCATCCGAAGCGCGGCATCGCTCGGGGATGAAGAACACGCGGCAAAGCTTAGCATCCTGTGTGGGCTGTATTTGGACGACGGGGATCAGAAAGCTGTGGAAAACGGATTTGATTATTTGGAGTCAAACCATTTATATGCTGCTGTTGAAGAGCTGGCTTTAGACGCAGCCCAGTATTATAATCAAATTGAGCGGCTTGAAGATTCCATTTTTTACTATGAAAAGTGTGCTCAGGCAAGACGAAAAATCAAAAGGGGAGATGCGTTGTATGAAAGCTAAACTGTTGTTCGTCATGGTGTCGCTGGCTGTTGTGTTAACGTCTTCAAGCTTTTTGGCAAATGCGGGGAAAGCCCCTTCCTTGTATGCGGACAAAATGATCACGACTGACAAGGAGGCCCGAGTTTAAGGACATGATTTCATCTGAGAATGAGCGGGCTGACGCAGCGAAAGAATGGACGATGTATATTACAGTCTCTTGCCTTTTCATCCTGATCGTCTCTGTGATTTGTTTTTTCGCTCCGGCCTACCGCTTGCAGGATCTTTTGTTTCGAATGTTTGATGCTGTCATCATCTGTGTGCTGGCGGTCAATGGCCTTTATTTTCTGCCAAAAAATAAAGGCGTCGCTTACGTATCGTTTTTACTCGGTTTCATCAACATGGGACTGCTCATTGTTTTGATGATCCGCTAGGGTTTGGCGGATCAAAGGGCAGGCGGCGGCAGCCAGAGACCTTCCCCCTGAAGCGCCGCCTTACCCCGTATTTTAGTCAGCTGCGGAAAACAATGATTTTACCGGACGAATGTACTACCCGGTGTGTATGCTCCAAAAATTGCTTTTCCTTCAGCATTCCTCTTCCTTTCTCTTTCGCTTCTTCATCATCTGCCGCTTCAAATCGCTCATTTAAAAGCGTTTCTCCACTAGTATCGAAAACGGTTACATAATAATTTTCCATTTCTCTTCCCCTTTCTCAAAATATGATCTATTTGTTTAAAATTATATAAAAATCAAAAAAATCCTTTTTAAAATGGTATGACTAACGTATGATTGTAAATTGGAAGGAGGAGTTATAATGCTCAAAATCGATCACGTCACGAAAAAGTTCGGTTCATTCACAGCTGTAAACGATCTGACGCTGGAGATTCCAGACAAGCAAATGTTCGGTCTGCTCGGCGCCAACGGAGCAGGGAAAACGACGACATTCCGAATGATACTCGGCCTTTTGAATGCGACAGAGGGTACTGTCACATGGAAAGGACAGCCGATTAACTACGGTGTCACAAACAGCATCGGCTATTTGCCTGAAGAGCGCGGACTGTACCCGAAGCTGAAGGTGAAAGATCAGCTCGTGTACCTCGGCCGCCTGAAAGGCATGACAAAACAAACTGCGCTCAAGGAAATGGAGAAGTGGCTCGAACGGTTTCATATTACGGAATACGCCGACAAAAAAGTTGAGGAGCTATCCAAAGGGAACCAGCAAAAAATCCAGTTCATCACGGCCGTGCTGCACAAGCCGGAGCTTTTGATTCTTGACGAGCCGTTCAGCGGGCTCGATCCGGTGAATGTCGAGCTTTTAAAAGATGCGGTCATTTCTTTGAAAGACGACGGCACCTCGATTGTTTTTTCAAGTCACAGGATGGAGCATGTCGAAGAGCTGTGCGAACACGTCTGCATTTTGCAGCGCGGGACGCCTGTCGTTCAAGGGAAATTAAAAGAAATCAAACGTTCTTTTGGCAGAAAGAATGTCACGATTCACGCAGACGGCGACTTGAGCTTCTTGAAAGAGGCGGACGGCATCGTCAAATGGCGGGATCATTCCGAAGGAGTCCGCCTGCAGGTCGAAAATGAGGAAGTCTCTCAAGAGCTGTTTACAATGCTTCAAGGACGCGGGTTTATCAGAAAGTTTGAACTTGAAGAGCCTTCTTTGCATGATATTTTCGTCGAAAAGGTAGGTGCCCGTTATGAATAAGTTTTGGATTGTTCTTTTTCATACATATCTCAGCAAGCTGAAAACGAAGTCGTTCATCATTTCAACGGCCATCACGCTTGCGCTTGTCGTGCTCGTCACAAATCTGGGATCGATTATTTCCATGTTTGATGACGGCGGAGAGGGTGATAAAATCGCTGTCATTGACCGCTCAAATCAGCTGTACGACACGTTTGCCCAGCAAGTGAAAGCACTCGACAATAATGAAGCTTTGGAAGTCGAAAAAGCGGATAAGCCGGAAAAAGAGCTTGAAAAAGACGTCAGAGACGAAAAGCTCGAAGGCATTTTAATCCTGGACAGAGATAAAAAAGGCGTGCTGAAGGGAACGTATAAAGCGCTCGAAATCGCTGATTCCACAGCTGTCTCCACGATTGAACAGGCGCTCTCACAAGCAAAGATCGCCGTTGGAACGGCTGAATTGAACGTACCGCAGGAAAAGCTGAGTGAACTGTTTACACCGGTAAAAATCAACAGTGTCGCCTTGAAAGAAGGCGCGAAAACCGAGGAAGAGCTTCAAAAGGCGACAGGGCTTGTATATGTTGTGCTGTTTGTCATCTATTTTTCGGTTTTGACGTACGCGTCAATGATCGCGACAGAAGTTGCGACGGAAAAGTCTTCCCGCGTGATGGAAATTTTAATTTCCAGCGTGCCGCCTGTCCAGCAAATGTTCGCCAAACTGTTCGGCGTCGCTCTGTTGGGATTGACACAGATTGCCGCGCTGTTTCTTGTCGGCTATCTTTCTCTTCAGTCCAGCCAGGAAAAGGGAGGGGATGCAGCCGATATGATTAAAGGATTTCTTGACATTTCCGGAGTACCTACTGCAACGCTTGTGTACGCGGCCATTTTCTTGATGCTCGGCTACTTCCTCTACGCAACTCTTGCGGCATTTCTCGGAAGCGTCGTCAGCCGGATTGAAGATGTTCAGCAGATGATTTCGCCGATGATTCTGCTGGTCGTCGCCGGATTCGTAATTGCCATGGTCGGGCTAAGCACACCAGATTCAACGTTCATTACCGTTACTTCATTCATTCCGTTCTTTGCGCCGATGATCATGTTCCTCAGAGTCGGCGTGCTTGATATTCCGTTTTGGGAAGCGGCTCTCGGCATCGGCATCACCGCTCTTACCATTGTGATTCTCGCCGTCATCGGGGCGAGGGTGTATAAAGGTGGCGTGCTCATGTACACGAGCGGCGGCGGATTGAAAAATATCAAACAGGCACTTCGTCTGTCAAAAGATCAATAATAAAAGAGAAAAGCAGCTTGAAAGAAAAGCTGCTTTTTGCATGCAAAGAGTAGAACGTGCATTCGCTTTCAACCCGTGATAGAATGGGAGCAGAATGTTTTAAGAAAAGGAGCAGAAGATTGACAAACATCACTTTCATTCATGCGGCCGATCTGCACCTGGACAGTCCGTTTCACGGCATCAGCCGGCTACCTGAAGAGGTTTACCGGCGGATCAAAAACAGCACATTTAAAAGCGCTGAAAATGTGTTTAAGCTTGCGATTGATGAACAGGCCGACTTCATTTTGCTTGCCGGCGACCTTTTCGACGAAGCAAACCGCAGTTTAAAAGCACAGATGTTTTTGAGAAAGCAATTCTTAAAGCTTAAAGAGAACAACATTCAAGTCTATGTGATTTTTGGCAATCACGATCATCTGGGCGGCGATTGGACACCGATTGAATGGCCGGACAACGTTCACATCTTTTCATCGGAAGACATTGAAGAAAAATCATTTTACAAGGCCGGCCGGCTTGCCGCAACCATCTACGGCTACAGCTATCCCGAGCGCGCTGTTTTTGCCAATAAGGCAGCTGAAATCAAAAGAACGACCGACGCACCTCTGCATATCGGGATGATACATGGGACGCTTTCCGGGGAGAGCGTCCATGACCCGTACTGTCCTTTTTCCCTTCAAGATTTAAAAAAAGGCCAGATGGATTACTGGGCGCTTGGCCATATACATAAAAGACAGGTCATTTCAGCCGCCGATCCGGCTGTGATTTATCCGGGAAATACGCAATCCCGGCACATGAAGGAAACGGGTGAGAAAGGTTGCTATCTCGTCAATGTTTGCGGCGGAGAACTGTCCTTCGAATTTAAAGCCGTATCGGATGTCCTGTGGGAAACGGCCTGCATCGAAATCTCCGGGACAAAGCAGATGACAGAGCTGATCAGCCTGATGCAGGATGCCTTTCAATCCTTCAGAAACAGAGGCAAGCCCGCATGCGTTAAGATGGTATTGACAGGAGAAACACCCTCTTATTTGGCGGAAGGACAGGCCGGCATTGCGGACGAGATCCTTGACATCTTCCATGAAGAAGAGCGGGAGGAAGACGCGTTCATCTGGCTTACCGCAATCGAAGATCAAACCGATGCCGCCTTGTCGGGAATCGAACGGGACGCTTTTTTCCAGGAGCTTTTGCAAGAAATGCATGAATTTCAGGATTTCAGCCTGATTCTTGACGATTTGGAGCGGCATCCGGTCTTTAGAAGGCACGGAGAGCGGTTTAATGAGGAAGACTTCCGGGACATTCGCGCACAGGCGGAAAAACTGCTGCTTCATGAACTGAAGACATTGAAAAGATAAGGGAGGATGCAGGATGAATATACATGCGATACATATATATGGATACGGTAAATTTGCCAATCAGACGTTTCGCCTGTCTCCTTCAAATCTGCATTTGATCTATGGGCTCAATGAAGCCGGGAAAACGACGCTCATGTCGTTTATTGAAAGCGTGCTGTTCGGTTTTCCGAAGACGAAACGGTACGAGCCGAAAACGGGCGTCATTTACGGGGGGATGCTTGAAGTCGGACACCCTGATTTAGGTCAGATCCGAATCGAACGGACGGCCGGAAAGCCTGAGCGGGTCACCGTTTATCTGGAAGACGGCAGCATGAAGCCGGAAGCTTTTTTAAATGAGCTGCTGTCAGGCGTCGACAGGCAGCTGTATAAAGCGATCTACTCATTTGACGTGTTCGGCCTTCAGGAAATTCATAAATTCAACCGCGACAAAATCGGCCGTTTTCTGCTGTTTTCGAGTCTGTTCGGCTCTGATGCGATTTCCAAGATGGATGCCGGCCTCGTGAAAAAACAGGAAGAGCTGTTTAAACCGAACGGACGGAAGCCTGAGCTGAATCAAGAGCTCGATCGGTTAAAAAGGCTTTCCGAAGATTTGAAAAAGGCGAAGGCGCGGGAAGGCGACTATCACCGTCTCTTAAACGAAAAAAAAGGCGCTGAGGCGTCGATAAAGGAAAGCGGTCAACTGCTGAAAGATCTTGAGCACCTCGTCTCACAAATCGAGCAGGCGATTGAGATTCTGCCGGCGGCCGCGGAAAAGCGCCAGCTGGAAGAGCAGCTCGCATCTTTCGGCGGCTCAGGAGAAAGCCGTTTCCCCGAAGGCGGACTTTTTGAGCTCGAAAAGCTCGAATCCCACCTGCATCCAAAAGCGGCTCAGCTGGAGGCGCTGGAAGAAAAAAAGCGCGGTTTGGAACAGCGCGCCGCCGCTTTTGCACCGGTTGAAGCCTTCTTCGAGCACGAAGCCGAAGCGGAAGAGCTTTTAACAGCATATCCGTTTTACCAGTCGTATACCGAAAAAATCGCGTCTTTGACTGAACAGCTTCACCAGATAAACGGACAGGTTCAAGCGGGGCTTGAGCGCCTGCAAATTGAGGAATACGATATCCTCAATGCAAACACCACGTATGAATACGAATGGAAGTTGCAGGAAACCGTCCAGGCATACATCGAGTTTCGCGAACTGAAGCGGTCGCTCGACGAGCGGTTTGAGCAGGCGAGGGCTGATTTGGAGGAAGCTGAACAGGCCCATGCCGCTCTCAGCAATGAAGTGATGCCGGATGATGTCCGCAAGCAAAAGGAAGAAACCCTTAGCCGCCTTGCGTCCGCCGGCGGTCATGCCGGAAGGCGGGAAGAGCTGATCCTTCAGCTTTCCTATCTGAAGAAAGAACAAAAAGTTCGGATGAAAAGAAGAAAGGCAGCTTGTGCGGCAGCGCTTTGTGCTGCTTGTGCGGCAGCTTGTGCGGCGCTCTTTTTCAAGGAGTGGTTTCCGGGCGCTTTGCTCGTGCCGATCTTGCTCATAGTTGCCGCTTTTGTTCTAAAAAAGCCTGAGCCTTCCGCGGCAGCGGCTTTTATTCAAAAACAGCTGGACGACATTGACCGCAGCGGTTCAAAAAGCGGAGTGAGTGACAACGCTTTAAGGGAAGAGCTGTGGAAGGACGACCAAACCCGGCAGCTTCTCATCGCAAAACAAGCTGAACTCAGACAGAAAGAAGCGGAATATGAAAGAGCGATTCAGAAGTTCGAAGAGTGGGAAAAGGATATCCGTCCGTATCAGGAGAAGACCGAACGCTATTTGAAAGAGCTGAACCTGCCAATCGACCCGTCATTTTTAGCTGATGCGTACGCTTTGATCAAGGAACTCCGAGAGGAAATGTTGAAAAAGCGGGATATCGAGAAGGAACTGAGCCGCCTTCAGGCCAAAAAAGCATCCTTTGAAGCGGGCTTGAGAAAGCTTGTCTCATCCCTCAGCCTCACGGGAGGAAGCGTCCAAGAGCAGGTGTTTCAGCTGAAAAGCACGCTTGAGTCCCAAAAAGAAAAACTTCGGCAAAAACAGGAAGCAGACGTGTCTTTAAAGCATACAGCCGAACAAATCAAAGAGCTGACAAAAGAGACGGAATACTTCCAATCCCAAATTGCCGAACTCTTTCAAAAAGCAGGGGCGGACGGACGTGAGATGTTTATCAGACTGGCGAAGCGCGACCAAACCAAAAAAGAATTAACGGCAAGGCTCGGGCAGCTCAAAAGAGAGCTCGGCAGGCAGGACGAGAAGGCCGTCATGCTCGCATCAGGCCACTCTCTTGCAGAACTGAAAGGAAAGCTGGCCGAGGCGCAGGAAAAAAGAGCCCGCACAGAAAAACAGCTGGCAGAAGAAAGGCAAAAGGCGGCTAATCTTCATGCAGAGCTGGTCAGACTTGAGGAATCGGGAGCGGTATCCGAGCTCGCCTATCAGACCGGGATGCAAAAAGAGCGTGTCGCCGAACTGGCCACAAAGTGGGCCGCAGTCAAGCTGATCCGGCAGGCGGTCAAAAACAAGATAGATGAACATAAAAAGGTTCGGCTTCCGAAGTTATTACAGATGGCTGAAACATTACTGAACCCATTGACTGCTGGACAATACGAAAAAATTTATTTTTCTGAAACAGATGATTCCATGATGGTCATGCGGAAAGACGGAGCCGTTTTTTACGCCCACGAACTGTCTCAGGCGACTTGTGAACAGCTCTATTTAGCGATCCGATTCGCTCTGGCCCTCTCCCATCAAAAGGAAGTCAAATTGCCGTTCCAGCTGGATGACAGCTTTGTCCACTTCGACCACGAGAGGTTTAAACAAGTGCTGAACATTTTAAAAAAGCTTTCAGGCGAAGATCAGCAAATCTTGTATTTTACGTGTCATGAACATGTAAGAGAAGCTTTTCGCGACGAAGATGTAATTCTGCTTCCTTCCGCTATGGAAAATGTGGAAGTGAAGGGTATAACTAACAAATAAAAGTGTGTGCTATAATGATTTTATGTAGGAAAACGGAGGGAGCTTTATCATGGCAAAAGGTATCATGCTGCACGAAGTTGGCGAGCAGGTGGATTTGTATTTGCTTATTAAATCGTCAACGAAAGGAATCGCAAGCAACGGGAAACCATTTTTAACGCTGATGCTGCAGGATCAGTCCGGAGATATAGAAGCAAAGCTGTGGGACGCCAAGCAGCAGGACGAAGTGACCTACGGCCCGCAGACGATCGTGAAAGTGGTCGGCGACATTCATCATTACCGCGGGCGGAACCAGCTGAAGCTGAGAAACATCAGACCTGCGGGCGAGAATGAAAATGTCAAAATCGATGACTTTCTTGAGACTGCACCGATTCCCAAAAACGAAATGATGGATGCGGTCACTCAATATATTTTTGAAATGAAAAACCCGAGTATTCAGCGAATCACGAGGCACCTCGTCAAAAAATACGGCAAGGAATTCATTGATTATCCGGCTGCGACAAAAAATCACCACGAGTTCGTGTCAGGCCTCGCATATCATGTTGTCTCCATGCTGAACCTGGCCAAATCGGTCGCAGACCTGTATCCGTCGCTCGATCGCGACCTTTTGTATGCAGGCGTTATTCTGCATGACCTTGGAAAAGTAAAAGAACTATCCGGCCCGGTGTCCACGACATATACTGTCGAAGGGAACCTGCTGGGGCACATTTCGATTATGGTGACAGAAATTGCAAAAGCCGCTGAAGAGCTTCAAATTGATTCAGAAGAAGTGCTGATTCTTCAGCATTTGATTTTAAGCCATCACGGTAAACCCGAATGGGGCAGTCCGAAGCCGCCGATGGTCAAGGAAGCGGAAATTCTTCACTATATCGACAACCTTGACGCGAAGATCAATATGATGGACAGAGCGCTCGAACGGGTCAAGCCTGGAGAATATACCGAACGCGTCTTTGCATTGGATAACCGTTCCTTTTACAAGCCCGTTTTTCACAAATAAGCGTCATAACTTGTCTCCCTTTTGCATAATGTCTGATATACAGTTTATTCAAAAAAGGGGGAAAAGCCGTGCTGCTGTTTCCGTGGTGGGTGTACCTTTGCATCGTTGGCATTATTTTCAGCGCCTATAAGCTGATGACGACGGCAAAGGAAGAGGAAAAGATCGATCAGGCTTTTATCGAAAAAGAAGGCCGCATTTATATCGAACGGATGGAAAAAGAAAAAGCAAAGCGCACGAAGCGTTCATTGGATGAAGATCAAGAACAGCATGAAAAATCGGCTGACAGCCATTCCATCGCATAAAAAAAGCTGTCCGGCCCCGCGAGGGGAGGACAGCTTTTTTGGCGTCAGCTGCTGCTGCTTGTCTGAGCTTGGCGCTGGTCGACTTGTTTTTTCAACTCTTTGTCTTTTACTTTTAAATCAGCATCTTTGACAAGTTTGTCGATGACAGATTGCAGTTCAGTTTGATCGTTTTGCTTTTGTTCTTGAACCTCTTTTTTGAGCTCTTTTTTCATGTCTTCATATTTGCCGCGCTCTTCGTCTTTTTTAATGATGTGATAGCCGAATTGCGATTTCACAGGTCCGCTGACTTCACCGGTTTTCAAAGCAAATGCCGCTTTGACGAAATCCTTGTCCATGTTATCGTCTTTGCCGACCCAGCCGAGGTCACCGCCTTTTTCGGCTGTTCCGTCAGTTGAATACTCTTTTGCAAGGTCTTCGAATTTTTCACCTTTTTTCAGCTTTTTCTCAACTTCTTCAGCCGTTTTCTTTTCCTTCACAAGAATGTGGCTTAAGTGGATTTTGCCTTTCAGGCCGTCATAATATTCTTTTACGTCATCATCAGTTACTTTTATGTTATCCTTTGCGGCTTTTTGCATCAGAAGTTCGTATTTGATCTGTTCTTTGACGAATTTTTCGCCTTTTTGGTCAATGAGCTGGTTGAGCTGGTCACCCATCGATTTTTTGTACTCGTTCAGCTTTTTGTCGATTTCTTTGTCGGAGACATCGTATTTATCGTCAAGTACTTTTTGCTGAACAAGCATGTTCAGTGCGTCCGCTCCGGCATTGTCTTTTAATGTTTGATAAAGGTCTTCTTTTGTAATATTTCCAGCTTTTGTTTCTGCAACAACCTCAGAATCTCCCCCGCTGCATGCGCTGAGAGCCAGCACGCTTGTCGCTGTAATCGCCGCAATTGCAATCTTCTTCATAAATGCAAACACTCCTAATCATAACAGTTTAAACTTTCCTTTGAATTGTATCATATCATATTCTGACATGCTGTAAAAAGATTTTCAACAGAGGGGCATCCGTCTAGTCAAATTTTCATTCCGCTCATACAAATATATTGATCAAGAAAAGGAGGTCAATAACATGAGCGGAGGATACTCAAGCGGTTTTGCTTTATTGGTCGTGTTGTTCATTTTATTAATCATCGTTGGTGCAGCTTATCTGTACTAAATCTTAGAAAATGAGAAAAGAACCGTCATTTTTTCAGGCGGTTCTTTTCTTTTGGACGATAGCCTAATCGTTTCATGACATTCGTGCATACACTAATGTAACGACTGGGGCAGAGGAGGTGTCATTATGGGCGACGGTTATGCAGGAGGTTTCGCTGGCGGCTTTGCGCTGCTTGTGGTACTGTTCATCTTATTAATTATTATTGGTGCTTCTTGGATATGCTAATCAACAAAAGGATAGCTGCCGGATCAATACGATCGGCAGCTATCCTTTTTTCTTTACACCGTAAAGGAAATCTCAATGAATGATGAGATCAATAAAATTAAGATCAGCACATTAATCATTCTAAATACCTTATCCTGCCGCTCTTCAGGAATCTCTCTGACAAGGCATAAAGAGTTTGTAAGCTTGTTTATGTTGAAGACAGTAAAAACCGCAAACAAGATGAAATAAAAAAGGATGATAGGAGATCCCCCTCTCTGTTTCTGCTCCATACTACATTACCAAATATTTATTAAAAAAGATAGAAAATAGACTGAAAAAAAGGATTTTCCAAGTGCCTAGCAGCTGGATTATTTTTGTATTAAAATATCAAAATCGTCGGCTTCCTGATCGACAAAACAGTTTTTAGGCGCTTTGATCAGTTTCCAGGCAAACAGAAAATCAGGCAGACAATAGCCGAAATGAATGCTTGAAATGATGCAGAAATAATGAGCAAAGCTCGGCATCACTGCCCCCGCGTAAAATAATACAGGCGTGATGACGAAAAAAGGGCAGAGAAGAGAGACAAGCATCGTGTTTTTCGGAATTTCTCTCCATGTTCTCATTTTCAACCAATAAATCTTTTTTTCTATTTTTTTCTTGCTGATCATCGGCAAGATATGAAGAATTTTATGGGCGATTATAGCCGCAACCAAAAGTCCTGCAAACAAAAGGGCATGATCGCCTCTCTGAACAGTTTGCGGATGAATAAGCTGCATCGCTAAATATTCGGGAATAAAAAATAAAATCATTAAACTGACGGCAGTGAGCACGATGCGCATGCCTCCATAATCTTTAACGAGATTGATGGTTTTCCAGCAACTCATAAATGACATCCTTCCGTTTCAACAAACTGTTATATGAAATCCTCAGAATAATTTACTCCTCTGGATGAGAAAAATCAATCCCTTTTCCGAAAAAAATTTCGTCATTTTCCAAAGAATTTAGAAGGGTGTAAAAGGAACAGAAATCTCCCGTGTTGAACTTTCATCAGAAGGGAATATCGGCTAAAATAAGAGAAAGGGAGAGAAGGGACAAATATGAACTCAATGGAGCAACGCCTTGAGCGGCTGGAATATTACATCAAACTGTTATTGAACAATGCGGATATGGAAGGTTATCCGTATTATAAAATATTGATCGAAAAGGGCTTATCAGAGGAAGAAGCAAAGGAAACGGAAAAGCTGTGCGAAGAGCTCTCAAAGGAGCTTGAAGCACAAAAAGCGCAAGGATTTGTGATGTTCGACCATCTCCTCACGCTTTTTGCGGGACAGTTAAATGAAAAACTTGAAGTGCACGAAACGATTTTCGCCCTTCACAGACAAGGTCTATACAAACCGCTGATGAGCGAATTCATCAGCATTATCAGGCAATATGATCTGGCTTAGTTTTTAAGAGGCTCAAGCGGTTTGTCCATCTCTATCGATTCCCCGGCTTCTTTTGCTTCTTGTTTTTTCTTCATTTTGCCCTCTTCGCTCGTAAATTCACTTTCGATGTTTGAAAACGATTTTTCGAAAATTTCCATGAAATCATCGCCGTAAATATGGCGGATGATCGACATCATCTCGACGATTTCTGGAAACTTCCCGTACAGCTGATGAAGGGGCTGAGCGCCTTTTAAGACGGCGTTCCGGGTCGGATCGTAAGACTCGAGGATTTTAAGGAAAACTTCTTCACCTTTCGGAGTCAGCTGAATGTAAGTGTTTCGTTTGTCATTCAATTTTTTGGAAAACTCCAGGTAACCTCTTTCCTCAAGCTTTTTTGAAAAGTTAAACGCTGTGGATACGTGCATGACGCCGAACTTGGCGATTTCTGAAATGGATGCTCCGTTCAGCTGGTAGGCGATCCACAAAATATGATGCTCGTTAATGTTCAGATCATAAGGTTTAATCCACTGCTGCCAATCCTTTTCTATCGACTTCCAAAGCGCCTTGCTAAGCTGTGCCATTCTTTGACTGAATAAAAGGGCTTCTTTCACCGTATAGGGCTCTTCCGCTCGATTCATTCACTTCACCTGCTTCTCTTTATCTTATAATTTCTATTATGCCAATAAAATAAAGATTAATAAAGATGTAAATTTACGAAATTTTTAAAAAATCCAGTTTTACGGTGTGAAATCAGGATTTTACCTAAAAAAAGAGCGTGAAAATTTTCCATTCACACCCCTTTTTTAAGGTTCATTTTTTTCGCTGAGTATATTAGTTTTGTAAGGTTTTCTCCAGCTGTTTTATCTTTTCTTCAATCTCAGCGATTTCCTTTTTTAAGTCCTGCTGGTGAGGTTTGATTTCCTCGCGCCATTCCTGGATGGACGTTTGCAGTTCGCTGCCGACGTCTTTGATGATTTCCGCGCCTTCTATGGCGGTTTTAACGAATTGCTCTTTTAATGCGATTCCGTCGTTTTTCAGCCTTTTGACGGTGTCTTCCCATTTACCGCAGTTGGCTTTAAGCTGTCCTCTCAAGTGTTTTCCTGAAGTCGGCGCGGTCAGCAATGCTGCAACACCGCCGATAACACCGCCTACAATCAGTCCAGCTGCTAAAGATCGGCCTTTTGACATGTACATCACCCCGGTTATATTTTTAAAGATCAGGCTTGGCAGGCGCCCGTCTTCTCATGATTAAATATTGGCGTCCGAGCCAGGCAATCCGTTCCTCTTCTTAGAAACTTCTGCATAGCTTGCTTTATTTTAGCATACTTTTTTAAAAAGGAGGGAGAGGGTTGTCTGTCATTATTATTGTTTTGACAATTATAAGCGCTGTGTTTACCGCCGGCTCCTTTTATTATTTAAGGCTTCTCGGATATTCTGCATCTTATCCGCCGAAACGCATTCTTAAACAAAAAGCGCTTTTTTGTACGGGAAGCGCAGGATTGGCGCTCCTGCTCCTTTTTTTTATTCAGCTTCTTATATAAGATATCGGGCGGATTCCCCTTTTTTTGACCATCAAAACGAAAAAAACCTCTTCAAAAAAAGGATATCCTTTTTCAAGAAGAGGTTCTGGTTTTATTTGACTTGTTCAATCAGCCTTGAGCGCTTCATGATCGACTGCACGATCGGAAAGATGACCGCCATGGCGATCGTGTTGATGACGGCAGCCGGTAAAACGACAACAGAGAACAGGGTGATGAACCCCTGGTTTCCAGGCAGGCCGACGATGAACAGCGCAGCCGTGAGGAAAATGGTTCCGGAAAGAACCGTTCCTGCAGCAGTTAATCCGGCGGCAGCAAGCGATTTGCTGTTCAGCTTTTTCACAAGCAGAAATACGCCGAAGAACATCAAGGCTGTTAGCGGTTTGTCGATGATGTTGGGCAGCTGTCCCCCGGGAAAAGCTGTCGTCAACGCGGAAATGACGCCTGTCACGGCTCCGATGACGAGAACATTTTGCAATCTAGGGAACAAAAGGATTCCCATAAACATCATGATCAGCATCATATCCGGCTTCATCCCGTAGAAAAAAGGGGGAATCACAGCGTGCAGCGCCGCTCCAATGGCGACAAACAGGGCCATAGCCACTAATTCTTTTGTTTTCATGTCTATTCTCTCCTCATCTAGGCTCTTTTTACGCTTTCCAATAATATGCTCGTCATTTATTGCGAAAGCTTTCTAGTAGTATATCAAACTTTCGAAGGAATGGGGAAGCCTTTTTCGCCATCTTCCATCATCAGGATAAACATCAGTTTTCTTCGCGGAATTTCTTCATAAAGGCCGCCAGTTTTTCGCAGTCTTCAACTGATACGGCATTGTAAATTGAAGCGCGGCAGCCTCCGACCGAACGGTGTCCGCCAAGCCCTGACATTTTTTCTTCTTTTGCCTTTGCGATGAATGATGCTGTCAGCTCGTCGTTTTTGAGCGTAAAGGTGACGTTCATGTTTGAGCGGCTGTCTTCTCTCGCATGTCCGCGGTAGAATCCGCCGCTTTCGTCGATCGCATTGTATAAAATTCCGGCCTTTTCGCGATTGCGTTTCTCAATGGCATCAAGGCCTCCTTTTTCCTTGAGCCACTCCAGCACGAGAGACAGCATATAAATCGCAAAAGTCGGAGGGGTATTATAGAGCGAATCCGCCTTGGCATGTGTTGAGTACTTCAGGATTTTGGCAACTTGCTCGTTTTCTTTGCCGAGCCAGTCTTTTTTCATGATGACAACGGTCACCCCTGACGGTCCGAGGTTTTTCTGAGCGCCGGCATAGATAATGTCAAATTGGGAAACATCGATTTTTCTGCTTAAAATATCGCTGGACATATCTGCGACAACCGGAATCGGAGCGTCAGGGAACTTTTGCCACTGCGTTCCAAAGATCGTGTTGTTGGAAGTCAGGTGGAGGTAAGCTCCGTCTGCCGGAATCTCCGGCACTTCGGGAATATAGCTGTACGTATCTTCTTTACTGGACGCGATGATCGATGTGTTTCCGAAGAGCTTTGCTTCGGCCAGCGCTTTTTCAGACCAGGCGCCTGTCATAATAAAGTGGGCCGTTTTGTCTTTGGAGAGAAAGTTCATCGGAATCATTGAAAACTGAAGGCTTGCTCCGCCTTGCAGAAACATAACTTCATAATCATCAGGTATGTCCATCAGTTCTTTTAGCAGAGCTTTCGCTTTTTGATGAACGGCGTCATACTCTTTGCTGCGATGGGACAGCTCCATCACGGACATCCCCGCACCATTGAAATCGAGAAATTCGTCTTTTGCCTTCTGCAGTACTTCTAAAGGCAGTGCTGCTGGTCCTGCGTTAAAGTTCGTTGTACGTATCATCACAATCGCTCCCTGTTCGTGTATAAAAAATATAAAACAATCCTATCATAAAAGGTTCCGGTTATACATAAAAAATTTGAATTGTGTGAAATATAGAGCAAGTCTATTTAGCCGTGCCGGGCGATCTGATAAATGTGGAGTTTTTTTGAACGAAAAAAAGGGCGCCGGCAGCTGCCGACGCCCTTGGACAACGTCTCGTTTACAGGTGTTTGTTAATGGAAGCTGCAATGTTCTGCAAGTCTTCCGGTGAATAGTCATCCGCATGTGTTTTCCAGACGGCTCCGAATCCGTCTCCTTTGCCGTAGCGGGGGATGATGTGCATGTGATAGTGGAAGACGGACTGCCCCGCTTTTTCGCCATTGTTATTCAGAAGGTTTAAGCCGATCGGCTCGTATTCGTCTTTGATGGCTTGCGCGATTTTCGGAACCGCTTCAAAAAACTCCCTTGAAACCTCAGGTGTCATTTCGTAAATATTGGTTTTATGAACTTTTGGAATGACAAGCGTGTGTCCTTTTGTGACTTGGCTGATGTCGAGAAAGGCCAGCACATGTTCATTTTCAAATACCTTAGCACAAGGGATCTCTCCGTTTATGATTTTGCAAAAAATACAGTCGCTCATACTTTTCCTCCTTTTTCCATTAGGGAAAGGTTATGTATAAGCAACATATTACCACAATTTGCGCGGAAACACGAAAAACAGGATGAACGGCTCCAACGTTCACCCTGCCTGAAGAAGGTACGCTTTAATGAAGAAACGTTAACTGCCTTTTGCAAGCACCCCATTTTTTCGTCAAAATGAAGACTTGTAACGCCTATACATTTCCTGCGACAAACACCTCATTTGATCGTCACACCTTTTTTATATGACGAAGACGTCAAATAAAGCAGGTGCTTTCTCAATTCAGTGGATGAAAGAAATTTCTAAGCTTGACATGTTTCATACTCAGGAACTCTTGCCGGATTTTGTCTTTGACAAACACCTCATTCGCCAGAGTTGATAAGCTTTCCCTTCTTCAAGAATTAGAATGTCCTGAGGCGCATTCGATTATTCGTTTTATTTTAAGCCCGAAAAGCGGGAGGGAAAACGTTTCAAATACATTCTTGTTTTTGGTACTATTAAGAAAAATGCAGGAAAGGAACGAACGTATGTCACTACTGACTGTTAAAGAGTTAACTGGAGGGTATACAAGAAACCCGGTGCTGCGCGATGTTTCATTTGCGATTGAACGGGAGCAGATCGTCGGGCTGATCGGTTTGAACGGAGCGGGGAAAAGCACGACGATCCGGCATATCATCGGCTTAATGGAACCGCACAAAGGATCCGTTGAATTAAACGGCAAAACGTTCATGGACGATCCGGAAAGCTACCGTTCCCAATTTACGTTTATTCCGGAAACACCGATTTTATATGAAGAGCTGACATTGAAGGAGCATTTGGAGCTGACAGCGATGGCGTACGGGCTTTCGAAGGAAACGTTCGAGAAAAGGCTGCCGCCGCTTTTGAAAGAATTCAGAATGGAGAAGCGTCTGAAATGGTTCCCGGCCCATTTTTCAAAAGGAATGAAGCAGAAGGTTATGATCATGTGCGCTTTCCTTGTCGAACCCGACCTGTACATTATAGACGAACCGTTTCTCGGCCTTGATCCACTGGCGATCAATGCCCTGCTCGAGCGGATGAACGAAGCGAAGAAAAACGGCTCGGCCGTCTTGATGTCGACGCAT
Organism: Bacillus haynesii; assembly: GCF_014042035.1. Classification (NCBI taxonomy): domain Bacteria; kingdom Bacillati; phylum Bacillota; class Bacilli; order Caryophanales; family Bacillaceae; genus Bacillus; species Bacillus haynesii. The sequence continues at coordinate 1,943,449 of NZ_CP059494.1, read as the reverse complement.
ATTTTGGCAACGGCAGAGCGGTATTGCGACTCCTTCATCATTCTCCATAACGGCGAAGTGCGGGCGAAAGGAACGCTTGAAGAGCTGAGAGAACAGTTTTCGATGGAAGCAGCGAGCCTCGATGACCTGTATCTTGAACTGACGAAGGAAGAGAGCTATGAATAGCATCCTGGGGATTTGGAAGACAAGAATTGAGGAGTATGTCAAAGAGACAAGATCATATTTGAAATACATGCTGAATGACCACCTTGTCATCGTCATGATTTTCTTCCTTGCAGGAGCTGCGAGCTGGTACAGCAAATGGTTGAAAGAGATGCCCGAAGGTTTTCCCGCCTATTGGGTGATGGCCGTCATCTTTTCGTTCATTTTGACAGGCTCGTACGTCCGCACGCTGATTAAAGAAGCGGACCTCGTCTTTTTGCTGCCGCTCGAAGCAAAGATGGAGCCGTATTTTCAGCAGGCTTTCCGGTTCAGTTTTTTGACGCAACTGTTTCCGCTGGCCGCCGCGGCTCTCGCTTTGGCGCCGCTCTATCTTGAAGCGAGCGGCAAGGCGTTTTCCGCGTACTTCATCTTGCTGATTCAACTGCTCGTCTTAAAAGGATGGAACACAGCGATGCAATGGAGGATGACGTTTTTCGGCGAAAAAAACATGAGGGTCACCGACTGGATTGTCAGACTGCTTCTCAACACGATCGTGATCTATTTCGCTTTAGAGTCTTCGTACGCATTTGCAGCAGCTGTCTACCTGATCATGGCCGCCCTGTATGTGTATTTTAAAATGATCGATAAGAAAAAATCGTTTAAATGGGAGCTGCATATAGAAGACGAGATCAGAAGAAAGCAGCGGTTCTACAGAATTGCGAACCTATTCACGGACGTTCCCCACCTTAGAAAGCAGGCGAAAAGAAGAGCATATCTCGATTGGATGCTCCGGTTTATTCCGTATGAACAGCGCCGGACATTTACATATATGTACGGAAGGGCATTTATCAGATCAAACGACTATTTCGGTATCGTCGTCAGGTTGACCGTGATTTTTGGTATCATCATCGCTTATTTTTCGACATATGAGTGGGTATCTGCCGCGCTCATCGTCTTTACCGTATTCATTACAGGAATTCAGCTGACGCCGCTGTTTGATCATTTTTCACACTTGTCACTGCAGGAGCTTTATCCCGTCAAAGCAGAAGAAAAGCGGAAGAGCTTTTTCGGCCTGCTTCACATTGTTCTGAGCGTCCAGGCGCTTGTTTTGTCTGCCGTTGCCGGAGCCATGATGCAGTGGACCGGGATGCTCGCCGGACTGGCCGGCTCCGCATTGCTTATATTTGTGATTTTGAAGCCTTATTTCAGCAGCAGATTAAAGAAAAATGCCAAGAGATAGGTGAATCCTTTTCTTTTTCCGCAAGTATGATGAAAGAAGAGGTGAGTGGCGCATGAATGAAAACCAGCTTTATTTGGAGGAAGCGATCCGCTGGAAAATGAAGTTTCTCAGAAAGCCGTCGATGGCTGAGCGGATGTCGAAAGGGGTACAGTCGAAAATCAATGCCCGCATTCCCGCCAAAGTTCACAAAGCGATAACTGAAAGCATTAAAAAGATGGTCGAGGCCACTTTGCTCGGCTCAAATTTGACGACTTTTGACAAGAAAACAGGCACGCTTTCACTAAGGGAAAAAGATGAGCTGGCCCAGAAAACGATCGCCCAGTATCAAAAGGCGGCTGCCGTTGAAGGGATCGGAACAGGCGCAGGCGGGATTTTTCTCGGACTGGCGGACTTTCCGCTCTTGCTCGGCATCAAAATGAAATGCCTGTTTGAATTGGCATCGATTTACGGATACGATATCAAGGAGAAAGAAGAGCGGTTGTTTCTTCTGTATATTTTTCAGCTCGCCTTTTCCGGGGAAACGCACCGCAAAGAAATTTTCCGCATGATTGAACATTGGGAAACCGAAAAACGCGAAATCGATTGGCAAGCATTTCAGCAGGAATACCGGGACTATCTCGATCTTGTAAAGCTGTTTCAGCTTGTGCCGGGCTTCGGCGCGGTCGTAGGCGGAACGGCTAACTATAAGCTGCTTGGGCATCTTGGGGAAACAGCGAGGCACGTTTTCCATATGAGGTTGATTCATGAGACAGCCGGATATTGATGATCCGGCTGTTTTTTGCTTTTTCGGTTGTTATATTGCAGGCGTTTCGCGGAGCGCCTGCTCTTTCTCCTGATAGGAGACCGCGGCATTTGCCAGCACCTTGGCTGCAATCAGCATCGCTTTTTCATCAAGATCGAATTTCGGATGGTGATGGGGAAATACCGCGTCCGGATCTTCAGGACGGGCGCCTGTAAAGAAAAATGTACCTTTGACGTGCTGCAGGTAGTAAGCGAAATCTTCCCCGCCCATTTGCATGCCGCTTTCCTCAACTTTTTCTACGCCTTCCGTCTGTTTGGCGATTTTGGCGAGAAAGGCCGTTTCTTCCGGGTGGTTGCAGACCGGCGGATAGCCCCTTTCAAAGGAATAGTCACAGTCAGCGCCATGCATGCTGCATATACCTTTGGCAACCTGTTCAATTTCGTTTTCAATAAAGGAGCGGATTTCTTCTTTGAAGGAACGCGCCGTTCCGATTAAAACGGCTTTATCAGCGATGACATTAAAGGAGTTTTCGGCAACAAATGAACCTATCGAAACGACAGCCGGCTCAGTCGGATCGAGCCTGCGGCTGACAATCTGCTGGAGGGAAGTGACGATTTGCGATCCGATCAACACGGCGTCTTTTGTTTTATGAGGCTGTGCGCCATGTCCGCCTTTGCCTTTAATCGTAATCGTGAAACGGTCCGCAGCGGCCATGATCGGTCCTGTTCGATATTGAACGGTTCCAGTCGGCTCCGTAGCCCACAAATGGGTTCCGAAAATGACGTCAACACCGTCAAGACAGCCGTCTTCAATCATCGGCCTGGCTCCGCCCGGCGAATACTCCTCGGCATGCTGATGGATAAAGACGATCTTTCCTTTTAAACGGTCCGCATGATCATTCAACGTTTTCGCGAGGACGAGCAGGGTGGCCGTGTGCCCGTCGTGTCCGCAGGCATGCATGACTCCCGGCACCGTTGATCGGTAAGGTACGTCTTTTTCATCATGAATGGGGAGCGCGTCAAAATCGGCTCGAAGCGCAATGACGGGGCCGGGCGATCCGCCTTCGATGTACGCGAGAACGCCGCCTCCGCCGACGTTAGTGCGGATAGGAATACCGAGCGCTTCATAGTAAGAGGCGATAAATGCGGCTGTTTTCTTTTCTTGAAAAGAAAGCTCAGGGTGCTGATGAAAATGGCGCCTCAATTTAACCATTTCATCGTAGTGTGCATCAAGCTGCTCATTGATTTGTCGGACAAATGCGGATGCGCTCAAAAAAATTCCTCCTTTTAGGAATAGTGAGTTTTTATAATCTTATGACAATTGGAGCCGCTGTTCAACTTTGTTGTCACGTTTTATAGAAGAAAAATGGCGGCAATTGTTGTGACGGTTAATCCGGCAACTACAGGAATAAAATTTTTTCTGGCAAGATCGAACGGGTCAACTTTGCAAATCGCTGCAACCGGAATGAGCGCCCATGGCACAAGCGTACCGCCGCCGACCCAAATGGCTGAGATTTGGCCGAGCGCGGTCAGAACAGCCGGGTTGCCGTCAACCGCCGCAGCAAACATCGAAGCGGCTGATCCGGCGAGAGAAATCCCTGAAAAACCGGAGCCGTCCAGACCGGTCACCGCTCCTGTGACAGTGAGCGCAACCGCGGCGATTTCCGGAGAGAGCGGAACGCTGTGGGCAAAAGCCGAGCCGAGGTCCTGCACGATTCTATTAGAAAAACCGGGCATCTCGGTTGTCAGTACTTTTTCGAAACCCGCATCGCCCAAGTAAAAAAAGGCGGCGATCGGAATGACGGGGGCAAACACTTTAAAGCCGAATTGAAATCCGCGAATGAAATAGCCGGTGATTTTCTCAAGACGTCGGTGTTTGTGGACGATAAAATGAATGAGAATCATGACGAAGACAGCCGTTCCTCCGACAAGCGCCGTCGCTTCGTCTCCTTGCAGTTCCAGTATCAGCATCGCGGCAATATCCGCTAAAAAAATGACCGGAATCATCAGTGCGATCCATTTTCTGGAACCTGGAGGTAGAAGCCACTCAGGCTCGCTTTGCTGCTGCTCACTTTTTGCCGCTGCTCTATTGCCTTTCTCTTTCCTGAGCATAAAAAAGGCTGCCGCTGTTGTCGAAAAGCCCATGATCAGGACGAGCGGAACGCTTGCAGACATCACTTCCGCAACGGGCAGCCCGGCTGCATCTCCGGTCAATTTAGGCGCTGCCTGGATGATGTAATCGCCTGATAGAGCGAAACCGTAGCCGAACAAATTCATGGCGCATGCTACCGCTATCGGGGAGAGGCCGGTTTTCAACGCAGCAGGCAGGAGGACGGCGCCGATCAATGCGACAGCCGGGGAGGGCCAAAAAAATGAAGAAATGATAAACATTAAAGCTCCGGTGATCCAGTAGGCCAAGACAGGGCCTTTCATCCATTTGGCAATCGGAGTGACCATTGCTTCATTGACGCCGGTCTTTGTCAGCAGCTCGCTCATCGAAACGGTAAAGCAGATGATGAAAATGGTCGGGAGAAGTTCTCCGGCGGCGTAGATTAAGCTGTTAAACAGGCCCATCACAGAGGCAATGACAGAATGGGTCGCCGCTAATGAAATGAAAAAAATCCCGGCAAGCGATATAAAGGTGGTATCAAGACGAAGAAGCATAAACGCGAGAATAGCTGCGATAAAGCCCAAATATAAAAAGTGAACGGATGTTAATTCAATTTCCATTTCCCGATCCCCCCGTTAACGTAACCTCATACAGCTTATTCCTGGGCTGTCAGAGTGTGAAGGAAGGGCTCATTTCCTCGGAAATAAAAAAACTGCCTTAAAAGGCAGTTATTCGACAGAATGATACGAAGAAATATAGGATGGGCGTGAAAAAATCGTTCCGCCTTGGTTGATTCCAGCGGAAGATTCCTTCTTTTGATGGGCTTCGCCGAACGATTTGGAGTTTTTCCAGTCCTGAAATGACTGTTCTGTGTCCCACAGCGTCAATACGATGTACGTATCGCTGTCTTTCGGTCTCAGTACCCTGAGGGCTTTAAAGCCGGGCTGATTTTCGATTTTTCCGGCTCTGTTTTTAAAACGGGTTTCGAAAAGCGGCCTTCCTTCCGGTGTGACAGGGATGTTGTTGAGGACGGTGAATCCGGAATGTTCCAATGTTCCCGACTGATCGATGATTTCATAGCGGTGAGGAGAATGAAAGACGCTTTCTCCGTCGGTTTCGTGAAAGAGAATGGCGGAATCGTGGCTTTTCATAAATAACATGTTTTCAAGACCGTGCTGTTTGGCGAGCTTTTTTAAAAAATCGACAGTTCCGTATGTAATGTAAAAATTCAATTTCATCACCCCTTTTTTGATAGTATAACAAAAGGACGATTTAAAATTCTATCTATTACCCGCCATAAATGCTGCAACATAATTTGAAGAAAAAATTCCCATACTAGCTATAGAAAGGAATGAGGTGACCATATGAGAAAGAGATTTTTCATTCCAATCATCATTACAGCGGCGATATTCCTTTTATCTTTAATCGGATATATTACGATTTTGTTTCTGGGGGATTATGTGATTGATGAAAAGAAACTGATTTTCCATGCTTCTTCTAAAATCGTCGACCAAAATGGAGAAGAAGTCGCAAGCCTCTATACCGAAAACAGAAAACCTGTTTCAATTGCCGAGGTGCCGGACGGCGTAAAAAATGCCTTTATCGCGGTTGAAGACAAGCGCTTTTATGAGCACCACGGCATCGATTTGAAATCGGTGAGCCGTGCGGTCTATAAAGATATATTAGCAGGAGGAAAAGTGGAAGGGGGAAGCACGATCACCCAGCAGCTCGCCAAAAACACTTTTTTGACACACGACAAAACGTTTTTAAGAAAAACGAAAGAAGTCATTATCGCCATCAATTTAGAGCGGGATTACAGCAAAGACAAGCTTTTGGAAATGTATTTGAACCAGCTTTATTTCGGGCACGGCGTCTATGGAATCCAGGCGGCGGCAAACTACTTTTTTAACAAAGATGTGAAAGACTTGACGGTCAGTGAGGGAGCGGTGCTGGCTTCCATCCCTAAAGCGCCGTCAACGTATTCGCCCATTCTCAATCCGGAAAAAAGCCGGGAGCGGCGCAATGTCATTCTCGGCATGATGAACGAGCAGGGATATATCAGCTCAAAGGAAACCGTCAGGGCCCAAGGCAGCACATTGGGGCTCCATGTGAAAGAAAAATCAAAAAATCCGTGGCTTGACAGCTATATTGATCTTGTCATGAAAGAAGCGGAAGACAAATATTCGATATCGAGCGAACAGCTTCTCCAAGGCGGATACACGATCAGTGTTCCGCTCGACGTTTCGATTCAAAAAGCGGCCTACACGCTGATGAAACAGGACGGCTATTTTCCCGGAACAGACAACAAAGCTGAAGGGAGCGCTGTTTTTATCGATAACCGGACAGGCGGCGTAGTGGCTGCTCTCGGAGGACGGGAATACGCTCCGAAAGGCTACAACAGGGCAACCGCCCCGCGCCAGCCGGGTTCGACGTTTAAACCGCTTGCCGTTTACGGCCCCGCTCTTGAAGAAGAGCTGTTCAAGCCGTACTCCATGCTTGAGGATAAACAGCTGTCATATGGCGGCTACTCGCCAAAAAACTATGACGGCAAATACGAGGGCAAGGTCTCAATGGTGGATGCGCTGACCTACAGCAAAAACGCGCCTGCTGTATGGACGTTAAATGAGATCGGAATCGAAACAGTGAAGCCTTATCTCAGCCGTTTGGGCATGAACGTGCCGGATGAGGGTCTGGCATTGGGACTAGGCGGCTTAGAGAAAGGGGTATCGCCGCTCGAGCTTGCCGGGGCATACCGGACATTCGCAAATTCAGGACAATACACCGAGCCGTTCTTTATTAAAAAAATCACGGATGAAAACGGGGATGTCATGTTCCGCCACGAGGAAAAATCAGAAAAGGTTTTCAGTAAACAAACAGCCTGGAATATGACGCGGATGCTAGAAGAGGTCGTGAAAAGCGGAACGGGAAAAGCCGGTGATTTTTCCGGAGAGATAGCAGGAAAAACGGGTTCGACCACGTATACCGGAAAAGAGGGCGGAACAAAAGATGCCTGGTTTGCAGGGTACACGCCCGAAGTGACGGGAGCTGTCTGGATGGGCTACGACAAAACGGATGAATCCCATTATTTAAAAGGCGGCAGCACCTATCCGACAAGGCTGTTTAAAGACATTTTAAAACGCTCCAACCATAAGTCTGAACGGTTTAAGACGCCTGAAGGAGTAAAAGATCTGGACAGGCCGATCCGACTCGAAGACCTGGAAAGTGTTAAAGCAGACTATTCCTTTACGCCGATGGGGCTGATTACGGTGTCATTAAAATGGCATGAACAAGAGGATAAAAGGGTTGAATACCGAATATATGAAAGGAAAAACGGAAAAGAAACGCTCATTGATACGGTTAAGGGAAAAGGAAGCTTTTCGATCCCTTATGCAAACATCTTTTCCAATGCTTCCTATAAAATTGTTCCATACAATCCGCAGACGAAAACAGAGGGGAAAGGGACTGATTATGTCGAACCGAAAGTGTTTCCTTCGGGTCATTAGGTACCCGAAATTCATCAATTTCTTGAACAATAAGTCTCATGAGTATACCGTTCAATAAAAAAACGGTATATTGGAAGGAGTAATTTTGCGAACGTATGGTTGCAGCTTGAAAGGTGGATATCATGATGAAAAACGACAAGGCTTTTAACGACACATTCTTAAAAGCATGCCGAGGAGAAAAGGCCGCCCATGTACCGGTATGGTACATGAGGCAGGCCGGAAGATCACAGCCTGAGTACAGAGCGCTCAAGGAAAAGTACGGACTGTTTGAAATTACCCATCAGCCCGAATTGTGCGCTTACGTGACAAGACTGCCCGTCGAACAGTACGGTGTCGATGCGGCAATACTTTATAAAGACATAATGACACCGCTTCCAGGTATTGGCGTTGACGTCGAAATTAAAAACGGCATCGGTCCTGTCATCGATCAGCCGATCACATCTCTCGCAGATGTTGAAAAACTCGGCGAACTCGAGCCGGAGGAGCATATTCCATATGTGCTGGAGACAATCAGGCTCTTGACAGAAGAACAGCTGAACGTTCCGCTGATCGGTTTTACAGGAGCGCCGTTTACACTGGCCAGCTATATGATTGAAGGCGGCCCGTCCAAAAATTACAATAAAACAAAAGCGTTTATGTACAGCCAGCCTGCTGCATGGGAACTCTTGATGAAAAAGCTCGGGAAGATGGCGGCTGTATACGTCAAAGCTCAAATCCGCGCCGGGGCCAAAGCCATCCAGGTGTTCGATTCCTGGGTCGGCGCGCTGAATGCCGGTGATTACTGCCGCTATATCAAACCGACGATGGACGTTCTTTTCAAAGAGTTGAAAAAAGAAGGCGTTCCGCTGATTATGTTCGGGGTCGGCGCAAGCCACCTCGCGTCTGAATGGCACGATCTTGACCTCGACGTCGTCGGGCTGGACTGGCGGATGAGCGTACAGGAAGCCAGGGATATAGGGCTGACAAAAACGCTTCAGGGAAATTTGGATCCTTCGATCCTGCTTGCTCCGTGGGAAGTCATCGAAGAAAGGACGAAAGCCATTCTCGATCAGGGCATGCAGACGGACCGGTTTATTTTTAACCTCGGACACGGGATCTTTCCCGAAGTGAGTCCCGACACACTGAAAAAATTGACGGCATTTGTTCATGAGTATTCCGCCTCAAAAAAATCGAGCCTGATCACATGAGCATTTCAGTTGGTCTTTTCAATATAAACTGTCAAAATACGTATAGATCATGATCTTTAAAGAGGTGTTCACGTTGGGTAAAAAGAAAATGGGGCTTCTTGTCATGGCGTATGGGACGCCGTACAAGGAGGAAGACATTGAACGTTATTATACACACATCAGAAGAGGCAGAAAGCCTGAGCCTGACATGCTTCAGGACTTAAAAGACCGCTATAAGGCGATCGGCGGAATTTCTCCGCTTGCAAAGATCACGCAGGAGCAGACGAAGCAGCTGGAAAAACGCTTAAACGAGCTTCAGGATGATGTGGTATTCAAGTCATATATCGGTCTAAAACATATCGAACCTTTCATTGAGGATGCCGTTCAGGAGATGCACAAAGACGGGATTACAGAAGCCGTCAGCATCGTGCTCGCGCCCCATTTCTCCACCTTCAGCGTACAGTCGTACAACAAGCGGGCGAAAGATGAGGCTGAAAAGCTCGGCGGATTGTCGATCACATCGATCAACAGCTGGTATGATGAGCCGAAATTCATCGCATATTGGGCGGATCAGGTGAGAAAAACATATGACGAAATGCCTTCGGAAGAAAGGGAAAACGCCGTCTTGATTGTATCGGCGCACAGCCTTCCCGAAAAGATCGTCGAAATGGGTGATCCATATCCTGAACAGCTTAAAGAATCAGCGAAGCTGATTGCCGAAGCGGCAGGTGTAAAAGATTACGCCGTCGGCTGGCAAAGCGAAGGAAACACCCCTGATCCGTGGCTTGGACCGGATGTTCAGGATTTGACGCGCGACTTGTCAGAGCAAAAAGGGTACAGCGCTTTTGTTTATGTTCCCGTCGGCTTCGTAGCCGACCATCTGGAAGTCCTTTATGACAATGACTATGAATGCAAAGTCGTCACTGACGATATCGGAGCAAGCTATTACAGACCTGAAATGCCTAACGCTAAACATGAGTTTATCGATGCTTTAGCGGATGTTGTATTAAAACAATTGGAGAAAGAACAGTAAAGAAGGCGATTGTAAATGAGTGGAGAACGCAGGCAGATTGTCATCATCGGCGGCGGTATTACCGGATTGGCCGCCGCCTTCTACTTGGAGAAGGAAATCAAAAAGAATGATCTCCCGGCCGAAGTCACGCTTGTTGAAGCAAGTCCGAGACTGGGTGGAAAGATACAGACGGTACACAAAGACGGCTATGTGATTGAACGGGGGCCGGATTCATTTTTGGAACGGAAACAAAGCGCACCTCAGCTCGTGAAGGATCTCGGGCTGGAGCATTTGCTCGTGAACAATGCGACAGGCCAGTCTTATGTGCTTGTCAGCGAAACGCTCTATCCGATTCCGGAAGGGGCCGTGATGGGGGTGCCGACAAAAATCGGGCCTTTTCTGACAACCGGCTTGTTTTCCTTGCCGGGGAAGTTGAGAGCCGGAATGGATTTGGTGCTTCCGGCGAGCAAGCCGCAGGAAGACCAATCGCTTGGAGAATTTTTCAGAAGACGCGTCGGCGGTGAAGTGGTGGAGAATCTGATCGAACCGCTTTTGTCAGGCATTTATGCCGGGGACATCGACCGTCTCAGTCTGATGTCGACTTTCCCGCAGTTCTATCAGACAGAGCAGAAGTACAGAAGCTTGATCATCGGGATGAAAAAATCGCGGGGCGCCCAGAGCGCCGGAAAGCCTGCAAACAAAAAGAAAGGCCAGTTCCAGACAGTGAAAACCGGCCTGCAGACAATTGTTGAAGAATTGGAAAAGCAGCTCAGCATCACAAAGGTTTATAAAGGCACAAAGGTCGTCAACATCGAGCGTGCGGGCTCGGCTTACAGCATGAAGCTTGACAACGGCAAAGTGCTTCACGCCGATTCAGCCGTGGTCACTGCTCCCCATAAAGCAGCTGCCGCGATGTTTCAAGAAGAGGATTGGCTGAAAGGTTTAGAGGATATGGTGTCAACATCTGTCGCCAATGTGGCCCTCGGATTTCCGGAAGAAGCCGTCCAAATGGAGCATCAAGGCACAGGCTTTGTCATTTCAAGAAACAGCGACTTTTCGATTACGGCGTGTACATGGACAAACAAAAAATGGCCGAGCACAACGCCTGAAGGAAAAGTCCTGTTAAGGGCTTATGTAGGGAAAGCAGGCGATGAGTCCGTTGTCGAACAGTCGGATAACGAGATGGTGAAAATCGTCCTCGACGATTTAAAACGGATTATGAAGATCGACGGCGAGCCGGAAATGACCTGCATCACAAGGTGGCATGAAGCGATGCCGCAATACCATGTCGGCCACAAGAAAAGAATTAAAGAAATAAGGGAAGGTTTAGAAGCGTCATATCCGGGCATTTTCATGACGGGAGCCTCTTTTGAAGGGGTCGGCATCCCGGATTGCATCGACCAAGGCAAGCAGGCCGTCGCCGATGTACTCTCGCACCTTTTCGAATAAAGAAGAGCAAATAAAGCTGTCCGAATCCATTCGGCGGCTTTTTTTATTTTTCACTCTTTTTATAGCTTTCATCATTTTAAAGTTTGTTTATGGAAAAGATAACATTTAAATAATTGCATTTTATTTTCAAGTGTGTTAAATTACTTTTTGTACTTACTGACCAAAATGTTCAAATAGTCAATTTCGGGGTGAGAAACCGTGAGCAAAGATCGAAAAGCACTGATTTTAGAAGCGGCGACAAAATCGTTTACACAATTCGGCTACAAAGCGACGACGATGGATCTGGTGGCGAAGCTTGCCAATGTCGGCAAGGGTACGATTTATACTTTTTTCAAGAATAAAGAGGAACTGTTCGATGACATTTTTTCTTCGCTTCTGATTGAAATGAAGCAAACGGCTGATCAAGCGATTGATCCTGATCTGCCTTTTCACGAAAATGCCCATCGCGCGATGATGGCAATATTGGAGTACAGAAAGAAGCACCAGCTGACCATTAAAATCTTTCAGGAAGGTGCGGAGCTCGGCACACCGGCGGCCCGCGAAGTCATTGAAAAGCTGGAACGCATGGTCGTCAGCTATATTAAGAGAAAAATTAAAGAAGCGATTAAAAATGACGATATTAGACCGTGTGACCCCGAGCTGAACGCGTTTGTCATCTTCAAGCTTTACATCGCGCTCATCTTTGACTGGGAAAAAAACCATGAACCGCTGAAAGATGAAGAGTTGGCAGAGATGCTGAAAATGTATATTTTAAAAGGATTATCTCATTAGATTATCCTTTCTTTGTTTAAAGGGGTGCTTAGCCGCATAGAGAGAGCGGCTACTAACTAGGAGGCGTATCAACATGAATGTTTTCAAAAACCAGTGGAGAGAACTGATAACCAATAAAAAACTACTGATATCCGTGATCGGGGTTCTCTTTATACCGCTGATTTACAGCAGCATATTTTTGGCGGCGTACTGGGACCCATACGGAAACGTCGATCAGCTCCCCGTAGCGGTTGTGAATTCCGACAAGGGGACGACATATGAAGGAAAAGACCTTCACATCGGTGACGACCTTGTCAAAGAACTGAAAAAAAACGATAAGTTTGACTGGCATTTTACAACGAAGGAAAAAGCGCTGAGAGGCTTGCAAAATGAGGAATACTACATGGTTGTAGAAATTCCTGAAAACTTTTCGAAGGATGCCAGCACGGTGATGGATAAACATCCGAAAAAGCTGAATCTGATTTATCATACAAACGCCGGACGAAACTATGTCGGCGCCCAGATTAGCGATAAAGCGATTGAACAGCTTCAGCATTCAGTCGGTTCTGAAATCACGGAGCAATATGCTGAAGTTATCTTTGACAATTTCGGCAAAATTGCAAAAGGTCTCGGTGAAGCCAGCGAAGGAGCCGGAAAACTGGATAAAGGACTGAAAGATGCGAAAGAAGGAAGCGAAAAGCTGAAAAAGAACCTTGAAAAGCTCGCGAAAAGCCAAATTCAGTTCAACAAAGACGGAATGGAGAAGTTCGGCACAGCATTCAATACGCTGAACGACAAAATTCATGAGCTTGATTCAGGGCTTGCGCAATTTTTGGAAAAAAGCGGCCAGCTGCACAGCGGTGCTCAACAGCTCCAACAAGGCATGCCTCAGATTGTGGCGGGATTGGAGCAGATGAATGAAAAAGCGCAGATGATAAGCAAACTCGAAGAAGCAATTTCAAATGAAAAGATTCAGCAGCTTGAAACGGCGCTTTCAAACGCTGAAAAGGCGAAAAAAGAAATCAGCCAGATTTCGAAAAATATTGATGAGCTAGAAGCAGCATTGAAAAACCAGCACAGCGAAGTTAAACAAATTATTGAATCCAGCAACATGCTGACACAAGAACAGAAAACCGCGCTTATGAAACAAGTCGACGAAAAAATGGGAACAGTGAAGCTGCCTGAGTTCGACAAGTTGAAAGCGCAAATTCCCGATGTCAGCGAACTTCCCGATTTATCCGGGCTGAAACAGAAGCTTGAGGAATTGAAGCAAGTTCCTTCGAATGTGAATAAGCTTTATAAAGGATCGCAAAAGATTCAGCAAGGGCTCGATGCGCTGACAAACGGTTTGGGTGCTTACAACGAAAAATTCGCAGAAGCGAAAAGCGGATCATCCAAAATCGCCGAAGGCAGCCAGACGTTAGTCGGGAAGTTCGGCGATCTGCAAAGCGCGGCTGATAAACTGAAAGACGGTTCTTCCAAGCTTGCAGAAGGGGCTAAATCCCTTGATGAAGGTCTTGGCAAGCTGTCTGACGGAAGCGGGGAGCTGTTTGATAAGCTATCTGACGCTGCCGACCAAACCGGCGATATTCAAGCGGGAGACGAAAACTACAATATGTTCTCAAACCCCGTCGATGTGAAAGGCGATAAAATCGATCCGGTTTCTAACTACGGAACAGGATTAACCCCGTATATTTTGTCGCTCGGCTTATTCGTCGGTGCATTAATGATCACCGTTGTCTTCGATGTGAAAGAGCCGGCTGTCCGGCCCGAATCAGCTTTTGGCTGGTTTATGAGCAAATTCAGCGTCCTTTTTGCAGTGGGAATACTTCAAGCGGCGATTGCCTGCACGATCATTCTCTGGGGCATCGGGCTTGAAGTGCAAAGCGTCTGGAGATTCTATCTGTTCAGTATGATCATGAGCATTACATGCCTTGCGATCATTCAGTTTTTGGCTGCGACAATGGGAAATCCGGGACGATTCATTGCCGTCATTCTGCTTGTGCTTCAGCTTGGAGGAAGCGGAGGAACTTTTCCTCTTGCTCTTGTACCTAAGTTCTTCCAGGTCATCCATTCTGCACTGCCGATGACCTACAGCATTGCGGGATACAGAGCGGTGATTTCAAGCGGAGACTACGCGTATATGTGGGAACAGGCTGCCGTGCTCGGCGGTGTTGCGATCGTCATGATGGCTTTGACGCTGATTTATTTTAAAGTGCTGCTGAGAAAAGGAAAAATTGAAGAGCAGCATGCATAAAAGAAAAACATCTTTTCAAGCCCGGCAAGGGCAAGAAAAGATGTTTTTTTTTTGAAATCAGGAAGCTGGCGCGCCCCATTTTACAATCAGCCCCGTATATGTAAGACCTCCACCAAAACCGAACAGAATCAAGGTGTCACCCTCTTTCAGCTTTCCGTTTTTGACGGCTTCATCAAGGGCGAGCACGATTGATGCGGATGAGGTGTTGCCAAACCATTCGACGCTCGTCAGCGCTTTTTCGGCTGGAATTCCGGTTTTTTCGCAAATCGATTCGATCATTCGCAGATTCGCGCTGTGCGGGACGAACCAATCGATATCTTTCAGCTCCATTTCAGCTTGGGTAAGCAGCTTTTTGACGCCTTCGGGAACGGACCTGACCGCCCACTTATACACTTCACGACCGTTTTGAACCATTTTTCCTTCACCTGAGAGCGGCTCCCCTTTAAGGTCGCTTCGCAAGCCGGTTCTGTATAAATGGCGGGCTCCGTCACCTTTCGTATCCTGGGCAAAAGTAATGAAGCTTGGGGCTTTGTCGTCCCGTTCGACAAGCAGGGCGCCGGCGCCGTCTCCGAACAAAATGCAAGATGTGCGGTCTGTGTAGTCGGTTGTTTTTGATAAGGTTTCACCGCTGATCACTAGAATTTTTCTATGCAGCCCGGAAGTGATCAGGCCGTTGGCTATATGCAATCCGTATGCTAATCCTGCGCAGGTCGCATTTACATCGACCGCGCCGACTTCGTTCCATCCGAAGTGTTCCTGAACCTGGCATGCCGTGCTTGGAAAAGCGTAATCCGCTGTTGTGGTAGAGACGATGATCATGTCAATATCGTCAAGCGTGCCTCTGTATCTGTTTTTTAGATCTTCAACCGCCTTTATGCAAAGATCTGATGTGAATTCGTGACTCCCCGCGATTCGCCTTTCTTTCATTCCTGTCCGCTGAATGATCCATTCATCAGAAGTATCGACGATCTTTTCAAAGTCTTTGTTTGTCATGCGCTTTTCGGGAACATAGGTGCCGATGGCGGAAATTCGCGCTTTTGATAAAGTTTTCATGAAATTCACTCTCCTTTCTTTCATTATATCACCTAGTATTAGCATCTGGTACTAAAATGTTGATCTGAGGTATACTATAAACATCACAAGTTGGGAGGAATGAACCATGTCAGGACAGAAAACGATGGAGCTCATTAAGGAGCTCGTCTCCATCCCGAGCCCTACTGGAAATACGTATGACATCATAGACTATATCAATCGCCTTTTACAGAAAGAAGGAGTCGAAACAAGGCTTAACCGTAAAGGCGGCCTGATCGCGACGATACCGGGCCGCGACAAATCCCGGCACCGGATGCTGACCGCTCATGTCGATACCCTCGGAGCGATGGTGAAAGAGATTAAACCGGACGGGAGGCTGAAAATTGATTTAATCGGGGGCTTCAATTACAACTCGATTGAAGGCGAGTATTGCAAAATTGAAACAGCATCAGGGAGAACTTACACCGGCACCATCTTAATGCATCAGACATCAGTGCATGTATACAAAGACGCCGGAAAAGCCGAGCGCAACCAGAAGAATATGGAGGTCCGCATTGACGAACCGGTCCGTAGTGAAGAAGAAACCCGGGCGCTCGGCATCAATGTCGGCGATTTTATCTCCTTCGATCCGCGCGTTGAAATCACGCCGAGCGGGTTTATCAAATCGCGTCATCTTGACGATAAAGCAAGCGTCGCCCTCCTCATCGAGCTGATCAGAACGATTAACACAGAAGGGATGACACTGCCTTACACGACTCACTTTTTAATTTCCAACAATGAAGAAATCGGTTATGGCGGCAACTCCAATATCCCGCCTGAAACGGTGGAATATTTGGCTGTTGATATGGGAGCGATCGGCGATGGACAGTCAACCGATGAATATACGGTCTCCATTTGTGTAAAGGATGCCAGCGGGCCTTATCACTACGGGCTTCGAAAGCGTCTGACCGCCCTTTGCGAAGCACACGGAATCGGTTATAAGCTTGATATTTACCCGTACTACGGATCAGATGCTTCAGCAGCCGTCAAAGCGGGCCATGATATCGTCCACGGGCTGATCGGCCCGGGAATTGACGCATCCCATGCGTTTGAAAGGACGCATCAATCGTCCTTGGAGCAGACGGCAAAGCTGCTGTATCACTATGTTCAGTCTGACATGGCATAAAAAAGCTCCCAAAGGACCCCGGTCCCTTGGGAGTGAAAAAAGAGTGGAAGTCATCCATCCGTAAAGGATGGCGTTTACTTACCAGTAATCATAGTGTTTTTTCTTTTTGCAGTGATCAAAGTGGTCAAACTTCTTGTAGTCATAGTCATAATCAAACTTCTTATAGCATGGATAATAGTAGTAATAATAGTAGTAGTAGTATTTCTTGCAGTCGTGGTCTTTCTTGTGGTAGTCAAAGTCATAATCTTTCTTGCAATGGTCATGGTAAAAATACATTAAACTTCCCTCCAGTTTTCTTTTCTAATTTAACTACAGTACATCGTATGTAAACGAAAGGAAGTTGTTTGGACAGGTTTCTTGAGTAATTTGCATATTTTTGAAAAAACGTATGTTTCTCCAAAAGCGGAAAACATACGTTTTTTTTTCGAGCTGTCAGCCGGATATTTTCATATCTGCCGGCTCCCTTTGATTTAAGACGGTCTGCCCTTTAATGGCGTCATATTCACCTTCCCATTTTGACATGACCACAGCGGCAAGAGCGTTTCCGGTCAGGTTGACGACCGTTCTCGCCATATCCATAATCCGGTCGACTCCGGCAATGAAGGCCAGGCCTTCAGCAGGAACGCCGATCGTGCCCAGGGTCGCAAGAAGAACGACGAATGATGTGCCGGGAACGGCAGCCATTCCTTTAGAAGTGACCATTAGAACAAGGATGAGCGTGAGCTGCTGCCCAATGGACAGATCGATGCCGTAGACCTGCGCCAGAAACAGCGCCGCGATCGCCTGATACAGGACAGAGCCGTCAAGGTTAAATGTGTAGCCGATCGGAATGACAAACGATACAATGCCCTTTGGACAGCCGATTTTCTCCATCTTTTCCATGACGCGCGGAAGCACGGTTTCAGAGCTTGATGTACTGTACGCAAGAAGCAGCTCATCTTTCAAATAGGCCAAAAATTTAAATATATTGATACCGGCTAGCTTGCCGACGATCCCAAAGATGACGATCAGGAAGAAAGCAAGAGCCAGATAGACAAGTAAAACGAGCTTTCCCAATGATAAAAGCGAAGAAAAACCAAATTTTGAAACCGTCACACCAATTAAAGCAAAAACGCCGAACGGCGCGAATTTCATGACGATGTTGACGACGTGGAACATAGCTTGAGACGTTGCCTCAAAAAAGGAGAGCACAGGCTTGCCTTTTTCGCCTATGGCAGACACTCCGAGTGCGAACAGAACAGTGAAGCAAATGATCGCAAGCAGATCGCCTTCAGCGAGCGATTGGAAAAAGTTTGTCGGCACAATGTGCAGGAAAGTGTCTGCGACAGATTTGGTGCTTGCTTCTTTTTCTGTTTCTACATATTGGCTGATATCCTGTTTTTCAGCACCAGAAAAGTTTACGCCGTGTCCAGGTTGAACGATGTTTCCAAGGAGAAGTCCGAGCACAATCGCAAAAGTCGTAATAATTTCAAAGTACAGGATCGTCCGAAAGCCGAGCCTGCCGACCTTTTTGCCGCTGCCGGCCCCCGCAACCCCGACAATCAAGCTTGAAACGACAATAGGAATAACAATCATTTTGATTAATCTTAAGAACAAATCGCCGACGGGCTGCAAATATGTTGCCACCGCAGGATTTCCAAACCAAATCGCTCCTGCTGCAACACCTAAAATCAGCCCGAGGAAAATTTGTGTAGCTAATCCGAATTTAAGTCTTTTCATAGATGCCCTCCCAACGCATACTTAATTTATACTAGAATATTAAACTTGAGATCGTAAATTAAGTATAGCGAAAGAAAAAGCAGCTCGTCCATTAAAAAAATAACGTCTGAATATATCGAAAATTCAAATATGAGATGATCATCCTGTCTTGAATTCAAATCGGGACGATCATCGGTGTATATTTCCCTAAGTGAAATAGTAAAATGTTATTAAAATAATGAATTTTGACACGAATCTCTCTCTTTATGACTAACTTTATGACAAAAAAACACCCCGGGGAATCCGCTGGGGCGTTTTTAATAAAGTCTATATATCTTTTACATTTAAGCATTTAGAGCAAGTGTTTCCGTAGCATTCGTGCTGCTCATCAATATCGTGGCCGCATTCTGAACATTTCTTTGAAGGCAAATTTCTGAAGAACTCGGTGATTTTAGCGAGCATGTTTGATTCCCCCAATTCGTTTGTTGTTATCATTGTATTATAACAGTTGTCGGAAAATCAATGTCTGTTTTATGACAAAATATAAAACATGCAATTTTTAAGAAAAATGGGTATATTGAATAGGGGGACGATAGACACGAAAAAGAGGTGTGTATACATGAAGGTGACAGTCATCGGCTGCTGCGGAGGATTTCCGGCTGCAAATGAAGCGACTTCAGGCTATCTCTTTCAATCCGGGGATTATTCTGTTCTAATCGACTGCGGCAGTGCCGTTTTATCCAAGCTTCAGCTGTTTCTGCCCGTTGAGGAGCTAGATGCCGTTATATTATCCCATTATCATCACGACCATATTGCGGATGTCGGGCCTTTGCAATTTGCCAAACTGGTCGGCTCATTCCTCGGCAAGGGGGCGAATGCCCTTCCGATATATGGACATCCTTTTGATGAAGAGCAGTTTTCAAAGCTTACATATAAAACGCATACCGCTGGATTGGCGTATGATCCGAAACAACCTTTGACAATCGGACCGTTTACGTTCACGTTTTTAAAAACGGTTCATCCTGTTGACTGCTTTGCCATGAGGGTGACGGACGGTGTTCATTCTGTCGTTTATACGGCCGACTCGAGCTTTCAGGAAGCCTTTATCCCGTTCAGCGAAGGAGCCGACCTGTTGATCTCAGAGTGCAATTTTTATGCGGGTCAGAATGGGGGAAGCGCCGGTCATATGAACAGCCTCGAAGCGGGGCGCATCGCTGCGGAAGCGGGTGCGGGGCATCTTCTCTTGACACACCTCCCGCATTTCGGGGAACATCAAAAACTAGCAGAAGAGGCCCAAACCGTTTATAAAGGCGCGGTTGATCTGGCGCACACCGGTTATGTGTGGGGAGAATAGAAGGAGGAACTGACAAACATGCTGTTTATCGATAATCAAAATATAACAGATCCGAGGATCAACTTGGCGATTGAGGAGTACTGCTTAAAGCACCTCGATCCTGAAGAGACGTATCTGCTGTTTTATATCAACCAGCCGTCGATCATTATCGGCAAAAATCAAAATACGATCGAGGAAATCAACACAAAGTATGTGGATGAAAACGGGATCATTGTCGTCCGCAGGCTGTCAGGCGGCGGAGCTGTCTACCATGACCTCGGGAACTTGAACTTCAGCTTTATTACGAAAGACGACGGCAACAGCTTCCACAACTTTAAGAAGTTTACGGAGCCCGTTGTGGCTGCTTTAAAGAAGCTTGGCGTCGATGCGGAGCTGAGCGGGCGAAACGATTTGATGGCAAACGGCCGGAAAATTTCGGGAAACGCCCAGTTTTCAACGAAAGGGAGAATGTTCAGCCACGGCACACTGTTGTTCGATTCTGAGATTGAACATGTCGTATCAGCTTTAAAAGTGAAAAAAGATAAAATCGAATCAAAAGGCATCAAATCGATCAGGAGCCGTGTAGCCAATATCAGCGAGTTTCTCGATCAGAAGATGACGACAGTGGAATTCCGAAGCATGCTTCTCCGCTATATTTTTGATACCGAGGGGGAAATACCGGAGTATAAGCTGACTGAAAAAGACTGGGAAATCATCAATCAAATTTCAAAGGAACGATATCAAAACTGGGATTGGAACTATGGGAAGTCTCCGAAATTCAATCTTCAGCATTCAAAACGTTTTCAAGCGGGATCGGTCGACATCCGCCTGGAAGTGCAAAAAGGCGTGATCCGCGAGTGCAAAATATTCGGTGACTTTTTCGGAGTCGGCGATGTCAGCGACATTGAAGAAAAGCTGACAGGCGTGCAGTATGAAAGAAAAGCGATTGAAGAAGCCCTTCAAGGCGTTGACATCAAGCATTACTTCGGCAATATTCAAAAAGAAGAATTTTTGGAGCTTGTCTACTAAAAAGAGAGGCTGCGGTTTCCGCGGCCCCTTTTTTAACATGTTAGGAATGGAAGATATTTCCCGGCAGCTCTTGAGTGTTTTCTGTTGATTTACTATAATGGGAATAGATTTTGATTATCACAAAATGAATGGTCATTCATTCATTTTTAAGGGGTGGGAGAATGAATTTAGTTTCAAAATTAGGGGAAACAGCTCAATCAAAGCCTGACAGAACCGCTTATATTTTTGGGGAACAGACGGAAACATACGGGGGATTGCAGCAGAAAATTGATTGCTTTGCCGAAGGGCTGCGCGAAATCGGGGTGGAAAAGGGCGATCATGTCGCTTTGCTTCTTGGCAATACACCGCATTTTGTGATTTCGTTTTACGGTGCGCTGAAAGCCGGAGCCGTTGTCATACCGATCAATCCGGCCTATACGCCGACTGAGATCGGCTATATGCTGACAAACGGCGATGCAAAAGTGATCGTGGCTCTGGGACAGCTGCTCCCGCTTTACGAGAAGGTGCATGAATCCCTTCCGAAAGTCAGCTGTGTCGTGCTTTGCGAAACGGGGGAGCCGCTTCAAGAACCGGAAAGCACCGAGGTTAAGATGAAATTGAAATCGTTTACAAGCATCATGAGACCTCCTGTCCGGCCGTTTCCTGAAATCGATGACGAAGATACGGCCGCCATCCTCTATACGTCAGGAACCACGGGAAGACCAAAAGGGGCGATGCTCACACATCAAAATCTATTTTCGAATGCAAATGATACGGCCCGCTATCTGACAATGAATGAATCTGACCTTGTCGTCGCCGCCTTGCCGATGTTCCACGTTTTTTGTTTAACGGTCTGCATGAATGCACCGCTCATGAACGGCGCAGCGATTTTGATCGTGCCGAAATTTAGTCCTGCCGAGGTCTTCAAGCTGATTAAAAAGCATCAGGCGACGATCTTCTCAGGCGTTCCGACAATGTACAATTATCTTTACCAGTATGAAGGGGCGGATGAAGCAGGTTTTCGATCCATCAGGCTTTGCATCTCAGGCGGAGCGGCCATGCCTGTCGCTCTCCTGAAAAGCTTTGAGGAAAGGTTCGGCGTCCTCGTTTTAGAAGGCTACGGCTTGTCGGAGGCTTCTCCTGTTACATGCTTTAACCCGTTCAGCACCGGCCGCAAGCCAGGATCGATCGGGACGAACATTCTCAATGTGAAAAACAAAGTCGTCAATGAACTCGGGGAAGAGCTGCCTGCCGGTCAAGTCGGGGAGCTGATCGTTAAAGGGCCGAATGTCATGAAAGGGTACTACAAAATGCCGGAAGAAACAGCCCATACGATTAAAGACGGATGGCTGTATACAGGTGATTTGGCAAGACGGGATGAAGACGGTTATTTTTATATCGTCGACAGAAAAAAAGACATGATTATCGTGGGGGGCTATAATGTCTATCCGAGGGAAATCGAAGAAGTGCTCTACCTCCATCCGGAGATCGCAGAAGCGGTGGTCATCGGAGTGCCCGATCCGAATACGGGAGAAGCCGTCCACTGCTATGTCGTTCCGAAGAATAAAACGCTGACAGAGGATGATGTCTTGGCGCACTGCAAAAAGCATCTTGCGAAATACAAGCGCCCGTCGGCGATCGTTTTCATGGATGAAATTCCGAAAAACTCGACCGGCAAAATTTTAAGGCGCGCTTTAAAAGACATTCTGACAAACCAATCTTGATTTACACTAAAAGGGACGCCTGCCGCGTCCCTTTTCTGCAGTTCTCTGAGAAGAGCATCTTTTTCCCTTTGTCGGAGAACAAAATATGTGCCCTCCTCTTCTTTCAGGATGACGGCTTCATCTCTCTTCAGCCAGATGGTGAAGTGAACGCGATGTGTGTCGGTCATGCTGATGTATCCGTGATACGCCGGAGCAGGCAGGCGCACTGTCTTTTCCTTCATCCTTTTCCCTTTGTTAAATGTATCAAGCAGAACGTCTATGTTGTGCCTGTCTTTGATGCTGACCGTTTTTTCGCTGTCTTCCGCCTGCTTCAAGATGATTTCTTCAGCATTTCTTGAGTCGAAAGGCTCCGCCATCAAGTGGAATACATAAAAGACAGCGATGGATAAAATACCGAAAAAAAGTATGACACCCATTATTTTTTTCAGAATGATCACCCCAGGCTATGTATTTTCTCCGTTTAAAGGCCTTTTCATCCTGAAAAATTATGCTATAATGTTCAATAAATTATACATATGTTCAATTTATTGCGAGGGGGGCAGAAGATGAATTCGATTGAAAAACAAGTAGCAGAAAACATAAAGAGACTGCGAAAAGTCCGCAATTACAGCCTTGATCAATTGTCATCGATGACCGGCGTCAGCAAAGGCATGCTCGCGCAAATCGAAAAAGGCGCTTCAAGTCCGACGATCACAACCTTGTGGAAGATCGCAAACGGGCTGCAAGTATCATTTACTTCCTTAGCAGAAAAGCCTGCCGGGGAGCCGACGGTCGTCAGAAAGCACGAGAAAACGCCCGTTATGGCCGGAGAAGAAAAATACGCGGCATTTCCGCATTTTCCGTTCGACCAAAAAAAGAAGTTTGAAATCTTTTATATTGAACTTGCGCCCGGCTGTGTGCACGAATCAGAGCCTCACCACGGCGGGATTGAAGAGTACGTGCTCGTCTCTAAAGGAGCGATCGCAGTGACGGCGGGTGATTACACCTGCGAATTGAGCGAAGGTGATGCAATGCATTTCACCGCAAACACCGTCCATACGTACGAAAACAACACGGAACAAACGGCATCATGCTATACACTCATTTATTATCCGTAAAGAGGTGTCAAGATGGAAAAGCAGGATTCACTCAACTTTCTAGACGGGCTTCGTTCAGGGGTTTCCCTGGCCGTCGGCTACATCCCGGTCGCTTTGACATTCGGACTTTTAGCAAAAACAACGGGGCTGTCGCTTTTTGAAACGTTTTTGATGAGCGCCCTTGTTTTCGGAGGAGCGTCCCAGTATATGTCTTTAAGCATGCTCGCCGTTCAGACAGGAATTATCGAAATCGTTATGACGACGTTCATTGTGAACATCAGACATTTTTTATTTTCAGCGACTTTGAATCAATTGGTAGAAAAAGATTCACCTTGGAAAAAAGCGTTTTACTCATTTTTCGCGGTGACAGATGAATCGTTTGCTGTCGCTGCTTTAAGGAAGGAAAAGCTGACGACCGGATATATGATCGGCCTCGGTTCGATCGGATATGTAAGCTGGGTTTTTTGGAGTGCGGCCGGGCATTTTGCAGGGGCTGCCATGCCGGCTGTTCTCCAGGAAAGCATGAGCATCGCCCTTTATGCTATGTTTATCGGATTGTTGGTGCCGCCTTTGAAAAAACAGCGTAAAGTCCTGCTGCTGGCGGGAGCTGCCGCTCTATTCAATACGGTTTTCCAAATGAACGGAATGTTGTCGGCAGGATGGTCGATCGTCTGTGCTACGCTTTTATCCGCCATCCTGATCGAATGGCTGTACCAATTTAGAACAGAGGGGAAGAGAAACTATGTTTAGTCCGATCATCTGGATGATTATCGGCATGGCTGCCGTTACATATATACCGCGGATGGTGCCGCTCATTGCTTTTGAAAGCCTGAAGCTTCCCGGATTTTTGGAGCGCGTGCTGAAAAATGTGCCGTACGCCGTTTTAGGCGCTCTCATTTTTCCGGGAATTTTTTCGGTGCAAAGCGGTATGCTCTACGGACTTGCCGGCGCTCTTATCGCATTTTTATTTTCCTATTTTGGAGCAAGCGTCATAGTCGTCGTGATGGGGACGATTTTGACGCTCGCAGGTGCCGGCCTCTTGCTCTCATTGTAAGGCTTGGTTCTAACTTTCGCAGGAAAAGCTTACAATAGAAGTAACTGCTATGTGAGAGGAAGTGATTCGCCATGCGGAAATGGATCGCGGGAGCCGGTCTCCTGTATGTGCTGTACGGCCTTTTTTTCTATTGGTATCTCTTTATGGCCGGTGAACCCTCCGTTCCCGAGGCGCTGAAAGGGACAAGCGCAGACCCGGCGACATTTATGAACGAAAGGGAACTCATGCTGACGGAAGAGTACTCGAAAATAAAGGACTTTCTGTTTTTTATTCGGATTCCGTTTGAGTGGTTCTTATTTTTTATATTGTTGATTGCCGGTTTATCGAAGAAAATGAAGAATTGGGCGGAGCAGACGTCAAAACGGAGAACGATTCAAATAACGGCATATGTTTTTGCTTTGTTTCTGATCGTCACGATCGTTTCTGTACCGCTTGACTGGATCAGCTATCAATATTCGCTTGACTACGGCATATCAACGCAGACAACCGCAAGCTGGATCAAAGACCAGGTGATCGACTTCTGGATCAGCTTTCCGATAACGGCTGCGGCGGTGATCGTCTTTTACTATTTGATCAAAAAGCATGAAAAACGCTGGTGGTTTTATGCCTGGTGCCTGACGGTTCCGGTTACACTGTTTTTATTTTTCCTTCAGCCGGTTGTCATCGATCCTTTATACAATGACTTTTATCCGCTGAAAAATAAAGAGCTCGAACAAAGCATTCTGAAGCTGGCCGATCAGGCGGATATTCCTGCGAATCACGTCTATGAAGTGAACATGTCTGAAAAAACGAATGCGTTAAATGCTTATGTGACAGGGATCGGCGCCAATAAAAGGATTGTGCTCTGGGATACCACGCTGAACAAGCTGGATGAACCGGAAATTTTATTCATTATGGCGCACGAAATGGGGCACTATGTGATGAAGCATGTTTACATAGGACTCGGCGGGTACCTGCTATTATCCCTTGCCGTCTTTTATGTGATCGACAAGCTGTACAAGCGGATCATCGGCCGCTATGGAAAAAGTCTTCACATTGCGGGAAAATCCGATCTTGCCGCACTTCCGCTTCTCCTGATGCTGATGGGGGTCATCTCTTTCGCGTCTTCTCCATTTACAAACGCAGTTTCGAGGCATCAGGAAAATGCCGCTGACCAGTATGCGATTGAACTGACGAACAACAGCGATGCAGCGGTTGCGACTTTTCAAGAGCTCTCAAAAGCCGGGTTGAGCGAGGCGAACCCGCCGTTTCTCGTCAAGATTTTTAAATACGGCCATCCGACCATAATGGAACGGATTCAAAATATTGAACAGTCTTCAACTGAATGAAGAAAAAGCTAGTGCTAAAAACACTAGCTTTTTCTATATGCCATTTGTTAGAATATGTTATTGAGCGGCAGCTTC
This sequence comes from Bacillus haynesii, assembly GCF_014042035.1. Classification (NCBI taxonomy): domain Bacteria; kingdom Bacillati; phylum Bacillota; class Bacilli; order Caryophanales; family Bacillaceae; genus Bacillus; species Bacillus haynesii. Next base: position 1,917,587 of record NZ_CP059494.1, on the reverse strand, counting down.
GACATTGATCAGACCTTTTCCATAGTAGAAAGAGCTTCCCAAATAAGTCGCCGTACTGGAGAGACGGTTGCGGACTTGTGAAGCTGAAAGGTTCGGATGTTTTGACAAGATCAAAGCTGCTGCTCCCGCTACATGAGGAGAAGCCATTGACGTTCCGTTCAATGTTGCATAAGTGCTGGTTGGGTAAGTGCTGTACACGCCTGCGCCAGGAGCCATGACTTCAAGCTCTGCTCCGACGCTGGAAAATGAAGCTCTGTTGCTGTTAGAGTCTACCGCACCAACTGCGATGACAGAGTCGTATTTCGCAGGATAGCCGATTGTATTCGTGTTTCCTGAAGATCCGCTGTTCCCAGCAGCCGCTACAACGACAACCCCTCTTGCATATGCATTGTCGACCGCCTGTTTCATCGCTGTTGAGCCTAATGGTCCTCCAAGGCTCATGTTGATAACATCCATGCCGTTTGTCGTCGCCCACTCGATTCCGCTTACAATGCCGCTGTATGATCCGTTTCCGCTTGAATTCAGCACTTTAACCGCGTACAAGGATACGCTCGGCGCAACGCCTAATACACCCGTTGTATTGTCAAGCGCAGCTACTGTACCGGCAACATGCGTGCCGTGTCCGTTGCCGTCGGTGTTATAAGCTTCGCCAGCTACAAAGCTTGCTCCGCCGACTACGTTTAAGTCCGGATGAGAAGCTTGGATTCCTGTATCCAGGACGGCGACTTTTACGTTCGCTCCCTTGTAGCCTTGAGCCTGCACTTTGTCTGCTTTAATGAGAGGAATGCCGTAAGGAACGGTTTGCGCCAAAGCATGAGCTACGTGATCCTCTTCCACATAAGCGACATCCGGATCATTTTTGACTTCCTCAAGCGCTTCTTTGTCTAGCTTCGCTTTTGCCGCGTTGATGATTCTAAACTGCTTGTCCACTTTTCCGCCGCTCTCTTTGATGATGTCCTTTTTGACGGATGTGGTTTTTACCCCTGACTTAAATCCGACAATATAGTCCTTTTCTACATTTTTCGCCGGCTGAGCAGCAGAAGCCGAATCGCTGAAGGCCATCGTGAACACGAGCATTAGGGCCGTCAGCATCCCAAGCCAAAAACTCTTTTTCCTCATCATTACTCACTCTCCTCCATTTAATTCAGAATAATTGAAATAGATGGATAATATAATCTATTCGAATTATTCTGTTAATTTATTATAGAAGAAAAATGAATTATATGGTAGACCTATTTTTTTGAAGGACCAATTTAAAATTTATTGGTTATTAATAACTGTTTTAGAAAAATATTCAGTCCAAAAGTATGAATAGACCGCTTCATTCTGGCAGGGAAAGATGTCCCGGAGTTCGCGAATGACAGGAGATTGATTCACCTGATTCATTTTATGAAAATACTATTCGTTTATTTTATAACATAATATTTTGGTGAAGGAGGTTGCGGCCTTGTCGATCATCTATTAAAATATGCAATATATCGCATACAGAAATGGGTGAAAGATATGAAATCAGGTCATGTGAAAGGCGTATTGATGGTGCTGGCAGGGGCTTCGTTGTGGGGATTGTCGGGAAGCGCTGCACAGTATGTATTCGAAAGGGGAGCGGCTGACGCCGGCTCGCTTGTCTCCGTCAGGCTTCTGGCGTCGGGAGTCATTCTCTTGTTATATGTTTCAATGAAAAACGGTTTTCAACATGCGTGTCGGGTATGGAAGAAAAAAACAGATATTTGTTCAATTTTGGTATTTTCCATTTTTGGAATGCTTGCCGTCCAATATACGTTTTTTGCCTCAATCGAAAAGGGAAATGCCGCTGCTGCTGCAATTCTTCAATACTTAGCGCCTTTTTTCGTATTGCTTTACCTATATGTTAAAAAAGAACTTCCGCCTAAATGGAAAGATGCCGTGCTTACTTTATTGGCGCTCTCCGGCGTGTTTCTTCTTTTGACAGGCGGAAGGCCGGATAGTTTGTATATTCCGTCCCAGGCCGCCGTTTGGGGCATTTTATCCGGTGGTGCGCTTGCTTTCTATACGGTTTTTGCAGGAGGTTTAATTCAATCGTTCGGTGCTTTGACGGTTACGGGATGGGGCATGCTGATCGGAGGAGCCGGAATTTCTTTTTTGTTTCCGCCGTTTCGGTTTGACCTTTCGCACATTGGGGCAGAGGAGGCGGCAGCCATTCTATTTGTTGTATTGTGCGGCACAGCTTTGGCGTTTGCACTATACATCGGCAGCCTCTCTTATCTTTCTGCTAAAGAAACGAGCTGCCTGAGTTGCGCCGAACCGCTTGCGGCCGTTCTGTCGTCGGCGGTCTGGCTGGATGTGCCGTTCAATGCCTTTCAAGGTGCCGGTACGGTGATGGTGATTATCACGGTCATCATCCTTTCCCTCAGCAGGGAAAGCAAAGCGGAGGATTCTGTGAATGAACGGGTGTAGAAAGGAGGGAGAGGCTCCTTTCTTTTTTATAATGATAATGATTATCGTTGTCATTGATATGAAGTGTTGCTATAATAATTTCGTCTACTACCAGAAAAGGAGATACATATGAAGCCCAAATATTTTGCTATTTTATTCCTATTGATGATATCAGTGATGACAGCCTGCTCTGGGGGAAGCGAGAGTACGAAAACTTCCGGTCAGGATTCTGTGACAGTTAAGCATGATCTTGGAGAAATGAAAGTCCGGAATAATCCAAAAAAAGTTGTGGTCCTTGAATTGGGTTTTATTGATGCGCTCCTTGATGCGGGCATTAAGCCTGTCGGAATTGCGGACGACGGCAAACCTAAGTTTATTAACGAGAAGGTCAGAGAAGAAATCAAAGGGTATACTTCAGTCGGTTCGCGCGCCCAGCCAAGTTTTGAAAAAATTGCTTTGTTAAAGCCCGACTTAATTATTGCCGATTCGAGCAGGCATAGCGGCGTCTATGATAAGCTGTCAAAAATTGCGCCGACAATCGCGCTGAAAAACTTGAATGCCGATTATCAGGACACTCTTGATGCGTCTCTTACGATTGCGAAAGCCGTCGGCAAAGAAAGCGCAATGGAGAAAAAGTTGGCTGAACATAAACAAAAGCTGAATGAATTGAAACAGAAATTCGGCAACCGGAAACAGAGCATTCTTCTGCTCGGAAACACAAATGATGAAATCACCGTGCGCGACGAAAACTTTTTCACGTCTCAGCTTCTGACGAATATCGGCTATACGTACGGTGTCGGAGACAGCAGCAAAGGCGATGGCGAAAACGGTGAATCCGTCAATATTAAAATGACGCTCGAACAGCTGCTTGAGAAAGACCCCGACATGATAGTCCTGATGACGGGAGAAAAGGATAAAGTCGATGAAGACGGGAAAAGACCGATCGAAAAAGACCCTCTTTGGAAAAAGCTTAGCGCAGTCAAAAACGGCAAGGTTTATGAAGCCGACAGATTTGCCTGGTCGCTCCGACGCAGTATTGACGGAGCAGATGCGCTGATGAATGATATCGGTCAGCATCTTCTGTCTGAGGATCAAAAGAAATCTTAGGAGCTTGTTGGACGGGATGACGCATGCTTTTTATAAAAGCATGCGCTTGTTTTTTTCTAAAGGAGTGACCTGTTTGATATATGTGAAACGTTTTGCACCGCTCATTTTTGTTTTTCTTTTGCTCGCGAGTTTTGCGCTTTCTGTTTCAATCGGTTCGTCAACGATTGCACTGTCCGACATTTGGGCAGCTGTGTTTGCGTACGACGGTTCAAAATTGCACGCGATTATTCAGGCCATCCGAATTCCGCGCGCCTTGGCCGCCGCATTAATCGGAGCGAATCTAGGAGCCGCGGGCGCACTGATGCAGGCGGTGACAAGAAATGCGCTCGCATCTCCGAGCATCTTCGGCATCAATGCAGGGGCCTCTCTTGCTGTCGTATGTTTGACGGTGATGTTTCCTGCGCTTGCTGTTCCCCAGATCGCGATGGGAGCCGCTTTTGCCGGTGGTGCCGCGGCCGCGCTGGTCGTGTACGCGGTTGCCTCAGTATTCAGCGAACACGACAGGGATATCAGCTTTGCCTTGATCGGTGTCGTCATTCAGGCGATCATGGCTTCGATGACGCAAATGTTGCTCATTTTTCATGAAGAGTCGACGGAAACGTTATTGTTTTGGCTTTCCGGTTCTTTAGCGGGGAGCTCGTGGGATAAGCTTCATTTATTGATTCCGGTAAGCATTGCGGGTTTGTTGACGGCTTTGGCCTTAGGAAGGGCGGCGTCCGTCATGAGTCTCGGAGATGATGTTTCTCATGGGTTGGGACAAAACGTATGGCTCAGCAGATTGTTAATCGCCTTCACTGTTGTCGCGCTGGCGGGAGCATCCGTTTCTGCTGCCGGACCGATTGGTTTCATCGGATTGATGGTTCCTCATATGATCCGTTATCTCATGGGGGCTGACTACCGGGTAGTGATTCCGTATTCGGCATTGCTTGGAGCCGTTCTTTTGCTGATTGCTGATCTTCTGTCCCGCTTCGTATATTTTCCGTACCAAACGCCGGTCGGAGTTGTCACGGCAATGATCGGGTCGCCGTTTTTTATCTATTTGGCGAGAAGACGGAAAAAGGGGGCGGCATGATGAACAATACGGCAAGAAAAACGAAAAGACGGCGCAGACAATCGGCGGTAGTTCTCTGTGCGCTATTTGCCTGTTTGTTCGTGCTCATTGTGCTCAATTTGGCGATCGGCGATGAAAACATCGGACTGTGGGACGTAATGAAATCGCTGGCAGGGCAAGGGGATGCGGGAGTCCGCTTTTTAGTGATGGAATTTCGCATGCCGCGAATCCTCCTCGCTGTGCTTGCCGGAGGGGCGCTTTCAATCGCAGGTGTGGTCGCCCAATCGCTGATGAAAAATCCGCTGGCTGCACCGGACACGCTTGGGATTACAGGAGGAGCGGGATTGGGCGCTGTGATCGTTACGGTCTTGTTTTCACAGCAAAGTTCGCTGCTGCTGACAGGCGCCGCCTTTTCAGGAAGCGTTTTGGCTGCGAGCCTCGTCTATTTATTGGCTTATCGAAATGGGATCTCTCCTGTGCGGCTGGCGCTCGTCGGGATAGCGGTCAATGCTTTCTGCCATTCGGGCATTCAGCTATTCATCTCAAGGGGGAGCCCGAATGTCAACAATGCATTAATTTGGCTGAACGGAAGTCTGTGGGGGAGAGGCTGGGATGATGTTCTGTCTCTTTTCATATGGTGCTGTCTTGTAATCCCTCCGATATGGTTTGCGGCAAAACCGCTCGATATCATCAAATCAGGGGACGGGATTGCCGTCGGCCTCGGCATCCGGCTTGAAAGAACACGGTTTCTGCTGCTTGCCGGTGCGGTCCTGCTGACAGCTGCGGCTGTGACCGCCGTGGGAACAATCGGCTTTATCGGGCTGATGGCGCCCCATATCGCAAGAAAACTGGCAGGTGCTGAAACGAGGATTTTGATTCCCGTTTCAGCTCTCGTCGGCGGCATCGTCCTCTTGATAGCCGATGCCGCTGGAAGAGGCCTTGTTCCGCCGCTTGAAATACCGGCTGGATTGATCGCAGCCGTTATCGGCGGTCCGTATTTTATTTATTTGCTGCGCCGCGAAGCGAAGCGGGGGAGAGCATAAAAAAAAGACGGCATGCTTGATGCCGTCTTTTTTTTAATCTGACAAATGGTGTGAAAGATTGTAATCCTTCACATGCCATTTATTTTCGTGAAATTTGATGTTGCTCAGGCAGGCATTGACGAGCTTCGTGTTTTCCAGGTTGATGTCGCCGTTTGAGATTTTTGACAGAAGCGCGTGTATCGCGGCTCCGTGTGCGACGATCAGCACTTTTTTGTCCGGATACCGATCGCTGACCTTTTGAACGCCGGCCATCAGCCGTTCGGCAAGTGCTTCTTTTGATTCCTGATTCGGATATTCTTTATCGGGATAGAGCCTCGTTCTTTCTTCGAATGGCATTCCTTCTGCATCTCCGTAATTCCTTTCGATGAAATCTTCCATTTCGATGATTTCAAGTCCCAAGTATTGATTGATGATTTCAGCGGTTTCTTTCGCTCTTCTTAAAGGGCTTGTAATGATGACGTCCCAGTCAGACCCTTTCAAAAACGCCCCGGTTTCTTTTGCTTGTTTTTTACCCGTTTCATTTAAAGGGATATCAGTTCTTCCCTGCAGTTTTCCTAAAGCATTCCAGTCTGTCTCGCCGTGCCGGATCAAACAAATCGCAGTCATGCTAAAAAGTCTCCTTTCAAACTAGGGGTGCACATTTCGGTGATATGGCCATTATACTAAATTTAAAAAACAGAACCACGAAATATGACTGGCACAGAACAACATTTACACGATTTTTTCAAACAGGAGCGCAGCGCCGATTTTGCGGATCTGCAGACATCGCTGAGCGTGGCCAAGATGCTGCGAATATCAATCATATCTTTGGCATAGCAGACTTTCAAATAACGTAATAGAATCAGGTTGCAAAAGGATGCGAAAGAAAAATACACAGGTCATGAATTGACCTGTGTAGGGTAACGCCTCATTTTTTTGTCAGCTCTACGAGAGAATCGACTGAAACTGCGACTTGTGAGACGGCAGCATTGACATCTTGAAGGCCGCTTAAAAACGACTGCAGGTCGCCTTCGATTCGGCCGCTTTGCTCTTTGCTCGTTTTCATATTGGAGACGATATCATCGAATAGATGATTGATCTCCGACATCTTGTCTTTGCTTTCGTTCACGAGCTGGTTTACATCTGTAATATGCTTCGTGACGATCGAGATTTGCGCGTTTGTGTTATTGACGAGCTCTGATACGGTGGAAACGGTTTTTTTCGTATCATCGGACAGCTTTCTGACTTCGTTTGCGACAACTGCGAAACCTTTGCCGTGCTCTCCTGCCCTTGCCGATTCGATCGAGGCGTTGAGCGAAAGCAAATTCGTCTGTTCGGCAATGCCTGTTACGATCCCGAAAATCTTTTCGATCTGCAGCGCGATTTCTTCCAGCTTTTTAATTTCCTGCTCGATTTGCGTCATGCTGCTTCCCATTTGATTCAGCTGCTGTTCCTGCTCCTCAAGCTCCTTTTTTCCGCCGATCGATTTTTGTTCGACAGACACGGCTGTCTTCGTTCCGGCTCTTGACGTTTCGGCGATCTCGGAAGATTTGTCGACCAATTCCTGTACGGCGCCCGTCGTTTCGGCAAATATAGCGGCCAAAGAACCGGAAGTATCTTTAATTTGCCTGTGAAGTTCATTTTTGCTTTCTTCATCAAGTCTGCGGAGCCTCGCGTGTTCGTCTTCAAAGGCCTCCAGGACGATCTGCTGTTCGATGTTGAGAATTTTGGTGACGGCTTTGACAGACCGCCTGTATTCCTCATCGGATAAGGCGTTTTCAAAGATTGTCAGCATGGAAAGAAGGAGATCTTGAAATGCCCCCAGATACCACTTTGGCAACAGTCCGATGCGAAGATGAACGTGGGCGATCCGGATTCTTTTTTCTAAAAAGGCTTCGTCGATGACGCCTGAAAACATTTCCTGGATGTGGATCGTCAATGTCTTTTTGAGACGGTCGACCGAGCTGTTGTCATGTATGATCTCCATGAGAGATCTTTCATGCTCAAGGTTTTTGTAAAACCGGGTGACGATGGTTTCGATATGTTCAGTGACTAAAGGCTTCAGCCTGCTCAGCACCCAAAGATCCTCATCCGTCAAATCGACCATTGCCAGCTGTTTTTTAAATTCTGCGTGCTGATTGAGCCTGATTCTTTTTGTTTCAGGGCTTTCTTCAGCCAAAAATGATCGTTCTGTCTTTCTATCCTTTTTGAATAACACGATCGTATCCCCCTGTAATCGTTAATGATAAAACTGCCGTTTTTTAAAATTTCCAGCATTTATCTTTTTATCGGCAATTTTTCATTACTTTTTAACTTGGACACCTCAGCTTTCCGGATCTTTAAGAGGTTCTACGGCAGGACCCTCGATGACATCGCCGTCGATCGAAAACCTTGATCCGTGGCACGGACAGTCCCATGTCTTTTCCCCGTCATTCCACTCGACTTCGCAGCCCATATGGGTGCATGTTGTGTCAACCAGATGAAGCTCGCCTTTTTCATCGCGATAAGCGCCCGCCCGTTTTCCGGCATGCGACACGACCGCGCCTTCTCCGTTGACAAGGTTTTCCGGCTTCCTGATCGGCTGCTCGAGTTTTCCTTCGGCAAAGTGTTTTGCAACATCCGCATTATAGGAAATCGCTTTTTTGATGCTTGGATCCGGGTGGAAACGGGCCGGTTGAAAGACGGCTTGATAAGGATTGTCCTCGCCTGTAATATGGTCTGTCATCAACTGCGCGGCGAGCGTGCTCGTTGTCATGCCCCATTTCCGGAATCCGGTGGCGACGAGAATGCGCTTTTCTTTCGGATAGATCGGCCCGATATACGGAATTTTGTCAAGCGTGATTAAATCTTGCGCTGACCAGCGATAAGGGATCGATTCAACGCCGAGCACGCCTTCTGCAAATGATTCAAGCGCCTGATAATGCTTGATTGTATCTTCGCCCTGGCCGGTTTTGTGGCTTTCACCGCCGACAAGAACCATTTTTTCTCCGTCGATCGTCACCGAGCGAAGCGAGCGAGAAGGCTGGTCAATACTTAAGTACATCCCGCCGGGATACGGCGTTTTCGGCTTGACGGCGAGCACGTATGATCGGCTCGGCTCAAGCCTTGCAAAATAGAATCCTTTTTTATCATGAAACGGAAAGTGCGTGCAGCACGCAACATAATCGCTGAAGATTTGATGCCCGCTTCTTGTCAGCACTTTCGGCCGATCGCCTTCTTTGATTTCCTTAGCCGCCGTGTTTTCGTATATTTTTCCGCCGGCTTCCCGGACGGCCTCTGCAAGGTATTTCAAATAGTGCAGCGGATGAAACTGGGCCTGGTTTTTCATGACGAGTCCTGCTTTTACATCGATTGGGACGGGGAGATCTTTGATGAATTCCCTGTCAATCCCGAGCTTTTGGTATGCTTCATATTCCTTTCTGATTTTTTGGACCGATTGTTCTTCAGTTGTGTAAATGCACGCGTCCTGTTCTTCAAAATCGCACGGTATCTTTTGCTCAAGCACGAGGTTTTTGATAAAGGACAGCGCCTTGAGATTTGCTTCATAATACAGTCTTGCATTCGGCATCCCGATATGCTGGATCAGTTCGTCATAGATCAGATCGTGCTGCGCGGTGATTTTGGCTGTCGTATAGCCGGTTGTTCCGTCGAGTATCCGTCCGGATTCGATCAAGACGACGCTGTAGCCTTTTTTCGTCAGCAAATAAGCCGTTGTCAGTCCGGTCATGCCGCCGCCGATGATGGCGACATCTGTTTTGACATCTTCAGACAGTTCCTCGAACGAAGGAAGGTCTGTACTGTTTCTCCAATACGATTCAGGCGAATCCGGCAGTTTTTGTTCTTGATTGCTCACAAGGTTCCCTCCATCATGCATCCGTTTTGTTCTTAAATTTTCCCAATTGAGAAATATTCATGCATGTGAAGCGGCTTGTCATAAAAAAGGGGCGTTTTCATAAAATAGTAAGGTTGAATCGATGTGAAGGAGGAATGGTTTTGAGCAAGCAGCCGAAGAAAGTACTGCCTCCCCAGCACCAAACACAGCGTCCCGGATTGGAGTATTTGATGGATCCCCGGCCCGTTTTCGACCGGCCGAAACGAGAGCGAAAACTGGCTGGGAAAACCGCGATTATTACGGGAGGAGACAGCGGAATCGGCCGTGCCGTGTCCGTTTTGTTTGCGAAGGAAGGCGCGAACGTTGTCATCGTTTACTTAAATGAACACCGCGATGCAGAAGAAACAAAGGGGTATGTGGAAAAAGAAGGCGTCGGATGCAAGCTGATTGCAGGGGACATCGGGGACGAGGCTTTTTGCAACGATGTGGTGCGCCAGGCAAAGGAAGCATTCCCAACGATCGATATTCTCGTCAATAATGCGGCTGAACAGCATCCGCAAAAGGGAATCGAAAAAATCACGAGCCATCAGCTGATCCGAACGTTTCAGACGAATATTTTTTCCATGTTTTATTTGACAAAAGCTGTGCTGCCACATTTGAAAAAAGGCAGCTCAATCATCAATACGACCTCGATTACGGCTTATGCCGGCAATGAAAGGCTGATCGATTATTCTTCGACAAAAGGAGCGATTACATCATTTACGCGTTCGCTCGCTTTGTCGCTCGTCGATCAGGGCATCCGTGTGAACGGGGTGGCACCGGGTCCGATTTGGACGCCGCTTATCCCGTCGACGTTTACGGAGAGAGAGGTCGAAATATTCGGTTCAACAACGCCGATGGAACGGCCCGGGCAGCCTGCTGAAGTGGCGCCGAGCTATCTGTTTCTAGCCAGCGATGATTCTTCTTACATGACGGGCCAGGTGCTCCATGTCAACGGCGGAACGATTATAAACGGATGAAAAAGCCGGGACTATTTATCAGCCGGCTTTTTTCGCGTAAGAAAGCCAATCCGGGAGGGATTGGCCGTTATGCGTGCTTTTTCAGCGCTGTATATTCTCTTGAAAGCTCAAGGAAAGATTGCTTATCTCCTTTGTCTAATGCTTCATTAATCTTCTTGCTCAGCGTGTGTAAACGCCGTTTGAAAAGCGATTCATCAAGGACCATTTGAATGTAGATATCCGTGATGGTTACATCAAGTTCTTTAACCTTTTGGGTATTGCGGGACTTCATGAGCTCAGCGTACGACTTTTTCTCTTTCATAAAGATTCCCCCTGATGCCTTTTTTATAGTATATGGATTACGCAACAAAAAATCAATAAGTATTTATAATTTTTAGATAATTATTCGAAGCTGCGTGTTTATGAGAATAAAAGTTTGTATATTTGGACAAAGAAACACGGATTTAATCGAACAAAACATAAAAATGGAATTTTAAAAACATATTTTCAAATTAATTGAAAAAAATCCTGTCGTTTTGTAAAGGATAATGTTAGATTAATAGTATAAATTTACTAACGATTAGGAGGATCATGATGAGCACAGAGGATATGACAAAAGATACGTATGAAGTAAACGGTTCGACAATGGCTGTCCTGCCTCTGGGAGAGGGGGAGAAACCCGCCTCAAAAATACTTGAGACCGAGAGGACTTTCCTCGTCAATATGAAGCCGTTTCAGATCATCGAAAGAAGCTGCCGCTATTTCGGATCGAGCTATGCGGGAAGAAAAGCGGGCACATATGAAGTCATTAAAGTTTCCCATAAACCGCCGATCATGGTGGATCACTCAAACAACATTTTTCTTTTTCCTACATTTTCCTCAACTCGTCCTCAGTGCGGGTGGCTTTCCCATGCGCATGTTCACGAGTTTTGCGCGGCAAAGTATGACAACACGTTTGTCACCTTTGTCAACGGGGAAACGCTGGAGCTGCCTGTATCCATCACATCTTTCGAAAACCAGGTATACCGAACGGCATGGCTGAGAACAAAATTTATCGACCGGATTGAAGGAAACGCCATGCAGAAGAAACAGGAATTTATGCTCTATCCGAAAGAAGACCGGAATGAGCTGATATACGAATTCATCCTCAGGGAGCTGAAAAAGCGCTATTGATCTGGAGCGGCTTTGAATAAATAGTGCTCAAGAAGCGCGGATACCTGGTTGCGGATGCGGGGATTAAAGTAGTTATGCTCTTCTTCGTATCCCTCATATATAAAGGAATACATCGTAAAGGCTTCGTCCCGTGACACTTCATGCACCTTGATTTTCCGCCGGCGCAGTTCATTTTTTACGTCGTACAGATCGCGCTGGGCAAGCTTTAACGCCTGTTCGATCAGACGCAGATAGGGGTCTTTCAGCTTAAACGGCCCCTGCTGGATGATTTTCATGTCCCGGTTTAATATGCTGACGGTCATCGGGAGGTAAATCGCCTTTTCAATCATATCCCTGGCTTCGGCGGGAATTCTTGTCATGGCTTTTCTCCTCATTTCTTTTTTGATCAGGAACGTTTGTTCTGTTTTTATTTTACACGAAATACGGCCTTTTAATCAAGAACGGGAAAAAATGACTAAAATGATCAGGTTGTTTCAGACTAATACAGAAACAACCGAGACGGATGATTTAAAGTTTTTGATTTAAAGTGTAGAATAGAAGTAGACAACCGCCCTGAGGAGAATCAATGTTGGAGCAATTATTCAGCTATTTTACAGAAGAGAATTTAACAGAGTTTTTTCAGAGCTACAGGGCTTTTGGTCCTTTTGTAGCCGTACTGCTGCCGTTTATTGAAGCGCTGCTCCCGTTTTTACCCCTGCTCGTGTTTGTTGTTGCCAATGTAAATTCGTTCGGTTTATGGCAGGGGTTCTTGTTGACGTGGATTGGGGCATCTTTAGGTTCTATAGCGGTTTTTCTTTTTATCCGCCATTTCGGCCAGCAAAAAGCACTCGGTTTTATCCGCAGGCATCCATCCGTAAAAAAACTGATGATCTGGGTGGAAAAACGGGGCTTCGGTCCGCTGTTTCTCCTGCTTTGCTTTCCATTCACGCCTTCGGCGGCGGTAAATGTTGTGGCAGGACTTTCGCGAGTCAGCCTGCTGCCTTTTTCACTGGCGGTGCTTTGCGGCAAGTTCGTGATGATTTTTATGGTGAGCTTTGTCGGTCACGATCTGAAGGCGCTTTTTACCCAGCCTTTGCGGACAGCCGCCGTGATCATCGTCATGCTGATCTTATGGTATGCCGGAAAACGGGTTGAACATCGTCTGAACGTGAGATTCAGCCAGAGAGAGAAAGACTAGGGGGACACAGAATTGAAAAAGCGTTTTTTGGTCATAGCCGGGGTACTGCTTATCATCGTCGTCGGGATTCAGGTCAAAAATGCCGTTTTCATTGAATATAAAGTAGAAGGCGTCAGCATGAATCCGACCTTTCAGGAGGGCAACGAGCTTTTGATCAACAGGTTCGCCCACCACTTTAAAACGATCAGCCGATTTGATATCGTGCTGTTTAAAGGACCTGACAAAGATATATTCATTAAAAGGGTGATCGGGCTTCCGGGCGAAACCCTCAGGTATGAAGATGATCAGCTGTATATCAACGAAGAAAAGATCAAAGAGCCTTATCTGGACGACTTAAAGGCCGTCACTGCCGGAGGGGACTTGACAGGGGATTTTACGCTGAAGGAAGTGACCGGAGAGGAGAAAGTGCCCGAAAACGAGTACTTCGTCCTCGGGGACAACCGGATCCACAGCTTTGACAGCCGCCATTTCGGCTTTGTTTCAGAACGGGACATCGTTGGGATCGTGACAGAAAGAATTGATAAAAAGTGATTGGAGAATACGGCGAAAGGTAAGCGGCCGACCGAAAGGAATACGATTTCACAAATGTCGTGTCCGAAAATGTCAATTTGTACAACAGCATCAAAAAAGACGTATTCGCTAAATACGTTCATCAAGAAAAGCCCGGAATTCCGGGCTTTTTTTGTTTCGTGCTACTTCAGTTTGATCGCATTGATCCGTTTTTGCAGCTTCTTTTTTTCGGCGGATGCTTTCAGCTTGCTGACCGCTGATTGCGCTGCCGATTTTGTTTTTTTCGTTCTTTTTTGTTCGGCCGTTTTGACTTTGGCTTTCGCCGCTGCCACTTTTTTGTTATAGGCTGCTGCGGCTTGCTTTTTTGCGGTGTTCAGCCTTTTTTGCAGATTTGATTTGTCTTTTCCGGCAGGAAGCTCATTGATCGCTTTTTGTGCTTTGCCGAGGTTTGAGTCTGTTGCCGCCTTTTCAGCTTTGGCAACGGCCTGCTTTGCGGTGTTCAAGAGGCTTGAGCGGACCGCGTTGATTCGTTTTTGCAAATTCGTTTTGAAAGTGCTGTTGTCGAGTTCATTGACCGCTTTCTGGGCTGCATCGGCATTGGTTTTCTTTTTTTGCTTCTCAGCGAGTTTCACTTTGCTTTCGGCTGTTTTTTTAAGCTGCTCTTTAACAGTATCGAGTCTTTTTTTCAAAGCGGTTTTATCGGCGTTTGCAGGCAGCGGTTCGATCGCTTTTTGCGCGGCTTGGATATCCGCTTTTTTCTTTGTCTTTTCCGCTTGTCCAACTGCTTTTTGCGCTTTTTCCAATGGCTGTGTGATCTCTTTGAAGCGGATTAATCCGTAGCCGAACAAATGATCACGGCCGGGGGCGCCTAAATCGCTTGTATAAAACTGCATTTTCTTGCGCAACTCAGTGTTTGAAGCGGTTGGGTACAGCTGTTTCAAAAGAGCAAACATTCCGGTGACGTGCGGCGTTGCCTGTGAAGTGCCGCTTCCGATTGCATAGCCGCGATCGGAAGATGTACTGATAATCGATGTGCCGGGAGCGGAAAACTCGACGGCGCTGCCGGTGTTTGAAAATGAAGCGATCTGATTTTTTTCATTGGTGGCCGAGACGGCTATCACACTGCTGTAGGCGGCCGGGTAATAAACGGATTTTCCGTTTCCGGCATTTCCGCTCGCGCCGACTAAAATGATTCCCCTTTTGTATGCTCTATCTACTGCATCGTGGAGAACTTGACTGTCGCCTGAAACGACGAGGCTCATATTGATGATATCGACTCCGTGCTGAATCGACCAATCGATGCCTTGTAAGATGCCTTTCAGATCCCCTGAACCATTCCGATCCAGCGCTTTTACGGCATACAGCTGCGCGCCAGGCGCGATGCCGTCGATCCCCCGTCCGTTATGCTTCGCTCCGATGATTCCGGCAACATGTGTTCCGTGGCCGTTATCATCACGGTATGAAGCGGTATAGCCGACCATCGATGTACCGCCTGCGATTGACAGCTCTTCATGGGGGGAAATCCCGCTGTCAATAACCGCGATCTTCACCTGTTTCCCTGTCAAACCTTTATTCCAAGCCAGTGCGGCTTGTATCGGCTTGATGTTCCACTGTGAAAACGCGGAGGCGTTTTGCACTGTACTGCTGGAGACAGCTTTTAGAGCGGTGCTGTCGGCAGCAGCTACCGGGAGGTTGTCTTCGACATACAGGACGTCGGGATCTTGTTCAAGTTCGCGCACTGTTTTGTCGTCCGCAGTGACAGCGGCTGCGGGAATGTGCCGGTAAACGTGATCTACCGTGTCTGCTTGTTCGATGACAGTTTCTTTTCCACTGGCATTTTTATATACGACAATGACTTCGTTTTCCTGCTTATTGCTTTCCGCTTGAATGCGGGGTGAATTTGCGAAAAAACCGACGAACATTGCAGCGGAAACTGCGATTTTCCATAATTTTTTCATCCGGCTCTCCTCCTTATTAGCGGCATTCGCTATATATATCGGAGAATTTTTGAATTTTCAAAGAGAAAGAAAGCCGGTCTTAAGGGCGCTCGTCGTGTACCTTGGTTCTCTACATGTTAAGAACACTGTTATATCAACGTTTGCGGAGCTTCCTATTTATTTGGGAAGTGCTTTTTTTAATAAATGGTTACTCCTAAGTTTGTTTTAAAAAAGAGCCATCTTTTTGCTCTTAAGTGTTTTTGTTGTGAAATAATTACTTTTATGGAAATGGGAGAGCTGGGAAAAATAAGGATAGCTTCTATCGATGAATCATTCCATCGATATTTTTAAGCAGATGCCTTTTGTCTAAAATGTATAATGTTACTTTTGTTTTTGTTGAAAGTGAACAATGTTATTGACTGGCTTATAACCTACAATTTTATTAAATAATAAAAAGGGAGCGTGTCATACCGTGGAAAAAACAATTAAACATGACCCCAATTATTACAAAAAGATCATTATTGCATTGTGTTTAGGATGGGTAGCCATTTGGATTTATCGTACAATCCTTACGCCAATATATCCACAGATTCAAGAATCATTAGGACATATTAGTGACACACAAATGGGGTTGGTTGCTTCTATTTATTTTTTTGCCTATACGGGTATGCAAATTCCGTCAGGAGCACTTGTTGATAAGTTTGGACAAAAAAAGGTGTTAATTCCTGCATTTATCGTTTTTGCGCTAGCTGCATTTGTAATTGGCACAAGTTCAACTATCATGCAAGTATACATTGGTTCGTTATTGGCTGGTATTTCGACTGGTTCATATTACGGTGCAGCCTTTTCCTTATCAGCCAAACATACGCCAAAAGATAAAAAAAGCTTTTCCAATGCGATAATAAATAGCGGTTCAGCATTAGGAATGGTAATTGGACTAATCGGATCATCGGTTTTAGTAGGCGGTTTTGAAATTCAATGGAATTATATGCTTTTTATAACAGCTATCGTTATCGTAGCTGTAACATTTGTGTTTGTGTTGTTTATTAAACAAGATAAAACATCAGACAAGGAAGTGGCTGAAGAGAAGAAAGATGTCATACAAAGCACAGATATTCAAAATGAAAGCTTATTTTCTCCAAGACAATTAGTTGTATATTTTGTATATTTTGCAACATGCTATGGCTATTATATGATTGTCACTTGGCTGCCATCCTTCCTTGTAGCAGAAAAAGGATTTGCTCAAGGTTCAGTAGGGTATGTAGCTGCACTAGTTGCAGTCACTGCAGTGCCTGGTGCTTTGATATTTACTAAATACATAGACAAACATGCACATTTGCGTCTGCGTTTAATTTTATTTCTATTAATTGCTGCGGCAATAACAATTAGTTTGACAGTATTTGCACCAAATCCTGCAGTGCTGTATATTGCATTAATTTTATATGGCTTATTAGGTAAACTTGCGATTGATCCAGTTTTAATAACCTATGTATCTGATTCCGTATCAGGAGATAGAGTGGCCAGAGCATTAACTCTCTTTAACTTCTTTGGAATGAGCTCATCTGTTATTGCACCAACACTTACTGGTTATATTGGTGATGTAACTGGCTCGCAAGTATTAGCATTCTATATTGCAACCATCCTTCTCGCAGCAGCAGCGTTGCTATTTTTCCTTGTTGTTATGTTAAGACAGAATAAAACAGTAGCTAACTAAATAAATAGAAAAGAAAACTTCCGGTGGTTCTACTTTTGATTTACAACGATATTTTCTCTGAAGCAAATAATGCCAATCGAATGCTCAGGGATGTATCAGGAGATTCTACAGATTGACCTAATATTTCTTCGCATTTTTTAATACGATATTTCACAGTATTACGGTGAATAAAAATATCTTCTGAGGTCTTTGTAAGATCACATTGGTTTGCCATATAGACATTTAACGTAAACCTTAGTTCTTTTTCCTTCGTTGTTTGGGGATAAGCTAATGGACCGAGTGTATAAATGATAAATGGTTTTAATTTATTCGTTGGAATGAGTTGCAATAATTCTTCTACGCTTTTAGATTTATAGGGCTCTACAAATTCTATTTCGCCTTGTTCATATTTATTATCATAAGCCTCATTCGCTTCGAAAAAAGACAGTGGTAATTGTGAAAGCTCGGAGACCTCATTACCAATGCCAAATGAAAGGGAGCTATTAAAAAATAGCTGATACTCTTTTTGGATATATCTACAGTATTCCAAATAATAATGATGTCTTCTTTGTAAAAGTATCGTAAATCTGCGTTCACCCTGAGACATATATATACTAATAGAAGGGTCAATCCCAGTAAACTTATGCGTTAACCACTCAAAAGTCATCTGATATCGCTCATTTAAGTAGGCGCTATTTTCTACATTCTTTTCTTTGTCTATCCCGCAAATCATCACTTGGTAGAATTTAGAGGGTTGAATGTGATATTTTTTTAAAAGGTCGGTGTGTTGTGTTAGTGAAACAAGGTTATCAGGATGTTCGGACATCAGCGATGTGAAAAAATGGTTCGTATCCTGCTGCTCTGCTTCTTTGATTTTACTATTTTTGTAAATTGTGAGACTAAGTGTGTTAACTGCTTGTTCTATTGTTAATAAACTAAACGGATAGTTGAGCAAATTAACATTTGAAATCATTAGATAATACGGAAAATATTTAAATGCAGGAACCTTAAATATAGCATATTCTTCCTGGAAAACACCATTATGATTTGGTTCGATTTGCTCTGAATTTAAATATCTCCTGAAATAATTAAGGTTTTTTTGAACATGTTCTGAGTGTTGATGAAAGTGATGACTCACTGACTCAACTTGATGAAAAGAATTTAGCAGCATGACAGGAACCTTTATAAGCCTACTTAAACGTTCAATCATCATGTTCAGGCTTAAACCTTGCATAAGCATAGCATTTAACTCTTGTTGGATATCTAATGCAAAGTGTAATTTTTCTGTTTCTTCATCCAAGATAAATGACGATATATGATGAGTAATGGATCCCAAATTCCAACTTTCTGGAATTTCAATAATTGGGAATTTTAATTTGTTTGCAAATGCAATAACCTCATCATCTAATTTTTTTAAAAATCGGGATAGCTTAATACCTAGACCAGCAACTTGTATATCATTTAACTCACTAATAAGACTGATTAGTCCGGATTGATCATACTGATAATTCATTCCTGTTGTTACGATAAGTGAGTGTGGTGTTGTAAAATTTTTAATATCAGGCGTTTCTGTAATATCAACCATTTCTACCACTCTTTCCAAATCGCCCTGCTCATTCAGCAATGTTAAATCTGAAAATTGCAGTACAGATAATATTTCTTTTAATGTTGTCATCAAGGCTGCCTCCTTATCTTTGTTAGAAAAAGATAAAATAAAAATGAAATATGTCAGATGTTACAAGGATAAATTCTCACTCTGATAGTACACTGTTTTTGAAGGTAATTATACGTATAATCCTTTAGTTAAAAATATTAAAGGAGAATCATTAATGCTTGAACATGATTCTTCGTTTTTTGAAAAGTGTGGTTATAACAAAGATATCATGCCGAAGATCACTTGAACAAAGAAATTCATCCTATTTAATTTTTTTAACCTGTGGATGGGAGCAGTGGATAATATTCCGAATTATATAGCTGTTGGTGATTTTTCACAACTGGGATTATCACCGTTGCAAGTAATAGTATCCCTTGTTATAAGTTCCTTCTTAGATAGCCTTATGACTGGTTGCAATTACGAAAGGCAGTATTTTATATCCAACCATTAAAAGAGGAGGATGATTTTAATGAATTTTGATTCCATTATCAAAAATGGATTAGTCATTCTGGAAAATGGTGAACAAGAAGTCGAAGTAGGGATTAAAGATGGCAAAATTGCAGCAATCGGCAATGATTTAGGAACAAGTGCAAAAATTATCGATGCAAAAGGAGCGATTGTATCTCCAGGTATGGTTGATGCACATGTGCATATCACAGAGCCGGGCGGCGGCTATCGTGATGAATGGGAAGGCTATGACACAGGAACACGTGCCTCTGCAAAAGGCGGTGTAACGACGATTATTGAAATGCCATTAAATCAAGTGCCAGCAACGGTAGATGAGGAATCTATTCAAGAAAAATTTAAAGCTGGAAAAGGAAAATTATCTGTAGACGTTGCGAGTTACGGGGGTTTAGTACCATTTAACTTGGATGGAGGTATTCAAGAGTTAGATAACAACGGTGTTGTTGCATATAAATGTTTTGTAGCAACATGTGGTGACCGTTCTATAGAAGGAGATTTCATGAATGTGGATGACTATTCCCTCTACGAAGGTATGAAACAAATTGCGAAAACAGGCAAAATATTATCTGTACACGCTGAAAATGCTGCAATTACGGATAAGTTAGGGGAAATAGCATTCAAAAATGGTGAAACCTCATTACGCGCTTATGTAGATTCTCGACCCGTATTTACTGAAGTAGAACCGATTAGAAAAATAATTCTATTTGCGAAAGAAACGGGATGTCGTGTACACATCGTTCATATAGCTTGTGAGGAAGGCGTAGATGAAATTGTCAAAGCACAACAGGAAGGGGTCGATATTACATGCGAAACATGTACACACTATTTATATTTCTATAAAGAAGAACTGGATAATATCGGACCAGTTGTAAAATGCTCTCCGCCAATCCGTGAGCAATCACGCTTAGAAGGCATGTGGAATCGGGTATTAAACGGAGATATTTCATTCGTAACATCAGACCATTCACCATGTACCCCAGACTTAAAAGCTACGGATAATGCATTTGAAGCTTGGGGGGGTATCGCAGGTGTACAAAATAATGTTGACGTATTATTTGATGAGGGAGTGCAAAAACGTAATATGTCATTATCCAAATTTGCAGCCATTATTGCTACAAACCCTGCGAAACGTTTTAATCTAACATCAAAAGGCAGTATTGCAGTAGGGAAAGATGCGGATTTCGTATTTATTAAGAAAGATGCACCTTATGTATTAAAAGCTGAGGACTTAGCATATCGACACAAAATTAGTCCATATATTGGCCGCGAAATTGGTGCGCAGGTAGTGAAAACAATCCTTCGCGGTGTCGAAATCTATGATAAAGAAAAAGGGATTTCAAATGAAAAAGTAGGAAGATTTATTCCTTGAGTGACGGGACAGTTGTCCCTTCATTGAGGCAAACGAAGATGTAAATGCGGATTATTCCGCTGAAGATTCGATTTATTCATCTGCCATTTCGTGAGAGATAAAGAGGATGTTTTTATTTGGTGTTAATTGCACATGTTGGTTGGGGAGTAATATCTTGAATATACATTAAGGTACAGCCTGGAATGACTGCTGCTCGTATGTATCCTGACTCTTGGCATATTATTTATGATGTAATGAAACAGATAAACTACCCTATAAATCAATGTTTTTTATTGATTTATAGGGTAGTTTTTTTCTTGAATAAGGAAGTATAAAATTTGCACCTTATTTATTTGTTGGGTAAGAGAGATAGTCAATCGTCAAAAACCAGAAGATGTCGCTTCGCTCCAATCTTTAAACGAGCGCTCTGTGATTTTCTTTTATCTAGATACCATTAAAAGGTGTATTTGTTGAAAGTGCATAAAATGCTCTTCCATTATTGTTGGTTATGTCAATGAATGGTTGTAAGCAGGGTTCTATGATGGAAGTAAATAGAGAAAGGAGGAGAAAAAGAATGGATATTCGATCAACCTTTGAAACGTTAGATAAGAAATTCACAAGTTTTGGCGGTTTAGAACAAGGTGGTATTACGCGTCTGTTATACTCTCCTGAATGGATTGATGCAGTTCGTGAACTGGAAGCAACATTCAAGGAAGAAGGTTTAGAAGTAAGCTTTGATGATGTTGGGAACTTATCTGGTCGTCTTGTTGGAAGTAAATATTCTGAAGAAACTATTTTAACAGGATCACATATCGACACGGTTGTTGAAGGTGGTCATCTAGATGGACAATTCGGTATCTTATCTGCACTGGTTGCTGTGAAATATTTAAAAGAAAAATATGGTCAACCATTACGAACAATAGAAGTATTATCGCTCGCAGAAGAAGAAGGCAGTCGATTCCCATATACATTTTGGGGAAGTAAAAACTTCTTTAACTTAGCCAAAAAAGCGGATGTTGACACAATAGAAGATGCTGAAGGAATTAAATTCGAAGATGCTATGCACGAATCTGGTTTTGATTACCGTAAAACAGATGATGTTCGGGACGATATTAAAGCATTTGTTGAAGTACATATTGAACAAGGGAAAGTATTAGAGGCGGAAAATAAAGCGATAGGTGTTGTAACTGGGATTGTTGGTCAAAAACGTTACACAATTAACTTGAAAGGTGAAGCAAACCACGCTGGCACAACACCGATGTCATTACGAAGAGATACAGTTGTTGCATATAGTGAAATTGTAACAGACTTAACGAAACGAGCTAGAGAAATTGGGGAGCCTCTTGTATTAACGTTTGGACATGTCACTCCTGTTCCAAACACCGTAAATGTCGTTCCCGGGGAAATTACTTTTTCGATAGACTGTCGTCATATTGATCAACAACTATTAAATGATTTTGCGAGAGAAATTGAAGATAAAGTTAAAGCGGTAGCAGAAGCAAACAGCATGACTTATGACATTAATTTATGGATGGATGAAGCACCGTCATTGATGGATAAAGAAATCATTCAAATCGTTGAACAAGCAGCTAAGGATAATGTGGGGGACAGCTATAAATTGATGCCATCTGGTGCAGGTCATGATGCACAAATTTTTGCGGGTTTTGTTCCTACAGCCATGTTGTTTGTACCTTCTATTGGCGGAATTAGCCACAATACCAATGAAGAAACGAAGATAGAAGACCTTGTGAAGGGGATTGAAGTATTGAAAGATGTATTGTTTGAACTAGCTTATAAAGAATGAAAAGGAGCCAGATACTCATGAGTTACTTAAATCATAATCAAGGATACAGAGAAGGTTTATTAGAAACACGTTCAGTAATAAAAAAAGATAATTATGCGGTAATCACCCCTGATGGCTTGGTTAATAATGTTGTACCTGGCTTTGAAGACTGTGATGTAACCATTTTAGGATCTCCGCGTTTAGGTGCAAGGTTTGTAGATTATTTGGTAACAGTTAAAAACCAGGGCGGAAACAAAACCGGTTTTGCTGGTGATGGTATCCAATCATTTGTGTACGTTGAATATGGTAAAATCAACGCTTTCGCGGATGGTAAAAAATACGAATTAACAAAAGGCGGCTTCTTATATGTGCCTCCACACTTACAATTGACGTTTGACAATAATAATAATGGTGAGGATAGCCGTTTGTTTTTATACAAAAAGCGTTATCAGCCGCTTAAAGGATACACACCAGAAATTGTTACAGGTAATGTGAATAACATCAAACAAGAAGCCTATGAAGGTATGAAAGAAGTATTAATTCAAGATTTGCTGCCAAAAGAAATTGCATATGACATGAACATTCATATTCTTTCATTTGAGCCGGGTGCTTCGCATGGTTACATTGAAACGCACGTTCAAGAACATGGTGCTTATATATTAAGTGGACGAGGTGTTTACAACTTAGATAACGAGTGGATGCCAGTTGACAAAGGTGACTATATTTTTATGGGAGCTTATACGCCGCAAGCAACCTATGCAATTGGTTTGGATGAACCATTCTCGTATATTTATTCAAAGGATGCGAATAGAGATATTAATCTATAAAGAGGGGCAATTTTAATGAGTGAACCATTAGTGTATGTAGAAAGTAATCGTCTCCGGCAGCTAATGAAAGATAAATTAGTGAAAGCAGGCTTACCTGAAGAACAAGCGGATAAAACAGCTGACTTACTCATTTTTGCAGATGAACGAGGTGTTCACTCACATGGTGCAGTGAGAATGCAATACTATTCCGAACGTACATTGAAGGGTGGATATAACCTGAAACCAAACTTAAGCTTCGAAAAAACGGGCCCAGCATCAGGGATTTACCATGGAGATAATGCGTTAGGGCATTATGTGAGTTATCAAGCAATGAAAAAGGCAATCGAATTAGCAAAAACATCAGGTATCGGTGTTGTCGGTGTAAAAGAAATGGGACACAGTGGTGCTATTGGTTATTATGCACGTCAAGCAGCATTAGAAGGTATGGTGGCATTAACAGTATGTCAATCTGATCCCATGGTCGTGCCATTTGGCGGTACCGAACCGTACTTTGGCACCAACCCAATTGCTTTTAGTGCGCCTAGAAAAGATGGTAGTCCAATAATTTTTGATATGGCAACAACGGTACAAGCCTGGGGGAAAATTTTAGATGCTAGAAGTAAAAACAAATCTATCCCAGACTCATGGGCAGTGGATAAAAATGGAGCACCAACAACAGACCCGTTTAAGGTAAATGCACTATTACCAATAGCTGGGCCTAAAGGATACGGGTTAATGATGATGGTTGATATTTTATCGGGGAGTTTACTCGGCTTGCCATTTGGCAAGCATGTCACTTCCATGTATCAAGATTTATCAGAGTACCGTCGCTTAGGGCAGCTTCATCTCGTAATCAATCCTGAATACTTTGGTGGGAAGGAGCAATTCTTGGAAAAAATATCTCAAATGGTTGAAGAATTACATGACAACCCACCTGCTGAAGGATTTGACAAAGTGTATTATCCCGGTGAAATTCAAATAGATGTGATGAAACAGTATAAAAAAACAGGTATCCCAGTTACAAAGGAAATTTTAGATTATTTAGAGTCAGACAAAATTTACTAATCATGTAATGGAAGGGGGAGAATCAGATGCGTGTATCTAAGCAGGAGCTGTTTCATTTAATCAAACAGAAGCTAATCAAAGCTGGATTAAATGAAGAAGCCGCACACGATGTTTCAGATGTATTGACATTCGCCGATCATAGAGGGATCCATTCCCATGGTGCAGTACGTGTGGAATATTATGCCGAACGAATCGCAAAAGGCGGTATTACAGCAAACCCAAACTACACATTTGAACAAACAGGACCTGCATCCGCTGTCTTTAGCGGAGATAATGGTCCAGGTCACCAAGCGGCAAAACAAGCGATGGAAAAAGCAATCGAAATGGCAAAAAATTCAGGTGTTGCTGTTGTAGGCATGAAGAATATCTCGCATAGTGGTGCATTGGGTTACTTTGTTGAAATGGCAGCAGAACAGGACATGGTTGCTTTAAGCATGTGCCAATCAGATCCAATGGTCGTACCGTTTGGAGGAACAGAACCATACTTTGGCACCAATCCAATTGCTTTTAGTGCACCATCGGCTGATGAACGCATGATCACATTTGATATGGCGACAACTGTTCAGGCGTGGGGAAAAGTATTGGATGCAAGAAGTAAAAATGAATCGATCCCGGAAACATGGGCAGTAGATGCAGCCGGCAAACCAACAACGAATGCAAGAGATGTCCATGCACTTGTGCCAATTGCCGGTCCAAAAGGTTATGGATTGATGATGATGGTGGATATCTTATCAGGCAGCCTTCTTGGAGTACCTCATGGCGTACATGTATCTTCCATGTATCAAGACCTGACAAAAGGTCGCGATTTAGGGCAAATTCATATTGTGATTAACCCTGCATACTTCACAGATTTAACTGCTTTTAAACAACAGATTTCGACGATGCTCGATGAATTAAAAGCACACCCGGCAGCAGAAGGCTATGGAGAAATTTATTATCCGGGTGAGCGCGGTAAATTAAGAAGCGCAAAATATGATAAAGAAGGAATTGAAATTGTAGACGATATTTATAACTACCTCGTTTCAGGCGATGTTCATTTTAATCGCTATCATGGAAAGAATAGATTTGCAGAATAACAAAATGGAGGATCATTATGTTATACACAATTATAAAAGAAAACACCTATCAAGATTCTATCGTGTTAATGCTTTTATCAAACAAGTTATCTGCAATAGATGGTGTAAACAAAGTATCGATCATGATGGGAACACCAGCTAACAAAGACATTTTTAAATCTTCGGGTATGGGCACAGATGAATTGGAAAAAGCAAACCCAAATGACATCGTCATCGTTATAGATACAAATCAAGAAGAAAAAGTATCGGAAGTAAAAGAAGAAGTAGAAGCAGCTTTAAAAGGTGATTCCGCTTCACAAAATACATCTAAAGACCAGGAAGCACATAACTGGAAGCGTGCAATGGAGCTTGCGAACAACCCGAACTTGGCAT
Organism: Bacillus haynesii; assembly: GCF_014042035.1. Taxonomy (NCBI): domain Bacteria; kingdom Bacillati; phylum Bacillota; class Bacilli; order Caryophanales; family Bacillaceae; genus Bacillus; species Bacillus haynesii. Next base: position 1,892,106 of record NZ_CP059494.1, on the reverse strand, counting down.
TGATTTCCATTCCGGGTCAGTATGCAGCAATGGAAGCGGAAAATGCATTGAATGAAGGGTTACATGTATTTCTATTCAGTGACAATGTATCTAAAGAAGATGAGGTTAAGTTGAAACAAAAGGCGCATGAAAAAGGATTATTAGTCATGGGACCAGACTGCGGTACTGGAATTATTCATGGCGTGCCACTTGCATTTACAAATATCGTGAATGAAGGAGATATTGGCGTTGTGGGTGCATCTGGTACAGGGATTCAGGAAGTGACAAGCATCATTGACCGTTATGGTAAAGGTGTAACAAACGCAATTGGTACAGGTGGTCGGGATTTATCAACAGAGGTTGGTGCTACCACGGTTTTAGATAGTATCAAAGCATTGAATCAAGATCCAAAAGTAAAAGTGATTACAGTAATTTCTAAACCGCCTGCAGAGGAAGTGCAGCAAAAAGTATTAAACGTATTAAGAAATATTGAAAAACCAGTTGTTACGTTATTTTTAGGAGATAAACCAACTTATCAGGAAGAAAATATTTATCATGCGTACACACTTGAAGAAGCAGCGGTTGTATCTGTTCAATTATCCAATGGTGACAAACCGAATTTTAAACCGACAGTGGTTGAAAATGTAAACGTGTCGTTAAAAGATTCGCAAGTTGGTATTAAAGGTTATTACTCAGGTGGTACTTTGGCAGCTGAAGCAGCTGTGTTAGTGAAAGAGGCATTCAAAGAGGAAGTACCTGAAGAGACGAAAGATGCCTATATCCTAAAAACAAAACATCATGAAATTATTGACTTAGGCGATGACATGTATACCCAAGGGAAGCCGCACCCGATGATTGATCCTGAAAAACGTATCGAAATGCTTGAGACGTCTGGAAACGATCCTGAAACAGCAGTCATCATGATTGATAACGTCATTGGCTATGGCAGTCATGATGATATGGCAAATGAATTAGCACCAGCCATTAAACGTATTTTAGCCAACGCACATCAGAGTGGTCGTGAACTTGCAGTACTTGCAACAGTTGTAGGTACAGCACAAGATCCTCAAGGTTACGAAAAGCAAATTGACACCTTAAAAGAAAGTGGAGCAATGATTTGTGAGACAAACGACCAAATGGTTCGTACAGCGATTAAACTGGCAGGAGGAAAAGTGGAACAGCCAGTCCTAGATATACAAAAATTTGAACATACCCCAGAAGACTTGACAGTAGACGAAAAAATTATCTCCTTAATCAATACGAAACCAAGTGTCATCAATATTGGGCTGAAAAGTTTTACAGCAGCTGTTCAGAACAGCGGTTCAGAGTGTGTTCAATTTAACTGGCGTCCAATTGCTGGCGGTGATGAAAAGTTAATGAAAGTACTTCAATTTCTAAACTACTATGAAGGAGAGACAATTTAATGGGGTACAAAACAATAAATGAAGCAAACGAAGCTGTTATCCAGAAGATCATAGCAGCTGAACCATTCTTAACGGATGTTGTACCTGCCAAGTCTGTGATTCCTGAATTAGAAGATTATGTGTTATTACATGCTGGGCCTCCAATTAAATATGAAAATATGACAGATCCTATGCAAGGCTCTTGTGTTGGAGCGATTCTTTTTGAAGGATGGGCAGAAGATGAAGAGGACGCGCGTGGACTGCTTGAAAACAATAAGATTACATTTATTCCATGTCATCATGTGAATGCGGTTGGACCAATGGGAGGCATTACATCACCTAATATGCCAGTTCTTGTTGTTATGAACAAAGAGAGCGGCAACGAGGCGTACTGTCAAATGAACGAAGGCATTGGTGCAGTATTACGCTTCGGTGCTTATCATGAGCAGGTAATCAATCGCCTGCACTGGATGAAAGATGTGTTGGGTCCGGTGTTAAGTAAGGCATTAAGAAAAATTGATGGAGGCATAAACGTTAATATATTGATTGCTAAAGCTATTGCAATGGGGGATGAATTTCACCAGCGCAATATTGCAGCATCATTGGTGTTTTTAAAAGAAGTTGCTCCAGTAATTGCGGCATTAGATGATGTTGAAAACGAACAAAGGACAGAAGTGATCCAATTTTTAGCTGATACGGACCAATTTTTCTTAAACATTGCCATGGCGACTGGAAAAGCAATAATGGATGCAGCGCGTACAATCAAACATGGTACAGTCGTTACTGCAATGTGCCGAAACGGTGAAAACTTTGGCATCCGTATTGCAGGTATGGGAGATGAGTGGTTTACAGCACCTGTTCATACACCACAAGGGTTATATTTTACTGGCTACTCAGCGGAAGATGCAAACACAGATATCGGTGATTCAGCGATTACAGAAACAATCGGTGTTGGCGGCGTAGCAATGATTGCTGCCCCTGCAGTAACACGTTTTGTTGGAACAGGCGGATTTAATGATGCGCTTGAAACAAGCAATCAAATGACAGAAATTTGTGTTGGAGAAAATCCGAACTTTGTTATTCCGACGTGGGATTTCAAAGGAGCGTGTTTAGGTATTGATGCACGTAAAGTTGTTGAAACAGGTATCACGCCGGTAATCAACACAGGTATTGCACATAAAATTGCTGGATATGGGCAAATTGGTGCTGGCACAGTTCATCCTCCAATCGAATGTTTTGAGAAAGCAATCACAGCATATGCTGAAAAACTAGGTTTTCAAGGATGATTTTACAGGCAAGTGCGATTGGTTCAATCGCACTTCAGCTATTAACTGAGGGAAAAACGTTTACTGTGCACAGCATTTTTGAAAAAGGTTTGAATATTGTTGATCGGAATGATGAATTGATATTTATCGGCACAAATGAAAATGGGACCTTTCCATTTGGAATCTTGCTTGACTCACAAACGAAGCAAACATTAAAAGCCAGTCTTGAGGTGGGAGATACATTTCACGTTCGCAATAACCATCTTTCCCACAACTGTTTTGAACTCAATTTTAATGCGAAAATACTTCCGTTATATACGGATTTTAAACATGCAAATATAAATAAATTAAAAGAAAACGTCAAACAAGTTTCATTTAAATCGTATGAATCTACTGATTTTAAATCAGCTCGTGTGGCGGATTTGATAAATAAATTACACGATCCAACTGAAAATTTGGAAGAGGAGTTTCGTTACTTTATCGGACGAGGCCAAGGTTTAACGCCAACGGGTGACGATATATTGGTCGGTATATTATATGGACATTTCATCGACTCTTTTATCGCACAAAAACACCTTGAAACATTGGGAGATTTAATCAGAAAACCCTTAACAACCATTGTAAGCACGCGCTTTTTAACTTGTGCTATAGAAGGTTTATTTAGTTCGAAAATTACAAGATTACAACATGATTCATCTTTAAAAAGTATGAAAAGCCTGATAAAAGTAGGTTCTTTTTCTGGGATGGATACTTTATATGGAATTTATATGGCTTTAACAAAGGAGTGAGAGAGATGGGGAAAAGAGTAGTAATGGCACTAGGAGGTAATGCCATTTTAAAGCCAAAACAAGAAGCAACTTATGCTAATCAATTCAAAAATGTAATCTCTGCAACACGTCATATGATTGAAATTAAAGAAGCAGGACATAAAATTGTGATTACACATGGCAATGGTCCACAAGTGGGGAATATTATTGCTCAAAACGAAGCTGCCAAAAATGTCGTTGAACCACTGCCAATCTATGCTTGTAACGCAGAATCACAGGGATTCATTGGTTATATGCTGGAAAAGGCTTTAAAAAACCATATTAAAGAACGGGGCATTGCTGCGAATGTAGCTACATTTCTAACAATGGTTGAAGTGGACAAGTATGATAAAGCATTTGAAAAACCAACGAAACCAATAGGAGTATTTTATTCAGAGGAAGAAGCGAAGCAATTAGAAGAAAAAGGGTTTACTATGTCAGAAGATGCAGGGCGCGGCTATAGACGAGTTGTGCCTTCCCCAGAACCGAAAGTGATCCATGGGATAGAAGAGATTCGACGTTTAATTGATAAAACGATTGTTATCTCCTCTGGCGGCGGCGGTATACCTGTATATCGTGACGACAGCGGTCTATTACACGGTCTTGAAGCAGTAATAGACAAAGATCGTTCAGGATTAAAGCTTGCACAACAAGTAAATGCTGATGTTTTCATGATGTTGACAGACGTACCAAATGTATTTATCAATTTCGGCAAAGAAAATGAGCAAAAACTAAGCCGAATTACAGTAGAAGAAGCAGAACAATATGTGGCAGAAGGGCAATTTCCTGCTGGCAGTATGCTGCCAAAGATGCAAGCGGCTATAGAATTTGCAAAGTTAGGTAAAGAGGCAATTATTTGTTCATTGGATCAAGCGGTAGCTGCACTAGATGGAAAAGCGGGGACACGCATAACAAAATAAGACAATCCGTGTATGTTCATAAGGAGGATAAAAAGCCAAAATTCCTTCTTTTTCAGATATGACCTTCCATCAAAAATTTCTGAACATCTTTATAATGGAATTCTTTATGCTGAGCAGGTAGATTTCGAAAAGAAACAATCTATGAAGGCTAAATCGAAAGTCAAAGGATGAGCAGAAAATAATGGATCATTTAAAAGGTGAAGGAGGAAGTTTGATGACAAAAGAGGCGGGATCAGTTGAAGGTGAAGGAAAACAACCACTGGTTCCCTATTGGGTAAAAGTTGTTATCGTATTTTTCTTCGGTTGGGTGGCTCTTTATGCAACGCGAACAATATTAAACCCGATTATGGGGGATATTGAATCAGCGTTTTCATTAAGCAAGGCACAACTTGGCTTAATTATGAGTATATTTTTCATCGGTTATGCAGGTATGAACGTTCCTGCAGGAATATTAGGAGATAAAATTGGAAAAAAACGAGTGTTGGTTCCAGGTGTTATTCTATTTGGCTCGCTCGCAGCAGTTACAGGGATGATGCCTACATTCTTTCTGTTTATCTCTGCATGGCTTATGGTTGGTATGGCTCAGGGGGTATATTATGGGCCGCAATATGGAATATCATCCGAAATTATCCCGAAGAACCGTTTAACATTAGGCAGTGCTGTGATTAATGCAGGGATGGCTTTTGGTACTTCAATTGGCTATTATATCTCCAGTTATGTTGTAGGAGAATGGGGATTCGGATGGAGAATTCCATTTTTTATCATCGGAGTGCCGGTTGTACTTATCGGCATCGCAATGGCAATTGTAATTAAAGACAAGCCAAAAGCTGATAAAGAGGTTAAAAGCACCGCTGAACCGTTTAAGTTTTCATCTTTATTTAATAGAAACTTAATTTTGGCATATATTATTATTTTCTGCTCTATTTACGGATTCTTTATGATTATTACTTGGTTACCGTACTATTTAGAAACAGCACGCGGTTTAACCGGAGGAAATATTGCCTTTGTGGCATCACTTGTTCCATGGGCAGCGATTCCAGGTTCATTATTTTTTAGTTGGCTGTCAGATAAGTTAGGCCGGCGTAAACCAGTATTGCTCATGATGTTACCGTTTGGTATTTTATCAACAGCTGCAATTGTTTACTTTGATAGCTTACCAATTCTGTATATGACACTAATTGTGTATGGAATTGTAGGGAAAATTAGCGTTAACCCCGTTTTAATTGCTGTTGTAGCAAATAATGCGCCAAAGCAATCATTAGGTACAGCATTTGGATTCTACAACTTTGTTGGAATGTTAGGTTCCATTTTAGCTCCGTATATTACTGGCTGGCTTACAGACACTACAGGAAGTATGAATATAGGATTTTATTTTGCAGCAGCTCTGTTAGTCATCGCATTGATTGCAACATATTTAATAGATGAAAGTAATTTGCGATCTGTTGATAAAACAGCTAAACATCATTAGTTAGTAAAAGCTTATGACTTCTAGGAAGTCAGATTAAGTATGAAGAGACCCATTCACTGTAATTACGCTTCAAGCGGCACAACAAAGGCGACAGCCAGAGGCTGATAGATGCAAATAATAAACAATTCGGAATCGTGGTGTTAAAATTCAGCAGCGTCTGCAAAACAGCATGGGCTAAAATGACGCTGGACAAAGCAGTGTCCTCAGGCTTGGAGACAGATGCATATGTGAAAAGAAACAAAGACGGAAAAGAACTGAGCTGCAGCCCGGCTGGAGGAAAAGGAAAAGTGCTCCCGGGGCAGACATCCTGTTATACACCGATGGTTTATGATCTCGATCCGCGTTCTTCATATGCGATGGGGAAATATTATCAACCATCAACCGGAGCCCTCACTTATGCCTGTACAAGTTCGTATTCATATTGAAGCAGGAGTGGATGAAAGCACCCTTTCAGCAAGGGTGCTTTTTGCTGTCTTATCAGTCCCGGTTTCACAGCTCTTGAAGAGTCATTTGGCCTAATAAAGGAGCGGAAACAGTGGGGAATTCAGAAAACAGTGTAAAATGAACTATTACTATTAATTTATACAAGGGGAAAAATATAGTATGATATGAATAATGAATAAAACACAAAAAAATTGAATATCGGCAGAAAGGAGCTCCATATGAACAAAATCGCCGCGGAAGAAGTCGCCAACATGCTGAATACATGGTACCGCGCCATTAGAAAAAGCGATGCTGAACAGTCGATCAGGCTGTTTGAACAAATCAAACCGCTGCTGGCAGACATGGAGGAAGATCAGGAGGTTTTGATCTACTATTCCCTGCTGGAACTGCGGCATAAAATTATGCTCTACGATGCGAGAGGCAAAAAGATAGAGCAGCACGAAGTAACGGCCGGCGACAGTGCTGCATCACATATGACATCCTATTACTACTACCTGTTTTCAGGAGCTTATGAAGTGTATAAAAAGAATTATGAGCAGGCGATCAGCTTCTATAAAATTGCAGAGAAGAAGCTTGCTCATGTACATGATGAAATTGAAGTTGCCCAATTTCACGATAAAGTCGGAAAGCTCTACTATTACTTGGGCCAGAATATCGTCTCTTTAAATCATACCCGGCAGGCGATGGAAATTTTTAAGGGCCATGGCGACCATGACATGAACCTTGTCTCAACTTATATTACAATGGCTGGAAATTATACCGAGATGGGGAAATATACAGAGGCGGAAGAATATTTAACAGAAGCCATCCATACGGTAAGAAAAGCCGGCGACCGTTTTAAAGAAATGCAGCTCCTTCATAATTTTGCCTTGCTTTATTCGGCGATGGACAATTCGGAAAAAAGCATTCAGTTTTTAGAAATCGTTTTGGATGATCAAGGATATGCTGCATCAGATTATTATTTCAATGCTGTGTTTTTAATGATCAAAGAGCTGTTTAAAGTCGGAAACCATAAACGCGCTGCAGCCTTTTACAAAGAAGGGAAGGAAAGGTCGAAATCCGCGGCGAATAAAATATTTGACGCCAAAATCGATATTTTATATGCGGCTTATGCAGGAGATGGTGAACAGGCGGTTAAAGACTGCAAAGACAACATTAAAATCCTGTTTCAAACAAAGCAATACGACAGCGCCAGAGAACTTTCGCTCTTAACGGCCAATGTTTACAGATCAAAGTCACTTTATAAAGAAGCCGCACATTTCTTTTTGGAAGCGATTAAAGCGGAAGAAAAAATGAAAAAAGTGGAGGGAATGTGATGAAAAAACTGTTCATTGTTGCTGCGATTGCTGCCGTCGTATGTTCGGGATGGTTTGCGGCAGAAACTCACTGGGCATCCGGTGACATGCAGGTTGCTGAAAAGATGGTCGGTTAAATCGAATACTCGGAACAAATATTGAACATCCGCCCCGCCCTTGAGAAACGGGGCGGATTTTTCGTGAAGAAATCTTAATTTTTTTAGTATTGAAAACGCTTTCCTTAGTTTGTTATGATGTTTTTAGTAAAGTTTAGTGAATATGGATTCCAAAGACAGGACGGGATGAAAATGGCGACGATTAAAGAGATTGCGCTTCAGGCTAAAGTATCAAGCACAACGGTTTCAAGGGTTCTGAACCATGACCAGTCATTATCAGTAGCGCCTGAAACAAGGCAGCGGATTTTGAATATAGCAGCCCGGCTCGGCTATAAAAGTACGCGCAGGCGCCGTGAGGTATATGCCTCAGGAAGCGGTGAAAACCCGCGCATCGGCATTGTTGTCTGCCAATCACAGGAAGAAGAGCTGAGCGATCCATACTTTTATTCCATCAGGCAAGGAATTGAAAGTGAGTGTTTTGAAAGAGGAGCGTTTATTACGAAATTTATTCAGCTGAGCAGCATCCGCTCAAATCAGCCTGTAGACGATGTCGACGGCTTAATCGTCATCGGAAGGATCAATTATGCCGGTTTGCAGCAGTGCATGGGCGCGCTCAACAACGTCGTGTACATCAACCATATAGACAATGAAGAGCTGCGCGACTCGGTTGTCGTCGATTTTGAGAAGGCGACGGGGAGGGCGCTGAACCATTTGAAATCGCTCGGCTATTCAAGGCTCGGTTATATCGGCGGAAGAGAAAAAGAGCACTTTCGAATCAGCGATCAGGAGACAAGCGCCGTTGAAATCGAAGACAAACGGCTGACTGCGTTTCTGGAGATGGCCGGTGCAGAAAACGCGAAGCACATTTATATCGGCGAGTATTCGATGCAGCAAGGCTATGAACTGATGAAAAAAGCGCTTCTTGAGAAGAACGTTCCCGAAGCATTTTTTATCGCCAGCGATTCGATGGCCATCGGCGCGCTCCGGGCTCTTCGCGAATCGGGTCTCAACGTTCCCGACGATGTTGCCATCGTCAGCTTCAACGGCATTGAAGCGTCCGAATTTGCTAATCCGCCATTGACAACCGTAAAGGTTCATACAGAGGAGATGGGCCGGACGGGTGTGAAGCTGCTGCTCGACAGAATGAAAGGCAGGGAACTGCCGCTGAAAGTGACCGTACCTTCAGAGCTAATTATTCGGGAAAGCTGCGGATTCAGCAAACGGAGCTAATGGTAAGATAAGGCGCTTTCAAAGGAGGTGACGCAAATGGGTTTACTAAATTCCAGTAAAAAATGAAAGCGCTTTTTATTCGCCATCAAAATATCATAATTGGAGTGAATTTGATGAAAAAAATCATTTTCTCTTTTGTTCTCCTGATCATTTTGTCTGCAATAGTTGCGGGCTGCTCCGGAAAGAATGCCGGAAAGAACGGAGAGGTCACGCTCACGATGTTTTCGACAATGACAAACGACAGTGAAAAAAATGCGCTCAGAAGCATCGCAGATGATTTTGAAAAAGAAAATGAAGGCATCAAAATTGATATCAGCTTCCCCGGCCCGGACTATGAAAATATGCTGCGTGTCAAAATGGCGGCAAATGACATGCCTGACTTGTTCGATACGCACGGCTGGGCGAAGATCCGCTACAAAGAATACACTGCAGATTTAAAAGACATGGATTGGGTGAAGCATCTCGATCCAAACCTCGATCCGATTTTGAAGGATGAAAAAGGCAAAGTATATGCCTACCCTTTCAATCAGGCAAAAGACGGGATCGTCTACAATGCCGGTCTCTTGAAGAAATACGGTCTCAAGCCTCCGCAGACGTTGGACGAACTGATGCACGCGCTGGAAACGATCAAAGAAAAAAGCAAAGGGAACATCATTCCTTTTTGGTTTGCCGGTTCAGATAAAGGCGCTTTAGCTCAGTTTTATGATCAGTTTGCCACCCCGCTTCTCATCACAGATGATCGCTGCAATGAAAAAAAAGCTTTGGAAAACGGCACATTCGACTGGTCCGGCTACACACTTCTCGCAGAAACCTTTAAAGAAATGCAGGAAAAGCAATTGGTCAATAAAGATATCCTGACGGCAAAACCGTCGCAATTGGTCGAATTGATGGCGCAAGGAAAAATCGGCTTTACCCTCTCGGTCACATCGATCGGCCCTGATACGAGGGAAGTCAATCCCGATATCCAGTTAGGCGTGACGCCGACTCCAGCCGTTTATGAAGGCGACAAACCGAGCTGGATTGGAGGAGAGCGCCATACCGTTGCTGTTTGGAAAGACTCAGAATACCTCGAAGAAGCAAAGCGGTTTATTGAATTCGCCGCACAGCCCAAATATGTGAAAAAGATCGCCGAAGCCACCTCATTTCCTCAAGCATTAACCAACACAGAAGCCGAAAACTACTATTCTAAGTTTTATGATCAATATAAACAAATCGAAATCGAACCGTACTTTGACCGCATCTACCTCCCGAGCGGAATGTGGGACGTCATGGGGACGACGGGACAGGAACTTTTAGCCGGTACGTTAACGCCGAAGCAGGTATCGGAAAAAATGAAACAGGAATACAGCAGATTACAAGACCAATAGAAAGGATCGTTTTCATCATGATGAAAAAAGAAGGGTGAAATGATGAGCGAATTAGCTAAAGAAAAAAGTCTGACTATTGTGAAAAGAAAGGGCGGATTTATGAAGAAAACCGGATCGCTCTGGTGGATGTACCTTCCCGCCTTGGCGCTTGTTTCCATCTTTATGATTTATCCGTTTGCGAGCGGCATTAAAATCACGTTCACGAACTGGAACGGTTTCTCACAGTCGTATGACTGGATCGGCTTTGCCCAATATAAACGGATGCTGGCCGACCCGGCGACATGGCTTGTCGTCAGAAACACCCTGCTGTACGGATTGGGCAGTACGGTTTTGCAAAATGTCATCGGTCTTCTCTATGCCCTCCTGCTGTTTAAAAGCATCAGAATGAAAGCGTTGACGCGAACTGTTGTCTATTTGCCCGTCATCATCAGCCCGCTGATCATGGGGTATATCTGGTACTTCTTCTTCTCCTATGAAGGAGGCGCCTTGAACGATTTGCTGAAACTATTCGGGGCAGGTCCTGTCAATGCCTTGAGCAGCCCGGAAATCAATCCGTGGATCATCGTATTTGTTAATTCCTATCAGTTCGTCGGCATTGCGATGGTCATTTATTTAGCAGGTCTCGGAAGCATTCCGAAAGATTTTTATGAAGCGGCACAAATCGACGGGGCAAGCGGTTTTCAGCAGTTTTGGAGGATTACGCTGCCGCTGTTGATGCCTTCTGTCACGATCAACATGGTCATCAATATCATCGGCGGGCTGAAGCTGTTTGATGTCATTTTAGCGCTGACAGGCGGCGGTCCGGGAAATGCTTCGCAATCGATGTCGACTTTTATGTACGATTTGTATTTTAAGAGGCAGGATGCCGGCTATGCAGCCGCTCAGGGGGTTTTCATGGCGGTGTTGATACTGCTAATCAGCTTTACGGCTCTCATCTATTTTAAGCGCAAGGAGGTCGAAGCCTAGATGAATCGCCAAGAGAAAAAGAAACGGGCGCTGTGGACCGTGCTGGCTGCATGCATTACCGTTTTTCACCTGATTCCGTTTTATATTTTGCTGACGACGGCGCTGAAAGCAAAGGGAGATTTCAGTTCAAAATGGAAGTTCCCGGACGAAATCAGCCTCGGTAATTTCGCAGAAGCATGGGATAAAGCAGGTCTTGCCGGCTCTTTTTTCAATACTGCCGTGATCACTTTTGCTTCGGCGGCTCTGCTGATTGTGATCGGCTCTCTGGCGGCCTATCCGCTCGCCAGGCGCAGAACAAAGCTCAATCAAGCCGTTTACTTCCTGTTTATCGGTATTATGATCATTCCGCCGCTGACATCCATGGTTCCTTTATACAAAATGGTGGTGGAGCTTGGCATGCTGAATACGCTCGAAATCGCGATATTGAATAATACGGCGGCTTATATGCCCTTGACGATTTTTTTGTATGCCGGATTTATACGATCAACGATTCCGAAAGAGCTTGAAGAGGCGGCAAGAATCGACGGGGCGAGCACTGCGGGGATTTTCTTCAAAATCGTCTTTCCTTTATTAAAGCCGGTGACTGCGACGATTTGCATTATTGCCTGCGTATTCATCTGGAACGACTATCAGTTTTCGATCTTTTTCCTTCAAGACAAAAGTGTGCAGACTTTGACTGTGGCGATTGCCGGTTTCTTTGGGCAAAATGCGAACAACCTGCACTTGGTTGCTGCGGCTTCACTGATGGCGATGCTGCCGATGACGATTCTATTTTTATTCCTGCAAAAGTACTTTATAAAAGGATTATCAGCTGGAGCGCTAAAAGGCTAGCGGAAATTTCACGGGGAAAGGAAGATATGAATGACTAAAATTGCTTTTATCGGAGCGGGAAGCACGATTTTTGCGAAAAATGTGCTGGGGGACTGCCTGATGGTCCCGGCGATCAACGGATTTGAATTTGCTTTGTATGATATCGATCCGAAGCGCCTCAAAGAATCTAAAGATATGCTTGAGCATTTAAAAAACCGCTATAATGACACGGTATCGATCCGCGCCTATGGCGACAGAAAGGAAGCTTTGGCGGGAGCGAAATACGTGATCAATGCCATTCAGGTCGGCGGCTATAAACCAGGCACAGTCATCGATTTTGAGATTCCGAAAAAATACGGACTCAAGCAGACGATTGCCGATACGGTCGGAATTGGCGGGATATTCAGGGCGCTGCGGACGATTCCCGTTTTATTGGATATGGCAAAAGATATCGAAAGCGCGGCGCCCGACGCCTGGCTCTTAAATTACACAAACCCGATGGCTTCTTTAACCGGTGCGCTTCTCCGTTACACGGACGTGAAAACGGTCGGCCTCTGCCACAGCGTTCAAGTATGCACAAAAGATCTTTTTAAATCCCTCGGCATGAAGCATGAACGAATCGAAGAAAAAATCGCCGGCATCAATCATATGGCCTGGCTTCTTGAAGTAAAGCAAGACGGGAAAGACTTGTATCCAGAAATCAAAAAAAAGGCAAAAGAAAAACAGAAAATGAAACATGGTGACATGGTCAGGTTTGAACTGATGGATAAATTCGGCTACTATGTGACCGAATCGTCCGAACATAATGCAGAGTACCACCCTTATTTCATTAAAAGCCATTATCCCGAACTGATTGAAGAGCTGAATATTCCGATTGACGAATATTTGAGAAGGTGCGAGAAGCAGATTCAAAACTGGGAAAAGATGCGCGGTGAAATCGTCGGCAACCGCAATTTAACCCACGAGCGGTCCAACGAATACGGCTCAAGAATCATAGAAGCGATGGAAACCGGTCAGCCGTTTACATTCGGCGGAAATGTCTTGAATAAAGGATTGATTACAAACCTTCCGGAAAAAGCAGTCGTTGAAGTGACGTGCGTCGCTGAGCGGAACCGGATCACTCCGTGCGTTGCGGGTGAGCTGCCTGAACAGCTGGCTGCTTTAAACCGCACCAATATCAATACACAGCTGTTAACGATTGAAGCGGCAATAACAAAAAGAAAAGAACACATTTATCATGCTGCATTGCTTGATCCGCATACAGCAGCGGAATTATCGATGGATGAAATCGTAAACATGTGCGATGAATTGATCGAAGCACACGGTGACTGGCTGCCGGAATTTGAATAAAAAATAAAGCCTGAGCGAAGGGATCAGCCTTCAGCTCTGGCTTTTTTGATGCGAGGGTTTGAATATTTTTCCGATTTTTGGTGAAGCAATCGGAAGAATGGAGGAAGCATAGCGATCACGAGCACCACCCTCAACACTTGGACGGCGACGACGAACGTAGAGTCGGCGTGAAGCGTGACAGATGTTGTCGCCATTTCTGCGATTCCCCCCGGAGCAAACGCCAATATGGCCGTTGTCAGCGAAATGCCTGCCGCTTTAGCGGTGACGGCGGCGCTTAAAATCATCGCAATGATCAGTCCGACGGAGCTGACAAGTGCGACGATCAGCGTTTTTCTGACGCCGATAAACATATCTTTGCTGATTTTTGAACCGATCGTTGCGCCGAGACAAATTTGCGACAGCACTGAAAAGCCATGGGGCCACCAGGCTGTTGTGCTGAGTCCGGTCATTGAGGCGCCTGCGATTTGCAGAACGGCCGCACCGGTCATGCTTCCGAGCAGCCATGGCGCAGGAAACCGCAGTGCTTTCATAGCTTTGCATACCCCGAATCCGCCCAGCAAGATCAGCGCAGTCCATACGATATGAGGCGCTTCAAATGCCGATGTTCCCGCGGCGATCGCTTGGCTGCCGGCAGCATAGGTGTCAGGTTGCTTCGCATTTATGAAAAAAACGAAAAAGGGAATGGTCATGACGACCAGGAGCACACGTATCATCTGCACGAGACTGACGATTGCCGTGTTCGCTCCGACTTCCTGAGCGATGCCCGGCATCGCGGAAAGCCCGCCGGGAGCAGTTCCCACAAAGCTCGTCAGCATATCGGTCTTGCTGAACCTCCACAAGACAAAGCCCGACAGCATGGCGAACACGACGGAAAGGAGAAGCATGACGCCGACAATCAGCCAATTTTCCTTAAAGATCGAAATCACAGACATGTTGATTTTCTGGCCGAGCTCAATTCCCAATAGCATTTGACCGAACTGAAGCCATCCATGATGGATGCCGTTTTGTCTGACCGCCGCTTTTAACGGTGACGGGCGAAACAGCGACAGACAAGCGGCAGCGCTCATTGTGCCGACCATCCAGCCGATCGTCATGCCGGTCAATGAGAGAAGAAATCCCCCAAAACTGCTGATCAATATCAATAATATATCCCGAAGGAAATCTCTTTTTTCCCTCAAATGAAAAACCTTCTTCCTGTTTACTGCACAATCATTTTGTTCACTAAGTGAAGTATTTCTATATATTACTATATAATAATTTTAGTGATTGGTAAAATACGAATTTATTTAAAAGATTAATAAGAAAAACTGATCGTTCATTTTTGAACATAACAGATGGAACATATGAATAGATTAAATTAGATTCGATCACAAATAGAGGTGAACCGATATGAAACATTCCAAGGAATCATTCACCAAAGTCAAATCGTATCGCCCGTTTCACAGCGCTTTTGATCCGTGTCCCCCGATCGGCAAAAAATACTACAGAACCCCCCCAAATCTATATCTAGGTTTTCAGCCCCGCGGCCTTCCGCAGTTCTCTCCGATGGAGGCGCTCCAAAAAGGGACGCTTTGGCCCGTATTTTACGATCATTATGAAAATCCGTATGAAGATGGGAGGTAAGGAGGGTGACGAACTCTTTACCGCAAGACTATTATAAAAGGCTTCATGAAATTCAGGCTGTTGATTTTGTCATCGTTGAGCTGATGCTTTACCTTGACACACATCCCGATGATACCGATGCCATCAAACAATACAACCAGTATGCCGGATATTCAAGAAAACTGAAAGCGAAGTTTGAATCAAAATACGGCCCTTTGATTCAAGGAAGCCCGGATCAGACGGAATCCTATTGGAGCTGGAAAAGGAGTCCTTGGCCATGGCAAGTTTAATAGAGGAAGGGAGTCAGGTTCATGTGGCTTTATGAGAAAAAACTGCAGTATCCTGTTAGGGTGAGAGAATGCAATCCGAGACTTGCCAAATTTTTGATTGAGCAGTACGGCGGAGCGGACGGCGAATTGGCTGCGGCGCTTCGCTATTTGAACCAGCGCTACAGCATCCCTGATAAAGTCGTCGGACTGCTGACGGACATCGGTACGGAAGAGTTTGCTCACCTTGAAATGATTGCCACGATGGTATATAAATTAACAAAAGACGCGACACCCGAACAGATGAAGGAAGCCGGGCTCGGCGATCATTACGCAGACCATGACAAAGCCCTGTTTTACCATAACGCCGCCGGCGTTCCGTTCACCGCTACATACATCCAGGCAAAAGGCGATCCGATTGCCGATTTATATGAAGATATAGCGGCTGAAGAAAAAGCGAGGGCTACGTATCAATGGCTGATTGACATGTCGGATGATCCGGATTTAAATGACGGGCTGGCGTTTTTAAGGGAAAGGGAAATCGTTCATTCACAGCGCTTCCGCGAAGCTGTCGAAATTTTGAAGGAAGAGCGCGACCGTAAAAAAGTGTTTTAAACAGCAAAAAGCCGAAAATACGATCGTATTTTCGGCTTTTTATTTACTGCACCGGGCTCGCAAGCAGTTCTTCTGCACGGTCGCGCAGCACATACTTTTGGACTTTTCCGGATGCGGTCAGCGGGTATTCGTCGATCAGAAATACGTACTCCGGAATTTTGTAATACGAAAGCTGTCCTTTGCAAAAACTTCTGACCTCTTCGAGCGTCAGCTTTTTGCCCGGCTTGCATTTAATAAAGGCCGCCGTTTTTTCCCCGTACTTTTCATCCGGAACGCCGACAACTTGTACATCGACAATATCCTCATGTTCATAAAGGAATTCCTCTATTTCACGCGGGTAAATGTTTTCACCGCCGCGGACGATCATATCTTTTAAGCGCCCGGTAATCCTCACGTATCCGTCCCGGTCCATTTCGGCCAAATCGCCGGTATGGAGCCAGCCGTCTTCATCGATGGCCTTTTTTGTGGCTTCGTCCATTTTATAGTATCCCTTCATGACGAGGTATCCTCTTGTGCACAGCTCGCCTTGCTCATCCGGGCCGAGTGTTTCCCCCGTGTCAGGATCGACGATTTTAATTTCTACATGCGGATGCACTTTTCCGACGGTTTCGACGCGGCGTTCGATCGTGTCGGTGACGGTTGTCTGCGTAATCACGGGTGAAGATTCCGTCTGTCCGTATGCGATTGTGATATCCGTCATATTCATTTGCTTCATCACTTTTTTCATGACTTCTTTAGGGCACGGGGAGCCTGCCATGATCCCGGTTCGCAGAGAAGAGAGGTCATAGTTTGCAAAATCGGGGTGGGTGAGCTCGGCGATAAACATTGTCGGCACACCTTGCAGCCCTGTACATCTTTCTTTTTCGACCGTTTGCAGGACGATGTCCGGCTTGAATTCGATGATCGGCAGCATGGCCGCACCTGACGCGACACAGGCAAGCGTGCTTAGTACACAGCCGAAGCAATGAAACAGAGGAACCGGGATGCACAGCCTGTCTGCGCTCGTCAGCCCCATTCTATCGGCAACGATCGCCGCATTGTTGACGATATTGTAGTGAGTCAGCATAACACCCTTTGGAAAGCCGGTTGTTCCCGACGTATACTGCATATTGATCACATCGTCGTGTGTGAGTGACTGCTCTCTTTCGAAAAGGTCGGCATCAGAGACCGTTTCGCCCATTTTGGCGATGTCGACAAAAGCCGTCATATGTCCAGGGGCCTCATTCTTGCCAAGGTAGACGAGATTTTTCAGCTTCGGCAGCTTTTCACGATTTTTCATGATCTCATCGATCATATCGATATAGGATGTCCCTTTGTAGCCGTCCATTAGAAACAGGGCGGTGGAATCGGAATGTTCCAATAAGTACTCGAGTTCTCTCGCCTGATAGCTTGTATTGACGGTGACAAGCACAGCGCCGATTCTCGCCGTAGCAAACTGGAGCAGAATCCATTCCGGAATATTGGATGCCCAGATGGCGACATGCTCTCCTTTTTGAATACCGAGCGCGAGCAGCCCTTTTGCAATTTTAGAAGTTTCTTCAACAAGCTCCTGATACGAATATCTTAAATCGAGCTCAGAATATATAACCGCTTCATGATTCGGAAACCGGCCGGCGGTTGATTTTAAAAGCTCGCCGATCGTTTGTTTTTTTAATGTAACCATAATGCCTCCTTGTCTCCCGGATAAAATTTGTTTCTATTATAGCACTTTGTTCTAGTACCAGGTACTAGAAAGGGTTAGTTTTTTCTTAACCGGGACACTGCGCGATATTGTGCAATCCCCCCGGCTGCCACGATTCCTGCAATGGCAAGAAAAAGCGTTGCCCCGCCGAACTTGATGAACATCACACCGCCTAAAAAAGGTCCAATTGTCCGGGAAATATCCCAATGCAGGCCGAAAAATGCAAAATATCTGCCCCGCATATGATCGGGAGCAAGGCGCGAGACAAAGGTTTGCATGTGATTCAACAGCATGCTTTCTGCCGCCGTAAATAAAACGGCAGTCGAGAGCAGCCAAAAGATCGATGATGAAAAAGCGAAACCAATCGCTGCCACAGCGTAGCATACGTATGATATGGAAACGATCGTTTTGATGTTCAGTCCTTCCGTCCATTTGACAAGCGGAATTTGCATTGTGATGCTAAGAAGGGCGCGGCAGACGGTATAAATAGTCAAGGTGAATAAGAAATCGTCAAAAAGAGTTTCGAGATAAAGGCGGTAGTTGGACTCCAGCTGAGCATAGAACAGGCTGACGGGGACCGACAAGAACATCAAGGTCAAAACCGGACGATGATGAAGAAATACCTTTTTTGCGGAAAGAAGATTTTCCCTCTCCAAAAGCTCCTTTTGCTTTTTTGACCGCCATGCCTCGGGCATTTTAAAATAAACAGCAAGCCAATACAGACAAAATGCACATGCCTGAAAGCTGAACATCAGGCTTGGCTCATAGGAGTAAACTGCAAGGCCGGCGGCAGGACCGACCGCCGCGCCCAACCCTTCAATGGCATGAAGGACAGCGAATACTTCAGAGCGACGCCCGCTTTCGGTGCTGTCCGTTATCTGGGCCCGCTGCGCAGGGATGTACAAAGCTCCTCCGATGCCGTTCAGCACATAAAAAAAGGCGAACAGCCAAATATGATCCGCCATCATAAAACCGGCGGCTGAAACGGTCTGAAAGGCAAGCGCTGCCAGAATGACCTTCCGTCTTCCGATCCGGTCCGTCAGTCCTCCGGCGGCCAGCGTTACCGCGACCTCGGTCAGCGGTCTTGCTCCGATGACAAGCATCACCGGCAATACTCCGGTTCCCAACACATCATACAGGTAAAAAAGGAGGAAAGGGGCGAGCATAGCTCCTGTTACTCCGGTCAGGAACTCTCCGAAAAAGCAAATCAGCACAGGGGAACCGTACCTTTGTTTTAAACGGTTCATTTCATATCCTCCTTCAACATAGCGGTGCAATTAGTGTAAAATGGGATAGCGGTGCAATTAGTGTAAAATGGGAAATCATCAGTAAAAAGGACAGAAAACCTGGGGAGAAATTTCCCCTTTTTAAAAGCGGGGGATAACGGAAATGAAACCGATCGAGCATTACATGGAACTCACCGCCGGATTAAAATGCGAAAGCGGAGAGAAGGCAGAAGAGATTTCAGTCAATGAAATTGCGGAAATTCTATACTGCACACCGAGGAACGCAAAACTGATTTTAGCGAAACTTGAAGATTTACAATGGATTACTTGGAGAAGGGGAAGGGGAAGAGGAAACAAATCAGAAATCCGCTTTTTAAAAGCACCTTGTGAATTGCTGCTTGAAACGGCGAAAAATGATACGAAAGAAGGTAAAATCGACCGGGCGAAATACTTTCTCGAAGCATATCAGCATTCATGTCCGAGTGCATTGTCGTCATATAAAGATTGGCTTGAGCGCGTTTTCGGCTTTCAGACCGAATCGGAGGGCAGCAAGCAAAAAGATGTGCTGAGGCTTATGACAGCGATGGAGCCTGAGCATTTTAAGCGTCTCGATCCGTGCCGTATTTATCTGCGTTCAGAGAGCCATATCGTTAAGCAGGTATGTGATACATTGATCCGTTTTAATGAAGAGGAAGGAGGTTTTATGCCGCATCTTGCCCACCACTGGGAATGTGACGACGACCAAAAAACGTGGACGTTCTATTTGAGGAAAGGGATCTATTTCCATGATGGCACAGCATTGACGGCCGAAGATGTTAAATATTCGTTTGAGCGTTTTATGCTGGATGATATAAATAAATGCAAATGGCTCACAGAGGATATCGAAAATGTTGCCGTCAGGGATGAACATAGCTTGGATATTTGTTTAAAGGCGAAAAACTCACTGTTTCTGCATCATCTCTGCGATGAAAGGCTGTCTATTTTAAACCGGCACCAGAATGACGGGCTGTTGATCGGGACGGGGCCTTTCAGACTTGCCCGCCGGGATGACCGGATTCTTATGCTTGAAGCGCATGAGCGATATTTTAAAGGGCGGGCTTTTTTAGACCGGATCGAACTATGGTATATGGATGGGGATGTTTCTTCGGTCGACTACGGTTTTTATATGGAAAAAGAAGAACAAAACCGGGTTTGGGATAAATGGCATGAGGAAAGGAATGTTCAGTACCTCTCGTTGAATGCAAACAAATCGGGGCCTCTCGGGTATAAGGCGTTCAGGAAGGCTTTGCGGCAAATCATTTCCCCTTCTGATATGGTCGATGAATTAGCCGGACAACGGACGGCCCCGGTGGGAGGCTTTTTAAACTGGGATCTTCCGCCTGAATCAGGGGACGACATCGGCAAGCTGCTTGCGGAAGGCCATTACAAAGGCGATCCGCTTCTGCTTTATACGTATTCTGAACCGGATCACCGGGAGGACGCGTCATGGATACAAAAGAGGTGCAGGCGGTACGGTATTGCACTAGAGGTATGTTATATGAAAGCGGATGAGCTCATGAAGGAAGAAGTGATCGCCAAAGCCGATTTGATTCACGACAGTGCGACATTCAGCCGTTCAGAAGAAATGAGCTGGCTTCACCTCTTTTTAACGGAAAACAGCTTTTTACACGTTCACTTGCCGGAGGAATGGCAGAGGAAGTCCGCCTTGATGAGGGATGAGCTTCGTTTTATTGATGACCATTCCAAGCGGATCAGCCTTCTTTGTGAGGCGGACAGCGCCCTGGCAGAAGATGTTTACGCGATTCCGCTTTATCAAAACAATATACGCGTCAAAGCGGGGGAAGCTATTCAAGGCATTGCGCTGAACGAAGAAGGGTGGATTGATTTTTACGGCATCTGGTACAAAAAAGAGGCTCTTCTGTAAGAGCCCTTTCATTGTGTCTCTTAATGACCAGAATGTCCTCCATGAGCGGACTTAATTTCCAGAATGTCATCAAGAATGCCTTGTGTCCGAAATGAAATCTCATTTTCCGATCCGAGAATGAAGGCATGGTTGTATGGGCCGTCCTGCGGTCTGTCCTGAAAAGAAGGCTCGATCTCGGATAGATAGCTGTATAGTGTGCTGTCTGCCTGTCCATTTTTGAGTAAAAGCAGGGGAGCGTGTTTTCCTAAATGGGAAAAAGGTGCTCCGGCAAGCGCCAGCTCAGGCGCAGCCGTTGATGCGAAGGACAGTCCGTGTCCCGGATCTGTGATTCCCCAGCCAAAGCCGGTGTTCTTATCGCTGAATTTCGCAAACGCAATTGAGTTTGCGACAGGAGTGTCTCCGGAAATTCTTTTGACTGTTCCGAATTCCTTTAATGCATCCTCCGTTTTTTCAGAAACCGCTTTTTTAGGGCCGAGAATATAGATGTTTGCTTTGCCGTCTCTTTTTTTTAAGGCTTCAGCCGTCTCTTCGGGAATGCCTTTTTTGTTCACATACAGGATCGGCTCAGGCATGTGGGCGATCCAGTTTACAGCTGGGAGCGAATAAAGTTCTGCATCATCTTCGGATGATCCGATGATGACGCTCTTCGGATATTCATCGCCTGCATCGGCGTATTCTTTGTCAATCTCTTTTGCCAGATCAGCCGCGTTCTTCCCTTTCAGCTCTTTTATTTTAAAAGAGTTCAACGCTTGAAGCGCTTTTGAATCGAATTCTCCGACAGCCATGATTTGCGTCCCGTCTGAAGTGCCCGTCGGGTTTAAGCGCTTGATTTCATTCTGAATCTGCCCGGAGATTTTCCCTTTTTCCGCGATTAAAACAGGTCCGTTATTTGGGTGATGGATCAAATCAGCTGATGCAAGAGCTGCCTGCCATGATCCGCCCGAAACTAAAATCACTGCGCCCGGCCTGTTTTGTTTATGAGTGGCCGGCCATATCGTTTGAGACGTTTTGATGCTCATTTCTTCCGGTGTATTCGCGTCAAGCCTTGTCGTGTTCTTTGTGTTTTTCACCAGGAGCCCTTCTTCCGCCCGCTTATTGAAATCACTCGGAAGAGAAGCAGCGTCTTTTTCTTTCATCTCCGAATGATCCATCGTTTGATGCTCCTCATGTTCGCCCGTGTTTCCTGAGCCGGAATTTTGGCATGCTGCAAGCGGAAGCGCGAAAACAAGCATGACAAAAAGTAAACCGGATTTCAACTTCATGGTGTTTTCCCCCTTATTGGTTCAGATTACTGAGTAGTATACCCGGGAAATGTGCAAAACTGGTGCAGACATCTCGATATTTGTTACACATCAGAAGGCAGCGTGATGATAAATTCGCTTCCTTTCGGGGTTCTGTTTTTTACTGCAATCTGACCGCCTTGAAGCTCGACGATTTCTTTCGCGATGGCCAGGCCCAGCCCGGTACCGCCGGTTTGTCTGGATCTCGACTTATCGACTCGGTAAAAGCGCTCAAAGATATAATCCCGTTCTTCTTCCGGAATGCCGCAGCCTTCGTCCGCTACCGTAATCTTGACCTGGTCCTCTAATTTTGATGCGGTGACGGCCGCTGTTGAATCAGGATCGGAGTATTGGCGGGCGTTGTTCAGCAAATTTGAGATCACTTGTGAAAAGCGGACTTCATCGATTGTGACATATAGATCCGTCGGGATGTCGAACGAAAGTCTGATTCGTTTTTCCGAAAAAGCGACCGCCGCTTTCTGAACTTCTTTTTTCACGAATGTGTATAGGTGAACCTGTTTCTTCCTGATTTGAAATCCGGGCTGTTTCAGTTTTGTCAGCAAAAATAAATCGTCAACAAGGGTGTTTAAATTGTCCGCTTCCTCTTTGATGATCGACAAGTACTGATTTCTGGCTTGTGGTTCGAGCTTATCTCTCATCGCGACATCTGTGTAGCCTTTTATATATGTAATTGGAGTCCGCAGCTCATGAGCGACGCTTGACAGAAAATCGTTTCGTTCTTTTTGAAGCCTGCTGAGATTTGAGGAAAGGCTTTCGATCGATGCGGCGAGCTCGCCGAGTTCATCATTCCTTTTGATATCAAGCGGAATCGAAGCTTGACCGTTTTTGATGCTTTCGGTTGCCTCCTTCAGTTTAATTATCGGCTTCGCTAAAACGCGGCTGAACCAAAGAATAGCTGCGACCGTTAAGAGGCCGGTTAAGCCGAAGCTGAGGAAAAACCGCTTCGTAATGCTTGCCACCAAGGCTTTTATCGAGGAGGTCTCCAAATACATGAAAACGTAGCCGGCCGTTTCCCGTCCGTTCATGATCGGACTGATCGTACAAATGTACTTTGATGTATTCCAATGGGAAGATAAAGCGGTCCCTTTCCTCGGGATGTTTTTTTCTTCGAAATGAAGGTGTTCCGTCATGTCTCCCGAGGCAGATTGCGCCAATACGCGTCTATTTTGGTCCGTGATGATCACGTTTGTCCGGGCTTCGGTTTCCATCAGGGTGACGTGGTCTATCGTCCTTTTGTCAAAATGCTTTTCGAGGACGTCTCTGTGGCTGTTGCCCCTTAGTTGAAGCGCGCGGATTTCTTCGTTTATTCTCGTGTTGACAATCGTTGTATACAGCGTGGCAAAAAGGATGGCTTCGATGAAAAGGATTATAATGAAAAATGAACCTGCGAGCTTAAATGAAATCTTTTTCATGCTCTGGTTCCTTTGCTTGTCCATTTGTAGCCGACGCCGTAGACGGTTTGGAGATGGTCTTCAACCGGAAAGCCCGCTTTTTTCAATCGGTTTCGCAAATTTCTCATGTGCGAATCGATGGTGCGGGGCTCGATATCAGAGTTGAATCCCCAGA
The DNA here is from genome assembly GCF_014042035.1 of Bacillus haynesii. Lineage (NCBI taxonomy): Bacteria > Bacillati > Bacillota > Bacilli > Caryophanales > Bacillaceae > Bacillus > Bacillus haynesii. The sequence goes on along the minus strand of NZ_CP059494.1, from coordinate 1,868,506 downwards.
TGTTCTCAATCAATTGGTCTCTGGAAAGCACTTGATCCATGTGGTTTAAGAGCGTTCCGAGCAGATCGAATTCACTTGGCGTAATGCCGATTTCCCGGTGATTGACATGCAGGGTATGATGCTGTTTATTCCAGATTAAACCGCGGAACCGGATTTCATGAAACCGGCAGGTTCTGCGCAGGAGGGCTTCTATTCTGGCAAGCAGCACTTTTTCGCTGAACGGTTTTGTTAAATAATCGTCTGCACCGCAATTCAGTCCGCGAACAATGTCATCCTGCCCGTTTTTTGCCGTCAGCATGATAATCGGAACGCTTGTCAATCTTCGGATCTCTTGGCAAACCATCCATCCGTCCATTTCAGGCATCATAATATCGAGGATGACAAGATCGAAATTGCGTATTCTTATTAAATTCAGGGCTTCTTTTCCGGTGGCGGCTTTTGTGCACGAATAATGTTCTAAATAAAGCTCCAGCAGATCGAGCATCCTGATTTCATCATCGACAAGCAGCACGTTCAATGTTTTAGCACCTCTTTAATCAAAATATAAGTCCGCTATTTTAAAAATATACCCTATAAGGGTATATTGATCAAGGCGGGACGAACCGGATCACCTCTTTGACAAGAAGTATAAAAACCAGACTGCATGGTTTTGTTCGTCAGCTGCCGCCCGCTTGAACGCCTCCCGTATCGTCCGGTCTTTGACATATTCTGCGATGTCCAAGTAAAAATCGACCGTTTCCTGCTCATCTTTAAATGCGGACTCCAGCGCGTTCCGATACTGTTCCGGACAAGGCTCCGTAATGGAAATGTCAGGCTTGCGACCGGTAAGAGACGTATAAAATGTTAGGAACGCATTAAAGTGGCGGATTTCATCTTGTCTGATTTCTAAAATTTGCTGTTTTGTTTCAGAATCCGGGGCCTTTTGTGCGATTTTTTGATAGCAGACAACCGCGCTGTGCTCTCCGTTTACCGCTTTTTCAAGATCTTTGATCAGCCTGTCGTTTTGCCTGGCGGGATAGGCGGGATGATACGGCTGAACATACCACATGTCTTTCACCTCAACATCTTATATTTTATCGTCCTGTCATTATATGTAAGTCGCTGCTGGCATGTGCCTATGGGAAGGACGCATCTCGAATATGTGTCAAAATGGTGTGGGGTGAGCGCAATCTATTTTAAAAAAATGAAGTTTGACGTAAAATGGTTGTTAGTGCCGAATTAGTGACATACATATCAAAATGGAGTGAGACGATTGAAAAAGACAATATTGACGGCTCTGGCTGTATTGATGTCGGTTGTTTTGTTCGGCTGCCAAGCGGAAAAAGGGGGATCAGCCAAGGGGCAGTCTGAAAAAGTTCAAATTACAGTTTCTGCGGCTGCGAGTCTCAAGGATGTATTAACAGAACTTTCCTCCGTATATGAGAAAGATCATCCGAATGTCACTATAAAGTTTAATTTTGGTTCATCGGGTGCATTGCAGCAGCAAATCGAACAGGGCGCTCCTGCTGATTTGTTTTTTTCTGCTGCTGAAGACAAATTTAATAGAGTAGTTGATCAAGGTTTAATTGACAAAAAAGACTCTGTCAAGCTGGTCGAAAACAGTCTGGTGCTGATCGTTCCGAAAGGGAAAGACCAGCATGTCAACAGCTTCAAAGATTTGGCGGATAACAAAGTCGAAAAGCTTGCGATCGGCAAACCTGAATCAGTGCCAGCCGGAAAATACGCAAAAGAAACGTTGACGAACCTTGACGTATGGTCTAATGTGCAATCTAAAATCGTCTACTGTAAAGATGTAAGGCAGGTCCTTTCTTATATCGAAACAGGCAACGCGGATGCCGGAATCGTTTACCGGACGGACGCCCTTTCATCAGATCAGGTCGAGACCGTAGAGACGGCGAAAAGCGATCTGCATACACCGATTGTCTATCCGCTCGGAATTGTAAAAAATACAAAGCACAGGGAACAGTCTGAGGAATTTTATCAATTCCTGCAAAGCGACGAAGCCGTTAAGGCAATGGAAAAGTACGGATTTAAGAAGGGCTGACCTCCGTTATGCTTGAGGAATTCTTTTCCCCAATTGAAACTTCCATCCAAGTATCAGCCGCAGCGGGCATCATCGCCGTTTTGTTTGGAACTGCTGCGGCGAGGCTACTGGCGAACAGAAACTTTAAAGGCAAGTCCGTTATCGAGACGGTGATGATGCTGCCGCTCGTTCTGCCGCCGACCGTTGTCGGATTCTTTTTGATTGTGATCTTCGGAAGGCAGAGCGTGATCGGACGTTTGATTGAAAATGTATTTCAAGCACCGGTTATTTTTACCTGGTGGGCAGCCGTGATCGCTGCGGCGGTTGTCGCGTTCCCGTTAATGTATCAGTCTGCAAAATCAGGATTTCTGGCTGTCGACCGCGACATCGAGGACGCCGCGAGGGTTGACGGAGCAAACGAATGGAGGGTGTTCCTCTTTGTCACCGTTCCCCTTGCATCAAATGGAATCATGACGGGGGTTGTGCTCAGCTTTGCGAGGGCGCTTGGCGAGTTTGGCGCAACGCTGATGTTTGCGGGCATTATCCCGGGGGTGACGCAGACGGTGCCGACGGCGATATACTTGGCGATCGATTCGGGGAATATGACGCTGGCATGGATGTGGGTCGCCTCTATCGCGATCATCTCGTTTTTGATGCTGTTTTTTGTGCAGTTCAAGCAAAAATAGCCGTATGGGGTGCAAGTGCTCATACGGTTTTTTCCCAGTTTTGGAGAATGGTTATTTTGCAGATGTTTCGATAGAATAAGAGTAAGAAACAGAAAGGAGACGGGCTTAGTGGGAGCAGTATTTTTATCAGGCAGATCCGGGAGTGGAAAAACGACCTTTATCCTGAATGAAATCAGAGAAAAACTTCGCAATGAACCGCTTGGAAAACCGATCATTTTTCTAGTCCCGGATCAAATGACGTTTTTAATGGAATACGAGCTTAGCAAAACACCCGATTTGGGCGGAACCATCCGCGCCCAGGTGTACAGTTTTTCAAGGCTTGCCTGGCGAGTGCTCCAACATACCGGAGGCATGAACCGGCCGTTTTTGACGGGGACGGGCATTCAGATGCTGCTGCGGAGACTGATTGAAGAGCATAAGGGCGAGTTTAAAGTCTATCAAAATGCAAGCGATAAAAGCGGATTTACGGAGCAGGTGGAACGGATGCTGACCGAATTTAAACGGCACTGTCTGCAACCTGAAAGCATCCGGGACATGATGGAAGGGACGGGCAAGTCGGAATACGAAGATGAACGGATTCTTTCCGATAAATTGCACGACTTATATATTTTGTACAGCAAGCTTGAGGAAAATCTGGAGAATCAATATGTTCAATCTGAAGATTATTTGACGCTTTTGGCCGAGCAGATTCCGTATGCGGATGAGATTAGAAACGCTGCCGTTTATGTGGACGGATTTCATCAATTTACGCCTCAGGAGATGAGCGTACTAGAACAGCTGATGGTACATGCGGAAGAGATCACGTTTTCGCTGACGGCTGATAAGCCGTTTACGGCCAACAGCCCGAATGATCTCCATCTGTTCAGGATGACCGGGAAGGCGTACTATGACCTTTACCAGAAGGCGAAGGAACTCGGCCTTGATCCGTCTGAAGTGCGGCTGGAAGAGACGAAACGGCACCAACATCATCCGGAGCTTCAGCATCTTGAACGCTATTTTGACGAAAGGCCTGCAAAACCGTATCCCGGACGGACGGAATCGCTCCGCATCATGCAGGCGTCGAACAGAAGAACCGAGATTGAAGGAATTGCGCGCGAGATTCATTCTTTAATCCGCCAGGGCCGTTTCCGGCTCAGGGATATCGCCGTTATCGCCCGCAATGTCGAAGATTATAAAGATACGATAAAAGAAGTTTTTAAAGACTGCGAACTTCCTTTTTTCATAGACGGCAAGGAATCGATGCAAAATCATCCGCTTATTGAGCTGATCCGTTCGACGCTTGATATCATTAAAGGAAACTGGCGGTATGAAGCGGTGTTCCGCTGTGTTAAAACGGAACTTTTATTCCCGGAAGGACAACCGAAGGAACGGCTGCGCGGACAGATTGACCAGCTTGAAAACTACTGTATTGCGTATGGCATTAAAGGAGACAGATGGACAAGCAAAGATCCGTTTGTTTACAGAAGATACGCTTCACTGGATGAGGATTTTGCCAAGACAGACAAAGAGATTGAAACGGAAAATATGCTCAATGAACTAAAGGGCTGGATCGTTCCGCCGATCCACAGGCTGCAGAAGCGCTTGAAAAAAGCTGAAACAGTCAGGGAAATGGCCGAAGCCGTTTACCTTTATCTTGAAGAAGCCGATGTTCCGATGAAGCTTGAACAGGAAAGGCGGCTAGCCGAAGAAAGCGGAAGAATTGCCGAGTCGCGCCAGCATGAGCAAGTATGGGATGCCGTTATTCAACTGTTGGACGAGTTTGTTGAAATGATGGGCACAGAGCGGATATCGTTTGCTTTATTTCAGCAAATGATCGAAACCGGATTGGAGTCTTTGAAATTCGCGCTGATTCCGCCCGCACTTGATCAAGTGTTTATCGGCAATATGGACCTTTCAAGAATGTACGGCACGAAATGCACATTTCTCATCGGTGTAAACGACGGCATACTTCCGGCGAGGCCTGCGGATGACGGCGTGCTTTCAGACGATGACCGGGAGTGGCTGAAACGAAACGGCGCACAGCTTGCGGCAACAGGGCGAGAGCAGCTGTTGGACGAGAATTTTCTGATCTATATGACGCTTTCAAGCCCGTCTGAAAAGCTATATGTCTCCTATCCGATCGCGGATTCGGAAGGGAAGACGCTGCTTCCTTCAACAGTGGTGAAGCGTCTGAATGAACTGTTCCCGGATGGCGAAGAAAAGATGCTGATTCATGAACCCGAGCAGCTGGACGATGATGCCCAGCTTGAATTTCTCGTGAATAAAGGCGCCGCCTTGAGCCATTTGGCAGGGCAGCTCGGCATCTGGACGAGGCAGTATGCGATCAGCGATGTATGGTGGAGTACATACAATTTTTTAATGAATGAGCCTGACCGCATCTTTTCTCAAAACATCCTGTCCAGCCTGTTTTTCAGAAACAAGGTTGAAAACTTGAACCGGCATGTGAGCCGCGATTTGTACGGGGAGCACATTCAGGGAAGCGTGTCGCGGATGGAGACGTTCAAAGCCTGTCCGTTTTCTCATTTTGCTTCGCACGGTTTAAAGCTGAAGGAACGCCAATTTTTCAAGCTTGAAGCTCCGGATATCGGTCAGCTGTTCCACTCGGCGCTGAAGCTGATTTCAGACCGTCTTCACGAGCTTAAAATGGATTGGCGCGACTTAACGAAAGCCCAATGCGAGACTTTGTCAAGCGATGCGGTTGAACGGCTCGCGCCTAAACTGCAAAAGGAGATTCTGCTCAGCTCGAACCGTCATCATTATGTGAAGCAGAAGCTGCAAAAAATCATTGCCAGGGTATCGGGCATTTTAAGTGAGCATGCAAAGGCCAGCGGATTTGCTCCCGTCGGCATAGAGCTCGGATTCGGGGGGAAAGGTCCGCTTCCTCCAATGCGTTTTACACTGAAGAACGGCTGCACGATGGAGCTTGTCGGCCGGATCGACAGAGTGGATAAAGCGGAGAGCTCAAAAGGGCTGCTGCTTAGGATTGTCGACTATAAATCAAGCGATAAAGGCCTCGATTTGGCCGAGGTCTATTACGGCCTCGCCCTGCAAATGCTGACATATCTCGATTTGTCGATCACGCATTCAACCGATTGGCTCGGCATGAAAGCATCCCCGGCAGGCGTGCTCTATTTTCATGTGCACGATCCGATGATCCAGGCTTCGGTGCCGCTCGGCCTTGATGAGATAGAAAAAGAGATTTTCAAAAAGTTCAAGATGAAAGGGCTGCTCTTGGGAGACCAGGAAGCGGTCAAGCTGATGGACACCACACTGGAACAAGGCAGGTCGAACATCATCAGCGCCGGTTTGAAAAAAGACGGTTCGCTCCGTTCAGATTCTGACGTTGTTGCAGAAGAGGATTTTCATGTATTGAGGCGTCATATCCGCCGGACATTTCAGAAGGCCGGCGAGGAGATCACAGACGGCAAAGTGTCGATCGAGCCTTACAAGCTAAAAGACCGGACACCGTGCACATATTGTTCGTACCGGTCATTCTGCCAGTTTGACGAATCGCTTGAGGAAAATGAATATCGGATATTAAAACCTGAAAAAGACAACGTGATATTGGAGCGGCTGAAAAAGGAGGATGAGGCAGATGGAGATTTCTAAACCGAAGGGCAGCACTTGGACTGATGACCAATGGAAGGCGATCGTCTCATCCGGCCGGGACATTTTAGTCGCGGCAGCGGCCGGTTCCGGAAAAACGGCCGTGCTGGTTGAACGGATCATTCGGAAAATAACGGATCAGGAATACCCAGTAGATGTCGACAGGCTGCTCGTCGTCACCTTTACGAATGCATCTGCGGCTGAAATGAAGCACAGGATCGGCGAAGCGCTCGAAAAAGAGCTTGCCGAAAATCCGGGATCGCTTCATTTGCGCAGACAGCTTGCTTTATTAAATAAAGCGAGCATATCAACATTGCACTCATTCTGTCTTCAAGTCATCCGCAAATACTATTATATGATCGATGTTGATCCGGCTTTCCGGATCGCCGATCAGACGGAAGGCGAGCTGCTAGGCGATGAGGTGCTGGATGAACTGTTTGAAGAAGAATACAAAAAGCAAGATCCGGCCTTTTTCGAACTTGTGGACAGATATACGACAGACCGTCATGACCTCGATTTGCAGCATCTTGTCAAGCGGGTCTACGAGTTTTCCCGCTCGCATCCCGATCCTGAGGGCTGGCTTCACACATTTGTTGATCTGTATGACGCGGCTTCAGATACAAAAGTCGAGGCTCTGCCGTTTTATTCTTACATTAAAGAAGACATCGCACTCGTTCTGGAAGGTATGCGGCAAAAGCTGACGCGTGCGCTTGATTTGACAAAACAGCCCGGGGGGCCTGCTCCGCGCGCCGAAAATTTCCTCGATGATTTAGCGCAGATTGACAGGCTGATTCAGCAGCAGAATGATTTTTCAGCCCTGCATGAGCTTGTGCCTGCTGTTTCGTTTCAAAGATTGAAGCCATGCAAAGGAGATGAGTACGATCCTCGATTGGTTGATGAGGCGGCAGACCTTCGCAACAGTGCGAAAAAGCAGCTTGAAAAGCTGAAAAGCGATTATTTTACGCGAACTCCCGAGCAACACCTTGAGAGTCTGAGGGAAATGAAGCCGGTCATTCAGACACTCGTCCAGCTCGTACTAGAGTACGGCAAGCGGTTTGCGGAAGCGAAAAAGGAAAAAGCGATCGTCGATTTCTCAGACCTCGAACACGACTGCCTTGCGATTTTATCCGGAAAAAACCAAGCGGGCGAGGCCGTGCCGAGCGAAGCGGCGAAGTTTTACCGCCATCAGTTCCACGAAGTGCTTGTCGATGAATATCAGGATACGAACCTGGTCCAGGAAGCGATTTTAAAGCTCGTCGCCAAAGAGGAGCATGAGGGGAACTTGTTTATGGTGGGCGATGTTAAGCAGTCGATTTACCGGTTCCGCCTCGCTGAGCCGCTTTTGTTCCTCTCGAAATATAAACGCTTTACAGACGATGGCTCGGGTTCCGGCCAAAAAATCGATTTAAATAAAAACTTCAGAAGCCGTTCAGATATTTTGGACAGCACGAACTTTTTATTCAAGCAGCTCATGGGAGAAAAGGTCGGGGAAGTCGAATATGACGAACAAGCCGAATTGAAGCTCGGCGCGTCTTATCCGCCGAACGAAGCGACAAAAACGGAGCTTCTGCTCATCGAAAACCAGAGCGGCGTGCCGGATGAAGAGGCTGAAGAGCTTGAGGCGGTCCAGCTTGAAGCAAGAGCGATGGCCGGGCAAATCCGCAGGCTGATTACAGAAAAATTTCAAGTATATGATGCCAAAGCGAAAGCGTCGCGGAACATCCAGTACCGTGATATTGTCGTGCTTTTACGGTCGATGCCTTGGGCGCCTCAAATTATGGACGAGTTTAAACAGCAGGGGATTCCCGTATACGCGAACCTCTCAACGGGTTATTTTGAAGCGACAGAAGTATCGGTCACACTGTCTTTATTAAAAATCATCGATAATGCCTATCAGGACATCCCGCTTGCATCCGTTCTCAGATCGCCTGTTGTGGGTCTTGACGAAAATGAGCTTTCCTTGATCAGAATCAAGGATAAAAAAGCGCCGTTTTACGAAGCGGTGAAAGCATACCTTGCTGCAGCAGACGGCGACGAGAGGCTTAGCGAAAAGCTTCGCCGCTTTGACGGCCTGCTCAAAAAGTGGAGAGCGTTTGCGAAAAACCACTCTGTGGCAGAGCTGATCTGGGAAATCTACCGGGATACGAAGTATTTGGATTATGTCGGCGGAATGCCGGGCGGAAAACAGCGGCAGGCCAATTTACGCGCGCTTTACGACAGGGCGAGATCCTATGAAGCGACATCATTCCGCGGCTTGTTCCGCTTTTTAAGATTTATTGAGCGGATGCAGGAGCGGGGCGATGACCTCGGTACGGCAAGAGCTCTGAGCGAACAGGAAGACGTTGTTCGGCTGATGACGATCCACTCAAGCAAAGGGCTTGAATTTCCTGTCGTATTTACCGCCGGTCTCGGACGGAATTTTAATATGATGGACTTGAACAAATCTTATCTGCTGGATAAAGAGCTCGGTTTCGGAACGAAGTTTATCCATCCGAAGTGGCGGATCAGCTATCCGACGCTGCCGCTGATCGCGATGAAGAAAAAGCTCCGCCGCGAGCTTTTATCAGAGGAGCTGCGCGTCTTGTATGTCGCCCTTACCCGGGCTAAGGAAAAGCTGTACCTGGTCGGGACGGCGAAGGATAAAGAAAAGCTGCTTGCCGACTGGCGGTCACAAGCGGCCGGGTCTGAGTGGCTGCTCCCGGATTATGAACGGTTTCAGGCGAAATCATACCTGGATTTCATCGGACCTGCTTTGATGAGACACAGAGATATGGATGAATCCGGAGCGCCGCCGGTGATTGATGAGATCCGTAAACATCCTGCGCGCTTTCAGGTCAGCTGGCTGTCCGCCGCGGATCTTCAAGCTGAGGATGTTGATCGGGCCGGTGAAGAAAGACACGGCCGGCTCGCCCAAATTCAAATGGGGCTTCCGATCGACGGTTCGTTTGAGTATGAGCAACAAGTCAGAGAACGGCTGACATGGTCATATCCATACAATGACGCCGCCAAAGTCCGAACAAAACAGTCTGTCTCAGAAATGAAAAGACAGAAGGAATATGAGGATGAATACGGCGACCGTTCGCTGATCCGCCCATCCCAGGAGGCTTTCCTGTTTAAACGGCCGTCCTTTATGATGGCAAAAGGCCTGACTGCGGCCGAACGGGGAACGGCGATGCACACCGTCATGCAGCATATTCCGCTGACCCGTACGCCTGAAATGAATGAGCTCAGCAGTCTCCTTGACAGACTTGTTGAGAAAGAACTGTTAACAGAAGATCAGCGGGCAGCTATTGGCGAAGACGATATTCTCGCATTCTTTGATACGGAAATCGGACAAAAGCTTCTCGGCGCCCGCCGCGTCGAACGGGAAGTTCCGTTTAACATGACGCTGTCCGCCAAAGAGGTTTATCCGGATCTCGAGTCAGCCGATGAACCTGTATTGATACAGGGAATTATCGACTGTTTATTCGAGACGGAGGACGGTTTTTACCTTCTTGATTACAAAACCGACCGGATACACGGAAAATACCGGAACGGTTTTGAAGGAGCGGAACCGATTTTAAGAAAACGTTACGAAACACAGATTCAGCTTTATGCACGAGCGGTTGAAACGATGATTAAAATGCCGCTCAAAGGGCGTGCGCTGTACTTTTTTGACGGAGGACACGTGCTCTTATTTTAATATGAAGCCGGCTTCCCCCTGACGATTTCGGGGGGAGCTTTAATGAAAAGAGAGGTGAGGCACACATGCGAATTTTACATACAGCGGACTGGCATTTGGGAAAAACGCTTGAAGGGAGAAGCCGCCTGAAGGAACAGGAGGACTTTCTTGAAGAGCTCACAAGGATCGTAAAAGATGAAAAGATCGACGCTGTTATCATGGCGGGAGACGCTTTTGACACAGTGAATCCGCCTGCACTGGCTGAACAGCTTTTTTATGAAAGCCTCTCCGCTTTATCTGACAAAGGAAACCGTCCGGTGGTCGTGATTGCCGGCAACCATGATAATCCGGACCGGCTTTCCGCGGCCTCTCCGTTAACGACAGATCATGGCATCCACTTGATCGGGTACCCGAGGACTGAGCCAGTTGACATAGAAGTCGCCTCTGCGGGGGAGATCCTGTCAGTCGCGGCGCTCGCCTACCCTTCCGAGTCCAGACTGAATGAAGTGCTGTCTGAGACATTTGATGAAAAGCTGCTGCGCGACCAGTATGATGAGAAAATCAAGCAAACCTTTCAGCGTATGTGCGGCAAGGCGAGAAAGGATGCGGTGCAGATTGCGGCAAGCCATATCTATGTGGCGGGCGGCAGCCAGACGGATTCCGAGCGGCCGATCGAAGTCGGAGGCGCATATACGGTGGCTGCGGAAAGCCTGCCGGAAAACGCCGCATATGTGGCGCTGGGACATCTTCATCGCCCGCAGACGATCAAAAGAGCCCGCACGCTTGCCAGATATTCAGGCTCCCCGCTTGCCTACAGTTTTTCCGAAGCGGGATACGCAAAATCGGTCACCATTGTCGAAGCCGCACCCGGTCAAACAGCATCATGGGAAGAGGTCTATTTGACGAGCGGAAAACCACTTGTCAAATGGAAGGCGGAAAAAGGAATTTCCCAAGTGTACAGCTGGCTGGAGGAAGAGCGGGATAAAAACGCGTGGATCGACCTGGAAATCCATCTGACAGACCAGCTGTCGATTGAAGAGATTCACCGTTTGAGAAAAGCGCATCAAGGCATCATCCATATTCGTCCGGTTTTTGAGGAAGCCGCGTCGGCTGAAGAGAAGACCCGGTCCAGAAACGTTTCGATTGAAGAACGGTTTAAAGCGTTTTATGAAAGACAAACCGGCGGAGCGGTTCCCGATGAAGAAACCGTCAAGCTGTTTCTGGAGCTCGCCTCAGGATCGGAACAGGAAGAGGGGGAGGAAACATGAAGCCGATTTCCCTGTCTATTAAGGGTCTGCACAGTTTCAGGCAGGAGCAGGTCATCGATTTTGATCGCCTGTGCGATGCCGGTGTATTCGGCATCTTCGGGCCGACCGGAAGCGGCAAGTCGTCGATTCTTGATGCGATGACTCTCGCTTTGTACGGGAAAGTGGAGCGGGCCGCCAATAATACGCACGGCATTTTGAACCATGCCGAAGATGAGCTTGCCGTATCGTTTACGTTTAAACTGCAGACAGGCCATGAGACGGCTTATAAAGTGGAACGGGTCTTTAAGCGGACAGATGCCGTCAAGGTCAAAACGTCGATCTGCCGCTTCATTGAAATGAAAGAGGAACAAATCGTTCTGGCCGATAAAGCGAATGAAGTGAACCGGAAAATCGAAGAGCTGCTGGGCTTGACGATCGACGATTTTACAAGGGCAGTCGTCCTGCCGCAAGGAAAATTCGCCGAATTTCTTTCCTTAAAAGGAGCGGAGCGAAGGCAAATGCTTCAGCGCCTGTTCAATCTCGAACAATACGGGGACAGGCTTGTCAAAAAACTGAAGAAACAGGCGCAAACAGCGCAGGCCAGAAAAAATGAGATGCTTGCCGAACAGGCTGGATTGGGCGATGCGGGAGAAGAAGCGCTGAAGCAGGCCGAACAGCATCTCGAAGAAGCCGAAAACCTTTTGCAAAGCAAGAAGCGCGAACGAGACGCAGAAGTGCAGCGCTTTGCGGAGTACCAGGAGATTTGGAATCTGCAGCAGGAAAAAGAAAGCTATCTACAAAAAGAGGCGGAGCTTTTAAAGAAAAAGGAACAGATCCGGGAAAAAGAAAGCCGTCTGCACCTCGCCGAAACGGCAAATACGCTCAAGCCTTATGCAGACGCCTTTCTGGCAGCGCGGGAAGATACCGAACGCGCACTTCGGGAAGAAAAACAAGCGCAGGAACAATTAGAACAATACGAAGAGCTTCATAAAAAAACAGAGCGCGAATACGAGAATTTCAGGCTTCATAAAAATGAAAAAGAACCGGAGCTTCTCAAGCAAGAAGAACAGCTCACCGCTTTAAAGGAAATTGAAAACAAGCGGCTTGCCGCACAGGCAGAAGCTGAGCAAAAGCAGCAGGAACAGCGCTTGAAAGAAGAGGAAATCAAGCATGCGGCAGACGAATTGGCTAAGGTGAAAAGCCTGCTTGAACGCGGGACAGCCAAGCAAAATCAGCTGAAAGCTGAGCTGAAATCTGTCCAGGTATCTAGCGAAGAGCGCAAAAACTGCCGGAATGCCAATCAGCTTGCTTTTCACATTCAGCAGCTTAACAGCGATGCCGCTATAGAAAAAGAACGGCTTGACCAGCAGGAGACGCTGATCAAAGAGCTTCAGCAAGAACAACAAGCGGTGGAAAAAAAGGTGAAGGATGAAACCGAACGCATCCAGGCATTGTTTGCCGCTGTCGAACGAGCGTATGCGCTCGTTTGCGAAACAGACAGATCGCTCTCTGAGACCGTCCGTCTCGCGTCTCAAAAGAAAGAAGAGATTGTGGCGAAACGGGAACAGGCAAACCGTGATCAGCTGGCAATCGAACTTGCGAAGCAGCTCAAAGATGGGGAGCCTTGCCCGGTCTGCGGATCTGTACATCATGAAATGCCGGCGCGCGCCAGCTCGGAAAGCCTGTCCTTTAAAGAGGCGGAATCCGAACTGGAAAAAACGGAAGCCATCATCGCCGAAGCCGGCGCGCTGGCTCAGGAGTTTCTCTCGGCCAAAGTGGCGCTCGAACAGCAGTCCGACCACCTGGTGAGCGAATGCCCGTTTTTAGTCAAAAGCAAACACGAACTGCCTGAAACCGCTGCATCGTTAGAAGAAGGCACCATTCCCGAACGGTACAGCCGCATCAGCTTTGAATGGAAAGGAATCAGACAGGATCTCGCCGAGACAAAAAGCCGGATAGCCAAGCTCCTTCACACATATAAAGAGTTTTGCAAAAAACGCGACCAAATCAGCGAGCGCATCAGCCATGAAGAAAAAGAGCAGAACAGGCTTCAAAACCGTGTCCGCGAACTGAATGACCAGTTAAATGAACGCCGAAAAAGCTTCGGCGAACAATTCGACGGCCTCTCTTATGAACAGGCTGAAAAATGGCAAAAAACCATTGAAGAAAAAGATCTGGCCGCAGAGGAATTCGAAAAGCGTATCGAAACGAGCGTCGAATTTCTCACAAAACATGAACAGCAAAAAGAGAAGCTCACCGAGCGCTTGTTTGCACTTGATAAAGAAAAGCTTGACCTTCACTATGCGGTCGAAAGCCTCAAAAAAGACATAAACGATTATCAAAAAGAGCTGATGGGCTATCCTGATACTGCCGCGATCGACAAAAAGCTTCAAGACGTGAAAACGCAATTGGCCAAGCTGCACGAGCAGGAACAGACGCTTTACGGACGGCTCAAGGAGACCGAAGCTGAGGTCAGCCGTTTAAGAGGACAGACAAAAGGGTGTGAGCTCGCTTTGCGCGAAGCGAAAGCAAGGCTTGCGAAAGCGGCGGACATCTGGCAGGAAAAAGCCGGAGATACACCGTTTGAAAAGGCCACTGAAGTGAAAGCGAGCATTTTAGACCGCGATGAGCTGTCCCGGCTGAAAGAAGACATTCAAATGTATTGGGATCAGACAAAGCAGTGCGAATCTAATATGAAGCGGATTACGGAAAAGCTTGACGGGAGATCGGTTTCTGAGGAGAATTGGGAAAAAGCCGCCGTAACCAAAGAAAAGGCGGAAGAGGCATTCAGCAAAGCTCTGGAAGAAAGGGGAGCGGCCGGCAAAGCTCTCGCCGTCATCCGCGAGAACCATAAAAGGTTTAAGGAGCTTGAAGCATCGTTAGCTGAATGGCAGACATACATCGACCGCCTTGATAAACTCCAAGCCGTCTTTAAAGGAAACAGCTTTGTTGAATACTTGGCAGAAGAGCAGCTTGAAAGCGTCACAAGAGACGCATCTGCAAGGCTCGGAGAACTGACAAGGCAGCGCTATGCGATTGAAGTCGACTCAGAAGGCGGCTTTGTGATGAGGGACGATGCCAACGGCGGAGTCAAGCGCCCTGTTACGAGTCTGTCAGGCGGGGAGACCTTTCTGACTTCGCTTGCACTGGCGCTTGCACTTTCGGCACAGATCCAGCTTCGCGGAGAGTATCCGCTCCAATTCTTCTTTTTGGACGAAGGGTTTGGCACGCTTGATCAGGATTTGCTGGACACGGTCGTTACTGCATTGGAGAAGCTTCAGTCTGACAATCTGTCGGTCGGTGTGATCAGCCACGTTCAGGAACTTCGGGCAAGGCTGCCGAAAAAGCTGATCGTCCATCCGGCTGAACCAAGCGGCAAAGGTACAGCCGTATCGCTTGAAATGATTTAATCTTATAACCAAAAAGCAGCCTTCTTCTAATGGAAGAGGCTGCTTTATGCATTTCCGACAACATTCTGGTCGCTTACATCCGGGTCTATATAATTTGTCGCGTTTATACCATTGTTGACGATAAGAAAATCTCCAGTATTACCAGCACCAGAACCGAGTGCAGACTTTGAAGAGCTTTTTGGAGATAGATAAAAAGAATCGCCGAAATTCACTACTCCTCCTGAGATTTCATTGATTTTAATGGGTCCGACAATGGCTGGCATGATTGATCGACATCCTTTGTAGAAGTCTCTGAACCAGTATATGTCGGGCGGGCTGTTATTGTGAGTTCCTTGCAGGAGGAAGCTTTCTGATATGTTTGACTCTTGAATCGGCATTGATTCGGTGTGTTGATCCAATCTGAGCAACGGAGGAGGATGATACACCGTTAATTTTAATCGCCCTTACTCGGATGAAGGGGATCTCATGGAAAAAAGCCGAGCAGACGCCGGTTTCGGGAAGAGGGTACGGGATCGGCTGCCTGAAAAGCTGAAAATCATCCTGTTTAAATGACCCTTCATTACCGTAAAAAAGAGAAAGGTATCTTTGAACAGCGAGTACTTTTGTTTTGAGGAACTGCTCTTCCGTATCCCCGATTTGCAGCGTGCTGCTTATTCCGACAGAGTGTACTTTTAAAAATTTCACTTTGGACGTTCTGAGAATCATGATTCCGGCGCCAGCGGGACAAACGGCCCGACAATGAGAGATTCAGGCGGTGTATCAAAAATCGATGACAGAGAAATGCAATCCGTATCACCAACCAGGAAAACAGAAGAAGTGGACACTCCAGTGATCACAATATTGCCTACATCAAAACAGCGGTTCACAACGGTAAAATTCATTCGTTTTCATTTCCTTTCATTTCGTCAGGTATCGATTTGAGAAAGTGCTCGATTGCCCGTGCAATATCACGTTTCACGTAATCGGCCAGCCGTTCTGCATGCTCGCGGGGCTGGATGTTTCCGTCAGGCTTCACATGTTTGACGTAATAGCGGATGCGGCTGTCGATTTGCTTTCTGATGTCTTCGATAATGTGGTGGCGGTTTGTATCGTCCAATTTACTGTCATACCGGTCTTCTAGCTGTTCCAGCAAATGAGGGGTTTCTTCATTTAAGTAGGCATCGACGAGCTGTCTCGTTTGCTGTATCAGCTGGCCGTCGACCTCCTGCTGAAGCATTCCGATGCCCGGCGGCTGCTGGCTGATTTCAAAGTTCTCCACTTGATCCGGATCTGTCGGATTGAGCCCGATGTTGAGCGTTCCGTCCAAGCGTTCAATTTTTAATTGATCAAATTTGTATTCGATCCGGTCAATCCGGGTACCGGGATTTTCTTTCAGTTGGTTCAATTCCGACTGCAATGCGGCAATCTGCCTTTCGAGGCGCTGGATTTGCGCAGCCTGCTGCTGCAAATACCCATACCAGTTTTGTGGATTGCTTTGTTTCATGAGATTACACCCCCGTGTATCCTATGGTACTGTAACAGAAGGAGCATGAAGAGGAACGAGAGTTGGTTGAGTCCCGTCTTCAAAAGCGTCGTCAAAAACTTCGCCGCCGGCGACAGGCGGGGCGGCTTCCGTGTAGCTGCCTGTATTATAAAGGTTGGCAAGTGTTTTAATGGAGCCCGCGCTCCCGATCTGCAAGACGGAAGAGTTGCTGATGCCTTCGACTCTTAAATAGTTGATTTGAATCGATTGGTTGATATAAAAATTCATGTCCCCACCCCCTTACAGGTTGCCCGCGACCGGCTGATCGATCATATCGTTGTCATATGTGTTGGTGATGCTGTTCTGGTTGTATACGCTGAGTCCGTCTCCGGTATTGAAGCTGCCGGCGCCTGCGAATGTTTTAACTTCTGCATAAGGAGAAATCGTGATGCAGTCTCCGACATGAACAACGCCGCTCGTACCGACGGCATTTACTTTAAAAGCTCCGACAATAGCTGGCATGATGGCACACCCTTTAAGTAATCAAACGTTTTTTATGGGCTATACACCATATCCTATGTTAATTAGGCGCTTTTGTGATAAAAAAGAGGTTTTTCCGTGAGTGCTGTTCACGTGCGGGTGAAACTCATCAGATGGGAAAACGTATGAATAAGGAAAACGGTGCGATAAGGAGAGGAGACGTATGTATTTTCAATTGAATGCGATGTCAATCGCTGCAGCCCTGCTGTTCTTTGCGGCCGCCTATGCAGTCGGAATAAAAAAGCAAACCTGGATATTGCGGGGATTTCGCCGGGAAAGGGTAAGGGATCAGGATAAGCTGGCCAAAATCGCAGGGTATTTCTTTTTGAACAGCGGATTTTTGTTATTCTTGAACGGGTTTGTTTATATCCCGTATCAAGAGTCCTTTACGCCTTCAGTCATTCTTGCCTATGGTGTTTGCACGATGATTTATGTTCAAAAAACAATGGCCGAATAGCCAAAGCTGCGTCCTGAAATCAACGGATGATGAAACGGAGGAGAGGGAAGGCAGGGCATCAGGCGCAGCTTGCAGTCGGAGGTCATGACGTGTGGCGGCCCTTTCTTTCTTCCACATGTACGCAGCTATCATCCTTTTGCATTCTTTGATTCAGCAAGTTGTCCAATTCCTGACTGCATTGAATGGCCTCTTTTGAGTTGATGCCGAACTTTTCGGCAGCTTCAAATAAGGCCAGTCTTTTTGCTTCAATTTTATTGTTCATCATGGCAGTCTCCAACTTTCGATTTGTATTTTGAGTCGGTGATTTCAGGTATTCAGCATTGATGTCCCTTGATATTGCTAGTATACCTTATTTTGTGTTAAAGGGATTTTTTTCGCCAATATGACAAAAAATGTGACATTTTTTTCGGAGGACAGCGCCCGTTTATAATCGGGAAAGCTCGAAAAGCAGGAACCGCTTCCTCTGTTCGATAAAATGAAAAATTTGTTTTTGCTCATCTTCGAGCCGGCTGTATGTGACGGTTGAATAAGGATCATGTTCAAGAAAAGGCGCGATTGTCTCATGCCAGTTTACCGCAAACCGCGAAAGCCGGCTGATTGTAAATTGGCGGTGCAAGACGTTTTTCATTAAATTAAAGTATTGGGACTGAAAAGCCGGGATTTCGAGCAGCCTCGCAGACAGTGTATTATAGCCTTTCGCCGGAATCCGGTTGTGTTCCATTTCTTCCCCGTGAATATTCCGTCCCCATGTCGCGTCATAATCCCATGGAATGATTTGAAACGTTTTTGTGCGATCGTTTAAATAAAGCGCGTAGTTATGGACGAAGCCGTCGAAATTTTGGGTACAGACGGCGCCGATGAGCCACAGCAAATATTGTTTGACATCGAGATAGCGTTTGATTTCCTTTTCAAATATGTCGTCTTTGGCGGTATTGATAAAGTAGATAAATTCTTGGAGGTAATCATCGTGGCGGTTTGACCCCGTTTTTCTTTCGTATCCCTGCATGAGATTTTGCTTAGCCTTTTTATTGAAGGAACTCAGCAGAGAAAAATTAGCATCGTCATCAACGGCATAATAAATGGCCCCCCTTTCTAAATTTCTCCTCTTTAAGAAATGATCGTCAACAGATTCAATTTTTAAATAGATGCCTTCTTTTTTTTCGTTGAGATAAAGGAAAACGTGCGATGCTGCTGGCGCAAGGACGCCGATTTGTTCAAAAAAATGAAAGGAAAGCCTGTTTCTGATGAAAGACGGGTCGTGATATTCCGCGTTCAAATGAAACGCAGCCTCGGCAGCCTTTTCTTTTTTGTCCGGATATTGAATGAAATAGGATTTTTTTGTAAGTTTGCGGGTGTGGGCCCCTCTGTATGACACTGCGACAGGCATCTTTGCTGAACCGGTCAAGAGCATGCCGGGAACGGCTTCATCACTCCAGACGTCTTTTTTCAACTCAAGCAGATGCTTCGGATGAATGTGCAGCCAGAAGGCCGGCAAGGCAGTGGCACTCATCATCATTTCCTCCTTTTTCAGCTGACATATCATATGTGAAAAAAGCCTGTCCCGGAAGCAGACCGCCTAAGTTTGACCAAAAACAGTCATTTGCCTCAGTACACCTGTCTTTACGGTGCGTATGATAAATCAGGACATAAAAAAGGAAGAACAGGAGGTTACAAGATGAGTGGTGTCCATGATCATGACATTAAAAAGGCAGTAGATCAGCTGAAGAGTGAAGGCAGAGACCATTATTTAGACCGTGAACCCGAAGAATCCGCCGGCTCGGGAAAAGAGCGGCATCCGCATAACATTTGGGATCTTTGGTGGGGGATAAAGCCGGACAGAAGCAAAAAACATCATAAAAGCAAAAAGCCTGACGACCGTGAAAAACCGGATAAAAGCAAAAAGCCCGACAAAAGTAAAAAACCAGATGACTGCAAAAAGCCTGACAAAAGCAAGAAACCAGACGACTGCAAAAAGCCTGACAAAAGCAAGAAACCAGATGACTGCAAAAAGCCTGACAAAAGCAAGAAACCAGACGACTGTAAGAAACCGGATAAAAGCAAAAAGCCTCACGACTGCAAAAAACGGGACAAATGCGGCCGCAAACACCCCGATCATCATCGCTGCAAGAAGACTCACCATCATAAAAGAGGCGGCTATGAAACCATTACAAAATGGTCTGACGGAAATCTGACCGAAGTCATCTACCGGAAAAAATAAGAAAAGCGGCTTGCTGCATAGTGAGCCGCCGTTTACTTTTCCGGGAAGGAACGCCCGGGACTTTAGAAGCGGTTTGCAGAAAGAGGAAAGGAATTTTCATTTTTTTAGAGAATATGTAGAATAGTTTTAAATCAGACTGCGGGGGAATATTTATGAAGTTTGCGACAGCAAAGCTACACAGCCGTACATTTGTAGGGCTTGTCATGGATGAGAAGATAATGGATTTGCAAAAGGCGGAAAAAAAGCTGTTTGAGCTTGAAACGATACCTGAAACGCTTATCGAATGCGTAAGCGAGGGAGAGAAGTTTGTCCGCCATGTCGAACAGCTAGTGGAATGGTCAAAGAAGAAAAACAGCGAAGAGAGCGGTTCGTATATTTATCCGCTGTCAGACGTCGATTTGCTTGCACCGATTCCTGAACCGCGGAAAAATGTAATCTGCATCGGAAAAAATTATCGGGATCATGCGATTGAAATGGGAAGTGAAGCAGATATTCCCGAACATATCATGGTGTTTACAAAAGCGCCGACTTCGGTCATCGGCCACATGGAAGGGATTGATGCCCACGAAGGCGTGACAGAGGCGCTCGATTATGAAGGCGAGCTCGCGGTTGTCATCGGCAAAACGGGAAAGAACATCCCGAAAGCTGAAGCGCTCGACTATGTGTTCGGCTATACGATCATTAACGATGTGACGGCGCGCGATCTGCAAAAAAGGCACAAGCAGTTTTTTATCGGCAAAAGCCTTGATGCGACTTGCCCGATGGGACCGTTTCTTGTACATAAATCAATGGTTGAAGACGCAGGCGACTTGAGGGTGGAAACGAGAGTGAACGGCGAACTGCGGCAGTCGGGCAGCACAAAGGACATGATTTTTCCGATTGCGGAAATGATCGAAACGCTGTCCAAAGGAATGACGCTTGAAGCGGGGGATATTATCGCCACCGGTACGCCGTCAGGAGTCGGCAAAGGCTTTCATCCGCCGAAGTTCCTCCGAAAAGGCGATCAAGTCGACATTACGATCGAACCGATTGGAACGCTTTCCAATCCAGTTAAATAAGTAACTTTTATGAAAATATGCGAGATTGGCAGGGGCTATTTTTCCGAATAAACGGCAAGTGCACAGTCCGCTTTCGACGGTGTTAGGGCTGCTCGCAGATTTTATAAATAATGGTTGTGAAAAGGTTATATGTTTGGGAGGAAAGAAATTGTTTTTTAGAAAAATGACGGAAGAAGAAAAGAAAAGTACCGAAAAAGCGACAAGAGTAGGATTTGTTTTTTATATGATTGCTTTATCGGTGAGTTCCGCATATTCATTTTTTATAGATTCTGGATTTAATATTTCATTTTTGATTTTAATGGTTGGTTTAATCGTATTTTTTACCAGTGATTTTATATTCAATAAAATCACTGATTAAAACAATCATCAAACTTTTCTCTGAAGGAAGACAGGCAATCTGTGAAAATGATGATAAAGGACGCCATGCTTGAGACACACGGTGAAATGTTTATAACTGCCTGAAAAAAGGTTCTCGCTTTGGACATCGGAGGAAGGATTCAGGCAGAGCTTCGGCAAAAATGCTTTCCAATCCAGTTAAATAAAGGATTGTCAAATGATTGGCTTTAGCATATAATGAAGCTGTCAAACTTTTAAGAAATGAGGGATGTGTGATGAGAATGGATATTGTCTTTTTTGCCCAACAAACGATCATTGCACAGCCCATGTAATATTTCGACTGGTATTCTTCAAATGGATCTGGTGATATTTCCATGGGCTGTCGAAGCGGCTCATGGAGTGTTTATGTGTTGAAAGAGCCGTGTATTTGCGGCTCTTTTTTTTGTTTAATCAATCATCAGATCTTTAGGAGGAAACCGCATTGAATTTATCAGCATTAGGCATCAAATATATCATGGAAGCTTTAAAGGACGAGGAAGGTCTGGTTTTAGGAAGGATCGCCCTTGAGCATAAAAGGGTGTACCGGGTATGGACGGAAGAAGGAGAGTGGCTGGCCGAAGTCTCCGGCAGGTTGCGGTTTGAAGCGGAAAGCCGTGGAGACTACCCTGCTGTCGGCGATTGGGTGTATATGCGCCCCCGTGGCGGCGAAAAGAAGGGGATGATCACGGAGGTCGTTCCCCGATTCAGCAAATTTTCGCGCAAAGCGGCGGGTGAGCCGGCGGAGGAACAGATCACCGCAGCTAATGTCAATACGATCTTTCTTGTCAATGCGCTCGGTCAGGATTTTAATGTGAGAAGAATCGAACGCTATTTGCTGCTGGCATGGGAAAGCGGAGCCAATCCCGTCATCGTCTTGAGCAAAGCCGACATCGCTGACCGGATGGAAGAAAAGGTGCGCCAGGCGGAATCCGTGGCATTCGGGGTGCCGATTCACGTCATCAGCGCCCGTGAAGGTAGTGGGATGGATGAGCTGAAAGCGTATGTGAAACAAGGGGAAACTGTCGCTCTTTTAGGGTCGTCAGGCGTCGGCAAATCAACGATCATCAATTTTTTTCTAAAGGAAGACAGGC
The DNA here is from genome assembly GCF_014042035.1 of Bacillus haynesii. NCBI lineage: Bacteria > Bacillati > Bacillota > Bacilli > Caryophanales > Bacillaceae > Bacillus > Bacillus haynesii. The sequence continues at coordinate 1,846,672 of NZ_CP059494.1, read as the reverse complement.
AAGCCGTGCAGTCCGTCCGTGAAGATGATGACAAAGGGCGGCATACGACGACACACAGGGAGATGTTTATGCTGCCTGAAGGCGGGCTTTTAATCGATACGCCGGGGATGCGGGCCTTGGAGCTTTGGGAATCGGAAGAAGGATTCAGGCAGAGTTTCAGCGATATTGACCAGCTTGCGGAAACATGCCGATTTTCAGACTGCCGGCATCAAACAGAGCCCGGCTGCTCCGTGCAGGAGGCGCTGGCTGACGGCAGACTGGATGCGGGCCGGTTCCAAAGCTACCTGAAATTAAAAAAAGAGCTCGAATACCTCGAAAGAAAAACGGATAAACGGGCGATGCAGCAGGAAAAAAAGCGGTGGAAACAGATATCGAAAAGCATGAAAAAGAACAAAAACAAATAAATGAAAAAGGCGCTGATAAATGGCTTCAGCGTCTTTTTACTGCGGAAATGACAGCGTTCACATTGTTTTGTTTAATGGACCGGTTCATGATAAGATAAGAACGATACCTGATTTGATAGGGGGAAAAACGAATATGACGCATATGCATATCACGTCTTGGGTGATCGCGCTCATTTTAGTGTTCGTTGCTTACGGACTTTACTCATCTGGAAACAGCAAAGGCGCAAAAATTACACATATGATTCTCCGCTTATTCTATATTATCGTGATCATTACCGGGGCGCAGCTCTTTTTAATGTTTACGGCATGGAACGGAGAATACATAGCAAAGGCCTTGCTCGGTCTCATCACCATCGGATTCATGGAAATGCTTTTAATTCGCAGGAAAAACGGAAAAGCGGCCACTGGGATCTGGATCGGCTTTATTGTCGTTCTGCTTTTGACGGTTGTGCTTGGACTCCGGCTTCCTCTGGGCTTTAAAGTGTTTTAATTAAAAGACATCGGTTCTTAATCAGGACTGGTGTCTTTTTATGTCGGCGGCTTGAAGGTTGAAATCATCACGATTCGTTCCCCGTCTGAAGCGGTCCATTCGAATCTGTCCTTCCATTCCTCTTTTCGTTCGTAATGATGCTGCAAGGCGCATTGTTTCATATCATGAGAAAACTGATAAAACGAAACGCCCTTCACATCCTTTTTCCCGGGCCAAAAACTCAGGCCGTTATAGGCGAAGACGCAGTCAAAGACGGAGAAGCCGAGGCTGTTCAGCTGATCCAAAAAAGAATAGAACTGTCCGTCTTCCAGATCGTTCAAAAATTCGAGAAATGCCTGTTTTACCGTTTTCAGATAACGGATCGATTCTCCGCCTGTCAGCTTCACGGTCTCCGGCTTTTCCGTTACGGCGAATTGATCAAACAGTTCGGCTTTTTGCCATTCTCCGTCTATGCTGATGAAAACTCCTGGGCTGTTCAGGCTTTCAACCAGAAATAAATCTCCTTCTTCATTTTCAATCAGGCAGATCCCGTCTTCCATCAAAATTTTGCCGTAAATCCATTTGCGCTTTTCGGCATAAAGTCGTTTTTGGCGTTCGGTGTCCATGGGCGGTCTCCTTTCTTATTTCGTTTTTTCCAAAACGAGCTTGTCTCATACAAGACTCTGTTGGACAATTCAACTATTATTTTAAGGTGCATAAAATAGGTAAAGTGACAAAGGAAGTGAAGCCTAAAGCAGAGGAAGAACATTAGAATTGGAGCTGATCGACAATGTGTGGAATAACGGGGTGGGTCGATTTTAAGAAGCCGCTTGTCCGAGAGCAGTCAATCATGGAAAAAATGACTGATACGCTTTCGAAAAGAGGACCGGATGATACGAATATTTGGGGAAAGCGTCATGTTTTATTCGGACATAAACGTTTGGCAGTTGTGGATCTGGAAGGCGGCAGACAGCCGATGACCCGCACACATCAAGGATACGATTATACGATTTGCTATAACGGCGAGCTCTATAATACGGAAGATTTGCGGAAGGAGCTTAGGCAGCGGGGGCATCAATTCAGGAGCCACTCAGATACAGAGGTTTTGCTTCATTCATACATGGAATGGAAAGAGGAATGCATCAACAGGCTGAACGGAATTTTTGCATTTACGGTATGGGATGAAAAGCGCGATCTTCTTTTTGCGGCACGCGACCGGCTCGGCGTTAAACCGTTCTTTTACACCGAACAGGACTCATCTTTTTTGTTCGGATCTGAAATCAAAGCCATTCTCGCTCACCCTGAAGTGAAAGCAAAGGTCGACCGTTCAGGGCTGGCCGAAATTTTCGGCCTCGGGCCGTCGAGATCGCCGGGGAGCGGTGTTTTTAAAGGAATAAAGGAGATCCGCCCGGGGCATGCGATGATTTTCTCAAAAGACGGTTTAACGGTTTGGCGCTACTGGAATGTGAAAAGCGAGAAGCATACGGACAGCTTTGACGAAACGGTGGAAAATGTGCGGTCGTTGTTTCAGGACGCCGTCACAAGGCAGCTTGTGTCTGATGTGCCGGTATGTACGTTTTTATCAGGAGGGGTCGATTCGAGCGCCATTACCGCAACGGCCGCCAAGCATTTTGAGAAAGAAGGAAAGGCGCCCCTTCATACGTTTTCGATCGATTATGAAGACAATGAGCGATATTTTACGTCGAGCTCATTTCAGCCAAACGCCGACGGCCCGTGGATTAAAAAAATGTCCGATGCATTCGGAACGGTTCACCACAACTGCGTGATTTCCCAGGAGGAGCTGGCCGCTTATTTGGAAGAAGCCGTACTGGTCCGGGATTTGCCAGGGATGGCTGATGTCGATTCTTCCCTGCTGTGGTTTTGCCGCGAGATAAAAAAAGATTTTGTCGTAAGCCTTTCCGGGGAATGCGCGGACGAAATTTTCGGCGGCTACCCTTGGTTCCATTCGGCAGAAGATGTGAAAGGTTTCCCATGGATGAGATCAATGGAAGAACGGATCGGACTTCTGCAGGACGGCTGGCAGAAAAAGCTGAATCTCAGCGAATATGTGAAGGCGAAATACGAGGAAACGGTTAAAGAAACACCGCTGCTGGAAGGAGAAACGGGTACGGAGAAACGAAGGAGAGAGCTGTTTTACTTAAATATGCTCTGGTTTATGACAACGCTCTTGGACCGAAAAGACAGAATGAGCATGGGGGCGAGCCTCGAAGTCCGGGTTCCGTTTGCGGATCACAGGCTTGTCGAGTATGTCTGGAATATTCCGTGGGATGTCAAAATGCATGGCAGCCGTGAAAAAGGCATCTTCCGCAAGGCGCTGGAAGGCATTTTACCTGATGAAGTGCTGTACCGCAAAAAAAGCCCATATCCGAAAACGCACCACCCGGCTTATACGAAAGCTGTCATTCGCTGGCTGGAGTCGCTGCTGGAGCAAAAAGACTCGGCGCTTTATGTTTTCTTAGACAAGAAAAAATTGGAGCGGTTGATTGAGACGGAGGGCGCATCATTTCAAGTTCCCTGGTACGGACAATTGATGAAGGGGCCGCAGCTGATCGCGCACCTTGCCCAAATCCATACTTGGTTTGAGACCTATCGAATTGATATCGAGGAATAACATAAAACACCCGGCATATGCCGGGTGTTATGCGTTTTGGCAAAAGAAACGGCGGCGTTTTTTGAACACCGCCGCTGATTTTAATGATCAGCTGACCGAATGGATGAGAGTCAAACCTGTTCTGTTTTGGAAGACGGTCCCGGCTTTAAATTGTTGAGCCGAGAGACAAGATCCGTTCCGAAAGCGGAGCTTTCGTCAACATTGCCCTGATCGATGTAGCTTTCTTTATACTCGTATGCGGAAGAACCGTGTTCGGCATAATCGAGTCCGGAAATTTCCTCTTCTTTTGATACCCTGATCGGAGCGAGAGCTTTCAATACAGCAGTGACAACCGATGTGGCAGCGAGGGTCCAGGCTGCGATCGCCAAAATGCCGACGGCTTGAATGCCGAGCTGTGCGGCTCCTCCTCCGTAAAAGAGACCGCTCGATGTATTGAAAAGCCCGACTGCAAGCGTCCCCCAAACACCGCAAACACCGTGAACGGCAATGGCGCCGACGGGATCGTCAAGCTTCAGCACCTGGTCGATAAACTGAACGCCGACAACTAAAATGACACCGGCGATACATCCGATCAATATCGAGCCTGTAAATGAAACGCCGTCCGCGCCCGCGGTAATTCCGACAAGTCCGCCAAGCGCGCCGTTCAGCGTCAGGGAAGGGTCGATCCTGCCGTAACGGAAATAAGTGAAAAGCGCCGAGCTGACGACTCCGCCCGATGCCGATAAAAGGGTTGTGGTGATGACGTGGGGGACGGCGGCGGGATCAGCCGCAAGCGTGCTTCCGCCGTTGAACCCAAACCAGCCGAACCACAGGATGAAGACGCCGAGTGCGCCCAGCGGAATGCTGTGTCCTGGAATGGCGTTGACCTTTCTGTTTGCATATTTTCCGATCCGCGGCCCGAGAAACATGACAGCCGCAACCGCGCCCGCGGCGCCTGTTAAGTGAACGATCGCAGATCCGGCAAAATCAACAAATCCGAGGTCGTACAGCCAGCCTTCACCCCAAGTCCAATGGCCGACAACCGGGTAGATGAGACCGGTCATAAACAGCGTCAAGATCATGTAGCTGCCAAGCTTCATCCGTTCAGCGACAGCGCCGGAAATTATGGTTGCGCATGTAGCGGCAAACACGGCTTGAAAGACGAAAAATCCGACATCCTGATCACCCGCTAAAGCAAAACCGCTTGTGCCGATGAACCCGCCGGCACTGTCCCCGAACATCAACGCATATCCGGCGAAGAAATAAAGGATGGAGCCGATAGAGATCGTCAGAAAGTTTTTCATTAAAATGTTTAACGTGTTTTTAGCTCTCGTAAAGCCTGATTCAACCATCGCGAAACCGGCGTGCATAAAAAAGACGAGCAGAGTGCCGATGGCCACCCAAGTCATGTTGACCGAATCATTGACCGTTTGCGCCGTCGGTTCGGCGGCCAGAGCTGATGCTGCGAGGAAAAAACTGAGGAACAGGACGAAAGATACCTTGGTTTTCATAAGAATCATCCTTTCTAAAGTATCGGCTAAAAGAGGCAAAAGGGAATTGGGCGTTTTACACAATCGCTTCCTTTCCGGATTCCCCTGTCCTGATTCGAATCGCGTTTTCAATCGGAAGCACAAAGACTTTTCCGTCGCCGACCGTATTTGTCGAACATGTGCTTTCGATGATTTTGATAATTTCATCAACGCTCTCCGATTCAATCACCATCTCGACTTTCACTTTAGGCAGCAGCTTGATTTCATAGGAGGTGCCGCGAAACAAAGCCTGTTTCCCGCGCTGCTGGCCGCAGCCGGCAACCTCTGAGACTGTTAATCCGTTTATGCCAACCTCTTCAAGCTTTTTACGGAGGCGGGGAAACTGTTCGGGGCGTATAATCGCTTCGATTTTTTTCACAATGTAAATCCTCCTTTTGGTGTAAGGTTTTATTACGTGTATTGTTATGTTTATTATCATACGTAAAAGTAAATTGAAAATCAATACGAATTTTCAAAAAAATTAATCTATTAGACCTATTCTTCGAGAGGTCTGTGTTCATAGAATGAAATTTTCGTTAACTTTTATAACATGAAAAACCTGCTTTCTGTTGAAAGCAGGTTATGCTGCAAATCCTTTTTGAAGCCACATTTTAGATCTCCATCTTCTGTACATCAAAATGCCTCTGACCCATTCGTCGGCGATGAAAGAAAACCAAATTCCCGCCAGGCCGAATCCAAGCTGAATGCCGAAAATATAAGCGATCGGAAGGCCGATTCCCCACATTGAGACAATCGCCATATAAACCGGATATTTCGCGTCTCCCGCAGCTCTGAGAGAATTAATGATGACCACGTTAAACGAGCGGCCCGGCTCCAGGATAATCGTCAAAAGGATCAGTATACTGGCCGTTGCGATAATATCAGGATTGCTGCTGAAAATGCCGATCAGCTGTTTTGAAAACACAGCGAAGAGAACGGAAGTAAATGTTGTAATGGCCAGAGCCCACCACAGGCTTTTCAGACAGCGGCTGTATGCTTCATCAAATTGTTTCGCGCCGATATGGCGTCCGATTAAGATTTGCGTTCCTTGGCTGATCGCTGTACCGAAAAGCATGATAAACATCATCAAATTTTGGGTATAGACCTTTGTCGTCAGCGCCTGCGCGCCCATCAGCGTGATAAAATAGGTGACAATCATCTGTGACGCGTTATACGAAAGCTGCTCCCCTGCTGAAGGAATCCCGATTTTCAGCAGTTTTTTCAGATGACTTTTCTTTAAGACAAACAGCCGTTTGGACAACAGCGGCATGCCGACGCGCTTTTTGACAAGCAGAGCGATCGCCAAAAGGCCGATGATGCGGGCGATTGAAGTGGACATTGCCACGCCGGCTACGCCTAAAACCGGAAAGCCGAACGGTCCGAATATGACAAGATAGTTGCCGGCGATGTTCAGGATATTCATGCCGATGGTGACAACCATTGTGTCCTTTGTATGCCCGTAGCTTTTCAAAATAGCGCTGAACGTCATGATGAGCGCTTGGATAAAGGACAGTCCGCCGACGATCTGGAGAAAGATGCCGGCCTCGGCAAGCAGGTTGGCGGACAGACCCATCATCAATAAAAGCGGTTTGGCAAATATATAAATTGCCGCACTGATGAATAGACTGATGATAAAATTGGCGCTGATGGAAACATAGCCGACTTCCATCGCTTCGGCTTTTTGCCGTGCTCCTAAAAATTGAGAAATAATGACGGTTGTTCCTGTTGCGATAAAACCGAACATCACAATGATCAAGTTCAGCATTTGGTTGCTGACGCCGACGGCTGCCACGCTGTCGTCGGAATATTGGCTGAGCATCAGGGTATCTGCGTTGCCCATTAACATATATAATGAAACCTCGATAAAGATAGGCCAAGTCAATGTGAATAAAGAGAGGTTTTGAGGTGCTGTTTTTTTCATGGCGTTTAACCCCTTTCTTTTAAAAATCCGTTTTATAGTGTAACGCCATTTTCTTATAATAAGAAGAGACGAAACCGATACTTCTTGGAGAAATCCGACTTGATGAAAAGGGGAGAGAACATGGAACATATCATCTTTACAATTCCGCCGCTCCCTGTGTTGATAACCGGCGGAGAAGGACTGTTCAAAAGAGGGGAAAAGCATGTGAGGCGTGAATATTCCGTGTTTGATCTCTTATATGTAATACAGGGGGAACTATTTTTAACTGAGGACGGCGAGCCCCATCAGATCCGGGAAGGGGAATACATCATCCTTGTTCCGGGGCTCGAGCATTATGGACACCACGGCTGTCAAAACGATACCCGCTATTTTTGGCTGCACTTTCAGGAGCCGTCCTATGGCTTCGCGCAGCAGGGAGGTGAGAACTGGACCGAACTCAAGCTGAAGAAGGGGACGTTTGAAACGCCGACATTATATCATTTAAAGATTCCGAGAAAGGGAAAGATCGACCAAAAAGCGTTTATTGAACAGCAGTTTAGGCGTTTGATTGACGATTCCGCCCAAAATTCCGACCTGCCTCTTCGGAAGCAGCTCTTATTCGAAGAGCTGCTGATTCACTTGCAAAAGGAGGCGTTCCACATTCCTTCGGCGAGTGAGCGTGTGGCATCCGAAGCGCAGCATTACATCGACCGTCACTATAAGGAAAAGCTCAGCATGGAGCAGCTCTCGGCTGCCCTTCATTATCACCAGGACTACATTACCCGCTGCATGCAAAAGGTGTTCGGCATCACACCGGGTCAATACGCCAATAAGGCTAAGGTTTTTGAAGCGAAGCGGCTCCTCTCTTCTACAAACGACAAAATGTCATCGATTGCCGAACAAGTCGGAATCGATGATCCGACATATTTTTCAAAGCTGTTTAAACAAATAGAAGGGATTTCGCCCGTTGAATACAGAAAGATGATGAAGAGAAATATTGAGTGATATTTTCAAAGCATAGGAGGAGAAAAGTTTGGCATCCATCAATGGTGAAAAAGTAAAACTGCGTACGATCACAATGGATGACCTGCCCGGATTATGGAGGATGATTTACGGAACTCAAAACCCTGAATGGAAAAAATGGGATGCCCCTTATTTTCCGCTTCAGCCCGAACCGTTTCAATATTTTCTCGACTCTTTTGTGCCGGCTTTAAAAGAAAAACCGCCGCGCTATTTGGCGATAGAGATCGAAGGAGAGCTGAAAGGAACCGTTTCTTACTATTGGGAATGCCGGCCGACACGCTGGCTGGAATGCGGAATCGGCATCTATGATCCGCGATTTTGGAACGGAGGATACGGCACGGAAGCCGTAGAATTATGGGTCAGCTTCCTGTTTGAAAACGTCGATGTGCCGAGAATCGGAATGACGACGTGGTCCGGTAACAGGCGGATGATGAGGTGCGCCGAAAAAGCCGGATTTAAGATGGAAGGCCGAATTCGCAAAGTCAGATATTATGACGGAGTCTATTACGATTCAATCAGATACGGAATCCTGCGGGAGGAGTGGGAGCTGATTTGCGGCGGAAGTTGACACGCTCTATAATATAATATTAGAAATCTTTCATCAGCGGACTAGAGGGGACCAAAATGAAAAAAACCATTTATGATGTAGCAGAAGCGGCCGGCGTTTCGATTTCCACGGTTTCCCGGGTGATCAACAATACCGGGAGAATCAGCAGGTCGACAAGGGAAAGAGTGCATGCCGTCATGAAAGAACTCGATTACCAGCCGAATGTTCACGCTTCTGCGCTTACGGGAAAGCGCACGAACATTATCGGCCTGTTGACGCCCGATATTGCAAACCCGTTTTTCGGCGAGCTTGCCAAAAGCATTGAAAAGCGGGCGGGCGAGCTTGGCTTCAGTATTATGATGTGCAGTACTGACCGCGATCCGAAAAAGGAGACAACGTATTTCTCAGTGCTCAAGCAAAAAAGCGCCGACGGGATCATTTTTGCAACCGGCATCGAAAATCAGGAGAGCATGGCTGCCCTCGAGGATATTGCAAAAGAGGGCATACCGCTCGTGATGATTTCCCAGGACCGCGCTCTTGTTCCGATGGATGTCGTGGTCATCGACGATTTTATGGGCGGATACTTAGCGACGCGGCATTTAATTTCGCTCGGCCATAAGACAATCGCCTGCATCGCCGGCGACGGATCGACAACCGGAGAAAAAGACAGGCTGAAAGGTTTCGAAAAAGCGATGGATGAAGCCGGCATCAAAGTGGATGAATTGCTCATTGCCGGAGCCGGTTTTTCCCTGGAATGCGGCAAAAAAGCAGCCGGTCAAATTTTCGAAAGCAACATTCCGACCGCCGTTTTCGCCATGAATGATGTGCTCGCGTGCGGAGTCATTCAGACTGCAAGGGAATGGGGGCTTCATGTTCCAACTGATTTATCGGTCATCGGCTTTGATAATACGTTTTTAGCCGAAATGACCGATCCGCCGCTGACGACAGTGTCGCAGCCGATTGAAGAAATGGGCCGCCGTGCGGCCGAGCTGCTTGCCGAAGAAATCAGCGGCAAGAAAAGCTCGAAAAGCAAAATCATTCTCACGCCTGAACTTGTCGTCAGACAGTCGACGGCCCCTCCATTTAAAAAAGAAGCATATGCCGAAAAGAGCGGGTTTTAATAGAAAAACGCTCTTTTTTCGTTTATAAAGAGCAAGCGCTTGACCTAATTAAATTCTAAAAACCATTGCGGATAAAATAAATACAGGGTAAAATCCGAAATGAAATGAGCAAGCGCTTTCTCTAATTAATAAAGCGCTTTCATAAGATGCAAAGGGGGAGAAGAAAATGACAGAATTAGTGAGATGCGCCGTATTGGGGCTCGGAAGGCTCGGCTATTACCACGCGAAAAACCTCAAAACCGAGGTGCCCGGAGTCCTGCTCGCGGCTGTAGCCGACCCGGCAGGGGGAAGGGCGAGGGAGATTGCTGCTGAACTGGGTGTTGGAAAGTGGTTTGAAGATCCGTTTGAATGCCTGCGCGACCCAGAGATTGATGCCGTCGTCATCGTTACGCCGACATCTACTCATGCCGAAGTCATCAAACAGGCGGCCGAATGCGGCAAACAGATTTTCGTCGAGAAGCCGCTGACATTAAATCTTGAAGAATCAATAGAAGTCATTTCCAAAATCAAAGAAACGGGCGTGATTTGCCAGGTAGGGTTTATGAGGCGGTTTGATCCTGCTTATGCGGATGCCAAAAGGAGGATCGATACCGGAGAGATCGGCAAACCGATCTATTATAAAGGGTTCACGCGCGATTTTGGCTCTCCTCCGGCTGAATTCATCAAAAAAAGCGGCGGTATTTTCGTCGATTGTTCGATTCATGATTATGATATCGCGCGTTATTTAATGGGGGCTGAAATCACTGCTGTTTCCGGTCACGGAAGGGTTTTGAAGCACGCGTTTATGCCGGGATGCCATGACGTCGATCAGGCACTCACCTATATGGAGTTTGAGTCGGGAGCGGCGGGTGATGCGGAAGCAAGCCGCAATTCGTCTTACGGCCACGATATACGCGCCGAAATCATCGGAACGGACGGCAGCATCTTCATCGGGACGCTGCGGAACCCGGCGGTTACCGTGCGGACCGGACAGGGGAGCAGCTATAATATCATTCCCGATTTCCAGGCGAGGTTCCATGAAGCGTACTGCTTGGAGCTGCAGCACTTTGCCGAGTGTGTTCGCAACAAAACGAAACCGATTGTGACTGAAGTGGATGCTGCAGTCAATTTGGAAATCGCGCTTGCGGCCACGCATTCCTGGTCAACAGGCAAGCCCGTCAAGATCCAGTATCAGACGAAACAGCTTACGGTATGAAATGGGGACTGCGGTCACATAGGATCAACAGAAAGCAGGGCGGAAGAAAACGTTTCTCCGCCCGGTGCGGCCTTTCTCCCCGCGTTTTCAACCAACTGTCACCTTATTGCGTATTCTCAATCGGTCTCAGATTCAGCTGGTAGTCCACCTTAACATCCATGTTCTCCCAACGCTTCAGCCACGCTTTGTCGCTCATCGGCTTTGTAAACGGAAACAGCGCTTCGCCGCCGACTTCAAGCGGATCAACCCGAATGTTTTGCATGTCCTTTATCATATCCGCCGTTTTCTTTTCCAATTCAGATTCTACATCATGGACAAGTGCGTTGAATTCGCTTTGATCCTGCAAGTTTTTATCGCCTGTATATTCTTCAATTCCCGCGTTTAGGCTGACCTTCATTGATAAAGCCGTATTGTTTTGATTCAAGTCGAACGTGACGGTTGAGCGGACTTGGCCGATCACGATAGACAAGTTGGGGATCGTGAGGAACTTCAGGAACCTGTTATTGTTGATCAGCTGAAAAATTTGATCGTCTATGCCGGCCAGGACCTTCACGAATTTGTCGTTTCGGAAAAGTCCTGTTCCTTCATATGTGAACTGGTTTCCATCGGTTCTGAAAACAGGCACGTATGGATCTGAAAAGTGGGTGTACAGCTGGTTTTTGAATTGATGCAGGTTGACGATGCTCATTTCACCCTGGTTGGCTCTTTCAAAATGCCTTAACGTCTGATAAAGATAAAAGTCAAAATTCTCGCTTTGCTTCAATTCGCTCAGTATATATTTGTCAAAATCGCCTTTGACGAGGATGAGATAAAGGCGGGGGCCGATTTTCGGGTCTGACAGGAGCGTGTTGACAATCGGAAGTATGCCCTTGTCGGCGAGATTTTCTTCGATCATCACCATTCTCAGCTGCCCGTTTTTCAGCTCGTTGTAATAATTTAAATTAAAGCGCTTTCCTGCTTGTTTGATCATATCGACTTCAGTGCTGAACAGCCGCTTTTTTTCAAGGCCTACCGGAGGGACGACGGTGCTCATCGAGATCTTTCCTTTTTTTCCTTCTTTCATGTACCAAAAGGTAACCGGTGAGATTTCTTCGATCTCATTGTTTTCGACAAATGGAGAGCAGCCTGCAACCGCTATGAAAATCCCAAGTACGATACAGCAGTTTAATATGAGGCGTTTTCCGCTGGTCATGGTATGCGCCCCTTTCGTTTTCCGGCGATGACAAGAATAGCCGGAATCAATGCATAAGTGGCGGCTCCGATGGATACTTCGATCAAAAACCACATATTCTGCTCCTTTCCGGACTGCCAAAACCAGGTGCTCATGATGAGCGAACATCCCATGATCAGAAGGAAGCTGAACAGAAATCCTCTTCGTGTTACCGGTTTGGACACCCTTTTAAATAAAATACGGATGCCTCCGTAAAAGCAGAGCAAAAAAATTGCGATCACAAACGCAAAATGAAACATATGGGCAGACAGAAGAAACGTATCGATCCGCTCCAAAATCGGCGACTGCAAATAGCGGAGCATGTTCATCACCGGAAAAACGGTTTCCCGCAAATAAGAGGAGCCGTAGAAAAACAGTGCACCGATAAACAAAAACAAGTATTCGAAGAGTGAAATCGCATTACCGACCGATAAACATTTCAGCACATTTGCTTCCTTGCTGAACCACGGAGCCAGACAAATCAAATACTCGGGACTGGAAAAAGAAGACCACATGACGAGTAGTGCCTTCCAAGAATGTTCAGTCCATTCAAAAGGAATCAGCGGGTATAAATCAGTCAAGGAAGCGATCGGGGGTATATAAAATCTGATAAAAAGGAACACCATCCAAAATGATGACATAAAGGCGATAATGACAAAGCGCATCGTATTTTCCATGCCTCGGGAGGCAGCATACCCGCTGATAACCAGAATAAAGATCACGAGCCAGTTGATATTGATCGCGGGAAAGATGAAATGTCTCACTGTTTCGGCGTAGCTTGTGATCATGATCGCGATCTTTAGCGCGAGTTGAATTAAGCCGATCAGAATAAAAAATCGCAGCTTGCGTTCGCCGAAGAGGGCGGCGAAGCCTTCGTAGCCTTTTGCGGCAGCTGGAGAAGACAGCCATTTGGACAACAGGTACAAGTTGAGCTGGGACAGCATTCCGACAGCGAGCATGACGAACATCATGTAAGGGTGAACGAGATACATCGGCAGAACCAAAATGAAAAAAAGGACTTGCATACGGTTGGCGATAAGGGCGATGTAAATGCCGCCGAGAGGCCGTGTCTTATGAAATAATTGAAAAGAACTCAAGCCGCTTCATCTCCTTTTTACGTACCGCCATTTTTGCAGGGGATGCAGGTATTCGGGGCGCTTTTTCAGCCAAATCAATGGACTTCGTATAAAAAGATCGAGCCAATCGCGCCAATATAATGGAGTAATCGGTGCAAAATAAGGCTGCTTGAGAGAAGTGAGCCCGTTCAAATGAACAAACAGCCCGATCATTCCGAAGATCAATCCGAAAAAACCGAGACAGGCGGAGAATACAAGCATCGTAAAATGAATCATAGTGTGCCCTTTGGCGATGATGTAGTTGGGAACCAAAAATGACGCGACCGTTGAGATGCCGACCAAAACGATCAGCACTTTGCTGACAAAGCCGGCCTGCACCGCCGCTTCCCCAATCACAATCCCCGAGATGACCCCCAATGTTGAACTTGATTTTGTCGGCATCCGCACGCTGGCTTCCTTAATAATTTCAATGACGAGCAGCATAAGGACCGCTTCCCAAAACGGGGTGAACGGCACTTTGCTCCTTGATTCGATCAGCACGTAAAGGATCTGGAGCGGAAACATATGATAATGATGAGTCGACAAGGCGACATACAAAGGTATTAACAAAATAGACAGAAAAAAACTGGCGTAGCGCAGCATTCTAAAAAAGCTAGCAACCGGCCAGCGCGTCGTATAATCTTCAGCGGAGTGAAATAGATGAAAAAACGTGATTGGTGCATGTAAAACAAACGGCGTCTGATCGACCAATATGGCGATTTTGCCAATGCTTAAATTGTATGCGGAAATGTCGGGACGCTCGGTCTGCTGGAACTGCGGGAAAATCGAATGATGATGATCTTCAATTAATTCAGTGAGCTGTGCGGAATCGAAGATCATGTCAAAATCGGTTTCCGCGATTTTTTTTCTGGCTTCCTCAATCAATTCTGGATTGGTTAATCCGGCAATATAAACGATGACAACGGATGTTTTGCTGAGCGAACCGACCGTCAGCCTTTCCGCTTTTAAATTGGTTAAAGGCAGCCTGCGCCGCAGCAAAGAAAGATTGACGTCGAGCTGTTCGGTAAAACTGTCTTTCGGACCGTACATCACCGTTTCGGTTTGAGACGGTTCGATTGGCCGGCCGACCCGATTTTCAGCAGGAATGGCAAACCACTGCTGCTGAGCCGGATCATGGATGATGATCGAACCGGACATCAGCCACTCTTTTGCATTTTCCAAAGATACGATCGGTTCCACGTGCAAAACAAAGGTTTTTAAACAGCGATATATTAACTCTTCTTCGCCACTCGTGATCAGAGGCCTGATGATCGACTGCTGCAACAGCACCCGGTCAATGATCGTATGTAAATAGTAAATTACTGCTTTTTGTCCGCCTTTTGTTTCATGCTCTTCGATCACCGCATCAGCCATACCGGCGGTGGCATCACGAAGGGCATCTCTCGTAATGGGAGCGCTCCGCAATCCGGCTCCCTTTCTTTTATATTTTCGAAACATGGACATCCCTCATCAGCGATTGGTCAATACCGGGTTACCGGATGTCCTTATTGTGCTCGCTGCTTCTCAGGTTTATGCGGACAGAAGCCGCGTTCTCAAAATCAGGTAAACAGCGAGGCGCCGAGGTAGGCGGCCAGCCCCCACATAACAGCCGCAGATCCTTTATTGAACAAGGTCAGTACGAACCCTTGCGAATCGAGCTGTTTGAGAAGTCTTCCCGCTGCGGCAAGTCCTAGGAACCATAGCCACGAAACCATCATGCATGCACAGGTGAATAGCCAAAGATCCGCTCCTTCATACGCTAAAGAGTTCGTGCCGATTACGCCGACGATATCGAGCAAGGCGTGCGGATTTAAGAGCGACACGGCCGCAGCAAAGGCGATTTGCTTTTTGGCCGGCATAGCTTCGGACGCGCTTCCCACTGCTGGCTTGCTTCTCCATGTGGCCCATCCCATATAAATGAGAAACAGAAATCCTCCGGCCAAAAGGACAAATTTAACTTCGGGAAGACCAGCGACAGCCGCGGAAATACCTGTGACTGCAAGTATAATCAGGAGGGAATCGCACAACGATGCGGAGATGACAAGCGGCATAACGCGCCAAATGCTAGATGATGCAGCCCCTTGCTGAAAAATCAGGACATTTTGCGCGCCGAGCGGCAAGATCAGTCCAAAAGCGAGAATGATTCCGTGAATAGCTGCGTTCATTACTGCAAAAACCCCTTTCATTCAAAACATCCGTTTTATTGTAGAGCAAGAAACGGGGAATGTCTCCGGCCATTTGGCTGGTCTAATTGCCCAGCCAAATGCTATCCTTTAAAAAAGGAGCTGAACATGAAGTGCACAGACAGCTGAACAGACATTCAGACATTCCGCTATACCAGCAAATCGAACAAATCATAAAAGAGAAGATTTTGCAGGGGGAATGGCCGGCCGGGACGAAAATCCCTTCCCAACGCAAGCTGGCCTCCATGTTTCAAGTGAATAGAAGCACGGTGACCGCGGCTCTTGACGAGCTGACAGCTCAAGGGTTTCTTGAAGGCAACCGGGGCGGAGGTACAAAGGTGGCCAATCAAACTTGGTCAGGATTTACGGCGGGGCCGCCGCTGGATTGGACGAGTTATGTACGATCGGGGATTCACCGCCCCAATTCAATGACGGTTCAGGAAATCAACAGGCAGGAGTTTGCAGAAGGCATCATCAGGCTCGGCACAGGTGAACTGGCACCTGAATTGCTGCCTTATCAACAGATGGAAAAGATTCTTCGCGGCGCCGCATCTGATAGGCTGATGCTCGGGTATGAAGAACCGAAAGGAAACCGCTATACAAGAGAGGTGCTGGCGGAGCATCTGAGCCGAAAGGGTGTACGTGTATCAGCCGATTCGATTCTGATCGTCTCCGGAGCACTTCAGGCGCTGCAGCTCATATCGATCGGCCTTTTGAAGCGGAGAGCCGTCGTGTTGACGGAAAAGCCGTCATACCTATACTCGCTGCACGTTTTTCAATCGATGGACATGCGGCTTTGCGGGCTTCCAATGGATGCCGGGGGATTAGACCCGTCCGTCATTCCGGCGGTAAAAAAACGGCATGGCGCCGATCTGTTGTACACGATTCCGTCATTTCACAATCCGACGGGCAAACTGATGTCCGAAGACCGGAAGCGCGAGCTGATTCAAATCAGCAAGCGGCTGTCGCTCCCTGTTATTGAAGATGATGCATACGGCGATTTGCAGCTTGACGGTCCGCCGTCATCGCCGCTGAAGGCCATGGACAGAGAAGGCAGCATTCTTTATGTCGGCACACTATCGAAAACCGTCAGCCCCGGCCTCCGCATCGGCTGGGTCGCAGGTCCGGAACCCGTCATCGAGAGGCTTGCCGATATTAAAATGCAGACAGACTACGGATCAAGTTCATTGTCGCAATGGGCGGCTGCAAAGTGGCTTTCTAGCGGGCTTTATGATGAAAATCTCAGCCGGGTCAAAGGCGAACTGAGACAAAGGCGGGATGAGGCGCTCCGGTGTCTTGAGACCTATTGCAGAGGAATCGCCCGCTGGGAAAAGCCCTCAGGCGGGTTTTACATTTGGGTCACATTTCTAAAACCGCTCTCGCTCAGCGCTTTGTTCGAACAAGCATTACAAAAAAACATCCTCATCAATCCGGGCACCCTCTACGATAAGGAAGCCAAATACAGCATCAGATTGTCCTATTCGTACGCCTCTTTAGAAGAACTTCGCTACAGCATTCAAACAATCGCAGAACTCGCCGGGAAACTCATGTGAGCCCCGGCTGTACCGGCTGCTGAAAAATCGATGTTCAGCAGCTGCCCCGCTTTACATTTCAGGCCTCAGGTTATTTAAAAACAGTCCATAAAATTCCATTAACATATCATTCAAGGAACTATTGATTCATATTAGCAGATGAATTTGCAGCAGAGGAAATCTTCATGTTGCCTCGTTATGAGAAACGTCCTATTTTTCTGAATCTTATTGACATGCCGGTGTCACAAAATATACACTTTTTTTGTCATTGAAAATGATAATCTTTATCAATTGGAGGAATGCTTTCTATGCCTGTACAAACGAGTTCTAAAAATCAAGTGTTTTTGGAGCAGCAAAATAGAAGAGAATCTAATGCGCGTTCATATCCGAGAAGATTTCCGCTTGCCATGCAAACAGCGGAAGGCGTCCTGGTGACTGATGCGGATGGAAAGCAATATTATGACTGCCTGGCAGGAGCGGGGACGCTTGCGCTTGGTCATAATCATCCAGTTGTGATTGAAGCGATTCAAAAAATGATTGATGAAAAACGCCCGCTGCACACCCTTGATATTACTTCGGAAATCAAAGAAGAGTTTGTCAACGAAGTATTTGCAAGCCTTCCTGAGGCGTTTGCCAAACGGGCGAAGATACAGTTTTGCGGCCCGACCGGCGGCGATGCGATCGAAGCCGCTCTCAAGCTTGTCAAAACGGCAACAGGGAAAAGAACCATCTTGTCGTTTCACGGCGCCTATCATGGAGCAACTCACGGAACGATGGCGCTGAGCGGGAATTTATCTCCTAAGGAAAACGTCCAGGGTCTCATGCCTGATGTGCATTTCCTGCCATATCCGTATGAATACCGCTGCCCGTTTGGAAGAGGAGGAGAGGCAAGCCACAAGCTGTCGAGCGCATATATCGAAAATATGCTGGATGATCCGGAAAGCGGAGTTTTACAGCCGGCAGGGATGATCTTTGAAGCCGTACAAGGAGAAGGAGGCTCAGTTCCGGCCCGGGCTGAATGGATAAGAGAGATGAGAAGGATCACAAAAGAACGCGGAATTCCTCTGATCATCGATGAAGTGCAGACCGGCATCGGCAGAACCGGAAAAATGTTTGCGTTCGAGCACGCCGGCATTATACCGGATGTCATCGTCCTTTCAAAAGCGATCGGCGGAAGCCTTCCTCTGTCTGTCGTCATCTATGATCAAGATCTTGATCAGTGGGGACCGGGGGCGCACATCGGCACATTCAGAGGGAACCAGATGGCGATGGCGGCCGGAAGTGCAACATTAAAATATATAAAAGAGCACGATGTACTATCACATGTAGAAAAAGTCGGTGCGAAGCTCATGCGGGAATTGCAAGACATTCAGGAACACGTTCCTGAAATCGGCGATGTCCGGGGACGAGGGCTGATGATCGGCGCCGAAATTGTCGCACCGCACAAAAAGCAAAACGCAAACGGCAGCTATCCGGCTGATGCGGAGCTTGCAAGCGTGATTCAAAGAAAATGCTTTGAAAAAGGCCTGATCGTTGAAACTGGAGGCCGTCACGGAAGCGTGATCCGCTTCTTGCCGCCGCTCATCGTAACAGAGGCGCAAATCGACGATATCATCACGATCTTCAGAGAGGCCGTCTATGAAGCAGTCAAGTAAACAGAAAAACTTTGATTCCCTGTTCATGCACAACGGTGAACAGGGGATCAAAGCATACCGTGACGCGGTCGAGACCGCTGTAGAGACGCTGTGGGCCGATTGGAAGAACAAGACGAAGCCCTACAGCGGGAAGATGCCGAATGAATTGGATCTCGAAATCAAAAGCTTATTTTCGTTTCAGGAAGCGGGAGAACCGCTTGCGGATGTTCTCAAGGATCTGAAAGAAGCCTATTTGCCGCACCGGATTCATGTTGAAGATCCAAAATGCGCTGCACACCTTCACTGTCCGCCGCTGATCCCGGCGCTAGCTGCAGAGATGCTGATCAGCGTGCTGAATCAGTCGATGGATTCGTTTGACCAAAGCGGAGCGGCTTCATTAATCGAGGAAGAAATGGTGCGGTGGCTTTGCCGAAAGTTCGAGTACGGAAAGGGTGCTGACGGAACATTTACGAGCGGAGGCACACAGTCTAATTACATGGGGCTTCTGTTGGCCCGCGATGCTTTCTGCGAAAAGCAGTGGAACTGGAACGTACAGAAGGACGGCCTGCCGCCGGAAGCGAACAGGCTGCGGATCCTCTGTTCAAAGGATGCTCATTTTACCGTGAAAAAGTCGGCTTCCCAGCTCGGACTCGGAGAGCGCGCCGTCGTGCTCGTCGATACCGATGATGAAAAGCGGATGAGCCTTTACGATTTAAAGCGAAAAACCGCTATGCTGAAGGAATCGGGCTTACATCCATTTGCGATTGTTGCAACATGCGGTACGACGGACTTCGGAAGCATCGATCCGCTTTCCGAGCTTGCGGATGCCGCGCATGCTGACGGGCTTTGGCTCCACGTTGATGCCGCGTATGGCGGGGCGTTGATTTTGAGCAGGACCCGCCGCTATAAATTGGCCGGGATCGACAGAGCCGACTCCATCAGCGTCGACTTCCACAAGCAGTTTTATCAGCCGGTCAGCTGCGGCGCTTTTCTTGTAAAAGACAGAAGGCATTTCCACTTGATTGATTATCATGCCGATTATTTAAATCCTGAGGAGGATGAAGCGGAGGGAATCGTTCATCTCGTCAATAAATCGATTCAGACGACGAGGCGCTTTGACGCTTTAAAGCTGTTTGTCTCGCTCCGTGTGCTTGGAGAAGATACATTCGCCGAGATGATTGACTGGACATTCGCATTGGCTAAAGCGGCAGCGGAAAAAATCTCCGCAAGCGATCGGTTCGAACTGCTGAATCCGCACCCTGAACTGAACGCTGTCGTCTTCCGCTGCCTCGCCTCAGAAGATGGCGCGGAAAACGACCGTTTGAATAAATGTATCCACAGAGAATTGTTCAGAACGGGACAGGCGGTGATCGCCAAGACGGCAGCAGCTGGGAAAACGTATTTAAAATTCACGCTGCTGAATCCGCGGACGACACTTTCGGATCTTGACGACATTCTCGGCAGGATTCAAGAGCTGGCAAGTCTTTATACGAATAGCAGGAGGGTAACAAGATGATTTCATTTAAAGAAATAGCAGAAAACGCCACGATTCAAAGCTTTTTAAATTGCTATTTGCGTGAAACCGGCATCAAAACCCGTGGGATCGCGGACGGCTCTCAAAAAACGCTGATTGTCCCGCTGAAACGCCAGCAAATCGAGCTGATCGTTCCGATCAAGTACTGGTCGAAGACGGGAAGGCACCTTTTCTCATTTCCGCTTTACTATCAAACAACCCAAAACGGAAAGCCGCTTCCGCTCGACTATGTCACGCTCGTCTCCCTCGCTTCAAAAGAATTGCTTCTTCAGCAAAACCGCGGGAATGCCGAGGATGAATTCATGCTCAGAATCATTTTGAGCTGCCGAAATATCAGCCGTTATGTTGAAGAACGGGCCGATGATCAAAATGAGCTTAGCCGCGCTGATTTTACGTTTATCGAAGCGGAGCAGTCGCTTTTGCTCGGCCATCTGATGCATCCGACGCCAAAAAGCAGGCAGGGGATGAAACCTGAAGAGGAGAACATTTTCTCACCTGAATTGAAAGGGGAGTTTCAGCTTCATTACTTTAAGGCGCATGCCTCGCTCGTTCTGCACGATTCAAGTACAGGAACAAAAGCGCCGCTAGTCATTCAAGAGGAATTGAAGAACGATTCGATGATTGACAACGCGTGGCTAGATGAGCAAACGGCCGATCCGGACTTTGCGCTTCTTCCCGCACACCCGCTCCAGGCGAGAGCCTTGCTGGCGGAGCCGTATGTTCAACAATTGATCGATCAAGGCCTCCTTACATATCTCGGTGCAAAAGGCCGGACGTTCACGGCGACATCTTCCGTCCGCACGGTTTACAGCAAGCACTCGCGCTATATGTACAAATTTTCGGTGCCGATCAAAATCACGAATTCGCTTCGTGTGAACAAGCAGAAAGAATTGGACAGAGGTGTTGAAATGGCCCGGCTGCTTCAGACAGAGCTCGGTCAAAGGTTGAAACAGGAGTTTCCGGGCTTTCGCGTCATTACAGATCCTGCCTACATCTCCATTCGGGGAGAGAACGGGGAGTCCGGCTTTGAAGTCGTGATCAGGGAGAATCCGTTTTATGAAGACGACCGTTCAGCATGTCTGATCGCCGGGCTTTGCCAGGATCACGCCTACGGGAAAGAGTCGCGGCTGTCTTCTGTCATCCGCGGACTGGCTTTAAAAGAAGGGCGGACGACGGAAGAAGTGAGCATCGATTGGTTTGACAAATACTTGTCCATTTCGCTTGAGCCTGTTTTATGGCTGTTTGAAACATACGGGCTGGCGATTGAAGCGCACCAGCAAAACGCCGTTATCCGCTTAAAAAACGGCTATCCGGAGACGTTTTACTACAGGGATAACCAAGGCTATTATTACAGCGAATCAAAAGCCGGGATTCTTTCCAATCTGATCGAAGGCTTAAGCAAAAGGAGCGAGACGATCTGCTCGGACAGCGTGGCTGTTGAGAGACTGCGCTATTATTTCTTCTTCAACCATCTGTTTGGGCTGGTGAACGGCTTTGGCTGCGAAGGGCTGATCCGGGAAGAAACGCTCCTGTCCATGATCAGAGAGCGGCTTGAAAAAGCGGAACAAATTTACGGCATCACTGAGTTGACGGACAGCCTGCTTCGTTTTTCGGAGCTTCCGTGCAAGGCCAATCTGCTGACGAGATTTTACGACATGGATGAGCTGACGGGCTCGCTTGAAACCCAGTCTCGCTATACGTCTGTCAACAATCCGCTTTTAAAGGAGGCGGCGGCTGTCCAATGAATGACAGGATCACATTTCAAAAAGCGGACTATGAAAGAGACGTATCGCTCGTCTACCGCTGGATGCAGGAGGAGCATGTCATCCCGTTTTGGCACTTAAACATGCCGTTTGCAAAATTTGAAGCCCATTTTCACAAGGCCATCACAGACCCTCACCAAACGCTGTACATCGGTTTTATTGACGGTGTGCCAATGAGCTACTGGGAGTCGTACTGGGTCAAGGGGGACGTCATTGAACACCACTATGACAATGAACCTTTTGACCAGGGCATCCATCTGTTGATCGGAGAAAAAGCGTATTTGGGAAAAGGTCTTGCCCTTCCGCTTTTAAAAGCGATGGTCAGCATGCAATTTGCCGAGCCTGAAACAAAAAAGGTCATCGCAGAGCCGGATATCCGCAACAAAAAAATGATTCATGTTTTTGAAAAATGCGGGTTTCGCCCTATTAAACCTGTGAACCTCCCTGATAAAACCGGATTATTGATGTTTTGCGAACGAGAACGTTTTTTTGAAAAGGAGAAAAAAGATGAACTCTACAAAGAGACCCACTGATGTTTATGATGTCATCGGCGTCGGCATCGGGCCGTTTAACCTCGGCCTTGCCGCATTGGCTGATTCCGTGTCTGAGATCAATGCGCTGTTTTTTGAACGGAACGAGAGCTTTAACTGGCATCCCGGCATGCTGATCGAAGGGACGACACTGCAGGTGCCGTTTTTGGCCGACTTGGTGAGCATGGCCGATGTGAAAAGCGAATACAGCTTTTTAAACTATCTCCAGCAGCATAACCGTCTGTATTCTTTTTATTTTCTGGAAGACTTTCATATTCCGAGAAAGGAATACAACCACTACTGCCGCTGGGTGGCAGAACAGCTCGACTCGTGCCGCTTCGGGATGAATGTCGAAAGCATTGCACTTATTGAATCGAACCCGGATCCGCTTTTTAAGGTGCGGGTCGCGAATCGGGAAAATGGCGGGGAAGCCGTATATTACGCGAAGCATATTGCGCTCGGCATTGGGACGGGCCCGCACGTTCCCGAAACGCTCTCAGACGCTTTGGGGGGCTCGGTGTTCCATTCAGCCGAGTACTTAAAGAGAAAGCCCGGTGGATTTAAAGGGAAAAGGGTGGCCGTCGTCGGCTCCGGGCAAAGCGCAGCCGAGGTGTTTTATGACCTGGTCGGTGAAGATGAAGCTGAGCATGTCAGCTGGCTCACCCGCTCAAAAGGCTTCTTCCCGATGGAATATTCGAACCTCGGTCTCGAATATTTTTCGCCTGACTATATCGATTTTTTCTATCAGCTTCCGCAGTGGAAAAAAGATGAATTGCTGAAACAGCAGGATCTTCTTTATAAAGGAATCAGCGCGAAGACGATCAGCGATATTTATCATCTGCTGTATGAGCGGACCTGCGGAGGGCGGGAAGCGGCTTTTGATCTTCAGTCCATGACAGAAGTCGAGCAGATCGAACAGCATGGGGAAACGCTGATTCTACACTGCACAAACCGGGTAAATGAAGACCGGTTTCAGCGGCAGGCAGATATGGTGGTCCTGGCGACGGGCTATAAAGAGAGGCTGCCGGAATGTCTGGCACCTGTTGACAGCCTGATTGAAAAGGACGCGAGCGGGCGCTATGTCATTACGCGCGACTACAGGCTGGTGACAGCTGCAACATCAAAAAACCATATTTTCGTTCAAAACGGAGAGCTGCACACACACGGTGTCGGTGCACCTGACCTGGGACTCGGCGCTTACCGGAACTCGGTGATCATCAATCAGCTAGCCGGGAGAGAAGTATACAACGTCAGCCATAAAACGGTCTTCCAGACATTCGGAACAGGAATCGCGGAAAAAACAGCTGTGCCAAACGGCTAATAAAGGAGGCATTTTCATGTTGTTTCAAGACGAATTAAAGAGGGTCCTCAATCCGGACAGGTGGAGAGAAGTCAATCGGCGATTACTGGCGAAGATGCTTTCTGAATATATGTATGAGGATATCATCAAGCCCGATTTCATTGAAACTGAAGACGGCATCAACCGGTATGAGCTGAGAACGGCGGAGGATAAGGTTTACCGGTTTGCCGCCAAACCCCGCATGTTTGACAGTTTTGACGCGGTGCCGGAGACGATTGAAGTCTTTAGGGGAGGACAATGGACAAAACACGTGAGCGCGATTGAATTTCTTCTGGATATCCAGCCGCATATCCCGATGAGCCCGGAAACAGCGGGGCATTTGATCAAGGAGTTCAACCATACGATGCTGGCGGATGCCCACCTTTTGGCAAAGGATGCGCTTACGGCTGACGAGCTGGCCGAAGCCGATTATGCCGTGATTGAAGGCGAGATGACAGGCCATCCGTGGATCGTCTATAACAAAGGAAGAATCGGTTTTGGCTATGATGACTACCTCAGGTTTGCACCGGAAAATCAGAGAGCCGAACGGCTGCTGTGGATCGCTGTTCACAAAGAGACCGCGTCATTCCACTCGGTTGAAGGGCTCGATTATGAAACGCTGATTCACAAAGAGCTTGATGAGCTGACTTTAAGGCAATTCGCTAAAGTCATAGAAAAGCAGGGCGCAGCCAGTGAAGACTACTATTATCTGCCCGTTCATGAATGGCAGTGGACAAATACGATCATTCAGCAGTTTCCAGAAGAAATTGCTTCAAAAGCGATCATTCCTTTAGGGGAAGGCGGAGACGAGTACCTGCCGCAGCAATCGATCAGAACCTTTACAAACATCACAAACAAACACAAGCATCATATTAAACTGCCGATGAGCATTTTAAATACGCTTGTATACAGAGGACTGCCGTCGGAACGGACGGTGATCGCCCCGAGAATTACTGAGCATATTAAAGGGATCGCCGAAAACGACGCATTTCTAAAAGACGAATGCGGGGTGATCCTGCCAGGCGAAAATGCCAGTCTGAACGTTGATCATCAATACTATCAAGCTCTTGAAAAAGCCCCGTATCAATATTTGGAAATGCTCGGCGCTATTTTCAGAGAAAGCATTTATACGTATTTGGAAGATGGAGAGCAGCCTGTGACGCTCGCTTCTTTAACATACATTGATCAAGACGGCGTGCCGTTTATCAGGCGCCTGATCGAAAAGTCGGGGCTGTCAGCGGAGGAGTGGATCGGAAAGCTGTTTAACACCGTGATGCCGCCGCTTCTGCATTTCATGTACCGCTACGGAACCGTATTTTCGCCGCACGGACAAAATACGATTCTCGTCTTAAAAGATCATCAGCCGTACAGGCTGGCGATTAAAGATTTTGTTGATGATGTCAATATCAGCGACCAGCCGCTTCCTGAACTGAGCGGTTTGACAGAAGATTTAAAAGCCGTTCTCAGAAGCGAGCCGCCGGAAGGGCTTGTGCAATTTATCTTTACAGGGCTTTTCATTTGCCATTTGCGTTATGTGGCCAACATTTTGGAAAATGACGGTCTGCTTCCTGAAAAGCGTCTGTGGAAAGCTTTGGCTGATGCGATTTTGGATTATCAGCAGAGATTCCCGGAACTGCGTGAGCGCTTCGAATTGTTCGACTTATTCAAGCCGGAATTGACGAAGCTCTGCCTCAACAGAAACCGGATGGTCGACTACGGCTACAAGGACGGCGATGACCGCCCGCACGCCTCCGAATTCGGAAAAGTGACAAACGCGCTTGCGCAATTTAAAAAAGAGGCCGCAAAGCTGTAAAGCTCATGCGACCGAGAATGCCCCGCTTCCGGCGGGGTTTTTTATGCCAATTTCTTATACATCAAAATATGAGGTCCGATCGGCGGTATGTCGTAGATCCCGCCTTGTTCGCTGAAGCCGAGCTTTTCATAGTAGCCGCTCACAGATATCCTGGCGTTGCACCATAAAAGGTCCGCGCCTTTTTTTCGAAGAAGCTCTTCGGCATGGCGGATAAGCGTACTTCCCGCTTTTTGCTCGCGGTACCCTTCAAGCGTCGCCATCCCTCTCAGCTGATACTGTTTTTGGCCTTCAAGCTCTGAATGTTCGGCATTATGAAAGGAAGCGATGCTGATCAGCTTGCCCCGGTAATATCCACCGAGGTGAAACGTACCCCCGAGCAAATCGGTTTCATACATACATGCTTCAAGCGGCTGATTCGGCCGGAGAATGCGGTGCCTGATCTCATACGTATCTTCCGCGTTTATTGGTTTGACTTCAATCATATGATTCCTCCTTCAGTTGCAGATCAGATGAGGGCGATCGATTTTCAGCATGCTGCTATAAATCATGACTGTCATTCTATTATATATAACGCTGGCGGAAACGATCAAAGCAGAATGATCATCATCACCTGATCTGCCTTTAAAGAATCATTTCCCCCGGGAGGCGGTCCCTAATCCCTATATCGTAAATGGCGGAATATATCGTCCATCCACATCGGTAAACTGATACTCTTTGGCTAAATCACCAACTCTTAACGCACGTCCGCTTTTCTCCATCACATCCGGATCTTTAGCCAATGCTGTGATTCCGCGTCCGACATAATAAGGCGTTTCGGTTCTCCTTAAATCTTCTGACTCCTGCCAATGCGCCTCATCTGATTCATGGTGTTTCAGCACAAGTTCGGTTCTCATAAATCCCGGCGAAACGGCAAGAACGGCAATATTGTCCCGTTTTAATTCCAATGAAAGTCCGTACGCCATGCGGACGATTGCATTCTTGGCTAAATCGTAATAAAACTGTCCGGTGTACTTGTTCTCATCCCAGAAGGTCGTGTGAATGATAAGAGCTTGGTTATTTTCGCGAAGGAGCGGCACGGCGAAGTGGTTCGTCGCAAGCTGGGCACGCACCCCTGCGGTAAACATCGTATCCCAATTTTTCAATGACAATTCCCAAAAAGGCTTTGCCTCGACACCCAAATCGTGCGCACCCCACACATTGTTGATCAAAATATCCAGTTTTCCTTGTTCTTCGCGAATTTTAGCGATGACAGCCTCTGTTTCTGAATCGTTCGTATGATCACATCTTACAGCTATACCCTTTCCGCCGGCAGCTTCAATTTGTGACACGGTGTCATCAATTGTACCGGGCCATTGATTCGTGGAAGCCCCCCTGATGCTGCGGCCTGTTATATAAACAGTTGCACCGGCTTTTCCAAGTTCTGCAGCAATGGCGCGGCCGGCGCCTCTGCTTCCGCCTGTTACGAGAGCGATTTTTCCTTTCAGCGGTTTCATTCATCCCATTCCTTTCAACATAAAAGATATGTTGATTATAAAAGATGAATCTTGACAACCATTGTCTTATTTTATTAAATAAATTCATTCATTGATAAAAAAGGTGGTCATATGAGAGGGGATCGACTGATATCTATTCTTTTAATGCTTCAGGCACAAGGACAAATGACGGCGAAAGAATTAGCGGAAAGGCTGGAGGTCTCTGAGCGGACGATTTACAGGGATATGGAGGCTTTAAGCGGAGCGGGGATTCCCGTTGTGGCCGAACGCGGCATAAACGGAGGCTGGTCATTGCTTGATGATTACCAAACCACTTTAACCGGCTTAAAAGAATCTGAAATACGCGCATTATTTGTCCCGCTTTCTGAACAATTGCTTGACGATCTCGGATTAACCCGCATATCCGAAGAAGCCCGAAATAAACTGATAGCCTCGCTGCCTTCGGTATATCGTCAAAACGCAAAAGATGTATGGAACCGAATATATATTGATACCCGTTCATGGCGTCATAAGAAAGAAAAAGCAGTATCCTTTGAAGTGCTGAAAGATGCCATATGGAAAGATCGAAAATTAAAAATCGTCTATCAGCGGGCAGACGGACAAACGGCTGCTCGTATTGTAGCGCCGCTTGGACTGGTGGCTAAAGGGTCAAACTGGTATCTGATTGCATCTAAAGAAAATGGGGAGATTCGAAATTACAGGGCTTCACGGATTCAATCTGCCATTCCTGTTCGTGAAACATTTGAAAGGCCCGAAAACTTTGATCTTGCTCACGTATGGCAGTCTTCAACAAAGGAATTTATCGAAAAGTTACCGACGTATGAAGTGCGGGTGAAGGCGGCGCAGGCCATCTTGCCGAGGCTGTCGTTTACCAATCATTTTGTGCGGATCATCGAAACAAATGAGATCGATCAGGAGGGCTGGGTACCCGTTACATTATCTTTTGATACGGAAGATGAAGCAAAAAGGTATATACTCGGATTCGCAGAGCACATGAGGATTATTGAGCCTAAAGAACTGCACGGAAAGATACTTAAAATGGCTGAATCTATTGTTGCTCATTATAAATCGTGAAATATTCGCGGCATATTTACGAACATACATGATAAACCCTGCCGGCTGCAAACGGCAGGCAGGGTCGTTTATTAATGAACATTGAAATATCTGGCTTCCGGATGGGAGACAACGATCGCTGATACGGAAGCTTCGGGCTCCATCATAAAGCCTTCTGTTAAGTGAACGCCGATTCCTTCGGGCTGAATGAGTCTGAAGAGCTTTTCCTGATCTTCGAGATTCGGACAGGCCGGGTATCCGAAGGAATAGCGCTGTCCCTGGTATTTCGCCTGAAAACGCTGTTCCATCGTGAAGTCGGGTGCATCAGGGAAGCCCCAGCGGTCGCGGATAACCTGGTGCGTCCGTTCGGCGAGCCCTTCGGCCAGCTCAAGAGCGAGCGCTTGTACCGCATGGCTTTTCAAGTAGTCGCCTTCCTCTTTAAAGCGGTTGGCGGCTGCTCTTACATGCCTGCCCGCCGTCACGGCAAAGAACGAGACATAATCAAGCTCTCCTTTCGGTCGGACGTAATCGGAAATACAGCGGTACGGAAGTTTTTCCTGCCTTGGAAAAACAAACGTTTCAAGGATGCTGTCTTTATTACCGGGGTCTAAAATATGGAGCGAATCCCCGTCGCTGTACGCAGGGAAAAATTGATAGACGACCGCGGGATCGAACCAGCCTTGTTCTTTTCCGTCTCTCAGCAACTCGTCAATCAGCTCTTTCAGCTCCAGTGCTTTCGGATGCTGTTCAGCCAGGAGTTTTTTGACTTTTCCTTTCAAGCCGAGGTGATGGCCGAGCAGCATTTGTTCATTGACATACGGCACGATATAGGAAAGGTCGATGTTTTTCAAATAGTGCCGCTTCAAGTCTTCCGGCTGAAAGACCGGCGCCTTCGGGACGTGCGCCCGCTTTTCAAGCATTTCAATCACAGCTTTCGTCTGCTTCTTTTCTGCGACGGCGGCGGGTGCAGCCGTTTCTTTTTTCTCGAGAAACTGCGACGGGTCCGTCCGCAGCTGATTGGCGAGCGATAAGCCGTCCATGGCGTCCTTCGCATATAAAACAGGTCCTTTATATTCAGGCGAAATTTTCATGTTCGTGAATTTTCTTGAAAGCGCGGCTCCGCCGACCATGATCGGGATGGAAATATCCGCTTTGTCGAGGTCCTGTGCCGTAACGACCATTTGCTGAGCCGATTTGACGAGCAGGCCGGACAGACCGATGATGTCGGGATTCTCTTTGCGGATCGCTTCAATTAACTCCTGCGGTGTCACTTTAATCCCAAGATCGACGACCTTGTAGCCGTTGTTGCTTAAAATGATGTCGACTAAGTTTTTGCCGATATCATGGACATCGCCTTTAACGGTTGCCAAAATGATCTTTCCTTTGCCGCTGTCGTCTTTCTTTTCCATATATTGTTCGAGAAAGGAAACGGCAGCTTTCATGACCTCTGCCGACTGCAGCACTTCAGCGACGATCAGTTCATTGTTGTTAAACAGCCGTCCGACCTCTGCCATGCCGTCCATGAGCGGACCGTTGATCACGTCGAGCGGGGTGTTGAATTTTTTCAACGCTTGTTCGAGATCGGGAATCAAGCCTTCTTTCGTACCCTCGATGACGTACTCAGCCAAGCGCTCTTCCAGGGAAAGGGACGTTTTTGGCTGTTTGTCCGCTTTTTTCTTTCCTCGGTAGAAGTCAGTGAAGGATGCGAGCGTTTTGTCATCAGTTTGAAACAGAAGTTTTTCAGCCATTTCGACTTCTTCTTTGGGAATGGAAGCGAACCGCTCAAGCTTTTCCGTATTGACGATCGCGTAATCGAGCCCAGCCTGTGTTGCGTGGTACAAGAATACAGCATTTAAGATTTCCCGGCCGACGGGCGGAAGACCGAATGAGACGTTGCTGACGCCGAGAATCGTTAAACATTCAGGGAGCCGCTCTTTGATGAGGCGGATGCCTTCGATCGTTTCTTTAGCTGAGCCGATGTATTGTTCATCACCCGTTCCGACCGGGAAGACGAGCGGATCAAAGATGATATCGCTGGCTGGTATTCCGTATTTTTCGGTGAGCAGCTGATGCGACCGGACTGCGACGGCCAGCTTCTTTTCCGCGGTGACCGCCATTCCTTCTTCATCGATCGTTCCGACGACGAGCGCGCCTCCGAACTGTTTGACGAACGGCAGGATGTCAGTGAACCGTTCTTCGCCGTCTTCAAGGTTGATCGAATTGATGATCGCTTTTCCCTGTGAGTATTTCATCGCCTTTTCGATTACCGTTTTGTCTGTCGAGTCAATGACAAAAGGGGCTTTTACTTTTTTCATCGCTTCTTTTAAGAACCCTTCCATATCTTCCGCTTCATCGCGGTCCGGATCTGCGAGGCAGATGTCGATGACATGGGCGCCGTTTTTCACTTGGGCTCTCGCGATTTCGGATGCTTCCTCAAATTTTTGTTCGGCGATCAGCCGCTTGAATTTTCTCGATCCGATGACATTTGTCCTTTCCCCGACAAAAAGGGGACGCATCGTTTCTTCATAAATTAATCCGTCGATTCCTGAGACGGTGTGCGGCTTTGCTCCCGAAGGGACAGTCCGCGGCGGCAGTGAGGCTACTTCATCGGCCAGCGCTTCAATATGGGCGGGCGTCGTTCCGCAGCAGCCGCCGACAATGTTCAGCCAGCCTTCTTCAGCAAACGCCTTGATTTTTTTCGCCAGCGATTGCGGTGATTCATGGTATTGCCCCTCCTCATCGGGGAGGCCGGCATTCGGATAGCAGCTGACGGCCGTCCTCGCAAGGGATGATAGGGTTCTAATGTGATCTGTCATAAATTCCGGGCCCGTCGCGCAATTTAAACCGACGCTGACCGGCTTCATATGCTCGAGGGAGATATAGAACGATTCGATATCCTGGCCGGCCAGTGTCGTGCCCATCGGTTCGATCGTGCCTGACACCATGAGCGGAAGAGTTTTGCCGGTTTTTTCGAAGGCTTGTCTGATGCCGATAAAACCGGCTTTAACGTTCAGCATATCCTGGCTCGTTTCGAGCAGCAAGAGGTCGGCTCCCCCCGTGATCAGCGCGCTTGCCTGTTCTTCATAGTTATCGATCAGCTCGTCAAAGGTTGTGCCGCCGGTGACGGAAAGGGTTTTTGTCGTCGGACCCATCGCACCGGCGACAAACCTTGGCCATTCAGGTGTTGAAAATTTTTCGGCGGCCGCTTTGGCGAGTTTGACTGAAGCGAGGTTGACTTCATAGGCGCGATGTCCGAGGTCGTACTCGTCCAGAACGAGCCGGGTGGCTCCGAACGTATTGGTCTCGATGATATCGGCTTTAGCGGCGAGATAGGCTTCGTGGATACCCTGAATGACATGGGGCGCCGTGATGCTTAGAAATTCATTGCACCCTTCATATGCCTCGCCTCCGAAGTCTGCGGCGGACAAACCGGCGTCCTGGATCATCGTTCCCATCGCACCGTCAAGGACGAGGATTTTTTTCTTCAGCTGGTCATTGATGTTAGACATTTGTCTTCTCCTTTTCTTTCTGGTGGATATATGCCGTCAGCTCGGCTGTTAAATCAGACCGCAAAAACGGTGTGATCAGATAAATGCCGTTGAACAGGTCGCACGCTGCATCAAGCAGGGAGCGGGCGATCGCGAGCCCTTCCTCGGCCTGTTTTTGTTTGTCGTTTCCTGCCAGCGCCATCTTTTCGCGGATTGAATCGGACAGCTTGATGCCGGGGATTTCGTTGTGGATGAATTCCGCATTGCGGCTGCTGGTCAGCGGCATGACGCCGATATAGATCGGTGTTTCAAGATGCCGCGTTTCCTCGTGGATTTTGATGAGCTGCTCCTCTGAATAGACGGGCTGAGAAATGAAATAGTCTGCGCCGCAGGCGATTTTTTTCTCAAGCCGTTTCACCGCTTTGTCAATGTGTCTGACATTCGGGTTGAAGGCGGCCGCCACTGAGAAATTCGTTTTCTTGCCGAGCGGTTTACCCGAATAGGACAAGCCTTCGTTAAACTGCTTGATCAGGCTGATCAAATCGAACGATGTCAGGTCATAGACGGAAGTCGCTCCCGGAAAGTCGCCGATCTTCGACGGATCGCCGGTAATCGCCAGCACGTCTGACAGCCCCAGAGTATCGAGGCCCATTAAATGGGACTGCAGGCCGATCAGGTTGCGGTCTCTGCATGTGATATGGATCAGCGACCTCATATCGAGGCGCTGTTTTAAGAGCGCGCCGCAGGCGACATTGCTGATCCTCGGTGTTGCAAGCGAGTTGTCCGCCAATGTCAGTGCATCGATTCCGGCTGATTTTAGCTCCTCTGCGGCGTGCAAAAATTTCTCAAAGTTTAATTGTTTTGGAGGATCGAGCTCGACGATAATGGACCGTTTCTGCTTGGCCAGATCGTCAAGAGCGGGCTCTGTCCTTTCGTTTTGAACGGCAAGCGCCGCTTTCTTTCTGATTTTCACGCGTTTTTCGGTGACTGGAGGAAGCCCCTTGACCGCCTCAGCCATCGCTCTGATGTGGTTCGGCGTCGTTCCGCAGCAGCCGCCGATGATCCGTGCGCCTTGATTGCGGAATTCCTCCGCGCTTTCCCTGAAATATTCATCATCCGTCTCATAAACAAGCCTGCCTTCGACAAGGGATGGGAGGCTGCTGTTCGGATAGACGGAAAGATAGGCGTCTTCTAAAAGCGGGACTTCTTCAAGCGCTCTGATCATATGATAAGGGCCGAGGCGGCAGTTGATGCCGACGACGTCTGCGCCGAGTGATGCCAGCTGCTTCAGACCGTCCACAAGCGGGGTTCCGTCCTGAAGAACGCCCTCTTCGTGCATCGAGACATTCAAAATGATCGGCAGCTCCGTTTCCTTTCTGGCAATCTTTAAAACTTCGCGCGCTTCTTCTAAATCATAATAGGTTTCGAGCAGAAGTCCGTCCGGCTGCTCATTTAACAGAAGATAGAGCTGTTCGCGGAAGCTTCTTTTAATGTCCTCGAGAGAATACGAGTTTTTGTTGAACGTCCGGATACCGCCGAGCGTACCGAGAACATAAGCAGAGCCGGCGGCGGAGCGGGCGAGACGGACCGCTTTTTCATTGATTTGTTTTGTTTCGTCTTCGAGTCCGTATCTGGACAGCTTGATGAAGTTTGCGCCGTACGTGTTCGTTTGAATGATGTCGGCACCGGCCTGTACATACGCTTCGTGGACGCGTCTCACTTCTTCGGGCTTGGAGATGTTCAGTTCCTCAAAACACCTGTCGATCCCATAGGAATACAGAAGCGTGCCCATTGCGCCGTCAGCGATTAACGTTTTGCTTTTTATATCCTCCAAAAAACCCATCGTTTTCCCCCTTAATCATTCTTGATAAACAAAAAAGTCTTCTGTGGAGCAGAAGACTTTTCATCGACATTTGTCCGTCTTCTTATCTTCCAAGCAGACTGCTTGCTGGATTTAGCACCTTGGTCATGAATATTCATTCACCGGTTGCTGAGGCTTCATCGGGCCAGTCCCTCTGCCTCTCTTGATAAGAACAGCTATTTAGTTTCTATTGATTACTTTTACTCAATTTACCGAAAATCGGGGGAATAATCAACAGTAAATTAAGAATTTATCGAAAATTTATAAATTGGACATCAATCGGCAGGTCGGCTTCCCTCACCATCGCGATGATTTGCTGAAGGTCGTCTTTATTTTTTCCGGTTACGCGGACTTGATCATCCTGCACTTGCGATTTAACTTTCAGACCCGATTTTTTTATCAGGTTATTGATTTTCTTTGCGTTTTCTTTATCGATGCCCTGAACTAACTTTCCGCGCTGTCTGACCGTGCCGCCTGAAGCGTTCTCGAGCTTTGAGTATTCGATGTTTTTCGTCGGGACGTTCCGCTTGATCAGTTTGCCGACAAGCACGTCTTTCAGCTGGTTCATTTTAAATTCGTCGTCTGATACGAGAACGAGCTCGTCTCCTTCGAGTGTGATGCTGCTTTTTGACCCTTTGAAATCATAGCGTGTGCCGATTTCCTTGAGAGCGGTCTGGATTGCGTTTTGAACTTCAGGCAGTTCAACCTTTGAGACGATATCAAATGAGCTTTCTTTCGCCATGTGAAAACCTCCATCCATTTTACTTATGAGTCAATTATAGTAGAATAAGGTGAAACTTCCAATATCGAGCGGTTTTGCCTGGCCGCGATCTGGCAATAATTTGAACATTGGAGGAATAATAAGTAAAAGAAAAACAGGCGGATAAGAAAGGAAGAAGCAGTATGAAACCAGGACAGCAGCTAACATTGAAAATAGATCATAAAGCCGATTACGGTTACTTTTTGACGGACGGCGATACGGCGGTCCTTCTGCATCAGAGCGAGATCACCGAGGATATTGAAGACAGAGAAGAGGTCGATGTCTTTTTGTATGTCGATCATGAAGATCGTTTGGCGGCTACGATGAGAAAGCCGATCATCAGCGCTGAACAGTACGGCTGGGTGGAAGTCGTTGATGCCGTCAGCGGAATGGGGGTTTTCGTCGATGTCGGGCTCTCGAAAGACGCCCTCGTCGCGACAGAGCATCTCCCGCCGTATGAATCAGTATGGCCGCAAAAAGGGGACAGGCTGTACTGTATGCTGAAAATCACGGGGCACGGAAGGATGTTTGCCAAACCGGCGCCGGAGGACAAGATCAGCGAGCTGTTTACCGAAGCTTCACCCGACCTGATGAATAAAGAACTCACCGGGACGATCTACCGCTTGATCGCATCGGGCTCTTTTATGATTTCTGAAGCCGGCATCAGAGGCTTCATCCATTCTTCTGAGCGAAAGGAAGAGCCGAGGCTCGGCGAAAAGCTGACCGCAAGGGTGATCAAAGTAAAAGAAGACGGTTCTGTTAATCTGTCGCTTCTGCCGAGAAAGCAGGATGCCTTGTCGGTTGATGCGGAACAAATTCTGACTTATATGAGAACGAGAAACGGCGCGATGCCGTTCTGGGATAAAAGCGACCCGGAGGATATTAAAGAGCGCTTCAACATGAGCAAAGCAGCATTTAAAAGGGCGCTCGGCCATCTGATGAAACAGGATAAAGTTTATCAGGAAGAGGGCTGGACGTACGAGAAAAAATAATCATGAGGCGGCGTTCCGATGCGGACGCCGCCGGTTTTTACAGGTGATGAGGCTTCTTTGATCCCTGGTGTTTACCGGCTTGTCTGTTCTTTTCGGCGAGCCGGTTTTTCTGCTGGTTGACGGCGTTATTGTCAACCGGCTTTTTATCATTATCTTTCATGAGGAAGCACCTCCCGTCAAAATGTCGCTTTTACCTTGCTCACTGCCGGCGAAACTATGTACTCTACCAATCGCGATGTTTTTTGCCGGGAAGTTTATGCCTTATTGTTCAGTCAGCATACACATATCATAAGACCCAATAAAAGGAGACTTGGTATGAAACATTGCTGCTCAGTTTACATTCATCGTGTTTCATCAGGAGGGGTCGTCAATTTCGGCGGTGCGTTCAAAATTTGTCCGATCACAATGGAAAAAGTGGTCGAGGGGTCTGGAGGCCCTGATGTCGCGACGGCGGCTGCCGGCTTTCTTGATGGAGCGCTTACACCGGCCGCTGATGAAAGGACAGTCACCGAAGATAGCTGACGAAGAAGGCCTGCTTTTATCAAGCAGGCCTCTGTTTTACCTTATCTTTTGTCTTTCCCCGGAAAAAAGACCGCCAATGTTCCGGGTCCGGAATGGGCGCCGACTGCTGAACCGACCATGTTGACGACGATTTCCCCCGGCTGAAATTCGGCTTCGATCATCCGTTTGACTTCTTCTGCCGTCTCTTCGTCATCTCCGTGGCTGATGCCGACGGTCTGGCCGCTCAAATCGACGCTTCTTTCTTTCATCAATTCGATCATCCGTCTGAGCAGCTTCTTTTTGCCCCGGATTTTTTCCAGGGGGACAAGCTTGCCGTCTTCAACATGCAAAAGCGGTTTAATATTCAGCAAACCGCCGACAAATGCCGATGCTTTGCTGATTCTTCCGCCTCTTGCCAAATAAGTCAGGTCATCAACGGTAAAAATATGTTCAAGATGTTCGCAAAAGTCCTTTACAGACGATTCAATTTCTTGTATTGTATTGCCGTTAGTTGCGAGTTTAAGGGCGTGCTTGACCGCGAGCCCATAGCCTAATGAAGCGCATTTTGAGTCGATGATCCGCAGATCGAAATCAGGGAACTCTTCCTTGACTTCGTTTGCCGCCATCACAGCCGTCTGGTATGTTCCGGAAAGCTCTGAAGAAAAGGCGATATAGAGAGCGGGTTTGTTTTCGTTGGCCAGCTCGCTGAATGCATTCTTGAACCGCATCATGGACGGCTGGGACGTTTTCGGCGCTTTGCCTTCGCGCATCGCTTCATAAACGTCCAGAGGCTGAATCGTCAGAAGATCATCGTATTCTTTTTCATCAAGCAGCACCCTTAACGGAATAAATGAGATGCGATGTTCATCATAAAAAGATTTCGGCAAATCTGCCGCACTGTCTGCTAAAAGGTGAACGTTCATTTGAACCCCTTCTTTCTAAAAAATGGTTAAAAAAGGACAACAAGCTGTCCTTCGGCATACTTCGTTTTTTAGGTCAACTATATCATATATTTTTACATTGACGTTTTCAAAATATTGTTTTAAGGGTAAACCAAATATATACGAAAGTAGCGGAGGAACTAAATATGGTCATAGCGGAAGCAAAAAAATTGTTCATTGTCATCATCGGCGCCTTGTTAAATGCCATCGGATTGAATCTGTTTCTGATTCCCGCCGATGTTTACGCCAGCGGTTTTACGGGGGTGGCGCAGCTTTTATCGAGTGCGCTTGACCAGTACAGCCCGATTTATTTTTCAACGGGGACGCTATTGTTTATTTTAAACATTCCCGTCGGGATTCTAGGCTGGCTGAAGGTCGGGCGCTCATTTACGGTTTACAGCATTTTGAGCGTGGCTTTGACGACGGTCTTTTTAGGGATGCTCCCTGAGGCGAGCCTGTCAAACGATATTTTGCTCAATGCCGTGTTCGGCGGGGTGATCGCCGCGGTCGGAATCGGCCTGACCCTTAAATACGGGGCTTCAACGGGCGGTTTGGATATCATTGCGATGATCCTGGCGAAGTGGAAAGACAAACCGGTCGGCACCTATTTCTTTATTTTAAACGGTGCGATCATTTTAACAGCAGGATTATTGAACGGGTGGGAGAAAGCATTATATACGCTCGTTACACTATATGTGACAACCAGGGTGATTGATGCCATCCACACCCGCCACGCCAAGCTCACCGTTATGATTGTCACAAAGAAAGCGGAGGAGATCAAAGAAGCCATTTACGGAAAGATGGTCCGCGGAATTACAACCGTTCCGGCGAAAGGCGCCTTTACGAATGAACAGAAAGAAATGATGATGATTGTCATCACAAGGTATGAATTGTACGACTTGGAAAAAATTATTAAAGAAGTTGATCCAAAAGCTTTCACAAACGTCGTACAGACAACACAGGTTTTAGGGTTTTTCCGCAAAGATTAATGAAAGGGTGAATGAATGCGGCTGATTTCCATGATTGTGATGCTGCTGTTTGTCAGTGGATGCGGGCAAAACGGGGATCAAGTCCCCGATAAGGAGGTATCAGGGGAAGTGGATAACGGGAGCGTGACATTGACGGTTGAACCCGTCCAGAAGCAGGGAGAAATCGAATTTCGAATGTCGGTTGTGAACCATACGGATGATACGGCAGAGTTTGAATTCAGCAGCGGACAGAAATTTGAGCTGATCGTCAGCGACAAAGAAGGGAATGAAAGGTACCGCTACTCGAAAGGAAAAATGTTTACACAGGCGTTCCAAACGATGACGCTTAATCCGAAAGAGTCTTACGATTTTACTGATGTATGGAAAGAGGTGCCTGAACCCGGCACATATGAAGTAAACGTGACATTTTTGGGAAGATCGGAACAGTTGGCGACTTTGAGGGCCGGCAAAACGTTTGAAGTAAAATAGCCATCAAAAAAGGCATCCCGGGAAGGATGCTTTTTTTTGTATTCTGCCAGGCAGAAGGATTGGCGGCTGACTGAACACCGCTGCCACCCATCCTGTGACCGTTAATATTGATCCCCGTTGAAAATAGAATTTTTAACGATGACGTAGTCTACGTTGCGGATCGCATCGAGCTTGTTTCCTCCCGCATAAGAAATGGACGACTGCAGATCCTGTTCCATTTCCGTCAGCGTATCCATGAGCGCCCCTTTATGCTCCACGTACATTTTTTTGCCTTCGACATTTTTCTTTTCGCCTTTTTGGTACTCAGAAGCCGAACCAAAATATTCTTTGTAGAGCTTGCCGTCTTTTTCGATCGTTGCTCCAGGCGATTCTTCGTGTCCGGCAAACAGCGAACCGATCATGACCATCGTCGCCCCGAATCTGACCGATTTGGCAATGTCCCCGTGGGTGCGGATGCCGCCGTCTGCAATGATCGGCTTGCTCGCCGCTTTTGCACACCAGCGCAGCGCAGCCAGCTGCCATCCGCCCGTTCCAAAACCGGTTTTGATTTTTGTAATGCAGACTTTTCCGGGACCGATGCCGACTTTTGTAGCGTCGGCTCCGGCGTTTTCAAGTTCTCTGACAGCTTCAGGCGTTCCGACATTTCCTGCGATCACGAAGCTGTCCGGAAGATGTTTTTTTATGTGCTGAATCATGTTGACGACGGCGTTCGAGTGACCGTGGGCGATATCGATCGTGATGTACTCAGGTGTGAGATTCTCTCTCGTTAACTCTTCGATAAATGCGTATTCTTCATCTTTAACTCCGACGCTGATTGAAGAAAACAAACCGCGCGCCTTCATGTCTTTAATAAAATCGATCCGTGTTTCCGGCTCAAAGCGGTGCATCACATAAAAGTAACCGTTTTCCGCTAATGAAACAGCCAGCGCCTCATCTATAATGGTCTGCATATTGGCCGGCACCACAGGCAGTTTAAATGTCCTTCCGCCAAACTGCACGGATGTATCACATTCAGAACGGCTCTTGACGATGCACTTTGCAGGAATTAGTTGAATATCTTCGTAATCAAACACATTTTCCAATATAAAAACCCCCAAAAACGAATATTTATTTATTGTTGATATAAAATGTTCGCCTTTTATAATGTACTTCCTTTTGCTTCCGATGTCAAATTTTTATGCTTTGAAAGCAGAAAAATAAAAAAGGAGCCGTGCCGATGGCACAGACTCCTTTCCGGCTGTCAAAAAAGCCGGTGGGTGTTTATGATAGTTGATCTAGCTGCTCCTGAAGATTGTGAAGCTGGCGCCGTTCGGCATCAGTTGAATTGGCAAATGCTGAGGAAAGGGCGTTTTTGGCTCTTGCAACAGCTTTCGCCTTTTCGCCTGAATCCGCCGAAGCTTCAGCTTCATGTACGGCTGCTTTGGCCATTTGAAACAGTTCGTTTCTCATGTTACAGCCCTCCGCATTCCGTCGGGCCACTCTTCTGTTCAGCCTCTTCTAATGTGGAGCGGTAAGGGAACCTGGCGGCATGCTGTTTAAGCGAATCCTTGCCTTGCTGAATAAACCGTTTTGATTTGCTGCGTTTACCCATCTTGAATTCCCCCTTAACACGAGTGACGGTCTGATGCGGCCGTCTTCTCATAGTATTGCCGTTTTGAAAAGCCGTTTATGAATGGCAAATTATAAAATTATAAAGCGAAGTAATCCTTTAAAAAGACTGCGATACCGTCTTCTTCGTTCGATTTTGTGACCTTGTTTGCAACGCTTTTTACCCCTTCGATGCCGTTGCCCATCGCCACGCCGCAGCCTGCGAACTCGAGCATTTCAAGGTCGTTGTCTTCATCGCCGAAGGCAATCACCCGCTCAGGCGGTATCCCGTAGTAGTCCGTGATTTTCTCTAAGCCGACCGCTTTATTGATGCCGCTTTTAATCAGTTCGATCACATGCCACGGGGCCGCCCATCTTCTATGGTCGACCATTTCCGCGTGAACGTCTGACAGGTAGGAGCGGATCGCCGGAACATCCTCTTCTTTTGCGTGAATCAGTACGCTTGTCACATCCTGGCCGAGGTTTGTTCTTAAATCTCCGACTGTAATATTCGGGCTGCCCATCGTAAAGACATCAATCAGTTTTTCGTCATGATAATGAAAATAAACATCATCGACAATTTCAGCAAGGATATTATGTACGTTGTACGTCTCGCTGACTTCAATGATCTGTTTGACCACCTCGAGATCAAGAGATGTATGGAAGCGTCCCCAGCTTTGATCTTTAGGATGATGGACAAACGCCCCGTTGAAATTGACGATCGGCGTATCAAGCTGGAGCTGATCATAATACATGGAGCTTGCTCTGAACGGTCTTCCCGTAGAAATGCACACGTAATGTCCATCTTCCCGCAGCTTGCGGATGACTTCGCTGGAGCTTTCCGAGATGGTCTTGTCGTCTTTTAATAATGTACCGTCTAAGTCCAATGCAATTAAATATGGTTTTGTCTCCATAAATGCTCCTTTATTGTGAATTTGAAAGTTCTGACATACCTATAGTGTATCTTTTTACCTTCTTTATTGTCTACATGTTAAACTGATGATGATGGATATCCTAAAAGGAGGAAGAAACAGTCGTGATCATAATCGAGAAGCAACATATTTCAAACATTCCTCTTTTGCATATTGTAAAAGAGGAGAAAAAAGAGAAAGCTCTTCCTCTTGTTTTCTTCATACATGGTTTTACAAGCGCAAAAGAGCATAACCTTCACTTCGCATACCTGCTTGCCGAAAAAGGAATGCGCGTGATTCTGCCCGAGGCTCTCTATCACGGGGAGAGGGATGAACAGCTCACCCAGGAAGAGCTCGCCCCGAGGTTTTGGGAGATTGTCACGAATGAAATCAAAGAGCTCGAAGTGCTGAAAAACCACTTTGAACAGGAAAACCTGATTGAAAAGGGCCGTATCGGCGCCGCCGGAACTTCGATGGGCGGCATTGTCACGCTCGGCGCTTTGACCCAATACGAATGGATTACAACTGCCGTCAGTTTAATGGGCAGTCCCGCCTATGTAGAATTTTTTGATCAGCAGCTCGCATTTATGCGTGAAAAGAAAATTGAACTTCCTTTCACAGAAGAACAAATCGAACGGCAGCGCGAAGAACTGAAGCGTTTTGACTTGAGTCTTCAGCCGGACAAATTGAACACGAGGCCGCTTTTATTTTGGCACGGCAAACAGGATGGCACCGTTCCGTTTGCTTTGACGCGCCGCTTCTATGAATCGATTATTCCGCTGTATGAAGCTCAGCCTGATTTGCTGCATTTTATCGAAGACGAGCGGGCCGGACATAAAGTATCGAGGGAAGGTCTTTTGAAAACAGTCGAATGGTTTGATGCGCACCTGTAAGTACTATCGTTTTAGAAAATGAACGAAGTGCGTTATACTGATGAAAAAAGGAGTGAGGAAGAGTGGATGAAGCATTAAAAGAAAACATCATGGGCGCCCTTGAACAGGTCGTTGACCCTGAGCTGGGCGTCGATATCGTTAATCTCGGCCTTGTATATGACGTGGATATGGATGAGAACGGCAAAACAGACGTGACCATGACTTTGACTTCAATGGGCTGTCCACTGGCGCCGATCATTGTAGATGAAGTCAAAAAAGCGCTGGCAGATATTCCGGAAGTCAAGGAAGTTGACGTTCAAATCGTCTGGAATCCGCCTTGGACACGGGACAAAATGTCGCGATATGCGAAAATCGCACTTGGCATACAATAAACGATTCTAGAGCCTGCTCAACCGTGACAGGCTCTTTCTTTTTCGAATAAGGGAGCCGCCGAAGAGTATCCAGGCAGATCGCCTCTCACGTTATAAAAAAGAACGCTTGTACAAGCGTTCTTTTTTATTGAAAACGGCAACCGGCACATTTTCCGGTTTGAAAAGCGGAGAACCCGGGAAGGGAAGAACGGAGCACGACCAAGCCGAAGAAAAGGACCGCCGACGGGAGGAAAGCACCAATATGAAAGATGAATAAAAAAATATTAAATATACAATTGAATTAATTTTTATTCATGTTATAATGTTAAATAATTTCACAAAGACCAAGAAGGTGAACTTGTTTTGAAAATAGGTGTTATAGGTGCTACTGGCTATGGAGGGGCAGAAATCATGAGGATTATGAGGACTCACCCTTATGCAAGTGAATGCATATTGTATTCATCGAGTGATGAGGGAGCCCGCTATGATGCCGCATACCCGCACCTTGTAAAACTGACAGATCAACATCTGCAACCAATCGAGGTTAAGAAGATTGCGAACGAAATCGATTTTTTATTTATGGCAGCG
Organism: Bacillus haynesii; assembly: GCF_014042035.1. Classification (NCBI taxonomy): domain Bacteria; kingdom Bacillati; phylum Bacillota; class Bacilli; order Caryophanales; family Bacillaceae; genus Bacillus; species Bacillus haynesii. Next base: position 1,804,345 of record NZ_CP059494.1, on the reverse strand, counting down.
CCTCCCGGGGTATCCAGCCGGCTGACGCCACAGTTTGATGCATATGACATACCGATTATTGACCTGTCCGCCGATCTTAGGATACAGGACCCAAGCGTCTATGAAAAGTGGTACAAAAGGGAAGCCGCGCCTGAACACGTGCTTCAAAAAGCGGTATACGGACTGTCTGAGCTGAATCGGGAAGACATTAAAACGGCGCAGTACATAGCCAATCCAGGATGTTTTCCGACAGCGGTTCTTCTCGGCTTGGCGCCGCTCGTCAAAAGCGGCAGCATCAACGAATCTTTTGTCATCATCGATGCAAAAACAGGGGTGTCGGGGGCAGGCAGAAAGGCGTCGATGGGCACTCATTTTTCAGAGGTCAATGACAACTTTAAAATATACAAGGTAAACGAACACCAGCACACGCCTGAAATCGAGCAGGCTGTCAAACAGTGGGACTCCGCATTTAAACCGATCACATTCAGCACGCATTTAGTTCCGATGACAAGAGGCATTATGGCGACCATCTATACAGAGCTGAAAGACAGCATGGATGCCGAACAGCTGCAACTTGTTTTTTCTAAATTTTATAAAGATTCGTACTTTGTCAGGGTAAGAGAAAACGGTTCGTACCCTGCAACTAAAGAGGTGTACGGCAGCAATTTTTGCGATATCGGCGTTACCGTTGATGAACGGACGAACAGAGTGACGATCGTGTCAGTGATCGATAACTTGATGAAGGGAGCTGCGGGTCAGGCGGTTCAAAACTTCAACATTATGAACGGCTGGAGCGAAACCGCCGGGCTTGAATTTACGCCAATTTATCCATAAGACGGGAGAGAACAAACTTATGATTCAGGTGAGTCAAGACAGCATAAAAAAAACAGACGGAAGCGTCGCTTCGCCTAAGGGCTATCTGGCAAAAGGGGTCCACTGCGGCCTCCGCTATTCAAAAAAAGATCTTGGAATCATCATCAGCTCAAGACCGGCGGTGAGCGCCGCCGTTTATACCCAAAGCCACTTTCAAGCTGCGCCGATCAAGGTGACGCAGGAAAGCCTCAAAAAAAGCGCGCATCTGCAAGCCGTCATCGTCAACAGTGCCAATGCCAACGCATGCACGGGAGAGCAGGGCTTAAAAGATGCATATGAAATGCGCCGTCAAAGCGCTGATATGCTCGGGATCGAGCCGGAACTGGTGGCCGTGTCCTCAACCGGCGTCATCGGCGAATACCTCAATATGGAGAACATCACAAAAGGCATCAGCCTTCTCGCCGAGACAAAGCCTGCCGAAGGCGATTTCGAAGAAGCGATCTTAACGACGGACACCGTGATCAAACAAACGTGCTATGAACTGATGATCGGAGGACAAAAAGTAACGATCGGCGGAGCGGCCAAAGGGTCGGGGATGATCCACCCGAATATGGCGACAATGCTCGGCTTTGTCACGACAGATGCATGCATCGAAGAAAGCGCGCTGCAAAGGGCATTAAGGGAAATTACGGACGTTTCGTTCAACCAGATAACGGTCGACGGCGACACATCGACTAACGATATGGTGCTCGTCATGGCGAACGGATGCGCCGGAAATGAGCGCCTCCATGAAGAACACGAAGATTGGCCGGTTTTCAAAAAAGGCCTGCAGCTTGTCTGCACAGACCTCGCCAAACAAATCGCGAGAGACGGGGAAGGGGCGACAAAGTTGATCGAGGTTGAAGTGAACGGCGCCAAAAGCAATCTTGAAGCGCAAATCATCGCCAAAAAAATCGTCGGCTCAAACCTTGTAAAAACCGCGGTTTACGGAACGGATGCGAACTGGGGCAGAATCGTTGTCGCGATCGGGGACAGCATGGCTGCTGTGACACCGGAGATGGTGGAAATTCGCCTGGGCGGTCAATGCCTTTTTAAAAATAACGAACCGCAGCCGTTTTCAGAAGAGCTGGCCAAAACATATTTAGAAAACAGCGAAGTGAAAATCGAGGTTTACATGCAGGAAGGTGAAGGAAAGGGTACGGCTTGGGGCTGCGATTTAACTTATGAATACGTCAAAATCAATGCGAGCTATCGTACGTAAAAAGGGGATCACAATGGGGAAAACAATCGTTTTTAAATGCGGCGGAAGCGTCATCCGCGAACTATCGGACGAATTTTTTCAAAATCTGAAAGAGCTGACTGAAAGCGGCTGGAAAATCGCGCTCGTCCACGGGGGCGGACCCGATATTACAAAGATGCTGAAAAAACTCAATATTCGAACCGAATTCGTCAACGGACAGCGCAAGACGACAAAAGCGGTTCTTGAAGTCGCTGAAATGGTCTTGTCCGGTTCGATCAACAAATTTTTCGTTGCTGAGCTGGCAAAGCACGGCCTTCCGGCTGTCGGCGTGTCAGGAAAAGACGGGGGACTGCTCCTCGCTGACTATTTAAATGAAAAAGAATACGGGCAGGTCGGGCGCATTAAAAAAGTAAACGGCCGAATGGCCGAAGCGCTCATGGAAAAAGGGTTTATTCCTGTTATCGCACCGCTCTCGATGACGGATGGCTGTGAGACCTTGAATGTGAACGCCGATTTGGCGGCGTCGGCTGTTGCCGCAGCCTTGCGCGCTGACAAATTGATGTTTGTGACAGATGTCAAAGGGATTATGAAAAACGAAGAAATGCTGAAAGAGCTGACGTCCGAAGACATTGAAAGCCTGATTGCTGAGGGTGTGATCTCGGGAGGCATGATACCAAAAGTACATTCCGCAAAAGAAGCTCTCACAGATGAAGTGAATGAAGTGATGATTGTGAGCGGGAAAGGATCTTTCCTGACGAAAGACGATTTCATCGGCACTAAAATCATCAAACAAAAGGAGGCCGTATCGTGAGTCACTTATTTCAGACGTACAGCCGCTGGAATATCAATATTAAAAAAGCGAAAGGCACGATCGTTCAGGATGAGAAGGGGAACGCCTATCTCGATTTCGTCCAGGGAATCGCGGTCTGCAATCTCGGGCATTGCCCTGATTCAGTAACAGCTGCTGTCAAAAAACAGCTTGATGATGTCTGGCATGTTTCCAATTTGTTTCAAAATGAGCTTCAAGAACAGGTTGCACAGCTCCTTGCGAAAAACAGTGCAGGCGATCTTGTCTTCTTTTGCAACAGCGGGGCGGAAGCGAATGAAGGGGCGGTAAAGCTTGCGCGAAAACATACGCAAAAAACAAAAATCGTAACGTTTCAGCAATCGTTCCACGGACGCACGTATGCGGGAATGGCCGCAACCGGACAGGAAAAGATCAAGCTTGGATTCGGACCGATGCTTGAAGGATTCCATTACCTCCCTTACAACGAGCCGAAAGCATTTGCCGAATTGCAGGACGAAAAAGATATCGCGGCAGTGATGCTGGAGCCGATACAAGGCGAAGGCGGCGTCATCCCGGCGAGCAGAGAGTTTCTGCAGAGCGTTCAAGATTTTTGCCGCGATAAGCAGGCTCTCCTTATCATTGACGAAGTTCAAACCGGAATCGGCCGCACCGGTAAAGCTTTCGGATACGAACACGAAGGGCTCTCACCCGATATCATCACCGTCGCGAAAGGGCTAGGCAGCGGTTTTCCGGTCGGAGCGGTCATCGGGAAAAAAGAGCTTTCAGAAGCGTTCTCGCCGGGTTCCCACGGCACGACATTCGGAGGGAACATGCTGGCGATGGCTGCTGCAAACGCCACGTTGGAGACCATTTTTGAGAGCAGTTTTCTCGAAGAAGTGAGCGCCAAAGGAGCATTTTTGCATCAACAGCTGAAAGATAAGCTCCAATTTCCGCTTGTGAAAGATATCCGTGGGAAAGGGCTGATCGCCGGAATCGAGTGCAAAGAACCCGTGCAGCCGCTGATCGAAGCGCTTCAAAAGGAAGGGTTGCTCGTTCTTCCTGCGGGTCCGAACGTCATCAGACTCCTGCCGCCATTGACGGTTGCGAAAAGCGAAATCAAAGCGGCCGTGGAGAAGCTGAAAGCTGTCATGGCAAATCATTCGGTTGTAAAACGGTAATTTTTTTTCGATATGTCGGTATAAAAATTCATGAATATCATTATTTATTCATCAAAGGTGGGCATAAGATGGAAGGATATTTAGTTCTTGAAGATGGTACATCCTTCAGCGGTGAACTGGACGGTCTTGACGGATGCACCGGTGAAGTCGTCTTTTTTACGGGCATGACCGGTTATCAGGAGGTTTTGACAGACCCTTCATATAAAGGCCAGATTATTGTCTTTACGTATCCGCTGATCGGCAACTACGGAATCAATGAAAGCGATGATGAAAGCAAACGGCCACAGGTGAAAGGTGTTGTCGTCTATGAAGCGTGCGACAGGTTTTCCCACCATCAGGCGACAGAAAGCCTTCGGGAATACTTGGCAAAGTGGGATGTTCCGCTTTTGTCGCACGTGGACACAAGAGCGGTTGTTCAGCATATCAGGGCAAAGGGGACGCTGAATGCCAAATTGACAAAACAAAAGGACGGCATTCCGGCTCCGCGCCAGCTGGAAAACTATGCGGCACAGGTTGCCGGACAAAACGAAAATGGCCCTTATGGGGAAGGGAATGCGCATATTGCGCTGATCGATTTCGGCTATAAAAAGTCGATCGCTTCATCGCTTGCAAACCGGGGCTGCAAAGTAACGGTCGTTCCCTATCAAGAGATGGACGGCATTTCAAAGCTAAATCCGGACGGGATCGTCCTTTCAAACGGGCCGGGCGATCCGAAAGCGATCCTTCCATATATGGATGCGCTCCGGGATATCATCTCTTCATATCCGACTCTCGGCATCTGCCTCGGGCATCAGCTGATCGCTCTCGCATTCGGAAGCGATACGTATAAGCTTCCGTTTGGCCACAGGGGAGCCAATCATCCGGTCATGGACAAAGAGACCGGACGCGTGTTCATGACAAGCCAAAATCACAGCTATGTCGTGGATCGGGACACGATCAGCCAAAATGAATTTTCCGTCAGGTTTCATCATGTCAACGACGGTTCAGTAGAAGGGCTGATGCATAAAACACTGCCTGTCATATCCGTTCAGTTTCATCCGGAAGCCCATCCGGGACCGGCTGAAAGCGAATGGATATTCGGCGAATATTTGCAGAAATTGAACGAAGCAAGGAGAGAGATCGCCCATGCCTAAAGATCAAACCATCAAAAGCATTCTCGTTATCGGATCTGGGCCGATTATCATCGGGCAGGCCGCTGAATTCGACTACTCCGGAACACAGGGCTGCATGGCGCTGAAAAGCGAAGGCTACCGGGTGATTCTCGTCAACAGCAACCCGGCGACAATCATGACCGATGAATCTTTTGCAGATGAAATCTATTTTGAGCCTTTGACAATGGAAAGCCTCACACAAATTATCAAGCGCGAAAAACCGGACGGACTGCTCGCCAATCTGGGCGGACAGACAGCGCTGAATTTAGCTGTCGAGCTCGAAAAGGCAGGCATTCTTAAAGCATACGGAGTGAAGCTGCTTGGAACATCTGTCGATACGATCGAAAAGGGTGAAGACAGGGAAAAGTTCCGCGCCTTGATGAAAGAGCTGAACGAACCTGTGCCGGATTCAGAAATCGTTGACAATCAAGATGATGCGCTTCGTTTTGCGCTCTCAATCGGTTTTCCGATTATCGTGCGGCCGGCCTATACACTGGGCGGAAAAGGAGGCGGCATCGCGGCGACGAAAGAGGAGTTTCTGCCTTTAATCGAAAGCGCCCTCCTCGCAAGCCCGATCCATCAATGCCTTGTCGAAAAAAGCATTGCCGGTTTTAAAGAAATCGAATACGAAGTCATGCGTGACAGAAACAATACATGCATTACCGTCTGCAATATGGAAAACATCGATCCGGTCGGCGTCCATACGGGGGATTCGATCGTTGTCGCCCCGTCGCAGACATTAACGGATGCGGACTATCAAATGCTGCGTTCTGCCAGCTTAAAGATCATTTCCGCGCTCGATGTTGTCGGCGGCTGCAACATTCAATTCGCCCTTGACCCGGAGAGCAAAAACTATTATGTCATCGAGGTTAATCCGAGAGTAAGCCGTTCATCAGCGCTCGCCTCAAAAGCGACCGGCTATCCGATCGCAAAAATGGCGGCTAAACTGGCAGTCGGCTACACGCTTGCCGAGCTGAAAAATCCGCTCACAGATTCGACGTATGCAAGCTTCGAGCCTGCGCTTGACTATGTCGTCGTCAAATTTCCGCGCTGGCCGTTTGACAAATTCAAACATGCCGACCGTAAGCTCGGCACGAAAATGAAAGCGACAGGGGAAGTCATGGCGATTGACCGTAATCTTGAAGCGGCCCTGCAAAAAGCCGTCGCATCCCTTGAGCTGAAAACGTCAGGAACACATTTGCCCGAACTTGGCGGCGTATCTTCAGAAGTGTTGTGGAAGCTGCTTGAGACCCCTGATGACCGTCGTTTCTTTGCGGTTATGGAGCTGCTGAGCAGGGGGACTTCCATCAGCGAGATACACGAGAAAACGAAAATTGATGATTATTTCCTTCATGTCTTTTCTAACATCATTGAGCTGGAAAACTCGTTAATGGAGCAGGGGGACGCGCTGTCCGTCAGCCTTTTGCAAAAGGTGAAAGAAAAGGGATTTACCGACTTTACGATCGCTTCCCTTACCGGAAAGACGGAAGAAGAAGTGCGTGCGCTCCGCAAAAAAATGGGCATTACTGCATCCTTTAAAATCGTCGATACATGCGCAGCTGAATTTGATGCGAAGACAAACTATTTTTATTCAACGTATTTCGGGAAAAGCGACGGAGACATCTCTCGAAAAACGAAAAAGCGGGCATTGATCATCGGTTCAGGCCCAATTCGGATCGGCCAGGGGGTCGAGTTTGACTACAGCGCCGTTCATAGCGTAATGACGCTGAAACACCTCGGGTTTGAAACGATCATGCTGAACAACAACCCGGAAACCGTCAGCACGGATTATGAAATGGCAGACCGTCTGTACTTTGAACCGATTACACCCGAGCATATTCTCAATGTCGCTGAAGCAGAAGACATTGACTTTGCGATTGTTCAATTCGGCGGCCAATCTGCCATCAATGTAGCGGAAGCGATTGAAAAAGCGGGTATCACCCTGCTTGGAACATCATCGGAAACCCTTGACATACTTGAAGACCGCGATCAATTTTATCAGCTTCTTGACGAGCTCGGCATCTCCCATGCCAAAGGAGAAACGGCTTCATCAAAAGCGGAAGCGGTGCAGAAAGCAAACGAAATCGGCTATCCTGTGCTGATCAGGCCGTCATATGTGATCGGCGGAATGGGCATGATGATCGTTCACTCTGAAGCGGAGCTCAGAGAGCTGCTGGGCGGAGCATCGCAAATGCCTTACCCGATTCTGATCGATCAATACGTATCCGGAAAAGAGTTTGAAATCGACCTTGTCAGCGATGGCGACGATCTTTATATCCCGACTTTTATCGAGCATATTGAAAAAGCGGGCGTGCATTCAGGTGACAGCTACGCGATTTTGCCGGGGCCTTCGGTCACTCCGGAGATGAAAAGCGCCGCTCGGGATGCTGCCGCAAAAATTGTCCGCAAGCTCGGATTTAAAGGCATTATGAACATTCAATTTATAGCGGACGCGGATGAACTGCTCATCCTTGAAGTCAATCCGAGGGCGAGCCGGACAGTTCCGGTTGTCAGCAAAGTGATGGGAGTTCCGATGATCCCGCTTGCGGCGAAACTGTTAGCCGGTTCGTCACTCAAAGAATTGAAGCCCTCCGCCAAAAATTCACGCGGCGTTGCCGTGAAGTTCCCTGTCTTTTCATCACACGCTATTCAGGATGTCGATTTGAAGCTTGGGCCGGAAATGAAATCGACCGGTGAAGGCATGTATGTCGGCTTCAATCCGGAAAGCGCCCTGAAGAAAATCTTTGCGGGAATCTGGCAAACGAAAGGCTGCATTTACATGGAAGGGGCCGGGGAACTCTGTTCTCTCGCAGAGCAGGCGGGCTTCACCGTACAGTCGGACGATTTTCCGGGCTGGATCAAACGGAAAGACAAAGCGCTGCACATCCATTTAGCTGAGTCAAAAGAGGCGAGAAAGCAGCGGATGGAAGCCGTCACCCACGGTGTGGCGGTGATGACGGAGGAAGAGACGGTGCGGGCATTTTTGACGAGCGGGCATGGAACGACTAAAGCCGTGTCGCTAAAAGATTTATATAAAAAGGAAGTGGAGACATGTCTACTGTAAACATCGGGGCGACCCGGGAGATCAATCTGTCGGGCAAGGATTTTTTAAGCCTCAAGGACTTTTCAAAAGAAGAGATCGTCTATTTGCTGAAAGAGGCAGCAGCAATGAAGCAAAATAAAATTCAAGACATCTTTAAAGGAAAAACATTGGCGATGATCTTTGAAAAATCGTCGACGAGAACGCGCGTATCGTTTGAAGCTGGAATGGCGCAGCTCGGCGGAAACGCCCTGTTTTTAAGCAGTAAAGACATGCAGCTGGGCAGAGGGGAAACGATCGCAGATACCGCGAAAGTGCTTTCGCGGTATGTCGACGCGATCATGATCCGCACATTCGAACACGAAAAAGTCGAAGAGCTTGCCAAGCACGCCGAGATTCCAGTGATCAACGGATTGACTGATCTTTTTCATCCGTGTCAGGCGCTTAGTGACCTCTTGACGATGCAAGAGATGAAAGGAACATTAAAAGGGCTGAAAGCCGTTTATGTTGGAGACGGAAACAATGTCGCACATTCGCTGTTAATCGGCTGCGCGAAGGTGGGATGCGACATTACGGTGGCTTCGCCTAAAGGGTATGAGCCGAATCAGGACGTGGTAAAACTGGCCGAGGCATTCGCCGAAGAATCCGGAGCGGCCGTCACAATCACAAATGACCCCGTGTCAGCCGTTCAACAAGCGGATGTCATCTATTCCGATGTTTTTACAAGCATGGGTCAGGAGGAGGAAGCCGAAGAACGGATGAACATCTTTGCTCCTTACCAAGTCAACGGAACGCTTGTCTCCCATGCCAAACCGGATTACGTCTTTTTGCACTGCCTTCCTGCCCACCGGGAGGAAGAGGTCACTGCAGAGATCATCGACGGTCCGAATTCAGCGGTATTTCAGCAGGCTGAAAACCGCCTGCACGTCCAGAAAGCTTTATTAAAAGCACTGTTATCTTAAATAAAAAACAGCTGATCAGTTGATCAGCTGTTTTTTAGGCGAATATCAAAACGGCGATGCCGATGACAAAGCAGTAAATTGAGAAATAAACCAAGTTTCCTTTCGCCATAATATTCATGAACCAGCGCAATGAGAAGTATGTAGCTATAATCGATGCGATGAACGCAAACAAATAAGGAAGGAAAAGCTCTCCTAAACGCGGATCATGAAAAATATCGGTAATGCTTAAAATGGTTCCGCCAAGGCTGACCGGTATGTACAGTAAAAATGAAAACCTGAGCGCAGTTTCAGATTTGAGGCCGAGCGCCATCGCAGGAACGATCGTCGCTCCCGAACGGCTGATGCCGGGAACAAGTGCAACCATTTGCGACAAGCCGATGATCACGGCGTCTCTCAGTCTGATTTCGCCGTCGTTTTTCCGGCCGCGCAAATTTCGAATGAGAAACAATGCCAGACCCGTGATCAGCAAAGTAACCGCGGTGATCCGGACGCCGTCTTTAAAGAAAGCCGAAATCTCATCATCATATAAAACGCCGATGACACCGGCAGGAATCGTGGCGATGATCAGATAGATGATAAACCTGAAGTCCGCTTTTCCTTTTTCATTTTTTGATGTGACATAAGACAGCCCGTTTACCGCCAGCCTGAAAATATCGTTTTTATAAACGAGAAGTACGGCAATTAAAGAACCGGCATTCATCAAAAGCTCAAAACTGAAGCCTTCAATGTTCAAGCCCAAAAAGTGCTGTGCCAGCACTAAGTGGCCGCTTGACGAAACAGGGATCGGCTCTGTGAATCCCTGAAGCAACCCTAAAAGGATATACTTGATCAACATTAAAAAATCCATGATATTCCTCCGTTTCCCACAAGTTGTGACGCCCTTTTAAAAGACGGAATGAACGGGCGATTCGTTTCAATTTTCGGAACGCTTTTCTCATTAAACTATACAAAGCAAACAAATGTAAAGATAAAATCGACATGTTTTTTGAGAGAACGGGGCAATCTAATGGTAAAAGGGAGTGAAGCAAATGGGACAGCAGCGTCAATTCCGGCCGGGCCAAAAAGCGCCCAATAATGGAGTGTATGTGGAGATCGGCGAAACGGGAAGCATGGTTCAGAACCCTCAGCAAATCAAATTGAGCGCCGGCGAGTTCTTCCCTGAAACCTCCAACCATAACCGGCTCTGGACATATAAAAGAAAGCCTTAAAAAACAGCCGTCGGTATTTTCGGACGGCTGCCTGCCTAAAGCAAAAAAACCCCGCTTTTTAAAGCCGGGGTTTTAATGTTGACTTGCATCCTGTTTAACAGGCATAATTTCTCCAAGAACAATAACGGCTGCGGTGATGATAAAGCCCATAATGACACTGGTTTGAAGGTCATACCCAGCACCGTTCATGGCGCCGACAATGTAGCAGGCCATCTGCGTCAAAAGAAATGTCCAGAAAAAAGCGACCACAAATCGCATGTTTCCCACCTCGTCCTTCTCATTCAATTCTAAAACTTATCATACCATATACATAGCCAGCTGGAAAAGACATTTTAGTGAACAAGACAGGGCTTTCAACCCTGATTTCAGAAATATCAGAAAGGGCATTTAATTAAAGTTCATTTTTCATCATGTAGACTGGGACTTTTCCTTATTCGTTTGATGCACGTACGACATAAAATAATGAGCAGATTACGGCAGGAAGGAGGCAGGCAAGTGATGAAAATAACCGAACGTTTTTTTCAAGTGGATTCAGAATGGAATGTGGTTCATCTTCCGTACAGACCGAACGGTTTTCTGGTGTTCATTTTCGGCGACCGGAACCATTTCGTCGGGGAAGATTCGAGCTTCTGGCTTCAGCATTACGGGAGGAATCAGCTTCTAACGGGCCTGAGAAACAAAGGCTATACACTGGTAAACAGCAATTTATTCGGCCGGCACTGGGGCTCCGAAAAAGCGGTTGCATACGCCAAACAGCTGATACATTACGTGTTCAAACAAGAGATTTTAAATAAAAAAATTCATCTATTGGCGGAAGGCACAGGCGCGCTTATTGCAGATGAACTCCTTCGCTCGATCCCGAACCAAATACGTTCTGCAGCGATGGTTAATCCTTGCCTCGATCTTCAGGCTCATCATAAACGAGAAAAAGAAAACAAGTTTTTCTACAAACAGTTTATTAAAGAAATTGCCGAAAGCTACGGAATTTCGGAGCGGGAGGCTGCCGATTATCCGTTCAAAAGCATCTCCCCTTATCACAATCTCGTGCCTGTCCATATTTGGCAAAGGCTGAACGGCTCACCGTATCCGTATATGATTCATGCCAAAACGTTTGAGGAGCGTCAGCTTAAAGGCCGTCACAGCGTGGGGCTCACCCTGCACCTGTCTGAACATCCTCAGCGCATTCATTCAGCAATCGCGAACTTTTTCAAAACGCATGAAAAAGTCTTATAGAGAATAGAATAATAGCAGCCCGCAAATGGTAAAAAGGGCTGTTTTTTGCTTGGTTAAAAAAGCTGAAACGAAAGGTGGTCCATCGAATGAAGCCGGCACTTGTATATGGAGCAGATGAGTTCTTCGGCCTTTCATTTTGTGAACATCTTCTTGAAGAGGGTGTAAATATAGATGTCAAGTTGGAGCAGACAAGCGACGAAAAAAAGTTGATGTACCTCGAAGAGCGGCTGATGTGGCTGGGAAGAAACCAGCATTTCCGCCTCATCGAAAAAGAGCTTGAAGCCCCGTACGAACAAGTCTTCATCCAATACACAGGCTCCGTGCCGGAAGAAGCGTTGGCTGCAGGCGTTGAAAACAAGCCTGTTATTCTGTTTGTCTATCAAGAACAATTCGAAGAGGCTTTACGGGCAAGCATGGAGGAAAAGGGGGTTGAACTGATTGTGCTTCCGGATCTGTTCGGTCCGTGGGACGTCAGGGCCGAGGATAAACAAAACAGGGACGGAGCGCTTTTTGTAAACGACGCGGCCGCACAAGCCGCTGCCTGTGCTGTCGAAAAAGACTTTTCAGCATTGCGGTTTGTACAGAGGACGCCATACGACAAAGCCGATGAGATCATTAAAGAATGGAACAGACAAATGTCTACATTTTTCGACAAAAAATAAGAAAGATCTTCCTAATTTACACTTGAAAGGATACAATAAAGATAGATTTGAATTGCTTTTTTTTCGAAAGGGAGTTGAACATGGCATGGTGTACAGGCTTGTCGCGATTTTTTTCATTCTCCTGACGCTAAGCGGCTGCGGACAATCGCCGCTGAAAGGGAAAATTGAAAAAGTCGGTTTGCTTGTCCCTGATACGATAAGTGATCAAGTATGGGGAACCAAAGGATATAAAGGATTATTAAGAATACAATCCGTCTACAATGTCGACGTCTATTATAAAGAAGGAATCAACAATGATGCGGCCATTAAAATGGCTGTAGAAGATTTTCACAAAAAAGGCGTCAACCTCATCTACGGGCACGGAAGCGAATACGAAAAAGCCTTTAATGAGATATGCAAAGATTATCCTGATATTCATTTTGTTTTAATGAACTCTAAAGCCGAACACCAAAATGTGACAAGCATATCGCTTGAAGGCGAAGCGATGGGATTTTTCGGCGGAATGACGGCGGCCCATCAGTCAAAAACAAAGAAAATCGGAGTCCTCGCAACGTATAAATGGCAGCCTGAAGTAGAAGGGTTTGCAGAAGGAGCAAAATACCTCGATCCGGACATTGAGGTGATGACAGAATATGTCGGCCAGTGGGACGACAGTGAAAATGCCGTCAAACTGTATGAAAAAATGAAGGAGGCAGGCGCGGATGTTGTGTATCCGGCCGGAGACGGGTATAATGTCCCTGTCATTGAACAAATCAAAAAGGACGGGCTGTACGCTATCGGCTATGTAAGCGACCAGTCGGAATTGGGTGAGAATGTCGTTTTGACAAGCACCATACAGCATGTAGACGACGCTTATGAACTCACCGCCGACGAATTTAATAAAGGAACGCTTAAAGGCGGCAAGCGGTCATTTGACATTCAAGAAGGCGTCATCGAGATGGGGAAATTCAGCCCTGTTGTCGATCAGTCATTTCAAGAAGAGATGAAACGGCTGATTGACGAATACAAAAAAACGAACAAACTGCCAAACGAACATTGAGGTGATCAAAGTGCACGAAAAATCGATGGAATTTTTGCAAATTGCTATGAAATACGTTCCGGAAGCGAAGGCAGAGATGGAGAAAGCGGGAATCGAACTTTCGCCGGAAATGCTTGAGCCGTTCATGAACTTGTTTACAAAAGTGATGGCCGAGGCTTACGAGCTCGGTAAAGCGGACGCCGGTTCAGACGCCTGATGGAACGCCCGCAAACGGTTAAAAAGCCACTTTTCAGAAGAAGTGGCTTTTTTATATCTTATTTTTCAAAGCGCTGACCATTGACCCGATTTCTTTAAACACGGGCTTCAGCTCATCGATCGAATCCATGATTTGTCCGACTTGATTTAACACGTGCATGTAATCGGCTTCCTGGGAAACTTCAGCGTCTTCGGCGGTTTCAGTCTCCGCCTCCGGCTCTTCTTCATGCCTGCCGGGTGCGTTTGCACCAAACATCATTTTTGTGAAAAAATCGTCGTTCGCCACTCTTCATCTCCTCCTTTTTCATATATATCACTACTATATGAAGGTTTTGGTCTGCTAGATTAGACGAATATATTGCCAACTAAAAAAAAATAGGGTAGGATTAGTACCAGATACTAATAATTACTCATAACATTAGTTGGAAAAAATCATGAATAAAGGAGTCTTTCCTATGAAAGCTGGAATTATTGGAATCGGCCGGTACATCCCTGAAAAGGTGCTGACCAATTTCGACTTGGAAAAAATGGTTGAAACTTCTGACGAGTGGATTCGTACAAGAACAGGCATAGAAGAAAGAAGAATCGCAGCCGAAGATGAGATGACGTCCGACATGGCTGTCGCCGCCGCGAGAAGAGCGATGGAAGATGCAAACATCGAGGCGGAAGATCTTGATATGATTCTCGTCGCCACCGTTACTCCTGATCAGGCATTTCCGACAGTGTCCTGCATGATTCAAGAAAAGCTCGGCGCATTCAATGCCTGTGCAATGGATATCAGCGCAGCGTGCGCCGGTTTTATGTACGGCTTAGTCACTGGAAAACAGTTTATTGAAGCCGGAACGTATAAGCATGTGCTTGTCATCGGAGTTGAAAAGCTCTCAAGCATTACGGACTGGGATGACCGCAATACCGCTGTTCTGTTCGGAGACGGTGCGGGCGCCGCAGTTGTCGGGCCTGTCAGCGACGATAAAGGGATTCTGTCCTTTGAGCTCGGTGCAGACGGCAGAGGCGGAAAGCACTTGTACTTGGATGAAAAAGATCATACAATCATGAATGGCAGAGAAGTGTTCAAGTTTGCCGTCCGCCAAATGGGTGAATCCAGTGTAAATGTTATTGAAAAAGCCGGATTATCCAAAGAGGATGTCGACTTTTTGGTGCCGCATCAAGCCAACATCCGGATCATGGAAGCGGCGCGCGAACGTTTGGAGCTTCCAGTCGAAAAAATGTCTAAAACGGTTCATAAATACGGAAACACATCAGCTGCTTCTATTCCGATTTCTCTTGTGGAAGAGCTTGAAGCTGGTAAAATAAAAGACGGTGACGTCATTGTGATGGTCGGCTTCGGCGGAGGTTTGACATGGGGAGCCATCGCCATGCGCTGGGGCCGCTAAAAGAAAGGTGAGGTGCAACTTATGAATAGTAAAAGAGTAGTCATTACCGGATTAGGAGCTTTATCACCTCTTGGTAATGACGTCAAAACGAGCTGGAACAACGCGGTCAACGGGGTTTCTGGGGTCGGCCCGATTACAAGGGTGAACGCGGACGAGTATCCTGCTAAAGTAGCCGCAGAACTGAAAGATTTTAAGATAGAAGATTATATGGATAAAAAAGAAGCGAGAAAAATGGACCGCTTCACACAATATGCCGTTGTGTCGGCGAAAATGGCCGTGGAAGACGCGGGGCTCGACATTAACGAGAGCAACGCAGACCGGGTCGGCGTCTGGGTCGGTTCCGGGATCGGCGGCCTTGAAACGCTTGAACAGCAGTTCGAAACATTTTTAACAAAAGGACCGCGGCGCGTCAGCCCGTTCTTTGTACCGATGATGATTCCTGATATGGCGACCGGCCAGATTTCGATCTCTCTCGGTGCAAAAGGGGTCAACTCTTGTACGGTGACAGCTTGCGCAACGGGGACAAACTCAATCGGCGACGCCTTTAAAGTCATTCAGCGCGGCGATGCAGATGTCATGATCTCCGGAGGAACGGAAGCCCCGCTAACAAGAATGTCATTTGCCGGCTTTTCGGCCAATAAAGCGCTCTCCACTAATCCGGATCCGAAAACGGCAAGCCGTCCATTTGACAAAAACCGCGACGGCTTCGTCATGGGAGAAGGAGCGGGAATCGTCGTTCTTGAGGAGCTTGAGCACGCATTAAACCGCGGAGCGACAATCTACGCGGAAGTGGTCGGCTACGGATCAACGGGAGACGCCTATCATATCACGGCTCCTGCGCCAAATGGGGAAGGCGGCGTCAGAGCCATGAAAGAAGCGATCAAAGATGCGGGTCTGTCCCCTGAGCACATTGATTATATCAATGCGCACGGAACAAGCACACCGTACAATGATAAATTTGAAACGATCGCGATTAAAGAAGTGTTCGGAGAGCATGCCTACAAGCTTGCCGTCAGCTCGACAAAATCGATGACAGGGCACTTGCTCGGGGCTGCCGGAGGCATCGAAGCGATTTTCTCCGTCCTTGCCATTAAGGAAGGCATCATTCCTCCGACAATCAATATCGAAACACCTGATGAAGATTGCGATCTGGACTATGTACCGGACAAAGCCCGCCGCCAGGACGTAAATGTTGTGCTCAGCAACTCGCTTGGTTTCGGCGGACACAACGCAACGCTGATTTTCAAAAAATATGAATAACCGCAAATATAAACGGCTGCCATTTTAGATGGTGGCCGTTTTTTTTAGCATGCATACCATACAGATGAAAAAGGAGTGTGATCTAAAATGAGTATAGCAAGCACGTATGAATGGCTTGAACAGGCTTCATCCGTGCAGGAATTGTCAAACTTTCTCATCCCGTACTTTAAAGGCGCTTCAAAAGCGGATGCGGCGGCGATTGTCAGCCACCTGCAGACCCACGGCATGTTCCGTTCGTGGACGGACGGTGAGCATACGATGAAGCAGCTTAAGAAAAACGGCGTATTTCAGCATGTCAGACGGGAAGAACAGCTGCTCTGCAAAAGATGGAACGGGCCGGATGTTCCGATTTTCATCCTGCCGGTCGATGAAAGAAACCGCAGAATCCGCGTCGAATTCGGCTCTAAATCAGGCCTTGCGTTCAGCGACAAATTATTTTTGTTTTTATCGGCCGATCTTCCCCGGCCATCGATTTCTGCTATCATGACGCACGAATATAATCACGTTTGCCGGTTAGAAAATATGCCGAAAGAAGAAAATAAGATGACGCTGCTTGATACAATTATTCTCGAAGGCCTTGCAGAAAATGCCGTTTTTGAACGGTTGGGGGAAGCTGAAACAGCCGCATGGACGTCATATTACACCGAAAAACAGCTTCGCCATTTTCAAGACCGGTTCGTAAAGCCGCATTTCGAGCTGCGCCGACACGATGGCCGACTATTCTCCAATATTTTATTTGGAAAAGGACATTATCCAGACATGCTCGGATATGCTGTCGGTTACAGTATTGTAAAAAAACATTTATCGGCTCGAAATTTGAAGGTTGCCGATGTTTTAGCCTTTCCGTCAGAAGACTTTATAAAGCTATCGCTTTAAAATACTAAAATTATGGGATTAAATTAATATTATTACAAAAAATCAAAAAACTCCTTGCTTTTGTAATGATGATGTAATAATATACAACTATAAAATTTTAAGATAATTCAGTCATATTAAGAAAATTCTAAAAAAGTAATATATTAGTTTTTTGTGATATTTAACTTCTGGTCTATGGAAGGGGAATCTGGATGAGCGCATTGCTGGAAGTCAATGATTTAAAAACTTATTTTTTCAGAAAAAAGCAGCCGATACCCGCAGTGGACGGCGTCGATTTTTCAATTAAAAAAGGGGAGACCGTGGCGCTGGTCGGCGAATCGGGATCCGGTAAAAGCATCACGTCTCTGTCAATCATGGGACTCGTCGAGGGCTCGGGCGGAAAGATCATGAACGGTTCTATCAAGCTCGAAGGACGGGATCTCGTTACATACAAGGAACAAGATTTATGCAAGATCCGCGGAAATGAAATCTCGATGATTTTTCAGGAGCCGATGACCTCGCTCAATCCGGTTTTGACGATCGGCGAACAAATCACAGAGGTGCTGATCTATCATAAAAAGCTATCGAAAAAAGAAGCCGCCAAAAAAGCGGTAGAATTATTAAAGCTTGTCGGTTTTTCAAGGGCAGGCGAGCTGATGAAAGAATATCCGCACCGGCTGTCGGGCGGCATGAGGCAGAGGGTCATGATCGCCATTGCCTTAAGCTGCAATCCGAAGCTGCTCATCGCGGATGAACCGACAACAGCGCTTGACGTCACCATTCAAGCCCAAGTGCTGGAACTGATGAAAGACCTATGCGACAAATTCGATACCTCCATACTTCTCATTACCCACGATCTCGGCGTTGTGTCCGAAATTGCGGACCGTGTGATCGTCATGTATTGCGGACAAGTTGTTGAAAATGCCACAGTAGACGAACTATTCGATGAACCCCTGCATCCCTATACAAAAGGACTGTTAAACTCCATCCCTGTCATTGAAGGCTCCATTGAAAAATTAACAGCCATTAAAGGAAATGTGCCGACGCCTGACAACCTTCCGGCCGGCTGCCGGTTTGCTCCGAGGTGTCCGAGCGCGGTCGACAAATGCTGGGGAGCGCAGCCGGGCTTGAAAACGCGCCCGGACGGCCGGTCTGTCAGATGTTTTTTATATGAGGAGGGAGAATAAGGGATGACTTCATCAGCTGAACAATTACAGCCCGGACAGGAAATGAACCCACAACAATCCCTTCTGGAGCTGAAAGACATCAAAAAGTACTTTCCGATCCGCTCAGGGATATTTCAGAAAAAAATCGGCGACGTCAAAGCGGTGGACGGCATCAGTTTTTCGCTTAAACGCGGCGAAACGCTCGGCATTGTCGGTGAATCGGGCTGCGGAAAGTCGACCGCCGGACGGACGATGATCCGCCTTTATAAACCGACGGCAGGACAGATCTTTTACAAAGGCCGCGACATTTCAAGTTTGTCGGAAGAAGCGTTGAGAAAGAGCGTCCGCAAAAACATCCAGATGGTTTTCCAAGATCCGTTTGCCTCACTGAATCCGAGAAAAACGCTGCGATCCATCATCAAAGAACCCTTCAACACGCATCATATGTACAATTTCAAAGAGCGCAACGAAAAAGCCGAAGAGCTTTTGGCTAAGGTCGGGCTGCACCCGTCGTTTGCGAACCGCTATCCCCACGAATTTTCCGGGGGGCAGCGCCAGCGGATCGGAATCGCGCGGGCGCTCGCCTTAAATCCGGAGCTTATTATCGCCGATGAACCGGTATCCGCATTGGACGTGTCAATCCAGGCTCAAGTAATCAACCTGATGGAAGAGCTTCAGGAAGAATTCAATCTGACATATTTGTTCATTTCCCATGATTTGAGCGTCGTCCGCCATATCAGCGACAGGGTCGGTGTCATGTATCTCGGCAAAATGATGGAGCTGACAGACAAGCATGAGCTGTACGACAATCCGCTTCATCCATATACGCAGGCGCTTCTGTCCGCCGTTCCCGTCACTAGGAAGAAAGGCGGGACAAAGCGGGAGCGAATCGTTTTAAAAGGCGAGCTGCCGAGCCCCGCCAACCCTCCGAAAGGCTGTGTATTTCATACGAGGTGTCCGGCCGCAAAAGCGATTTGCGCGGAAGCCGAACCCGCTTTCAAGGAAGTGAAAACAAACCATTTTGTGGCGTGCCACCTTTACGAATAAAGGGGGAAGCCGTCACATATTAAATCCTTGAGAGGGGGAATGTCTTCTTTAAAAAACGGGGGTCAATCGGGTGGAAAGAAGGACAACAGTTTAATAAGGGGGAATTCATAAAATGAGCAAACGCAAAACAGGATTTTCAATTTTAAGCTTGCTGCTGATCTTATCGATCTTTCTAACGGCCTGTAACAGCGGCGAAGTCGGAGGGGACGAAAAGGAAGGCAAATCTGACGGGAAGCCGCAGCAGGGCGGAGACTTGGTCATCGGTTCTACAGGGGAGCCTACGATGTTCAACACTTTGTATTCAACCGATGCGTCAAGCTCTGATATTGAAGGGTTTATTTTTGACGGCCTTGTCGGCTCTGACACCGATTTAAATCCGACGATGAAGCTTGCTGAAAAAATAGATCAGTCGGAAGACGGCATAACGTATAACGTGACTTTGAAAAAAGGCGTAAAATGGCATGACGGCGAGGACTTTACGGCCGATGACGTCGTGTTTACGTATAACATCCCATTGAGCAAAGACTATGCCGGTGAACGCGGCTCCAATTTTGAAATGATTGATAAAGTGACGAAAAAGGGAGACTACGAGGTTGAATTCAAGCTTAAGCATCCGGACCCTTCATTTTTGCCTGTCTCTTTAAGCTACGGAATCCTTCCTGAGCATATTTTAGGGGACGTGCCGATTAAAGACCTTGGCGAACACGAATTTAACAGGAAAAAACCGATCGGAACGGGACCGTTTAAATTCGTAGAGTGGAAACAAGGACAGTACGTTAAAGTTGAAGCATTTAAAGATTACTACGGTGAAGGACCATACCTTGACACGCTGACATACAAAGTGATTCCGGATGCCAATGCGGCGATCGCCCAGCTTCAGGCTGGAGACATTAATTATTTCGTCGTCCCGGGCACTGATGTGAAGACGGTCGAAAAATTCGATCATGTCAAGCTTGAGTCTGATCTTGGCTTGAACTATTCATACATCGGCTGGAACGAAAAAAATGAGCTGTTTAAAGATAAAAAAATCCGCCAGGCCTTAACCCATGCGATTGACCGCGAATCGATCGTTCAAAATGTTCTGGACGGCGATGGGGAAGTCGCGAATATTCCGGAAAGCCCTGTATCGTGGAACTATCCGAAAGAAGCCGATATTCCGATCTTTGAATACGACCCGAAAAAAGCGAAGAAAATGCTCAAAGAAGCGGGTTGGGAAGATACAGACGGTGATGGCATTTTAGACAAGGACGGCAAAAAGTTCTCCTTTACCATTAAAACGAACCAGGGAAATAAAGTGCGCGAAGATGCCGCAGTTGTCATTCAGCAGCAGCTGAAAGAAATCGGTATCGAAGCGAAGCCGCAAATCGTCGAGTTCAGCGCTTTAATTGAACAAACGAGCGCGCCGAACTGGAATTATGATGCACTCCTGCTCGGCTGGAGCTTGGCGACCTTCCCTGATCAATATGACATCTTCCATTCCAGCCAATCGAAAGCGGGCTTAAATAACATATGGTACAAAAATGAAGAAGTCGATAAGCTTCTCGTCAACGCGAAGAAACTGAAGGACCGAAAAGAATATTCGAAAGCTTACGAGAAAATCTACAAAATGATCGCCGAAGATCAGCCGTATACATTCCTGTTCTATTACAACTACCACCGGGCGATCCCTAAAAACCTGCAAGGCTTCGAATTCCATCCGAAAAACGATTTCTATGAAGTGAACAAATGGTGGCTGAAAAAATAATCTAATATTCTCTAAAAGGGAGAGGGGATGTCCTCTCCCTGCTCTTTAAAATCCATGATAAAAGGGGAATAGAAGATGGTTACATACATTATTCGGAGAACGCTGATGTCGATTCCGATCCTGTTTGGGATTACCATTCTTTCTTTCGCGATCATGAAAGCGGCTCCCGGTGATCCGGTGTCACTGATGGTGGACCCGTCCATCAAACAGGCTGACCGCGAGAAGTTCATCGAAAAATACGGACTGAATGAACCCGAACATATTCAATATTTGAAATGGCTCGGCAATATGGTGAAAGGGGACTTCGGCACATCGATCGTCAGGAAAGGAACGCCTGTTATCGATTTGATTCTTGCCAGGCTTCCCAATACGCTTTTATTAATGCTCGTATCAACGATTTTGGCGCTTTTGATTTCGATCCCGCTCGGCGTGCTCTCGGCAAGGCGGCCCTATTCAAAGCTTGATTACGGCATTACGTTTACGTCTTTTATCGGACTTGCCGTTCCGAACTTTTGGTTCGGTTTAATTTTAATTATGGTGTTATCCGTTAATTTAGGCTGGTTTCCGACCGGGGGCGTGATGACGCTGAATTCGGGCTTTAGTTTGTGGGATCGGATTCATCACTTAATTTTGCCTGCTTTCGTACTCGCCACCGCGGATATGGCCGGGCTTACAAGATATACAAGGTCAAGCATGCTGGATGTGCTGCGCCAGGATTTTATCCGGACGGCGAGAGCAAAAGGTTTTAAAGAAAATCGGGTCGTGTACAAGCATGGACTGCGGAACGGACTGCTCCCGGTTGTAACGATTTTCGGACTGATGATTCCATCCTTTATCGGCGGCGCGGTGGTGACCGAACAGATCTTCAGCTGGCCTGGACTCGGGAAGCTGTTTATTGATTCCGCGTTTCAAAGAGACTATCCCGTGATTATGGCGATGACCGTCATATCCGCTGTACTGGTTGTCATCGGCAATCTAATAGCAGACATCCTGTATGCGATCATCGATCCGCGGATTGAGTATTAAGAAAGAGGGGAGTTAATCATGACACAGCCAAATCCACAAGTGCCTTCAGCTGAGATCGGGCTTCAAGAAAACATTTCGCAAAAACCGGAAACGATGACAAAAATCTTTTTCGAGAAGTTTTTCAAAAACAAGCTCGCTGTCATCGGCGGAATTCTCTTGCTTATCATTGTACTGTCGGCCTTGTTTGCACCGCTGATTGCTCCATACCCGCCGGAACAGCAAAATCTCATGAATAAATTAAAAGCGCCGAGCGCGGAGCATTTGATGGGAACGGATAAATTCGGCCGGGATATTTTCAGCCGCCTGCTGTACGGCGCACAAATCTCGCTGCTCGTCGGTTTTGCATCCGTCCTCGGTTCGATCACCATCGGCACGGTTGTCGGGGCGATCGCCGGCTATTTCGGGGGAATCATTGATGCCATTTTGATGAGAATCGTTGATATTATTTTATCCATACCCGACATCTTTCTGTTGATCACGCTGGTCACCATCTTTCAGCCGGGCATAGATAAACTGATTTTAATATTCGCCTTAACGAGATGGACGACGACGGCGCGCCTCGTGCGGAGCGAGTTTTTGTCCTTGAGGTCGAGGGAGTTCGTCTTGGCGGCGAAAACGATCGGCACAAGAAATTACAAAATCATTTTTTCTCATATTCTTCCGAATGCGATGGGGCCAATTATCGTTGCCGCGACGCTTTCCGTCGGTACCGTAATCCTTGCGGAATCGGCATTAAGCTATCTTGGATTCGGGGTTCAGCCGCCGATGGCAAGCTGGGGCAATATGCTTCAGGACGCACAGAACTTTACGATTATGATCCAGGCGTGGTGGTACCCTCTGTTCCCGGGCCTGATGATCCTGCTCACTGTGCTGTGCTTTAACTTCTTAGGAGACGGACTCCGCGATGCGCTTGATCCGAAGAATATTAAATAAAAAGCTGAGGGGTGCCGCCCTTGGCTTTTTTTGATTGTAATTGCCATAATCTCAGCCGGTTGGAATAAATTCCTTCCCCCTTGCCTATACTGTGGACAACAGTTTTTATTAAAAGTGAGGGGTTAGAAATGTTGTTTCTTCATGATGTGTGGGTGAATTGGTTTGAGGGAGAAGAAAATGGCTACAACGTCTGCCACTTTCATGAATGGCGGAAGGAAGACAGTGTTGAATTGCTTGACCAGGTGCCTTTGTTAAGGGTGTCGTCTGTTTTGTTTCACTACATAGAAAATGATTTGTCAGAGCTTCCGGCCGAATTATTAAACGATGTTCATCAAAAAGCGTATATTCGCAAAAATCATGAGCGGACACAGCTTGATCATTGTTTCGTCGTAACGGATGGCATTGGTATTCTCGCGGTCGATACGGCCGGTTATACAATACCGGTAAGAAAAAGCCGCCTCATTCCGAGACAGGAGCAGCTCGTTTATGAAATGGTGAAGGACGTTGAAGCGGATACTTACGAGTTTGCACCAGAGAAGCTGCAATCTTCCAAGGAATACCACATTTTATCCTTATCACCGGAGCATGTCAGAGGATTAACGAGAAAAGAACGCCAGCTCAAACAGCTGCTGTTCATGGCGCTCGATCAGCTCAAAGGGCTTCAAAACCGAGCCGAAATCGCCTATTGGTACACCGAATGGAACCCGTATATGTATGAACAGATCAAGCGCATGACATTTGAAGAGATTTGGGACATGCTTTTCAATGAGACGATCGACGGGTGGTCAGACAAGCACAGGGACTTTTGTGAAAATTTGATTAAAGGACAGCCGTTTTTTGAAAAGCTTTGGGAAATTGAGAATGAGTCTAAAGTCAACTAAATGAAGAATCAAGACTGCCGGGAGTGCGGCGGTCTTTTTATTTGTAAAAGTGAAAATCCTATATTGAAAAATAAAAAATGTGAGCTGTCTTTCTGACAAAGCGGTCAATGAAGGACTGTAGATATGTGTTTTGAATCATTTATTATAGGAGTATCGTGATCCGAAGGCAGGTGAATTCGGAGCGGCGGCTGTTCTCTATGAAAAACACCTTCTGATTATCGAACAATCAGAAGGTGTTCTTGGATCAGCGTCTTTTTCGGCCAAGCCCCATTGCATTTTCCATTTTTTTCAGCATCTTGTTTGCTGTTTGATTTGCGCGTTCTGCGCCTTCGTCCAAAATCCGGTCCAGCTCTTCAGATTCGATCAATTCGTGGTAACGGTCTTGAATCGGCTTCAGCGCGCCGATAACGACTTCGGCGAGGTCTGATTTAAATTCGCCGTAGCCTTTGCCTTCGTATTTTGCTTCAAGCGCTTCGATTGAAACTTGTCCGAGAATCGAATAGATCGTCAGAAGGTTGGATACCCCGGGCTTGTTTTCTTTATCATATTTGACGATTCCGTCGGAATCCGTGACAGCGCTTTTGATTTTTTTCTCGAGCTGTTTTGGTTCATCGAGCAGGGTGATGAACGCTTTTTGGTTCGGATCGGATTTGCTCATTTTTTTGAGCGGGTCGGCAAGCGACATAATGCGGGCGCCGACTTTCGGTATTTTAACCTCTGGAACCGTGAAGATGTCATTGTATTTCTTATTGAAACGCTCCGCCAAATTCCGGGTTAATTCAAGATGCTGCTTCTGATCTTCGCCGACAGGGACGACGTCTGTTCCATAAAGCAGGATATCGGCCGCCATTAATGGAGGATATGTCAAAAGCCCGGAGACGACGGCTTCTTTTCCGGCTGATTTATCCTTGTACTGCGTCATGCGCTCAAGCTCGCCGATGTAGGCGACGCACTGAAGCATCCATCCCGCCTGAGCGTGTGCAGGCACTTCCGATTGGATAAACAGCGTCGCTTTTTTCGGATCGAGGCCGATCGCCAAATACAGCGCGGCAAGGTTCCGGATGTTCTTTCTCAGCGCGAGCCGGTCCTGCGGGACTGTGATCGCGTGCTGATCGACGATGCAGAAGTAACAGTTGTAGTCATCCTGCAAGTCGACAAACTGCTTCATCGCTCCAATATAGTTGCCGAGGGTGACAGAGCCGCTCGGCTGGATACCGGAAAAAATCGTTTTTTTCATGTGAATCCCTCTTTCCATTTCAAAATAAAAAGGCCCATTCTTCCCTTAAAAGAAAAGGGACGAATGAACCGTGGTGCCACCCTGATTATTTCATTATGGTCAAAATGAAATCGCTCTAGACGTTTGTAACGGAGTCTTCTCCGGCTGAGCCTACTTATCCGTGTTCGGTCAGCTGCTCCGAAGCCCATTCCACATTCGCCATTATCCGCTCCCAGCACCGCGGACTCTCTTTAAATGGGGAGAAATGTGTACTCTTCTTCTTCATCGCATGTTATTCGTAATTTTATTATATATAAATTTTAAATGAAAGTCGACAGCCTCGGGGAAAAGAAAACGAATACCGGGCTGAATAAAGTTGGCGCGGCGGCATCTGGTTCGATATAAAGAATGGTTAATGTTATACGTGTAAAACGTTTTAACCTGTAAAACATTAACTTTCCTTTTAATGTGGTTACGCTTTAAAACAGAGAAGTGTATTTGTACATTTGGCAGAAAACCTGACAATCATAAATAGTTTGAATAAAAAAATAATTGAAAATTAATATTGCAATAAATTATTCTATTAATTATAATGAATTTGTTCACCTCGGTGTTACAGGTTTCTTACATAACAAATATTCAGAAAAGACGAAACAGAGGAAAAAGTATGGCAAGTGGGCCTATTACTTTTTTATGATAAATCTGAATGTTCAGGAGTAAGGAACTAAAAAAACAAGAAATTGGGGGGGTTTCTCTTTGAAGAAGCGTTTGTCATTTATCAGTTTAATGCTCATTTTCACACTCGTCCTCAGCGCCTGCGGCTTCGGCTCAAGCTCCGGTGACGGCGGTAAAAAAGACAGCAAAGGGAAAGACACATTAAATGTCAACATTAAAACAGAACCGTTTTCACTACATCCGGGACTTGCAAACGATTCGGTGTCTGCGAACGTGCTTCGTCAGACTTTTGAAGGATTGACGACAATCGGTAAAGACGGAAAGCCGGTTGAAGCGGCAGCCGAAAAAATCGAAGTCAGCGACGACCAGAAAACATACACATTCACGCTCCGCGACGCGAAATGGTCAAATGGAGATCCTGTAACAGCAGAGGATTTTGAATACGCATGGAAATGGGCGCTCGACCCTAAAAATGAATCGCAATATGCGTATCAGCTTTACTACTTAAAAGGCGGGGAAGCAGCGAACACCGGCAAAGGGAAAATTGAAGATGTCGGCGTTAAAGCTGTTAATGATAAGACTTTAAAAGTCGAGCTTGAAAAACCGACACCTTATTTTACTGAACTGACAGCATTCTACACATATATGCCAGTCAATAAAAAGGTAGCAGAGAAGAATGCGAAATGGTACACAAACGCAGACGAGAACTACGTATCTAACGGACCATTCAAGATGGCGAAATGGAAGCACGGCGGAAACATCGTACTGGAGAAAAACGACCAGTACTGGGATAAAGACGCTGTTAAGCTGAAGAAAATCAATATGGCGATGGTCAACGATCCGAACACGGGTCTGAACATGTACAAAAAAGGCGAGCTTGACTTTGTAGGACAGCCGCTAGATCAGATTTCAACGGATGCGATTCCAAGCCTGAAAAAAGAAGGCCTGCAAATCGATCCGTTCGCATCGGTTTACCTGTACAAATTCAACACTGAAGCGGCTCCGCTGAACAATGTCAACATCCGTAAAGCCCTGACATACGCGATCAACCGCGAAGCGATCGTCAAAAATATCACGCAAGCGGAACAGCTGCCTGCGATGGGATTAGTGCCGCCGGCAGTCCACGGCTTTGAGTCCAATGAAGGTTATTTCAAAGACCATGATGTTGATAAAGCGAAAGAATACTTGGAAAAAGGCTTGAAAGAGCTCGGTTTGAAAAAAGCGTCAGATCTTCCGAAAATCACGCTTTCCTTCAACACGGATGAAGCGCACCAAAAAATCGCTCAAGCCGTTCAGGAAATGTGGAACAAGGAACTGGGCGTAGATGTCGAATTAGGCAATGAAGAATGGAACGTATACATCGATAAGCTCCATGCCGGAAACTATCAAATCGGCCGTTTAGGCTGGACCGCCGACTTCAACGACGGGATGAACTTCCTTGAAACATACCGCGACAAAGAAGGCGGAAACAATGATACGAACTGGGAAAACGCGAAGTATAAAGAGCTGCTGAATAAAGCATCAAGAGAAACTGATTCAGCGAAACGCATCGAGCTGATGAAAGAAGCAGAAAGCATCATCATGGATGAGCTACCGGTCGCGCCGATCTACTTCTACACAATGCCGTATCTTCATGATGAAAGCTTAAAAGACTTTGTTCTAACTGGTACCGGTGAGATCTATTTCAAAACCGCGCATTTTGAATAAAATTGCATGAAAGTATATGGGGCTTAGACTTTCCCCCCATATACTTTTATTTATGAAAAGAAGTTAATAGACTGAATATTCGGAGGTGTGTAAAATTGATTAAATTTTTAGGCCGTCGTCTTGTTTATATGTTAATTTCTCTCTGGGTTATCGTAACAGCTACCTTCTTCCTGATGAGAGCGATACCGGGCGGACCCTTTTCAGGCGAGAGGAAACTTCCCCCTGCAATTGAAGCCAGTCTCAATTCCTACTATGGTTTAGACC
This sequence comes from Bacillus haynesii, assembly GCF_014042035.1. Lineage (NCBI taxonomy): Bacteria > Bacillati > Bacillota > Bacilli > Caryophanales > Bacillaceae > Bacillus > Bacillus haynesii. The sequence continues at coordinate 1,776,690 of NZ_CP059494.1, read as the reverse complement.
AGCCTCTTTTTAAACAATATCTCGATTATTTAGTATCGGTAGCAAAGTGGGATTTCGGGCCGTCATTTAAATATAAGGGACAAACTGTGAATGACTTGATCAGCTCAGGTTTTCCGATTTCTTTTACACTCGGATTGGAAGCGATTTGCCTTGCTCTGGCTTTCGGCGTATTGTTCGGCGTGATCGCCGCGCTTAAGCGAAACAACTGGCAGGACTACACAGCGATGATCATTGCGGTTGTCGGGATCTCTGTGCCGAACTTCATCATGGCTGCACTTCTCCAATACGTGCTGGCAATGAAGCTGGGCATGTTCCCTGTCGCGCAATGGGAGTCATGGGGACACACTGTGCTTCCTGCAATCGCTGTTTCCTCGATGCCGATGGCGTTTATCGCCCGTTTGACGCGCTCGAGCATGCTTGAAGTGTTGAGCAGCGACTATATCCGCACGGCGCGTGCAAAAGGTTTGAGCACATCAGCCGTTACGTTTAAGCATGCGATACGAAATGCCATCATGCCGGTTGTTACATATATGGGGCCAATGGCGGCGTCCATTTTGACAGGAACGTTTGTCGTCGAAAAAGTCTTCGGTATACCAGGACTCGGCATGCACTTTGTCACAAGCATTACGAACCGAGACTATACGGTGATCATGGGCGTTACCGTCTTCTTCGGGGCAATCTTGCTGCTTTGCGTCTTGATTGTCGATCTTTTATACGGCTTAATTGATCCGCGCATTAAACTGTTTGGCGCTAAGAAAGGGGAGTAAGAGGATGCAGCAAATACCAAAAGACATGTTTGAACCTGCAGCTGTTGACCATAGCGAAGCCGAAAAGATCTCAAAGAAAAACCTTTCTTTTTGGACAGACGTATTCTTGAGATTTAAAGAAAACAAGCTGGCGCTGTTTGGACTGGTGGTTCTGATCCTGATCGCTCTGATGGCTATCTTCGCGCCGGTGTTCTCAAGCTTTCAATATGAAGAAACAGATTTAACGAATGCGAACCAGCCGCCAAGCGGTGAGCACTGGTTTGGAACAGATGACCTTGGAAGGGACGTATTCGTCCGTACATGGGTCGGCGCGCGCATCTCGCTGACAATCGGACTCGCTGCTGCGCTGATCGACGTTTTGATCGGTGTGATATGGGGTGCGATTTCCGGCATCAGAGGCGGACGTACGGATGAAATTATGATGAGAATTGCAGATATCTTATGGGCAATTCCTTCCTTATTAATGACGATCCTGCTGCTCGTTGTTATGGGAAAAGGCTTGATCACGATGATCGTGGCGATGGTTATTACGGGATGGATCAACATGGCGAGAATCGTCCGTGGACAAGTACTCCAGCTTAAAAATCAAGAGTTTGTGCTCGCCTCAAGAACATTGGGAGCGAAAAACTCGCGCATCATCAGAAAGCACCTGCTGCCCAACATCATGAGCCCGATCTTGGTCACCATGACATTAACCGTGCCTACGGCTATTTTCTATGAGGCGTTTTTAAGCTACCTCGGCCTCGGGGTTCCGCAGCCGCTTGCAAGCTGGGGAACGATGGCAACAGACGGTGTGCAGGGATTGGAATATTACCCGTGGCGCCTGTTCTTCCCGGCTACTTTTATCTGTCTGACCATGTTTGCATTCAACGTTATCGGCGACGGACTGCGCGACGCTTTAGATCCGAAGCTGCGTAAATAAAGGAGTGAGAAAGATGAAACACTTACTTGAAGTGAAAGATTTAGCCATTTCTTTTAAAACATACGCCGGAGAAGTACAGGCGATCCGCGGCGTCAACTTTCATGTTGACAAAGGAGAGACGCTTGCGATCGTTGGTGAATCCGGATCAGGTAAAAGCGTCACTTCACAGGCAATTATGAAACTGATTCCGATGCCGCCGGGCTATTTTAAAAACGGACAAATTTTATTTGACGGACAAGACCTGGTTCCGAAAACGGAAAAAGAAATGCAGTCGATCAGGGGAAAAGAAATCGGCATGATCTTTCAGGATCCGATGACTTCTTTGAACCCGACGATGAAAGTCGGCCGTCAAATCACAGAAGTGCTGTTTAAGCATGAAAAGATCTCAAAGGAAGAGGCCAATAAGCGGGCGATAGAGCTTCTCAGCCTGGTCGGAATTCCGATGCCTGAACGCCGCGTCAACCAGTATCCGCACGAATTCAGCGGCGGGATGCGGCAGCGCGTTGTGATCGCGATGGCGCTTGCAGCCAATCCAAAGCTTTTAATCGCGGACGAACCGACGACAGCTCTTGATGTGACGATTCAGGCGCAGATTTTAGAGCTGATGAAAGACCTGCAGAAAAAGATCGAGACATCCATCATTTTTATTACACACGATCTCGGCGTTGTTGCGAACGTCGCAGACAGAGTCGCCGTCATGTACGCGGGACAGATTGTGGAGATCGGTACGGTCGACGAGATTTTCTACAATCCGAAGCATCCGTATACATGGGGACTGTTGGCCTCAATGCCGAGCCTTGACAACGACGGTGATGAAGAATTAATGGCGATACCGGGATCTCCGCCTGATTTGACCAATCCGCCGAAGGGCGATGCCTTTGCATTAAGAAGCCCGTATGCAATGAAAATCGATTTTGAACAAGAACCGCCGATGTTTAAAATATCTGATACACACTATGTGAAGTCATGGCTTTTGCATCCGGACGCTCCAAAAGTCGAGCCGCCGGCGGCTGTCCAAAGCAAGATGAAAGAGTTTAAAAATCAGTATGAAAAACCGGTTCAAGTGAAAGAAGGTGAATGACGTGGCAGAAAAACTGCTCGAAATCAAGAATTTAAAACAGCATTTTTCAACACCGAAAGGGATTGTGAAAGCTGTTGACGGAATCTCTTTTGACATTTACAAAGGAGAAACGCTCGGTCTTGTCGGAGAATCCGGCTGCGGAAAGTCGACGACCGGCCGTTCGATCATTCGTTTGTATCAAGCGACTTCCGGAGAAGTCTTGTTTAAGGGAAAGAATGTCCACGACAAAAAGTCTGCCAAGGACCTTCTCGAATTCAACCGGAAGATGCAGATGATCTTTCAGGATCCGTATGCATCCTTGAACCCGCGGATGACGGTTGCCGACATCATCGCAGAAGGAATTGACATCCACGGTTTAGCCAAAACGAAAAAAGAGCGGCTTGAGCGCGTTCATGAACTCCTCAATCTCGTCGGCTTAAATAAAGAGCACGCGAACCGCTATCCGCACGAGTTTTCCGGCGGACAGCGCCAGCGAATCGGAATCGCAAGGGCGCTTGCGGTCGAACCGGAATTCATCATTGCCGATGAACCAATCTCTGCTCTGGACGTGTCCATTCAGGCGCAAGTCGTCAATTTAATGAAGGATTTGCAAAAGGAAAGAGGACTGACATACCTTTTCATCGCCCACGATCTGTCGATGGTCAAATATATCAGCGACAGGATCGGCGTCATGTATTTCGGGAAGCTTGTTGAATTGGCGCCGGCAGATGAACTGTATGAAAATCCGCTTCATCCGTATACACAATCATTGCTTTCCGCCATTCCGCTGCCTGATCCGGATTATGAGCGCACGCGCGTGCGGAAGGCGTATGATCCGTCTGTCCATCAGCTGAAAGGTGACGAACAAATGGAACTCCGCGAAGTAAAGCCCGGCCATTTCGTCATGTGTACAGAGGAAGAATTTAAAACCTATCAATCTAAATAAATGAAGCAGGAAGACAGCCTTTTGACGGCTGTCTTTTTTTAATGCCGAACAACCGCCGGCAATTTTTTTGAGAAAAAATTTGAAACCTTAGCGGAAGACAACCGTCTTAGTATATGTAGGTAACATGCTCAGCTCACTGAAGCTCCTTTCTAAAAAAGATTTTGTTTAAACTAAAAAGAAAGCGGGTATATCTAAAGTGTGAAATTAGAACATCCATAAGGAGCAAATCAATGAACTGGTATGAGAAGCTTAGCGAGTATTTCCCAATTGAAGAAATGAAATCAAAAGAGCACATGGAAGCATTATTAAAGGAACAAAACGATATTTACCATAAAGAAGAAGGCCGTCATCATGTGTTGATGTACGCTGAATTCGACTCTTTTATTTTCATCGACTATTTATTCGTTTCTAAAGACGCGCGAGGACAGGGACTTGGTTCCAAGCTGATTGAGAAGCTGAAAAAGAAAAACAAACCGATCCTCCTCGAAGTCGAGCCCGTGGATGAAGATGATGCCGATACGGCGAAACGTCTAAAATTTTATCAAAAGGAAAACTTTAAACACGCTGAGTCGATTGGTTACCGCCGCCGGTCACTTGCAACCGGCAAAGTGAACAAAATGGAGATTTTGTATTGGTCTCCAAAATCAAACACAGAGAAAGAAGTGTTTGACGCGATGAAAGAAACGTACGAAAAAATCCATACATACAAAGATGAGAAATGGTATGGAGAATCTTATGAAGATGTGGATGACGTCCTTACAATTGTTGACGATCATAAACAGAAGAACATTTTCGATGAATTAAGCTAAATGAGAATAACACATGGCATAAAAAAGCAAAAGTCGCTGGATTGTCAAAAAATTTCTGTTACAGACTGTTCACACTTACTTTTTTATAGTATAATACTCAATAAAGATTACTTTTTTAGAGTTATTTCAATTTAAGAATAGGCTAATTTCATTCTACTTTTTAAGGAGTGAAGCAATATGGTTACATTATATACATCCCCAAGCTGCACGTCTTGCAGAAAGGCGCGCGCATGGTTAGAAGAACATGATATTCCGTTTACGGAAAGAAATATTTTTTCAGAGCCTTTATCAATTGATGAAATAAAAGAGATTTTACGAATGACGGAAGACGGAACAGACGAAATTATTTCAACCCGTTCCAAAGTGTTCCAAAAGCTGAACGTCAACCTTGAAACAATGCCGCTTCAAGAGCTGTACCAGCTCATCAATGAACATCCGGGCCTTTTGCGCCGTCCGATCATCATTGACGAAAAGCGCCTGCAGGTTGGATACAACGAAGACGAAATCCGCCGCTTCCTGCCGCGCAAAGTGCGCACATTCCAGCTTCGTGAAGCGCAGCGTCTCGCAAACTAAAAGAAGGCTGAATTTTTCAGCCTTCTTTTTTTTAATGCTTTTCACTCGTCTGTTCATAATAAATACTGGCTAAAATCACAAAAATAACCGTAAGGACGGGCAGCAGCATTTCGAGGGTGCTGTGCTGCGCCATAAAGGAAGACAACTCCTGCTCCCTGACAATCATTTCGCCGCCAGTATAAGCGAGCAATCCGCTTCCTGCGTATATGAAGAGCGGGAATTTAGCAAGGGCCGCTTGAATCAGCCTGCTGCCCCAAATGATGACCGGAACGGAGACCATCAGGCCGACAACGACAAGCATCAGGCGTCCGTGCGAAGCTCCAGCGACCGCAATCACATTATCAAGGGACATGAACAAATCGGCAATCACGATGATGCGGATCGCCTTAAATAAAGATGTCCCGCCTTTGACTTGCTGGGCATCTTTTTTCTCGATCAGAAGCTGATATCCTAAGTACAACAGGAAGATTCCTCCGATAAATTGCAGATAAGGAACCGCGAGCAGGTACACTGCTGCCATGGTTAGCGCGATTCTCATCATGATGGCGATCAATGTGCCGATGATGATCGCTTTTTGCCTTTGCCGGGGAGGCAAATGACGGCTTGCCATTGCAATCACAACAGCGTTGTCGCCGCCAAGTATGAGATCGATTCCGATGATCACAAGGAACGACATCAGTATATCGTGTTCCATCAACTGGCACCTCGCTTTGCCTTTGGGACTTGCCTAAAAAGTCGCCCAAATCTATAGCTGCTGCTTGTACAACTAATATATGAAGCAGGCCGGAAAATATGTTAGCTTGACCTTGGAGGCGTTTTTATTTCTTTTCCGCCTTTTTTATCATAAAATAGAAAATAAAGATTGATCAGGGATAAGGTTAAGAAGTGGACGTAATGGGTAAAGTGTAGTAAAGTACAATTAATTGGGAGCTTAGTTATCCCTTCAACATCTTACAAAGAAGGGAAGGTTGGCAAATGGAAATCGAAAGAATAAACGAACACACGGTTAAGTTTTATATTTCCTACGGAGATATCGAAGACCGCGGGTTTGACAGAGAAGAAATTTGGTACAATCGAGAACGCAGTGAAGAGCTTTTTTGGGAAATGATGGACGAAGTGCACGAAGAAGAAGAGTTTGCCGTTGAAGGCCCCCTTTGGATTCAAGTGCAGGCCCTTGACAAGGGATTGGAAATCATTGTGACAAGAGCTCAGCTGTCCAAAGACGGACAAAAGCTGGAACTGCCGATTCCTGAAGATAAAAAACAGCATGTAGCAGAAGAAAGCCTTGATGCTTTGCTTGACGACTTTCAAAAAGAAGAGCAGGCAGAAGAGCAGAAACTGCAGTTTGTTTTAAAATTTGACGATTTTGAGGATTTAATCTCACTGTCAAAAATGTCTGTCAGCGGTTGCCAAACGACATTGTACTCTCATGAAAACCGCTATTATTTATTCGTGGATTTCAATGAACTGCCTGATGAAGAGGTGGAAAACCAGCTGAGCATTCTGCTGGAGTATGCCTCAGAATCAAAGATGACGATTCATATGCTGAAAGAGTATGGAAAACTGATTGCAGCGGATCATGCTCTTCATACAATAAAAAAGCACTTTGCATAAAAAAGCCGGTTTCTTTTGAAGCCGGCTTTAATTTTCTCCGTTCCTATACACAGTGGGAACAAATATAATAAAGACAATGATAAGAAGTATTTTCATTAGTTTAAGTTCCCCACAGCTTCAATCCTCCCATTCTGCATCATTCAAACGGCTTACCACTTTCAAAAGAAAACAATTATTTCGGCCCAAACCGAATAGGTCAATATCATCTATACACTTCCCAACCTCAATGATTAAGATGGATGAGGTATCATGACAAATATTGAAAGGTGAGAACGATTTGAAACGAAAATGTTTAAAATGGATCATGGCTGTCTTTATTGGTTTAACATGTTTTTGTGCTGCTTATTCTCAAACAGCCATGGCGGCCGTACATTCCAAGACCCCGGATATTCTCGGAACAATGGGCAAAAACAATTTGAATCAGGCCTATAAAAAGTATTTTGATGCGAAAGGCGATGGTAAAGGCGGATCGCTGTTTCATTATATGAAGGACGGTTCAGCTTACATCGCTTCGATGACGGACGATAACCTGGGCAATGGTTACTACAGCGTCAAAACAGAGGGTATGAGCTATGGGATGATGATTACGCTGCAAATGAATGATGAGTATAAATTCCAAAGGCTGTGGGATTTCGTCCGCAAACATATGCGCCATTCTGACAGAAATGACAGTTTGTACGGCTACCATAGCTGGCATATGAAAACGAACGGCTCTGACGTGCAAACCATTGATCAGAACGTTGCATCTGACGGTGAAGTCTGGTTTGCTGCAGCGCTCATGATGGCGTCTGGCCGCTGGGGTGATAAAAAATACCCGTATGATTACAAAGCGCGGGCTCAAGACATGCTTGACGCTTTGGCCGGTGACGGTGAATACGCCAAAGCTGGCAAGGAATCGAGAGTTTTTATTAAAAACAGCAAGGATCAGCGCTATGCGATGGTTCGATTCGGCCCTTATGTCAATTGGACGGATCCTTCCTATCACGTTCCTGCTTTTTTTGAGTTATTCGCTAAAAGCGCCAGAAGCAGTCAGCAGTATTTTTGGAAAGATGCAGCAAACAAATCTCGAACATACTTGTCAGAAACGACGTTTAAAAGTGTTTTAAATAACGGATCAACCGTCACCAATGCCGCCACAGGGCTCTTTCCTGATGAAGCCGGCTTCGACGGTGTAAGCGACGCGGCACATTCCTCAACGGAAACAGACCGCAATTTCAGTTATGATGCCTGGCGGACGGTGTCTCATATCGCCATGGATTATACACTTTGGTCCTCGGCAGATAACGCATATCGCACCAGCGAGCAAAAAGCGGTTAACAAGTTCTTGACGTTTATGAAACGGGAAAACTACGGGAGAACGGCCCATGAATATACGCTGAATGGGACGGCCGTTAAAAAAGGAAGTCCGGTGGGCCTGATTGCCGCCAATGCAGGCGGCGCGACTGCAGCAAGCGATGCTTCATTAAGGACAGGGTTTGCCAATGCGTTTAACAGCGCCTATATTCCTGAAGATTATTACGGATCCTGCCTTTACATGTTGAACAGCCTGGTGGCAAACGGCAAATTTACGATGTATCTTCCTTAAAGAATGTAATTTCAAATTGATAGACTGACCCTTCTCTGCGGAGAAGGGTTTGTTAATTGGCAGGAGTATTCCGTCGTTGTGAGTCTTTCGTAAATATCCTCTCCTTTGATGAAGAAGTGTAATTGTAATGAGTATCAGGGACTTCAACCCCCATCTATATTTGGGGAAGGTTTTTTTGTGAACTTTATGAACAAAAAGAATATTATGCAGTTAAACTGTGCACGGAAAGACAAGGAAGCTATAATGAAAGCGATTACAATGAAGGGGGAGCACAACATGACAAAGAGGGGCAGATGTTCCGGCTTTACGATTTTACTTGTGTTTGCGCTGATTTTGGGAGGATGCGGCGGAAACACGGCTTCAAATAAAGCCGCGAATGAAAAAGACTTTAAGCCTTCAAAAGCAATTGAGGTCGTTGCGCCTGCCGGAGCCGGCGGGGGATGGGATACAACGGCCAGAACGATCTCAAAAATCTTGGGTGAAGAAAAAATGATTGAAAAGATGGCTGTCGTCAACAAACCGGGCGGCGGGGGAGCGTCCGGATGGTCGTATGTCCACCGCAAAAAAGGTGATAATCATACGTTGTTTGTCACATCACCGCCGATTTTGTTCGTGCCTTTAAACGGACAATCCCAGTACGGCCACAGTGATTTTACGCCGATTGCAAGCGTGATTGCCGATTACGGAGCGTTTGTCGTTCATAAAGATTCGCCTTATCAGTCGATGACAGACCTTGTGGATGCGCTTAAAAAAGATCCGAAAGCAGCCTCTATTGTAGGGACGTCTTCTCCGGGAAGCATGGACCATATGCAATTTGTCAGCGCTGTTCAAAAGGCGGGCGTTGATGCGAAAGAGCTGAAATACATTACGGCGCAAGACGGCGCCGGAATGAGCATGCTGCTCGGGAAAAAAGCCGACGTCTACTCGACGGGTGTCGGTGAAGCGGCCGAACAGGCGCGCGCCGGAAAAGTCAGAGTGCTGGCCATCACCGCTCCCGAGCGCATGAAAGGAGATACCGTCAAGGATTTCCCGACTTTAAAAGAGCAGGGAATAGATGATGAATTTACGGTCTGGAGAGGATTTATGGGACCTCCGGGAATGAGTGAGTCCGCCGTAAAGTATTATGAGGAAAAAATCAAAGAGATGATGGAAAAAGACAGCTGGAAATCGATTCGGGACAGCTATGGGTGGACGGATAACTTTATGGGCCATCAAGAATTCAAAGACTATCTTGACGCTCAATATAAAGAAATGGAAGCGCTCCTTGATGATATCGGATTGGGTGACAAATAAAATGGTCTCCGCAAGGTTGCCGGTCCGCAGGGCCTAAAAGCTTTGCCCGGCACAGCCGGCGACCGGCAAGCTGAAATCGAGAAAGGCTGGTGTAAACCATGAGAATCACAAACCGGGCCGTTTCTGTCATCATTTTGGCTGTTGCAGCCATTTACTTGGCGCTCAGCTTTAATTTAGACAGCTATCCGTACGCGGTAATCGATGCGGATGTGCTGCCGAAAAGTTTAGGCATATTACTTCTCATTTTGGGAATATTTCTGTTTTTTGAAAAAGATCAAAAGGATACAACGGTGAAAAAGCTGTTTCAGCTGAAGAAAAAAGACGTCAAAGTCATGATGCTTTGTGTTGTTTCTCTGTTGATCTACATTTCGGTTTTAGAATTCATCGGATTTTTGCTTTCTACGGTGATGCTGCTGATCGTTTTGCCCGCGGTGTTGGGATATCGAAATTGGAAAACGGCTGCGATCGTTTCACTAATTTTCAGCAGCACAATTTATTTTTCATTCAATTATGTACTCAACATCATGCTTCCACAGGGGGTTATGCCTCTTTAATCGAACATAAGGAGGGAAGTGCATGTTAGATAGTATCTTATACGGGTTTCAGGTGGCGCTGACTCCGCAGAATATCATGTTCGCGTTTATCGGGGTGCTGATCGGGACGGTTATCGGGATGCTGCCCGGGCTCGGGCCGATCACCGCGATTGCCATTATGATCCCATTAAGCTATGGAATGGACCCGGCCTCCGCGTTAATTTTGATGGCGGGCGTCTACTACGGAGCGGTCTTTGGCGGTTCAACGTCATCGATTCTGTTAAATGCCCCCGGAGTGGCGGGCACTGTCGCAACATCGTTTGACGGCTATCCGATGGCAAAGCAGGGGAAAGCGGGAAAAGCCCTTGCCATCGCTGCAATTTGCTCCTTTGCAGGCGGAACGATTACCGTGGTTGCGCTGATGCTCGTCGCGCCGACAATGGCAAACATTGCGGTGACATTTGGGCCGACAGAATATTTTGCATTGATGATGCTCGGCTTGGTGGCGATTTCAAGCCTTTCCGAAGGATCGACGGTTAAAGCGCTGATCTCTGCGACATTGGGCTTTATGACGGCTACCATCGGGATTGATCCGCAGACGGGGACCGAACGGTTTACATTCGGTGCGGCAAGCCTTCTGGAAGGAATCGATTTTCTGATCGTGGCTCTCGGTTTGTTTGCACTTGCTGAAGTTGCGTTTTTAATCAAGACGCGGAACAAGCCGATGACAGAGGGAGCGTCTCAAGTCGGCAGCCTGAAGGTGACGAAAAGCGAAATGAAAGAGATTTCGGGACCGATCGCAAGGCATTCGGTCATCGGATTTTTGCTCGGCATCCTGCCTGGTGCAGGGGCGACGATTGCATCATTTATTTCTTATATTACGGAGAAAAGAATCTCAAAACATCCTGAAACGTTTGGCAAGGGAAATATTAAAGGAGTCGCTGCACCTGAGACTTCGAACAATGCGGCAACGAGCGGCGCATTCGTACCCCTCCTGACACTCGGAATTCCCGGATCAGGGACAACGGCCGTCCTGCTCGGAGCACTTTTGGTCGTCGGCGTTCAGCCGGGACCGCTCATGCTGACGGATCATCCCGACGTGTTCTGGGGCGTGATCGCAAGCATGTATATCGGCAATTTATTTCTGCTGATTTTAAATTTGCCGTTAATTCCTTTCTTGTCAAAAATTCTTCTGATTCCGAAGCAGCTTTTGATTTCGCTCATATTTGTTTTCTGCCTGATCGGCGTCTATGCCGTGACATTTAATGTCGTACACCTTTATATTCTCGTGTTCTTCGGGATACTCGGATATTTTATGAGAGTGCTGTCTTTTCCAGCGGCTCCGTTTATTTTGGCTTTTATTCTTGGAAGTTTGATGGAAGAATCATTCAGACAAGCGATGACGCTGTCATCAGGAAGCCTGTCCGTGTTTTTTGAAAGTCCCGTCACAATCGGTTTATTGATTACGGCTCTTTTGTCTCTCATCGTGCCGCCGATTTCCCGGGCAATGAAGAACAGAAATAAAAAGTCGATCGATTTGGAAGGCTAGGCTTTTGATGTCCGGAACGCTACGTTTCCGGACTTTCATTTTTTACGGGCTTGTAGCGCCGCTCGGGACGCCCGACGGTTCCATAGTAAAGTTCTGTTTTTACATGCTTTTCGGCAGCTAAAAATTCTAAATAACGCCTTGCGGTCGTCCGGCTGACACCGATGGTGCGCCCGAGGTTTTCGGCGGTGATGCCATCGCTGTTTTCGCTTTTGTTTAAAACACCGGCTACTTTTTTCAGCGTCAGGCCGTCGATTCCTTTCGGATAATCGGCTTCAGCGGTTTGTTTTTCTTTCATGATACTTCGCCTTTTTGCCATCAAGCTGTCAACGTCTGTCTGATCGATTGAAGACATTTCATTTACCTTGAGGCGGTAAGACCGATAGTTTAACAGCGTTTCTTTCAGCCTGGAAAACATAATCGGCTTGATCAAATAATCGACGGCTCCCGCGCGAATCGCCTGTTCGACATATTCGACTTCCTTAGCCGCCGTAATCATCATCACGTCTGTATGCCTGAGCTTTTGTCTGATCAGCCAGAGAAGCTCCATACCGGAGCCGTCCGGCAGAAAAATGTCGAGCAGGACAAGGTCGGGTTTCACGTCCGGAAGCAAATCTTTTGCATCTTGAAAGTTTTCTGCGATTCCAATAACAGAAAATCCTTCAATTTTGCTGATCAGTTTTTGATGAATGTCAGCGTTCCTGATGTCATCCTCCACGATAAACACTTGTAATGCTTTCATAGGTCAGTCCCCCAGCGTTTCTCTATTTTGGTATCACGACAGTAAACAATGCTCCGCCAAGGTCGCTTTTATCCGCTTTAATTTGCCCGTTTAACGCATTGACGGCTTCTTTGACTAAAAAGAGGCCGAGACCGCGGTGGTTAGCCGCTTTTGTCGAATAAAACTTTTGAAAGATCCGCTCCTGTTCCCCCGCGGGAATACCGTCTCCCGAGTCTTCGACTTCAATTAATATGTGATCTCCCCCGTCTGACAAAAAGACAAGGATGCTGCGGTCTTTTTTGTGGGAAACGGCGTCAAAGGCATTCTCAATCAAATTTCCCAAAATCGTAATGAATTTCCCTTTATCCATTTCCTCCGGCAAAGCGTCTAATTTTGAGCTCTCATCGATTTCCAGGTTGATGTGCAGCTCTTTGGCTCGGTTGACCTTTCCCAGCAGCAATCCGGAAAGAAGCGGATCAGGAATCGAATGGATGAGAAATCGCAGCATTTCCTGATGGCTTTTATTCTCTTTTTGGATCAATTCGAGCGCTTCAGAATAGCTTTCCAGCTGAATCAGTCCCGCGATTGTATTCAGCTTGTTTGAATATTCGTGAGTCTGGGCTCTCAGACCTTCCGCGTATTGCGAAGTTTGCGCCAGCTTTTTGGAAAGTTCGTCAATATCCGTCTTTCTCCTGAAGCTCGCAACGGCACCGCGGATTTTTTCGTTTTCGAAAATCGGCACTCTGTTGACGATTAATTCTTCGTTTCCGATCGTTAATTCCTGATCTTTTTGCGCCGTTTTCGTTTTCAGCACTTCGGGGAGCAGCGTATCCGGAAGAAGCTCTGAAATCGGTTTGCCGAGCCACTGATCTTCGCTTTCGACGCGAAGCAGCTCACACGCTTTTCTATTCAAAAGCGTGATTTCTTCATGCTTATTGATGGCGATCAAGGCCTCGTGCACAGATTCTGTAATCGCCTGTTTTTCAGTATATAATTGATTAATTTCATAAGGTTCAAGGCCGAAAATGGACTTTTTGACATTGTGGGAAATATAGACGGCTCCCAAAACCCCCATCAGTACGACAAATCCCAATAAAAATATTAATTTTGTCTGATATTGATAGACGATATCCTGAATATTTTCTTTTAAAAAACCGACTGAAATGATTCCGACGATTTCGTCGTTTTCATTATGGATCGGCGCTTTGCCCCTGATAGCCGGGCCAAGCGTGCCGACGGCATCCGAAATGTATGCTTCTCCTTTTTCAAGAGCGCGCTGATTGTCTCCGCCGACCATCGGTTTGCCGATTTTTCTCGGATCCGGATGAGCATAGCGAATCGCATCCGCCGAGCCGATCACGATGTAATGCGCACCGGACTGTTTTCTCGCATTTTCTGCAATTGGCTGAAGGGTTCGAGACGGATCATCCGTTTCAAACGCTTCCTGAACGGAAGGCATCTGGGCGAGCGTTTTCGCCATATCGAGCGCTCTGGCTTGGATTTGTGTTTTTAAAGAATTTTCTAAAATGATTAAATAGAGGCCGCTCATGACAGAAAGCAAGATCAATAGCAGGGTAAGAATCAGCAAAGTGAGCTTGGTCGTCAGCTTCCGTTTGATGTCAAAAACTCCTTTTCTCAAAATTTCGAGTTCTATAATACTACTTTATATAAAATCGGCCCGAATTTGAAGCGTTTTCAAAAAAAGGAAAGCTCCCGTCCATGTTGAATACTTGATCAAACAGGAAGGAGAGAGACAATATGTTCAGCGCAATGATCGATCAAGAAGAGATCATCTGTCTTGCCGACGGATATAAAACCGAAGATCTCAAGCGATTGAGAAAAAGACATGCATTTTACTGTCCGGTTTGCCGGTGTGAACTCGACTTGAAAATCGGTCCCGTCAAGCTCCCGCATTTCGCTCATAAGCCTGGTGAAGCATGCCCGGTGCCCCATGAACCGGAGAGTCCCTACCACCTGAAAGGAAAACGGCTGTTGTACGAATGGCTCGGCAGACAAGGATTCAGCCCGGTGCTTGAACCGTATTTGCAAGAGATCAGACAAAGGCCCGATTTGCTTCTGGAACACGAAACCCGCCAGGTTGCGGTTGAATTTCAATGTGCGAATCTCAATGCGGCAGCATACCGAAAACGGACGGAAGGCTTTCTCAAACTGGGAATCGAGCCGTTGTGGATTCTCGGCGGTAACCGGGTAAGACGCTTGACGGGGAGTTTTTTTCAGCTTTCACGGTTTCACTGGCAGTTCATTCAAAAAAGCGAGAAGCCTCTCAAGCTCCTGTTTTTTTGCCCCGAACAAAAGGCTTTCATCATCCTCGAACACCTGATTCCCTTTCAAACAAACAAAACATCCGCATCCTTGCGTTTTCTTCCCCTTGCTGATGCAGGCTGGGGCGATTTAACCACCCGAGAAAGCCGTTCGACTCTCCAGCTTAAAGGTTGGAAAGAAAACATCCGCAGTTTTCGAATGTCGACCGTGCGTTTTTTATCAAAAGAAGCGAAGCAGATTGCCGCGCTCTTTTATGAAAAGTATCAGCTTCCGCTCCCGTTTTTCCCCTCTGAAGTCTTTCTCCCGGTGCCCTCAGGCTATATTTTTGCCCACCCGGTTTATGTGTGGCAAGGGTACCTTTTCTTATTTATGACGAAGCATGATGCGTTTCGCCTGCAGTCTGCGGTTCATTATATGGACTGGCTCATCAAAGGCAAAAGGCTGAAGCTGAGATGGAGCGGACGGAAAACGGCTGCGGAGGCCGTTTGTGAATACATTTGTTTTTTGCATAAAAAAGGATTTTTGGAGAGGAAAGAGGAATTTTATTATTCCGCGGGTTCTGTTGTTCCGGAGCCGCGGCTAGAGGCGCTCTTAAAAAGGGATGAACATTATTTTTCCGAATGATTATCAAGCCTTTCGTTCAATCTAAAGAAAGGAAGGTGGTGTCCGGGCTGTTTCAGATCAAAAGATATGTATTTTATTTTTTAACGGCGGGATTTTGTGTCTTTTTTTTCGCATATGATTTGACAAAAGACGGTGAAAAAACAGAAGATAAACACAATACAAGTTTATTGGACAACAATGGACTTGGAGTAAAGAAAGCGAGGGGATTGACAGTGGCTGAAGAAAAAAAATCGAAGAAACTGCCTTCAAGAGAAGAGGTGAGGCAAGAAGACACGTGGAGACTTGAGGATATCTTCCCGTCAGATGATGCTTGGAACGAGGAATTTCAAGCCGTTAAAGAACTGCTGCCCAAGCTTTCCGAATTCAAGGGCAGGCTCGGCCATTCCGCCGATGAATTATATGAAGCGCTGACTTATCAGGATAAGGTGATGGAGCGTCTCGGGAAGCTGTATACTTACGCTCACATGCGCTATGATCAGGATACGGGAAATTCTTTTTACCAAGGCCTCAATGATAAAGCGGCCAACCTCTATACCCAGGCTGCGAGCGCCACGGCCTACATGGTGCCGGAAATATTATCGATTCAGGAAGAAAAGCTTCAGCAGTTCCTGTTGGAAAAAGAGGAGTTAAAGCTTTACTCACACGCTCTCGAAGAAATCAATAAAGAGCGTCCTCACGTGCTGAGCGAGGAAGAGGAAGGGATTTTGGCCGAAGCGTCTGATGTTCTTTCATCTCCTTCCAATACGTTCGGCATGCTGAATAACGCCGATATGGAATTTCCGGAGATCACCGATGAAAATGGGGAAAAGGTGCAGCTCACGCACGGCAACTATATCACCTTTTTGGAAAGCGAGAACCGCGATGTCCGCCGCGCGGCATTCAAGGCGGTTTACGAAACATACGGCCGTTTTAAAAACACGCTCGCTTCCACGCTCAGCGGAGCTGTGAAAAAAGACAACTTTTATGCGAAGGTTAAACATTATAAATCGGCGCGGGAAGCGGCATTGTCGCGCAACAGCATTCCTGAAGAAGTCTACGACAATCTTGTCAGCACGATCAACAAGCATCTCCCGCTTCTTCAACGCTATGTTGAGCTTAGAAAAAAAGTGCTTGAGCTTGATGAAGTGCACATGTATGACCTGTATACCCCGCTGGTAAAGGATTCCGGAATGAAAGTCACATACGAGCAGGCAAAGGACTATATGCTGAAGGGTCTTAAGCCTTTGGGGGAAGAATATTCATCCATCCTGCAAGAAGGATTGAACAACCGCTGGGTCGATGTGTATGAAAACAAAGGAAAACGAAGCGGCGCCTATTCTTCAGGAACCTACGGAACCAATCCGTATATTTTGATGAACTGGCAGGACAATGTCAACAACTTGTTTACGCTTGTCCATGAATTCGGCCATTCCGTGCACAGCTACTATACGAGAAAATATCAGCCTTACCCGTACGGAAACTACAGCATTTTCGTAGCCGAAGTTGCTTCTACAACGAATGAAGCGCTTTTGGGAGAATACCTGCTGAATACAATCGACGATGAAAAACAGCGGCTCTATATTTTGAACCATATGCTTGAAGGCTTTAAGGGAACGGTTTTCAGACAGACGATGTTTGCCGAATTTGAACATGAGATCCATGTCAAAGCCCAGGAAGGGGAACCGTTGACACCTGAGCTGTTAACGAGCATATACTATGATTTGAATAAGAAATATTTCGGTGACAATATTGAGATTGATAAGGAAATCGGTCTTGAGTGGTCAAGAATTCCGCATTTCTATTACAATTATTATGTATATCAGTATGCAACAGGCTTCAGTGCAGCTCAGGCGCTCAGCCAGCAGATTTTAAAAGAAGGAAAATCGGCTGTTGACCGCTATATTGAATTCCTGAAAGCGGGAAGCTCTGATTATCCGATTGAAGTACTGAAAAAAGCCGGCGTCGATATGACATCTTCAGAGCCGATCGAAGCTGCGTGCAAAAAGTTTGAAGAGCAGCTGAACGAAATGGAAGAACTTCTCCAAAAAGTCAATCATTCATAAAACGCGAATGCATTGAAAGGGGCTGCCGGTCATACCGGCAGCCTTGTTCGCGATGCTGTCAAAAACCTTTAAACGTTTTGCGGTGGTTAAGGCGGTTGATCGTAAAAAGGATTGATATAAATAAGAGGGGAGACGTAATATAAAGGGGAAACATATTCATCAACCCTAAAATGTTCAAGACGAAAAAAAATAATATTGATGCAAGTCCCAAAATGATCTGAAGCATAAAAACCCTCCTAAGGACTGATAAAATATAACAGTGGGAGCGAGGCGCAAAAAGCGCAGCAAAACCGGGCACGAGCCCGCATAATTCGTGGTTTGGCAGCGTTCGGCGGGCTCGTTTTCTTTGTTACTTTGATCATATGATGGACATCTATTATTTATGTTTTTGTGACAAAAATGTGAAAACTAATTAAATCAGTTGTCAAAACTCGACATGATTTGATATTATAAAGATGTGAAATTGATCACAAACAAACATTTACCCCTTTGTTTGACCGTGAAAAATTTCTCCCATCCCCTTTGTTGTCGTTAAGACATAATAGAAACCGCGCTTATCCCGGCGCGGTTTCTTATTGACTTAAAAAGGAACATGCGTTCGTTTTTTGTGCGAGAAAAAACACGGGGGAAACCCGTGCTATTTTTCGCATTGATAGAGCGGTCCGGCATCGTGATGTTCGTTTATATAGCGCCAGAACATGCCGTGTTTGGCTTCCACTCTTTCGACTTTGCGGGCGAACGCGAGCTTTTTCATTTCCCGTTCCACCTGTTCGAGCGTCCAGTCGTATACGACGGCAATCTCTTTGTCGGCTACAAATTGAAAGTATTCGATAAAAAGTTCGAGCGGCGGTGTTTGTGAAGGCTTCGGCTCATCGCCGAGCATCTCAAACAATACTTCTTCGTAAATCTCATATGAATAATTTCCGGTTACTTTTAAGCCTTCTCCTTCGCGGAGGCTGTTAAAAAACGTAAGAGTCGGAACAGATGCCACTTCCATTTCGGCAGCGATTTTCAAATCGCATTGCAGGGCTTTCACGGCGCTCTGCGAATGAAGATCCCTTTTGAATTCCTCCAGATCGAGCTGTGTATGCTCTGCAATCGCTAACAGCACCTGTTCTTCGGTGATATCCTGCTGATTGAGAAACAAGTTTTCCTGCATGCATCTCAAAAACTGCAGCCCTGCTTTTCTGCCTTGCAGTTCCGCCGCTTTTAAAGCGAGCGAGGCAAGGTAAGGTGCAGAGAGTGCTTTGTCATGCAGGAGCGTCCCGTCACAAGACATGCCAGATCTGCATGCGATCTTTTCCCAAGCCTCTGCGAGGCGGTGCTTTTTACGCTTCTGAACGTTCAGCGCTGTGATGCTGCATGCGGCGATGATCCTTAATGTGAAAAAGCGGCCGTAGCGGATTTTCAACTTTTTGATCGCCGGCTCCAAAGCCCAGCATTCGGGAGATAAAGGGTCGACAAACATATAAATTTCCATCGGTTTTTGCGGATGTCCGTGGCAATGGGAGAAAAATTGGTCACGCTGATTAAGTGTCAATGTGAACCATCCTCCATTTTAGGCTGATTTACCATATGTCTGGCTGTCAATGTCAGCCTTTCAAAAAGAAATTCCCTGATTTCGCCCTTTAAATCGACATGATCCATTGCCTCTTTCATACACGAAAGCCATGCGTCCGCCCGTTCCGGTGTAATTGGAAACGGCAGGTGCCGCGCCCTCAGCATCGGGTGTCCGTGTTCTTCTGTATAAAGCGGCGGACCGCCTAAATATTGCGTTAAAAATTGCTTCTGCTTTCTTGCCGTTTCCGTTAAGTCGTCCGGAAAAATCGGGTAGAGCAGCGGATGCTGCTTTACACGTTCATAAAAAGTATCAACAAGTTGCGATAGAAGCTCTTCTCCAATCGCTTCAAAAGGTGCGTTAAACGATTGTCCCATGTTGACTACTCCTTTTAATATGGCTAATAGGAAAATATACCGATTCCTATTGCAAAAAAATATTTATCTTGTGCATCATTTATTATTTCAAGATTGTATATACTTATTTTAGCAACCTCGTTCCATTTCTACAAACAAACCGACTTCTGCCTGTAGGCGAAAATCGCTGTTTTTGTTTCAAATATCATATCATATTCGCTTATTAAATGTGTATTTTTAATACCGGGAGGATCAAAGAGGAAGTAAAAGCAGGCAAAAAAGCCGGAAAGCGTCCTTTCCGGCTTAAGCGTAGTAATTTGTGGTGATTTTTTTTACATAATTTTGCGTTTCTTTAAAAGGGGGAATGCCTCCGTACTTTTGGACATTTCCCGGCCCGGCATTGTATGCCGCTAATGCGAGCTTCACATTTCCGCTGTATTTATCAAGCATCTGTTTCAAGTATTTTGTTCCGCCTTCTATATTTTGTACGGGGTCAAAAGCGTTATTCACGCCGAGCGCTTTCGCCGTGGACGGCATGAGCTGCATCAGGCCCATGGCGCCGGCCGGGCTGACCGCTTTCTCCTGATAGCGCGATTCCTGCTTGACGACGGCATGAATCAGTTTCTCATCGACTCCGTATTTTTCTGCGGCGTTTTTGATGATCTGGTCAATGCTCTGATTTTGGCTGCCGAAAGAGACGGGTTTCGCTGCGGCAGATGGGACGGCCGCAATTGCTGCAGGCTTTTCAGCTGTCAGCGGCGCCTGAAGCTGAGACGCTGTCGAAACAGCCGGAACAACCGCGGGCTGTGAAGACTCCAAGCCGCCGACATTGCTTAAATATTGGTTTAAAATCGAGCTGAAATCAAAACCCGCATCTTCGGAACCGCTGTCTGAAGCCGGATAAAACGACCGTATCGCCTGGAGTTCCAAGAGGGCGGCCAAATGGTTGATGTTCATTGTTTTCCCACCTTATTGATCTTTAAGTTTTTGCTCATAAAATCGGACGATTTTGTTTTTGGTTTCACGCTCAGGGATGCCGAACGATTTCAGCAGTTCAGAGAAATCCCGTTTTCCGCGTTCATAGTCTGTCACTTCGAATTCGATTTCAAAGTCTTCTACCATTAAGTATCGGCTGTGGTCCAAAACAATTAAGCCCTGCGGCAATTTTTTTTCTGCACGGCTTGTCGCAAGCGTTCCGAAAAGGATGAGCTCGTCCTGTTCAATGCCGAGGTGCCTCAGGCGATCACATACCAGCCCATGCGGAATCGTGAACGTTTCGAATTCTGGCTTCCGGGTCAGCTCCTGGTGGGTTTCCATCAGTCCGACAGGCGCCGGCTCTTTTAATGTCAGTACAAATCGCTGCTGTTTTTCGCGAATTCTTAAGGCCGCTCCTTTTTCTTTTAAAGAAAAGGAAGGCGTATCGTAATAATGGTTTTTTTGTATAACAAATTGCTCGGAGGTAAATTGATAATATGATTTGATTTTCTCAAATTCTTTTTTTGTCAGCATATTTTTAAATTCGATTTCAAGTTCCTGGCTCATTCTTTAATTTTTTCATCCTCTCAGCTGGTAAAATTGCATTTTCCTTATTATCTCTTGAGAAGGAACGTTTATCAATATTGAAGCTGATATGATAAAATGAATCTGTACTTTTATTGTAAAGGAGAGCATTATGCAGAACAGAATTGAGATTACAGAAGCCAATCTGCGAAACGACCGGCTGGTGTTGACCAGCGAAATCAATGACGGAGCGGAGCGGAAACCGGCCGGACGCATGCTGACAGACTCCGATCATTTTGCATTTGTATACATACTTGAACAGGACGAATCCTATGAATACGTCATTTTAAACGAAGGCATCTGGTCCGATCTTAAAGCGGCTCTGGACGCCGGTCTTCCTGTGTTTTTACATATCGGAAACTCGGAGCTGGAGCTTAACGGATTCCATGATGAGCTCGGATATTTAATAGAGAATATTAAAGATAATGCAAATTATGGCGAAGAAATGGAAGAGAGAGTGAAACGGATATTCCTCTAGAAAAAAAGGCGATGAAATTGGGGGAAGGTTTATGGATGAAAAACAATGGGAGCATTTTTTAGCGCCGTACCGGCAGGCTGTTGAAGAGCTGAAAGTGAAGCTGAAAGGGATCCGGACCCTTTACGAATACGAGGAGGAGCATTCACCGATTGAATTCGTGACGGGGCGGGTGAAGCCTGTTCCGAGTATTCTTGAAAAGGCCAAGCGAAAAAACATTCCTCTGCACAACATTGAAAGCATGCAAGATATTGCCGGGCTCAGAATCATGTGCCAATTTTTTGAGGATATTCGCATTGTCGTCGATATGCTTCTGGCAAGAAAGGATTTCACGGTGGTGGATAAGCGCGACTACATCGCGGAACATAAAGAGAGCGGCTACCGCTCCTACCATCTCGTCGTGCTGTATCCTTTGCAGACAATCAACGGGGAAAAACAGATTTTGGTTGAGATTCAAATCCGGACGCTGGCGATGAATTTTTGGGCGACGATTGAGCATTCTTTAAATTATAAATACAGCGGCAACATTCCGGAAAAAGTAAAATTAAGGCTTCAGAGAGCTTCGGAAGCAGCATCAAGGCTCGATATGGAAATGTCCGAGATCAGGGGCGAGATTCAGGAGGCTCAGGTGGCATTTTCACGCAAGAAAAAGGATGAGGATGACGGATAGGGGAAAGGAGATTGAATGATGAAGTTTGCGGTATCGTCCAAAGGAAACGCGGTTTCAGATTCATTGAAAAGCAAAATTCAGACGTATCTGCTCGATTTCGGTCTTGAATGCGATGAAGAAGAGCCGGATATCGTCATTTCCGTCGGCGGTGACGGAACGCTCTTATACGCATTTCACAAATACAGCGGCCGCCTTGACAAAACGGCTTTTGTCGGGGTTCATACCGGGCATCTCGGCTTTTATGCCGACTGGGTCCCGAATGAGATTGAAAAACTCGTGATCGCGATTGCGAAAACGCCGTATCAAATTGTTGAATATCCGGTATTGGAAGTCATCGTCCGCTACAATGACGGCAGCGATGAAGCGAGATATTTGGCGCTGAACGAATGTACGATCAAGAGCATTGAAGGGACGCTTGTGACGGATGTCGAGATTAAAGGGGAACTTTTTGAAACGTTCCGCGGCGACGGCCTTTGCCTGTCGACTCCTTCAGGAAGCACGGCATATAACAAGGCGCTCGGCGGTGCGATTATTCATCCGTCCATCAGGGCAATCCAGCTGGCTGAAATGGCGTCCATCAACAACCGGGTGTTTCGGACGGTCGGATCTCCGCTTATTCTGCCTGAGCATCACACTTGTTTAATTAAACCGATTAATGATGTGACGTTTCAAGTCGCGATTGACCACTTGACATTGCTGCATAAAGACGTCAAGTCGATTCAATGCCGCGTCGCAAACGAAAATATCAGGTTTGCCCGCTTTCGGCCGTTTCCGTTTTGGAAAAGGGTCCAGGATTCCTTTATCGGAAAAGGAGAATAGGAAGGTTTGCTGTGAGCGATTTTTTGATGAAACAGATCATAACAGAAGAGGACAGCGGGGTTCTTTTGAAAGAATACGTCCAGCGGCTGGGCATTTCAAAAAGGATGCTGACGGACATCAAATTCGGAGGCGGCGATCTGCTGGTAAACGGCGGGCATGTAACGGTCAGATACGTTCTTCAAAAAGGGGACGAGCTCGTCATTCAGTTCCCTCCGGAAAAAATGAGCGAATCTTTGCGCCCGGAAGAAGTGCCGCTTAATATTTTGTTCGAAGATGACCACGTCCTCGTATTAAATAAACAGCCATGTCTGTCGTCGATTCCCTCGCGTGAGCATCCATCAGGCAGTCTGGCGAACGGTCTGATTCATTATTATCAGCGGACGGGCGTACACGCGACCGTTCACCTGGTGAGCAGGCTTGACCGCGATACATCGGGTGTCATGCTTGTAGCCAAGCACCGCTTCGCCCACTCACTTTTATCGGGACTGCAAAAAAAGGGAGCCGTCAAACGGCAATACCGGGCGGTCGTCCACGGTTTGATCGTAGAAGAGCAGGGAACGATCGATGCGCCGATCGGCAGAAAATCATCGAGCATCATCGAGCGTGCGGTGATCCCGGACGGGCAAAAAGCGGTGACGCATTTTTGGGTGAACAGGCGGTTCAGCGGCATGACGGATGTCTCTATCCGCCTGGAAACCGGGAGAACCCATCAGATCCGCGTCCATATGAGTCATATCGGATATCCCTTGTGCGGTGATACGCTGTACGGTGGAACCCGCGGCTTCATCAATCGGCAGGCGCTCCACAGTGAGAGATTGACGTTTTTTCATCCGTTTACAATGGAAGAGCTGACGTTTCAAGCGCCGGTGCCGCATGATATGAGACAGTTGATAGAGAGCTGAATAAGCTCTCTTTTTTATGGCTCCATGCGGAATCTTGACTCATCATAAGGCAAAGAGGAGGGGACAGATTCGGTTGTCCGTTCGGGGAATCTGAAAGCGGTCAGCCTGTTGCCGAATACACAACCGGTATCGATATTGATCGTATGATGAACCATCCGCGGGCGTTTGACAGGGGTGTGGCCGTACACCACCCACGGCTCGCCCTTGTAATGAGCAGCCCAGTCCCGCCTGACTGGCCGTCCGTCAGGCAGCGTTTCCCCTGTGATATCTCCGTAGAGCACAAACTGTTTTACTTTTCCGACAGGCTTTTTGCCGATGTCTTCCGCTTTGATGCCGGCATGTGCGACGACAAGTTCGCCGTTATGCAGGATCTCATAAAGCGGGGCCTCATCATAAAGGCGCATGAAAAGCTCTCTGATTTCCTTCTGTTTTTGTTTCGGAAGGTTTCTGTATTCAGCCGCCGTCGTTTCCAGCCCGTGCTGCAGCTTCACCGGATTTCCTTTGAAAAAACGGTACAGCTTATTGCAGTGATTGCCGGGTACATATCGCACAGCTCCTTCTTCAACGGCCCGTCCTACAAATTCAACGACCTCCAGCGATTTTGGCCCTCTGTCTGTTAAATCCCCGAGAAAGACAAGTGTTCTGTTTTCCGGATGAACGGGAAACCCTGATGTCAGCGAGTAGCCGAGCTTTTCAATCAGCGCAATCATTTCATCATAGCACCCGTGAATATCACCGATTACATCGTATTTCATGCGTTTCCACCTCCTGTCCGTTTATTTTTCATATGTATATACATTGCCCCGAGCCATATATAAATAAAGCTTCTGCAACTTTCGGCGGAGAAAATCAGGCATATTACTTTTTTTTCTGAGCGAGCATTGTTAAAATCGATTTTTACACCTGTGAGAAAAGAGTTCAGACGGTTCTTTTCCCACATGAAAATGTCTAAAAATATGTCCCTTTTATTTTTAAAAAAGGGAACGCTAATCATACCCGGAAACCGGTTTAGAGGAGGTACCAGTTTATGGAGCACACATCTGTCTCATCTTTAGTTGTCGTACTGATTATCGCATTTTTAACGCCCATTCTGCTGCACCGTTTCAGGTTAAGCATACCGGTGGTTGTCGCTGAAATCATCATGGGTCTTATTATCGGAAAAAGCGGGTTCGATCTGGTGGCCCAGCACGATACATGGCTCGAAACTTTATCGATGCTCGGTTTTATCTTTTTAATGTTTTTAAGCGGGCTTGAAATCGATTTTTCCGTATTTGAAAAAGGAAAGAAAAAGCAGCTGCTTCCGAGCGGAAAGGAAGCGCCGAATACGTTTAAAACGGCTTCCGTCATCTTTATTGCCGTCTTTATATTATCGCTCGGCCTCTCTTACAGCTTTGTCATGGCAGGATTTATTGACAACGCCTTTTTAATGACGCTGATCATTTCGACAATTTCGCTTGGGGTTGTCGTTCCGACGCTGAAGGAAGAGCGGCTCATGAAGACGAATATCGGCCAGATTATTTTGCTTGTCGCCGTGATTGCCGATCTTGTCACGATGATACTGCTTGCGGTGTTCGCCTCAATCTACGGCGACGAAAACAGCAATATGTGGCTGCTAATGATCTTATTTGCCGCAGGCGTCGTTTTATACCTTTTCGGAAGGGTATTTAAAAAGCGGCCTTTTGTCGAAGTGCTGTCAAAAGGCACGATCCAGATCGGCACAAGGGCGATATTTACGCTGATCATCGTACTCGTGGCGCTTTCCGAGTCGCTCGGTGCAGAAAACATTCTCGGCGCGTTTTTAGCCGGGGTGCTTGTTTCGCTGCTTTCGCCGAACAAAGAGCTCGTTCAGCAGCTTGATTCATTCGGCTACGGGTTCCTCATCCCGATCTTCTTTGTCATGACAGGCGTCAAATTGGACATTTGGTCGCTGTTTGGCAATCCGAAAATTTTAGTGATGATCCCGCTTCTGTTTGTGGCTCTGTTAATCAGCAAAGTCGTTCCGGTGCTGTTTTTGAAAAAGTGGTATGACATGAAAACCGTGCTGGCTTCCGGTTTTCTCCTGACTTCCACGCTTTCTCTGGTGATCGCGGCGACAACGATCGGCGAGCGCATCGGCGTCATTGACGCGCAGATGTCCGGCGCGCTGATTTTGGTGGCTGTCATTACATGTATCATCACACCGACCGGCTTTAAAAAATTAATGCCGAAAACGGAAAGCGAAAAAGAGAAAAAGACGATCACCTTTATCGGCGCGAATCAAATGACGCTGCCGGTTACGCTCGAACTTTCTCCAGAAGATTATCACGTCAGAATCCTGCATGTCCGGCAGGAAAAGAAGGAAGAAAAGCTGGCGGATCCGGTGTTTGATGTTGAAGTTTTGCCTGATTATGAATATGAGACGCTTCAAGCATTCGGTGTTTTTCAAACGGATATACTCGTCGTGGCCACGGGCAGCGAAGAGCGCAATACAGGGATCGCCCTTTATGCGAAGGAGCAGAAAGTCGCAAGAATTATCGCCAGCGCAGATTCTCCAGACGCTGAATCCAGGCTGAAAGAAAACGGAATTGATACATTCTCCATTCTGCTTTCTACGAAAACGCTGCTGCGCGCGCTTATCGAGGCGCCTGGCGTTATGAAACTCTTGACGAACCAGGATGCGTCGCTGTATCAGATCAATATGAGCAATGAGCGATTTGACGGTGTCCTGTTAAGGGAGTTTCCGTTTACGGGAGATGTCATCTTCGTCAGGATTTTCCGCGGGGTTGACAGCATCGTGCCCCACGGGGATACAAGGCTGCAAATGGGTGACAGGCTGATCGCCACCGGTTCGCGCGAATATATTGCGGAATTGAAAAAAACGCTTGGAGACTGACGCTTGACCATTTTGCAATTCGTGATAAGATAAAAGTATAAACTGAATGAACAAGAAATGTTTTCCACTAGGGGAGTCCTTGATAAGGGCTGAGATAAAAGTGTGACTTTTAGACCCTCATAACCTGAACAGGTTCAAACCTGCGTAGGGAAGTGGCACGGTATTTGAGTATGTATATATGCAAATTCCAAACCACTTTCCTTGCGGGAAAGTGGTTTTTTTATGTTCAGAATCGAAGGAGGAGCCTCGAAATGAAGTTTTCAGAAGAATGCCGAAACAGCGCTGCAACATGGTGGGAAGGCAGTTTTGTCCATCCGTTTATTAAAGGAATTGGAGACGGCACACTTCCGGTTGACCGATTTAAATACTATGTCATGCAGGATTCCTACTATTTGACCCACTTTGCCAAAGTCCAATCCTTTGGAGCGGCATATGCTCACGATCTATATACGACAAGCCGGATGGCCGAACACGCGAAAGGCACATATGAAGCCGAGATGTCGCTTCACAGGAAATTCACCGATCTATTGGGAATCACAAAGGAAGAGCTGGAGTCGTTTCAGCCGTCGCCGACAGCGTATGCGTACACATCGCATATGTACCGTTCTGTCGTCAGCGGCAGTTTTGCGGAAATACTGGCTGCGTTGCTTCCTTGCTATTGGCTTTATTATGACGTCGGCGAAACGCTGAAAACGTGCAGGCCTGACAACGCGATTTATCAGGAATGGATCGCGACATACGGAGGAGACTGGTTTAAAAAATCTGTGACGGAACAGATCAACCGCTTCGATGAGCTGGCTGAAAACGCCGATGAGAAAACGCGCGCGAAGATGAAGGAGAACTTTGTCATCTCCAGCTTCTACGAATACCGGTTCTGGGATATGGCCTATCAAAAAGAAAGCTGGTCAAAAAGCGGGGTGGATCAGCTTGCATCTGCACGCGATCACCGATGACAAGCACTCTGTGGAAGAGCTTGCAGCAAAAATCATTTCGATTCAAGATGCCGTTGACTTTATCCACATCAGGGAAAGGTCAAAAAAAGTAAGCGAAATATCGAGCTTAATCGAACGCCTGGCCGAAGAAGGCGTTGATAAGCGGAAGCTCATCATCAACGACAGGGTGGATATCGCTTTGTTTCATCACATTCACCGGGTTCAGCTGCCTTCACACGGATTTTCCGTCAAAAGTGTGAGGAGCCGTTTTCCGCATTTGAAAATCGGAAAGTCCGTACATTCACCAGAAGAAGCGGTTCGGGCTGAAACTGAAGGTGCAGATTACGTGCTGTTCGGCCACATTTTTGAAACGGACTGTAAAAAGGGCCGGAAAGGAAGAGGGACTGCGAGCCTGGCTGAAGTAAAGGCGGCTGTCCGCATTCCGGTCATTGCGATCGGAGGCATTACCGAACAACGTCTGGCGGAAGTCAAAATGGCAGACGGCATCGCCGTGATGTCGGGGATCTTTTCCCATGACAGACCGGATGAGGCGGCCGCGCGGCTTGCCTGTCTCGCGAAGGGAGATTCATATGAGAAAGCGCTATGATACGATCGTGATCGGCGGAGGCATCATCGGGACATCCATCGCTTATCATCTTGCAAAAGCGGGAAAAAAAACGGCCGTGTTTGAAAGCAGGGAAGTCGGCAAAAAAGCGACGAGTGCAGCTGCGGGTATGCTCGGCGCCCATGCGGAATGCGATAAACCCGGTACCTTTTTCGAATTCGCCAGAGCCAGCCAAAAAGCCTATCAGCGGCTGACGGGCGAATTGAAAGACATAAGCGGCATTGATATCAGAAGGCATGACGGAGGGATATTAAAGCTGGCATTTTCAGAAAGCGACCGCGAACACCTGATGCAAATGGCTGCACTGGATTCTGTGGAATGGCTTGAAGCTGATGAAGTATATAAGCTGGAACCGCATGCAGGAAATGGGATTTTCGGAGCTAATTTTATTCGAGACGACATCCATGTCGAACCGGCTGCAGTGTGCAGGGCATTTGCCAGAGGGGCCCGGACGCTCGGTGCCGATATCTTCGAGTATACGCCCGTTTTATCGGTAGAACCAGAAGCGGGGGCCGTTCGCGTCACAACCGCTTCGGGGACCGCGGAGGCGGAGCACGCTGTTATTGCAAGCGGTGTGTGGAGCGGAGCTTTCTTTAAACAGATCGGCTTAGACAAAAGGTTTTATCCCGTCAAAGGGGAGTGCCTATCCGTATGGAATGACGGCATCCCTTTGACGAGGACGCTTTACCATGATCATTGCTACATCGTTCCGCGTCATAGCGGAAAGCTTGTTGTCGGCGCGACAATGAAGCCCGGGGATTGGAATGAACAGCCGGAACTTGGCGGAATCGAGGAGTTGATCCGAAAGGCCAAGTCGATGTTCCCTGACATTGAATCCATGAAAATTGACCAATGCTGGGCCGGATTGCGACCTGAAACAGGGGATGGCAATCCATATATCGGCACACACCCTGAAAATGACCGGATTTTGTTTGCTGCCGGACATTTCAGAAACGGCATCCTCCTGGCACCTGCAACCGGTGAGATGATGGCAGACATGATCCTCGGCAATCCAGTCAAAACAGAGTGGATCGAGGCGTTTAAAGCGGAGCGAAAGGAGGCTGTGCACAGGTGAACATTCAGCTCAACGGCCGGAAAATAGAGTGGAGAGATGACGGCGGCACGATTTACGATTTGCTCGAGTCCTACAATCTGGAAAATCGTGTTGTCGTTGTTGAAAAAAACAGGCAGATTATCGAAAAAGACCAATATCAATCAGTCAAACTGGAAGAACACGATGTCATCGAAATCGTTCATTTTGTCGGAGGGGGATAAACCGTTATGTTAAAAATCGCAGATCGTCAATTTTCATCAAGATTATTGCTCGGTACAGGGAAGTATCCGTCATTTGAGATTCAAAAAGAGGCCGTCAGCGCATCTGAATCGGAGATCCTGACGTTTGCCGTCAGACGGATGAATATTTTTGAAGAATCTCAGCCTAATTTTTTGGAGCAGCTCGATTTAAGCCGTTATACGCTTTTGCCGAATACGGCAGGAGCAAAAACGGCTGAGGAAGCCGTCCGGATCGCCAAGCTTGCCAAAGCAAGCGGTCTTTGCGACATGATCAAAGTCGAAGTGATCGGCTGTGACCGTTCGCTTCTGCCGGACCCGGTAGAAACGCTGAAGGCGTCAGAAACCTTGCTTGAAGAAGGCTTCATTGTACTGCCGTATACATCGGATGATGTCGTCCTCGCGAGAAAACTTGAAGAGCTCGGCGTGCACGCCATTATGCCCGGGGCCTCTCCGATCGGTTCGGGACAAGGAATCATCAATCCGCTCAACCTGTCGTTCATCATTGAACAGGCTAAGGTTCCCGTTATCGTGGATGCCGGAATCGGTTCTCCGAAAGATGCGGCATACGCAATGGAACTCGGTGCTGACGGGGTACTTTTGAACACGGCAGTGAGCGGGGCGAAAGATCCGGTTCAAATGGCGAAGGCTATGAAGCTTGCCGTTGAAGCGGGCAGGCTCGGATATCTTGCCGGACGAATTCCGGAAAAGAACTACGGCATCGCCAGCAGCCCTGAAGAAGGGAAGTTGACGATTTGACCGGCAGGTATTCAAGACAGGAGCTCTTTCACCCGATCGGACCGGACGGCCAGGAAAAATTAAGCCGCGCCCGCGTCCTCGTGATCGGTGCTGGGGCTTTGGGCGCGGCCAGCGCAGAAATGCTGGTGAGGGCCGGGGTCGGTTCGCTGACGATAGCCGACAGGGATTATGTGGAATGGAGCAATCTCCAGCGCCAGCAGCTCTATACGGAACAGGATGTGATTGATCATATGCCAAAGGCCGCCGCCGCTGAAAAAAGGCTGCGCCTGATCAACAGCTCTGTTCAAGTAACCGGAATCGTAGCGGATGTTACTGCGGAAAAAGCGCTCGAGCTTGCGGAGGAAGCGTCCCTGATCGTCGATGCGACGGATAATTTTGAAACACGGCTGATCATGAACGACGCGGCGGTCAAATTAGGCATCCCTTTCCTGTACGGCGCGTGTGTCGCAAGCTATGGCATCACATATAGCGTAATTCCGGGAAAAACGCCGTGTCTTCACTGTCTTTTGGGGCATTTGCCTGCGAATACCATGACATGTGACACAGCAGGGGTGATCGGTCCGGTCGTCCAGCAGGTTGCTGCATACCAGGTAACAGATGCCCTGAAGCTGCTGACCGGGCATGAACCGTCAGGGATGCTCCGCTCATTTGATATTTGGACAAATGAGCGGTCTGAAGTCCGGGCTGACACGCTTAAACATGAGACATGTCCGACGTGCGGAAAAGGTGAGTTTCCGTTTCTTTCAGCTGAAAACGAAACAAAAGCAGCCGTTCTTTGCGGCAGACAAACGGTTCAGATCAGGCCGGCCGCGGAACAGCCGCTGGAACTGGAATCGCTTGCTGCCAAATTAAAAAAAGCCGGTTTAAATGTGACGGGAAATCCTTATTTAGTTTCCTGCCGTGCGGAGGATTTTAAGTTCGTGATTTTTCGGGATGGACGTGCTTTAATTCACGGAACGAATGATATCAATCGCGCGAAAACGATATATCACAGGTGGATTGGCTAAAAGGCCGAAGGGAGTGCAAACATCATGAGCATATATAAAGCATTAACAATCGCCGGATCGGATTCAGGAGGCGGAGCCGGCATTCAAGCCGACATTAAAACATTTCAGGAGCTTGGCGTCTTCGGCATGACAGCTTTGACAGCAGTCACTGCGCAAAATACAACAGGGGTTCACGGCGTCTACCCGCTTTCTCCGGAAGCGCTCGGCGCACAGATTGATGCAGTGGCAGAAGATTTAAAACCTGACGCCGTGAAAACAGGGATGCTGTGGAGCGCGGAGATGATTGAGGTCAGTGCTGAAAAAATTGCAACATATGAGCTTAAACGTGTGATCGTCGATCCTGTCATGATCGCCAAAGGCGGCGCTTCACTATTGAATGAGGAAGCTGTTGAAACATTGAAACGGCGCCTTCTTCCGCTTGCTTATGCGGTAACGCCAAACATTCCCGAAGCCGAAGTGCTGACAGGGAGAAGCATTCAAACAATGGAAGACCGCAAAAAAGCAGCTCGTGACTTGCATGAAATGGGCGTCCGCAACATTATCATCAAGGGAGGTCATCAGCCTGAGGATGGCAAAGTAACCGATCTCCTCTTTGACGGAGAGACGTTCACAGAAAAAACCAATTCCTATATTAAGACGAAAAATACCCATGGAACAGGCTGTACATTTGCCGCCGCTCTTACGGCACAAACAGCGAAAGGAAACGGGATTCAAGGAGCTTTCCGCATCGCTGAGGCTTTCGTCCACGAAGCGGTTGTACACAGCCTTGATTTTGGAGCCGGCCACGGACCGACCAACCATTTTGCATATCAAAAGTTATCCAACGCAGGGTTGGAACTGTAGTCCCGCAATAAGAAAGAATCAATATCGCGGCAGAGCATCAAAAACGGTCTCTGCCGCTTTTTATATTCTGAAATTGTCAGCCTGCTATTAATTGTGATACTATATATTATGATCAGGTACTAATAAAATGTTAATCATTAGGAGGATTTCATACATATGAATTTATCACTAGAAGGCCGGAATATCGTCGTCATGGGTGTAGCAAATAAACGAAGCATCGCATGGGGAATCGCCCGCTCGCTTCACAATGCAGGCGCAAGGCTGATTTTTACGTATGCGGGTGAGCGGCTTGAAAAATCGGTCAAGGAGCTGGCTGATTCTTTGGAGCGAAACGATTCAATCGTACTTCCTTGTGATGTCACAAATGACCAGGAAATTGAAGCATGCTTCGCCGACATCAAAAAAGAAGTCGGGGTCATCCATGGCATTGCACACTGCATCGCTTTCGCCAACAAAGAAGACTTGGCTGGCGAATACTTAAATACTACCCGCGACGGTTTTCTGCTCGCACACAATATCAGCTCTTACTCTCTGACAGCGGTCGCTAAAGCGGCGCGCGGCATCATGACTGAAGGCGGAAGCATCGTCACGCTGACATACCTTGGCGGCGAGCGCGTTGTATCCAACTACAATGTCATGGGTGTTGCGAAAGCATCGCTTGATGCCAGCGTCAAATACTTGGCGAGCGATCTCGGAAAAGACGGAATCCGCGTCAACAGCATTTCCGCAGGGCCGATCCGGACATTGTCCGCAAAAGGAATCAGCGACTTCAACTCGATTTTAAAAGAAATCGAAGAGCGCGCGCCGCTTCGCCGCACAACGACTCCGGAAGAAGTCGGCGACACGGCTGCTTTCCTGTTCAGCGACCTTTCCCGCGGCATGACCGGCGAAAACCTGCATGTTGATTCAGGCTACCATATCATCGCGCGATAAAATAGCGCTAAAAAAGCAATCCGCTAAAGGATTGCTTTTTCTTTTCTTCTGATTTCTCCTTTTTTGCATATAGATATACCATGAACAGATCGGAGGGATCAAGATGTCTAGCAGAAAAAACGATGCGGAGCAAAAGCCGCTCATGTATATTGTGCAGCCGGACTATGATAAGGCAGAGGCGAACATGCAGGATATTCTGATTAAAAGAAAGAAGAAAGCAAAGCCCGACGCTTCCGAACAAAAAGCCCTGCGACAGGAACAGCAGGATGAAGCCGCCCGGCCCGACGAAAAAGCCGACGCTGAAGCGGTGCTTAGCGATGAGGCGAATCGGTCCCAAAAAGGAGTCAAACCGATTAAAAAGCCGCTCAGCAAGATGACCATCGCCGAGAAAATCGACTTTTTGGCAAGCCTTCCCGGCAATATGCCGAAAACCCTTTGTCTCATTGAAGCAGATGGGAAGACATACAGGGGAACGATCGTCGAAAAGAAAGGGGGTTCCGTATTTGTCAGAACGTCGAGCAAAGGGGCTCCGGCGGAACTGCCGATCGAGAGCATTACTTCCTTGCACCCGCTCGGCTTTTAAATTCACACGATAAAAAAAGTCCCGATTCAGGGACTTTTTATTTTGAACGATTGATCAGTTGCGGATTTAAGCATTCGATCGCACAGAAGCATTCCAGATCCACTTCAATGCAGAAATTTGTTTTTTCCAAGCGGAACACATCGCAAATTTTGTCTTTATCTTCCGTGAAATCGAGAACGCGGCGATTATCATCAAAGGCAATCAACAACCTCAATGTAGCGCAGCAGTCATCAATCTTTTCAACTCTGAAAAACACGGTGCTGAAGCAAGGGCCTGCCTGAAGCTCTCCGACATTTCCAAACGCTACGAACGGCTTAGACTTTGAAGTGTATATAATAAACGGAATGGTGTCGCCTAAGTGTCTCGAAGGGGAAAGCAGGTTGCTGAAGCAGCTTGTCGGGCAGCCTTCTTCCTCAATGGCGTTTTGCAGATCGTGAATGTTTTCAACGGCTTCGCACACGCAATTTTCGGCTGAACATCTCGTCATGTTATGATCCCTCCTAATTCAGGATTTAAAATTTCGTTTTTCGGCCTGGCCTTTCTATTGGTAAAAGGAGCTGCCGAAAGCCGGCAGCTTTCGTGAAAAGACTGGCATCAAGCCGATCATATCGGCCGGCTTGATGCAGTCCTACACCTTTTAACCGTGGTGCTGATTGTGTTTTTTGTCTGCTGCGCGATCAACTAGGTCAGGTGACAGACATTGAATCGCGCAGAAACAAGTCAAGTCAACCTCAATGCAAAAGTCCGTTTTCTCAAGCCCGAAAAAGTCAGGGTCACAAGGATGGCAGACGCTTAATGTGTCGCCGTTTATGTCCACAGGCCTCAGGATTGAAAGCGTTGCACAGCAATCTTTTAGACTTTCTGCCCGGAAGAAAATCGATTCGAAGCACTGCATATCATCTGAAAATCCGCCGACATTTCCAAATGTTGAAAATAAACCGCCTTTTTTGTCGTACAAAAGGAACGGAATGGTGTCTTTACCGGAAACCGTCGGACTCAGCAGATTGCCGAAGCAGCTCGTCGGACATGTTTCTTCAACTGCATCCTGTTCTTTTATAATTTGTTCTACTGCATCGCATACACAATTTTCATGCCGGCCATGGTGTTTTCCGCAGCTCATGGATTTCAGCTCCTTTTTATAGGGATATTTGACTTTAGTCTTTAACAACATATGTACCCGTGCCCTTGTTGGTGTGGGTAATCGTCTATAAAAATGAAGAAAAGCAGAGCTTGATGGCTCTGCTTTTTTGTATTAAAGGAGTCCGACGATAAGTGTTGCGATAACAACTGTAAGCGTTTGGACAGCTGTGCTGACCAAGACGGCGACATCGGTATCTTCTGTTGTAACTGTGACATCGCGTGAATTGTCGATAATTAATTTTTGACGGTTTGTTTGCTTGTTTGCTGTCACTTGCAGCAAGTCTTGTGATACAAGCTCGGCGAGATCAGCATCGTCAATGATTGCCAGAACGATTGTAACAATTGCCGTCTGTACCGCAGTCATAACAGATGCGACAACTTGAGTATCCTCTGTAGATACTCGGATATCGCAAGAATCCTTGATGATAATCGTCTCATCTGACAGCTGTTTGTTCAGGTTAAGCTGGTCGAGCTCCTGATTGATAAATGCATCGTTTTTGCCGCATTTGCAGTTGTAATCGTCACAAACGTGTTTCTTTGGATGTCTCGGATAATACTCTGTTCCCGGATGCTCGCATTCAGGATCTAATGCAACCCAAGAATATGGTCTAGTTTCCATTTGTTTTCCTCCTTCCATTTACTATTATTAAATGTTTGAAGGCTCGAACTTGTATATGGCAGATACCCTACTCCAAATCCCCATTTTTTTCTTCGGTTTGGGCGGTGTTCTCCTGCTGCCTTCTCTGTCTCAGCTTTTCTCTTAATTTATTTTTACCTGAACGTTCTCTTCTTCGTCTCGGGCGTTCTTCGGATTGTGATGATGCTTCATTGTTCGCTTCTTTCTTCTTTTCCTGCTGCCGCTGGATGAGAGCCTCGGACTGCGCCTTTAAATCTTCGAGTATTTTTAAGATGTTTTCTTTTTCTTCCTCAGACAGTGTCCGCACATTGTCTTTTGAAACGCCGTGTTTTCTAAGGATATTTTGCACAAGCGTATTAGTCAGCGGATTTACTTCCGCTTTAAGCTTTTCGCGATCTGCCAATTGTTTTTCACCTCAATTTCTTAAAAAATATTAGAAAGAAAGGAAGGCTTAAAGTATGTCAAGCTCTGTGATAAGCGCGATCAGCACTTCGGTTAAAACTTGGACGGAAAGCAGAATCTCCAGCGAGGAAAGCGTAATGGTGACATTGCGGCTGCCCATGACTTTGATGATGACTCTTCTCCTGCTCTGCAGCCTGTGTACGGCTAAAAGGTGTTCTGAGACAATGTCTGCTGTATCCTCGTCTTCGATCGCAAGCTGAGCCGATAAAATCGTCAAAGAGATCACAATGGCTTGTAAAGAGAGAGCTGCTGTTATGTTTGCCGTGTTTACCGTGACATGTTCTGAATCAATTACTTCAATGAGCTGGTCATATTCCCGGTATAATTCGTCAAATGTTTCTGCGTACAGCGCTTCGGCTTTTTCATGAAACGACATAACTTTCACTCCTTTCTTATCCACACTTTATTAAATGCAGACCGGTACCATAGCGGAATGAGGAAAACATACATTTCAGCACCCAAATTTGCTGTTTTAGGGAAGGCGGTTCCGGCATATATTTGGAAACAGGAAGGGGGAGCCCTGTGATACAAAGCTGGTTTTTATTTATTTTATTTTCTATCGCGGTATTTCGGCTGACGAGGCTGATTGTGTTCGACACGATCATGGCGCCGTTTAGAAGTCTGTTTCATGAAGAGGTTGAAGAAAAAAACGAAAAAACGGGAGAGACCGAGACGTATCTTGTCATGAAAGGAAAAGGCGTGAGAGCGTGGGTCGGCGAGCTGTTGAGCTGCTATTGGTGCACGGGCGTGTGGTGTACCGCGTTTTTGCTTGTTTTTTACGCATTTGTTCCGGCCATTGCCGAATGGCTGATTCTTCTGCTTGCCATCGCGGGTTTTGCTGGAGTACTGGAAACGATCGTGTCCAAATGGCTCGATTGAATGGGGATTTATCATTAGCAACTTTGAAAAGAAGACTCATATAATGGCGTATAAGCATGAGAAAGGAAGGAATGCAATGAGACAAGTGAAAAGAAGGCAGCAAGGCCGATTAACGAACGCTTCCAGCAATCATCAGTCCACTTTCTCAAAAAAAGTGAAGAAAAAAGGCTGCGGATGCGGCAAAAAAAGGAGAACCTATTAATATCAAAAAAAGCCGGACTATATCCGGTTTTTTTGTTGCCAATTTTCCTTCTGATGCATACACCATCATAAGGGGGAAAAGCGATGAATTTATTTGAACAGCTGGTTGAATCGATATCCCGCCAACACGATCAAATGCAAGCCGGCCATGACCGGGTGATCTTTGAGCAGCAGAAAGAACTGGAGACGTTTGACCGCTCGGCCGAACAGTTCGGCAGGCAGATCGAGGCGTTTGCAGAGAATGCCGAAAAATGGCTGGGAGAGGACGGGAGTCTGCCAGGCATTTTTAAATAATCCACAGAAGCCCTATGCATCAATCCAAGCGAATCCTATCAAATGTCATATCGTGTAGGGAGAAAAGGAGGTGCTTTAGATGGGCTTTTGTTGCGGAGGCTACGGCGGTGGCTACAGCGGCGGCTATGGCGGCGGCTATGGTTCAACGTTTGTATTGATCGTTGTCTTGTTTATTCTTCTAATTATTGTCGGCGCTTCTTTTAAATATTAGTTTTTGAGTTGATGCGAAGAGGGCGGCGGCATGTGTGCCGGGCTCTCTTCTTTTTGAACGGGAAAAGCACAAGGCTTTTCAAACATGCATAAGATAGCGTATCACTCCCAAAAAGGAGGCATAGGTATGGACAATCAATTTTTCAAAAACATCGAAAAGAAAACGGGCGTCAGCATGAATGACGTCATGCAGCTCGCAAATTCGCTGCAAAATGCCAACTTCAAGGATGAAAAAACAGTCCGCAGTGTGATTAAGCGCGTCGCTAAATTGGCGAACAAACGGGTTCCGCAGGAAATGGAAGATAAGATTGTTGAATCCATTGTAAGCGGCAAGGAAAAAATGGATTTCAATACGATCGCGAAAATGATGAACAGCAAAAAATAAACACCGCGCCTTCCGATAAAAGGAGGGCACGGTGTCTTTTATTGCAGCTGGACTTGGGGATTCGGGCGTAAAATAGGCTGTAAAAACCTTGAGCGGTATGCCGTTCTTCCCCTTCTGAAGGAAGGGACGCTG
Organism: Bacillus haynesii; assembly: GCF_014042035.1. NCBI lineage: Bacteria > Bacillati > Bacillota > Bacilli > Caryophanales > Bacillaceae > Bacillus > Bacillus haynesii. The sequence goes on along the minus strand of NZ_CP059494.1, from coordinate 1,738,848 downwards.
ATATACAGGCGGTCCTCGGCCCGTGTCATGGCGACATACAGCAGCCTCCGTTCTTCTTCAAGAGCGGTTTCATCGCCTTTTCTCGCTGTCTCCAGGGCAAAGTCATGCGGAATCGAGCCGTCCTGCACTCCCAGGATATAGACCGTTTTAAATTCAAGCCCCTTCGCACGGTGAATCGTCAAAAGCTGAACACCGTATCCGTCAGCTTTTTGCTTTTCGGCGGCTCTCATATGATCGACATGCTCAAGAAATTCGGGGATCGTTTTGAATTTTTTTGCCGCTGTTTTGAGATCCCGCAGATCGTCAGACCCTTTTTCGAGCTTGTTTCCTTCGTTTCCGCGCTTTTTCAGGTAATCGGAAAAGCCCATCTTTTCCTCTGCGAAAGAGATGGCTTCAACCGGTTTCATCGTTTTTAAGCCTGTGAAAAAAGGAACGATTTTTTTAATTTTATCAACCTGAAACGGTTTGATGTCGGTCAGTTTTTCAAGCGCCTGAACCATCGTGCAATCTTCTGTAATCGAGAGCGCTTTAAGCGTGTTTAAAGCGGACTGCTTGAGAAAGAGGGCGGGTAAAATCTGTTTGACGGCTTCCGCGTCATCCTGATTTTGGCTTAAGTAGAGATAGGCCAGCATCTGCCGGACGATCCTCCTGCTGTAAAACGACCGGACACCTTGTTCAGCCGTGTACGGAATGGCTGACTGGTGCAGACGTTCAAAGATTGCGCGGCCGCTGCTGTTTGTCCGGTATAGGATGGCGAAGTCATCAGGTTTTGCGCCCATTTCAATTTTTTCTTGGATATCAGAGACGATCATAATCGCTTCTTCCTCTTCATCATAAGGATAAAATAAGAGCGGTTTTTGGCGGTCATCTCTCGCGGCGCTTAATGTTTTCGGAAAACGCTTTTTGTTTTTCTTCACGACCATATCGGCGCTTGCCACAATCGGATGGCTCGATCTGTAATTCGTCGTGAGGCGGACCGTTTTCGCCTTCGGATAGTCTTTTTCAAAATCGAGTATAAAAGAAGGGCTGCTGCCTCTGAACGCGTAGATTGACTGGTCATCATCCCCGACACAGGTCAGGTTGTTTTCGGGGCTTGCCAAGAGCTTGATGATGGCATATTGAACAGGGTTAATGTCCTGAAATTCATCGATCAAAATCGCGTGAAAGCGCGTCTGGTATCGTTTTAAAATGTCCGGCTGTTCTTGGAACAGCTGCCAGCATGCAGATGCCATATCGTCGAAATCGAATTGGCGCCGCGCAGCTTTTTGTTCTTCATAATGACGGTACAGCCGGTGAACCCGCTTTTCCCATTCGTCTTCAAGCGGAATCTGTTCGCCCGGAAGATAAGCGTTCTTCCAGTAGCCGATCTGCTGGATCGCCTGGTCAACCGGAAAGTCTTTTTCATCAAGCCCTTCTTCGGCAAGGGCCATTTTGATGTACTGTTCTTTTTGCCATTCCCATTTTAGCAGGTGCTCACCATTCCATTTGGCCGGATCATGGTGATAAAGAATTTTGTAAAAAAAGCTGTGGAAGGTGCCTGTCACGAGGCGGTTCACAGTCTGCATCGGCAATCCGTATTGCGACGCCATCCGCTCTTTCATTTCTTTCACGGCTTTTGTCGTGAATGTGACGAGCAAAATCGCAGAAGGCGGGATATCAAGCCGGGATATCATATAAGCCGCCCGCGCGGTTAATACCCGCGTTTTTCCGCTTCCCGCGCCGGCCAGAACGAGAAGGGGTTCTTCGGGGGCCGTCACGGCGGCAAGCTGTTTTTCATTCAGCGGCACATTCGGAAAGACCGGTTCCGGAGCCGTTTCTGCCGCTGGAGAGAAAGGAGAATGGATGGAAGCTTCGCGAGGCGGCGTCCAGAAGTCCGCGTCCGCCTTCTTTTCCTCTCCGATCGCTTTGCCTTTCGGAAGGCGGAACATGCCGCTTTCAGTATAATCGTTCTGTTTGGTTTTCTCTGTCTCCTCATTTAAGCATGCTGCTTCACATTGAGAAAAATCCCCGTTTTCCCGGTGGAAAAAATGCGGTTCTTCATGAATCGACAATTTCAGTCTGAGCGGCAAGCCGCAATGTTTACACGTAATTCTGTCTTTTCTTGCTTCATCAAAGAGGAATTGCAGGTGTTCTCTCGAATATGTATGTATATGAATGTCTCGGTTATTGAATCGGGCGCATTTCAAAAAGAGGTCCTCCAATTAATGGGTAGTCGTCTAGTGTCATGAGACAACGTCTATCATATCAAATGAAAACCGTTTAAAACAGTAGATTTTTGGGAATTAAAGCTGATGAGGAGGAGATCGAATGGGGTATTTACCGCCTGTCCGCAATGATCAATATATACAGTACGCCAATCGCAGCATCGGCCAAAAATCGAACTATGCTTATATACAAAAAACCGCCAATATCCCAAGCGAGCGCGCCTACCGCGAAGTCGAAAAAAGAGAGGAAAACCAGACTGCGGCTTTTAGTCGGGTCATGGAAAAGAAGAGGAGAAAAACGCTCAACCGCCGTGTTGCGGAAAAGGCGGAAAGCGGCCGCTATGTCAACGAATCCGTTTGAGATGAAACAAACCCCGGCTTTTATACCGGGGTTTTCGTTATTTTCTGCGCAGTTTTTTGAGTCCGAAATACAGAATAATCATAGCGGCCGCCCCGATCATAATCGGAATCGTGTACGTTCTCGCTACATTTTCAACATGGTCCCACCGGCTGCCGAGCTGTACGCCGAGGTAGACGAATAGTATCGACCACGGTATGATGGCGAGCACTGTCAGACCCGTGAATTTTAAAATTGGCATTTTCGCAATGCCAGCCGGAATGGAGATGGCGTGCCTGACCACGGGAATGAAGCGGGCAGAAAAGACGACGCCTCCGCCGTATTTCTCAAACCACTTTTCGGCTGTTTGAATGTGATGCTTTTGGATCAATAAGTATTTTCCGTATTTGTATAAAAACGGCCGTCCGCCGTAGTAGCCGATCCAGTATAAAAACAATTGAGCAATCGTTCCCCCGATGACGCCGGCGATCACGGCCCCTGTCATCGTAATGGAGCCGTTGGACACCAAGTATCCGCCGTAGGCCAGTACGATTTCACTCGGGATGATTTCGATCATTAAACCGATCGCAATGCCGAAATAGCCAAGATCGGTCAGCCACATTAAAATATCATTCACTATGCTTCCCATTTTCGTTTTTTCTCCCTGCTTTTGATTTCATCAGCCGAACGTTAGCAGCCACCGGGACGTTTCCCTGCCGCCCGCGCGGGAAACAAGCGAATCTCAAAAAACGTCCGGATACGCTCTGTGCCATTGCCATGCGCTTTGAATGATGGTTTGTAAATCGCTGTATTGCGGCTTCCAGCCGGTATCTTCCTGCAGTGTCCGGCTGTCCGCCACCAACACTGGCGGATCCCCCGCTCTGCGCTCGTCCGTTTTTGCTGCAATGCTTCGCTCTGTCATGTTTTCCGCGGTTTCAATGATTTCTTTTACGGAATGTCCGGCCCCTGTCCCTACATTATAAACATTTTGCTTCAGTCTGTCTTCATATAACCCGTAAAGGGCCGCCAGGTGGGCGGAAGCCAGATCGAGGACGTGAATATAATCCCTGATGGCATAAGAGCGATTTCCGTACTCGCTTTAAAACTGCCCAGCTTGTCTCCGATATCAAAGCGGCTTCCTTCCAACTTGCGTGCTGGGATGACTGCTTTTTTTACTTTCATGGTTATTCACTCCTGGTCTTTTTTATGAATCTGTTCCGGGTTCTTGAAACACCCAAAGCCTGTTTCCGATAAAGTTGATCGCCATTCCCGCGACTGTCACGGACATTTTGCTGACAAAAAGGGACAGGCCGGCTTTTTGAAAGATATACAGAAGCACAAACGTAGCGCCCGCTGCTGCAAGATTGATCATGATAAACCGGATGATCTCCGCGCTATGCGCTTTTTCCTTTACTTGAAACGTCCATGTCCGATTCCAGATATAGCTGTTTGCCACGCCTGCCGAATAGGAAAACAACTGTGCGGCCAGGTAGGGGACGTGGAGCGACGTAAGGAGAAAAAACACGACGAAATCAACGAGTGTGTTCCCGGCTCCGACTGTTCCGAAACGAACGAGTGTGGTGATGTTGTTTTTGTTCATAACGGCATTCGGCTGTTACCTCCCGACTATTTTGTGTAGGGCTTCGTAAAAGCTTAGAAACAACTTTAATAGACAATGTTGAATAAACGATAAACAAAAGATGAACAAACTATGAAATGTTTTCTGAGGAAAAGAAAAACCGTTCCGCTTAAAAAGCGGAACGGTTACTTTTTGACCATTTTGACATGGGGGATATTCGCATCTAAAAATTCTTCAGACACGACCTTATAGCCGTGTTTTTCGTAAAAGGGAACAGCCTGTGTCTGCGCGTTCAGCATGAATTGAGCTGCGCCTTGCTTGGCGGCTTCCTCTTCAAGCGCCTGAATGATCAGGTTGCCGACGCCGAGAGAGCGATGGCTTTTCAGCACACAGATTCGTTCAAGTTTGCCGTAGCCGTCGACAAGCCGGAGGCGGCCAGCGCCGATCGGCTCTTTTCCGTCATAGATGACGAGATGTGAAGATTCCTGATCAAGATGATCCATTTCTTCTTCCGGTGATACGTGCTGCTCCTTGATAAAGACTTCCTTTCTAACAAAGAAGGCGTCTTCAAGCTGTTGTTGATTCTTCACAATGACGGCTTCCACTGGCTTTCTTCACGCTCCTAAAATAAAAGTTTCATAGACGGTCCATGATCCGTTGTCCAATTGGTAAAGCAGGTGAAAGCGGTCGATGACTTCTTCGTGTGACGCGTCTCTCATTTTCAGCGTGCCGAGGACGTCGGAATGCTCATCATCTGACAGCTTTTGTGCGACTGTGACATGGGGAACAAACGCATATTCGGGTTTGCCTTCCAAAACGCCGCTGTACATTTTTTCATGAAGCTGCGTTAATTCCTCTGTCGGTTCGGCTTTCATGTAAATGACATTATTGACGGGGGCAAAGGAACTGAATTTTGTAATCTTCAGCGTGACCGGTTTCAGCTCTTTTGAAAGCTCCCTCAGGTGTCGAACGACGCCCTCGATCTCGTCTTCAGACACTTCGAAAGGTGTTCTTAATGTAAGGTGGGGCGGAATTAAAGCGTAATTCGGGTCATAGCGTTTTCGGTAGGAATTTGCAATGTCCTGAAGTTTTTTTGATGGAAATAGCACAATACCGTATTTCATTTTGTTCCCTCCTTAAACAATTGATATGGTTTAGTATATCAAAGATGGGCCGATATACAGAGAGCTACAGCATTTTTTTTAAAGCGGGGGTGATGAGCGGCTGCCAGTACGTCCACTTGTGATCGCCGTCGAAAGCTTTGAAATCGTAGTTTGTCTGCTTTTCTTCAAGCAATTCTTTTAATTGCTCATTTGGACCTGTGAAGTCCAAAATTTGATCATCGGTCGTTTTGACGGCGGTTTCCTTCTCGCCGATTTGGTGGCAAATTGAAATAAGCTGCAGGGAATCGGACTGTTTCACTTTATCGAGAACATGACGGTCGACATAAGGAGACTGCATAATGACGTTCCCGAACATATTCGGGTAGTCAAGTGCCGTCATGAGAGAGACCGTTCCTCCGAGCGAATCCCCGATTAGCGTCCTGCCTGATCCGACTTGGTATGTCGGATACTCTCTGTCGGTGAAAGGGACGAGTTCATTTGCCAAAAAACGTTTATACGCTTCGAATTTTGACCCTTCCGGATGGTATGTAAGCCTTCTTTCCTGTACGTTTTTGTACGGAATGCCGATGATGATGCTTCTTTCGATTTCACCGTTCGCCAACAGTTCTTCCACCTGCCTGCTGATGCGCCCGAGCCGGAAATAGTCATGTCCATCCTGTGCGATGATCACATGATATTTGTAAAGCGGCGAGAAGGATGACGGCAAATAGACGAGAAGCTCCATTTCCTCGCCGAGCTCTTCCGAAAAAAGCTTTTTCTCCTGAATGACTCCTGTTTTCATAGCCAAGGTGAATTCCTCCAGAAATAATGTTTGTGAACGTTTCCATTCATTGTAACACGAAATTCTCTTGTGAAAGAAGCAAAAAGAGCTGCCGATTTGTTCGGCAGCCGTGATTTTTTATGATCGTTTTTTTTCGTACCATGGCGTTGACGGTCTATCCGGAGGGTATCCGTATCGCTCGCGGTACCTTTTTCTTTCCGCTGTGAAATCCCACCAGCTTTTACCGCTTTCGGGATCGTTGGCATAATGGACGATGCAGCGCAGCGCATCTTCTGCACAAGGGTCTTCCCAGTAGCCTTTCAGTTTTTCGAGGCGGATGATCAAATCCGCACCTGATTCATGCTTGATGTCATCGAGAGAATAATAGCCTAGGTCAACGGCGCACTGCGCCATTTTCGGCCCGATGGAAGGAACCGTTTGAAACTGGGCGAGCGCTTTGATGTATACGGCGCGTTTCAAAGACGAACCGAGCGCATGTGCAAGGGCGGACAGATCCATATGTGCCGTGTTTTTTATTTTTACCTTGGCTGTCTTTAAGTTTGACCGTTCTTCTTTTGTCAGAGGCAGCTTCATATGATCACCTTTTAAAGATAAAGATCGAACATGTTGACGTCATAGCCGAGCTGTTTTAAATAATTAAACAGCTGGGCCCTGTGATGGAAGACGTGGGTAAGCGTTTCTGTCAGCCAGCGGCTTTGGGTCATCCCTTCATCGAGGTAAAACGGCTTTGTCTTCTTCGTCAAAAATTCCTCGTCGGAAAGGGAGGTCATATACGTTTGAAAAGCGTCGAATCCTTTCTGCATAGCTTCAGCCATTTGGTCAGCCGACTGCAATGCACCATATTTCTTTTCAATCCGGGCGATGACGTCCTCTTCCTTTTCCTGCATGATGGCCAAGTCGGCTTCAGGGATGGCCGCCAAATGACTTGCCAGTTCTTTCAGGCTTCGCATGCGGTCGGCGGGCCGGTAAGACCAGTCAGATTCCTTCACTTTTTTCAGAAGATGACACGTGGAGCGGATGCCCGTCTCCATTTCGTGGAACAAATCGCCACGCAGCGCTTGAACTTGATTCATTTGCTTCATCCTTTCCATTTGGTTTTATTCTAAAAGTATCACCTAATCCTGACAGGCTTTGTCATGATTCTTAAAAAAAGTCAGCCGTACTTCGCTAAAATGTCAGCAGCCTTTCGTTTCAGCTGAAGCTTGATTTCCGCGGGTTCTTTTACAGTTGCCTCAGTGCCGAGGTTCCACAAAAGTTCCCCGAAATACTCAAGTTCAGACCTGGGGATGTTTGTATCGATCGCCCCCGTTCCGTCATCCCGCATGGTGAGGATCTTGAATAAATCCACATCAGCCGCAGCCCGCCTGGCTCCTCTGCGTGTCAGTTCCGCTTGCAGCCGCACCGGTTCAGGGCACTCGCTCTCCGAATGTTTGATCCAGCTGAGAACCGATGGATAGGGAAGCTGACGGGCCTGCCCGCTGTCCGCTTTTTCCGCACGGAGGATGCGGTCGGCGCGGAACAGTCTAAACGCCTGCCTTTTAAAGCAATAGGCCGGACAGTACCAGAAGCCGTTCCAGCTGTATAAGCCGATGGGCTGGATGGATCTCTCATTGCAATCGTCTGTTCCGTCATAAACGACCGTCAAAACGGATTGAGTGGTGGCTGCGTCAAGAAGCGTCTCTAAATGTTCGGCGGCTTTTGGTCGATGCGGATTCCAGAACACGATTCTGTCTTTCATCGCATCAATCCGCTCCTGTGTTTCCGCGGGAAGGTGACGGTAGAACTTTTTTAAAACCATCCGCGTTTCCGCATCAAAGGGGAGCGATCCGAAAAACTGCAAAGATTGATACGCGAAAAACATAGCCGCCGCCTCTGATTGTGTAAAAAAGAGCGGCGGAAGCACAGGCTCATTCAGCAAATAATAGCCTCCGTTCGCGCCTGTTTCAGAATAGATCGGGACGCCGAGTGCGCTCAGCTCGTCCAGATCGCGGAGAATCGTCCGGTAGGAAACTCCGAATTCTGCTGCGAGCTCCCCGGCCGTAAATTTTCGTCTTGTATGAATGGTCATCATCAATTCGATTAATCGCTCTGTTTTGGGCATCTGATTCCTCCGATCCGGTCATTTGATTTCATCATACCATGTTCAATATGAAGAAAGATTTAAAAATGACCCTTGAAAAATGTCTTGAATTAGGTTAAAGTAAAGAACAATCAGAATATTGAAGAGATTCTTATCACGAGAGGTGGAGGGACTGGCCCTTTGAAACCTCAGCAACCGGTCTGCACTGACGACGTCAGTGTACCAAGGTGCTAAATCCAGCAAGCAGATGCTTGGAAGATAAGAAGAAGCGAATAATCCCCCTTCTTCTTATGAAGAAGGGGTTTTTACTTTTTAAAGGATGGTGTCATATGACTGAACATGTACAAACAACGCTGGCGCAAATCGGCAACCGCAGTGATGAAATAACCGGAACCGTCAATCCTCCCGTTTATTTCTCTTCTGCGTACAGGCACAAAGGAATCGGGGAATCCACAGGATTTGATTACATTCGCACAAAAAATCCGACAAGACAGCTTGTTGAAGATGCAATCGCGAAACTCGAAGGGGGAACGCGCGGCTTTGCGTTCAGTTCTGGTATGGCTGCCATTCAGACGATCATGGCTCTGTTTCAAAGCGGGGATGAGCTCATCGTTTCATCCGATTTGTACGGGGGAACATACCGCCTTTTTGAAAACGAATGGAAGAAATACGGACTGCGCTTTTTATACGACGATTTTTCAGACGAAGACTGTATCAAGTCGAAAATCACGGACAATACAAAGGCCCTGTTTGTAGAAACGCCGACAAATCCGCTCATGCAGGAAGCAGACATTCAAAAAATCGCGCAAATTGCCAAAGAGCACGGCTTGCTGCTCATTGTCGACAATACGTTTTATACACCGGTTCTGCAAAGGCCGATTGAGCTCGGCGCTGATCTTGTCATTCACAGCGCGACGAAGTATTTGGGGGGTCATAACGACCTTTTGGCGGGGCTTGTCGTCGCAAAAGGCGAAGAGCTGTCTGAGGAAATGTTCCAGCACCAAAACGCCATCGGCGCGGTATTATCGCCGTTTGATTCGTGGCTCTTAATGAGAGGGATGAAAACGCTGGCTCTTAGGATGAGACAGCATCAGGAAAACGCCCGTGAGCTCGCGGCCTTTTTGGAAGAGCAGGAGGAAATTGCCGATGTTCTTTATCCGGGAAAAGGTGGCATGCTGTCATTCCGCGTTCAAAAAGAAGAATGGGTCAATCCGTTTCTAAAAAATCTTAAGACGATCTGTTTCGCCGAAAGCCTCGGCGGAGTCGAAAGCTTCATCACCTACCCGGCGACACAGACCCACATGGATATCCCGGAAGACATCCGAATTGCGAACGGCGTCTGCAACAGGCTTCTGCGCTTTTCAGTCGGAATCGAACACGTCTCAGATTTGAAGCAGGATCTCAAAGCTGCGCTGGAAAAAGTGAAAGGGGAGGCGGTTCCGCATGAGTCATGAAAACTGGACGCTTGAAACAAGGCTTGTTCATAACCAAAATAAAACGGACGGAGCAACCGGAGCCGTCAGCGTGCCGATCCAGCACGCGTCAACCTTTCATCAAGATTCTTTTGACAAATTCGGCGAATATGACTACAGCCGGTCAGGCACACCGACAAGAAAGGCGCTTGAAGACACGATAGCCGAGCTTGAGGGAGGGACGAGAGGATTTGCTTTTTCATCCGGAATGGCTGCGATTTCCACCGCCTTTCTGCTTTTGTCAAAGGGCGATCACGTGCTCGTCACAAAAGATGTGTACGGCGGCACTTACCGGATGATTACGGAAGTGCTGAGCCGCTTTGGGATTGAACATACTTTCGTCGATATGACGGATTTAAATGAAATTGCTTTAAACATAAAGGAAAACACAAAAGTCATCTATCTTGAAACACCGTCAAATCCGACGCTCGGCATTACGGATATCAGAGGGGTCGTCAAGCTTGCCAAGGCGCACGGCTGTCTGACGTTCCTTGACAACACGTTCATGACCCCGGCGCTGCAGCGACCGCTTGAGCTCGGCGTCGATATTGTGCTTCACAGCGCGACGAAGTTTTTAAGCGGACACAGCGACGTATTATCAGGCCTTGCCGTCGTGAAAGACAAAAAGCTCGGAGAAGAACTCTATAAACTACAAAATTCGTTCGGCGCTGTTCTCGGCGTCCAAGACTGCTGGCTTGTGCTGAGAGGGCTGAAGACGCTCCAAGTGCGGCTTGAAAAAGCAAGCAGGACGGCTCAGCAGCTCGCCGAATTTTTCGAAAAACATCCGGCCGTCAAACAAGTGTATTATCCAGGGCTGTCTTCGCATCCGGGTGCATCCGTTCACAGGCACCAGTCATACGGCGCCGGCGCCGTCCTTTCGTTCGAGCTGGAGAATTCAGAAGCCGTGAAACAGGTCGTGGAACATGTCTCTCTTCCGGTCTTTGCCGTCAGCCTCGGCGCTGTGGAGTCGATCCTTTCCTACCCGGCGAAAATGTCACACGCTGCCATGCCGAAAGAAGAGCGGGAAAAACGGGGAATTACCGACGGCCTTCTGCGGCTGAGCGTCGGCGTGGAACATGCCGATGATTTGCAAGCCGATTTTGCTCAAGCATTGGAAGCCGTATCCGGAGCCCTCGCCCGTTCATAAAAGAAGCCGCGGATTCTTCAGGGAATCTGCGGCTTTTTTGGCCGTTTAAACGAGGGTGGAAAACCATGTGCCCAAGAGGGTGCCGACATAATTACCAATCAAATATCCGAACGTCCCGACCAGCATCACCGGAGCAACGAGGCCCTGCCAGCCTTTGGCAATCGCCATCGCCGCCGCTGTTGTCGGACCGCCGACAGATGCGTTGCAGGCCAAGAGAATTTCCTCAAGCCGAAAACGAAACAGCTTTCCGGCGAAGAGCGATACAATCAGGTTGGACATGGCAACCACAAAGACAAATGCAAGGAGGAGCGGGGCGTTCATGAAGATGATCCGCAAGTCTGCCGGAATGCCGATCACGACAAAGAATAAGTAAATCAAATAAGTCCCGATTTCCTGTGAGCCGCGCAGCCGTTCAAAATAGCGGGGAAAGGCGATCGTCAGCAAAATTGTCAGCGTCGTCAGCAGCAGGAACTGGTCGCCCAGGATAAAGGCAAGAAACTGAAACCCGCCGTCAGAAGCAAAACGCTCTTTGAAAAAGGCCGCTGCTTTTACAGATACAGCAACGATCGCAAAGGCGGTTCCGATGTTTAAAGCAATGTCCTGTAAGGACATCTCTTTTCTCTTCCAATAGGCTTCCGCCTGATTTTCGCGGCCGCCCGCCCCTTCTTGAACGCCAAAGCGTTTTTGAAACCATTTAAGCGCCGGTATCCCCATTAAAATGAAAAAAAGAAGAGCCATCATAAAATTATCCGCAACCACCGTCGATGATACATACTCACCGGGAGTTGAGAACTTCGCAGCCATCGCCGCAAAATTCACGCCTCCTCCGATATAAGAGGCACTGATCATCCCGCCGATTTTATCAAGGTGCGGAATCTGATGCTTAAACAGAAAAAAAGCAATGACGCTTCCGGCCGCAGTGCCGAGGGCGCTGATACAAAATATCATCAAAAGCCTGCCGCTTTCTTTCAGGATCTTCCGCACATTGATTTGAAAAAGCAGCAAAGGAATCGCAAGCGGAACAACATAGGACCACACCGCATCATAAACGGGCGACTCGGCCGGAAGAATCCCTGCATTCGTAAACAGCATCGATCCGCCCAGTGCCAGTACAGCCCCCGATACAGCCGCAGCCCAGCGAAACCGCTGCTCCAAATAAATGCTCACAGCCGCCCACACCGCAATAAACCCCCAAAGCATCCATGCATCATCCGGTGAAATGAGTGAAGATTTCAAAAATAACCCCCCTGTTTGCGATTGGTATTTTGAATTATCTGATAATTAAATAGTGTAAAACGGAATGCCTAATTGATCAATGATAATAGATTTAGAAAAAATAGTCACCATGTTGACAAGTTTGCTGAAAGAGGGTATTGTAAATTTGTCAACATGTTGACTATATTTAAAGGAGAGAACAAATGGACATCAACGGCTTAATCAACGAATTACATTTGATGCAGCAAAGCTATGCGACATTGTTTTCAGTTGTCAATAAGGTGCAAACCCGAGGTGACGAATACATGGAAATATTAACGTCCAGGCAACATATGGCGCTCATCGCCATCGCGCATTTGCCGACTGAAACTGCCACGCTTACGAATATCTCCAAAAAGCTTGGCACAACCAAACAAACCGCCAACAAGTTGATGACCGGCCTGATCAAAAAAGGCTATGTCAAATCAGTGCCAAGCCAAAAAGACAAACGCTCCATTAATATTGAAATGACCCCTGAAGGAAAGAAAGCGCTGGTGGATTGTTCCGAAAGGTCCGTCTATTTCTTGGCCGACTTGTTTCAGCAGTTTACATCCGAAGAGGTTGCGACATTTTGGCGGCTGTTGCAAAAGCTTTACCGTTTTGACGGTGAAGAACAGGACGGTTTTGAGGAGAATGCAAACATTCAGCTTGGCGTGGGGAATCCGTTAGATACAGAAAAGATTCTCGGAGAATTTGAGAAACGCCGCTATGGAGGAGAAAATGATGAAAAATGATCTTCATGCAAAAGTAACAATTTTTAAAATCAAGGTAAAGGAGAAGCTGTATCATGCAAAAGATAAATTCCGGCAGACAAAAGAAACCTTTCGCCGCGGCACGAAATTAGACAGGACAGGACCCTTTTTCTCAAGTTGCATTGCCCTGATCATCATTGGATGTTCCTGGGGGACAGACGCAGAATGGCTCGTCTGGTTAGGGGCCACAAGTCTTTTAAGCAACGTTTTATTGCTGTTTGCAACATTTTTTCGCCGCAATCAACAGTCAATTTGACATTCATTGTGCTGGATCTAATGGATCGTATCGTAGATCAATCAATGACTTGCGAAAAGGATGTTCAGAAACTTATTAGAATTGTAGAATAGTGATTTCAAAGACAAGAAACCATTCTTGTCTTTTTTCAGTTGAAACCTCTTATTTCCATATGCGTATAAAGAAAGGGAGGTGGAAAAGTGAAACAGAACAAAAGAGAACAACTTGTTAACCTGTTTAGTGTGTTAAATGAAAAAAGTCAGATCAACGCGGCGGTGTTAGTCGCTGAAGACGGAGACATTCTTTATCAAGGTGCCTTCGGTTATGCAAACTTGGTAGATAAGCGTTTATTGAAGGAACATTCCTTATTTGAATTAGCATCGCTATCCAAGCCGTTCACTGCTTTGGGCATCCTTCAATTAGCACAGCAAGGGGCATTGAATGTTGAGGATCCCGTAGAACGGTGGATAACCGGATTTCCCTATCAGGGCATAACGATTCACAATTTATTGACACATACGTCGGGTCTGCCCGATTATATGGAGTGGTTTCTACAACATTGGGATCATAACAAGATTGCTGTTAATCAAGATATCGTTGATATGCTGATGAATCATCAGCCGCAACGCTATTTTGCCCCGGGTGAAGCTTGGCTGTACAGCAATACGGGATATGTGCTGCTTGCGGTTATCGTTGAAAAGGCATCCGGTCTGAGTTTTGCTGAATATATGAAAAAAAGTATCTTTGAACCGGTGGAAATGCGGAACTCAAGGGTGTATAACAGAAGGCTTCAACCTGAAACCATTGAGAACTATGCGTATGGATATGTGTATGACGTGCATACAGCACAGTACGTTCTGCCTGATGACCTTGAAGAAACAAAATATGTCTGCTATCTTGACGGGATTCAGGGGGACGGAACCGTAAACTCAACCATTCATGACTTATATTTGTTTGATCAAGCCTTATATACAGATTGTTTGATCAATCAAGTCTCAAAAGAGCTTGCTTTTTCTCCCGCGTCTCTGAAAAACGGAGAGTCTATAGATTACGGGTGTGGATGGGTGCTTCGGGATAGTCCTGAAACAGGGAGAATTGTCGGTCACAGCGGCGGCTGGCCAGGCTATTCAACCGTAATGATCCGATATATCGATCAACGAAAAACCTTCATTTATTTGAGCAATGTGGAACAGGATGATGAATATGAACAGGCCATCTTTGAAGCCGTTGAAAATATCCTGTTTGACAAGGCCTACAAAATCCCTGATCGCCCTGCCGATAAAAAGAAAAAAGAGATCGATCCGGCCATTTACAAAAGATATGTCGGAAGTTATTCACTTCAGGATGGCACCGCCGCTGATGTGACAGTTGATAAGGACCGGATTTATATGCAAATCACCGGACAGATCCGTTTTGAATTATTTCCAGCCTCGGAAACGCGCTTTTTCCTCAGGTCATTGTCTGTTGAAGTGGAATTTATTTTGGAGAATGGTATGGTAACCCGCTTGATTATATATCAAAATGGCGCAGAGGAAGAAGCGGTGCGGACAGTGGAATCAAACAGCAAGCTATGACCGTTTTGATTGAGAGTTTGGCGGCCTGGCTCTGTTGTCTGTCAGGAGGAAATTTATCGTTGGAAGGTTGATTATGTAATTTGGGGATATCTGCCCGGCTGAATTTCCTGATGAAACATCAAGCGAATATTCATAGTAAAGGTGCACCATCTAAAAGGATGTCTAAGGAGGTTAATGAGGCTGAACAAATTTAATTTTATAAAAAATAGTCATCATGAGTTTTATGAGCTAAAAGAAAACGATCTAATAAAAGCGGAAGATAGACTTGGTTTTCTATTTCCTAAAGAGCTCAGAGAATTTTATTTAGAGATTGGGTACGGGTTTATAAATGGGAATAATAATGCAATAAACAGACTTTTAGATCCCGCTACTATCGCAGATATCACTTTAAGGGAAGATATTTACGAATTTGACCCTGATTTAGATGATATATATGAAGATGAAGACAAGCTTGTTTTTTATGAGGTAAATGAAGGTGTATATTTAACGCTTGATTTAAATGATACGGATAAGTCTCCAGTATTCTTTTTGGATAAAAAAATAGCTGACTCTCTAGAGGAATTTATTAAAAAAGTTGATCAAAATAATCGATACTTTGAAGATATGGCAGATTAAATATTTTTTTGATTTGACCTTGATTGGCTATTGCCTTTCAAGACTTTCTTCCAAAAAGGAAAATGGGGCACTTTTAAAATCCGTTTTGTTATACGCAGATGTAGGATCTGTTGAACGAGCCCTGGATGATGAATACAGTGGCATGATCATTTTGGGATGGAGTGTTTATACAGCTGGAACTGCTAAAATAACAGTAAAAACCAAGCAGAAAACATCTGCTTGGTTTAAAAACTAATACTTCGGCCAGCCTTTGGAATCCCAGTTTAAATCATTGATCAGCAGCTTAGGCGCCCCGTTGTCAAGCGCATCATAACCATGTCTGACGATGATGTTGCCGTTCACGATATCTGCGCCGCCTGGGCCCTTCCATTGGTCGTTTCCGGAATCGAGGATTGTGCCTCCGCCTTCCGTCATTTTCTTGCCGCTTTTGTCATAGTAAGGTCCCGTAATTTTGGTTGAGCGGCCGTAAGCGATCTTATACGTGCTGTTCACACCTTGACAGCATTTATCGAACGAAACGAATAAATAATAGTAGCCGTTTTTATATGTGATAGACGGCGCTTCAACCGCTCCGCCATGGCTCGGTCTTGATGCGATGGAATAAACCTTCCCTGTAGGTTTCATCGTTTTTTTATCAAGCTTTGTCAGCTTGATGCCGCTCCAAAACGAGCCGAAGGACAGCCACGGATTTCCTTCTTTATCAACGATCATTTCAGGGTCGATCGCATTATAATTGTTCGAGGTCGTCGTCCGGGTGACAAGTCCGTCGTCGCGCCAATTTCCGGAAGAGATTCGGTCTGTTGAAGCGAGTCCGATCGCCGAAGTATTGGAGCCGAACGCGGATACCGCATAATAAAGCCAATAGCGACCATTATAATAGCTGATATCAGGCGCCCATTGGTTTTTTTCATGGTGTGGCACGTACTTTTTCCACCATGATAATGGAGTTGGAAATATACTTGGCGCTGCGCTCCACGTTTTTCCGTCTGTCGATTTGATGACGCGGATTCCATTGCCGATACCAGTACCGAATGTATACCATGTATTTCCTTCTTTAATCATGGAAGGATCATGAATAACGTTGTCTCCTTTTGTATCCCAAAAAGCCGCAGATGTTGGTTCAGCTGCCGAGAAAATAAGCAGAAAAAATAAAATAAAACCAGAAATGATAGATTTAGCCACAGTTGTTCTCCTTTCAAATTTCGATGTCCTTTAACAATCGGCCCTCCTTTTTAGAGAAATATTTCCCAACAACACGCACTTTATTTTAGCAGGGGTTCGGCCTCTCTCAATCAGACAAAGGACTTGTTTTTTAGTCCTGAAATAAAGCATAAAACTCAGAAGATACCCATATTAAAAAAACAATCACCCAAAAGTCATTTCGTTGTCTGAATCTTAAAGGGGTGATGTAATTATTTTGACTCATCTTGGAATATTTTTAGATTGGATGAATTATAAAACCTTTGAGATGTTCTGGAGAAAATAATGTGGATTATAAAAAGCGTTGGAGGAGAGCACGGTTTGCCCTCGAATATCTTCATTTGCCCCGGAAGGTGAATGACACTTTTAGTTGATTTAGTGGTTTGAAATTGGTAATATGAATTTGAAGATAGACTGTCAAAATTAAATGCATCACAAAAAGACCACAGGTGCGTCTCCAACGCACGGGTCAAACGTTCAGGTGTATTTTTTCTTTAAGAAATGCATAAAATAAAAAAGACCCGACTGCGTCAACAGTCGAGTCGCGTGTACAAATCGGCCCAACAAGGGCTTGGCTCAGTCATTTTAAAATAGACTTTCCCTATGAACTTTACCAGGGCTCAAGGGAAGTCTATTTTTCTTTCTTCGACAACACGGCAATTAACATGCCAAAAGCAATCATTAACGAGATTGTTTCGAATGTCGTCATAAGCATCACCCCCTTTCATAGGGGATGAGCCAGCTTCCCTTGAGTGAGCCCGAACTTTGTACAAAGAATATTTTACCATAACACTTTCAATCAGCGGCTGTTTTTTGTTGAATGAAGACAGAGTTTTTAGAGGTGGGAATTGAAAAAATCAAACGCAAAAACAGCAGGAAATCCGTTGGAAATCAACGTTTTTCCTGCTGTTTCGATTCGGTATGATTCCGACTGGGCTCGAACCAGCGACCTCTACCCTGTCAAGGTAGCGCTCTCCCAGCTGAGCTACGGAATCATGATATGTAACACTGGGTATTTGTTTTGCTGACAAGTTCTATTATATGCAGATTAGATGGGTTCGTCAACTGTTTTTTTAATTTTTTTTGAGAGAACTGAGAAAGAGGCTTGCAGACTCCCGCGCGTTATGAAAAAATCGGCTTATATAGACATCAAACGGGAGCGGGGATTGAATGGATCTGATACTTAAAAGCATTGATAGTACTTTAATTGTAGTTTTAGCCGTTTTTTTCATTTGGAAATTCGTTTATGAAATCAAACATGAGAAGAGGAGCGCTGTTATTTTGCTTTTGCTGCTCATCAATATTTGTTTTATCGTAAAAGTGTGCGGTTTAGTCTTGCAGTTGCTGTAGAACAGAAAGCGAATATAAGATACCTGTCAAGGAGATCAAACCAATGAAAACAGAAAAGCAAAAAATGCTGGACGGAGAGCTTTATCATGCTTCTGATCCGGTGCTGTGCCATGACAGACTCAAGGCGCGCAAAATGACGAATGAATTCAACCATTCGAACGAAATCGACGACAATAAAAGGACCAAGCTAATCAAAGAGCTGTTTGGATCAACAGGGGAAACGATCCACATCGAACCGTCGTTTCGCTGTGATTACGGCTTTAACATACATGTCGGGGAAAATTTCTTCGCCAATTTTGACTGTGTTTTCCTCGATGTATGCGAAATCCGGATAGGCGATCATTGTATGCTCGGACCGGGTGTCCATATTTATACGGCGTCCCATCCGCTCGATCCGTCCGAAAGGATAAGCGGTGCGGAGTACGGAATACCTGTCATCATCGGCCGGAACGTTTGGATTGGCGGCAGTGCGGTCATCAATCCCGGCGTCAAGGTCGGCGACAATGCAGTGATAGCTTCCGGAGCCGTCGTGACAAAAGATGTCCCGGACAATGCCATCGTCGGCGGCAATCCGGCGAAAATACTTAAATACGTTGACGGCAAAAACACCAATTCTATGTGATTGGTGTTTTTATTTTGGAATAGTCACGGTGAAAGTCAGAGCTGATCAAACATCCGCGGAAGCAGTTTCCTCCCGCGGATAAGGTGCTATCGGGTGACCGTAATATTGTTGATGACCAGCTGTCCCAATGAATTGAGATAAGAAAATGTCGCTTTGCCTGGGCTGACGGCTTTTACGTACACGCGGTCCGAAGTGATTCTGACGGTAATGGCGCTGCCGCTGTAGGAAACGTTCGAAATGCCGACGTATTGATCTTCCTGTCCGACTTTCATCGGCCTGTTGATGACGATCGCCTGAGGGGCGATGATTCCTTGTGCAGATGCGTGAGAAGAGAGATTTTCAGTTTTAGAGAGTTCCTGGGCTTGTACATGCATGGGACTTCCTGAAACAGCAAGCATACCCGCCAGTAATGATGAAGCAACTAAACTTTTACCTAACCACTTCATAACCATCATCTCTTTTCCTATGTGATGATTCCAGGATATGGTATTACCGACCGCTAGTCAATCGGTTCCAATGATGATTCACACATTGGACAAACGAAAACAAACAATTCGTGAAGCGGCAGGAAGAACGGATCATCATCCCGAAGCTGTTCTTTTGTTCAAAGCGTTAATGAAGGTTTTCACATTTTTCTTGTCCTGCATGACGGGTGAATATATATAGGAAAGCGTCCTGTTAAAGGTTTGATTTTTCAGCCGGATCACGGAAAGGTTTCCGTGCTGTACGTCTCTTTCAATGACGCTTTCAGACAGGAGAGACAGCCCGATGCCCGTCATGAGCGTTTCTTTGATCCCCTGGTTGCTGCTGATCGTCAGAAACGACTTCACTTTTAAACCGTTTGAACGGATGACATGGTTTAAGTATTCGCGTGTGCCTGAGCCAACTTCGCGCGTTACCCACGTTTGATTTTGCAGATCGGCCATTGTCACGTCCTGTTTGGCCGCAAGCGGATGATCGCTTGAAGCAGTGATAAACAATTCGTCCTGCATAAAGGCGTGTACAGAAAGCTCTTTTTCATTTGTCTGTCCTTCGATCAAGCCGATGTCCACTTTGTACAGGCGGACGGATTGCACGATTTCTTCCGTATTTCCAATGACGGCCTTGAGTTCGAGCTCAGGATATTCTTTTTGAAGGTCGAACAAGAGCGATGGCAAAATATATTCGCCGATTGTGAAGCTTGCGCCGATTTTCAGCTCGCCTTTGATCGAGTTGTGGTGATCGAGAATGTCTTGACGCGTTTGTTCATAGATGGTGATCATTTGTTTGGCGCGGTCGTATAAAATTTCACCGGTTGGCGTGATTTTTAAATATTTCGGAGAGCGTTCAAATAATTTCGTCTGGAATTCTTTTTCAAGATTTTTAATGTGCATGCTCACGCTCGGCTGCGACATAAGAAGAAGCTCGGCCGTTTTCGTGAAATTTTTGACTTCTGCAAGGGTAACGAATGTCTTCAGCGCATCATAATGCACACGAATCTCTCCTTTATTAAAAATCTTAATAGCTGTGATAATTAATATATATTTTACTAATGTTGAGTATTCCAGTAAACTTTAAATTAGAATCTTTTTTAGGAATGTTTGGTTTGAAGCAGGCTGACGCCGAGCGGCAAAGGGGACGTGATGAGTGAGCGCTTACAATATTTCTTAGCAGCAAAAGCCGTGATCGACAGATGTTTTGCGTCAATAAAACCGATTTGATTTATAGGAATAGTGGATATATGATGAGTGTAATCCTTTTCCGTTTCAAAACAAGTCATGATTTTTTTATTCCTTAGTGAGGTGGATATCGTTGCAACTTCAGGTAATGAACAGTCCTTTTAATCAGGAGCAGGCAGAGCTCCTCAACCGCCTTCTGCCAACTTTGACGGCATCACAAAAAGCCTGGCTGAGCGGTTATCTGGCGGCTGTGCAAACCGCCGATGCCGCGGCGGCGCTTGAAACATTGCCGGCGGAAGTTCCGGCTGCAAGCCCGGCCCAGCCTGTTTCCAAAGAAGTGACCATTTTATTCGGATCGCAGACAGGAAATGCACAGGGACTTGCCGAAAACGCGGCTAAGACACTTACAGAACGGGGATTTCAAGTCACCGTCTCTGCAATGAGCGATTTTAAACCGAATCAATTGAAGAAACTAAAAAACCTCCTGATCGTCGTCAGCACCCACGGTGAAGGGGATCCGCCGGACAACGCGCTGTCATTCCATGAATTTCTCCATGGCAGACGGGCTCCGAAGCTCGATGATCTCCGTTATTCTGTGCTCGCTCTTGGCGACACATCGTATGAGTTTTTTTGCCAGACCGGAAAAGAGTTCGATCAGCGGCTTGGTGAGCTTGGGGGCACAAGGCTCCATCCGCGCGTCGATTGCGATCTCGATTATGATGAGCCGGCTGCAACATGGCTTGACGGTGTCATCTCAAGCTTAAACGAAGGACAGGAACAGGGCACAAGCGCCGCACCTGCTCAACCGGCATCTCCGCAAGCCACAGGAGGAGAAACGGTATATTCGAGAAAAAATCCGTTCAGAGCGGAAGTGCTGGAAAATTTGAATTTAAACGGCCGCGGCTCAAATAAAGAAACGCGCCATCTTGAATTATCGCTCGAAGGCTCAGGCTTGACTTATGAACCTGGTGATGCGCTCGGCATCTTTCCGGAAAATGACCCGGAACTCGTCGATATGCTGCTGGCCGAGCTGAAATGGGATCCGAATGTTACCATCACTGTTGATCAAGGGGAAAACCTTTCACTAAAAGAAGCGTTGACTTCTTACTTTGAAATTACGGTGCTGACAAAGAAATTCATTCAGCAGGCGGCAGAACTCATTGAAAATGAAAAGCTGCGCGAGCTTGCCGCTTCGGAAAATGCGGATCAATTAAAAGCGTATATCGCCGGCCGCGACCTGATTGATTTTGTTCGGGATTTCGGTCCGATCGCAGCAGCTCCGCAGGAATTTGTTTCGATTCTTCGAAAAATGCCGCCGCGTCTTTATTCGATCGCATCGAGCTTCGCTGCAAATCCGGATGAAGTGCATTTGACGATCGGTGCTGTCCGCTACAATACGCACGGCAGAGACCGAAAAGGGGTCTGCTCGGTTTTATGTGCCGAACGCCTTCAGCCTGGCGACACGCTGCCTGTTTTCATTCAGCCGAATAAAAACTTTAAGCTGCCGGAGAATCCGGAGGCTCCGATTATCATGGTCGGTCCTGGCACAGGCGTTGCGCCGTTTAGATCATTTATGCAGGAGCGCGAAGAAACCGGAGCACCGGGTAAATCATGGATGTTCTTCGGCGATCAGTATTTCGTCACCGATTTCTTATATCAGACAGAATGGCAAAAGTGGCTGAGTGACGGCGTGCTGACAAAAATGGATGTCGCGTTCTCGCGGGATACGGAAGAAAAAGTATATGTACAGCACCGCATGCTGGAGCACAGCAAAGAACTGTTTGAGTGGCTTGAAGAGGGAGCGGCTTTCTACGTTTGCGGTGACAAGAACAACATGGCCAAAGATGTTCAGAACGCATTGCTTGAAATTATCGAAAAAGAAGGCGGCAAAAGCCGTGAGGAAGCTGAAGCCTACCTGGCAGAAATGAAAAAGCAAAAACGCTATCAGCGCGATGTATACTGATTTTGATTGAAAGGGGACTTTTTCAACATGGGGAACGAAATTTTAAAAGCGCCTGAAGGACCGCCGAGCGATGTAGAACGCATTAAGAAAGAAAGCAACTATTTGCGCGGCACCCTGAAGGAATCGATGCTCGAGCCGCTTTCAGCCGGAATTTCCGATGACGACAACCGTCTGATGAAGCATCACGGCAGCTATTTGCAGGATGACCGCGATCTCCGCAATGAGCGTCAAAAGCAGAAGCTTGAGCCGGCGTATCAGTTCATGCTGCGCGTCCGGATGCCGGGCGGTGTCGCAACGCCTGAACAGTGGCTTGTCATGGATGAGCTTGCCCGGAAATATGGAAACGGCACATTGAAGCTGACAACCCGGGAAACCTTCCAAATGCACGGCATTTTAAAATGGAATATGAAAAAAACGATACAGTCGATCCATTCAGCCATGCTAGATACCATTGCAGCATGCGGCGATGTTAACCGGAACGTCATGTGCGTTTCCAATCCGTATCAATCAGAAATCCATGCAGAAGTGTATGAATGGTCGAAAAAGCTGAGTGATGACCTCCTGCCGCGCACACGGGCATATCATGAAATCTGGCTTGATGAAGAAAAAGTGGCCGGTACGCCTGATGCGGAAGAAGTCGAACCGATGTACGGACCGCTGTATCTGCCGCGGAAATTTAAAATCGGCATCGCCGTTCCGCCGTCAAATGATATCGACGTATTTTCACAGGATCTCGGGTTTATCGCGATTGTGGAGGATGACAAGCTCATCGGCTTCAACGTCGCGATCGGCGGCGGCATGGGCATGACCCACGGGGACAAAGCAACGTATCCGCAGCTTGCCAAAGTCATTGGCTTCTGCAAGCCTGACCAGTTATACGATGTCGCCGAAAAAACGATTACGATCCAGCGTGACTACGGAAACCGCTCGGTTCGCAAAAATGCCCGCTTCAAGTACACGATTGACCGCCTCGGCTTGGAAACGGTCAAAAACGAACTGGAAAACCGCCTCGGCTGGAGCCTCGCTGAAGCAAAACCGTATTATTTCGAGCATAACGGCGACCGCTACGGCTGGGTCAAGGGCGTAAAAGGAAGATGGCACTTTACGATGTTTATTGAGGGCGGTCGTGTTACTGATTATGATGATTACAAGCTGATGACCGGCTTAAGGGAAATAGCCAAAGTTCATACTGGTGATATCCGCCTCACAGCCAACCAAAACTTGATCATTGCAAATGTCACAAGTCAAAAGAAGAAAAAGATCAGCGAGCTGATCGAACAGTTTGGTTTGACTGACGGCAAGCATTATACAGCGCTCCGCCGCAGCTCGATCGCATGCGTCGCACTGCCGACGTGCGGATTGGCGATGGCCGAAGCGGAACGGTATTTGCCGAAGCTGATTGACAAAATTGATGAAATCGTTGTGGAAAACGGTTTGAAGAATGAAGAGATTACGATCCGCATGACAGGATGCCCGAACGGCTGCGCCCGCCATGCGCTCGGCGAAATCGGCTTCATCGGAAAAGCTCCGGGAAAGTACAACATGTACCTCGGCGCGGCTTTTGATGGCAGCCGTCTGAGCAAAATGTACCGGGAAAACATCGGTGAAGAAGAAATTTTAAAAGAACTTCGCGACATTCTTCCGCGCTATGCGAAAGAACGCAATGAAGGAGAACATTTCGGAGATTTCGTCATCCGCGCCGGAATTGTTAAAGAAACGACGGACGGAACGAATTTCCATGATTGATGGTCATTTTAAAAAAAATGCCTCAGCCCTTTGATTGGTGCTGAGGCGTTTTTCTGTTTACGAAAATGACCGGGCCGTTTCCGATTCGATGATCATTTTCATAAACTCGGCAGCCGCAGGTGTTGCTTCTTCAAATGAAGGTGTAATCAGGCCGACCTCGCGGATAATTTGAGGAGAGATGTCTTTTTTGATTAACTGATGGGACACGGAGGAAAGCGAAAAGTTTGAAATCAAGCCGATCCCCAAGTTGTTATTGACCATATTGACCAATGTTTCCGCGTTTTGCACAGTCAGATTTTCTTTTAATTCGAGGCGGTGTTTTTGAAAGATTTGAGATACGGCAATTTCGTGCCCGCCTTTACAAAAAATCAATTCATTTTGATGTTTTTTCAGATCAATGAATGGTGCGTCTTTTAAGTGATGATATTGCTCAGGAATGACGGCCGCCATCCGGTCTTGGAACAATACTTGACTTTCGAACCCGTCAAATGGAGAGGCGACGATTCCTAAATCAACCAGGCGAGTTTCAACCCATTGCTTGATTTGATCAGAGGTACCCTCGATCAGCTCGATTTGTACGAGCGGATATTTTGATCTGAAGGAGGCGATAGCCTGCGGCAAAATATTCGCTGAGACGGCAGGGAACGAGCCAACCTTAACTTTCCCCCTGAGCAGATGATTTTCTTGATCGGCCACCTGGTATATTTTGTTTTCAATCACGATCATCTGTCTGGCCAGTACGACGATTTCCTTCCCCGCGTCAGTGAGCTTTATCTTGTTTTGTTTATCCCGAATCAACAATTTGACCCCGAGCGACGTTTCCATACTTTTTATAGCTTTGCTCACGGCCGGCTGTGAAATATACAGTTCGTTGGCGGCTTCTGTCATATTTAGTGTCTCCGCGACTTTCACAAAGATGTGAAGGCTGTTCATATTCATAACCAATTGGTTATACCCCCGATAATAAAAATGTATTTCAGTTATATGTCAATATAGCATATGCTGTACATGAAACAAAGAAGAAAGGTGACGGGTTATGTTTAAAGTACTTTTTGGAATCATCTCTGTAACACTTATTTGGGGGTATACCTGGGTGACAATGAAAATCGCAATCACTGACATTCCCCCTGTTTTATTTTCGGCACTGCGGCTGTTCATCGGAGCAGTTCCTTTGTTTGTGATTCTCTTGTTCAAAGGAAGGAAACGTTCAATAGGAAAGGAGAATATCAAGCATTATCTGGTGATGAGTTTATTGATGGGTTTAGGTTATATGGGGGTGTTAACTTACGGCATGCAGTTTGTCGATTCGGGAAAAACGTCTGTTTTGGTGTACACCATGCCCATTTTTGTTACTGTCATCAGTCATTTTAAATTAAACGAGAAAATCAATGTGTATAAAATGCTCGGTTTGTTTTCTGGTTTGATCGGTCTTTTGTTTATATTAGGAGGAGGGATTCTGCATGTTGATCAAAACGTCATATTTGGAGAACTTTGTGTTTTAATCGCAGCGCTCAGCTGGGGCATCGCCAATGTTTATAGCAAACTGAAATTTAAACATACAGATATGATTCATATGAATGCATGGCAGCTTCTCACAGGGGCGGTGATGTTATTGATCTTCTCTTTTATACTGGAACCGTCCCGGCCGATTCACTGGTCAAATGAAGCGATCTTGTCTCTTTTGTTTAACGGTTTATTCTCTACGGCTTTGACGTTCGTCGTTTGGTTTTGGATACTGAATCAAATCGAAGCGTCAAAAGCATCGATGGCTTTAATGTTTGTCCCCGTATTAGGCCTTTTATTCGGCTGGCTGCAGTTGCATGAACCGGTCACATTCAGCATCCTGATCGGCGCATTCATGATCTGTATCGGGATTTTTATGAATACTTATCAATTTAAAAAAGTGTAAAAAAAGGCAGAGGGTCTATATGGTAATATGAAATGGGAGGGAGATTGATGAAAATCGAACACATCGCCATATGGACGAACAATTTAGAGGAAATGAAAGATTTCTATACCCGGTTTTTTCACGGAAAGGCGAATGAAAAATACGTCAACCCGAAAAAGCATTTCGAATCATATTTCATTCAATTTGAATCGGGAACACGGCTTGAGCTGATGAGACGCCCCGATCTTGCAAAAGGAGAGGAAAACGCTTGCGGCTATGCACATATGGCGTTTTCCTTAGGATCGCGGCAAGAGGTTGACGAGATGACGAGCCATTTTGAAAAGGAAGGATACCAAGTTGCCGGAAAGCCGCGCGTCACGGGAGACGGGTATTATGAAAGCGTCATTCTGGATCCTGACGGCAACATCGTTGAGCTGACCGTTTGACGGCAAAAAGCTAATGTCCGTTTTTAGACATTAGCTTTTTTCGTTTAGATGGCAGCATCGAGCTGATTGATTTTCCATTTGTTGTTTTCTTTCACAAACGTGATCTTTCTTTTCGCGGTCACTGATCCATCCAATGCCGGTACGGAAAATTCATATGTGCGGGTATTATTTTTTTGTGAGATCAGTTTGATTTTTGCCTTGTCCCATCCTAAGAGGTTATCCCCATCGCCGACAGGCACGGCCATTTTTCCTTTATAAGAAATGATGTTGTATTTTTCAAATCCTTTTTTAATGGCGTCTTTTGTGAAAACTGGTGTCAAGTAGTCTGTTAATTTTGCTTTTGTGCTGAATTCACTGCACATATACGTATATGGAAGACCGCGGTATTCAAATGTTTTGGATTGGCAAGTTGAGTTTTTCGCTTTTGGATTGTGGCCGCTCATCGTATTCCAAAAGTGCTCCCGTGCCTGCAAGGTCATTTGCATGACTTGCTTATTTGTTAAATTCCCTGATGTTTGATTTTTCGCTGCGAGAGACGCTCCGGCAGGCAAGATCAGTAAAACAGCTAATAAACAAGCGATTAACTTTTTCAATGTTCCTCTCTCCTTAAATATATCTCTTATGTTACAAATGTTACAATAATTACAGATAGATTACAAGAGGTTTGCGGGAAAAATTTTCCTCCGCTGTTTTCTTATATATGACGACATAAAAGCAGCTGGGGTTTACGTATATTGATTCGTTTCCCGGATTTCTCTGCTCATAAACACAAAAGCATCATGTTGAAAAAACATCTTATACTGAAAAAGAATTCCAGCTTAAACCTGCGTCAAAACAGGAAAGAGAACGACTGAAACATAAATGAATAATGTTGTTAAAAATCAGAATTTTATATAAAATCAAACTTTACCAGTAAAAAAACTGTAACGAAATTCGCATCAATCTGTCATAGCGATGACATTTTGCTGTGTTACGATTTTCCCTGTTAGTTTCAAAAGGGCTAACAAGGGAGGATTTAACTTATGAAGAAGACAATCATGTCCTTGGCTGCAGCCGCGGCTATGTCGGCGACTGCATTCGGAGCGACTGCCTCAGCAAAAGAAATCGAAGTTCAAAAAGGAGACACGCTCTGGGGGATTTCTCAAAACTACGGAATGAACCTCAAGGACTTAAAAAAATGGAATCAGCTTTCTACAGATCTGATTTTACCGGGTCAAAAGCTGAACATTTCTTCTCAAGAAGAAAAATCTGAAGAAAAGCAGTACACCGTTCAGCCAGGGGACACGCTCTCAAAAATCGCAAAAGAGTTCGGTGTGACTGTAAGCGATCTTCAAAAACGGAACAACCTGAAGTCAGACTTGATTATTGCAGGGCAAACGCTTGCGATAAACGGAGAAGCAGGAGAAACGGCTGCAACAGCACCTGTGAAACAAGAGTCCGCGCAAAAACAAAACGATCAGCCTGTCAACGTGCAAAAGGAAATCACAGTGACAGCAACTGCGTATACGGCAAATGACGGGGGCATTTCGGGCATCACAAAAACGGGAGTCGACCTGAATGCGAACCGTGATGCGAAAGTCATCGCGGTTGATCCAAGCGTGATTCCGCTCGGTACGAAAGTATATGTGGAAGGCTATGGCGAAGCGACGGCTGAAGATACCGGCGGCGCCATTAAAGGCCATAAAATAGACGTATTTATTCCAGATAAAAAAGACGCTTTCAATTGGGGCGTCAAAACCGTAAAGGTCAAAATTTTAAACTAATATAAAAAAATGCAGGAGGCGTTTCATGCCTCCTGCATTTTTTTGAGGACCGATATTTATGCTGCATGATGTTCCGCGCGTCTGCTTTTCACAAAAAACGAAATCACAAGAGCAGCGGCTGCAAAGACGATGGCTACGAAATAAACCATATGAACGCCTTCTGTCATGCCTTGCATGTGCAGCTCCTGACGGCTGCCTCCTGAAGAATGCGCGATAAAGCGATTCGAAACGGTCGTCAGGATCGTCGTGTACAATGCCGGACCGATGGCCCCTGACACTTGATTGACCGTATTCATAATCGCCGAACCATGCGGGTACAGCGGTTTTGGCACCTGGTTCAAACCGAGCGTCATAATCGGAGCAATCGTCAACCCGACGCCGAGTGTGAAGCCGGCGTACAGCATCATTCCGACCGCCATCGGCGTATCGCTTGAAATATTCGTAAACAGCGAAAGGACGGCAATCACAATGATCAATCCGGTGATCAACAGCGGTTTAAAGCCAAGCTTATCAAACAGGCGTCCTGCAACAAGAGATGTCATCGCCAGGACAAGGCCGCCCGGCAGCATAAGAATGCCTGTATAAAGCGGTGACAGCTCAAGCGCCATCTGGAAGTAAAGCGGCAAAATCAGCATCATCGAAAACTGCAGCATCATCACGATCCACATCAGGATAACCGAGACGGAAAAAATTTTTGAACGAAACGGCCTCATATCTAGCATCGGCACTTTCAATTTGAGCTGGCGCATGACGAACAATATTAATCCGATGACACCGGCCGCCAGTCCGATGATGACTTTCGGACTGCTCCAGCCCGCTGCTTCCCCGGCGTTGCTGAAGCCAAAAACGATTCCGCCAAACCCGACGGTCGATAAAAGAATTGATAATATGTCAATTTTCGGATACGTCAGTTCGGTTACATTTTTCAAGCGGAACGCCGCATAAAAAATCATGAAGACCGATACTGGCAGCATCATGAAGAAAACAACCCGCCATGAATAATGCTCGACAATATAGCCTGATATGACCGGACCGATCGCCGGGGCAAATAAAATAACGAGCGTGAGGATCCCGGTCATCGTTCCGCGTTTTTGCGGCGGAATTAAAGTCAGTATCACATTCATCACAAGCGGCAATATCAGGCCCGTACCCGAACCCTGGATGATCCGTCCTGCGAGAACGAGCGGGAAGACCGGAGCGATTCCGGCCAGCAAGGTTCCCACTGTAAATAACGTCATCGCAGACAGAAACAGCTGCCTTGTCGTAAAGCGCTGCATTAAAAACGCGGTAATCGGCACAGCGATGCCGATCATGAGCATATATCCGGTTGACAGCCACTGGGCCGTGTTCGCTGAAATGCCGAAATCGTCGATGATCTTCGGCAAAGCCACATTCATGACCGTCTCATTAATTAGAGCGAGAAAATTTCCGACGATTAAGATTGCGATAATCATGAAGGAGCCTTTTTTAGCTTGTTCCATTTGCATGTCCCACCCTTTATGATCGTTTTAGTAAAAAAGGAATTTGTTCGGCGGCTGCACTAAGGGGCCGGCCGCTTTTTTTCGTCACTGAGAGCACATACGCACCCTCAATCATCGCTTGTATCGCGACGCTCAGCGTCTCGGCAGTTTCCGGCGCATAGCCTGACTGGAGCAGTTTATCCTGATAGACAAGCTGCCAGTCTTGATAAACCTGTTCACACGTTTGGCGGAGCCTTTCGCTGAACGACCACGTTTCTGCGGCGACGGATACGATCGGAATATCATCGTTTTCTTCCATGATGTACTCCTCGATTCCGTCAGCCATCATCTGGATATAAGATTGAAACGCCTTGACAGGATCAGCTTCACGGCGGATCACTGACAATATATACGCTTTGATTCTTTCCCCGGTTAATTGAATCGCTTCTTGCGCCAGCTCTTCTTTGCCGCCGGGAAAATAATAATAAAGCGATCCCCGAGGCGCTCCGCTTTCGGCTGTGATTTGGCTCAGACCTGTGGCATGGTAGCCTTGTTTGCGGAACAAGCGTGAAGCCGCCCGCAATATTTTGTCGCGGCTGCTCATTTTTTCTGCCATTCTATCATTCCCTTATACTTTATACTGATCGGTCTATATAATTTTAACGAAAAAAAAGACCTTTTTTGAAGGCCTGTTTTAAAAAAAGGACGATTTGTCCATATGGGGGTTCACCGCGAATCCGCTGAAGGCTTCAGAAAGCCGGCAATGAGAGGCGCCACAGCAATCGCTGCCAAGATCGACAAAAGGCTGTCAGATATGAAGTGAACAAAAGCAGAGTTGATGGTATAGAGTGCGAGCACCGTTAAATAAACGGCCAAAAAAACATAGCCGAACATTTTCTTGCGGAACGGTCTTTTGAGTTGAATCAAAAGAAACAATCCGGCCAGTAAAATGAAAAACGTCACTGTTCTGTTCTCCCTTCGCAGGAAATGTTTCTCAATCCTCGTATGTCTGGTTTCTTTCTTTGTTGTCTTCAAATGCCAGATGAATGACAAATAAAAACAGACAGGCGATGATTTCGACATCCAGCGGGATGGTGATGCTGTCCATCAATTCATCAGCGAGATGGATGGCAAGCCACGTAAAAAAACATTCGATCATAAAGGTCACGGCTTTATGCCCGATCATAAAGCTCAGAATTTTTTCCGGGATTTCAAACAGCGCGCCGAGGCCAAAAGATAAAAGGATATACCAGAAGAGCGACCAGGGCGATTCGTATGTAACGCCGAAAATCGCAAAAAAACCGGCAACGCCGAAATAATAAGACCCGAATAAGAGCGTAAACACAGTGAGGATCAAAAGAAAGATCATAGTCACTGCGAACATGGTACCGAGAGTTTTTTTAATCATTAAACATTCATTCCTAATCATGCAGTGTATATTCATGATATCAGAAAAATATCCGGTTGTGAGTTATAAATGAGATTTGGGGGTTAAAGTTTGTGTGGATGGGGAGAGTGAAGAGAGCATTCTGAAAAGTTCCTAAGATGTTTTTCGAGACCTAATTAATCACCATATAACATATTTGGAGCGTCTTCATAAAGGCTGCAATCAAGAGGATAGGATCCCAAATAAAAAAGGCTGCCAGCCGGCAACCTCACTTTGTTAATCATATTTCGTATTTGCTTGTTCTTAAACCGACGTGTTTACCCAAAGAATCTTTTTCGTGACTTAGATGATTTTCGATTTTGGTTCAATTGCTTTTTTTAAATCTCATTTATATTCTCTATTCTTTTTCATCATGATGAGATTCAAGGTATTGCTCTAAAAATTCCTTATCATCTTCATCTTCTGGCCAGAGTCCTAAATATTTGTGTTCCCAGATAATACTTCTTTCATAATCATCAGCATCTGACAACTCTTCATAATCATAATCGATATTGAACTCACCATCACTTTTAATCATCATGGTTAGATTTGTCCAAGTCTCTTGATCACTATCTCTAAACTCGTACCACAGCTCTTCTAAATGATCTAACATTTCTCCTAAAAGGCTATCATAATTTTCTTGTCCTATTTCAAAAATTTCAGGGATATCATGGCAATATATTGGTGAATCACTTCCTTCAGGGTGATAAAAAAAGAATCCTTTTCGTACACCTTCAGTGATTTCACCATAAATATAAACTTTTGACCATTCTTCAGGTATAATCCCAATTACTGTCTCTGCAATCTTCTGATATAGCATGTTTAATTTATTTTCATCCATACTCCTATTTACCTCCAGGTTGATTTTCAAATTCTACTCGAACCCATCTTTTTTTCTCAATCTTATAATCTATTCTAAACATAGTAGGTCTTTGTGAACTTTCCTTGTATACTGGCTGTATTTTAACCTCAACTTTCCTTCCTTTTTCGAGGTGTTTGGCCCACATGTTCTCAAGCTTTTTCCATTCTCCTTTATTTAAGTTACCATCCATCGGCACAAGGTTGTCAAGCTTTCCAGACCCTTCGAATATACTTGCAATGAGATGACCGCCCTCATCGGTTTTTAATCGATCTTCACGGCCGGCAATTCTTTGGGCGTATTTGTTTCTCTTTGCTGCTCCCAAATTTAGTTTGCCGCTGACATTTGTAATACGTCCTTTATGATCAGTTTTATAAGTATAGCCTACAGGCGTTGTATACTCAATGTTCGGTTTTAACACCTTTCTTCTTTTGACTCTTGTGAAATGGTCACCATATTTCACTTTATGGATGGTTTTTGAGTCTACTTTAATGTCTGTTTTTGTTTTGGAAGAAACACCCGCAATGATGCTGACCATTCGATTTCTTGCTTGTTTTGCTTGATCAGAAATCTTTTTGGTTTGTTGAATTAATTTATCTTTCAATCGAGATCCATCTATCGTATTGAACGGAACTTTACCAGCATTGGCTAAAGCTAGTTGAGGAGAAGCGATTTGGACTTTCGGAATGAGATTTTTAATATCTTTAAAATCCCTGACAACTTTATCAGCTGCTTTCTTACCTGCCTTTTTCGCACTCTCTATGCCCTTGCTAGCTGTCTTTTTAGAGACATCCTTTATCTTAGATGCGGCTTTTCCCATCTTGCCCGCCTTAGCCAACTTGCTAACTTTGTCTGCACCTTTCGTTCCGACAATGGATGACGCAACCATTCCGGTAGCGTATGTAAACCATCTCGCCCTGCTTTCTGCATCACCATTGATGACGTCCCTCACGAAGGAGTCCTCGATATCTTTCTTTATGATTTCAAATGTTTCTACAGGGTGGGTGACTGTGTAGGCAATGCCCTCTAGCGTTTCTTTTGGATTGGTTATGGTATCTCGTATTCCTGTCACTGTATCGACGGCCACATCTTCTATTCCTTCTTCAATGCCCTGCTTAATACGCCCCATGATACCACTTTGTTTTCGTTTTCGATTTATAGTGTAAAAATAGTAATTTTGCTGCTTTTCTGTCAGATTTTCAATTCCAATCTCTTGTGCAATCTCAACAAATTCATCAGGATCAATGACATTTTCGAGCTTTTCCTTTAGGTGAGAGATTTTATTAACCTGTTTGTTAGCTTCACTAACTTCCTTTTCGAGTTTTGATCTCTTATCGAGCTTAGCCAACATAACGCCCATCGCTGTTTCCTGGTTTCCACTCAAGGTATCCATTTTATCCTGTTTTAAAATAGAACCTTTCTGATAGCCGGTGATTTCAATTTTAGGGCCTGTGTACATTTTTTCAAGCCTAGCGATGTATCTTTGCATTGTTCCTAAGTCGTTTTCAGCGGCTTTGATGGTGTTCGTCTGCTCCCTGTCGAATGTATGTAATTTTTCAATTGTCTGATTGATTTCTTTTAAAGCTTTCGAGTAATTCTCGTGAAAATTACTGTCATCTAATTCCGGCAAATCGACTATATGGCTGACTTTAGCGATCGTAGCATTCGTTTTAGAAACCAAACGCTTCGTGGTGCGATCGGCATCTTTCACTCCTTGTTCCAGCTCATTATCGAGGAAGGCTTGCGAAATATATCCATTGTGTTGTGGCTCCAGGGAATTCAATGCACTTTTGATTTTCTTCAATGCTGATTGATATTCCTCGATAAAAGTTTCAAAAAATTGAAGGAATGGGGTGTGACACTCTTTATAAAAATTCCGTATTGCGTCGCCGCCTTTTCCTTTTAAGGCATCGTTGAGCGACGTGATACCTTCCACGCTTTTTTTAATGTTGACGATTTCTTCCGATTGTTGCTTTAATTGTTCCACCGTTTGATCAATCGCTTTGTGCAGCGCCTGAACGTCCAGAGTCTTCATGGCATTCTCCTCTAATACTAAAGTTGCAATCATTTTAGAGTTTACCACTTTACGGAAGGGTATTGGTGAATACATCCTGTATACCCAATAAAATGAACCTTTCGATTTAGGTTTATATACCTACTAGAGATTTCATTTTCCTGGAGGCAACATATTTACAACCGCTGCGACTCCCGGTACACTACATAAAAACAGGACAGGCAGGTGCAAAAATCGAAAGATGAAGCGGGCTTTAACTGACCAATATGGCAGCTTTACAGAGATGGTAGAAAACGAAATAGAAGGGACCGATTATTCGGTGGCTGCGCGGGATGCAGGGAGCGCTCTGCTTGTGATGGCTCCCCACGGGGGCGGAATCGAGCCGGGCATCAGTGAAATTGTCAGGGCTTTTGCAGAGGGTTCTTCGGTTTATTTATTGGAAGGATTGAAAAGGCGCGGCAATAAGAGTCTTCATGTGACAAGCGCCCATTTTGACTGCCCGCTTGCCGTGCGAATGGCTGCGGGACATCGATATATACTGGCGTTTCACGGATATGATGAGCCTATCCGCCGGCATACGCTCATCGGGGGGACAGATCGAAGGCGCGCCTTGATGTTTGCGGAGACATTGGAGAAGCACGGTTTTTCTGCGGAGCTGGCCGCTGAAAGGGGATATCTTTCAGGTACAAACCCTGCAAGCATCAACAATCGCTGCCAAACCGGTTTAAGCGTGCAATTTGAAATCAGCACTGCCCAGCGGAAGGCGATGTTTGAGAAATTCACATTAAAGGGCAGGCGAACGTCTCAAAATGAGGTGTTTTCCCGCTATGTCAAAGCTTTGAAGGAAGGGGCCCGCATCGCATATGGGCCGAGTGCAGCCGGCAGTTGAGCCGGCTGTTTTTTATTTTCTCAGCATATACGCCGGCCGGCTTTCTGCCGCGACCAATTTGCCGAGGCCGTTTGCTGCTGCGTACGGGCGGCGGGTTTCCCGCCGGTAGCGTGCAAGTTCGTCTTCTTCTTCAAGACGTGCAGCATTCGCTGATTCGCTTTCTTGGGAAAGGCTTGCCATCCACGCCTCATGAAACTGGATCCCGGCTTGCCGTTTTTCAAAGAGCTCGATCCGCTTGACAGCGAACGATTCCGTGACTTTAAAGAGGTCGGCGATCATTTTAGCGGCTTGGCATCGCAGCTGAGGAAAATCCATTTTTAAAAGCATAAAAGTAGGGACGCAAAAATGGTACATAAATTGATTGGCCTGGAACTCCTGCAGCTCCCTAAACATCTGATTCATGTAAAGCTGGTTTCCCGCATGCTTTAATACGTGGCACAGCTCATGGGCAAAATCCTCCCACTGCTTTTCCTTTGAAAGGCTGCTGTTGAGAATAATGCTATACATGCCGTCATGCTTAATCATCATGCTGTTGACATTTTCATAGTGAATCCAAATATTAAAATGAGCGGCTATGCGATTCATATCAATGTGGTGAGGTTCAAAAAAACCAAACTTTTGATACATATTTTTGACGTATTCTTCTAGGTGAGACAAATAAAACTTCAATACGAGACACCCTTTCGAACGAATGTTCTGTTTTTAGCGGGAAAGAAAAGCCCGTCAAAGGGGCTGTCATGATTTCATGCAAATCTATCATATACGATGAGCAGCCTCTTTAGCAAATCTTTCCCTTTTTTATCGTCTTATCTATTAAATCGGCGCTCACCAGGTCATGTTTAATAAAAATTCCTTATTTATCCGTTTTGTTTATCTCCGGGCTTTCGTTTCTTCTCTTTTTCTTTTAAGTATTGAATGAACTCGATGGCCTGCTGTCTGCTTTCGGGGGAAAATTCCTGCATGTCGCGGTATGCAATTTGCAGATCCGGATCTGCGATTTCGTCTTCAATCGTTTTTTTCTTTTCCGTTCCTGTCAATAGATAGTCAATCGTCACTTTATAGTATTCGGCGAGTTTTTTTAATGTTTCATAGTCCGGCTCGCTTCTTCCGTTTTCGTAATGGGAGTAGCGGGCCCGAGATACACCGATCTGCTTCGCCACTTCTTCCTGTGTCCGTTTTCCTCTCAGGCTCTTCAGTCTGCCGCCTAACATAGAATGACCTCTCTTCCTCAATTCGGCATGTTTATCTCTATTATAGATACAAAATGTATCGAAATAAACATATGATAAAAAAAGTATCAAAAAAGTGTTGATGATAAGAATTGTATCGTATATAATCAAACCATAAGATACGTATTGTATCAAAAAACAGGGAGTGAGAACATGTGCGAAAACGGTTGATCGAAGAGCGTTCTAAGAGGGGATGGACGCAGAAGCAAGTGTCGGAAAGACTTGGACTCTCCGAGGTTTATGTTCGCAAAATCGAAAGGGGAACACGCAATCCCGGCAGAGAAACGATGCTGAAATTCGAAACGCTTTACTCATTGCCTGATCGATTGCTGTTTCCCGATCTTTTTCAGGTCTGTTTTGATACATATTGTATCAACGAAGCTCTGTATGAAAGAAGGCGATGTCATGAATCTTGAACATCCGATGGTCACGCACATTCGAACGCACGGCTATCCAAAGGAAGCCGACAGAGAGCAAATGCGAAGACCCGGCGGACTCGCCGGATATCCACAAGGAGGCAGCATGGGTAAAATTGTGATTTCCTACAGCTCAGACCGGTTTGATCAATGGCGGCTCGGCGAAGCCGGGGGATTCATCGCTTTTACGAAAGACGGCAAGCCTGTATTCCAATTCGATCATAAAGGCCAATACGAACGGTACCTCAGGCTGAACTGCAAAAGGCAGAAGGAAGGGGGAAGATGAATGTCCCGTCCGCTGAATCAAAGCTATCCCTTTTCGGTTTACTCAGGGCTTTTAACACCTGTGCACTACGAGAAAATAGGCAATGCCATTTGGCTGTTTTTATGGTGCATCAGTTCAACAACAAAGGAAATCAAACGCGATGGGATGACATGGGGCATCGTGCTCGGCAACAAGCCGCTGAAAGCAGCAGAACTGGCTCTTCAATTCGGCGTCAACGAAAAAACGATCAGAAGGTGGCTCGCTCTTCTCGAACGAAACGGCTACATTGCAGTCACAAGAGCACCTTACGGAATGATTTTGTCAGTCAGACATTCAAAGAAATTTGCCTATGCCAGCCATGTCCGAACAGAACTGCCTGATCGGACAGAAGAGACTGGCCGTGCGGACAAGCTTGTCCAATCCAATAAAGATATCACACAAATTAACACAAAACATAATATGAGTTCCATAAAAACAATAGCAGAACGATTTGCCGCTCTCAGGTCTTTGCAGGAAGGAAAGCCTGTCCATCCCTCATCAAAAGACTATCAGGCCATCGCCCGGATTGTCGCCCGCGGAGTGTCTCTTCCGCAAACAATCAAATGGCTTGAACAATGCTTTGAGGAGTATGAGACGCGGCGCCGAAGCCGCCATGAAACGATCAAGGTCTTCAGCTACTGTGAAAAATATATCATCGGCCGGCTGGCTGAAACGGAAGCGAAAACAACTGTCAGGAGGGAGAACAATGCCCAAAAGAACAATCGAAGAGGTCATGGACGAACTAAGGAACAGGAGCCGTCTATCACAGGGGGACAAACCGGAAGAATCCGCCGCAAAACGGTATGACTGTCCGAAGTGCAAAGATGAACTCGGATTTATCGAACGGCGCGGAACGATGGAAGTATGGGTATCATGCACCTGCCGCGAATGGCGCAAAGCGCAAAAGCTGTTGAAGTCGAGCGAAATCACCGAACAATTTAAAAACTTAAACTTTGCTCAATTCAAGACGGAAGGAAAGCATCAATCTGTAAAAGAGGCGTATGAATGCGCCGTTGAATATGTACAAGCCTACCGGGACATTCAGGAAAGCCGCAGAAACAGCATCGCGCTCTTGGGACGACCCGGTTCAGGGAAGACTCATTTGCTGACGGCCGCCGCCAATGAGCTGATGAGGAAGCTTTTCGTACCCGTCCTTTATTTTCCGTTTGTCGAAGGATTCAATGATTTAAAACAGGACTTTTCGTTGCTTGAGGATAAGCTGAACCGAATGAAGCAAGTCGATGTGCTGTTTCTCGATGATCTGTTTAAGCCGGTGGGAGGCAGGCCGCGGGCGACGGAATGGCAGATCGAACAGACATATGCCGTCGTCAATTACAGGTATTTGAACCATAAGCCGATCATGCTGTCCAGCGAGCTAAGCGTTGAAGAAATTGTCAGCATAGACGAAGCGCTCGGAACGAGGCTGGTTGAAATGTGCCAGGACTTTCTCGTCGTCCTGAACGGGAGCTCTTTCGGCATCAATCATAGACTGGAGGGGATGGTTTGATGTGCCCGCTATGTAATGGGAGAAAATCAGTCCATCAGGACGCAAGGATCGGAACGATTTTCCGCGCTTGTCCAAACTGCCGCGCTGAAAGCGGTGATTTGACGGATGTGATCAAACATCTGGAAGCGCTGATTGCAAAAATGAAAACAAGGGTGAAACAAGTTGCTTAAATGTTTAAAAGCGATGATTCTCATCATCTGGACAGCGGCAAAAAGAGACGCACAAATGAAACGATGGCACGAAGAAGACGGAAAGTGAGGAAGATATACGTGAAGAACGAAAGTGAGGCGTACAGCCCATCACCATGGCGCGTCGTCAGAACAAATACCGACCTGTACATTTATTCCGCTTACAGCAAAGCCGAAAAGAAACGGTTTCCTTATTCCAACGGGCGGGTGATTGCCAAAGTCGCCGACTACAGCGCATATTCCA
This sequence comes from Bacillus haynesii, assembly GCF_014042035.1. NCBI lineage: Bacteria > Bacillati > Bacillota > Bacilli > Caryophanales > Bacillaceae > Bacillus > Bacillus haynesii. The sequence goes on along the minus strand of NZ_CP059494.1, from coordinate 1,700,522 downwards.
AGGAAAAAAATGCCCGCTTAATCGCTGCGGCTCCCGAACTTTTGACCGCAGCGAAGCTCACGCTTGCCTATTTGAGGCGAAAACGGCCCGCTCCCAGTGATTCAGTTGAGAATCAATTGATGAATATTTTAGAAAAAGTCGTCGCAAAAGCGGAATTTGAAGAGGAGGAAAAAAGATGAACCATCCGGCAAAGTTAACAGATATCCACGCTACAACGCTTGCAAGCCGCATCAAAAAAGGAAAGGTGACGGTAATCGTCCTTGACGGAATGAACGGCACGGCATGGCAGGCCGAGGCGCCTGAACACGGCAAAACCGTCATTGAAACGAGAAAGGGAGACCTCGCAAGGGTCGAATTTGAAATCGGCTATAAGCTATAGCTCTACAACTTGAATATTTGTCCAAGACGGAAAGCCTGCGGACGCTGATCAGATGCACATCTTACTGTGCGGCTGATTGGTGTCCTTTTTTATTTCAAAAAAACGGAGGTACACCAAAATGGAAGATTTACTTTTTGAATATAAAAGAGCGCTGAAAAACACGAAAAAGCTGTATCGGCCTTATCAAGATGAACAAGGGCTGACAGCTGAACAGCTGAAAGATAAAAAACTGATCAGAAATATGATGACCGATTTGGAATATGTGATCGATTGGCTTGAAAACGGAAGAGAGCCGGGAATCAGACGGGCGATTGACAGGCGAGATGCTTATAAACGGATGCTCCTGAAAGATCCGCAGATCATCGACACGTTCTCAGCACAGATTGCATTTGAACCGGCTCAGGAAGTGTCAGCATACGATAAAGCCCGGATTGAAACCGCACTGTCTGCCCTTACGGCACGTGAAAAAGAAATCTTCATTTTACATAAGGTCGAACAGTTTTCCTATGAGCGGATTGCCACCATGCTCGGCATCAAAAAGTCCACTGTTCAAACCAATGTGAAACGGGCACAGCTGAAAATCGCGAAACAAACCGAAAAGCCTCTCGATTGTATGGCATAACGATATATCTGTCTTTTGTCATACGTTTGCCACCTATAAGTGAAAAGAGAAAAAAATATAACAGAGCATACTGTTCATAAATGGAAGATTCATATAGCGATGAAATATTACTGTTTCCGAGGATGAGAGGCGGTGAAGATGAACAATGCCAAGGAAAAGGGATCCAAAAAGGGATGAAGCTTTTCGTCTCTATCAAAAATACGGGGGAAACATTACGAATCTTGCAATCGCAAGAGAACTCGGTGTTTCAAATAAAAAAGTCAGCGTTTGGAAAACCCGCGACTGCTGGAAAGAGGTTTTAAACGGGGATGACACGAACCGAGCAAAAGCAGACATCCACAATGAAGGGCTGAATGAACGGCAGCGGCTGTTTTGCATCTATTATGTGAAAAGCTTCAATGCCACCCAAGCGGCGGTAAAAGCGGGCTATTCCCCGGCCAGCGCCCATGTGACAGGCTGCCGGCTTCTGAAAAACGAAAAGGTGGCCGATGAAATCAGGCGGATCAAAAAAGAAATGGTAGGGGAGATATTCGTCGAGGCGATGGATGTTCTCCAAGTCTATGTGAAAATCGCGTTTGCCGATATGACCGATTATGTGACTTTCGGCAAAAAAGAGGTCCAGGCTGTCGGAAAGTCCGGACCGCTGTTTGATGAAGAAAACAATCCGGTTATGAAAGAGATCAGCTTTGTCGATGTGAAACATTCCGACCTCGTCGATGGTACAGTCATCACGGAAGCGAAACTTGGGAAAGAAGGAATCGCAATCAAGCTGGCCGATAAAATGAAGGCGCTCGATAAGCTCTCACAGTATTTTGACCTTTTCCCTGATTCATTTAAGCGGAAAATTGAAGATGAGAAGCTGAAGCTCGCCAAACAAAAAGCCGACAAAGATGCGGAACCAGGTCCCGTTGAAGTGGTCATCGCCCGAAAAGGTGATCCGGCTTGATCATGAAAGAAGTCAATCCGCATTTTGAAGATTATTTGTTTAACTGGGATCAGACGTTTCAATTTCTTGTCGGCGGATACGGTTCGTCGAAAAGCTATCATACCGCTTTAAAAGTCGTATTAAAGCTGCTTCAGGAAAAGCGGACCGCTCTTGTCGTAAGGGAAGTGTTTGAAACACACAGGGATTCGACTTTTTCTTTATTCGCATCCATTATCGATGAGCTGGGTGTTCATAAGGCGGCCGAGGCGGTTTCTTCACCGATGCACATCAGGTTTGCAAACGGCAGCCGGATTATTTTTAAAGGGATGGACAACCCCGCGAAATTGAAATCCATCAACAACATCTCGCTGATTTGGATTGAAGAATGTTCGGAAGTGAAGTATGAGGGCTTCAAGGAACTGATCGGCCGGCTGAGGCATCCTGATCACAGGCTGTATATGATGTTGACGACAAACCCCGTCAGCCAGTCAAACTGGACGTACAGACACTTTTTCAAGGATGAGCGGAACAAGCGGTTTATTTTGGATGATGAGGTCTTGTATAAAAAGCGGGTCGCTGTCGTCGGTGATACGTATTACCACCATTCCACAGCGGATGACAACCTGTTTTTGCCGAAAAGCTACCTCAAACAGCTTGATGATATGAAAGCATATGATCCTGACCTGTACCGGATTGCCAGAAAAGGACGGTTCGGGGTAAACGGCATCAGGGTTCTGCCGCAATTTGAAGTGATGGAGCATGAGGAGGTCATGAGACAAATCTCCGCCATTTCCAACCCGCTGAAGAGAACCGGAATGGATTTCGGATTTGAGCAATCCTACAATGCCGTCGTCCGGGCGGCCGTCGATCCCGACAAAAAATATTTATATATCTATTGGGAGTACTACAAAAATAAAATGACAGATGACAAGACGGCCGAAGAGCTTAACGAATTCACGGTTACGAAAGAGCTGATCAAAGCTGATCCGGCCGAACCGAAAAGCATTCAGTTTTTCAGGCAAAACGGTTTCAACATGACCGCAGCCCGCAAGTTCCAAGGCTCACGCCTGCAATATACGAAAAAAATCAAGCGGTTTAAAAAAATATTCTGTTCTGACCGATGTGCCAATACGATCTACGAATTGCAGCCGCTGACCTATGCGACGGATAAAGACGGCAATCTGAAGGAGGATCAGTTTACAATTGATCCGCACACGCTTTCCGCGCTATGGTACGCGCTTGATGATTATGAAGTCACCGATTTGAAGGATGAGCCGGAAGCGAGAAAACGGCCGAACAGGAAAAGGGGGAGAAGCGTATGTCCACTCAGCAAACGGTAAGAGCGAAAGTCATGAAATCCCGTTTTCACGGGCCTGTAACAAAACAAATCTATGAAGACCAATTTTCGGAGATCTACGGCGATGATATTATCGCTCCGCCGTACAATTTGAAAGAACTGAAAGCCATTGCCGAATATTCTTCAATTCTCCAGCAATGCATTGATGCCTATAAAACGAATATTGCGGGTTTCGGGCTCGATGTAGAATACGCTTTTGATTTTAACGGTGCGGATGTGAAGCCCGATAAGAAAAAAGCTGCTGAGACCGATTGGACAAGGCTTGAAGATTTTTGCCGCCATCTTCATTTTGATGAATCGGCTGAAACGATTTTAAGCCATATGATAGAGGACCGCGAAAAAACGGGGAACGGGTTTTTGGAGGTGCTCAGAAACGGTGCGGGGCAGCCGGCCGGAATTGAATATCTCGATGTCAAAAATATGCGCGTATGCGGATTTACAGAACCGATCGAAGTTGAATTCGCCTACATGGAAAACGGATCGCTAAAAAACATCAAAAGGGAAAAAAGGTTCCGCAAGTACGTTCAGATGATTGACGGCAGGAAAGTGTACTTTAAAGAGTACGGCGATCCGCGGATCATGGATATGACCACCGGAGAGTTTGACAGACAGACTCCTCCTGAACGAAGCGCGAATGAAGCGATCCATTTTAAAATCGGCAGCGGCGTCTACGGCGTTCCCCGCTGGATCGGAAATATTGTCAACCTGTACGGAGCGAGGAAAGCGGAAGAGCTGAATTATATGTACTTCAGACAAGGCCGGCACGTACCGGCCGTCATTACGGTTGAAAACGGCATGCTCTCAGAGGCTTCGTACAGAGAGCTGCAGGAATACATGAACGACTTGGAAGGCGTTGAAAATGCCCACAAATTTTTGCTCATCGAAGCGGAGGGGATCGCCCAGGAAAAAGACATTCACGGCAGCCAGGACATTACGCCGGTGAAAGTTGACATCAAATCCCTCGCCGAAATTTTGCAGGAAGATGCGCTGTTTCTTGAATATGACGAGAAAACGCGGAATAAAATTCGCTCTTCCTTCAGGCTCCCGCCGCTCTACACTGGTGATGCCCATGAATATAACAGGGCGACAGCCGATACCGCCCGCAAAATCACCGAAGAACAGGTTTTTGAACCGGAGCGGAAAATATTGATCGGCAAGCTGAATACGCTGTTTCTCCGTGATTTAAAGATTTTTCACGCGAGGCTCCAGCTGAAAGGACCGGACTTTCGCGATCCGCTTGAGATTGCAAAAGTACTCGGTCCTTTTATTCAGGCGGGAGCGGTATCTGCAAATGATTTGCGCGACCTGGCTGGCAGAGTGCTCGGCAAGACGCTTGATGAATGGCCGGAGGAAGAATTCAGCAGGCCGCTCGTTTACCAGGAAAGCTTAAAGAATAATGAAGCGGAAGCCGGAGCACTGCTGCCTGAACTGCAGGAAGCCGTCGAGACATTGAAACAGATCACTGAAAGGAGGTGAACACTTCGTGCCGAGAGAGCTTAAAAATGCCAAGATCAATTTCGTCAGTTATGTCGACAAAGCGGCGAACAAAAAGAAATTTTTCATGACGAAGTCGAGTGAACCGCCGACATTTCAAAAGGAAGTCAAGCTGATTGCAAAAGCCGAGGATGAAAAGAAGCTCGTCTACGGCGTGGTCTACGAGCCGGACATTGCGGATGCCCACGGCGATTTTATGACGGCTGAAGAAATCCAAAAAGCCGCCCACGGTTTTCTGAAAAATGCCCGGAAGATCGACAAGGATCACAATTTCCAGGGAGGCGTCGGAGAAGTCGTGGAGTCCTACGTAGCGCCTGCAGATTTTGAAGTAAACGGCGAAACGATTGTGAAAGGCTCTTGGGTGCTGGTGACAAAAGCCGGTGATGAGATCTGGGAACAGATTAAAAAAGGAAGCATCACCGGCTACAGCATGGCGGGCACTGCCGAAACGGTCGAGCACCCGCCCCGCGCCGGCTCTGAAACCGATGAGACCGGCAGTTTCTTTCAGCTGTTTAAGCAGTTTTTTGCCGGCGACAAACAAAAAACGGGAGAGGAAGAAAAAAAGATGAAACGATCAGAAGTTCAAGGAACGATTGAAGCCGTCTTGGCTCCGCTTCTCAAACGTCTTGACGATTTGGAAGGGGATAAAGCGGCAGACGAAAAAGAGCAGCAGACAGACCAAGACGCACATGTGAAGGAAATCGTCGAGGACATGCTCGCCCCTCTTATTGCACGCATTGAAGCACTCGAAAAGATGAGAGGCGCCTCAAAGCAGGCAGCGGCTGAAAAAGACGGGGAAGAAGAAGTTAAAAAATCGATTTGGAGCGGATTGCTTTAATTTGGAGGAGGAAGACAATGAGAAATCAAGAGATTATTCGTAAAGCCGAGATGTCGCTTGCGACGCTGAAAAGCGGAGGATTAATGAATCCGGCGCAGGCTTCTGCATTTATTCGAATGGTGCAAAACACGCCGACAATTTTCAGCGAATCGCGCGTGATTCAAATGGAAAACGACTCGCAAAAATTTGAAAAGATCGGTTTTGGCCAGCGGATTTTAAGAGCGGCTGATGAAGGTAAAGCATTGGCGAAAGACCAATTAACCGCACCGGTGACCAGCACGGTCGAGCTGAATGCAAAAGAAGTCATTGCCGAAGTCAACATTACTTATGACACGCTCGAAAATAACATTGAAAAAGACGGCCTTCAACAGACATTGATGCAAATGCTGGCGGAACGGGCTGCTGTGGATATTGAAGAACTGATCGTCAACGGTGATGTCGCGTCTTCAGATCCATATCTTGCCCAGCTCGACGGGATCCGGAAGCAGTCGGTCTCCCACATCGTCGATGCGGGCGGGGAGCAAATCAGCCGACAGCTTTTCAAACAGGGGCTGAAAGCTGTTCCGGCAAAATATATGCGCGTTCCACAGGAATTCAGATTCTACACATCGCTCGGTCAGGAGATTGAATGGAAAGACCGCGTCGCAGACCGTCAAACCACTCTCGGGGATGCGGCAGTTCAGGGCGGACTTTCAACCGCTTTTGGCGTGCCTGTTAAAGGGGTCTCAAATATTCAGCCGTATTCATACGGAGAAGGAGATGCGGCCGCCGAAGCATCAGACATTATTTTGACACATCCGAAAAATATCATTCTCGGTTTCTCGCGCAATATCAGAATTGAAGTCGATAAAGACATTCGCGCACGCAAATTTATCATTGTCCTGACGGCAAAACTGGACAGCAAATTCGAAGAAGAAGACGCGGTTGCAAAAATCGTCAATGTAAAAGAGTAAATGCTGAGTCCGAACGCTTCCAATGAAAGCATAGCCGATCGGCGGGGAACGAGTCCGTGCGCCCCGGACAACAGCTAAAAGCTCTGGAAGGATGTGATGAACATGCTGATCACGCCCGACGATATCATCCAATATTCCGTTATTGAAGCCGTGAAAAACCGGCCGCAGGAATTGCTGCGGCAGGATATCCTTGAAGCTGAAGCGGAAGCCGAGCAGATAACGGGGCATCGTTTTACAGATGAAAAATATGATCCGCTGCCGGAAAAGGCAAGGCTCGCTTTGCTGCAGCTGGCACAATACTTTGCATTGAAAAACGGTGATGAATCGCTTTTGAAAGGCTACAAATCTGAGAAATTGGGTGACTACTCCTATACGCTCTCAAGAAGCGGAGGCCTGGCGAAGCCCGACGTCTATAAACTGCTCGAAGAATTTATTCTTGATTATGAATCTGTTCGATTCAAGGTGCGGCCGCTATGAGCTACAAAAAATTATTAAGCGACCGCTGCGATATCTATCATCTAAAGGAAGACCAGGCCGAGGAAGCAAGGTACGGCATTCCCGCGCCATACCTGCAGCCGATCCGCACATACGGGGACACACCTGATCTTCAAAATGTTCCCTGCTATTTTACGGAAAAAAACCAGTCGATCGTCCAGCAAGAACCCGAACAGGTCATTTATCATTCATATTTGGCCCATTTTCCGGCGGATGCAGATGTGCGCCTTCACGATCAGGCGGTCTGGAACGGTGTCAGCTACACGCTTCAGCAGCCGCGCAACATCAAAGGCCATCACCTGGAAGTCTTAGCGGTCAGGGATGAAAAACTATGAAAATCAAAGGATTGAAACAGCTGTCGCAGACGCTGGAAAAAGCGGGGCAGAGCGGCTTTCGAACTGAAGCTGCCAAGTGGCTTGAAAAGGCGGGAACCGATTTTTTGGACCTGGTCCGTGACGAAATCGTGCGCGCCGGATCGATTGATACCGGCAGCCTTTTGCGCTCGTTCAAGCGGGGGGCCGAAGGGAACAGGTGGGAAATCGAAAAAGGCGGACTCACGCTTGAAGTCGGGACGGAGTTAGAGTATGCCTCATTCGTAAATGACGGCCATTGGTCAGGCGGAAAAGATGAAGTCAGGTGGATTCCGGGACAATGGCACGGCGGCCGGTTTCAATATGATCCCGGTTCATCGTCCGGCATGGCCTTAAAACGGCAATGGGTAAAGGGAACAGGCTATTGGGAGCATGCGCTTTACATATTTGAGCGTTTATTTGAAAAACGCCTGCATGAAAAGCTGCAAAAATGGCTGAATTCCCTGTAAGGAGGTGAAGCTTTGAACGACGAAACGGGATCTGTCATGAATTTCTTTTATCAAGTCTTTCCTGTCGTCTGTTATGAAAAGGAAATACCTGATCATTTTCAAATACCGTCGCTATATTTTCCTCCCCCTTCTGTTTTTGATGAGAATGATACGGTTTCAACATTTAAAAAAGTCTTCACCCTGAATGTGAAACTGTTTCACCATGATTCGCAGCAGGCTCACGATCATGCCGAGCGCATTGCAGACGCCGTAAGGGAAGCGCGGCACATCATACCGCTCATTGGCCGATCGGGTAAAGGCACAGGGGACAGCTTGAGGATCAGCCGGATCGAGACGAGGATAGGGGATTCCGGCACCGCGTCCATTATTATTCAATGGAACAGCCGCTACTGGTACAGACGGGAAAACGAACTTTCTCTGGAAACAATTGATTTTACAAACGGGGTGAAATAATTGACAGTCAGCAAAAAAACAAAGACAGAAGCAAAAAAGGCGCCTCAAGAGGAACGTGAAGCGCTGTTCTACATCGAAGATCTGAGGGAGCACGCGAAAGAGCTCTTCGGCATTAAACCGGAAGTTCTCGACGGTGCTCTTTTTCATGTGAAAGAAGAGCAGATTTCAAAACCTGAGGCAAGTCAGCTTATTCAAACATTTTTAGCCAAGGAGGTCATGAATTAATGAACGGCGGAACATTTACACCAGGCAAAGAAAAAGATCGTGCCGGCATTTATTTTAATTTTAAAACGACAGCAGAGGAACGGGTTTCCGTCGGGGACCGCGGCACAGTTGCCCTCCCTGTCGTCATGAGCTGGGGGGAGCCGAAAACATTCGTATCGATTTCCAGCATTGAAGATTTAAATAAAAAAGTAGGATTGAACATCGATGATCCGTCTCTTCTGCTTTTCCGCGAAGCGAAGAAAAACGCACAGACCGTTTTGCTGTACCGTCTGAACACAGGGGCGCCGGCGAAAGCCCAAATCGGCGAAACGCTGAGCGTAACGGCAAAATACGGGGGCGAGAAAGGAAACGACATCTCGATCCGCATTTCCGAAAATGTGCTCGATTCTAAAAAGTTTGATGTCACAACCTTTGTCGGAACAGATGAAGCTGACCGACAAACCGTCAAAACGGCAGAAGAGCTTACCTCAAATGCGTACGTCGCGTTTCAAGGGGAAGGCGCGCTTGAACTGACAGCGGGCACAAAGCTGAAAGGCGGAGAGAACGGAACAGCAAGCGTTGCCGATTACACCGCGTTTTTGGATGCTGCCGAAACGGAATACTTCAATACGATCGCACTTCCGGTTGCAGACAATGAACAGCTGAAAGCCACTTTTGCTGCTTTCATCAAACGCCTTCGCGACAAGCAGGGCCAGAAAGTCCAAGGCGTTGTCGCCGATTATGCCGGAGATTATGAAGGCATCATTAATGTAACGGGAGGCGTCGTGCTGGAAGACGGCACAGAAATCACTCCTGAAAAAGCGACGGCATGGGTTGCCGGAGCAAGCGCAGGCGCGACTTTTAACCAGTCGCTCACATTTGTCGAATACGAAGGAGCTGTTGATGTCCTGGACCGTCTGGATGAAGACCAGGTCATCGAACGTCTGAAAAAAGGCGAGTTTTTATTTACGTTTGATGCACGCGATCAATCGGTCAGCGTCGAAAAAGACATCAATTCTTTAACGAGCTTCACTGCCGATAAGAACAAAAAATTCTCGAAAAATAAAATCATCCGCGTTCTCGATGGAGTCAACAATGACCTGACCCGCGAATTAAAGGCTTTAATCAAAGCACGAAAAGCAAGCGGCAGCGATATCCCTGCATCAGACGATGGTTTGCAGTACGTCAAAACGCTGATCATTCAGTATATGACGGCGCTTCAGGAAGCCGGCGGCATCACCGGTTTTGATTCTGAAAGCGATATTGCCATTACACTGAATGAAGACCGCGACGGGTTTTTAATCGATTTGGCCGTTCAGCCGGTTGATGCAGCAGAAAAATTCTACTTTAATGTGGAGGTAAAATAATATGGCATTAAAAGCGCAAAACACGATTTCCGGAAAAGAAGGCCGTCTTTTTCTCGACGGACAAGAGATGGCTCACATCAAAACATTTGAGGCAAACGTCGAAAAGAATAAAGCTGAAGTCAATATTATGGGCCGCCGCATGACGGGCCATAAGACAACAGGTGCAAACGGCACTGGAACGGCGACATTTTATAAAGTCACATCTCAATTTGTCACATTAATGATGAACTATGTGAAAAAAGGCGAAGACCCGTATTTCACGCTCCAGGCCGTCCTTGACGACCAGTCATCAGGCCGCGGAACGGAACGGGTCACACTGTATGACGTGAATTTTGACTCAGCCAAAATCGCCGGCCTTGACGTCGACTCAGAAGCGCTCGAAGAAGAAGTTCCGTTCACATTTGAAGATTTTGACGTTCCTGAAAAACTGAAAGATACGTTTTAAAAAAGAGCCCCGTATCCCGCTTTTCAAACATAGGCTGCAAAGGCTGGTCTTAAAGAAGGAAGCCGATTCAGTAGTCAGGACATATGACACCAAGCACTCTCGCCAAGCCGAGGGTGCTTTTTCATTGCCAATTTAAAAATTGAATGTTAAAGGAGCAAGCAGACATGAGTGAAAAACAAGAAGAAAAAGTATATGATTTATCCTTTTTTATGCCGGGACAAACCGTTGAAGCCGAAGAAATCAAAGTGCCGATCTCAAAGCGGTTCGTCGATAAAAAGGGCAATGTCATTCCGTTTGTGTTTAAGCCGATTACAACCGAGCGCATTGACGAGCTTGAAAAAGAAAATACAACTTATAAAAACATCAAAGGCAGAGGCCGCGTCAAGGATCTCGACACCCAGCGCTTTTACGCCAGAATCGCCATTGAATCGACGATCTATCCTGATTTCCGTTCAAAGGAATTAAGAGAAGCCTATAAAACGGCCGACCCGGTCGAAGTGGCCAAACGCGTTCTCTCTGTCGGAGGGGAATATGCGAACTGGCTCAACAAAGCGATTGAAATCAACGGCTTTGAAGACGATCTTGAAGATCTGGAAGAAGAAGCAAAAAACTAATCAAGGATGGGAATAAAGAAGCGGTGTATCTCTATTTCGCGATGCACGAACTTCACTATTCTCCATCCCAGCTCCGGGAGCTGTACGAAGCCCCAAAACCGTTTAAAGCATTATTATACGGACTCATCAGCTACAAACTTCAGATCCTGGAAAAAGAAGCGCGGAAAGGAGGTACATAATCCATGGCAAAACTGACGGCACGTTTTGAACTTGAAGACCGGGTGTCTAAGAAGCTGCGGAGGATTCAGAAGGGGTTTAAAGACCTGGAAAAAAGACAAAAAAAGCTCAGCCGCCCGTTCACAATGCAAATAAAAACGAAAACAGCAGAGAAAACATTGAAAAAACTAAATGTTTTCTTAAAAGCCAACCTGAAATCATGGCAGCTTGAAATTTCAGCAGTTGATAAGGCCGGCAGAACCATCGACAATATTTCAAATCAGCTCAAACAAAAGCTGCCTGACAACTATCAATTTTCAATTGTAATAAATGATCAGGCGACACCGGGCATTCAAAAGATCAGAAGCATCATGTCTGATTTGGCATCGGCTGAATACTTCTTAACTGCAGCCGTTAACGACCGAGTCACCCCGGCAGTTCAAAAAATTTACGGCTACATGAAGGGTGCATTGCAAAAAGGATACTCTGCAACCCTCTATGTCATTGATAAAATCACCCAGACAGCCAGCAGGATTTCCTCCTATTTGAAAAATCATTTAGCAAGGGAATATCAGGCCACCCTTACGATTAACGACCAGGCCACCGCGAAATTGAATGCCTTGCAAAAAAAGCTCGATGATATTGAAAAGAAAAGAACAAAAAATGATCAAGGAACGCAAAGCTCAAAAACAGACGAGAAAAATGAATCAGGCAAATCTCCTGAGGCTAGTCAGGCAAGTTCCATTTGGGATACGGTTTTGCAAAAAGGGAAAGAGAAACTTGGAGAACTAACTAATTTTGGAAAAGGAAAGCTCGCAACATGGTGGCAGGGTAAAATAGATGAATATAAAAAAAAGACAGTCGAAAGATTAAAAGAAAAAATTGCTGAAAAAATCTCAATTAATCCTGAAAAAATGATGGATAACCTATTCGATAAAGGCTTGGATAAGCTTCTGGGAAAAAGCAATAAAAAGAAAGACAACAAAGAAAATGCCACAAAAAAACCTGTGAAATGTGTATGTTGTTGCTGCGGTAAAAGGGGAAAGTCTTTAACAAACGATCCGAAAACGAGCAAAAAGCCAGGTAGCAAAGGCGAAAAGTCCGACAATAAAACAGGTTCAAAACAAAATCGAACAAAGAAGCCGGGCGGAAAGTTCCTCAAAGGGCTTGGCAAGTTTGGAAAAGGTGTCGGGAAAAAAGTTCCGTACCTTGGAGCTGCACTGTCTGCGACAGAATTACTAGATATGAACAAAGAAAACGCAGGCGAAAAAGTCGGTTCAGCAGGCGGAGGAATTGCCGGCGGTTTAGCTGGTGCAGCAGCAGGTGCGGCAATTGGCACAGCTATTCTCCCTGTGGGGGGAACGGCAATCGGCGGTGCTATTGGAGGCTTAATCGGAAGTACAGGCGGCTCAAGCATCGGTGAATATTTCGGGAAGATGTTCGATGACAACGGCGGTGTCGAGAAAGCGTGGAATACGATAAAAGATAAATCGGCTGAGGCACTCGGAGCCATTCAAGAAAACTGGTCGATGATAGCAGGTTGGTTTACAGATAACGTCTGGAATCCGGTTGTCGGCAAGGTGGTCGAAGTAGCGACAGGGATCTGGAATCAACTGACAACAGCCTGGACGATGATTCAGGAAACATTCATGACAGTGGCGGGCTGGTTTGCGGAAAATGTCTGGAATCCGATTGTCGGCAAGGTGATCGAAGTAGCGACAGGGATTTGGAATCAGCTGACAACAGCCTGGACGATGATTCAAGAGACATTCATGGTTGTCGCCGGCTGGTTCGCAGAAAATGTCTGGAATCCGATTGTCGGCAAGGTGATCGAAGTAGCGACAGGCATCTGGAATCAGCTGACAACAGCCTGGACGATGATTCAAGAGACATTCATGGTTGTCGCCGGTTGGTTTGCGGAAAATGTTTGGAACCCCGTGGTTTCAAAAGTCATTGAAGTGGCAACCGGAATATGGGATCGTTTTCAATTCACATGGAACATGATCAAAAGAATTTGGGGCGCGGTTTCCTCATGGTTTATAAATACGGTTTGGAATCCGTTAAAAAATACGTTCTCAACCGTAAAAGAAGCGATTGGAGAAAAATTTCAAGCGGCCAAAAAAACCGTAACAGACATTTGGGAAGGCGTCGCCGGCTGGTTTGAGAAAAATATTCAAAAGCCAATTGTAAAGATTGCAGGATTGATAAGCGACGGTTTTGAGAAAGCATTCGGCTGGGTAGGCAAAATATGGGAAAAGGTTGGCGGCGGTATTGATGCCGTCATCAACTTCATGACAGGAGAAGATCCTGATAAAAATGCCACAGGCGGCTACATCACAAAACCGACCATCTCCTGGATCGGTGAAGCCGGAAACGAATTCGTCATCCCGACGGAAAACAACCGGGGACGCGGGAAGATGCTGCTTGCCCAGGCCGCGACCAAGCTCGGTATGCGTGTTGTTGACGACATGGGAGCCGCGGCGGGAGACGGGGGAACTTCTTCTCCGGTTTCAAGCACAGCTTCATATTCGGCTTCTGTGTCGCCTGCTGTCGGCGTCGGGAATATAGAGGCAGAGGCGCAGGCTTTCGGCCGGGAATTCACCGGCGGTTTTGACAAAGGGATCGGCTCAAACGCTCCTTCCCTTAATCAATGGAAGCAAAAAAACATCAGCAAGCCGTTTAGCAGCCTGCCGGCAGAATCGTCTAACTACGGAAAACAGACGGTTGCCGGGTTCGCTTCCGGGCAAAATGCTTCCGCGACCGGAACCGGCGGTTTTCTTCAAGCAAAAGTAAATGCGCCTTATCAAACAACGGTGAAAACGTCATCTTCCTGGGGCGCAAATACAGTCAGAAACTTTGCATCCGGGCAAAATGCGACACCGACCGGGACGTCACAGTATGTTGATAAAAATATCAACAAGCCGTTCCTTGATTCGAAACAGTCGGCTGCAGGCTGGGGATCGGGAATGGTCGGACACTTTATCAGCGGCATGAATGGAAAAGGCAGCGAAGTTTCTCAAGCTGCAAAAAACTTGGCGAAAAAAGTGGAAAAAGCGTTCCGCGAAGAACTAGATATTCATTCTCCGTCCCGGGTTATGATGAGTCTCGGGCGTTTCGCGTCGGTCGGGATTGTCAAAGGTTTAAGCTCTGTCGATGTCAAAAGTTTTGCGGAAAAACAAGCGGGCTCACTGGCAGCTGCGTTTTCCGGAATCGGCGCCGTCGGCGGAAATGTAAAGTCGTGGCTGATGCAGGCGATCATGGCTACCGGTTCACCGGTGTCGTGGCTACAGCCGCTTTCTGTCATTGCTCAAAAGGAATCCGGCGGAAATCCGCGCGCCTATAACGGCTGGGACATTAACGCTAAGCGGGGGGACCCGAGCAGAGGCTTGATGCAGACGATCGGCCAAACGTTTAATGCTTACAAAGGAAAAGGAATGAATGATATTTTCAATCCTGTTCACAACGCGGTAGCGGCCATCAACTACATCAAATCGCGATACGGGTCGCCATTTAACACCCCAGGGATTAAAAGCATGGCAAGAGGCGGAGCTTATAAAGGCTATGCCAACGGTGGCCTGATCACTAGCGAGCAGATCGCCCGCGTGGGTGAAGGCGGCAAGCGCGAATGGATCATTCCCGAAGAACGCGGCATCCGCGGCAGATATCTGCTTCAGCGGGCTGCAGGCGCGCTCGGGATGGAAGTGCATGACCCGGCTGAAGGGTCAGGTTCAATTTCAAACGGTCAGGCGGCTGCAGCCACCGCAGGTGGGGCACGATCCCGGCAGCCGGCTGAAAGCGGCGTCAAAGAAGTCAACATCTATATTACCGGAGACAATCATTATCACAGTGAGCGCGACCAGGAAACATTGATTGCGAAAATCAAGCGCGCTCTTGTCGATGAGCTTGAACGGGATATTCATATTGGGACGAAAGGAAGCGTAGCTTATGACTAAATCCGTGTACGAATTTTGGCTGACACAAGGAAAGGAAAAGCTGCGCCTCCCTGTGCTTCCCGAGCAGCTTGACGTCAGCAATAATCTTGCCAACGAATCTGTAAAGGTGTCAAAATTCGGCGAGGTCACCTTTATCAATGAACCGGGAGCAAAGACGATTTCATTTTCGTCTCATTTTCCGAAAAAGTATTCTCCGCTCTCCGAATACAAAGGGTTTCTTTCGCCGGAGAACGCGATTCTCAAAATTGAGAAGTGGATGAAAGCAAAAAAACCGGTTCAATTTCTCGTGACGGGAACGAAGATCAATTTCACATGCAGCATCGAAAACTTTTCGCATCGTGAGGGTGAAAAGGATATTGGCGACCGCGATTTTGATCTCACATTAAAAGAATATCAAACAGCATCACCTCGGAAGATCAAACAAAAAAAGAAAACGAAGAAAAAACGGCTGTCCAAACCGGCTCCAAAAATGTACACTGTCAAAAAAGGCGATACGCTCTGGCACATCGCAGGCCGTTTTTACGGAAACAGCCAGGAATGGCGGAAAATTTGGAATGCGAACAAACAGGCGATGATCAAACGAAGCAAGCGAAATATCAAACAGCCGGGGCACTGGATTTTTCCGGGGCAAAAGCTGAAAATACCATAAAACGAAGCGCCGGGTGAACCGGCGTTTTTCTGTTAAATCAAAAGCAGGGGATAGCGATGATCGAATTATTTGTCATAAAAGAAAGCGAATGGTATGAACTTGTCACCGAAAGCGTCACCTTGGAAGGAGAAAGGTACCAGGCCCCTCGTTCGATCGAAGCGTCGATTGTGATCAAGCAGGGAAGCCACAAATATTACAGCGTGCAGGAAGGCGATACCGTTTTATTTAAATGGAAAGGAAAAGAACTGTTTCGCGGAATTGTTTTCAGCAGGGTGCCGAAAGAATATACGCTTACGTTTAAAGCGTACGACATGCTTCAGTACTTGGTGAAAAATCAGGATGTATATGTATTCTCGAACAAAACGGCCGCTGACATTGTCAAACGAATTGCGAGCGACTTTCAAATTCCCAAAGGCGCTATTGCAAACACGGGGCATACGATTAAATCGCTCGTCTTTAAAGACAATACGAGCCTATATGACATCATTTTAAAAGCGCTGCGGGAAACAAAAAAGCAAACCGGAAAAAACTATCAGCTGTATGCCGAAAAGGGAAAGCTGTGTTTAAGAGCGTGGCCCGAACCGGAGAATATCTGGGTTTTGGAAACGGGTGTGAACATTACGGATTACGCTTACAGTACGTCAATTGATGAAACGGCAACCCGGGTGAAACTGAGAAAGCAGAAAGATAACAAAACCTATACCGCATCCGCCAGCGATGAAGCCGGTATGAAAAAATTCGGCGTACTCCAGTACACAGAGACGGTTTCGGATGATATTAACGAGGCGCAGCTGCGCGACCGGGCGAAGAAGATACAGGCGGAAAAGAAAGGCGTCAAAAAAGAGCTGAAAAGCATACAGGCGCTCGGCATACCGGAAGTTCAAAGCGGACTGCCGGTTTATATATCGATTCCGGAAGCGGGCATTAAAGGGACCTATTGGGTTGATAAAGATAAACACGATTTTACAGGGACAAAGCATGTGATGACGATTGATGTCGTCGCTAAAAACACCATACCTGAAGGAGCGTCTTCATGAAATTAAGCGATGCGATAAAAGAGCTGGCTCTTGGAGCCGTAAACGCTGAATCGCCTGTCGATGTCATGCCGGCTGAAGTCGTGTCCGCTTCTCCGCTTAAGCTGAAGCTCCGCAATCATGATAAATTGGTGATCCCCTCCGACTTACTGGTGGTGGCCAGGCATTTGACAGAACATACGGAACAGATCCGGATTGACGGAGAAGACAAAACGATTCGCTTTTACAATCAATTGCATGCCGGCGACCACGTGATGATTGCGGCCATGCCTGGAGGGCAGTCGTTTTTTGTGATTGACAGGATATAGGAGTAGGAGGTGGCTCGGGTGGCTCTTTCACCGGAAGTATCTTTTGAAGATATCGAGGATGACAGCGAAGTGATTGAGACTTCAAAAACGTACAAAATTGATTTTGAAACAGGCAGGATGACGGGTGATATGATTTCAGGACTCGAAGCGGTCGAACAAATGGTTTACATGGCGCTGAGAACTGAGCGCTACGCATACGCCGTATACAGCCATAACATCGGAAATGAGCTGCAGGAGGTTCTTTCAGATCATGAAACGACCGACGCTTATAAAGAAATGGAGATACCGAGACTGATTGAGGAAGCCCTCATTTACGACGACCGAATTTCTGCGGTAACCGATTTCGAGATTGAGCGTCAAGGCGATGCCTTCCACGTGTCCTTTTCGGTTGAAACCGATGAAGGGACGTTGGAAATCGAGGAGGTGATAGGGGAAGATGTTTGAAAACCAGACATTTGAAGAGATCATGGAACGCATGCTTGAGCGGGTTTCAGATGAGATTGACAAGCGTGAAAACAGCGTTATTTGGAATGCGCTTGCCCCGGCAGCTGCCGAGCTGGCGCTTTCTTATATTTGGCTTGATCAAGTACTGAATTTGGTTTATGCGGATACGGCTGAAGGCGAATATTTGGACAGAAGGGCGGCTGAGGCCGGTCTTGAGCGCTATCGGGCGTCAAAAGCCATTTGGTCTGCGGCATTTACGGATGGAGTATCGGTTCCCCCCGGAACCCGTTTCTTTCTGGAAGACTTATATTTTACCATGCTCGAAGACGGCAAGCTGGAATGTGAAACAGCCGGGACAAAAGGAAACGCCAATTTTTCGGGGCGGCCTTTGCTTCCGCTCGATACCATTCCCGGACTTGAAAAAGCGGTTATGGGAAGCCTTGAAATTCCCGGCCGCGACGAGGAGACGGATGAATCCCTGTATGAAAGGTATTTGATCCGCGTCCGTAGGGAAGCGGTCAGCGCGAATCAGCTGCATTACAAACAATGGGCCGAAGAAGTGGACGGCGTCGGCAAAGCGAAGGTCTTTCCGCTGTGGAATGGCGAGGGAACCGTAAAAGTTGTCATTACAAACGCCAAAATGGAGCCAGCCTCTGACGCATTAATCGAAAGAGTCAAGCAGTATATCGATCCCGATCCAGGCAAAGGGGAAGGTATGGCGCCGATCGGAGCTTATACCGCAGTTGAAAGCGCGGTATGGAAAGACGTGAGCATATCTGCAAAAATCATACCTGAATCAGGCCGGACGATCGATGAGGCCAAACAGGAAATTGAAGAAAAAATCACAGAATTGTTTAAAGAAATGGCCTTTAAAGAAAGTGTCATCCGTCTCTCGCAGATCAACAATATGATCTATAAATCGTCCTCTGTCAGTGACTATTCGGAAGTCTTCATCAACGGGGAAGCGAAAAATCTGCAGTTGACAGAAACGGAAATTCCAAAGCTGGGGCAGGTGACCATCATTGAGCAAGATTGATGAAATGGCTTTTCATCTGCCGCCATACTTGACGGAAATCCGGGAGATTCAAGAAATTATAACGGCTGAAGCGCCTGAATTTGAAAGGCAAAATCAAGAGATTTTCGATATGACGGACCAGCTTTTCGTCACGACGGCCACATGGGGGCTGGACAGGTGGGAAAAGATTTTGAATGTCAGACGCGAGGCTTCAGACGGCGTCGATATTCGAAGGGCCCGTCTGTTAACCAAGATGTCCAATATTCCGCCGATTACAAGCCGCTCGATCGAGCGAGCGGTTAATGCTTTTTTAAAACAGCCGTCTGCCTCCGTCAGACTGACGGCCGGACGGTATCATTTTTTGCTGAGTGTAAACGGTGAAGATCTGCAGTTTATACCTTCGATCATTCAAACCGTCAATCATATGAAGCCCGCCCATTTGGCTTATACATTCCGGGGCGGGTTTCATTATGAATGTCGGCCGCCGAAAAGCGTTCATAACAGGCTCGTTTTAAGAAGTGAAAACGGCTTTTTCGGTACGATACCGGTCTATTTGGACGGACAGTATCTGCTTGATGATGCATTCTACTTGAACGGTTTTCGAGAAATCGACGGTCTGCCCCGCAGGTTTAAACAGCAGCTCACACTGCGCCACAAGAAGCGGCAAAACATTCGGTCCGCCTCGAGCTTTACAATGAAGGCGGCCGCTGAAAACCGGTGGAAACAGCAAGCAAAAGCAGGCATGAAAACCGGCATCAGCAATCAAAACAAACAGGTCCAATCCCTCAAAATCAGCTGCAAATGCGAGCATGAATTTAAGCAAGCAGGCGCGCTTGAAATGAGAGAGAAGTGGTGGACGCTAAACGGCGCATTTTTGCTCGACGGTACAAAGCAGCTGGCAGCAGCGGCGCAAAAAATCGCATTGTAAAGGAGAAATCAAAATGGCACAACAATTAACAGTGACAACGCTTTATGCAAGACAGCAAATGGCAAAAGCACGGGCTGAGGGCGGCAAGCTCACCAAAATCACAAAAATGGCTTTCGGAAACGGAGGTACAAACGATAAAGGCGAACCTGTTCCTCTACAGGGCAACGAACAGGCGCTGAAAAACGAACTCCTGCAAAAGGACATCGACAGCTTTGTCTTCATGGAGCCGGCGAAAGTCCGCTATACATGTACATTGAGAGAAAGCGAACTGGCAGGGGAAACGATCAACGAGCTCGCCCTTGTTGATGAAGCCGGAAAATTTACAGCGGTCAGAACGATGACAGATAAGCAAAAAGACGGCGACATCGAGTTCGTCTTTGAAATCGACGACATTTATTAAAGGAGCTGAAACAAGGTGGACATCCAAAAACCGAGACGCCCGGTTCCTGTTTTTTATCCTAAATAAGAAAACAAAATACACCAGAGTGGTGCCAAACAGAAATAAAAAAAATACAGCAATAGTCATCACAATTGAATGAGAGGCGAAGACAGGATGGATATAAAAAGACCAATGAGTTTTAAAACAACAGATCGGGCACATGCTGATCTTTTTAATAAAGTTGTCGATCAGCTCAATGAAAATGATCAACTGATTGCAAACTATATTGATGAGATCGATCAAAAAACAGCAACAAAAAAAGAGCTAGATTCACATGTAAAAGACAGCACACTGCATATTACTGAAAATGATCGACACAAATGGAATGAGAGTCAATTGTTTAATATTACTCAGGAAGATGGGCAAGGAAAAATTAATATTCGTGAAAATGAAGATTTTCATGTGGTTCTCCCGCAGCATACAGGGCTTATTCATTTTACGGCGGAGTCAGGGGCACTAAACGGCCCAGGGCCTTCTATCAGGGGAATTTGGACATGTAATCCTGAGGGAAATGAAGGACAAATTATCGCTTTTGACAGAGCAAATAAAACCTATCGAAAATCAATTTCGGGAGGCAAATGGACGGAATGGACGGAATTGGAAACTACGGAAGGGTCTCAAACAAAAGTAGATGCTCATGCGGACAACCCCGACCTTCATATTTCCGTCCAAGAACGTAAAAAATGGAGTAGCGGACAATTATACAAGTTAACGAATGATCAAGGTTCAAGGACAAGATTACAAGGTGGAGCAGATATTCTAAAACTGCCGACCGGATTTTATGTTGCATTAGGGAATGAGGTGCAAAATAACCCGGTCCAAGATAGTTCCTGGTTTACCTATGATGTCATTGAGGCTGATGCAGAACGAAAAACAATATATGCATGGCGTACTTATGATAATACATTATGGCATGGATCTGTTCATTCTGATGGAATTTTCAAGGGATGGAAGCGAATTATAACAGCTGCTGATTTAGAGCCATCATGGACCGAAGTTCCCCTTAAGAACGGAGCTTCCCATGGTGATCGAAAGGTGCGTTGTGGTTTAATGGGCGGACTTCTAATATTAGAGGGGGAAATTGTGACAAAAAGGGGTGTTGTTTTTGGGACACTTCCGGAAGCCTATCGGCCGTCAAAATTTCGAAGCAGAATTGTTCCGATTTTCGGTACCACAGGGATGACTAAGTTATATATTGAACCTGATGGAAATATGAGATTGGAAGGCCAGATTGCAGATAAACTTGAGAACATTACATCTTATGGTTTAGATGAAGTGATTCCCCTTTAAAAAGTAAGGGGTTATAAATTTCGATAACATACTTTTTTGTCAGCATAATAAATATCGAGGTACAAGTGTAAAGGGGGGATAAGAGATGGTGCAATCAAACGATATTTTTCAGAAAGAGATTACAGAATTAAAGTCCGGGCAAAAAATACTCGAAAAACGCGTCAGTACACTCGAAAGAACATCAGACCGCCACGATCAGCAAATCATCTCGATTAACGAAAAGCTGAACAAAATCGAAGAGAATACAACTTGGATCAAGCGCAGCATCACAGGCGCGATTATTACAGCGGTCAGCACCGGCATCATCGGCGGCGCGATCGCTGTTTTTTATAATTTATTGCAGAAATAAGGGAGGACATCATCATGAAACATATGGACAAAGGCACGGTCGTCAGGACGGTGCTTCTTTTTATTGCGCTGGTCAATCAGACGTTGATCATGTTTGGAAAGCCGGTTTTACCGGTCACAGAAGATCAGATTCATACATTGGCGGATGCCCTCTATTCAGCCGGGTCTGCGGCTTTTACGATCGCTGCATCGCTGATTGCCTGGTATAAGAACAACTATGTGACAAGCAAAGGGAAAATGCAAAAAGAAGTTTTACAGAAAAAAGGTTTAACGAAATGAAGCTGCTTTTCAGGCGGCTTCCTGAATTGCATTTGAAAAGGAATGATGAAGTTTGGTCAAAGTAATCAAGAACTTTGTAAAAATCAATCAATACACCCGTCCCGGGCTGAAGCTTGCGGCAGTCAAAGGAATTGTCATGCATTGGACGGCGACGCCCGGGGCTTCGGCTTTGAATGAGCGCAATTATTTCAATGGCACCTGCATTGCTGACAAGCGTTATGCATCGGCTCACTATTTTGTCGACCGTCATGAGGCGCAGCATATTATTCCCGATCATGAAGTCGCTTATCATGCGCATGATCAAAACCGCTGCTATGTCAGCTTCCTGAAGCCGAATGCCAATACCACGGCGCTCGGGGTTGAAATGTGCGTAGAAAAAGACGGTACTATCCATGAAGAGACGATTCGCAATGCGGCAGAGCTTGTAGCGGATTTGTGCAAGACATACGGTTTGTCCGCAGATCGGATTGTCCGCCATTACGATGTCACCAACAAAAGCTGTCCAACCCCGTGGGTGAGAGATGCCGGCCAATTGTCAGCTTTCCGTAAAAGAGTAGACGCCCTTTTGGGAACGAAAACCGTATCCGTGTCGGCTGCCTCTACCAGCCAGACAAGTTCGTCATCTGGCATCATACTCAAAAAAGGAATGTCAGGCGCTCATGTGAAAAAGCTGCAAACGCGCTTGATCGCGGCCGGCTTTTCGCTGCCTAAGTACGGGGCGGACGGAAGCTATGGAGACGAGACGGTGCAGGCGGTTGTTTCTTTACAAAAGAAAGCGGGAATTAAAGCCGACGGCATTTACGGCCCGTCAACTGAAAAAGCCCTCTCGGCCGCTGAAGCGTCAGCGGGCAGCAAGAGCAAAACGTGGACCCTCCCGGCCGGCATTTATAAGGTGAAAAACCCGCTGATGAAAGGAACGGCCGTCACACAAATCCAGACAGCCCTTGCGGCTCTTTATTATTACCCTGATAAAGGGGCCAAAAACAACGGGATCGACGGATACTACGGAGTGAAGACGGCAAATGCGGTGAAACGTTTTCAGTTGATGTACGGTTTGGGAGCGGACGGGATATACGGACCGAAAACAAAAGCGAAAATGATGGCCTTCTTGAAATAAAGGAACTTTTAAAGTTCCTTTATATTTTTGAAATTTTCGAAAAACATCTATTCCACAACCATACTTGTATGGTAGTATGGCAGAGAGGAGGTGAGAGTCATGACAATGAAACAATTAAACCCGCGTTCTGTCAGAGACCAAATCTATCAGATGCTGAAAGAAGAAATCATGAAGTTTCGGCTTGTGCCGGGTGAGCTGATATCGGAAAAAGAGATTTCAGAACGGTATGAAGTCAGCCGCACTCCGGTCAGAGAGGCTTTTTTGCAGCTATCGAGAGAAGGGCTTCTCGAAGTCTATCCGCAGAAAGGAACCCGCGTATCGCTCATCGATCTTGACCTGGTGGAGGAAGCGAGGTTTATGCGGGAAAACCTGGAAAAGGCTGTAGCTGAACTGGCGTGTGAAGACTTTCCTCAGGAAGCTATGTTTAAGTTGGAACAGAATGTGAAGATGCAGGAATTATCGATCGCACAGAAAAACTATGAAAGTTTGTTTGAATTAGATGAAGCCTTTCATCAGACGATTTTTGAAGGCTGTGGAAAAGCGAATGTTTGGGCTGCGATTCAGCAGATGAACGTTCCCTTCCAAAGAATCCGCTTTTTAAGGCTTGCCGCCGATTTTAACTGGAACACGATTCATCAGCAACACGCGGCATTAACAGAAGCGATTCAGACAAAACAGAAGGCAAAAGCCAAGGAGATTGCCGAAGAGCATTTGCAGCTGGTTATCGTCGATAAAGAGATGCTCGTTGATGAGTTTCCCGGTTATTTCAAAAAGTAAGCGTTTTAAAAGGAGTGGTGATGTGAAAGCTGCGGTGATGACGAAGCCTTTTTCGATTGAATTTCGCGACATTCCGCGTCCCGAACCGGCCAGCGGCGAAGTCCTTGTCAAGGTAAAAGCCGCCGGGATTTGCGGCAGTGATGTGCATTTTTACGACGGCTCAAATCCATATGCACAGTACCCTCAGATCTTTGGCCATGAGCTTGCAGGCATCATTGAAAAAACGGGGGCCGGTGTGAGGGAGCGATCCGCAGGCGAACGGGTTGTCATTGAACCGGCTATTCCGTGCGGAGGCTGCTACCCTTGTCGGAAAGGGAGGACAAACGCCTGTGTGAATATCGATATGATTGGGTCGGTTCGCAGAGGAGGGTTCGCTGATTTTATCATTGTTCCGGAAACGCATGTCCATCCGATTCCTGAGCAAATGGATTTTGCAACCGCTGCGTTGTGCGAGCCGTTTTCAATCGGAGCGCAGGCGGTTCGGCGGGCAGATATTCAAACAGGCGAAACGATTGTCATATTGGGAATGGGTCCGATCGGGTTAACGATTTTGGCACAGATTAAAAAGCGCTTTGACGTTCGTGTGATCACTGTCGATCCTGTAAGGGAAAGGCTTGAGCTTGCCGAGTCATTCGGTGCGGATGCCGTTATTCAGCCTGGTGAAGAGGATGCCGAGCAAATGATTCTGAAGCTGACAGACGGAGAAGGAGCGGGGATTGTGTTCGAAGCTGCCGGGATTCCCGCGACCATTGAGCAATCTGTCCATTTGGCAGCTGCTGCCGGGCGCATTGTTATTGTCGGCTTAACGGGGGAGAATGTGACGATTCCGGGTCTTCTTCTCACAAAGAAAGATATTGAAATTTATGGAACAAAACACAGCGTCAATCAATTTTCCGGCGTTATTCAATTTTTGAATGAAAACCCTGAAATAGCCCGGTCTTTTGTCACTGAGATCATGCCTTTTATGAAAATAGAAGAGGCGTTGAAAAAAGCGAAAAACTGTCCCCATCAGGTCACAAAGATCATTTTATCTTATTGAATCGGTGAGGAGGAAGTGTGATGAAAATGGTTTTCAGATGGTATGGAGAAGGAAACGACTCCGTCACCCTTGAGCAGATCAGGCAGATTCCCGGTGTAGAGGGCATCGTTTGGGCGCTTCACCATCAGCCGCCAGGTGAAGAATGGCCATTGGAAGAGATCTTAGAGGTGAAACGGCAGTGTGAACAGCACGGTTTTCACATTGAAGTCGTTGAAAGCGTTAACATTCATGAGGATATTAAGCTCGGGCTGCCGACGAGAGATCTGTATATTGAAAAATACAAGCGAACGATTGAAAATTTGGCCAAAGCCGGCGTAAAAGTGATCTGCTACAATTTTATGCCTGTATTTGACTGGCTGCGGACCGATTTATACAAAAAGGCTCCAGACGGTTCCACCGCTCTGTTTTATGAGCACGCAAAGGTGCACACAATCGACCCTTTTGCGCTTGTCGATCAAATCGCCAATCACCGCGAATTCACGATGCCCGGCTGGGAACCGGAGCGGCTGGAACATGTGACAAGGCTGTTTGAAGCCTATCAAAATGTGACGGAGGAGGATCTGTGGAGCCATCTTCACTATTTTCTTGAACACATCATTCCAACCGCCGCACGCTGCGGAATCAAAATGGCGATCCATCCCGATGATCCGCCGTGGCCGGTTTTCGGACTCCCGCGCATCATGACTTCAGGAAAACGCATCGGGCGGCTGCTTCAGCTTGTCGATCATCCGGCTAATGGCGTGACACTGTGCAGCGGTTCATTGGGGGCCAACCCCGAAAACGATCTTTCCGCCATGATCCATGCGTATGCCGACCGGATTCCATTTGCCCATATCCGAAACGTCAAAGTCTACGAAAACGGTGATTTTATCGAAACATCGCACAGAACAAAAGATGGCACCGTTGACATTTGCGGGATTGTCAAAGCCTATCATGAAACAGGTTTTTCAGGCTATGTGCGTCCGGATCACGGCCGCCACATCTGGGATGAAAAGTGCAGGCCAGGCTACGGTCTGTATGACAGGGCGCTCGGCATCATGTATTTATGGGGCATATGGGATTCGCTTAATAGAGAAAAACGGGAGGCTTCACAATGCTTGAAATCCATGAAAATTTAGCGGGAAAAACTGCGGTCATCACAGGCGGCAGCGGGGTGCTTTGCGGCGCGATGGCGAAAGAGCTCGGCCGGCAGGGTATGAATGTTGCCATTCTTAATCGAACCGTTGAAAAAGGAGAGCTCGTGGCCGAAGCTATTCGAAAAGCCGGCGGCGCAGCGATTGCCGTTGAGTGTGATGTCATCAATCAACAGAGCGTTGAACAGGCGAAACGTGTTGTGGCTGACCGATTCGGCGGCTGTGATCTATTGGTGAACGGGGCCGGCGGTAATCACCCCAATGGCACGACATCAGATGAAACATTCAACTCCGAGCACCTCTTCCAGGACAACATTAAGACATTATTTGATCTGAACTGCGATGATGTCGGTTCTGTTCTCAATTTAAACTTCCTCGGTTCTTTCATTCCAACACAGCAATTTGCAAAAATGATGCTGAATCAAAAAGGGGCATCCGTGATCAATATTTCTTCAATGAGCGCCCAAACCCCGATGACGAAAGTGCCTGCATACAGCGCGGCGAAAGCGGGCATCGACAATTTTACGAAATGGCTGGCCGTCTATCTGGCCGAAACGGGAATCAGGGTCAACGCCATTGCCCCGGGATTTTTCCTAACCAATCAAAATGAACGGCTTCTTCTTGATCAAAACGGCGAATTTACTGATAGAGCAAAGAAGATCATCTCTCACACCCCGATGAAGCGTTTCGGCAAACCGGAAGATTTGCTGGGGACGCTGCTTTGGCTGGCGGATGAGAATATGTCCGGGTTTGTTACCGGCATAACAGTGCCGGTAGATGGCGGATTTACTGCTTATGCCGGTGTCTAAAACGCGATAAAGGGGAGGCCGATACATGAAGCAGATTGTGTGTGAAAAGCCTTATCATTTTAAAATGACGGATGTGAAAATGCCGGAACTAAAGGATGGGGAAGCATTGGTCCGCATTAAACGGATCGGAATTTGCGGGACGGATTTTCACGCTTATTGCGGAAGACAGCCGTTTTTCTCTTATCCAAGAGTGCTCGGACACGAACTGTCCGGTGAAATTGTCAGCATCAATGATACCGGCGGAACGTTCAAGCCGGGCGATCAAGTGTCAATTATTCCTTATTTGGAATGCGGGACATGCATCGCCTGCCGGAACGGCCGGCCCAACTGCTGCGTGAATCTGAACGTCCTCGGTGTCCATACAGATGGGGGAATGCGGGAATACATAAATATCCCGGCAGACCACCTGATAAAAACAGAAGGATTGACGCTCAGCGAAGCCGCTGTCGTTGAATGTTTGAGCATCGGCGCCCACGCTGCAGAAAGGGCAAATATCAAAAAAGGGGAAACGGTGCTTGTCGTTGGAGCGGGGCCCATCGGACTCAGCGTGATGAAATTCGCAAAATTGAAGGGGGCGAAAATCATCGCGATGGATGTTAGAAAAGAGCGCCTCACGTTTAGCCGCGAATGGGCTGAAGCCGATGAAGTCGTATTAGCGGGAGAACATGCGGCAGAGGAGATCAAACGGTTGACGAACGGCGACTTTCCGACGGCTGTCTTTGACGCGACAGGGCATCTTGCATCGATGAACAGCGCTTATCAGTACGTCGCACACGGGGGACGGCTCATCTATGTCGGACTGATCAACGACCATCTGGCCATGCCCGATCCTGAAATCCACAAGCGGGAGCTGACGATTTTATCCAGCCGCAACGCATTAAGAAGCGATTTTGAGACGGTGATGAAAGCCATCAGGGATGGCGGAGCGGATGCGAACCGGTTTATTACCGGACAGATTGCGTTCCGCGATGTTGTTGACAGATTTCAATCAGCACTTGCTCCGGAAACCAATCCTGTGAAAGTGTTGATCCATCTGTAAGATCGCACAAAATGAAAGCGTTCTCTAAAACTGGAAAGAGGGGGTTGCCCATGTTTTCAAACGGCCGCGGGTTTGTCATCGTGATGCTTTTTTTGGCGGGAGTAATTAATTATTTGGATCGTTCGGCATTGTCTGTCGCTGCTCCTTTTATTCAGGAAGATTTGAACATACGTCCGGCGCAGATGGGCATGCTGTTCAGCAGTTTTTTCATCGGATATGCCATCTTTAATTTTATCGGCGGCTGGGCATCAGACAAATACGGAGCGAAACATACGCTGTCGGCCGCAATGGTCGTATGGTCGGTTTTCAGCGGCGCCATTGCACTGACATATAATTTCGTTTCACTGTTCATCATCCGCGTCATTTTCGGCATGGGGGAAGGTCCGCTGTCAGCAGCAACGAGCAAGTCGGTCAACAATTGGTTTCCGCAAAAAGAAAGAGCAAGAGCGCTCGGCATGACAATGTGCGGAACGCCGCTCGGCGGAGCCATTTCAGGTCCGATCGTCGGATTGATTGCCATCCATTGGGGGTGGAAAGCTTCCTTTGTGTTGATCATGATCATCGGGCTTGTCTGGACTTGGTTCTGGATAAAATTCATGAAAGATAAGCCGGATGATTCCCACAGTTTGTCCGCTGAAAAAGAAGTGCGTCCGAAAAAGGACACCCGCATCCCGCTGTCTTTTTATTTGAAGCAGCCGACCGTGCTGTTTACGGCATTCGCATTCTTTTCCTATAACTATATTTTGTTCTTTTTCTTAACGTGGTTTCCGAGCTATTTAACGACAGCCCGGGGGCTGAGCATTCACGATATGAGCGTTGCAACGATTATACCGTGGGTTGTCGGATTTCTAGGTCTTGCGCTTGGGGGATTTATTTCAGATTATCTGTTCAAGCTGACGGGCAAACAGATGTTTTCGAGAAAAGCCGTGCTTGTGTGCTGCCTTTTGGCTGCGGCGGTATGCATTGGATTTGCCGGGCTTGTCACTACCGCGTTTGGAGCTGTTGCACTTGTCGCACTATCGGTTTTCTTTTTGTATTTGACCGGCATCACATACTGGGCGATTATACAGGATATCGTTCATCCAGACAGGGTTGGGGGCGTGAGCGGATTCATGCATTTTCTTGCCAATACGTCCGGCATAATCGGTCCGACGGTTACAGGGTACATCGTCGAGTACACCGGGGCTTTCACAAGCGCTTTTTTGCTTGCGGGAGGGCTGGGCGGTGGCAGGTTCTATTTGCGTCGCTTTATTTGTGAAACCGATACGTTCTGAAAAGCTGCCTCAACCTGTTGGAGAAGGCGGACAGGGGCATCCTTTATGATGCTCCTGTAGACATGAAAATAACCCCCTTCTCAGCAGAGAAGGAGGGTGAAAGTGCAAGTTTCACGGTTTGTTTTTTCTTCTGTTCAGCGTTTTAATGATTTTCTCGCTTCTTCTTCTGAGAAGAGAGGTATAGTCCGATAGGCCAAATTTTGCGAAATCGACGTGTTTGACTTGTTTTTTCAGTTTTTTCACAGCATCACCTAATTCAGCGCTTTTAGTTGATTGGTTTATTGTATGTATGAAACGGGAAAACGGAATAAGGACGGGAGAAATTTTCCCGTCCTCGTTTAAGCTTTTTTTCTTTTATACTCGCCGATCAGCCGTTCGTTTTGCCGGAAAATCCGTTCGGTATGGGGGCTGACTTCGTATTTCGCGATATTGGTTTTGGATTGCTTTTTAAACATTTTAAAGGCGAGGCGCTTTTTTACGCTTTCCTGGTCTTGCTGAAAAGCAGGCTCCATCAGTCGTCACCTTCCTCTTCGTTTGGTAGCAGAAGATCATAGATGCTTGTTAAAGAAGTAAACAGGAGATAATCAAATTCTGTGACAAGGTCTTCTGAGGTTAACTTCATGACATAGTCAAAATCGTGGATGGAAAAAGGAATGAGGACCATTTTTCCGTTTTCTTCATAATAAACGTCTTTGCGCTCAAGCTTTTCTTGAACATCGAACCGGTTTTCCATATGCTCAAGCAAATGATCCTTGCTTTCTTCTGAATTATATTCGCAAAGTGCAGCGGATATATTCATTTTTTCGGCAAACCGTTTGATGAGCTTTTCGATGCCTTCTGCATACGCTTCTATATTTCCATAATAGATGTGGATCGGTTCGTTTTTCAATAGGTATTGAAACGTTTTCAGCCTGTTTTGATACGTGTGGAGGAGGTCGTTGTTTTCTTCGAGAAGCATTCTTGTGTCTGTCGCGAGTTCGGAGCTGCCGAGCTTTTTAAAGTAGGCGTTTAAGAAAATAAAAGCGTCTGTCAGCGTGAAAAAAACGGCAACGATCAGGTAATGAAGCGGGTTCGTGAAAATCGACTGCGGATCGTGCGTCCAATAAATCACGGCGCCGATAACATAAAGCAGGTACCACGTTTTTCGGATCGCGACCGTTTTTTCGGTGAGCTTTTTTTCAAAACACCACACGGCAGCCACGTACAGAGACAGCGCCAAAACAATGAGCCAAACAAGGAATTGATAAAATAGCAGCATAACTTGTTTCCCTCTTCCCGAGAAATAGTGCAGTTCCTATTCTATTGTTATGCCGGCTTTCTTTTAAACATGAAAACTCCCGTCCTAGATTCGGACGGGAGTGTGCTGATTAAAAGAATAAATCAAGTATGAAATAGGCAAATGCACCGATGGTTGCCGAAATGGGAAGGGTAATAACCCATGTGATCAACATCCGCTTTGCGGTGCCCCAGTTTACGCCTTTCACCCGGTGGGAGGCACCCACACCTAAAATGGATGAAGAAATGACGTGTGTCGTGCTGACAGGCAAATGGACGATCGTCGCACCAAAGATGATGAGGGCTCCAGTCAAATCTGCAGAGACACCATTGACGGGACGGATCTTCATGATTTTTCCGCCGACGGTTTTGATGATTTTCCAGCCGCCGACAGATGTTCCGAGACCCATGGCCGTGGCGCATGCAAACTGCACCCAGAACGGGATGTCGGTTGTACTGTGCAAGTTACCCGCAATTAAAGCCATCGTAATGATACCCATCGCTTTCTGTGCATCGTTCGTGCCGTGCGTATAGGACTGAATGGCAGCTGTCGCGATTTGAACGCGCCGGAACCGCTTATTCGTTTTTGCCAGATTGCTGTTCTTAAAAATGACTTTGACGATGCTGTAGATCAAATATCCTAAAACAAACGCCAAAATGGGCGATAATATAAGTGCTTCGATAATTTTAATAAATCCGTGGTATTTAATCGCGGCGAATCCTTCCGATGCGATGACAGCTCCGGCAATCGCTCCGATGATCGCGTGGGAAGAGCTGCTGGGAATTCCGAAATACCAGGTCACTAGGTTCCATGTAATGCCGGCGATAAGAGCTGCAAGGATCACGACCGATCCGTTTTCCAGCTTGAAAGGGTCGGCGATGTCGCTCGTAATTGTTTTCGCTACGCCTGTAAACGTCATGGCGCCGGCGAAGTTCATGACAGCGGCCATAATGATGGCGTGCCTTGGTTTTAACGCTTTTGTCGATACCGAGGTGGCGATCGCATTTGCCGTATCATGAAAGCCGTTGATAAAGTCAAATGCCAAAGCAAAGATGACAATCAATATGGTTAATACAAATAAAAGATCCATTATAATCCCTCGTTACGCATTTTTCATTATGATGGTTTCTAAATTGTTTGCTACACTTTGGCATGAATCTGCGATTTCTTCAAGCGTCTCATAGATTTCTCTGTACTGGATCACTTTAATCGGATCTGTCTCTTTACCGAAAAGATTTTTCAGCGATTTGCGGTGCAGGTTATCGCAGTTATGTTCGTATTCTTTAATTTTAATGGCGTGCGGCTGAATTTCTTTCAGGCGATTTTCCGCCAGCAATTCAATCGTCACCAGAATTTCTTTTGCGCATTCTCTGATATAGCCGCTGAATTTATCAATATGCTCATCTGAAGATGTGATCGAGAATATTTCCATCATGGCCGAAAAGTGCTCGATGCCGTCGAGTACATCATCGAGACTGTTTGTAAGCTGAAGGATGTCCTCGCGTTCGATCGGCGTGATAAATGCTTTGTTCAGCTCCTTAATCATCGTATGTACATAATTATCTCCTTTTGTCTCATACTCTTTTAAGGTATCCGCGAATTCTTTAAGGGTTGTCTGATTCGTCACTTTATAGTTAACAAAATACTCAGCTGTTTCATCTAAATTTTTTGCAATTTCCGTCAAAAGCACGGAAAACTTGTCCTTTTTTCTTTTCAACATTTGTAACCCTCCATTGTTTAAATGAGACAATGCACACATCAAAATATTATATAACTTTTTGTCGAAAAAAAACAGGTGCAGTCGAAAAAAACCATTTAATTTTAAAATCTTCACACCTTTTAGTTGGGCGCAAGCACCAACTGCCAGCCGGGATTTTATGATGATAATAGGCGGTTTATCCTTTTATATCATTGTGCCAAAAGGACGAATGACAGGATTTTTTTATAGATTTTAGGAGTTTAGGTTCAAAAAAATAGAAAATTGAGAGTTTTCCTTATTTTCAGTTCATTTTCCTGTTATAGTAGTAATAAACTGGAAAGGAAGGTGATCTGATGAGACGGTTAGCTTTCTTAGTTGTTGCGTTTTGCTTGGCGGTTGGTTGCTTTTTCAGTCCGGTCTCGAAAGCAGAAGGGGTCATGAGCGGCGGAGATGGTGATAAAGTCGCCGTCGGAAAAGACGGTATGGTGGCTACGGCCCATCCGCTTGCATCAAAAATCGGAGCCGAAGTTTTGAAAAAGGGCGGGAATGCCATTGATGCAGCTATTGCGATCCAGTACGCACTGAATGTAACAGAGCCGATGATGTCGGGAATCGGCGGCGGCGGGTTCATGATGGTCTACGATGGTGAGACGAAGGAAACGTCGATCATCAACAGCAGGGAGCGTGCTCCAGAGGGTGCCAAACCTGACATGTTTTTGGATGAAGACGGAAAGGTTATTCCTTTTTCAGAAAGGTCGAGACACGGAAATGCGGTCGGTGTGCCGGGAACGCTGAAAGGGCTGGAAGCAGCGCATAAAAAGTGGGGAACAAAGAAAATGGAAGACTTGATCTCGCCTTCCATTAAGCTTGCAGAAGAAGGGTTTCCAATCGATTCGGTTTTAGCTGACGCGATAAAGAACCATCAGGACAAGCTGAGCAAAACGGCCGCAAAGGATATTTTCCTTCCGGACGGTGAACCTTTGAAAGAAGGCGATACCCTCGTACAAAAGGATTTGGCCAAGACGTTTAAATTAATACGGAAAGAAGGGTCAAAAGCCTTTTATGATGGAGAAATCGGCCGGGCGATTGCAGATGTTGTGCAGGATTTCGGGGGTTCGATGACACCTGATGACCTGTCCCGTTATGAGGTCACAACAGATAAGCCGATCTGGGGCGAGTACCACGGCTATGATATTGCAAGCATGCCTCCTCCAAGCTCAGGCGGAGTGTTCATGCTGCAGATGCTGAAATTGATTGATGATTTTCATTTATCGCAATACGATCCAAAATCGTTTGAAAAATATCATCTGCTCGCGGAAACGATGCACCTCTCCTATGCGGACAGGGCGGCATATGCGGGCGATCCGGAATTTGTCGATGTTCCGCTGAAAGGGCTGCTCGATCCCGATTATATTAAGGAGCGGCAGCAGCTGATTAGCCTTGATTCGATGAACCGCGATGTGAAAGCGGGCGATCCTTGGAAATACGAAGCGGGAGAGCCGAATTATGAAATCGTGCCTCAGCCTGAAGATAAAACGATCGGGGAGACGACGCATTTTACCGTCACGGATCAGTGGGGCAATGTTGTCTCTTATACGACAACGATTGAACAGCTTTTTGGAACGGGGATTTTAGTGCCCGGGTACGGACTGTTTTTAAACAATGAACTGACCGATTTTGATGCGGTTCCAGGCGGAGCCAACGAAGTGCAGCCGAATAAAAGGCCGCTTTCAAGCATGACGCCGACGATCGTGTTTAAAGACGAAAAACCGGTGCTGACTGTCGGTTCCCCGGGCGGAACGACGATCATTGCTTCCGTTTTCCAGACGATCTTGAATTATTTTGAGTACGGCATGAGCCTTCAGGATGCGATTGAAGAGCCGAGAATCTATACGAACAGCCTGACTTCGTACCGCTATGAATCCGGAATGCCGAAGGATGTCAGACTGAAGCTCAATGACTTCGGCCACAGATTCGGCGCGAATCCGGTTGATATCGGCAATGTCCAAAGCATTTTCATTGACCGGGAGAACAAAACATTTATGGGGGTTGCCGATTCGAGCAGAAACGGGACGGCGGTCGGCGTCAACATTAAGACATCGGCTAAATAGCAGAGCAAGGCTTGGTCTAAGGCTTTTAGATCAAGCCTTCTTCCGTCTGTCAGCGAGCTGGGAAAAGAGGATTTTTTTCGAAAGAAGAGAAATATATTTTTTGTAAGCGTTTACTGAGAAATGAAGGAGGGATACCATGATTCACACGTTGGCAAATGGATTTTACCGCTTTTGCGAGTGGGTGATGCGGCTCGCCTATTTGAATCTGCTGTGGATCGGTTTTACGCTGGCGGGAGCGGTCATCTTCGGTTTAGCGCCGGCGACTGCCGCGATGTTCGCTGTGACAAGACAGTGGGCGCTGGGAAAGACGGAGATTCCGGTGTTTCAGACGTTTTTTCAGGCGTTTAAAAAGAAATGGGCGAAATCAAGCGTTCTCGGTTTGATATTGGGCTTGGTCGGCTTATTGCTGTTTGTTGATTTTCAAATTGCGGTCGTCTATTTTCACGATCAGCCGGTTGTCTTAAGCCTGTTCATCAGTTTGTTTATCATTTATGCCATCATCCTCTTATACGCTTTTCCAATCGATGTCCACTACGATTTAAAACGGATTGCAGTGCTGAAATACAGCTTCATCATCGGCTTTTCCCGTCCGCTCACCTCGTTTTTCATGCTGATCAGCGCGTTTGGTTTGATTCTGCTCGCTTTATTTCATGTCACATTTCTTCTGTTTTTCAGCGGCAGTGCTTTAAGCTTCATTTTGACAAAGCTTTCGTTTCAGGCCTTCCGTGCAATCGACGGGCGCCGGACAGACAAGCAGGCTGCCGTCACACGCTTGAAATGAAGGTGTTCGTTCGGTGAACCGTTATCAGCATTTAAAAATTAAAGATCAATTGTTTATTTTGATTTCACTGATCATGGCCGTTTCGCTCATCCTGATCTTGAGCGGTGTTCAATACGCGTTCCGTGTATATGACCAGCAGATTTACAGGAAGTCGTCACAGGTGCTGATGTTATCATCAAAAAGCATTGAAGATGAATTGAAAAAGATTGAGGATGTGTCATATCAAATCACCACTGACGCAGACATCCAAGCGAACCTTCTGAAAGCCGGCCGCGGCCAAAACAAATACGGGCGCTACCGGATGAAAAGCAAAATTTGGGATAAGCTTGCCGAATATACCGGCTCTAAGCGGTACATTAAATCGATTCATTTGTTTGATGCTTCAGGCACTGAGTATTCCGCAGGGGCGAATTTAATCGAAGCATTGCGGGAGCAAAAGAATGCGCTGATCGAAAAAGCGTCGCGCCAAAAAGGCAGCAACACGTGGGAGCCTATGCCGGGTGAAACCGGCGAGCTGTTATCCGTCCGGGAAATTCGCTCCTATGAACGTTTAAACCTTGACCACCTGGGAACCGTGGTGATTGTCGCCGATTTAAAACGAGTCATTGGCGACCTTCCGAAAGACTGGGGGGAAGGCGCGGGCAAGATTGCGATGTCGGACGGGCGGGAGCTGTTTTTTTCTGAAATGCCTTTCAGCCAAACCGATGGACTCCGTTTATCTTCTCATGCTGAAAACGGATATGACATTGTGGAGGAAAACGGCCAGCGCTTTTTCGTTTCATATGTCAAATCAGCGTATAAGAATTGGACGTATTGGAGCCTGATCCCCTTTGACGCTATGTTTTCGAAAATCTCTGCGATGAAGACGATACTGATTTCCCTTTTTATCCTCTTCTTTCTGATTGCGGTTCTCTTTGGAAGAAAAATGGCCAAGGGCATTACGAGTCCGATTGAGAAGCTGGTGGCGGCCATGAAAAATGTCCAAAACGGCGATTTTAAACTGGCGCCGCTCACTCGTGCTCCTTTAGACCGGCAGGATGAAGTCAGCGTCTTAAACCGGAACTTTTTTACAATGGTTGAACGGATCAATGAACTGATTGCAGAGAACTACAAGAAGCAGCTGATGCTGAAAGAGACGGAATTCAAAGCGCTCCAAGCGCAAATCAACCCCCACTTTTTATACAACACGCTCGAGTCGATCAACTGGCTGGCAAAAACGAACCATCAGCCGCAAATTTCAAAGATGACGGAATCTCTCGGGTTTTTGCTCAGGAATGCCATCAATATGAAAACCGACGTGCTGACGATCGAAGAAGAAGCTGAAATCGTGCTCCACTATTTTACCATTCAGCGGTTTCGCTTTAAGGAGCGGCTTGTTTTTGAGCTTGATATTGAGCCATCGGTGAAAAAATGCCGCATACCAAAGCTTGTTCTCCAGCCTTTGGCTGAAAATGCGATTACATACTGTCTTGAGCCTTTCATTGAACCTTGCCATATTCAAATCAAAGCATATAAAAAAGGAGGGTTTGTTTATTTAACGGTTGCCGACAACGGCCCGGGCATGGATGAAGACTTTTTGGAAAAAGCGAGAAAGGAGCTTGTCCGGACAAGGGGCAGAGGAATCGGGCTGCAAAATATCGATGAGCGCATTCAGCTAATGTTTGGCAAAGGGTACGGCTTGACGATTTCAAGCGAAAAGAACAAGGGAACCGAAATGATGATTAAAATACCATTTCAAAGCGGGGTGTGATGATGTATAAAGTGCTGTTGGCGGACGATGAACGGATTATTCTTGACGGCATCTCCAGCATGATCGAGTGGAATTCGTTCGGGACGTCTTTAATCGGAGCCGCCCAAAACGGGATAGACGCTTACCGCCTGATTATGAAAGAGCGGCCTGACATTGTGATCAGCGATATTAAAATGCCTGGGATGGGAGGACTCGAACTTATCGAAAAAGTGTCCCGCGACCACCCGTCAATCCGGTTTATTTTGCTGACGGGCTTCGGCCAGTTTGAATATGCAAAAAAAGCGATGTCATACGGAGTCAGGCATTATTTGCTCAAACCCTGCAATGAGAGCCATATTACAGATTCGCTTCAAAGCGTGATCGGCGAGCTGAAAAAAGAGGAATCGGCGCAAAAAGTGAAAACCGATCTGGAGATGATGAAGCCGCATCTTATGAAGCAGATGTTAAAAGAGCTGGTTACTGGCGGCAGCTTCGAGGATGAAGCGTGCCTGCGCTTCTTTTCAGAGCAAAAGGTCATCAGGCTGATTATGTTTTCCGTCCGGGACGGGGAGGACAAAGATTATGCACATGGCGTTGAGTCCATTGCGGATAAGGTGCTGAACGGTTCTGTCATCGCTTCGGCCCGCGTTCAACAAGTGCTTGTCTGTGCAGTAGACGGAGCATTGGCTCCTGCCGTGCTTGAGGAAAAAATGAAAAGCGTCCAAGAGCTTTCACGCCGCTTGCTCCGATTTGAACCTGAGGCATCACTCAGCG
Source organism: Bacillus haynesii (assembly GCF_014042035.1). Lineage (NCBI taxonomy): Bacteria > Bacillati > Bacillota > Bacilli > Caryophanales > Bacillaceae > Bacillus > Bacillus haynesii. Next base: position 1,663,155 of record NZ_CP059494.1, on the reverse strand, counting down.
AAAGCGGCAATATTAGCGAAGCCTCCTTCATGTACGAAAAGGCATACGCAAAGATCGGCCAAGATGAAGGGGAGACATCGGTTTTAATTGGGAGAGTGCTTGATCTCATTGAAAAGGAGGCCTCAAATCCGAAGCTTTCGCTAAAATGGGCAGCCCGCAACATGCTGTACATGAACCCGGATTATCTCGGCAAGCTGTTTAAACAGGAAACCGGTGAGAAGTTTTCAAGCTATGTCGCAAAGGTGCGCATCGAAAAAGCGATCGCGAAGATGAAGAAGTCTAAAAACACGGCCATCGGCACTCTGGCAGAGGAACTGGGGTTTGGCCACAATCCGAAATACTTCAGCCTTGTCTTTAAAAAATATACGGGACTCACCCCATCAGAATTTCGAAAAAAAGAAGAAAACACGTTTTAATGCCGCCGGGTCTATCCGGCGGTTTTTTTGCGCATTGACGGAATCTCTGTTTTTTTAACATTCTTCTCTGTTTTTTGAGTTTCTGGGACAGAAAGTTGAATTTAAAATGAAATGTAAGCACTTACAAATTAAGGAGGGGGAATGTTGATGAGAAGATTTGTGTGTTTCTCTTTTTGCATTTTGCTGATGCTCGGCCTGTTCGGATGCAGTTCAAACACTGAAGAGACGGCCGGTGCGGACGGCAAAAAGAAGGTTACCTTGAGGGTCGCATGGTGGGGCGGACAGCCTCGGCATGATTATACATCAAAAATCATCGAGCTGTATGAAAAGGAACATCCGCATGTCAAAATCGAAGCGGAGTTTGCGAATTGGGACGATTATTGGAAAAAGCTTGCCCCGATGTCTGCGGCGGGCCAGCTGCCCGATGTGATTCAGATGGATATGGCGTATCTCTCCCAATACGGCAAGAAAGGCCAGCTTGAAGATCTGACTCCGTATGTCAAGGACGGGACGATCAATACCGAATCGATTGATGAAAAGACGATCAAAGGCGGCGAAATCGGTGATCAGTTATACGGCTTCCCGCTCGGTGTGAATGTGCTGTCGGTGATTACCAATGACGACATGTTAAAAGAAGCGGGCGTTGAGATTGACGACAGCAGCTGGACGTGGACCGATTTTGAAAACCTGGCGCTGAAGGTCGAGGAGAAGACAGGGCAATACGGTTCAAACGGCATGCATCCGCCTGATGTCTTTTTTCCGTATTACCTGAGGACGAAGGGCGAGCGCTTTTATAAAGAGGACGGCACAGGACTTGCTTATTCAGACGACAAGCTGTTTGTCGATTACTTCAAGCGGCAGGTGAAGCTCGTCGATGAAAAAGCTTCGCCGACGCCTGATGAAAGCGCGCAAGTGAAGGGAATGGAGGACGATTTTATCGTCAAAGGCCGAACCGCTGCAACATGGAATTATTCAAATCAGTTCGCGGCGTTCGCACAGCTGACCGATGCGCCCCTGTCATTAAAGCTGCCTCCTGAACAAGGGAAAGAAAAGGCGCTGTTTTTAAGGCCGAGCATGCTGTTTTCAATTCCGAAAAGCTCCGAGCAGAAAAAAGAAGCGGCTGCATTCATCGACTTCTTTATTAACAATGAAAAAGCCAATGCCTTGATCAAAGGAGAAAGAGGCGTGCCGGTTTCATCCAAAATAGCGGAAACGGTAAAGTCAGAACTGAGCGAAGAGGAGAAAAAGATTTTCGAATATGTCGAACGGGCTTCAGAGTACGCGGGGGAAGCTGAACCGCCTGAACCGATCGGCAGCGCCGAAGTCATCAAGCTGCTAAAAGACACGTCAGACCAAATTTTGTTTAAAAAGATCACGCCTGAAGAAGGAGCCGCGAAGTTCAGAAAAGAAGCGGACGCCATACTGAAAAGAAATCAACAATGATAAGCGGGGCAAGTGAAGGAAGGCCGCTCATCAATTGCAGGAGGAAGTGAACGTGAAGCGAAAAAAAAGAATTGACAATTTGGCGGGTTATGCCTTTATTTCCCCGTTTATTATCGGATTTTTGTGCTTTACCGTCATTCCGATGGGAGCCTCGCTGTTTCTGTCTTTTACCAGCTACGATCTGTTCACCCCGCCCAAATGGGTCGGCCTTGACAACTATAAGGCGATGCTGACCGATGATGAAAAATACTGGGGCTCGCTGAAAGTGACGTTTTATTACGTGCTCGCCGGTGTGCCGCTGCGCCTCGCGTTTGCGCTCTTCATCGCGGTGATTTTGAACAGAGCCGAAAAAGGTGTCGGCATTTATCGGACGCTCTTTTATCTTCCGTCCATCATCGGCGGCAGCGTGGCAGTTGCGATTATGTGGCGCAATGTATTTGGCAATGACGGTGTCATCAATGCGCTTTTGTTCTTCCTCGGTTTTGACAAGAAAATTCTTTGGTATCAGGACCCTACAAGCGCATTGTGGACCTTGATTCTTTTGTCGGTGTGGCAGTTCGGCTCATCTATGCTGATCTTTCTTGCCGGATTGAAAAATATCCCGCCAATGTATCAGGAAGCGGCAAGCGTCGATGGTGCAAACAGGTTTCAGCGGTTTTTTCTCATTACGCTCCCGCTTCTCAGCCCGATCATCTTTTTTAACTTGGTGATGCAGACCATTTCAGCCTTCATGACCTTTACGCCGGCCTACATTATTTCAAAAGGGGAAGGCGGTCCGCTTGACGGGACGCTTCTGTATTCCCTCTATTTGTTCCAGCGGGCCTTCAACTTTTTCCAAATGGGCTACGCATCGGCGATGGCATGGGTGATGCTGATCCTGATCGGCCTTGTCACATTCATATTGTTCAAAACTTCATCCTTATGGGTGCATTATGAATCGAAGGAGGGGTAGCTGGTGGAGCCGGTAAAAGACATTTCGGGGCGGGCGGCGCCTGCCCCGCTTCCAGCAGGAAATGGAAAGAAAAGAGCCGGGCATCTCGTGTTTCATACCGCGACGGCCATTCTTGCGATCATCCTTTTGTATCCTGTGATCTGGCTGATCGCAAGCTCGTTTAAAGAAAGTGCAAGCATATTCGCCACATCCCACTCGCTCATCCCGGACCCTTTGATCCTGTCCAATTATACAGAGGGCTGGAAAGGGATCGCCGGACAGCCGTTCATCACATTTATTAAAAATTCGCTTATCATTGTCGGCCTCTCGACGGTCGGCGCGGTCTTGTCCTCTGCGTTCATCGCTTACGGATTCGCGCGGATTCCGTTTAAAGGGAAGGCATTCTGGTTTAGCTGCATGATGGTGACGATGATGCTGCCGCACGAGGTGCTGATGATTCCGCAGTACATCATTTTTGCAAAGCTGGATTGGCTGAATTCATTCAAGCCGATCGTTGTTCCCCAATTTTTCGGGCACGCGTTTTTTATCTTTCTGATGATTCAGTTCATCAGGACGATCCCGGTAGAACTCGATGAAGCAGCAAAGATTGACGGCTGCAGCCGTCTCGGCATCTTTTTCAGAATCATTTTGCCATTGATCGCCCCGGCGCTCGCGACGTCCGCTATCTTCTCGTTTTACTGGAAGTGGGAGGAGCTGATCAATCCGCTTCTTTACTTGAACAAGCCGGAGCTTTACCCGGTGTCTCTGGCACTAAAGCTGTTTTTAGATACGGAAACGGCGTCTAACTGGGGGGCGATGTTTGCGATGTCAGTCGTCTCACTCGTCCCGGTGATCCTCGTGTTTTTCGTCTTTCAAAAATCGATCGTCCAAGGAATCAGCATGAGCGGATTAAAATAAAAAAGGAGAGAAGCGTGCATGACAAAGCTTGTTTTTGATGAAGAAAAGCTGAATGAAGTGATCGACAGAATCGTCAAGCGGACATTTGAGATGGATTTCGAATGGGATTGGCCGGGCGGCGTCGCGTTTTACGGTGTGGCTGAGGCGTATGAAGCAACCGAAAATGACGAATACCTCGAGCTTTTGAAAAACTGGACAGATGAAAAGCTTGAAGACGGCTTGCCTAAGCTGTCGATCAACGGGGTATCCATCGGCCATACCCTTCTATCGCTCTACCAGGCGACAGGAGATGACCGTTATCTTGACACCGCCCGGCAAATGGCGGACTTTGTGCTTCACGAAGCGCCTCGGTTCGCAGACGGGGTTTTGCAGCACACCGTCAACTCAGAGAAACATGTATTCCCTGAACAGGCATGGGTCGATACGATGATGATGGCGGGCTTGTTCCTTCTCCGAATCGGAAAACTTGTCGGCAGCGAGGAATATTTTGAAGACGGGCTCCGCCAGTATCACGGCCATGAAGAATTTTTGCAGGACATGGAGACCAATCTCTATTATCACGGATGGGACCATGTGGCCAAAAACAATCTGTCAGGCATATTTTGGGGAAGGGGAAACGGATGGGCAGCTTTGACGATGGCAAAAGCGCTCCCTTTGATCGATGTTACGCATCCTTCATATATGATCATTGACGGTTCACTCCGAGACTTGTTGAGCGCGCTTGTCAGGCTTCAGCATCCTTCAGGTTTATGGCACACCGTACTGACGGATCCGGATTCATATCTTGAAGTGTCAGGATCTGCGGGGATTGCTTCCAGCCTGCTGTCCAGAGGCTCGCTATACCACAAATCCGTTCAGAAGGCGCTATCAGCCATTACAGATGCGGTCGCGCCTGACGGAAGGGTGGAACGCGTTTCAGCGGGTACAGCGGTGATGCGGGATGCGCAGGGCTACAAAGACGTGCCTTATAAACGGATTCAAGGCTGGGGACAGGGGCTTGCCCTGACCTTTTTGGCCGACGTCGTCCGCTCCAAGTCGCGCGCGTTCCAATAGAAATTGAAAAAGAAACATTCTTTTCATTGCAGTGGGGGGAGAGGGATGAAAAAGCTGCATCAAAGATATGTTTCACGGCGTAAAGGGAGTTTTTTTAAAAAAAGCTTTGTGCTGATCCTGCTGATTGCGTGTATTCCCGGCTTATTGACGGGTGCAGGAATCTATTTGTTTTCGGCTGCAAAAATTGAAAAAGAGCTCCAACATCTGCACGAGAACCAGGTGAAACGCCAAATCAGCCAAATCGATGACAAGCTGGAAGGGCTTGAGACCATGCTCTCCCAGCTTGCATATGATCCGCGCCTGATGAACGGTCTGGCCGATGCCGATCTGCAAACGGATTTTCAAACGACGTACAGGCTCTCAAAATCGCTGTTTTTGCTTCAGGATCAAAATCCGCTCATTCACAAGGTTGAACTGTTCATTCAAGGGAAGGAGCCGATTCTCTTAAATCCGGAATACAGCGGAATGACCGACCGGAAAATCTTAAAGGCTTATCATTCGCTGCTTGAAGGCGGTCAAAACGTTTATTGGAAAGACATGAGCGGCGCTCCTTCCGGAATGGCGCTTGTCCACAAAATTCCCGGAGGCATCTCAGAACCGTTCGGTGCGCTGATTTTGACGCTTGATCAAAGAGAAATGGGACATTTGTTGGAAAGCCTTTCACCTTATTCAAAAGGAACAGCGCTCCTCTTTCATCATGACCAGAAGCCCGTTTTTTCTGGGAGCAAACGCGGCAAAACCAATTTTGAAAGCGTTATAAAAGAGAGGCTTGAGAAACAAAAGAAGCAACAGGGCTCCTTTGTTATGGATTGGAGCGGAGGGGTGTATTCCGTTTCATATGGACGAATGGACAGATTGAACCAGGAATGGACCTATGTCTCGGCTTCACCGATGTCGGCGATTACGGCTCCGGTGTTGTTTTTATCGAAGCTCGTCGCGTCGGTCAGCATCGCCGGGATCGTTCTTGCCTTCATTCTGGCATGGTATGCGTCACACAAAATTTATTCACCTGTCGCGAGGCTGATCAAGCTCTGCTCAGGAGAGGGAAAGGCCGCCCATTTTCCTGATGAATTTCATTGGCTCGAGAAGCGCTGGGAAGACCTATCAGAGGAAAGCGGCAGACTGAAAAAGGAAATGCCCCAGGCTGCAAACGTTTTTTTTCAGCGCCTTTTAAGCGGATACTTTGCAGATGAATCAGAGAGGAATTTGAGAGATCGTCTGAAAAGATGGGGCTGGGAAGCGAAAGACAATGTGTTTACCATCATCGATGTTCAGCTGACGGGACTCTATGAAGGAAACGGATCTTTTACAAAAAAGGACGAAAGTCTGGCGGGCTTTCTGTTGGGCAACATTACGCGCGAACTTGCTGGAAGGACATTCAACCATATTTATATGAGCGATGTCCGTTCGTTATCGCTCGCGGTGCTGCTGATGAGCGGCCGGAAAACAGCCTTCAAGGAAGAAATCGCCCAATTTGTGCGTGAGCTGACGGATGTGATCTACGGCGTATCCAGACTCCACGTCACAGTGACGGTATCAAAAACCGCTGACATGTTAAAAGACATTCCCGGCATTTATGAAGAGGTGAAAGAAGGCAGGCATTACAGACAGTTCGAAAACGCCAGCCAGGTGATCGATTTAAGCCGGCGGGAAGACGTGCCTCCCGCTGAATCATACTATCCGTTCGCTCTTGAAAAAGAGGTAGTCAGGGCTTTGAGCCTTGAAGAAAGGGATGAAGTCGAAAGAAGGATCAGGCTGTTCATCCGGGAGCTGTCTGAAAAAGGAAAAACGGAAATCCGCATCCAGCCGGGCATGATGCAGCTGTTCGCAAAGATCCAAGAAGAGATCTTTCATTCCGGCCTTCACCCTTATGAATTGTTCAGCCGAAAAAATCTGCTGCAGGAGCTTTCAGAGCTGAGGGAGCCGGAAAGGGCCGTCGGCTGGATGATGGAGCGTGTCATAAGCCCTTATCTTAAAGAGATGGAAGGAAGGAAAAACAGACAGCAAAAACGGCTTGTCGAACAGGTGCTTGAGATGATTCATCAGGATTATATGAACGATATCTCCCTTGAAAGCTGCGCTGATCAAGCCGGGACGAATTCGTATACGCTGAGCAAAGCTTTCAAACAAGTAACCGGCATCAATTTTATCGACTATGTTACTCGCCTCAGAATCGAAAAAGCGAAAGAGCTCCTTCTTGAAACGAATAAAAAAATCCATGACGTTTCTGAAGAGGTCGGCTACAGACACAGCTATTTCAACCGGATTTTTAAGAAGCAGGTCGGCATTCCACCGAGCCGCTACAGGCAGATTCATCAGGAATCTTCGTGAAAGGGAGAGTGCTATGAAACGAACAGACAAAAAGCCAAAAGTGACAGTATATTTGGCAGGGGACTCGACAGTCGCAGACTGTCCCCCGCATGAAGCGCCGATGGCCGGCTGGGGACAGATGCTTCCGCTGTTTTTCTCAGATGAGGCGGCGGTTGTGAATATGGCAAAAGGCGGGGCCAGTTCGAACAGCTTCATTGATGAAGGCCGACTCGATGATATCACGGAGCGGCTTGAGGCTGGTGATTATGTGTTGATCCAGTTCGGGCACAACGATCAAAAGCCATACGGAACAGACCCGTATACAACCTATCAGGAGCATCTTGCCCGCTATGTGGAAGCGGTTCGTGAAAAACAGGCGACTCCGGTTTTGATCACCTCCGCAGAGCGCAGACGTTTTGATCAAAACGGAAAGCCCGCTGACACGCTTGGCGATTTTCCGAAAGCGATGAAGGCGCTCGCTGACAGCTTCGAAGTGCCGCTGATCGATTTATGGTCCAAAACAAAAGCGCTCTATGAATCTCTCGGAATCGAAGGCTCAAAACGGCTGTTTGTCCACTTTCAGCCGCATGAGCACCCTCATTATCCAAATGGAATCGAAGACAATACCCATTTTTCCGAGGCAGGAGCCCGTCAAGTTGCCAGGCTGGTAACAGAAGGAATCAGAGAGCTTGGTCTGCCTCTATCGGCCTATCTTCATTGTGGAAGGAGCGATTTCCGTGCCGGAGTATAATGTAAGAGAAGGAAGCCTGATGTATCAAAACCCTTTATCATCCCCTGAAGATCTCCGCGGCTGGGTGATGGAAGGGAAAGGAATCGTTCGTTTTCCGCAGGGCCGCATGCAGATGGAGAACGAGCTCGACGCTGAGCAATATGGAGATGATGCCCATTTTGTTTACTGGTGTCCTGAGACATTCCCTGATGGAATTGTTGTGAAGTGGGATTTCCACCCTGTGCGGGAGCCTGGCTTATGCATGATATTTTTTGCAGCCACCGGGATCAATGGGGAAGATTTATTTGACGGGCAGCTGGCGGAGAGAACAGGGAAATATCCGCAATATCATTCAGGGGACATCAACACATTGCACCTGTCGTATTTCAGGCATAAGCATGCTGATGAAAGAGCATTCCGAACATGCAACCTCAGGAAAAGCCGCGGATTTCACCTCGTCTGTGAGGGAGCCGATCCGCTTCCGCCCGCTGATGACGCTTTGCCTCCCTATCGGATGAAGCTCATAAAGGACGGGGCATGTGTTCATTTTTCAATCAACGGGCTGCCCATTTTGGAATGGACGGATGACGGCAGGCGTTTCGGTCCTGTTTACGGCGGAGGAAAAATCGGCTTCAGACAAATGGCTCCGCTGAAAGCAGCCTATGCCAACTTTGAAGTGCGCAGGCTGCTGCGCGGCTGAAAGGAGAATCGGACATGCGGGAAAAAGGCGTGATGGCGATGATATACGGCGCTTGTGAAGCGATCATGAAAATCGCCTGGCTGAACGGGCTCTGGGTTTTATTCACGCTGGGAGGAGGCATTGTTTTCGGCTGGGCTCCGAGCACGGCTGCGATGTTCACGGTCGTGCGCAAGTGGCTGCTCGGCCGGACAGACGCACCGGTATTCAAAACGTTTTATCAAACGTATAAAAAAGAGTTTTTCAAAACAAACGGACTTGGCTTCATCCTCTTCGCCGCCGGAACAATTTTATTCGTAAACTATCAATTTTTCCGCGTCCGTGCGGATTTATTTTCGATCATGATCAGCTATGCCACACTGATGGCCGGGCTGATGTATTTCGTGGTTTTCGTTTATATTTTTCCGCTATACGTTCATGTTCAGCTGCCGTTTGCCCGCTATTTTTCACAGGCTGCGCTGATCGGTCTCGTTCGCCCTTTGACGACGGCCGGAATGGCAGCTGCAGGAGGCTTGGTCGTTTATGTGCTGTTGACGGTTCCGGGTCTGATCCCGTTTTATGGTGTCAGTTTGTTTGCTCTTGTATCGATGTTCATCGCACATCGCTGTTTTTTGCGTCTGGAAGGCTAGCTAAACCGTGCAAAAATGAGAAAAGTGAGCAAAAAAGTATCAATTGTAAAGGCTGAACCGCTTAAGACCGGACTTGAACACATCTTTTCCCTTCGGCAAAAAAGTGCAATTGAATAAAAATGGAAGCCGTAATAGAATCCCTTTTAAGTAAGCGCTTACAAAAATGACGAAGGGAGAAGATGATGAAAAAAGGAAAGAAAAGGTGGAAGAAACTGTTGGCCGCGTCATCTCTTTTATTCATCACGCTTGTGACCGGCTTCTCGGAACGAGCGGAAGCAGATGGGCGCACGGCTGCGCAGGCAAGGCAAATGGAGTCGCTGAACCGGGGGCTTGTCGCTATTAAAACGGGGAACGGTGTTTTTGTCAGCTGGCGTCTGCTCGGAACCGAGCCGTCTTCTGTTTCATTTAATGTGTATCGAAACGGAAAGAAGCTGAACGGTTCCCCGATTACATCGAGTACAAACTATCAAGATGCGGGCGGGGATTCGAATGCCGTTTACCAAGTGCGCGCCGTTTTGAACGGCATGGAGCAGGCTCCTTCTGAAACCGTCGGAGTTTGGAATAAACAATACAAATCTGTTCCGCTGCAAAAACCGGCCGGGGGAAAAACGCCTGATGGGGTGTCATTCACATACAGCGCCAATGATGCGAGCGTCGGCGACCTTGATGGAGACGGCGAATATGAAATCATTCTCAAGTGGGATCCTTCCAATTCAAAGGATAATTCACAGGACGGATACACGGGAGATGTGCTGATTGACGCATACAAGCTTGACGGCACCATGATGTGGAGAATCAACCTCGGCAAAAACATTCGCGCCGGCGCCCATTATACGCAGTTTCTCGTCTATGACTTTGACGGTGACGGAAAAGCGGAAATCGCCATGAAGACGGCCGAAGGGACGAAAGACGGCAAGGGAAAGGTGATCGGCAATGCAAACGCCGATTATCGCAATGCCCAAGGCAGAATTTTGTCAGGGCCCGAATATTTGACGGTTTTTAAAGGCGATACAGGTGCTGAGCTTACAACGGTCAACTACGAACCCGCCCGGGGAAATGTAGCCGATTGGGGAGACAGCTACGGCAACAGGGTTGACCGCTTTCTTGCCGGTGTCGCATACCTTGACGGGGAGCGGCCGAGTTTTGTCATGGCACGCGGGTATTACACGAGAACAGTGCTTGTCGCTTACAACTTCAGAGGCGGAAAGCTGACCAAGCTGTGGACGTTCGATTCGAATGCTCCCGGAAATGGCGCCTATGCCGGTCAAGGCAACCACAGTTTGAGCGTCGCTGACGTTGACGGAGATGGAAAGGACGAAATCATATACGGAGCGATGGCTGTCGATCATAACGGAAAAGGCCTCTATTCAACCGGATGGGGACATGGGGATGCCATGCACACAGGGAATCTGGACCCGTCAAGACCGGGACTGGAAGTCTTTCAAGTGCATGAAAACAGCAATTCTCCTTATGGCTTGTCCTTCCGGGATGCGAAAACAGGAAAGATTATCTGGGGAGTTCACGCAGGTAAGGATGTCGGACGCGGAATGGCAGCTGATATCGATCCGCGCTACGAAGGAGCGGAAGTATGGGCGAACGGCGGTCTTTATACGGCAAAAGGCGTAAAAATCGGAAACACATTGCCTTCATCAACGAACTTCGGCATCTGGTGGGACGGCGATCTCCAAAGAGAGCTTCTGGACAGCAACAGAATTGATAAATGGGATTATCGAAATTCGCGAACCGTTAACTTGCTGACAGCGTCCGGAGCGTCGGCAAATAACGGAACAAAAGCGACGCCGTCCCTGCAGGCTGACATTCTCGGAGACTGGCGCGAAGAAGTGGTCTGGCGAGCGGATGACAGCAGCGAATTGCGCATCTACACGACGACAGATGTGACGGGGCACCGCATGTATACGCTGATGCATGATGCAGTCTATCGCCTCGGGATCGCCTGGCAGAATGTCGGCTACAACCAGCCGCCACACACCGGTTTTTATTTAGGCGAAGGCATGCAGACACCGGAGAAGCCGAACATTTATACACGCTGATGAAAAAGGGGAGCTGCATAATGAAGCGATATGTTCGCTGCGTATGGGTCATCCCCCTCCTTTTCTTCTTCATCACGGGAATGGGGGGACCTGCGCAGCCGAAAGCCGCTGCTGCACATCACAGTCAGGATCTTTTTCTGTTCGATTTTGGAAAAGGTCCCGCTGAGAAGGATTATGTGAAAGTGAACGAGGCCTCCGCGTATCAAAATGGTGTAGGCTACGGATTTTCACAGGCAGGGAGCGCTGTGTGCAAAAAGACGCAAAAAAAAGAAGCGCTCAAGAAAGACTATTGTGTCTTGAACCGGACGGCTTTTCTGGCGGATCTCTCCCCCGGCAAATACCGCGTGACCGTATTTGCCTCATCCCGCGGTGAATTAGAGATTTATGCCGAAGGAGAGGAAATGGGAACGATCCCGGCCGGAGCAAAGGGAAGCTCAGCCGAAAAAGCGTTCACCGTTTCGGTGGAAGACGGGCGCCTCGATTTGGAGTGGAAAGGGCCTCAGCCAAAAGTGTATGCCGTCGAAATTTCGAAGGTGTATCAGTTTGATTTTGGTGACGGGCCTCTTGCTTCGGGCTTTATTCCGGTAGGCTCTCAATCGGCTTATACCCCTCTAAAAGGCTACGGATTTGACGACACGGCAAAGGTGTCTTGTACGGACCGCGGTACGGCCGACCCGCTTCGTTCAGACTTCTGCATTCCGGATGGGACGGCGTTTACTGTCGATTTGCCTGACGGTCAATATAATGTCCAGATGATAACCGGAGATGCGCGGGCAAAAACGAACATGGATGTACGGGCAAACGGCATGCTTCAGCTGTATTCGTTTGGAGCGGAAGCGGGCGGATATAACGAAAAAACGTTTCCGATTCATATTTCCGGCGGCCGCCTTTCCATTCAAGCTTTAACGGCGAGAACAGCGCCGCGCCTCAATGCGTTAGTCATGACGAAGACGGCTTATCATGTAACAGATGACAAGACGACGGTCTTTCTGGCGGGAGATTCCACGGTCTCCGATTATGAACCAGGTTATGCGCCGATGGCAGGCTGGGGGCAATTTTTAGACGGCTATTTCTCGGATGAAATCGTCATCGACAACCAGGCGAAACGCGCGAGAAGCGCGAAAAGTTTTGTGGATGAACGGTCACTGGATACGATTTTGAACCGGATGAAACGGGGCGATTATTTGTTGATTCAGTTCGGCATCAATGACGCCGGGCAAGATCCGGCCCGCCATACAGATCCGTATACGACATTTCAGGAATACTTGAGAACATATATTGACAAAGCCCGCGAAAAAGGAGGACGGCCTGTGCTCGTCACTTCTCAAAGTAAACGAACCTATGATGAAAAGGGCGTTTTTTATAACAGCATTGGAGAATATCCGAACGCAATGAGACAGCTCGGACGGGAAATGAACGTTCCGGTGATCGATTTAAACAAAAAAAGCATCGATTATTACAACGAGATCGGCGTTGAAGCGACTAAAAACGTATTTATGTTTTTAGAGCCGGGAGAAAGCCCGAATTATCCGGACGGAATCCAGGACAGGGTGCATTTTCACGAGTTCGGTGCCAACCAGTTGGCAAGGCTCGTGACAGAAGAAATCTCCAATTTGAACATGTATCCGCTGAAACATTTGCTTAAGAAATAAGGTGTCGGGAGAGCCGGTCTCCGGTTCTCCTGTTCGCCATTCCAAACCGTAAAGGGGGAGAGAGGACTATGGGAGAAAAAGACAGACATGCAGCAGCTGAACGCGTTCGGCCGGTGAAAACGGCGGCAAAACCGAGGCAAATGGAACACTTAAACCGCGGACTTGTGGCCGTAAAAACAAAAAAAGGGGTTTTTCTCAGCTGGCGGCTTTTAGGAACCGATCCGGAAGAAACGGCTTTTAACCTATATCGCAACGGCCACAGAATTAACTCAACACCTATTTCATCATCGACCAACTTTCTTGATAAACACGGAAACGGAAAATCGGTCTATTATGTGACAAAGGTTCTCGGAGATAAGGAAGTCGAGACGTCACACAAAACAGCTGTCTGGCAGAAGCCGTACTTGGATGTTCCGTTAAACAAGCCTGACGGCGGGACAACTCCTGACGGCGCAATGTACACGTACAGCGCCAATGACGCGAGCATCGGAGACCTCGACGGCGACGGAGAATACGAAATTGTGCTCAAATGGGACCCGTCCAATTCGAAAGATAACGCGCACAACGGCTATACCGGGGAAGTCATCATTGATGCCTATAAGCTTGACGGGACATTCATGTGGAGGATTCATCTCGGGAAAAACATCCGCGCGGGCGCCCATTATACCCAATTGATGGTCTATGATCTTGACGGCGACGGAAAAGCGGAAATCGCCATGAAGACGGCTGACGGAACGGTTGATGGAACCGGACGGGTGATCGGCGATCAGGCTGCCGATTACAGAAATGAAGATGGACGAATTCTGGACGGGCCTGAATATTTGTCGGTTTTTCACGGGGAAACGGGAAGGGAATTGGCAACCGTCGATTACGATCCGCCCCGTGGAAGGCTTGAGGACTGGGGAGACGGATACGGCAACCGCATGGACCGGTTTTTGGCAGGCATCGCCTATTTGGACGGGGAAAGGCCGAGCCTTGTCATGGCGCGCGGCTATTACACAAGAACGGTGCTAGTCGCTTACAACTTCCGGGACGGCAAGCTGACCAAGCTGTGGACGTTTGACAGCGACAAGCCCGGTAACGAAGGCTATGCAGGGCAGGGAAACCATAGTCTGAGTGTTGCTGATGTCGACGATGACGGGAAAGATGAGATTGTCTATGGCGCGATGGCCGTTGATCATGACGGAACAGGGCTTTATACGACAGGGCTTGGACACGGTGACGCCATGCACGTGAGCGATCTTGACCCGGATCGGCCCGGGCTGGAAGTCTTTCAAGTGCATGAAGATCCGCGCCTTCCGTACGGCCTCTCATTTCGCGATGCGGGTACAGGGGAAATCCTCTGGGGAGTGCCGGCTGATACAGATGTTGGGCGGGGAATGGCCGCGCATATCGATCCCCGCTATCAAGGCGCGCTTGTCTGGGCGATCGATCCCCCGGGTAATGAAGGAAAATCATACGGCCTCTATACGAGTAAGGGCGAAAAGCTTAGCGACGCCGCTCCGGCTTCGGCTAATTTTGCGATTTGGTGGGACGGTGATCTTCTCCGCGAGCTGCTTGACCACGATTGGAAAGAACCCGCCGGCATCCCCAAAATTGATAAATGGGACTATCACAGCGGCAGGCTGGTCAATCTGCTCACTGCTGATGGAACGCTGTCTAACAATTGGACGAAAGGGACGCCTGTGCTTCAGGCCAATCTATTCGGCGATTGGCGCGAAGATGTCGTGTTCCGCACGGTCCGAAGCGATGCTCTGCGAATATACACAACGACCGAGCTGACTGAACACCGTTTCTATACGTTCATGCACGATCCCGTCTACCGCTTGGGGGTAGCATGGCAAAATGTCGCTTACAATCAGCCGCCTCACCCCGGATTTTATTTGGGAACCGGAATGAAAAAGCCGCCCCGGCCGAATATTTATACCGTTCCTTGTAAGAGAAATGAAGAATGACAGAGACCGGCGGTTCATCATGCATATGCACGGGGCACCGGCAGGATTATTAAATATACAAAAAAGTATGATTGTAATCTCACAGCCTGTTCCCATAAAATGAGTGGTAAGCGATTTCATTACAAAATGAAAAGAGGGATTCATATGGGGTATCAGGCGAGTGATTCACGCTATGAAAATATGAAATACAACCGTTGCGGACATTCAGGATTAAAACTGCCTGCTCTGTCTTTAGGGCTTTGGCACAATTTCGGAGAAGCAAGTTCCTTTCAAAATGCCAAAGCGCTGTTAAGAAAAGCATTCGATCTGGGTATCACCCACTTTGACTTGGCGAATAATTACGGTCCGCCCCCCGGTTCTGCCGAAGAAACATTCGGAAAAGCGCTGAAAACCGATTTTGCCGGCTACCGCGATGAAATGGTCATCAGCACGAAAGCCGGCTATACGATGTGGCCTGGACCATACGGCGATTGGGGGTCAAAAAAGTACCTTGTGGCAAGCCTTGATCAAAGTTTAAAACGAATGGGCATTGATTATGTCGATATATTTTATTCGCACCGCCCTGACCCCCATACACCATTGGAAGAGACGATGGGAGCGCTCGCCCACATCGTCAGGCAAGGAAAAGCTTTATATGTCGGTTTGTCGAACTACAGCGCTGAACAGACCGAAAAGGCGGCTGATATTTTGCAAGAATACGGGATTCCGCTCCTCATCCATCAGCCCAAATATTCAATGTTCCACAGAGAACCGGAAAAAGCCCTGCTGCAAGTGCTGCAGAAAAAAGGAGCCGGGGCGATCGCGTTTACACCTCTTGCCCAAGGGCTTTTAACAAAGAAATATTTGACGGGGATTCCCGCCGGGTCAAGAGCCGCTGATGCGAACAGTCCGTTTTTGCAGGCCGAGGGCATCACAGAAGACGTGCTCGGCAAAGTCCGCAAGTTGAATCAAGTGGCGGCCGAACGCGGACAGTCCCTGCCGCAAATGGCAATAGCCTGGCTTTTAAAAGATCCGCGCGTCACCTCGGTGCTGATCGGCGCAAGTAAAACCGAACAGATCGAAGAAAATGCCGCGGCTCTTAAGTCCGCTCGATTCTCAGCTGAAGAGCTCGACACAATTGATAAAATTCTTTCATAATAAGGAGTGGTCGTGATGACAATCAGCATCTATTTGGCCGGCGATTCGACCGTGCAGAATTATAAGGCGGATTCGCCTCAGGGAGGCTGGGGCGAATTTCTCCAGTCTTATTTATCCGGAAATGTACAGGTGATCAACCGGGCAATCGGGGGCCGGAGTTCAAAAACGTTCGTTGAAGAGGGAAGACTTGCATCGATTTTGGATGTGATCAAACAGGATGATTGGCTGTTCGTTCAGATGGGGCACAATGACTCGTCAAAAGACAAACCAGAACGCTATACAGAGCCGTATACGACGTATAAACAATACTTGAAAATGTACGTCGACGGCGCGCGTCAAAAAGGAGCCTCGCCGCTTCTCATCACGCCTGTCGCAAGGCTCCATTACAAGGACGGCGTCTTTTTGAACGACTTCCCGGACTACTGCATTGCGATGAAGCAGGTGGCAAGTGAAGAAAATGTCCGCTTGATCGATTTAATGGACAAAAGTCTTCAGCACTTTGCGGAAAAAGGGTACAGCGAGGTATTTAAATATTTTATGATCTCGGAAAATGTCAACGACTACACACATTTTACGAAAAAAGGGGCCCGGGAAATGGCGAAGCTCGTTTCGGCCGGCATTCGAGAGCTCGGGCTGCCGTTTGTCAAAGAGACGGTATGAAGATGAACGGAAAACTGTACCACGGCGCTTGCTTTTATCCCGAATTGTGGGACGAGGATGTGTTGGATGAAGATATCAGGATGATGAAGCGAGCCGGGATCAATGTTGTCAGAATCGGAGAGTTTGCCTGGTCAAGGATGGAGCCGGAAGAAGGGAGGATCGATGTCGGATTTTTTGCCGGCGTCATCCGAAAGCTCTACGACAACAAAATTGAAACGGTCATGTGCACACCGACTGCGACGCCGCCGATCTGGCTGACCCACGGGCACCCGGAAAGAATGCATGTGAATGAAAAAGGGGAGACGATGGGACACGGTTCGAGGCAGCATGCCTGCACAAACCATCCGCATTTCAGAGAGCGGGCCCGCCTGATCATCAAACAGATCGCCAAAGAGCTCGGACAACTGCCGGGATTGATCGGATGGCAGCTTGACAATGAATTCAAATGCCATGTCGCAGAATGCATGTGTGAAACGTGCAACACATTATGGCACAAATGGCTTGAAGACCGCTATCAGACGATTGACCGTCTGAATGAGGCATGGGGTACGGGTGTATGGAGTGAAACGTATCAATGCTTCGAGCAAGTTCCGCAGCCCGGACCGACCCCGTTTTTGCACAATTCTTCTTTAAGGACGATGTATCAGCTGTTTTCGATGGACACGATTTCTGAATTTGCGCGTGAGCAGGCTGAAGTGATCAGAGCATACTCCAATGCCCCGATCACCCATAACAGCAGCGTCATGTTCGGGGTTGATCATGAAGACCTTTTCAAGAGCCTTGATTTTGCCTCGTTTGATACGTACGCCAGCCAGGAAAACAGCGCCGCCTTTTTGTTTAATTGTGATTTATGGAGAAACATCAAAAAAGGACGGCCGTTTTGGGTGATGGAGACGAGCCCTTCCTATAGCGCTTCGCTTGAAAGTTATGCGGTGCCTCATCAAAACGGCTATTTGAAAGCTGAAGCTGTCTCTTCTTATGCTCTTGGCGGAGCCGCGTTCTGCTATTGGCTGTGGCGCCAGCAGAGAGCCGGGTCTGAACAGCCGCACGGGGCAGTGCTCAGCGCATGGGGGGAGCCTGATGTTGGATATGAAAATGTGCTCGAAGTCGAGCGGGCGAGACGAGAGGTTGAGCACATCATGCTGGCAACGGCTCCTTTGCAGGCTGAAACAGCTGTCGTCTATTCGGACCGTGCGAAGGTGTTTTTGAAAACGGAGCCTCATCGGGATCTTCATTACAGAACGCTGATCACCGAGTTTTATGACAGATTTTTAAAGATGGGCATTCACAGGGATGTCATTCTTGAAGGGAGCCCGCTTGCCGGCTATAAACTGCTGTTTACGCCGTTTATTCACTATCTTCCGCTTGCGTTTATCAAAAAAGCCGAAGCATTTGCAAAAAGCGGCGGCATTTGGATTGCGGGTCCGCTGACGGGCGGAAGAACAGAGCACCATACGATTCACACCGATTGCGGATTGGGTGATTTGGAGAAATGTTCCGGTGTCAAAACGCTTTTTACATTCCCGATGGATGAGCGGAACTCAAGCGGAACAGCGTTTGGCGTAAAGGCGCCGCTGAGCTTGTGGAGCGCTGTTTTTGAAGCCGGAGGCACCAAGGCTGTCGGGATGATTGAGAAAGGCCCGGCATCAGGTAAAGCGTTCATCACAGAACATAAATGCGGAAACGGAAAAATCGTCATGCTCGGGTCGATGCCGGCAGGCGAAGCTGGAGACATCATGATGAAAAAGCTGATCAGCCATTATGCCGAAGAAGCGGGCGTTACGCAGAAAACCGAAGCCACTCCCGGAACAGTCGTCGCGCCCCGGAAAGGAGCAGACGGTCTTGTCTGGGTCGTGATCAATATGGACGGCAAAGGAGGCGCAGTGACACTTGACGGAAACGGAACCGATCTATTATCCGACAGGCCCGTATCCGGACGCATGACACTCGGCCCGCACGAATACCGTGTGATTTTGTTTTCAGAGAATAAATGAATCGCCGCAGGCGCTTGCCCGCGGCTTTTTTGTTTCGTTTTGCAAAAAAAGGGATGATCCCTGCAAAAAAAGAGCAGGCACCTTTCTATCATAAGCAAAAAAGGAATATTGACGGTCAATAGGCTAAACAGGAAAATATTCACTGACCAACCGGTTGAAAAGAAAGGAGGAACGCTTGTGAAAGCACAGGCTGAACTAAAATGGCTGAATAGGGCGCCTGCCGCGTTCGGCGGGGTGACTTGGGGAGTGCCTTGGGCAAAAGGAGTGCTGCAAAAAGGGGAGACGGTCGCCATTGCTTCGGAAAACGCCCCGTGTTTGCAAACATGGCCGCTCGCGTATTGGCCTGACGGCTCGATTAAATGGACGGGCCATGCCGCAGTATTTCCAAAAGAAAGCGGCAGCCGACTTATATTGCAAAAAGGGGAGCCCGGCGCACCGAAAAACGTCGTGCATGTCAGCGAGCAGAAAGATGAAATCACGGTGAATACGGGCGCGATAGTCTGCAAACTTGGTAAATCGGGGCCGTCACTCATCCGTTCGATTTCCATTTCCGGGGAAATGATGGCGAAAGAAGGACGGCTCATCGCTTTAAAAGAAAAAAGAAGCGGCTCAGATTCACAAAGCATGTATCATATTGCCCGGTTTGAGAGCATGGTTAAACGTGCGGCAATCGAACAAAACGGTCCGGTCAAGACAGTCATCAAGATTGAAGGCGTCCACCGCGGTGAAGGCATGGATGTTTGGCTCCCTTTTACCGTCAGGCTTTCTTTCTATGCCGGTGTCCCGTCCATCCGGATCATGCACACGATCTTCGTCGACTGTAACGCAGAAACGGAGTGGATCAAAGGACTCGCTTTAGAGATGAACGCGGTTTTGAGCGGAGCGCCAAGGAACAGGCATATTCGCTATGCAGCCGACGGAGGGATTTACGGAGAGGCTTCTCAGCTGCTTGTGACGAGAAGATTTAATGAAACAAACGGGTTCTATGAACGACAGATTGCGGGACAGCCTGTACCGGAAGAGTCGGAAATTGTGCGCGATGCGGAGAGAAACGCCGTCTGGAACGATTTCAAGCTCATTCAGGATTCACCTGTTCACTGGCGCTTAAAAAAGCGAACCGGCAAAGACTGCGCCTGGGTGGATGCGATTCAAGGGGGAAGAGCGAAAGGGCTGATGTATGCAGGCGGGGAAAACGGCGGCATCGCGCTCGGACTCAGGAACTTCTTTGAAAAGTATCCGTCATCGCTTGAAGCGCAAGGTCTTGCCGGTGGCGAAACGAAATTGACGGTTTGGTTCTGGCCTCCTGAAGCTGAAGCGATGGACTTCCGCCATTATTCAAAAGACACTCATGTTGAAAGCGCATATGAAGGGTTTGCCGAAATGAGGTCGACGGCCGTCGGCATTGCCAATACGAGCGAAGTCAATCTCGCCTGTTTTGCAAATCCGCCGAGCGATGAAGAGCTGAACAGAGCGGCGGACGAATGGCAAAACCCCCTGCTGCTTATTTGTGAGCCGGACTATTATTATCACACCCGCGCTTTGGGCGTTTGGAGCCTGAAAGATAAACAGCGCCCGCTTTCAGCGGCGCTTGAAGATCAGCTTGACGAGGCACTCAAGTTTTACATGAACGAAGTCGATCAGCGGAACTGGTACGGCTATTGGCATTACGGTGATGTGATGCATACGTATGATGCCGTCCGGCATGTATGGCGATACGACCTTGGCGGCTATGCATGGCAAAACACGGAACTCGTACCGAATCTCTGGCTTTGGCAGTCTTTTTTCAGATCCGGGAGGGAAGACGTCTTCAGAATGGCGGAAGCGATGACCCGTCACACTAGCGAAGTTGACTGCTACCATTTCGGAGAATATAAAGGCCTCGGTTCAAGGCACAATGTCCTTCATTGGGGCTGCGGCTGTAAGGAAGCGAGAATCAGCATGGCCGGCCTCCATAAGCCTTATTATTTTTTGACGGCGGACGAGAGGACGGGGGATGTGTTAACCGAGGTGAAAGATGCCGATCGAGCGCTTGAGACGCTTGATCCGATGAGAGCCTATTATCCGGAAAAAGAGTTCCCCGCCCATGCCAGAGTAGGCCCCGACTGGGCGGCGTTCTGTTCCAATTGGCTGACGGAATGGGAGCGGACCGGTGATGAAGCGTACCTTGATAAAATCAAACGGGGGATCAGCCGGCTTAAAGAACTGCCGCTGCGTCTGTTATCCGGGCCGACTTTCGGATACGATCCTAAAGCTTCAGATCTGCTTCATATGGGTGACGGGAATCATGGCGGCTATCATATGGTCATCGCCTTTGGCGCCCCGCAAACATGGATGGAGCTTGCAGAACTGCTGGAGAATGACGAATGGAAGGAGATGCTCGGCGAATTCGGCGAATTTTATTTGTTGACTGATGAAGAAAAGCGGAAGAGGAGCGGCGGGAAGCTTCACGATGATCTATTTCACTGGCCGATGTTCTCCGCTGCCATGGCCGCTTATGCTGCCCGGCTCCGCCAAGACCGGAAGCTTGCCGAAAAAGCATGGCGCCTGTTGCTGGATGAAAAACAAAGCCATACACCGTTGCCGATCGCTCCAAAACAGGTCCATGCCTGGAAAACGATCACGGAAATCCCCTGGGTCACGACAAACTGCGTCTCACAATGGTGCCTCAACACAATAGCCGTGCTGGAGCTGCTCAAAGATATGCCACCTGATCAGGACATGCAAGAAAAGATCATTCAGGCAATGAAAGATCATCCCGCTCGCGGATGAAGGCAAAAAATGAAGGTTGTCGGAAAAATGTAAGCGCTTTAAATTTGAGTGGAACAATTGAGACGATCAAAAGGGGGAAATTGTAAAATGGCAAGACTGAAGCTGAAGGGAAACAAATGGCTCGCTGCACCCGCTGTCTTTTTGCTCTTGATGGGGTGCAGTGCAAATGAGACGTCCAATCAAGACGGGAAAGGAAAAGAGAAAGATGCCATTCATATTATGGCTCCGCTCCTGTCGCCGGAAAGTCCGGGAGAAAACAGCCCGTCTTTAAAAGCGCTCGAAAAATACACGAAAAAACAAATTAAAGTGACGTGGGTTCCGAACTCTTCCTATAATGATAAATTCAACATCGTCATGGCCTCGGGAGATTTGCCGCAAGCCATCGTCGTCACGGACAAGTCGCCAGGATTTATCAAGTCTGTCAAATCAGGTGCATTCTGGGAGCTTTCACCTTATTTAAAAGACTACCCGAACCTAGGAAAGGCCGATGAAAAAGTGATGAAGAACAGTTCTATTAACGGCGAGATTTACGGCATTTACAGGGCGAGGGACTTGATTCGCGCTTCGATCATCATCAGAACGGACTGGCTCGAAAATGTCGGCATGGAGATGCCGAAAACAATCGACGAATTTTACGACGTGCTAAAAGCGTTTAAAGAAAAAGACCCCGACGGAAACGGAAAAGACGATACGTACGGCATGGTAGTGCCGAAATGGATGGGGCTTGGCAACGGAAGCCCATGGGATATTATGCAGACGTGGTTCGGCGCTCCAAACCGCTACGGAATAGACGAAAAAGGGGAGCTCATTCCGGACTTCACGACAGAAGAGTATATGGAAGCACTGCTTTTTTTCAAAAAACTGTATGATGAAGGGCTGATCAATAAAGACTTCGCCGTAATGGACTCAGCGAAGTGGAACGATCCAGTCGTCAAAGGAAAAGCGGGTGTGATCGTCGATACCGGTTCGCGGGCATCGCAAATTCAAAGCGCAATGGAGGAAGCCGATCCCGGCAACAAGGATGTGATCGACGTCATCGGTACGGTCAAAGGCCCGAAAGGAACGTATACATTCCCGACATCAGGATACGCCGGAATGATTGCCATCCCGAAAGCGAGCGTCAAAACGGAAAAAGAATTGAAAGAAGTGCTCGGCTTCCTAGACAAAATGAACGATGAAGAGGCACAGATCATTGCCAACAACGGCATAAAAGGGCGCAACTATAAGCTTGAGAACGGAACGTACACGTCCCTTGAAAAAAACAATAAAAAACTGCTCTATGAGCACGAAGGTCTTGCACAGTTCAGCATGGGCATTCCGGAACAAAGATACTATGTGGAAAAACAAGAATCAAAGCTGTTCAAACACCGTGAACAGATTCTTAAAGAAGGGGAAAAAATCGCCGTATTCAACCCGGCCGAATCGCTCGTTTCAGATGTATACACCCAAAAAGGGGCACAGCTTGACAACATCATCCTCGATGCCAAAACGCAGTTTATCATCGGCGACATCGATGAAAAAGGCTTTCAAGATGCCGTTCAGCTTTGGTATAAAAGCGGCGGCGAAGATTTGATGAAAGAACTGAACAAGCGCTACAAGGAGACTAAATAGCTCAGGTCTTTAAACAGCATACGAAGGGGGGATGCGGCACATGGAAATCACCGCAAAAACAGGAAAGACCGCTGTTAAGCCAGAAAAGAAACCGACTGGGCTGCAAGCCGTAAAACGGGATAAATGGCTCTATCTTCTGCTTGTTCCCGGTGTTTTATATTTTCTCATCTTTAAATATTGGCCGATGTGGGGCGTGTTAATTGCATTCAAAGATTATTCGCCTTATCTCGGATTTTGGCAGAGCGAATGGGTCGGGTTCGAGTATTTTAAAGATTTCTTTATGAACCCTGACTTCTTCCGCCTGCTCCGCAACACACTCATGCTGGCCGCTCTCGATTTGATTTTTGCATTTCCGGCTCCGCTGATTGTTGCACTCATGCTGAATGAATTGCGGCACGCCATCTATAAACGGTGCATTCAGACGTTTATATATGTTCCGCATTTCGTCTCATGGACGATCGTCGTCAGCATGACGTTTGTCTTTTTTACGGTTGATACGGGCGTAATTAATAAAATGCTGCAAAGCATAACAGGCAAAGAGATTGCGTTTCTCTCGGATCCCGAATGGTTCAGGCCGATGATTGTCCTGCAAAGCATATGGAAGGAGACGGGCTGGGGAACGATCCTGTTTTTGGCGGCGCTCGCGTCGGTTGACCAAGAGCAGTATGAAGCGGCAGTGATGGACGGTGCAGGAAGATTGAGGAGAATGTGGCACATTACCCTTCCGGCCATCAGAAGCACGATCGTCGTGCTTCTCATCTTAAGAATCGGCAGTTTTTTGAACATCGGCTTTGAACAGATTTTTTTAATGACCAACTCCTTAAACCGGAGCGTGGCTGAAATCTTTGACACGTATGTCTATGTTGTCGGAATTACGCAGGGCGCCTACAGCTACAGTACGGCAGTCGGACTTTTCAAATCGGTTGTCGGGATCATCCTGATATTCGGAGCCAATTATATCGCGAAAAAGTTCGACCAGGACGGTCTGTTTTAATGAATGGAGGTGAAAGGGATGTCCGGTGCGGAAACGATCCATAACACAAAAGCGGGTCGGGTGTTCGATTGGTTTAATGTGATCTTTCTCGGCTGCTGCGGGCTGATAACCGTTTTGCCTTTTCTGTATATTATCGCGGGGTCTTTTGCCACGGAGGCCGAGCTGGCGGAAAAGAGCTTCTTTATCTTTCCTGAGACATTTTCGCTTGATGCGTACCGCTATATTTTTTCAACGCCAACATTTATCAGGAGCATGGGGGTGTCTGTGTTCATTACGGTCGTGGGAACGATCGTCCAGCTCTTTTTTACATTTACGATGGCCTATCCCCTTGCAAAACGGCACATCAAGGGAAGGAACCTGCTTTTGAATCTCGTTATTTTTGCGATGCTTTTCAGCGGAGGAATGATTCCGACGTATATCGTCGTCAAATCACTGGGGCTGCTCGATTCCTACTGGGCGCTGATTTTGCCGATGGCTATCAATCCGTTCAATCTCATTATTATTAAAAACTTTTTTCAGCAGCTTCCGAAAGAGCTTGAGGAGTCGGCAAAGATTGACGGCTGTTCAGAAATCGGCGTGTTCTTAAGGATCGCACTGCCGCTTTCAAAGCCGATTATTGCGACTTTTGCGCTGTTTTATGCGGTCGGCATTTGGAACGACTTTTTCCATGCTTTGCTGTACATCAATGACAGCGCGAAATGGCCGCTGCAGATGGTACTGCGCCAAGTGACGATTCTTTCGGATCTGACGGGGACGACGAATGATATGATGGAAACGGTACCGCCTGAACAATCGATCAAACTGGCCGTCATCGTCATTGCGACGCTTCCGATTTTAGCCGTGTACCCGTTTTTGCAGAAGCATTTTGCCAAAGGCATTCTGATCGGGTCTGTGAAGGGATAAAAAAACCGCCGGGCTCATGAGCCGGCGGCTTGCGGCTCAGGCAGCTGAGCCGTTTTTATTTCTTTTTTTCATCCAAAAATAAACCGGGAGACCGACGAGGCCGATCAAGATCGACCACAGGCAGCTGTAGAAGTCTGTGATGAGCGTGCTGACAAGGACAAACAATGACCCGAGAATAGCCGCAACAGGCAGGTAAGGGTAGAGCGGCACACTGTAAGATCTCCCTTGGCCGTTCTTCCGTCTCCGCAAAATAAACACTGCGAAAAACGCCATGACATAAAAGATGTAAATCATAAAAATCGAAACCTCTGACAGCTTTTCAGGATTGCTGATGATCATTAAGATGACAGCGAAAATCATCTGGACGATGACTGCGATCCACGGCGTATGAAATGCCGGATGAACATGCGAGATCCAGCGGGAGAACGGAAGCTGTTTTTTCTCAGCCATCGCAAAGATCACGCGCGGAAAAGACAGAACTTTTCCGTTTAAGCAGCCGAAGATGCTGACGATAATTCCGATGGAGATCAGCTTGCCGCCGATCGGCCCGAACAGCATGGTCGCTGCTGTGCTTGTCGCATTTTCGCCGAGCTTGACAATCTGATCGGCAGGAAGAATGTGAAGCAGCGCCAAGTTAATGAACAGGTAGCAGGCTGTGACGATCAGTATGCCGCCTGTCATCGCTTTCGGGAGCACTTTTTCCGGATTCTTCATTTCTCCGCCGAGTGCTGCAAGAAGGATCCAGCCGTCATACGCAAATAGCGTCGCCAATACCGCCGCTCCAAAGTTTTGGCTGGCGATGCTCTCCGTGACAGAACTGAAAATATGTTCATCGCCCTGCCATAGACCGAACACAATGATACATACAATGGGAATCAGCTTTCCGATCGTTGTGACCGCCTGAACCGCTCCGCCGTATTTTGTTCCGACGATGTTGATGAGGCATAAAAAGGCGACGGTGATGATGCCGATGAGTGCAGTCCATGATTTATCCCAGGAAAACAAGTTGGCCACAAGCGAGCCGAAATATAATCCGAGTGCGCCGATGATGGCCGGTCCGTAGATGATGATCTGCACCCAGCCGCATAGGAATCCCCAGAACTCGCCGTAAATTTCTTCAAGATATGTGTAAAGCCCGCCCGTTTTTGGAATCTGTGCGCCCAGTTCGGCGATTGTCAGCCCGCCGGCAAGCGTTAAGATTCCGCCGAGGAGCCAGGCGAAAAGAGCAATTTGTGCGTTTCCGGAATAGGAAAGCACGCTGCCGGGCTTCATAAACACACCGGAACCGATGATCGTTCCAATCACAAGAGATAGCGCAAATAACAAGCCTATCTCTTTTTTTAGTCCGTTTGCTTCTGCATTCATAGCTATGCCTCCCATTGATGTGATCTCTTTTATAGAAAACTATTTTTATATTGTAATACCTTTTTTAAAAAAGAAAAATTAAATAAATTTTCTGATTTTCGTATTTCTTGTATATGTTAAACGTTTTAAGGTCGTAAAACCCGGAGGAACTATCAATAACCGAACTTTAATAAATGTTTTTGGATTCATTGTTAGTTTTTTCGGGAAGCGGCAGGAATCGCCCGACCGGGAAGACGATTTGGTTGACTTTTCAAATCAAATCGCCTATTTTGGAGAAAGAAGAAATCTTGAATTCGAGATATTTGATGAGGAGATGATAGAATGAACGTAAATGGCATTCACCACGTATCCGCTTTAACGGCGAACGCCCAACATAACCTGGATTTCTATGTCAAAGGGCTTGGCATGAAACTGATAAAGAAATCGGTCAATCAGGATGAACCGACGATGTACCACTTGTTTTACGGGGATGAAGTCGCGTCTCCAGGTTCAGATTTGACATTTTTCGAGATTCCGATGCTTGCCCGGAGGCGGGAAGGGACGAACTGCATTTCGGCCGTATCACTTCGGGTTCCCGGCGAACAAGCACTCGAATTTTGGAAGAAGCGGCTTCATGAGCTCGGCGCAGAGATTGACGGTATCGAGACTCGTGCGGGGCGGAGCGTTCTCCGCTTTTTAGACCATGAAGGACAGAACATGATGCTTGTGGTTGATGAAAAGGGAAAAGATCATGGAGTGCCTGTGAAAAACGGCGTCATTCCTGAGGATGTCGCGATCAGGGGGCTCGGCCCGGTCGAACTGACTGTCAGGGACGCCGGTCCGACGGCGGCGGTGCTTACCGATATTCTCGGCTTTCATAAAATCGGTGAGGAACAGGCTGATGAAACCGGCCGAACGCTTCACATTTTTGAATCGGGTGAAGGAGGAGCAGGCACGGAGGTGCATGTGAAAGAGTCAGATGAAAGCAGAAGAGAGCGTCCCGGAAGAGGAAGCGTCCATCATGTCGCATTCCGCGTCAAAAATGAAGAAGAACTTAAGCAGTGGCATGAGAAAATCAGTGAGAACGGCTTTACGAATTCTGGGATTGTGGAGCGCTATTATTTTAAGGCGCTGTATTTCAGAGAACCGAACGGCATACTTTTTGAACTGTCGACTGACGGGCCGGGCTTTGCCGTTGATGAATCAATCGATGAGCTCGGACAGAGCCTTGCACTTCCGCCGTATCTCGAACATCGGCGGAAAGAGATTGAAGCGCGGCTGAAACCGATCCGATAAAAAAACGAGGTCCCGAAAAGGACCTCGTTTTTTATATAGGCTCTGTTAAACGTAAATGTTGATATTTGATAAATTTCCGAAATATTGGTATAATCAAGATGAGAACAAACATTCGGTTAGAGGTTATCAAGGTGAGCAAAGCGTTTGCAACTGTTAAAGTATATCGGCAAATTACCAGTTTTCAACAATCGAACTATATTGCTGAATAGAATTTATAAAATGTTGAGTTATTAAATATGAAAAGTGAGGTTTGTATATGAATACTGTTAGCCAAGAAATCCAAGATTTGTCCATTAAATCTTTGGAGTCAACTTTTAATAAACTAACAAATGCTTATAAAAGCACGACAGAAAACGGTTCAAACACAACTCTTGTCAAAAAGAGACTAAACGCAGTGAAAATTGGTTTAGAAAGCCTAAAAGGTACTTGGAATGGAGAAGATTTTGGCTATAACGAAGAAATCATATTGACTACTAAAGAAGTTTTGAAAGGTATCATTCCATCTATTGAAAAACAAATAGCAAAAGCAAAAGAAGGCAGTCCTCAAAAAACATTAAATGAGCGTCGCTTGACTGCACTAAAACTGGCAATCGAATCTTTGGAGAACCGTCTTATATAAGACGGTTCTTAAATTTTTTAATTGTTCCAGAATCGGGTGAGTTACATATCCCTTTATTTTTGCGTATTTAACAACATCCAAATTTAACAGAGCCTTTATATAAAAGGCATCCGGCACAGCTGGCGGCCTTAAGGGGGCATGCTGTTAAGATGATGCGGATTCTTTTTGGTCAAGTGTGATTTGTTTTGTTATTGTTTTGCCGTTTCGAATAAGGGTAACCTTTACCGTATCTCCGACTTTTGCATCGTTGTAAAGAAGGTTGCGCAGGGCGCTTCCGGTATCGGTTTCTTTTCCATTAAAGCTGACGATGACATCGTTCTCTTTAAGGCCCGCTTTTTCAGCGGGGGAGCCTGAAGCGACCTGGCGGATGTAGACGCCTTTGTTTAGCTGGCTCCCGCTTAATCCGAGGGTGCCTGTTTGATAGTTTTCCGGCACCTGCTCAAGATCCATCATGCCGATTCCGATGTACGGGCGTTCGATTTTTCCTTTAGACATCAGTTCTTCCGCGATCGGTTTGACATCATTGCTTGGAATCGCAAATCCGATGCCTTCTACTCCGCTTTCACTGATTTTCATGCTGTTGATGCCGATCACTTCACCCTTTGTATTCAAAAGGGCGCCTCCGCTGTTGCCGGGGTTGATGGCCGCGTCTGTTTGAATGACGTTCATCTCGGTTTGCCCTGCGGATGTATCTACTGAAACGGTTCGGTCAACACCGCTGATGATGCCTTGCGTCACCGTGCGGGACAGATCTTTGCCGAGCGGGTTTCCGATTGCAATGACCGATTCGCCAGCTTTCAAGCTTGACGAATCGCCGAAAGATGCGACTTTTTCCACGTGATCAGCGGAAATTTCAACAACAGCAAGGTCTGTCAAGGAATCGCTGCCAAGCAATTTACCTTCCACTTCTTTGCCGTTTGACAGGGAAACCGTCAGTTTCGACGCGCCCTCGACAACATGGTTATTTGTAATAATGTATGCTTTGCCGTTTGCTTTTTTATAAATGACACCTGAACCTGTGCCTGTTTCTTCTTCGTTTGAACTGCTGCTGCTGTTGCTTTCAAAACTGAACATACCGTTCTCTGTTTGTTTTTGATAGTTTGAAATACCTACGATGGCGGGAGATACATTTTCCACCATTGTTGAAATGTCAGACGAATTGGTGCTGGACAATTTTTCGGTGTTCGCATGATTGGAAGAAGCCGCTGAATTCGTCGTCTCGTTTGTTTGTGTCTGGACGGATGCATTGGCCGTTTCGTCTTTGTTATGCTGGTATGTCGTGACGCCGAGAACGAGGCTTCCTCCGATGATGCCGCTGAGGATCGGCGTCATCCACGAGAGTCTCCGCTTTTGCTGTTCTGCTTTTTTTATCGCCTGGTCAGGCTTTTGATCGGAGACGATGAGTTCGTTTTTCGTTTCAAGCTGATCTTCTCTATTATATTCCATCATTTTCACGCTCCTATTGTTATCATATCCTTTGATGCTTCAATCATAAACAAAGACTGTGGGATAAACATGAAAACATTGTGGGAAATTGTCAAAGAAAAAGGATATTATAAATAGGGTCCCTATTTATAATATGACATGTCAGAGGTGTTCTAAACGTTGAAAAAGATTGGATTTATCGGATACGGAAGCATGGCCCGGATGATTGCGGCCAAACTGCTTGATCAGGAGAAAATCAGCGATGACATGGTGATCGTCAGCTCAAGGAATGACGGGAAAACAGGGGAGCTGAGAAAGCTTTACCCAAATGTCGCCTGTCAATCAGCGGAAGAGCTCGCCAAACAGTGCGGCCTGATCTTCATCTGTGTTCCGCCGATGGCGGTAAAAGAAACGCTTGAGAAAATACAGCCGTTTCTTCAGGAGGATGTGCACATTGTTTCGATTGCCGCGGGAATCGAGCTTGACCGTCTTCACGACTGGACAAGCGGACAGGTGACGAGATACATTCCGACACTTACATCTGAAGTCGGGATCGGCGTTTCGCTTGTTGTCCACGGCGAGCGGGTAGCTGAGGCGGACAAAAGCCGGCTGGAAGAATATCTTTCCGCTTTCAGCACAGTCAAACAGATACATGAGAGAGATATTGACGCTGCGAGCAATTTAACAAGCTCTTCACCGGGGTTCATCGCTTCGATTTTTGAAGAATTTGTTCAAGCTGCCGTCAGAAACAGCAGTCTCACGAAAGAAGAAGCGTTTCATTTTTTGATTCATGCATTGCTGGGAACGGGCAAGCTGTTAATGGAAAAAGACATGACGTTTGCACAAACGCTTGATCGGGTCGCGACAAAAGGCGGCATAACCGCAGAAGGAGCGGAAGTCATCCAAGATGCCATGCCGGAAGTCTTTGACGAGCTGTTTGCCAGAACGATGAAGAAATATGAGGATATTAAAGGCGCTGTCCGCCGGCAGTGAGCCGCGGCATGATCGACCTATCCTTATATCCCAAAGCTGCCTGATCAGGCAGCTTTTTTATTTGAGTTCGACAAGATTCATCAAAATTCCAATTTTATATTAAATTTCTAAAATTACCAATGGTTATTGCATTTCTATTAAAATTCTAATATAATTTGTTAGAATATTCCCAAAATAATAAAAAATTTGAGACGTTTTTCATAAGGGGTGGTTTTTTGTGAAGCTTTATCTGTCTGTTGATATGGAGGGAATTTCCGGGCTTCCGGATGATACGTTCGTCGATTCAAGCAAGCTGAACTATGAGAGAGGCCGGAAGATCATGACGGACGAGGCCAATCATGTGATTGACGAAGCGTTCAAAAGCGGATGCAGAGAGGTGCTTGTCAATGACAGCCACTCTAAAATGAACAACCTTTTAATTGAGCGGCTTCATCCTGAAGCGCAGCTTATTTCGGGAGATGTCAAACCGTTTTCGATGGTTCAGGGACTTGATGATACATGCGATGGAGCTGTGTTCGTCGGTTACCATGCGAGAGCATCGATGAGAGGCGTGATGTCGCACAGCATGATTTTCGGCGTCAGACATTTTTACATAAACGATCAGGCGGTGGGCGAGATGGGGTTCAACGCTTATGTTGCCGGTTATTACGGCGTCCCGGTCATCATGGTTGCCGGTGACAGCGAGGCGGCGGTTGAGGCGGAGGAGCTGATTCCAAACGTAACGACAGCGGCCGTTAAGGAAACGGTCTCCCGTTCGGCGATCAAATGCCTGACACCGGAGAAAGCGGGGCGGCTTTTAAGAGAACGGACGGCATATGCGATTCAAAACCGCGGTCAAGTCAAGCCGCTCACGCCTCCGGACAGGCCGGTGCTGCGGATAGAATTTGCCAATTACGGCCAAGCCGAGTGGGCGAGTTTAATGCCGGGTGCTGAAATCGAACCGCAAACGACGACTGTCCGCTATCAAGCGAAAGACATTCTTGAAGCCTATCAAGCGATGCTTGTCATGACCGAGCTAGCGATGAGAACGACATTCTCCTAGGAAGGTGGGATGAAGATGGCAGGTTACATCATGAAGCGGCTCTTGTCGATGCTGGCGACCATTTTGGTGATCACGACATTGACTTTTGTGATGATGAAAGTGATTCCGGGCTCTCCCTTCAATGAAGAAAGGAACACGAATGAAGCGGTTCAGCGCAACCTTGAGGCTTACTACCAGCTGGATGAGCCTCTCTTTGTTCAATATTTGTATTATGTAAAGTCGATCGTTACCTTTGATTTTGGGCCGTCGATCAAGCAGCCTTCGCAAAGCGTGAACGATCTGCTGTCAAGAGGGTTCCCTGTTTCGTTTGAGCTGGGGATGACGGCGCTTATTGTGGCGGTCATTTCCGGGATCGCACTCGGAATCTTTGCCGCGCTGCGGCAAAACGGCATCATCGACTATATAGCGATGACCATTGCCGTTCTCGGCATTTCGGTTCCCAACTTTATTATGGCGACCTTGCTGATACAGCAATTCGCTGTCAATTGGAACATATTCCCTCCATCGACATGGACGAGCCCGCTTCATATGGTGCTTCCGACTGCGGCTTTGGCGATGGGGCCGCTGGCGATTATCGCAAGGCTGACCCGCTCCAGCATGATTGAAGTGCTGACACAGGATTATATCCGAACAGCCCGGGCTAAAGGGCTTTCCCCTTTTAAAATTGTCATGAAGCACGCGCTGAAAAACGCCCTTATGCCTGTCGTAACGATTCTCGGGACGCTTACCGCTGCGATTTTAACGGGGAGCTTCGTCATCGAAAAAATCTTTGCGATTCCGGGCATGGGAAAATATTTTGTTGAAAGCATCAACTCCCGCGATTACCCCGTGATTATGGGCACCACCGTTTTTTACAGCATCATCCTCATCATCATGTTGTTTCTCGTCGACATGGCCTACGGAATACTGGATCCGCGTATTAAACTGCATAAGAAAGGGTGAGCTTATGAGCCTTCCAGTTCGCACAGAAAACGAAGCGTCTTCAGGCAGTGATATCCCTGTTGAATGGTTTGCCCCGCTGAAACAGAAGCAGGATGAGCGTGAATCCGTCGCAAGGCCGAGTCTGTCATACTGGCAGAACGCCTGGCGGATTTTAAGGAAAAACAAGCTGGCGATGGCGGGGTTGGGCGTGTTAATCTTCCTGTTCATCATGGCTGTACTCGGACCGGTTCTTTCTCCGCACAGCGTCACCCAGCAGACGCTTTCCGAGCAAAACCTGCCTCCGTCGATGGAGCATTGGTTCGGAACCGATGAGCTCGGCCGCGATGTGTTTACAAGAACGTGGTATGGAGCGAGGATTTCTCTGTTTGTCGGTGTTATGGCGGCTTTGATCGATTTTGCAATCGGCGTCATCTATGGCGGCATCGCCGGCTATAAAGGCGGCAAAACAGACCATGTCATGATGCGGGTCATCGAAGTGCTGCACGGACTGCCTTATTTATTGGTCGTCATTCTTCTCATGGTCATGATGGGGCCTGGACTCGGGACGATCATCGTTGCGCTGACTGTCACCGGCTGGGTCGGCATGGCGCGGATCGTCAGGGGGCAGGTTTTGAAGGTGAAGCATGATGAGCATGTCCTCGCATCCAAAACCTTCGGAGCGAAAACGGTAAGGATCATCAGGCGGAATCTCCTTCCGAACATGATGGGAGCGATCATCGTCCAGATGACCTTGACGGTGCCGTCGGCCATTTTTGCCGAAGCATTTCTCAGTTTCCTCGGTTTGGGCATTCAAGCCCCGTTTGCGAGCTGGGGTGTCATGGCGAACGACGGCCTTCCGGTGATCTTGTCGGGTCACTGGTGGCGGCTGTTTTTTCCCGCTTTCTTTATTTCATTAACAATGTTCGCTTTTAATGTTGTTGGAGACGGGCTGCAGGATGCGTTAGATCCGAAGCTGAGGAGGTAATGTATTTTGCGGAAAAAAGTATTGGAAGTCGAGAATCTGCATGTTTCATTTGCGACATACGGCGGAACGGTCAAAGCCGTCCGCGGTGTGAGCTTTGAGTTATATGAGGGGGAGACGTTTGCGATTGTCGGCGAGTCGGGATGCGGAAAAAGCGTGACATCGCACAGCATCATGCGGCTGTTGCCGAAATTTTCGGCAACGATCACAGACGGCGCGATCCGCTTTAAGGGAAAAGACTTGCGCAATCTGTCCGAAAAAGAGATGAGAAAGATCAGAGGGGCCGAAATCTCAATGATCTTCCAGGATCCGATGACGGCCCTGAATCCGACCTTGACCGTCGGAGACCAGCTGACAGAAGCGCTGTTGGAACATCGGCCCGTATCTAAAACAGACGCTCGAAAAGCGGTCATTTCGATGCTTGAGCTTGTCGGGATTCCGAATCCGCAAGAGCGTTTGAGGCAGTATCCGCATCAATTCAGCGGAGGGATGAGGCAACGGATCGTGATTGCCATGGCGCTCATTTGCGAACCGGAGATTCTGATTGCGGATGAACCGACGACCGCGCTTGATGTTACCATTCAGGCGCAAATTCTTGAGCTGTTTAAAGACATTCAGCGGAAAACCGGGGTATCCATCATTTTAATCACCCATGATTTAGGCGTAGTCGCACAGACGGCGGATAGAATCGCCGTGATGTACGCCGGGAAAATAGCTGAAACGGGAGCGAGGAGGGATATTTTTTACCGTCCGCAGCACCCGTATACAAAAGGCTTGCTGCATTCCGTTCCGAGGCTTGACCTTGAAGGTGGAGACCTCGTTCCGATTGACGGGACGCCGCCAGATTTGTTTTCTCCGCCTGAAGGGTGTCCGTTTACGGCGCGCTGTTCCCATGCAATGGAAGTGTGCGGCAGGGTTCATCCTGCCGTTACAGAAGTCTCGGCGGGTCATCGTGTGTGCTGCTGGCTTCAAGATGAAAGGGCGAAACGTGCTTTACTGACGACATAACATGAGATCGATTTTCAAATGGGGGGATTTGATGAAAAGGCTAGCGAGCGTGTTGGCTGCCGCATTTGCGATCATTTTGCTGTTCGGATGTACGGCAAATGAACAAGCGGGGCAGGAAACGAAGAAGAAAGCGAAAGAAACGGCTGGAGAACAGGTCCTGAGGCTGAACAATGAAAATGAACCGACATCTTTTGATCCGCCGATCGGCTTTAATAATGTCTCATGGCAAGCGCTGAATAATCTGATGGAAGGTTTGACAAGGCTTGGCGCAGACCATGAACCAGAAGCTGCGTCCGCCGAAAAGTGGAACATTTCCGACGATGGGAAGACATATACTTTTACAATCCGTGATGATGCCAAATGGTCAAACGGAGACCCTTTAACCGCTGGGGATTTTGAATATGCGTGGAAGCGTCTGCTCGATCCGAAAACGGGCTCCTCTGCCGCGTTTTTAGGCTACTTTATCGAAGGCGGTGAGGCCTTTAACAGCGGAAAAGGTGCAAAGGATGATGTCAAAGTCAAAGCGGTGGATGAAAAGACGCTTAAGGTGACGCTCGAAAGTCCGCAGCAGTCGTTTTTGAGCATTGTAGCCAATCCGGCTTTTTTCCCGGTTCCTCAGAAAGTCGCCGAAAAAAACCCGAAATGGCATGAGGAAGCTGCTACATTCGTCGGCAACGGTCCGTTTAAACTGACAGAATGGAAGCATGATGAAAGCTTTACGATGGTAAAGAGCGATACGTATTGGGACCGGGATACTGTGAAGCTTGATAAAGTGATATGGGCAATGGTCGATGACAGAAATACCGACTACCAAATGTTCGAGTCGAATGAGCTCGATACGGCTTATGTGCCGGCTGAAATGAGCGAGAAGCTGATGGGCGCTGACGAGGTGAAGGTGTTCGATCAGGCAGGTCTTTACTATTACAGGTTCAATGTCAATAAAGAACCGTTCCAGAATGAAAAGATCAGAAAAGCGTTTGCGATGGCCGTCGATCAGCAGGAAATCGTCGATTATGTCACGAAAAACGGTGAAAAACCGGCTCGCGGGTTTGTGTCTCCGGGGATCAAAGGACCGAACGGCAAGGATTTTCGCGAGGAAGGCGGCGACTTGCTCAAATATGACGCCGATGAAGCGAAACAGCTGCTCGAAAAAGGCATGAAGGAAGAAAACTACGAAAAGCTGCCTGCCGTTACGCTGACATACAGCACAAAACCGGAGCATAAAAAAATGGCGGAAGCGATTCAGCAAAAGCTGAAAAGTACGCTCGGCGTCGATGTGAAGCTCGCCAATATGGAATGGAACACGTTCCTTGAAGAACAGAAGGCGCTCAAATTCCAATTTTCCCAAAGCTCTTTTCTGGCTGACTATGCTGACCCGATCAACTTCCTGGAAAGCTTTCAAACGGGTAATGCAATGAACAGAACCGGCTGGAGCAATTCAGAGTATGACGAGCTGATCAAGGCGGCGAAAAATGAAGCTGACGAAGAAAAGCGGACTGAGCTGCTGCATCAGGCTGAAGAACTGCTGTTTGAAGGGATGCCGATCATACCGATCCACTTCTACAATCAAGTCCATTTGGAAAAGGAGAATGTGAAAGGCATCGTCCGTCATCCAGTCGGCTACATTGAACTGAAATGGGCCGAAAAAACGTCATGATCAAACTTGTCCGTCTGCCACTTTCTTTGTGCGTGCCACCGCACAGAGGCGGACGGACTTTTCATAAAGGGGGATGTCTCTGTTGAATACTGCACCTCAAAGGTTAATGAAGGGAGATACGGTTGGTGTGATTGCACCGGCCAGTCCGCCTGTCCCCGAAAAGCTTGACCGCGCCGTCCGGTTTTTAAAAGAGCTCGGACTTGAAGTCAAAATGGGACGCTCAGCCTCCGAAAGACACGGCTATTTGGCAGGGAGCGATGAAGAGCGTCTGCTGGATCTGCACGACATGTTTGAAGACCGTTCGGTCAAGGCTGTTATCTGTGCCTGCGGAGGTTACGGCACGGCACGGATAGCCGAGAAAATTGACTACCGGCTCATCAAAAGCCGCCCGAAAATTTTTTGGGGCTATTCAGATATCACTTTTTTACTTACAGCGATCAGGCAAAACACCGGACTTATTACATTTCACGGCCCGATGCTCAGTTCGGACATCGGCAAAGAAGACGTGCATCCGCTCACCCGGCACTCCTTTCAGCAGCTGTTTCAAAAAATGACGCTCACTTATACAGAAGAACTGTCGCCTTTGGAAACGCTCGTAAACGGTGCGGCGGAAGGGGAGCTCGTCGGCGGAAACCTCGCCCTTCTGGTGACGACGCTCGGTACGCCTTATGAAATCGATACGAAAGGAAAGCTTTTGTTTATCGAGGATGTCGATGAAGAGCCTTACCGAATCGACCGGATGCTGAATCAATTGAAAATGGCCGGGAAATTATCGGACGCCGCCGGCATCCTGTTGTGCGATTTTCATAACTGCACCCAGAAAAAACGCGATGAGTCGCTCACATTAAAAGAGGTTTTCCAAGATTATATTGCCTCTGAAGGAAAACCGGCGCTGTCAGGCTTTAAAATCGGCCATTGTTCACCGAATATCGCCGTTCCGGTGGGGGTGAAAGCCGTCCTTGACGCCGGCAAAAAACGGCTCACCATCGACCCGGGAATTTCTTAATGGGAAAGGAGGCCGCCATGAAGATTGCCGAGATTACGACAAACCGCATCGCCGTTCCGCTGAAAAAGCCGTTTAAAACGGCGCTTCGAACCGTCCGCACCGCAGAAGCCGTCATTGTTAAACTAACGGCTGAAAACGGGATGACAGGCTGGGGAGAAGCGCCTCCGACTGCTGTTATTACCGGTGAGACGCTTGACAGTATTGAGGGGGCAGTCAACACGATATTCGCACCCGCCCTCACCGGGTGCAACTTGCGAATGGCTGAGGCGATATTTCATGACATCGACAAGCTGATTATCGGAAATACAAGCGCAAAGGCCGCTGTTGAAACAGCCGTCTACGATTGCTTGGCACAGCTTTGCGGTCTTCCCCTGTATCAATTGCTGGGCGGATATAGGCGGGAGATCGAGACGGATTTTACCGTCAGCGTCAATGGCCCGGAAGAAATGGGGAAAGACGCGGTCCGTTATGTAAAAGAAGGGTTTCGTACGCTCAAAATTAAGGTTGGAAAAAACGACATCGCAACAGACCTCGAACGGATCAGGGAAATCCGCCAACAAGCGGGGCCCGCTGTCCGGATCCGCGTGGACGCCAATCAAGGCTGGACGGCGAAAGAGGCCGTCAAAGCCATTCGGAAAATGGAGGATGAGGGGCTTTCGATCGAGCTTGTCGAACAGCCGGTCCACCGGTACGATCTCGAAGGCTTGAAACAGGTGACAGATGCCGTCGATACGCCGATTATGGCGGACGAAAGCGTGTTTACCCCAAGGGATGCTTTTCACGTGCTGAAAACGAGAAGCGCCGATCTCATCAATATTAAACTGATGAAATCGGGCGGCATCCGCCAGGCGCTGCAAATCAACGCCATGGCAGAAGCGTGCGGAGTGGAATGCATGGCCGGGAGCATGATCGAGACAAGGCTCGGCATCACAGCAGCCGCCCATTTCGCAGCAAGCCAGAAAAATGTCACAAAATTTGATTTTGATGCGCCGCTCATGCTGAAGGAGGATATCGTTGAAGGCGGCATCCGCTATCATGCAGGAACGATCACGATACCGGATGCTCCCGGACTTGGAATCACGAAAGTCAATCATTGAGAGGGGAGAAGACGAATGAGCCTTTATACGACAGCCGTCTCAGTCGCCAATGTCTGGACCAGTCCGGAAGCACCGCGCCGCATTGATCGGATGATGCTGGAAAATCCCGTGCATGTGAGAAGCTGGCTTGACGCGTTGTCCTACGAGGAGCGTCTTGAGCTGTGTACGGCAAACCTTGTTCAAACACAAGTGCTTTTCGGAGAAGATGTGCAACTTCTACAAGAGCGGGGAGACTGGGCGTTCGTCATCATTCCAGGACAGCCGTCTGCAAAAGACGAACGCGGCTACCCGGGCTGGATTCCAAAAGACTGCCTGGTCGAAAAAAGCCCGGCGAAGTCTGAGGCAAGCGCCGTCATTCAAAAACCGACGGCTTTCTTATATGACGACAAGAAAACGAAAGTCCTTGAGCTGAGTTTTCTCACCAAGCTGCCGGTCTTGTCTTCGGACGGCATCTGGTTTGAAGTTGACACACCGCTCGGCCGCAAATGGCTGAAAAAAGGAGATGCGGACCTCGAAACACCTGTAAAAGGCAGCGGAGACGACATCGTTCAAACCGGTCAGGCGTTTTTGAATCTGCCCTATCTTTGGGGAGGGATGAGCGGGTTTGGCTACGACTGCTCAGGCTTTGTCTTCAATATGCTAAAGGCGAACGGCCGCTCCGCTCCGCGCGATGCCGTCGATCAGGCGAAAGGCGGAAAAGAGGTGTCCTTCAGCAGCCCGAAGCGGGGCGATTTACTGTTTTTCGCATATGAAGAAGGCAGAGGGCGGGTTCATCATGTCGGCATTTACTGCGGAAACGGACAGATGCTTCACTCTCCAAAAACGGGCAAATCGATTGAGGTCATACCTCTTAAAGGCACAATTTATGAAAAAGAGCTGTGTGCCATCAGGCGCTATTTTTAAATAAAACGGGGGGATTGGCATGCAAACCGGCGCTTTATTGAAAGTCAGCCGTCTGAAAATGCACTTTGACGCCGGAAGGGGCAAAACGGTCAAAGCGGTCGACGGCATTTCATTTGATATTAAAGAAGGAGAGACGTTCGGACTCGTCGGAGAATCGGGCTGCGGCAAGTCGACATCCGGAAGGGTGCTGATGCGCCTTTATCAGCCGACAGAAGGCGAGATTACATATCGGGGGAAAAACATCCACAATCTGACCGATGATGAATCATTCCAGTACAACCGCAAAATTCAAATGATTTTTCAAGACCCGTATGCTTCATTAAATCCGAGGTTAACGGTCAGGGAGATTATGACAGAGCCCATGGAAATCCACGGCCTGTACGGTGGGAAAAAGGCGCGTCTTGAAAAGGCGGACGAGCTCCTGGAAGCAGTTGGTCTGCACAAAAGCTTTGCCAATCGCTATCCCCATGAGTTCAGCGGCGGGCAGAGGCAAAGAATCGGCATCGCCAGAGCGCTTGCGCTTGAACCTGAATTTATCGTCGCTGATGAGCCGATATCGGCACTTGACGTCTCTGTCCAGGCGCAGGTCGTCAACCTTTTGAAAAAGCTGCAAAAGGAAAAAGGGCTCACGTTTTTATTTATCGCTCACGATCTTTCCATGGTGAAACACATCAGTGACCGGATCGGCGTCATGTATCTCGGGCACATGGTCGAGATCACCGACAGCGTCCGGCTATATCAAGAACCGCTGCATCCATACACCCAGGCGCTTTTATCGGCTATCCCGATTCCCGATCCGGATGTGGAGGATAAGCGGAAACGAATCATACTGAAAGGCGAGCTGCCAAGTCCGATCGATCCGCCGAGCGGCTGCGTTTTCAGAACGAGGTGTCCCGCCGCGATGGACATTTGCGCCGCCAAAAAACCGATGTTAAAAGAAGCCGCCGACGGTCATTTTGTCGCCTGCCATCTGTATGACAGAGACGTGAGAAAAGAGGAGGCCGGCATGAAGGTGACACTGCAGGCGAGGTGAATATAGAAAAAGGGAGCCCTGTAAAAAGGGCTCCTTAGCTTGCCGCCAACTTCTCCATTTGCTAAGTCGCTGATGCCAAATGGAATAAGGGTCAGGCGCTGCCGTCGTGACATCCAGTAGAAGTACGTTCAATCGGCAATGTACAGCATCTGAAAGATCCGCCGGATTTTATGATCTCGGATAAGTCGATTTCGATGACCGTATAGCCCCTTTCTCTGAGCTCCTGATTCACGTGGCGGTTATCAGGCAGGCTGATCACGTTTTTATTGCCGATGGACAGGACGTTTGTGCCGAGTCGGAACTGTTCATCATCCGTAATTTCGATCATGTCATAGCGTTTTTTCAAGACATCGTATTCTCTTTCTCCTAAGGCTTTTGGATAGACGAGCGCTTCTGTCGGCGAAAGAATGTTGAAGACGCAGTCCAAATGAAGGAAAGTCTCTTCAAATGGAACCGGTACGACTTCATAAGAGGGAAGCCTGCGCTTCAGCTCTTGGACGGCCGAAAACGTCGTTCTGTGGCTGATGCCGGCATATATGGTATTTTGGTCGACGAGGATGTCGCCACCCTCGATTTGATATCCTTCATTAAATGTGGCAAAGGCGATCTGTTCTTTTGCCAGCCATTCCTGCAGGACGTTTTCTTCGCCCTGGCGGATGTCGGCTGAAAGCTGAGCGGAAAACACAGTATCTCCGATCGTAAACCCGATATCACGCGTGAAGACCTGTTCCGGAAATTGGCTTAAAGCAGGCAGAAGCTCGACTTCAATACCCCGGCTCTCCAATTCTTTTATCAATGTTTTATGCTGGCGGACGGCCAGCGTTTTATCAATATTATCCTTTTGGAAATACTTTTGTGTTTCATTGATCACTTCTGCGATCTCCATATACTCCGGTCTGCATAACACCACTTTTTTTAAGACATCGTATTCGCTTGTGCAGCCCGCCCCGCGATTTTTTTTCGATATTGCTGAGTCCATTTTGATTCCCCCGTCCTCTCTTTAGTCATTTCATTATTCCCTTCCTGCATCAGGAAATAAACATTTTAGCCAGAAAATCTGACAAGTCAGCCGGATAAAAAAGTTTAGACAAATGAATTCTAATAGTGTTTAATAAAGAAAAAATCCACTTTACAAACGCATCTTAGTAGACATCAAAGGAGTAATGGATGATGAATGGACCTGAGAAAAGATACTGCAAAGAATCAAAAGTTGTCAAAACAAGCAGGGTGTTTCCGCTTGACACGAACAATCACAACACCTTGTTCGGCGGCAAGCTGATGAGCTATATCGACGATATCGCCTCAATTTCGGCAGCGAGACACTCGAGGTGTGAAACCGTGACGGCTTCCATGGATTCCGTCGATTTTCTCGAACCGATCCGCCAGGAGGATTCCGTCTGCCTTGAATCTTATGTGACATGGGTTGGCAGAACGTCCATGGAGGTATTCGTCAAAGTCATTAAAGAGCACTTGCTGACAGGCGAACGAAAGCTTGCGGCGACATCCTTTCTAACCTTCGTGGCGCTTGATCAAGACGGCAACCCTCAAGCCGTTCCTCAAGTTGTACCGCAGTCTGAAGAAGAAATGATGCTGCACCAGACCGCCCGTCAGCGTGCCGAAGAACGGAAAAACCATCGCAAACACAGCAAAGCGCTGGCTCAGGCGCTGGCTGTAGACAAACCTTGGTAAACATACGATCAAAACCCCGGCTCAAGCATCAGTTGCCGGGGTTTTGCTGTGTAATGAATACACAAACCAATATCTGTTCAAAATAAATGACAAAAAACGGAAAGAAGTTTTGAATGAGATGCTTGAATTTGTATGGACTTTTTTAGCCAAGCCTGCTTTAGTGTTTTCTATAGCTTATATTCTTTTTCGAATCGCAGGGAAGAAAGCCGTTTCGCAAATGACGAACTTCGACCTTTTGCTGACATTTGCGATCGGAACGATCATCAGCGAACCGATTCTTACTTCTAAAATTTCAATGTCCATTTATTATGCTCTTACCTTTCTGATCTTTTATTTGTTGATTGAAAAGCTCTCATTACACAATAAATGGCGATGGTTTCTTGTCGTCAGCCCGACCGTGCTGATTCGAAACGGCAATATTGATAAAGGGGGATTAAAAAGAGAGCGGCTGACTGTCAATGAACTGCTCGGCAAGTTGCGCGAAAAAGGCTATGCCGACCCGAAAGATATCGACATCGCTCTGATTGAAGAATCGGGTCAGATCAGCGTGATTCCCAAATCGGAAGCAAGGCCGGTACAGCCGCGGGACCTCAACTTGGAGACGAAGCGGAATTTCGTGCCGATTCCGCTCATTTTAGACGGCGAAATCATCGAACACAATTTAAAATACTTGAAAAAAACGAAAGAATGGTTGTTTCAAAAATTAGAGGATAAAGGGATTGAGCAAGCGATGCTGCCAACCATTACGCTCGGCACCCTGAACGAAAAAAATGAAATTATGATTGATGCGGAAGATCCCGGCAGCCCGTTAACCGATGATCCGTATCTTTATAAACCGGGGCAAGACCATTAATTTTCGCCGAATAGGCGATTTTTTTAATTCGTACTATTTCAGAAAAGTATCAAGAGTCTGTTCTTTTCTTCGTACATAAAATGAAACAGGGCATTTGTCATAAAAGTTGAAAATGGTGTCACAAAAAACAGGAGGAAAATATGTTGTTTTCTGTATTTTTATAGCATATATTAGTTTTTGTGAAAAAATTTTGATGGTAGGTGCAATTGATGAAAAGGTTTTTTAGTGTAATGATTTTGGGTGCCCTGCTGCTGCTCGGCACTTCTGTGCCAATCGAAGCGGCAGACTACGGACGTGACGTTCTCGGATCAAAAGACGGCTGGGGCGCTTACGGAAAAGGAACGACCGGAGGCGCTGACGCTTCTTCTGATCAAGTATATACGGTCAAAAACCGCAAGCAGCTTGTTGAGGCATTAGGGGGAGACAACAAAAAGAACAGCGAAAATGATACGCCGAAGATCATCTATGTGAAGGGAACAATCAATCTTAGTGTTGATGATGAAAACAATCCTTTAGGCTATGATGATTATAAAGACCCTGAATACTCGATCGAAGCGTATCTCAAAGCTTATGATCCGAAGAAATGGGGAAAAAAGGAGCCGTCAGGAAAGCTTGAAGAGGCAAGGCTCCGCTCGAAAGACAATCAGAAGGAACGGGTCTTGATCAGAGTCGGTTCGAACACGACGATTATCGGGCTCGGAGATGATGCGAAAATCGTCGGCGGAGGCTTTTATGTCAAAAACGCAGAAAACGTCATCATCCGCAATATCGAGTTCGAAAACGCGTACGATTTCTTTCCTGGCTGGGATCCGACAGATGGAAGCAGCGGAAACTGGAATTCGGAATATGACAATCTGCTGATCGAAACGTCCAAATATATTTGGATCGACCACTGCTCATTCAATGACGGAGATCAGCCTGATGAACTGACTGAAAAGTATTTCGGGCGCGAATTCCAGCATCACGACGGACTGCTGGATATCAAAAAGCAGTCGGATTTTATTACGGTATCCTACAGCATATTTTCAGGACACTCTAAAAACACGATTATCGGCTCAAGCGACAGCTATAAAGCAGACAACGGGCATTTAAGGGTGACATTCCACCACAATCTCTACGAAAATATTAAAGAGCGGGCTCCGCGCGTCCGCTACGGAAAAGTGCACATCTACAACAATTATTTTAAAAGCACGAAAGACAGCTACAATTACTCATGGGGTGTAGGCTATTCTTCAAAAATTTATGCGGAGGACAACTACTTCGACCTGCCGGAAGGAACGAAGCCTCAAAAACTGATGAAAGTCTTTAAAGGTGACGCTTTATATGAAAAAGATACGGTCGTAAACGACCAAAAAAGCGTCGCAAAAATCGATGTTGTCAGCACATACAACCAAGCAAACCATGCGTCTATTAAAAAAACGGCCGGCTGGAAGCCGACGCTGTTTGAAAAAATCGACGACGCAGAAGATGTGCCGGCAATCGTTGAAGCACAGGCAGGCGCAGGAAAACTGAAGTAACATACGCAAAGCGGACATGTGGATGTCCGCTTTTTTGTTCAGGTATCTTGCAATACAAAATAGCATATGTTATGATTCGTGTATCTTGTATTGCAAGATACATAAAAGAGGTGGCTTATGAGTTCAACGCAAATGCTGAAAGGGATTTTAGAAGGATGTCTGCTTGCCGTCATATCCGAGGGGGAGATTTACGGCTATGAAATGACAAAGGTGCTTGCGGGATACGGTTTTTCAGATATCAG
This sequence comes from Bacillus haynesii, assembly GCF_014042035.1. Classification (NCBI taxonomy): domain Bacteria; kingdom Bacillati; phylum Bacillota; class Bacilli; order Caryophanales; family Bacillaceae; genus Bacillus; species Bacillus haynesii. The sequence goes on along the minus strand of NZ_CP059494.1, from coordinate 1,618,675 downwards.
CGAAGGAAGCATCTATCCGATTCTCCTCCGCATGCAAAAGGAAAAATGGGTGGAGACCGAACTAAAACGGTCGGCGAGCGGCCCGAAGAGAAAATATTACAGACTTACGCCCCTTGGCGAAGCGGAGCTTCAATCGTTCATCGGCCGTTGGAAAGCATTATCCGGGAACGTCAATGCGCTGCTCGAAAAAAAACTGAAGGAGAAGTGAAATCGTGCTATCAAAGGACATGCAAAACGTATTGGACGACATGAGAATGTACTTAATGTCTTTAGGAAAAAGCGACAAAGAAATCGAAGGAATCATGGATGAGCTGACCGTTCATGCCTTGGAAGGAGAAAAGGAGGGAAAAACCGTCCGGCAAATTTTGGGGGATTCTCCCAAGTCATATGTTCAAGCGCTGTCAAAAGAGCTTTCATCAAAGCCGGGGGAGATCGCTAAGTTGTTCTTTGCCATTTTAATCGGCGCGATATCCTATTTTATATTCAGTGATGCCGTGAACGACAGCCTCGATTATTCTGTCTATACGCTGGCAGGCTATCCGCTTTACATTTTGCTGGCAGCGGTTATGTTACCGCTTTTGGGCCGGATTTCAGCGTTTAAAGGGAAGAAAACGGCCTTCATGTATACGATGATGTACGCCGCTTTGACGTTTTTTCCGATTCTGGCCATTATTTTTATTGACCGGCAATTCGGGACACCGGTTTTTTCGTTTGAAGGGGGAAGCCGCTGGCTGATTATGGCTCTGTCGTTTCTTGTGATCGTATGTTTGTCTTTCAGGTTGAAAGCTGGAGCCTTGTCCATATTGCCGCTGCTTTTAGCTGGAACGCATTTTTTGTTTCAGTATATGAAGTGGGATTCAGCGGGAGCCATGATGGCAGAAACTTATATTCCCTATATCGGGCTGCTGCTCGTCATGTTCATTGAAACAAAGCGTGCCAAAAATACGGCTCAATATGAATGAAATCCGAAAGAGCATTATATTTTTTAAGGTAAAGACTCTTGCCTTTTGGCGATCACAACGTTTATGATCAGAGCATGAAAGGTGGCCGATATATGAATATGATGTGGGGCTATGTACTCGTCTTTATTTTGGCTGCGATTCCGTGGTTTGAAGTGATCGGTGTCGTGCCGCTAGCGATCATTGCCGGTCTTAAACCCGTACCGTCTGCTATTATCGCACTATTCGGAAATCTATTAACCGTACTGCTGCTTATTTTTTTAATTGACAAAGTAAAGGCGTGGCTTGAAAGAAGGCGCGGGGAGCTGGGAACGGAGACTGGTAAGCTCTCAAAAAGGAAAAGCAGGGCGAAAAAAATATGGCTGACCTACGGCATCCCGGGCCTTTCTTTCGTCGGACCTTTCTTTATCGGCTCCCACTTAACCGCGTTTATGTGCATGGGCTTTGGGGCAAGGCGCCGGCAAACGGCGCTGTGGATGACGGGGAGTCTCGCAGTATGGACAACGGCATCGGCTGTCGCTGCCTACTATGGTTTCAGTTTCCTCGCTCCTGAAAATGAAGGGCTGCTGAAAAATATCTTTAAACAGGAGGAGTGAAGACATGCAGTTTTTGAAAGATTTATCTCCAGTTGAAGAGATGGCGCCGACAGTCGGAGTGCTTTTTTCAGCGGTCAATGAAAACATCGACCGGCTGAAATCAATCGTCTCCGGCATCAGTCAGGAGGAGCTGGAATTTAAGGGTGAGCATGGCGACAAAAACAGCATCGCCCAGCTGATCTATCATTTAATCAATGTCGATATCCGCTGGGTTTACAGGCTGAAGGGAAGAGAATTTCCAAGAGAGCTGGAAGAGAAATACGGGCCGATGACGGATGAAAACGGACGATTGCCCGAGGTAAAAGGCGTACCCTTATCCGTGTTCATCGAGTGGTATGACGAGGTGTTGGAGATGTTGAAACACACCGCTAAAGGCTTTTCGGAAAAAGACTTGCTGAAGAAGGTTCCGTATGAGGGAGGGTTTGCGACGATCCGCTGGGGGATCTGGCACATGTCTGATCATAACCGCTATCACCAGGCGCATATCCAGGCCTGCTTAAGAGAGTTCCGCAGGCAAAACAGTTGATTTTTTCGTATGATTTGGTATGATGCTAATTAGCAAACTTCAAAGCGTTAAAGTTTTCTAGGGTTCCGCACATTCCGATGTGGCCTGGTCCGAGAGAAAACACATATGATTTGTTCATATGCACACGGAGGGATAAAAGCCCGGGAGTATCGTTTTCATCGATAGCCCGGGTTTTTTCTTTTGCTGAAAATGAATTGGAGGGATTTTGATGAGATGGGGCAGTGTCATACTTGCAGCCTTGTTTGAAATTGGCTGGGTCATGGGGCTGAAACACGCTGATTCGGCTCTTGAATGGATCGGCACGGCGGCTGCCGTCGCGATGAGCTTTTATATACTGGTGAAGGCGGGGGAGAAGCTGCCTGTCGGAACCGTGTATGCCGTATTTACCGGTCTCGGCACGGCGGGAACAGTCGTCTGTGAAATCGTCTTGTTTCATGAGCCGGCAAATATCGCCAAGCTTGCTCTGATCGGTGTTTTGCTTTGCGGCGTGATCGGCTTGAAGCTTGTAACAAATGAAGAGAAAGGGGAGGCGTCATAATGGAATGGATCTACCTAATCGCCGCCGGCCTGCTGGAAATGCTCGGCGTGACGATGATGAACCAGTTTCATAAAGACAAGCGGCTGAGATGGATCTTTTTGTTGATCATCGGTTTTGCCGCTTCGTTTTTCTTGCTTTCCCTTGCGATGGAGACGCTGCCGATGGGAACGGCGTATGCAGTTTGGACAGGGATCGGCACGGTTGGAGGTGCGCTTGTCGGGATCCTGTTTTACGGAGAGCCGAAAGACGGAAAACGCATCTTTTTCATCGCGCTCATTTTGGGATCTGCCGTCGGGCTGAAACTCATTAGCTAGAGTCTGGTTGATGCAAATGGGATTTCGTAAATTGATTTTTCAATAAACTCCAGTATAATGAAAAGATAGTTTACGAATTACAAGCAAAGAGGGTTTTTACGAAAATGAATGCATATATGAAACAGCAGTTATCGCAATATCAGGAAATCAATAACGATAAGGCCCGCCTTCTGGTCAGCTGTCCGGATCAGCCTGGAATCGTTGCCGCCGTGTCTTCATTTTTATTTGAAAACGGTGCGAATATTATTGAATCGAGCCAGTATACGACAGACCCCGAAGGAGGCCGGTTCTTTCTGCGGATTGAGTTTGAAGCCGAAGGCATCCGCGAAAAGATCGAACATATGAAAGCGACTTTCGCCTCTGTGGCGGAGTCTTTCCGAATGACGTGGAGCATGAATTTGGCGAGCGAGCTGAAACGCGTCGCTATCTTCGTTTCAAAAGAGCTTCACTGCCTGAATGAACTTCTATGGGAATGGCAGAGCGGCAATTTGATGGCGGAAATTGCAGCGGTTATCAGCAATCATGAAGATGCAAGAGAAACCGTTGAATCGCTGAATATTCCGTTCCTTTACATGAAAGCGAACAAAGACATCCGTCAGGAAGTGGAAAAACAGCAGCTGGAATGGCTTGAAGAGTATCGTGCGGATGTCATCGTTCTCGCCCGCTACATGCAGATTTTAACGCCTGATTTTGTCTCGGCTCATCCGAACAAAATCATTAATATTCACCACTCCTTCCTGCCGGCTTTTATCGGAGCGAATCCGTATAAACGGGCATATGAAAGAGGCGTTAAACTGATCGGGGCAACATCGCATTATGTGACAAACGAATTGGATGAAGGACCGATCATCGAACAGGATATCGAACGGGTCGACCATAGAGACAATGTGGAAGCATTGAAAAACATCGGCCGCACGATTGAGAGAAGCGTTTTGGCAAGAGCGGTCAAATGGCACTTGGAAGACCGGATTATCGTGCATGGAAACAAGACGATCGTCTTCAATTAAATTGTTAGATCTACCTCTTGACAGAGGCGTTTTTCCTAGGCATAATAATAAAAAATCACGAGCGTTGAAGAGGGCCAGTAAGCAGTTCTTTCTGTGAAAGAGAGTGAAATGGCATGCTGAAACATTTCACCACATGAAACCTGCCGAACCTGCCTCGGAGTCCCAGGGGGAAAACCTGGGCGCATACCCTGGCGTTAAAGGGGAAAGAGGAATGCGCTTTTTTCTGCGCATTCAATGAAGGTGGTACCGCGGAAAGCTCTTTTCGTCCTTTTTTATTTGGACGAAAAGGGCTTTTTTTATTGGCTTCTGCCAGATCATCTCGGAGGGGAAAAACGTGAAAAAACAACGGATTGTCATTAAAATCGGAAGCAGTTCATTAACCAACTCGAAAGGCAGCATCGATGAGGAGAAGGTCAATGACCATGTTCGAGCGATAGCTGCTCTGAAAAAAGAAGGCCACGAAGTCATCTTCATTTCGTCGGGTGCTGTCGCTGCGGGATTTTTACAGCTCGGCTATCCCGCAAGGCCTGTCACGCTAAAGGGAAAACAGGCTGCAGCGGCCGTCGGCCAGAGCTTGTTAATGCAAACATACATTGAGCATTTTGCAGACCACGATATCAAGCCTGCGCAAATCTTATTGACGAGAAACGATTTTGCCAAACGGGAACGGTATCGAAATGCATATGCGACCATTATGGAACTGATTGAACGGGGGCTTGTCCCGATTATTAATGAAAATGATTCGGTATCTGTTGAAGAATTGACGTTTGGGGACAATGACATGCTTTCTGCCCTGGTGAGCGGACTGCTTCATGCCGACAAACTCATCATTTTAACGGATATTAACGGCCTTTATGACTCGAATCCGGCTGAGCATCCTGATGCCCGCCGTTTTGATTACATTCCCGAAATTACGGACGAACTTTTGGGCTGCGCCGCTTCCGCCGGTTCAAAAGTCGGGACGGGCGGAATGAAGTCGAAGCTTTTGGCGGCAAAAACCGCTCTTTCACTCGGCGTCAATGTTTTCATAGGCTCCGGAGAGGGAGATGATAAGCTGATTCAGATTTTAAAAGGAAACGGGGACGGTACCTATATCGGCCAATCCGACCTGTCTTCCGTCAACAATCATAGGCAGTGGATCGCCTTTCATTCTCCTGTATCAGGGAAGATTACCGTTGATGAGGGGGCGGAGCTGGCGATTACCGAAAACGGCGGGAGCCTGCTGCCGGCCGGCGTAACAAAAATATTCGGAGATTTTTCGAAAGGGGCGGTTGTCGAAGTTTACGGGCCGAACGGGTTGGCCGGGAAAGGCCAAACGCTGTACTCCGCTGCAGAGCTTGAAGAGGTGAAAGGGAAACGAAGCGATGAGTTCCATCATGAAGAAGGGATAGAAGTCATCCATCGAAATGATTGGGTAAGCATTAAAGAATAAGGGGATGAAAAAGATGAGCGAAGTGATTGAAAAAGCAAAAAAGGCCAAAGTCGCAAAGGAAGAACTGGTTCATCAGCCGACTGAAAAGAAAAATGAGGCGCTTTCCTTCATCGCTGAGGCGCTCCGTTTTAAGCAAGATGAGATATTAGCAGAAAACGAGAAAGATATCGTCCGCGGCAAAGAAAAAGGCGTTTCGCCTGCGCTGCTTGACCGCCTTGCCTTAACGCCGGAAAGGCTGAATGATATGGCAGACGCCGTCATGCTGCTCATTAAGCTTGAAGATCCTGTGGGGGAAACGCTTGAAACGATCCGCAAAGACAACGGGCTTTTCATTGAAAATGTCAGGGTGCCGCTCGGAGTCGTCGGAATGATCTACGAGGCCCGTCCGAATGTAACGGTCGACGCCGCAACCCTCTGTTTGAAAACGGGAAATGCCGTCATTCTGCGGGGCAGTTCATCAGCCATCAACAGCAATCAAGCGCTCGTCCGCGTGATCAGGGATGCGCTCGAACAATCTGCGCTTCCGCAGGATGCCGTTCAGCTCATTGAAGATACAGGCAGGGAAACGGCAAAACAGCTGTTCACTTTAAACGACGGCTTGGATGTGCTGATTCCGCGAGGAGGGAAAAACCTCATCGATATGGTGGTGCGGGAATCCACAGTGCCTGTGCTTGAAACAGGCGCAGGGAACTGTCACATATTCATTGATGAATCGGCAAAGCCCGACATGGCCGAGCAGGTTGTCATCAATGCCAAAACGCAGCGTCCTTCTGTCTGCAATGCAATTGAAACGGTGCTCATCCATAAAGACTGGGCGGAAGAGCATACGAAAGCGCTGCTTCAAAAGCTTGAAGAAGCAGGCGTCGAAATCAGGGGAGACGAGGCCGTATGCACGATGCTGCCATCTGCGGTTCCGGCTCGCGAGACAGACTGGGAAACCGAGTTTCTTGCGCCGGTTGTCAGCATCAAAACCGTCGCCGGGATCGATGAAGCCATCCGGCATATCAGGCAGTACGGCACACGTCATTCGGAAGCGATTCTGACTGAAAATCAGGAAAACGCCCGGTTTTTCTTAACGTCTGTTGATGCTGCAGCGGTTTACCACAATGCTTCCACACGTTTTACAGACGGCTTTGAATTCGGCTACGGCGCCGAAATCGGCATCAGCACGCAAAAGCTTCACGCAAGGGGGCCGATGGGCCTTAAAGCGCTGACTTCTTCTAAATATATCATTAAAGGAAACGGACAAATCCGGATATGAAAGTGTAACATCCTGTCTTGCCATGCAGACAGGATGTTTTTTTGTTGCGTTATTGTATTTAATTTTATAAAATTAAATTGTGCACAATTGAAATTGAAGGAGACGATAATCATGAAACCGCTATTTACCTCGCAAGCTATTGCCAAAGGTGGCAGAGACGGACAAGTCACCTCATCTGACCGCGTCCTTGAACTGGAGCTGGCCATGCCGGGAACGCCAAAAGCCAAAGAGAACGAAAATGCCACCAATCCGGAGCAGCTGTTTGCCGCCGGATACGCGGCATGCTTTGACAGTGCATTGCAATTGACCGCCCAAAAAGCGCGTCTTAAAATGGAAACGGAGGTGACGGCGAACGTCAGCCTTCTGAAAGATGAAGCAGATGGAGGCTATAAGCTCAGTGTCACGCTGCAAGTAAAGGGAACCGGCGTTGAACAGCCGGAGCTCGAAAAACTCGTTCATCAAGCTCATACCGTTTGCCCGTATTCAAAAGCAATTTCCGGAAATGTTGATGTCAACCTTGAAGTTATTTCTTAAAAAGAGAGGCGCCTTCACATCGAAGGCGCCTCAGCGTGTCGACAAACCCTCGCATTCGTTGTCAGGCCTGCGCGTCGGTGCTCACGAATTCCAACATTCGCTCCGCTCCGATGCTCAGCCTTCCTAGACTGCAAGGGTTTTCAATCACGCTGAAGGGATGACAAAATCCCAAAACAAAAAGCCGTTTTGGGATTTTGTCAACAATCTGAAGCGCCTTCACATCGAAGGCGCCTTTTTGCTGTCTTTACTGCGCATCTGTTTTTTTCGTCAATGAAGCAAGAAGGGATTCAAGCGTTTGCTTCAAGTTTTTCAGTTCGTCAGCCGACAGATCGGTCTGGGCGATCATGTGTTGCGGAATGCTGCTAGCTTTTTCTTGAAGTGCCTGGCCGCCTGCTGTCAGCCTGACGATCACAGACCGTTCATCTTCAGGCGACCGCTCTCTTGTTAAAAGCCCGTGCTGCTCCATTCTCTTCAGCATCGGCGTCAGTGTGCCGGAATCGAGATAAAGGAGCTTACCCATTGTTTTGACGCTTAATTCCTCGTGTTCCCATAATAAAAGGAGTGCGAGGTACTGAGGATACGTAATATTGAGTTTATCAAGCAGCGGCTTGTAAAGCTTCGTCATTTCACGCGAGCTTGCATAAAGGAGAAAACAAAGCTGTCTGTCAAGCCTCATATGTTCAAATTCATTTGCCATCGTTTCACCAACTCTTTTCTATGTTCCTTTTTATTGTATAAGATTTTGCGTTCTTTTCCCATTGTTCGGCTGAAAACCCAAAAAAACAAAAACGGATGTTTAAAAAACTCGTTTTGTGAAATATAAAGAGTAGAGGAAAAAAACGTAAGGAGGAATCAGGATGACTGCATTATTTACAGCAAAAGTCACGGCAAAAGGCGGAAGATCCGGACATGTCAAATCAGATGATGGGGTTTTGGACCACAACATTGTCATGCCAAATGAAAAAAAAGAAGGCGAATCAGGGACAAATCCTGAACAGCTTTTTGCGGCGGGTTACGCGGCGTGCTTCGGTGGCGCATTGGAGCATGTCGCAAAACAAAAAGGCATTGATATCGATTCTGAGGTCGAAGGCCATGTAAGCTTGCTGAAGGATGAGAGTGACGGCGGTTTTAAAATCGGCGTCAAGCTGATCGTCACATCGGGCGGGGTAGAAAAAGAAAAAGCGAAAGAGCTGGTCGAAGCCGCTCATGACTTTTGCCCTTATTCAAAAGCGACGAGAGGAAATATCGACGTCAGTCTTGAAGTAAAATAATTCAAACACAAAGGTGAAAACGAGAAAGCAAACAAAGCTTGTTTGCTTTCTTTTTTAGAAAGGAGCAGCATATGTCATATCTTAAAAAAGCGCTTGTATACACCGTGCTCTCTCTCGCTTTTGTCCTTGCAGGATGCGCAACCGGAGCTAAGGAGAACAACGGAGATCAACCCTCGGCTGATACGGCCAAACAGAAAGCGCCTGATTTGAAAACATATTCTCTTGACAAAAATATCCGGTCTGAAGAAGATTTTGATTTGATAGGCAAGTATGTTCATGCCGAAGATGACCAAATCACGCTCGAAATAAAGGATAAGGAACTGATTGTCCCGAAAAGCAGCCGCTTTCACAGCGAAGAAGACCATGATGACTTAATCGGGAAGCTTGTGAAGGTAGAGGTGGATGGAAAAACGCAAGAAGCGGAAGAAGCCGAGCTTATGCCGCAGTCAAAAGCCGACCAAAATGGCGTATATGAGCAGGAGAAAGACGGCAGCCGAAAAATCATCGCCACGTTTGTCAGTGAGTCGGAGCAAAACATTACAATCAAAACAAAAGCAGGGGAAAAAACTTATCAGAAAACAGCCGATTTTGAGAGGGATGTTGCCGAAGCACCTGAAAAACTGAAAGGGAAAATCGTCAGGCTTGAAATTGAAAAGGATGGAAAAGCAGAAAGCCTTGACTTTGAATCGGAAGATCAAAAGCTTGAATGGTATGAGCCGTCTGCTTCAAAATGAAAAAGCTTCCTTTATAAGGAAGCTTTTTTTAATATTCCACTTTTTGATCGGTCGTTTCCCACGTAAGAAAAGGCTCAAGCTTTGCTTGAAGGTCCATTTTATAAAAAGGAATTGTCCGTTCGCTTTTCGTTTTGGTGATTTCTTCATAAATAAAAGAGTCGTCAAAACCGGCCGATGCGGCATCTGAATGCTGAGCGGCAAAGTAAACTTCCTTCGGTCTCGCCCAGTAGATGGCTCCCAGGCACATTGGGCACGGTTCACAGCTTGTATAAAGAATGCAGTCGTTCAGCTGATAATCGCCAAGTGCTTCACAGGCGAGCCGAATAGCCGTTACCTCCGCGTGCGCTGTCGGATCATTGCTTGTTGTGACATTGTTTTTTCCCTCGGCGATAATTTGGCCGTCTTTGACAATCACAGCGCCAAAAGGTCCGCCTGTGCCGCTTTTCACGCTCTCCACCGCAAGGTCGATTGCGCGCTGCAAAAATGTTTCATGATTCATTTCTGTATCCTCCTTGGTTGTCCTGCCTTCTTATTATAGCTGATGAATCCGGCAAAATAAACTTGTATCAGAATATTCAGTATGTTTGATTTCAAACCGCACATCGCATACAATGAATGCTAGTATGATGAACGGGGGATGATGTTTTGCTTACATTGTATATTGCAAGACACGGTCAGACGGAATGGAATATAGAAAAAAGAATGCAAGGCTGGGAAGACTCCAATTTAACGGCTTTGGGGCTGGCAAACGCAAATGCCCTCGGCGAACGGCTGAAAGGTGTTCAATTCCAGGCTGCATATTCCAGTCCAAGCGGCAGGGCCGTTGATTCCGCGCGGGCTATGCTGCAGAACCGCAGCATTCCCTTTATAACAGACGACAGATTAAAAGAAATCTCGATCGGCCGCTGGGAAGGAAAAACGTATGATGAGATCAAACAAAGCGATCCTGACTTGCTCGAAGCGTATTTTAATGCGCCTGAAACATACATGCCTGATGAAGGGGAGAGCTTTTACGATTTTGAAAAACGGGTCAGCCAGGCGTATGAATTCATTCTCCGCCGCCATCGGGAAGGCAATGTCCTCATTGTCAGCCATTCCGTGTTTATTTTGATGCTCTTGAATGTGTTGAAAAAGAGGCCGGTCAGTGAACTATGGAATTCAAGCTATGTTCATGACACAGCTCTTGCGGTTGTAACAGTTTCCGAGGATGGAAGCGTCACGATCGAAAGAGAAGGAGACGGGGAACATAGAGTAGAAGCAAAGAATGCCACCTGGTAGGCATGCCAAAAAGCCTGATTGTTGAAATCAGGCTTTTTCTATTAGCGAGGCCTGCACCTCTTAGCCGGAATATATTTTCGCACTGAAACTGTGAAGCGTGGCAGCGGAAATCGGTTTGTTTTTTGAAAGACAAACGGTTTTGACATCTGCCGCATCTGCTTCCGCTTTTTTTCCGAAAAGTAAGACCGTAAGAGAAAGCGGGCCTTTTGCGATTTGCTGATATGCCAGAAGGCAAAGGTTGTCGGCGATTGTGCGGCTGATCATGCGGCGTGCTGACCACAGCTGCTGCTGTCCCTCTTCATCAAACTGAATATATGCTGCTGCTCGTTTTTTCGTAAAGAGTCCTGACAGACCGATTTGTTTGATCTGCTTCATGAGAGCGAGCGGTTCAGACAGCGGCGGAGCGGTCAGTCTGTAGCTGTCAGAGGAACATTTGGCTGCTGCCAAAAAAGACATGATCGGCAGGTAGCCCGCCAGACGCCCGCCGCTGTTGAAGAGCTTCTCTGCAAGCATCTGGTCGGTCTTTTTCATGCGGATTTCTGTAAAGTGCAGGAGATGGTGCAAATCTTCGAGCGTGTGTAAAAATCCTTTGAGTTCATGTTCCATTTCGGATTGCGCCTGATCGATGCCGTATGTCCTTGCTGTTTTCACGCTGGAGAAAAGAACATGAAAATGGCGGTTCAAAAGGTGTATTAAATCGCTGATTCGCTGGTGGGAATAGCGAAATTGGCGGGCGAGCGCGTGCAGATCATTGATGTTCAGCCGGATCGTCATGTCAGCTCCTCGGCTTTCAGCTGAAGCCGCTCAATTTCTTCGGACGCCTGCTCTTTAATGGCTCTCAGCCTGTCATACACGCGCGATTCCGCTCGGTCAAGATCGTCCAAAAGCGCGTCATACATTTCGCGCGCCTGTCCGCGCCATCCGTTGATATACATTTGGTGTGCTTTTAAAATAGAAGAACTTTCCTGCCTCAGCTCATCAATGGCGGCATTCACGTCTTTTACGTATAGCTGAAGAGAGTGAATGTCTTCCTGATATATTTTTCGTTTGATTTTTCGTTCTAACGCTATTCCATCGTCAATCACTACATATTTTCCTTCCCTTCCATCATCTACTACAAATATGTTAAAAGAAAAGGATACGGAAGGAAATCGTACGAATGAATCAAAAGTCTTAATGTTTTTTGGGCGGACGTACCTTATATAACGGTTCTTTCGGCCTAAAAAGGACTGAGGCCATGAAAAGAGCCGCCCGTGTGAACAGGCGGCGTTTGTGTTGGATTTTTTGTGAAATTAAACAGTCTGAGCCAGTTTGCCTCTTGCTTGTTTGGCTGCTTCAACCATATTTTTAAGCGCTGCGATCGTTTCTTCAGGCTGTCTCGTTTTTAAACCGCAGTCAGGGTTGACCCAGAAGCGATCAGCCGGGCAGACTTTCAGCGCGTCTTCTATGATCGTGAGCATTTCATCGCTGGAAGGGACGCGAGGGCTGTGAATATCATATACGCCAAGCCCGAGCCCTTTCAGGTAAGGGTGCTGTTCCAGATAATCAAGGAATCCGCCGTGGCTTCTGCTGTGCTCAATCGTAATGACGTCTGCGTCAAGATCTTCGATCGCGTCTACGATATCTTCAAAGTTGCTGTAGCACATATGCGTATGGATTTGCGTCGTATCTTCCACGGATGAAGTGGACAGTCTGAACGCTTCGGCAGCCCATTTGAGATACTCGTCCCAATCCCGTTCTTTAAGCGGCAGGCCTTCTCTCAAGGCAGGTTCATCGACCTGAATGATTCGAATGCCTGCTTTTTCAAGCGCCTCAACCTCTTTACGGAGGGCACAGGCGATTTGGAAGGCAATCTCTTTTCTCGGCAGGTCATAGCGGGCAAAGGACCAGTTTAAAATGGTAACAGGCCCTGTCAGCATGCCCTTGACTTTCTTCGAGGTCAAGGATTGGGCATAAACTGTTTCTTTTACCGTCATCGGCTCTTTAAACTCGACATCTCCGTAGATGACCGGCGGCCGGACGCAGCGGGAACCGTAGGACTGAACCCAGGCGTATTTAGTAAAGGCGAATCCTCCGAGCTTTTCGCCGAAATACTCAACCATGTCTGTCCGTTCGAATTCTCCGTGAACGAGAACGTCAAGTCCGAGCTCTTCCTGAATATCAATCCATTTCTTTGTTTCTTCCTGAATAAATGCTTCATACTGCTCGTCGGACCATTCTTTTTTCCGCCATTTTTGCCGCGCGCTCCGCACTTCCGCCGTCTGTGGGAAACTGCCGATCGTTGTTGTCGGCAATAGGGGAAGTCCGAGAGATTCATTTTGAATCCGCAGTCTTTCTTCAAAAGCTGTCGGGCGTTTAAAGTCTTCCTCAGTCAGCTTGTCTCTTTCTTCGGCAAAGGCCGAATTTGTGGCTGCACCGTACTGTTTGAGAGCTTGAAGGTGTCTGTGAGCTTCATCGATTTCCGCTTGGATGGCCGCTTTTCCGGAAACAAGTCCGTTCTTCAGCAGTGTAAGCTCCAGAAGCTTTTCTTTTGCAAAAGATAAACCGTTCAAGAGATCATCGGCAAGATGTTCGCCAGGGTGTTTTGCGACAGGGACGTGAAGCAGGCTGTTTGAAGGCTGAATCCAGACTTCGTCAACACCCGCTCTCTGGATCAGCTCATGTGTCAGGTCCAGGCGCTCTTCGAGATTGGCTTTCCAAATGTTGCGTCCGTCTAAAATGCCGGCGGCAAGGACTTTGTCTTTAGGAAAACCGTGTGTTTTTAGATGTTCGAAGTTTTTCCCTTTATCATGAACAAAATCAAGCCCAATTCCGGCGACAGGAAACGATATCAGCTCTTCATAAGCATCAATCGAGTCAAAATAGGTTTGCAGAAGGATATTCAGTCCAGGGACTTCCTCTGTCATCGTCTGATAGATTTCTTTGACAGCAGCCGCTTCTTCATGTGAAGCCGTCACAAGAGCAGGTTCGTCAATTTGCACCCATTTGACGCCTTCCTGCTCAAGCTCTTTCAGAACCTGGATGTAAAGAGGTGTCAGTTGGTTATAAATATCTTTGATGTCTTGTTGTTCATAGCCTTTTGCAAGGGCTACGAAAGTGTAAAGGCCGAGTATGACGGGCTTTGTTTCTGTTCCCAATGCTGCTTTTGCTCTTTTGTAATCTTCAAGCGGTTTGTTTCTTGTCACACGGTATTGTGCGCCTTTTTCATATTCAGGCACAATGTAATGATAGTTTGTGTTAAACCATTTTGTCATTTCACACGATACAGCATCTTTCGTGCCTCTCGCCATTGCGAAATAAGTATCTAAAGGATCATTTACATCCTTGAATCTTTTTGGAATCCAGTTGAACATCACCGCCGTGTCAAGAACGTGGTCGTACAGGGTAAAGTCGGAAACCGGTATGATATCGATTTGCTGATCAAGCTGAGTCTGGAGCGCTGCTAAAAATTGATCGTCCATTTCTTTTAAAAAGGTCTCACGGTCAGTGTTTCCTTTCCAATAAGCCTCAAGCGATTTTTTCCATTCTCTGTTCAAGCCGATTCTTGGAAAACCCAAGCTGCTCGTTTTTACATTAGTCATTTCTGGTCTCCTCCTTTTAGTGTTCAATAAAAAAAGACACTCACACTTCGGACAATGAGAAGGTGAATGCCTGAAAACAGCATTTTGCGAACGAGAAATAAACGTAGCGATTGTTACGTCAACTCGAACACCTCCTATCGACCGTAGGTTTTTGGTGCGTCAGAACAGGCAGGTCTCCTGGCTCATGAATCGACGGTTATTTCCCCCTTCCCATATAGAAACAGTGGGTTTTATGAAATAACCTCCTCATTCACAGTGGCGGGACCGCGTTGGATTTTCACCAAACTTCCCTTTTAAAATCTAACCTCGTTAGATTACCATGTTCCCGGCGATGAAATTGTTTAGTAGATTATATACCGCCACGATCTTTTAGTCAAAATAATTTTTGAATTCTTGCAATTAAAAAGATTCAGCCTTATGCAAGGCCATGAAAAAAGCCGCCGACATTGTCGGCAGCCTCCTTTAGGCTGTTAAAGGGAAAGAAGTTTTGCTTCGCCGGCTTTTTCCGCCAGTACCTCCGGCGCTGATAAATATAAGAATCCGTTGCCGATCAGCGCTTTTGAGTAATCAAGAGGAAGCGTGCGGCGGATTAACTGAGCATACAGTTCGGGTTCTGTCAGTTTCCGTTTAAACGCCTCTTCTTCAGCTGACTTGATGAGAGCGAGCGCGCCGCTGACGTGCGGTGTAGCCATCGATGTTCCCGTCAGCTTTCCGTATTGATGATCAGGCAATGTAGAGAGGATTTCTTCTCCAGGTGCAACGAGGTCAATTTCTTTGTTCGCGTTTGAGAATTCGGAAGACTCCCGTGTCAATGACACGGACCCGACAGCGATGACTTCGTTGTATGCAGCCGGGTATGAGTACTCCTCTGTACGGTCATTGCCGTCGCCTTCGTTTCCTGCGGCGCAGACGACAAGCACTCCGCTTTTCACGGCGTTTGTCACCGCTTCTTTCAATTCCGGAACGTCGGCAGGACCGCCGAGCGACATTGAAATGATATCGGCTTTTTGCTCGACGGCGTAGTTAATCCCGTTGATGATCCATTCATAATCCCCGCTGCCGTCTTCACCGCCGAGCACCTTGACGATTAATAGGTTCGCTTCGGGTGCTACGCCGGAAATGCCTCCGTTTTGATCGTTTGCGGCAATCGTACCCGCCACATGGGTGCCATGTCCATTATAATCATGAAATTGATCTTCTTTTCCGTTGTCATCATCAGTAAAGTTTCTGCCTCCGATGATTCGGTCTGCCAAATCTGGATGGGTTGCATCACAGCCTGTATCAAGCACTGCGACAGTGATATCTTTTCCTTTAAAACCTTGTGACCACAGCTCCGGTGCCTTAATCGCATCGATTCCTTCCGGCAGTTCGTTCACGTCCATCAGCTTTGTGTCAGTGACATAAGGAATTAATCGCATTTGCATTTCAAAGCCCTCCTTGTTATATGCTGCTTTAGATGGGTTACAAGGTGCGTGATTTTATTGTAAAACATTCACTTTGTTAAAAAAAGGTTCATTTGTATGAATTTTATGAAAAGTTAAAAAATATAGATAATAGAGGAGAAAAGTCGAATAACTGCGAACAATGCTGGAATTGTAAGCGAAAAGACCTGTGAAAGCGGTGAAAGGGCGAGAGAATCACTAGATATATGAGATTTCGCTTCATCATATTATCCCGGCAAAAGGATATCCTATTAAAAAAAAGGAGTTGATACATGATGAAAGAACATGAAGATGAAAAAAGAGACGAATTATCAATCGAGCAGGCGGAGTTTGTGCCGCATCCAAAATATGAAGGAGAATACGCGCTTTTGCTGCACGAAAACTATCACCTGCTGTCAAAGGACGACCTTGAACAGGAAAGCGAAAAATAAGAACGGAGCTCGGCACCTCGGCGAAAGAGCTGGTTTAATTTTGACGAAAAAGGGTATCAACACATAATAGAGAGCATGAAAGTTGCTTTTCTTATTGACAGTTATCCTTTTTTTCTGTAATCTCATTGTGTCCGGTAAATACAGCTCTTCGTTAGGTGAGGCTCCTGTATGGAGATACGCTGCTGCCCAAAAATGTCCAAAGACGCCAATGGGTCAACAGAAATCATCGATCTAAGGTGATTTTTAATGCAGCTGGCATGCTGCCTATGCCATACAGTGCTAAAGCTCTACGATGGAAGGCGTTAGGGTTTTATTTTGTATGGCTTTTAACACCTTCATTTCGATGAATAGGTGTTTTTTTATTTTTTGAGGAAAGTGAACTTTCCGTATTAATCAAGGAGGTGGAAGTATGGATTCTCCCCATTCGAGGCGGTTTAAACATACGAGAAATATTTTACAGCATCACACATTGATTGATGAGGAGATCCTTATACTTCACCCCTTTTGCTATGGTGATATAAGGATCTCCTGAAAAGGGAGGTACAGATTGCCATGGTAAAAAACATGACATATGATGAACTGATTTTACGCATTATTATTTTACTGAGAGACGGAAAACGAAAAGAGTTTCAAAACGTTTTAGAGGAACTGCAGCCTTATGATATGGCGATTCTGTTTAAGGAAATGCCCGAAAAGCATCGCGGCCGGTATCTGTCTTTTTTAACGGTTGAAGACATTACCGATCTCATGGGCGAACTTGACAGAGAAGAGCAGCTTGTCGTTCTGAACAAGGTCGGCAAGGAAAAGGCGATCCATGTGATGAATAAAATGGACAACGACGACCTTGCCGCGCTCTTTGAAGAAATGGACTCAGAGCTGAAAGACCAGCTTCTTTCCAGCATGGAAGCGGAAGAATCTGAAGCGGTCCGCGTTCTGATGAACTACCCGCCTGAAACAGCGGGAAGAATCATGACAAACCGCTATGTCTGGATTCCGCAGCATTACACTGTAAAAGAAGCGGTCGTCAAGCTGAAAAGCTTTGCGGAAATCGCAGAGTCCATCAACTATTTATACGTAATCAATGAACAAAAGCAGCTTGTCGGGGTTATCTCATACCGGGATCTCATTTTGGCAGAACCCGATGAGAAGGTACAGGAATTAATGTTTACAAGGGTCATATCGGCGGACGCTCTTCAAGATCAGGAAGAAGTCGCAAGGCTCATTGAGCGGTACGACTTTCTGGCGATTCCCGTTGTAGAAAAAAACCATGAGCTTGTCGGGATCGTAACGGTCGATGACATTATTGACATCGTCATCCAAGAAGCAAATGAAGACTACGAAAAATTTGCTGCATCAGGTAAAGCGATCACGTTTGATACAAAATCGTATGTCGCTGCATATCGACGTCTGCCGTGGCTGATTTTGCTTCTGTTCATCGGTTTGATCTCAGGCAGCATCATGAGCTATTTTGAAGACACGCTGCAGCAGGTTGTCGCATTGGCCTTTTTTATGCCGATGATCGCAGGAATGACGGGTAACACCGGAACACAGTCCCTCGCTGTCGTTATCAGAGGGCTGTCAAAAGAAGAGCTCAATAAAAAAACGATTTTCCGCTTGATTTTCCGGGAGCTCAAGGCCGGCATTATTATCGGTATTGTGTGTGCGGTCGTGATTACAGGAATCGCGATTGTATGGCAGGGGAATCTGCTGCTCGGATTTGTGGTAGGGACTTCGCTCTTTGCCACGCTGATCATCGGAACGATGGCGGGAACGATCGTCCCGATCATCCTTCACAAGTGCAACGTCGACCCTGCGATTGCATCAGGTCCGCTGATCACAACATTAAATGACATTTTGTCACTGTTGATCTACTTCGGCATTGCAACTGCATTCATTCATTCGCTGTAAGCAGCAGCCCTCCTTTTTTAGGGAGGGTTTTTTGCTTGCCAGAATTCGTAAAAGCCTTTATATTTTAGGCAGAGATCAGGGGGGATTGGTATGAGAAGGATTGCAGCTGTGCTGATTTGTTTAGCCGTTGCAATGATTGTTGCCGGCTGTCAGAATGAAGATGAAGGAAAGGACAGGCGGCTCGTCGCAGTTGAGAATATGCTTGAGGCAATATTGGACGATGATTTATCAAAGATGAAGCGGTTGTACGTGGAGGGCGCAAACCCTTCTCCGGAAACAATCCTGAAAGACAAACAGAAATGGGGAATTTCCGGGCTTCATGCTGATGATTTTCAAATTTCTGAAGCGAGCATCCATGTGTTTCATGCCGCTTATAAGATGGAAAATACCGGTCAGCCCGGAACGATCGCGTTTCGGATACGCAATGATCCAGATAAAGGCGTTATGATTGATTTCATTGGATACATAAAGGAAACGAAACAGTAGGAAAACAGGTGACGAATCATCCGGAGGGAATGATTCGTTTTTTTTAGCGGTTTTTGTATTTAAAATGAGCGTTAAGCTGTCCTTCGAGCATTTTCTTTCTGAGCTGCTGGTCGTTTTTCAGCCTCTGTTCTTTTTTGCGCATATCTTTGAGGATTTCTGCCGTCTGAACACCGTCTTCCCGCTTGTTTGCGATTTCCATCAGCCGTTCGACGTCAGCGAAGGAATATTTGCGCGTGCCTCTTGAAGAGCGCTGCGGATAGATCAGCTTGCGTTCTTCGTAATAGCGGATCTGCCTGACCGACAGACCCGTCAGCTCGCTGACAATGCCAATTGAAATCACTTTTTTATCTTTATAAGAAAGATCTTCGACTGTCATTTTCCCACCCCTAAGATGACTTTTTTTGTATTATATAAGAAAACGCGCGAAAAAACCTGACATCTGTTAGAAAATCTAACATTGTTGAAAAACTTTTTAAAAAACCACGGAAGAAAAGTTTACAGGAACCATGCAATGGGTAAAAGTGTTTTGTATGCTGTAGGTACAGACTGATGAGGGGGAATCGTTGGATGAAGGAACACAAAGCAATCTCACTCGCCAAAGAAATCGTTGCCTTAGACAATAAGAGAGACGAATTGCTCGAGACATTAATGAAGCTTGCCGGCAAGGATGCGTTTCCGCTGCTGAGAGCGGTGCAGAACGGCTTTTATCAAAAGTCCTCTTAAATCCGGAAGGGGGAGTGAAAGCAAACTTTACAAGCCCTTAAAGCCTGGTTAATAAATAAGGTCTATTCTTATAGTATACAATCAACGAAAATGAAAGGAGAAGATCATGAGCAGATTGTTAAAAAACGCTTTGGAAAAGGAAAGAAACCACTATTTAAAAAAACTGAACTCACTCGGTGAGTATAATCAGGATGTTTTGCAGAGGATGACGATTACGGAACTCAGAAATGAATATTTTTATTTTTTTCGGAAAAATAAAGCCCGTTTTCAAAATCGGCCATTTTGAAAAAAACGGGCTTCTTTTTAATATCTTAAAAAAAATAAGCAGGAGTTTTCTTTCGGATAACGAAAATATATACATATAGAATATGGGAAAGCATGACCCTTTCTTTTTCTACATTTGTAAGGGTTTTCATTTCCCGGGTTCATTTTAAGAAAATAGTATAAGAGGTAGATGATATGAGACTTTCGTTTAATGAGGAAGAAGTTCACCGTGCTATGTCGCTGTACAAGGTTTTTGCCAGGGCTTTTAAAAGCGTTTCAGAACATAGTATTCGGGACAGCAAGGAACACGGCTTTAATCCTACAGAATTTGCTGTATTGGAGCTTTTGTATACGAGGGGAGCCCAAAAGCTGCAGCAAATCGGCTCGAGGCTGCTCCTTGTAAGCGGGAACGTAACCTATGTGATCGACAAACTGGAAAAAAACGGTTTCATCAAACGAGAGCAGGACCCGAAAGATAAACGGTCTGTCTATGCGAATTTGACGGAGAAGGGAAAGGCATATCTCGATGAGATTTATCCGATCCACTCCCTGAGAATTGCACGGGCTTTTTCAGGCTTGACAAAAGAGGAACAGGAGCAGCTGATGGCCCTTCTGAAAAAAGCCGGAATCCACAGCCAGCACCTATTGTTTCGCTGAAAAAGTCAGTTTTCCGAACGGTCATTTTCTTTTAAGTGATCGAGAATAGCTTTGATCTGTTTGTCTTGGGGCTGTCTGAAGAAGCTTTCGAAAGGGCATCCGAGTTCCTTTGTGCGTTTGACGACAGCCTCCATCGTAAAATTAGAGGGTGACAAGTCTGAATGGACTTCATCCCAAAACAGCGGTGCGGCTACTGTGCCAAGCTCATTGCCTCTTGTGGAATACGGACAGATGATCGTTTTTCCCGGAGCATGCTGCACATAGTCAATATAGAGTTTTCCTCCCCTGTTTTTAATCAGGCGTTCGGTTGTGAACAGATCGGGAAAAAGCGAGACACAATAAGAAGCCGCAAAGCTTGTGAAAAGGCGGGTTTCTTCATAAGTAAAGGCGTTTTTTGAAATCGGAATATAGATTTGTATCCCTTTATTTCCCGACAGCTTTGGAAATGATGAGAGGCCGAGCTGATCAAATAAACGGTACAGCTCTTCCGCGGCTCTGACGGCCAGCGGAAACTCCGACTTTGAAGGCGGATCAAGATCGAAAACGATTTCGGTCGGATGGGCCGTATCGGCCGTTTGAAAAGGGATATGGAACTCCAGCGCAAGCTGGTTGGCAAGCCACAGCAGAACCGAATAATCGCTGCAGATGATATGCTCGTGCTCATCATCCCGAATGGACGTGATAAATTCGGGTGCGTAGTCGGGCTTGTTTTTTTGGAAAAAAGATTCTCCGCCGGAACCGTGTGGATAACGGATAACGGTAAGGGCCCGATTGTCGAGAAACGGAAGCAGAAAATCGCCGATTTCATTCAGATATCCGATGTAATCCGCTTTTGTTTTATTGCTTTTAGGAAAGATGACTTTATCAAGGCTTGTCAGCTGCAAGTCGGGATGGACGTTTCTTGAATGCAGCAGCAGCCGCTTGTAAGTACAATCTTCCCATGCCATGTCTAATTCAAATGAAACAAACGACACCTCGCGCAATGTCCCGTAATGAATCGTTAAATAATGAACCGTCATGCAAATCGACGGATCAATGGTATATTCGCCGGGCTTTGTTTCGGTTCCGTATTGCTTGACGATCGAAAGAATGGCGTTTCTTTCCTGTTCTCCGAGTCCGTGGGAAACCGAACCGACTTCTTTGATTTGACCGCGGTCATAGACGGCGATTGTCAAATAACGGTTTGCCATGTTATAGCCTGTCATAAATACAGCAGCTTTTTTGTAGTTTTTGAGCTTGAGCCATTCAGCCGATTTTTTATTTTCAGCCCAGCGGCTGTCTTTTTTCTTCGCGACAATTCCCTCGCCGTCAAACCTTTTAACAGCATTCCAAAGGGCGTGGAAATCAGAAGTGTCAGGGATGTATTGAATTCGTGCATGAGCCATCGGATCGGGAGCCATCGGCAAGCCGAGCTCTTTCATCAGGTCGGAAAGCATGCGTTTTCGTTCGGTATAGGGGAGCGAGGTTAAACTTTCTCCTTTAAAGACCAATAAATCAAAAGCCAAGTACTGGCACGGTTTCTTCGCGGAAGCTTGTTCAATTAACTCGGCCTTTTTGCTTAGCCCCCTTTTTTGGACGTATTCAAACCGGGAACGAAAACGGTTTGTCAACGACACAATTTCCCCGTCAATCATGATCGGCAAGTGTTCTTTGAGATTTTCGATCATACTTTTTGCAAATTCCGTAATTTCCGGAAAGGTGTTTTCGAGCGGCTGCGTGTTTCTGCTGATCAGCGAAACTTCGCCGGACTGCGAAATCTTTAAAAGTCCTCGATACCCGTCATATTTGGCTTCATACCGCCAATTGCCGCCTGTGGGAGCGGATGTAGTCAATACGGGCTGCATCGTGATTCCCATTTTTTATTTTGCCTCTGAAGCTTTTTTGCGCGACGTTTTTTTCTTTTTCTCACCGGTTCCTTTTGCAACAGGCGCTTTTGCTGCTTCCCGGTCAGGCGTTTTTGTCCGTTCGATGCTGGCTTGGAGAGCGCTCACGAGATCGATGACATCCTCGCGCGGAGCGGCGGCCCCAGCATTTGGCGTGACACCTTCATTTTGGTCGATTTTCTCTTTGATTTTATCCATCAGCGCGATTCTGTACGTATCTTCATATTGTTCAGGCGCAAATGTTGTCGTCAGCTCGTCTATTAGTGAAATCGCGGTTTGCAGCTCTTTTTCGTTGACCGCGGTTTCTTCCGGAACACCGGGTACGTGGGCTGCGTTTCGGACTTCATCAGGGTAGTGGATGGACTCCATTAAAATGCAGTTTTCGTAGACGCGAAGAATAGCGAGCTGTTTTTTTGAGCGGATGGTCATATGGGCGATTCCGATCTTTTCTGTTTTTCTGAGCGCTTCGCGCAAAAGTGAGTACGCTTTTACACCGTTATCTCCCGGTCCGACGAAATATGAACGGTTGAAATAGATGGGATCGATTTCCTTTAGTTGCACAAAATCAACAATTTCGACGGCCTTTTCTTCCTGCTCTTCTTTGAGCTGTTTCAGCTCATCGTCCGATAAGACGACGTATTTGCCTTTAACATATTCGTAGCCTTTGACGATGTCGTCGGGCGCGATTTCCTGATGGCAGTTTGTGCACTTTTTTTCATATTGAATAGGGGCGCGGCATTCTTTATGAAGCGACCTTAATTTAATATCCTTATCCTCTGTCGCTGCAAACAGTTTAATGGGGATATTGACAAGGCCGAAGCTGATTGAGCCTTTCCACATCGTATGCATCGGTTCGGTTCAACTCCTTTTCTTTTATTGATGCCTCTCTGCAGATTGTTTCATGAATAGCAACTTATGGATAACAGAGCGAAAAAAAGCATCCGGAATTCAGCCCGGATGCTTGCGGCGGTACAGTGATTTGCTTGGAGAAAGCGCTTAGTTCAGCTCGGTTTCCTCCTGCAATGACGGTCTGTTCTTTCTGGCGAGGGAAGACGAGAAGTACCGATATCTGCTTTTGCTCTTGTGCTTTGCGGCGTACATGGCCATGTCGGCTTTTCGCATCAGCTCATCACCGTCTGTTCCATCGGCCGGAGAAACGGCGATTCCGATACTGACGGATGTTTTGAGGCGGTGCTCTTTAATGTGAAAAGGCGTTTCAAACTGACTGATCAATTGCCTGGTCAGCTGATCTGTCCCTTGTAAAGGAGTGACAATGATAAATTCATCACCGCCCAGCCGGGCGATGAAGCCTTGATCGGGCACACAGTAAGCCAAACGCTGTGCTGCCGCCACCAGCAGCAGGTCCCCGACGTCGTGGCCAAGGGCATCATTAAACACTTTGAAACGGTTTAAATCCAAAAACAACACGGCCGTCCCCGTTTCCTGCCGCTTTAGAACATTTGCCAGATGGTCGACTGCATACCGTCTGTTTGGCAAATCTGTCAACGCGTCATAGTGGGCCATTCTATGGATTTTGCGTTCTGCTTCACGCTGGTTTGTCATATCTTTGCAAATGACATAAATGCTGTCGAGCTGCTTTCTGACGTAAACCGGTATCAGCGTCACATTTAAATCATAACGCTTTTCAGCTGTCACGATTTCCGTATCGCGGTTGATGGCCTGTTTTTCATTTTGGACTTGAAGAAACCAGCCGAGCAGCCTGTCATGGTCCTCCTGCTGAAAAACGGATGACAGGCGCTCATGCTCAATTCCCATTTTTTCAAGAAGGCTGTATCCCGATGAATTGGCGGAAAGCATCTTGCCTTCAAGCGAAAAAACGTAGATTGGATCAATATTGTGGTTGATCAAGGACTGGAATCGTTCCTCATTATCTTTAATTTTTTCGATATGAAGGAGCAGACGCTTGTCAGTGAAGGCTCCGAAAATCAAGAAGCATTGAAGCATCAGGCTGACAAGCACGATCATGATGCCCAGTTCAACTGTATCGATTCCTTCATGGCCTGTGTCACGGCCGTCAGCCATGAAAAGCGTAGCAGCTGCCATTCCGGTATAGTGCATGCCGGAAATCGCGCCGCCCATTAAAAGCGCGCTTCCGATTTTAATGAACAATATCCGAAAGGAGCCGGTTTTTTTGGCGAATACAACTGACAGTTTTAAGGCAGCGAAGGAGGCAAAAATGGCGATTGCAAAAGAGGCGGCATAAAGAACGGGATGATAGACGATTGTCATATTCTCCATCGCCTCCATCCCAATAAAATGCATGGATGCAATCGCGCTTCCCATTGCAAGGGAGCCGGCCGCCAGTCTTGCATTCGTCGGTTTTTTTCCATTCACAACATAAAATGAAATGAGCGAGCCTGCGAAAGCGGCAACAATCGAAAACAAGACAAATCTCAAATCGTATTTCATTTCTTCGGCTGTCTGAAATGACACCATCCCGATAAAGTGCATAGACCAGATGCCAAGCCCCATCGTGAGGGAACCGGCCAAAAGCCATCCTATATTTTTCCTGCCTTTTGTATGTACGACCCGTTCAGATAAATCAAGGGCTGTGTAAGCTGCCAAAACCGCAGTGATATAGGATAATAGGACGAACCATCCATTATATTCACCAAAAACTTCTGTCACTTTCTTCTCCGCCTTTTTGTACTTATGATGAAAAGTCTAAATTTCTATACTGTATTGAAAGGCTAGACTGCCGTACTCTTAACCGTTGACATAAAAAAAGCGGCAATAGCGCTAAACCCGGTATAATTCGTGAATTATACTATACATAATGAAATTCGCCAATAAAAAATGATATCCTCCTGTTCTTTTTAAGGAGGACTTCCCGTTTTGCTCTTCAATTTTCCCGATTTGTGTTAAAATCATTTTTGTACGTTCTTTAGAACTTGAAATTATCAATCGTCAAAGGTTGTGGTCGATATCGAAGAGTTTATCTTATCAATGGCTGAGGCGTTTAAAAGCCTCTCGTATTTAGGTATTTTTCTGGCGCTGTGTATCGAATTCGTGCCGGCTGAAATCGTTCTTCCGCTTGCCGGATACTGGGTGTATCAAGGCGATATGTCGCTGATCGGGGTCGTTGCAGCAGGTTCACTGGGCGGTGTTGCAGGCCCGCTGACGCTTTACTGGCTCGGGAGGTACGGGGGGCGGCCGTTTTTGGAGCGCTACGGCAAATACTTCTTCATCAAGCCTGAAGCGCTCGAAAAATCGGACAGGTTTTTTGAAAAGCACGGCGGGTTTGTCGCATTCAGCGGCCGTTTTATACCGGGAATCAGAACGCTGATTTCCATTCCGTGCGGACTCGCTAAAATGAATGTGTGGGTATTTTGTATTTATACATTCCTTGCGATCACGCCGATTACGTTCGTCTATGTCTATTTAGGCTTTTACCTCGGCGAAAACTGGAGTAAGGTCGGCAGCTTATTGGACGGATACCTTCTTCCGGTCGGCATCGGATTCATCGTTTTGTTCGTTCTTTACCTTTGGATGAAAGGCAGGCGGAACAAAATCAAATCGCAAAACGTTTCAGCCTTTTTAAATAAAAATAAGGATTGACAGCCGGGCGCATATGAGGTTAATATTATCTTATAATTCAATATTTTCTTTTATCCCAAAGGGGAGTAGCGTCCGGATGTTAAACCGGAAACAAAGTCGTCAGTTCATGGATGTTCATCCATCGGCTTTGTTGGCATGTTTTAATCAATGATAACCATGTCTAGCAAGACCTTTGCCTAATGTTGGCAGAGGTCTTTTTTGTTTTCTGAAAATACCCTGCCGCATTAGCGGGAATAAGAGAAAGAGACAATCACTTAGGAGGAATTACAAAATGGATGCAGCATTATTACTTGAATATGGTTGGGTTCTTCTCATCTTAGTCGGGCTCGAAGGCATTTTGGCCGCGGACAATGCCCTAGTCATGGCGGTCATGGTTAAACACTTGCCTGAAAAAGACAGAAAAAAAGCGCTCTTCTACGGGTTGGCCGGCGCGTTTGTGATGAGGTTCGGCGCTTTGTTTGCGATCTCTTTCCTTGTCAACGTCTGGCAGGTGCAGGCGATCGGCGCCGTTTATCTGCTTTACATTTCCGTCCATCATATTTTGAAAACCCACGTTTTCAAAAAGGACGACAAAGTGAAAGAGACGAAGCAAAGCGGTTTTTGGCCGACAGTTATCAAAGTTGAGCTGGCAGACATCGCGTTTGCCGTCGACTCGATTTTGGCGGCGGTTGCGCTGGCTGTCACACTTCCGACAACGAACCTGCCGCAAATCGGCGGACTTGACGGCGGACAGTTCATGGTGATTTTAGCCGGCGGGATCATCGGACTGATTATTATGCGTTTTGCTGCAAGTCAATTTGTGAACTTGTTAAAGAAACGTCCGAGCCTGGAAACGGCTGCTTTTCTGATTGTCGGCTGGGTTGGTGTGAAACTGACGCTCTATACGCTCGCACACCCGCAAATCAACATCGTCTCTGAACATTTTATTCATTCAGGTACTTGGAAGTTCATCTTCTGGGCGGTGCTGATTGCCATTGCGCTCGGGGGATGGTTTATGACAAATCCGAACAAACACGAGAATAAAGCTGCAGAGGAGTAAACAGCCTTCACCAGACTGCCGGGTCTTACCGGCGGTCTTTTTTGTTTGCCCGCACGAGGAAGCGACGGGGAAGATTGCCCTAGATCAACCGAAATAAGATTTCATTTTATTAACAGGCATGTTACAAAAACGGCGGGAAAACCCCCTTAATCGTCAAACAGATCACGAATTGTTCTAGGAGATCAAACAAATGACTGTCACAATTGAAAAATTAGAAATGAATACCGCGTTTTCTCCTTTGCGAATCCCTATCAAATTAGCTATCATTAATGAGTAGTATAGGGAGGAACTGAGGTGAAACCAGTGCTTAGCCTTTTGTTTAAGACAGGAAAAAAGAAACAAACATTAGAAGAGTCTGTAATAAGCATACAAAAAGGAAATCAGCAGTTGCAAAACGAGCTTATCGATCAGTATAAGCCTTTTGTGGCTAAAACGGTTTCATCCGTGTGCAAACGATATATAGATGAAAAAGATGATGAATTCAGCATCGGCTTGATTGCATTCAATGAAGCCATTGAAAAATATTCTTCAGATAAAGGAAATTCTCTGCTGGCATTTGCAGAGCTGATCATTAAGCGCAAAGTCATTGATTATATCAGAAAAGAAGCGAGAAATGCCCAGAATATCTATATGGACATGCAAGAAGGAGAAGAACAGGAATCCTCCCAAAGCATGATTGAAGCGGAGCTTTCCATTCATGAATTCAACCGCATGCTCGAACAGGAGCAAAGGCGGGAGGAGATTCTCCATTTTAAAGAAAGGCTTAAAAGTTTTGGCCTGTCTTTTTCCGATTTGCTGGAGCATTCCCCGAAACATACGGATGCAAGGCAAAACGCCATCAAAGTGGCATATACGCTAGTCGAACATGAAGAATTAAAAAAGATCTTGTTTGAAAAGAAGCAGCTTCCCGTCAAACAGCTTGAGAAGCTGGTGGCAGTCAGCAGAAAAACCGTAGAGAGAAACCGCAAATATATCATTGCTATGGCGATCATTATAACGGGCGATTATGTTTACCTTAAAGATTATCTAAAAGGGGTGCTCAATTCATGAGAAGAGGAATTATTGTAGAAAAAAATAAAAAATTCGTCACATTGCTAACCCCTGACGGACAATTTTTAAAAGCAAAGAGCACAGAGGAAGATTATGAAATCGGTCAGGAAATTGCTTTTCCCGCGGAGACGAGAATGTCGAGGAGGCGTGCGGGCTTTTTTGACCTGCTTGCGCTCCGTCCGCTGAAAGCCGGCGTTTTTTCAATCGCGGCGATCATGCTGCTCGCTTTCATGATCATCCCTGATGTTTTAAACAATAAAGCATACGCCTACATGACGATCGATATCAACCCAAGCTTTGAATTGACGCTCAACAAAAACTGTGAAGTTATCGATTTGGTGCCGCTGAACGAGGATGGGAAGGACTTAATGGATAGTATAAAAAATTGGGAAAAGTCTGACTTTAAAGAAGTGATCAGTGAAATTGTCGAAGACAGCGACAAGAGCGGTTATGTCACCGAATCTAAAGAAGTGCTTATCGCCACAGTATACGAAAACAATGAAGATGACACGTATAAGGCGACAGTAAAAAGTGAAATCGATGATGTAGCGAAAAAATACGAGCAGCAGAATTATAAGATGGAAGCGGTGGAATCAGACCTTGATACGCGTGCAAAAGCCCAAAAAGAAGGCATTTCAACAGGCCGTTATATCCGCTCCCACAAAGATGAATTAGAAGACAAAAACAAAGATGATGACAATAAAGATAAGAAAGATGATCAACAGCAGGAAGAAAACACAGGAGAAAAGGAGAAAGCTGTGAAAGAAGAAGATCAGCCGGAACAACATACGGATGATGAAGAATCAGATACGGAAGATCATCCGGACGGCGAAAAACCTTCAGATCAAGATCAGTCTCAATCTGATCAAGAAATGGAAAAAGAAAAGGAGTCAAAATCCCCTAATACCCAAAACCCTCAGGAACATAACCATAATGACAAAGACGGTCAGCGGACGGAGGAAGGAACGCCGAAAAGCGGTTCCGGTTCAAATCAAGAGAGCTCTAAAACACCTCCTTACCAAAAGGAGAAAAAGCCTTCTGACCAAACGAATAAACAAGAATATCCGCCGAGCGGTCCCGGCGAATAATCCAAAGGATATTTATTTGTCAGTATGCCCATTCAATTGAGCTTGTGCCTGCTGTACAAGTCGTTTTGTCATTTCCCCGCCTACAGACCCGTTTGACCGAGCAACCGAGTCCGAGCCGAGCTGGACGCCGAACTCTTGGGCGATTTCGTATTTGAACTGGTCTAAAACCTGCTCTGCCCCTGGAACGAGGAGCTTATTCGTTCTTGCCATGCATTCTCAACTCCTTTTTCAATTGGTACTGCTTGTTTAGTTTGAATTGGACGGAGGCTTTTTATGCTGGCAATTGTTGAAGGTGCAAAAAAACGCCTGGCTATTGAAAAGCCAGGCGCGCCGGTCAGCGGCGATTATTTCATATCATATTTTAAGAAGACGCTGTCAATCATGGAATGGGCGGTCGCCTGAATGTGCGAAGCGATGACGGACAGCACTGTGACTGCGGTGATGTCTCTCGCTTTGTTCCATTCGGGATCGGCCAGATCTTTGTAAAAATCGCGGAGCTGGCCAGTCTGTTCGATGACGATTTTTTCGAGCGTCGATTCATTGAGCGTATAGTCTTTGATCCGGTATACATGATCAAGAACCCGCGCATACCCTTCATAAAAGCGCAGCGGACTCACCACATCATCGGAGCGGTCTGTAATCGTATTAAAAACCGTTGTTAAGATCGGACGGATCGTTTCGAAGTCATAAACCGATTTTAAGTCTCGTACAATGAGAAGGATGACGGCTTGGTCGATGGAATATTTTTTGCCGAGTTCCGGATGTCCCATCAAATCTTTTATATCGCGTTTGATCCAGTTTTGGATGGCTGTCGATTTTAAAGATGTCAGTTCGCACAAATTTCCAAGTTCAACAATTTCATTTGTGGAAAGTCCATGTTCCGTTTTTTGTTTTTTCCGTTCGTACCGGACAATGAATTCGGGGATGTCCAAATTATCTTCCGGCTCATCAGGCGCTATATCGGCCGATCTCAAAAGAATCGCAAGCGGACTGACATCCAGCTGCCCTTTTAAAGCGTACATCAGTTTGGCCATTTCCAGGCGAGTCAGTTTAAAAGGTTTCATCATTCCACCTCATTATGTATTAAAATGAAATAGCAAACAATATAAACATTATCTTACGTCTTATCACTTGCATTTTCAATTCTATGCCGTATAATTTTATTATACAAGTTCATTTGATCTTATTATAACATGGAGGTAATCATGGGAAAAAGAATCTTTCTCTTTCTTTTATCGAACATTTTAGTCATTACGACGATCGGTATCGTGCTGTCCATTATCGGTTCGCTGACAGGCGTAGGCACGTATTTCACGGCTGACGGCGGCATCAATATTGTTGCGCTTCTCGTATTCAGTGCTGTTGTCGGTTTTGTCGGTTCTTTTATGTCGCTGTTGATGTCAAGATGGATGGCGAAAATGGCGATGGGCGTTCAGGTGCTGAATCCTGATAAGCAAACGCTCAGCTACGAAGAACAGCAGCTCGTTGACCGGGTATATAAGCTGTCCCGTGCTGCCGGACTGACAAAAATGCCTGAAGTCGGCATCTACAATTCACGTGAAGTGAATGCCTTTGCCACCGGGCCGTCTAAAAACCGCTCGCTTGTCGCTGTATCGACGGGCCTTCTTCAGGAAATGGATGACGACGCAGTGGAAGGCGTACTTGCCCACGAAGTGGCGCATATCGCTAACGGCGATATGGTGACGATGACGCTCCTTCAGGGAATTGTCAACACATTCGTTGTTTTCTTCGCCCGGATTGCGGCATGGGCTGTTTCACGCGTTGTCCGTGAAGAGCTGGCGCCGATCGTTCACTTTATCGCGGTCATCGTCTTCCAAATTGTGTTCTCTATTCTCGGAAGCCTTGTCGTGTTTGCGTACTCCCGCCACCGCGAATATCATGCGGATAGAGGAGGAGCAGACCTTGCAGGCAAGGACAAGATGATTCACGCGCTCCGCTCGCTTGAGCAGTACACTTCAAGAATTAAAGAAGAGCAGGCATCTGTTGCAACTTTGAAAATCAACGGGAAAAAGCACACATCGCTTTTCTCAACACACCCTGATTTAAGCGACAGAATCCGCCGTTTGGAAGCAAAATAATCAATATGCAAACCCCCTTTTCCAAGGGGGTTTGCTTTTTAAATTTAAAAATCGAAAAGCGGCTGTACATAAGAGCATGTTTCCTTTAAAATGGAACACGTTATACAGAAGAAGCGCAACTTTTGAATATTAAAAAGAAGGAACGATTATGAAGGTTTTATTGAGAAAACTATTGCGCGTGCTGTCTCCTGTACAGCTGATCGCGCTCTATTATTTTTTGGCGGTGACGGTTTCCGTTATTTTATTGAGTCTGCCTGTTGCACACAAGAATGGTGTGGAATGGTCTTTTATCGATGCCCTTTTTACTGCGGTGAGCGCAGTGAGTGTAACCGGTTTGACGGTTGTTGATACAGCTGATACATTCAGCACGGCGGGAATTTGGATTTTGGCGTTTGTTCTGCAATTTGGCGGGATCGGCGTGATGGCGCTGGGAACATTCGTCTGGCTGATTTTCGGCAAGCGGATCGGCTTGAAAGAGCGCCGGCTGATTATGACCGATCAAAATCAATCCAACCTATCGGGCCTTGTCAAGCTGATGAAGCACGTGCTCGGCTTAATCCTGCTGATCGAGCTGTTTGGCGGGCTGATTCTCGGCACTTATTTCTTAAAGTACTTTGAGACACCTGGAGAAGCCTTTATGCACGGATTTTTTACAAGCATCAGTGCAACGACCAACGGAGGTTTCGACATTACAGGCAACTCGCTGATTCCGTTTCAGCATGATTATTTCGTTCAATTTATCGTGATTATGCTGATCATTCTTGGAGCGATCGGCTTTCCGGTTCTCATCGAGGTGAAGGATTTTCTGCTCAGCAAAGAGCGCAAATTCTCTTTCAGCCTGTTTACCAAATTGACATCAGTCACTTTTTTCCTTTTAGTGATTGGAGGTGCGATCGGCATATTTGCCATGGAAGCGCGCTTTGCTTTTTCAGGGAAATCGTGGCACGAGGTATTATTCTTTTCGCTGTTTCAGTCGACGACGACCAGGAGCGGCGGACTCGCAACGATCGACATCAGCCAATTCACGCATACGACTGTTTTATTTATGTGCATGCTCATGTTTATCGGCGCTTCGCCAAGCTCTGTCGGAGGGGGCATCCGGACAACGACCTTTGCCTTAAATCTGTTGGCGCTGTTCCACTTCGCGAGGGGAAATAAATCGGTGAAGGTTTTCAAAAGGGAACTGCACCAGGCGGATTTAATGAAATCATTGATTGTGACGCTGATGGCGGTTATTCTCGTTTTCGGCTCGACACTCATTTTGACAGTGACGGAAAAGCATTCTTTGCTTGAACTGCTGTTTGAAGTGTGTTCGGCCTTCGGTACGACCGGCTTGTCGATGGGCATCACCCCAGATCTGAGCACGATTGGCAAAAGCGTCATCATCCTTCTGATGTTCATCGGCCGAATCGGCATTGTCACGCTGCTCTATTTATTCGGCAGAAAAGAAATCGAAGCGAATTACCATTATCCAAAGGAAAGAATTATTATCGGATAAGAAAGACAGTTTAGTTAAACTGTCTTTTTTTATGATCATAAAGTCGGTCGCTGTATTTATTTGTATGATATAATGCTTAAATGGCGGACTTGAAAAAAAGGGGGAAGCAACGATGAAAAAGAGAGTCATCCATTTGTTTATAGCCGCCGGATTTCTATTGCTCGCCGGAGCCTGTTCTAACGAGCCGACAGCAAAAGAAAGCATGGACCAATATGTAGACAAATGGAACGAGCAAAAATTTGAAGAAATGTATGAACAGCTGTCGGCTGGAGCGCAAAAATCGATTTCAAAAGACGATTTCATCAAGCGCAATCAATCCATTTATGAACAGATCGGTGTTTCCGATTTGAAGGTTTCAACTGTCGACAATGATGAAGATGAAAAAGATAAAGAGAAAAAAGATGCAGTGACAATACCGTTTAAAGTCAGCATGAATACATTGGCCGGCCCCGTTTCTTTTGAAGGCAAGGCAAAGCTTGTCAAAGAAAAAAAAGACGGAGACACTTCATGGAAAGTCAACTGGAACCCATCCTTTATTTTTTCACAGCTGAAGGAAGGGGAGACCATTCGGATTACCGCGAAGGAGCCAGCGAGAGGCAACATTTATGACAGAAACGGAAAGGCCCTCGCAACGAATGCGACAGTGCCTGAAATCGGCGTCGTTCCGGGGCAGCTCGGAGATGATAAAGACGGTGTCATCAAAAAGCTCACGAATATGCTGGATATGGAAAAAGAAGACATTGAAAAACAGCTGTCCGCAAGCTGGGTGACGGACGATTCATTCGTTCCCCTGAAAAAAGTGAAGCCTGGTAGCACCGAGCTTCTAAAAAAAGCAACCTCTCTCCCTGGGGTTTTGAAACAGGATACGCAATCAAGATACTATCCTTACGGTGAAAAAGCGGCACATCTTACCGGTTACATACGGCCGATTACCGAAGAGGAATTAAAACAGAATAAAGAAGGCTACAGCGAGCATTCACTGCTTGGAATCGTCGGTCTCGAACATATTTATGAAAAAGAGCTCAGAGGAGAAATCGGCTGGACGATTTCGATCCCTGAATCAGGCGCGACGGTTGCCTCAAAGGATGCAAAAGACGGAAAAGACATCCACACCACGATCGACATTAACAAACAGGAAGAACTGTACAACCAGTTAAAAGATGACTCCGGCGCTGCCGTTGCGTTAGAGCCGCAGACTGGAGAAACGTTGGCGCTTGTCAGCGCGCCTTCATACGATCCGAACGGGTTTTTGTTCGGCTGGAAAAAAGGAGAATGGGAAAAGCTCAACAAAGATGCGTCTGCGCCATTCACCTCTAAATTTAATAAAACCTATGCTCCTGGTTCAACGATCAAACCGATCACAGCTTCAATCGGTCTGAAAAATGAAGCGATCAAAGCGGATGAACCTAAAAAGATCGAAGGAAAGGAATGGCAGAAAGATTCGTCATGGGGCGGATATAAAGTCACACGGGTTTCCGATCGATTAAGCGATGTCAACTTGGAAAACGCGCTGATCACATCAGACAACATTTATTTCGCGCAGACTGCTCTTGACACAGGTAAGGATCAATTTGTCGAAGGCCTGAAATCATTCGGCTTTGAGGAAAAGCTTGATTATGAATTCCCGACGAAGTCTTCCTCCATATCAAACGAAGGAATCGACTCGGATATTCTCCTTGCCGATTCAGGATACGGACAGGGGCAAATGCTGATGTCGCCGATACACCTCGCGGCAAGCTATACGCCTTTCTTGAACGACGGTAATCTGATCAAGCCGTACCTGATCAAAAAGGACGGCGAAGAGAAAGAAATATGGCATAAAAACGTCCTGCCTACAGGTGGAGCAGAAGCGATTACAAAAGGGTTGAAAGGCGTTGTAGAAGACCCGCGCGGCTCGGCTTACAAGCCGGTTGTCAAAGGGCTCACGATTGCAGGGAAAACGGGAACGGCCGAACTGAAAACGAAAAAAGACGAAAAAGGCAAAGAAAACGGCTGGTTCACTGCCTATGATTATAAAAACAAAAACCTTTTAATCACGATGATGGTCGAGGATGTTTCAGACCGCGGCGGCAGCTCATACGTCGTCAATAAAGTGAAAAAAGTATTTAAATAAGCACCCTTCAGGGTGCTTATTTTTTTGCCGAAAACTGGATGTGTGGAATGTACGGAAACGGAAAGGATATGGATGAAACGACAAAAGAAAGGAATGTCATCATGAAAAGAAAAGTTGCCAGAAATGAAGCGGCTCTTAACAATAAAACGCCTGCTGAAAGCATGCATGATCATCAATACATGACCCAATATGATGCCGAAAACGGAGACAGGGGCGCCAACCGCAACTCGAAACACGGGAAGCAGGGAGAATCGCACCAATGAAAAAAAATCAAAAAAGCAAGGATATGCAAAACCATAAAAAACCGATGAATCCAGATGTGCTTCAGGAAGAATTTTCGAACGAACTGGGCGATGTCAACGCCTTTAAGTTTATCGATGTGATCGAGAACAATAAAAAGAAGAACAATAAGGCGAACGGGCAGAAGCGGGATAAAGATTGAAACCGCAGAGCAAACGAGAAAGGTCCAAATCGGAAACGATTTGGACCTTCATTTATTTTAAATAAGGGTTATATCCGTTGTCTTTTTTCAACATCCGCATTAAATTCGTCATCTTCAATTCGATGAACGGCTGGGCCACCGTTTTCACAAATCCGCTTGATAAGCAGAAGGTTAAAATCGCCGTAGCGATGATTAGTAGCGTCAGACTTTGATAATCGGCAAGCCATTCTTCCGCACCCGTCTTTCTGAACGACTTAATGATAAAGCCGTGCAGCAGGTAGACATAAAATGTGCGCGTTCCCCAGAGGGTAAAGAAATACCGCCTTTCAGGCACAAGCACCATGAACGCGAAGGTTGAGGCAAACGTCATGACTAGAAGCGCCACCCGGTTTAACCCGCTTTTTATCCCGACATCGCCGAATTCCGAATAAGGCTTGGAACCGAACAGCCAGGAGTAATCGAAGTCTACAAAAAAGTAGAAAACGAACGTTGCTGCTAAAACGGCTAGAGCGGCCTGCTTGCCTTTCCAGCCTTTCAGCATTTTAAAATGGTCTTTTTGCAAATAATAGCCCGCCAAAAAGACCGGAAAGAAAACAAACGTGCGGGAGAGGCTGAGCGTGTTGCTGATCAGGTCGATATACCCGACAAGAACGGCGATCACAAAGCTTGCGGCAAACGCCCATTTCGCCGGCAGTTTTGTGAACGGAAACAACAGGAGATTCCAAAAAAACAAGCTCAGCAAAAACCAAAGCGACCATTGCGGTTCAATCGGATTTGCGGCAGTTAAGCTTTGATCATCGATAAAAGAATAAAACAGCGTATAGATTCCCTGGAAAATCAAATAAGGAACGATCAGCTTCCAGGCGATTTTTTTGACATATCCGGGGCGGTTGAACCCTTTTGCAAAATAGCCTGATATGAGAATAAAAGCAGGCATATGAAACGTGTAAATAAATTTATAAATATGAAGCAGTGCATCATTATCATGAATATAGGACCTGATTATATGTCCGAATACGACGAGAAAAATTAATAGGAATTTTGCATTGTCGAAATAGCTGTCGCGGGAATTCGCCATAACATCACCCTTTCACAAACATTCTCAGGAGGCGCCGATGCGGGAAGCGTCAGAACCCCGGCACATTCTTTCCGGAATGACGTCTTCCACCAGTCTTGCCTCATTTTAAAATTTTAAAATAGAAAGCATGTGTTTTCCTATGCATTAAGTCTTATTGTTAGGCCAATGTAATTGAACAGTAAGGAACTTTTATATCGTCATCTTCCTGTAAAATAGGCGGAAAGGTTGTAAAAGTTCGAAACAAATGAAGGAAGATTTTCCGGTTTGTAGAATAATTGGAGGACAGGTTTTCAAGAAGGAGTGTAATAAATGGAGGAAACTCTTGATTTGAATGAATCCTTAAATCTGCAAAACCAGCTGAACAGACTGAAGAAAGAAAACGCCAAGCTGAAAGCGGATTTGTATCAGTATGAACTGCTGTTTAACGGGACGCTGGACGCTATTTTTATATTGGATAAACAGATGACCATCATCCAGGCGAATGATGCCGCCTGCAAGATTCTGCAAAGCCAAAAAAAGAATTTGCTGAACCGGTCGGCGCTCGATTTTCTGCACGCCGTTCCGCCGGATGAACTGAACCAGAACATTCACCGCTTTTTAGAGCGGGGATATGCGAAAAATGAAGTGGCTATCAGGCTTGACAACGGATCTGTCAAATATATCGAGTTTACTGCAAGCAAAGGAATCGGTGAGGACTGCTTTTTTGTCGTCATGAGAGACATTTCATCGAAAAAAATATTGGAGCGGGAGCGCACCATCAATGAAAAGCTGTTTAAAGATTTGTTTCACCGCGCGGTAGAAGGAATCGTCATCTTTGATAAACAAGGCTGTTTCATCGATGCAAACCATTCGTTTTGCCAGAGCTTCGAAATCGAAAAATCAGAGCTTTCAAAACTTAAGCTGTCTCAATTCGTATCTCCTGAAAACAAGGGGCGGCTCGATAAAATCTGGAACGCTCTTTTCAGAAGAGGGAAAGCAAAAGGGGAGCTTCCTGTCAGGCTCAGATCAGGAGAAGACAGGCTGTTTGAGCTGACGATAACCTCGAATATTTTAAACGGCTTTTACATGTCGATTATGAGGGATATTACCGAGAAACGCTCGATGGAAAAACAGCTGTTTAAAAGCGAAGAACGCTTTAGGGAAGTCTTTGAAAATGCGATGGATGCCATCATACTGATGAATAACGACGGCCGCATCGTCAAAGCGAACCAGTCGGCCTGCAAAATCTTCGAACTGCCGATGGACCAGCTGCTCAACAAGAAGATGACAGATTTTATTGACCAAACTGATCAGCGGTATCATGCCATTCAAAAGCAGTACGATCAAAAAGGGGAAATCCGGGCGGAACTGTTGTTTCGTATGGCAAACGGACAATATAAGGAGCTTGAGTTCACGTCAAAACGGATCATGTTCGACAGCCAGGACTTAACCATTTTGAGAAATGTCAGCGACAGAAAACGAATGGAACAAGAATTGCGGGAAAGCGAATTGAAGTTCAGAAAAGTATTCAACGGATCAATGGACGGAATCGTTCTTTTCAACAACCAGTACGATATTATCGATGCGAACCCCCTTGCCGGAAAAATTCTCAGCATCCCTCTTGAACAGCTGAAAACGTCCAATCTTCTTGATGTCATCTCCGGCTATCACATAGAAAACGCGGCTTCTCCCGCTAAAACGATTTCCTTTGAAGAAATGGATAATGATATTCCATTCCTGCTGAGCGACCAAAAACGGATTCTTGAATTTTCATTTAAGCGAAACATCATTCAAAATATGAATTTGGCGATGCTCAGAGACGTGACGGAACGAAAAGAGCTTGAAGAACGGCTCCGCAAGTCTGATACCCTTCATGTCGTCGGAGAACTCGCAGCCGGAATTGCCCATGAAATCCGCAACCCGATGACGGCATTAAAAGGATTTATCCAGCTGCTGAAAGGCAGCATCCAAAATGAGGATCACGCGCTTTATTTTAATGTCATCACATCAGAGCTCAAAAGGATTGAATCGATTATTACGGAGTTTCTCATCCTTGCAAAACCGCAGGCGATCATGTATGAAGAAAAAAATGTCGTCAAAATCATGCAGGACACTATGGATCTGCTGCACGCACAGGCAAACCTTGACAACGTGCAGATGCATCTGAAGTGCGAAGGCGGCATTCCGCTGATCTACTGCGAGCCGAATCAGCTGAAACAGGTATTTATCAACATTTTGAAAAATGCGATCGAAGTGATGCCTGACGGAGGCAACGTATATGTGTCGATCAAACCGAAAGGAGACGACCATATCATTGTCTCGCTTGCTGACGAAGGAATCGGCATGACAGAAGACAAATTGAAGAGGCTCGGCGAACCTTTTTACACGACAAAAGAACGGGGGACTGGACTCGGGCTCATGGTCAGTTATAAAATTATTGAAGAACATAAAGGAAAAATCGAAGTTGAAAGTGAAGAAGGGAGAGGCACGACATTCCACCTGACTCTCCCGATCAGACAGCAGCATGAGGAGGAGGCTTAATCGCATCGTGGGCTTTTATATTGAAATGACCTCGCCTTTTGGACAAGCTTACATTGTCGAGGAAAACAACCACATTATACACTTGCTATTTGAAAAAGATGAACTAAAACAGCTTCAACAAGACGGCTTGGAGCTTCACCCGGCCGAAACGGAATTGTTGAAGGAGGCCAAGCGCCAGCTCGAAGAATATTTCAAGGGGGAGCGGAAAACGTTCACCCTTCCTCTCCGCCAGGATGGAACTCCGTTTCAGAAAAAGGTGTGGGAGGCGCTGCAGTCGATCCCGTATGGTGAATCACGGAGCTATTTAGACATCGCATGCGCCGTCGGGAATCCGAAAGCGGTTCGCGCAATTGGCCAGGCCAATAAAAGAAATGCGCTGCCGATTTTGATCCCGTGCCACCGTGTCATCGGCAAAAATCGTTCATTGACGGGGTATTCCGGAAATGAAACGGATAAAAAAGCGGTGCTGCTCGACATCGAAAATATTGCGTATAAGGGAAAATAATATACGAGCACGCCGTTTCTTTTTTTCGTCCGCGACATATAATTTTATTAAGTTAAAAATGTTGGCCTTGGTAAAAAAGGAGGACGAATAAGTGAAAACAAACCGCCCGAAAAAAATAGCAGGATACGCGGAATTGTTCGTCAAGCTGCACGTGTTGACCGAAGAGCAAAAGAAAGACATCATCAAATCGATTAAAATCCGCTAAAGCGGCCTAAGTAAGGGCTTCAGCGGAAAACAGCGCTTCAATTTCTTCTTCAAATCTGTCTGTGATAATCCCTTTTTCCGTAATGATTCCAGAGATTAAATCGTGCGGCGTGACATCAAAGGCAGGATTGAACACAGGCACTTCTTGCGGCGCTATTTGCGTTCCGTTTATCTGTCTGACTTCATCCGGATCGCGTTCTTCAATCGGAATGTCGTCGCCGCATGAAATCGAGACATCAAAAGTTGACAGGGGAGCAGCGATGAAAAACGGGATTTGAAAGGCTTTGGCGAGGATTGCCAAGCCGTATGTTCCGATTTTATTGGCTGTATCTCCGTTTCTTGCGATCCTATCCGCTCCGACAATGACGGCTGAAATGTTTTTTTCTTTCATCGTATGGGCAGCCATGCTGTCTGTAATCAGCGTCACGTCAATTCCCCCCTGCATAAGCTCCCACGCCGTCAAGCGCGCACCCTGCAGAACAGGCCTTGTTTCACAGGCATAAATATGAAGGTCTAGATCCTTTGTTTTGGCGAGATAAAACGGGGAAAGGGCTGTACCGTACCTGCTTGTCGCGATCGAGCCGGCATTGCAGATGGTCATGATGCTGTCGCCCGATTTGAACAAATGCAGTGCATTCTGTCCGATTTGCCGGCACGTTTCTTCGTCTTCAACCTGGATCTGAATGGCTTCGTGGATCAGATTTGTTTTTGCTTCATTGACCGATTTTGCGCCCTCCGTACTTTTTACCAGCCGATTGAGGGCCCAGGATAAATTGACGGCTGTCGGCCTTGCCTGATTGAGTTCATCTTTGATTTTGTCGAGCTCCCGCAGAAATACGGAAACGTCAGATGTATTGATGCTTTGTGCGCATAGAGCGAGCCCGAAGGCGGCTGTAATGCCGATGGCAGGCGCACCCCTCACTTTTAGCGTTTGGATCGCATCATAGACGTCTTCTTTAGTTGTGAGGTGCAGGTACTCCGTCTTTTCGGGAAGTTTTTGCTGATTCAGGATTTTTACCGATGTTTCTTCCCATTCGACAGAGCGGGGCACCGCAAATTGTTCCGGCATGTCATTCACTCCTTAAGCGCGTTTCGAAACGCTTCAATCATGTCTTTTGGCGTTCGGAAACCGCTGCGTTTTTCTATGAATGCTGCGCCTATTTTAAGGGCGAGCTTTTTTTGGCTGATTCTCCGGGAAAACGGAACGATTGTATCAAGGTCCGCAACATGAGCGAGGCCGATCGTCCGGCGGATCATTTCGCAGCCGGCAAAGCCTGCTGCGTCTTCAAACGTCTGTATCAGGACTGATTCAAGGCGCCCTTTCTCATTTTTGCAAGCCTCAAGAGCATCGTTTTCCCATGCTTCGCTGAATGTCCGGCTGAACGTATTCCAGACGGTCTCGACATGGCGGTATAAAGGGGCCCGCCTGTTTTCTTCGCGGGAAAGCGCGTTTAACAGCAGGTTGGCGATAAACTGTCCGATGTCAAACCCGATCGGTCCGAAAAACGCAAATTCAGGGTCGATGACTTTTGTTTCGCCTTCTTCACCGGCGAAGATGCTGCCTGTATGCAGGTCGCCGTGGATCAGCGTTTCCTCCGCGGATAAAAAGCGCTGTTTCAGCTTTGCCGCTTCAATTTTTAAAGCTTCATTGCGCCAAAGATCTTCCGCTTCATCGCGAAGCTCTTCTTCGAAGTCGTTCGTCTCATGGTCAAAGAAAGGGTCTGTGAACACAAGGTTTTCTGTAATATCGCACAGATCCGGATTCGTAAACTGCTTCACAAGCCGCTCTTTAACCGTTGGGTCAAGCGCATATTCAGACGAGTAAAAATGCGTTTTTCCAAGAAATTCTCCGATGTCTTCCGACAGATGCGGATAATCTTTCCCGTCAATCAGTCCTTTTCTGGAGATTTTCAAGTGAGAAAGGTCTTCCAATACGGTGACGGCAAGCTCGGTGTCAGAATAGTACACTTTCGGGACAAGGTGCGGGACATGCTCAGCCTGGCGGATCAGCGCACTGCTTTCGATTCTTGCCCTGTCAAGCGACAGCGGCCAGCTTTCGCCGACGACTTTTGCATAAGGCACCGCCTGCTTGATGATCAACCCTTTTTGCTGCTCTTTGTCGTAAACGCGGAAGACCAGGTTCAAGTTTCCGTCCCCGATCTCCCGGCATGTCAAGGTGCTTTTGCTTGGAAAAAGCCCGAGACGGACGGCAAGCGCGGCCGCGGAGCTTTCAGTCAAAGTTTCGTATGCTGCAGTTTTCGTTACGGTCATATGTAATTCCCCCTAAATGTCGTTAACAAATAAAAAACCTCTTTCTCGTCGAGAGAAAGAGGCTGATTTGTCGTGTACGCCTCTCTTATCTCTCAGAATTTAAAGTCTGATGGAATTAGCACCGTGCCCTAGCGGCGCAAAGTTTCGCGCCCCATTTCACAATGGTATTACGGTCGGTTGCTGTTGGGGTCATTAGGCCAGTCCTTCACCCAACTCTCGATAAGAGAATTCAATATAAAATTTTGAAATTTCAGTTCGGTCAGTTGTTGAACATGTTACCAGCATCTCAGTTTTTTTGTCAACACTTTTTTAATATAAATCTTTGCGAATGTCCTCAAAAACCGGAATTTGCCCCCGCGCTTTTTCAATGTCCACGAGGTCGATTTCGGCCCTGATGACCGCTTCTCCGCGTCCTGCTTCAGCGAGGGTGCGGCCGAGCGGATCAATGACCATGCTGTGGCCCGCAAATTCGTTTGCCGGGTCTTTTCCCGCACGATTGCAGGCTGCGACAAAGCACTGATTTTCAATTGCTCTGGCTTTTAAAAGGCTTTGCCAGTGATCGAGGCGGGCGAGCGGCCATTCCGCCGATACAAAGATGATGCCTGCACCTTGGCTCGTATGTTTTCTGATCCATTCCGGGAATCGGATGTCGTAGCAGATAAACCCCGCAGCCGTGATCCCTTCAAGCTCGAAGCTCCCGTCGCCTGAGCCAGATGACAAATAGAGGTGTTCGTCCATCAGCTGAAAAAGGTGAGCTTTGCTGTATTCTTTGATTAAATTTCCGTTTTTGTCTGCGATGTACATGATATTGTATACACCGCTTTTTTTCTTGACGGCGACTGAGCCGCATACGATATGGACCCGGTTTGCTTTTGCCGTTTCCTGCAGCCATCTCTTCGTTTGCCTGCCTTCTTCATCCGCGATGGAGCCGAGATTTTTTAAATCATAACCCGTCGTCCACAGCTCGGGAAGGAGAAAGACATCCGCCTTTCGGCTTTCCTGTTCGATCAGCTGCTCCGCTTTTTTGAAATTTTCAGAAGGATTTCCGTATGCGATATCGAATTGCAGGCATGAAATTGTCAGCTTCAATCTGGATCACCTCATTTTTTTCTTTACATTTTACA
Source organism: Bacillus haynesii (assembly GCF_014042035.1). Classification (NCBI taxonomy): domain Bacteria; kingdom Bacillati; phylum Bacillota; class Bacilli; order Caryophanales; family Bacillaceae; genus Bacillus; species Bacillus haynesii. Next base: position 1,576,240 of record NZ_CP059494.1, on the reverse strand, counting down.
TTTAACAATATATGATGATGGACTATCATTTCAAGAATTTTTCAAAAGCGGGTGAATCGTATGAAATTTGAGCTTTCAGATGTGTTGAAACAGCTGCCTGAGCAGTTTTTCGCTTCCTTGGTCAAAAAGGTGAATGAAAAAATTGCCGCCGGCCATGATGTGATCAATCTCGGTCAGGGGAATCCGGATCAGCCGACACCGGATCACATCGTTGATACAATGGCGCAAGCCGTCCGCAACCCTGAAAACCATCAGTATTCCTCCTTTCGCGGCAGTCGTTCACTGAAGGAGGCGGCAGCCGCGTTCTATCAAAGGGAATACGGCGTAGAGCTCGATCCCGAACGCGAAGTCGCTGTATTGTTCGGCGGAAAAGCCGGTCTTGTCGAGCTCCCGCAATGTTTGTTAAATTCGGGGGATACCGTGCTCGTTCCCGATCCGGGTTATCCCGACTACTGGTCGGGCGTTGAGCTGGCAAGAGCGAACATGGAAACGATGCCGCTTACAGCGGACAATCAGTTTCTGCCTGACTACAGTCGGATTCCGAAGGAAGTGAAAGAAAAAGCGAAGCTCATGTATTTAAATTATCCGAACAATCCGACCGGTGCCCAAGCCACACCTGTTTTTTTCGAAGAGACCGTCCGGTTTGCCAAGTCGAACGGAATTTGCGTCGTCCACGATTTTGCCTACGGCGCGATCGGCTACGACGGCAAGAGGCCTGTCAGCTTTCTGGAAACGGCGGGGGCAAAAGACGCAGGAATCGAAATTTACACGCTTTCCAAAACGTATAATATGGCTGGATGGCGGGTCGGGTTTGCAGTTGGCAACGCCTCTGTGATCGAAGCGCTGAACCTTTATCAGGACCATATGTATGTCAGCCTCTTTAAAGCGGTCCAAGACGCCGCGGCGACCGCGCTCCTATCAGATCAAGCGTGTGTCAAGGAGCAAAATGAGCGCTACGAAAAAAGGCGGGATGCATGGATTCGTGCGGTCCGCGATATCGGCTGGCATGCGGATGCTCCGCAAGGATCTTTTTTCGCCTGGATGCCTGTTCCCGACGGATATACATCTGAGTCTTTTTCCGATCTGCTTCTCGAAAAAGCGAACGTCGTCACAGCGCCCGGCATCGGCTTCGGCAAACACGGAGAAGGATACGTGAGAGTCGGCCTCTTGACAAGCGAAGAGCGGCTCCGGGAAGCGGCTTCGCGTATTGCCGAGCTGAATATATTCAAAAAGACCGGCCACAGTCATTGACAATCGGGAAAAACGATGGGATAATTCAAAATAATTTATAAAATCAATATTCTTATCAAGAGCAGGCAGAGGGACAAGCCCGATGAAGCCCGGCAACCGACTTTTTAAGCACGGTGCTAATTCTTGCAGCTGACGCTGAGAGATAAGGATTCGAACCTGAAAAGCGAAACCTCTTTTAGCTAAAGCAGCAAAAGAGGTTTTTTTATATGAATGAAGCAGGAAGGAGCTACACAATGAGTGAACTTTTGGCAACATATATTTTGGCAGATCCAGGATGTGACGCAGAAAAGCGGGCTGAGCAAATCGCGATCGGGCTGACGGTCGGATCGTGGACAGATCTGCCGCTCTTAAAGCAGGAGCAGCTGAAAAAGCATAAAGGACGCGTCGTCAAGGTCGAAGAAACAGAAAGCGCACTGGGGGAAAAACAGGCAACGGTTACCATCGCCTATCCGGAAGCCAATTTTACAAGCGACATTCCCGCTGTGCTGACGACCGTTTTTGGCAAGCTGTCTCTCGATGGAAAAATCAAATTGGCTGATTTGGAGTTTTCGCAGTATTTTAAACAATCATTGCCGGGTCCGAAATTCGGCGTATACGGGATCCGGAAAAAAATCGGCGAATTTGAAAGGCCTCTGTTGATGAGCATTTTTAAAGGCGTCATTGGCCGCGATATGGAAGACTTGAAGGAACAGCTGAGGCAGCAGGCGCTTGGCGGAGTGGATTTGATCAAGGACGATGAAATCTTATTTGAAACAGGCAGTGCCCCCTTTGAAAAACGAATCACAGAAGGAAGGAAAGTGCTTAAGGCTGCCTTTGAAGAAACAGGGCGTAAAACCCTGTATGCCGTCAATCTGACGGGCAGGACAATGGAGCTGAAATCGAAGGCGAGAAAAGCAGCCGAGCTCGGAGCCGATGTTTTGCTGCTTAATGTGTATGCCTACGGGCTCGATGTTTTGCAAAGCCTTGCGGAAGACGACGACATTCCGCTGCCGATCATGGCGCACCCGGCAGTAAGCGGCGCACTCACTTCGTCGCCGCATTACGGTTTTTCCCATTCGCTCTTGCTCGGCAAGCTGAACCGGTATGCGGGTGCTGATTTCAGCCTGTTCCCTTCTCCGTACGGAAGCGTTGCTCTGCCGAAGCGGGCTGCGCTTGCCATATACGATGAATGCACGAAGGAAGACGTTTTTAAACCGACATTCGCGGTGCCGTCGGCCGGTATTCACCCCGGCATGGTCCCGCTCTTGATGAAAGACTTTGGCATTGACCATATCATCAATGCAGGCGGGGGGATTCACGGTCATCCAAACGGAGCGGCAGGCGGAGGAAGAGCGTTTCGGGCGGTCATTGATGCCGTCCTGGAAGCGGAGCCTGTCGAAGAAAAAGCAAAGCGTTCTCCCGATTTGAAGCTCGCCCTTGAAAAATGGGGAAGGGTTGAGGTTTCTGTATGAGGAAGCCGCTTATCATTTGTGATTTTGACGGAACGATCACAACAAACGACAACATCATCAGCATTATGAAACAATTTGCTCCAAAAGAGTGGATTGCTTTAAAAGACGGGGTTCTGTCCAAGGACATATCGATTAAGGACGGAGTCGGCAGAATGTTTGAATTGCTGCCGAGCAGCCTGAAAGAAGACATTACGGCATATGTACTGAAACAAGCCGAGATCCGCCCCGGGTTTAAAGAGTTTGTCTCTTTCCTGGATGAGAAGGGTCTTCCGTTTTACGTCGTGAGCGGAGGGATGGATTTTTTCGTCTATCCCCTGCTTGAAGGAATTGTTGAAAAGAACCGCATTTATTGCAACGAGGCCGGCTTCACAGGCCGCAATATCGAGATCCGCTGGCCGTATCCGTGTGACGGGGGCTGCGGAAATGAATGCGGATGCTGCAAGCCTTCCATCATCCGCCGGCTGAAAGGTCGGGACGATTTTGTTGTCATGATCGGGGACTCTGTTACAGATGTTGAAGCTGCCAAATGTTCCGACTTGTGCATCGCGCGCGATTATTTGCTGCGCGAATGTGAAGGGCTCGGTTTGAAGCACGCAGCATTCGGCGATTTCCACGATGCAAAACGAATACTTGAAGAGACCGCGGAGGTGAAAGGATGGCTATTGAGCAAAAACGGCAGGAACTTGCCGAGGTAAAAAAAGAGCTTGCGGAAAGGGATTGGTTCCCGGCGACAAGCGGTAATCTGTCAATCAAAGTATCAGAAGGCCCGCTGCGATTTCTCATCACGGCAAGCGGAAAAGATAAGCGAAAAGAGACCGCGGAGGATTTTCTGCTGGCGGACGAAGAGGGGAGGCCGGCGGAGACCGGACATGCGCTGAAGCCGTCGGCGGAGACGCTGCTGCACACCTTTGTCTATCAAAATACAAACGCCGGCTGCTGTCTTCATGTCCATACGATTGACAACAATGTCATCTCAGAGCTTTATGCAAAAGAAAAGCAAGTGACATTCAGAGGCCAGGAAATCATAAAGGCGCTCGGGCTTTGGGAGGAAAATGCGGAGGTGACGATCCCGATTATCGAAAACAGTGCTCATATTCCGGATTTGGCGGCGGATTTTGCCGGGCACCTTTCAGGCGATTCAGGCGCAGTGCTGATTCGCAGCCACGGTATTACCGTCTGGGGAAAAACGGCATTTGAAGCAAAGCGGATGCTTGAAGCATATGAATTCTTGTTCAGCTGGCATTTAAAGCTGAAAGCTTTGCAGGCTTATCACGTTTAATTAAAAAGGGGGAGAAAACATGGCGACAATTCGGATCCATGATGAACAAAACACGACCATTGAAAAGCAGGAAGAAGTGGAACAATTTCTAAAGCGGCAGGAGGTTATTTATGAAAAGTGGGACATCACAAAACTACCGGCCGGCTTAAAAGAAAAATACGATTTGACCGATGAAGAGAAACAGGAGATTTTAGACGTCTTTGCCGCTGAAATCAAAGACATTTCAGAACGCCGCGGCTATAAAGCGAGCGATGTCATCTCGCTTTCCGACCAAAATCCGAAACTCGATGAGCTCTTGAAGAATTTCAAACAGGAGCATCATCATACAGACGATGAAGTCAGATTTATCGTCAGCGGCCACGGCATCTTTGCGATAGAAGGAAAGGACGGTACATTTTTTGATGTCCTCTTAAATCCGGGGGATTTGATCTCCGTTCCTGAAAACACCCGCCATTATTTCACGCTTCAGGAAGACCGGAAAGTCGTGGCTGTCAGAATCTTTGTGACGACAGAGGGCTGGGTGCCGATTTATGAGAAAGAGAGTGTGAACCGGCCATAAAGAAAGCGTCCACTTGGACGCTTTCTTTATTTGTTTCTGTCATAAAGGGCCTTGATGTGGCCTTCATGAAATGAGAGATGCGGTTTTTCATTTTGATAGTATTGAAGACGGTCAAATACAGAGCCGGTGTGAAGCTCGAACTTATGGCCGTCTGGATCTGAGAAATAAATTGAATCTTTGTCGCCTTCGTGCCGTTTTCTGCCCTTTAGCACGTTTACACCTAAATCGTGTAATTTCTTTTCCCAGAACGGCAAATCTTCCTGTTGAATCGAAAACGCGATATGGGTGTAAGAGTCGTGAATTTCCTGTCTCTTAATGTCTTTCTCTTCGTTTAATGCGAGCCAGATGCCGTTCAGGTCAAAATAAGCGGTTTTCTCGGCTTTTACGAGCCACTTGGCATCAAACACCTTTTCATAGAATGAAATAGAGACGGACAGGTCAGAGACCGAAAACAAGAGATGATTGATGCCGAGAATTTTATTGTTTGCCATTGCCGTTTATTCCTCCCATTAGATGTGTTTCAAATCCGTCCAGCTCTTTGGTTATCTGTCTGAACAGAAAAGCGAGTACAGCCGCATCATCAAGCCAGCCGATGCCTGCGAGAACATCGGGAATCAAATCGATCGGAGACAGCACATAAATAAATGCCAGCGCGGCCAGTAAAATCGTTTTTTTCGGGAATAAGGGGTAGTCTCCCTTTCTCCAGGCTCTAAATGCTCTGAAAAACAATAAGAGGCCTGAATACGCTTCTTTCACGGCAAAGACGGTTCGGAGCCTTGAAACTGGTTTTTTCATCATTTGGCGCATCATAAAACCTCCTTCTATCCGCATGAACTCTTGTAAAGATGTTTACCATATTTCATCGATGGGTATTACACCTTTAATTCCACAAATCTATTATACTCGATTTCAAAATATTTTTTTGAAAAATAGGTTTACAAAATAAGTATAATCTGTAATAATGCTCAAGTACGCAAAATCTGGATGGTTCTAAGAAACGATATGTCGGTAAGGGGTGAAGCGTATGCAAAGGTATGTTGAAAAAGAAGCATTGCTCGTTTCCATCAGCAAGAAGCGGCAAATGATGGTTGAAGCCGCTGAAATCTATGGATATACAGGGGATGAAACGATCAGACGGAGCCAGGAGCTGGATCAATTAATCTATGAATATCAAAAATTGTCTATGAATGAAAACGCGCCGGACAATCTGCTGCAAGATTTTTTAGGCTGCATCGACTGTCTGAGCGTTGAAAAATATACGGCATAGTGGATGAACGAAAAAGAGCTGCCGTAAGGAAGGCAGGCTCTTTACAGGAAACGGGGAAGCCTCAGTCATCCTGTTCCTTTGAAGTCGGCAGCATTATCGTCACAGTCGTTCCTTTATGCCGTTCGCTTTCGATTTGAATGGTTCCCCCGTACATGGAAATGATGCGCTTGCACACGACAAGGCCGAGTCCTGTTCCTTTTTCCTTTGACGTGACAAAAGGCTGGAAAATACTCTCCATCATTTCTTTTGGAATACCTTCTCCGATATCCTTCACAATGATTTGCGCCTTCTCTTGATCATGTTCGATTTGAATGAGCAGCTTTCCGCCGTTTTTCATCGATTCAAGAGCATTTTTGGCGACGTTCAAGACAACCTGCTTAATATGATCCTTTTTACAATATACATAAGCCGGATCTTCTCCGCAGTCTTGAACTTCCACTTCCACATTATATAAATTTGCCTCAGAATGAATAATCGGCATGATCTCGTCAATCATTTCATTCATGGCGTTGAGCTGCCACTGCTCTGCCGTCGGCTTTCCGAGCACGAGAAACTCGCTGACAATCTGGTTGATCCTCCGGATTTCCTGGTCGATAATTGAGAAATACATTTGATCTTCTTTTGATTGATATTTTTTTTGAAGGAGCTGGATAAAGCCGCTGATACCTGTCAGCGGGTTTCTGATTTCATGGGCGGTGCTCGCCGCCAGGGTGCCGATTAATTCGAGCTTCTGCGCTTCATTTTGGGCGCGCTCCTGCTTTGTCCGCCGCTTCAGCAGCACATACTGGAGCAGGAGGAACATAATATTCAGCAGAATGAAAATACTTAAAAATGACAGCAGAAGACTGTGAACGATTTCATCAAGCTGGACCGGTTCCGGATAAACTTCAAGCTTCCAGTCGATCTGGTCCAAAAAAGCGTCGACGGTACCGCCGTCCGGCTTCTCAGGAGGAGAATGGCCTGCCGTAAAGACAATTTGATTCTTCTGATTGAGAATTTTGATGTAAAGCTCAGGGCTTAAGACGTTCATGATATTTTTCAGATAATCGACGCGGATCGAAGCCAGCAGAAAATTTGTCGTTCTGCCTTCGCTGTCAAAGACAGGAGTAAATATATTCAGCTCCAGCCTGTCCGACACTGTATGTATATCGTCTGTGATCACGGATTTCTTTGATTTTTCCGCTTTTTGCAGAATGTTCTTGTACGAAAGCGCCTTTTTTTCTTTGACGGTAGACGTGCTCACCATAACATCGCCGTCTTCATTTAAAAGGTATAAAGCTGAAAAACGCGGTTCTTTTTTATACGTTTCCGTCAGGATTCGTTTGATATGCTGCTCATTAACAGGGTGGTTGAGGGCCGTGGCAAGGGAGCTGAGCCTTGCTTCAGTTTCGCCGATCAGGTAGTTGATTTGGTTGCGGTGAATATTGAGCATGAGAGTCGCAGTCTGACGGTGCTTTTCAGTGATATTTTCTCGTTCTTGTTCGTATACAAAAAAGCTTATAATGAAGGCGGGGATCATCACCAAGATCAAATAAAGCCTGATTTTCTTCCATATATTTTTAAAATTGCGCATGTTTTTACTCTCTCCCAATCGATACAGGAATAGAGGTATTATATCACTAGTCAGAGCCGATTTATAGAAAAGATAACCAATACCGTGAAAATAGGACACAATACCGGGGAATTTCCGGATATATCTATTTGATGTTCAATTCCTACTCATCATAACATGGTTTGAATGTTAACAGTTGACATTTTCCTCATAGTTTATTAATGTTTTCCTGTAGTTGTTTCTTTGGAGATGAGAGATATGAGTAATAGAGAACAGGAACAGTCCTTGAAATTATTTATTGTATTATCTCGAGCGTACAGATCCATTAATGATCATATGAATAAACATATTCATCATCATGGTCTGAACCCAACCGAGTTTGCCGTTTTAGAACTCCTCTATCATAAAGGGGATCAGCCCCTTCAGCAAATAGGGGATAAGATTCTTCTGGCGAGCGGGAGTATTACATATGTGGTTGACAAGCTTGAGCAAAAGCAGCTTATCGCGAGAAGAGCCTGTACGACCGACCGCAGGGTGACCTATGCGCAAATTACAGATAAAGGCACCGAGCTTTTGGAGAAGATTTTTCCAGGTCATGCAGAAGAGCTTCACCACATGATCAGCGTGTTGAGCGATGAGGAGAAAGAAGCCTGCATCGAAATGCTGAAAAAAGTCGGACTGAACGCAAGAAATATTTATAAGGGCAAAGACTAAGGAAGCTGCCAAAAGGCAGCTTCCTATTCTTTTTTATTCAGATTTTCCTGGCCGATCGGCAGGATGAGGATTTCAACACGTCTGTTTTTTCTTCTTCCTTCTTCGGTGTCATTTGAAGCGATCGGTTTAAATTCCCCGTAGCCTTTCGCGCTGAATATCTTGGCGTCAAGCTTTGGATTTTCGATTAAAAGCCCCATGAAATTGACAGCCCGCATGACGCTTAAATGCCAATTTGATTTAAATTGAGAATTTCGAATCGGCACATTGTCCGTATGTCCGCTGATTACGATATTGCGGGGCGGGTTCAATACGAGAAGGTCGGATACTTCCTTGGCGAGCGGAATGTCCTGCTGGCGGATCTCCGCTTTTCCGGAATCGAAAAAGATATTATCCTCGATGGAAAGGAGGAGGCCCTCGTCTGTCAGCTTCGTATTGACCTGTTTTTGAAGCTTCTTCTCTTTAATAAACCGGTTGACCTGCTCCTGAATTTTTTTCAGCGACTGCTTGTCTTTTTCTTTTTGATCTTGAGAGAGATCTTTTGCTTGGTCAGGGCTTTTTCCGTCTTCGGTTGTACTCGTTTTCGGCTCGGTGAAGCTGGAATAATCCATCATTCCTGTTCCCCCGGTAAATACGGCATTGAATGATTTTGACAGCATATCGAACTTCTTGGCGTCGATCGAGCTCATGGCAAACAGTACGATGAACAGGGCCAAAAGCAGTGTCAGCAAGTCGGCATATGGGATGAGCCAAGACTCATCCACGTGTTCTTCATGGTCTTTTTTGTGCTTCTTTTTTCTAGCCATTGCTGCTGTCTCCTTTGTCTCCTTCTGGGATGACGATGCTGGAGCGTTCGCTTGGAGAGACGTACATCAAAAGCTTTTGTTCAATGACTTTTGGCGCCTGGCCTTCCAAGATCGAAAGGATGCCTTCAATCATGACTTCGCGGACTTTGACTTCCTGTTTGGATTTCCGCTTTAATTTATTGGCAAAAGGATGCCATAGCACGTATCCGGTGAAGATCCCGAGAAGGGTGGCGACAAACGCGGCGCTGATCGCGTGTCCAAGCGCTTCAGTGTCGCTCATATCCGCAAGCGCGGCGATCAGTCCGACAACAGCGCCCAAAACGCCGAGTGTCGGCGCGTATGTGCCCGCCTGGGTAAAAATACCCGCTCCGACTTGATGTCTTTCTTCCATTGCTTCAACTTCTTCAGTTAAAACGTCCCTGATAAATTCGGCACTTTGGCCGTCTACCGCCATGCTCATGCCGTTTTTCAAAAATTCATCATCGATCTCATTCAAATTTGCTTCCAAAGCGAGAAGTCCTTCGCGTCTTGCGATTTGCGCCCACTCGGAAAACATCGGGATCAGTTCGTTGATTTCGATCATCTTCTTCTCTTTGAACAAGATGCCGAAGAGTTTGGGAACCTTTTTGATCTCGCGGATTGGAAAAGCGATCACAACTGCTGCGATTGTCCCGACAAGGATGATCAGCCATGCCGCGGGATTGACGAGAACGGAAGGGCTGACACCTTTCATGACCATGCCGACACCTACTCCGATGATAGCTAAGATGATTCCAATTAACGATGTTTTGTCCATTTTTTCACCAATTCCTTTAACTAACTTTTCTATCGTTATTATCGGTGTTGCGTGATAGGAACTTTAGGGTGTTTCTTAAATTGTTGCAAAATCATGGTGAAAAGGGACTTTAGGGTTATTTAATGTAAAAAAATAGAACTTTTGTGATTCTTACGTTGTATGTAAAGCGGCCTCCAATTGCGGAGGCCGTTGTGTTTGTGTTATGCGGTGGTTTTCACCCGGATTTCATCGTTTTCAACGATAACCGCAAAACCTTTGATGTGTTCTTCTTCAAGCAGCAGATCGGTCATTTGATCCTCGACTGCTGTTTGAATGGTTCTTCTTAATGGGCGGGCGCCAAAGGCCGGATGGTATCCGATTTCAGCGATTTTTTCTTTTGCTTCATCTGAAACTTCGAGCGTCATGTTTTGCTCTTTTAACGTTTCTTCAAGCTCTTGCAGCAAGAGGTCGACGATCTTGACCAAATCTTCTTTTTCGAGCGGCTGGAATTCGATGATGCTGTCAAATCTATTCAGGAATTCCGGTTTAAAGTAGCCGCTTAGGGAATCGATCATTGATTGTTCGCCCATTACTTGTTCTTCTCGGTTAAAACCGACGGTTGTCCGCTTTTCAGATACTCCGGCATTGCTAGTCATAATGATGACGGTATCTTTGAAGCTGACCGTCCGCCCCTGGCTGTCTGTCAGACGTCCGTCTTCCATGATTTGCAGGAACATGTGCTGGACATCAGGATGGGCTTTTTCGATTTCATCGAGTAAAACGATGCTGTACGGGTTCCTCCGGACTTTTTCAGTGAGCTGTCCGGCTTCTTCGTGGCCGACATATCCAGGAGGTGAACCGATCAGCTTTGATACGGCATGTTTTTCCATGTATTCGCTCATATCGAGGCGGATGATGGCATCCTTCGTGCCAAACAGTTCTTCCGCAAGCCTTTTAGAAAGTTCTGTTTTTCCGACGCCGGTCGGGCCGACGAACAGGAATGAACCAACAGGCCTGTTTTTGGATTTTAGTCCGGCGCGGCTTCTTCTGACGGCTTTTGCAACTTTCTTCACCGCCTCTTGTTGACCGATCACGCGGCTTGAAAGGTTTGCTTCAAGCTCTTTCATTTTCTTCTGATCATCGTGCTGAAGCTTGCCGACCGGAATGCCGGTTTTTTGTTCGATGATTGCTTGAATGTCTTCAGCTTCAACAGTTGCCCGTTTTTCTTCCGCCTGGTTTTCCATTTTTTTGTGCAGCGCTTCTTCTTCGTCGCGGAGCTTTGCTGCAAGCTCGTAGTTTTCTTCCTGGAGCGCTTTGGCTTTTTCCGCTTCGATTTCTTTCAGGCGTTGCGAAGCTTGTTCACCGCTGACCGTGTCGATTTTCAAGTTCGCTTTTGAACCGGCTTCATCCAAAAGGTCGATTGCCTTATCGGGAAGATGGCGGTCCTGAATATAGCGGCTTGACAGAACGACACAGGCTTTGATCGCTTCATCCGTGTAAGTCACATCGTGATATGCTTCGTATTTTTCTTTAAGCCCGTTTAAAATCGCTGTGGCCTGCTCAATTGTCGGTTCGTGCACCATGATCGGCTGGAAGCGGCGCTCTAACGCTGCATCTTTTTCAATTTGGCGATATTCTTTCAATGTTGTAGCGCCGATGACTTGCAGTTCGCCTCTGGCAAGCGCAGGTTTTAAAATGTTGCCCGCGTCCATCGAGCCTTCTGCAGAGCCGGCTCCGACAAGAAGATGAATTTCGTCAATAAACAAGATCGCGTTTTTGCGTTCTTTCAGCTCTTTCATCAGCTGTTTCATTCTTTCTTCAAACTGTCCTCTGATGCCGGTGTTTGCCACAAGGGAAGCAACATCAAGCAGGTAGAGCTCTTTGTTTTTCAATTTATTTGGAACATCGCCTTCGGCGATTTTGAGAGCGAGTCCTTCAGCGACGGCTGTTTTACCGACGCCCGGTTCACCGATTAAGACCGGATTGTTTTTATTTCTGCGGTTTAAGATTTCGATCACACGGGCCACTTCATCATCGCGGCCGATCACCGGATCGATTAAGCCTGTCTTTGCGGCATTCGTTAAATTGACGGCAAGTTCATCGAGCAAACCTTTTTTGGCAGCGGTTTGCGTCTGCGCTTGTGATGGTTGGCTGAAGAAAGAACCTCCGCCGCCAAAAAAGTGATTTCCTGAAAACATAGAAGGCTGAGTCAGCTCTTTATAGCAGTCTTCACATAAATCCATTTGTTTTTTTGTAAAGTTGATTTGCATGTTTAGGCGAATCGTCGCCTCATTTTTTTGACAATGTTGACAACGCATTTGCCAAAACCCCCTTTATTTAATTTGACCTTTTTTGACCAATTGACTTTGAAAAAATGGTCTGCAGTTTGACCATTTCTGACTATTAGTATACATTGACCTTCTTTGACTTTCAAGTTCTATGCTTTTTCCTTTTTGTTCCTTGATGAGAAGTTGTCCTTCTTTTTAAAGGACATGGCTCATATGGTGTAGAAAGGGAATTCGTTAACGGAGGAGTCGTATGAGTCAATCACAAGGATCAGCCTTTCAGCTGGCATTTGTTTATGTAGGAACGGTCGTCGGAGCCGGATTTGCAACTGGAAGAGAAATCGTCGAGTTTTTTTTAAGATTCGGCTGGCCGGGATTGGCCGGAATTTTGATCAGCGGACTGATGTTTACGTTTCTCGGTGCAAAAATGATGCTGATTGCAGTCAGAATCAATGCCAAATCTTATCAGGAGCTGAATAAATATTTATTCGGCAATACGTTTGGAAAATTTGTGAATGTCTTCATGCTTGTGATTTTGCTCGGGGTGACGTCTGTCATGCTGTCTGGAGCGGGGGCGATATTTGAGGAACAGCTCGGCTTTTCAAACCAAGCGGGGATGATTGCGACGATTGCCTTGAGTCTGTTTGTCATGATGAAGGGCGTCAAAGGGATATTCGGCGTCAATGTCATTGTCGTTCCGCTGCTGCTCCTGTTCACAGTCATCGTCCTGTTTGATTCGTTTATTTTCAGAGGGCCGGAGATACACAATTTGGCGGCATTTTCGGCAAACCCCGATTGGATTTTATCCGCCGTTTCGTACGGCGCTTTTAATTTGTCGCTCGCACAGGCTGTTCTCGTGCCGATCGCTTCTGAACTGAAATCTGAACGGCTGATTATAAAAGGAGCATTAATCGGTGGGTGTCTGCTTACCCTTGTGTTGATCGCGAGCTTTCTGTCTCTTTCAACATTGCCTGATGTCCTTTTATACGAAGTCCCGATGGCACAGGTCGTATTCATTGTCCAGCACTCTGTCCATATCATCTATCTGTTTATCATTTTCGGGGAAGTCTTCACATCAGTCATCGGCAATTTATACGGTCTTGAAAAGCAGATTAATGAATATATTCATATGAAAAGTCTTTATGTATTCATGTTCATCCTGCTGACAATCTACTTGACGGGGCAAATCGGCTACGGAAAGCTGATATCGACCATTTATCCTTTATTCGGCCAGCTGAGCCTCATCTTTATTTTCTTTCTGATCGTCAAAAGGGTGCCTGCCCGTTGAATGGCAGGCATTGCACTTGGCGAAACGTGCGATTTGTGATAAGATGGCGAAGGAAAATTGAAACAAAATCCGCTTGAAACTGCGGGAGAGGTTCTAGCAAAACCCTCTATAAAAAACTAAGGAAAGCTGTATCCTTGGGGTATGGCCTTTTTTATTGTTTTTTTGCTAGAGCACCTTTCTCACAGAGAAAGGTGTTTTTTCGTTTAAATATCATTGAATCTCTTCTTTTATGAAATGTGACGAAAAGCGGAGAAGGAGGAATTATGAAACAGGAAAAAGCGATCGTCGTATTCAGCGGCGGTCAGGACAGTACGACTTGCCTTTTGTGGGCGCTTCGGCAATTTCAGGAGGTGGAGGCGGTCACCTTTCAATATAATCAGCGGCACAAGCAGGAAATCGAAGTCGCGAAAAAGATCGCTGAAAAGCTTGGCGTCAAGCATCACCTTCTTGATATGGAACTGTTAAATCAGCTCGCGCCGAATGCTTTGACAAGGGATGATATCGAGATTGAGGCGAAAGAAGGCGAGCTTCCGTCCACTTTTGTTCCAGGACGCAACCTCGTGTTTTTATCGTTTGCTTCGATCCTGGCCTACCAGGTCGGCGCGCGGCACATCATAACAGGCGTATGCGAGACGGATTTCAGCGGCTATCCGGATTGCCGGGATGAGTTCGTCAAATCCTGCAATGTCACTGTCAACTTGGCGATGGAGCGCCCGTTTGTCATCCACACGCCGCTGATGTGGCTGAACAAGGCGGAAACGTGGGAGCTCGCCGATGAGCTTGATGCGCTTGATTTCGTGAAAAACGAGACGCTGACGTGCTACAACGGAATCATTGCCGACGGCTGCGGCGAATGCCCGGCCTGCAAGCTTCGGGCGAACGGCTACAATGAATATATGAAAATGAAAAAGGAGCGAGCTTAACAGTGCTTACACAAATTTATCCGCAACCAAGCCATCCTTACTCTTTTGAATTAAATAAAGATATGCAGATGTCAGCCGCGCATTTTATTCCGAGAGAGGATGCAGGCGCATGCAGCAGAGTCCACGGCCATACGTATACAATCAATATCACGATTGCCGGGGATGAGTTGAATGAATCAGGCTTCCTTGTCAACTTCAGCACCATTAAAAAATTGATTCACGGAGAATACGATCATACGCTTTTAAATGATCATCAGGAATTTTCGGGTGAAAGTGCGGATCGGATCCCTTCGACAGAAGTGGTGGCGAAAACGATTTACGATAAAGTAGAGGCTTATTTGAAAGATCTCAAAAACCGTCCGCATTGCGTCCAGGTGTTTGTCAGGGAAACGCCGACAAGCTATGTTGTGTACCGTCCGAAACCGGGTGTTCAGCATGGCTAAGCCGATTCCCGTACTTGAAATTTTCGGTCCGACGGTTCAGGGAGAGGGGATGGTCATCGGGCAAAAGACGATGTTTGTCAGAACAGCCGGCTGTGACTATTCGTGCAGCTGGTGCGATTCAGCTTTTACCTGGGACGGTTCGGCGAAAAAAGACATCAAATGGATGACCGCGGAAGAAGTATATGATTCTCTTAAAGACATCGGCGGAAACGCCTTCTCGCACGTTACGATTTCAGGAGGCAACCCGGCGCTTTTAAAACAGCTGGACGGACTGATTTCCCTTTTAAAAGAAAACGGTATACGGACAGCGCTTGAGACGCAAGGGACGTTTTATCAAGACTGGTTTACCGGAATCGATGATTTAACAATTTCGCCAAAGCCGCCGAGCTCCAATATGAAAACCGATTTTAACAAGCTTGATCATATTGTTGAAAAACTGAAAGAACACGGCCGGGCGGTAGCGGCAAGTTTGAAGGTCGTCATTTTTACGGCGGACGACCTTCAATTTGCAAAGCAAGTTCACCAGCGTTATCCCGATATCCCGTTTTTTCTCCAGGTCGGAAATGATGACGTTCATACAGAAGACCAAGAGCGGCTCGTCGAACGGCTGCTTCAAAAATATGAACAGCTGGTAGAAGCGGTCACGCGCGACCCTGAATTGAACCGCGTCCGCGTTCTCCCGCAGCTCCACACCCTGATCTGGGGAAACAAACGGGGCGTTTGATTTAAGAAAGGAAGATGAATGATGACGACAAGAAAAGATTCAGAACTCGAAGGCGTGACCCTTCTTGGAAATCAAGGCACCAATTATTTGTTTGACTATTCTCCGGAAGTGCTTGAGTCTTTCCCGAATAAACACGAAAACAGGGACTACTTCGTGAAATTCAACTGTCCGGAATTCACATCGCTGTGCCCGAAAACCGGACAGCCCGATTTTGCCACGATCTATATCAGCTACATCCCTGATAAAAAAATGGTAGAAAGCAAGTCTTTGAAACTGTATCTCTTCAGTTTCCGAAACCACGGCGATTTTCACGAAGACTGCATGAACATCATCATGAACGATTTAATTGAGCTGATGGACCCGCGCTACATCGAAGTCTGGGGCAAATTCACGCCGAGAGGCGGAATCTCAATCGACCCGTACACCAACTACGGCAAGCCCGGCACAAAGTATGAAAAAATGGCCGAGTATCGGATGATGAATCATGATCTGTACCCGGAGACGATTGATAATCGGTAAGAGGTGCATCGATGTGTGACCGAGACGCGTACTGTTACGCGTCTTTTTTGTTCGAAATTTCCACGAACAATTACAGCGCATTGGTCGAATGCTAGTCCGGGTATATGAAATACGATTCGAATTGTTAATTGAAAGGTAAAGAGGAGGAAACTTCGTCGTCACTCGCCTCGTTAACGTCTCCGCTTGTCAGTTCGTCGTTAACTGCGAATGCTCTAGCGTTCGGTATTTATCTGTTTTTAGTCTTGTTTGTTCATTTATTCGTGAAAAAATATAGCTTTGTCCGCCTGTTAAAAAGGATGTTTTCTGTTTTTTTCTTTAAACATAAAAATTTAGTTATTCTGACTTTGAGGAGGGGATGGGAGGTATATACAGGAGAGACGAAGAGCGGCGATTAAAACATAGTGTCAAGAGCATGTCTCATTCTGACGTTTACACACAAATATGTAACGTGAAGATGTTAGAGGGCTTACGAAAGAAACAATCGATCGTTATAGACGGGAGGAGCGTTGAAGAATTTGTGGAGGTTTTTAAAGGAAGGTTGGCACTGAGTCGGAATGGTATACGTTAATCTTACCGTATTTTATCGACAGCTGATAAGAAGTTTATTACGATGTTTAACGTTAAGAAACTGTAGACATGAAAAAGCGCCCCAATGCGGGGCGTTTCTTACGTTTGCTTACGGGTAGCGATTTGATATACGCCGTCAGACTGGTCGGTTGCTGAAACAGCGCTAATACCCATCGTTAATATCGCGGCGGCTAAAATGGGAATAACGAGCTTTTTAATACTCATAGAGACACTCCCCTTTTTTAATTTGTGTTTGCGCATACATCATTTTTTGAAGGAACTCGATTGAGTTTCTGTGGTCTTTTCTTTCAAGGTATTGGTTGGAGACTTCAAGCGAAAGCTCTTCTATGTATGCAAATATTTTATTCTCTTCCAAGTATTTAAATACCTCTAAAATCTCTTCTTTATTCACAGAATAGATATATAACGCCTCGAGATATTCAAATAGTGAAGTGAATAGGGTATCATTGAATTTTTGAGCTGTTTGTCTACCAATACGAAATATCTCGATTGCGCGCCCGTAGTTTTTCTGTTTAAAAAGAAGTTGAGTAAAGTAATATAATGATTGTGGTAGGTTATTATATTCTTCTTTTAGGTTAATCTCTACGGCTTTTTCAGCATATTCAACTGCTGCATCAATGTCCCCCATACATTCATGACAGTCGGCTATATTAAAATAGGCAGAACTAATGAGCCTTTTATTGTCGATCTCTATCGCTAATTGAAGTGCGTTTTCCAAGTGAGGCAAGGCTTTGTCGTGGCACATTAAATCGTCATAGTTACCCGCGATAACAAATAAACATTGGATTTTACGGACTGTGTAGAGTTCATGATTATTGTATATTTTAAAGGCCCTCAATATATGATACATGGATACATGAGTCTGTTTCATGATGTAGTATGCTTCAGCCATTTTAAAGTGAAACTCGGCTTGTTCTATAACATCCGTAATGAGAGACAACTGTTTTTCTGCGTTTCGATAAAACTCTATCGCTTTGATGTACTGTTTTTTCTCAAATTCATACATGCCCCTAAAGAAAAATGAGTAGTAACTAAGGAGGTCATTTAAATCTCCTCGAGGCTCCTCGATTTGTTTCAACAATTCATGGATTGATCGTCCCTGTTTTCTTTTGTTAGTAGGTTCTAAATATTCTAACATTAATTGATGTCTAAAACACATCAACTGATAGTAAAGGAGTAAGTCCTGATCCTCTTCCATTTGATTAATTTCCTTCTCTACTTCTTCTTTTAACTCCTCTGCATCCGGTACACTAAACTCTCTTATCATTTTATACCATTCGTGTATTTTCACTCCGACTTTTGACGAGGGTATTAACTGTTTCACTTCCACCTCTCCCTTTTTATTTCCTTTTTGTAAATATATTACTATACTTAGGGAGATAATAGGTTGAAAAATGAAAAAATTTTCGGCATACCGCAATTAAAGCAATACAAAAAGACGCCTGTTAAGGCGCCTGATATTCTATATGCTCTTATTCATGCCACATCTGCAGCATTCTCGAAGGTAAATTTCGTCCTTCACCGAGCTCTTGAATAGCGGATAATCACAGTTGTCTCACCGACCATAAAGACCGTCCGGTTATTCGTTATAATCGTATACCACCGTAATATCATATCCTTTTATTTCGTAATCCATTCGCCAACGATCTCCAACTAATAGGATACGTAAGAGGACGGAGGATTCAATGTTTTCTCCAGGAAAATGAATCTTGGTGATCAAGTCTTATGACCTACTAAAGGAGTAATTCGATATGTGAATGATCAGCTTAAAGAAAATTTTTTATTGATGTCTGCAACAGGTCCCATAGCTCTTTGATACCCGTTAAAATAAGTTATAAAAATTGACCGGCATCCACTCTAGTGGAATCTTTCTCCTTAACCAGTTTTAACGTGGCTACGATTAGAAAGCTGACAATCACTAATAAGAGCCATGAACTCACCTTTCCTAGATGAACGAGATTCCACGCACTGGTTTGGTTTGGATATGTCCAGGCTCCAAAAAACGTTGCGATATTTTCGGCTATCCATATAAAAAATCCGATGAGCACAAAAGAAAGTGCGAGCGGCATACGGTAACGAATGCCATTAACCTCGTATGTGACCCATGATTTCCAAAAGACAATCATCACAAGCCCAGATAACCAATAGCGGACGTCAATCCAATAATGATGGAGGAAAAAATTCAAATAGATCGCAGCGGCAAGAGGTACAACGACCAAAAACGGCGGCCACTTAACCAGTTCAACCTTAAGCCTCCTCCACGCTTGGCAAAGATAACTGGCTACACTTGCGTACATAAAGCCGCTATACAAAGGCACTCCAAAGATTTTGGAGTAACCTTCCTCCGGATAAGACCAGGAACCCATTTGCACCTTGAAAAGTTCAAGAGCTAGTCCAATAAGGTGGAACAATGTGATCACCTTTAGTTCATCCCGTGTTTCTAGACCGGAACGCACCATCCACCATTGCATGAGAACACAGATGATGAGCAGCCAGTCATACCGCGGCAGGAAGGGAAGAGAGATGATTTGTGTAATAGCCAAAGAGGCAAAAATAACGACAGGAAATAAACATGACAGGGACTGCTCCCAACCAAAACGAACGAGTTGTTTTAGTGCTCTCATGATGTGTGCCTCCGAAGTTTTTTTCTGCATATATGCAAGGCCAGCTTAGTATAGCAGCTAAACAGACTTACGGGTATGCGCATAGGATCACCGCCGAATATCTTGTTTCTTTCCATATTAAATAATTTTTTAATCCTGGTTGTCTTCATCACTTCGGTATTCCAAAATATCTCCGGGTTGACATTCTAAAGCCTTACAAATCGCCTCTAAAGTTGATAATCGAATGGCCTTTGCCTTTCCATTTTTCAATATAGAAAGATTCGCCATTGTGATTCCAACCCTCTCAGATAGTTCTGTTACGCTCATTTTCCTTTTAGCCAGCATCACGTCAATATTGATGATAATTGCCATTGTTTTCACCTCAGACTGTTAAATCATTTTCTGATTTTATATCGATCGCTTCTTGCAATAGCCTTTGGAGAACAGCAGCAAAGACTGCGATAACCATTGAAGCAAAAATAAGGACCAATCCGATGAGTATGATGCCTGGCGCGTCGTCCATCTCCGCGATGAGATAGAAGAGTGGCATGCCTGCCGCAAATAAAATACTGATGGTGATTGCACAGTATTTTATATTCTTTAAAGCCCGGACAGATAATTCTGAGAAAGCTTTATTCTGGTCAATATAGCTTAAAAGTTTAAAGGCTTGATACAGAGCAAAGTAAAAAGGTATCGCCGCTGCATACAAATCGATATAAACGAGATATTTCAGATAAGAAATATCTGGATACAATTCGGCTGTAAAATTCGCTATTCCCGGCACAAAAAATATGCACAAAGCAAGAACTGGAATTCCAATAAGAATAACAGCTATCTTTAAAAATAGTGTTGATCCTCGTTTCATAAAAAAGCACCTCACTTATTTTTGTCGATTTGAATTTAACACACTATTTATCGTTTTACAATAAAAATATATTGAAATTGATGATTTTATTATTGTTATGAAATTTTAGACAAGATGGCGTTACTTGCGGAAACAAAGCCGTTTATAACAACACGTCAGCGGATTACACACACCTCTTGCCGGCCTTTACGGCTTCCGCCGAACCCAAACAATCAAGCTCAAATCGGTTTAGAACGATAACTTATATGCGCAGGTTCGGGATAAGTCAAAAATCACGATCGAATTACGCGGTTGTTAAGCCGGGACTCAGCAAAACCATTCCGCCTATTTGCAAATAAAAGCCCTAAATATGTTAAGCGCGTACTGAATCCTACAGATCGTCGAGGAGTGAAAAAGAATCGATTTTTCCCAAACATATTTTGAATTTATAATAGAATAGCTTTAAAGGAATATGTATCAACAAGTCGACTGGCATATGTTGTGTTATAAAATAAAACAGCTGGCGATTGGCGTGTCTTTCCTTTTAACGTGAAGAGTCGAGGAGTTATTTGAGGTGAAGTAGAAGACGCTGACGCATGATCGACGTCTTTTTATTGTGGTAAACACAGAGCAGAGAGTGTAGATTTAAATTAAAATAAGACGCCAATTAAGGCGCCTTCATCTTGTCTTGAATCCATTCACAAAACTTTCTCCGTCTTTCTCCGTATTAATAAGCTGCTGGGCGCTTTGGCTGATTCGCTGAGCGAGCGCCTGCTGCGCTTTTCCTTCGAAACTGTAGAGAAGTGCTGAATAGACGCTGTTCATTTCTTTTTGCATATCGTCTACTTTAAACTTCGGTCTTAGTGTAGTTTTAATGCCTTCAAGCTTAGTTGCGGCTGTTCCTCTCATGCCCGTTTTCAGCATTTGAAGCTGGTTGCGCCGTATGAGGAGCGTATCTTCTTGATCTCCGTTTAAGTTGTTGAGTGAAGCCAGTTTATTGAAATTTTCCATTGTTTCATCTCCTAAAGCTTAAGCCAATTTGCCAGCATTTTGTCTTTCGATTTAAAATCTTTTGCCATCTGTGCCAGGTATCCGCTGATGTCTTCTAAATCTGAAATCGTGTCCTTTAATGAAGCAATATACGCTTTTTCGGCATGAACATCGTAAAAGAGCGGATTGCCTTTTTTGTCAAAAGACTGCGCCAGGTTATTCAGCGTATTGTTTACATCGTCAAGCGTCAGCTTGTCGTATAAACCGTGACCGACTTGACGGTAGGTATCATGTTTCAGGTCGTTGATCTCGGCGTCGTGTTCCTGATAAGCGTTTTCGGCTTCCCGTTTCATCGTCCGCAGATCGTTGATAATCGCATTTACTTTTTGCGCGAGCTGTTTGGCGACTTCCGGGGTGATTTTAATCGTGCCGCTGGCGGAAGCAACTTCCGGTGGAAGCATCGCTTTTAAATTTTTGTCATAAACGAGTTCATCGCCCTCTATATTTTGAACGTTGCCGTTTTCGTCGAAAGAGAAATTATTGCTGCCGACCCAGTGTGTATCGGGATTTTGAAAGATTAGCGTATTAGCGAAATACAGAAGGTTTCTTCCGACCTGTTGGAGTTTATTACCGTCAAGCCTCTTTTCGCGATTAGCCATTGCGATAGAAGGATCTTTTGTATAAATGGTAGTCCCATTGTGGCGATCAAACTCGTCCCACCAACCGGCACCGACCATATCATCCGGATTGACAATTGACTTTACATAAGGGTTATAGTCTCCATTATTAATTTCCTTTTGTTTTTTTTCTGAATGTAATTTAACAATTGATGGGCTGTTAAATGAAACAGCGTAAATATCATTGTTGACCGCGCTGTATTCCGCCTCTGCTCCTCCTAGAGAGTGTCCGGTGGTTGAAATAATCGTTGAGGTACCTTTATACTTTTGTTTGACTTCCCGCACAAGTTGATCAGCTTGATCGATTTGCGAGGTTTTTGTAATTAATTTATAATCTCCGGACTCAAGCATGGCAGTTTGTTCCATCGAACCTGTATATCTCCCAAGTGTCGTAGATGTATCTCTCGCATCTTTCTTGACGACATATTGTGTTTTATCTTTCGGATCGTTTCCTAAGACAATATTGTTAACGTCCGCTTGTTCTACGTCACTTAACGGGTCCTTTCCTGGGTCTGTTCCAGCAAAAGCTACAACGACGTTTTTCGGGTTATCGGATTTTACCCACTTGCCGTTTCTCTTTTCGGCTTGTGACAGAACAACCGCATCGAGGCCGGTGTCGTCGTCGTTTCGAACGCGCTCAACGTACCAACCAATCTTGTTTTCTGTTACAATTGGCGTGTTACTTTTTAATTTTTCTTTAAGTTGATCATACTTATACGCATTTCTGCTTAATGAATAATAAGTGCTATCCGACAGATTTGGAACTTTTATGTTTTTACTCATACAAAACCTCACAAATTTAGTGTAAAATGGTCTTGAAAGGATGAATTTTTTTGAAAGAATACCTTATAATTCTAGCTTTAGTAATTATAGCAGTCGGGGGTTTTATTGTGAAGAACAACGCACAACATAATGAAGAAATTGAAGAGTTTAAAACTGCAAAAATACATATGGAAAAATTCTTGAAGGCAAATTATGAAGGGATAGATAGTGTTCAGTTCGAGGATAGATATGAAATAGACCCAATGGGCGGCGTACAGGTGTTTGGGTATTACAATAAAGATAAAAATAAAAAATTTGATGGTATATACGATCCGTCTAATCATAAGATAATGAGTCATAGTGTTGATGCTGTTATGAAAAAAGAGTGTAGAGATAAAGATTGCGGATATTAAAGGCCCCGCTTAACAATGAGCAAACCCTTTTTTGCTTACTTCTATAACGTTCCCAAAAATTCCCGATCTTCAAACAATAAATAGCCGGAACGATTTAGTTCAACTCAATCTGTGGGAGGAAGGGTATACTTTAGAAAAAAGCTTATTATTTTGAGGTGGATATTGAAATTATGGATTCGACAATGAATAATTTAATCATCAGTTGTCATTACGCTTTATTGGGGGCAATCCCATACAAATTAAGGGGACTCGCAGTAAAGTTAGAAAATGAAACGTTATACTGGAAAGGTTATTTTAACGGGGAGCCTACAGACGATGAAAAAGAAATGCTGAGCGTAGCTTGTACAGAGGTACTTGCTGACTTTCCAGTCATTAAGGATTGCGAAGAAGAGTATATCAATCATCAGTTTCCATTAAAAATGGATAAATTGCAGTTTTGGGCATTTTTAAGATGGGAAGATAACTTGCATGCGGAAATAGGATAAGCTGTAAAACAACGAAAATTTGATTTATAATAATTTGTTTCATAGATATGGTGTGACGTGTAATAACCGAAAGGTGAATCCATTTTCTGATTATATGGCTTAAAGCTTTAATATGCATAGTTGGTTATCGGGAAACCACATTCAAAATCGTCCAAGTTCATAATAATAAAAAGATATTCGTGTTGAGTAGGCGTGCATCGTTGCACGCCTATTCCTTTTGAAAGGAATTTTTCCTCTAGAACTAAAGAACTTAATAATTCATATTTTATTAGTTCTATTATCCTGTTTTATATGTTTAACTCCAAAAATACACTTCATATGATTTATAATGAAACAGACCTAAGAATTAGCAAACATGGAATGGGATTCAATAAAATCGTATAGTAGGGATGCAGTATGAATTGGAGGATACATTTTTGAAATATAAAAAAGCAGCAGCACTTGGAATTGGTTTACTTTTGTTTATAGGCGGATGTCAGAACAGAGAGGATTCTGAAATTAGCGTCCAAGATTACACAGGACAAGACTTCCATATTCATAGTAAAGGTTATCAAGCAGAAACCGCTGAGATTGCAGAAGCGCATCGAGATGAGGTTAAAAAAACTGTAAAAGATTATTTCTTGGATCAATATAGAACGAAGGTAAAAATCCATAACATTGTCGGAGGGCATGGATTTGTTACTGTGTATGCTGAATCAGTCGGAAAATTGCATTTCTATACAAGCGCAAAAATTAAAATTGATTTGGACAAGAAAGAGGTGCAGACTGACGCGATCAGCTCATCGGAGTTGGACGTGAAAGACTCGATTACAAGCGCGATATACGCACTGGCTTTTGAAGACGAATTTGCCGCGCTAGATTACTATTTAGAGAAGCTGACAGAAGATGAACCGGTTGTAGGTAAAACGCAGGCAGCCGTTGATAACACAAGCGGTAAGGGATATCAGACACCCTATTATGCTGTTTCTTTAAATGCGGATTGGAAGGATGACCTTTATTCAGCATATTTAGAAAATCCGAAAAGAAGTAAACAAGATTGGCAAGAGAAATTAGAGGATGAAGAAATCACCCCAAAATCATGTGATATCATTATACAGTTATATATGAAAAAAGCACATACAAGGCCAAGCGAACGCATTTATAATCAAGTTGTGCAGGATATCGAAGACATGGAAGAGCTGGCCCCAGGGACTTACAGCATTTACTTGAATGACAATAGAATCGATAAAAACTTAGGTTATAATCCAAGAAAAAGCACGCTTGGACGATAATGTCTTCCTAAACTGATAATTTGAAAAGGAGAACGATCAAATTTTCTGTATTGATAAGGGCCGGAAAGATAAAGTCATCTATTTTAAAATAATGTTTAAGGGAGCCGGAAAGCGGTCGGGTATTCATTTCATTCCGCACGGTCGCCGGCTTATTCAGTTGTTCAATCAAAAAGCGACATCCATTACGGCACTGCGCGATGCTTGAAATATCAAACTTCTTCGGGACGATGTGGGAACAGAGGAAAAAAACCGCCGGACCCGGGTGGCAGGCGGTTTTTCCTTTTGTAGAAAAACTTGTGGAAATAAAGCTGCGTGGAAATCGTGAATTTTTGCTGTGAAGGGCGGCTGATTAATGCAGGGAGTCTTTAATAATTTTATAGTTTTTATGATTGACGACGGTTAAGGAGTCCAGTTCCAAGTCTCTGTAGTTTTCCATAATCGTGACATCGACGATCACAGAGTTTTCGTTTACTTTCTCTACGATTCCGGTGAGTCCGTTTTTAAATTCGATGACGTTCCCGACTTTTGCAATTTTCAAGTGACTTCCTCTCCTTTAAAGTAAATTAACCTATTGAAAGTATTTTGCAATATTTTCTTGGAGAAGTAAAGCGATTTGGGAAGCGGCATCACTATTGTTGTACCCGGTGTGACTTAATGATATAGTTAATTAGTTAAAGATGATGAGAGAAAAGGGGAGAGAATAGGTGACAGAGCAAAATGCCATCGATCAGATCGAGCAATTAAGATCAGGGAGCATTTATGAGCTCCATGTGAAAAAGGAAGATTTTCTTTCTTTCAGAGCCATCTTAACAAAGCAGGAAGATTTTAAGCATTTTCGCGGCATTGCCCAGCATGGCGGAGATATTATATTTCAATATATGAAAGAGGCAAGAAGCTAAAAAAGCTTTCTCAGACCGGCTGAGAAAGCTTTTTTTATTTGTGTGAAGGCATATGTTTCTGGAGATTTTGGTGTTTTCTGCATGAAATCGTCCGGCTGTCTGCAATAATGTGACAACCGGACGGTTTGATGGAAGTCATGCCAACATTTTGGCAATGAAATCAGCAATTCGTCTTGTTACTGTAAAACATATGTTTTTTTCGATGAAGATTTGACAAGGAGGAAGGAAATGAAATCGAAGTTTGCTGCGCTAGCTGCGTTTTTAATCTGCATGCTGCCGGCGGCAAGAATCGAGCATGCTCAAGCTGTCATGTTGTTCTCGAAAAAAGACAAACAGGAAATGGAACGGCTGATGGAAAGCCTTAAACAAGAAGAAAATCCTGCTTTTTCTCAATTGACAGATGAAAAAAGCTTCATTGAAGCTGCCTATCTGCCAGCTGAAGAGGAGGAGGAAATAGAAGAAGTTGAAGAAGAGACGACAGATCTTACACAAAAAGAAAAAGATCTTTTATCAAGGCTTGTACATGCCGAAGCAAAAGGCGAGTCATTTGAAGGAAAAGTGGCTGTCGCCAATGTCGTCCTGAATCGGGTGGAAGACAGCCGATTTCCTGACAGCGTAAAAAGCGTGATCTATCAAAGAAACGCTTTTGAGCCCGTTCTAAACGGCAGCATCGAGAAAAAAGCAGACCGCGAATCAGTTGAAGCTGTGGAAGAAGCGGTAGATCAAAATAAAAAAGAAACAGACGCTTTATTTTTCTATAATCCCGACATCGCTTCTGATGACTGGATTAAAACGAGAAAAGTCGTGAAGCGCATCGGCAATCATGTCTTTGCGATCTAAACAGCAGTCAGGGCCATCCGCCTTGGCTGCTTTTTATGTGCGATTCTTTCTCACTTTTCACAGCCCAAGAAAAAATTTGTTTTTGATACTTTATGAAAATCAATTTTCATTAAAAAGAAAATAATTTTTAG
This sequence comes from Bacillus haynesii, assembly GCF_014042035.1. Taxonomy (NCBI): domain Bacteria; kingdom Bacillati; phylum Bacillota; class Bacilli; order Caryophanales; family Bacillaceae; genus Bacillus; species Bacillus haynesii. The sequence continues at coordinate 1,549,904 of NZ_CP059494.1, read as the reverse complement.
ACTTGTCTCATATGATGGGATAAACCCGTGAGACAAGGAGAGACCTCATGAACCGTTTTGTAAAAGGAATCGTTCTTCTTTCGCTAGCTGCTTTTTTTGCAGAATGTCTTGAATTCGTCATCAACATGATTCTTGCACGGGAGCTTGGCGAGCATGGCATGGGGCTCTACATGAGTGTTTTGCCTTCCATTTTTTTAGTCGTGGTGATTGCGAGCCTTGAGCTGCCTGTATCGATATCGAAGTTTATCGCCGAGTCCAGCCCGAAGCTGCACGAAAGCATGCTGAAACATGCATTGCGGATGACTGCGGTCTGCACGGTTTTCTCCACGGCGGCTGCAGTGATCATACTTCCATTTATTCCGGTTTTTGATTCTTATCACCCTCTGATCAGAGGACTTGTGATCGGGATGATCCCTACGGTTGCATTCACATCGATCGCGAGAGGCTACTTCATGGGCGTTCAGCAAATGGGTAAAATCGCAACGGCGAATGCACTGAAAAAAATCTTTCAGCTCATCGGCTTGTTTTTATTTTTTCAATGGTATTCCTTTGATTTGGATACTTCTCTTCTGATCTCATTGTTTGTCCTCGTTGCAAGTGAAGTGGTCGTGTTTGTTTATTTGTTTTCGCAGTTTGTTTTGGTCAGGCGCGCCGCTCAAAAGGGGCAGCAGATCCACTTGCGGAGAAACGATGTTTTAAAGCGCCTGCTCACTGTTTCGATCCCGACGACGGGGCTGCGCGTATTTCACGCTGTGACAAATGCCGTTGAACCTTTTTTGGTGAAGGGGACGCTGCTTGCCGCTGGCGTATCGAGAACATCGGCCATCGACCAGTTCGGCATGCTTTCGGGTGTGGCGATGACAATCGGCTTTTTTCCGGCTTTTATCGCCCATTCACTGATGGTCGTCATGATCCCGAGCATTTCTGAAAGCTACGCTTACGGACAATACGAAAGAGTGATCAAACGGATTAAACAGGCGATCTTCATCACGCTGTTTTACGGCATACCGTCCGTCATGGTGATGTATCACTTTGCAGAGCCGCTGACCCATTTATTTTTCGATTCGGTCAAGGCGTCTTTTTACCTTAAAATGTTGTGGCCGTATTTTTTATTCCACTTTTTTGCCATGCCGTTTCAGGCCTGTTTAATCGGAATGGGGTTGGCCAAAGATGCCTTTTACCATAACGTTTGGGCCAGTGTCTTGTCGTTTTTGATGATGTATGTTCTCGGGTCCATGCAGACTTTGCAGATGACGGGGATCATTCTTGCGATGAATACCGGTATGATTTTGCTGACGGCGCTGCATTATGTGACGATTTGCAAAGAGCTGGGCGTCACACTTTTGTTAACAAACAAATCTCGCTCTCCGAGAATTGAAAGCCGTTAATTGACTCTCTTCATAGTTTTGGTTTTTGCGGGGAAGCTAATACTAAAAAGAAGGGGAGTTCACATGCGAAGAATCAGTCTTATTTATCCGCTCATTCTGCTGCTTTTTATCGGGGCATTCGTATTTCAGCCGCAGGCCTCTGCAAAACATGCTTCGCCGGCAGTCATGCAGATGAACACGGTGGAGGGGCAGCGCGTCGTCATTCCCGCCGAAGGCCAGAAGACGATCGTTCATTTTTGGACGACCTGGTGCCCGCCGTGCCGTGAAGAGCTTCCGCGATTCCAATCCTACTATAAAAGCAAGCAATCCGGCGTAAAGCTCGTGACCGTGAATTTATTGAATGCTGAAAAAAACGAACAGAAGGTGAAACAGTTTATTAAAGCAAACAAGCTGACATTTCCGATCGTTTTTGACAAAAAGGGCGAAATGATGAAAGCTTACAATGTCATGACGATTCCAACAACTTTTTTCTTTAATGAAAAAGGAGAGCTGGAGAAATCGGTTGTCGGACCCATTACTGTAGAACAGATGAAGGAATGGGCAGGGAAAAGCTGAGCCGGGAGTTCAGCTTTTTTTTGGTATGTAAATGATAATTAATATCATAAGGAAATTATAATAATTATTATTTGAAAACGTAGAATGCCGTGCTATAATGAGAAATAGAAAAGGGTGTGTTCAATGGACAAGAAGCAGTCATACCCTTATATAAATAAAATACTTAATGTTTATGCTGCCGATGAGGCGGCAATTTGTTTTTTAAGAAGGAAATTGACGATGAATTACATTCTCAATTAGGGAGGATATTGGAGATGCAATTAGAGATCGGGAAGCAATCGCAGCAAAACCGTCACACGTTTCACTTTGAAAATTGGAGGCAGCACGGGGAATTGATTGCTGCGCTTTTGTCGGGCTTGTTGATTCTTGCCGGCTGGCTGTTGTCCGGCAATGAAACATTGTCCGTTGTTCTGTTTATTTTAGCTTTTTGTATCGGCGGCTTTGCCAAAGCGAAAGAAGGTATACAAGAAACGCTGTCGGAAAAAACGCTGAATGTTGAACTCCTGATGATTTTTGCGGCAGTCGGGTCTGCGCTGATCGGCTACTGGGCTGAAGGGGCCGTCTTAATTTTTATCTTTTCTCTCAGCGGAGCGCTTGAAACGTATACATTAAATAAAAGCAAACGCGATTTGACATCGCTGATGAAATTGGAGCCGGAGGAAGCCGCTTTGCTTGAAGAAGAAGGGACAAGAACCGTGGCGGCAGCCGATCTTCAAGCGGGCGACCTCATTCTTGTTAAACCTGGAGAACGCATTGCGGCAGACGGGGAAATCGAAACCGGAAAAACGAGTATCGACGAATCGGCTCTAACTGGCGAATCAATCCCCGCGGAAAAAACACTCGGAGACGCGGTTTTTGCGGGGACTGTCAATTTAAGCGGATCACTCACGGTCCGTGTCACAAAGGCAAATGAAGATTCGTTGTTCAAAAAGATCATCCGGCTTGTTGAGTCTGCGCAAAACAGCGTTTCGCCGTCACAGGCGTTCATTGAGCGATTTGAAAATATTTACGTTAAAGGGGTTTTGCTTGCTGTCGGACTGCTGCTCTTTCTGCCGCATTTTTTGCTTGGCTGGAGCTGGAGCGAGACATTTTACAGAGCGATGGTGTTCATGGTCGTCGCTTCGCCATGTGCCCTTGTCGCTTCGATCATGCCTGCCGCGCTGTCGCTGATCTCGAATGGCGCAAGAAACGGCCTGCTTGTCAAAGGCAGCGTCTTCCTTGAAAAGCTCGGCAACAGCAAAATTGTTGCATTGGATAAAACGGGAACGATTACGAACGGAAAGCCTGGCGTGGAAGACATGCTTCTAGCTGCTGATATCGGGGAGTGCGAATGCTTGGAGGCTGCTGCTGCAATTGAGAAGCAGTCAGGTCATCCGCTTGCCAAAGCCATTGTCGAGTATGCAGAAGCAAAAGGCATCGAGCCTGCCGCGAATGTGTCGATCGAGGAGACGTCAGGGTTTGGCGTTCAGGCTCAATACCGTGGAGAGACATGGCTGATCGGCAAAGCCGGATTTGTCGGGGAAGAGGCAGCCGGGCAGTTTCTCACGGCGGCTGTTCAGAAGCTTGCCAAGCAAGGAAAAACAATTGTGTTTATGAAAAAAGGCGAAAAAATCGCGGGGTGTTTTGCATTAAAAGACCAAATCAGACCGGAAGCAAAAGCGGTGATCGAAGAGCTGAACGCGCTTGGTGTTCAGACGGCGATGCTGACAGGGGATCAGCCTGAAACCGCAGCGGCTATCGCACGCGAAGCGGGCTTAAAAATCGTCGTTTCAGAATGTCTTCCTGACAGAAAAGTAGAGGAAGCGAAAAAGCTGAAAAAAACATACGGAACAATCGTTATGGTGGGAGACGGAATCAATGATGCACCGGCCCTAGCCGCCGCTGATGTGGGGATCGCAATGGGGGAAGGAACAGATGTTGCACTGGAAACAGCTGATGTCGTTTTAATGAAAAACGAATTGACAGGACTGACCAAAATGATTCGGCTCTCCCGGAAAATGAATACGATCATTAAACAAAACGTCATTTTCTCGCTTGCTGTGATCTGTCTTTTAATCTGCAGCAACTTCCTTCAAATTCTTGATCTGCCGCTCGGTGTCATCGGGCATGAAGGAAGCACACTGCTTGTTATTTTAAACGGCCTCAGGTTGTTGAAATCCTAAAAAAAAACGGCTGCACGTTAACGGCAGCCGTTTTTCTTTTTGAGAAAGAGGCGACGCATACATAACCGGTGAGCAAGAGACGGGAAAAACTGATACAATGGATGTGATGCTTTTACATGTTAAATGTATGGTACGGAAACTGTCTCAAGGAGTGAACAGAGCATGGAAAGAATCGAACAAATCTCTTCCTGGCTGAAAGAAAAAAACATATCTTCGGCTTTTATTCATTCAAAAGAAAATGTATTTTATCTCACCGGCTTTTATACAGAACCGCACGAACGGCTGATGGGCGTTTTTATTTTTCAAGATGAAGAGCCGTTTTTTGTTTGTCCGCAAATGGAGGCCGGCCAGGCAAGAGCAGCCGGCTGGGCGTATGAAATCATCGGATACGGGGATCATGAAAACCCTTGGGAACTCATATCCTCAGGGCTTCAAAAGCGGAACGGCCAATATTCAAAAGTAGCGGTTGAAAAAGAAACGCTTGCTCTGTCGCGCGCTGAAATGCTGCAGGGAGTCACTAACGGTGCGGAACTTGTCTCTGCAGAGGAAAGGCTGAACCAAATCCGCGTCATCAAAGACGAAAAAGAAATCAGCATACTCCGCGAAGCGGCCAAGCTTGCCGATTACGGAGTTGAAGCAGGCGCCGCCGCATTAAAAGAGGGCATAGCGGAAATCGATGTCGTCGCTAAAATCGAATATGAACTGAAGAAAAAAGGAGTCCAGGGGATGTCGTTTTCCACAATGGTCCTTTTCGGAGAAAAGTCGGGACAGCCGCACGGAAACCCGGGCAGCCGCACCCTTAAGCCGGGCGATTTCGTCCTCTTTGATTTAGGCGTGATCATTGACGGATACTGCTCTGATATTACAAGAACGCTCGTCTATCAAAATGTGAGCGAAAAACAAAAAGAAATATATGATACGGTGCTTCAGGCCGAAACGGAGGCACTTAAGATGAGCAAACCCGGTGTCAGAATCGGCGATCTTGATTTGAAAGCGCGCGGCATCATCGAAAAAGCGGGCTATGGTGATTACTTTCCTCACCGTCTCGGGCACGGGCTCGGGATTTCACCTCATGAATACCCGTCCATGAGCCATAACAATGACGAGCTTTTAAAACAGGGCATGGTATACACGATTGAACCCGGCATTTATGTGCCGGAAATCGGAGGCGTTCGCATCGAGGATGATGTACTAGTCACAGCCGATGGAGCAGAAGCGCTGACAAAGTATCCAAAACAGCTGACTGTCATTTCGTAAAAAATGGAACCCGCCTGCGCGGGTTCTTTTTTATTCCGGACGTGAATGGTTTGTCTTTTCATCTCGCCGTCAATCCTTTGAAATAAAAAAATCGTCAAAGGAACGGAATGGTTTGATCTCGTGTTTTTCTTTGAGCGGTTTCATCGCTGCTTTTGAAGACAGCACGATAACGATACATAAGAGGATCAGAATGAAGATACCCATTTTTCTTCTCCTTTCTGGAATGAAAACGTGTTCAGCACCGGTGCTGCCTTCATTCTAAATTATGAAATGCTTTCCATAGCAAGCCCTAAATCAATAAAGAAAACCCCCTGATGTCAGGGGGTTCAGGAATTCAGCTTCATATTATTGACACTGATGCTGCCAAAAAAGTCCTATGATGATCGTTTGATGAATGAATCGATGACGCTTACCTGCTTTCGTTTTGGTGATTTAGATTGATCAAAAGATAATCGGTTTGCATCATTATTCTCATGTGAAAAATTTGTATACTAAGCTCAGAAGGAAAGGGGGGATTAAACGGGAAAACCGCTGACAAATTAAATCTGTTTTAGGCAAAATCTTCTCATCTCGCATCCAAATATTTCAGTCTCCGCAACGATTGCGGATTCACCCCCACAACAAATAAGCATGAAGGATTTTTCTAATGATTTGAAGTTTATTACCTCTCTGAAAGGAAGCTAGCAAAGAGTGAAAAAATTAGGATATGTACTGTTTTTGTCGATGTTTGCTTTTTTCAGTATCGTACCGGCAGCTGACGCGAAAGTCATTGATCATGACAAAGTGCAAGGTTTCAGCGAAGTAACCCCTGTGACGCTTTCTCAAAAAGCGGCCAAACGTTTTCAGCCTTTTTTGAAGGTCGCGAGCGGCTGCGTCCCTTTTCCCGCAGTTGACGCGCAAGGCAACACAAGCGGAGGCCTGGAGCCTACAGGAGCGCCCGAAGGCCACTGCAGCAAAAGCGTGGGACAAGTTTACTCCCGTTCTGCATGGTATAATGGAGTTTGGGCGATTATGTATGCATGGTATTTTCCTAAAGATTCACCTCTGCCTTTAAAAGCATTCGGCCATCGACATGATTGGGAAGGAATCGTCGTATGGATCGATAATCCGGCAAATCAAAATCCAAAAATGCTTTCCATCGCTTATTCTCAACACGGTAAATTTCAAAAAACAGCTCCAAACAACAATATTATGGAAGGCGATCATCCAAAGATCCGCTATGATGCTCCGCAACCACCGATCAACCACAGCCTATATGTGGACAGTGCAAAGGGCGGCACCCAGCCTCTCATCGGATGGGAAGATTTGACGCCTGCCGCAAGAAACGCATTGAACACAACGGATTTCGGAAGCGCAAACGTTCCTTTCAATGATCACAATTTCACGAATAACCTAGGAAAAGCATGGTTTAGATAAAAAATATTTCGTGTATCCGGCTGATTGGTGAAATGTTTTCATATCAGCCGATTTTTTTTGCCGCCTGTACCTCCTCCAAACATCTTCTTCGCTTATCAATAGAACCCCGAAAAAAATTCCCGAAAAAGATCAAAATCTATGGCTACAAGCGATATAATTTCTTTATGATGATGAAATGATCCGGCACGTACGAAAAGATTTGAATGAAAGAAGGGAAACGAATGGCAAATATCAGGAAAATAGCTGAAGCCGCAGGGGTTTCCATCACGACTGTTTCAAGGGTTCTCAACGGCCACCCGTATGTCAAAGAAGAAAAGCGCCAAAAAGTTCTTGAGACGATTGAACGGCTCGAATATGCAAGGAATATGCATGCCGTTCATTTATCGAAAGGCTTTTCCAATATGATAGGGGTTGTGCTGCCGACCATCAGCCTTCCTTATTTCGGCGAGCTGCTGGAAGGAATCGCTGAAGAAGCTGCGAAGGAAGGCGTTCACTTTTCGCTTTATCAAACAAATTATCAATTGGAAAAAGAAGTTTTTGCATTGGAGCAGCTGAAACAAAGACAGGTGGACGGCCTGATTTTCTGTTCAAAAGCGATGTCTGATGAAGCGCTTTTGGACTGGCGTGAGACCGGTCCGTTCATCCTGTGCCAGGACTCAAGCGAGCAGCATTTTTCAACGGTCAGCATTCCGCATAAAGAAGCGTTCCAGCTTGGACTGGATTTTTTGATTGAAAAAGGGCACACAAAAATCGCGATTGGTTTGGCAAGGAAAAACGGCATGAACAGCCACTTTCGCCTCAAGGCATACAAGGAAGCTTTGGCCGCAATCGGGGAGCCTTACCGGGAAGAGTGGGTATTTGAGCGGTCGCTGACGATTACCGACGGGCAAAAACTGTTCTCCGAATGGAGAGGGATGGAGGAGAAGCCGACAGCTGTATTTGTCGCCAACGACCAAGTATCAGCCGGTATGTTTCTTGAAGCGCAGCGTCATCAGGTAGATATTCCCGGAAGCCTCGCCATTTTAAGCTGTGACAACCAGCCGATCAGCGAAGTGCTAGGCATTTCAACGATCAAAATCAATATAAAGGAAATGGGGAAGCATGCGTTTCGCCTTTTGCAAAAAAGAATCAGCGGTGCCGACCCGGAAAAACAAACCGTTCCTTACAAGCTGGTCAAAAGGGCGACTGTGTAATTAAAACATCAATCATTTTCCAGACAGTGATCAAAATTCGACATTTTTCATCAAAAACGTCAAAATAAATTGACGCGCTTTCATGAGTTTTGTACGATATGAGAGATTGATGACAAAAAGGAGCTGAGGATCGTGAACAGATCCTTTACCGTTGAAAAGGTACTCAACAACAACGTTTTAATCGCTCTCCATGATGATTACAGAGAAGTTGTCTTGATTGGCAAAGGAATCGGTTTTGGTAAAAAGCGCGGAGATCTTATCGAACATGAGAACTATGAAAAAATGTTTATCCTGGAAAATGATAAGGAACAATCGCAGTATAAGAAGCTCCTCACTTATGTCGATGAAAAAATGGTTGATATCGCCAATGATGTCATCTACCATATCGCGCAAAAAATCGGCCAGCCGCTGAACGAACACATTCATGTCGCCCTGACGGACCATATCGCATTTGCGGTTAAGCGCTTAGAAAAGGGATTTGATATGAAGAATCCGTTTTTGCTTGAGACGGAATCGCTTTATCCGAAGGAATACGAAGTCGCCAAAGAAGCCGTCGATATGATTAATGAACAATCCGACATTCAGCTGCCTGAAGGAGAAATCGGGTTTATCGCACTTCATATCCACAGTGCGATGACGAACCGCCCGCTTTCTGAAGTCAATCAGCATTCACAACTGATCTCCAGGCTTGTCCAAGTCATCGAAGATTCGTTCCAGATGCAAGTCAACAGGGAAAGCGTGAACTATTTGCGGTTGATCAGGCACTTGCGCTTTACGATTGACAGGATAAAACGGGACGAGCCGATTCAGGAACCGGAAAAATTAATGTTGTTGTTGAAAACGGAATATCCGCTGTGTTACAATACTGCTTGGAAGATGATCAAGATCTTGCAGCAAGCGCTCAAGAAACCAGTTCATGAGGCAGAAGCCGTTTATTTGACATTGCATTTGTACCGTTTAACTAATAAAATTTCATAACGCCTTTATAACGTGTTACTGATTCGATCAGGCATGAGTGAAAAAAGGGAAGAAATGAAGACGCTGTCTTTTGTTTCTTAGTGTACCCGCTTTCACCATGCCTTTTTTGTCGTTCTAAAGGCGAAATGTAAACGGTTTATTTGGATGAAAAAGCAGTCTTTTGAACGAAGTTGTCATGAATTTTTGCTGTAAGGTCAAACTATCCTTAGAGGGGGTTAAAAAATGTTTAAATCGCTATTTGGCGTTCTGCAAAAAATTGGACGGGCGCTGATGCTTCCTGTTGCCATCCTGCCGGCTGCAGGGATTCTGCTCGCGCTTGGTAATGCCATGCAAAATCCGCAGATGACAAAAGTCGCACCATTCTTAACGAACAGCACCGTTCAGCTTGTTGCGAAAGTGATGGAAAGTTCAGGTGACGTCGTGTTCACCAACTTGGCGCTCCTTTTCGCAGTCGGGGTTGCCATCGGTTTGGCTAACGGCGACGGTGTTGCCGGAATCGCCGCTATTATCGGATATCTTGTTATGAATGTCACAATGAGTGCAGTGCTTCTTCAAAACGGTTCGATTCCAAGCGACGCAGTTGAAAGAGCACAGTTCTTTACTCAAAACCATCCGGAATATACGACAATGCTCGGGATACCGACATTGGCAACAGGGGTATTCGGGGGTATTATTGTCGGTGTCCTGGCCGCTGCCATGTACAACCGTTTCTACACAATCGAGCTTCCGCAATATTTAGGATTCTTTGCAGGAAAGCGCTTTGTTCCGATCATTACATCTATTTGCGCATTGCTGCTGGGTCTCGTCATGCTGTTTATCTGGCCGCCGATCCAAGGGGCACTGAACAGCTTTTCGACGAACCTGCTTGCAGCCAATGAAGCGGTCGCAGCTCTCATCTTCGGAATGATTGAGCGGGCTCTGATTCCGTTCGGTCTTCACCACATTTTCTACTCGCCGTTCTGGTATGAGTTCTTCAGCTATACGAACCAGGCGGGAGAAATTGTCCGCGGTGACCAAAGAATTTTCATGGCGCAAATCAAAGACGGAGTCGAATTGACAGCGGGTACATTTATGACCGGTAAGTATCCGTTCATGATGTTCGGCCTTCCTGCGGCAGCGCTTGCCATTTATCATGAAGCAAAACCGCAGAACAAAAAGCTTATTGCCGGTATTATGGGGTCAGCAGCTTTAACAGCATTCTTAACAGGGATCACCGAGCCGATCGAATTCTCATTCCTGTTTGTCGCTCCGATTCTGTTTGCGATTCACTGTGTGTTTGCCGGCCTGTCATTCATGATGATGGATATTTTGAATGTTAAGATCGGGATGACGTTCTCCGGCGGTTTGATCGACTACTTCCTGTTCGGAATTCTGCCGAACCGTACTGCTTGGTGGCTTGTTATTCCTGTCGGTTTAGTCCTGGCTGTCATCTACTACTTCGGATTTAGATTTGCCATCCGCAAGTTCAACTTGAAAACGCCTGGACGCGAAGATGCAGCTGCAGAATCCGCTGATGAAGGCAAAGAAGCAGCAGGAGATCTTCCTTATCAAATTCTTGAAGCAATGGGTGACCAGGAAAACATCAAGCACCTTGACGCTTGTATCACAAGACTTCGCGTAACAGTCAACGATCAGAAGAAAGTTGACAAAGAGCGCTTGAAAAAACTCGGCGCATCAGGTGTACTGGAAGTCGGCAATAACATCCAAGCGATTTTCGGACCAAGATCCGACAATTTAAAATCGCAAATGCAAGACATTATGTCAGGCCGGACACCTCGTCCTGAAAAAGCGCCGAACGCTGCCGAGGAAGTGGAGCAGCAAATCGAAGAAGCTATGGTCGAGCCTCTTCAAAACGAATCCGGTGAAGAAGTATTCGTTTCACCGCTTGCGGGTGAACTTCATCCGATTACAGATGTTCCGGACCAAGTATTCTCCGGAAAAATGATGGGCGACGGATTCGCGATTCTTCCTGCAGAAGGCACAGTTGTCTCACCTGTAAGAGGTAAAGTGCTGAACGTATTCCCGACAAAGCATGCGATCGGTCTGCAGTCTGACGGCGGCAGAGAAATTCTGATCCACTTTGGAATCGATACGGTCAGCCTGAAAGGCGAAGGCTTCACTGCATTTGTTTCTGAAGGTGATCGTGTTGAGCCTGGCCAGAAACTGCTTGAAGTTGACATTGAAAAAGTGAAGGACAACGTACCTTCCCTGATGACGCCGGTCGTGTTCACGAACCTTCAAGAAGGCGAAAGCGTGAGCTTGCAGGCAGAAGGCAATGTCAGCCTGACACAGGACGAGATCGTCCGCATCGAAAAATAAATTCACAAAATGGCCGTACTTGTCAGATGACATGTACGGCTGTATGATATAATATTGTGAATGTACTAAAAGCTTTAAATTAAAAGGAGATTGATAAAAAATGGCACAAAAAACGTTTAAAGTAACTGCAGATTCTGGAATCCACGCTCGTCCAGCGACTGTTCTTGTACAAACAGCAAGCAAATATGATGCAGATATCAATTTGGAATATAACGGAAAAACCGTTAACCTTAAATCAATTATGGGTGTTATGTCACTAGGTATTGCCAAAGGTGCTGAAATTACGATTTCTGCTTCCGGCGCTGATGAAAATGATGCTCTTTCCGCACTTGAAGAAACAATGAAAAGCGAAGGTTTAGGCGAATAATGCTTGAATTAAAAGGAATAGGCGCTTCAGCCGGTATTGCGATCGCAAAAGCATATCGGCTTGAGGAGCCTGATCTAACGGTTGAAAAGAAAAACATCTCTGATTCTGATGCGGAAGTAAATCGTTTTGAAGACGCCATCGAGCGTTCTAAGAAAGAGCTTGAAACTATTAAAAACCATGCTTTGAAAGAGCTTGGCGAAGATAAAGCGGAAATCTTTTCTGCACATTTGCTAGTATTAAGCGATCCGGAACTGTTGAACCCGATTAAAGACAAAATCAAATCGGACTCTGTCAACGCGGAATTCGCTTTAAAAGAAACGGCTGACATGTTCGTCACAATGTTCGAGTCGATGGATAACGAATATATGAAAGAACGCGCTGCAGACATCCGCGATGTCACCAAGCGTGTCACAGGGCATCTTCTCGGCGTGGAAATTCCGAACCCGAGCCTGATCTCTGAAGAGGTCATCATCGTAGCCGAAGACTTGACACCGTCTGATACTGCGCAATTAAACCGCAACTTTGTTAAAGGGTTTACAACAGATATCGGCGGACGGACGTCTCACTCTGCCATCATGGCGCGCTCGCTTGAAATTCCGGCTGTTGTCGGCACAAAAGCGGCAACGAAAGGCATTCAAAACGGCGTAACGGTTATCGTTGACGGCATCAATGGCGATGTCATCGTTGATCCTTCCCAGGATATAATCAGCGAATACGAAGAAAAGCATCAAGCCTTCCTGGCGCAAAAAGCCGAATGGGCGAAGCTTGTCAACGAACCGACTGTAACGAGTGACGGCCATCACGTGGAACTTGCCGCAAATATCGGCACACCTGATGATGTAAAAGGCGTTCTGGAAAATGGAGGAGAAGCAGTCGGCCTTTACCGGACTGAATTCCTTTACATGGGCAGAGATCAGCTTCCGACAGAAGAGGAGCAATTTGATGCCTATAAAACCGTTCTTGAGCGTATGGAAGGCAAATCCGTTGTCGTTCGTACTCTTGATATCGGCGGAGACAAAGAGCTTCCATATTTAGAACTGCCAAAAGAAATGAATCCTTTCTTAGGATACAGAGCGATCCGTCTTTGCCTTGATGAGCAAGAGATTTTCAGAACGCAGCTTCGTGCGCTGCTTCGGGCAAGTACATATGGAAACTTAAAAATTATGTTCCCTATGATCGCGACTGTAAACGAATTTAAAGAAGCGAAAGCGATTCTTTTAGAAGAAAAAGAAAAGCTGCAAGCTGAAGGCCAACAAGTTTCCGACGACATTGAAGTCGGTATGATGGTTGAAATCCCTTCAACAGCGGTGATCGCTGATCAATTCGCTAAAGAAGTCGATTTCTTCAGCATCGGAACGAATGACCTGATTCAATATACGATGGCTGCTGACCGGATGAATGAGCGGGTATCTTACCTTTACCAGCCATACAATCCTGCGATTCTCCGCCTGATCACGCTTGTCATTGAAGCGGCTCATAAAGAAGGAAAATGGGTCGGCATGTGCGGCGAAATGGCGGGAGATGAAATTGCGATCCCGATCCTGCTCGGTCTTGGACTGGACGAGTTCTCAATGAGTGCGACGTCAATCCTTCCGGCAAGAACGCAAATCAGCAAGCTTTCTAAAAAAGAAACAGAATCGTTCAAAGAGCAAATTCTGTCCATGAGCACAACAGAAGAGGTTGTACAATTCGTAAAAGAAACCTTCAATATGGCATAAGCAATTGAAAATCCGGACCGGCATAACCAATGCCCGTCCGGGTTTTTTTGGTTATCTGAATGATCCCGGCCGCGGAGGAGATAATACATGTGACCATTTGTTAGAAAGGGGGATTCTGATATGCCGAGGCAGCCATTCAAACCGGGAGATGAGGTCTATGTCATTTACCGGAACCCGCATGCCGCCAATGTGGCGCATATAAAGGAAGCTGAAGTCGTTGATCATCCGCTTCACGAAGGTGAACTGGCATTGTTTATGTATGATACATATCACGCCTTTGCCGAAGATGATGCCGTTTTTTCTTCATATGAAGAGGCGGAACAGCTTTACCGTGAATTATTTGATGTGACATGAAGACATTACCGGTATATCACATCCTCTAAATGCAAAAAGTAACGAAAATAAGCAAAGGATGTGTCTAATTCCAATGGTAAAACCGTTTGTTCCCCAGCTCGTCTATATTGAACCGAGAGCGCTCGAATATCCGCTTGGAAAAGAGCTGAGGGATAAGTTTTCAAGCATGGGGCTTGAGATCAGGGAAACGACTTCACACAACCAGGTGAGGAATATCCCGGGGGAAGGCCACCTGCAAAAATACAGAAATGCGAAATCCACTTTGGTGATCGGCGTCAGAAAAACATTGAAGTTCGATTCGTCAAAACCGTCCGCAGAATACGCGATTCCGTTTGCAACAGGGTGTATGGGTCACTGTCATTATTGCTATCTGCAGACGACAATGGGCAGCAAGCCGTACATCAGAACGTACGTCAATGTGGAGGAAATACTTGATCAGGCGGATCAATATATGAAAGAACGCGCTCCCGAAGATACGCGCTTTGAAGCTTCTTGTACATCTGATATCGTTGGAATTGACCATTTGACACACACATTAAAACGAGCAATTGAGCATTTTGGTCAATCCGACCACGGAAAACTGCGTTTCGTGACAAAATTCCATCATGTCGACCATTTGCTTGATGCCAAGCACAACGGAAAAACGCGATTCCGCTTTAGCGTGAATGCCGACTATGTCATCAAAAGCTTTGAACCCGGCACATCTCCGTTGGATAAACGGATTGAAGCCGCTGTGAAAGTAGCGGAGGCGGGCTATCCGCTCGGTTTTATCATTGCTCCGATTTATATTCATGACGGCTGGCAGGAAGGCTACAGAGTGCTGCTCGAAAAGCTCGATCGTGCGCTGCCGCAGCATGCGAGGCGCGACATTACCTTTGAAATGATCCAGCATAGATTCACGAAGCCTGCAAAAAGAGTCATTGAAAAAAACTATCCAAAGACAAAGCTCGAACTGGATGAAGAAAAACGGCGCTATAAATGGGGCAGATACGGGATTGGCAAATATATCTACCAGAAGGATGAAGAAGCAGAGCTTCGCAGCGCCCTTGAATCGTATATCGACAACTATTTTCCCGAAGCAAAAATCGAATATTTCACATAACAGAGCTTTAATTAGAAAAGCTCTGTTTTTTGTTTTGAAAACATTATCTTAAAAAAGGATTTTTCCACTCCATTAAGACCGCATAATCAAGCGATTCCTCATCTTCAATGTAGCCGGGAATCACGCAAACTGGCGAGCGTCCGCAATGAAGCAGGAATGAGAGCACGGGATCGCGCTTTTCCCCGTCCAATACAGCCTGAACATATTGTTCGGGCGTCATTTCTGCAGCCGACTTGTGATAATGGGGAATCCGCCCGCCGCCAATGAGCCGCTTGAGCCCTTTAAAAACCGTCAGTTCATACATGGATTGCATCAGTCGCTTTCCGATGCCGAGTTTTCGATAGTCCGGGGACACGGAAATATCGACGACATAAAGGGAATTTCCATCGTTTTGATGTGTGCCGATATACCCGTTGTCTGTCACTTCATCCCATCTGTGATGTGGATGATGCGGATCAAAATCTGTCATGAGCGCCGTCATCGAACCGATGATTCGGCCTTCGGAAGCCGCGCAAAGCGCTCCATCGGGAAATCGTTCAATATGGGAATAGAGCTGCTCTTCATTCCACAAAAGGTCTTCCGGAAACGGAGGCGGAAAGCATTCTCTTTGAAGAGCAATCAAATCGGGAATATCTTTTTTGCTGTAATTGCGGATGTCCACCTGCTGATAAGAAGTGCCGTTATCGACGTAGAACTGTTTATAGATCGCCCATCACTCCTTTTCATATTTCCTTCATTATATCGTTATTTTAGCAGGCTATCTTAATTTTGCGAAATTTTAGCCGATAAAAAGAATATGAAGGTGCATGTAAAGGAGGGTTTCATTTGTTTAAAAAACTGCATGTCAAAATTGCTGGATTTGTTGCCGTCCTGTTGGTTTTGACGGTTATCGTCCTACAGTTTTCGACAACATATTTGTTGAAATCGATGCTTGAAGATGAAGCGAAAGAATCGACGTCCAGCCTCCTCGGTTCAATTAAAAGAAATATTGAGCTTCAATTAGAAAACTACGAGATTTCTTTGAATCGTATAAGTGATGGAGAAATGGCTCACTCATTCTTAAAAGACGGGGATAAAAAAATTATAAAAATCGTCAATGATGAATTAAAACAATTAAAAGAAAAAAATGAGTATGTCAATTTAGCCTATATCGGCACAAAGAAAAAGGAAATGTTTACATTTCCGAAAACGACCTTTGATCATGATTATAATCCGGCTGAAAGGCCATGGTATACGTCAGCTGCAAAAACACCCGACAAAGTCGTTTGGACGGAACCTTACAAAGATGCGGTTTCCGGAGATATGACAGTTACTGCGGCAAAAGCCATCGTCGTCAATAATCAAGTTGAAGGCGTTGTCAGTATGGACTTGTCATTGAATTCATTGAACAAAATTATCGAAAATCAAAAGATGCCTTATGACGGCTACGCATTTATTTTGGACCAAAACGGGACAATGCTCGCCCACCCGTCAAAACAAGGTGACGATATATCGAAAGACAAAACATATCGGGACATCCCGTCATCTAAAGACGGAATCAAAGTAGGCAAAGATACGGTGATCGCTTATCAGACCGTCGGCGGTACGGGCTGGAAAGTCGGTACGCAATTCGACACGGCGAAGCTGATGTGGGTCGCACAGGAAATGAACAAAATAGTCATGATCGTTTCAATCATTGCTTTGGCAGCGGCGATCATTTTAAGCTATTTCCTTGCCAAAACGATCACAGGCCCGATTAAGCAGCTGATTGCCAAAACAAAGGCAGTTGCTGGCGGTGATTTGACGGTCCAAACAGCCTCTGCCTCAAAAGACGAAATCGGTATATTGACAAAAGACTTTAACAAGATGGTCGAACACATGAAAGAAATGATTGTGCAAGTCAGATCATCGTCTGGAAAAGTGTCGGATACAACCGATCAATTAAGCGCTGTTTCTGAAGAAACGGTTTCTGCGAGCGATGAGATCGCTAAAGCGATCGAAGAAGTGGCAACAGGCGCGACAGAACAAGCGGCAGAGGTCGAAAATGTAAATGAACAATCCGAACGGCTGTCAGTCAAAATTAAGGAAATTGAACATCATGCCGACAGCATCAAACAGCTTTCGAGAACATCAGAAGAAGCAAGCTACACAGGAATCGATGCCCTCGGGCAGCTGCTTGCAAAGTCAAATGAAGCAAACTCGGAAACGAAGAAAGTGGAGCATATGCTTTTGCAGCTTGAAGAAAAAACGAAAAACATCGAAGACGTTGTTACAGCCATCTCGGCGATCTCTGATCAAACAAACCTGCTTGCACTGAACGCCAGCATTGAAGCGGCCCGTGCCGGCGAAAGCGGACGAGGTTTTGCGGTAGTTGCAGAAGAGGTGAGAAAGCTGGCTGAACAATCGGCGGTTTCTTCACAGCACATCAGCGAAACGGTCAAGCAAATTCAGCTGGAAACGAAAGAAGCCGTTTCAGCGATGACGGAAGCAAGCAAGATGAATGAAGAGCAAAATGGAATGATTCACGAGACAGGAGAGGCGCTCAGCAAAATTACTGCAGAAATGCAGGCGCTCGTCAACTCAATTGACCACATTTATTCTGAAATCTCGGATATGAGCGGAGAGCAGCAAAAAATGACCGACTCGATTCAGAGCATTTCAGCCATTTCCCAGCAGTCCGCCGCGGCTGCGGAAGAAGTCAGCGCTTCGACAAACGAGCAGTTGACAGCGCTGGAAAGCATTGCAAAATCGGCTGAAGCGCTGAGCGAGGCCAACCAAGAATTATTAAATGCGATCAATAAGTTTAATGTGTAATAAAGAGGTCCCTCTTGTTGAAAGAGGGACTTCTCTTTTTTCAACGCTCACAATCCCAATTTTCAGAATATACGTGTTACACTATAAGAAGGAAGGGAGTGATGATTGTGGACTTAAAGATGAATGGCAAAACAGCGCTTGTGGCTGCAAGCAGCAAAGGACTCGGCAATGCGATCGCCAAAGCCATTGCGAAAGAAGGGGCAAATGTCATGCTGTCCGGGAGACACGAAGCGGACTTGAAAAAAGCTGCGGAAGAGCTGAACGGACTCGGCGGCGGCACCGTCTCTTATCAAGTATGCGATCTTGCAGACGCCGACGGGATCAAAGCGCTCGCTCAAAAGACCGCTGACACATTTGGAACGATCGATATGCTTGTCAACAATGTCGGAGGACCGAAGGGCGGCAGCCTGCTGGATCTGACAGACGATGACTGGACCTCATCATTTGAATTGCATCTGCTCAGCTATGTCCGTTTAATCCGCGAAGCTTTTCCATATCTAAAAAAGGATGGAGGACGCATCGTTAATATCGCTTCATCATCAGTCAAACAACCGATTCCGGGATTGCTGCTTTCCAATACGTTTCGAATGGGAATCGTCGGTCTGACAAAATCGATTGCTGAAGAGTTGGCCGAACACCGCATTTTGATCAACACGCTCGCCCCGGGGAGAATCGCGACAGACCGCGTGGCAGAGCTTGACCGGCTGAAAGCCGAACAAACAGGCCTTTCCGAGCAGCAGGTGAAAGAAAGCTATGAGAAAGAGATTCCGCTCGGATCCTACGGAAAACCTGACGACTTTGCACAGTATGCAAGCTTCCTTTTATCAGAGTGCAATACATATATGACTGGACAAACGCTGCTGATAGACGGCGGAATGGTAAAAGCAATTTAAGGGGGATGACACCATGAAAAAAACGGTCGGATTTATCGGACTCGGTGTAATGGGAAACAGCATGGCTTCGCATATTTTGGCTGCAGGCTATCCTGTCAGCGCCTATACGAGAACGAAACAGAAAGCGGACAGCCTCGTGGAAAAAGGGGCGGAATGGAAATCATCCGTCAAAGCACTGGCGCAGTCGTCTGATGTGATCATCACAATGGTCGGCTATCCAAAAGACGTTGAAGAGGTTTACTTTGGAAGCGAAGGCATTATTGAAAATGCCAAAAAAGGTTCTTACCTCATCGATATGACGACTTCCAAGCCTTCGCTCGCCAAACAAATCGAGGCTGGTGCAAAAGAGAGAGGACTTTACGCTTTGGATGCCCCGGTTTCAGGCGGGGACGTCGGCGCGAAGAACGGCACGCTCGCCATCATGGTTGGAGGAGAACGGAAAGCTTATGATGAATGTTACCCGATCTTTTCGATCATGGGTGAAAACATCCAATATCAGGGGCCGGCCGGAAGCGGCCAGCATACGAAAATGTGCAATCAGATTGCGATTGCTGCAGGTATGATCGGTGTCGCTGAAGCGATGGCCTACGCCAAAAAATCCGGACTCGATCCTGACAACGTGTTGAAAAGCATTACGACCGGAGCTGCGGGAAGCTGGTCGCTCTCAAATCTCGCGCCTAGAATGCTGAAAGGCGACTTTGAACCGGGCTTTTACGTCAAACATTTTGTTAAAGACATGGGCATCGCCCTTGAAGAAGCGGAGTTGATGGGCGAGAAAATGCCGGGGCTCGAGCTTGCGAAAAGCCTTTACGACACCCTTGTTGAAAAAGGTGAAGAAAACAGTGGCACCCAAAGTCTGTACAAGCTTTGGACAGAATACAAATAACGAAAAAAACCACTTGCTGCATGCAAGTGGTTTTTTGTTGGTTCTTATTTTCCGATGAACTGCTGAGTCCAGTAGTTGCCGTCTTTCACATATCCAACACCGATATGCGTGAAGTTAGGGTTCATAATGTTTTTTCTGTGGCCTTCACTGTTCATCCAAGCTTTGACAACTTCCTGAGGCGTTTTTTGGCCTTTCGCGATGTTTTCTCCGGCAGTGCGGTATGTGATGCCGAATTTTTTCATCATGTCAAATGGAGAACCGTAGGTCGGGCTGTTGTGATCAAAATAATTGTTATCTTTCATATCTTGAGATTTTGTACGGGCAACCTTGCTCAGTTTTTCATCCAATGTAAGAGGTTTTAGCCCTTGTTTCTTTCTTTCTGCATTCGTCAGTTCAACAACTTCTTTTTCATACGCGCTTACAGAAGAAGATGCAGGCGCTGTATCTTGCTTTTGCTGTGAAGTCTGCTCTTTTGAAGCCGCAGGCTTTGAAGCTTCCTGTTTTTGAGTCTGCTTGCTTTCAGGCTTTGAAGCTTTAGGTGCAGAAGACTTCGGTGCAGAAGCTTTAGGCTGTTGAGTTGCTTGTTTCATATAAGAATGAAGCAGGGACTGAATTTTTTCCTGGTCAGCTTTTGAAAGCTGGTCCATGTTTTGGATATTCAGTTTGCCGGCGAGATCAGTTACATTTATGGAATGAACGGTTTTGACTTGTACTTGCTGCTGCTCCTTAGCGTCTGCGTGTTGAACGCCGCTGAATGTGAAGAGCGTTGCAGCAGCTGCTGCTGATAAAAGAAAAGCTTTTTTCATAAACAGTAATCCTCCTAAATGTTGTAGTTGTTGTTTCGTACACTAGAATCATAACACGGCTTTTTTGAAATAATAGATCCATATATTCCCTTCGAAAAGGTATTTTTGTTAATTTTGACATAAAAAAAGAAAAACCCTTTGCTGCCAATATGCAACCAGATCGCTCTTTTACACGTCTTGTTACAAACGTGGTAAAATTTAAATGTGTTAGTTAAATTTTAATATAAAAAGAGATTGACAGCTTTTTTAAGAACTTTAGATTGTAACAACCATTACAAAAGTGTTACAATATATCTCAGTTAATTAATGTAAAAATTGAATATTGTGAGAGGAGAGAGAGTTTCAGTGACAGAATCTCAACATGATCCGGCTGAAATCAAAAAGAGCAGGCGTTCGCGTATATGGCGGATCAACCTGTACTTCTTTGCGGTGTTCACTTTGTTCGCTGCGCTGATTGTCAAGCTGGGCCTCGTGCAAATCGTCAATGGAGAGGCGTATGAGCAGGAAGCCTCGAAAACAGAGGCGAAAATTGCGTCATACCCGGCACCGCGGGGTAAAATGTATGACAGATACGGGCGGGTGGTTGTCGACAACCAAAGCGTTCCCGCGATCACATATACGGTGATGACTAGCACAAAAACGGAGGAAAAAATCAGCACAGCCAAAAAACTCGCAGAATTAATCGATATCGATACATCGTTTCTGAAAGAGAGAGATTTGAAAGATTACTGGCTTGCAAGACATCCGAAAAAAGCTGCTGCACTTCTGAAAGACGGCGAGAAAACCCTCAAGTCTGACGAAACATACAAGCTGCAGGTAGACCGCGTTCCGGCGGAAGAGATCAAAGCGCTGGAAAAAGACAAAGACGAGCTTAAAG
The DNA here is from genome assembly GCF_014042035.1 of Bacillus haynesii. NCBI lineage: Bacteria > Bacillati > Bacillota > Bacilli > Caryophanales > Bacillaceae > Bacillus > Bacillus haynesii. The sequence goes on along the minus strand of NZ_CP059494.1, from coordinate 1,528,840 downwards.
TCGCCGCGATTTTCAGAAGGTTTTCAGGTGGCTATGCGTATGAGCCGCAAATCGTCAAAGCGATGAGCCCGAAAACCGCGGGGAAAAACGATGCACAGCTCCTTGATGAGAAGGCTTCAAAACAGATGCCGGCCAACGATTTAACGTATGAGGAAGTCTCACGCGTTTCCGAGCATCTTGAAGAGCTTCCCGGCGTTGATGTCATCATGGACTGGACCAGGAAATATCCTTATGAAAAAACGCTCTACTCCATTTTCGGAGGCGTCACAACGCCTGAGCAAGGGCTTATCAAGGACCGGGAAGACTTCTACCTGACAAGGGGATATGCCCGGAATGACAGAGTGGGAAAAAGCTATCTCGAGTATCAATATGAAGAATATTTAAATCCGAAAAAAGCGAAAGTGCAATATACAGAAAACCGCTCAGGCAAGGTTATCAGCCAGGAAACGGTTGATGAAGGAAGACGCGGCTACGATCTGCAGCTGACATTCGACATGGAGCTCCAAAAGAAAGTCGAAGAAGCTATCGAAGAGGAGCTTAATAAATTCCGCGGCTCAAACTACATGCTGGACAGAGCGTTCGTCGTCATGATGGACCCGAATAACGGAGACATCCTGTCCATGGCTGGAAAGCGAATCATCGACGGCAAAATCACCGACTATTCAATCGGCGCGTTTACGACCCAGTACGAAATGGGATCGGCCGTCAAAGGCGCGACCGTGCTGGCCGGCTATCAGGACGGCATGCCGCATGGGCAGAGTTATTATGATAATGGAAAGCTGACCTTCATAGGGGGGCTAAAAAAAGGATCTTACACAAATTCTATCGGTTGGGCAAATGAAGTTAAAGCGCTGGAAAAAAGTTCAAACGTTTATATGTTTCATGTGGCTATGAGGATGGCAGGAATCACGTATAAACCGGGCGGCCCACTTCCGGCTGGTCTTGAGGACTTAAAGAAAATGAGGTATTACTACAATCAGTTTGGGCTTGGGGTAAAAACGGGGATTGACCTGCCCCAGGAGTCTGCCGGAATGCAGACAAATCCTAAGGTTGTCGGGGGACTCCTGCTCGATGAAGCGATCGGCCAGTTTGACACGTATACGCCTTTGCAGCTCGCCCAATATGTTTCAACGATTGCCAACGGTGGATACAGGGTGCAGCCGAGAGTCGTGAAAAGCATTCACCAGCCTGAAAGCGAAAAACTCGGTCCAGTCATTGAAGAGCGCTCTGCCAATGTTCTGAATCGTATCAACAATTCCCAAAGCGACATCGCTATCGTTAAGCAAGGATTTAAAAGAGTAACCCAGACGGGAACTGCAGCCGGCGCATTCGGTTCGCTTGACGTATCAGGCAAAACCGGAACGGCAGAGACGCACTACTACGGCACAAACCGAAACTGGTGGGGAAAAGATACTTATAATATCACCTTTGCCGGCTATTACCCGTCAGAAAATCCGCAGGTCGCCTTCAGCGTTGTCGTCCCGTCTGTTGACGACAAAACGAAGATGAACAAAAACATCGCCGCCAAAATCGTCAAAGCCTATGTCGATCTGCAAAAAAAATACAGCAAGGATTAGACAAAAAAGAACACGGATTTTTTTCCGGGTTCTTTTTTTGTTATCAAAATTTGACGAATGCTAGAAGTTTAGAAGGAGATTTCTCGTATTTTAGCGAATCCTTTTAAGCAAAATAGTTTTAAAGAATGCTGGTCATGAATAGGGTATAAAGGAGGGATATGATGGAACAAAAAACAAAACGTTTTGAGCAATATAAGCCTCATATGAATTTACAGGCAGTCCTGTCAGCTAACGGCCGTTTTATATACATATCAGCAAATTGCAAAGAGCTTTTAAGCTACGAGCAGAATGAACTGATCGGTACGTATTTGAAGGACTATTTACATGAAGACGATCTTTTTCTGGTAGAAAGCTATTTTTACAATGAGCATCATTTGCTGCCCTGCACCTTCAGATTTGTGAAAAAAGACTACACGATGGTCTGGATCGAAGCATCAATCGATTTCGTGACGACCCATGTTGGAGAAAAAGAACGCGAAATTGTACTCAAAATGAAAGTGTTTGAAGACCGTCCCTCTAAGAAAAAAAGCTCCATAAAAGAGGAAGACACTCCGGAAGAAGCCGCCAGGCTGCCGGCAAAAGAGGAATTCGAAGCGATGGTGGAAGGCTTGCCAAACCCTCTGTGCATCAGCGTTCAAGGGGAAATAGTCTACGTCAATGACGCCATGGTCAACCTGCTCGGCGCCGAGCATAAACGGCAAATTATCGGAAAGTATTCCTACGATTTTATCGAGAAAGAGTACCATGACATCGTTAAAAACCGTATCAAGCGGATGCAGCAGGGACTTGATGTCGGAATGATCGAGCAAACGTGGCATAAGCTCGACGGCACGCAGATTCACCTTGAAGTCAAGGCGGCGCCGACCATTTATCAAAACAAGAAAGCGGAGCTTCTCTTGCTCATTGACATTTCATCGAGGAAGAAATTTCAGACCATTCTACAAAAAAGCAGGGAGCGCTATCAGCTCTTGATTCAAAACTCAATCGATACGATAGCCGTTATTCATAAAGGAAGATGGGTCTTTATGAATGAATCGGGCATTCGTCTGTTTGAAGCAAAGACGTATGAGGATTTAATCGGCAAAGATATTTACGAGCATCTGCACCCATGCGATCATGAAGGTGTCAAAGCGAGGCTGAAACGGATCACAGACCGCCAATCCGAATCTGAAATTATAAAGCAGACGTGGTATACATTTGAAAAAAGGCTCATCTATACAGAAATGGTTTGCATCCCTACGACATTTTTCGGGGAAACGGCCGTTCAGGTGATTTTAAGGGATATTTCTGAACGCAAGCAGACCGAAGAGCTGATGGTGCGTTCGGAAAAACTGTCGATCGCCGGACAGCTTGCAGCCGGGATCGCCCACGAAATCCGCAATCCGCTCACCGCGATCAAAGGATTTTTACAGCTGATGAAGCCCACGATGGAAGAAAATGAACATTATTTTAATATTATCTTTTCCGAATTAAGCAGAATCGAACTGATCTTGAGCGAGCTTCTTATGCTGGCAAAGCCGCAGCAAAACGCATTGAAAGAAAAACTTGATCTGATCAGGCTGATCCGCGAAGTGACGGCGCTTTTAGAAACGCAGGCCAACTTAAACGGGATTTTGATCAATCCGATCCTCACAGACGACAAAATCTATATAAAAGGGGATCAAAATCAATTAAAGCAAGTGTTTATCAACCTGATCAAAAACGCCGTCGAATCCATGCCAAACGGCGGGACAGTTCATTTGAGCGTCAGAGAAACCGACGATTCGGTCATCGTCGAGGTGGAGGACGAAGGAGAAGGGATACCTGAACATGTCCTGAAGCGGATCGGAGAGCCTTTCTTGACGACGAAGGAAAAAGGAACAGGCCTCGGTTTGATGGTTACATTCAATATCATCGAAAATCACAACGGAACAATCGAAGTCGACAGCAAAGCAGAAAAAGGCACGACATTTAAGATTTCATTTCCAAAATAAAAAACAACGGCGTAAAAGCCGTTGTTTACGTAGTCTGTATCGACTGCCTCTTATTGAAAACAAAGGACTCCAGCCGGTCAAGACCTTCCCTTAGCGTATCAGGAGAATATGCGTAAGAGATCCTCACATAGCCTTCCCCGTATTCAGAAAACGAGCTGCCCGGCACGATCGCAAGCCCCTCTTCCTCAAGAAGCGACATGCAGAAATCAAAGGAAGACATTCCAAACGATTTGATGGACGGGAAAATGTAGAATGCTCCCGACGGTTTAATCACATCGAGGCCCATTGTCACAAGTCTGTCGTACACGTAGTCAAGCCGTTTTTTATATTGCTCGCGCATAATCAGTGCGTCATCAAACCCGTTAGTGACGGCTTCCAGAGCCGCTTTTTGGGAGATCGATGAAGCGCATGATACGTTGTATTGATGGACTTTTAAAATATGCTTGGCGATTTCCTTCGGTGCAAATAAAAATCCGATTCTCCAGCCTGTCATGCTGTGGGATTTGGAAAGCCCGCCGATGACGATCGTCTGGTCCCTTAACACAGATGCGATGGAGTGGTGCGGTCTGTCAAAAGTGAGTTCGCTGTATATTTCATCTGAGAGCACAAAAACGTTCCGGCCTTTTAAAAGGGAGGCGATGTCTTTCAGCTCTTCTTCAGACAGCGTCATTCCCGTCGGATTTGACGGATAAGGAAGAACAACACATTTTGTCTTCGGCGTCAGCGCTTCCTCGATCAATTTCGCTGTCAGCTTAAAGCCGTGGGATGTGGTGTCAATAATCAATGGAGACGCTCCGCACATTTTGATGATCGGCTCATATCCGGGGTATACCGGCCCCGGAAGAATGACTTCATCGCCGGGTGATAAAATCGTGCGGAATGCCGAATCGATGGCCTGGCTGGCTCCCGTCGTCACAATGATCTCGCTTTCCGCTTCATAATTTAAATCGGCTTTCTTCTTCATATAAAGCTGTACAGCCTGCCTCAGCTCAGGATATCCGGCGTTGTGAGTGTAGGACGTTTGATTCTCATCTATCGCTTTTTTGGCGGCCTGTTTGACATGGTGGGGGGTGAAGAAATCAGGCTGGCCGATTGTTAAAGAGATTACGTTTTCGTACTGGGATACAAGGTTTGAGAACTTGCGGATCCCTGAGATTTCGATTTCTTTTACATTTGGATTAAGCAAATGTTCCATTTAGCATCACCTTAAAAATGTTATGGTTTATCTTATTTTACCATCATCAGACCAATTGTCATCTTTTAATCAATCAATTTTATAAAAACTCGTAACAAGTATATGCAAAACAATGCAAGGTATGCGGACATGCGGATGGCGGCAGATAGAAAAATAAGACAATCAAACGATTGCCTTACGTTATGTTCCGTTTAGTAGCCGTAATCGGAGTCAACATCTTCTTTCCACGAAATATATATTTGTTCTTCACTGTCTGAAGCATCCTTGAGCATTTCTGTGTAAACGGCCCGGCTGACCCCTTCTAAAATGGTCATTTCATGATTTTTAATCGTTACAATTGTTCCCATCATAAACACCTTTCCTGAAAAATCCTTGACCATTGTAACACGATAAATGTCAAAGTCAATGAAAAACTTGTGATCCGTACTTTAATTTAACTTTAAAAAAACGTAATACGTATTGATAATGTTCAGCGAGTCTTAGTAGTATATAGAAGTCAAGATGTTAGGAGGAAAAGCACATTGGAATTGGAATTAGACAAACACGAAACTGCTCCTGAAAGGAGCGAGTATGCCGGAATCGGCGCGCGTTTTGTAGCTTCCCTGCTCGACGGATTGATTCTCGGGATTCCCGCATATATTTTCACGTACGTTTTAACAGCGACGTTGATGTTGGGAAATTCGGATATCATGCTCATGATGGAGACTGATCCCGAGTATTTGAGCGATCAGGAAATCTTTACGTTTTTCGTCAGCATGTTCAAAACCATAGCGATCGTTGGGAGTATTACTTTTATTGTGTATTTTCTTTATTACACGCTGATGGAATCATCCAAATGGCAAGGGACGCTCGGCAAGAAAATCATGAACGTTCAGGTGGCGAAAGCAGAAGGCGGAAGAATCTCTTTTGGCCGTGCGGCCGGAAGGTTTCTAGCCAAAAGCTTTCTATCTCCGATTTTGATGATCGGCTACATTATGGCCTTTTTCACAGAAAGGCGCCAGGCGCTTCATGATATGTTGGCAGGAACCATTGTCGTAAAAAAATAACGGGCAAAAGACAGCACGCTTTCAGCTTGAATGCGTGCTGTCTTGTTCAGGAAAATGTTTCACGGCAGGAATAAAAATAAGGAGGCATCAATCCAGATGGATACTCAGCCGGAACGTGAACAAGCTGTAAAGCGGGCGCAAAGAACGGGAATCAAGCTCTTTTTGACGCTGCCGATTCTTTCTTGGGCGTTATACGATTTTGCAAACACGATTTTTTCATCAAATATTGTGACGATCTTTTTTCCTTTTTATTTGCAGGAGGCAGTCGGCGAAAATGCCAGCATGAATCAGGTGGCAAGCACTTTTATTTCCTATTCGAACGCAGCCGCAAGCTTTCTGCTCGTCATTTTCACGCCTTTATTCGGAGTGCTGATCGACCGAACGGGCAGAAAGAAAAAATACATCGGTCTGTTTACGATGATTTGTGTTTTGTGCACCATCTTGATGGGGGTTTTTGCCGGCGCTTCGTTTCAAAAGGACATATATGGTCTTCCGTTATCCTTGATCCTTGTCGTCATCATGTTTGTGACCGCAAAGTTTTTCTATCATTCAAGCTTGGTGTTCTATGATACGATTTTGGCTGACTTGGGGACAAAAGAAGAAATCCCGCTCTTATCAGGATTCGGGATTGCGATCGGGTATATCGGCACTTTAGCCGGCTTAACGGTATACCTTCTTGTCGGCAATCAGGATTTTCACCGCGCATTCATCCCGTCGGCTCTTTTGTTTCTGCTTTTTTCTCTTCCATATCTGCTCTTCACGAAAGAGAAAAGAAAACCGGAACCGAAAGAAAAGAAATCGTTTTTCAGCGGATACAGGGAAATCGTGCAGACGTTTAAGGACATTCGTCTGTACAAACCGGTCTTCTTATTCATGATCGCCTACTTTTTCCTGAATGATGCGCTTGCGACAGCAATAGCCATGATGGCGGTTTATTCAAAAACGGTCATCGGTTTTACGACCGGACAATTCGTTTTGCTTTACCTCGTTTCGACGGTATCAAGCATCATCGGTTCATTTCTGCTCGGCTTTGTGACGAAAAAAATCGGCGCCAAGCACGCGGTCAGCCTTGTCGCCGCCATTATGATCACCGCTTTGACGATCGGAGCATGCACAACGTCAACAGTCTTGTTCTGGATTGCGGGAAGCTTGTTCGGCATCTCGCTTGGAGGCACATGGGTCGCATCAAGGACACTGATTATCGAGCTGACACCCGAACATAAAAGAGGCGAATTTTTCGGATTGTTTGCTTTGTCGGGGAAAATCTCTTCCATTTTCGGTCCGGTCCTCTACGGATCGATTACTTTGCTGTTCAGAGATCTCGGGAACATGGCCAGCAGAATGGCTTTCGGATCTTTAGTGTTATTGGCAGCGATCGGCCTGATCATTCATCAAAATGTTAAGGCAAAAGCTTAATCTAGAGCATCAACTTTTAATAAAAGACGCCGATATAAAAAGTAAACACAAAGTAGGATAGAGAGGGATATCAGTGTCTTCAAACCAACAGGAAATTTTATTAAGTTCGGGAACCAATGAATTAGAAATCGTGAAGTTCGAAGTTGGTCTCAACATTTTCGGCATAAATGTCATGAAAGTCAGAGAAATCATTCAGCCGGTTGAAATTACGAAGGTGCCTCATTCGCACAAGCATATGGAGGGCATGATCACATTGCGCGGGGAAATTCTTCCCGTCATTGATTTATTCTCTTTCTTCGGCGTCGAGCACGGTGAAGACGAGCATCAAGAAAAATACATTGTGACGGAATTTAACAAGCGGAAAATCGTCTTTCACACAGGAGCGGTTTCGCAGATTCATCGAGTGTCATGGGAAGAAATTGAGAAGCCGACTGCTTTAAATCAAGGGATGGACCGTCACCTTACCGGCATCATTAAGCTCGACGGCACAATGATTTTCTTGCCTGATTACGAAAAAATCATTTTTGATCTTGAGTCTGAGTCAGGTATGGACCCTTATCAAATGAAAAATGAAAAATTTGATCAGAGACGGACTGATAAAAAGCTGATGATTGTTGAGGACTCTCCGCTCCTCTTGCGGCTTTTAGTGGAAAAGCTGAATGAAGCGGGATACAACAATATCGTGTCTTTTGAAAACGGAAAAGACGCTTACGAACATGCGCTTCAATTGATGGAAGACGGCACAGCTCTTCACGAAAAAGTCGATCTGATGATCACGGATATTGAAATGCCGCAGATGGATGGACACCGGCTCACAAAGCTGTTAAAAGATAACCCGCTGAGTACAGAGCTGCCGATCTTGATTTTCTCTTCTTTGATCACAGACGATCTTCGCCATAAAGGGGAACAAGTCGGAGCTGATGAACAAATCAGCAAGCCTGAGCTCAACGAACTGATCGAAAAGCTTGATAAATATATTTTCAAAAACTAAAAAAAGCCTCTTTTCGAGGCTTTTTTATATTAGAAATAGCTTTCGCCAAGCTTCTTGAAGACGGGCTTTGTGGCTGGGCGCTTCCGGTTTGTGACGAGCGGTTTTTCCTTTATTCCCGTGTAGTTTTGAAGAAGCTGTTTCGCTATATTCAAGGACATATGAGCTTTAGGGTTCCGATACGAATGATTTAATGTACCTAAGTGTGGAAGGTTTGCGAAGTCTTCTTTTGTTGGAGGCATGTGAAAAAAGTAGTCTCCGAGAGAAATCAGCACATCAGACTGCTGCTGGCTGAATCTTGGATTTTTCGAAAAGTGAAGGCCTACCTTTTTACCTTTTCCTTCATTGAGCAGCTTTTGCAAAGCTTTCTTTTTCAGAAGATACAGGTATTTGGGATTAGTCGCGGTTTTCGCATGGCGATTAACTGTATAAATCGCTTTTGAAAGGTTTTCAACTGTCGGTTTTAATTCTTTCGTATGATTATGGTCGTCCATTTTTTCTCTCCTATCCATTCGTTTCTAGATCACCTCCTAAAGATGCAAGGCTTATGTCTAAATTATACGAAATAGAACAGAAAATGCAAATATCTCATAGAAAAAACGCGCGATTTTTTAAGGAATCGCGCGTTTTCATCTTTATAAAACAGAGTTCATTTTTGCTTTTGTACTTTTTTGTCTCTTCAGCGCTGCTTGAACGTCGATTTCCGCACTCTCGGCGCTTAATTTAGGCAAGGCGATAAAGTAGTACAGCGCCGCCAGCAGAATAATTCCTGCCAAACCGTAATATATATAATCCACATCGGCGATAATTCCCGGGAATAGGACAGCGATCATGCCAAGCGCTGAGGATTGCGCCAGCATTGTCAGCGGATCGGTCCACCCGCTGACCCTTCCCATCAGCCTTGGATGAACGATTTTAGGAATCCAGCCGCCAAGAGCTGTGTTGATCGGCCCGATGCATATTCCGGCAAGAAACGCAGCCGAGTAATATACGGGCAATTGATCTGTAAAGCCAAGCAGGATGATAAAGGCACCTGCGATAAAAATCGGGACTGACATCATGTATGCCGGCTTCACTTTTTTTTCAAGCAGAGCGGCGACGGCAATCCCTGTCAAAAGTCCGATACCGAGTACGATGGTAAAGAGGGAAGTATGCCACTCATAACTGTCAGGGGACAGCTCATACTTCATTTTAAACATCGGCAGAACCGAAAGTCCGCCGCTTACAAGCCCGAAGACAAAATATCCGAATACAAGAGAGGCAAGCAATTTGTTTTTTAATATATAAACGATGCCTTCCTTAAAATCGTGCATCGAATCTTTAATAGTCATATTTTTCCATCCTTTTTTTCCGTTCGGCTGCCGCGCTTCAAGCGGAATATCGCAGGAACGGATTAAAAAGCCGGATACGATAAAGCTCACAAAATCAAGAGCGATTGCTCCATGCAGGCCGATCGTCTTGTACATAAAAGCTCCAATTCCTACGCCGAACAATAGAAACAGGCTGAAAAGCATCTGGTTCAGTCCGGCTGCTTTTGCATACTGATCCTTTCTTAAAATGGCCTGGACCAAACTTGCTTCGGCCGGGTAGAAAAATTTTGTAACCGCGCTTCTGATAAATAGGACTAAAAACACAAGCGGTATCATCTGAAGATACAATACAAAGAAAAGAACGACAGTCAGTCCCGCTCTGATCCAATCACAGTTTTCCGCGACTTTCTTGCGGTCAAAACGGTCAGCGACCACCCCGACGATAAAGAATACGAAAACCGTCGGCAAGGAATACATCAGCTCGGCGATTGTCGTATAGGCCGGCTGGCTGCTGAACCGGTCGAGCAAGAAAAAAGCGAAAGCCATATTTCCGACTGTCGTTCCCATTTGAGAAGCGAAAGCTGCGAAAAAAAGTCGGACGAAATTACGATTTTTAAAAAGATCCATATATACGCTCCTTACCCTAAAGGTCCCATTATATCTTAATACAAGATGTTGGATTGTTCAAATTGCATTTGTCTGGAAATGTACTAGCCTAAGGTGTAATGGACACTCGGGTTCCGTTAGGTACGATAGAAGCAAGTTCCAGAACATCCCGATTGTGCATGCGGATACATCCCCTTGAAACAGCTTTGCCAATTGACGCAGGGTTATTCGTTCCATGGATGCCGTAGTGCTGTTTTGACAGGCTCAGCCAGTAGGCACCGAACGGGCCGCCCGGATTTGGCTGCCGGTTGACGATGACAAATTCGCCTCTCGGCGTCTGTGTGAGGATTTTTCCGACGGCAATCGGATATGTTTTTACAAGTCTGGCTTGCTCATACAATCTGAGCGTTCTCCCGCGAAGAGACACGACAATCCGGTAAGGGATTGTGTCCGGGTTTCTAATGCCGGGAATGATAATCGATTGGCCTGCGGACACTTGGCCGCCGTTTAAGCCCGGATTCGCCTGCAGCAAAGCCTGCCGGGTCGTTCTAAAATCGGCGGCGATGCTTTCCAGGGTTTCTCCAGGTTTTACTTGGTACATCAGCAATAATCAGCACATCTCCTTTTCAAAAACGAAAAGAGAGCCTTTTCCGCTGCTAATATATAGACGGAAAGAGGCTGGGGAAGTTTCGTTTTTTTGATAAAGATTGGATGAAAGGAGCGGGAAGGTTTTTACTTAATGTATGCAGATGCCTTGCGTTTTGAGCCAAAGGGCCGGTCAAGATTAAATGGATTCAAGCTGGAACACGGTGATTTCAGGCTTTGACAGAAAGCGGAGCGGCAGCCTGGTCGTGCCGATTCCTCGATTGACATAAATTTTCATTCCGGCTGTTTCATACATCCCTTCCGTATAAATTTCTCCGTACGGAGGCGTGATTAAAGGACCGAATACGGGAATCTGAATTTGTCCGCCGTGGGTGTGTCCGGATATTTGCAAATTGACGGGGAATTGTTTTGCCGTTAAAGCAGCATCAGGCTCATGGACGAGCAAAATCGAGAAGGCTTTTTCGCTCAGCTTTGACAGGATGCCTTCATAGTCCGGGCTGCCGAGCATCAAATCATCGAGTGAAGCGATCTCAATCACGCTTCCGTCTATCAATTCAAGCTTCATCAAGTCGTTTCGCAGCACCCGAAAACCGGCCGATGTCATGAGCGTCTGATAGACTTTTGTTCCATAGCCTCCGTGATCATGGTTTCCGAATATTGCTAGCTTTCCATAGGGGGCTGAAAGCTTTTTTAAGGCATTTACAGCACGCTCGTGTTCCCGGTAGCGATGCGGTTTATCTATTAAATCCCCGCTGAATACGATAAGGTCCGGGGAGAGGGCGTTCACTTGGCTGACAACATTTGAAAGCTCGTCTGCTGTAAAGTATTCGCTTAAGTGGGTGTCGCTGAACTGAACCATCCGAAATTGATCAAACCCTTTAGGAATGAGCCGATGCCGAATGGGAATCAAGTTCGTTTCAACCATGTGCGGTTCGAGATAGCGCGCATAGCCCAAGCCGCCGGCAGCGGTAAAGAGCCCTGCTGCGGCAAGGCCTAAGATGCCTTTTAAAAATTGTCTTCTGGACGGATTTTTCATAATCAACCAACCTTTAATAGAATCTCTACATTATATCATCCAGAAAAGACATTTTAGGACAGTCCGCATGTTTTGTTAATTTTTTTTAACTTATATGATAAACTATGAATTGAATGAATACTCATTCATAACGAGGGGGATGGATATGGACAGAAAAGTTGTAATCGTGACCGGCGGGTCGAACGGAATGGGAAAAGCGATCGCCAAAAAGCAGGCTGAAGAAGGCTGGAATGTAATGATTACGGGCAGAACACAAGAAACACTTGAAGCGGCCAAAGAAGAAATTGAAACATTTGCGGGACAGGTGGCCATATGCCGGATGGATGTCCGGTCTGTTGAAGATGTGGAACAGATGATCACAGAGACGGCAGGACGCTTTGGCACGATCGACGCTTTGGTTAACAATGCCGCAGGCAATTTTATCTGCCCTGCTGAAAAACTGTCGGTTAACGGCTGGAAGGCGGTCATCGATATCGTGCTGAACGGGACATTTTATTGCAGCCAGGCGGCCGGCCGCTACTGGATCAAGGAAAAGAAACGCGGCCAGATTTTAAATATGGTCGCGACATATGCATGGGGCGCTGGTGCTGGTGTCGTTCATTCCGCGGCGGCAAAAGCAGGTGTGCTGTCGCTGACAAGGACGCTTGCCGTTGAGTGGGGAAGTGCATACGGGATTAGGTGCAATGCCATCGCGCCCGGTCCGATCGAGAGGACGGGCGGAGCCGAAAAATTGTTTGAATCAGAAGAAGCCGCGCGCGCGACAATTAAAAGCGTTCCGCTCAAAAGGCTGGGCACCCCTGAAGAAATTGCGGGACTCGCCGCATTTTTGCTTTCTGAACAGGCGGGATATGTCAATGGGGAGTGTGTGACGATGGATGGCGGTCAGTGGCTGAATCCCCGTCCGTTTTAAGATTTCAAATTCAAAGGTGTGAGCCGGTATGGTATAATCAGACAAAGATTAGAAGCAGGTGATATGCCATGTTGGATCCACTCGATATTTTAACGAACATTGAAGATGTCATTCCTTACTATCAGCCGATCTTCAGTGCTGAAGAACAAAAGGTGATCGGCTATGAAGTGTTGGGGCGTATCAAGGTAGAATCTGAAGTGAAGAGTCTCGGGCCGTTTTTTTCTGATCCGACAATTCCGGAAGAATACAAGAAAGAGGTTGACCTCAAGGTGATCCGCCAGGCACTTGATCATTTTCTGGACAGCGGGCGCGACCTGCTCATCTTCGTCAATCAAGATGCAAATGTGCTGATGATGGATCACGGTGAATCGTTCCTCGACCTGTTGATGGAATATCAGGATAAAGGGCTCGAGCTCAGCCGTTTCGTTATCGAAATCACGGAGCAAAAGTTTGAAGGGGATATTGAACAGCTGCATCATTTGCTGACCTATTACCGTACATACGGAATTAAAGTCGCTGTTGATAATATTGGAAAGGAAAGCAGCAATCTCGACAGAATCGCTCTTCTTTCCCCGGATTTGTTAAAGATTGACCTTCAGCCGCTCAAGCTGTCTTCTCCTTCGCCTTCCTATGAATATGTGCTGTACAGCATATCGCTCCTTGCCAGAAAAATTGGAGCCGCTTTGCTTTACGAAGATATTGAGGCGAGCTTTCAGCTGCAATACGCATGGAGAAACGGAGGCCGATATTTTCAGGGGCAGTATCTTGAGCTGCCTAAGGATGAATTTATCGAACGGGATGTAATAAAGGACCGGCTGCAGGCCGAGTTTCACCAGTTTATCACGCATGAGAAGAAGAAGCTAACCATTCTGTACGACCACTCTGAGCAGTTTTACAAACGGATTCATCAGCTTGTCACATCGCTAAAGAAAACAGCTCAGTCAGACGATGAGTTTCTCTTCAATCTCGGAAAAGAACTGACAGATTGCAGCTTTAGAATTTACATGTGCGATGAAGACGGTATTCAGCTGACGAAAAACGTATTTAAACATGACGGAGCATGGATATTTCAGCCTGAATACATCGGGAAAAACTGGAGCTGGCGCCCTTATTTTCTCGAGAATATCATGAGGATGAGAACGATGAGAAAAGGGTTTTTCAGCGATTTGTACAGCGATATCGAAACGGGGGAAATGATCAGAACGTTTTCCTATCCGATGGATGAAGAATTGTATCTGTTCATTGACCTGTCCTATTCATATTTATACGAACAAGACGGATTAATTTAAGCGGCGGCCATTCGCCGCTTTTTCTTTTGGAAAAAATGAATCCCGAGAGGTTTGTTTCGCGTATATAAAGGAAAATGTGAAAATATATATGCTAAAAAGGGGCGGATCATATGAAGAACGTTCGGTCATCCTTACTGTGCACGGTTTTGACTGTGACTTTTGTATTCCTCTGTGCGGATTTTGCCGAAGCCGGAGAAAAACCGACAAGAGCGTCGTTATTTGAGACCCTTCAATCCGTATCAGACGTCCATCTTCAGCTGACCGAAAAGGAAAGAACAAAAACAGACATGATATCCCTCTTGGAGCCTTATATGGAACACGCCATGGCAGCGAAGTATGTAGAGGCGAACGCCTTTCCCGAACAAGCGGGGTGGATTTTTTACGGGACAGACGCGCCTGAAATTGCAATCCCTTTCTTCAGCTATGATGAAGACACAAAAGTGGCGGAAAAAGACGGGAGCTATACCGTATATGAATGTGTTGGAGATCAAAACGGCGGTCCTGTTTCATATCAAAAAAATTATCAGACGGTGACGCTGAAGAATATCGGAGGCAGCTTCAAAGTAACGGATATCGGTCAATCTGATACAAAACCGGCTGGAAAAGAAATGATGTTCGAACAACCGGATGAGAAAGAAACAAGCTCGAGTTTTGCGGATAACAAGGAAGCAGACCAGGCTGTATTCCCGCTTTTTGTCATCGATGTTAACTGGACATTGGCCGGATTTTTCAGCTAAAAAAAGAATTTAAAGAAAACCATTGACAATGATACTGATAATCATTATCATTTAATTATAGAGAGATGAACCTCTCTGTTCCCCAACCCCTCTATCAGATCAAGATTTTAAAAAACTTGGCGCTGCCCCCGCCAAGTTTTTTATTTGCATGGAATCCCGCACTTCAAATAGCCGCGGGATTTTTGGGCTTTAGGCACGGGAAAAGGAATAAGACAATCTTGTTGCTCCATAAATCTAAATTGGTGGTTAAAATAGGCTCCTCTGCAGTCAAAAAAATATTTTTCATGTATGACATGAAAAAAGAAAACTCAAACTATGAAAAAGCGGTTTTTCTTTTTCATGATCAAAAAGGAAAAATGTCATCGGCTGATACTTTGTGGTATGATGCATTGTAGAACTTGTATTATAATTAATACTTGTTGATCCTGAAGTTGTTTTTTTGAAAGGAGTCTTTTTTAGAATGTCACAATTAATGGGTATCATCACGAGACTGCAGAGCCTGCAAGAGACTGCGGAGGCTGCCGGAGAACCGACGCAGCGCAATTTTGAAGTAAACGGAGAAAAAATTTGCAGCGTAAAATATTTTGAAAAAAACCAAACATTTGAGCTGACAGTTTTTCAAAAAGGTGATAAGCCTACTACATTTCCGTTTGATAACATCGATATGATTTCAATCGAAATCTTTGAACTGCTTCAGCAATAGGAGGATATGGCATGAAAGCTTTTCCAAGCGTTATTTGTCCGCATTGCAAAACAACCGAGCATATGGATCAAGTTCTGACAGCCCAGTCCAATCAGAATGTAATTTACAGATGTGGGAGCTGCGGGTTCAGCTTGAAAAATATACCGACTAAAAAAGGATAGCAGACAGACGAATCGTTCCATCTTCGGTGCGGATCAAAAATGAAAAGGGGCATTCCAATGGCTGATTCTTTTCTTTTTTACAATCTTTCTGAAGATCAAATGACATTTCCTGAAGTGATCGGGAGACTGAAGGCGTTCATACGCCAAGATCCGCGGGCTAGCTACCTGCTGTCCGTCGGAACAGACTCGCAGATCCATCAGAACTGCACAAAGTTTATCACCGCTATCCATTTGCACCGCAAAGGCAAAGGAGCGTGGGGCTGTCTGAAAAACACGGTTGTCAACAGACCGATACATAGCCTCAGGGAGAAAATATCGCTTGAAACAGCTTACAGCCAAGAGATTGCCGCATATCTTTTAAATGATTATTTTAATGAAATCATGGATCTGCTTCTTCCGTTTACAGACGAGGGAGCAGATTTAACCCTTGAAGTTCACTTGGATATCGGAAAAAAAGGAATGACAAAGGATTTAATCCAGGAAATGACGGGCCGGATCACTTCGATGGGGATCTGCGCCAAAATTAAACCTGACTCCTATACAGCTTCAAGCTATGCAAACCGGTATACAAAATAATTGTTTGAAAGAAAATCGAACAGATGTCGAAATGTGCGGTTGACGTTTGATTTGCAATTTCATATTCTAGCCCTATAGAAACTAGAGAGAACATATCGTTTCTGACTCTAGCTAAATCAATTAGGGGGCTGGTTAAGAATGGAACGCTTTTCAGAAGAAGAGAGAAAACTGTTGCTGAACGTACTTTTGGACCATGAGTATGCCGTAGAGCTACTAAGCAGTGAGATCAATGATATAGAAACGGGTACAAAAAATGTGGATAGCCTGACATATAAGAAACTGGTTACCTTATACGACCGTGTCCGGTCTGAAAATTAGGTCAGATTATATCAATTGATACTCATTAGAGTATCTTTTTTGTTTCCTAAAAGGATATTGAATGATAAACTGACCTTGAAAGAAAGGAAAGTTTTCGACAAATATTGATACTGTTTATATTATTGTAGTATAGGGAAATTATGCGTTGATGGATTAAAGCTGAAAAGGAGTCGAAAAATCATGATTAGTTTGCAATCAGATGAACTTCTTGAAACGACAGTAGGTCAGTTTATGATCGATGCTGATAAAGTAGCTCATGTTCAAGTCGGAAACAATCTGGAACATGCCCTTCTCGTTTTGACAAAAACCGGATATACCGCGATCCCTGTACTTGACGCTTCTTTCCGTTTGCACGGATTAATCGGAACGAATATGATCATGGATAAAATCTTCGGCTTGGAACGAATCGAATTTGAGAAGCTTGACAAGATTCATGTTGAAGAAGTTATGTTGACAGACATCCCCCGCTTGAAAATTGACGACCCGATCTTGAAAGGGTTCGGACTGGTCATTAACAACGCGTTTGTATGTGTCGAAAATGAAGAGCAGGTTTTCGAAGGCATTTTTACAAGGCGTGTCGTATTAAAACAGCTGAATAAGCATTTAAGGACGTTGAATAAATAGGCGCGACAGCGGCCTATTTTTTATTTGCAGAGCTACATCCAACCCTCCGCACATACCCCGAAGCCTGACTTCCCGCTTGATTAAAAAACAGCCGTTTGATTAAATGTATGATAAGAAAAACTTATTGGAATGAGGAATGTCCATGCAGCTTCAAGAGCTTCACATGCTTGTCGTTCTGGCGGAAGAATTAAATATGCGGAAAGCGGCTGAACGCCTGTTTGTTTCCCAGCCGGCTTTGTCCCAGCGGCTGCAAACCATTGAGAAATCATGGGGAACGAAAATTTTTTTAAGATCGCAAAAAGGGCTGACTGTAACGTCTGCCGGAGAAAAAATCATCCAGTTTGCAAAAGATGTGACATTGGAACAGGAAAAAGTGAGAGAGAATATAGATGAGCTGGAGGGCGAGATTCACGGTACGCTCAAATTGGCGGCGGCTTCGATCATCGGGCAGCATTGGCTTCCGAACGTTCTGAAAACCTACGTCAAACAATATCCAAATGTGAAAATTTCCCTCATCACCGGCTGGAGCAGCGAAATGCTGAAAAGCCTCTACGAAGACCATGTTCATATCGGCATTATCAGAGGAAACCCGGAATGGAAAGGGCCGAAGCACTACTTGATGCGGGACGAATTGTACCTTGTCGATACAGAGATCCGAAACATTGAGGACATTGCCAAAACGGAACGGCCGTTCATCCAGTTCAAAAGCGACAGCACGTACTATCAGGAAATTCAGCACTGGTGGCACCAAAAGTTCAAAACATCGCCGAAACAAACCATTATTGTCGACCAAATTGAAACATGCAAACAGATGGCTTTCCACGGAATCGGTTATGCGATCCTTCCATCGGTAACGCTTCACGGAAGCGCGAGCCATGTTCATCAAATCCCTTTGCTTGACGCTAAAGGAAAAGCAATCGGCAGAGATACGTGGCTGCTCGGTTATGAGCCGGCTTTCCAGCTGAAGCAAGTACAGGCGTTTGTAGAGGTTGTGAAAGAATGTACGGCAATGGAATAAGAATAAACACTAGAAAGGCAGGACTCCAAAAAGGAGACTGCTTTTTTTGTATGATTTATTGACATTGATAATCATTATCATTTAAAGTGTATCTATATAATAATGAAAATCATTATCAATTATAGAGGTGATTCTGTTGTCTAAAGCATTGATTGCATATGCCAGCATGTCAGGCAATACGGAGGATATCGCGATGATCATCAAAGATACATTGCGAGAGAACGGTTTTGATGTCGCAATTCAGGAAATGGATGATGTCGATACCGACTCATTGGCTGAATATGATCTTTTTTTAATCGGCACCTACACATGGGGGGACGGGGATCTTCCTTATGAAGCGGAATCGTTTTACGAAGAGGTCTCTTCGCTTGACCTTAAAGGAAAGAAAGCGGCATGCTTCGGATCCGGCGATTATGCGTACCCCCGGTTTTGCGAAGCGGTCAACACGTTTTACAGCATGCTTGAACGAACCGGCGCTGATCTTTATCGAGAGACCCTGAAAATAGAGCTTGCCCCTGAAACGGATGAAGATGCCGAATGCTGCAAGGAATTTGCCGAAGGCTTTATAAGATGGGCAGAGCAGCAAAAACGGCAGGCTGAGACCCATGTTTCATAAAGGTGCAACGGCCGTTGCTTCGGCAAAGCATTCCGGTTACTTTGTCGCCATCAAGCGGGAAGGTATTTTTCACTATTCACTTGAGCAAGGCTGGAAAAAGCTCTTTCAATTAAAAAGCAAAATCTGTTCCATCACCTATATCGGCGATTATTTGTTCGGCGTAGGGGAGAGGGGAACGATTATCAGATCGTCAGACCAAGGTGCAACCTGGTCAATCTCAAGCTTTCCGACAAACGCCACGATTTGGTCGATCACAGGGAGAACAGACGGCTTCGTATGTGCACATGGGAAGCATTGCATTTACATATCGGAGGATTTCGGCGTTTCATGGAAAATCGTCAAGCCGTTTTCCGGTTTGAGTCATCCGCCCGTTATTCGCTCTCTGTGCCTCCATGAAGAGCGCCTTTACATCGGGACGCAGATTCATGAAGTGCACGGCGGTGTTTGGGCATACGATTTTGCATCAGAGTCGGCTTTTATGATCAAAAAAGAAACCGGCCGCATGACCGCCTCGATGATCGCATTTGAAGGCGAATGGCTGGTATGTGCGATGGGGTCCAAAAAGGGAAATCACGGTGCCGTCGATTTGGTCAACATTCACACAAATGATGAAATACAAATCAGGCAGGGCCTTGTTGAGCATGAAGAATCTTTCCTGGATGTGTCCGAAGACAACGGAATCATCTATGTCACATCGGCGCAAGACCGAGACGGCTTTTCAAGAATTTATCAGCTTGATTTCTATGAAAGGGAGCTGAAATGGTTTGACACGATTAAAGGGCATGGGTTCAGAGTGGCCAATCAAAAGGAGAACTTCTTTTGCGCAGGTCTTTATGAATGCAAATTTGTCAGACCTTATGAACAGCCTGCTGCAGCCCACTGATTTTATAGCGTTTTATAGGAGGAATAACGATGGGGAAAGTTTTGCTGGTTTATGCAAGCATGTCTGGAAATACAGAGGCGATGGCCGATTTAATTGAGAAAGGCCTTCTTGAGGGCGGGGCTGAAGTGGACCGCCATGAAGCGATGGATGTAGATGCGGCGCTCTTTAACGATTATCAGCACATGATATTTGGCGCCTATACATGGGGCGACGGGGAACTTCCAGATGAGTTTTTAGATATTTACGATGATATGGAAGGGATGGATTTCACAGGCAAGACGTTTGCCGTTTTCGGGTCCGGAGATACTTCTTACGAGCATTTTTGCGGTGCCGTCGACATTCTTGAGGACAAAATCACAGAGCTTGGCGGAGACGTGTTGCTTTCGTCCGTTAAAATCGAAATGAATCCGGAGGATGAAGAAGAAGATATGCTGCTTGCATTCGGCAGGGATTTTGCAAAGAAATGTGAAGTTCCGGCATGACATTTGATAAAAAAGGAAACGGGACGCCCCTTTCCTTTTTTTCTTGTTTTTAAATCTTTCCTTTGATACAGTAATGAGGAGAAAAAGAGAAGGAGGACTTACATAATGAAAATGATGGATGCAAATGAGATTATCTCATTTATTCAAAATAGTAAGAAATCAACACCTGTTAAAGTGTATGTGAAAGGCGACCTTGAAGGAATTGACTTCGGCGCTTCAGCCAAGCCTTTTATTACAGGCAATACAGGGGTTGTATTCGGAGAATGGGCGGAGATTCAAGCTGCGCTCGAAGCAAACAAAGGCAAAATTGAAGACTATGTCATCGAAAACGACCGCCGCAATTCGGCGATCCCAACGCTCGATTTGAAAAATATTAAAGCGCGCATCGAGCCGGGGGCGATCATCCGCGATCAAGTGGAAATCGGCGATAACGCCGTCATCATGATGGGAGCTTCCATCAACATCGGCTCTGTGATCGGAGAAGGAACGATGATCGATATGAATGTCGTGCTGGGCGGACGAGCTACCGTCGGCAAAAACTGCCACATCGGAGCCGGTTCCGTGCTTGCCGGTGTCATTGAGCCTCCTTCAGCAAAACCTGTCGTTATTGAAGACGATGTCGTTATCGGTGCAAACGCCGTCGTACTTGAAGGCGTGACTGTCGGAAAAGGAGCCGTTGTTGCTGCCGGCGCGATCGTTGTGGAAGATGTTGAGCCTTACACAGTAGTCGCGGGAACGCCTGCGAAAAAAATCAAAGACATCGATGAAAAAACAAAAGGCAAAACAGAAATCAAACAGGAATTGCGCCAGCTTTAAGAAGCGGCAGCGAAAAGTGCGTGGATGTGACAATCCACGCATTTTCATATCGCCGGGGAGGTTAGAAAGATGAAATTGGACGAATTAGCAGCGATTCGCAGAGAGCTGCACCAAATTCCTGAACTCGGTTTTCAGGAATATAAGACACAGGCTTATCTTTTGAACCACTTAGCAAAGCATCCGGAAGACCGGATTGAAATTGAAAAGTGGAGAACCGGACTGTTTGTAAAGGTTAAAGGGACAGCCCCTGAAAAGATTTTGGCGTACAGGGCAGATATGGACGGGCTCTCTATTCGGGAAGATACCGGATACCCTTTTTCTTCCGTTCATCAGGACAGGATGCATGCGTGCGGGCATGATTTCCACATGACGATCGCCCTCGGCATCATCGATCATTTCGTCAGCCACCCGGTTAAACAAGATCTGCTGTTTTTGTTCCAGCCGGCTGAAGAAGGACCGGGCGGCGCTGAGCCGATGCTTGAAAGTGACTTGTTTAAAAAGTGGGAGCCGAGCATGATCACAGCGCTACACATCGCACCTGAGCTCCCGGTCGGAACGATCGGAACGAAAAGCGGGCTGCTCTTTGCCAATACGTCAGAGCTCGTAATCGAACTTGAAGGAAAGGGCGGGCATGCAGCATATCCCCACCTTGCAGAAGATATGGTGGTCGCCGCCAGTTCGCTCGTTACGCAAATGCAGTCGATCGTAGCCAGGAATGTCGATCCGCTGGACAGTGCTGTCATTACCATCGGGACGATTACAGGCGGATCGGCACAAAACATTATCGCTCAGGAAGCAAGGCTTGAAGGGACGATCAGGACGCTGTCCCCAGCGTCAATGGAACAGGTAAAGAAAAGGATCGAGGCCATGGTGAGAGGCCTGGAAACGGCTTATCAATGCAGCGGTAAAGTCAGCTATCCTGCAGCATATTATCAGGTCTACAATTCAAGCGGTTTAGTCGAAGACTTTATGCAGTTCGTTTCTGAAAACGGCCTTGCAGAGGTCGTCCGTTCAAAAGAAGCGATGACAGGGGAGGACTTCGGCTATATGCTGAAAAAGTATCCGGGCTTCATGTTTTGGCTTGGCGTCGATTCACCTTACGGACTTCACCATGCCAAACTGCAGCCGAAAGAGGAAGCGCTTGAGACGGCAGTCCGTGTCATGACCGCTTATTTTTCTTCCAAAGCCAATTAGATCAAGCGGCTGGTATAAAAAATCGGCAAAAGTGGCATCTTAATTGGTGGAGGTGTTTCTTCATGTCGAAAAAAATCGGAATCGAACAATCTCTTTCTGATGTCGAGGCTGCTTTGAAGGAAAAAGGGTATGAGGTTGTAACGATGAAAACCGAAGACGATGCAAAAGGATGCGACTGCTGCGTTGTCACCGGTCTGGACACTGACATGCTCGGGATTTCAGATACGATGACCGGAGCATCTGTCATCCAGGCGACTGGTTTAACTGCCGATGAAATCTGTCAGCAGGTTGAGCAAAAACTTCAGTAATAGACATAAAACCGAAGTTCCAGCTTCGGTTTTAACTTGTTTTTCCAAAAAAACGTCTACTGCGTGTTAAACGGTTGTTTCCTCATCCGACGGCATGTTACACTTTTTTAAAGGCTTATAAAAGAACAGCCGCTAATTTAAATTTATTATCAATTAATATTGACTAAAAATATGGTAAGTATTATAATGAATTATGTATGTGATGTTATTAACTAAATGAGAATTTAATATTTAAATTCTCATTTTGATATGGGTAACAGAACCCAAAAATCACAATTGGAGGGATACATAAAAATGGCAGAACGCATGGTAGGTAAACAAGCGCCGCGCTTTGAAATGGAAGCGGTTCTTGCAAACAAAGAATTCGGAAAAGTAAGCCTTGAAGAAAACATGAAAAATGATAAATGGACAGTTCTATTCTTCTATCCAATGGACTTCACTTTCGTGTGTCCGACAGAAATTACAGCAATGTCTGACCGCTATGACGAGTTTGAAGACCTTGATGCAGAAGTTATCGGCGTTTCAACTGACACCATCCACACTCACTTGGCATGGATTAACACAGACCGCAAAGATAACGGTCTCGGCCAGCTGAAATACCCGCTTGCTGCCGACACAAACCATGAAGTATCCCGTGAATACGGCGTACTGATTGAAGAAGAAGGTGTTGCGCTTCGCGGATTGTTCATCATTAATCCAGAAGGCGAACTTCAATATCAAACAGTGTTCCATAACAACATCGGCCGTGATGTAGACGAAACATTGCGCGTGCTCCAAGCGCTGCAAACAGGCGGTCTTTGCCCTGCAAACTGGAAACCGGGACAAGCTACCCTTTAATTTTTATTCTTAGATAAGAAATCAGATTGGAAAGGTCTAACATTTGTTAGACCTTTTTAATCGACAAAAATGACAATGGAGGAAAAAACATGAAATTACGTCAGCCGATGCCGGAACTGACCGGCGCAAAAGAGTGGTTAAACGGAGAA
Organism: Bacillus haynesii; assembly: GCF_014042035.1. Taxonomy (NCBI): domain Bacteria; kingdom Bacillati; phylum Bacillota; class Bacilli; order Caryophanales; family Bacillaceae; genus Bacillus; species Bacillus haynesii. The sequence goes on along the minus strand of NZ_CP059494.1, from coordinate 1,505,466 downwards.
GTGACAAAAGAGCAGCTTATCGGAGAAAAGCCGACATTAATTCATTTTTGGTCCATCAGCTGCCACTTGTGCAAAGAGGCGATGCCGCAAGTCAATGAATTCCGCGACCGCTACAGTGATAAACTAAACGTGGTGGCCGTGCATATGCCGCGTTCAGAAGACGATTTAGACCTGAACAAAATCAAAGAGGTTGCCGCTGAACATGATATCACTCAACCTATTTTTGTTGACAGCGACCATAAGCTGACTGACGCTTTCGAAAATGAATATGTCCCTGCTTATTACGTATTTGATAAAACAGGCCAGCTTCGCCATTTTCAAGCTGGAGGCAGCGGAATGAAAATGCTCGAAAAACGTGTGAACCGCGTTCTTGCCGAAACAGAACAGTCTGCTGACTAAAGATGAAAAGCCCCGTTTTCATGGGGTTTTTTATTTGTTCAGTCTCCCAATCACAAAAAAACAAAAAAAATTTCCTCTATCCGCCTCTTTTGACAAATAGATCATTTGACACTGTTTATTTCATTTGATGAGTCTTATAGCCTGTTTTTGTTTCAGGAGCATTTCTGGCTTTCCCCGTGCATAAAAGATTGCAAATTCGACAAGTGAAATCTGGCAATTTTGAATATTCTGGATTTATAAGCCGGAATAATCATTGATATCTCACACTTTCCATCATGATTAAACAGTGGATTCTATTCCTAAATTATGTTTCAGGGAAAAGTAATTTTCTAGGTTCCTTCATTATTTACCATTTTTCGACAATGTCTTTAGAGTAGGCCGAAATGCTTCAAAAACTCCTCAGGCTTCAAGTTTTTCGGAAATTTAGTTCTATTTTCTTAACGGAAATCAACAGTAGAAAAACGAAAAAATAGTTGATAAAATTAGTTTGGTAATCTAATATTTTTATTGGAAGGTTTATTTATCTGATAGGAGGGTATAAACGGTATGTTTAACGAGAGGGAAGCATTGCGTTTAAGATTAGAGCAGCTGAATGAGGCTGAAGTTAAGGTGATTAGGGAGTATCAAATTGAGCGGGATAACATATATGCAAAGCTGCGTGAATTGGATCGTCCATCCAGCTTTAATGATACAAAAAAAGATTTTCGCCCAGAGCGTAAAACTGAATCTCTTCCTGTTTTAGCTGAATTAGCTGCGCAGGAGATGAAGAGCTACCAGCAGCAGCAACAGCAGCCGCAAGCATCTCAAAAAAACCAGCAGCAGACTTCTCCGCAAACCTCCTCACTGCCTGCCGGAATTCCAGATGGAACGACAAGGCGCAGAAGGGGTACAGCACGTCCAGGCTCAAAAGCTGCAAAACTGCGTGAAGCGGCGATTAAAACATTAAAACGCCATAATGCGGCCATTAAAAGCTCCGAACTTCAAAAGGAAATCGAAAAAGAGAGCGGACTTGAGATCCCTAATATGACAACCTTTATGCAAAGCCTGATTAAAATGTACCCGGAAGTCAAAAAACCATACCGCGGTCAATATATATTAGAGGGTGAGATTTCTACTGAGACAGAGCAGCAATAGGTCAAACCCTTGCTTTTCCAGATAGCGTTTCCATTTTGCGGAAACATAAAGGCGGCCGCTTTAAACGCGCCGCCCAATCAACTGCTTGAGACAATCGACTCAAGCGGTTTTTTATAAAATCCAAATTATTCCTTAAAGTGGTATTCAATTTAAAGGTTTTGTTTCTTTGTCTTTCCGTTTGATTTGATAGACCCATTTTTGTGGGGGTGTTTCTTCTTTCGTCTGTTTTTTCCACTCTGTTATTTTCTGATCCATTTTCGTATCATTTTGTTTGATGGCGCTCAATTGTTGTTGGAGCTGATCGACTTGCTCTGTAACAGTTTGAAGCACCGCTTCGATCTGTTCTGACCGTTCAAAGACCTCCTCGTTTTGTTCAAGCGTTTTCTCCGTCTGCTGAAATGTATCAATATCGGCAAAATGAGAAGCGATCCACTTATCACTTTCATCGAGTTGCCTTTTATAAGATAGAATCGTTTCGTAAAACAGCGCCTCTTTCGTTTTTTCAGCTTCTAAAAGGCGGCTTTTCGTTTCTGTCACCCGCTCTTTTAATACCGCGACATCTGTTTCGATTTGTTTGAGCTGAAGACTTTTAGCGTGAAGTTCGTCTTTCAGGCGGGCATTTTCATGGGCAGCGTTTTTGAGCTCCTGCTCCTTTTTTTCCCTCAGCGTTTTTTCTCTTTCTGCATGAAGCTTTTCGTATTCTATCTGGCTATGTAAGCTTTTCTTCTCCTCTTCGGCTTTTACATTTGTTAAATGAAGGCGGTGCTTTTCTTCTATCTCTTGTTTTCTTGCATAGGTTTCTTTTTGAAGGAGCTCCTGAAGGACAACGATTTTACCCAGCAGTTCGCTTTTTATCCGGTTGAGCGTTTCGGCCGACTCGTCTTCCTTGTTTGCCGAGACCCGCTCCAGTTCGATTGACAGCTGCTGAAGCTGCTGTTTCATGGTTGCGTTTTCCCGGCTGAGCTTATGATTTTTCTGATGAAAATAGCTTGCTTCAAGCTCGTGTATCAATTGATGTGATCTTGCCAGCTCCGCCTTTAAAAAAAGGTTTTCCTGTGATAAATCATGAAAATAAGGCAGCGAACCCGATGTTTTTTTCATGGTGACCAGCCCCCTATACATGTTACAACTACAATATGCATAAATGAAACCCGCCATGCCTCTTGAAAAAGAGATTTTACAGACTTGTTCGGATTTCTAAAGTTTTGCTATGATGTTCGCAGACAGGAACACGTGAAGGAAGGTTGAGCTGCATGAAAGAAATACATGTCATATTATCAGGGGGACTTTCGCGCCGTTTTGGGGAACCGAAGGCGTTTGCCCGCTGGAAAGGTAAGCCGCTTTATCAATGGTGCAAACAGGCGCTGGGAGACGACGTCCTGATATTGAGCCGTCCGGGCCTGACGGAGCGGTTTATAGAACTCGGGGAAAAAGCGGTGCTGGAAGATCTCGAACCGTTCAGAGGGAAAGGGCCGCTTGCCGGTATGTACACAGCCATGGAGCGGACGGAAGGGGAATGCTATATTTTTTCGGCTTGTGATACCCCGCTTGTCCGGAAGGAGACCATCTCGGCTTTAAAACGGCAGATGACACCGGCGGATGACGCCGTCGTGCCGGTTGCAGACGGAAGGACGCAGCCGCTTATTGCCGTCTACCACAGAAGGGTGAAATCCGTCCTCCTCGAACAGCTTCAGCAGAACGAACTGAAGATCAGCAGTTTTCTCGACCGCATTCGCGTCAAGTACATTGAAGCAGAAGCGGTCGGGGCAGAGCCGCGGGAATTTATAAATGTCAATAAAAAGTCGGATTTAGATAAAATAGAACCGTTCTTTCCGGGATGAAATATTTTATCATAGATTGCAAGGGTTTTTCGGAAGGTGTTTTTCAAAAGACAGCAGACTGAAAAATGGTATGATATAGAAAAGGAAGTAAAGGGGATCATCCTGATGCATGAACGGTATTCAAGACAAATCAGATATCAAAACATCGGACAGGCGGGTCAGGACAGAATCAGGCAGAGCCATGTTTTGATCGTCGGAGCCGGGGCGCTTGGCACGTCAGCTGCTGAAGGGCTTGTGCGCGCAGGCATCGGTACACTGTCTATTATAGACCGCGATTATGTGGAATGGAGCAACTTGCAAAGGCAGCAGCTCTATACAGAGAAAGACGCGGAGGAAAGGCTTCCGAAAGCGGCAGCTGCAAAAGACCGTCTTTCCCAGATCAATCGCGGTGTTGAGCTTCGTACATATGTTGCAGACGGCACCGTTGAAACACTCAGACCGCTAATCGAAGAGGCGGATGCTGTCATCGATGCAACGGATAACTTTGAGACCCGCATGATCATCAATGACCTTGCGCAGGAGACGGGCACTCCGTGGGTTTATGGCGCTTGTGTCAGCAGTCAGGGCATGTATATGACGATTATTCCTAAAAAAACGCCGTGCCTTGCCTGCCTGTTTGAAGATGTTCCGATTGGCGGGGCTACATGCGACACGTCGGGGATTATTTCGCCGGCCGTTCAAATGGTGTCGGCTTATCAGCAAGCTGAAATTTTAAAAATCTTAACGGGCCAGCAAGAAGCGCTGCAAACCGCTTTTGTCACCTTTGATTTATGGGCTAATACCCACTATCGAATGCAGATCGGCCGCAATGAGAAATGCCCTTCGTGCGGAGAAACGCCGGTTTATCCTTTTCTCAGCGACATGAGCCAAAAGAAAGCCGACGTGCTGTGCGGAAGAGAGACCGTCCAAATTCGCAGCGATATGTTAAAACGGCTGCCTAAAGAGGAGCTCATGAAAAAGCTTTCGGGCATCGGAAAAGTGGATGCCAATGATTATTTGCTGCATGTACAATATGAGACATTCAGAATCGTTATATTTAACGATGGAAGAGCCCTTGTACACGGCACAAATGATATAAAAGAAGCCAACTCCATATTGGCGAGAGTGATCGGAATGTAACAACAGGAGGTTTTTTTAATGATTGAAAAAAGAACGCCCATTCCAGTTTTTGAAGCCGCTGCGCGTGTTTCTCGGCACCAGAAGCAGGGAGATACAGAGTGGATTCATCTTGAGGAGAGTCTCCATAGATTTTTAGCCGAAGATGTCAAGGCTGATCATGATGTACCCGCTTTTGACCGTTCGCCCTACGACGGCTTTGCTGTCCGAGCCTGCGATACCGCCGGTGCTTCGCGGGAAAATCCGCTGCAATTTGAGGTGGTTGATCACATTGGAGCCGGAGCCGTATCGGGTAAAAAGCTCGGCCCTTTTCAAGCCGTCAGAATTATGACGGGAGCGCAGATTCCGGAGGGCGCTGATGCGGTAGTCATGCTTGAGCTGACAAAAACCTTCTCAGAAGACGGTAAAAACTATATGGTGTTGAAGCGCACACTGCAGCCGGGAGAAAATATATCAAAAACCGGAGAAGATGCGAGAAAAGGATCGGTTCTTGTGAAGAAAGGAACCCGGATAACGCCGGGTGTTGTCGCTTTGCTTGCAACATTCGGATATGCAGCGGTTCCTGCAGTCAAAAAGCCTGTGGTAGGCATCATTGCCACCGGGACGGAGCTTCTGAATGTCAGCGATCCTCTCGTTCCCGGAAAAATCCGCAACAGCAATGCAGGCATGGCGGCCGCTCAGGTTGAAGAGGCAGGCGGAAAACCCCTTTATTTAGGAAAGATTTCTGATCAATTTGACGAAAGCTTTGCAGCGGTGGAAAAAGCTTTGGACAAGGTGGATTTTCTGATTACGACCGGAGGGGTATCCGTAGGGGACTTTGATTTTCTGCCGGCAATTTACGAAAAGCTGGGTGCCGAGGTTCTGTTTAATAAAGTGGCGATGCGTCCGGGAAGTGTAACGACTGTCGCTCAATTAAACGGCAAATTGCTGTTTGGGCTGTCAGGGAACCCGTCAGCCTGCTTCGTTGGATTCGAGCTGTTCGTCAAGCCGTCCCTGCGCACCTGGTTGCAACATCCGAAGCCGTATTCTTTATGTGCAGAAGCTGTTTTAACCAAGGATTTTCCAAAACCTAATCCGTTTACAAGGTTTGTCCGCTCGTTTGTATCGATTAAAGACGGCACGCTTCATGCGGAGCCTGTCGGTCTGGATAAATCGAGCGCCGTAACGTCTCTGGCAGATGCCAATGCCCTGATGGTTTTGCCGGGCGGAACGAGAGGCTATGAAGCCGGGGCAGGAGTGCATGTTCTTTTATACCGGGATGAGAACGGAAGTGAACAGCTGTGGCCGCACATTTTCCAATCCTCCAGATCGTAGGGTACCAAAACAGCGGCAAAACGACGTTCGTTGAAAAACTGGCGGAAAAGCTCGATCAGCTCGGCGTCAAGGTTGGCTGCCTGAAACATCACGGACATGGAGGAGAACCGGATGCTTTTGCCGAAGGAAAGGATTCCGACCGCTTTTTTCGGGCTGGGGCGGCTGCGTCCGGTGTCGAAGGAGCAGGCGTTTTTCAGCTGACGGCGCGCGGCGAGTGGACGCTTGACCAACTGATTGCCGCTTACGGTGTTTTAGCAGTTGAATGTCTTCTCATCGAAGGATTTAAACATGCGCCGTATCAAAAAGTTGTCATGATCAGAAACGAAGCGGACTGCCAGCTCTTAAAGGAATTGGATGGCATCATCGCCGTCATTTATCAGCAGAGCGAGCCGAAAACGGATGTTCCATCCTTTCATATTGAAGACCCGAGTGCCGTGGCTTTTATTCTGAAACATCTAAAGGAGGAAGGCATTTGTCTGAACGATTTGTCATAACAAAAGAGCCGATTGTCATCGAAGATGTCGTCAAAAAAGTTGAAAGAAGGGAAGCCGGTGCCATTACGACGTTTATCGGAACAGTGAGAGAATGGACCAATGGAAAAAAGACCCTCTATCTCGAATATGAAGCCTATGTTCCGATGGCGGTCAGCATGCTCGCTCAGATCGGGAAAGAAATCAATGAAAAATGGCCTGGTACAGCTGCAGCGATTACCCATCGCATCGGCAGGCTGGACATTTCTGATGCGGCCGTTGTCATCGCCGTGTCGTCGCCTCACCGGAAAGCGGCGTATGAAGCGAACGAATATGCGATCGAAAGGATAAAGCAAATCGTCCCGATTTGGAAAAAAGAACATTGGGAGGACGGCGAGACTTGGATCGGCGACCAGCTTGAGACAACTGAATACCCGGAAGGGAAACCAGATATGGAAGCAGCGGCTTCCGGCAGAAAAAGAGGTGCTGACCATTGATTAAAATTTTGCTGTTTGCCCAGCTTGCGGAACAAGCGGGGACGCAGAGCATCGATATAGATGAAGAAAAGACGACAACAGACGATATCAGACAGTTTTTAAAAGAAACTTACAATCTTCAGGGGACGGACCGGGCGATGATCGCTGTGAACGAAGTGTACAGAAGAGGAAACAGTGAGGTCAAGTCGGGAGATACGGTTGCTCTTATTCCCCCGGTCAGCGGAGGATGAGAACGGTCGGTCGGTTCAGGCATAGAGCCTGTCACCGACCGACGTTTTTTTTAGAGCCGTTTTCAAGATAAAGAAAACAGCCGCGCCGTTCTTTCGAAATGTTTGGTTCTAATTTTTGAATCAGGTCATAAAGCTCACTAATACGGTGAACGTTAAAATTGGTTCTTTCTTTCAGTTTCATTTTCAGTTCTTTTGTCGTTACAATTTTTCCTTTTTGCTGTTTAATAATGTCTACGCAATGTGCTGCATAATACTCTTTATTGGAACGTCTATGTCGCTGGATTTGTCTGTCAAGTTCTCCTAACCTTGCATAAATCCCTTCGCGTTCTTTCCGGAAGTCCTTCCAGATTTTTTGTTCCAATTCACCTAAGAGGAGAAGCTGTTTTTTTAAAGCCTCTCTTTTCGACATTGCAATCAACTCCGTCATTCATAATTTGATAACATTTTCTATTATTTTACATCATCTTCCTTCATTCATCAAAAAATTTCCTTTGACATTGAAAAACTATTTTTTATCGGCTGTCACATTTTAAACAGGCTTTATTTCAAACGGAAGAAGGGGGAAAACTCCATAATAAGTCTGAATTTTTTAAAATCGGTGGAATTTTATTTCGTAAACCGATATATTAGATGATGTGTCCTTGTTTTACATGAATTGGAAAGGTGCTGGTGCAAATGGAGTCCCTTAAAAAACTAAAAGATTTTTATTGGCCTTATAAAAAAATGTTCTTGTGGTCGCTTGTGTCGATGCTTCTTATGACGGCGATCACCGTTGTTTACCCGATTATTCTGCAATTGACAATTGATGATGTGATTCTCGGCGGAAGGTACGGTATGGTCATATGGATCAGCCTTGGGTTCATCGCTGTCATGGCGGCGAAGGGTGCAGCCACTTTTTTTCATCAGTATCTTGGAGATATGTTCGGAATCCGCTCTGTCTACCGGTTAAGAAAAGAGCTGTATGCGAAATTGCAGCGTCTGCCGTTCAAGTATTATGACAGCGCTAAAACGGGAGATTTAATGTCGAGGCTTACGGCTGACGTCGAAGGCATCAGATTCTTTTTATCTTTCGGTTTTGCTGAGGCGATTCGATTTATCCTGCTTGTCACCTTCAGTCTGTCTGTCATGTTTTCGTATTCTGTGCCGCTGACTCTAGTTACGATTGCTTCTCTGCCGTTTTTAGGAGCGGCTGTCTACAGGTTTGACAAAAAAGTGCATCCCGCTTTTCGGAGCATAAGAAAATCTTTCGCCCGTTTAAATACGAAAGTTCAGGAAAATATCAGCGGCATGAATACCGTTAAATCTTTATCAAAAGAAGATTTTGAGATTCAAAACTTTACTCATTCAAATGACCATTTTCGAACTAAAAATTTAAACGCTTCGTTTATCATGTCGAAATTCTTTCCGCTGATGGAGTTTATCGGCAATATCTGCCTCGTTGCCCTGCTGTCGTTCGGCGGCTGGCTCGTGATGCAGAACAGCTTAAAACCGGGTGAGCTTGTCGCTTTTTTCAGTCTCGTCAATTACTTGATGTGGCCGATCATGAACCTGGGTTATGTCATCAACCTGTTTTCACAGGCGAAAGCATCAGGAGAGAGGCTGCTGGAAATTCTTGATGCCGAGGAGGAAATCACCGACAGCGGACATGCGGTAAAAAACGGCAGGCTGAACGGTGATGTCGTATTCAGCGATGTTTCCCTTCAATATACAGAAGAAAATGCAGAAGCGCTGCATGGAGTGTCTTTTCAGGCCGAGCGCGGCAAAACGGTTGGGTTAATCGGTGCGACGGGGTCAGGCAAGAGCAGCATCATTCAACTGCTGAGCCGCTTTTATGAGCCGACATCCGGCCGGATCACGATCGACGGCAAGCCGCTTGAACACTACTCATTAAAGATGCTGCGCTCCAATATCGGCGTCGTCCCGCAGGAATCGTTTTTATTTTCATCAACGATCAGGTCAAATATATCTTATGGAAAGCCTGATGCATCAATGGATGAGATCGTCGAAAGCGCGAAAAGAGCCCAGGCGCACGATTTTATCATGGAGCTTCCGAACCAATACGATACGATGCTCGGCGAGAGGGGGCTCGGGCTTTCCGGTGGCCAAAAACAGCGGATTGCGATAGCGAGAGCAATTTGTCTGAACCCGGGCATTCTCATTCTGGATGATTCAACGAGTGCCGTTGACATGGAAACGGAGCACCGCATTCAGCTTGCATTGCGGGAAGTCATGCGGGATCGGACGACTTTCATCATCGCTCACAGAATCTCATCCTTAAAGCATGCTGACGAAATCCTTGTTCTCGATAAAGGTGTTGTAAAGGAAAGGGGAACACACGAACAATTAATGGAAGAAAACGGTTTATACAAACGGATTTTTGATTTGCAGTATAAAGATCAAAATGTGTTGAATGAGCCGCATTTTGCAGGATAGGAGGCTCTTGCTATGGAAAATCAGGCGAAAAAACAAACGTTGATGAACCGGTTTTTTTATACTTCAGACCAAATCATTGAAAAGCCTTTTAACTGGGCGCAGATGTGGAGGCTGCTCAAATATTTAAAGCCTTACCGAAAGAATTTGCTGCCGCTGTCGTTTTTAACGGTCATGATCTCGGCGGCGATCCGGCTGGCGGTGCCGATTTTGATCGGCGTCTATGCGCTCGACCAGGCAATCGCAGGCCGGGATATGAATCTTCTTGTGATTCTGATCTCCGTCATCAGCGGATTATATCTTGTCAATTATGTTAGCAATGTGCTAAGAATTCGCTGGATGAACAAGCTTGGCCAACATGTCATTTATGATCTTAGACAGCATTTGTTTACGCATGTTCAGCGGCTGTCACACCGCTTTTTCGACGAGCGTTCGGCAGGCTCCATCCTTGTCCGGATCATGAATGACATCAATTCCTTGCAGGAACTGTTTACGAGCGGAGTCATCAATCTATTGATGGATGTCCTGCTTCTCTTTGGAATTATCGTCATTCTGTTTTCGCTCAGTCCTGAGCTGACCATCGCCATCATGGTGACGCTGCCTGTTATGTTCTTCATTTCTACCAATCTCAGAAGGAAAATTCGGCGATCTTGGCAAAAGGTGCGCTTAAAGCAGTCCAAGCTGAATTCCCATTTGAACGAAAGCATTCAAGGCATCCGGGTCACTCAGGCATTTACGCAGGAGAAAGAGAATATGATGTATTTTGAAGGCGTCAACAGTGAGAACTTTGAAGCCTGGCGGGAAGCGACGAAAAAAAATGCGACATTCCGCCCGCTTGTAGAAATGACAAATGCTGTCGGGACGGCCATTTTAATCTGGTACGGCTCAAGCTTGATTATCAATGAAACGATTACGATCGGTGTATTTGTATCGTTCGCCTTCTATCTCGGAATGTTCTGGGAGCCGATTTCAAGGCTCGGCCAAGTATACAACCAGCTGTTGATGGGGATGGCTTCGTCGGAGAGGATATTTGAATTTCTGGATGAAAAGCCGAGTGTTGCAGACAAGGAAGATGCGGTCAAAATAAAAGAATTAAAAGGCCGGATCGAATTTGAACAGGTGGAATTTTCTTATGACGGAAATCGAAAGGCGCTGCACAGCATTTCATTTGAGATACCGGCGGGATCATCGCTCGCGCTTGTCGGACATACAGGATCAGGGAAGACGACGATCGCAAATCTGATCAGCAGGTTTTACGATGCAACAGGCGGGACTGTCAAAGTGGACGGAATACCGATTACCGATATCTCGCTTTCCGATCTTCGTTCGCAAATCAGCATCGTACTGCAGGATACGTTTATTTTTTCCGGAACGATTATGGAAAATATTCGTTTTGGCCGTCCAAACGCCGCCGATGAAGAAGTGATCGAAGCGGCAAAAGCTGTCGGAGCCGATTCGTTTATTTCAGCGCTTCCGCATGGATATGCCACAGAAGTGGAAGAACGCGGCAATGTATTATCTGCAGGTGAGCGGCAGCTCATTTCATTTGCGAGGGCTCTTTTGGCAGATCCCCGGATTCTGATCCTTGATGAAGCAACCGCAAGCATTGACACAGAAACGGAAGTCAAGATACAGGCTGCATTGAAAACCCTGCTCAATGGCAGAACGGCTATTATGATCGCTCACAGGCTTTCAACGATAAGGGATGCGGATAAAATCTTGGTTCTTGACCACGGCCGGAAAATAGAAGAAGGAAATCACCAGGAATTGATCGAAAAACGTGGAATGTATTATGAGCTGGTGAAAGCGCAGTATCAAATGTTTCAGCGAAACTGAAACCGTCCGCGGCCGCATGTTTTGGGAATGCGGCCGGGGCGTTTTTTTGAGAACAGTTGTGAAACATTTTAGGCCATTCTGCGTATAAACTGGTAATTCATTTTTTAAGGGGGATACATATGGAAACGAATTTAGAAACTGAAAAAGTGAAAAATCCGTCATTGCTCGGAATGATTACCCGTCCCGGAGAACAATTCGAGAGAATGAGAGAAAAGCCAGCTTTCTGGTTTCCGCTTGTCATTGTTTTAATCTTGTCGGTTACCGGAGGGTATATGCTGAGCGAAAAAACGGTGTTATCTTCCGATTTGTCGGAAATGCCGGTGGATGCTGAAACATTTCAAGCAGCTATGAAGGGAATCGGCATCGTCGGCGGGATCTTCGGCTTTGTGATTGCCTTGCTGATCAGCGCTTTAATCTATTGGCTGATTGTCAAAATCGGAAGAGGAACAACCAATTTTGTTCACATGTTTTCGCTGTCTGTTTTTACATATTTTATTGCGGCTATCGGGCAATTCATAGGCGGGCTTGTGATCTATTATTCAAATATTGATCCCACGATCATCGTCACGTCTTTAAACGGCATCATCCCGGCAGACGAGCCGCTCAAATCGGTATTGGGTGTATTTGATATTTTCACCATCTGGTCGCTCGCATTGGTTGCCCTGGGTCTCCAAAAGGTTGGGGGCATATCCAAAAAAGCGGCTTGGACCGGTGTGATCATTTTATTTGTGATCTCCATTCTGCTCGCTTTAACAGCCGGAATGGCGATCAATTTCTTCGATTCATTTGAAGGAGCAATGTAAATGAAAAAAATATGGATCGGCATCGTCATTGTTGGGGCTGCTGTGCTTTTTATCGGACTCAACCTCTACCGCTCGGTTCAAACGAGCGGAGGGGCTGAAACAGCGGTCCAAACCGTGCAATTGGAAGAAAAAGAGATTTCTTCTGAAGTCATGGTTCCGGGTACCCTTAAGTTTGCAAACGAACAATACAATTATTTTGAACCTGAAAAAGGAGAAATTGCCGACATCAAAGTAAAAGAAGGCGACAAGGTGAAAAAAGGAGATGTGCTTTTCACCTATACGAATGAAGAAATTCGCCTGGAAAAAGAGCAGAACGCCTTATCCATTCAATCGAAGGAGCTTCAGCTTGAACAGGTTAAGCGAAAAATCAGCAGCCTAAAAAACAAGGAAGACGAGCTGAAGGCTGAGCTCGGAGCGGAAAAAGCCAAGAGGCAAATGGATGACGAACGGTCACAGCTTGAAATGGAAGAAAAATCGCTCCAGCTAGAACTGAAACAAGCCGATCTGCAAAAGGAAACGCTCGAGAAGAAATCGGCAGCTCTGCAAGTGAAAAGCGGCATTGACGGGACGGTTATCACCGTTGACAAACAAGCCGTCGCAAAGCAATCGGATATTCAAAAGCCGGTTATACATATAGGCAACGAGGACAAGCTTGTCGTTAAAGGGGTGCTATCAGAGTATGACACATTGAAAGTGAAAAAGGGACAGAACGTGACCATCACTTCGGATGTCATCCAAAATAAAGAGTGGCGGGGCAGGATCTCACAAGTCGGATTGGTTCCCGAAGAAGAGGCGTCTGCAGGTGCCGCAGGAGGAAAGGAACAAGCTGTTCAATACCCATTTGAAGTCAAAATAAAAGGGGAGCGTCCTAAAGCAAAGCCCGGCTTTAACATGATTCTCAAAATCCAGACGGACAAAAGAATCATTCAGGCTCTTCCTGAAGATGCCGTCAAGCAGGATGATGATCAATCATACGTGTATGTCGTCAGAGACGGCAAGGCAAAACGGATCAATGTCAAAACCGGTGAGAAAGCAGATGGCGTCGTTGAAATTACCGATGGTCTGACGAACAAGGACCGGGTTATCGCAAACCCGGCCGAGGACATGAAAAGCGGAACGGAAGTGAAGCTTCAATGATTGAGCTTTCCCAAGTGAAAAAAAGCTACCAAATCGGAGGGGAAACCATTGATGTTCTCAGAGAGATCAATATGAAAATTGAAACGGGAGAATATCTGTCCATCATGGGGCCTTCCGGTTCGGGAAAATCGACGATCATGAACATTATCGGCTGTCTTGACCGCCCGACATCGGGTATTTACAGGCTGGACGGCGAGGATATTTCATCATATGGGGAAAGGGAGCTTGCCGGCGTCAGAAACCGTTTAATCGGTTTTGTTTTTCAGCAGTTTCAGCTTCTGCCGCGCCTGAATGCCATAAAGAATGTGGAGCTTCCGATGATTTACTCCGGCATTCCAAGAAAAGAGCGGCGGGAGCGGGCTGAACGGGCGCTTGAAAAAGTCGGGCTCAAGGACAGAATGCGCCATATGCCGAACGAGCTTTCCGGCGGCCAAAAACAGCGTGTAGCCATCGCAAGAGCGATCGTCAATGAACCTAAGCTGATATTGGCTGATGAACCGACCGGAGCGCTCGATACGAAAACAAGCCGGGACATCATGGAGCAATTCACCGAATTGAATGAGGAAGGTACGACGGTGGTGCTCGTGACCCACGAACCGGAGATTGCAGATTATACAAGCCGGATCATCATGGTGAGGGACGGTGTGATCGTCTCGCCGGAAACAGAGCGGAGGGGGACGGTGCAATGAATCTCATCGAAAACTTGAGAATGGCGTTAAGTTCCATCCTTTCCCATAAGCTGCGATCGATTTTAACAATGCTCGGAATCATTATCGGTGTCGGCTCTGTTATTGTCGTTGTCGCAGCGGGGCAAGGAGGAGAGCAGATGCTCAAGCAGACGATCAGCGGACCCGGCAACACGGTCGAAATCTATTATCAGCCCAGCAATGAAGAATTAACGGCCAATCCCAACGCCTATTTAGACGCCGGCTTCACCGAAGAAGACATCAGAAGTTTAAAGTCACTCGAAGGCGTGAAACATGTCGTTGCGAAAACAACCGAGTCCATGAATGTCCGCTTCCGGGATGAAAAAACGGATGCCGCTGTAAACGGCATTAATGACGGATATATCGGCATCAATTCGATGGAAGTCGAAAAGGGAAGAGAATTTTCAGAAGAGGACTACCATGCTGGAAGCAGGGTCGCCATCGTCTCGCCGAAGCTTGCGGAAGAACTGTTTTCTCAGCAGTCCCCGCTCGGCCGTGTCGTATGGATAAATGGCCAGCCTGTTGAAATCATCGGCGTATTGAAAGAAGAAACCGGGCTGCTTGCGTTGGGGATGAATGAGATGTATGTTCCGTATTCAATGTTAAAATCGTCATTCGGCATCAGTGATTATGACTCTGTCTCCGTTCAAGCTGAGTCTGCCGACCATCTGCAAGCCGTCGGAAAGCAGGCTGCAGCGGCCGTCAACAAGAATCACGGCACTACGGACTCTTATGAAGTGATGAACATGGAGGCCATAGCGACCGGAATCAGCCAGATCACAACGATTATGACGATGTTCATCGGCTCAATTGCAGGCATTTCTTTACTCGTTGGCGGGATCGGTGTCATGAATATTATGCTGGTGTCGGTCACTGAACGGACGAGGGAAATCGGGATTCGAAAATCGCTTGGTGCAACAAGAGGCCAGATTCTGATGCAATTTTTAATAGAATCGTCTTTGATCACGCTGATCGGCGGGGTGTTTGGCATCGGCCTCGGATACGGCGGAGCAGCCCTCGTATCGATTTTTGCCGGTTGGCCGTCGCTCGTTTCCTGGCAGGTGGTCCTCGGAGGCGTCCTGTTCAGCATGGCTATCGGGATTATCTTTGGCCTCATCCCGGCCAATAAAGCGGCCCGCCTTCATCCGATTGATGCACTGAGGTATGAGTAAAGCGTTAAGAGGCTAGCGGCAGCAGAGAAAGATCCAAATGAAAGAGTGACCACATGCCGGTGCGTCAGACTATCGCAAGATCGAAACCGCCTCCCAAGGCGGTTTCTTATATGGGAAAATGAACTTTTCACTTCATAATGATAGACTTGAAAGTGCTGTGAAATGATCTTTATATGAAAAGGTATGTCAGAGGAATTTTAAAGTGGAAGCAAATGTAGAAACAACATCGCAAGTAAAAAAACCGTCACTGCTCGGCATCATGACGAGTCCTGTCCGGCAGTTTGAAAGAATGAGAGAGAGACCTGCGATTTGGCTGCCGATGTTCATCGTGCTGGCGTTATCCGCCTTTTCAGTTTACTTGGTCTACCGGGAATTGAATCAATCTCTTGGTTTGAATATCAATCCTGGTATGGCAGCGACCAGCAAGGTTTTTCAAACGCTTATATTTTTTGTTCTCAGCGCTTTAGTATTATGGCTGATCTCTAAAATAGGAAATGGAGAAACCAGTTTCATCTGCATGGTGTCTCTGTCTGTATTTGCTACTTTTGTAACTGCAATCAGAGATGTTCATTACTAGTTTAGTTTTTTACTTTTCGAATTCTCCAGTCGTGTTTCCGTTTGCATCGCTTGCTGGGTATATTCCGGCCGAAGAGCTCCTCTTGAGTGTCCTTGGGATGTTTGATTTGTTTACAATCTGGTCGTATGCATTAGTAGCTGTCGGCCTGCAAAAAGCTGCCGGCGCTTCAAAACGGGCATCATGGATCGGCGTTTCCGTTTTATTTGTATTCATGTTGGTGTTGTCTTATTTATCTGGCCTGTATCAAGTATTTATAGAAAATATTCAGTAAACGGGAACAGAATGCAGATTGTAAAACCTCATGCGCTGAGCATGAGGTTTTATCGTTGGTATCTGAATGATGTTTGAAAGAATAGATAATAATAATGTCACATATTTTTGCGGATTTTTATAGTTTATACAGTTTACAAACGGTACATATCACGTTAATATGTTGAAATGTGAAAGATTTTGATGGTTATTGAATGATTTTGAAAGATTTTTGTTGAGTTATGTCGAAAAAGCGTTTACAATGAAATTGTAAGCTAAATGAAGGCGTTTCCAAAAGGGGTGATAATGTGTTGACTCCCGAACGGCATCAGCTGATTATTGACGAGATTGAAAAGCACGATGTCGTGAAAATCCAGTACTTAATGAATTTAACGAATGCATCTGAGTCAACGATCAGAAGAGATTTGTCGACGCTGGAAGCCCGCGGATATTTAAAGCGTGTTCATGGAGGGGCATCAAGGCTTTCCGATATTCGTACCGAGCCTGACATGCTAGAGAAATCATCCAAAAACCTTCATGAAAAGAGAAAAATCGCTCAAGAAGCGGCCTCACTTCTTGAAGAAGGCGATTGTATCTACCTTGATGCCGGAACGACCACATTGCAAATGATCGATTTTATCGATCCAGAGATGGATATTATCGTTGTTACAAATGGAGTCATGCACATTGAGGCATTGGGTAAAAAAGGCATTACTTTTTATTTATTAGGCGGGTATGTGAAGTATAAAACCGGAGCGATCGTAGGCGGTTCGGCTTTATCAGCCATCAGCCAATACCGGTTTGACAAAAGCTTCATCGGCGTCAACGGCATTCATAAGGAAGCGGGGTTTACGACTCCGGATCCTGAAGAAGCGCTTTTGAAAACAAAAGCTGTCAACCAGGCGAAAAAAGCATTTATTTTAGCTGACGTTTCCAAGTTTGGGGAAATTTCATTTTCTGCCTTTGCCGGTTTAGACGAAGCAACTATCATTACAGCAGGATCTACAAAACATTCATTTGATAACTATCAAGAAAAAACTGTCGTAAAGGTAGTGAAAACATGATATACACTGTAACTCTCAACCCATCGGTCGACTATATTGTTCACGTTGAAGAATTTTCTGTAGGCGGGCTGAATCGTTCAGTCTATGACACGAAATATCCCGGAGGCAAAGGAATCAATGTCTCACGCGTTCTGAACAGACACCATGTACCTTCTAAAGTTCTCGGTTTTATCGGCGGTTTTACCGGGGGATATATCAAATCATTTCTCGAAGAAGAGAAGCTTGAAACGGCTTTTCATGAGGTGAATGGAGACACGCGCATCAATGTCAAATTGAAGACCGGGGATGAGACGGAAATCAACGGGCAGGGGCCGGTCATCAGCGAAGAAGACTTCGCGGCCTTTTTAGACCAGTTTTCAGCGATGAAAGAAGGGGACATTGTCGTATTGGCAGGAAGTATTCCTTCTTCATTGCCGCAGGACACATATGAAAAGATTGCAGAAAAGTGTAAAGAGCAAAATGTCCGGGTTGTCGTTGATATTTCGGGTGAGGCGCTTTTAAAAGCAGCAGAAATGAAGCCGCTTTTAATGAAACCGAACCATCACGAGCTCGGTGAAATGTTTGGGACAACCATCACTTCAGCGGAAGAAGCGGTGCCTTACGGAAAGAAACTCGTTGAACGCGGTGCCGAAAACGCGATCGTTTCCATGGCTGGAGAAGGCGCCCTTTTATTTACAAAAGACGGCGTCTACCATGCCAACGTACCTAAAGGAAAGCTCGTGAATTCAGTCGGCGCAGGAGACTCAGTGGTTGCAGGCTTTCTTGCAGGCATTGAAAAACAGCTCGACATCAAAGAAGCTTTTCGCTTAGGTGTCGCGTCAGGAAGCGCAACTGCCTTTTCAGAGGAGCTGGGAACGGAAGAGCTCGTTCACAAGCTGCTTCCGGAAGTTCAAGTCAAAGCGATTTAAAGGAGGAAAGGTTATGAAAATAACTGAGCTACTAACAAAGCATACGATCAAGTTAAACCTTGAGAGCAGCCAGAAAGAAAACGTTATCGAAGAACTCGTCAGCGTTTTGGATCAGGCGGGCAAGTTGAATGATAAAGAAGGCTACAAAGAAGCCGTGATCAACCGCGAGAAACAAAGTTCTACCGGTATCGGCGAAGGCATCGCCATCCCTCATGCGAAAACGGCAAGCGTCAAAGAGCCTGCGATCGCGTTCGGCCGTTCAAAAGGCGGCGTCGATTATGAATCCCTTGACGGCCAGCCAAGCCATCTTGTTTTCATGATCGCCGCTACAGACGGTGCAAATAACACTCACCTCGAAGCGTTGTCAAGACTGTCGACTTTGCTTATGAGGGAAGAGATTCGCAAACAGCTGCTTGAAGCTTCATCTGAAGACGAAATCATCGACATCATCAATCAGCATGATAAAGATGATGATGAAGAAGAAGAGCAGGCCGAAGAGGCTCCTGCACCATCAGCAAAAGGAAAAATCCTTGCGGTTACAGCATGCCCGACAGGGATCGCCCACACGTTCATGGCTGCGGATGCTTTGAAAGAAAAAGCGAAAGAGCTTGGCGTTGATATCAAAGTTGAAACGAACGGTTCAAGCGGTATTAAAAATGGTCTGACGGCACAGGAAATCGAAGATGCGGTTGCGATCATTGTCGCCGCCGACAAACAGGTTGAAATGGAACGCTTTCAAGGCAAGCATGTCATTGAAGTACCTGTAACAGCAGGTATCAGACGTCCGCAAGAGCTGATTGAGCAGGCGCTGAAACAAGACGCGCCTATCTATCAGGGTAAAGGCGGCGGTGCATCCGCTTCAGAAGACGGAGCTGCCAAAGGAAAAGGCGGCGGTTTCTACAAACACTTGATGAGCGGTGTCAGCAACATGCTGCCATTTGTCGTCGGAGGCGGGATCTTAGTTGCGCTTTCGTTCTTCTGGGGAATTAACGCGACCAAACCGGGTGATCCCACTTATAATGAGTTCGCTGCAGTATTAAATAATATTGGCGGAACGAATGCACTTGGATTAATTGTCGCCGTATTGGCCGGATTTATCGCGATGAGCATTGCAGATCGTCCGGGATTTGCGCCTGGTATGGTCGGCGGTTTCATGGCGACACAAGCTGGCGCCGGTTTCTTAGGCGGCCTGATTGCCGGTTTCTTAGCTGGTTATATTGTTGTACTGTTGAAAAAAGTGTTCGCTGGTCTGCCGCAAGTGCTTGACGGATTAAAACCTGTGCTGCTTTACCCGCTGTTTGGAATATTCTTGACTGGAATCATCATGCATTATGTTGTCAATACGCCTGTCAAGTTCATTATGGATGGTATGACACATTGGCTTGAAGGTCTTGGAACAGGAAACCTTGTCGTAATGGGTATTGTTTTAGGCGGTATGATGGCGATTGATATGGGCGGTCCGATCAACAAAGCGGCCTTTACATTCGGTATTGCGATGATTGAAGCTGGAAACTTTGGACCTCACGCAGCCATCATGGCAGGCGGTATGGTGCCTCCGCTTGGAATTGCCCTTGCAACGACTTTCTTTAAAAATAAATTCTCAAAACGGGATCGCGAAGCCGGAATTACCAACTACGTGATGGGCTTGTCATTTATTACTGAAGGTGCGATTCCTTTTGCGGCCGCAGATCCGGCACGCGTCATTCCTTCTTGTATCATCGGATCAGCAGTTGCCGGCGGTTTGTCTCAATTTTTCCATGTCACACTGCAAGCCCCGCATGGCGGAATATTCGTTCTCTTCTTTACGACGAATCATGCGCTGCTGTATCTCCTCAGCATCTTGATCGGCGCGGTTGTGACAGCTTTGATTCTCGGCATCTTGAAAAAGCCGGTTCCAACTGAAAAATAAAGTGCTGAAAGTGCCACAGTAATCCCTCTCGTGGCACTTTCTTTTTTACTGTTTTTGCCGGAGTGAGCGCGGGGATTATGTATTCCGCGGGAACTTGTGATAAAGTATAGGAAAGCTTTTATTTTTGCATGTATGCTGTGACAGACTGTTTTTAGGAGGAAGCGTTTTGACTGAAGAAAAATCCACCAAAAATAAAAACTCTCTCTTTGAATGGGTAAAAGCCATTATTATTGCAGTCGTTCTGGCGTTATTGATCAGGGCATTTTTATTCGAACCGTATTTAGTCGAAGGTACATCAATGGACCCGACGCTGCACGACGGAGAGCGGCTGTTCGTCTATAAAACGGTTAAATACGTAGGCGAATTTAAGCGGGGAGATATCGTCATTATCGACGGCGATGAAAAAAATGTCCATTATGTAAAGCGCTTGATCGGCCTGCCGGGAGATACTGTGCAAATGAAAGATGACACGCTGTACATAAACGGGAAAAAGGTGTCTGAGCCGTATCTTTCGGAAAACAGAAAAGAGGCTGAAGCAGTCGGCGTCAAGCTGACGGGCGACTTTGGCCCTATGAAGGTTCCGGAAGGCAAGTATTTCGTGATGGGGGACAACCGTCAGAGGTCAATGGACAGCCGGAACGGACTCGGACTGATTGATAAAAAACGAGTGGCCGGGACTTCACAATTTGTGTTTTTCCCGTTCAACGAAATCCGAAAAACAGACTGAAAAATGCCTGATGTCCATTTGGACAATCAGGCATTTTTGCTTTTGCTTGATTTATGCGGATAGTGATGCCAGCACTGCGATAAACAGTACGGTAACGAACACAGAGGCCATAATCAGAAGAACGCTGTACAAGATTCTGATTTCCGCGGCTTCTTTTCCCCGCTTTGACAGCATTCGTTTCGCCGCGATATGAACGAACACGTAAATCATGGCAATCCCGATGTAAAGCCCCAGATCACGTGCTGTAAAGCCGGTTATGGCAAGATAAACCCCTGCGAAAAAAATAAACATGCAGTATTCCGTCAAAGTGATAAGCTTCATGTTTTCCTCCGTCTAACGATCCGAGTTTTCTTCAAATATCACCTTTTTATAATATATCTTTTGCAGCCATCCCACAAGGAGGCCGAAGCCGATCAGCAGACAGGAAAATATAAAAAAGTCCGACGTCCACATATCAAACCCTTTAAAAAGCCCGATAGACATTGTAGAAATCACCATGGCCACTGACACGAAAAGCGCTTGGCGCGGCCTTGAATTGATCCATCTGATGATATCAGGGTCATCTTTCAATTTCATTATTCCTTCCCCCATTCTTCAATAATTGTAACATATTGTCACAAGGAAAGGGGAAGTAGGCGTTTTTTTAATATATTTTTCTTTCAAACTTTATCGTAAAAAAGCAAAGCATTTCTCTTGCGGAATTTTCGTGTTATACTCTTTTTAATGAAGTATAGATGGAGGATATTAAATGATAGCTGTTCAAAATGTCAGCTTGCGGTTTGCGGACCGGAAGCTGTTTGAAGATGTAAATATTAAGTTTACGCCCGGAAACTGCTACGGATTGATCGGAGCAAACGGTGCCGGAAAGTCCACTTTTTTGAAAATATTGTCAGGTGAAATTGAGCCTCAGACGGGCGAGGTCCATATGAGCCCGGGCGAGCGCCTTGCCGTCCTGAAACAGAACCACTTTGAGTATGAAGAGCATGAAGTGCTGAAAGTCGTGATCATGGGGCATAAACGCCTTTATGAAGTCATGCAGGAAAAAGACGCGATTTACATGAAACCTGATTTTTCAGATGAAGATGGAATCCGCGCCGCAGAGCTTGAGGGTGAATTCGCCGAGCTGAACGGCTGGGAAGCCGAAGGGGAAGCCGCGATTTTGTTAAAAGGCCTCGGCATTGCTGAAGAACTTCATACGAAGAAAATGGCTGATCTCGGCGGTTCCGAAAAGGTGAAGGTCCTCCTTGCACAGGCCCTGTTCGGAAAACCTGACGTCCTTCTTCTTGATGAGCCGACCAACCACTTGGATATTCAGGCGATCCAGTGGCTTGAAGAGTTTTTAATCAATTTTGAGAATACGGTTATCGTCGTATCGCATGACCGCCACTTTTTGAATAAAGTATGTACGCATATCGCCGACCTGGATTTTAACAAAATTCAAATTTATGTCGGAAACTACGATTTCTGGTATGAATCAAGCCAGCTTGCGCTTAAAATGAATCAGGAAGCCAATAAGAAAAAAGAAGAGCAGATCAAACAGCTCCAGGAGTTCGTCGCCAGATTCAGCGCCAACGCCTCAAAATCAAAGCAGGCGACATCAAGAAAAAAACTGCTTGAAAAGATTACGCTTGACGATATTAAACCGTCATCGCGCAAGTATCCGTACGTACATTTCACCCCTGAACGCGAAATTGGAAACGATGTGCTTGTTGTCAAAGACCTGTCGAAAACGATTGACGGTGTCAAGGTGCTTGACTCGGTCAGCTTTATGATGAATAAAGAGGATAAAATCGCCTTTACAGGCCGGAATGAGCTTGCCGCTACTACGCTCTTTAAAATCCTTGCCGGGGAAATGGAGCCTGACAGCGGATCGTTTAAATGGGGCGTCACAACATCCCAGGCGTTTTTCCCGAAAGACAACAGCGAGTATTTTGAAAACAGCGATTTAAACCTTGTCGACTGGCTCCGCCAATTTTCGCCGCATGACCAAAGCGAAAGCTTCCTGCGCGGATTTTTAGGCCGGATGCTGTTCTCCGGGGAAGAAGTGCTGAAAAAAGCAAGCGTTTTGTCAGGGGGAGAAAAAGTCCGCTGCATGCTGTCCAAAATGATGCTGTCCGGCGCCAATGTGCTGATGCTTGATGAGCCGACCAACCATTTGGATCTCGAATCCATTACAGCGCTGAATAACGGTTTAATCAGCTTTAAAGGCGCCATGCTGTTTACATCTCATGACCATCAGTTTGTCCAAACAATCGCCAACCGGATCATCGAGATCACGCCAAACGGAATCGTCGATAAACAAATGAGCTACGATGAATTTTTGGAAGACAAAACGGTTCAGGACAAGCTTGCTGAACTTTACGCATAATGATAGAAAACCCGCCTTAAACAGCGGGTTTTTTTATAAAAAGGAGATGGTTGCCGTGTCATGCCGAAAGGCTCTTGAGCAATATATTCAAGCAACTAACACACATGAGTTTGAGAATGTCAAAGCGCTCCTTCATCCCGACGCTGTGTACTGGTTCTCGGATCAAACGTGCTCGGGCTCTGAGGAAATTCAGCGTTATTTTGAAAACGCCTGGAAACTGATCGAAAATGAAGTATACAGCGCCAGTCATGTCAGCTGGATCACGGAAACAGACAAACAGGCCGTCTGTCTTTATACATACGAATGGAAAGGATTTTATAGAGGTGAACCGGTTCAAGGGGAAGGCCGTGCGACAAACGTATTTGTAAAGGACGAGTCAGGAAGCTGGAAACTGAAGCATGAACATTTAAGCAGTTTGCCCAAACCATGAGGAGGCGGAGCATTGGACCGGCTTTTCAGCTGTTGCAGCCGCCATCTATGTACGGGAGAAGTCAGGAAGTGCTGGCGGTATGCGGACACAATATAAAAGGACCTCAGAAGTTTTCTGAGGTCTCAGCGTGTCGACAAACCCTCGCATTCGTTGTCAGGCTTGCGCGTCAGTGCTCACGAATAGAGGAAGGATCGGCAGATAACCGCCTAGGCGTCCTGCCTGAACGCCGCCGTCATCACATCCTGTGAAAGTCCGCTCCGATGCTCAGCCTTCCTAGACTGCAAGGGTTGCGGGTCACGCTGAAAGGATGACAAAATCCCAAAACAAAAGGTCGTTTTGGGATTTTCTCAACAATCTGGGACTTCAGAAGTTTTCTGAGGTCTTTTTTTGCGGAAGGCTTTATATCGCCCAGTTGCCGTTTCTGAAAATCGGCTCTCTTTTTCCGTCTGCTGTAATTCCGTCTATATTCATTTCTCCTGAACCGATCATGAAGTCAACATGTGTGATGCTTTCGTTTAATCCTTCTTTCGCCAGCTCCTCGCGCGACATCTGTTTTCCGCCTTCGATGTTGAATGCATATGCACTGCCGATCGCGAGGTGGTTTGAGGCATTTTCATCGAACAGCGTGTTGTAAAACAGAATATTGGACTTGGAAATCGGCGAATCGTGGGCAACGAGCGCAATTTCGCCTAAGTAGTGTGAACCCTCATCGGTTTCGATCAGCTCTTTTAAAATTTCTTCACCTTGTTCAGCTTTGACGTCTGTGATCCGTCCGTTTTCAAATGTCAGTGTAAAGCCGTCGATCAAATTGCCGCCGTAGCTTAACGGTTTCGTGCTTGAAACGGTGCCGTTCACCCCGTCTTTTTTCGGAGCGGTGAAAACTTCCTCTGTCGGCATATTGGCCATGAACTCGACACCGTTTTCGTTAGTGCTTCCGGCGCCGACCCACAGGTGCTTCTCAGGAAGCTCGATCGTCAAATCTGTTCCCTTTGCTTGGTAATGAAGGGCATGATAATGCTTGTCATTTAAGACGCTTACTTTATCGCGCAAAGTCTGATCGTGGTCTTTCCACGCCTGAACAGGATCTTCACGGTCGACGCGGGTCGTTTTGAAAATCTCATTCCACAGCTTTTGCACCGCTGTCTCTTCATCTGCGTCAGGGAATACTTTTTTCGCCCAGGCCGGCGAAGGTGCTGCGACGACAGTCCAGCTGACTTTATCCGACTGAATCATTTGCCTGTATGTATGCATCGCCTTTCCGGCCGCTTTTTGCTGGGCTGCGATTTTTTTGGAATCGATGCCTTTCAAAAGATCAGGACTTGAAGAGACAATGGAAATAAAAGCGGCGCCTTCCTTGGCGAGCGTCTCCAGACCTTTCGCTTCCCATTCAGGGAACTCTTCAAAGGCTTCCGCAGGGGCCAGCTCATATTTCAGCCTTGTCACCTCATCATCCTGCCAGCGGACCGTCACGTTTTTTGCCCCTCTCTCATAGACGCTTTTGACGAGAAGCCGGGCAAAATCGCGTACTTCTGTTGACGCGTTGATCACGACTTGCTGTCCTTTTTGAACGTTTACACCGACTTCGGCCACAAGCTTCGCATATTTGCTCAGTTTATCAGTAAACGAATTCATTGGCAAAACCTCCTTTATTGTCCATAACATCATATCAAATATTTGATTGAAAAGAAAAAAAGACGCAGCCCGGTTCAGGCTGCATCTTTTTTAACGGTTGATTTTGGCCGTTTGGCCGGGGGGCGAGCTTGGCATGTTGGCAAGGGAGATGCTCATCCCCCCGAGAATAATACCGCTTAAAATAACGGTGATGGCCAGGCGTCTTCCCATATCTCTAAGCATGTTCTTCCTCCTTATCGTTTCTCCATTCCTCACGATATGAAAGAAGTCGGGAAAAAAGACGCGAAAATAAAAATTATTTAGCCGCTTTTTGCAATTTATCGATCACTTCGAGAGAACGACCCGTTCCAATGGCGACAGATTCAAGCGGATTTGCAGCAACATGCACGGGCACAACGATTTCCTGTGACAGCCATTCTTTGATGCCGTTCAAAAGCGCGCCTCCTCCGGTTAAAATCACACCCCGGTCGACAATGTCTCCGCTCAGCTCCGGAGGACAGTCTTCAAGCGTCGCTCTGATGGCTTCGATAATATGAAGGAGCGATTCGCGCATCGCTTTCTGAATCTCTTTTGATTCCAGGGTAATCGTTTTCGGCAGGCCTGTGACAAGGTCGCGCCCTCTGACTTCCATCGTTTTCGTCTCATGGTCAATCAATGCGTAGCCGATCTCAATCTTGACTTCTTCGGCCGTCCGTTCACCGATCAGCAGGTTGTATTTTTTTCTGACGAATGACACGATGTCTTCATCAAGCTGATCGCCGCCAATCCGGATCGAATGGCACGAGACAACGCCTCCGAATGAAATGATTGCCACTTCTGTCGTGCCGCCGCCGATATCGACAACAACGTTTGCGACAGGTTCATCGACAGGCAGATCTGCGCCGATGGCGGCGGCGACAGGCTCCTCTATCAAATGGACTTGTTTGGCTCCGCAGTTTTTGACAGCATCGCTGATCGCACGCCTTTCAACGGCTGTTGAGCCGGACGGCGTGCAGACGACGACGCTCGGCTTTCTGAACGTAAAGCCGATGTTCTTTCCGGCTTTTTTCATAATCTGCTTCAAGAGGTCTGTCGTCATGTCATAATCGGCGATGACTCCGTCTTTCATCGGCCTGACCGCGACGATTTTTCCCGGTGTTTTCCCGATCATGTTTTTGGCCTCTGTGCCGACCGCCAATACGCTCTTTGTTTCCGTATCCACGGCGACAACGGAAGGCTCATTTAAAATGATTCCTTTGTTTTTGCTGTAAACCAATATGTTAGCTGTGCCTAGATCAATTCCGATCTCGGTTGTTTGAAACATGTTTTCACCCAATCTCTATTTAAAATTTTTCCGAAAAACGAAATTTTCTTCGTGCTGAAAAAATGAATTTCATTTAAATTTTCTCAAATGATCGGCGGTTTGTGGGGGTTTGTGACGATTTTGAAACCAATCTGTAAAATGCTGTCCTCATATTTACATGATGAGAAAATTATTTCATTTTTATGACCGAATTTTTGTCGAAGAAACGCTTGATAAGGGAAACCTTTTTCAGTCTTCGTTCGTCTATCGTTATGCTAAGACAATATCTTAGAAAAATAGAAACAATAGAGGAAGTAGGCGAAAGTTTTGAAAGCAATAGGAGTTGTGAGAAAAGTAGACGAACTCGGCCGGATCGTGATGCCGATTGAATTGAGAAGAGCTTTGGATATCTCGATCAAGGACAGCATCGAATTCTTTGTCGACCAAGATAAAATTGTCCTGAAAAAATATAAACCGCACGGTGTGTGCCTGATGACCGGTGAAATCACTTCTGAAAACCGCGAGTATGGAAATGGAAAAATTACGCTGAGTCCTGAAGGAGCCGAATTGCTTTTGGAAGAAATCAATGCTGCCTTAAACGGAGTGAAAGCATAAGATTCTACGCTCTTCATCAGAAGGGCTTTTTCTTGCACCAGCAGCAGATAAAACCGCCGTCACTGAAAAATTCAGCCATAGAGACGATAAATACTTCGAACAATCCTCTCAAATGTGGTGTAAAGAATGTTACAATTGACTGAGAAATACAAGTGGCAGGTGGGGGTATGAAAAGATATCAAGGACGAATCATTGCAACCGTGCTGGCAATGACTTTTATCATGTTTTGGAATTTTTTATTCTATGGGGTGTTGGGAAATAAAATCAATTGGACGGTTGATCTGCTGTTTACGCTGGTGACATTAATCAGCGTTTGGTGGCTCACGCTTTATATCGATGAGTCAAATCAGCTTGTCTATAAATTGAAGGAAAGCGAAAAGAAATATAAAGAGCTTTCCTCAGAAACCAACCGCATCATGGATAACCTTCAGGAAATCGTCTTTCAGACGGACCGAATAGGATATATAACATTTTTGAATCAGGCGTGGACATCCTTGACCGGATACAGTGTTGAACAGAGCCTTGGAACGATGTACAACGATTATTTCGATCATGAAGATCGGATTTCGAATCACCTGATCGCCCAGCTGAAGAACAAGGAGCCGGAAGGAAGGATCGAGGTGCTCTACCATCGTAAAGACGGGAGCAAGTTCTGGGGCGAAGTTCACTATAAACTTTATTATAAAAACGGTCAATTTACGGGCAGCTTGGGAACGCTGACTGATGTGACAGAACGGAAAAAAGCGGAGATGGAACTGTTCAAGTCGAATCAGCGGCTGGCCATGCAGTCTCAGAAGCTGGCGATGGCCGGGCAGCTCGCCGCGGGAATCGCTCACGAAGTCAGGAACCCGCTGACATCTGTAAACGGATTTTTGCAGCTGATGAAAGCGGAATATCCTGACCGGAAAGATTACTTTGACATTATTTTCTCTGAGATTAAACGAATCGATTCTGTGCTCGGAGAACTGCTTGTACTGGCTAAACCGCACCAGGTTCAATTTAAAAAGATCAAAATCAATTCGGTTCTTCAGCAGGTAGCAACGCTTCTTGAGACCAACGCCGTGCTTTCCCACATTAAGATCGAAAAAGCGTTTCAGCACGGGGAGGAGTGGGAAATAAACGGTGATGAAAATCAAATCAAACAGGTATTCATCAATTTAATTAAAAACGGAATAGAAGCGATGCCTGACGGCGGGAAAATCACGATTTCCTCGGAGGCAGAAGGGGACTATGTGAAAATCAGCATCAAAGACGAAGGCGGCGGGATTTCCCAAGCCGATTTGGCAAAGCTCGGGGAGCCTTTCTTCTCAACAAAAGAAGAAGGTACAGGTCTTGGGCTGACGATTTGCCTGAATATCATCGGCGCTCACAACGGTGAAATGAAAATCGACAGCGAATTGGGCGAGGGAAGCACATTCCACATTTTGCTTCCGATCGACAAAGGTGCGGCATCCGAAGAGAACGACATACAGCAAGGATGCTGCAGCCGCGCAACGATAAAATAAAGAGGAAAAATTCCACTTCATATGATAGAATTTGTTCAAGATTGACCCATGGAGGAATTACCGATGAAAAAAGAATTTGCAGTAATTGGACTCGGCCGGTTCGGCGGCAGCATTTGCAAAGCATTGAGTGAAGAAGGGCTTGAGGTAATGGCGATCGACAGAGATGAAGATCGCGTAAACGAATACGCCAAAATTGCTTCACACGCTGTGATAGGAGACACAACAGACGAATCTGTGCTGAAAAACCTTGGACTGCGCAATTTTGACCACGTCATTGTAGCGATCGGAGAGAACATTCAAGCGAGCATTTTGACAACGCTGATCTTGAAAGAGCTTGGTGTGAAAATGATTACCGTAAAAGCTCAAAACGATTATCATGAAAAAGTATTATCCAAAATCGGAGCGGACCGGATTGTTCATCCGGAGCGTGAAATGGGAAAAAGAATCGCCCACAACATCGTCTCCAACAATGTGCTTGATTATCTTGAACTTTCTGATGAACACAGCCTTGTCGAAATCGCAGCGAACGGCAAACTAGCCGGAAATACGCTGCTTGACCTTGATATCCGGGCCAGATACGGAATTAATATTGTCGCGATCAAGCGGGGGAAAGAAGTCATCGTATCTCCGCTTGCCACTGAAGAGATTCAGAAGGACGATATTTTAATCGTCATCGGCTCAAATCCTGACATTGAGAGATTTGAAAAGAAAGTCTTTCAACATTAAAATGCCATCGATCAGCCGCGGGAACCCCACAGCCCGCGGTTTTTTTTATCTTTTCATTGACTGTTCCAAGCGATTCGGCTACGATATTGAACCATATACATATAAAAAAGAGAGGGGACATATACCTTTGGACAAAGAGATGTTCATTCGCCGGCTTGGCGCCGCCAGTCATCGCAAAAAAGCGGATACTGTAATTAAAAACGGAAAGGTCATGGATGTTTTTAATCAGGAATGGTTAGAGACGGACATAGCCATCACAGACGGGGCCATCGTCGGTTTGGGCGATTATGAGGGGGAGAATACGATTGACGCTGAGGGACAAATGATCATTCCCGGCTTTATCGACGGTCATGTCCATATTGAGTCTTCAATGGTGACGCCGCCCGAATTTGCCAAAGCGGTGATTCCCCACGGTGTGACAACCGTTGTCACCGATCCTCACGAGATCGCGAATGTCTCAGGTGTGAAGGGTCTTGAGTTCATGCTGGAGCAGGCTGAAATGACCGGGCTGAACATTCATTTTATGCTCCCTTCTTGTGTACCCGCGGCACCATTTGAAAAATCGGGTGCAGTTTTGAACGCTGCGGATTTACATCCTTTTTACAGCCGCGAAGAGGTGCTCGGGCTTGCGGAAGTAATGGACTATGTGGCCGTTGAAGCCGGAGAGCCGGATATGGTGCAAAAGCTCATTGATGCCCATAAAGCTGGCAAGCGGATCGACGGACATCTGGCCGGCTTGTCAGCCGGGTTTGTCAATGTCTACAGAGCGGCGGGCGTGCTTACAGACCATGAGGTCACAACACCTAAAGAGGCGCTTGAACGGGTCAGAAGAGGAATGTACGTCATGCTGAGAGAAGGGTCTGCGGCAAAGAATACGCGTCGTGTTTTGCCAGCGGTCAACGAGAAAAATGCGAGACGCTTCTTTTTCTGTACGGATGATAAGCATTTGGATGAACTGGTCGATGAAGGTAGCATTAACCACCAGGTCAAGCTTGCCATTCAAGAGGGACTTGACCCGTTTCTTGCATATCAAATGGGCAGCATGAATGCAGCAGAATGCTTCGGGTTAAAGACGAAGGGAGCGGTTGCCCCGGGTTATGATGCGGACCTTCTTTTCATCAGCGATTTTGAGAACGTCAGCATTTCAAAGACGATGATTAACGGCGTGATCTGGAGCGGGACAGAACAAAGCGAATGGACGGGCAGCAAAGCGGCAGCCGGTCTGCTCCGATCTGTGCATCTTTCTGAGTTACATGAGGATGATCTGCAAATTCCGATCGTTCAAGGGAATGAAATCAGGGTCATTGACATTATCCCCAATCAGCTTGAAACAAAGCTGTCCTTGGCCAAGCCGAAAAGCGGGGCTTTTTTTCAGCCGGATCTGGAAAGCGATCTGTTGAAAATTGCAGTGATTGAGCGCCATCGCGGCGTTAAAGGAATCGGACTCGGCGTTGTCAGGGGCTTCGGTTTAAAAGAAGGCGCCATCGCGACAACAATTTCTCATGATTCCCACAATTTAATCGCCGTCGGTACAAATGATCAAGACATTTTAAAAGCGATTGAACGTCTCGGAGAAATCGGAGGAGGCCTCACCATTGCAAAAGGAGGGAAGGAGCTTCAATCCGTCGCCTTGCCGATCGCCGGCCTCTTGTCGGACAAACCGCTTGAGGCGGTAAACGAAAGCTTGAAATCTCTCCATGCTGCATTAACAGAGACAGGATTTTCAGGAATGTTTAATCCTTTTCTGACGCTTTCTTTTTTAGCGCTTCCGGTTATTCCCGACATTAAAATGACGACGGAAGGATTGTTTGATGTTAAAGCGTTCAGGCATATCCCGGTTCAACCATAAAAAAACGGATGCCCCTTCGGGGTGCATCCGTTTTTTGCTGAATCCGCGATCAGACTTCCATAATAATCGGAAGGATCATCGGCCGGCGTTTTGTTTTTTCATAGAGGAAAGGAGCGAGCGTGTCTGTGATCTCGTTCTTAATTTCAGACCACTGTGTCGTTTTGCGCTCCATCACTTTTTTAAGGTGTCCTGAAATCAGTTCCTGGGCATCATTGATTAAATCACCGGATTCTCTCATATAGACAAATCCTCTGGAAATTAAGTCAGGCCCTGCGGACACTTTGAATTCTTTCATGTTGATGCTGACAACGACAATGACAAGCCCTTCTTCGGAAAGAATCCGGCGGTCGCGAAGCACAATATTGCCGATGTCGCCGATGCCGCTTCCGTCAATATAAACATTGCCTGACGGGATTTTACCGGCGACTGAGGCTTCTTCGCTTGTCAAAGCAAGCACTTCGCCGTTGTCCATAATAAAGCAGTTTTCCTCAGGGATTCCGCAGTCTGTCGCCAGTTTAACATGCATTTTCTGCATTCTGTATTCACCGTGAATCGGCATGAAAAACTTTGGCTTGATGAGGCGGAGCATCAGCTTTTGCTCTTCCTGTCCACCGTGTCCTGATGTATGAATGTTAGTCACAGCTCCGTGGATGACATCGGCACCAGCCCGGTAAAGCTGGTTGATCGTGCGGCTGACGCTGATCGTATTGCCCGGGATCGGAGATGATGAAAATACGACCGTATCCCCGGGAATGATTGAGATTTGCCGGTGTGTGCCGTTTGCAATTCGAGATAGTGCAGCCATCGGTTCGCCTTGGCTTCCGGTACAGAGAATCGTCACTTTGCCGGCAGGCAGCCTGTTAATTTCATTCGCTTCAACAAAAGTATTTTTCGGACACTTAATATACCCGAGCGTTTGACCGATTTCAATCGCCGACTCCATGCTTCGCCCAAATACGGCAACTTTCCGTCCGTTTGCAACAGCTGCTTCGATCACCTGCTGCAGGCGGTGGATGTTTGACGCGAAGGTTGCGAAGATGATCCGGCCTTCGACTTTTCGGAAAATATCATCAATGCTTTCTCCGACTTTGCGCTCTGACATCGTGAAATCAGGGATTTCACTGTTTGTGCTGTCTGAAAGCAGGCAGAGCACGCCTTCTTTTCCGATTTCGGCCATCTTGGTCAAGTTGGCGGGTTCGCCTACCGGTGTAAAATCGAATTTAAAGTCACCGGTATGTACGATGTTTCCTTGCGGTGTTTTTACGACAATCCCGTATGAGTCCGGAATGCTGTGGGTCGTCCTAAAAAAAGAAACCGACGTTTTTCTGAATTTGACGATATCGTCTTCTTCAATGATATGAAGCTTTGTTTGGCGCAGCAGACCGTGCTCTTCAAGCTTCTTCCTGAGAAGGCCGATGGCGAGCTGTCCGCCGTAAACTGGAATGTTCACCTGTTTGAGCAGGTACGGAATTCCGCCGATGTGGTCTTCGTGTCCGTGCGTAATAAAAAGACCTTTGATTTTTTCTTCGTTTTTGACTAAATAAGTGTAGTCGGGGATGACATAGTCGATTCCGAGAAGCTCGTCTTCCGGAAACTTAATCCCCGCATCGATGAGCACGATCTCGTCCTGGAACTGGACCCCATACGTGTTTTTGCCGATTTCCCCAAGTCCTCCAAGGGCAAATACAGCCGTTTGATCATTTTTAACAAATTTCATTCATTCATAACTCCAATACTTTAAAATTTTCGCTTTGCTTTTCATATTCTAAAAAAGCGCCTTCAACTTGCTGTATAAACTCAATATTGTAGTTGTTTTGTTTTAATTTAGATCTGACTTCACGTTCAGATTGAGCTTCCACAAAAATTGAATCTGTTTTTTCACGAACAGGTACTTCGTCATTGCTTGCTTGATAAAATACCTTATAGATCATCCAAATCTCTCCTTAACTGCCGATTGTTAGACTCATCTTTCTATTATATTCGAAATTGCCTCATAAGAAA
The DNA here is from genome assembly GCF_014042035.1 of Bacillus haynesii. Classification (NCBI taxonomy): domain Bacteria; kingdom Bacillati; phylum Bacillota; class Bacilli; order Caryophanales; family Bacillaceae; genus Bacillus; species Bacillus haynesii. The sequence continues at coordinate 1,472,538 of NZ_CP059494.1, read as the reverse complement.
AGCGCCTGAGAAAAAAAGGACCCTTCCACACGAGTGAAGGTCCTTTTAGGCAATCGACTTTCTGCGCATCATGCCATTCAGCTGTTTTTTTAATTTTTTCCGCAGACGGCGAAGCATACGGATTCCTCCTTTCTCTGACTTGTCTGAGTAACTTCCGTATCTCTTTAGTTCTATTATATGATGAATCTGTCTATTGTTACATGGATATTATTGGCATGTTGATTTTGTTTTGATTTTGGAGTGAAAAGGTTTTCTCGCGTACACAGTTTTTGTATGATGGTACAGGAGAACCATCAATCATACTAGCTAAGGGAGAAGGATTCACTGCCATGGATAAAAAGCTGATTTTCTTTGATATTGACGGAACGATTTATGATCATGATAAACGTATTCCCGCCACCGCGAAACAGGCCGTCTCCGATTTGAAAGCGCACGGCCATCATGTTTTCATCGCATCAGGCCGGGCGCCGTTTATGGTCAGGCCTGTTCTTGAAGAACTGGGCATCAATTCTTTTGTCTCTTATAACGGACAATATGTCGTTTTTGAAGGAGAGGTCATTTATAAAAATCCGATTGCCGAGCAGTCACTGGAAGCGCTGCTTGCGCATTCAGACAGCTGCGGCCACCCCCTCGTGTTCATGGGGGAAGAGGGGATGCGCACGACAACTGCCGGCCATCCGTTCGTCCATGAAGGGATCGGCAGCTTAAAAGTCAATCCGCCGGAAGAGGATCGCGCTTATTTTAAAGGTAGGGACATTTTCCAGGTCCTCTTGTTCTGTACGCAAGACGAGGAAGAGCGGTACAGTCGGTTTAAGGAGTTTGATCTTGTCCGCTGGCACGAGCGCTCTACAGATGTGCTGCCTTCCGGCGGTTCGAAAGCGGAAGGAATTAAAAAAGTCATTGAAAAGCTTCCGTTCGACAGAGAGGATACTTACGCGTTCGGCGACGGTCTGAACGACCTGCAGATGATCGAATTTGCGGGAACCGGAGTGGCGATGGGCAACGCTGTGCCCGAGCTGAAAAAAATAGCCGACTTTGTCACAAAGCCCGTCGATGAAGACGGCATTCAATACGCGGTAGAAGCGCTCGGACTTTTGAGATCATAAAAAAACGGATCAAACATGATCCGTTTTTTTTATGACATTACCTGCCGACAGGTGTTGCATTTTCAGGTTGTTTTAGCGGGTTTTCTTTGTCGATATGGTCGTAAAACATAATGCCGTTTAAATGATCAATTTCATGCTGGAATACGATTGCCGGATATCCTTTTAAGCGGATGTCGATGTTTTCGCCTTCAAGTGTCGTACCTTTGACTCGGACCCGTTCATAGCGCGGAACATATCCGGGAATCGGTTCGTCGACAGACAGGCAGCCCTCGCCGCTTGTCAAGTAGCATTTTTGCACAGAGTGGCTGACGATCTTCGGATTGAAAAGCGCATAGCTGTATAGTGTCCCGTCTTCACTTTCGGCATGAACGGCGATCATTCGTTTATTGATATTAATTTGCGGAGCGGCTAGACCGACACCGGGACGAAGGTTGTATTTTTTAGCGATTTCAGGGTCCTGGCTGTTTTTGACAAACTCGATCATTTCGCTCAGCTGTTTGATTTCTTCTTCGCTTGCTGGCAATTGAACTTCTTCGGCGACGGTTCTCAAAGCGGGGTGGCCGTCGCGGACAATGTTTTCCATTGTGATCAACATCTTCACTCCCAACGATTCATTATGTAAAGTATAGCGGATCTTGCTCTTTTCGCGCAATCTCTGTGCACGATAAAATGACCAGCCTAAAGGAGGCTGGTCATGACGGATTCATCGGGGCTAGCAGCCTAAATAAGCGGCCCCTACAATAATCAGCAAAATAAAGAGAACGACGATCAAAGCGAATGTGCGGCCGTAGCCGTATCCATGGCCGCCGCCGTACCCGTATCCAGGGCAGCAATAACCGTACATATGAAGACCTCCTCCGTTATTTTACGCACAGCCTTTTCTTTTTGGTAGGCATGGCGTCTAATATAAATTATGTAAAAGTCCAAAGGTTGTATAGTCGAATGCCCAACTTCAAGGAATTTTCCCTAAATGTTTTGGTCTAAAAGCGAAGGCGAGGGCATACCGATCTGATATCGGCTTGTCCATATGCTTTAGACTTCTGTTGTCAAACAAACGAATTCATTTTATAGTGGAATTTGTCGAGATTGGGGGAAATTCAGAGTGAAATTTTCAAACATGCGGGTGCCCGCAGGCATCGTCGTTTTTTGCACGGCTGCATTTGTATTAACGGGCTGTCTCTGGAAGGATCCTGTCGAGTCGTTTCACGGCTCGTTGGAGAAGATCGTGGAATTGGAAGAGCCTTTTAAACAAGAGCAGGGTTCTCTTAAAAGTCTGGAAAAAGCCGAATCAAAGCTTTACGAGGAGATGATCAGGCTCAATATGGACGATTTTGACCGGATCGCTGCGCTCTCCGATAAAGCGCTGAAGACAGCCGGCAAACGCGAGGAGCACTTGAATGCTGAGAAAGAAAGCATAGACGAGGCAAAGCGGGAGTTTGAAGCAAATAAAGCGTCGGCAGAAAAAATCGATGATCAGAAGGTCAGGAAGAAGGCTGAGAACGCTGCGTCTTATATGGAAAAGCGCTACAAAGCATACGACTCTCTTTATGACGCCTATCAGAACGCGATCGGCCTTGACAAAGAGCTGTACAAGCTGCTCAAAAATAAAGGTCTTGAACTGGATGACCTTGAGGCGCAGCTGAAAAAAATCAATCAATCGTATGACAAAGTGCTGAAAGAAAGCAAGCATTTCAATGAGTATACAAAGGACTACAACAAAGCCAGAAAAGATTTTTACAAGGCTGCGGGGGTTGAGATGAAAGAGGGCTGAATGTTCAGCCCTCTTTTTTTCGACAGAATCTGTATTGCTATTGTAATACAGATTGTCATCTATACTAGAACAGTTTGTAACAGTCTGGACAACGCTGAAACAGAAATCCGGTAAAGCGAATACATTTATTGAATTTCAGGAATGAAATCGATTGACGAGCATGATCGACTGGTGTAAACTTAGCCTTGGTGGAACTTGTTGTATTAGTTTGTCATAAACTATAAATGATACAGTTTTAGAACGCGTTGTGCTGTCCTTACATAAAAGTTTCGACAACCATCAAAGCGGCTAATAAGAAATAAATATGAGTTGCGCCCGTCAATTTAGGACACCCTAATTCTGTATGTATAAGGGATACACGTCTATGACTGTCAAAAGAAAGGAAGAGGTGACTTTAATATGGCTGCAAAAACGAAAAAAGCAATCGTTGATAGCAAAAAGCAATTCGATGCCATTAAAAAGCAGTTCGAAACGTTTCAAATTTTGAATGAAGAAGGCGAAGTCGTTAATGAAGCGGCAATGCCGGATCTATCTGATGATCAATTAAAAGAATTAATGCGCCGCATGGTGTATACACGCATTTTGGATCAGCGTTCTATTTCTTTGAACAGACAAGGCCGCCTTGGCTTCTACGCGCCGACTGCCGGTCAGGAAGCTTCTCAAATTGCTACGCATTTCGCGCTTGAAAAAGAAGACTTCGTTCTTCCGGGCTACCGTGATGTTCCGCAGTTGATCTGGCACGGACTTCCGCTTTATCAAGCATTCTTGTTCTCTCGCGGACACTTCCGCGGCAACCAAATGCCGGATGATGTTAATGCGCTTTCACCGCAAATTATTATCGGTGCGCAATACATCCAAACGGCTGGCGTTGCACTCGGCTTGAAAAAACGCGGCAAACAGGCTGTGGCGATCACTTATACTGGAGACGGCGGTGCTTCCCAAGGTGACTTCTACGAAGGAATCAACTTTGCCGGTGCGTATAAAGCTCCAGCTATTTTCGTTGTTCAAAACAACCGCTATGCGATTTCTACACCTGTTGAAAAGCAATCAGCAGCTCAAACAATCGCCCAAAAAGCTGCGGCTGCAGGTATCGTCGGCGTTCAAGTTGACGGCATGGATGCCCTTGCTGTATACGCTGCGACACGTGAAGCACGCGAGCGCGCTGTAAACGGCGAAGGCCCTACCCTGATCGAAACGCTTTGCTTCCGTTACGGTCCTCATACTATGGCCGGTGACGATCCGACAAAATACCGTACGAAAGAAATCGAGAATGAGTGGGAGCAGAAAGATCCGCTTGTCCGTTTCCGCAAGTTCTTGGAAAACAAAGGCCTTTGGTCTGAAGAAGAAGAAAACAAGGTAATTGAAGAAGCGAAAGAAGAAATCAAGCAGGCGATCAAAAAAGCTGACGAAGAGCCGAAGCAAAAAGTGACCGACCTGATCGACATCATGTATGAAGAGCTTCCTTACAACCTTGTAGAACAAAAGGAAATTTATAAAGAGAAGGAGTCGAAGTAAGCCATGGCGCAAATGACAATGATTCAAGCAATCACTGATGCGTTACGCACAGAACTGAAAAATGACGAAAATGTCTTAGTTTTCGGAGAAGACGTCGGTGTTAACGGCGGCGTGTTCCGTGCGACTGAAGGATTGCAAAAAGAGTTTGGTGAGGATCGCGTATTTGACACTCCTCTTGCTGAATCTGGTATCGGCGGCCTTGCACTCGGCTTAGGCTTACAAGGCTTCCGTCCTGTAATGGAAATTCAATTTTTCGGCTTTGTATACGAAGTGATGGACTCAGTTTCCGGACAAATGGCACGGATGCGCTACCGTTCCGGCGGCCGCTGGACTTCTCCAGTGACAATCCGTTCTCCGTTCGGCGGCGGTGTTCACACGCCTGAACTTCACGCGGACAGCTTGGAAGGACTCGTTGCACAGCAGCCTGGACTTAAAGTCGTCATTCCTTCAACTCCGTACGATGCTAAAGGACTTTTAATCTCTGCGATCCGCGATAATGATCCGGTTGTTTTCCTTGAGCACATGAAACTTTACCGTTCATTCCGTCAGGAAGTTCCTGAAGAGGAATACACAATTGAAATCGGCAAAGCCGATGTGAAACGCGAAGGAACAGACCTTTCCATCATCACATACGGAGCGATGGTTCACGAGTCATTAAAAGCGGCGGAAGAGCTTGAAAAAGAAGGCGTATCTGCTGAGGTTGTCGACCTTCGCACAGTCAGCCCGCTTGACATTGACACGATCATCGCATCTGTAGAAAAAACAGGCCGCGCGATCGTCGTTCAAGAGGCGCAAAAACAAGCTGGAGTGGCTGCAAACGTTGTTGCTGAAATCAACGACCGCGCGATTTTGAGCCTCGAAGCTCCAGTGCTTCGCGTCACTGCTCCTGATACTGTATTCGCATTCTCTCAAGCTGAAAGCGTATGGCTTCCAAACCATAAAGACGTGCTTGAAACTGCGAAAAAAGTATTGGAATTTTAATTAGATCTGAACAATTCAAAAGGGAAAAGCTGATATCAGCCTTTTTCCCTTCATGCATTTCCACAGTCAGTCGGAGAAACTGTAGCCGTATACTGACAGTCGGCCTCAAACAAGAGGCTGACCACTATATCAACTACGTAATAATCTTAGGAGGTCGAGAACTGTGGCATTTGAATTTAAACTTCCGGATATCGGGGAAGGAATCCACGAAGGCGAAATCGTGAAATGGTTCGTCAAGCCAAACGACGAGGTAAACGAAGACGACGTTTTGGCAGAGGTGCAAAACGATAAAGCAGTTGTAGAAATCCCTTCACCTGTTAAAGGAAAAGTATTAGAATTAAAAGTTGAAGAGGGAACAGTCGCAACCGTTGGGCAGACAATCATCACATTTGATGCACCAGGTTACGAAGATCTTCAATTCAAAGGCGACGAATCAGGTGAAGCGAAAGCGGAAGAAGCTGAAAAACAAGAAACTGATGCACCTGCAGAAGCAGCGAAAGCAAACGAGCAAGCGGATGCAGATCCGAATAAGCGCGTCATTGCAATGCCATCTGTACGCAAGTATGCCCGCGAAAAAGGCGTTGATATCGTGAATGTTTCAGGCTCCGGCAAAAACGGCCGCGTTCTGAAAGAGGATATCGACAGCTTCTTAAACGGAGGAACTGCCGGAGACGCTCAGGCTGCTCAAGCTGAAGAAAAAGCAGAGCCTGCTGCACAAAAACCTGCAGCGGCGGTTCAAGTGCCTGAAGGCGAATTCCCTGAAACACGCGAGAAAATGAGCGGAATCCGCAAAGCCATCGCAAAAGCTATGGTCAACTCAAAACATACCGCTCCACACGTTACACTAATGGACGAAGTCGATGTGACAAACCTTGTCGCTCACCGCAAGCAGTTTAAACAAGTTGCGGCTGATCAAGGAATTAAGCTGACTTACCTGCCTTACGTGGTAAAAGCTTTAACATCAGCTCTGAAAAAATATCCAGTACTGAATACATCAATTGACGACAATACAGATGAAATCATTCAGAAGCACTACTACAACATCGGTATTGCGGCAGACACTGAAAAAGGCCTGCTTGTGCCAGTCGTTAAAAATGCGGACCGCAAAGCTGTTTTTGAGATTTCAAACGAAATCAACGAGCTTGCGACAAAAGCACGCGAAGGCAAACTTGCTCCTGCTGAAATGAAAGGCGCTTCTTGCACAATTACGAATATCGGCTCTGCCGGCGGTCAATGGTTCACACCGGTTATCAACCATCCGGAAGTTGCGATCCTTGGAATCGGCCGCATCGCTGAGAAAGCTGTCGTTCGTGACGGCGAAATCGTCGCTGCACCTGTTCTGGCTCTTTCTCTAAGCTTTGACCACCGTATGATCGACGGCGCAACTGCACAAAACGCATTAAATCACATCAAGCGTTTGCTGAACGATCCACAATTAATTTTAATGGAGGCGTAATGTAATGGTAGTAGGAGATTTCCCTATTGAAACAGATACTCTTGTCATTGGTGCGGGACCTGGCGGCTATGTAGCTGCCATCCGCGCTGCTCAGCTTGGACAAAAAGTAACAATCGTTGAAAAAGGCAATCTTGGAGGCGTATGTCTGAATGTCGGATGTATCCCTTCAAAAGCGCTGATCAATGCAGGCCACCGCTATGAGAATGCGAAGCATTCTGAAGAGATGGGGATCACTGCTGAAAACGTAAAAGTTGACTTTACAAAAGTTCAAGAATGGAAAGCCTCTGTCGTTAATAAGCTTACCGGCGGTGTTGAAGGCCTTCTGAAAGGCAACAAAGTCGACATCGTAAAAGGCGAAGCGTACTTTGTAGACAGCAATTCTGTACGCGTGATGGATGAGAACTCAGCTCAGACTTACACGTTCAAAAATGCGATCATCGCAACAGGTTCTCGCCCTATCGAATTGCCAAACTTCAAATATAGCGACCGCGTACTGAATTCAACAGGCGCGCTTGCACTGAAAGCAATTCCTAAGAAGCTCGTTGTCATCGGCGGCGGCTACATCGGAACAGAGCTCGGTACTGCATATGCAAACTTCGGTACTGAAGTTGTCATTCTTGAAGGCGGAGAAGAAATCCTTCCAGGCTTTGAGAAGCAAATGAGCTCTCTTGTCAAACGCAACCTGAAGAAAAAAGGCAACGTCGAAATCCATACAAAAGCAATGGCTAAAGGCGTGGAAGAAAAAGCTGACGGCGTAACTGTTACGTTCGAAGTGAAAGGCGAAGAGCAAACGATCGATGCGGACTACGTACTTGTCACTGTCGGCCGCGTTGCAAACACGGACGAGCTCGGACTTGAACAAGTCGGCGTCGAAATGACCGACCGCGGCATCATCAAAACGGACAAACAATGCCGTACAAACATTCCGAATATCTATGCGATCGGTGACATCATCGAAGGTCCTCCGCTTGCACATAAAGCTTCTTATGAAGGTAAAATTGCTGCTGAAGCGATTGCCGGAGAAGCAGCGGAAATCGACTATCTCGGAATTCCTGCGGTCGTCTTCTCTGAGCCTGAACTTGCATCTGTGGGCTACACTGAAGCACAGGCTAAAGAAGAAGGTTTATCAGTGACTGCAGCCAAATTCCCGTTTGCAGCAAACGGACGTGCGCTGTCATTAAACGAAACTGACGGTTTCCTTAAACTTGTAACACGCAAAGAAGACGGCTTAGTCATCGGTGCACAAATCGCCGGAGCAAGCGCTTCTGACATGATTTCTGAGCTGAGCTTGGCAATCGAAGCAGGAATGACTGCTGAAGATATCGCAATGACAATCCATGCTCACCCTACATTGGGAGAAATCACAATGGAAGCTGCAGAAGTTGCCATCGGCATGCCGATTCACGTTGTAAAATAATTTAAAGAAAAACCCCCTGCAAAGGGGGTTTTTATGTTTTCTAGCCTTGCATGACTATTGCCCGAGATATTTGTGAAGCTAAAAATCCCCTTGCACATGTGCAGGGGATTTTTAATGCTTCAATTCCTTTTGAAGAAGCTTTACAATTTTATCTTTATCTTTTATTTTTCCTTCAATTTTAACTAGTACTTTCTTATCATTAACAAGCAGCAAGCTTGGAAAGATTTTAACCTCTTTTTTCCACTGGCCTTTATCATGTGAAATTTCCATATTTGAAACCTGTTCTGGAAATTCTTTTTTTAAATCCAAAAGCGCATCATAATAAGCCACTTCCTGCTCCATATGCTCGTCATCGGAAAAAAAGAGGAGCTTGAGGTGGCGTTGGTTGGCGCTTTGGTGATGCTGGTCAGGCATGATGTGAGATAAAGAACATCCACTCGTCAAAAAAAGGAAACAAATTGCGGCGGTGAATATTGCTCGAAACCACATGACGTCTCTTCACCTCTCTATATAATGCAAGCCGATTTTCCTGTTCGATTAGTAAACAATTCCTATTTTATCATGATAATTGAAATAATCTTTCGTTGTTACCCATTTGTTACACAATTGATAACTGCTGTTTTTTTTATGAGATGTTGTAGGGTGAACGTATTTGCTAGGTATATAGTCGGGATCAGCGGGGAAGCGTTCTGCTTAAGCTTTAAGCAGGAATACATATATAACATGAATGGACTTTTTAAAAAAAGAGCAAAAATGATTTAAATGTGTTATACAATTTACCGTTGACAATATCAATGTGACATAATATTATAGAGGTAACAAATTTAAACGCTTCCATTTTGAAAAGAAAAGGGGAATGTAAGATGGGCACGATCGTTTGTCAAGACTGCAATGAAACCATTCAGCATTTTGAAGATGAAAAAGTGACGATTCTTTACGGAACGTGCGGACAGTGCAACTGCCATCTTAGAGAGGAAGAATAGAAAAAAGCATGCGGCTATTTAAGGGCCGCATGCTTTTATGTTTTTACAGGATGGCTTGCTGTTCTTTAATCACTCGGATCATATGGAGAGTGTCATCTTCCGGTCCCTGAACAGGCAGCCCTGCTTCCAGGTTCTTTTCAATGTAAGTGATATTATCCTCGGTAATGATCTCGCCTGGAATGAAGATCGGTATCCCTGGCGGATAAACCATAACAAATTCGGCAATGATTCTGCCAGCTGCTTTTTTGAAGGGGATGATTTCCGTGTTTGCATAAAAAGCGTCACGCGGTGTCATCGCAAGCGCCGGAATGTTTGGCAGAAGCACTTCAGGCTTGCGTCTGTTTTCCGCAGCTGAAGCGGCCTGTTGAGCGATGTCGGTTAAGCCTTTGACCAACGCATCCGCATCCTCTTTCCGGTCTCCCGGTGTAAAAATGCACAGGATGTTGTATAAGTCAGAAAGCTCCACTTCGATTTGGCATGACTCGCGCAGCCATTTTTCCACATCATGGCCGGTCAGGCCGAGATCTTTCACTGAAATGATCAATTTGGTCGGATCATAATCAAAAGCCGCTTTGGAGCCGAGAATTTCCCTTCCGACGCATGAAATACCATTGATATCATTGATGCGCTTCCTTGTTTCATCAGCGAGCTTAATCGTTTGTTCGATCAGTGCGTGTCCCTCTGTGGCTAAGCGTTTTCTTGCGACATCAAGTGAAGCGAGCAATAGATAGGAGGTCGATGTGGTCGTCAGCATGCTTAAAATCGATTGAACCCTTTCCTTTGAAACAAGACCTTCTTTCATATTGAGAATCGAGCTCTGGGTAAGGGAGCCTCCGAGCTTATGAACGCTCGTCGCCGCCATATCCGCTCCGGCCTGCATGGCCGAAAGAGGCAGATCTTCATGGAAGTGGATGTGAACGCCATGCGCTTCGTCAACAAGCACAGGGACATGAAATGAATGAGCCAGTTCCACGATGCTTCTTAAGTCAGCAGCTATGCCGAAATAAGTCGGGTTGATAACGAGGAGCCCTTTTGCGTCAGGATGCTCAAGCAGCGCTTTTTTCGCTGATTCAGGGGTGATTCCGTGTGAAATCCCCAGCTCATCGTCGATTTCCGGATGGATGAAGATCGGGATTGCGCCTGAGAAGACGATCGCTGACATCACCGATTTATGAACATTTCTCGGAACGATGATTTTGTCTCCAGGGCCGCATACGGCCATGACCATCGTCATGATGGCGCCGCTCGTTCCTTGGACGGAAAAAAACGTGTAGTCGGCTCCGAATGCTTCAGCCGCCAGATCCTGCGCCTGTTTGATAATTCCTTTCGGTGCGTGCAGATCGTCGAGAGGTTCGATATTGATTAAATCTATGCTTAATGCGTTTTCTCCGATAAACTCCCTGAATTCAGGGTCCATCCCAGAGCCTTTTTTGTGCCCCGGTATATGGAACTGGATCGGGTTTTTGCCGGCGTGTTTTTTTAATCCGGTATATAGGGGTGTTTCGTGCTGCAACAATTGTTTTCCCACCTTCATGATAAACCTGCTATTTCTTTAAAGACTATTCTTTATCAAAAATCGTTGAGTTATTTTGCGTTTTTGCTTGATGGCATAAAACAAATGAATTATATTATGTTCTTGAAAGAATGTAAAGATCATTTTATCATCTTTCCTGTAAGGGCTTCTAGGTCCCTTTGGATAGTCGCAAAAAAGAAAACCAATACTATAGCTAAACAAGCCGTCAGGCCGAACTGCACAAGGAGATGAACCAAATGGAAGAAGGGTACCAATATCCGATGAATGAAGACTGGAGCACAGAGGAAGCGATAGACGTCATATCGTTTTTTCAGACGGTTGAGCTCGCTTACGAAAAAGGCGTAGAACGCGACGTGCTGATGAGTGCTTACCGCCGCTTTAAAGAAATCGTTCCGGGAAAAGCGGAGGAAAAAAAGCTGTGCAGCCAGTTTGAAGAGGCGAGCGATTACTCTCCGTATCAGGCAGTCAAAAAAGCAAAGGAACAAACGGAAGATACGAAAATTAAAATGTAATGAGAAAATCCAAAACAAAAGGGGATGGCACAACAGGCCATCCCTTTTTGATTAAACCGATACTTTCTGCGTCAGGCGGTAAAGGAAGGCGAGCTTTTCAAAAGCCGCTTCGATTTCGGATAGAAACGCCTCTTCGCTCATTTGCAGCACTTCGTCTTTTGAAAGCTGAATACCGCAAAGCGCTTCTGCTTTTTTCACATTGACGAGCCGTTCAAACAGGTTTTCCAGATCTTTATCGTTCATCTCAGACTGTCTCTTGGCATCAGGTTTCGTATGATCGGCCGACCAGAAAAAGCGACTAGGAATGTTGCCCTCAATGTCCTGCAGATGCTTCTTAAACAGCTGGCCGTATTCCTGCTTGAGAGGAGACTCATAGATCAATGCAAACCATACGAAAACATGGGTTTCCCATAAACCAATTTGGAAATGAGGCAGCTTTTTATAGCCGCGCTTATTGTTTGCGAAAGCAACCCAGCTGTCGTTTGGCGGATTGACTGAGCGGCGCGCGTGCTTTGCGACGTGGACAAACATTTCGTCTCCTGTTAAAGCGGACAGAACAGGCGCAAAATGATCGCCGAGCCCTTGAAGTTTCGGGCGCACTGTTTCTTTCAGAACGCTCATCCGCGCATCTAAACCTTCTATTGTAAATGTACGAAAATCTTCTTCAGTAAAACGCAGACTGCTCATTGTTTTCCTCCTTGTCCAATCAGTAAAGATATTGTATCACAGTCGGCTTTTCAAACAAAAAATTACGTTTCGTCTTGCGGATTTTGGGGAATCGTTAGGTAAACACACAATTTTTAGAATAACGTTGCGAATGCTTGAGCACTTCATACGATATGAATAAGAAATTAATATAAATCACGCTTAGGACTATAACCAGAAGGATTCTTTTTGAAATCAACTTTCTCTGGAGGGGGCGTAGGGCACATGAAACCAATTGTAAAACAAGGATTGAAAGAGGAAAAAGACAATCGGGCCGCTGTTTGGAGGCTTGAGGTCGATTATGAACTTGCAACGCTTTTTGAAGCCATGGAAAAAAAGGATGAAACCCAAATCGAGTTGAGCAAGCGCAAACTGGAACGACTCAGAAAAGAATGGATCAGATTACATGGTTGAAACCATAATAAAAACGAACCGTTTGAGAGGTTCGTTTTTATCTGGGCTGCCTGATCATTTGTCATTTTTCTTGATTTTTCCCGGTTAATATCAGTATGCTATGAATAAATCAACAGGTATACATAGAAAAGAGGTAGTGTGATGACAAACTGGAAGGAAATCGACCGTCTGGCGAAAAGCTGGGTGAAAGAAGCTGGTCAGAGAATTAAGCAATCAATGAAAGAAAAGATGACGATTGAAACGAAATCGAATCCAAATGACCTTGTTACAAACATTGACAAAGAAACAGAGCGTTTTTTCATTGAGAAAATCCAATCGGTTTTTCCGGATCATCATATTCTTGGCGAAGAAGGCCAAGGGGACAAGCTCACATCTTTGGACGGCATCGTTTGGATCATCGATCCGATCGATGGTACGATGAACTTTATTCATCAAAAACGCAATTTTGCGATTTCAATCGGCATTTTTGAAAACGGTAAAGGCAAAATCGGCTTGATTTATGATGTGACTCATGATGAGCTTTATCATGCTTTTCAAGGCGAAGGTGCTTACATGAACGATACAAAGCTCGGCAAGATGAAAGAAGTGCCACTTGAAGAATCGATTCTGGCCATCAATGCGACATGGATCACCGAGAACAGACGGATCGATCCAAACGTATTATCCCCGCTTGTCAAGCGTGTCAGAGGGACCCGTTCATACGGTTCAGCGGCTTTGGAACTTGCTTATGTAGCGGCCGGCAGAATGGATGTGTATGTGACGATGAGGCTGGCTCCTTGGGATTACGCAGCCGGTTGCATCCTGCTTGACGAGGTCGGCGGAACATATACGACCATTGACGGGAAGCCGCTCAATTTTCTTGAAAACCACAGCATCGTAGCCGGCAATCCGGCAGCTCACCGGGCGATTTTCGACGAATATTTGCCGCATGAATAGCAGGTCTTTCTCTTCTTCTGATCTCGCCTTTTTTGAGGAGCTGGCCGAAGCGAGCCCGGGATGGGCGAAGGAAGAGCTTGACGGAATCAGCCTGGAACGGTATATGAATGCTTATGCGATGTATAACGGTGAATGGCTCGTGTGGGAAGACAGGGGCCTGCCGGCGGCTCTCAGCTTTCATCTCGAATGGGCGCCTTCTAATGGCAAGCCTTGGCTTGGAACCCTTCTTGTCCATCCCGATTTCCGCAAAAAAGGCCGGGCAAAAGAAGTGATGAAAACGATCGGAAAACGCTTGAGAGAAAAGGGGCATAAAGCGTTGTTTGCGGCAGTGCCTTATGAAAAGGACGAGTGGCTGAACATGCTTGCCCGTTCAGGATTTGAACAGCTGAAGACGGAAAAAGATGAAGAGGGAAAACGATATTTGATTATGGTTTTGCCCCTTGCTTGATGCGGCAATGAGACTTGTTTGACAACAGGTCTCATTTTTTTCGGATTTATTTCAGACCATAGAGGGATGAACATGGTGCAAGACTATGATTTACGCGGGGGTGCGTGTTTGACAATCAAAAGCCCCTTCAGCCGGAAGGGGCTCCTTTCCTATTCGAGCAGGCCTTTTTCGCGCATTCTTTTTTTGAGTGTAAAACCGCTCCCCATAATCACGATCAGAATCGCGATGGCGATTGCGACGCCGGCTGCGCTTTTTTGGGCGATTGCAACTCCGATCATCATAATGCTGATGACTGCAGCAAGTGCAAATAATAAGAAAATCCACTTGATTTGTTTCACTGTTTTTCCATCCCCTTAGTATGAAGTCTACTGTTAGTTTACAGAAAATCACGCTGAATAGAAAGGGTCAAACGAAGCTGGAAATTTGAAACAAATTGAAATAACTTCGTTCGTCAGTTATAATATGAAAGATTATCTAAATTTTTTAGGAGATGAAAATGTGAAACTTCGAGAAGATCTTCGCAATATCGCTATTATCGCCCACGTTGACCATGGAAAAACGACGCTTGTGGATCAGCTCCTCCATCAGGCCGGCACATTCCGTGCAAATGAAAACGTGGCTGAGCGCGCAATGGATTCCAATGATTTGGAAAGAGAGCGCGGTATTACGATTTTAGCGAAAAATACAGCGATTAATTATAAAGATACACGCATTAATATTTTGGATACTCCAGGACACGCAGACTTCGGCGGAGAAGTTGAGCGGATCATGAAAATGGTCGACGGTGTTCTGCTTGTTGTGGACGCTTATGAAGGCTGCATGCCGCAAACCCGCTTTGTGCTGAAAAAAGCACTTGAGCAAAACTTGACGCCGATCGTTGTTGTCAATAAGATTGACCGTGATTTTGCCCGTCCTGAAGAGGTCGTAGATGAAGTGCTCGATTTGTTTATCGAGCTTGATGCCAATGAAGAACAGCTTGAATTCCCGGTTGTTTACGCTTCTGCGATCAACGGCACCGCATCAGCAGATCCGAAGCAGCAGGATGAAAACATGGAAGCTTTATTCGAAGCGATTGTCAACCATATTCCTTGTCCTGTCGATAACCATGAGGATCCTTTACAGTTCCAGGTGGCTCTGCTTGACTACAATGATTATGTCGGCCGTATCGGAATCGGACGCGTGTTCAGAGGAACGATGAAAGTCGGACAGCAAGTTGCTTTAATGAAGCTTGACGGTTCTGCCAAACCGTTCCGTGTCACGAAAATCTTCGGTTTCCAGGGATTGAAGAGAGTCGAGATTGAGGAAGCGAAAGCCGGCGACCTTGTCGCGGTATCAGGAATGGAAGACATCAATGTCGGAGAAACTGTCTGCCCGATTGAGCATCAGGAGGCGCTTCCGGTTCTTCGCATTGACGAGCCAACGCTTCAAATGACGTTTGCGGTTAACAACAGTCCTTTTGCCGGTCGCGAAGGAAAATATGTCACGGCCAGGAAGATTGAAGAGCGTCTTGAACAGCAGCTTCAGACAGATGTCAGCCTTCGAGTCGATCCGACGCCATCACCTGATGCCTGGATTGTATCAGGACGCGGTGAGCTGCATTTGTCGATTTTAATCGAAAACATGCGACGTGAAGGCTTTGAACTGCAAGTATCGAAGCCGGAAGTCATCATTAAAGAAATCGACGGCGTTCGCTGTGAGCCTGTTGAACGCGTGCAAATCGATGTGCCTGAAGAGCACACTGGATCTGTAATGGAATCAATGGGTGCGCGCAAAGGTGAAATGATCGACATGATCAATAACGGAAACGGTCAGGTCCGTCTGATTTTCAATGTCCCTTCACGCGGATTAATCGGCTACTCAACCGAATTTCTTTCCCTTACACGCGGTTTCGGGATTTTAAATCACACGTTTGACAGCTATCAGCCAGTTGAGCCAGGGCAAGTCGGCGGGCGCCGTCAAGGCGTGCTTGTCTCAATGGATACCGGGAAAGCTTCAGCCTACGGCATTCAAGGCGTTGAAGAACGCGGCGTAATTTTTGTCGAGCCGGGCACAGAAGTATATGAAGGCATGATCGTTGGCGAGCACAACCGTGAAAACGACCTTGTCGTCAACATCAACAAAATGAAGCAGCAGACAAACGTGCGCTCAGCGACGAAAGATCAGACGGTCAGCATGAAAAAACCGCGTATCATGTCGCTTGAAGAGTCGCTTGAATACTTGAACGAGGATGAGTACTGCGAAGTCACACCTGAATCCATCAGATTGAGAAAGAAAATTCTCGACAAAAACGAACGCGAAAAAGCAGCGAAAAAGAAAAAGCTGGCAGGATTGTCGTAACATTTGCAGAACCTAAAAAAAGAGCAACCCAACTAAGCAAAGGGGAGGGGAATCTTTTTGACTGATGTAAGTGAACGGCTGTCGTTTTTTGCCGCTCTCTATAAAGTGGACCAGAATCCTGAGGCGGGAATGTGGTGGCTTTATGCCACCATCTTCGTTCTGTCTGCGGTCGTCTTTAAACTGGGTTTCGCCAAACGGCTGCCGCTGTTGAAAACGGCCATCATTTACTTTTTTCTGGCATTAGGCTGTACGTTTTTAACTTTCTTCGGCGTTTTTTTGCCGGTTGGAGAAGGGCTGATCGTAGCCGTTTTAATCCTTTCGATTTACAAAATCCGTCTGCACCGTTCGAAAAAAGAGCAGACGGGGGCGAATACGTAGAAAAAGACATAGCCAAAGAAGGCTATGTCTTTTCTGTATCCGCCCAAAAATCTGCCGTTAATAAGTCCCGAAACAAAGCTCTGGCAAAAAGGATCTCGTCAGATGAATACCTGCTTAAAAATCGTTTAAAGCTTTGTTCGATTTTTTCGTGTTCCCGCTGGTGAAGGTGATAGATGCTTCTCCCTTTCTGGCTTAAACGGAAGTAGATTTCTTTTTTATTGTCGCTGAGCTGAGTTTTATTGACGAGGCCTTTTTCGGTCAGCTTTGCGGTGATCCTTGAGACCGTCGCTTTTGAAAATGCCATCTTCTCGGAAATCGAGGTGACGTTGATCGGTTCGTGGTCGCCAATGCAGCTGATCGTATGGACGTCAGACATGTTGAGTTTCAGTTCGGCTCGGAATTCGTGCTCCATCTTTTTCATTTCTGCGGAGATGCGCTCTTTCATGATGGTTTCATGCTGTTCCTGCTGATGAATGAGCCTGATGTACAGGTCAAATATGTCTTGTTTGGCGTGTGTTAAATGCTCCATGCAGAAAACCGGCTCCTTTAATCGATTTTTCTGCTTTGATTATACCATTTAGTTGCGCATGAAACAAAATGGTTAAACAGACTGAAGGTGAGAGTTTCCGCACCAGCGGCGGATACCGTCAGCAATCAATTGCTCCGTATTTTCCATGGATTCGTCGACAGCCCAGGCTACGTGGCCGTCAGGACGGATCAGCGCTGCCTTTACGCCATTCCATTCAGGCCTGCCGTCAATTGCTTTCACTTGCATGAGCCGGACATGAGGAAGTCCGGAAAATTCCTTCAGTTCTTTCCCGAATGCTGCCAATAAAAAGAATCCATCGCCGAGAAAAGTGTAAAGTCGTTTGACAGTACCATCTGAAAGGGTCAGGTCAATATCTGGCAGTCGTTTTCCGTTCAGCTCATGTTTAGGCATCTCTTCATCTGCTTCGTATTGCACGTTGAGCGCTGCAATTTGTTCTGCCAGATAACGATTGACGTCTGAAAATTCGAGAATGCCGGATAATAATTCGCGGAGGTACAGCCCTTCACGCGTAAAATCAAACAGCTTTGTTTGGATTTGTGTATTGACGAGCAGCGCTTCCCCGATAGGGTGTCTTTCATTATGGTAACTGTCAAGCAGCCAGTCGGGACACCGTCCGTTGATCTTTGCTGCGAGCTTCCAGCCAAGGTTCATCGCGTCCTGTAGCCCGACATTTAAACCTTGCCCTCCTGCGGGAAAATGAATATGCGCGGCATCTCCAGCCAAGAAAATTCTGCCGGAACGGTAATGCTCCGCCAACTTGCTGGCATTTCCGAAGCGGGACATCCAAACCGGGTTGTCCATTCCAAGGTCCGTGCCGCAGATGCGCTTGAGTTCTTTTTTTAATTCTTCCAGTGTGACGGGCTCGTGAAGCAAAGCTTGAGGCATGTGCGGCGCCGTTATGAGGACGCGGAAAATGCCGCCGTCTAAAGGCACGATCACAACGGCACCTTCACGGTTCTCGCAAGTATAGAAATGAGATTCCGGCGGATTTTCAAGCGACACATCACCAAGCATTGCAGTAATATTTGCATCAGTTCCGGAAAAAGCGATGCGCGCCTGCTTGCGAATGATACTTCCGGCTCCGTCAGCACCGACGATATAGGAAGCAGTTAGTAAGGACAGGCCATCCGGACCCTGGACAACAAGCTCGGCGGTTTCCTCATGCTCGCGGACAGCGAGAACTTCATGACCGCGAAGGATGGAGACGCCGAGATTTCGCGCATGTTCCTCAAGCACCTTCTCAGTTTCGTACTGAGGGATGAACAATGTAAAATTGGTTTGCGTGTCAAGCGCAGAAAAGTCCAATCCAGTCTTCAGACCGGCGAAATGCCCCGAAGGGATCGGCTTGCCAATTTGCTTAAACCGTTCTCCAAGCCCTCTCATTTCAAGTATTTCGATTGAGCGCGGATGCAGTGTGAGCGCTTTTGAGAATGGAGAAGGCTCTTTCAGCCGTTCGACAATACAGGTCCGGACGCCGGCTAAAGCCAGCTCGGAAGCCGTCAGCAGACCGACGGGGCCGCCGCCTGCAATCAGTACATCAAAATCCATGATCAACCACTCCTTTTTTTGTTGCGTATGAAACAATTTAAAGATACTATAAATGAAAATGTTTATCAACTATATTCTTTTGTTTTGTTACTTGTGTAACAAAAATATAATGAAAAAGCATGGAGCTTGTCCATGCTTTTATGACTTGATCTGCTCTTTATCTTTTCTGTGCGGATATAACTTAAAACGGCCGGTTTTCATCCGGTTTTCGGTTTTGATTTTAATTCGTTCGCTGCATTCATGGCACATATAGGTATGTATCGGCCGGTTTCGGAGACGTTTGGCAATGAGTGTGTCATCATCGATTTTTTCGATTTTGTCACACAATGAACACTTTACCCTCACTTGATTCACCTCGCTTACGATTCATTATACCTTAATCAATCGGACAAATAAATTTTCTCCTTTAGAAAAAAGGAAAAAGCCTGTGCCGTCAAGAAAACAGTGGCACAGGCTTTTTTAAAGTTATTGCTGCCGATTTTTCATATGCTTGTTCGATTGGTTATTCTGCTTCTTTTCGAGCTGATTCTGGTTTCTTTCATTCAGCTGGTCGTTGTTGGATTTTGTAGGATTTGTTTGCTGGTTGTCTGTTGCGTCGTTGGGCACTTCAGGAAGGACGCGCCCGACGATGGCTGCCAGCTCGTCGAGAATCCCTTTGACAGGACGTCCCGCTTGAATTTCTCTGCCCATTGCCCGCAGGCGGTTTACAGTGTCGGGATCAGCGACAACGGCGGCATTTGCTCCGTAAGGGTCATTCTGCAGAGCTTCAGCGACCGAATACTTAATGGATTCTACTTTGCTGCGTTCCAAATTGTCTTTCACATCAATTCCGACGACGGCGAGCCTGCCGAGCACGACAGCGGTCGCATCATTGACACCCGGAACGCTTTCTGTGATCTTCACAAGGCGCCGTGAGATGGCTTGTCCGTCTTCACGGTTTACCGGCTCCTGGGCGCTGTTTTTTACATGAATCGGTCTGTTGCCGGGAAGCTCATTCGCTTCATTTCGGGCATTATTTTGAATGCCGCAGGCTGAAAGCAGCATAACGGTTTGAATTAGGATCAAAAAAAAGATTCGCACTTGAGGTTGCCTCCTTAAAAATGCTTTCATTATTTTTTATTGTTGAATTAACCTTCTATCTTTATTCATAAAAACATATATTTTAGCGGGCGCTCCATCAGCTTTTAACCCAAATGAAAAGAAAAGGCTAAAAATCCTGATCAGGAGGCGGAAGATTGAGTAAAATTTATGTGCTAGATACGAATGTGTTATTGCAGGATCCGAATTCAATCTTTTCTTTTGAAGATAACGAGGTTGTCATCCCGGCTGTCGTATTGGAAGAAGTCGATTCAAAGAAACGCTACATGGATGAAATCGGGAGGAATGCAAGGCGCGTATCTAAATTGATAGATGATTTGCGTTTAAAAGGAAGGCTGTATGAAAATGTTCCCCTCCCAAACGGAGGAAGCTTGAGAATCGAGCTTAATCATCGCTCTTTTCAGCAGCTTCAGGAAATCTTTATCGAAAAAACTAGCGACAACCGCATTTTAGCCGTAGCGAAAAACCTCAGCCTAGAAGAAGAAACGAAAGAAGGCGGCAGGCCGGTTATCCTTGTCAGCAAAGATATGCTGATCCGCGTCAAAGCCGATGCCATCGGCTTGATGTCAGAGGATTTTTTGCACGACAGGGTTGTCGACAATGATGATATATACAGCGGTTATACGGATCTGTACATTCGCTCGGATCAGATGAATTCATTTTTTGAACATCACTGTTTGCCGCTTGACGAAATCAGCAGAGAGACGCTGTGTCCGAACCAGTTTGTCGTCATGAAGGACGCGCTCGGCGGATCATCCTCTGCGGTTGGAATCGTTGATCAAAGCGGAAAAACCGTGAAAAAGCTTGTTTTTGATCAGGAGCAGGTTTGGGGCATCCGTTCGCGAAATGTTCAGCAGACGATGGCGCTGGAACTTCTTTTAAGACAAGATATTCCGCTTGTCACCCTGATCGGAAAAGCCGGCACAGGGAAAACTCTGCTTGCGCTGGCAGCGGGGCTGCTGCAGACAGAGGATCTGGGGAATTTTAAAAAGCTTGTTGTCACAAGGCCGATCGTTCCTGTCGGAAAAGATCTCGGCTATCTTCCGGGTGAAAAAGAAGAAAAACTTCGCCCGTGGGTCCAGCCTATTTTTGATAACCTGGAATACTTGTTCAATGCAAAAAAGCCGGGGGAACTTGATGATATTTTAGCGGGGATGGGCTCCATTCAAGTCGAAGCTCTCACATATATAAGGGGCAGAAGCATTCCCGACCAATTCATCATCATTGATGAGGCCCAAAATCTGACCAAGCATGAAGTCAAAACGCTTCTGACTCGCGTCGGGGAAGGCAGCAAAATCGTATTGATGGGAGACACCGAACAGATCGACCATCCTTATCTGGATGCGATGAACAACGGCCTGGCCTATGTTGTAGAGCGTTTTAAGGATCAAAAAATTTCCGGAAACGTAAAGCTTTTAAAAGGAGAGCGCTCCCGGCTTGCAAGGCTTGCTGCTGATCTGCTGTAATTAAAAAACCCGGGCTTTTAACCCAGGTTTCAACTTGCACAGCACGCGGGCCGGGTCGCCGGCAAGAGCCGAAAACCCGGCCGGGAAAAGGGGAGGCGGAGTGTTTCATCGCCTCCGGCGCACCAGTTGCTGCTTTAAACAATGTGAATTTCTTTTACTTGTTTCACAGGAGTCATCCTGTTTGAACCGTCGGGAAAATAAACGTGTACAGGCCCGTCTTCGCCAAGCGGCTTGCCTTTGTTGCTGAAGCAGAGAATCATGCCGCCCGCTTCTTCGATCGGAATGGAGACGTCTTCACCTTCCGTTTTGAAGAGGCATTTGACGGCGGAGCCTGACACCTCCGCATTTTTCAAAAAAGGTTCAAGCTTGATCCCGAAAGTGCTGTCAAGCAATTTTTCCTTTTCATACTTTTTCTCTGATTTCAGCGTCGGCGGTGATACAGCACCTTCTCTAATTTGCCGTTCCCTGTCAATCACAAGGTCGTCATCTTCATCTTTTACCTCTCCGAAATGTGAAAAGAACTGATCGAGATCGAATTTTCGGTCATCAAAAATCCAGACGCTCGGATCGAGCGTAATCGGATACTTTACATTTCCTGTGATCGTTACAATGCTCATGTCTCTACCACTCCCTCACAAAAATTATAAGCGCTTTCTTTCGAATTGTCACTTCTCATAACAAAAGCCCTCTCCGGGAAAGATAACAGCAATGAAGATCGGATGGAGGGAAAAAACTTGAATTGCCGGGATAATGAGGAGCTCGAATATTTTGTCACAGAAGCGAAAAAAGTGACGGACAAAGGAAAGGTTGCATCTTACATACCGGCTTTGGCCGAATTATCGGAGGACGATTTGTCGGCGGCGGTCTACTTTACAGACGGGACGTGTATATCAGCGGGGGATGTGGAAAAAGCCTTCACTCTGCAAAGCATATCAAAAGTATTGTCGCTTGCCCTCGTCTTGATCGATCACGGCCCGGAAAAAGTGTTTCATTATGTAGGACAAGAGCCGACTGGTGATCCGTTTAACTCCATCATCAAACTTGAAACCGTCAACCCGGGGAAGCCGCTGAATCCGATGATAAACGCCGGAGCGTTGGTGGTCACAAGCATGATTAAGGGAGAGACGAACACTGATAAGATCGGCAGACTGCTTGATTTTATTAAAAAACTGGCAAATAACCGGAACATTACCATATGTGAGAAGGTCGCCGAATCTGAATTTGAAACCTCAATGGTCAACAGGGCGATGTGTTATTACATGAAAGAGCACGGCATTTTTCAGGCTGAGGTTGAGGATGTCATGGATGTATATACAAAACAGTGCGCCATTGAAATGAACAGCCTAGACCTGGCGAAAATCGGCTCTGTTTTTGCTTTGAACGGCAAACATCCCGAAACGGGAGAGCAAATCATACCGAAGGATATCGCGAGAATTTGCAAGACATTTATGGTCACATGCGGAATGTATAATGCCAGCGGCGAATTCGCAATCAAAATCGGCATTCCCGCCAAAAGCGGTGTTTCTGGGGGGATCATGGGGCTGTCCCCATACCGTTTCGGCATCGGCATCTTCGGGCCCTCGCTCGATGAAAAGGGAAACAGCATCGCCGGAATCCGGCTTTTAGAGCTATTATCTGCGAATTACAGTTTAAGCATTTTTTAAAATGTGAGCGGAAGCTTAAAACACGAGTCTTGGAAATATGGCGAAAGGACAGAAATAGCTTGCTTTTTTTCGGCTGAGGCTTTATCATAAATAGAAGAATTAGGTACTCGCCTGGGGAACGGAGGGATACTTTTGGCGTCTGAGATTGTAGTCGACCATCGTGAAAAAGCACTTGCCTTGTTAAAACGTGATGCTGATAAAATCTTAAAGCTGATTCAAGTGCAAATGGACAACTTAACGATGCCTCAATGTCCTCTTTATGAAGAGGTTTTAGATACACAAATGTTCGGACTCTCTAGGGAAATTGATTTTGCTGTCCGCCTTGGATTAGTGGATGAAGAAGAGGGTAAAGAACTGCTTTACAGGCTGGAACGTGAATTGTCTGCATTACATGATGCATTTACAAAAAAATAAATGAACACCTCAGAAGAATCTTTCTGTCTGAGTCAGCTTGTCGACGACGTTTCGATAGAAACAAACTGCCGGCAGGCTTTTTTGTTATGGAATGAGAAAGAAAACGCCCATTGATGAAGGAATGGCCGCTGTTCGTGCCGAATAAACGAAGACGCACGGTATGCCGATAAAAAAATAGAATGGCAGTCTTGGAATAGACGGACTTTTCTTTCTGACGAGATTCGAAGTCTTATGAAAAAGGTATCTTTCGTGCTTTTTAAGAAAGTGTAGTAAAATAACGAAGGAGTTACCACAAACACATTTTGAAGGCAAGTAAGGAAGAGGATAATATGATAAAAAGAATGCTTAAATCCTATGATTATTCATTAATCTTTGCTGTATTTCTGCTGTGCGGGTTCGGGCTCGTCATGGTGTACAGTTCAAGCATGATCACAGCCGTGACAAGGTACGGACAAGACAGCAGCTACTTTTTTGACAGGCAGCTGATATTTTTAGCGCTTGGAACCGTCATATTTTTAGGCGCGGCGCTTTTTCCGTATAAGGCTTTTGCCAATCAAAAATTCCAAAAGTTTTTGCTGCTCATTTCCGTCGTCGCTTTGTTCGCGCTGTTTGTTGTCGGACATGTGGCCGGGAATGCCCAAAGCTGGTTCAGGGTTTCGAATTACGGCATCCAGCCGGGGGAGTTTGTCAAGCTGACCGTCATCTTGTATCTTTCTTCCGTCTATGCCAAAAAGCAAAGCTATATTGACAACTTGGGAGCCGGAATCGCACCTCCTGCGATCATCACGCTTTTCATTTGCGCGCTGGTCGCTGCTCAGCCGGATGTGGGAACAGCTTTTATCATCGCTTTAATCGCATTGTGCATCATTTTGTGCTCTGGATTCAGCGGCAAAACGCTGTTAAAGCTCGTGCTTTTGGCCGGGGCTGTCCTTGTGCTCGTCAGCCCGCTCATTTATTTCAACTGGGACAGCATTTTAACAGAGGGACGGATGAAGCGGTTTGAAAGCTACCAAAACCCGTTTAAAGACGCGGGAGATTCAGGCTTTCAAGTCGTCAATTCCTACTTGGCGATCGGTTCGGGGGGGCTGTTCGGCCTAGGCCTCGGCGAGAGCGTACAGAAGTATGGGTATCTGCCTGAAACGCACACCGATTTTATTATGGCGGTCATCGCTGAGGAGCTCGGTATTTTCGGTGTCCTTTTTGTCATACTGCTGCTTGCTTTTATCGTTTTAAAAGGGTTTTATATTGCAAGAAAATGCGACGATCCGTTTGGAAGCTTGCTTGCGATCGGGATATCGAGCATGATCGCCATCCAGTCTTTCGTGAACCTGGGCGGCATATCCGGCTTGATTCCTTTGACAGGTGTGACGCTTCCGTTTATCAGCTATGGAGGGTCATCGCTCATTCTGCTGATGGCAAGCGCGGGGATATTGGTGAACATCAGCATGTTTAATGAATACTTTGATCGGTTCAAACGAAAACAGCCTGTTAATACTACAAAAACCAAAGAAAATCAATATAAAAAAAGTATAAATTTTTAAAAAACTAAGCGTGTACAATGCCCATCCGATTCATTTAGAATAGATACATACTTAAAACAGCGGATGAGGGGGAACGACATGTCACAACAGTCTATTCAAAAAGTTCTTGTTGCAAACAGAGGGGAAATCGCTATCCGCGTATTTCGCGCCTGCACAGAACTGAATATCCGTACGGTAGCGATCTATTCTAAAGAAGACAGCGGATCTTACCACAGATACAAAGCCGATGAAGCATACCTGGTCGGCGAAGGGAAAAAGCCGATTGACGCTTATCTTGATATTGAAGGTATCATCGAGATTGCAAAACGCAACCATGTGGATGCCATCCATCCAGGCTATGGCTTCCTGTCAGAAAACATTCAGTTTGCAAAGCGGTGTGAAGAGGAAGGCATCATCTTTATCGGGCCGACCTCCAAGCACCTCGATATGTTTGGAGATAAAGTAAAAGCCCGTGAACAAGCTGAAAAAGCAGGAATTCCCGTCATACCGGGGAGCGACGGACCAGTGGCTGATATAGCGGAGGTCAAACAATTTGCGGAGGAGTTCGGATATCCGTTTATTATTAAAGCGTCGCTTGGCGGCGGCGGCCGCGGCATGCGGATCGTCAGAGACGAATCGGAGCTGGAGGAATCCTATAACAGGGCGAAATCAGAAGCGAAAGCGGCTTTTGGCAATGATGAAGTGTATGTCGAAAAGCTGATCGAAAAGCCGAAGCACATTGAAGTTCAAGTTATTGGAGATAAAGAAGGGAACGTTGTTCACCTTTACGACCGCGACTGCTCTGTGCAAAGGCGTCATCAAAAGGTCATCGAAGTGGCGCCGAGCGTTTCGCTGTCAGAATCCCTCCGGGAAGAGATTTGCGAAGCCGCCGTTAAGCTTGCGAAGAATGTTGACTATGTCAATGCCGGTACGGTCGAATTTTTAGTTGCGAACGATGAGTTTTTCTTTATTGAAGTCAACCCGCGTGTTCAGGTGGAGCACACCATTACGGAAATGGTGACGGGTGTCGATATCGTACAGACGCAAATCCTGATTGCTGCCGGATTCAGTCTGGACAGCAGCGAAATCAGCATTCCGAACCAGGATGCCATCACGCTGCACGGATATGCGATCCAGTCAAGGGTTACGACTGAAGACCCGTCAAACAATTTCATGCCTGACACAGGCAAAATCATGGCATATCGCTCAGGCGGCGGTTTCGGGGTGAGGCTTGATACCGGAAACAGTTTTCAAGGCGCTGTCATTACGCCTTATTACGACTCGCTGCTTGTTAAGCTTTCAACCTGGGCGCTGACGTTTGAACAGGCGGCAGCCAAAATGGTCCGCAACCTTCAGGAATTCAGGATCAGGGGAATCAAAACGAACATTCCTTTCCTTGAAAATGTGGCGAAGCACGAAAAGTTTCTCACAGGGCAATACGATACGTCTTTTATCGATACAACGCCTGAACTCTTTGTCTTTCCTAAGCAGAGAGACCGCGGAACAAAAATGCTGACATACATCGGGAACGTAACGGTTAACGGCTTCCCGGGCATCGATAAAAAGAAGAAGCCTGAGTTCGATAAGCCGCAGATCGTCAAAACAGATGTCGATCAGCCAATCGCAAGCGGAACAAAACAGATTCTTGATGAACGCGGAGCCGAAGGGCTCGTCAAATGGGTGAAAGATCAAGAGGAAGTGCTCCTCACTGATACGACGTTCCGCGATGCCCATCAGTCACTGCTTGCGACAAGATTCAGAACGCATGACCTGAAAAAAATCGCCAATCCGACGGCTGCACTCTGGCCAGAGCTTTTCAGCCTTGAAATGTGGGGCGGCGCCACATTTGATGTCGCTTACCGTTTCTTGAAAGAAGACCCGTGGAAAAGGCTCGAGGAGCTGCGGAAGGAAATTCCGAATACGATGTTTCAAATGCTGTTGAGATCTTCGAATGCCGTCGGGTATACAAACTACCCTGACAACCTGATTAAAAAGTTTGTCAGCGAATCTGCTGCGGCTGGAATCGATGTATTCCGCATTTTTGACAGCTTGAACTGGGTTAAAGGGATGACGCTCGCCATTGATGCAGTGCGCGAGTCAGGCAAGCTTGCCGAAGCGGCGATCTGCTATACCGGGGACATTCTCGATCCGAACAGAACCAAATATAACCTTGAATATTATACGTCAATGGCAAAAGAGCTTGAAGCAGCGGGGGCGCATATTCTCGGCATTAAAGATATGGCCGGCCTGCTGAGACCTCAAGCGGCATACGAACTGGTGTCAGCTTTGAAAGAGACGATCGACATTCCGATCCACTTGCATACGCACGATACGAGCGGCAACGGTATTTTTATGTACGCGAAGGCGATAGAAGCAGGCGTCGACATCGTCGACGTAGCGGTCAGCTCTATGGCGGGTCTGACATCACAGCCAAGCGCAAGCTCGCTTTACCATGCGCTTGAAGGCGATAAGCGCCGTCCGCAGTTCAATGTCGATGCGGTAGAGTCGTTGTCTCAATATTGGGAGTCTGTCAGAAAATATTACAGCGAGTTTGAGAGCGGCATGAATGCGCCTCATACCGAAATTTACAAGCATGAAATGCCTGGCGGCCAATACAGCAACCTTCAGCAGCAGGCTAAGGGAGTCGGCCTCGGCGAACGCTGGAATGAAGTGAAAGAAATGTACAGCCGGGTTAACCACCTGTTCGGGGACATCGTAAAGGTTACGCCGTCATCTAAAGTCGTCGGGGATATGGCGCTTTACATGGTGCAAAATAACCTGACGGAAGATGATATTTACGAAAGGGGAGAATCTCTCGACTTTCCTGACTCGGTTGTTGAGCTTTTTAAAGGGTATATCGGCCAGCCTCACGGCGGATTCCCTGAAAAATTGCAAAAGCTGATTTTAAAAGGGCAGGAGCCGATTACAGTACGCCCTGGAGAACTGCTTGAACCGGTTTCGTTTGACGATATAAAAGCGGAGTTTAAGGAAACGCATGATCTGGAGCTTTCCGACCAGGATGCTGTCGCATATGCGCTTTATCCGAAAGTGTTTACCGAGTATGTGAAGACAGCGGAACTGTACGGGGACATCTCTGTGCTTGATACACCGACCTTCTTCTACGGCATGACGCTCGGCGAAGAAATCGAGGTCGAGATTGAAAGAGGGAAAACGCTGATCGTCAAACTTGTCTCTATCGGGGAACCGCGCCCTGATGCGACGAGAGTCGTTTATTTTGAACTGAACGGCCAGCCTCGCGAAGTGGTCATTAAAGACGAAAGCATCAAATCGTCCGTTCATCAAAAGGTGAAAGCCGACCGTTCAAACCCGAATCATATCGCGGCATCCATGCCGGGAACGGTGATTAAGCTTCTTGTAAGCAAAGGGGACCCAGTGAAGAAGGGCGATCATTTAATGATCAATGAAGCGATGAAAATGGAAACGACCGTCCAGGCTCCGTTTTCAGGAACTGTTGAAAACATTCACGTAACAAACGGAGAAGCCATTCAAACCGGCGACCTCCTTATTGAGCTGAAAAAATAAAATTGCGGCCGCTGACTTTTGTCGGCGGCCTCTTTTTAATGAAAAAATCCCCCGCAACAGGCGGAGGATCAACCGTTTATTTTTATTTTTGCACCTGCCTGCGATAGCGCACCACAAGCAGCAGGAAGTAGCAAAGGATTCCAAACACGCAGGAAATGAAGAAAGCGTGGGCGAGAGCAAATCCCAAATCCAGTCTGCTGTAGACAACCGCAATTCCTGAGGCAGCCTGAAGGATGATCAGGATCAGGGAAATCATCCAGCCCCAATAAATGCGTTTTTGATTTTTATACTGTCTGGCTGCATGTACAGCTGCCGCGATGATCCAGGCGAACAGAAGAAGCGCCGCAGCCCTGTGTCCCATCTGCACCCATTCGTGAAACTTCCCGGGAAGCCAGCCGTTTTGCGTGCTGCACATCGGAAAATCAAGGCACGCAAGGCTTGACTTCGTATGCCGGACATATGCGCCTGTATAAACGACGATATATGTGTATATAATGATTCCTATCATATGAAACTGCATGGTTTTTCCTATATAAAACGATTCGGCTTTCTGCTTGCTGTCAGCTTCAAACACCAGGAGCGTCAACAGCAGGACAGAGGCAAAGGAAATAAGCGAGATTCCGAAGTGCAAAGCCATGATCAGGGACGATGACCCGAAGACAACCGCCGCAGCACCCAAGAGCGCTTGAAGAATGAGAAAGACGACCGACATCACCGCGAGAAATTTCGTTTCTCTGATATGGCCGATTTTTTTCCAAGACCAAATGGCGAGAGCCAGCACAAGGATGCCGGATGTGCCGCTGACAAACCTGTGGCTCCATTCGATAATCGATTCAAGGGTTAGAGCCGGGAATATGCTTCCGTTGCAAAGCGGCCAAGATCTGCCGCAGCCCATTCCTGAACCCGTCTTTGTGACGAGGGCGCCGCCGATCAGCACGAAAAGCATGGCGATAGTTGTGATAATTCCCAAGCCTTTTAATGCTTTATTCATAAATTCAATTCTCCTTTTTTAATGCAAACTGACTAATAAAAAGATATTTACCATCTTCAAGTGTAAGCGAATTGATGTTCTGCTGCAATTCATAATGATTATTGTTCACAAAAATGCAATAGAAGGCGTTCACATTTTTATTGGTTTTGAAGACTTGATAATTCTGGCTTCGTTTGATAGAACTATATTAGAATGACAGTGGTTTTCCGCTCTTGTTCACAACTTTTCCTTCATCTGTAAAGAAAGTCATAAAAAGTTCACAAATATAAACCGGTTTGTCGATTAATATTTAATAGGCTGTTTTTTTCCAACCGGTAATCTTGTATGATAGAGTTGTAGGTTTTTTATGAATATACCGCTTCTCTTGACGTGATGAAGGTTTGAGTAAGGGGGGTTAGTATTATGGCTGAAACAAGAATTACAGCTGATACAGCAATGAATGGACAAATAGAAGAGACGACAGCATGGAAAGATTTCCTCGCCCTGATCAAAGTCGGGATTGTTTACTCGAACCTGATAACAACTTTTACGGGCATGTGGCTCGCTTTTTACTTTTCAAATCTGAGCTTTCTAGGAAACCTTGATATCGTGCTGTTCACTTTAGCGGGGTCCTCGCTTATTATTGCAGGATCATGCGTCATCAACAACTACTATGACCGTGATATTGACCAGCTCATGCAGCGGACGAAAACAAGGCCGACGGTGACTGGAAAAATCCAGCCTTCACAGGCATTGTGGTTCGGCATTCTGCTGACTGCGCTCGGTTTTATCATGCTGCTGATGACCAATCTGACAGCTGCCGCAGTAGGGTTTGTCGGCGTCTTTACGTATGTGTTTCTTTACACGATGTGGTCAAAGCGCCGCTATACCGTTAATACGATCATCGGAAGTGTATCAGGGGCTGTTCCTCCTTTGATCGGATGGACCGCTGTCCAAGGTTCCATCGGAGTTGAGGCGTGGGTGCTGTTTTTAATTATGTTTATTTGGCAGATTCCCCACTTTCTGGCGCTTGCGATTAAGAAAACGGAGGAATACAGAGCCGCAAATATTCCGATGCTGCCTGTTGTACACGGTTTTGAAGTGACGAAAAGGCAAATCATCATTTGGATTGCCTGCTTAATGCCGCTGCCGTTTTTCCTTGGCGGACTCGGACTGCCGATCGTCATTTTAGGGACGGTACTCAATATCGGCTGGCTCGTTTGCGGTCTGGTCGGTTACAGAAGCAAAAATATCATGAAGTGGGCAACGCTCATGTTTGTATATTCATTAAATTACTTGACCATATTTTTCGTTGCCATGGTCGTATTTACACTTTTTAAAATTGGATAGAACTCTATAATTCATCACATTGAAGGCTGTCACTTAACACTTCAAGCAGACAACAATCATGTAAAAGCCGCCTTATCGATTTTTTCGATTATGTTTAACAAGGCGGCTTTACGTTCATACATAGATGGTATTTTGAGTAAAAAACCTCATTATTTAAGAAATGAGGAAATGTAAGTGCTTTAATTGGAGTGGGGAGTCAGATGAATGAATAGGTGTCCTATAAACGTTTGAACAGTGAAAGTTTCAAAAGGATTGATTGAAAAGGGGTTGGGAAGAAATGTTAAAGAAATGGCGTCTGATGTCGCTGTTCACTATTTTGGCGCTCGTTTTAGCAGGGTGCGGAGAACCGTTCATATCAACGCTGCAGCCGGCGGGCGAGGTGGCTGATCAGCAGTATTTCCTAATGATTCTCAGCACGTTGATCATGGTTGTTGTTGTAGTAGTGGTAAGTTTCATTTTCGTATTTGTCATCGTCAAGTACAGAAGATCTAAGCTCGGTGATGACCACATCCCGAAACAGGTTGAAGGAAACCGCAATTTAGAAATTTTATGGACTGTTATTCCGATTATTCTCCTTCTTATCCTGGTTGTTCCTGTTGTTGCACAGACCTTTGATCTTGCTGATACAAAACCGATGGATAAGAAAAACAGGGATCCGGAGAAGACGCTGGTCGTCAACGTCCGGGCAAACCTTTACTGGTGGGAATTCGAATATCCTGACTACGGCGTGGTGACGAGCCAGGAGCTGGTCGTGCCGACCGATGAACGCGTTTACTTCAAGCTGAAAGCTTCCGATGTCAAACATTCATTCTGGGTTCCTTCTATCGGGGGTAAGATTGATACGAACACAGACAATGAAAACAAATTCTTCTTAACGTTCGATTCAAAACGCGCGGAAAAAGCCGGAGATTATTTCTACGGGAAATGCGCCGAGCTCTGCGGACCTTCCCACGCTTTAATGGACTTTAAAGTTAAAGCGGTTTCGAAGGATGAGTTCAAGAAATGGATGAGCGATATGGAAAACTATAAAGCGGGGGCGAAAACCGATCTCGCTGTTGAAGGAGAAAAAGTTTTCAAAGAGAAAAACTGCCTGAGCTGTCATGCAACCGATTCAAAAGACCAAAGGGCGGAAGCGGCCAGAACGGCTCCGAACCTCGCGACTTTTGGAGACAGGTCGACGATCGCCGGTGTGAAGGAATTCAACGATGAAAACTTGAAAGCGTGGCTCAAGGATCCTGAAAGCATAAAACCGGGCAACAAAATGACCGGCACATACCCTGATTTGAGCGACAAGGAACTTGATGCACTGACTGAATATTTAAAGGGGTTAAAAACGGAAGACTAACGCTTCAAAGGGAGAATGAGGGAGGTTACATTGTGAGTACGCTTAAGAAAAAGCAAGGTTTTGGGGCTGTATTATGGGACTATTTAACGACTGTCGATCATAAAAAGATTGCCATCCTTTATTTGCTGGGCGGCGGGTTCTTCTTTGTGCTCGGTGGAATCGAAGCGATGCTGATCAGGCTTCAGCTGATGATACCCAACAATGACATCATGAGTGGCGGAGTCTACAATGAGATCATGACGATGCACGGCACAACGATGATTTTCCTGGCAGCGATGCCGCTTTTGTTTGCATTGATGAACGCCGTCGTCCCGCTGCAGATAGGCGCGCGGGATGTCGCGTTTCCATTCTTGAACTCGCTCGGCTTTTGGCTGTTTCTTTTCGGCGGCATTTTTCTGAATTTAAGCTGGTTTTTGGGAGGGGCACCCGATGCCGGCTGGACGTCATATGCGTCGCTTTCCCTTCACTCCGAAGGGCACGGGATCGATTTCTATGTTCTCGGTCTGCAAATTGCAGGGATCGGTACGCTGATTGCCGGGATTAACTTTCTTGCGACGATTATCAACATGAGGGCGCCGGGCATGACATACATGAGGCTGCCGCTTTTCACATGGACGACATTTGTCGCTTCGGCTTTGATTTTGTTCGCGTTCCCGCCGCTGACCGTAGGCATCGCGCTCTTGATGCTGGACCGGTTGTTCGGAACGAGCTTTTTCAATCCGGAATTAGGCGGTAATACGATCATTTGGGAGCATCTGTTCTGGATTTTCGGGCACCCTGAAGTTTATATTCTCGTACTCCCGGCGTTCGGAATTTTTTCGGAAATCATTCCGGTTTTTGCGAGAAAAAGGCTATTCGGCTATTCTTCAATGGTATTTGCGACCGTACTGATCGGCTTTTTAGGCTTCATGGTTTGGGCACACCATATGTTTACAACGGGTCTCGGGCCTGTGGCGAACGCCATTTTTGCGGTGGCGACGATGGCCATCGCCGTCCCGACCGGAATTAAAATCTTCAACTGGTTGCTCACGGCTTGGGGCGGGAGCATTAAGTTTACAACGCCGATGCTTTACGCGATATCTTTTATCCCGTCGTTTGTCATGGGCGGGGTGACAGGTGTAATGCTTGCTGCTGCACCGGCTGACTATCAGTTCCATGACACGTACTTTGTCGTGGCCCACTTCCATTACGTCATCATCGGCGGAGTGGTGTTCGCCATCCTCGCGGGGGCTCATTACTGGTGGCCGAAAATGTTCGGAAAAATGCTGAGTGAAGCGTTGGGTAAAATAACATTTGTGCTCTTTTTCATCGGGTTCCATCTCACTTTCTTCATCCAGCATTGGCTCGGATTGTGGGGAATGCCGAGACGCGTGTTCACTTACTTGCCGAATCAGGGATTTGACATGGCAAACTTGATCAGTTCAATCGGAGCTGTGTTTATGGCGGCTGCGGTCATCATACTCGTGATCAATATTATCGTGACGACTGCCAAAGGGGAAAAAGTCGGCAGCGATCCTTGGCATGACGGAAGAACGCTCGAGTGGGCCGTTTCTTCGCCGCCTCCTGAATACAACTTTAAACAGTTGCCTTTGGTCAGAGGCCTTGATGCTTTATGGATCGAAAAAAGAGCCGGCAAGCAGTCAATGACCGCCGCGGAGCCGCTTCAGGACATCCATATGCCAAACGGATCGATTCTTCCGTTCATCATGTCACTCGGGCTGTTTATATCCGCCTTCGGCTTTATGTACCGGACGGAATTTGCCTGGGGGCTGCCTGTCATTCTGATCGGATTAGGGATCACGTTATTTATGATGCTACTCCGGTCTGTAATTGATGACCACGGGTACCATATTCATAAAGAAGAGCTGATGGATGATGACGACAAAGGGGTGAAGGCATAATGCATACAGAAGAGAAATTGACGGCTGAAACCTTCCCGGCTTCTCCTGAAAAAGCTACGTTAGAAGGAAAAAATAAGTTTATCGGCTTTTGG
Organism: Bacillus haynesii; assembly: GCF_014042035.1. Classification (NCBI taxonomy): domain Bacteria; kingdom Bacillati; phylum Bacillota; class Bacilli; order Caryophanales; family Bacillaceae; genus Bacillus; species Bacillus haynesii. Next base: position 1,438,584 of record NZ_CP059494.1, on the reverse strand, counting down.
CTATTTCTCGGGGGAGAGACGGTTCTTTTCGCGTCTCTCTTCGCAACATACCTTGCGCTGAAGAATTCGAATGCAGGGGGACCGAAAACGACCGAGATGTTTGACATGGGGCTGGTTTTTCTGGCGACAATGCTCCTTTTGACGAGCAGTTTAACGAGCGTGTATGCCATGTATCATATGAAGAACTTCGCTTTTAAAAAGATGCAGGTTTGGCTCGGAATTACCGTTCTGCTCGGTGCAGGCTTCCTGGCGCTTGAAATATATGAGTTTACGCATTACATTCACGAATATGGGTTCACCATTCAGAGCTCGGCTCTCGGCTCCGCTTTTTATACGCTAGTCGGCACGCACGGAGCACACGTTACCTTCGGGCTTCTCTGGATTCTTTCTTTGATGATCAGAAATGCGCGCCGCGGATTAAGCCTTTACAATGCGCCGAAGTTTTTTGTCGCAAGTCTCTACTGGCATTTTATCGACGTTGTCTGGGTGTTTATCTTTACCGTTGTATACTTGATGGGGATGGTGGGATAAAAATGGTGAATAACGAAAACAGAGGGAATCCCAAAACAGATCTTGCCTACCGCAAAAAGAAAAACGCGGAGGACATGAGATATCAGGTTATTTCATTCGGTTTGATGATCGGCCTGACCATTGTCGCTTTTTTAACGGTCGCCTCAGATGCCGGAGTATGGTTTACTGTCCCGTTCATTCTGCTGCTGGCCGTCATTCAGGTTGCGTTTCAGCTGTATTACTTTATGCATATGAGTCAGCGGGGGCATGAAGCGCCGACTTTGTTCCTTTATTCGGGCGTTTTGGTCGCTTTTATTACCGTTTTGGCTTTTGTGACGCTTATTTGGTGGTAATCGAACCGACATACAGAAAGGAGGATGCTCATGTTGGGCAGCCTTGAAATATTCGGTTTTCGCGCCCTTTGGAGCCCCTATTTCCTAGGGGCTGTCGTTTTCATAACCGCCCTTTACTTTTTTCTGATGAAACGTTTAGGATCAGAAGAAGAGCGGGTATCCAGGAAAGAAATCGGTTTATTCCTGACGGCAATGATTCTTTTATACGTGTCCAAAGGCAGTCCGATTGATTTGCTGGGACATATTATGTTCAGCGCGCATATGGCGCAAATGGCGGTTTTGTATTTGATCGTGCCGCCTTTGATCATCCTTGGCATACCGACTTGGTTTTGGAAAAAGGTCATTTTTCTGCCGATCGTCAAGCCGCTGTTCCGGTTTTTTTCCAAACCATTGATCGCGATTATCGTATTTAACGGTTTATTTTCGATGTATCACATTCCATTGGTGTTTGATTTTATTAAGACAGATGCCGTTTATCATGCCGTTATTACGGTGCTGATCTTTATTGCAGCGTTTTTCATGTGGTGGCCGCTCGTTCACAAGGTCGAGGAGCTTCCGCAGATGAACGGACTTTTGAAACTCGGCTACATTATGGCTGATGGCATTTTGCTGACACCGGCATGCGCGTTAATCATGTTCAGCGATACGGCTCTGTATTCGACATATTCAGATCCGTCCGCATGGGCGGAGGCCATGAAACTGTGCGTTCCTCTCGATACGCTGAGCGGAATGACGCTTACAGGTCCGGAAATGTTCAGCAGCATGCCTGTTCTGGAAGATCAGCAGCTTGGCGCGATCGTCATGAAAATTTTACAGGAAATCGTGTACGGGACATTTTTGGCGATTATCTTTTTCGGCTGGGCGAAGAAGGAAAGAGCCAAAGACGAAAAGGAACTGGAAGAAGAACGATACTCTCCGTCTACGGTTCATTAAGATGAAAAAAGGGTACAGCCTCACCCGAGGGGCTGTACCCTTTTTATGTACGCCTTCTACACTTCAAGCGCTGAAACTTTTTCTTTGATCGAATTCAACACCGTTTTGCTTGTTTTGAGGAGCTGCGGCGGAAAGTGTTCGTCTTCACCGTATTCCACTCCATGGGGATAATAATATTTGCCCAAAAGCGGTGTCATCAGTTTAATTACCGCGCGCCGGGCGCCCACATCACCTTCGACGGCATATCCGAACACGCGGAGGTAGTACCTACCTTCCACCATATCGAATTTGCGGTCATATGTGACGCGTTCATAATCCCATTGTCCAGCTCTTACGAACCCTACGTTTTCCATGATGTCGTCTAACCGGTTAAGGTCAGCAGTCAATCCTTCAATACCGGATTCTTCAAATTTCATCCCGTAAAACCCCCTTAAAAAAATTACCTTTACTGACAATCATAGTATGAAAGCGTTAAACTTTCAATCCTGGCTGAGCCGATATATAAATATTTTTGTGAACAGTATGAATCGCGGGCGGCTTGACGACAATATGAACAAACGAAAGACAAGAGGAGGTCTTCTGATTGACACGTGTGAAAGATATCATGACAAAGGAAATATTATACTGTACGGTTCTTGATAATGTGTACGAGGCTGCCGTGAAAATGAAAGACGGGAATGTCGGAGCGATTCCGGTTGTGCTTGATGACGGCTTGGAACTGGTTGGGATCGTCACTGACCGGGATTTGGTGCTGCGGGGAATCGCAGCTAAAAAACCGAATTCGCAAAAGATTACAAATCTCATGACGACGGATCTCATTACGGTAAGTGAAGACGATTCAATTGAAAAAGCGGTTGATCTCATGGGAGATTATCAGATCAGAAGGGTCCCGGTTACACGGGAAAAAAAGCTTGCCGGCATCATTACGCTCGGCGATATTTCAACTCATCAAGAATCAAACCGTCAGGCTGGTGACGCGCTGACATTTATATCAGAAAACGAAGAGAGGCCTGAAGATTTTCTTCATTAAAACATATTTTGTCTCAAATCTTAATAGGCTGTATTATCATTGAAAATTCATGTCAGTTCTGTTTAAATGACACTAAAGGCAAGTTTTTGATGCGGTGCGCCGTTTTATGGATAGATTGATCCGTCAGTCGGAGGTGAAAGTTTGAAAAATATATTAAGAGCGGTCGTGATCCTTCTCATCGTTGCGGCTTCATACACGCTGTTTATTCAATACGGTTCAACGCCTGAGAAAATTGCGAAGGAAGACAAGCCGCAAGTCTCAAACGAAGATGCGAAAAAAGAGAAGTCCTTGAACATTCCCGATTCCGGCCTGCTTTCTTTTATCGGAGAATCGGCTGAGACGATCGAAAAGAAACTGGGGAAACCGGACAGAGTCGATCCGTCAGCATATGATTATGAATGGTGGGTCTATAACAAAGGGGAAAAACAGTACGTTCAAATCGGCTTGCTTGGCGGCAAGGCCGTGACATTGTTTGCGACAGGCGACGGGCTGAACACCGCTCCGTTTAAAATTGGAAGGCCGTCAAGGGATGTTTTCAAAACCACCCAGATTGCCCCGTATGTCAATGTTCAATATAAAGGCAATTCATACCGTTTTGAGTTTTCCGAAGAAGACATGAATACAAGGCCGACAGTGAAAGTCGGAGACATCTATGTTCAGCTGTACATGGATAAATTCGAGGGAACACTTTCAAGCATCAGGGCATTTGATGCGCCGACTTTAATCAAGCAAAGGCCGTATGAAGTTGTCTACAGAGGCACCCTGATCGAACCTAAAGCATTGACAGAATCAGATTGGAAGAAAATTGAAAAAGCAAATGAGAAGCAGATTTTTGATATAACGAACGTCATCCGCGCAAGACACGACCTGTCTCAGCTCTCTTGGGATGAAGGCGTATCAAAAGTTGCTTACGGCCACAGCAGCGACATGAAAGAGCACCATTATTTCTCCCATGTGTCAAAAACGGAAGGCACCCTCAAAGACAGGCTTGAAAAAGGAAAAGTCAACTTTGAGCAGGCGGGGGAAAATATCGCGCTCAACTATGTCGACGGGCCTGCGGCGGTTGAAGGCTGGTTAAACAGCGAAGGACACAGAAAAGCGCTGTTAAATGCCGACTATACCCATCTCGGAGTCGGGGTGGACGAGAAATATTATACGCAAAACTTTATTAAAGAATGGCAATAGAGCCCGGGACAATATCCGGGCTTTTCGTTTTTTGAGAAATCCTGAAATGCCGGCGAAAAAGAGGAATTTTAGGCGAACACATTTTGCCGGGGCGGATTACACTATAGTAGGCATATGTTTTCGGAGGGGGTGTAGACGTTGGCAAATCAAAATGCGCAATCATCCATTGATGAATTTAAGCAATTTATCAAACGGCATCCTAAGTTGATTTCCGAAGTGCGGAAACAAGAAAAAAGCTGGCAGGAAGTATATGAAAACTGGGTTTTGCTCGGGGAAGACGATTCGATTTGGGATCCGTACAGGGATAAAGAAGCTTCGGCAGAAAAGGAGCCGGACGCTGGCGACAGAAATGATTTCATTTCTAAAGTGGTGACTGCCGTCCGAAAGATGGATGCCAATCAAATGAATGAGCAGATCAATAAAATGAGCCAGTCTATTTCTTCGCTGCAAAGCTTGCTCAGCCAGTTTTCGGGCGGAAGCCAAAAACAGCAGAATCAAAGCGGCGGCGAGCATCCGTTTTCTTTCCGAAAAGATTAGGGAAGGAGTCAGACATGCGTAAAGAAGTGCAGGAGTATGTGTTCGCCGATGCAGAGCGCCGCCGGTTCATCCGTGAGCAGCCGGTCTGGTACCGCAAGCTTTCGCGGAATCCGAATGACCTGTCAGCCTTTCATCTCGATATGATGAATTTTTATGAAAAAACGATTCCTCACAGGGTCAACCAGTTATCAGGCAGCATTCAGATGGCCCAGATGATGCTTCAAATGTTTCATGCGATGCGCACTCAGGATTAATTTAATGCCTGAGTGTTTTTTTATGATGATAAATCGCGCCATTCTGGTAAAGCTAGGTGTGAAGGAGTTGATCTGTGATGAAGAAGTGCTGGCTTGTGATGCTGCTGTGCCTCTTGCTGGCCGGCTGCGCCACCCATAAACCAAAGCCCAAGGGCTTATCAGATTGGCGCGAAGCTGCTTGCGAAAGCGAAGTTTTTGGAAAATTATAGTTCGGAGGCGGCATAGACATTTTTGAAAACGACTGATTTGTGATACACTATAGCTGGAGGTGCATGTCTATGTTTGCCACAATGGAATCGTTGCGGCTTCAAAATGAAGCATATGATTTGGCCAACATGATTCTTCAATCTGAGGCAGCTGAACATTACAGAAAATGCTACAAGCGTCTCCGCGAAGATGAAGAGGCCGGACGCATTATCGCTTCGTTTACGAAAATAAAAGAACAGTATGAGGATGTACAGCGCTTTGGCAAGTATCATCCTGATTATAAAGAGATATCCAAGAAAATGAGGGAAATCAAACGGGAGCTTGACCTTCACGATACAGTAGCCGAATTTAAAAAGGCGGAAACCGAGCTGCAATCCATACTTGATGAAGTTAGCGTGGAAATCGGTCATGCTGTGTCAAAACATATCAAAGTACCGACTGGAAACCCTTATTTTGATAATCTTTCATCTTGCGGCGGCGGCTGCGGGTCAGGCGGAAGCTGCGGCTGTAAAGTTTCCTGATGAGGCTCGGTCGTCCCGAGTCTCGTTTTTTTATAGAACTTCATGCACAGAGCGACAGGCAGGTGAACAATTTGGAAATCAGGCGTCAAGGCTTAATCGTTTGGCTGCACTCCTTGAAGCAGGCGAAAATGCTCAGGAAATTCGGAAATGTTCATTACGTTTCAAAGCGGCTGAAATATGTAGTGGTGTATTGCAATATGGAAGATGCCGAAAGAATCATCGCTAAAATACGTTCGTACTCTTTTGTCAAACAGGTGGATCTTTCATACAAACCGTTCTTGAAAATGGAGTTTGAATCCAAGCAGGATAAAGCGAAAGAATACGACTATAAAGCCGGGCTCTGACTTGGTTTATGTTAAAAAAATCCCCGCAGAAATACCTCTGCGGGGTCCTTCTATTCCTTAAAAAATTAAGGAGAAGGCAAAGGGAGAGGAGAAACCGGAGGAAGAACTTATGGGGAAACGTAAGTCTTCTCCGCGGTTGGCAACAACATCAATCGATGCTGTTGCTATTATTATCACCACTGACCCTTTTTGCTATACATATGAATTTGCACTTTGGGTGTTTGTGCCAGAAAACACTTTATGATAAGATAGGAATGATTTTTTTCGAGTTTTAAGAAAAAGTGGTGGAAGTATGAGAGTGATTTCTGGGACGTATAAGGGACGTGTCTTAAAAGCGGTTCCCGGCACGTCGACAAGGCCGACGACCGATAAAGTAAAGGAATCCATCTTTAATATGGTCGGCCCGTATTTTGAAGGCGGCACCGGCCTTGATCTGTACGCGGGAAGCGGCGGATTGGGCATTGAAGCGCTGTCGCGGGGGTTTGACCGCTTCATTTTTGTCGACCGTGATTTTAAAGCGATTCAAACCGTAAAAGGGAATTTGAAAACGCTGGGTTTGGAAAAACGAGCCGAGGTCTACAGGAATGACGCGGAACGGGCCCTGCATGCACTGGTGAGAAGGGGCGCAAGCTTTGATGCCGTCTTTTTGGACCCGCCATATCGAGAGCAAAAGCTGGAAGCGCTTTTATCGATGATTGATGAAGCGGATATGCTGACTGACAGAGGGTTTATTGTGGCTGAGCATGCCAAGGAAGTCATGCTGCCGGATGCGGTGGGCGGACTTCAGCTTGCCCGGCAGGAAATATACGGCTTAACAGGCGTGACCATATACAGAAAGAGAGGGAATGGGGATGGCTAGCATTGCCGTTTGTCCCGGAAGTTTTGATCCGGTGACTTTTGGACATTTGGATATCATCAGGCGCGGGGCGAAAGTGTTTGACAAAGTGTATGTATGCGTCTTGAACAATTCTTCGAAAAAGCCGCTGTTTACGGTGGAAGAACGCTGTGGGCTGCTTCGTGAAGTGACGCAGGATATCCCGAATGTGCAAGTGGAATCTTTTCAGGGGCTTTTGATTGATTATGCAAAGAGCAAGCAGGCGAACGTCATCCTGCGGGGGCTTAGAGCGGTATCTGACTTTGAATACGAGATGCAGGGAACTTCGATGAACAAAGTGCTTGATGAAAATATTGAAACGTTTTTTATGATGACGAATAACCAATACTCATTCCTCAGTTCAAGCATTGTCAAAGAAGTGGCAAAATATAAAGGTTCAGTCGCAGAACTCGTGCCGGAAGCGGTCGAGGCTGCACTTGAAAAAAAGTTCGCAAAAAATGAGCGGCCGTAACCGGCTGCTCATTTTTTAGCAGGAGCGTAGGTTTTGGCATAAAGAATGATGTAGATGAGAAGGGTGCCGATCGTAAGGAGCGGACCGATCTCTGCTAAAGTGTTCCACATCTGCAGAAAGAAAGATTCCGTTTTCCCGGCCGTCAGAAAGGAGAAGGCCGGCTCCGTCGGGGAATAGAACGATGTGTAAAGAGGCTTCCAAAGAATAAGAACAAAGATCGCTGCATAAATTCCCTGGAGGATGCGGGCGATAAAAAACGGCTTAAAGCGAATATCCGTTTCAGCAAGAATGCCTGCAACCTGCGCCTGAACACAGAAGCCGCTGAAACCCAAAATAAAGCTGACGATCACCGCTTGCTGGAGAAGCGCCGCATCCGTTGCGCTGACCAGTTTGCTGCCGAGCGTAATCTCAAACAACCCCGATAATAAAGGTTTATCAAAATCACCGGGGAATTGAAGGGCCGTCAAAATTATTCGTGTGGCGTGCGAAAGAATGTCGGTGATATGCATCACAGAAAGAATGTTATTAAAAACCGAAAAAAGAATAATGAAGCCGCCTACCATTAACAGTGTTTGGACGGAAGAGATGACAGCATCGCTCAAAAGTTTGCCGAGCGGCCGCTTTTCTTCAAGTCTTGCCTGATGGAGCGCTTTTAAGGCTTCTTTAATTGAAGGCACAGGAAGCTTCTTTCGCACGGCGGTGCGGTTTTCTTCTTTTCTTCCGTAAGTACGCATCGTCAGTCCGACTGCGAAATTGCCCAAATAATGGGCCGCCGCAAGCACGACGCCAAGAGAAGGATTATGGAAAAAGCCGACCGCAACGGCTCCGAAAATAAACAGCGGGTTAGATGAGTTGGTGAATGAAGCGAGCCGCTCTGCTTCGACCCGGGAAATCTGCCGCTCCTGTCTCAGCCTTGAAGTCAGTTTTGCGCCGGCCGGGTTTCCCGATGCCATTCCCATCGCGAGCACGAACCCTCCGACGCCGGGGACGCGGAATACAGGTCTCATGAAAGGCTCGAGCAACAGCCCGACAAACCTGACGACACCAAACCCGATCAAGAGCTCTGATAAAATAAAAAAAGGCAAAAGGGAAGGGAATACGACCTCCCACCACATGGCAAGTCCACTTTTAGAAGCGTCAAATGATTCTTGCGGATGGGTAATGACGGCGGCTGTAAAAGAAAGCAGCAAAACGGCAATCATGAGTGTCTTTACCTTTGACATGTCCATTTCTAACCCCCTTTGCGGCTGTGAATACACATTGGAAACAGGATCATGATAAAATAAACGAAAAGCTTGCCCGATTTGTGCGGAAGCCTTCTCCGTGAAACTTCTTTATCATTATACGAAGGCTGGTCCTCATTTTAGACCACCAGATTGCAGATCGGTGATGAAACAAATGAACCGGAAGCTGCTTTATACTCGCGGAAACCCTTCTCCTTGATAAGCATCAATAGAAGGTATTTCATACATCTGTGAATTCATGCAGGCTGAAAATTTGGAGCCGGCCCAAGAGGTGAGCCGGTGAAAATAAAGATGGAGGGTTACATTTTCATGCTGAAAAAAAGAATTATACGCATCGCATTATTGATCGTTATTATCATGGCTGCGCTGTCATTTGTGAAGCTGCCTTATTACATCACCGAACCTGGCGAAGCGACCGAGCTGAACCCTTTAATTAAAGTTGATAACGGCTATTCTGAAAAAGGGAGCTTTTCTTTAATGACAGTTAAAGTCGGCCCTGCCAATCCGCTAACATACATATGGGCAAAAGTGCGACCTTATCACGAAATTCTTCCGGAAGAAAATTTCAAACAAGAAGGCGAATCTGATCAGGAATATATGAAGCGCCAGCTACAAATGATGAGAGATTCCCAAGAGAATGCGATGATCGCCGCTTATAAACGGGCCGGAAAAGAAGTCAGCTACACGTTTAACGGCGTATATGCCATGTCGGTCGTCAGCGGCATGCCTGCAGAAGGAAAAATACAAGTCGGGGACAAAATTAAAAAAGCGGACGGAAAAACGTTCCGGTCAGCGGAGAGCTTCGTCCGCTACATCGAATCAAAAAAAGCCGGAGACCGCGTGAAAATCATAGTTGAACGGGATAAAGAAGAAAAAACATATGAGATGAAGCTGAAAACATTTAAAGAAGATCCGAAGAGAGCTGGGCTCGGCGTATCCCTCATCACAGACCGCAATGTCAAGGTGAAGCCGGAGGTCGATATGGACATCGAAAACATCGGCGGCCCTTCGGCAGGGCTGATGATGTCAATGGAGATCTATAACCAGCTGACAAAAGAAGACGAGACAAAAGGACACCATATTGCGGGAACCGGAACGATCGATGACGAAGGTAAAGTCGGTCCGATCGGCGGCATCAGCCAGAAAATCGTTGCTGCAGACAAGGCGGGAGCCGACATCTTTTTTGCCCCGAACGAAGGCGGAAAAAAAGGATCAAACTATGAAGAAGCGGTCAAAACGGCAAAAGATATTAAAACCGATATGAAAATCGTCCCTGTCGACACGATGGATGATGCGATTCATTATTTGGAAGATAAAGTGAAAAACACCTGATGATGTCCATCAGGTGTTTTTATTTGCGCAAAAATATCCGGCTGTCTTCATCATACCTGATCGGCGAAAGGGAATATTCCTGCTCTGTCAGCATCGTCCGCTCCGGCTCTTTGAGGGGGGCGCTGTATACTTGGCCCGCTTTTATGTCAAGCTGAAGGGAAGGGTGGGAAAAAGATCCCGTCTTTGTAATAAGGGGTACGCTCAAGCTTTTTTTCTTTTCAGCCAAATAGGCCTGCCCTTTTTTTGTCATTCCGAGAAGTCTGATATATGCCGGATGCGTTTCGCTTAACATGTGCTTAACGTCGGCTTTCTTCGTTTTTGTGAGGATGTGGGTGTTCATCCGCTGCAGCCTTGTCCACGTATAGCGCTTCGTTTTCAAAAGCTCCATGTATTCCTTAAAAGAGCCTGCTTTCCGGATCGCTTTTTTGACGCGGTGCTCAAGGCCTTCTTCCACTTCATAAATCCCTTTCAGGTCTTCTGTATCCATAGTATGGAGGCTGTATTTCAAAAAGGGGAAATAATCTTCAGGTGAGTGCCACATACCGAAAGTCCGGGCGTATTCCTCAAGCTCATCGACCGATGATTTTGGAAGGTAAAAGCGGCTGTCCGCAAGGCTTCCCGTTTCAAAGATCGACTTGCGTATGCTTGTGGCGCTTGCGATTCGGTCCGCTTCCGGGAATGCTGAATCGTGATAGCCTGAGGATCGGCGCTTGACGGTTGCGGGCTTCATGCTTAATTGCTTTTGCATGATGGCTTTCACATAATGAAATCCGAGAATGTTGTTCGGCTTTGAAAGGTCAACAATGTTTCTGCTGTCTCCGGTTACAGCCCGGAACGCTTTTGCCATCGCTTGCGGGTAGCTCAGCCCAAATGCTATCTGTTTTTTTGCTTCTTCATTGAGCCCGTCTTCTTGCTCTATCGTGTGTACGGCTGTATTGAGAAACGCCTCAATATCGCCGTGCTCGCTTCCGAAAAACAGAGAAGCACACCCTAATTCATTTAAAATTGAGACGGCGCCTTCAGCAAATGTTTCCGCTTTTTGGACGGCGAATATGTAAGGGAGTTCAACGACGACATCGGCATAAGATGCGAGCGCCATCTTCGTTCGCGCCCACTTTGAGACGATGGCGGGTTCACCGCGCTGCAAAAAGGAGCCGCTCATAACGGCAACCGCCACCTCGCTCCGGGTTTCTGATTTTGCTTCCTTTATATGATATAAATGTCCGTTATGAAATGGGTTGTATTCCACAACAAGGCCGACCGCTTTCATTTTTTCACCTCTCTTGCATCTCTTGAAATAGTTATGATACATTTACACATGGAATGTCCAGACGCCTCGCGAAAACAGCGTTTTTTCTAAGTGTATGAATTGTTCTTCACGATGTCAACGAATGAAAAGCGCAGGCGCATATCTGTAAAGAAAAAATATTGACAAAAAACATGATGAAAGCTATAATCATGTTTGTTGCTCACTTAGAGGTGATACAATGAAATGGACGATACATCAGCTGAATCAAATGCCGAAGAAAGACTTTGAATTTGATGAAACAGTTGATTTAAGCGAACTCTCTCAAAGCTCGGAAATACGCAGCATTTCACCGGTGCGGGTGAAAGGGCGCGCGGAAATCCGCTCAAAGCAGGCTGCATTTGATTTTACCATTTCAGGCGAGATGATCTTGCCTTGCTCAAGAACGCTTGTTGATGTTCGTTATCCATTCAGTATTTCTACAAAAGAACTGTTTATATTTCATAAGACCGAGGAATTGGAAGATGAAGACGTCCATATTGTTGAAGATGACCTCATCGACTTGACTCCGGTCGTGAAAGAAGAAATCCTTCTTGAGATCCCTATGCAAATCTTTTGTGAGTCTGTTCAAAAAGAAGAAGGTGCTCCGCAGGAGGGCAAGGATTGGCAGGTCATTACAGAAGATGACCGGAAAGACCGGATCGATCCGAGACTTGCCGGACTCGGGAAGCTCTTAAAACAAGAAGATGAATCTTAACGCTCTTTAAGGAGGTGGGAATAATGGCTGTACCTTTTAGAAGAACTTCTAAAACGAAAAAAAGACTTCGTCGTACACACTTTAAATTGCAAGTGCCTGGTATGGTAGAATGCCCAAACTGCGGTGAGATGAAACTTTCACACCGCGTCTGCAAAGCATGTGGATCATACAAAGGAAAAGACGTAAAAAGCAACTAATCGTCAACAGTGAAAACACAAGACTTCAGGGTCTTGTGTTTTTTTATACCCGTTTTCCCTTCATCCTTTTATTTCCTGTAAAGAAAATAGTCTATCTACTCTATCAGCCGCATATGTATGAGGTAAATTCATAAAGTCATGGAGGGGGATAACATTTGACGATTACAAGACAGGATGCATGGACACAGGATGAAGATATATTGCTGGCTGAGGTCGTTTTAAGGCACATTCGGGAAGGCGGCACACAGCTTTCAGCCTTTGAAGAAGTGGGCAAGGCTTTAAGCAGAACCGCCGCTGCCTGCGGATTTCGCTGGAATTCCTTTGTCAGAAAGCAATACCAATCAGGCATTGAGCTGGCAAAGAAGCAGCGCAAAGAGCTGCGCAAAAAAATCGGCATCCATTCCGCAAACTTACCTGGATCTGTCAAAACGGTTTCCGGAAACAATGCGGAAAACCTGACGCTCGATGATGTCATTCAATACTTGGAAAAGCTGAAAGAAGCCCCGGTTCAAAAAGACTTTATAGATGAGAAGAAAAAGCTCGCTGAAGAAATCAATGAGCTGAAACAAGAAGTTGAAAAGCTGCGAAGCGAAAATCAATCGCTGAAAAAACGGCTTGAATTGACGGAAGAGGATTATAAAGCCTTGATTGAAATCATGGAGAGAGCCCGAAAAATGGTCGTTCTTCAGGAAGACGAACGAAATAAAAAGGCGAATCTCCAGCCGGAGCCGAATAAAAATCTCGAGAAGCTTGAAAAATAGAAAACCGGCCATCCGCTTTCGGCCGGCTTTTTTCATTTATGCTGATTCAGAACTTTGATTAGGTTCGCTCGCAGGATGCCAAACGAGCGGATTTTCCCCTTTATCCCGGGCCATATCGTATTTAACCGGTGTAAAGCCCATCTTGCTCCAAAAATCGGATGATTTGACGCGCGGGCTTGTGCGAATCGGGAGTCCGAAAGATTTGGCGAACTCCACCAGCATCGTTCCGTAGCCGTTGCGCTGATACCCCGGCAAAACTTCAAGCTTCCAGAGCTCGAGGTAATCTTGGCCTTCTTCAAAGTATTGGTTTGATTTTCCATCCGCTTTATACAGGCTCATTCTTGCGACGAGCCGATCCCCGTAATAGATGCCGTAAAACGGTGAGTTGCTGTCGTTTTCAATCATGTTGCTTTCAAGGTCCTCCAGCATGGAAAGCTCTTGAATCCCGTACTCCCTGAACTTTTTAAATTCTTCAAGCGTTTTGTAGTTGATCAGCAAACGTTCAACTTTGACCATTGTGTTACCCCCTTGTTTGTGGTCTACTTCTATTGTAAACGCTTTTTTCAAAAAATCCAAATGATAAAAATTTTCTAATATAATGAAGCGAAGCGGCTCTGAATATTTGAAACAACTGACAAGTCAACGGCGAAAATTTCTGCTATGATATACAGTATATGAAAAAATCAGGGTGTGAGAATGTGAGAATCGGAGTCATCGGAGGAGGCTCGGTCGGCCTCCTTTTTGCATACTATTTTTCGTTCGGCCACGAAGTGACGGTGATCGCACGGAGAAAGGAACAGGCGGAAGCGATTGAAGAAAAGGGAATCCGCCTTCTTGAAGACGGGAAAGAGATGACCGTGAACGTCAGGGGCAGGACGGAACTTGATCCGGACTGCGACCTTCTTTTTGTTGCCGTAAAGGAGCATCAGCTCGGAGCCGTTTTGTCCGAACTGGAGCAGGCGGCTCCTCTTGATATCATGTTCCTGCAAAATGGAATGGCCCATATTCCCGTGCTTGAAAAATGGCAGACGGGCCATCGCATCTATACGGGATCTGTAGAACACGGAGCTGTCAGGGTGGATGACCGCACATTCCGGCACACGGGAAAAGGGGCCGTGAAATGGAGCGCGTTTCGAAGCCAATCTACCGCCCGGTTGAAAAAAGAGCTCGGTTCGGTGCATGAAGCATTCCCTTTTATTTGGTGTGAAGACTGGTATAAGACCCTCGCCGGAAAATTGATTGTCAATGCGTGCATCAATCCGTTGACGGCTCTTTTGCGGGTGAAAAACGGCGCGCTGCTTGAAGAGCCGATGTATGCGGCCTATATGAAGCTTGTCTTTGAAGAAGCGAGCCGGATTTTGGAACTTGAAGACCGCCAAGCAGCGTGGGACCATGTTCTTTCCGTCTGCCGCCGGACAAAAAACAACACGTCTTCGATGCTTGCCGATGTGCTGGCAGAAAGAAAAACGGAAGCCGATGCGATCATGGGCTATCTGCTGAAGCGTGCAAAAGAGTCAGGGGAGTCTGCCCCGCATCTTACCTTTTTGCATCGCAGCATCAAGGCGCTTGAACACGAATGAAGCTAAATCTTTTGACCGAATCGCGGAACGTGCTATACTCGTTTCGGAAAGCTAACTATTTACTGGAGAAAGGAAGTTCTAAAGATGCAGCTTACTGAACTTTCCATACAAAGTCAAAACCCTTTTGTGCGAGACTATATAAATGGAAAAAAGGAGATGGAGCCGTTTTTTGATTACGGCCTGAGCAATGAAAGTTGGAGTGTCCGTTTGGATGACCTTTCCTCCCGGACGTATGACCGCGATTCTTTAGCCGACTATTTGCTCGACTATCACAGCAAATTTCAATCGGCGAGCATGAATGAAACAATCGAACGCCTTCGCGATCCGAAAAGCGTTGTCGTTGTCGGAGGGCAGCAGGCCGGCCTTTTAACGGGTCCTCTTTACACTATACATAAAATCGTATCAATCCTTGTATTTGCAAAGCAAAAAGAACAAGAGCTGAACGTTCCGGTCATTCCGGTATTCTGGATTGCGGGGGAAGACCACGATCTGGAAGAAATCAATCACGTCCACATTTCTGACGGCGGCAAGGTGAAAAAGCACAAGCTCCCGCAGTCCCACTGGAAAAAAAGCCAGGCGGCAAAAACGGCGCTCGATGTCGAGAAAGCTGAAAAGTGGCTGGACGGGATTTTTGCTTCATTTGAGGAAACGGAGTATACGAAAGATCTACTCGGCCATTTGCGCCGATGTTTAAGGCAGTCTCTTTCCTTCACCGATTTTTTCGAATTGCTTGTTGCCGACATGTTTGCACAAGACGGCCTGATCCTTCTGAATTCCGGCGACCCGGGCATCAGAGCCCTTGAAGCGCGTTTTTTCCGGCAGTTGCTGAACAAAAACGATGAGCTGACCGATTCTGTCAAACGGCAGCAGGAATTCATGAAACAACTGGGCTACACACCGATCATCGAAGGTGCCGCAAAACATGCGAACCTTTTTTATGAGCACGACGGCGAGCGGTTTTTAATCGAAAAAGAAAACGGCGCGTTTTTTATAAAAGAGCTTCATCTTCAGTGGTCTGAAGCAGAGCTTTGTGATTTGATCTGCCAAAAGCCGGAAGTGTTCAGCAATAATGTTGTAACAAGGCCGCTTATGCAGGAATATCTTCTTCCGACATTGGCGTTCATCGCCGGTCCCGGAGAGATCAATTATTGGGGCGAGCTGAAAGGCGCTTTTCAGGTCATGGGCTATAAAATGCCGCCTGTCGTACCGAGGCTCCAGGTTACTTTCCTTGAACGGCACATCGAAAAAAAGCTGGGTGAACGGGGAATCGAACTCCGCGAATCGATTGAAAAGGGAGCGCGCGCTAAAAAAGAGCAGTATTTTGAAGATAAGGTTCCGAGCGGATTTTCCGATTCGGTTAAACAGGCAAAAGAAAAAATCGAAAACGTCCATTCCGCGGTGCGCGCAGAAGCCCTCGAAATCGACGGGAGCCTCGGCCCCCTTTTAGAAAAGAACGCGGGCTTCATTCAAGATCAGCTCGAATTTTTAGAGAAAACGGTCATCAGAAGGATTGAAGAAAAAGAAAACTATATTTTGCGTGATTTTGACAAAATTCAAACAAGCATCAAGCCTTTAGACGCTCCGCAGGAGAGAATTTGGAACATCGTGTATTATTTGAACAAATACGGTCCGAATTTCTTGGAAAAATACAAGGATTTGCCATATTCATTTCAAAACATGCATCAAGTTGTCAAACTTTGAAATAATTTTTTAAAAAACCCTGAGTAGTTCAGGGTTTTTTTTTGTTCTAAAACAGTGTAAAATAAATTTGTGGAGAGAAGTGGTGGATAGTGGTGAGTTGAGGAACGAAAGTGGGGGCCGAGATCATGTTTATGGGTGAATACCAGCATACGATTGATTCAAAAGGCCGCATGATCGTTCCGGCGAAATTCAGAGAAGGCCTCGGCGAGCAGTTCGTTTTGACGCGCGGGCTTGATCAGTGCCTGTTTGGCTACCCGATGTCCGAATGGAAACTCATCGAAGAAAAACTGAAGGCCCTTCCTCTTACGAAGAAAGATGCACGCGCTTTTACCCGCTTTTTTTTCTCCGGAGCCACCGAATGTGAATTGGACAAGCAGGGCCGGATCAACATTGCATCGCCGCTTTTAAATTATGCAAAGCTTGAGAAGGAATGCGTGGTCATCGGAGTTTCAAATCGAATTGAATTGTGGAGTAAAGAGATTTGGGAACAATACGTAGAAGAGCAGGAAGATTCATTTGCCGAAATAGCTGAAAACATGATCGGATTTGATATATAATGAATCTTTGCGCATGCGGCGCTTCTGCAATCAGTTCATTTGAAAAAGGTGGGACTAGTAAAGAAATGTTTCAGCATACAACAGTATTATTAAAAGAAACAGTTGACGGTTTAAATGTAAAAGAAGACGGTACATATGTAGACTGTACATTAGGCGGTGCCGGTCACAGCGAATATTTGCTTTCGCAGCTGTCTGAAAAAGGAAAGCTGGTCGCTTTTGACCAGGATGAAACCGCACTCCGCCATGCGAAGGAAAAACTGGCGGATTATGAAGGACAAGTCGTTTTCATAAAAAGCAATTTTCGGTATTTAAAAGACCGTCTAAACGAAATCGGCATCACGAAAGTGGACGGTGTTTTATTTGATTTAGGCGTCTCATCTCCTCAGCTGGATACACCTGAAAGGGGCTTCAGCTATCATCATGATGCACCTCTTGATATGCGAATGGACCAGTCGGCGGGCCTTTCGGCAAAGGTAGTCGTCAATGAATGGCCTTATGAGGATCTCGTGAAAATCTTCTTTAAATACGGAGAAGAGAAATTCAGCAAGCAAATTGCCAGGAAAATCGAAAAAGCAAGAGAACAATCGCCTATTGAAACAACGGGCCAGCTTGTCGATATCATCAAAGAGGCAATTCCCGCACCGGCAAGAAGAAGCGGCGGGCATCCGGCTAAACGGATTTTTCAGGCGATTCGAATTGCGGTAAACGATGAATTGAGAGTATTTGAAGAAGCGCTTTTGCAGGCGATTGAGGTGCTGAAGCCGGGCGGAAGGGTATCGGTCATCACGTTCCACTCGCTGGAAGACCGGATCTGCAAATCGACATTTAAAGAGATGTCGTCGCCTCCTGAACTGCCTCACGGACTGCCCGTGATCCCCAAGGAGTTTGAACCGAAATTAAAGTTAGTCAACAGAAAGCCGATCACAGCTTCCGAAGAGGAGCTTGAACACAATAACCGTGCGCGCTCAGCGAAGCTGCGCATCGCGGAAAAAGCACGAGAGTGAGCTGTACGAATAAAAAGGAGGTCATCAGTCTATGAGCAATTTGGCTTATAAAGTAGAAAAACAGCAAAGACAGACAAACAGTGCAGAACAATCCGTTATCATCCGGAGAAGAGCATCGATCACGCTGGGAGAAAAAGTACTGATTGTGCTTTTCGCCTTGGCTGTACTCAGCGCTTCACTTTTTATGATTTCAAAGGCTTTTGCCGCGTATCAGACCAATATTGAAATTCAAAAGCTCGAAAAGAAGGTTGAAACGGAAAGCAGTAGAGTTGGTGACCTCGAAAAAGAAGCCGATATGCTGAAAGAGCCTGACCGTATCATGGACATCGCCCGGAAAAAAGGCCTTAAATTGGGAGATAAAAAAGTGAAAGACATACAGGAATGATGTACAATGCCGAAAAAAAATAAATTCATGAACAGAGGAGCGGCAATTCTCAGTATTTGTTTTGCCCTCTTTTTCTTTGTCATCGTAGGACGATTTGCGTTTATTCAAGCGACGGGAAAAGTGAACGGCGAAGTGCTTGCACAGAAGGCGAACGAACAGTATGAGAAAAAGCGGACGATCGAAGCCCACCGGGGATCGATCCTTGACCGGAACGGAAAAGTGCTTGCCGAAGACACTACGACATATAAGCTTGTCGCGATTTTGAGCGAAAAGATGGAGCCTCAATACGTTAAAGACAAGCAGCTGACAGCTGAGAAGCTTGCGCCGATCCTCGGCATGGATGAGGGGAAAGTGCTCGATATTCTCAATAAAAAAGGACCGTTTCAGGTCGAATTCGGATCGGCGGGACGGGATTTGACATACGCCCAAAAAGAGAAAATCGAAAAGCTGAAGCTGCCGGGCATCGTGTTTACCCGCGATACGAAGCGCTACTATCCAAACGGAATCTTTGCTTCCAATCTCATCGGCTATTCGCAGATCAACGAAAAAACAGGTGAAATGCAAGGCATGATGGGCCTTGAAAAAACGCTGAACGATTATTTGAAAGAAACGGACGGATACATGACGTACGATACCGACAGAACGGGCTGGCGTCTGCCGAACAGCAATGAAAAGATCAAAGCGCCTAACAACGGAGACAACGTGTATTTGACGATCGATCAAAAAATCCAGGCGTTTTTGGAAGACAGCATGACGACCGTTCAAAAAGAGTACAAGCCGAAGAAGATCATGGCGGCGGTCGTTGATCCGAAAACGGGCAAAGTGCTCGCGATGGGGCAAAGGCCGAGCTTCAACCCGAACGTGCGCGATGTCACGAACTATTACAACGACCTTGTCTCCTACAGCTTTGAGCCGGGCTCGACGATGAAGATTTTCACATTGGCGGCGGCCATCCAAGAAGGCGTATATAATGGAGGAGAACAATACAAATCTGGATCATATTCGGTTTCTAAAAAAGATAAGCCGATCAAAGACCATAACGGTGGAAACGGCTGGGGTCCGATCACATTTAATGAAGGTGTTGAACGCTCCTCAAATGTCGCGTTTGCGATCCTTGCCAATGATAAACTCGGCACGGACCGCTTCAATCAATATTTGCGGAAGTTCCATTTTTACGACAAAACGGGCATCGACCTGCCTGGGGAAGCGAACAGCAAAATCAATTTTGAATATTTGCGCGATAAAGTATCAACTGCCTTTGGTCAAAGTTCAGCGGTAACGCCGATCCAGCAGCTTCAGGCCGCGACGGCGATCGCCAATAACGGAAAAATGATGAAGCCTTATGTCATCGATCATGTCGTTGATTCTGACAAAAACAAAACGATTTATCAAAATAAACCGGAACAAGTCGGCCAGCCGATCTCTGCCAAAACAGCAAAAGAAGTGCGCGACCTGTTGGGAAAAGTCGTCACATCTGAAAAAGGAACGGGGAAGCCGTACAAGATCGAAGGATTTGATGTCGCCGGAAAAACCGGTACGGCGCAAATTGCCGGAGAAGACGGCAGATATTTGACCGGCCGCGAAAACTACGTGTTCTCCTTCATGGGCATGGCCCCGAAGGACGATCCGCAGCTTCTCGTTTATGTGGCCGTGCAGCAGCCGCAATTAAAGGCTACGGAAACAGGCTCTGCTCCGGTATCAAAAATTTTCAATCCGGTGATGAAAAACAGTCTTCACTATTTAAATATCACACCGAAAGAGACCAAAAAAGAAGAAAAGCAGGAAGAAAAACAGCTGGAAATGCCTGATTTCACCGGCAAACGAGCTAAATCCGCCGAAAAAGAGGCACAAGACAGCAGTCTTGTTCCTGTTACGATCGGCGACGGCTTGGCTGTGAAAGAACAGTACCCGAAAGCAGGCGAAGCCGTCCTGACGAATCAACGGGTCTTCCTGAAGGCCGACGGGAAAATTACACTGCCTGATATGACGGGCTGGTCAAAGCGGGACGCCCTTCGCTTCGGCGCCATGGCAGGCATTCATATCGAAACGAGCGGCCAGGGTTATGTGAACAGTCAAAATGTAAAAGCAGGCAAACAATTAAAAGCAAACTCGGTCGTAAAAGTCAGATTGAAAAACGAATAGATCCCGTCTAAAAGGCTATCGGCTCAGAGTCGATAGCCTTCCGTTTGGGCGCGGCGCCTTGAACATATGAAAAATCGGGCCGTTCTATCAAAACGCTCCAAGGCATAAAATGAAACAAGCCTAAATAAGGAGTGAACGGTCTCTTGCGCGTTTCCAATGTAACGGTCAGAAAACGTTTAATATTCGTTCTGCTTTTTGGTGTGATCATCTTTTTGATTATTGATACAAGGCTAGGATACGTTCAGTTCGTTCTGGGGGATAAACTGACGACTTTAGCAAAAGATTCGTGGAGCCGGAACCTTCCTTTTGAGCCGGAAAGGGGCGAAATATTGGACAGGAACGGCGTTAAGCTGGCGACAAACCAAAGCGCGCCATCGGTTTTGGTTGTTCCGAAGCAGGTTGAAAATCCGATCAAAACGAGCAAACTGCTGGCCAGCGTTTTGAATATGTCGGAAGAAAAAGCGTACAAACATGTCACAAAAAAAACATCGATTGAAAGGATCAATCCCGAGGGCCGGAAAATTTCCCATGAGAAAGCAAAAGAAGTCAGAGATCTCAACTTGAAAGGCGTGTATATTGCAGAAGACTCCGTTCGCCATTATCCCTTCGGCAGCTATTTGTCCCACGTGCTCGGATTCGCGGGCATTGACAACCAAGGTCTGCTCGGCCTCGAAGCCTTTTATGACAAAGAGCTGAAAGGTGAAAAAGGTTATGTGAAATTTTATTCTGACGCAAAAGGCAAGAGGATGCCGGGTGAGGCGGATGACTATACCCCGCCGAAAGACGGGCTTGATATGAAGCTGACGATCGATTCAAAGGTGCAGACGATCATGGAGCGGGAGTTTGATATTGCAGAAGCGAAGTATAATCCGGACGGAATGGTCGGTGTGGCGATGAACCCGAAAAACGGAGAGATATTGGCGATGGTCAGCCGGCCGGACTTTGATCCCGCAAACTACAAATCAATCGATCCTAAAGTCTATAATCGGAACTTGCCTGTATGGAGCACATATGAGCCCGGTTCTACTTTTAAAATTATCACGCTTGCCGCAGCTTTGGAGGAGAACAAAGTCAACCTCCAAAAAGATCACTTCTATGATAAAGGTTCAGTTGAAGTTGACGGTGCAAGACTGAAGTGCTGGAAGCGCGGCGGACACGGCGCACAATCGTTTCTTGAAGTCGTCCAAAATTCGTGCAACCCAGGATTTGTTGAGCTTGGTCAGCGGCTTGGCAAAGAACAACTGTTCAGCTACATTAAAAATTTCGGCTTCGGACAAAAAACCGGAATCGATCTGCAAGGCGAAGGAACGGGAATCTTATTCCCTCTTGACCGCGTCGGTCCTGTAGAGCAGGCGACAACCGCTTTCGGCCAGGGGGTATCGGTGACACCGATCCAGCAGGTCGCAGCTGTTTCTGCAGCTGTCAACGGCGGAACGCTGTATACGCCGTATATTGCCAAAGAGTGGATTGATCCCGTGACAAAACAAACAGTAAAAAAACAGACGCCGATCGCCAAAAGAAAAGTGATTTCTGAAGAGACGTCCAAACAGATCCGTTACGCACTGGAGAGCGTTGTCGCCCAAGGGACGGGGCGGAACGCTTTCGTCGACGGCTACCGGGTGGGTGGCAAAACGGGTACGGCGCAAAAAGTCAAAGACGGGAAATATTTAAAAAACAACCATATCGTTTCATTTATCGGAACGGCTCCTTCAGATGATCCAAGCCTCGTCGTCTACGTCGCCGTCGACAACCCGAAAGGCACGATTCAATTCGGGGGTACGGTTGCAGCGCCGATCGTCGGAAACATCATGAGAGACAGCCTTCCGCAGCTCGGTGTTGAGAAGCGGAAAGATCAGATTGAACGCGAATATCAGTGGCTGGACAAAAAGCTGATCGAGGTCCCGAACCTTATAGGGCTTTCCGTGACAGAGCTTGAACCGTTGCTGATCAACCTCAGGCTGAAAGCTTCCGGAGAAGGCGATGTCGTCGTTCAGCAGTCCCCTAAGCCGGGCGAAAAAGTAAAAGAAGGATCAACCGTTCGCATTTACCTTGACAGCGAAGACGGAGCCTCTGATTAATTCGGATCATGATAAGGAGCGGCAACTGGCTGGATGTATGGGGCCGTTCCTCCTAAAAAATATATAGATTTTAAAGGATTAGCTGGATGTATCCTCTTTTTTACGCTAAAATATGAACTGTATGTCTGCACGAAGCTCGTGCGGCGAATCAACGCAGGAAAATATGACAACGAATGAAGAATGATTAGACTTGAGAGGTTTGATACGATGAAATTAACAAAGCTTCTTACATATTTAAAAAATGCACCTTCCTATGCCGGCCAAGAAGACCCTGATATAACTTCAATTGAGATGGACTCCAGGGAAGTCAAGACAGGGAGTCTTTTTGTTTGTATAAAAGGCTATACAGTCGACGGGCATGACTACGCCCGGCAAGCCGCTGAAAAAGGGGCTGCCGCCATCGTGGCGGAAAGGGAAGTCGACGCTGATGTGCCGGTGATTATCGTCCGTCATACGAAGAGAGCGCTTGCCGTGCTGTCGGACGCTTTTTACGGCCAGCCGACGAAACAGCTGAAGCTGATCGGCATTACAGGCACAAACGGCAAGACATCGGCTTCTCACATGGTGGAGGAGATCTTCAGAAAAGCCGGGAGCCGTACAGGACTGATCGGCACGATGTACACGAAAATCCATGACGAAACGTTCGATGCGAAAAATACGACGCCGGAAAGTGTCACACTTCAAAAAACGTTTAGAAAAATGGTTGATCAGGATGTGGATACAGCCGTCATGGAAGTATCTTCACACGCTCTCCACATGGGCCGGGTACACGGGTGTGATTACGATATCGCCGCATTTACGAACCTGACCCAGGACCACCTTGACTACCACCAGACAATGGAAGAATATAAACATGCCAAAAGTCTGCTTTTCTCGCAGCTCGGCGGTTCTTTTAACCACGAAAAACCGAAGTGGGCCGTGCTGAATGCGGATGACCCTGCATCAGCCTATTTCGCCCAAGTGACGTCAGCACACCTTTTGACATACGGAATTCAAAATGATGCCGATGTCAAGGCTGAAAATATCAAAATGGCTCCGAAGGGGACAACCTTTGACATGGTGACGCCCAAAGGTTCTGCCCAAGTGACGATCCCGCTTGTCGGCCTGTTTAACGTCTACAATGTTTTAACGGCCGCCGCGATCGCGATCGCAGCGGATATCCCGTTTGCTACGATTACGGAAGGAATTGAAGGGCTGAAAGGCGTCAGAGGTAGATTTGAGCTTGTGGATGCAGGCCAGGACTTTTCGGTGATCGTCGACTATGCCCATACCCCTGACAGCCTCGAAAATGTCTTGAATACGTGCAGAGGCTTAACGGAAGGAAAGCTGTTTGTCGTCGTCGGCTGCGGTGGAGACCGTGATAAGACGAAGCGTCCGAAAATGGCGAAAATCGCCGTTGACCTTGCTGATGAACCGGTCTTTACAGCCGATAACCCGAGAAGCGAAAACCCGCTCGCCATTTTAAACGATATGGAAGAAGGCGTAAAAGGGGCTTACTATCACAGCATCGTCAACCGCGAGCAAGCGATCTTTTTTGCCATTGCAAACGCCAAAAAAGGCGATGTCGTCCTGATCGCAGGCAAAGGCCATGAAACTTACCAGCAGATCGGCGGTCAAACTTTTGACTTTGATGACGCTGAAGTGGCCAAAAGAGCCATTCTTGAGCTGAAATAATCGAAAAAGAACTACAGGAAAGAGTTGTTGAAATTGATGGATGAAATAAATCAACATATGAAAAAAAACAGTGAATATGATAAATGCGTATGCTGCTTCTTATATCAAGCGGAAAGGGGAGAAGAACGATGCTCGAACAAGTAATTCTATTTACCATTATCATGGGCTTTTTAATCAGCGTTCTTTTATCTCCGATTTTCATTCCGTTTTTAAGAAGGCTGAAATTCGGGCAGAGCATCCGTGAGGAAGGTCCGAAATCCCATCAGAAAAAATCGGGAACGCCGACGATGGGCGGCGTCATGATCATATTGTCGATTATCGCGACGACCATTGCTATGACGATGAAATTTTCCGAAGTGAGCATGAACATGATCCTCCTCTTGTTTGTTACGGTTGGATACGGTCTGCTCGGCTTTCTTGATGATTATATTAAAGTCGTGATGAAGCGTAACCTTGGACTCACATCCAAACAAAAACTGATCGGCCAAATCGTGATTGCTCTGGTATTCTATGCCGTCTACCACTTCCAAGGGCTGCCGACTGACATCCGCATTCCGGGAACAGAGCTGTCGTTTGATTTCGGTTGGATTTATCCGGTGCTCGTCATCTTTATGCTTGTCGGCGGTTCAAATGCCGTTAACCTGACTGACGGGCTTGACGGTCTGTTGTCGGGTACCGCCGCCATCGCGTTCGGTGCGTTTGCGATTTTGGCGTGGAACCAGTCGCAATACGATGTCGCCATTTTCGCGGTTGCCGTTGTCGGAGCGGTGTTAGGATTTCTTGTGTTTAACGCGCACCCCGCGAAAGTCTTTATGGGAGATACAGGGTCGCTTGCCCTCGGCGGCGCGATTGTGACGATTGCGATTTTAACGAAACTGGAAATCCTGCTTGTCATCATCGGCGGAGTATTCGTCATTGAAACGCTGTCTGTCATTTTGCAGGTTATTTCATTTAAAACGACCGGCAAACGAATTTTCAAAATGAGCCCTCTTCACCATCATTACGAGCTTGTCGGATGGTCTGAGTGGAGAGTTGTCGTCACTTTTTGGACAGCGGGGCTTCTGCTAGCCGTCTTAGGAATTTACATCGAGGTGTGGTTATAAGTGGATACTCAAGATTTATTGCAAAATCAAAATGTGCTCGTACTCGGGCTGGCGAAAAGCGGATATGCTGCCGCTTCGATCCTTCATGAGAAAGGCGTAAAGGTTGTCGTGAATGACCAGCTGCCTTTTGAGGAAAATGAACCTGCGCGGATTCTCGCGGAAAAAGGGGTGGAAGTCGTCTGCGGCTCTCATCCGACGGAACTGTTTGATCTTCATTCGATCGACATTCTGATTAAAAACCCGGGCATCCGCTATGAAAACGTGATGGTCGAAGAAGCGCTGAAGCGGGGTATACCGGTCTGGACGGAGGTTGAACTTGCCTACCATCTGACAGATGCCCCGTTCATCGGCATTACCGGTTCAAACGGTAAGACGACAACGACAACGCTTGTTTATGAAATGCTGAAAGCCGATTCGAAAAAAGCGCTCGTTGCTGGGAATATCGGCACGGCGGCAAGCGAAATGGCCAATCAGGCCAGGGGAGACGAATGGATTGTGACAGAGCTGTCAAGTTTTCAGCTCATGGGGACTTATCAATTCAGACCGAAAATCGGATTATTATTAAACGTATTTGATGCCCATCTCGATTATCACCATTCGCGCCAAAATTATGAGCTTGCCAAACAGCAGGTCTATCGAAATCAATCGGAAACAGACGTTGCCGTTGTCAATTTGGACGATGAGACAGTCGTCCGGCTCGCCGAATGTTCAAAAGCGGAGAAGGTGTATTTTTCTGTCCGCCGGA
This sequence comes from Bacillus haynesii, assembly GCF_014042035.1. Lineage (NCBI taxonomy): Bacteria > Bacillati > Bacillota > Bacilli > Caryophanales > Bacillaceae > Bacillus > Bacillus haynesii. The sequence goes on along the minus strand of NZ_CP059494.1, from coordinate 1,412,858 downwards.
CACTTGAGCGCGGAGCGTGCGTGAAAGACGGCGTGATCATGTTTAACGGCGAACCGGTCATGCCGGTGGAAGACGTCGTTTTGCCGGGAGAGCACAATTTGGAGAACATTTTGGCCGCCCTTTGCATCGTTAAAACCGCAGGCGTCTCCGATGAGGCCGTCCGTAAGGTGCTGACGAGCTTTACCGGTGTAAAGCACAGGATGCAATACGTCGCGACGATCAAAAACAGACTGTTTTACAATGACAGCAAAGCGACAAACATTCTTGCGACGAAAAAAGCGCTGTCCGCCTTTCAAAAGCCGGTCATTTTGCTGGCAGGGGGGCTTGACCGCGGAAATGAATTTGATGAACTAAAGCCGCATATGTCTTTTGTCAAAGCGGTGATCACATTCGGCGAGACCGCGCCGAAGTTTGAGAAGCTGGCCGAAGAAATGGGAATACAACAGGTTAAACGTGTCGATAATGTTGAACAAGCAGCAACTGCGGCGTTCAGCCTGTCAGACGAAGGAGATGTCATTCTTCTGTCCCCGGCCTGTGCGAGCTGGGATCAGTACAAAACATTTGAAGAACGTGGTGACATGTTTGTAAACGCCGTGCATATGCTTAAATAAGGGCTTGTCTCGTAAAGATAGCCCTAAGAATTAGAGCTTGGGGTGTTCGGCTTTGCAAACAAAAAAAACGTCACCGGATTTTTTGCTGGTTATCATTACGCTATTGCTTTTAACAATTGGACTGATTATGGTATACAGCGCCAGTGCGGTATGGGCGACTTACAAATACGACGACTCCTTTTTCTTTGCGAAACGGCAGCTTTTGTTTGCCGGCGTCGGAGTCATCGCCATGTTTTTCATCATGAACGTCGACTACTGGACGTGGAGGACTTATGCGAAAATACTGATCATTGTATGTTTCTTTCTGCTCATCATCGTCCTGATTCCCGGGATCGGCATGGAACGGAACGGGTCGAGGAGCTGGATCGGAGTCGGCGCTTTCAGCATTCAGCCGTCCGAGTTTATGAAGCTCGCGATGATCGCATTTTTGGCCAAGTTTTTATCTGAAAAGCAAAAGAAGATTACATCGTTTAGAAAAGGCTTTGTGCCGGCGCTGGGCATTGTCTTTTCAGCTTTTCTGATCATCATGATGCAGCCTGACCTCGGAACAGGAACCGTGATGGTCGGCACATGCATCATTATGATCTTTGTCGCGGGGGCGAGAATTTCGCACTTCGTTTTTCTTGGTCTTCTAGGCCTGAGCGGCTTTGTCGGCCTTGTGCTGTCGGCGCCGTACCGGATCAAAAGGATCACTTCATACTTGAATCCTTGGGAAGATCCTTTAGGAAGCGGCTTTCAAATCATTCAGTCTCTTTATGCGGTGGGGCCCGGCGGGCTGTTCGGCCTCGGCCTCGGCCAGAGCAGGCAAAAGTTTTTTTATCTGCCTGAGCCGCAGACAGATTTTATTTTTGCGATTTTATCAGAGGAGCTCGGCTTTATCGGCGGATCGCTGATTCTTTTGCTCTTCAGCGTTCTACTGTGGAGAGGCATCAGAATCGCGCTCGGTGCGCCCGATTTATACGGCAGTTTTGTCGCCGTCGGCGTCATTTCGATGATAGCGATTCAGGTTATGATCAATATCGGCGTCGTGACCGGCCTGATTCCTGTTACAGGCATTACGCTTCCGTTTTTAAGCTATGGCGGTTCATCACTGACCTTGATGCTCATGGCGGTCGGCGTGCTGCTGAATGTCAGCAGGTATTCTAGATACTAGATTTCGGCGATAACCCTGTTGCGAGATAGCAGGGTTATCGGCATGTACATAAGGAATAAGGGGGAGAACAGATGCGGATTGTTGTTAGCGGAGGCGGAACGGGCGGCCATATTTACCCCGCCCTTGCGTTTATTAAAGAAGTGAAAAGGCATCACGAAGATGTTGAGTTTTTATATATCGGAACCGAAAAAGGCCTGGAGAAAAATATCGTCGAGCGGGAAGGGATCCCTTTTAAAGCGATTGAAATTACGGGTTTTAAAAGAAAACTGTCATTTGAAAACGTCAAAACCGTCATGCGTTTTTTAAAGGGCGTAAAAGAATGCAAAAAAGAATTAAAACGGTTTAAGCCCGACGCAGTGATCGGCACGGGCGGCTACGTGTGCGGACCCGTGGTGTACGCGGCTTCAAAACTGGGGATCCCGACGATTATCCACGAACAAAACAGCCTTCCCGGACTCACCAATAAGTTTTTATCCAAATATGTTGATAAGGTAGCGATTTGTTTTGATGAAGCGAAAACACATTTTCCTGCTGAAAAAGTTGTTTTTACAGGAAACCCGAGGGCGTCTGAAGTCGTCTCTATAAAAGGGGGCCGTTCCCTGACCGCTTTAGGTCTTTCAGAAGGCAAAAAAACGGTCCTTATTTTCGGAGGCAGCCGCGGTGCCGCTCCGATCAATGAAGCGGTCATCGCGATGCAAAACGAATTAAAAAAGCGGGATTACCAGGTTCTTTATGTCACAGGGGAAGTTCACTATGATAAAGTCACAGCTGCGCTTGACAAAGAAGGCGCCGCTCAGAATATGGTCGTTCAGCCGTTTCTCCATCAAATGCCCGAGTACTTAAAAGAGTTCGATGTCGTCGTGGCGCGCGCAGGTGCGACGACAATAGCGGAAATTACCGCGCTCGGGATTCCAAGCGTTCTGATTCCGAGTCCGTATGTTACGGCCAACCACCAGGAAGTGAACGCACGCTCACTAGGGGAGCAGAACGCCGCAGTCGTTTTAAAAGAATCAGAGCTTAATGGAGACCGCTTAATTCAGGCGATCGATCATATTTTACAAGACGAAAAGACGTTGAAAGAGATGAGCAGCCGTACGAAATCGCTAGGCGTGCCGGACGCCGCGGAACGCTTGTACAATGTGCTGAAAGAACTGAAACATCATGCAAAATGATAAGTCAGAAGGATTTTGGAGGTTTTCGATGGATAAGGTGATACAAGAATTAAAAGAACTTGAAGTCGGCAAAGTTCTGGAAAACGAGCCGCTCAGCAACCATACAACGATTAAAATCGGAGGACCGGCTGATGTGCTGGTGGTTCCGAAAAACATTCAAGCTGTCAAAGATACGATGAAGGTGATCAAGAAGCACGGCGTCAAGTGGACGGCCATCGGCAGAGGCTCGAATCTGCTTGTCCTCGATGAAGGGATAAGAGGCGTCGTCATCAAGCTCGGCCAAGGACTTGACCATATGGAAATCGACGGCGAGCAAGTGACGGTCGGCGGGGGCTACTCTGTCGTAAGGCTTGCGACAGGCATCAGCAAAAAAGGGCTTTCCGGCCTTGAATTTGCCGCAGGCATTCCGGGTTCGGTCGGCGGAGCGGTTTACATGAATGCCGGCGCCCACGGCTCTGATATCAGCAGGGTATTGGTGAAAGCATTGATCCTTTTTGAAGACGGAACGATCGAATGGCTGACGAATGAAGAGATGGCATACAGCTACCGCACGTCCATTCTTCAAAACGAGCGGCCGGGCATTTGTCTTGAAGCCGTTCTCCAATTGGAGCAAAAAGAACGCGATGAGATCGTCGCACAGATGCAGAAAAACAAAGACTACCGAAAAGAAACGCAGCCTGTGTCCAACCCTTGCGCAGGCAGTATCTTCAGAAACCCGCTGCCTGAACATGCGGGCCGGCTAGTTGAAGAGGCAGGTTTGAAAGGTCATCAGATCGGCGGGGCAAAGGTTTCAGAGATGCACGGCAATTTCATTGTCAATGCAGGCGGTGCAACAGCGAAAGACGTCCTTGATTTGATTGCATTCATTCAAAAAACGATTAAAGAAAAATACGATATCGACATGCACACTGAGGTCGAAATTATCGGAGAAAAACGGTAAACGGCCTCTCTGCTTCAGATCGCCTTATGATATAATGTATGAAACAAACAAGCAAACGGCATCCTAGTATGTCGTTTGTTTCGCTAAACGGAAGCTTTTTAGCTTGCCCCGTGCTTTCATATGTCGGGAAGCGCGTCTTTTTTCGAACAAAAATAAGCAAATAAAAATCTTTTTGTCTGCTTTATTAACCTGAGGTGAGCCTACGTGAAACCCGGTATTGATAAAGAAAAAGTAGTGAATATAGAAGAACGGATTCCCAAAATTAAAGAACAGCGAAAGCAAAAGGCAAACCGCCGGCTGATCACGTTTATTCTGCTCTTTTTCACGATGATGCTGATCATCATCTACCTGCAGACGCCGATCAGCAAGGTCTCGACGGTAGAGATTAAAGGAAACAAAAACGTTTCAAAAGACCAGATCATTTCCCTCTCTTCGATCCATAAAGGACAGACGGAATTCTGGAGTCTGAGCAAGCAAAAAGCCGCAGAAAAGATCGAGCAGAATAAACTGATCAAAAAAGCCGAAATTTCTAAACAACTGCCCAACAAAATCGCCATCTCCATCGAAGAGTATAAAAGCATTGCATTTTTGCAAAAACACAATGTGTACTACTCCGTGCTTGAAAACGGCACGGTGCTTCCTGAAGAGGTGACGCCGACTGACATCGGACCGACCCTTAATAACTGGGAGGAAGACGAAAAGCTCGTTCAAATGGCAAAACAGCTGAACAAGCTTTCCGATTCCGTGAAAAAATCGATTTCCGAGATCAACTATACGCCTCAAAAATCAAACCCTTGGCTGATCAGGCTGTATATGAATGACGGTTATATCGTGACGGCTTCGCTGAAAACGTTCGGACAGAAAATGAACAGCTATCCGGCGATCGTAAAAGAGCTGCCGAAAGGGGAAAAAGGCATTATCCATATGGAAGTCGCGACTTATTTTGAACCTCTGAAAAAAACGGATGAAAGCAAAAAGGGAGACGGAAATTGAAGAGACACACAGTCAATCTTTCACTCGCCATGCTTGTCCTCGGGTTCCTGCTGTCTTTCTCCTATCAATTCGCCAGGGAAAACAAAGACCATGAAGAAACCGCCGAAAATTGGAAAGAGGAATATTCCTTACGCGACCGGCTGATTTCCCAGGAAAAGCAAAATAAGAAGCTGGAACAGGAGCTTTACAAAAAACAGCAGGAAGTACAGAAAACAGAGGCGGCTTTGAAAAAGGAAAAAAAAGAGTATTACAATATTGTGGAAGATGTTGAGAGGTACAGAATGTTCGTCGGGGAAATCGGCGTTCAGGGCGAAGGGATCAAAGTGACGCTGAAAGACGCTTCTTACATACCGGAAGGTGAGAATGTCAACAACTATATCGTCCATGAAAGCCACATTTTCCGCCTGCTCAATGAGCTGTGGATTTCCGGGGCGGCCGCGGTGTCGATCAACGGGCAGCGCGTGACACATCATTCCTATATATCGTGCAACGGCCCTGTCATTACGGTTGACGGTAACCAGTATCCGGCGCCGTTTGTCATTTCTGCCATCGGGGATGCGGATGTGCTGATGCCGGCGCTGAACATTGCAGGGGGGCTTGTGGATCAGCTGAGCCGCGATCATATTTCAGTCAGCATCGAAAAACAAGATAAAATCGAGATGGAGCCCCTTTTAAAGCAGGGGGAATGAACGTTGAAAAGTTGGTGGGCGGACGTTGAAGAAAAATAATCGTTTCATCAGTTTGAGCATCCTGATGCTCATTTTCGGAATTATGCTGTCCGTGCAGTTCAATTCGCTGAAAGCGCCGAAGGTCCGCGATACGCGGGACATTTGGGACCTCAGGGAAGACCTGAAGGAAGAACAGAAAAAACAGCTTGATCTGATCAGCGAAATTGACAAGTATGAAAAAATGCTGAACACATACAGTCATCAAGAAGAAACCTCGCGGACAAAAGCGTTGAATGAAACGCTTCAAAACTTAAAAAAACAGGCCGGTTTCACAGATGTTACAGGGAACGGAATCATCATCACCATTTCTCAGCTCTTCTCGGAAGAACTGACGGGAGAACCCATTCAAAATCCCCCTCCCGACCTTCTGAAAAAGCTGATTAATGAACTGAATATGTATGAAGCGGAAGAAATATCCATCAATGACAGAAGGGTCGTCAACACGACGGTGATCCGGGATATCAACGGAACAACCAAAATAGACGGATATCCTTTGGACAACTATCCGATAACGGTAAAAGTCATCGGCAAAAACGCCGATAAACTATATAGCCGAATGAATGCTTCATCCCTGCAGGATCTGTTCGCGGGAGAAAATCTGGATTTGCAAATCAAAAGGCCTGAAAAACAAATCAAAATCAAAGCTTACGAAGGTTCAATGCAAGTTGCGCCATTGAAACCGCTCGAAAAATCAAAAGGAGAGAATTCCTAATGTGGCTTCCGGTTTTAGGGCTTTTGCTCGGAATTACAATCGGGTTCAGCACGAACTTCACCATTCCGGATGAGTACTCAAATTATTTGTCCCTGGCGATTCTGGCATCGCTCGATACTTTGATCGGGGGAATAAGGGCCCATTTGGAAAGTGTATATGATGAACTAGTTTTTGTGACAGGCTTTTTCTTCAATATTATTCTCGCCATAAGTTTGGCTTTTCTGGGCGTTCATCTTGGTGTAGACTTGTATTTAGTCGGTATGTTTGCATTTGGCGTGAGGCTTTTTCAAAACATCGCGGTCATCAGAAGAATACTGCTCGCCAAATGGACGGCCTCGAGGAGAAAAAATTAAAAAAAATCGGTTTTAAAAGAGGATATACATAGGATATCACGAATATTCACAGTAATCCTAAAACTAAAAACGAAGCGTATTGGTTTGTATTGATTGTTACACACTTGTAAAACCAGATTCATTGTATTGTTGTTCGGCAAATAATAGAATAGAATTGACTGAAATGTGAGGAGGTGCCATAGAATGAACAACAATGAACTTTACGTCAGTCTAGACATCGGTACGTCCAATATTAAAGTGATCGTCGGTGAAATGTCAGACGATTCTCTTAACATTATCGGAGTCGGAAATGTTCCCTCAGAGGGGCTGAAAAAAGGATCAATCGTTGATATAGATGAAACGGTTCATTCTATAAAAAAAGCGTTTGAACAAGCAGAAAGAATGATAGGTTTTCCGCTGACCCACGCGATCGTCGGGGTTAATGGGAACTACATCCATATTCAAGAAACGAACGGTGTTGTGGCTGTCTCAAGCGAGAATAAAGAAATCCACGTTGAAGACGTGCGCCGGGTGATGGAGGCCGCTCAAGTCGTTTCCATCCCGCCTGAACAGCTGATCGTCGATGTGATTCCGAGACAGTTTATCGTTGACGGAAGAGGCGATATCACAGATCCGAAAAAGATGCTCGGCGTCCGCCTTGAAGTGGAAGGATCGCTGATCACGGGCTCAAAAACGATTTTACATAACCTGCTCCGCTGTGTGGAAAGAGCGGGAATTGAAATAACGGATATTTGCCTTCAGCCGCTGGCTGCCGGATCGGTCGCTTTATCAAAGGACGAAAAGAACCTCGGAGTGGCTTTAATCGACATCGGGGGAGGATCGACGACGGTTGCCGTATTTGAGGACGGCCACCTTCTTGCGACCCGTGTCATACCCCTGGGAGGAGAAAACATCACCAAGGATATTTCAATCGGATTGCGCACCTCCACAGACGAAGCTGAGCGGGTGAAGAAGCAGTTTGGACATGCTTTCTATGAAGAAGCGTCGGAAGAGGAATCATTTGAAGTCGCTGTGATCGGGACAGACCAAAAGCAGACCTTTACTCAGCGGGAAGTGGCAGACATTATAGAAGCCAGGCTCGAAGAAATCTTTTTATTCGTGGCAGAGGAACTGCGGAACATGGGAATAAAAGAATTGCCGGGAGGGTTTGTGCTTACAGGGGGACAGGCTGGAATGCCGGGGGTCCTCAGCCTCGCACAGGATGTTCTTCAAAATAACGTCAGAGTGGCTAGCCCGAATTATATCGGTGTAAGAGAACCTCAATACATGACAGGAGTCGGCCTCATCCAATTCGCTTACCGCAACGCAAAAATCCAAGGCAGAAAAGTAGGTTTTAAGATGCCGGAACAAGCGGTTCAGGAAGTCGCGGCAACACATCAAAAAGAAGTGCAGCAGCGACCGAAGCCAAAATCCAAGCAGCAGGCTCAAGCTGAGAAAAAGCCGAGCAAAATGAAGAAAATATTTAACTTCTTTTGGGAATAGAGATTAGTCATTCGACGGATTAGGAGGATTTAGCATGTTAGAGTTTGAAACAAATATAGACGGCTTAGCATCGATTAAAGTAATAGGAGTAGGTGGCGGCGGTAACAATGCCGTCAATCGGATGATCGAAAATGACGTTCAGGGAGTCGAGTTTATCGCAGTCAACACGGATGCTCAGGCTCTCAACCTTTCAAAAGCGGAAACGAAAATGCAGATCGGTGCGAAGCTGACACGCGGACTCGGCGCCGGAGCCAATCCGGAAGTCGGCAAAAAAGCCGCAGAGGAAAGCAAAGAACAAATTGAAGAAGCGCTGAAAGGTGCAGATATGGTGTTCGTCACAGCCGGAATGGGCGGCGGAACAGGAACGGGCGCAGCACCTGTCATCGCACAAATCGCAAAAGATCTGGGCGCATTGACTGTCGGCGTTGTAACAAGGCCGTTTACCTTTGAAGGAAGAAAAAGACAGCTTCAGGCAGCAGGCGGTATTTCAGCAATGAAGGAAGCCGTCGACACCCTGATCGTCATTCCGAATGACCGTCTTCTTGAAATCGTCGATAAAAACACACCGATGCTTGAAGCGTTCCGCGAAGCGGACAACGTTCTCCGCCAAGGTGTTCAGGGCATTTCAGACTTGATCGCAACACCTGGACTGATCAACCTTGACTTTGCTGACGTCAAAACGATCATGTCCAACAAAGGTTCTGCACTGATGGGTATCGGTGTAGCGACAGGTGAGAACCGCGCTGCAGAAGCCGCTAAAAAAGCTGTTTCCAGCCCGCTGCTTGAAACGGCGATTGACGGCGCCCAAGGCGTGCTGATGAACATTACAGGCGGAACCAACTTAAGCCTTTACGAAGTTCAGGAAGCAGCGGACATTGTTGCAGCTGCATCTGACCAGGACGTCAACATGATCTTCGGATCTGTCATCAATGAAAACTTAAAAGACGAGATCGTCGTTACGGTCATCGCGACCGGCTTTATCGAACAGGATCAAGATGCAACAAAGCCGCAGAGAACTTTAAACCAAGGCTTAAAACAGCATCATCAGCCTGCTCCGAAACGGGAGCCGAAGCGCGAGGAGCCAAGCATGCCGCATCGCAGCCCATCTCAGCCTGCCGAGGATACGCTTGACATCCCGACTTTCTTAAGAAACCGCAATAAACGCTGATTAAAATTTAATTTGTACTTATAAATACTAATTAAAAGTATAAAGAAATTGATCAGCTTTCAGGGAAACAAATAGTGTTAGTGAAGAGAAAGAAAGGCTGCTGATATCGAATCAGCAGCCTTTTATTATTTAAATGTAATGAAATTAATCAGCAGATCTAAAAACATTAGCAATGTATATGACAAAACTTGTTAAATTATTTTTTCTTTTAATTTGTTTTTAAACATTCTTAGCTATTTCTGCTAATCGCTTGTGCCACACTGAATTCCCCACTCAGTACAACTTTCTAGACTCCTAATTTAAAGAATTCCGATAACTGATTTTTAATTAAACCAAATACAAATTAACAATTAATCTGTAGTTCACCTTATAGGCGTGAAAACAGTCCACGAAGAATAAATGCTCCTCCCAAAGCATCAATTGTCATCCAGGTCGAAGCATCTCCCTCAAAAGACTTGCATCTAACCCCTCTCTTTTCTCCTGGATGCACGGATTTTCCTTTCGTCTTGTCATCTGACCGAACTATGAACGGTGAACAAGTCATATGTAAAAAGAACGAATTTACAAACCGATAGAGGAAAAATGACAAAATACGACAATATCTACAAGTCTTTTCTTTTACCATTATTAATAGTTTCTGTTTCTAGACAAAGAAACGCAAGAAACGACTATATTTGCTATTGCTAAAAGGAGGATGTCATGTGAAGAAAAAGCCATTATTCCGCACATTCATGTGCGCTGCACTCGTCGGTTCACTTCTCGCTCCGGTGACCGTGCAGGCTGAAACAGGCACTGCAGCGAAGGCCAAGGAAGAAAGTAAAATATCAAGCGCTCTTTACAAACGTTTTGAGAAAGAAGATAAAGTGACTTTCTTAATTAAAATGAAAAACCAGGCGAATCTTCAGCAAGCGGCAACAGCGGCTGAAAAGCGGGCGAAAGCAAGCGTTATGACAGTGAAAAAAGTAAAAGAAATCAAACGTTCAGCCGTGCTGACTTCCCTGCGTACAAAAGCTGAGCGAACTCAAAAAGACTTGAAATCGTTTTTGGAAAAGGAAGAGAAAAAAGGAACAGCAAAGCAAGTGGAATCTTTCTATATTGTAAACGGCATCGCCGTGACGGCGACAAAGGATGTGATGGAAAAAGCGGCTTCATTTCCTGAGGTTGAAAAAGTGCTGCCCAATCAAAAAATTAAGCTGGGCAACACCGAAAAACCTACGGTAGAATCAAAAACATCCGCGGATCGCACCCCTGCTTCCAACATTCAGCAGGTTCATGCGCAGGATGTCTGGAAAAAGCGCTATAAAGGCAAAGGCGCCGTCGTCGCTTCAATTGACACCGGCGTTGAGTGGGATCATCCGGCGTTGAAAACAAAGTACAGGGGCTACAACCCTTCTAAACCGAACAGTCCCGACAATGAGTTCAACTGGTTTGATGCGACAAGCAATAAGAAAACCCCATATGACGACTTGGGCCACGGCACACATGTGACAGGCACGATGGTCGGCTCAGAAGCCGGCGGTAAAAACCAGATCGGTATCGCGCCGACGGCGAAATGGATCGCTGTCAAGGCCTTTTCAGAGGACGGCGGAGATGAAAAATCCCTTTTGGCTGCAGGGGAATGGATTTTGGCCCCGAAAGATGCGAAAGGAAAAGCGCACCCTGAAAAGGCTCCCGATGTCGTCAACAATTCATGGGCAGGGGAACGCGGACTCAATGAATGGTATTTGGATATCGTCAAAGCTTGGCGGGCAGCAGATATCTTTCCTGCATTCGCAGCAGGCAATGTCAGCGAATTTGAACCGGGCGGACCGGGTTCAGTTGAGAACCCGTCCAACTATCCGCAATCTTTTGCGGTAGGCGCAGTTGACAGCGCAAACGCGCTAGCCGACTTTTCATTGCAAGGGCCTTCACCATATGACGAAATCAAGCCCGATATTTCCGCACCGGGCGTCAGCATCCGCTCTGCTTATCCGGGACACAAGTATGCTGCAATGAGCGGAACATCGATGGCGACCCCGCATGTATCCGGCATCGTCGCTTTAATGAGGGAAGCCAATCCGGACCTCACAGTCGATGAAATCGAGCGCATCCTGCTGAATACGGCGATGCCTCTGACTGACAAAACGTTTAAAAAATCGCCGAACAACGGCTACGGATACGGCTTAGTCAACGCTTTAAAAGCTTTTGACGCAGCTAAAAAAACAAAATGATAAAAAAGGACAAAACCGCTTTAAGGTTTTGTCCTTTTTTTATCTAATTTTAAACATGGCCTTGACAAATACCGACAAAAAAATTAACCATTTTTTACTATATTTAAGTTACATCAAAGTCAGACAAGGCATCCACAAGGAGGGGAGGACGGACAAATCCAGCCAATTTCATAAAAAAGGGGGATGTTCATTTGAAAAGAAAACTGAGAAAAAAGGCGTTTTCCACCATTTTAAGCGGTTTGTTAATCGGCTCGCTGTTCATGCCCGCCGTTTCAGATGCCGCGGCAAAGCCTGCGCTTACTTCCATGAAAGAACAAGCAGCTGCAAGTAAGGAAAAAATTTCGAAATCTCTTGTCAAACAGTTCAAAAAAGAAGATCAAGTCACATTTTTGATTAAACTGAAAGATCAAGTCGATACACCAAAAGTGGCCAAGCAGGCGGAAAAGAACGCGAAGAAAAAGTCGCTGAGCGCGGCTAAAACAGAATATCAAAAGCGCTCGGCTGTTGTCTCCGCTTTAAGAGTCAAAGCGGATGAGACGCAAAGTGATCTGAAACGTTATTTGAAAAAGCAGGAAAAACAGGGGAACGTAAAAAAAATCCGCTCCTATTATATTGTTAACGGCATGGCTGTCCATGCGACGAAAGAGGTCATGGAACAAGTAGCGGCTTTTCCGGAAGTAGAGAAGGTGCTCCCGAACGAAAAAAGGCAGCTGATCAAACCGGCTAAACAGTCTGTAAAAAAATCAGCAGCTAAGGATGAAAAAGAAATCGAATGGAATATCAATCGAGTCGACGCACCAAAAGCCTGGAAAATGGGATATGACGGAACGGGCACGGTTGTCGCGTCAATTGATACGGGTGTGCAGTGGGATCACCCGGCCTTGAAAGAAAAATACCGCGGATATGACCCGCAGCATCCTGATCAGCCTGATCACGAATTCAGCTGGTATGATGCGGTTTCAGGCGCTTCTGAACCGTTTGACGATCTGGAGCACGGCACGCATGTGACCGGGACGATGGTCGGTTCAGAGCCTGACGGTCAAAACCAAATCGGTGTGGCGCCTGGTGCAAAGTGGATTGCCGTGAAAGCTTTTGGAGATGAAGGCGGTACGGACGAAGATCTTCTTGCAGCGGGTGAATGGATATTGGCGCCGAAAGATAAAGACGGCAACCCGCACCCTGAAATGGCTCCGGATGTTGTCAATAACTCGTGGTCAGGGGGAGCCGGGATTGATGAGTTTTACAGGGATATCGTAAAAGCGTGGCGGGCTGCAGGCATCTTCCCTGAATTCTCTGCGGGGAACGTTGATTTCGCCAATCCGGGAGGACCTGCTTCGATTGCCAATCCGGCAAACTACCCCGAAGCGTTCGCGACTGGAGCGACAGACATCGATAATCGCTTAGGCGACTTTTCACTTCAAGGTCCTTCCCCGTATGATGAGACCAAGCCTGAAATATCGGCGCCTGGCGTCAATATTCGCTCATCTGTACCTGGAAGCGGCTATCAAGACGGCTGGGACGGCACTTCAATGGCTGGCCCGCATGTCGCCGCCGCCGCCGCTCTTATCAAGCAAGCCGATTCATCGATCACCGTTGATGAGACTGAAAAGATTTTGATGGAAACTGCAACACCGCTCACAGACAGCAAATTTACCGAATCGCCGAACAACGGATACGGCCACGGGCTCGTGAACGTGTTTGACGCGGTGTCCGCCGTCACAGACGGGTTGGGCAGAGCGGAAGGACAAGTCGGAAAAGAAGGCGAAGACAAAAATCCGCCGGTCTTACACCATCAAGAGATCAATGAAATTTACTCAGGCTCGGAAACGCCTCTTACAGTTGATGTGGAAGATGATGTCAGCATCATATCGGTCAAATTGAGCTATAAAACGGATACTTCAGATTGGGAGACGATCGCTGCCAAACAAACTTCCGGCGATTATAAAAAAGGAACGTACAAGGCAGCCGCATCCGTTTCTGAAGGGAAAGTCCTTTCCTACAAGTGGATTGTCACCGACTTCGGAGGAAACAAAACGGAATCCAAAGTGTACGAAATCCCGATTTCCCCGGCTGTGACAACAGGGTATAAACAAGATTTCGAGAATTCCGCCAGCGGCTGGCTCACATCAGGCGTGAAGAATTCATGGGAGCGCGGAGTTCCTCAGTCAGGCCCGAACGCCGCAGCATCGGGAAAAAACGTATTCGCAACAAATCTGACAGGGCCGTATGAAAGTTCGGCCAATATGAATCTTCTCATGCCTCCTGTCAGCGTTCCAAAAAATCAAAAGCTTTATCTCACATACAAATATTGGCACGATATTGAAGAGGACTTTGATTACGGCTTCGTTTACGTACAGCCTGAAGGAAAAGATGAATGGATCCCGGCTGCCGAGTACAGCGGCAAGACATCAGAATGGAAAGACGGACAGATCGATTTGTCGGAATACGGGGGACAGACGATTAAGATCATGTTCAACCTTCAATCTGACGACAGCATTGAGGGTGACGGGCTGTATATCGATGATGTAGCGCTTGTCAAGGAAGTGAAGAGCACTGGTACGAAAAAACGACTGGGCGTTGAAAAACAGCCGGCCAAAATGAAGGATAAGAAAACGAAGAAACAAACGATTGATCCGAAAAAAGCAAAACCGGCAGAAGCCGTTCAAGAACATCCTGAGACGAAAAAAGCAGCTCCTGCGGTTCTTCCGGTGCGCGCTCAGGTCAGTGTGCTGGAGACGGGCAAATCGACATATTCCAACCAGGCAACAGGCGCATACAGTTTGGCTCATGCACCTGGAACCTATACGCTGAAAGCAGAAGCGTACGGATATGAATCAAATACCCAAACCGTAAAAATCGAGACCGACAAGACAACGACGGCAGACTTTGTCTTAAAAGAACTGAAGAAAGGGACGGTCACCGGATCGATAAAAAACAAAAAAACGGGCGAACCCGTCCGACATGCAAAGCTGTATATCGTTGAAGATGCAGCTGTAAAACCAGTCCAGACGGACGGCGACGGAAGCTATTCATTAACGGCCTATGAAGGCTCGTATACGGTAAAGGTCTCTGCAAACGGATATTACAGCAGCGAGTTTGCCGTTGATTTAAAAGGAGATGTCTCGAAAGATATCGAGCTCGATCCTTTCATCGGCTATCCGGGGGAAATAGGCTATGACGACGGAACCGGGGAAAACGCCTGGGCTTTCTATGAATCCGGCAACGGGCTGGCCGTTAAAATGACGCTCGAAAACGGGCAGGAAAAAGCCATGCTGCAAGGAGGTTTGTTTAAATTCTGGGATACAGAATTCCCTGATCCGGGCGGCACTGATTTTGCAGTCGAAGTCTACGATGCTTCGGGTGAAAAAGGCTCTCCGGGCAAAAAAATCGCCGGCCCGTTCAAGGCTGAAGCGCTCCGCACAGGCGAATGGACGACCGTTGATTTGGGTGACGAAGGCATCATCGTCGAAAAAGACTTTTACCTCGTGTACATCCAGACAGAAGATCTGGCCAACTCACCTGGACTTGCTACAGACGAAGACGGGGAATATTCCGGCCGCAACTGGCAGTATACGGACGGCTCATGGTCAAAAGCGCCATCAGACCAAGGCAACTTTATGATCCGCGCTTTGGTCGACTATGAATTGGCGGTGCCTGTGATCACGTCTCCTAAAGACGGATTCATCACCAATAAAAAGAACGCTGTCATCGAAGGGACATCGTCTCCGAACACGACCGTTCATCTCTTTAACGGAGATGAAGAAGCCGGAACGGCGGAAACTGGGGCGGACGGCACTTTCTCAAAAGAGATTCCGTTGAATAAAGGAGAAAATGTGATCACCGCCAAATCGTCATCGGCTTCCGGCACGACGGATGCTTCAGAACCGGTCCGCATCGTCCTTGATCAGAAAAAGCCGAAGCTTACGATCGATACGCCGAAAAGCGGCTCAAAACTCAATAAAGAGACTGTCACCGTGAAAGGAACTGTATCAGACGACCACTTGGAATCTGTTCATGTAAACGGCAAAAAAGCGGCTGTTGACAATGGCGAATATTCTGCGAGGATTATGCTTGACAACGGCAAAAATGAAATCAACGTAACGGCAGCAGATGCGGCAGGCAACAAAACGACCAAAAAAGTCACGGTAGATGTCAACTTTGAAGCGCCGCAAATCACCGGTTTGAAACCGGCCGAAGATCTCGAGCTCAAAACGGGAGAAACCGTGAAAATCGAGTTTGAAAGCGCCGCTGATTTGGATGCTGTCTTTGTGATCAGAATGCCGCTTACCAATTTCAAAACCGCCGCCCAAAACGTAACGGAGCTGCCGATCAGAGAAGTCTCAAAAGGCAAGTATGAAGGATATTGGACTGCGACTTCAACCGCAAAAGCAAAAGGAGCGGAAATCGAGGTCATTGTCCGGGATGATTACGGCAATGAAACGAGACAAACGGCAAAAGGCAAACTGTATATCAATGAAAAGCTAAAATAAAGGTGAAAAGACGCTGTCTTCAATGGCAGCGTTTTTTTCGTTTTATGATCGACAAATTCAGTACGAAAACTTCAAAAAATGTACGATTTGCGCAACATTAATTGACAGACTTTACCTTTGGGCTTGATTTATACTTAGGAAAACACACTAAGGTCATCGAGCCGCAGAAAGGGGAAGGATGTGGAAATCTATTTAGATGCGATATGGCTGTTAAACTTTTGTTTTGACTTGCTTCTTTTAATGATGACCGCATTTATTTTAAAGCGAAGGGTTAAAAAGCGGAGGCTGATCTTAGGGGCGTTTGTCGCGTCAAGCATCGTTCTGTTTATGTTTACACCTTTTTCGCCGTACGTCCTTCATCCTGCAGGCAAACTGTCGTTTTCGGTTGTGATTGTTCTTGTGACATTTGGTTTTAAGCGGTTCCGCTTTTTTTTGCAGAATTTGTTTTCTTTTTATTTTGCCACTTTTTTAATGGGAGGGGGGATTATCGGAGCGCATTCTTTGCTTGAAACGGATTCGATCATGGAAAACGGCGTCTTTATGACGAGTTGGTCCGGTTTTGGAGACCCCGTCAGCTGGCTGTTTGTCGGTGTGGGTTTTCCGGCTGTATGGCTGTTTTCAAAAAAGCGTTTTGAAGATGCCGAAACGAAGAAAATTCAATACGAAGAACGCGTCCGCCTAGAGGCCTGCATTGATGAACATACGCTTCATTTCACCGGATTGATTGACTCCGGAAACCAGCTCTACGACCCAATCACAAAAACGCCCGTCATGATCGTCAATATTGAAAAATTGAAAGGTGTATTGGGAGAAGAGGCGAGTGTGATCATCAAGGAAATGAGCCCGCTTGATGCCGTCGGGAAACTTGATGAAACACTGCCTTATATCGGGCGAATCCGCCTGATTCCGTACCGCGGGGTCGGCCATCAGCATCAGTTTCTGCTCTGCTTAAAGCCGGATCATGTGCTCATTTGTACGGAAAGAGAGGTGATTGAAGCGCCGAAATGCCTGATTGGCATCAGCACATCACCGCTTTCCGCTGACGGCGAATTTGACGCCATCGTCCATCCGAAAATGCTGGCCGGAAACCCGGTCAAACACGTTTCTTAAACTTGAAGGCTGTTACATTATCATACTCCTGAAAACGTTTATTTAGAAGGGGGAGGAAGATGAAAAAACTAAAATTAAGGTTAACCTATCTATGGTACAAACTTTTAATCAAACTGGGGCTGAAAAGCGACGAAATTTATTATATCGGCGGAAGTGAAGCGCTGCCCCCGCCATTGTCAAAAGATGAAGAGCAGGTGCTTCTCCATAAGCTGCCTGACGGTGATCAGGCGGCACGAGCGATTTTGATTGAACGAAATCTCAGGCTGGTCGTCTACATCGCAAGAAAATTTGAAAATACCGGCATCAATATCGAGGATTTAATCTCCATCGGCACGATTGGCCTCATCAAAGCGGTGAATACCTTTAATCCCGAGAAAAAAATCAAACTGGCTACATATGCTTCCAGATGCATTGAAAATGAAATTTTGATGTATTTAAGAAGAAACAATAAAATTCGCTCAGAGGTATCATTCGACGAACCGCTGAACATCGATTGGGACGGAAATGAACTGCTTCTCTCAGATGTGCTCGGAACAGAAAACGACATTATTACAAAAGATATCGAAGCAAACGTTGATAAGAAACTGCTGAAAAAAGCGCTTGAACAGCTCAATGACAGAGAAAAACAGATCATGGAGCTCCGCTTCGGACTTGTCGGAGGAGAAGAAAAAACGCAAAAAGACGTTGCCGATATGCTCGGGATCTCCCAGTCATATATTTCCCGGCTTGAAAAAAGAATTATTAAAAGGCTGCGAAAAGAATTCAATAAAATGGTTTAATTTTTTTATGAAATTTGAAGCGTTGACAGTCAAGGGTTTTTGACTCGATCTTCTTATTTTTGGAAATTAACGATGCATATTTTTCCCACCCGAGGAGATACTGAACTTTGTACAGCAGCTCCTGTAGGGAGGGAAAAAAGTGTCGAGGAATAAAGTTGAAATCTGCGGGGTTGATACATCAAAACTGCCCGTACTGAAGAACGAAGAGATGAGAAAGTTGTTCAAGCAAATGCAGGATGAAGGAGACACAACAGCAAGAGAAAAGCTTGTTAACGGCAATTTGCGCCTTGTCTTAAGCGTCATTCAAAGGTTTAACAACAGAGGAGAATATGTTGATGACTTATTCCAAGTCGGCTGCATCGGACTAATGAAATCAATTGATAATTTTGATCTGAGCCACAATGTTAAGTTTTCAACATATGCTGTACCAATGATAATCGGAGAAATCCGCAGATATTTGCGCGATAACAACCCGATCCGCGTCTCACGGTCACTCAGGGATATCGCGTACAAGGCGCTGCAAGTGAGAGAACGGCTGATCAGTGAGACAAGCAGGGAGCCGACGGCTCAGGAGATTGCTAAAGAGCTTGAAGTGTCCCATGAAGAAATTGTTTTTGCGCTTGACGCCATTCAAGATCCTGTATCTTTGTTTGAGCCGATTTACAATGACGGAGGAGATCCGATTTATGTCATGGATCAAATCAGCGATGAGCGCAACAAGGATTCGCAATGGATCGAAGAGCTCGCCTTAAAAGAAGGCATGAGACGGCTGAATGAACGGGAAAAAATGATTCTCAGAAAACGCTTCTTCCAAGGCAAGACGCAAATGGAAGTCGCTGATGAGATCGGAATCTCCCAAGCCCAGGTCTCAAGGCTGGAAAAAGCCGCCATTAAACAAATGAATAAGAACATTCACTAAAGCCGCAGATTGACTGCGGCTTTTCACATGCTAAAAATGGAAAATCTCTCATTCACTTTGTTAAATAAATAAGCTATAATAAAAGAATTATATTTTAATTTATCAGAATATTTACATAAAAAAGGAGGGTTTCGGATGGTTCTGCAGCTTGAGCGTGCTTCACTAAAACGAAACGGAGAGTGGATATTAAAGGATATTGATTGGACGGTGAAGAAAGGGGAGCACTGGGCGTTATACGGATTAAACGGAGCCGGCAAAACCGCTCTGTTGAACATGCTGTGCGCTTATTATTTTCCGACAACAGGAAAAGTCACCGTGTTAGGCCGTGAATTTGGAAAAATGGAGCTGGGCGAAAAGCTTCGGCGAAAAATCGGCCTCGTTTCAGCGGCCCTGCAGCAGAAGCTTTATCCTGAAGACAGCGCATTTGAAATTGTCTTAAGCGGCGCTTTCGCATCGATCGGCCTTTATGAATCGCCTTCACAGTCTGTCAGGGAGAAAGCGATCGCCCTCTTGGAGGAATTCGGCTCCATCCGCTATGCGGACAGGAGATATGAAACGCTCTCCCAGGGGGAAAAACAAAAGGTGCTGATCTCAAGGGCCTTGATGGCCGATCCTGAGCTGCTGATTCTCGACGAGCCTGTAACCGGTCTTGATTTCATCGCGAGGGAGCAGGTGCTGGAGACGGTTGAACAAATTGCCAAAAAAGACAGTGCACCGTCCATGCTTTACGTTACTCACCATGCAGAAGAAATTCTCCCTGCTTTCAGCCAAACGCTGCTGTTGAAAAAAGGAGAAGTGTTTTCATTGGGAAAGACAAGAGAGATGATGTCCGGCGAGGTTCTCTCCAAATTTTTCGATATGCCGGTCCAGGCCGTATGGACGGACGGCAGACCGTATTTGTCCAAGAAAAAGCTTGCAAACCTCAACGTTTAAACCAGCTGATGTCTTTGGCAGCCTCCTTGCATGGAGGCTCTTTTTCAGCTTTCCTCATCTTAAAGAAGCTGGTAAGATAATAGAGAACGTCATGATAAAGAGGGGTTCATCATTATGATCATTCAATTCATTCGCTACAGATAATGAAAGGTATAGACAAACACTTAAACCATCCACACCTTCGTCTTTAAAAAATGCCGAAGGAGCGGGTTTATTTGTCTATGCCTTTTTCATTGATCTAAATGTGAATGAATGAGGTGTAACAATGATGAATAAAAAATTAAAAAGAGCATCGCTCATGAAGAGGCATGAAACGATGTTTCAGTGCCCGATATGCACAGCGAACATGGCGGTCACTGATTTAAAAAGCCTGATCTGTGCAAGCGGACATACGTTTGATATCGCAAGAGGAGGATATGTCAATGTCACGACGCATTCTCCATCTGTTAAATATGATAAAGATTTATTTGAAGCCAGAGGAATGTTAGCAGGCGCCGGCTTTTTTGAACCGCTGAGCAGCGCGTTGACAGACCGGCTCGAACAAGCTGGCCTCCCGTTTTGCAACTTTGTCAGCATCCTCGATGCCGGCTGCGGGGAAGGTTCGCATTTGGCGCGGATCGCTGAAATGATTCAATCGCGTTCCGGAAGGCCTGTCCTTGGAGTCGGACTGGATTTGGCGAAAGCCGGGATTGTGTCGGCGGCTAAGCAAGAAAGGGAGGCGATCTGGTGTGTCGCTGATCTGGCTGCCGCGCCGTTTCGGAATCGTTCATTCGACGCGATCCTCAATATATTGTCGCCTTCTAATTACGCGGAATTCGAGCGGCTGTTATCAGATGACGGCATCGTTTTGAAAGTGATTCCGAAAAGCGGCTATCTGAAAGAACTGAGGGGATTTTTGTACGACGGCTTGGACAAACAAGCCTATACGAGTGAGGATACGGCTGAGCGGTTCTCGTCTCATTTTGATCTGATCGACAGAACGGAGATCGCCTACAGCAAACGTTTAGACCAAAACCTCCTCCCGCCGCTCATCAAGATGACGCCTTTATCATGGCGCGCGGAAAAGGAGCGGATCAATGCCTTTTTAAAGAAGGAATCCGTTGTTATGACCGTCCATCTCGACATTTTAGCCGGCAGGAAAAAAACGAAATAAACCATTGAAAAGGCAGTCTAAATAAAGGACTGCCTTTCATATAATCTTAAAAGGAGATTTGATCAGAGGAGGCGTGCGGTGAACATGATGAATATTTCTGATTTTCAAATAAAGGATGTCGTCAACGTATCAAACGGAAAAAAGCTCGGCAGCATCGGCGATATTGATATTAATGTAACGACAGGCAAAATACAGGCGATCGTCATCGGAGGGACGGGGAAAGTTTTCGGATTTTTCGGAAAAGAAGAGGAAATCGTCATTCCGTGGCGAAATATTGTTAAAATTGGAGAAGATGTGATTCTTGTGCGACTTAGCTGATCAAGAACATGAGATGATGCCTGATCAATCGGCTGGCCCTTATCCGCCTGCTTTTTTCAAAATGTTGTGAACGGTGAGACCGTCTGTAAAAGCAGGGATAAATGTTGCAAACAATACATTTCGTTTAGTTTTTTGAAACGAAACTAAACGAATGCATCAAGATGTGTTAAAATAGGAGCGATATGATGAAAGACTACGATGTTTGTCGAAAGGCTGATCACCATGAATACATATAACCCCTTTCGTCTTGATGCTCCGTCAATGCTTTTGATTGAGGAATGGAATCAGACGGCGGAAACCGGCGGAGCCGTCACAGCCGGATTTACGACAAAAAACGGCGGAGAAAGCGAACCGCCTTTTCACTCATTGAATACAGGGCTGCACGTTCAGGATCATGAACAGCATGTCATCAATAACAGAAAAAAGGTTGCCGACATCCTAAAAACTGATCTGCACGACTGGGTATTTGCCGATCAGACGCATGAAGACCGGATTCAAAAAGTGACGGATGGCGATCGCGCCAGCGGCGCTTTCCGATACGATACGGCGCTGAAGGCTACGGACGGACTTTATACAGACAGGCCAAACCTGTTTTTGGCGCTGTGCTTTGCCGACTGCGTTCCCGTTTATTTTTACGATCCGGTCCGCTCGCTGGCCGGAATCGCTCACGCGGGCTGGAAAGGCACCGCACTCGGGATCGCCGCCAGCATGGTTGACACGTGGGTCAGCCGGGAAGGATCAAATCCCGCAGACATCCGAGCCGTGATCGGGCCTGCGATCGGCGCGTGCTGCTACACTGTCGACGATCACGTAATAGACAAAATCAGAAATCTTCCTCTTCAACAAGAAGACAAAGCCTTTTTGACGATAAAAGAAGGGGAGTACCGTCTCGAATTAAAAGAAGTGAACAGGCAGCTGCTTGTACACGCCGGAATTCCAAACGGCCAGATCAAGGTGAGTTCCCTTTGTACGAGCTGCGAGCGTTCACTGTTTTTCTCCCATCGGAGAGACCGGGGAAAAACCGGACGGATGATGTCCTTCATCGGATTAAAGGAGGTATAGCTTACAGGTGGATGTAAAAAGCAATTTACGACATATAAATGACAGGATCAACGAAGCGTGTATCAAAGCGGGCAGAACGCCCGACGAAATATCCGTCATCGCTGTCACGAAATATGTTTCCCCGGAACGGGCGCAGGCAGCGCTTGATGCAGGAATCAGACATTTGGGTGAAAACCGTGATACCGGGCTGCTTCACAAGCTCGACGCTCTGAAAGACAGCGAGCCGGTATGGCATTTTATCGGAACCCTGCAGACGAGAAAGGTAAAAGCAATCATTGATCATGTCTCATATATCCATTCTTTAGACAGGCTTTCCCTTGCCGATGAGATTCAGAAGAGGGCAAAAAAACCGATTGACTGTTTTGTTCAGGTCAACACATCCCTTGAATCTTCAAAACACGGCATGGCAAAAGAAGAAGTTCTTCCTTTTGTAAAAAAGCTGTCTGCATACGAAAACATTCGGATTGCGGGATTAATGACGATGGCTCCTTTTACGGATGATGAGACTGCAATCAGAAGCTGTTTTCGCTTGCTGAGAGAGCTGCGCGACGAGGTTCGCGGGCTTGATCAATGGAACGCCCCGTGCAGCGAGCTTTCGATGGGTATGTCTAATGACTATACGATCGCAGTCGATGAAGGCGCGACATTCGTCAGAATCGGATCTTCCTTAGTCGGAAATGAAACTGGAGGTGGACAATCATGAGTTTGAAAAACAAATTTAAAAACTTTTTTTCCTTGGATGATGAGGAATATGAATACGAGTACATTGAAACAGACAGGGAGGAAATCCCTGAAGAGCATGAATCGAAAGACAGAACCGCCTACCAGTCTAAAGCGGCTGGGAAGCAGAATGTCGTAAGTTTGCAAAGCGTTCAGAAATCTTCTAAAGTAGTGTTAAGTGAGCCTCGGGTGTACGCGGAAGCCCAGGAAATCGCAGACCATATCAAAAACCGCCGCGCCGTCGTCGTGAACCTGCAGCGCATTCAGCACGATCAGGCGAAAAGAATCGTTGATTTCTTGAGCGGAACTGTATATGCTCTCGGCGGCGACATTCAGCGGATCGGAGCGGACATCTTTTTATGCACGCCTGAAAACGTCGATGTCTCCGGCACGATTTCCGAGCTCATAGAAGAAGAACATCAGAGGTGGTAAATCACAGATGATCCTATTTTATATTTATAGAGTTTTAAGTATTCTTCTAACCGTTTATTCGTTTGCGCTCATTATTTACATTTTTATGTCTTGGGTGCCTAATGCAAGGGAGTCTTCATTCGGCCGGGTGCTTGCTTCACTTTGTGAGCCTTATCTCGAACCGTTCAGAAGAATCATTCCTCCGCTCGGGATGATTGATATTTCTCCGCTCGTGGCGATTTTCATACTGCGGTTCGCAGATGCAGGGCTTCTTGCGGTTTTCAGAATGCTCGGCGCTTTTTAAAGACATCATTGCCGATTATCCCGTAAGGACTTGCCGGCGGCAGCGGCGCCGTTTTTCAGGAGCGTGCCTTCAATCTTTGCGGGCCGAGTATCGGGCTTGGCTGTAGGCCAGGCCTCTTTACATAGAAAGGAAAGACAATGAGCGATATTTACCAGCATTTCAGAAAAGACGAAGAGCCGTTTATCGACCAGGCTCTTGAGTGGAAAAGAATCGTGGCGGAACAGTACCGGATGAAGCTGACCGATTTTTTGGACCCGCGGGAACAGGTGATCCTGCAATCTGTCATCGGTCATTCAGACGACGTGAGGCTTGAATTTTTCGGAGGCTTCCCTGAGGCCGAACGAAAGAGGGCTGTGCTGTTCCCCGAATATACCGAGCCGTCTGCCGAAGATTTTCAGCTTCAAGGCTGGGAAGTCATCTATCCGCAAAAATTTGCCTCCATCGAGCATCGCGAGCTTCTCGGCTCATTGATGGGCATCGGATTGAAGCGTCAAAAGTTCGGCGACCTGATCTTTTCGGACGGGACATGGCAGTTTATCTGTTCGGAAGAAGTCGCTGATTTTGTTTTTACCCAGCTGACACAAATCGGGAAGGTGAAAGTTTCCCTTGAAAAAATTCCGCTTTCAAAGCTTAAAGTACCGGAGCAGGATGTCGAAATAAGGGATGATACGGTTTCATCTTTGAGGCTTGATGCGATTTGCTCGTCAATGAGCAGGCAATCCCGACAGAAAGCACAGGTTCTCGTGAAAAACGGCCTCGTGAAAGTGAACTGGAAAGTCATCGAAGACCCTTCATATGCACTGGCGGAAGGGGATATGGTTTCGATCCGGGGGTTTGGCCGCTTCAGGATGAAAAACATTGACGGCAAAACGAAAAAGGGCAAATGGAGATTGACGTTTGAAAAACAAAAATGACGAGTTTTAACAGTTTTTTCTCCGCCCGGTCGAATTTTGCTTTATAATGTTGACTAGGACAAGTGTACATAAAGAAAAATAATGGAGGTGGGCAGCATGCCTTTGACGCCAAATGACATTCATAATAAAACATTTACGAAAGCGTTCCGCGGCTATGATGAAGATGAAGTGAACGAGTTCCTGGCCCAGGTGAGAAAGGATTATGAGATCATTCTGCGCAAAAAAAATGAGCTTGAAACAAAAGTGAACGAGCTTGACGAGCGTCTCGGCCATTTTTCGACGATCGAAGAGACGTTGAATAAATCGATCCTTGTCGCACAGGAAGCAGCAGAAGACGTAAAGCGCAATTCCGAGAAAGAAGCGAAGCTCATCGTCCGTGAAGCTGAGAAAAACGCTGACCGGATCATTAATGAGTCCCTTTCAAAATCGAGAAAAATCGCGATGGAAATCGAAGAGCTGAAAAAGCAGTCAAAAGTGTTCAGAACCCGTTTCCAAATGCTGATCGAAGCGCAGCTTGACCTGTTGAAAAACGATGACTGGGATCATTTGCTTGAATACGAAGTAGACGCAGTAATGGATGAAAAGGAATAGAATTTCGTTTGCAATCTTGACATATCGTCATCCGTTCGCATATAATACGTTCATAAATTGAGTGAAAAACGTTTGAGAGGGACAGACATTGATTCCTGAAAACAATGAAAGCGACCCGGGGGTGGTGTAAGCCCGGGATTGTTGGAATCGTTGTGTATCAGCCCTCAAGTTTCCTTTCTGAACCGTCCAGTAGGAAAGGACGTCCCATCACGTTACGATGTTTGAGCGGATAAGCCGAATCGGCTTGTCTAAAAGGGTGGTACCGCGAGATCAAAGCCTTCTCGTCCCTTATGGGATGAAAAGGCTTTTTTTGTTTTAGAAAAGATGTTTTGGAGGAATGGTAATGGATTATAAAGACACGCTCTTAATGCCGAAAACAGATTTTCCGATGAGAGGAAACTTGCCGAACCGTGAACCTGAAATCCAGGGGAAATGGGAAGATATGGACATTTACAGCCTCGTTCAGAAACGAACCGAAGGCCGGCCGATGTTCGTGCTTCATGACGGACCTCCGTATGCGAACGGCGATATTCATATGGGCCATGCGCTTAACAAAGTACTGAAGGACTTCATCGTCCGTTCGAGATCGATGAGCGGCTATCATGCACCGTACGTTCCGGGCTGGGACACACACGGCTTGCCGATTGAAACGGCGCTCACGAAAAACAAAAAAGTGAAGCGTAAAGAAATGACAGTAGCCGAATTCCGCAAGCTTTGCGAAGAATATGCATGGCAGCAAATCGAAGGTCAAAAGACGCAATTTAAGCGTCTCGGTGTCAGAGGAGATTGGGAAAACCCATACGTGACGCTAAAGCCTGAGTTTGAAGCGCAGCAAATTAAAGTATTCGGCGAAATGGCGAAAAAAGGTTATATTTACAAAGGGAAGAAGCCGGTTTACTGGTCCCCTTCAAGCGAATCAGCTCTGGCTGAAGCTGAAATCGAGTACCATGATAAACGCTCGCCGTCTATCTATGTTGCATTTGATGTAAAAGATGGAAAAGGTGTATTGAAAAACGGCGAAAAAATCATCATCTGGACGACAACGCCATGGACGATCCCGGCCAACCTCGGCATCGCCGTACACCCTGAATTGGAATACAGCGTCGTTGCTGCCGGAGGCGGGCGCTACGTGATGGCAAGCGCATTGATTGAAAGCGTGGCAAAAGCGATCGGCTTTGAAGATCATGAAGTTGTTCAGACCGTTAAAGGAAAAGACCTGGAACATATTGTTGCGGTTCATCCTTTATATGGAAGAGATTCGCTTGTCATGCTCGGTGAACACGTAACAACAGATGCCGGTACAGGCTGCGTTCATACCGCTCCGGGACACGGAGAAGACGACTTTATCATCGGTCAGAAATACGGACTTGACGTGCTTTGCCCAGTTGATGAAAAAGGACATATGACGAGCGAAGCCCCTGGTTTTGAAGGACTGTTTTACGATCAGGCCAACAAGCCGATTACAGAACAGCTCGAAGAAAAAGGCGCTTTGCTGAAGCTCGATTTCATCACACACTCCTATCCGCACGACTGGAGAACGAAAAAACCGACCATTTTCCGTGCGACCGCCCAATGGTTCGCTTCTATCAAAGACTTTAGAGACGAGCTTCTTGACGCGGTAAAAGAAACAAAATGGGTGCCTGAATGGGGCGAAACGCGCCTCTACAATATGATCCGCGACCGCGGTGACTGGTGTATTTCAAGACAGCGCGCATGGGGCGTGCCGATTCCGGTATTTTATGCCGAAAACGGGGAGCCGATCATCACGGATGAAACGATCGACCACGTTTCTGAACTATTCAGGAAGCACGGTTCGAACATTTGGTTTGAAAAAGAAGCGAATGAACTGCTTCCGGAAGGCTTTACACACCCGGGAAGCCCGAACGGCAAGTTCACAAAAGAACAGGACATCATGGACGTCTGGTTTGATTCAGGATCGTCACATCAGGCCGTACTGGAAGAACGTGATGATCTTGTAAGACCTGCGGACTTGTATCTTGAAGGATCTGACCAATACCGCGGCTGGTTTAACTCATCGATTTCGACAGCGGTTGCCGTAACGGGTAAAGCACCTTATAAAGGCGTGCTGTCACACGGTTTTGCCCTTGACGGAGAAGGCCGCAAAATGAGTAAATCGCTCGGCAATGTCGTTGTACCGGCAAAAATCATGAACCAGTTTGGGGCCGATATTTTAAGGCTGTGGGTTGCGTCTGTCGACTATCAAGCAGATGTCCGCGTGTCTGACGCGATCTTAAAACAAGTCGCAGAAGTGTACCGGAAGATTCGCAACACGTTCCGTTTCCTTCACGGAAACATTGCCGATTTTGACCCGGCGAATGATGCAATCGCTGTGGAAGATCTTCGCGAAGTCGATCAGTACATTTTGATCAAGCTGAACAGCCTCATTGAAAAAGTCAAAAAAGCGTATGAAGAATACGATTTTGCGGTCATTTACCATGCTGTCCACAACTTCTGTGCGATCGAGCTCAGCTCATTCTATATGGATTTTGCTAAAGACGTCGTTTATATTGAACACGCCGATCATAAAGACCGCCGCAGCATGCAGACCGTTTTTTACGAAACGCTGCTTGCGCTTGTCAAGCTGATTGCGCCGATCCTGCCGCATACTGCTGACGAAATGTGGAACCACTTCACATTCGTATCGGAAAAAAGCGTGCAGCTTACCGATATGCCGGAAACAAGAGACATTCCGAATGCAAAAGAGACGGAAGCGAAGTTCGACAGCTTCATGAAGCTTCGCGACGATGTTCTTAAAGCGCTTGAAACTGCGCGGAATGAAAAGATCATCGGAAAATCTTCGGTTGCCAGCTTGACGCTGTATCCGAATGAAGAAGCAAAAGCGCTGCTTTCTTCAATCAAGGAAGACGTCAAACAGCTGTTCATCGTGTCAGAGCTTGCCATCGGCGGAACGGAAGCCGATGCGCCTGAAGAAGCGCAGACGTTTGAAACAGGAAAAATCGTCGTTGCTCAGGCAGAAGGCGAGACTTGTGAGCGGTGCCGCATGGTTTCTAAAGAAATCGGCCAGGATGCCGATCATCCGGAACTTTGCCCTCGCTGTGCTGGAATTGTGAAGACGTATTATCAAAATTAACCACGAAGCGGTTCGGAGTTTTTCCGAACCGCTTTTAGCATTCCGCCAAACCCTATCACTCGTTGTCAGGCCTCCCCGGCGTCCTGCCTGAACGCTGCCGCCATCACATCCTGTGAAAGTCCTCAGAAAGGATGCCATTGCTGTCATCGTTTTGTACGTCAGGAAAAATCTTTTGGGCTTGGATACCGGCATTGTCGGTAACACTAAGGTCACAAACGATAAGAGCAGGAGTTGATGTAGGCGTGAACGATCAGCTGGCGGCAATTCATACCGAACTTCTTCAAATGAAGGAAGAACTGGAAGCAAGGCTTTTTGAATACTCCTTTTTTCAGCAGGATTCTCAAGGCATCAATTCGTATCAGCAGGCAACACTTATGTATCATGTCAAAGAAGAGCTTCAGGACGTGCTTTTGGCCCTTTCAAAAATCGAAAACGGAACATACGGCATTTGCGAAGAAACGAATCAGGCAATTCCGCTGGTAAAAATGGCTATTCTGCCGACGGCGCGCACTGCGAACGATTTTTTATATCATGCCCAGTTTGAAAAAAAGACGCTTCCTATTTGGGCTGAGACGGATGAGACGTTCAACCGGGCGCTCTACTCATAACATTCTGCAAGAGGGGAGGGCTTTTGCCCTCTTGCAGGATGTCAATGAATATTCCTTTACTCCTTTTCTTTTTCTTGTTAAAATGCTTAAATGAAGAGAAACAGAAACTGGAGGAACGGTTTGTGCCTTATTACATAATTGCACTGCTCATTATCGGTATCGATCAATTTACAAAATGGCTGGTCGTCAGCAAAATGGAGTACGGTGAAAGCATCCCCGTCATCGATGGTTTCTTTCAAATTACGTCGCACAGGAATACGGGTGCGGCATGGGGCATTTTGGCCGGACAGATGTGGTTTTTTTACATTATTACGATAGCGGTTGTCATCGGCATTGTTTACTACATTCAAAAACATGCAAAAGGACAAATTCTGCTCGGAACCGCTCTTGGCTTGATGCTTGGCGGTGCAGTCGGCAATTTCATCGACCGCGTGTTCAGACAAGAAGTTGTCGATTTTATACACGTGACGATCGTCAATTATCATTATCCGATTTTCAACATTGCCGATTCATCTTTATGCGTCGGTGTCCTGCTCTTATTTATACAAATGCTGTTAGACGGAAAGAAGAAGAAGGAGCTGTAACATGGAGCATTATGAAATGACCGTTCATGAAGAATATAAAGGTGAACGGATTGACAAGTACTTGACCGCAGTTGAAGCGGATTGGTCGCGGACTCAAGTGCAGCAGTGGATTAAAGAAGACCGCGTGCTAGTTAACGGAAATGCGGTCAAAGCCAACTATAAAGTTCAGGAAGGGGATGCGGTGTCAGTACATGTTCCCGAGCCGGAACCGCTAGATGTCACGGCTGAACCGATGGATCTTGATATTTATTATGAGGATCAGGACGTCCTTGTCGTCAACAAGCCGCGCGGAATGGTCGTTCACCCGGCTCCCGGCCATTTGACAGGGACGCTTGTCAACGGTTTGATGGCGCATTGTGACGATCTGTCAGGCATCAACGGCGTGATGAGGCCGGGTATCGTCCACCGGATTGACAAGGACACTTCAGGCCTGTTGATGGTTGCCAAAAACGATATGGCGCATGAGTCGCTCGTGAACCAGCTTGTCAACAAAACGGTGACGAGAAAATACACTGCGCTTGTCCACGGCGTCATCCCGCATGACCACGGGACGATCGACGCGCCGATCGGCAGGGATAAAAAAGACAGGCAGAGTATGACGGTCACAAGGGAAAACGGAAAGCATGCCGTCACTCATTTTGAAGTAATCGAACGGTTCGATGATTTCACTGTCGTTGAATGCCAGCTTGAAACGGGGCGAACCCATCAAATTCGCGTGCATATGAAATATATCGGCTTTCCTCTCGCGGGAGATCCGAAATACGGCCCGAAAAAGACGGTCGATTTCAACGGCCAGGTGCTGCATGCGGGCGTATTGGGGTTTGACCATCCGCGTACTGGAGAATATGTTGAATTTGAGGCGCCTCTGCCTGACGACATGAAAAATCTCCTCGACAAAATTCGAAATAAACGTTGACAGACGTTTTCTTTTTTGAAATAATAAATGCA
Organism: Bacillus haynesii; assembly: GCF_014042035.1. Taxonomy (NCBI): domain Bacteria; kingdom Bacillati; phylum Bacillota; class Bacilli; order Caryophanales; family Bacillaceae; genus Bacillus; species Bacillus haynesii. Next base: position 1,382,380 of record NZ_CP059494.1, on the reverse strand, counting down.
GTTAAATCAGATTCTTTAACACAGTCCAGAGAGGCTGAGAAGGATACCGGACAAGCGAATCAATGAATTCGTTTAAAAGACCCCTCTCTGCCTTTATGCAGAAGGGGTTTTTGTTTTATCCTTTAAAAGATACGGGGTGCTGGCCATGCAAGAACAGGAAAAGGCTGTTGTGCTTGACGAACAGGCGATCAGAAGGGCGCTGACAAGAATCGCCCACGAAATGATTGAACGAAACAAAGGAATGAACAACTGTATCCTTGTCGGAATCAAAACGAGAGGCATCTATCTGGCCAAACGGCTTGCCGAACGGATTGAGCAAATCGAAGGAAACAAAGTCACCGTAGGAGAGCTTGACATCACCCTTTACAGGGATGATCTTTCCAAAAAAACGTCCAATGAAGAGCCGCTTGTCAAAGGAGCGGACATTCCGGCGGACATCACCGATCAAAAGGTGATCGTCGTCGATGACGTGCTTTACACGGGACGGACGGTCAGAGCGGCCATGGATGCGCTCGTCGATGTCGGGCGGCCTTCATCCATCCAGCTTGCGGTGCTGGTCGACCGCGGCCATAGAGAGCTGCCGATCAGAGCCGACTATATCGGGAAAAACATCCCGACATCGAAAGCCGAGAAGGTCATGGTTCAATTAGAGGAAGTTGACGGACGCGACCTTGCGGCGATTTATAAAAAGTGAATGATAATCCTTTTTTAAATGCATTCCAGTGAGTTTGCAAAGAGGGATAGAACGAAAGGTAGCCGCCTCACCATGCGGCGGTCTTTGTCTGCCTCTTTGCGCAATTTAAGCAAAGAGGCTTTTTTAATGGGCATCAATCATTTCAGGATATGAAGACATCATAGACAGTGAGTCGATCATCAGGAGGAAAAAATATGAGTCAGAAAAAAGTGAACCTTGGTGTCAGAGAAGTACCAAAACCTTTGAATTGGATATCTTTCAGCCTGCAGCATCTGTTTGCCATGTTCGGAGCGACGATCCTTGTGCCGAAGCTTGTAGGCTTGAGCCCGGGCGTGGCCCTCATTACGAGCGGACTTGGAACGCTTGCATATCTCTTGATTACAAAAGGACAGATCCCGGCTTACTTAGGTTCATCCTTTGCATTTATTGCCCCGATTATCGCGGCAAAAGCCGCTGGAGGCCCTGGTGCGGCCATGATCGGCGCATTTATGGCAGGCATCGCCTACGGGCTGATCGCCCTTCTCATCCAGCAGCTTGGAACGGACTGGCTGATGAGGCTCCTGCCGCCTGTTGTCGTCGGTCCGGTTATTATCGTCATCGGACTCGGGCTGGCAAGTACGGCTGTCAATATGGCCATGTATGAAGATCCGGGAGCCAAAGTGCTCGTCTACAGCGCCAAACATTTTGGCGTCGCAGGATTTACACTTGCGCTCACCGTGATCTGCGCGATTTTTTTAAGAGGATTTTTCAGCCTGATTCCTGTCTTGATCGGAATTATCGGCGGATACTTGTTCGCCCTGACCCAGGGAATCGTCGACTTCCAGATGGTTCTTGACGCCAAATGGTTTGCTGTTCCGGATTTCGTGCTTCCGTTTGTCGACTATACGCCGAGCGCGGCGGCTGTCGGAATCGGAATCGCCATGGTGCCCGTTGCTTTCGTGACGATGTCAGAACATATCGGCCACCAAATGGTATTAAGCAAGGTCGTCGGCCAGGATTTCATTAAGAAGCCCGGGCTTCACCGCTCGATTTTCGGCGACAGCGTCGCAACGATGCTGGCATCATGCATCGGCGGACCGCCGACAACGACTTACGGAGAAAACATCGGCGTACTCGCCATTACAAGAGTATTCAGCGTATTTGTCATCGGCGGAGCGGCTGTCATTGCACTGTGCTTCGGGTTTATCGGCAAAATTTCGGCCCTGATAAGCTCTGTCCCTTCCGCAGTCATGGGAGGCGTTTCCTTCCTGCTGTTCGGTATCATCGCATCAAGCGGACTGCGCATGTTGATCGATAACAAAATTGACTTGGAAAACAAGCGAAACCTGATCATCTCATCCGTCATTCTCGTCATCGGAGTGGGCGGCGCATTTATCAAAATCTCAGGATTTGAGCTGTCAAGCATGGCGCTTGCGGCGATCGTCGGAGTGGTTTTAAACCTTGTCCTGCCTGAATCAAAGGGAGATCAGGACGGGATTGAAATAGAAGAGCATATTTAAAAACCTTTTAAATGAAGTCCAGAGAGGCTTGAAAGGGTTGCGGAGAGAGAAGTGCAAAGAAGCGCATTCTCTGATTCACTGTACCCCAAGCCGTTATAGCTTGGGGTTTTTTTACGGGAAATTAAAGCCTGAGGGGGAGAAAAAATGAAACACTTGACCGCAATGAATGAGCTTAGTCTTGAGGATATTCACGAGCTGATTGAAGAGGCGAGAGAGCTGAAAAAAGGCAAGTCCGATTCCGTCCTCTCCGGAAAGTTTGCTGCCAATCTGTTTTTTGAACCGAGTACAAGAACGCGCTTCAGCTTCGAAGTGGCTGAAAAGAAACTTGGCATGAATGTGTTGAACCTGGACGGTGTTTCAACGAGCGTACAAAAAGGAGAATCGTTGTACGATACCGTCAAGACCCTCGAATCCATCGGCGCTGATGTATGTGTGATCAGACACTCTCAGGATCATTATTACAATGAACTCATCGGACACGTCGGCATTCCGGTGATCAATGCCGGAGACGGCTGCGGTCAGCATCCCACTCAATCTTTGCTAGACTTGATGACGATTCACGAGGAATGGGGCAGATTTGCCGGACTGACGGTATCCATACACGGAGATATCAAACACAGCAGAGTGGCAAGGTCGAATGCCGAAGTACTGACAAGGCTCGGAGCAAAGGTTCTGTTCTCAGGTCCAGACGAATGGCGGGATGAAGACAATCCATACGGGACATATGTGTCGCCTGACGAAGCGGTTGCTAATTCGGATGTCGTGATGCTTCTCCGGATTCAGCACGAACGTCATGAGAAAAAGGCGGCAGAACGAGACTATCTTGAAACTTTCGGATTGTCGCTGAAGCGGGCGGAGCTCTTGAAAAAAGACGCGGTCATTATGCACCCTGCGCCAGTCAACCGAGGTGTCGAGATTGACAGTGCACTGGTCGAATCCGCTCAGTCGAGAATTTTTAAACAAATGGAAAACGGTGTATATATCAGAATGGCGGTTTTAAAAAGAGCGCTTCTAAACGGCGAAAACAGAAAAAGGGGAGATCAGGCTTATGTCTTATTTAATTAAAAACGGCTTCATACTCGACGAAAAAGGTGAAAAAGTACAGCGTGATATCAGGATTGAAGGCGATACAATCAGCGAAATCGGAAGCCTTGAGGCCGCTTTGGGAGAAACGGTTATCGATGCCGATGGACTTTTCGTCTCGCCAGGGCTTGTTGACCTTCACGTTCACTTCAGAGAGCCGGGCGGCGAGAAGAAAGAAACGATCGAAACAGGTGCAAAAGCCGCAGCTAGAGGCGGATTTACAACTGTCGCCGCAATGCCGAATACGCGGCCTGTCCCCGATACGAAAGAGCAGATGGAGTGGCTCGTCAACCGCATTGACGAAACGGCATCTGTCAGAGTGCTCCCGTATGCTTCCATCACCGTCAGACAAACAGGCCAGGAAATGACCGATTTCGAAGGGCTGAAAGACGCAGGTGCGTTCGCGTTTACCGATGACGGCGTCGGCGTTCAAACGGCGGGGATGATGTATGAAGCGATGAAAAAAGCGGCTTCGATCGATAAAGCGATCGTCGCTCACTGTGAAGACAATTCACTGATCTACGGCGGCAGTGTACACGATGGGGAATTTGCCAAAGCCAACGGTTTAAACGGGATTCCTTCAGTGTGCGAAGCAGTTCACATCGCAAGGGACGTTCTTCTGGCCGAAGCGGCAGGCTGCCATTACCACGTCTGTCATATCAGCACGAAGGAATCGGTCAGGGTCGTCCGCGATGCCAAAAAAGCGGGGATCCGCGTGACGGCGGAAGTGACGCCGCACCATCTGCTCCTTTCAGACAGTGACATTCCCGGTCTTGATACAAATTATAAAATGAATCCGCCGCTCAGAAGTCCGGAAGACAGAGAAGCGCTCCTTGAGGGGCTTAGAGACGGAACAATCGATTTTATCGCAACGGATCATGCCCCTCACACAGAAGAAGAAAAACAACAGACAATGAGCCTGGCGCCATTTGGAATTGTCGGCTTGGAGACGGCTTTTCCGCTCCTTTACACGCACTTTGTCAAAACAGGCAAATGGACGCTGAAACAGCTGCACGATTATATGACGGTCAAACCTTGCGAGGCGTTCGGACTTCCTTACGGGAAGCTTGAAGCCGGTCGGTCCGCGGATATTACGCTCATTGATCTTGAACGCGAAGAAAAAATTGACAAAAGCATCTTTCTTTCTAAAGGGAAAAACACGCCGTTTGACGGCATCAGCTGCTTCGGCTGGCCGGTTATGACAATGGCAAAGGGAAAACTCGTTTACCAAGAGGGGAGACTTGTAAAATGAAAAGACGTCTTGTACTAGAAAACGGAACGATTTTTGAAGGGGAAGCATTCGGCAGCTTGGAAAACACCATGGGAGAAGTCGTGTTCAACACGGGGATGACAGGCTATCAAGAAATCCTCTCAGATCCTTCATACTGCGGACAAATTGTCACCCTGACATACCCGCTGATCGGAAACTACGGGATCAACAGAGACGACTTTGAATCCATCACCCCTTATGTGAAAGGGTTTATCGTAAAAGAGTTATGTCAACATCCGTCAAACTGGCGCTCTGCTTATACACTTGATGAATATTTAAAAATGAAGAACATCCCGGGACTCTCAGGGATTGACACGAGAAAGCTGACAAGAATGATCAGAACAGCAGGTACGCTGAAAGGAGTTTTTGCCAGCCCGGAAGAAGATGCTGAGGCTTTGGTTCATAAGCTGAAAGAAACGAACCTTCCGACCGATCAGGTCAGCCAAGTTTCAACAAAAACGGCATATCCGAGCCCAGGGAGAGGGAAGCGAATCGTGCTCGTCGATTTCGGAATGAAGCACGGCATCTTAAGGGAGCTGAACAAGCGCAAATGCGATGTGATCGTCGTTCCTCACAATGTAACGGCAGAAGAAGTGATGCAGCTAAAGCCTGACGGCGTAATGCTGTCAAACGGACCCGGAGATCCAACGGACGTACCGGAAGCGATTGCCATGATTCAAAACATTCTCGGCAAGGTTCCATTGTTCGGCATCTGTCTCGGCCATCAGCTGTTTGCCCTCGCCTGCGGAGCAAAGACGGCGAAAATGAAGTTCGGACACCGCGGTTCCAACCATCCGGTTAAAGAGCTTGCAACCGGGAGAGTATCGATTACGGCTCAAAACCACGGCTATACTGTATCGTCCGTTGAAAACACGCCGCTTGAGGTGACGCATGTAGCGATTAATGATGAGACAATCGAAGGGCTTAAACATAAACACGAACCGGCTTTCACGGTTCAATACCATCCGGAAGCTTCACCGGGGCCGGAAGACGCAAACCATTTATTTGATCAATTTTTAGACATGATTGAAACCACAGAGAAAGAAGGGGAAGCGGTATGCCTAAACGCGTAGATATCAAGAAGATTTTGGTGATCGGATCGGGGCCGATTATTATCGGGCAGGCGGCGGAATTTGATTATGCGGGCACACAGGCCTGCCTCGCTTTAAAAGAAGAAGGCTATGAAGTCATTCTCGTCAACTCAAATCCGGCGACGATCATGACGGATACGGAAATGGCTGACCGCGTATATATCGAACCGCTGACGCTTGAATTCTTAACACGGATCATCCGCAAAGAGCGGCCGGACGCCATTTTGCCGACATTGGGCGGGCAGACGGGCCTCAACTTGGCGGTCGAACTGTCCGAGCACGGCATCTTGGCTGAGTGCGGCGTTGAAGTGCTCGGCACGAAATTGTCGGCGATCCAGAAAGCGGAGGACCGCGACTTGTTCAGAAGCTTGATGAATGAGTTGAATGAGCCGGTTCCGGAAAGCGAGATCATCCACTCGCTCGGCGAAGCGCGCGAGTTTGTCGAGCGTATCGGCTTCCCTGTCATCGTCAGACCGGCATACACGCTTGGCGGAACAGGCGGAGGCATCTGCTCAAACGAAGACGAGCTGAAAGAAATCGTTGAAAACGGCTTAAAAATGAGCCCGGTTCATCAATGTCTGCTTGAAAAGAGCATCGCCGGCTACAAAGAAATCGAGTATGAAGTCATGAGAGACTCGAGCGATCATGCGATCGTCGTCTGCAATATGGAAAACATCGATCCGGTCGGGATTCATACCGGGGACAGCATCGTTGTAGCGCCGAGCCAGACGCTGAGCGACCGCGAATACCAAATGCTTCGCAATGTATCGCTGAAAATCATCCGCGCGCTTGAAATCGAAGGCGGCTGTAACGTTCAGCTGGCGCTTGACCCGGACAGCTTTCAGTACTACATCATTGAGGTAAACCCGCGGGTCAGCCGTTCATCAGCGCTTGCCTCAAAAGCGACGGGCTATCCGATCGCAAAGCTTGCCGCCAAAATCGCCGTCGGTTTGTCTCTTGACGAAATGATGAATCCTGTTACAGGAAAAACGTACGCATCTTTCGAACCTGCACTCGACTATGTCGTTTCAAAAATACCGCGCTGGCCGTTTGATAAATTCGAATCGGCAAACCGCAGGCTCGGCACGCAGATGAAAGCGACGGGCGAAGTGATGGCGATCGGAAGAACGTGGGAGGAATCTCTTCTTAAAGCGGTCCGTTCTCTTGAAGCGGATGTCTACCACCTGGAACTGAAAGATGCCGGTGATATCTCGAATGAAGTGCTTGAAAAACGGATTAAAAAAGCGGGAGACGAACGGCTCTTTTACTTGGCCGAAGCGTTCAGAAGAGGATACACAGTCAGCGATCTCCATGAATTTTCGGCAATTGACCTGTTCTTCCTGCACAAGCTTGAGGGAATCATTCGCTTTGAAGAGAAGCTGAAAGCCGGGCGCGGCGACCTTGGCCTTTTAAAAGAAGCGAAAGAGCTCGGTTTTTCAGACCGCTTCATTAGCCTTCTCTGGGAGATGTCTGAACGAAAGCTTTATGATCTTAGAAAAGAAGCAGGCATTACGCCTGTTTATAAAATGGTTGATACATGCGCGGCTGAATTTGAATCAGAGACACCGTATTTCTACAGCACGTATGAAGAAGAAAACGAATCGGTCAGAACGGACAAAAACAGCGTCATCGTTCTTGGCTCGGGTCCGATCCGGATCGGCCAGGGGGTTGAATTCGACTATGCGACCGTGCATTCGGTCTGGGCGATTAAAGAAGCCGGCTATGAAGCAATCATAATCAACAACAATCCTGAGACGGTTTCAACGGACTTCAGCATTTCCGACAAGCTCTACTTTGAGCCGCTTACTGTTGAAGATGTCATGCATATCATCGATTTGGAGCAGCCGAAAGGCGTCGTCGTTCAGTTTGGCGGACAGACTGCGATCAACCTAGCCGACGAGCTCGCAGAGCGGGGCGTCGCCATTCTCGGAACATCTCTGGAAGATTTGGACCGCGCCGAGGACCGCGACAAGTTCGAACAGACGCTTGAAACGCTGCATGTACCTCAGCCGCTCGGAAAAACGGCGACATCTGTGGAAGGCGCCGTTGAAATCGCAGCTAACATCGGCTATCCGGTGCTTGTCCGCCCATCGTATGTACTTGGGGGACGTGCGATGGAGATCGTCTACCAAGAAGCAGAGCTTCTCCATTATATGGAGAATGCAGTGAAAATCAATCCGCAGCACCCTGTCCTGATCGATAAATATTTGACCGGAAAAGAAATTGAAGTGGATGCAATCTCTGACGGTGAAACGGTTGTCATTCCGGGGATTATGGAGCACATCGAACGGGCGGGCGTCCACTCGGGGGATTCGATTGCCGTTTACCCGCCGCAATCCCTTTCAGAGGACATCAAGAAAAAGATTGAAGCATACACGATTAAGCTTGCAAAAGGCTTAAACATCGTCGGCCTGCTCAACATTCAATTTGTCCTTTCAAAAGATGAGGTTTACGTCCTTGAAGTCAACCCGAGATCGAGCCGCACGGTGCCGTTTCTCAGCAAAATCACCGGCATACCGATGGCCAATCTCGCAACAAAAGTGATTCTCGGCGGGAAGCTGGCCGATTTGGGCTATACAGCAGGCCTCCAAAAAGAGCAGGAAGGCGTATATGTGAAAGTGCCGGTCTTCTCGTTTGCAAAGCTGAGAAGAGTGGATATCACGCTCGGACCGGAAATGAAATCGACTGGGGAAGTCATGGGCAAAGACAGCACATTGGAAAAAGCGCTATACAAAGGACTGATCGCTTCAGGCATCCAAATTCCGAACTACGGCTCTGTTCTCCTGACAGTTGCTGATAAAGATAAAGAGGAAGGACTATTGATCGCCAAGCGGTTCCATGCGATCGGCTATAACATATTGGCTACGGAAGGAACGGCCGGCTATTTAAGAGACGCATCCGTACCTGTTAAAACCGTTGGGAAAATCGGCGAAGAAGGAACAAATCTCCTTGATGTCATTCGAAACGGAGAAGCGCAGTTCGTCGTCAATACGCTGACAAAAGGGAAGCAACCGGCAAGGGACGGCTTCAGAATCAGACGCGAATCCGTTGAAAACGGCGTTGCCTGCCTGACATCCCTTGATACGGCGGAAGCGATTTTACGGGTGCTTGAAAGCATGAGCTTCCGCGCCGATCATATGCCGGAGATTAAAATCGAGCAAAAGGCGGCTGTCAGATGAGAAAAGGGTATATGACAGTCCGTTCAAACAAGTGTATCGCGGATCATATTTATCAAATGGTACTGGAAGGGGAGATTGCCGAAGTTTGCGGCGCTCCCGGCCAGTTCCTTCACATCAAGGTCTCAGACTCCCTCACACCGCTTTTGAGGCGGCCGATCAGCATCGCTGATATCAACAGAGCCGCCCGGCAGGTGACCATCATCTTTCGCAAGGATGGGGAGGGCACGAGCCTCCTTTCTTTAAAAAAGGAAGGAGATCAGATCGATGTCCTCGGTCCGCTCGGCAACGGTTTTCCGGCTGAATCGCTTGAACCGGGGAAAACGGCTCTTCTCGTCGGAGGGGGGATCGGTGTTCCGCCGCTTTACGAGCTGAGCAAACAGCTGACAAACAGAGGGGTGCACGCGATCCATGTGTTAGGATTTGCTTCTGCAAAAGATGTCTTTTACGAACAGGAATTCAGCCGCTTCGGCCGGGTGTATGTGGCAACCGCAGACGGCACCCGCGGTTCAAAGGGATTTGTTACAGATGTCATTGAAAACGAGAGGCTTCAGTTTGACTGCATAATGGCTTGCGGACCGACGCCGATGCTGAAAGCTTTAAAACAGCGCTATCCGGATAAAGAGGTTTATCTGTCGATGGAAGAGCGCATGGGATGCGGGATCGGTGCTTGCTTTGCCTGTGTCTGCCATACGGAAGAAAGCGAAACGTCTTATGTGAAGGTATGCCTTGACGGCCCTGTTTTCAAAGCTGAGGAGGTGCTGTTATGAGGCTTGAAGTCAATTTGCCGGGCCTTCAATTGAAAAATCCGATCATGCCGGCCTCAGGCTGCTTTGGATTCGGGAGAGAATTTGCGAACTTTTACGATCTATCACGTCTCGGTGCGATCATGATTAAAGCGACGACGAGCGAGCCGCGCTTCGGGAATCCGACGCCGCGCGTCGCCGAGACACAAGCCGGCATGCTCAATGCCATCGGCCTGCAAAATCCGGGTTTAGAGGCTGTCATGGAACGCGAATTGCCTTGGCTCGAACAGTTCGATACGCCGATTATCGCCAATGTCGCCGGCTCGCAGATCGACGATTATGTGGAAGTGGCTGAAGAAATCAGCAAAGCGCCGAACGTTCATGCGCTCGAGCTGAATATTTCTTGTCCCAACGTGAAAACGGGAGGCATCGCCTTCGGCACACAGCCGGAAATGGCCGGCGAGCTGACGAAAGCGGTAAAAGAGGTTGCAAGCGTTCCCGTCTATGTGAAGCTTTCGCCGAATGTTGCGAACATAACCGACATCGCTCTTGCCATAGAAGAAGCGGGAGCGGACGGTCTGACGATGATCAACACGCTGATCGGGATGCGACTCGACTTAAAAACGGGAAAGCCGATCTTGGCGAATAAAACCGGCGGATTATCAGGCCCTGCCGTTAAACCGGTGGCCATCAGAATGGTGCATGAAGTCAGCCAAAAGGTGAGCATTCCGATCATCGGCATGGGAGGCGTCCAGTCAGCCGAAGATGTGCTTGAGTTTTTGCTGGCGGGTGCGAGCGCAGTCGCCGTCGGCACGGCAAACTTCGTTAATCCGTTTGCTTGTCCCGAAATCATCGACGATTTGCCGCGCGTTTTAGAAAAATACGGATCCGATTCGTTGAACGAGTGTGTCGGAAGGAGCTGGAAGGATGAAACATACGCCGCCCATCATCGCGCTTGATTTTGCATCAGCACAGGAAACATATGCGTTTTTGGACCGGTTTCAAGAGGAAGAGCTATTCGTTAAGGTGGGCATGGAGCTTTTTTATCAAGAAGGACCTGCCATCCTTGAAAAGTTGCAGGAGCGCGGCTGCCGCATTTTCCTCGATCTAAAGTGCCACGACATTCCAACGACCGTATATAAGGCGATGAAAAGGCTGGCGGGATTTGGCGTCAGTCTTGTCAATGTGCACGCAGCAGGAGGAAAACAAATGATGGAGTCGGCGCTTGAAGGCCTTGAAGCGGGGACTCCGGCAGGCCAAAAACGCCCTTCATTAATTGCCGTGACCCAGCTGACAAGCACGTCTTCAGAAATGCTTCAGCGTGAACTGCTGATTGAAACACCGCTTCTCGATGCAGTTGTTCACTACAGCAAGTTGGCTGAAGAAAGCGGACTTGACGGCGTCGTCTGCTCCGTTCATGAAGCCGAACACATTTACCGGGCTGTGTCTTTAGGTTTTCTGACCGTGACACCCGGAATTCGCATGGCAGATGACAAAAACAACGACCAGGTCCGGGTGGCGACGCCGTCATACGCACGGGAAAAAGGCGTATCGGCGATCGTTGTCGGCCGTTCGATTACACAGGCGGAAGATCCTGTGTCAGCCTACAGAAGAATAGGACATGAGTGGGAGGGAACCAAGGCATGAAAACAGACATTGCAAACCATTTATTAAAAATCAAAGCAGTTTTCCTGCGCCCGAATGAGCCGTTTACATGGGCGAGCGGCATCCTGTCGCCCATCTACTGCGACAACCGTTTGACGCTTTCATATCCGGAAGTAAGGCATGATATAGCTTCAGGGCTTGCCGGACTGATTCAAGACAAATTTCCCGAAGCCGAAATGATCGCCGGTACGGCAACCGCGGGAATCCCCCATGCCGCGCTTGCCGCTGACAGACTGAGCCTGCCGATGTGCTACGTCAGAAGCAAACCGAAGGCGCACGGCAAAGGAAACCAAATTGAAGGAGCCGTTGTAAAAGGACAGAAAGTCGTTGTGATCGAAGATTTAATTTCAACGGGCGGAAGCGTCCTTGAAGCAGCCGCCGCCCTTACAGAGGCGGGATGTGAAGTGCTCGGCGTCGCCGCCATTTTCACTTACGGGCTTCCAAAAGCCGCCGCCGCCTTCAGCGAAGCGGGCGTTGAATATTACACGCTAACTGATTATGATACGTTGACAGAGGCTGCGCTTGCCGGTGGATATATCAGCGAACAGGATGCCGCCAAACTGAAAGAATGGAAGGCGAATCCTGAAAGCAAGTCTTGGATGGACTGATGACCAAAGCCGTATTCTCCTAATGGGAGAACGGCTTTTTTTGCGCCTTTTTGCAGATTTCAAAATAGTAAAATCGGATTATTTTTATTTTTTATTAATCCTATAAAAAAAGTCGGGTTGACTTTTATTCGAATTGTGCTAAAATTTTAAAATAACAAAAGCAAACTTATCAAGAGCGGTGGAGGGACTGGTCCGATGAAACCCGGCAACCTGCGTGTGATGCGTAAGGTGCTACTTCCAGCAAAATGCCCTCATTTTGAGAGATAAGGAATAGCGGAGTTCCTCGTCTTTCTTTCAAAATTGGAAGAAAGATTTTAATTTTTAAGGGGCAGAGGAGGAGCTAGAAGTGAAGACAGATGAACAGCTTGAAAAGGTGATCATCAAAATGAAAGACATGCTGAAAGACATGAATTACGGATCGATCACATTCGTTGTTCAGGACGGCAAAGTCATTCAAATCGAAAAAAATGAAAAAATAAGATTGAAATAGCTGACTAGACAAACTAGAGGCGGTTTTCACAGTTTTTTTCTGCTGGAAGCCGTTTTTTTGTTGGCAAAAAAAAGGGGGAACCGAAAATTTTTACTTACAGCACATGGGAGGAACCAAACATCTCTTTTCAGGAAGATGACTCTTATAAAGGAGCGCTGTCCGTCCTGAAATGGGCGTACGGACATTACGGGGATCAGCTCGTATATGCGTGCAGCTTCGGAATTGAGGGGATCGTCCTGATCGATTTGATTTATAAGGTTAAAAAAGATGCAGTCATCGTTTTCCTTGATACAGGGCTTCATTTTAAAGAAACATATGAAACGATCGACGCTGTCAAAGAACGATATCCAGGCCTTCAGATTATCATGAAAAAACCGGAGCTTACCGTCGAAGAGCAGGCGAAAGAATATGGGGACGAACTATGGAAGACCGCTCCGAATTCCTGCTGTGAAATGAGGAAGGTCATTCCTCTCCGCGAGACGCTATCAGGCTACCCGGCTTGGCTGTCAGGCCTGCGCCGCGAGCAATCGCCCGGGCGGAGCAAAACGAACTTTTTGAACAAAGATGAAAAATTCAAGTCCATCAAAGTTTGTCCGCTCATTCATTGGACGTGGAAGGATATTTGGAGATATGTGACAAAACACGATCTCCCATACAACCCGCTTCATGATCAAGGCTATCCGAGCATCGGCTGCGCTCCGTGCACCTCTCCGGCCTTTACGATGGATGATCTTCGATCAGGCCGCTGGAACGGATCGGCTAAAACAGAATGCGGATTACACGAGTAAGGAGATGAGTCATGGAACTTGCCGCCATTTTATTTAGCATGTTTTTTGCGATGAATATCGGAGCGAGCGGTGCAGCTGCTTCAATGGGAATCGCCTACGGATCTGAAGCCGTCAAAAAGAAGTTTCATGCCCTTCTGATCTGTGCAGCCGGCGTTCTCTCGGGCGCCGTCATCGGCGGCGGAAACGTCGTGAAAACGATCAGCTCAGGCATCATTCCTGAACGGGTGATTTCGCTCGAAATCGTCTGCATTATTATCGGATCGGCGGCGCTGTCGCTCTTTATCGCAAATGTACTTGGCATCCCGCTTTCGACAAGTGAAGTGACAGTCGGATCTGTTGTCGGAGTAGGTGTCGCTTACCAGGTTTTGTATGTGAAATCTTTGCTTGTCATCGTCTCATTTTGGGTCATTGTACCAATCGTCGCTTTTATGTTTACATTTGCGATGGCAAAAATCATGAAAAAAACGATCAAACGTCCAGCCTCGGGAAAAAAAGCAAAGGTTTTGGCGGTCATTCTGTTGATCACCGGGTTTTTTGAAGCCTTCTCAGCAGGCATGAACAATGTCGCAAACGCTGTCGGACCTCTGGTGGCGGCGCATGTTTTGACAGTCGGGGAAGGAACGCTCTACGGCGGACTGTTTGTCGCGCTAGGCGCCCTTTTACTGGGCAGGCGCGTTCTTGAAACAAACGGCAAAAAGATAACGAGATTTTCAAAAGGAGAGGGGATCATCCTTTCCGGAACAGGGGCCGGGCTTGTCATCATCAGTTCAATTTTCGGTTTGCCGGTTCCGCTTGCGCAAGTCACATCATCTTCTATTATAGGGATGGGAATGGCAAAAAACGGCGGCAACGTCTTTCATAAACAAGTGGTCAAAACAATGCTGAAAGTATGGGTCGTCTCGCCGTTCCTTTCATTAAGCCTATCTTATATGCTGGTCAGCCTTTTATTAAAAGGAGACTATTATGCTCTCATCGTCATCACAAGCGTCCTTCTGGCATCTGTCGGAACGCTCAGCCTGATGAGAGCGGTCAAAAAAGAACACAGCTCCGTCCATGAGCAAGGCGGAGGAATTTAAACACAAAGTAGGGGGAAACAAGTTTATGAGTTTAGCACCACACGGCGGTGTATTGGTTAACCGCGTCAATGAAGCATACGATTTTCAACATATCGCACAGGAAATTGAGCTTGATTTAATGGCTTTTTCAGATTTGGAGCTGATCGGAATCGGTGCGTACAGCCCGATCCAAGGATTTATGACAGAGAAAGACTATCTGTCCGTTGTCGAAAATATGAGACTATCAAGCGGCGAAGTATGGACGCTTCCGATCACTCTGCCTGTTGACGGGGAAAAAGCTTCAAGCTTAAAAGCGGGTGACACCGTCCGCCTCACCTATAATGGGGATACCTGCGGCGTCATTGAGATCGAAGACATCTATACGCCGGACAAGAAAACGGAAGCCGTCAATATCTATAAAACCGACGAACTCGAACATCCGGGTGTCAAAAAATTGTTTGACCGCGGCAGCGTTTATGTGGGCGGGCCGATCACGCTCATTAAACGGAGCGTCAAGCAATTCCCGGCGCACACATTCGAACCTCTGGAAACAAGAAAAAAATTCGCAGAACTCGGCTGGAAAACGATCGTCGGATTCCAGACGAGAAATCCGGTTCACAGAGCGCACGAATACATTCAAAAAACGGCGCTGGAGACGGTAGACGGCCTTTTCCTCAATCCGCTCGTCGGGGAAACAAAATCAGACGATATTCCGGCTGATGTCCGCATGGAAAGCTATCAGGTGCTGCTTGACGGCTACTACCCGAAAGACCGCGTCTTCCTCGGCGTTTTTCCGGCGGCGATGCGCTATGCGGGGCCGAAGGAAGCGATCTTCCATGCGCTTGTCAGAAAGAACTACGGATGCACGCATTTTATCGTCGGAAGAGACCATGCCGGAGTCGGCGATTACTACGGCACATATGAAGCGCAGGAGCTGTTCGATCAGTTCGCGCCGGAAGAGATCGGCATTACGCCGCTGAAATTCGAACACAGCTTCTACTGCAATGTCTGCGGGTCAATGGCTACTGCGAAGACGTGCCCTCACGGCAAAGAACATCATGTCATTTTGTCCGGCACAAAGGTGAGGGCCATGCTGAGAAACGGCGAGTTCCCGCCGAGCACATTCAGCCGTCCTGAAGTCATTCAAACATTAATCAAAGGCTTAACGGCCGGGGTTTCTTAAGGGGGAGCATCTCTTGGTAAAAAAAGATATTGTCTGGCATGAAGCGTCCATTACAAAACGGGAATATCATGAGAAAAATAAACATAAAAGCTCAATCATTTGGCTGACGGGCTTGAGCGGTTCAGGAAAATCAACGATTGCCAACGCCGCAGCGCGTGAGTTGTTTGAACAAGGCTACCAGGTCACGGTGCTTGACGGCGACAACGTCAGGCACGGGCTGAACAAGGACCTCGGGTTTTCCGATGAAGACCGGAAGGAAAACATCCGCCGGATCGGCGAGGTCGCGAAGCTCTTTGTCGAACAGGGGACGATCGTCATTACGGCGTTCATTTCCCCTTTTCAAGAAGACCGCGGGCTTGTCAGACAGCTTGTCGAGGAAGATGAGTTTCACGAAGTCTATGTGAAATGCGATTTGGCGACGTGTGAGGAGCGCGACCCGAAAGGCTTGTACAAAAAAGCGAGAAACGGGGAAATTCCATTTTTCACGGGGATCGATTCGCCTTATGAAGAGCCTGAAACACCTGAGCTTGTGCTTGATACAGGCACACATAACCGGGAGGAGTGCAAAAATCAGCTCGTCCAATACGTAAAAGATCAAACGAAATAAAATGCGGGTGAATAGGAAAGTGCGGCACATGCACTTTCCTATTCCATAAAGAAAACGTTTGGTTTTTGTGATATTTTCAGGCACCAAACGCTTTCTTTATGATTTATAATGAATTGAAGAAGACGTTGATCAGATCGGGGGGAGATCTAAGATGGGGAAAGTATATATCGTTGGGGCAGGTCCTGGAGACCCCGATTTACTGACGATCAAAGCTTTAAAAGCCATCCAGACAGCCGATGTCATTTTGTATGACAGGCTTGTGAATAAACAGATTTTACAGCATGCCAAGGAGGGAGCGGATCTCATCTACTGCGGAAAGCTTCCGGACTACCACATGATGAAGCAGGAAACGATCAATCATTTTCTCGTCAAGTATGCGAAAAAAGGGAAAACCGTAGTCAGACTGAAAGGCGGCGATCCTTTCGTATTCGGCAGAGGCGGCGAGGAAGCGCAAACCCTCGCTGAACACGGGGTTGCTTTTGAAATCGTGCCGGGAATCACCTCAGGAATTGCCGCTGCTGCTTATGCAGGCATTCCGGTGACACACCGGGAAGCGAGTTCAAACGTCGCTTTCGTGACAGGCCATTATCAAAAAGAAGAAAGTTTTGAAGAGAAGTGGAAAGCGTTAGCCACTGGGATCGATACGCTTGTCATTTATATGGGGATTAAAAACGTGAAGCAAATTGAAAGGCTTCTGATCGAAAACGGCAGAGATCCGTCAACGCCTGCCGCTTTCATCCATTGGGGAACGACGGACAAACAAAAAACAGTGCTTTGCACGGTTGAAACGCTTGCCGGTACAGTCGAAAGCGAAAAGATTGAAAACCCGTGCCTGATTGTCATCGGGGATGTCGTTCAATTCAGCTCACAGTTAAGCTGGTTTGAACCCGAGCTGAAAGATCCGGCATTAAGCGAGGCACTTTAATATGAAACAAGCGATTTTATATATCGGCCACGGAAGCCGTCTGAAAAGAGCCCAAACAGAAGCAGCCGCTTTTTTGGAGAGCTGCAAAGAAAACATGTCCGCCCCCATTCAGGAAATTTCTTTTTTGGAACTTGTAGCACCGGATATCGAAACCGGCTTTAAAGCGTGTGTGGAAAAAGGAGCGACGCATATCGCGGCCGTGCCGCTTCTTCTATTGACAGCCGCACATGCCAAAAGGGACATCCCTGAAGAGCTTGCCCGTGCTTCCTCGCAATATCCTTCCGTCAGCGTCACTTACGGAAAGCCGATCGGCGTCGATCAGGAAGTCGTCAAAGCGGTTTTTACAAGGATCGAAGAAACGGGGACGCCATATGAACATGCAAGAGTCGTCTTGATCGGAAGGGGAAGCTCTGATCCGGATGTCAAACGGGATGTCTATGACATTTGCGAGCGGCTGAGAGAGCTCACACTCGTTGACGAGGTCATTCCCTGCTTTATGACAGCCTGTGAACCGCACTACCTGGATGTGTTTAAACAGCTTAAAGAACGGGACGGAAAAACGGCATTCATCGTGCCGTATCTGCTGTTTACCGGTATGCTGATGAACGAGATTGAAAGGGAAACCGCAAAGCTGAAAGAAACCAATCCGGATGTCGTGCTGACGGATTACCTCGGCTTCCACCCCCATGTGAAAAACGCCTTTTTGCACCGCGTTGAGGAAGCGGTTGTCAACAAAGCCGGCCGCTTTGATTTTAGAGGAGCATCAGATGCTGCCGCTTCACATTAACATGAAAGGCAAAGCCGCGGTCATTGCAGGCGGGGGGAAGATTGCAGCACGGCGGCTGAAAACGGTGCTGGCAGAAGGGGCATCCGCAACCGTCATCAGTCCTGAAGCATCAGAAGAGATGCTCGGATTGATCGAAGAGCACGGCATCGAATGGAAGAAGAAAGAAGCGGAACCCGGTGATTTCAAAGATGCATTTCTGATCATTATCGCGACCGATGACCACGAGGCGAACAGGCGAATCGCCGCATCAGCCGCTCCTGATCAGCTCGTCAATGTTGCGAGTGAAGCAGAGCTTGGAAATGTATATGTTCCGAAAATAATCAACAGAGGAAACATAACCATATCCGTCTCGACAAACGGAGCAAGCCCGCGTCACACGATCAAGCTGGCCGGACAGATCGATGATTTGATCGATGATGAGTTCGTCCAAGAGATCGACGAGCTTCTCCGTAAAAGAAGAGGCCTGAACCCTTGAGGTTCAGGCCTTTTGGCATTATTTTTTCAGCTTGATGACCAAGTCTTCATCAGGTGTTACAAAAACGGTTTGCTGGCTGTCGTAGGTGACAAACCCGGGTTTGGCGCCATTCGGTTTTTTGACGTGGCGTATTTTTGTATAGTCGACAGGAACCGAAGCGGAGTTTTTCGCTTTGCTGTAATATGCAGCGATCTGCGCCGCTTCAAGAATGGTTTGCTCGTCCGGATCGCTCGATTGGATGACGACGTGCGATCCCGGAATATCTTTCGTGTGAAGCCAGATGTGGTCGCGGGCGGCAAGCTTCATCGTCAAATATTCGTTCTGCTTGTTGTTTTTGCCGACGAGAATCGTTTCTCCTGCGCTGGATTCGTATGCTTCGAGCGTCGGCGCCTGTTTTTTCTGTTTTTTCTGGCCCCCTTGCTGTTTGGCACGCAAATACTTTCCTTCGGCGAGCTCTTCGCGGATTTCGGTTATATCTTTCGGAGAGGCAGACGAAAGCTGCTGAATCAGCTGGTCGAAATAAGCGATTTCCTCTTCTGCCAATCTGATCTGCTCCTTCACGACGTCCACCGAATTTTTTGCTTTTTGATATTTTGTAAAATAGCTTTGTGCGTTTTCAGAAGGCGTTTTATTCGGATTGAGCGGAATCGTGATTTCTCTGCCGTTTTCATCATAGTAGTTGATGACTTTCGCTTCTTTGTCTCCTTTTTTCAGCTGGTACAGGTTCGCGGTCAACAGCTCTCCGTACAGCTGATAATCTTTCGCGTGTTCGGACTGCTCAAGCGTTTTTTGCAGCTTTTTGATTTTGTTTTCGTTTTTTTTCTTTTCGTTTGCCGCGAAACGCTCTAAATCATGAGCCTGCTGTTTGACGCGGTCCCGCTCTGCTTTTCCGAAATAGTAGCGGTCAAGAAGTTCGCTCAGCGTATGAAAGGGTCTGTTATCGCCTTTTATATGGGTCAGCTCAAGAAGGTAAAAATATTCTTTTCCATCTTCTGTCGTGACAAGCTGGGGCTGAAAACGCCGGTTTTTGATTTCGCTGAACATCCCCGTCAAGACGCTTGGCAGTGTCGCCCTGTTGGCAAGGCCCGCACGAAAGACGGCTTCTTTCGCAAACAGAGGCGAGACGCCGGAAAAGGTATCGACGATCTGCCTGTCCAGTTTGCCTTCCTGGAAATTAAGATGGCGAAGAATATCTTCAGTCTCCGCTTCCAGCGGGGACAATTTGTTCTGTGCGGGAGGGAGAATGTAATCGTATCCCGGGAGCACGGTGCGGTAGCTGTTCACCGAAGGTGACAGATGTTTCAAACTGTCGATGATGACGTCTTTTTCTCCGTCGGTTAACACGATGTTGCTGTGCCTTCCCATGATTTCGACCATCAGCTTTCTTGTCAGCGTGTCGCCGATTTCGTTCCGGCTCCTGATATGAAAGACCATCATTCTGTCCATGCCGATTTGCTCGACTTGGTCGATAAAGCCGCCTTCCAGATGTTTGCGGAGGAGCATGCAGAACATCGGAGGGGTGCTCGGGTTGCCATAGGTTTCGTTTGTCAGGTGAACCCGCGCATAACTCGGGTGGGCAGAGAGCAGCAATTTGCGGTTCTGCCCGTTCGCTCTGATATGAAACACGAGCTCGTGCTTAAACGGCTGGTGGATTTTTGCGATCCGTCCGCCTCGAATCGTCTCATTTAATTCATCGATCATTCCGTATGTAAAAATGCCGTCAAAAGACATATGAAAAACTCCCTTTTCTCGTTAATCCTCTTCGTAAAGCGTCCATTCAATAATTATAGCATGATTTGGGACGAGTCTGAATAAATTGACTTATAGAGATGGATAAACAAAAAGCAACCTTTAGGGCAGGAGGAGTGGACGATTCAATGAAATGGCACGAGATGGGACAAACCGAATTGTTAAATATAACAAAAACGTCCATCGACAAAGGTTTAACAGAAAAAGAGGCCGAAAAGCGGCTGGAAAGACACGGAACAAACGAACTTCAGGAAGGGGAAAAAACATCGGCGGTCGCATTGTTTTTTTCTCAATTCAAGGATTTCATGGTTCTTGTTTTGCTTGCGGCCACGTTGATTTCGGGTTTTCTCGGCGAATATATTGACGCCATCGCGATCATCGCGATCATCTTTGTAAACGGCATTCTCGGATTCTTTCAGGAGAGGCGGGCGGAAAGATCGCTCGAGGCTTTGAAAGAACTGTCAGCTCCTCAAGTGGCTGTGCTCCGGGAGGGAGACTGGGTGAAGCTCCCTTCCAAAGAGCTTGTTCCGGGAGATGTTGTCCGTTTTGCAAGCGGAGACAGAATCGGCGCCGATCTCAGGCTTATCGAGACAAAGAGCCTTGAAATAGAAGAATCGGCCCTTACGGGTGAATCGCTCCCCGTGTCTAAACAGGCAGAAGCTTTTCAGGCGTCCGATGTATCGCTGGGTGATCTGAAGAATATGGCTTTCATGGGAACGCTTGTCACAAGGGGGAGCGGCACCGGTGTCGTCATCGGCACGGGAATGAACTCTGCGATGGGGAAAATTGCCGATATGCTTGAATCTGCCGGGAATACGGCGACCCCGCTGCAAAGAAGGCTTGAAGAGCTCGGCAAAATTTTGATTGTCGCCGCTTTGTTCCTGACGCTGCTTGTCGTTGCTGCCGGCGTCATCCAGGGACATGATCTATACAGCATGTTTTTAGCGGGAGTTTCCCTTGCCGTCGCTGCCATACCTGAAGGGCTGCCGGCCATTGTCACGGTCGCTCTGTCTCTCGGCGTACAGCGGATGATCAGGCAAAAGTCGATTGTCAGAAAGCTCCCCGCGGTTGAGACACTTGGCTGCGCGTCCATTATTTGCTCTGATAAAACCGGGACGATGACGCAGAACAAAATGACGGTCACCCATGTCTGGTCAGGCGGGAAAACGTGGAACGTGTCAGGGATCGGCTACGAACCCGAAGGCTCTTTCAGCATGAACGGGCGCGACGTCCAAGCCAAGCACCATAAACCGCTCCAACAGGTACTATTGTTCGGCGCATTATGCAACTCATCTTCGATTATCGAAAAAGACGGGGAGTTTCGTCTTGACGGCGATCCCACTGAAGGCGCTTTGCTGACGGCGGCTCGAAAAGCAGGTTTTACGGACAGATATGTTGACGAACATTTTAAAATCATCGAGGAGTTTCCGTTTGATTCGACGCGGAAAATGATGTCTGTCATTGTGGAAGACAAGAGCGGCAAGCGCTTTGTCATTACAAAGGGCGCGCCGGATGTATTGATGAAGCGTTCGTCGCATACGCTGACAGAAGAAAAGCGCGAAATCTTCACAAAGGAAAGGCTCGCCGAAACAAGCGCGGCGCTGGAAACACTTGCGTCCCAAGCGCTGAGAACGATTGCTGTCGCGTATAAACCGATCAAAGAAACAGAAAATCCCTCGTTTGAAAAAGCGGAGTCAGGCTTAACTTTTATTGGGCTGTTAGGGATGATCGATCCGCCGCGGCCCGAAGTGAAAACAGCGATTAAAGAATGCCGGGAAGCGGGGATCAAAACGGTCATGATCACCGGCGACCATGTGATAACGGCAACGGCGATCGCAAAAGATCTCGGATTATTGCCTCCGCGCGGAAAGGTCATGGACGGCCAGATGCTGAACGAACTCTCGCAGGAAGAATTGGTGGAAGTTGTTGACGATGTTTACGTGTTTGCAAGGGTGTCGCCCGAACATAAGCTGAAGATCGTGACCGCCTACCAGGAAAACGGCCACATCGTCGCCATGACAGGAGACGGAGTCAATGATGCCCCTGCGATTAAACAGGCGGATATCGGCATATCGATGGGGATTACGGGAACGGATGTCGCCAAGGAGGCGTCGTCGCTCATCCTTGTCGATGATAATTTTGCAACGATTAAATCGGCCATCAAGGAAGGGCGCAATATCTATGAAAATATTAGAAAGTTCATCAGATACTTGCTCGCATCCAATGTCGGCGAAATTTTGGTCATGCTGTTTGCAATGCTGCTCGCTCTGCCGCTGCCGCTTGTCCCGATACAGATTCTTTGGGTCAACCTTGTGACAGACGGCCTGCCTGCCATGGCGCTCGGCATGGATCAGCCTGAAGACGATGTGATGCAGAGGAAGCCGCGGAGTCCGAAAGAAGGCGTGTTTGCAAGGGGGCTCGGCTGGAAGGTCGTATCGCGCGGCTTTTTAATCGGAATCGCCACACTCGGGGCGTTTATGTTCATTTACAATCGCAATCCAGAAGCGCTTGAGTATGCACAGACGGTCGCTTTTGCAACGCTTGTCCTTGCGCAGTTGATCCACGTGTTCGACTGCCGGAGCGAGCGGTCCATCTTTGACCGCAATCCGTTTGAAAACATATATTTGCTCGGCGCAGTATTGTCTTCGATTCTTTTGATGCTTGTCGTTATTTATTATCCGCCGCTGCAGCCGATTTTCCATACGGTTCCGATTTTAATGGCAGACTGGCTCCTGATTGTCGGAATGTCGGCGATTCCAACTTTTTTATTGGCCGGGTCACTTTTGACAAGAAAAAAATAGGCTTGTATGATATAATCTTAAAGGTAATAGAGGTTTCTATTGCCTTTTCATCTTGCGTAAATTTAAATCAAAGAAAGTCTTTTTCACTTATACGGAATTGGGTGTGTTTTATGATACGGAGTATGACCGGTTTCGGCAGCGCGAGCAAAACGAAGGATGGGCTGACAGCAGCTGTTGAGCTGAAATCTGTCAACTATCGGTTTAAAGAAGTAAATGCACGCATGCCAAGACCTTTGCTCTATTTAGAAGACAAAATAAAGCAAACGATTTTTAACCATATACAAAGGGGGCGCCTCGAGCTGTTCGTGTCCGTTGACGACGAGGCTTTGGTCACCCGGAAAATCCAGGTTGACTGGCCGCTGCTTGAAGAGTACCAGAAAGCGGCGCGCGAAATGAAAGACCGCTGCCGGCTTTCTGGAGAGATCACGCTTCAAGACGCCTTTCAGTTTGAGCATGTCATCCAAGTCGAAGAAGAGCCGATTCAAAATGACAAGCTTGAAGAGGTCCTTCTTGATGCGGTTGAGGCTGCCGTTATTGAATTGTGCAGCATGCGTGAAGCAGAAGGGCTGAGACTGAAGGATGACTGCCTTCAGCATATTGAAAGGCTTGAAAAGTTGACAGACGACATCGCAGAGCTTGCTCCCAAGGTCGTCGAGCACTATCGGGAACGCCTTGAGGCACGGCTTGAAGAATGGTCAACAGACGGTCTCGATGAAAGCCGTCTGTTGACGGAAGTCGCACTGTTTGCAGACCGTTCGGATATCACGGAAGAAGTGACGAGGCTGAAAAGCCATTTCCGCCAGTTCCGCGATATATGCGAAGCGGGCGGGGCCGCGGGGAGAAAGCTCGATTTCCTCGTCCAGGAGCTCAACCGTGAAGCGAACACGATCGGTTCAAAAGCGAATGATCACCAGATCACAAAACATGTGGTCGAAATGAAAAGCTCTATTGAAAAAATAAAAGAACAAGTGCAAAATATAGAATAGCGATTGTGCGTATTGTTTACGGATGTTCTCTGCAGGTTAAACTAGAGACGTCCAAGTACAGGGGGAACGTATAGGATGACGATTAAACTGATCAATATCGGCTTTGGAAATATCATATCCGCCAATCGGCTGATCTCGATTGTGAGTCCGGAGTCCGCGCCTATTAAGCGGATGATCCAGGATGCCAGAGACCGCGGCATGCTTATAGATGCTACATATGGAAGAAGAACCCGTGCGGTTGTCATTATGGACAGTGACCATATCATCTTATCTGCCGTCCAGCCTGAGACAGTAGCACAAAGGCTTTCCGTTAAAGAAGAAATTATGGATGAAGGGCAGGGATAAGAGCTTTATGAAAGAAAGAGGTTTATTAATCGTTCTCTCCGGCCCTTCAGGCGTCGGAAAAGGGACAGTCAGGCAGGCGCTGTTTGCTCAGGAGGACACAAAATTTGAATATTCAATTTCGGTGACGACAAGAAAACCGCGGCAAGGCGAAAGAGACGGCGTCGACTACTTTTTTAAGACGCGCGAAGAGTTCGAAGAGATGATCGAGAACAACAAGCTGCTCGAATGGGCCGAATATGTCGGCAACTATTACGGAACACCCGTTGACTACGTCGAACAGACCCTTGAAAGTGGAAGAGACGTTTTTCTCGAAATCGAAGTCCAGGGTGCGCTGCAAGTCAGAAAGGCATTTCCAGAAGGCTTGTTTATCTTTTTGGCGCCTCCGAGCCTTGCCGAATTGAAAAACCGGATTGTCACAAGAGGGACAGAAACAGAAGCCCTGATCGAGAACCGGATGAAAGCGGCGAAGGAAGAAATCGAACTGATGGACGCGTATGACTATGTTGTCGAAAATGACAGCATTGAGCTTGCATGCGAAAGAATCAAAGCAATCGTTCTCGCCGAACATTTACGGCGCGACCGCGTTGCTCCAAGATATAAGAAAATGCTGGAGGTTGAATAATTATGCTAGATCCGTCAATTGACTCTTTAATGAATAAACTGGATTCAAAATACACGCTCGTTACCGTATCGGCACGACGTGCGCGCGAAATGCAGATCAACAAAGATCAGCAGATCGAAAATCCGAAGTCGCATAAATATGTTGGCAAAGCACTGGAAGAAATCGATGCCGGACTGCTTACATTCGAAAAGGAAAATCGCTAATAGCCTTAAAAATAGCAACCTATACACTAGGTTGTTATTTTTTTCAGGGCCGGCGAACAGAACATAAGGGGGAGAAAAACGATGCTGAAAAATCGCAACATCCTGCTGGGAGTAAGCGGAGGAATCGCGGTATACAAAGCGGCCGCCTTGACGAGCAAGCTCGTACAGGCAGGAGCCAATGTGAAAGTCATCATGACAAAATCCGCCTGTGAATTTGTATCTCCGCTCACCTTTCAAGCGCTTTCGCGCAATGAAGTATATACCAATACGTTCGAAGAACCGAATCCCCGTGTCATCGCCCATATCGATGCCGCAGATTGGGCGGATTTGGTGATCGTTGCTCCGGCAACGGCCAATGTGATCGGAAAACTTGCTTCAGGCATTGCCGACGACATGCTGACGACGACGCTTTTGGCGACAACAGCCCCCGTATGGATCGCTCCGGCGATGAATGTCCATATGTACGACCACCCGGCTGTTCAGCGGAACATTAGCGTTCTTTACAAAGACGGCTACCGGTTTATCGAGCCGAGTGAAGGCTACCTTGCGTGCGGCTATATCGGCAAAGGCAGACTTGAAGAGCCTGAGCGGATCGTCCAGTTGGCCGAGTCGTATTTTTCAAACGAAAAAAGCGGTTTGCTTGAAGGAAAGCGTGTCTTAATTACAGCGGGCCCGACAAGAGAACAAATCGATCCCGTCCGCTTTTTCTCCAACCGTTCGACAGGGAAAATGGGCTATGCTTTTGCTGAGGAAGCAGCAAGAATGGGAGCGCGCGTGACGCTGATTGCCGGCCCGACAGCGCTTGATGATCCCGCAGGAGTTGACGTTATTCATGTTCAGTCTGCAGAAGATATGTATCAAGCGGCACTATCCGTTTTCGATAAGAGCGACATCGTCATTAAAACAGCAGCTGTCGCTGATTACAGGCCAAAGCATGTTCACGATCAAAAAATGAAGAAAAAGGACGGCGGCCTCGTCATTGAGCTTGAGCGCACGAAGGATATTTTAAAAGCCCTGGGAGAGCGGAAAACAAAGCAAATCTTGGTCGGCTTTGCTGCCGAAACGCAGCACGTCGAAGACTATGCCAAACAAAAGCTGGAGACAAAAAATCTTGATATGATTGTCGCCAACAATATCACAGCTGAAGGCGCCGGTTTTGGAACGGAAACCAACATCGTGACGGTGTTTCATCGAGACGGCAAAAAGACGGCACACCCTCTGATGTCAAAACGGGAGGTTGCCGCCGAAGTCTTGAAGGAAGCCGCTGAGCTTGCCGGACGGAGCGGGACGTCCTCATGAATTTTGCTGAAGTGATCGTCGATGTTACAACAAAAAATATCGACAGACCGTTTGACTACCGCATTCCCGACAAATTCAAAGGTATGATTAAAAAAGGAATGCGCGTGATTGTTCCGTTCGGCGCCCGCAAAATCCAGGGATTTGTCACCGGTGTGAAAGAATCGTCGGAGCTCGCCGGCCGTTCGGTTAAGGATGTCGAGGATATCCTTGATCTGACGCCCGTTTTGACGGAGGAGCTGCTCGAGCTGTCAGACTGGCTGACAGAAAAAACACTTTCTTTTAAAATTACGGCTTTGCAGGCGATGCTCCCCGCGGCTATGAAAGCAAAATACGGCAAAGAAATCAAGGTGATCGGCGATAAGCCGCTTCCCGAACCGCTTAAAACTCTGTTCTCACAAAAAAAAACGCTTTCTTATTCCGATATAAATGACCACGGGACATTAAAGCTGATTCAGCGCCAGGTTCAAGAGGGCAACCTTGAAGTGGCGTATAAAGTAAAGCAGAAAACAAATAAAAAAATGCGGAGAATGATCGCCCCCCTTCGCGCGAAAGAACATTTAAAAGAAGCGCTTGACGGCCTCTCCCCGCAAGCTGTCAAACAAAAAGCGGTCCTTCAGTTTTTCATCGATCGCAAAGAAGCCGATGCTGTTCCGGCAAAAGATCTGATCGACAAAACGGGAGGCTCGTCCGCGTCCTTAAAAGCGCTGATCGATAAGGGTCTGTTAAAGGAGAGCGAAGAGGAGGTTTACAGGGATCCTTATCAGGACAGAATGTTCAAAAAAACCGAACCGCTTCCGTTGACTGAAGAGCAGGCGCAGGCCTACGAGGCGATAGCAGATGCGATTGAAGACAAGCGGCACGATGTGTTTCTTCTTCACGGAGTGACCGGAAGCGGAAAAACGGAAGTCTATCTGCAATCGATCGAAAAGGTGCTGGAAGCCGGCAAAGAAGCGATCGTCCTCGTTCCGGAAATTTCGCTGACGCCGCAGATGGTCAACCGCTTTAAAGGGCGCTTTGGCTCACAGGTAGCCGTACTGCACAGCGGGCTTTCAACAGGAGAAAAATATGATGAATGGCGGAAGATCCACCGCAAAGAAGTCCGTCTCGTCGTCGGGGCGCGCTCGGCGATTTTCGCGCCGTTTGAAAATCTCGGCATGATTATTATTGATGAAGAGCACGAAACATCGTACAAGCAGGAGGAGATGCCGAGATACCATGCGAAAGAAGCGGCGATTCAAAGGGCCAAATACCACCGGTGTCCGGTCGTGCTCGGCAGTGCGACGCCAACGCTCGAATCGTTCGCAAGGGCGAAAAAAGGCGTGTACAAACTTCTTTCTCTCAAGCACCGCGTCAATCACCAAGTCATGCCTGACGTGTCTCTCGTCGATATGAGAGAGGAACTGCGCAGCGGAAACCGTTCGATGTTTTCCAAAGACTTAATGGCCGGACTTGAGGAAACCCTTGAAAAAGGAGAGCAAGCCGTTCTGTTTTTAAACAAAAGGGGATATTCCTCATTTGTCATGTGCAGAGACTGCGGATATGTCATCCAGTGTCCTCATTGCGAAATTTCATTGACGTACCACAGGTATGGACAGCGTCTGAAGTGTCATTACTGCGGCTATGAAACCGGTATGCCGTCAAGCTGCCCCGAATGCGGAAGCGAGCATATCCGCTACTTTGGTACAGGCACGCAGCGGGTCGAAGAAGAATTGACAAAGGTTCTGCCGGCTGCAAGGGTGATCCGCATGGATGTCGATACAACCTCAAGAAAAGGAGCGCATGAAAAGCTGCTCACATCCTTTGGCAGAGGCGAAGCCGATATCCTGCTTGGAACACAGATGATCGCCAAAGGGCTCGATTTCGAAAACGTCACGCTCGTCGGTGTTTTGAGCGCGGATACGATGCTTCACATCCCCGATTTCAGAGCCGCTGAAAAAACGTTCCAGCTGATGACGCAGGTGAGCGGAAGAGCTGGGCGCCACGAAAAGCCGGGCAAGGTGATCATTCAGACGTACACACCGTCCCATTACAGCATTCAGCTCACGAAAACACACGATTATGAAACATTCTTCCGGCAGGAGATGCTGCACAGAAGGGAACAGGCCTACCCTCCTTATTATTATTTGGCGCTGGTCGGCGTATCGCACGAAGAAGTGACGAAGGCGGCACTCGTGACTGAAAAAATCGCCAACTATTTAAAACAGAACATTTCAAGTGAGGCGAAGATTCTCGGCCCTGTCGCATCGCCGATCGCCAGGATCAAAGATAGATATCGCTATCAATGCGTGATAAAATACAAACAGGAAAACCAGCTTACATCGTTGCTTAAAAACATTATGGATCATTACAAACGCGACATTGAACAAAAGCAATTGACGATTTCGATCGACATGAATCCATATATGATGATGTAAAAATAACAGTGTGATGGAGGGCTTCTAGATTGGCAGTAAAACCGATCGTAACGTATCCGGCGGAGGTTCTTGAAACCCCTGCCGAACCCGTTGCGTCTTTTGATAAATCATTAAAGAAATTACTCGATAATATGTATGATACGATGCTTGAGCTGGACGGAGTCGGACTGGCTGCCCCGCAAATCGGCGTTTCTAAAAGAGCGGCAGTCGTCGATATCGGCGATGACACGGGAAGAATTGAACTGGTCAACCCGGAGGTCATCGAAGAGAGCGGTGAACAAACGGGTCCTGAAGGCTGTTTGAGCTTTCCCGATCTATACGGTGAAGTGAAGCGTTCGGATTATGTAAAGGTCAAGGCGTTCGACCGCCGCGGGAAACCGTTTACGATTGAAGCTGAGGGCTTTTTGGCGCGGGCGCTGCTGCACGAAATCGACCACTTGGACGGTATTTTATTCACATCAAAAGTAATGCGCTATTATGATGCGGAAGAACTTGAGGAAATGGAAGGATGATAGGATGACAAGGATCGTTTTTATGGGAACGCCGGATTTTTCCGTCCCGGTGCTCAGCACATTGATTGATGACGGCTATGAGGTGGTGGGTGTCGTCACCCAGCCTGACCGCCCGAAAGGCAGAAAAAAGGTGATGACTCCGCCGCCTGTCAAGGAGGAAGCGCTGCGCCGCGGCATTCCCGTGCTCCAGCCTGAGAAAGTGAGGGAAGAAGCGGAAACGGACAAGATTTTGGCGCTTGAACCTGATCTAATTGTAACGGCGGCATTCGGACAGATCCTGCCGAAAAAGCTCCTCGATTATCCGAAATACGGCTGTATCAATGTCCATGCCTCTCTTCTGCCGGAGCTTCGCGGAGGAGCCCCGATCCATTACGCCATTCTGGAAGGCAAAGAGAAAACGGGCGTGACGATCATGTACATGGTCGAAAAATTGGATGCAGGCGATATGCTCGCCAAAGTTGAAGTTGACATCGAAGAAACCGATAATGTCGGCACGCTCCATGATAAGCTGAGCAAGGCCGGAGCGGCGCTTCTTTCCGAAACGGTTCCGAAAGTCATTGACGGTTCGGTAATCCCGGAAAAACAGGATGAACGGGAAGCGACATACGCGCCGAACATTAAGCGTGAACAGGAACTAATCGACTGGTCGAAGCCCGGCGAAGTCCTGTACAACCAAGTCAGGGGCTTGAATCCTTGGCCTGTCGCATACACGGTTTTAAGCGGCCAGACGCTAAAAGTATGGGCTGCGAAAAAATGCGAAACCTTAAAACAGGCAGAGCCGGGAGAGATCGTCAGCGTTGATAAAGACGGCATTGTTGTCGCTACCGGAAATGACACCGCGTTAAAATTAACGGAAGTGCAGCCTGCCGGCAAAAAAAGAATGAAGGCTGAAGATTTTGTCAGGGGATCGGGTCTTCAAGCCGGAATGAAATTGGGTCATGACGATGAAAAATAATGTGAGAGAAGTCGCGCTTGATGCACTGGTTAAGCTTGACCAGAATCAGGCATACAGCAATCTTTTGCTTCAGTCTGTCATGAAAGCGAACGATTTAAGCGACAAAGACAGAGGCCTTTTGACAGAACTCGTTTACGGCACCCTTCAGAACAAGCTGGCGCTAGATTATATGCTGAAGCCGTTTATTAAAAAACCGGAAAAGGTGAAAAACTGGGTCATTCATCTGTTGAGAATGTCGCTGTACCAGATGGAATACCTGGAGAAAATCCCTGACCGGGCCGCTCTTTTTGAAGCTGTTGAAATTGCTAAAAAACGCGGGCATAAAGGAATTTCTTCATTTGTTAACGGAGTTCTGCGCTCCGTTCAAAGGGAAGGCGTACCTTCTTTTGCCGATATTGCCGACCCCATTGAACGCCTTGCGGTTGAGACAAGCCATCCGGAATGGCTTGTCAGAGAATGGACGGATGCCTACGGGTTCGAAGCGGCAGAACAAATCTGCCGGATTCATATGATCCCGCCGAAGCAGACGATCCGCGTCAACAGGCTGAAACACGACCGGGATACGCTTCTTTCCCACCTGAATGAAGCTGGGATTGAGGCGGAAGAAGGCGACTTGTCCCAAGACGCTGTCAAACTGCTAAAAGGAACGATTGCGTCCACTTCTTTTTTCAAAGAAGGCGAAGTCACCATACAAGATGAAAGCTCGATGCTGGTAGCGAGAGCCCTCGGTCCTGAACGGGGAGAAACGGTGCTGGATGCATGCGCAGCTCCGGGAGGAAAATCCACTCATATCGGCGAACTGCTCGAAGATACGGGAAAGGTCGTCTCCCTGGACCTTCATCAGCATAAAGTAAAGCTGATCAAAGAAGCGGCAGGACGGATCGGACTTTCCAACATTGAAGCAAGGGCGCTGGATGCCAGAAAAGCCGGCGAAGCCTTCGAGCTGGAGCAGTTTGACCGGATTCTCGTCGATGCCCCGTGCTCGGGCTTCGGTGTCATCCGCAGAAAACCGGATCTCAAATACAGCAAAACGCCCGAAGACAGCGCGCGTCTCGCCGGGATTCAGCTTGCGATTTTAAACGAGATCGCACCTTTATTGAAAACAGGCGGGACATTGGTCTACAGCACATGCACAATGGACCCGACCGAAAATGAACAAGTCATGCATGCTTTTTTGGAAGAACACGACGAATTTGAAGCGGACCCCACCCTCGCCGAGCGGCTGCCCGAAAAAGCGGCGCCGTATGTCAAGGATGGAAGCATTCAAATCCTTCCCCACTACTTTGGAACGGACGGCTTCTTTATTTGCAGCATGAGAAAGAAGGGATCACAATAATGGAATCGAAACAAAAAGTGAGAAAAGAATTGCGGACAGAAAGACCGTCCATCTATTCTTTTGAAATAGAAGAACTGAAAAGCTGGCTTTCGGAAAACGGCGAAAAGCCTTTCCGCGCCGCGCAAATATTCGAATGGCTTTACGAAAAAAGAGTCACGTCATTTGAAAAGATGACAAACCTTTCAAAAGAGCTGCGGACAAAGCTGAACGAGCATTTCGTATTAACGACGCTGAAAACGGCCGTCAAGCAGACTTCACAAGATGGGACGATGAAGTTTTTATTCGAGCTTCATGACGGCTATACAATCGAAACCGTATTAATGCGGCACGAATATGGCAATTCTGTTTGTGTAACGACACAGGTGGGCTGCCGGATCGGCTGTACATTTTGCGCGTCGACCCTCGGCGGCTTAAAGCGGAACCTGGAAGCCGGAGAGATTGTCGCCCAGGTTGTCAAAGTGCAGCAGGCGCTTGATGAAACAGATGAACGCGTCAGCTCAATCGTCATTATGGGAATCGGCGAGCCGTTCGATAATTTTCAAGAAATGCTTGCGTTCCTGAAAATCGTCAACCATGATAAAGGGCTGAATATCGGAGCGCGCCATATTACCGTATCAACGAGCGGAATCATTCCGAAAATCTATGAGTTTGCAGACGAAAAGCTGCAGATCAACTTTGCGATTTCTCTGCACGCGCCGAACACTGAGATCAGAAGCCGGCTGATGCCGATCAACAGAGCCTACAAGCTGCCGGATCTGATGAAAGCTGTCGATTACTACATTAAGAAAACCGGCAGAAGGGTTACGTTTGAATACGGGCTTTTCGGCGGTGTCAACGATCAGGTTGAACACGCGGAAGAGCTGGCTGAATTGCTAAAAGGAATCAAATGTCACGTCAACTTGATTCCGGTCAACTATGTACCTGAACGAGACTATGTCAGAACACCGAAAGAACAGATTTTCGCCTTTGAAAAAACATTAAAGTCTCATGGAGTAAATGTCACGATCAGAAGAGAGCAAGGCCATGATATTGACGCTGCCTGCGGACAGCTTCGTGCAAAGGAGCGCCAGGAAGAGACGAGGTGAATCAAGGTTGAAAACAGCCTTAAAAACGGACAGGGGAAAAATACGCCAGCACAATGAAGACGATGCCGGCATTTTTACGGAAAAAAACGGACTGGTTTTAGCTGTTGTCTGCGATGGAATGGGAGGTCATCTGGCCGGCGATGTCGCCAGCAGGATGGCTGTCTCAGCCCTTCGGGATATCTGGGAGGAAACCGAAGAAGTCCCGGCTTCGCCGGCTGAAAGCGAAGCATGGCTGAAAGAGCAGATTTCAGCGATCAATCAAAAACTTTTCGACCATTCGAGGGCGCATGAAGAGTGCCAGGGAATGGGGACAACGGTCGTCTGCGCTTTATACACGGGAAAAACGCTGACGGTCGCCCATATCGGAGACAGCCGCTGTTATCTCCTGCAAGGCGGCAATTTCATACAACTGACGGAAGATCACTCGCTTGTCAATGAACTCGTGCGGACAGGGGGGATTTCGAAGGAGGATGCCGAACACCATCCGCGGAAAAACGTGCTGACAAAAGCGCTCGGCACAGATCCGGAAGTGAAGGTTGAAGCCCATACTTTTGAAATCGAACCGGGCGATCAAGTTCTACTATGCTCTGACGGGCTCACGAATAAAGTGGAAGATGAGACACTGAAGGAGATGCTCACGGCTCTTTCTTCTGCGGAGGAAAAAGCGGAACAGCTCGTTCAGCTGGCCAATGACAACGGCGGCGAAGACAATATCACCGTCGCGCTATTGGAACTTCCTTCTCAAATTGAAGAAGGTGAAGACAAGTGTTAATCGGCAGACGGATCAGCGGACGTTACGAAATCCTGCGCGCCATCGGCGGCGGGGGGATGGCGAACGTTTATTTAGCGCTGGACATCATCCTTGACCGTGAAGTCGCGATTAAAGTGCTGCGGTTTGACTTCGTTCACGATGCCGATTTTATCAGGCGGTTCAGAAGGGAAGCGCAGTCCGCTGCAAGCCTCGACCACCCGAATATCGTCAGCATTTATGATGTCGGAGAAGAAGATGACATCTATTATATCGTGATGGAGTACGTCGAGGGGATGACCCTGAAAGAATACATAAACCGAACAGGCCCACTTCATCCGAAAGAAGCGGTCCAAATTATGGAGCAGATTGTATCCGCCATCGCACATGCCCATGATAACCAGATTGTCCACCGGGATATTAAGCCCCACAACATTTTAATCGATCATATGGGCCACATTAAAGTGACCGATTTCGGCATCGCCATGGCACTCAGCTCGACGACCATCACGCACACCAACTCGGTTTTGGGCTCTGTCCATTATTTGTCGCCCGAACAGGCGAGAGGCGGATTGTCTACGAAAAAATCCGATATCTACTCGCTCGGCATCGTGCTTTTTGAGCTGCTGACGGCGCGAACGCCGTTTGAAGGAGAATCAGCGGTCAGCATCGCGCTGAAGCATCTCCAATCAGAAACGCCGTCGGTAAAAAGGTGGAATCCGGCCGTGCCGCAAAGCATAGAAAACGTCGTCCTGAAAGCGATGGCAAAAGATCCATTCCACCGCTATGAAGCGGCCGAAGAGATGGAAAACGATTTGAAAACGGCTTTCGACCCGGACAGGCTCAACGAAAAGCGATTCACGATTGAATCCGATGATGAGATGACGAAAGCTGTTCCGATCATCAAGAACTTGCCGGAAGCTGAGAGCAGCCCGCAATCCGGCGACGGACAAGAGGAAGCGGCTCCATTGTCAAAAAAAGAAAAGAAGAAGCAGGCAAAAGCAAACAAGAAGAAAAAAAGAAAGAAATGGCCGCTTATATTGCTAACGGTGTTTTTCGTTCTCGCTGTGTCAGCCGTCTTGGCCTTGACGGTGTTTCCATCGCTCTTTATTCCAAAAGACGTTGCCGTTCCCGACGTTGCCGGCCTTGAGTATGAAGAAGCCGTCATCAAGCTTGAAGACGAAGGGTTTGAAGTGGATCCGAATGCTGAAGACATTGCCGACGATAAAATTGAAGAAGGGCTGATCGTGAAAACGGACCCTGCAGGCGGCGATATCGTAAAGGAAGGCTCAACTGTCAAGCTTTATAAAAGCTCAGGCAAAGAGAAAACAGAAGTGGATGATGTGGTCGGCCAGAAAGTCGACGCCGCCAAGAAGCATCTCGAGCAAAAAGGCTTTAAAAACATCAAAACAGAAGAAGTGCACCATGAAGAAGAAGCGGGCACCGTCATCGAACAGGACCCTGCAGCCGGAACCGAAATCGTTGCCGCCGACGACGAGATCAAATTAACGGTCAGCCTCGGTCCGGAAGCCATTACTTTGAGGGATTTAAAAACATACAGCAAACAGGCGGCTTCGGGCTATTTGGATGACCATCAGCTTGTCCTAGTCGAAAAGGAGGCGCATTCCGAAGACGTGCCGGAAGGTCAGGTCATCAAACAAAAGCCTGAGGCGGGGGCATCCGTTAAGCCGGGAGACAAAGTTGAGGTCACGTTTTCACTCGGACCTGAAAAAAAGCCCGTCAAAACGGTGACCGAGAAAATTGATATCCCTTATGAACCGGGAGCGGAGGGCGAAGAACAAAACGTCCAAATTTCGATCGATGATGAAGAACACAGCATTTCCGACGTCTACGAAAATTTCAAAATCACGGCGCCGGCGGAGCGGACGATCAAATTCAGGATTGCGCCCGGCCAAAAAGGGTATTATCAAGTAACGATCAACGATAAAGTGGTCAGGTCAAAAACGATTGAATATCCTGAGGATGAATAAGGGAGGTGCGATATGCCTGAGGGCAAAATCATTAAAGCATTAAGCGGATTTTACTATGTATTAGATGGCGATCAGGTCATTCAGTGCAGGGGAAGAGGGGTATTTAGAAAAAATAAAGTAACCCCTCTCGTCGGCGACGATGTCGTCTACCAGGCCGATAACGATAAGGAAGGCTACATTCTCGAAATTAAAGACAGATTCAATGAATTGGTCAGACCTCCGATCAGCAACGTGGATCAGGCGGTTCTCGTGTTTTCGGCAAAGGAGCCGACATTCAGCACGTCGCTATTGGATCGTTTTTTAGTGCTGGTTGAAGCGGCGTATATTAGTCCGATCATATGCATCACGAAAATGGATCTCGTGGATGATGACGCGCTGAAAGAGCGGATTCACCAATATGCCGAAGACTACCGGAACATCGGGTACAGCGTCTATTTGACATCGATGGAAAACGGAAGCGGCATCGAAGACATCATCCCCCATTTTCAAGATAAAATCACTGTATTCGCCGGCCAGTCCGGCGTGGGCAAATCTTCGCTTTTAAATGCGATCAGCCCTGACCTTGAACTGAAAACCGCCGGGATTTCCACCCACTTGGGAAGGGGAAAGCATACAACTCGCCATGTGGAGCTGATCGATATAAACGGCGGGCTCGTCGCGGACACCCCGGGCTTCAGCTCGCTTGAGTTTGCCGGTATTGAAGCTGAAGATTTAGGGTCTACATTTTTGGAAATCGGTGAAAAAAGTGCCGAATGCAAGTTCCGTGGGTGCCTGCATATGAAAGAGCCGAACTGCGCGGTCAAACGCGCCGTGGAAAACGGTGAAATCGCCCAGTATCGCTACGACCATTATGTTGAATTTTTAACAGAGATCAAAGATAGAAAGCCGAGGTATTAAGATATGGTATATGTTGCTCCTTCGATTCTTTCAGCTGATTTTGCCCGTCTAGGGGAAGAAATTCGAGATGTGGAACAAGGCGGCGCCGATTTCATCCACATCGATGTGATGGACGGCCATTTCGTTCCCAACCTGACCATCGGGCCGCTTGTAGTGGAAGCCGTCCGCCCGATCACTGAACTTCCGCTCGACGTTCATTTAATGATCGAAGCGCCTGACCGCTATATACCTGCTTTTGCAAAAGCGGGCGCCGATATTTTGTCCGTCCATGTTGAAGCGTGCCCGCACCTTCACAGGACGATCCAGCTCATTAAAGAACAAGGGGTCAAAGCGGGTGTCGTCTTGAATCCGCATACCCCTGTGCAGCAGATCCAGCATGTGCTTGAAGACCTTGATCTCGTATTATTGATGACGGTTAATCCGGGCTTCGGCGGACAGTCGTTTATTTCCTCAGTCCTGCCGAAAATCAGGCAGGTCAAGGAGATGGCTGAGCAAAAAGGACTTGGCGACCTGCTGATTGAAGTGGACGGGGGCGTCAACAAAAATACGGCAAGACAGTGTATCGAAGCGGGAGCGAACCTGCTTGTTGCAGGATCTGCCGTTTATAACGAAAAAGACCGCAAAAAAGCCATTTTCGATATAAAAGGTGCGCTTGGGTAAGGTTTACCGATGAAAGAGAGCCGGCTTTCTGCAGCTGCGCTCTTTTTTTAGGGCGTTCACAGAAAGGACAATGCGATGAAAACGATCAATATTGTAGCGGGAGGCCCTGATCATCTGATTCCCGACTTGCTGCAGTATCAGGACGGGGATGCGATTTGGGTCGGGGTTGACAGAGGCGCTGTAACCCTTTTGGAAGCGGGGATCGTGCCTGATGAAGCATTCGGGGATTTTGACAGCATCACAGAAGAACAAAAAAAAGCCATTGAAAAGGCTGCTCCTCGCCTCCATATTTATCAGGCGGAAAAAGATCAGACGGATTTGGATCTTGCGTTGAGCTGGGCCGTTGGACAGCGGCCTTCATTCATCAGAATGTTCGGCATTTCGGGAGGCAGAGCAGACCATTTTCTAGGGAATCTGCACCTTCTTTATACCGCAATGAAGCAAAACGTCAAGACCGTCATGATCGACCGTCAAAATACGATCAGCATGCATCCCCCAGGCTCCTACACCGTCATGCATGATCAAACAAAACCGTATATTTCATTCCTGCCGTTTACGGAGACGGTAAAAAACCTTTCTCTCGAAGGATTTAAGTATTCTTTAAATAAGTGTCATATTGCTCTCGGTTCGACACTATGTATTAGTAACGAACTCATCCATTCACAAGGTGCTTTTTCGTTTTCTGAAGGCATATTAATAATGATAAGAAGCACTGATTAAATATCCTGGCGCTTCCGCTCGCTTTGTGTTTGGGATTCGATGTTGAAGGTGGATGCGGTTGCGGACTCTTTGAGGAGGGAAGGGAATGAAATTTTACACCATCAAATTACCGAAGTTTTTAGGGGGAATCGTCCGGGCGATGCTTGGCTCGTTTCGCAAAGACTAAGAAGCGCCGGGTGCGCTTTTTTTGCGGAGCGGGTCAAAGGGCTCTCCCCGGGAAAGCAGAGGAACGAAAAAACGCCTGCCTAAAGCGTACAGTCGCTCTTGGCAGGCGTTTATTTTTTCTTATACACGCTCAACTTTTCCAGATTTCAAAGCTCGAGCAGATACATATACTTTTTTAGGCTTGCCGTTCACAAGGATGCGCACTTTTTGAACGTTAGCGCCCCATGTGCGTTTAGAAGCGTTCATCGCGTGAGAACGAGAGTTGCCAGAACGTGATTTTCTGCCTGTAATAACGCATTTACGTGCCATTTGTTTCCCTCCTAACTATCAAAAAAAACATCATCATTCTTTATCAGTTGATCACCTGTGATGCTTCAGATACTTTAATAATTTACCACAGCTAAAAACCGTTTGCAACTATTGATTACTCTGCTTTCAAGAAAAATCCCTTGACATCTTGAAAAAATGAACGCGCTGTAGTATAAGTAGGGTTAGGTTTGGAGAGAAGCCTGCCTGTTCTTTTAAAAAGAAGGTCCTTATAGTAGAATGATGATAACCAGAGGTCAAAAGCGAGACTCGAAAAGGAGGAACCAACGTGTCCATTGAATTCCGAACAAAATACGGACAGATTGATATATCAAACGAAGTGGTCGCCATGGTTGCAGGAGGCGCAGCGATCGACTGCTACGGGATCGTAGGTATGGCATCCAAGAACCAAATTAAAGACGGACTGACTGAAATCCTTAGAAAAGAAAACTTTGCAAGAGGCGTTCTCGTCCGCCAGGAAGAAGATCGTATTCATATTGACATGTACATCATTGTTAGCTACGGAACAAAAATTTCAGAAGTGGCACATAATGTTCAAACAAAAGTCAAATATACGCTCGACCATACAGTGGGTCTTGCAGTAGATTCCGTAAATATTTACGTTCAAGGAGTACGAGTGACGAACCCGTAGTTAGGAGGAAAACAAGAGTGTCTATACGAAATCTGGATGGAAAAGCTTTTGCAGAAATGGTTCTGTACGGCGCACACCATCTGTCTCAAAACGCAAATGTAGTTGATGCGTTAAACGTATTTCCGGTTCCGGACGGAGATACAGGAACGAACATGAATCTGTCGATGACATCCGGTGCAAAAGAAGTGGAGCAAATCGATACCGCCAATATCGGAAAAGTGGCACAAAGCCTGTCAAGGGGGCTTCTGATGGGAGCGCGGGGAAACTCGGGCGTCATTTTATCCCAGCTGTTCAGAGGCTTTGGCAAATCGATTGAACAGAAATCGGAAATTAACGCGAAAGAATTTGCCGCCGCGTTTCAGGCCGGAGTTGACACCGCCTACAAGGCCGTCATGAAACCGGTCGAAGGCACGATCTTGACGGTTGCCAAAGATGCGGCAAAAAAAGCTGTGCTCACCGCTCAAACTGAAACCGATATCATCAAGGTGATGGAAGCCGTCGTGAATGAAGCGGAGGCTTCATTGGAGCGGACGCCTGAGCTGCTTCCGGTTTTAAAGGAAGTCGGTGTCGTCGACAGCGGCGGAAAAGGGCTTCTTTACGTATATGAAGGGTTTCTCGCTTCTTTAAAGGGAGAAAAGCTTTCTGAAAAAGCGGCTGCACTTCCGTCATTGAATGATCTTGTCAGTGCGGAGCACCATAAAAACGCTCAAAGCCACATGAACACAGAAGACATCGAATTCGGCTATTGCACGGAGTTTATGGTGAAGCTCGACAGCGGCAAAAGAAACTTTAATGAAGATACGTTCCGCCAGGATTTAAGCGGCTTCGGTGATTCGCTGCTCGTCGTCTCAGACGAAAATATCGCCAAGGTGCACATCCATGCCGAATATCCAGGGGAAGTCATGACTTATGCGCAAAAATACGGCAGCCTCATCAACATGAAAATCGAAAATATGAGAGAACAGCACACCGCGATTCTCAGTCAGAACAAACAGGAGACAGCTGCACCGGCTGAAAAAGCTCCGGCAGAAAAACAGCCGTACGGCATCGTCACAGTTGCTATGGGAGAAGGGATTGCCGAGCTTTTCGAAAGCATCGGCGCCACAAAGGTCATAGAAGGCGGCCAGACGATGAATCCGAGCACGGAAGACATCGTTCAGGCGATCAAAGACGCCAATGCGGACACGGTTGTGATCCTGCCGAATAATTCAAACATTGTGATGGCGGCGAACCAGGCTGCGGATGTTGCCGGACAACATGTGATTGTCATCCCGACGAAGACCGTTCCTCAAGGGATGGCCGCACTGCTCGCATTCAACCCGGCCCTTGGAGCGGACGAAAATGAAGCCGCTATGCTTGATGCAATCGGCGAGGTGAAAAGCGGACAAATCACCTATGCGGTAAGAGACACAAACATTGACGGCATCGATATTAAAAAAGGCGATTTTATGGGCATATTAAACGGAAAAATCGTTGAGACGGCGTCTGACCAGTTAACAGCAGCGAAAAAGCTGATCGCAGGCATGATCGATGAAGACAGCGAAATCGTCACTGTGATCAAAGGGGAAGACGCGCCGGAAGAAGAGGCCGAAGAACTCGCAGCCTTCATCAGCGAGACGTACGAAGACGTTGAAGTAGAAGTGCACGACGGAAAACAGCCGCTGTATTCCTACATTTTGGCTGTTGAATAAAGGATCAAAGGCAGAAGGGCATGTTGATAAAAGCCCTTCTCTTCTTTTGGCTTTTTTTAAAGCATCAGCCCGCTCGGGCGATTGTCTGCTTGCCAATCGGGGAATGATCGATTAGTCTAAAAAAAACGGCTTTTTTTCCTCCGTATACAGCGGGGGAATCTGTGTGTAAAAGGGGGATAAGGATGAAGTACAGAAGTGTGTTTGATATTATCGGGCCCGTCATGATCGGACCGTCAAGTTCTCATACGGCCGGCGCGGCCAGAATCGGCAGAGTCGCCAGAAGCGTGTTTGGGAGGGAGCCGAAACAAATCATCGTGTCATTGTACGGTTCTTTTGCCGAAACATATAAAGGACATGGAACAGATGTTGCGATCATCGGCGGCCTTTTGGATTTTGATACATTTGATGAAAGAATCAAAGATTCGATCCGCCTAGCCGAAGAAAAGGGAATCGCCATCGAGTTTCGGGAAGAAGAAGCGGTTCCGAAGCATCCCAATACAGCCCGCATCCTCATCTCTGATGATGAAGGCTCCCTTGAACTCGCAGGCATCTCAATCGGCGGGGGGAAAATCGAAATCATTGAGCTGAACGGCTTTGAACTCAGATTATCGGGAAATCACCCCGCTATTTTAGTCGTCCATAACGACCGCTACGGAACGATTGCAGGCGTAGCCAATGTGCTTGCAAAGTTCGCAATCAACATCGGCCATATGGAAGTGGCCCGCAAAGACGTCGGCCAGGAAGCGCTCATGACGATTGAGGTCGATCAAACGATTGATCCGGCTGTTTTTGAAGAATTGAGAGCGCTGCCGAACATCATTGAGGTGACCCAGATCGCTGAC
The DNA here is from genome assembly GCF_014042035.1 of Bacillus haynesii. NCBI lineage: Bacteria > Bacillati > Bacillota > Bacilli > Caryophanales > Bacillaceae > Bacillus > Bacillus haynesii. Next base: position 1,341,259 of record NZ_CP059494.1, on the reverse strand, counting down.
TAAAAGGAGGGTGAGACGATATGTTTCGAAATGTGAAAGAATTAATTCAGCTGACAAAAGAAAAGAACGTGCCCATCTCTGAAATCATGATCACGCAAGAGATCGAGATGTCAGGCCGGACACGGGAAGAAATATTCAAGCAGATGGAAGCCAACTTGGCCGTGATGGAAGATGCTGTTCAAAAAGGTATTGAAGGCGTCGTGTCGCACTCAGGATTGACGGGAGGAGACGCCGTTAAGCTTCAGGCCTACCTCAAATCGGGCAAAGGGCTGTCAGGGGATGTCGTCCTTGACGCTGTCAGCAAAGCGGTTGCGACAAATGAAGTCAACGCTGCGATGGGAACGATTTGCGCAACGCCGACGGCCGGATCGGCCGGCGTTGTCCCGGGGACGCTCTTTGCGGTAAAAGAGAAACTTCACCCGACGAAAGAGCAGATGGTCCGCTTTTTATTTACATCGGGAGCGTTCGGATTCGTCGTTGCCAACAATGCGAGCATTTCGGGAGCCGCCGGAGGCTGTCAGGCTGAAGTCGGCTCAGCCTCGGGCATGGCGGCTGCCGCCATCGTCGAAATGGCGGGCGGAACCCCTGAACAGTGCGCCGAAGCAATGGCGATCGCTTTAAAAAACGTACTCGGTCTAGTCTGCGATCCTGTCGCAGGGCTCGTTGAGGTCCCGTGTGTGAAGCGGAACGCGATGGGCGCAGCCAACGCAATGGTCGCGGCTGATATGGCGCTTGCCGGCATTACAAGCCGCATTCCATGCGATGAAGTGATCGATGCGATGTACAAAATCGGCCAGACGATGCCGACGGCACTGAGGGAAACAGGCCGGGGCGGTCTTGCCGCAACACCGACGGGCAAAGAATTGGAGAAAAAAATATTCGGAGGAGCGTCAGCTGCACGTGGAACACAATCTGCAACTTAGTATATCTGTTATAAAAGGCGTCGGGACGGAAACGGAAAAAACGTTAAACGAGCTTGGAATCTATACGGTTCTCGATCTTTTAAACTACTTCCCGTACCGATATGACGATTATGAATTGCGCGATTTGGAAGAAGTGGCACACGACGAACGAGTGACGGTGGAAGGGAAGGTTCACAGCGAGCCTTCTCTTGCCTATTACGGGAAAAAGCGGAGCCGCCTCACATTCCGGCTATTGGTCGGAAACTATTTGATCACAGCGGTTTGCTTTAACAGGCCTTATTTGAAAAAAAAGCTTGCGATCGGCTCGATTGTTACCGTAACCGGAAAATGGGACAAGCACAGACAATCCGTGATGGTGCAGGAGCTGAAAAATGGGCCGCACCAAGGTGACCAATCAATTGAACCCGTCTACTCTGTCAAAGAAAACATCACCGTAAAGACGATGAGGAAATTGATTCAAGAAGCCGTCCGCAGCCATTTGCCGTTCGCCGAAGATCCCCTTCCGGAAAAGCTTCGGACCGCCTATAAACTTCTGTCTTACCAGGAGGCGGTAAAGGCGATGCACAAGCCCGAGTCGAGGGAAGCTTTAAAACATGCCCGGCGCCGTTTTGTGTATGAGGAATTTTTATTGTTTCAGCTGAAAATGCAGGCTTTGCGGAAGTTCGAGCGGGAAGCGTCCGACGGAATCAGCCACACCTTTCAGCTGGAAGACGTCAATTCGTTTGTCAAAAGCCTTCCGTTTCCTTTGACAAACGCGCAGGCGAAAGCGCTCGACGACATATTAAGGGATATGGCTTCAGGGTATAAAATGAATCGGCTTTTGCAAGGAGACGTCGGTTCAGGCAAAACAGCCGTCGCCGCGATTGCGTTATACGCCTCGCTGCTTTCGGGATTCCAGGGGGCGATGATGGTGCCGACCGAAATACTGGCGGAACAGCACGCCGATTCGCTTGTATCTCTCTTTGAGCAACACGATGTCAATGTGGCGCTTTTAACAAGCTCTGTGAAAGGGAAAAGGAGAAGAGAGCTTTTAGAAAGATTAAAAGAAGGAGAAATAGATATTTTAGTGGGGACGCACGCCCTTATTCAAGACGATGTCCACTTTAAACAGCTCGGACTCGTGATCACCGATGAACAGCACCGCTTCGGCGTCGAGCAAAGAAAAAAACTGAGAAGCAAGGGGAAAGATCCCGATGTCTTGTTTATGACGGCGACGCCGATTCCGAGAACACTGGCGATCACGGTTTTCGGGGAAATGGATGTGTCCGTCATCGATGAAATGCCGGCTGGGCGAAAGCGGATTGAGACTTATTGGGTGAAGCACGACATGCTCGAACGGATTCTCGCGTTTATCGAAAAAGAACTTAAAAAAGGCAGACAGGCGTATGTGATTTGTCCCTTGATTGAAGAATCGGACAAGCTCGACGTTCAAAACGCGATCGATGTGCACAGCATGCTGACCCATGCCTTCAGAGGAAGATGGCAGATCGGTCTCATGCACGGAAAGCTGTCAAATGACGAAAAAGAACAGGTGATGAGGCAGTTCAGCAAAAACGAATGCCAGATTCTCGTTTCCACAACCGTCGTTGAAGTCGGGGTAAACGTTCCGAATGCGACGGTCATGCTGATCTATGATGCCGACCGGTTCGGCCTTTCCCAGCTCCACCAGCTTCGCGGCCGGGTCGGGCGGGGCGACCACCAGTCGTATTGCATCTTAATGGCAGACCCGAAATCAGAAACGGGCAAAGAGCGCATGAGCATCATGTCTGAGACGACGGACGGCTTTGAGCTTTCTGAAAAGGATCTTGAACTTAGAGGGCCCGGGGACTTCTTCGGCAAAAAACAGAGCGGGATGCCGGAGTTTAAAGTCGCCGACATGGTTCACGACTACCGCGCGCTGGAAACGGCAAGAAGAGACGCTGCAGAACTTGTCTCTTCAAAAGCGTTCTGGACGGATGCCGAATATGAAAACCTGCGGGAACACTTGAAAAACAGCGGGGTTATGGACGGAGAAAAGCTGAGCTGACCTGAAGTCCCGTGAAAATTTATCGTCGGCGGGTAAAGAAAGATTGCATTCCAATCTATGAAATTATATACTACTATTAGTACCTAGTCATAATTGCGCGGATGGTGTTTAAAAACATGAGAAAAAGTAAGAGGGAACGCCAAGAATTGCTGCAGCAGACGATTCGTACGACCCCGTTTATTACGGACGAGGAGTTAGCTGAGAAATTTAACGTCAGCATTCAGACGATTCGCTTGGACCGTTTGGAACTTTCCATACCTGAACTGAGAGAAAGAATCAAAAGTGTTGCCGAGAAATCTCTTGAAGATGAAGTCAAGTCTCTCCCGCTCGACGAGGTCATTGGCGAGATCATTGACTTGGAGCTGGATGAGCACGCGATTTCCATTCTTGAGATCAGAAGGGAGCATGTTTTCAGCCGAAATCAAATCGCCAGGGGGCACCATTTGTTTGCCCAGGCCAACTCGCTCGCCGTCGCCCTCATCGATGATGAGCTCGCATTGACAGCCAAAGCGGACATCCGCTTTACCAGGCAGGTCAAGCAAGGCGAACGGGTCGTTGCAAAAGCAAAAGTCGTGAAACTTGATAAAGATAAAGGCAGAACAGTTGTTGAAGTGAACAGCTATGTTGCCGAAGAGCCTGTGTTTTCAGGCGAATTTGTCATGTATCGTTCAAAACAATCATAGAAGGTGGCGCGTAAGTCATGAAAATTGCTGTAGATGCCATGGGAGGAGACAATGCTCCCAAAGCGGTTATTGAAGGCGTGATGAAAGCGGTCGAAGATTTTGAAGACCTCGAGATCACGCTGATCGGCGACCGGGAAAAAATAGCCGCCCATTTAACAGAACACGGGCGGATCACTGTTAAACATGCGGAAGAAGTCATCGAAGCGACAGACGAGCCTGTCAGAGCCGTCAGAAGAAAGAAGAATTCATCGATGGTTCTGATGGCTGGGGAAGTCGCTGAAGGCAGGGCGGATGCCTGCATTTCCGCAGGAAACACCGGAGCGCTTATGACGGCCGGGCTCTTTATTGTCGGCCGGATTGAAGGGATTGAAAGGCCTGCGTTGGCACCGACATTGCCGACCGTCTCCGGTGACGGCTTTCTCCTTCTTGATGTCGGAGCGAATGTGGACGCCAAGCCCGAACATCTCGTTCAATACGCCATTATGGGATCTGTTTACGGAGAACAGGTGCTGGGCGTTAAAAATCCGCGCATCGGACTTTTAAACGTCGGAACCGAAGACAAAAAAGGAAATGAGCTTGCCAAGCAGACCTTTCAAAAATTAAAGGAAACCGATCTGAACTTCATCGGCAATGTGGAAGCACGCGACATGCTGGACGGAGTCGCTGATGTCATCGTGACAGACGGCTTTACCGGTAACGTTGCCTTGAAAACAGTCGAGGGCGCGGCGCTGTCCATTTTTAAAATGCTGAGAACGACGCTGACTTCGAGCTTCACGGCGAAGCTCGCCGCTTCTGCGCTGAAGCCGAAGCTGAAAGAAATGAAAACAAAAATGGATTACTCTGAATACGGCGGAGCCGGATTGTTCGGCTTAAAGGCGCCCGTCATTAAAGCGCACGGATCATCTGACGGACGCGCTGTTTATCACGCGATCCGCCAGGCAAGAGAGATGGTCAGTCAAAATGTCGCGGCATTTATCGAAGAAAAAATTCAACAAAAAGCAGATGAATAGTCTGGAGGTTTTAACACATGGGCAAGATTGCTTTTCTATTCCCGGGCCAAGGTTCGCAGCATATCGGCATGGGACACGAATTGTATGAAAAAGAACCGAATGCGAAGAAGATTTTTGAAGAAGCGGATCAAACGCTTGAAACAAAACTGAGCACCCTCATGTTTGAAGGGGATGCAAAGGAACTGACGCTTACATACAACGCGCAGCCAAGCCTTTTAACGGCGAGCATCGCAGCGCTTGAAAAACTGAAGGAATACGGCATTAAAGCCGATTATGCGGCAGGGCACAGCCTCGGCGAATACAGTGCATTGGTAGCTGCCGGCGCCTTGTCGTTTAAAGATGCGGTTTATGCCGTCAGAAAGCGCGGCGAATTCATGAATGAAGCCGTGCCGGCAGGAGAAGGCGCGATGGCGGCAATTCTCGGCATGGACAGCGAGGCGCTCAAAGAAGTGACGGACAAAATTTCTGAAGAAGGAAATCTTGTTCAGCTTGCCAATTTGAACTGCCCCGGGCAAATCGTCATCTCGGGAACAGCTAAAGGCGTGGAGCTCGCTTCAGAGCTTGCCAAAGAAAAGGGCGCAAAACGCGCGATTCCTCTCGAAGTCAGCGGGCCGTTCCATTCTGAACTGATGAAGCCGGCAGCTGATAAGCTTCGTGAAGTTCTTGATGCGTGCACGATCAACGATGCAGCGATTCCGGTCGTCTCCAACGTAACGGCCGACTTTGTAACGGATAAAGACGACATTAAGAATAAACTGATTGAACAGCTGTATTCCCCTGTACGCTTTGAAGAAACAATCAGCCGCTTGATTGACGAAGGCGTCACAACGTTCATCGAAATCGGTCCCGGAAAAGTTTTGTCAGGGCTTGTGAAGAAAGTGAACCGCAGAGTCAAAACGATTGCTGTATCAGACCCGAACACAATTGAACTTGCCGTTCAAACGTTGAAGGAGGAAAACGAAAATGCTGGAGAATAAAACAGCCGTTGTTACAGGAGCCTCAAGAGGGATCGGCCGCGCGATCGCCCTGGACCTGGCGAAAAACGGAGCAAATGTCGTCGTTAACTACGCGGGAAATGAAGCGAAAGCGAACGAAGTTGTAGACGAAATCAAAGCGCTCGGCCGCGATGCGTTTGCTTTTAAAGCAGACGTTTCCAATGCGGATGAAGTTCAGGCGATGATGAAAGAAGCGGTCGGACGCTTCGGCACGCTTGACATCCTTGTCAACAATGCGGGCATTACAAAAGATAATCTGTTCATGAGAATGAAAGAAGATGAATGGGACGACGTCATTAACATAAACTTAAAAGGTGTGTTCAATTGTTCTAAAGCTGTGACAAGACAGATGATGAAACAAAGAAGCGGCCGAATCATCAATATCACCTCGGTTGTAGGCGTCGTCGGTAACGCCGGGCAGGCCAACTATGTCGCGGCTAAATCAGGCGTGATCGGCTTGACGAAAACGCTGGCGAAAGAGCTGGCGTCAAGAAACATCACCGTTAATGCGATCGCTCCGGGATTTATTTCAACGGAAATGACGGACAAGCTGACAAAAGACATTCAAGATGAAATGCTGAAGCAGATTCCGCTTGCACGGTTCGGCGATCCGTCTGACATCAGCAGCGCCGTTGTTTTCCTCGCATCTGACCATGCGAGCTACATGACCGGCCAGACGCTGAACATCAACGGCGGAATGGCTATGGTTTAAACGAAATCAAAAATTGAATTATCTCTGGTTTTTTAAAAACGAATCAACTATAATACTTGAGGGGAGGTGAATAGCTATGGCAGACGCATTAGAGCGTGTAACAAAAATCATCGTAGACCGCCTCGGCGTGGATGAAGCTGACGTCACTCTTGAAGCTTCTTTTAAAGAGGATTTAGGCGCTGATTCCCTGGATGTAGTTGAGCTTGTCATGGAACTTGAAGACGAGTTTGATATGGAGATTTCTGACGAAGATGCTGAAAAGATTGCAACAGTCGGTGACGCTGTGAACTACATAAATAGTAAGCAGTAAGCTCATTAAAGTCCCGTTTAAAGACGGGGCTTTATCCCTTTATAAATGCGGCTTTAATTTTAATGTTTTGCCCAATGATACACGAACCTGCCTTTTCATAGGAGGTGAGGTGAACTCGATGTGCCCATATGGAGGTTGCTATGTCAAAACATTCACATTTCAGAGACAAAAAAATGTTTCAAAAGAAAGCGGAGCAGTTTAAAAAGTTTCAGGAACGGATTTCGGTTCAATTTCAAAACGAGAAGCTTTTATATCAAGCGTTTACACATTCATCTTATGTGAATGAGCATCGAAAGAAGCCATATGAAGATAATGAGAGGCTTGAATTTTTAGGAGACGCCGTTTTGGAACTGACGATTTCTCAATTTTTATACGCCAAATACCCGGCGATGAGCGAGGGTGATTTGACGAAATTGAGAGCGGCGATCGTATGCGAGCCTTCTTTGGTTTCCCTGGCCCACGAGCTTTCTTTCGGAGAGCTTGTTCTATTGGGAAAAGGAGAGGAAATGACTGGAGGAAGAAAGCGTCCGGCGCTTTTAGCCGATGTGTTTGAAGCTTTTATCGGTGCGCTCTATCTGGATCAGGGGCTCGAAGCTGTCGTGGCCTTTCTGAAAGCGTACGTTTTCCCTAAAATCGACGATGGTGCTTTTTCTCATGTGATGGATTTTAAAAGCCAGCTGCAGGAATTTGTACAGCGCGACGGACGAGGCATTCTGGAGTATAAAATCCTTCAGGAAAAAGGACCGGCGCACAACCGCGAATTTGAAGCAAACGTATCGCTAAAAGGAGAAGTACTTGGGGTGGGAAGCGGCCGTTCCAAAAAAGAAGCAGAACAGCATGCCGCTCAAGAAGCGCTTGCGAAGCTGCAAAAACACCATATGAAACAATAAATCCCCCTTGCAAAACTCAGGGGGATTTCAATGTATTTTGAGCCTTTTCCATAGGGTTATGATAGAATTGTAATACTTTAATACATAAGGAGGATCACCATGTTCCTCAAACGTTTAGACGTGATAGGATTTAAATCGTTTGCAGAACGAATTTCTGTAGATTTTGTAAAAGGCGTGACAGCCGTCGTCGGCCCGAACGGCAGCGGAAAAAGCAACATCACCGACGCGATCCGCTGGGTGCTCGGTGAACAGTCCGCCAAATCGCTCAGGGGCGGCAAAATGGAAGATATCATTTTTGCCGGCAGCGACTCGCGGAAAAAGCTGAATCTTGCCGAAGTGACGCTGACGCTTGACAATGACGACCGCTTTTTGCCGATCGATTTTCACGAAGTCAGTGTGACGAGAAGAGTCTACAGATCGGGAGAAAGCGAATTTCTCATCAACAACCAGCCGTGCCGCCTGAAAGACATCATCGATCTTTTTATGGATTCAGGGCTTGGAAAAGAAGCATTTTCCATCATCAGCCAAGGCAAAGTCGAAGAGATTTTAAGCAGCAAGGCTGAAGAACGAAGAAGCATCTTTGAAGAAGCGGCCGGCGTATTAAAATACAAAACAAGAAAGAAAAAAGCCGAAAACAAGCTGTTTGAGACACAGGACAATTTGAACCGGGTCGAAGACATTCTCCACGAACTCGAGGGACAGGTGGAGCCGCTGAAAGTGCAGGCATCGATCGCCAAAGACTACCTTGAAAAAAAGGCTGAGCTTGAAAAAAACGAAATCGCGTTAACGGCGCATGATATCGAAGAGCTTCACGGAAAATGGGAATCCCTTCAGCAAAAAGTCGAAAAGGCGAAAGACGAAGAAATGTCATCTTCTGCGGCCATCCAGGCAAAAGAAGCCAAGATCGAAGAGGCAAGAGATAAAATTCAAGCGCTCGACGAATCGGTCGATGAGCTTCAGCAAGTGCTGCTTTTGACAAGCGAGGAACTGGAGAAGCTTGAAGGCCGGAAAGAAGTGCTGAAGGAACGCAAAAAAAACGCGACGCAAAACAGAGCCCAGCTTGAAGAAGCGATCGTCCACCGCAGTGAAAAAGAGCGCAGCCTGAAAGAGAAAATCGCCGCGCAGAAGCTTGTGTTTGAAAAGCTCGAGACCGAAACAAAAGAGCTTGCCCGCCAGGTGAAAGAAAAGAATCAGGCTCTCTCCGGATACAGCGAAAATGTAGAAGAAGAAATCGAACAGTTGAAAAGCGATTACTTCGAGCTGTTGAACGAACAGGCTTCCGTCCGAAACGAGCTTCAATTTCTTGAAGACCAAATGTCCCAATCTGCGGCACAGCAAAAACGGCTCGCCCAAAACAATGAAAAATATTTAAGCGAGCGGAAGGAAATCGCCGACCGAAAGATGAAAACCGAACAAGAATTCAGCCTCGTGGACGAGCGCCTTCACAGCCAGATTCAAGCATTCAGGGACGCGCAAAAAAGCTACGAACAGAAAAAAAGCCAGTACGAAAAAAAGGAATCCGCCCTTTACCAGGCTTATCAATACGTTCAGCAGGCGCGCTCTAAAAAGGAAATGCTTGAAGCGATGCAGGAGGACTTCTCAGGGTTTTATCAAGGCGTCAAAGAAGTATTAAAGGCCAAGAGCGAGCTTCCGGGAATTCGCGGCGCGATTGCGGAGCTGTTAAAGACGGACGAGCGGTATGAAACAGCGATCGAAATTGCGCTCGGTGCAACAGCCCAGCATGTTGTCACAGAAGATGAAGATGCCGCAAGACGGGCGATTCAATATTTGAAAAAGCATTCGTTCGGAAGGGCGACCTTTCTCCCGCTTTCCGTCATCAAAGAGCGCCGCATCCAGTCGAGAGACATCGAGGCGGCGAAAGAAAACCCGTCGTTCATCGGCATCGCCAGCGAGCTTGTTTCGTTTGATCCGGCCTACCGGACCGTCGTGCAAAACCTGCTCGGCACCGTACTGATCACCGAGCATTTAAAAGGCGCCAACGACCTTGCTAAGCGGCTCGGCCACAGGTACCGGATCGTCACCCTTGAAGGGGATGTCGTCAATCCGGGCGGTTCAATGACGGGAGGAGCTGTTAAGAAAAAAAGCAGCTCGCTTCTGGGACGCAACAGGGAACTGGAAGCCCAGACAAAACGCCTCGCAGAAATGGAAGAGAAAACCGAATTGCTCGAAAAAGAAGTGAAAACCCTGAAGCTGACGATTCAGGAGCTTGATGCCAAACTTCAGTCACTCCGCGAGGACGGAGAACGCATAAGAACCGAGCAGCAGGAAATCAAAGGTCGTCTGTACGAACTCGAAATCGCCGAGAAAAACGTCAACAGCCATTTGGAACTCTACGACCAGGAAAAATCGGCTCTGCTCGAAGGAGACGAAGACAAGAAGAGGCGTAAAAAAGAGCTTGAAGAAAAGCTCACATCGATCGCCGGCGAGCTGAAGCGCCTCGATTCCGAAATCGAAGCCATGACGGAGCGGAAACAGACGCAGACCTCGACGAAAGAAGCGCTGCAAAGCGAGCTGACCGATTTGAAAGTCGTGCTGGCGAAAACCGAACAGTCGTGTGAAAATGAACGGGAAAAGCTAGCAAGGCTTGAAGAAGAGTATGCCGAGAATGCGGAAGCGCTCAAGGTGGCCGAAGAGGATCTTTCTTTCTTGACGACAGAGATGACCTCCAATACTTCCGGTGAGGAAAAACTTGAAGAAGCTGCGAAAAAGAAGCTGAACGACAAAAATAAAACCGCAGAGCTTATCGCATCAAGAAGAGAGCAGCGGATGAAACTGCAAAAAGGCCTTGAAACCGAAGAGCTGGAACTGAAAGAAATGAAGCGCCAGTATAAGCAGATGGCCGGTCTCTTAAAAGACGAAGAAGTCAAGCTCGGCCGCATGGAAGTCGAACTCGACAACCTGCTCTCTTTCCTGCGAGAAGAGTACGGTCTTTCATTTGAAGGGGCAAGGGAAAAATATCCGTTGGAGCTTTCCCCTGAAGAAGCGAGGAAGCGCGTCAAGCTGATCAAGCTTGCGATCGAAGAGCTGGGAACGGTGAACCTCGGCAGCATTGAGGAATTCGAAAGGGTCAATGAACGCTACCTCTTCCTCTCGGAGCAGAAAGACGACCTGCTCGAAGCGAAAAATACGCTCTTTAAGGTTATCGAGGAAATGGATGAGGAAATGACGAAGCGTTTTGCGGAAACATTTGCGCAGATCAGTTCCCATTTCGAAGACGTCTTCCGGGCGCTGTTCGGCGGCGGAAGAGCCGAGCTCAAGCTGACAGATCCGAATGACCTGCTCCAATCGGGCGTCGATATTATCGCTCAGCCTCCGGGCAAAAAACTGCAGAACCTGAGCCTGCTTTCCGGCGGGGAACGGGCCTTGACGGCGATCGCGCTCCTGTTTTCGATCCTCAAAGTCAGACCGGTTCCGTTCTGCGTGCTGGATGAAGTCGAGGCGGCGCTTGACGAAGCGAACGTGTTCCGCTTTGCCCAATACTTGAAAAAATACAGCCATGAAACCCAGTTTATCGTCATCACCCACCGGAAAGGAACCATGGAAGAAGCCGATGTTCTTTACGGCGTGACGATGCAGGAATCAGGCGTTTCCAAGCTGGTCTCAGTCAAGCTTGAAGAAACAAAAGAATTAGTTCAATAAAGCGAGGTTACAGGACATGAGCTTTTTTAAAAAACTGAAAGAAAAAATCACACAGCAGACCGATTCGGTCTCAGGCAAATTTAAAGAAGGCCTGGCGAAAACGAGAAATACGTTTCAGGAGCGGGTCAATGAGCTTGTCTCCCGCTACCGGAAAGTGGACGAGGATTTTTTTGAAGAGCTTGAAGAGGTTCTGATCAGCGCTGATGTCGGCGTTGCAACGGTGATGGAGCTGATTGACGAACTGAAGAGCGAGGTCAAACGAAGAAATATACAGGACCCGAAAGAGGTTCAGTCCGTCATTTCTGAAAAGCTCGTCGAAATCTATGAAGGCGGGGAGCAGGAAGCAGCAGAGCTCCGCGTCGAAGACGGCCGCTTAAACATCATTTTATTCGTCGGCGTCAACGGCGTCGGCAAAACGACGACGATCGGCAAGCTCGCCCATCAATTCATCAAAGAAGGCAAAAATGTCGTCCTTGCTGCCGGAGATACATTCAGGGCCGGCGCGATCGACCAGCTTGAAGTGTGGGGAGAGCGCGTCGGCGCGCATGTCGTCAAACAGGCGGAAGGTTCGGATCCTGCGGCCGTTATCTATGACGCTGTTCAAGCCGCGAAAGCCCGCGGCGCCGATGTTCTGCTTTGCGACACGGCAGGCCGCCTGCAAAATAAAGTGAACTTAATGAAAGAACTCGAAAAGGTAAAGCGCGTGATTCAGCGCGAAGTGCCTGATGCGCCTCATGAAGTGCTGCTCGTACTGGATGCGACGACAGGGCAGAACGCGATGACACAGGCGCGCGAATTTTCCAAAGCGACTGATGTCTCTGGCATCGTGCTGACGAAGCTCGACGGAACGGCAAAAGGCGGCATCGTCCTCGCCATCCGCCACGAGCTGCAGATTCCGGTCAAGTTTGTCGGACTGGGAGAAAAAATGGATGACCTGCAGCCGTTTGAAGCAGAGTCATATGTATACGGCCTGTTTTCCGATCTGATCGAGAAAGAAGAATAGGCGCGGAAAACCCCTTCGCCGGGGTTTTCTTTATCGCCGTCATGTATGACAAGATAAAAACTTGACAGATCAAATATTTCAGCGTAAACTAGTGTATCGTAAAGGGATTTGACTTAACAAAGGGGAGAGTCTCATGACGCTTGAAAAAACAACGAGAATGAATTACTTATTCGATTTCTATCAGTCGTTGTTGACATCAAAACAAAAAAGCTACATGTCGCTTTACTACTTAGATGATTTCTCCCTTGGCGAAATAGCTGAAGAATATCATGTCTCAAGGCAGGCGGTCTATGACAATATCAAACGGACGGAAGCCATGCTTGAGCAATATGAAGAAAAGCTACTTTTGTTTAAAAAATTTCAAGAGCGCAAAAAGATTTTTGAAGAGCTGAGAAAGCTGACTGACGGTCAGCCCGAGGCGGAATCCCTGATCGATGCGCTTGAGAAATTAGATTAGGAGGCGGCACTTAATATGGCATTCGAAGGATTAGCCGACCGACTGCAACAAACGATCTCAAAAATCCGCGGAAAAGGAAAAGTAACGGAGCAAGACGTCAAAGACATGATGCGCGAAGTCCGTTTAGCGCTCCTTGAAGCGGACGTCAATTTTAAAGTCGTGAAAGATTTTGTGAAAAAGGTAAGCGAACGAGCTGTCGGACAAGACGTTATGAAAAGCCTGACGCCCGGACAGCAGGTCATTAAAGTGGTAAAAGAAGAGCTGACGGAGCTGATGGGCGGCGAGGAAAGCAAGATTGCCGCTGCAAAGCGTCCGCCGACCGTCATCATGATGGTCGGTCTGCAAGGGGCCGGTAAAACGACGTCGACCGGAAAGCTTGCCAACCTGCTTCGCAAAAAACATAACCGCAATCCGCTGCTCGTGGCAGCAGACATCTACCGCCCGGCGGCGATCAAACAGCTGGAAACGCTCGGCAAGCAGCTCGATATGCCGGTATTTTCACTTGGTGACAAGGTCAGTCCGGTGGAGATTACCAAGCAGGCCATCGAAAAGGCGAAAGAAGATCATCACGACTACGTTCTCATCGATACGGCGGGACGCCTTCACATTGATGAAGAACTGATGGATGAGCTTGAGCAGGTAAAAGAAACAGCTCAGCCGGAAGAGATTTTCCTTGTCGTTGACTCCATGACGGGTCAAGACGCGGTCAATGTTGCCAAAAGCTTCAACGAACAGCTCGGTGTGACGGGTGTCATCTTGACGAAGCTTGACGGTGATACAAGAGGCGGGGCGGCCTTGTCAATCCGCGCCGTGACAAACACGCCGATCAAATTCGCCGGAATGGGCGAAAAGCTTGATGCGCTGGAGCCGTTTCATCCCGAACGGATGGCTTCGCGGATTCTCGGAATGGGCGATGTGCTCACCCTTATCGAGAAAGCCCAAGCCAACGTAGACGAAGAAAAGGCGAAAGAACTCGAGCAAAAAATGAAAAATATGAGCTTTACGCTCGACGACTTTTTGGAACAGCTCGGACAGGTCCGCAATATGGGACCGCTTGAAGACCTGATTCAAATGATGCCCGGCGCAGGCAAAATGAAAGGCTTAAAAAACGTTAAGGTTGATGAAAAACAGCTCAGCCATATCGAAGCCATCATCAAGTCGATGACCGGGAAGGAAAAAGAGCAGCCTGAGATCATCAATGCAAGCAGGCGCAAACGGATTGCAAAAGGAAGCGGGACATCCGTTCAGGAAGTTAACCGTCTTTTAAAGCAATTTGAAGAAATGAAAAAAATGATGAAACAGATGACAAACATGACAAAAGGCAAGAAAAAAGGGTTTAAACTGCCCTTCATGTAAACCTGTTTTCAGATGATAAAAACGTTGTTAAGAAAAAACACTTTACAAACACTTTTATCATTGTTAATATACTATCTTGTTGAAATATTTTCGGAGGTGCTAGTAAAATGGCAGTAAAAATTCGTTTAAAACGTATGGGAGCTAAAAAATCTCCTTTCTATCGTATTGTTGTAGCAGATTCTCGTTCACCGCGTGACGGCCGTTTCATCGAAACAGTCGGAACTTACAACCCGGTTGCAAAACCAGCGGAAGTCAAAATCGACGAAGAGCTTGCTCTTAAATGGCTTCAAACAGGAGCTAAACCGTCTGACACTGTTCGCAACCTGTTCTCTAAAGAAGGCATTATGGAAAAATTCCACAACGCTAAACAAAGCAAATAATGAGTGATCTGCACTTGGAAGAGCTGATTGTATCACTGGTCAAACCGCTTGTGGATCACCCGGATGATGTTCAGGTTTTCAAAGAGGAAAATCCAGAGCGGACGATGTTCCGCCTGTCTGTCAACAGAGAGGATACCGGCAAGATCATCGGCAAAAAAGGGCGCACTGCAAGAGCGATACGCTCTGTCGTATTTGCGGCAGGCGCACAGTCTTCTAAGAAAGTTCAACTTGAGATCGCAGACTAAGGGGAGAGGGTGAAAACCTCCCCCTTTTTTAACATGAAAGAAAAATAGAAACAGATGAACGATTCCGATTGTCGGCTTATGCCAGGCTGCCGGATTTCAGGGAAAGGAAAAATCACGGGACAGTAGGTGATGATGCCATGCAAATTATCCAACGTGTTACCGTCATGCAGGTTTTGACTGAAAACAGCAAAAAAAAGCTGCTGGCTTCTTTTGAAGAAAGAAAGGAAATTCTTGAGCGCGAATGCAACCAGCTCTATTTCCAGCTCAGGAAACACGAAAAGGAACACCACAATCCGGCAGCGACTGAGTCATTTAAAAAAGAAATTGAAAAACGCCAGGACAAGATTAAAATGATCGTTTTTCAAATCAATCAAATCCACACACTGCCGCTTGGCAGCGAAGTAAAGGAAAAAGAAATCGACGCTTTAATGGACATTGAAGTCGGGGATAATTGGCATGATATGACGGCGGGAAAAACAATCGTGATTAAAGACGGGATCGTCATTGAAATTCGTCCGAGGTGAAGAAATGCTGAAACAATGGTTTAATGTAGGGAAAATTGTTAATACTCATGGGGTAAAAGGCGAAGTCCGCGTCATTTCAAGAACCGACTTTCCTGAGGAACGGTACAAGCCCGGAAACACGCTCTACTTGTTCCTGGAAGGAAAAGACGAGCCTGTCCAGGTGACCGTCAGCGCCCACAGGCTTCACAAACAGTTCCACCTTTTGCAGTTTAAAGAGGTTGAAACGCTTACCGAAGCCGAAAAATTAAAAAATGCCTTGATTAAAGTTCCCGAAGACCAATTAAGCCAGTTGGCGGAAGACGAATACTACTTTCATGAAATCATCGGCAGCGATGTTTTCTCGGAAGACGGGGATTTAATCGGCAAGGTCAAAGAGATTTTAACGCCGGGCGCCAACGATGTCTGGGTCGTGGCAAGACCGGGAATGAAAGACGCGCTCATCCCTTATATTGACGCCGTTGTCAAAGAGATTAACGTGGCGGATAAAACGATCAAGATTCATATCATGGAAGGGTTACTTGACGAATGAAAATCGATTTTTTAACGCTTTTTCCGGAAATGTTTGAAGGCGTGCTCGGCTCGTCGATCCTGCAAAAAGCCCAGGACAAGGACGCTGTCCGTTTTCGCGTGGTGAACTTTCGGGCCTTTTCCGACAACAAACATCAAACTGTTGACGATTATCCATACGGCGGCGGAGCTGGAATGGTGCTGAAACCGCAGCCCGTCTTTGACGCGGTCGAAAAGCTGACGGCTGAAGCCGAAGGGTCTCCGAGAATCATCCTCGTCTGCCCCCAGGGGGAACGCTATACCCAACAGAAGGCGGAAGAACTGGCGCAGGAAGAACATTTAATGTTCATTTGCGGGCATTATGAAGGGTATGATGAACGGATCAGGGAGCACCTGTCTACAGACGAGATTTCGATCGGAGATTTCGTTTTGACAGGGGGAGAGCTTCCGGCGATGATGATCGCAGACAGCGTTGTGCGGCTTTTGCCGGGCGTGCTCGGCAAAGAAGAATCGCACCTTGAAGATTCTTTCAGCACGGGGCTTCTTGAACATCCCCATTACACGCGGCCGGCAGATTATAAAGGACTGAAGGTGCCGGACGTTCTGACATCCGGGAACCATGCGAAAATCAAAGAATGGCGGCGGAAGGAGTCTATCAGGCGCACTTTTTTAAGGCGTCCCGACCTTCTGGAAAACTATCCTTTATCTGAAGAAGAGCGAAAATGGATTTCTGAATGGAAAAACCGGTAGATTCTATTGCACCCGGGAAAAAGGTGTGGTATGATACTACTTGTGACTTGAACGGGAACGCTCGTTTAAGTTTGAAAACGATGTTCCGCTGTGCCGGTTAACTCGCGCAAGAGCATCTGTTGGAAGGAGTTGAAGACGATGCAAAAATTGATTGAAGAAATCACAAAAGAACAATTGCGCACTGATTTGCCTGCGTTCCGTCCTGGTGATACTTTACGTGTACACGTTAAAGTTGTCGAGGGTAACCGTGAGCGTATCCAGGTTTTTGAAGGTGTCGTGATTAAGCGTCGTGGTGGCGGGATCAGCGAAACTTTCACAGTTCGTAAGATTTCTTACGGTGTCGGAGTTGAGCGTACATTCCCATTGCACACACCGAAAATCGCGAAAATCGAAGTTGTCCGTCATGGTAAAGTACGCCGTGCGAAACTTTATTACCTGCGCGAACTTCGTGGAAAAGCGGCTCGTATTAAAGAAATCAGACGATAATGATAACGAACGAAAAGAGCTTGTTAACCATAACAAGCTCTTTTTTTGTCAAACAAGTATAAATGCACCGCACCATTAAAAGAATAGCAATAACAGAAAGTAGGTGTCAGACAAATGGTGATCCAATGGTTCCCCGGGCATATGGCCAAAGCGAGGCGGGAAGTAACGGAGAAACTCAAGCTGATCGACATTGTATACGAACTGGTCGACGCCAGAATTCCGATGTCTTCAAGAAACCCGATGATTGAAGAGATTTTAAAGAACAAGCCGAGAATCATGCTGCTCAACAAGGCGGATAAAGCGGACTCCTCCGTGACAAAGGCTTGGAAGCAGCACTTTGAAAAAGACGGAATTCCTTCTCTCGCCATCAACTCGGTCAACGGACAGGGGCTCAATCAAATTCTTCCTGCATCAAAAGAGCTGCTGAAAGAAAAGTTTGATAAAATGAAAGCAAAAGGTGTAAAGCCGCGCGCGATCAGAGCATTGATCGTCGGCATTCCAAACGTCGGCAAATCGACTTTAATCAACCGGCTTGCGAAAAAAAACATCGCCAAAACAGGCGACAGACCCGGGATAACGACTGCACAGCAGTGGGTGAAGGTCGGAAAAGAGCTCGAGCTTCTCGATACACCGGGGATTTTATGGCCGAAGTTTGAGGACGAGCTTGTCGGGCTGAGGCTTGCGGCAACAGGCGCAATTAAAGATTCGATTATCAACTTGCAGGATGTCGCCGTCTACGGCTTGCGCTTTTTGGAAGAGAATTACCCTGAGCGCTTAAAAAAGCGCTATGATCTAGAGGAGATTCCTGAAGAGATTGCAACGCTTTTTGATGAGATCGGAAAAAAACGCGGCTGTCTCATGGCCGGAGGCGAGATCAATTACGACAAGACGACAGAAGTCATCATCCGCGATATCCGCACCGAAAAGTTCGGTCCGCTTTCTTTTGAAAAGCCGGAGGATATGTAAAAAGGCGCGCTTTTAAAAGAGCGGGCCTTTATTTTTGCAGGAGATGCGCCGATAAGAACATTAGGGGAGAAGAGAAAGTGAAAACATTAACCGTCAAAGAAATTAAAGAACATCTTCAATCGGTGAGTGATGAAAAGGACCCTTTTATAGAGCAGTGCAAAAATGATGAGCGGAAAAGCGTCCAAGCGCTCGTTGACGCCTGGCTGAAGAAGAATGAAAGGCTTTCGGCCATGCGGGAAGAGTGGCAGGTGATGACGTCTTTTGAACGGTCGCTGAGAGCGCGGGGCTATCAATATATCGCCGGAATCGACGAGGCGGGCAGAGGGCCTCTCGCAGGGCCGGTTGTTGCCGCCGCTGTCATCCTCAAAGAAGACTGTGAAATATTAGGGCTGACAGATTCGAAAAAACTGTCAAAGCAAAAAAGAGAAGACTATTATTCATACATAATGGAAGAAGCCGCAGCAGTCGGCGTCGGGATCGCGGACGCCCATGAGATCGATGAGCTGAATATTTATGAAGCCTCGAAAGCGGCGATGCTGAAAGCGGTCCAAGCGCTGGACGTCGCACCGGATTATCTTCTTATCGACGCCATGTCGCTTGCAGTCGATACAGAGCAGTCATCGATCATTAAAGGGGATGCCAAAAGCGCCTCGATAGCAGCAGGCGCATGCATCGCAAAAGTGACGAGGGACAGGCTGATGGATGAATACGCTGAAAAGTATCCTCTCTACGGGTTTGAAAAGCATAAAGGCTACGGAACAAAGGAGCATCTGAATGCCCTTGCCAAATACGGCCCGTCGCCGATACACCGAAGATCGTTCGCCCCTGTTAAAGCACATGAATAACGTTCCGGAGGAAGAATGACTTTGATGATGCTGAACGATGTACATAACAGCTTAAGAAAACAATTTGAACAAGCGGATTCTCTCCAGCGGATCAGCGGAACGGAGACGGATCAGAAAAGGCTGATGCTCGGCAAGGTGCTCCGCTTTATCAGCGAGCAGTTTGCCGAAATACAAATCGGCAATACGAAATGGCAGGGGAAGCTAGAGGCACCCCTGAAAGCGGGCGCTCACTACTGGTTTTCGTATGAAAAGAAGCCGGATGAAGCGACAGGCCGCCTTCAGGTCGTTGAAGCGTTTGATAAAAACCCGAAGACAGTGCAGGATGCCGCCTTTAAGCTGTTGAACGGGCTTTCTCTGAAGCGGACGAAGGAAGCTGTCTTTCTGGTCGGTGCGTTGCTGAAGGAGCAGCAGCCGATCAGGGAGAACGATTTAAGAGCCGCCATCAAGTGGCTTGAAAATCTGCCGAAGTCTGATGCCCAGAAAGGCGCCGATGCGGTCATGTTCGCTCTTAAACGCGAACTTCCAGTCCATCCCGGCGTGCTCGATTCGATTTTAGCCGTCAAAAACCCCGTTCCGCTCAACGAGCAGATTGCCAAAACGTTTGAGATGATCACGAACGCCGCTCAGCCATCCGCAGGCATGGAAAAGCTGAAACAGGCGCTTTTGCCTGTTTTACAAGCGGAGACCGAGGTGCATGCCGAAAGGTTGATTCAAAAGCTTGCGGAACACGTCAGATCGCTGGAAAAAGGAGAACTGCAGGCTGTTCAGCCATTAAAGCCGCAGGTTCAGTCAGAAGGCGGAAAACCTCTGCAAAAAGCAGACGCTGACGCCCAAGGACAAGAAGCAAAAGCCGTTCAGCAGAAACCGCAAATCGCAGAAATCGCGGCAGCTAAAGACCTGTTCGCTAAATTGGCAGCACAAGCCGAAACGAACGGGACGCAGATTGCAAGAGAAGCGGCGGGCGTCATCAGAGCGCTTGATTCGCGGGGGTCTTTCGGACAAGCTCCGGCCATTCTGGAAGGATTCACGCCAAAAGAGACGGAACTATTGCAGCATATCATGAAAGAAACAGCGCCTGCATTGACGAATAAAGCCGATGTATTATCCGTCCTCCTCAAGATCAAAGACGTTTTAGGCGTCAGAGATGAACTCTCATTGTTGAGAGCGATGGAAAACGGCGCCGTTCTCAAAGAGCAGGGCCTTCAATCTTTAAAGCTCGTGCTGAATGAAATGAGGCATGCTTCAGATCTTCCGGCTCCTGTAAAACAGGAAGCGGACCAGATCTTTCACCGTTTAAACGGACAGCTGTTTTTGCAGAATGACCAGCCTGCCCAAAGCCAGCTTTTTCTGTCGTACCCTCTGTTTTCAAAGAACGGCGTCCAGGATTTGACCGTTTTCTTAAAAGGGCAGAAAAAAGACGACGGAAAAATCGACCCTTCCCAGTGCCGTCTCATGTTTTATCTTCAATTGGAGGCCTTGGAAGAGACGGTGATCGATTGTTTGATCCAGCAAAACGTCATGACGGTTACGATTGAAACTGGGTTCGATTTGGAGCCTTTGATTGAACCGTTGGTCCCGGCTTTAAAGGAAAACCTGAAAGAACTGGGCTACAGCTTGTCAGGTGTCACAGCAAAAAAACGGGAAAACATGAAGCTTGCTCCTTTTTTGGACGCCCGTTTTGAACAAATTACAGAGAGCGCAGTGGATGTGAAAATATGAAGGAAGAATCTGTTCCATTAAGAAGAGCTGTTGCGCTTCACTACGATGAAATGAAAGATAAGGCGCCGAAGGTAGTTGCCAAAGGATCGGGATACACGGCGGAGAAGATCATTGAAGAGGCGCAAAAAGCCGGTGTACCGATTCAGGAAGATGCGACGCTTGTCGAATTAATGCGCCACTTGGAGCTTGACGATCACATTCCTGAAGCGCTCTACGAAATCGTCGCCGAAATCTTTTCATTCGTCTATACGCTTGATGAAAAAATGAAAAAGAGGGAATGACTTTTGAAAAAAAGCCGTTTCCTCTATTAATTTTATATTTTTAATAAAATAAAAGTGTGAATGTTTAGAAGGATTTTACGATTTCTCATCGAAACCTAGACAATCGATCTATGATTATATAAAATGAAAGCGCAGTCTATTTTTATTTTTGCTACATAAGTTAGGAGGATGGGAAATGAATATCCATGAGTACCAAGGGAAAGAAGTACTCAGAAAATACGGAGTGGCTGTTCCGGAAGGTAAAGTGGCATTTACAGCAGATGAAGCGGTCAAAGCAGCGGAAGCGCTGTCCAGCTCGGTTTATGTCGTGAAAGCTCAAATTCACGCCGGCGGACGCGGTAAAGCTGGCGGGGTTAAAATTGCAAAATCAAAAGAAGAAGTCAAAGCCTATGCGGAAGAATTGTTAGGGAAGACGCTTGTCACTCACCAGACAGGTCCCGACGGCCAACAAATAAAACGCTTACTTATTGAAGAAGGCTGCGATATCAAAAAAGAATACTATGTCGGTCTAGTTCTCGACAGGGCGACTTCACGCATCGTGCTGATGGCTTCTGAAGAAGGCGGCACGGAAATTGAAGAAGTCGCTGAAAAAACACCGGAAAAAATCGTCAAAGAAGTGATCGATCCGGCTGTCGGACTGCAGAGTTACCAGGCGAGAAAAATCGCCTTCGCCATCAATATCCCGAAAGAGCTTGTCGGCCAAGCCGTTAAGTTTATGATGGGGCTGTACAAGGCGTTTACTGAAAAAGACTGTTCCATTGCTGAAATCAATCCGCTCGTCGTCACAGGGGACGGAAAAGTCATGGCCCTTGACGCCAAGCTGAACTTTGACAGCAATGCGCTATACAGACAAAAAGACATCTTGGAGTACAGAGATCTCGATGAAGAAGATCCGAAGGAAATCGAAGCCTCCAAGTATGATTTAAGCTATATTTCGCTCGATGGAAACATCGGCTGCATGGTCAACGGAGCGGGGCTTGCGATGTCGACCATGGACATTATCAAGCACTACGGAGGTGAACCGGCCAACTTCCTTGACGTTGGAGGCGGCGCGACAGCTGAGAAGGTAACGGAAGCGTTCAAGATCATTTTGTCTGATCAAAATGTCAAAGGGATCTTTGTCAATATTTTCGGCGGCATCATGAAATGCGACATCATTGCAGAAGGCGTTGTTGAAGCGACGAAACAGGTCGGTCTGACATTGCCGCTTGTCGTTCGCCTTGAAGGCACCAATGTCGATCTCGGCAAGAAGATCCTCGATGATTCAGGACTCAATATTACGTCTGCGGAATCAATGGCTGACGGCGCGCAGAAAATCGTATCCTTAGTGAAGTAAGAAAGGCAGGGGACCAAAATGAGTGTATTTATTAATAAAGACACAAAAGTCATTGTTCAGGGGATAACGGGTTCAACCGCTTTGTTTCACACAAAGCAGATGCTTGAATACGGAACGAAAATTGTCGGCGGAGTCACACCGGGCAAAGGCGGAACAGAGGTCGAAGGGGTGCCTGTGTTCAACACGGTCGAAGAGGCTGTAAAGCAGACCGGGGCAAATGCGTCTGTCATTTACGTTCCTGCGGCTTTTGCGGCCGATGCGATTATGGAAGCGACAGATGCTGAGCTTGATCTTGTCATCTGTATCACTGAGCACATTCCGGTGCTGGATATGGTAAAAGTGAAAAGGTATATGGAAGGCAAGAAAACAAGGCTCATCGGTCCGAACTGTCCGGGAGTCATTACGCCTGAGGAATGCAAAATCGGGATCATGCCCGGATATATCCATAAAAAAGGCCATGTCGGCGTTGTGTCACGTTCAGGAACCCTTACATATGAAGCGGTTCATCAGCTTTCCGAAGCAGGAGTCGGCCAGTCGACTGCAGTGGGCATCGGCGGAGACCCTGTCAACGGCACAAACTTCATCGATGTGCTGAAGGCTTTTAATGAAGATCCTGATACACATGCGGTGATCATGATCGGCGAAATCGGCGGAACAGCTGAAGAGGAAGCGGCTGAATGGGTGAAAGCCAACATGACCAAACCTGTCGTCGGTTTCATCGGAGGAAAAACAGCGCCTCCAGGCAAGCGCATGGGGCATGCCGGCGCCATCATTTCCGGAGGAAAAGGCACGGCGGACGAAAAGATCAAAACGATGAATGCCTGCGGAATCGAAGTGGCTGAAACGCCTTCTGTCATGGGAGAAACATTGATTAAAGTGCTGAAGGAAAAAGGCCTTTACGAAACGTGTAAAACACACTGATGTTAACTTGAGCGGGAATAGTCCGATTGGTCTATTCCTGCTTTTTCATAACTGATTATATCGTTTAGTAATTTCAGATTGTCTTGTTTTAAAAATTTTTGGAGGTTTTTGAATGAACGACAGCAGCGAGCTTTTGATATTGCTCCGCCTTCGCGGCACACTCTCCCCTTCTCTGCTGACCAAGTGGTGGAAGCAGGACCCTTCCTTGTCTCTTACGGGCGAAAAAAACCATCTTTTAACGAAACTTTCATTAAAAAGATCAGACTTGTGCTCCATACGAAAACTGGCGGAACAAGAACTGTCTAACGTTAAACGGCTTATCCGTTCTTACGAGGCGGACGGTGTCCGCATGACCGCCATATCTTCCCCCGACTATCCAGCCAGCCTGAAAACCATTCATGACCCGCCTCCCGTCCTTTTTTTAAAAGGAAACGAAAAACTTCTCCATGAACAAAGACTGATCGGAATCGTCGGAACCCGCAGCCCGTCATTATACGGAAAAAGAGCAGCGGTCCATCTTGTCAGGGAGCTTTGCAAAAAAAGCTGGACGGTCGTCAGCGGCCTTGCAAAAGGAATTGACGGTCTCGCCCATCAGGAGAGCATCCGTTCAAAGGGAAGGACAATCGGCGTCATCGCGGGCGGATTCAACAGCATATATCCCCGTGAACACCGCCAGCTCGCCGGTCAAATGGCCGAAAGCCACCTGCTGGTATCAGAGCATCCTCCTGACATTAAACCTCAAAAATGGCACTTTCCGATGCGAAATCGGCTGATCAGCGGATTAACGGAAGGAATCGTTGTCGTCCAGGGAAAGGAAAAAAGCGGATCGCTCATCACCGCATACCAAGCCCTTGAGCAGGGGCGGGAGGTGTTCGCCGTGCCGGGTCCGATCTTTGACGCCAACTCTTTCGGTCCTTCGAGGCTGATCCAGGAAGGGGCGAAACTCGTATTGAATATTGAAGATATTTTGAGCGAACTTCCGCCTTCACACGCTCAATATACGGAGCCTGTTTAGAATTATCGTTTGACAAACCGTATTGTAATATTTAATAATAGTGAGGATTTCAAGTTTAAACGCTTTAATCGGCGTTCAACATATAGAAGGATTAAATCAAACACTTTTCGTAAAAATAATAACTATATAAACGACGATTATGCTGAATACAATAAAAAGGCTAAATTGAAAAGAGAGAGAACACCTCTTGAGGGGGATAATGTTATGTCCGAATACTTAGTCATCGTGGAATCGCCTGCAAAGGCAAAAACGATTGAGCGATACTTAGGAAAAAAATATAAAGTGAAAGCTTCGATGGGGCATGTCAGAGACTTGCCGAAAAGCCAGATGGGCGTTGACATCGAGCAGAACTTTGAACCAAAATACATTACGATCCGCGGGAAAGGCCCCGTGTTGAAAGAATTAAAAACGGCCGCCAAAAAGGCAAAAAAAGTCTATCTCGCAGCCGACCCCGACAGGGAAGGGGAAGCGATTGCGTGGCACTTGGCACACAGCCTTGATTTGGATCTGAATTCCGACTGCCGCGTCGTATTTAATGAAATTACAAAAGATGCGATTAAAGATTCATTTAAGCATCCGCGCATGATCAATATGGATCTTGTCGACGCCCAGCAGGCGAGAAGAATTCTGGACCGCCTAGTAGGGTACAAAATCAGTCCGATTTTATGGAAAAAAGTAAAAAAAGGCTTGAGTGCTGGACGTGTCCAATCTGTTGCCCTCCGTCTTATCATTGACCGGGAAAAAGAAATCAACGATTTTAAACCGGAAGAATATTGGACCATTGAAGGGTCTTTTCTCAAAGGTAAAGAAACGTTTGAAGCGAGCTTTTTCGGAATCAACGGCGAAAAGCACCAGCTGAAAAGCGAAGATGATGTGAAGCAAATCCTCTCCCAGATTAAAGGGAACAAATTTGAGGTCAAAAAGGTAACGAAAAAAGAACGGAAGCGGAACCCTGCGCTCCCGTTTACGACGTCGACGCTTCAGCAGGAAGCGGCGCGCAAATTAAATTTCCGGGCAAAGAAAACGATGATGATCGCCCAGCAGCTTTATGAAGGAATCGATCTCGGCAAAGAAGGAACGGTCGGGTTAATCACTTATATGAGAACGGATTCAACCCGTATCTCGAATACAGCTCAAGAAGAAGCGGCATCATTCATCGGCGAACAGTACGGAAAAGAATTTTTGGGGAGCAAACGAAAGCCTGCCAAAAAGAATGAAAACGCCCAGGATGCCCACGAAGCGATCAGGCCGACCTCGGTGCTCAGAAAACCTTCCGATCTTAAGGCCGTATTGGGAAGAGACCAGCTTCGGCTATACAAGCTGATCTGGGAGCGCTTTGTCGCAAGCCAAATGGCACCGGCGACACTGGATACGATGAGCGTCGATCTTGAAAACAACGGGTTGACATTTCGTGCAAACGGCAGTAAAGTCAAGTTTTCAGGCTTCATGAAAGTGTACGTTGAAGGCAAAGACGATCAGATGGAAGAGAAGAATAAGATGCTGCCAGCTCTCGCTGAAGGCGATACCGTTCTTTCAAAAGATATCGAGCCCGAACAGCACTTCACACAGCCGCCTCCGCGCTATACGGAAGCAAGGCTGGTCAAAACGCTTGAAGAGCTCGGAATCGGCCGTCCGTCCACATACGCACCGACGCTTGACACAATTCAAAAGCGCGGGTATGTTGCCCTTGATAACAAACGCTTTACCCCGACTGAGCTCGGTGAAATCGTGCTTGAATTGATCATGGAGTTCTTCCCTGAGATCATTAACGTTGAGTTCACTGCCAAAATGGAGAAAGAGCTTGATGATGTTGAAGACGGGAACATTCAATGGGTACAGATCATCGATTCCTTTTACAAGGACTTTGAAAAACGCGTTGAAAAGGCGGAAGCCGAGATGCAGGAAGTGGAAATCGAACCGGAGTATGCGGGTGTTGACTGCGAATTGTGCAGCCATCCGATGGTCTATAAAATGGGCCGCTACGGCAAGTTTATGGCCTGCTCCAATTTTCCGGACTGCCGCAACACCAAGCCGATTGTAAAAGAGATCGGCGTCAAATGCCCTTCATGCAAAACCGGCAACATCGTCGAGCGCAAATCAAAAAAACGCCGCATTTTTTACGGCTGTGACCGCTATCCTGAATGCGAATTCGTATCATGGGATAAACCGCTTGAACGGAAATGTCCGAAATGTGAGGACATGCTTGTGGAGAAAAAGCTCAAAAAAGGCGTTCAAGTGCAGTGCGTTAATTGCGATTATAAGGAAGAACAACAAAAGTAGCGGTGAGCAGGGCTTTGCTCACCTTCTTTGTTGTGTTAAAAGAATAAGTCAACTCATAAATTAGGAGATGTGAATATGAATCAAACAGTAAATGTCATCGGTGCAGGACTTGCCGGAAGTGAAGCGGCATGGCAGCTTGCCAAGCGCGGTATCAATGTCCGTTTATACGAAATGAGGCCTGTCAAGCAAACGCCGGCACACCATACAGATAAATTTGCAGAACTTGTTTGCAGCAACTCGCTTCGGGCGAATTCATTAACGAATGCTGTCGGTGTATTAAAGGAAGAAATGCGGGTTCTTGACTCGGCCATCATCGCTGCTGCTGACGAATGTTCTGTTCCTGCCGGCGGTGCGCTTGCCGTAGACAGGCATGAATTTGCCGCAAACGTTACCGAAAAAGTAAAGAATCATCCGAATGTGACTGTGCTCAATGAAGAAGTCACGGAAATACCGGAAGGGCCGACAATCATTGCGACAGGACCGCTGACATCAGAAGCGCTTTCCGCAAAGCTCCGGGAGCTGACAGGCGAAGACTATCTGTACTTTTATGACGCCGCTGCGCCGATTGTTGAGAAAGACAGCCTTGACATGGATAAAGTCTATTTGAAATCCCGCTATGACAAAGGGGAGGCAGCGTATTTGAACTGTCCGATGACAGAAGAAGAGTTTGACAGGTTTTATGACGCCCTCGTGTCTGCGGAAACCGTTCCATTGAAAGAATTTGAAAAGGAAATCTTCTTTGAAGGCTGTATGCCGATTGAAGTTATGGCGAAGCGCGGAAAAAAAACAATGCTGTTTGGCCCGATGAAGCCAGTCGGACTTGAAGATCCCAAAACAGGGAAGCGCCCATACGCTGTTGTACAGCTGCGCCAAGATGATGCAGCCGGCACGCTTTATAATATCGTCGGTTTTCAGACCCACCTCAAATGGGGTGATCAAAAGGAAGTGCTCCGCCTCATTCCGGGACTGGAACAAGCTGAAATCGTCCGCTACGGCGTGATGCACAGAAATACGTTCATCAACTCGCCTAGTCTTTTAAAAGCGACCTACCAGTTTAAAAAACGGGACGATCTGTTTTTCGCCGGTCAAATGACAGGTGTTGAAGGGTATGTTGAATCAGCGGCTTCAGGTCTTGTGGCTGGTATAAATGCGGCTCGGCTCATCCAGGGAAAAGAACCAGTCACTTTTTCAAATGACACAGCGATCGGCAGCATGGCCCATTACATCACGGAAACAAACAAGAAAAACTTCCAGCCGATGAATGCAAACTTCGGCCTGTTCAAGGAATTGGGTGTTAAAATTAAAAACAAGCAGGAACGAAATGAACAGTATGCTTCGCGCGCATTGGAGACAATTCAAAATATTTCGAAAACGCTATAGTTATTCATTGCCAGATGAACTTGTTATGTGATAACATTTAAAAGCCCTTTTCGAAGAGGTGTAATGATGGCAAATGTTAAGAATTTTTTAACTTTATTCATTGAATATTTACAAATAGAAAAGAATTATTCACAATATACAATTGTGGGTTACATTTCTTCCATTGAAGACTTTGAACGCTTTTTACAAGTTCAGGGCATAAAGGGTTTTGAAGACGTGACTTATCCGGATGTGAGGATTTTCTTGACGGAAGCGCATGAAAAAGGGCTCACTCGCAGGACGATCAGCAAGAAAATTTCGGCTCTGCGAAGCTTCTATAAATTTTTATTAAGGGAAAAGATGGTAAATGAAAACCCGTTTCTGCTTGTCAGTCTTCCGAAACAGGATAAGCGAATTCCGAAGTTTTTATATGAAAAGGAACTTGAAGAACTGTTTGAGGTTTCGGACTTGAGTACACCGCTCGGCCAAAGAAATCAGGCGCTCCTGGAACTTCTTTACGCGACAGGCATGCGGGTAAGCGAACTTTGCAGCCTGAAGGAATCTGATTTGGATCTGTTTTTAGATACGGTTTTGGTCTACGGGAAAGGCAGGAAGCAAAGGTATATTCCATTTGGTTCATTCGCCCGGGAGGCTTTGGATCTGTATTTGCAAAATGGAAGACGCATCCTTCTGTTAAAAGCGAAAGAGCCCTGCCCTTTTATTTTTTTGAATCAAAGGGGCGGGCCCTTAACCCCGAGGGGGGTTCGTTACATTTTGGGAGAACTGGTCAAGAAGACTTCGGGTACATTACATATACATCCGCATATGCTCCGCCATACTTTTGCCACCCATTTGTTAAATGAGGGTGCGGATCTCAGGAGCGTTCAGGAACTGCTTGGGCATTCAAATCTTTCTTCAACCCAGGTGTATACGCATGTATCTAAAGATATGCTCAGAAAGACATATATGTCTCATCACCCTCGGGCACATAAAGGGAAATAAAGGGAGGTTCTTTTATGTCATCTTTTCACGCAACGACGATATTTGCCGTCCAGCACAACGGAAAAAGCGCGATGGCGGGAGACGGCCAGGTTACGTTCGGTCAGGCTGTCGTCATGAAGCATACCGCTAGAAAGGTAAGAAAGCTCTTCAACGGAAAAGTCATTGCCGGCTTTGCCGGTTCTGTTGCGGACGCTTTCACGCTCTTTGAAATGTTTGAAGCGAAGCTTGAAGAGTACAACGGCAATTTGCAGCGGGCGGCAGTCGAGCTTGCAAAAGAGTGGCGAAGCGATAAAGTCCTCAGAAAGCTTGAGGCGATGCTGATCGTCATGAATGCTGACAGCATGCTGCTCGTTTCCGGAACAGGCGAAGTGATAGAACCTGACGACGGCATTTTGGCGATCGGCTCAGGTGGAAACTACGCCCTGGCAGCCGGAAGGGCGCTGAAACGCCATGCAGGCGGCCAGCTCGACGCGAAAGCGATTGCGAGGGCCTCACTTGAAACCGCGGGCGAAATCTGTGTGTATACGAACGATCAGATCATTGTAGAAGAACTTGAATAGAAAGGATATGAGGCATATGGAAAAAAAGCCGCTGACTCCTAGGCAGATCGTCGAAAGACTTGATCAATACATCGTCGGCCAGCTCGATGCGAAAAAAGCGGTCGCCGTGGCATTGAGGAACCGCTACAGAAGAAGTCTTCTTGATGAAAAATTGCGCGAAGAAATCGTTCCGAAAAACATATTGATGATGGGCCCGACAGGTGTGGGAAAAACCGAGATTGCAAGACGAATCGCGAAGCTCGTCGGCGCTCCGTTCGTCAAAATCGAAGCGACGAAGTTCACAGAAGTCGGTTATGTGGGCAGAGATGTTGAATCGATGGTCAGAGATCTTGTGGAAACGTCAATCCGCCTGGTCAAAGAGGAAAAAATGAACGAAGTGAAAGGCATCGCCGAAGAAAACGCAAATAAACGCCTCGTCCGCCTGCTTGTACCGGGAAGAAAAAAACAGACGGGTGCGAAAAATCCTTTTGAAATGCTGTTTGGAGGAAATCAGGATCAAGAGACCAATGAAGCGGAAAAGCATGAAGACACGGATATCGAAAACAACCGGAAGCGGATTGCACATCAGCTTGCTCTCGGCGAACTTGAAGACCATTATGTCACCGTTGAGGTGGAGGAGCAGCAGCCGTCCATGTTTGATATGCTCCAAGGCTCGGGTATGGAACAGATGGGCATGAACATGCAGGATGCGCTCAGCAGCCTGATGCCGAAAAAGAAAAAGCGCCGCAAGCTTACCGTCAGGGAAGCGCGAAAAGTGCTGACAAATGAAGAAGCGGCAAAGCTCATCGATATGGATGAAGCTGCCCAGGAAGCTGTCCTGAGAGCCGAACAGTCGGGAATCATCTTTATCGATGAGATCGACAAAATCGCTAAAAAGAGCGGTGCTTCTTCATCGGCGGACGTCTCAAGAGAGGGCGTGCAGCGCGATATTCTTCCGATTGTAGAAGGCTCTACCGTCATGACGAAGTACGGTGCGGTCAAAACGGACCACGTGCTGTTCATTGCTGCAGGTGCATTCCACATGGCGAAGCCTTCAGATCTAATTCCGGAGCTGCAGGGACGCTTTCCGATCCGTGTTGAGCTTCAAAAGCTGAGCATCGATGACTTTGTGAAAATCTTAACTGAGCCTGACAACGCTCTTCTAAAGCAGTATAAAGCTTTATTGAAGACGGAAGGTATATCTCTTGAATTTTCTGACGATGCTATTCGTAAGATTGCAGAAGTGGCTTATCATGTGAACCAGGACACAGACAATATCGGGGCGAGAAGGCTTCACACCATTTTGGAACGTCTTTTGGAAGAACTGTCATTCGAGGCTCCGGATGTGATGATGGAGGAAGTTGTCATCACGCCTCAATATGTTGAAGAAAAGCTCGGTTCGATCGCTAAGAATAAGGATTTAAGCCAGTTTATTTTATAAACAATTAAATAAGAGTAATTTAGGAGGATCAATTTATTATGGCTTTATTACAAAAAACAAGAAAGATTAATGCAATGCTGCAAAATGCGGCAGGAAAGCCGGTTAATTTTAAAGAAATGGCCGAAACGCTTCGCGATGTGATTGATTCGAACATTTTCGTCGTCAGCCGCAGAGGAAAACTTCTCGGTTTCTCGATCAACCAGCAGATCGAAAATGACCGGATGAAAAAAATGCTTGAAGAGCGCCAGTTTCCTGAAGACTATACAAAAAGTCTTTTCAACATTCCGGAAACTTCATCTAACCTTGACATTAACAGCGAATACACGGCTTTCCCTGTGGAAAACCGCGATTTGTTCCAAGCGGGTCTGACCACAGTCGTTCCGATCATCGGAGGAGGCGAAAGACTCGGCACCTTGATTCTGTCCCGCCTTCAGGAGAAGTTCGAGGATGACGATCTGATCCTTGCTGAATATGGCGCCACGGTCGTAGGAATGGAAATTCTCAGAGAAAAAGCTGAAGAGATCGAAGAGGAAGCACGCAGCAAAGCGGTTGTCCAAATGGCGATCAGTTCATTATCTTACAGCGAGCTTGAAGCAATTGAACATATTTTTGAAGAGCTTGACGGAAATGAAGGCCTGCTTGTCGCAAGTAAAATTGCAGACCGCGTCGGCATCACCCGCTCGGTCATTGTCAATGCATTGCGTAAACTTGAAAGCGCCGGTGTCATTGAATCAAGGTCATTAGGGATGAAAGGCACATACATTAAAGTGCTGAACAACAAATTTTTGATGGAATTAGAAAAACTAAAGTCTCATTAAAAGGTGAAAGCCGCAGAACATGCCGTTCTGCGGCTTTTTTTATTTCATGTTTTAAACTATATTATCGTAATTTTTTTATAGCGAAAATAAATAGAATGCGGTGCTAAATCAATGCGTTACTTGAATAAAAGATATACTAACATAATGTTCCGAAACTTTAACACACGTAACATTACATAGTTCTTATAATCTAGGCCAAAAGACCTATTCGCAAAATAGATATTTCTTACGAGTTTTTTTTGCTTCCAGATCATAGACTTTAAGCCTATTATTCCTTACAATAGGCTTATGGTTTTTACAATTCTCGACAAGATTTTAAGACAGATGGAAAAAGATTGGAGGTATTTGGCGATGGATATATTTTCAGGAACAATACATAGACTAGAGGGAGCCTTGAATCAAGCGAACATTAAGCAAAAAGTCATAACAAATAATCTGGCCAATGTAGATACACCGAACTACAAGGCGAAAAAAGTATCCTTTAAAAATGTGCTGAATGAGGAGTCCTCCCGGATTAATGCCATAAAAACAGACTATAGACACATTGACTTCAAAGGGAATGAGTCAAATTATTCAGTTGTGTCGAGAAAGAATACAACTTATCAAGAAAACGGGAACAACGTGGACGTTGATCAGGAAATGAGTGAAATGGCGAAAAATCAAATCCAGTATCAAGCGCTGGTTGAAAGAATAAGCGGCAAATTCAACTCACTAAGGACCGCGATTACAGGAGGTAAATAATGGGGGTATTCAACAGCATCAACATTTCAGCTTCAGCGTTGACTGCACAGAGAGTCAGAATGGATACCGTTTCTTCCAACTTGGCAAACATGGATACGACGAGAGCGAAGCTGGTCGACGGTCAGTGGCAGCCGTATAGAAGAAAGCTTGTATCGACGGCCCCGAAAGGCGAATCCTTTTCATCCGTTCTCCAATCATCGATGAATGCATCGGCAAGAGTCGGCGAAGGGGTAAAGGTGACCAAGATCAGCGAAGACAAAACACCGTTTAAACTCGTTTATGATCCGACACATCCCGACGCAAACGAAGACGGATATGTGCAGATGCCGAATGTCGATCCGCTAAAAGAGATGGTCGATTTAATGAGCAGCACAAGGTCATATGAAGCGAATGTCACAGCAATGAACGCGACAAAAGGAATGCTGATGAAAGCATTAGAAATCGGAAAGTAGGGTGATGACACGAATGGTTAATGGAATCTCTCCGTTTGGAGTTCAATCCGTGCAGGCGGGAACGAATGCAACAAATCAGATCGCGAACAAGCAGAACGGTTCAGAGAACCAAGTCAGCTTTTCCAACGTGCTGAAGGATTCTATCAATGCTTTGAATCAATCTCAAAATGAATCTGATAAACTGACAAACGCGCTTGCTCTCGGTCAGGATGTCAACCTTGATGAAGTGATGGTTGCAGCCCAAAAGGCAAACATTACATTGACGGCTGCGACGGAATTCCGCAACAAAGCGGTTGAAGCTTATCAGGAAATCATGAGAATGCAAATGTAAGAAAGGAGTCTGAAAGCGAAGAGAATTAGTGTAACTACCGGGGGAGTAAGATGAATCGTACTTTATTGCAAATTAAAACGAAAATAACTGATTTTTGGAAAAACAGATCAAAGCTGCAGAAGATTTTGCTGATCGGCATTGTCGCTCTGGCAGTGATCATGTCAATCATCATTGGAATTGTTGCTTCGTCAAATAAAATGGTGCCGCTCTATAAAGATTTGTCAGCTGAAGAAACCGGCCAAATCAAACAGGTGCTCGATGAAAAAGGTATTCCATCTGAAGTTGCAGCTGACGGTTCAGTCATCAAAGTTCCGGAAGAAACAGTCGACGGACTGAAAGTCGATCTTGCGGCAGAGGGTCTTCCGAAAAGCGGAAGCATCGATTATTCGTTCTTTGGCGAAAATGCCGGTTTCGGTATGACGGACAACGAATTTGACGTTTTGAAAGTGAAAGCAACGCAAACCGAGCTTTCCAACCTCATCAAAGGAATAGACGGGATTAAAGATTCGAAGGTTATGATTAACCTGCCGAAGGAATCCGTCTTTGTCGGAGAGGAAAAGCCGGAAGCATCCGCTTCAATTGTTCTCCAGGTGAAGCCCGGCCACACGCTTGATCAAAATGAAATCAACGGCCTTTATCATCTCGTATCGAAAAGCGTGCCAAACCTTGACCCGAAAAACATCGTGATCATGGATCAAAACTCCACATATTACGATCAAACAGGCAAAGAGTCCGGTTCTTACGCTGACAGCTATTCTTCCCAAAGGGAAGTCAAAGCCCAGATCGAAAAGGACCTGCAAAGACAAATTCAAACCATGCTCGGCACGATGATGGGACAGGATAAAGTGGTTGTATCCGTCACATCTGACATCGATTTCACAAAAGAAAACAGGACGGAAGACCTGGTTGAACCTGTCGACAAAGAAAATATGGAAGGGATCACGGTCAGCGCAGAGCGCGTCAGTGAAACGTATTCCGGACAGGGAGCACAAGCGGGAGGCGTCAACGGAACAGGTGAAAACGATGTAACGAACTATGCGGAAACAGAAGGCGGAACAGGCAACGGAGACTATGAGAAAAGCGAAGAACGGATCAACAATGAAGTCAACAGAATCCATAAAGAAATCGCTGAGAGCCCGTACAAAATCAGAGATCTGGGCGTCCAGGTCATGGTTGAACCGCCTGATGCAAACAACCCGCAGTCACTGCCTGCTGAAAGGGAAGACGATATTAAAAAAATCCTCTCAACCATTGTGAAAACATCGATTGACAAGAACTATGAAGAAGAGCCTCTGACAGATGAGGATGTTGAAAATAAAATCGTTGTTTCTGTCCAATCGTTCGACGGCAAGCAGACAATCGATGAAGGAACGGAAACAGGCGGCATACCGATGTGGGTTTACATCGCAGGCGGAGCAGCGCTTGTTGCTATAATCGGCCTCATCATCTGGCTTGTCAGAAGACGTAAAAATAGAGATGACGAATATGAGGAAGAATGGTATGAGACGCCTCAGGAACCGATTCGGGTTGCTGATGTGAACAATGAAAAAGAGACGGAAGAAACTGTCAGACGAAAACAGCTTGAAAAAATGGCGAAAGATAAGCCTGAAGAATTCGCCAAATTGCTGCGCAGCTGGCTGACCGAGGATTAGGAGGAGTATTGAAATGGCAAAAATGAAACAAGACAGGCTTACAGGCAAACAAAAAGCGGCCATTCTCATGATATCCTTAGGGCTTGATGTGTCAGCTTCCGTTTATAAGCATTTAACAGACGAAGAAATCGAAAGGCTGACGCTTGAAATATCAAATGTCAGAGCTGTATCACCAGAGAAAAAAGATGAAATTATTCAGGAATTTCATGAAACGGCTGTTGCTCAAGAATATATATCACAAGGCGGCATCCAATACGCCAAGCAGGTGCTTGACAAAGCGCTTGGCGAAGACAAAGCCGCCAGCATTATCAACAGGCTGACATCGTCTCTTCAAGTCAGACCGTTCGATTTTGCCAGAAAAGCGGACCCCGAGCAGATTCTGAACTTTATCCAGCATGAGCATCCGCAGACGATCGCATTAATTCTGTCTTATCTCGATCCCGTGCAATCCGGTCAGATATTGTCAGAACTGAATCAGGATGTGCAGGCAGAGGTTGCAAGACGGATCGCTGTCATGGACAGGACGTCACCGGAAATCATTAATGAAGTCGAACAGATTCTGGAGCAAAAGCTATCCTCCACATTCACTCAGGACTACACGCAGACAGGCGGCATCGAAGCCGTTGTCGAAGTGTTGAACGGAGTTGACAGAGGTACGGAGAAAACGATCCTTGACGCCCTTGAAATTCAGGATCCTGATCTTGCCGACGAGATTAAAAAGCGGATGTTTGTCTTTGAAGATATCGTTACGCTTGATAACCGCGCCATTCAGAGGGTTATCCGCGATGTGGAAAACGACGATCTGCTTCTCTCTCTCAAAGTGGCCAGCGAAGAGGTCAAAGACATCGTCTTCAGCAATATGTCGCAGCGTATGGCCGAAACATTTAAAGAAGAAATGGAATTCATGGGCCCTGTGCGTCTGCGTGATGTAGAAGAAGCGCAATCCAGAATCGTAAGCGTCATCCGAAGACTTGAAGAAGCAGGTGAGATCGTGATCGCCAGAGGCGGAGGAGATGATATCATTGTCTAACATTATTAAACAGCGATTATCATCAATACCGCCAAAAGAAAGGCGGACGATTTCATTAAAGGAAGTCAAACTTCCTGAAACAGAAACCGAACTTGATACCGGACAGGATCCGGAATTCCTCCTCGATCATGCCAGACAAGAAGCCGGGAAAATATACGAAAAAGCCAGCGCTGAACTCGAACAGGTCAGACGGCAAATCGAAGAGGAAAGGTTAAGCTGGGAAAAAGAACGCGAAGCGCTGATAGACCAGGCGAAACAAGAAGGCTTTCAAGCGGGGTTTGAACAGGGAAAGACTGAGGCCCAAAGCGCTTATCAATCCTATTTGGATGAAGCCAATGCCATCGTCAGAACAGCGAGGCATGACTATGAAGAAAAGATCGAACAATCTTCCGAAGTAATTGTCGAACTTGCCGTGTCACTGGCTAAAAAAGTTTGGAATCAAAAGGCTGACGACAATGAAGCTTTTACAGCCCTTGTCAAACAGGTGCTGTCCGAAATGAAGGAGTTCGATGACATTGCCGTCTATGTGGATCCGGAGTATTACACGGAGGTTCAAAGCCACAAAAACGAACTTGAGCAGCTTCTCCAATACGGCGCCCATCTCGCGATATACGCCGATGAAAAAGCGCCGAAAGGAACGTGCTATGTTGAAACGGCTTTCGGAAGAATCGATGCAGGCATCGACACTCAATTACAGCAGCTGAAACAAAAACTGCTCAGCCTGCTTGAAACGGCGGGTGAAGTCCGTTGATGCTCAAGCAGCTCCTTGAATGTATAGAAACGGCAGACTCCTTCAAACGATACGGAAAAGTCAAACAGGCGGTCGGCCTGATGATTGAATCGAAAGGACCTGAATGCTCAATCGGCGATGTCTGCAAAATCTATACAAAAGGTGACGGGCCAAATGCCATCAAAGCTGAAGTTGTCGGTTTTAAAGACCAAAATATTCTTCTGATGCCATA
Organism: Bacillus haynesii; assembly: GCF_014042035.1. Classification (NCBI taxonomy): domain Bacteria; kingdom Bacillati; phylum Bacillota; class Bacilli; order Caryophanales; family Bacillaceae; genus Bacillus; species Bacillus haynesii. Next base: position 1,304,652 of record NZ_CP059494.1, on the reverse strand, counting down.
TTTAGAAGCGGCCAATATTGCACCCGGCAGCATTGTCGAAGCGACGGGCGAATCGCTCAGAGTCAAAGTCGGCTCCGGCTTGATCGGGCAAGTTGTCGATGCTTTCGGCAATCCGCTCGACGGCAGCGCGCTTCCGAAAGGTCTGGCTCAAGTTTCGACAGACCAGGCGCCGCCTAATCCGATGAAAAGACCGCCGATCAGAGAAAAAATGGCGGTCGGGGTCAGATCGATCGACAGTCTGCTGACCGTCGGAAAAGGACAACGTGTCGGGATATTCGCCGGAAGCGGCGTCGGAAAAAGCACGCTTATGGGAATGATTGCGAGAGAGACGGCCGCAGACTTGAATGTTATCGCTCTTGTCGGAGAGCGGGGCCGGGAAGTCAGGGAGTTCATAGAGAAAGATCTTGGCGAAGAAGGGCTGAAGCGCACGATTGTTGTAGTGGCTACATCTGACCAGCCGGCATTAATGCGGCTGAAAGCAGCCTATACAGCAACTGCGATTGCCGAGTACTTCCGCGACAAAGGACAAAACGTCATGTTCATGATGGACTCGGTGACAAGGGTCGCCATGGCTCAGAGGGAAATCGGCCTGGCGACCGGCGAACCGCCGACGACGAAAGGTTATACACCCTCAGTGTTCGCTATTTTACCTAAGCTCTTAGAACGAACAGGAACGACGGAAAACGGGTCAATCACTGCTTTCTATACGGTTCTTGTCGACGGCGATGATATGAATGAACCGATTGCCGATACTGTCAGGGGAATCTTGGACGGTCATATCGTTCTTGACCGGAGCCTTGCGAATAAAGGTCAGTTTCCGGCAGTCAACATTTTAAAAAGCATCAGCAGGGTGATGTCGAACATCGCCGAGAAAGACCATATAAGAGCGGCGAACCGGTTCAGGGAAATGCTGTCAACCTATCAAAACTCTGAGGACCTGATCAACATAGGAGCCTATAAAAAAGGGTCTTCCCGAGAAATTGACGAGGCCATCCAATTCCACCCTAAGCTGATCAGCTTTCTCAAGCAGGAAGTGGATGAAGCGGCATCGCTGGAAGAGAGCATTTCCTTATTAAAGAGTCTTACAGGAAGAGAGGATTAAGAATGGCTTATTCATTTAAATTTCAAAAGCTCCTCGAGCTTAAAGAAAATGAAAAAGACCAATCATTCGCTGAATATCAGCACTCAGTTTCCGAATTCGAAAAAGTCGCGGAAAAGCTGTATGAAAGCATGAGCCAAAAAGAAACGCTGGAAAAAAACAAGGAAATCAAGATGCAGACGGGGATGAGCGTTCAGGAAATGCGGCATTATCAGCAATTTGTCACAAATCTTGAAACGACAATCTACCATTATCAAAAGCTCGTCATGATGAAGAGAAATGAAATGAACGAAAAACAGCACGATTTGACGGAAAAAAATATCGAGCTGAAAAAATTTGAAAAAATGAAAGAAAAGCAGTTTGAAATGTATTCGCTGCAAAACAAAGCAAATGAGTTAAAGGAAATGGATGATATCTCCATTGCTCAGTACATAACTCAAGGAAGCTAGGGGTAGAAAAACGATGACCGAAGAAAAAAAAGCCGGTAAATTTCAGACATTTTTGTTTGTCATCGTCATTCCGCTGATCTTTTTAATCGTTGTAGCGTTCGTCGGCATGTGGCTTTTGGGCGTCAATTTCCAGGATGCAGCCTCCAAAATCCCCGTCGTAAAAGAGCTTGTGAAAAGCGGCGAGGATCAGGAAATCGATCACGCAGCAAAACAGCAGGAGAACAAAGCAGAAAAGCTCCAAAAGACGATCGATGAACAAAAAAGCGAAATCGAAACGCTGACGAGTGACTTAAAAACGAGTGATCAAGAGATTAAAAGGCTGAAACAAAAAATCAGCTCACTCGAAAAAACGGCAAAAGATGAAAAAGAGCAGGATGAAAAGAACGCTGAAGGTCAAGGAGACGGAAAAGTCGTCAAAATTTATGAAAGCATGCAAAGCAATAAAGCTGCAAAAATTTTAAGCGAATTAAAAGAGGAAGAGGCAATCAACATTTTAGATTCTTTAAGCAAAAAGAAAGTGACTGAGATCCTCTCAAAAATGTCTCCTGATAAAGCGGCTGTATTCACAGAAAAGCTTGTGAAAAACGAGGCGAAAAACGAAAAGAAAAAAGAAGGGGGGGAATAGCTTGAGGCTTTTTGACGCAATCTCCTTTGATGCCAAGCCTGCGGTGGAAACCGCACCTGCAAAAACGAGCAGGACACCGATAGGAGCACTCTTTCAGAATGTGCTCCAGAAGGAAAACAGCTCACTTTCCCCTTTTCAAAAGGGAGAAGAGCCTTCTCAGGATACGCCGTTAGAAGGGCTTTTGCATGAACTGAAGCAATGGCTTTCAAATAAGGAAGACGGCTCCTTCAATGAAGACTGGCTGAATTCCCTCAAGCAGCTTGAAGAGCTGAGTGCATCTCCGGATGAACTGGCATTGGCAGAGCAGCTGCTACAGCAAATAAAAGAGCTGCTTGAAAATGCCGCCCTGCCTGGACAATCAGGCAAAACGGCTGATGCTCAGGCTTTGCCTGCCGACGAAAGCGGGACAGAAGAGCCGAAACTGCCTGACCTGCAAATTCTCGGTCAGATTCAGCAGCTGCTCGCTGCAATAATAAATGAAAATCAACCGTCACTCAAAACTTCGCAAATTGCAGAATTACTGAAACAGGTGCCGGAATTTCTCGCCGCTCTTCAGACAAAGGCGGGAACAGAAGGGCTGATTGATGAACTTAAACGTCAATTTTTCACGAAAGATCCGAGCCAATCGCAGCTTTTGTCCATGTCAAACGCCGAGCTGAAAAGCTTGAAAAGTTTAATGGAGCAGATGATGAACGCAAACACTGAACCGGATCAAAAAGAGTGGAAAATGGCCGAAAGCGAACTGAAAGCAATGCTCATGAGCAAAAAGACTGATGTCACTCTTTCTGAGAAGCCGTTGTCCTTTGTTTTGAACGGAAGGGAAATTCAAACTGAAGGAAAGCAAGGCCAAAAGGAACAGCCGATTCAATCCTCTGTACCGGCCAATCAGCGGACAGGCACAGCGCTGATCCAGGGTCTCCAGACTTCGGCGGCAGAGGAATCTTCCGCACAGCCGAAAAGCTTTTCAGAACAAATTCTCAGCTCATGGAAACAGATGAAGTATACACCGTTCGGCAGGTCGACAGGCAGTTTCACGATCCGCCTGAATCCTGAAAATCTTGGCTTTATCACGATCAAGCTCGTCAAACAGCACGGGATGTTTTCGAGCAAAATCATCGCATCGACTCAGTCGGCTAAAGAGCTGCTCGAACACAATCTCGCGCATCTTAAACAGGCGCTGCCCAACATGTCTGTACAAATTGACCGCTTCGGTGTTCCGCTTCAAAACAGCGATCAGACTTTCGGACAGCTGGCGGACGAACAGAAAAACCAGCATCAGCCGAAGCAAGATCAGCAAAAAGAGCAGGAAAATGAGGATTTTCAGGAGTTTCTGGATGAGCTTATCGAGACTCGATCACAGGACAGCGAGGAGGAGATCTAATGCCTGACACTTCAATTGATACAAGAACCGCCGTAGGAACAACAAACACGAAATCGACGACATCCGATTTTTTATCCGAGGCAAAAAAAGCCGAGAAAGCAGGGAGCGGCTCCAATCTTGGCAAGGATGAATTTTTGAAACTGCTCATGAAACAACTGCAGTACCAAGACCCCTTAAATCCGATGGAAGACCGTGAATTCATTGCGCAAATGGCGACCTTTTCAAGCCTTGAGCAACTAACGAATCTGAACACAACGATGTCGGCGTTCGTCGGACTTCAAGACCCGATGACGATGTATGTCAGCTGGATCGGAAAAGAAGTCACCTATGAAGGCGAAGACAGCGAAGAAAAAACGGCGCTTGTCAAATCAGTTAAAAGCTCAGACGGACAGTATCTGCTTGTCCTTGACGATGGAACCGAAGTCAATCCGTGGAATGTGACGGCGGTAAGCCATTCTGACAAATAAAAACAGACAATTCAGGGAGGAATAATTATGTTACGTTCACTATACTCAGGAATCAGCGGTATGAAAAACTTTCAGACAAAGCTTGATGTCGTCGCAAACAACATTTCGAATGTCAATACGGCAGGCTATAAGAAAAGCAGGGTTACGTTTAAAGATATTGTCAGTCAGCAGCTTTCCGGTGCAACGGCGTCTACTGCAAACCGCGGCTCTGTCAACGGCCAGCAGGTCGGGCTCGGTGCAACGATCGGATCGATCGATATCATTCACACAAACGCTGCGCCTTCGACAACAGGCCGCCAGCTTGACATGACCATTACAGGAGACGGCTACTTCCGCGTTGGATCAGGAGATGAAGTGTACTACACAAGATCCGGGAATTTCTACCGGTCTGATGAAGGTGACCTCGTCACTGTTGACGGACTGTTCGTCTTAACGGCCAATAATGGAAGAATTAATATCCCGCAAGACGCGCAAAGCTTCAGCATCGCGCCTGACGGAACCGTGTCTTATGTCGATCAAAACAACGAGAACCAGACCGCCGGCCAAATCTCGCTCGCGACATTCAACAATACATCCGGTTTAACAAAAACGGGGGACAACCTTTACCGCGAAACATTGAGTTCGGGAGATCCGCAAGTCGTTGTACCTGGGGAAGGCGGCTCAGGAAAAATTCAAACGAGTGCGCTTGAAATGTCGAACGTCGACCTTTCAGAAGAATTTTCCGAAATGATTATTGCGCAGCGCGGCTTCCAGTCCAATGCGAAAATCATTACAACCTCTGATGAAATTCTTCAGGAACTCGTCAATCTGAAGCGATAGGAGGGAAGGAGGCACCCTCGTGAAGGCGCCTCTTGATAACACATGATCAAAGTTACGCGATTAAACGGACAGCCCTTTATTCTGAATGCACTATTCATTGAGCAAATTGAATGTTTTCCGGATACGACCATTACGCTGTCCAACGGAAAAAAGTTTGTTGTCAAAGAAGATGAAGATACAGTTGTGGATACAATCGTGTCATTCTATCAAAAAATCCAAATACTTTCTTGTGACCAAAGAATTGAGGAATCTGAATGAATAAAAAACTTCTAGGAATTATGCTGACGATTATTCTGGCAATTGCTGTGTTAGGAACCGCTGCGTTCTTTGTCATCAAGGGAAGCGCAAGTGAAAAAGATCAAAATGCTGAACCTTCGATTGATGAAGTGGTCGAATCTTCAGTTGAAGTCGCCGAAATCACGACAAACTTGAAATCAGACAATGTGGTCCGTTTGTCAATCAAGCTTGAAACCGATTCGAAAGAGGCGAAAGAAGAGCTTGAAAAGCGGGATTTCCAAATTAAAGATTCCGTCATTTCCCTTTTGGCGAACACGAACGCAGATGAGCTTGAAGGACAAAAAGGAAAAGAAAAATTTAAAGAACAGCTGAAAGAAAAGCTGAACACGAACTACATGAAAGAGGGAAAAGTGAAAACTGTATACATTACCTCCTTTAATCTGCAGTAGGAACATAGATGACAGAACCATGGAGGTGAAAACAGATGGCAGGAGAAGTGCTCTCCCAAAATGAAATCGATGCACTGCTTTCAGCAATATCGACCGGTGAAATGGACGCCGACGAGCTGAAAAAAGAAGAGTCCGTTAAAAAGGTAAAAGTCTATGACTTTAAACGGGCGCTCCGCTTTTCAAAGGATCAAATCCGCAGCTTGACAAGGATTCATGATAACTTTGCTAGGCTGCTAACGACTTATTTCTCGGCTCAGCTGAGAACCTATATCCAGATCTCGGTCAGCTCGGTTGATCAGGTTCCGTATGAGGAATTCATCAGATCCATTCCGAATATGACGATCCTCAATCTGTTTGAGGTTCGCCCTCTTGAAGGAAGAATCATGATGGAGATCAACCCGACCATCGCCTATACGATGATGGACCGGGTGATGGGTGGGATCGGCTCGAGCCATAACAAAATTGACAGCATGACGGAAATTGAGACGAAAATCATGACCAATTTATTCGAAAACTGCCTCACGAATTACAAAGATGCGTGGGAATCTATCACGGAAATCGAGCCGGAAATGTCCGATTTTGAAGTGAATCCGCAGTTTGTGCAAATGGTATCGCCGAATGAGACGGTCGTTGTCATTTCGCTGAACACGCAAATAGGAGACATCAGCGGGGTTATCAACCTGTGTATCCCGCACGTCGTCCTGGAACCGATCATTCCTAAGCTTTCCGTTCACTACTGGATGCAATCAGACAGAATTGAACCAAAACCGGAGGAAACAAAGTCGATAGAAAAGCGGATTATGACGGCGCAAATTCCAATTGTCGCAGAACTCGGATCATCGGGATTAACCATTGAAGAGTTTTTAAATTTAGAAATTGGAGATTGTATCACTTTGGACAAATCAGTAGCAGAACCTCTTACTGTTTTGGTCGGAGATAAACCGAAATTTCTAGCACAAGCCGGCCGAATGAATCGAAAGACTGCGATTCAAATTCTAGATCACGACATAAGAGGTGAAGAATATGGAGAATAACAATAGGTTATCACAGGATGAAATTGATGCGCTGCTTAAAGGCGGCGATGATACGGCTCAAGAGCAGCCGGAATCAGGGTTGTCCCTGATGGAACAGGATACGATCGGGGAAATCGGAAACATTTCCTTTGGGAGCTCTGCAACAGCTTTGTCCACTTTATTGAATCAAAAAGTCGAAATTACAACGCCGACTGTTTCGGTGATTGAAAAAAGTCATTTAAATGATGAGTTCCCGCACCCGTATGTTTCAATCGGTGTGAGCTATACGGAAGGTTTTTCAGGAAACAATCTTCTCGTCATCAAGCAGGAAGATGCCGCGATCATCGCTGATTTGATGATGGGTGGAGACGGGACGAACGCAGATCCGTCGCTTGGCGAAATTCATTTAAGCGCCGTTCAGGAAGCGATGAACCAAATGATGGGTTCCGCAGCGACGTCGATGTCCACCGTCTTCAGCAAGAAGATTGATATTTCTCCGCCGGAAGTTGACCTCCTTGATGTAAATGAAGGGGAAGGGACTGAGCAAATTCCGAAAGAGGACCCGCTCGTCAAAGTATCTTTCAGACTAAAAGTCGGAGATCTGATCGATTCGCATATAATGCAGCTTTATCCGCTGACCTTTGCAAAAGACCTGATTGATGAATTAACGAATCAGGACGGCGGAGAAGAGCCTGTGCAGACTGAAGAGGTACAGCCGCCCGTACAGGAAAAACCGGCGCCTAGTCCGAGTCCGGCACCTGCTCAGACACAGAGACAGGAGCCTGCGCCTAAACGGCAAGGGACGGCAAAAGTTTCAGAGCCTGTGCAAGTGGCACCGGCAGAGTTTCAATCCTTTGCCCCTCAGACTGAAGCGCACCCGCACCTTCAAAACCTTGACATGCTCATGGATATTCCTTTGTCCGTCACAGTCGAACTGGGGAGGACAAACCGCAGTGTCAAAGAGGTGCTTGAACTGTCAACCGGCAGTATCATTGAGCTTGACAAACTCGCCGGTGAGCCTGTCGACATCCTGGTCAACCAGCGCGTCGTTGCCAAAGGCGAAGTCGTCGTCATAGACGAAAACTTCGGCGTCAGGGTGACAGACATTTTAAGTCAGGCGGAACGAATCAGCAAATTACGATAATAACAGATTGATTGGAGAGATTAATAATGGCTTACAAGATTTTAGTAGTTGATGATGCAGCATTTATGAGAATGATGATTAAAGACATTTTGGTGAAAAACGGCTTTGAAGTCGTCGCAGAAGCGCAAGACGGAGCACAGGCTGTTGAAAAATATAAAGAGCATTCACCTGATCTTGTCACAATGGATATCACAATGCCGGAAAAAGACGGAATTACGGCTCTTAAAGAAATCAAAGAAATCGATCCGCAGGCAAAAATCATCATGTGTTCGGCAATGGGCCAGCAATCGATGGTTATCGACGCCATCCAGGCGGGAGCGAAAGACTTTATCGTCAAACCGTTCCAGGCTGACCGCGTCATGGAAGCGATCAATAAAACGCTAAGCTAAAGGGTGTACAACTTGTTTAAGAAACCTCTTATTTTCATAGCCGGCCTTTGTCTGTTTGCCTTTTTCGTTTTGCCGTACGCTCCGGCTCTCGCAGAGGAATCGGGGGACCAGACCGTCGATCATCTGTTTGAGCAAAAAGGTGCGGGCAAAGAGAAAGAAAAAGAAAAAGCAAAAGACAAAGACAAAACCGAGGAAAAAAGTTCTCTTAAGGAAGAGGCGGAGACCGAACCCCCGTCTCCTTCCGTTTCCATATTTGATTTTGTGAAAATGATCGGCGCGTTACTGTTCGTCATTTTTCTGATCTATGCACTGGTCAAGTTCATGAATAAACGCAACCGCCTGCTAAAACCCTTCCAGTATGTCGAAAACATCGGCGGGACTTCGCTCGGACAAAACAAGTCCGTACAGCTGATTAAAGTAGGAAACAGGGTGCTGGTCGTCGGTGTCGGCGAAAATATCCAGCTGCTGAAAGAGATCGATGATGAAAAGGAATATAAAGAAATTCTCACGCAGCATGAAGCTGCGATGAACAGCAAGATTGAATGGCAGAAATGGATGGATCAAGTCAAAGTTCCAGGTGTGCAAAAACAAAGCGGCACGGCATCTTTTTCCGAGTCGTTAAAAGCACAGCTCGCGGAACTGAAACAAAATCGCGCAGAAGGCAGAAAGAAAGGCCAAAATCAACATGAATGAGTTTATGGATTTATTTAATTCAAGCGATGCGGCAAATGTCAGCGCCAGCGTCCGGCTCTTGCTGCTTTTGACAGTATTTTCGATCGCTCCGGGGATCTTGATCCTGATGACATGTTTCACAAGGGTTGTCATCGTCTTGTCCTTTGTCAGGACATCGCTGGCAACACAATCAATGCCCCCAAACCAGGTGCTGATCGGACTTGCACTGTTCCTGACATTTTTCATTATGGGGCCGACTTTTTCAGAGATTAATAAAGAAGCGCTGACGCCATTAATGAACAATAAAATCACCTTGGATGAAGCTTACACAAAAGCGGAAGCCCCGATCAAAACATTTATAAGCAAGCATACAAGACAGAAAGATCTGGCTTTATTTATGAATTACGCAAAGATGGAAACGCCTGAATCCATCGATGATATTCCGCTTTCAACAATGGTTCCCGCGTTTGTCATCTCAGAATTGAAAACCGCGTTTCAAATGGGATTTATGATATTTATACCGTTTCTAATTATCGATATGGTTGTGGCAAGTGTTTTGATGTCGATGGGGATGATGATGCTTCCTCCGGTCATGATTTCACTGCCGTTTAAGATTTTGCTGTTTGTTCTTGTAGATGGCTGGTATTTAATCGTTAAATCTTTGCTGCAAAGCTTTTAGAGTAGGTGCTAATACATGAATTCAGAATTTGTTATATCGATGGCTGAAAGGGCTGTATACGTAACATTGCTTATCAGCGGGCCGCTTTTGGCGCTCGCTCTTCTCGTCGGGCTGATCGTCAGCGTTTTTCAGGCAACCACCCAAATACAGGAACAGACTCTTGCATTCATTCCGAAAATCGTCGCCGTTTTGGTCGGACTCGTCGTTTTCGGCCCATGGATGCTGTCGACGATTTTATCATTCGCGACTGAGCTGTTCTCTAATTTAAACCGTTTTGCAGGGTAGTTTTAACATGTCAATAATCGAATCATTTCCAGCCTTTTTACTTGTGTTTGTCAGAATTACAGCATTCTATGTAACGGTGCCTCTATTTTCTTATCGGACAATTCCGGCCGTTCATAAAATAGGTTTTGCATTTTTTCTTGCGCTCGTCAGTTTTCAGGCGATTGAAAAGCCTCCTCAGCTTGATGTTGACGGAGTTTACATGATGTTAGCCATGAAGGAAGCGCTCATCGGGCTTCTGCTTGGGCTGATCGCCTACATGATGATCTCAGCCGTTCAAATCGCCGGATCATTCATTGATTTTCAAATGGGATTTGCGGTGGCGAATGTGATCGATCCCCAGACAGGGGCGCAAAGCCCGCTTGTCGGCCAGTTTTTATATACGATGGCGCTGCTTCTCATGCTGAGCCTGAATGCGCACCACCTCCTGCTTGACGGGATTTATTACAGCTATCAATACATTCCGGTCGACAAGATGGCGCTGTCGTTTGGAAGCGAAGGGTTTGCCGAGTTTATTGCAAAAAGCTTCAACACGATGTTTATTACAGCATTTCAATTGTCTGCGCCTGTTGTGGCTTGTTTGTTTTTAGTCGATCTGGCATTGGGGATTGTGGCGAGAACGGTGCCGCAGCTCAACGTGTTTGTCGTCGGGCTTCCTTTGAAAATTGCGATCACCTTTATCATGCTCATCATTTGCATGGCCGTTATGTTCAGCATGATGCAGCACGTCTTCGAATTTGCCATTCGGACAATGAGAGATCTATTAACTTTGCTTGGGGTGGCATGATGAAGCTGACGTTGGATTTGCAATTTTTCGCAGGTGAAAAAACGGAAAAAGCGACGCCGAAAAAACGGCGGGAAAGCAGAAAAAAAGGACAGGTTGCCAAAAGTGCAGATGTCAATACAGCGGTCACACTTCTCATCGTGTTTTTATCCTTTTTATTCATCGGACCTTTTATGAGAGACCGCCTGCTCGCCCTGATCGAAAAGTATTACAAAGAGTTGATCACGATGAAGGTGTCAGTCGCCAATATTCCCGGCCTGTTTCAAAGTCTTGTGCTTGAATCGGGTCTCATCATGGCACCGCTTTTGCTGACAGCTGTCGTCTCCGGGGTATTGAGCAACTATTTGCAAGTCGGGTTTTTATTTGCCCCTGAAGCGATCAAGCCTGATTTGAAAAAGCTTGACCCGCTTAAAGGATTCAAACGGATTTACAGCATCAGGGCGATCGTTGAACTGCTTAAATCGATTTTAAAAATCGTGATTGTCGGCGGCGTGACATTCGCCGTTCTCTGGCTGAACTTTGACAAAATCCTCAGAATCCCGGCGCTGTCCGCTGGCGAGGCTTTGTCATATGTCGGCTGGCTCACCTTTTTAATGGGGGTTTCCGCTGCAGTCGCATTGATTTTTCTCGCGGTGCTCGATTACCTCTATCAAAAATTCGATTATGAGAAAAATATTCGAATGTCAAAACAGGACATTAAAGACGAATACAAAAAAACCGAAGGCGATCCTCTGATCAAGTCGAAGATCAAGCAGAAGCAAAAGGAAATGGCGATGCGCCGCATGATGCAGGAAGTGCCAAAAGCGGATGTCATCATCACGAACCCGACCCATTACGCCGTCGCACTGAAATATGACGAAAACAAAATGGATGCGCCGTTTATCCTCGCAAAAGGGGTCGATCTGATGGCTCTGAAAATCAGGCAGATCGCCAAAGAACACGATGTCATGACGGTCGAGAACAGACCTTTGGCGAGGGCGCTCTATGACCAGGTTGAGATCGACCAGGCCGTTCCGGAAGAGTTCTTTAAGGCCGTTGCCGAAATCCTGGCCTATGTTTACAAAACAAAGCAAAAAATCTAGTGAATTTTTCAGTTTTAAAAGGAGAGAAACAGCATGTCTGCAAGAGATTTATCTATTTTATCCGGCGTTGTCCTCATTGTGGCAATGCTTATCATACCCTTTCCAACATGGATGTTGAGCATCTTAATTATCGTTAATATTTCTCTTGCGTTAATCGTGCTTCTCACCACAATGAACATGCAAGAACCGCTGCAATTTTCGATTTTTCCTTCTTTGCTGCTCCTCTTGACGCTGTTCCGTCTCGGGCTGAATGTATCGACGACGCGTTCGATTCTGTCCAACGGAGATGCGGGAAAAGTAGTCGAGACGTTCGGGTCTTTCGTTGTCGGCGGGAACGTTTTGGTCGGTCTCGTTGTCTTTATCATTTTGATCATTATCCAATTTATCGTCATAACGAAAGGGGCGGAACGGGTATCTGAAGTTGCTGCCAGGTTCACCCTCGACGCCATGCCGGGGAAACAGATGAGCATTGATGCCGATTTGAATGCCGGAATGGTGACCGAGCAGGAAGCGAAAGTGCGCCGCGAGAAGGTGGCGCGTGAAGCTGATTTCTACGGCGCGATGGACGGAGCGAGCAAATTCGTGAAAGGGGATGCGATCGCAGGGATCATCATCGTCCTCATCAACGTCCTTTTCGGAATTGTCATCGGCATGCTGCAAAAACAGATGAGCATTCAGGAAGCCGCTTCACACTTTACGCTCTTGTCTGTAGGCGACGGAATCGTCTCTCAGCTGCCTGCGCTCTTGATATCAACGGCGACGGGTATCGTCGTGACAAGAGCAGCATCGGAAGGAAACCTCGGCCACGATATTACAGGCCAGCTGTTTGCCTATCCAAAGCTTTTGTATGTAACGGCGGGAACGATTTTCCTGCTCGGGATTTTCACGCCGATCGGCATTCTCCTGACAGGCCCTCTGGCTCTTCTTCTCGCCATCGGCGGCTATATGCTCTCCAAAGCCGGTGAAGAGAAGGAAAAAGTGGAGGATATCCTTGAGGAAGAAGCTGAAGTGGACGAATTAAAAAGCCCCGAAAGCGTCGTCCATTTGCTCGATATTGATCCGATCGAATTTGAATTCGGCTACGGATTGATTCCGCTTGCAGATGCAAATCAGGGCGGCGACCTATTAGACAGGATCGTCATGATCAGGCGCCAGCTCGCGCTTGAACTCGGGCTCGTCATTCCGGTCGTCAGAATCAGGGATAACATCGCTCTTCAGCCGAACGAGTACAGGCTCAAAATTAAAGGAAACGAAGTCGCGAAAGGCGAGCTTCTCCTCGATCACTTTTTGGCGATGTCTCCGACAGGCGAAGACGATCAGATCGAAGGGATTGACACGATCGAACCGTCCTTCGGCCTCCCGGCTAAATGGATACCGGAATCTCAGAAAGATCAGGCCGAAATGCTCGGCTATACGGTTGTCGATCCGGCTTCAGTCGTGTCGACCCATATTACAGAGCAGGTGAAAAAACACGCCCATGAACTGATCGGAAGACAGGAAACGAAACAGCTGATCGACCACTTGAAAGAATCTTATCCTGTACTGGTCGAAGAGGTCTCGCCGAATCCGCTGTCTGTCGGTGATATACAGAAAGTGCTGGCAAAACTTCTGAAAGAAAAAGTATCGATCAGGAACTTGGTGACAATCTTTGAAACGCTGGCCGACTACGGAAAACTGACGACGGATTCAGATATGCTGACCGAGTACGTGAGACAGGCTCTTGCCAAGCAGATCACCGCCCAATATGCGAAGGAAAATGAGACGCTGAAAGTGGTGACTTGTTCGGGCCGCGTCGAAAAGGCCGTGGCGGAAGGAATTCAGCAGACTGAACACGGCAACTTTTTATCTCTTGAACCTGCATTATCCGAAAATATCATTCAATCTGTAGCAAGAGAAATCGAACAGCTCTCATTAAGGCAGGAAGTGCCGATCCTTCTATGTTCGCCGCCTGTCAGAATGTATGTCAAACAGCTGCTTGAGCGCTATTTCCCTGATCTGCCGGTTCTTTCCTATAACGAATTGGAAGCCAATGTAGAAGTTCAAAGCATCGGAGTGGTGGATATTCAATGAAAATCAAAAAATTTGTAGCTGGTTCTATGCAGGAAGCCACAAAGCAAATTATACAGGAGCTCGGAAATGACGCCGTAATCTTGAATTCTAAAAAGATTCAAACGAGAAAATTTCTCGGCTTTGTGAAAAAAACCGGGGTTGAAGTGATCGCGGTTGTCGATCAGGACTTTTCCGACGCAAGGAAGCCAGACCGGCAAAAGCCCGTTTTCCGTGAACAAAGTCCTTCGCCTGTCCCGCAGCCGGACCACCTTGATTTGGCAAGCCAAGTGAAAGAGCTGAAAGAACTGCTGGAAATGCGGCAGCATGAGCAGCCTGTTGATGTGCTGCCTGAGCCGCTGAAAAAGGCGGACCAGCTTCTGGCAAAGCAAGGGGTATCGCCAGCCATCCGTACGAAAGCGCTCGGCCGGTTGGTCAGCACTTCTTTAAGAAACGGCGAAGAGTGGACGGATGATAAGGCACTGGCGCACTTAACAGATGCTTTGGCAGATCTTCTTCCCGTCAATCAGGAACAGGACGTGGCGATTCATTCGCAATATGTCGTGCTCTTCGGATCGACCGGAGTCGGTAAAACGACGACATTGGCAAAGCTCGCCGCTTCTTCTGTGCTGGAAAAGCAGAAAAAAATCGCTTTTATCACAACGGATACGTACCGGATTGCAGCGGTTGAACAGCTCAGGACATATGCCGAGCTTCTGAATGCGCCGCTCGAGGTGTGCTACACGAAAGAAGAATTTAAAGCGGCCCAGCAAAAGTTCACTGATTTTGACCACGTCTTCATCGATACGGCGGGCCGGAATTTCAAAGACGGGCAATATGTCAGGGAGCTGAAGGAAATCATTCCGTTTGAGCGTAAGATACAGGCGTTTCTCGTCATGTCCGCGACAAGCAAGTACGAGGATATGAAGGAGCTCATTAAGCAGTTCTCAAGCATTCCGATCGATCAGTTGATATTCACGAAAGTGGATGAAACCGATTCGTTGGGAAGCGTCATGAATCTGCTCGCCGAATCGAGAATCGGCCTCGGCTATATTACAAACGGACAAAATGTTCCGGAAGATATCCGCTACTTGTCAAATGCATCATTTGTCAGACTGCTTACGGGGTGTTGAACATGGATCAGGCAGAAAGCTTACGAAGGCGGATGGGGCAGCGCTTCGCCGAACCGCCCGCCGCTATCGCTCATCCAAAAGCGAAAACGCTCGCTGTCATGAGCGGAAAAGGAGGCGTCGGGAAGTCGAACGTATCGCTGAATACGGCTCTCGCCTTCTTGGAAAAAGGAAAGAGCGTGCTGTTGATCGATCTTGATGTCGGTATGGGAAACATCGATATTCTGATCGACCGGCAATCGCTCTACACCGTGATGGATCTCCTTCAGCAAAAAATGCCGTTTGAGCGCGCCTTGTCAGCCGGCCCGCGAGGCCTTCAATACATTTCGGGCGGAACAGGGCTGGATGCGATGTTCGAATTGAACAGGGAAAACTGGACGTTTTTTCTGAAGGAATTGACGAGGGCTTTGACAAGCTTCGATTATGTCATCTTTGACATGGGAGCGGGGCTGTCAAAAGATCAGCTGCCATTCGTCCTGTCAGCGGATGAAATTCTGGTCGTCACCACGCCGGAGCCGACATCCATCATGGACGCTTACAGCGCGATCAAGCATTTGGCATTAACCGGACGCGATCTTCAGCTCAAAGTCGTTGTCAATCGCTGTACAACCCAAAAAGACGGAATTTCTGCCTTTCTCCGCCTTTCCCACACGGTAAACGCTTTTTTACAGCAAAAGCTTGCATATGCAGGGCCGATTCCTGAGGATCCCCTGGTATCGAGAGCCGTTGTGGAGCAGCAGCCGTTTCTGATGAAGAATCCGCGTTCAAAGCCGAGCAGGGCGGTTTATCTGCTGGCAGAATCGCTGCTTCATAACGGCAGAACGGAAATGGGCGAAAACCGGTCCTTTATCGATAAATTATCTTCATTCCTGAGGAGGGGCAATACATTATGATTCGTGTTCTTGTCGTTGACGACTCTGCTTTTATGAGAAACATGATCACCAAGTTTTTAACATCCAATCACGAGATTGCTGTAGCAGGAACGGCAAGAAACGGCGAGGAAGCGCTCCAAAAAATCAAGGAGCTCCGTCCGGACGTGATCACATTGGATATTGAAATGCCTGTGATGAACGGAAAAGAAACATTGAAAAGGATCATGGCAAGCGATCCGCTTCCGGTTATCATGGTATCGAGCCTGACGCAGCAGGGGGCGGATATCACGATCGAATGTCTTGAGCTCGGGGCGATCGATTTCGTCGCGAAGCCGTCGGGCTCGATTTCAATTGATTTATACAAAGTAAGAGACATGCTGACTGAGAAGGTTTTGACAGCAGGACGGGTGAAACTGAAAGGCCGGCCTGTTCCGATCTCAAAGCCCGCCATTGAGACAGCGAAGCAGCCTCTGGTAAGCGGCAGCGATTCAGTCCGCTTTCGGGCTGGAAAACAGCTCGTCTGCATCGGTACATCGACTGGGGGACCGAGGGCGCTGCAAAGAGTGCTTCCCAAGCTTCCTAAAACGTTGAAGGCGCCTGTTTTTGTCGTTCAGCACATGCCAAAGGGGTTTACGGCCTCATTAGCGAACAGGCTGAACCACCTCTCAGAAGTAACCGTGAAGGAGGCTGAAAACGGTGAGAGAGCGAAAGACGGCTGGGTTTACATTGCACCCGGAGGGAAAAACATGGCGGTCGGCCTTGAAAAGGGCGAATTGGTGATCACGCTCGATGACCGCGATACAGAAAGCCGCCACAAGCCTTCTGTTGACTACTTGTTCCAATCCCTGGCCTCACTTCGAGATTTTGAAAAAATCGCCGTTATTATGACGGGGATGGGAAGCGACGGAACAGAAGGCGTAAAAGGCCTTTTGAAACATGGAAGCGGAACGGTGATCGCCGAAGCAGCCGAGTCGTCCGTCGTTTTCGGAATGCCGAAATCGGTCATTAACAACGGGCTTGCAAACGACATCAAGCATGTTGATGAGATTGCCGCAGCCATTATGACGTATATGAAAAAAGAGAGGGCGTGACTCATATGGATATGAATCAATATTTAGACGTCTTTATTGAAGAAAGCAGAGAACATTTGCAAACCTGTAACGAAAAATTGCTCGAACTCGAAAAAAATCCTACAGACCTGCAGCTTGTCCATGATATTTTCAGAGCGGCTCATACCTTGAAAGGGATGAGCGCAACGATGGGCTATGAAGACATGGCTCATTTAACGCACAGTCTGGAAAACGTGCTGGACGCGATCCGGAATGAAGAAATGACCATCACATCAGAGTGGATGGACGTCATGTTTGAAGCGCTCGATGACCTTGAAGCGATTGTCCTTTCGATCATTGAAGGGGGCGATGGCAAAAGAGACGTTTCCGAAGTCTGCGCCAAGCTTGATGTGACAGGCGCAAACAAGGAGACAGCCGCATCGGCAGAAGCGCCTGAAGCGGCATCTTCCGAAACGAAATGGGCCTATGACGAATTTCAGCGGACGGTCATCGCCGAAGCTGAGGAACAAGGCTTTAAATGTTACGAAATCAATGTTGCATTGAAAGAGGACTGTCTGTTGAAGGGCGTTCGGGTGTACATGGTATTTGAGCAGCTGAACGAAATCGGCGAAGTCGTTAAAACGATTCCGGAAACGGAAGTCCTTGAATCGGAAGATTTTGATTCCGAATTCGTCGTTTGCTTTTTAAGCAAGCACGGGGAAGAAGAGATTTTCAACAAAATCAACGGCGTATCTGAAATCGAAAAAATAGAAGTGACCGAGCTGAAAAACGATTTTTCGGCACAGGAAGAAGCGAAGCCTGCCGCACCTGAAAAGCAAACCGCACCGAAAGAGGCGGAGAAAAAACCGGCGAAGCAGCCGGACGGCAAAAAAGAAGCGGCGAAACCTGCAGCAGGCGGGGGAACGAAGACGATCCGCGTCAACATCGACCGCCTCGATTCATTAATGAACCTGTTTGAGGAGCTGGTCATTGACAGGGGGCGCTTAGAGCAGATCGCCAAAGAACTTGAACACGGCGAATTAACGGAAACCGTCGAACGGATGACAAGAATTTCAGGCGACCTGCAATCGATCATCCTCAATATGAGAATGGTTCCGGTTGAAACGGTATTCAACCGCTTCCCGCGCATGGTCCGCCAGCTGACAAAAGAATTAAATAAAAAGATCGAGCTGTCGATTTTCGGGGCGGAAACAGAGCTTGACAGAACGGTAATAGACGAAATCGGCGACCCGCTTGTCCATCTCTTGAGAAACAGCCTTGATCACGGGATCGAGGCGCCTGAAGTCAGGGTGAAAAACGGTAAACCTGAAACGGGTCAAGTCCGCCTCAAAGCATACCACAGCGGGAACCACGTCTTTATCGAGGTGGAGGATGACGGCGCCGGCATCAACCGCAAAAAGGTGCTCGAAAAAGCGCTTGAGCGCAACGTTATTACTGAACGTGACGCCGAAACGATCGAAGATCATGAAATCGACGCACTCATTTTTGCGCCGGGATTCTCAACCGCAGATCAAATCTCGGATATTTCAGGACGCGGGGTCGGCTTGGACGTTGTCAAAAGCAAGCTGGAATCATTGGGCGGTTCTGTCAGCATCAAATCGAGCGAAGGCGAAGGTTCGCTTTTCTCCATTCAGCTTCCGCTTACACTGTCGATCATATCCGTGCTGTTAGTCAAACTTGAAAATGAAACGTTTGCGATTCCGATTTCTTCTATTATAGAAACGGCTGTCATCGATAAGAAAGATATTCTTCAGACGCACGATCGCGAAGTGATCGACTTCAGGGGCCATATCGTACCGGTGGTTTACCTGAAAGAACAGTTTAATGTTGAGGATTCTTCAGATGATCTTGATCAGCTTCACGCCATCGTCGTGAAAAAAGGAGACAAGCTGACGGCATTTGTTGTCGACTCCTTTATCGGCCAGCAGGAAGTCGTCTTAAAATCACTCGGCGATTATTTAACAAACGTCTTTGCCATTTCCGGCGCGACGATTTTGGGAGACGGACAAGTAGCCCTGATCATCGACTGCAACGCCCTTATTAAATAGAAAGCGAAAGGAGAGCGATCCTCTTGACCACACAGACTACCACCGGTGAAAAAATGATTGTGTTCAAAGTAAATCATAAAGAGTATGCCATCTCTGTATCCGAAGTGATGTCCATTGAAAAATGGCAGCAGCCAACAAGGGTGCCGGGAGTGGAACCGTATATTTGCGGCGTCATTAATTTGAGAGGTGTTGTCACACCTGTCATCGATTTAAGAAAGCGGATTGAAGCGCCTGGAGATACGATTACAGATGAAACGAGAATCATCATCATCACCCATCAGGACATTGAAGTCGGCTGGGTGGTGGATGAAGCGAACGATGTCATCACCGTCGAGGAAGAGGAAATTGAATCGGCTCCCGAAACGGTAGGAAAAGACGGCAGGCAATGGATTAAAGGCATCGTCAAGCAAGGGTCCAGACTTCTCAATCTGATTGACTCTGAAGCTGTTTTAAACCGGAAGTCGAGCCTTGCCGCCGCTTCTGAAAATGTGAAGAAATAAGGAGCCGATGATGAGCGTATTTAACGGAATTAGAGAAGAGCATCTTGATATATTGCGGGAAGTCGGGAATATCGGGGCGGGCCATTCCGCTTCCGCCCTGGCTCTGTTGCTGAACAGGAAAATCGAAATGGAAGTGCCGTTTGTCAAGCTGATGTCGTTTGATGAGCTTGTCAACCTATTCGGCGGTGCAGACCTTCCTGTCGCAAGCATCTTTTTGCGCATGGAAGGGGATTTTCCTGGTTCTATGTTCGTGATCATGCCTTTTTCAGAGGCCGAGCAGCTGATCAGGGAGCTTGTCGGCAATCCGGAATTCGAGATTGACAGCATGACGCCGAATGATATCGGAGCCTCTGCCCTGCACGAACTCGGAAACATTATGGCGGGATCTTATTTGACCGCTCTCGCTGATTTGACAAACCGGCAAATGTACCCGAGCGTCCCAGAACTGACGCTTGATATGTTTGGAGCCGTCATCAGCGAAGGGCTGATCGAGCTCAGCCAAGTCGGAGACCAGGTCATCGTCATCGACAACTCCATTTTTGACGAGGAGCACAACCGGAAAGTAAAAGCGCATTTGTTCCTTCTGCCGGACTATGATTCTTTTGAAAAGCTCTTTCATGCATTGGGTGCAGCGCTATGAAAATCTTAGAAAAAGAAACATCGATCATCAGAGTGGGAATTGCCGATGTAAAAATTGTCCGCACGCCCGACAAGATCAGGACATCGGGTCTCGGCTCGTGCGTCGGACTCGTGCTTTATGATTTGGAAGCAAAGACGGCCGGTCTCGTCCACGTCATGCTTCCCGACTCTTCCTTATCCAAGACGCCTGACATCAACGTGGCAAAATACGCGGACACAGCCGTCGAAGCAACGGTCAAGATGCTGCTTGAAGCCGGATGCCGAAAATACGCTTTGAAAGCGAAAATGGCCGGAGGAGCCGAAATGTTTAAATTTAAGATGACAAATGATTTGATGAAAGTCGGGCCAAGAAATGTGCTTGCGATTAAAAAACATCTATCTCTCTTAAACATTCCGATTGTAAGCGAGGATACAGGCGGAAGCAGCGGAAGGACGATTGAGTTCGATCCGCAATCAGCAGAACTTGTCATCCGGACAGTTAAACAAGGTGTAACGACGATTTAATATGCAATATAGGGGGATAAAGATGCAATCCTTGAACTATGAAGATCAGATGCTTTGGTCGCGGTGGAAAGAATGGAAAGATCCTCAGGCAGGCGATGATTTAATCCGCCGCTATATGCCGCTTGTGACATATCATGTCGGCCGGATAGCCGTCGGCTTGCCCAAGTCCGTTCATAAAGACGATTTGGTCAGCCTTGGCATGCTGGGTTTGTATGATGCCCTTGAAAAATTTGATCCGGGAAGGGATTTGAAGTTTGATACATACGCTTCCTTCAGAATCAGAGGCGCTATTATCGACGGCCTTCGCAAAGAAGACTGGCTTCCGAGAACATCCCGTGAAAAAACGAAGAAAGTGGAAGCTGCGATCGAAAAGCTCGAACAGCGTTACCTAAGAAATGTTTCGCCGAGCGAAATCGCCGCTGAGCTGGGAATGAGCGAACAAGACGTCGTGACCACAATCAATGAAGGTTTCTTTGCGAACCTCCTTTCAATTGATGAGAAGCTTCACGACCATGAAGACGGGGAGAATGTCCAGGTGATGATAAGGGACGACAAAACGAGCACGCCTGAAGAAAAAATGCTCAAAGACGAACTGATCTCCCAGCTTGCAGAAAAAATAAACGAGCTTTCAGAAAAAGAGCAGCTCGTGATCAGCTTATTCTATAAAGAAGAGCTGACGCTGACGGAAATCGGACAGGTTTTGAATTTGTCGACTTCCCGCATTTCACAGATTCACTCCAAGGCGCTTTTGAAATTGAAGCATCTGCTGGATAAAGTGGTACAATAACATGTAAGCTGTCGGCATAAAACCGGCAGCATTTTTTAAGGCGTCAGACGGGAAGTCTTTTTTTGATTAAATTTCATGGTTAGCGAGTGAAAAATATGTCAACAATATTATGGCTTGTGAGCTTTACGCTCCACGGTATTTTGATTTATTTCGTCATCATTCTGAATACGAGGCTCAGCGCTTTTAAGGCCGCGGAGAAAGAGCAAAAACAGCTTTTGGAAGAAACCGAGAATACATTGACCGCTTTTTTGATGGAGTTAAAAGACGAAAATGAAAAACTCGTTCAGGAGATTCGGGCGAATGCCGAAGAAAAGCCGCAAAGACCGCAAACACAGCCTGACATTCCTGCTCAACCCCCCGTCCTTCCGGAAGCGGACGAATCGCGCGATCTGCCGCTTCACATCGAAGCGATGATCAACGAGGTGGAGCAGGAAGAGGATGAGCTCAATCAAAAGGAGCAGGAAGCATCCATATCCTATGAAGAAGAAGCTCTCGCATTATATGAAAAGGGGCTCTCTCCGGAGGAAATCGCAAGACAGCTGAAAAGCGGGAAAACAGAAATCGAGCTTTTCTTAAAATTTCGCGGAAAGCTGAAAAACGATTCTTGATTGTCGAGAAAGCTTATGTTATATTATTTCTTGGTGTTAATTACACACGCTTAACGATTTATGCAAGCGGTGCTGTGCGCTTCTCGTACAGTCCTGCATAAAAATGACCTAAGCGGAGGAAAAAAACCATTATATTAGGAGGAAATAACACATGTCAGTCATTTCTATGAAGCAATTGCTTGAAGCTGGTGTTCACTTCGGCCACCAAACGCGCCGCTGGAACCCAAAAATGAAGCGTTACATCTTCACGGAGCGTAACGGAATCTACATCATCGATCTTCAAAAAACAGTCAAAAAAGTTGAAGAAGCATACAACTTCACGAAAAACCTTGCAGCTGACGGAGGAAAAATCCTTTTCGTCGGTACGAAAAAGCAAGCTCAAGACTCTGTTAAAGAAGAAGCGGAACGTTCTGGAATGTACTATGTCAACCAACGCTGGCTTGGCGGTACATTAACAAACTTTGAAACGATCCAAAAGCGTATCAAACGCCTTAAAGATATCGAAAAAATGCAGGAAAACGGCACATTTGACGTACTTCCTAAAAAAGAAGTCGTTCAATTGAAAAAAGAATTAGAGCGTCTTGAAAAATTCCTCGGCGGAATCAAAGAAATGAAAGAGCTTCCTGACGCACTGTTCATCATCGATCCTCGCAAAGAGCGCATCGCGGTTGCAGAAGCGCGCAAGCTGAACATTCCGATCATCGGAATCGTTGACACAAACTGCGATCCAGATGAAATCGATGTTGTCATCCCTGCGAACGATGACGCCATCCGCGCTGTTAAATTGCTGACTTCTAAAATGGCAGATGCCATCCTTGAAGCAAAACAAGGCGAAGAAACAGCTGAAACAGAAGCGAAAGAAGCAGAAACAACTGAAACAACAACTGCTTAACCTGGTCAAAAGGTGATAAGGGGGTCTGCCTTTTATCACCTTTTTTTTCACCAGATCAACATTTACATATTTTGTTTGATATATAAGGAGGAAATCAAAAATGGCAATTACTGCACAAATGGTAAAAGAGCTTCGCGAAAAAACTGGCGCAGGCATGATGGACTGCAAGAAAGCGTTAACTGAAACTGACGGCAACATGGATAAAGCGATCGATCTTCTAAGAGAAAAAGGAATCGCAAAGGCTGCCAAAAAAGCTGACCGCATCGCAGCTGAAGGTTTGACTTTGATCAAAACCGACGGCAACACAGGCGTTATTCTTGAAGTGAACTCTGAAACGGACTTCGTTGCGAAAAACGAAGGCTTCAAAGAGCTTTTAAACGACCTGGCTGACCACATTCTTGCTGAAAAGCCTGAAAGCGTTGAGGCTGCTATGGCCCAAAAAATGGCTAACGGTTCAACTGTAGAAGAATACATCACAAGCGCGGTTGCTAAAATCGGAGAAAAAATCACGCTTCGCCGCTTCGCTGTCCTGACAAAAGGCGATGACGCTGCATTTGGCGCATACCTGCACATGGGCGGAAAAATCGGCGTATTGACTGTCCTTAACGGCACAACTGACGAAGAAACAGCAAGAGACATCGCGATGCACGTTGCGGCTGTTAACCCTCGCTTCATTTCCCGCGACCAAGTGTCAGAAGAAGAAGCGAACCGCGAGCGCGAAATCTTGACTCAGCAGGCGCTTCAAGAAGGCAAGCCTGAAAACATCGTCGCTAAAATGGTTGAAGGCCGCCTGAACAAATACTTCGAAGAAATCTGCCTGCTTGATCAAGCATTCGTTAAAAACCCGGATGAAAAAGTGAAACAGGTCGTTGCTGCGAAAAACGCAACAGTTGAAACATTCGTCCGCTACGAAGTTGGAGAAGGCATCGAAAAACGCCAAGAAAACTTTGCTGAAGAAGTTATGAACCAAGTGAAAAAATAAGATTGAAAAGCGCTTGCTTAAAACACACGGCAAGGTCTTTTCAAGGAGAATAGGGGACACAATTTGTGTCCCTATTTTTAAAACAGTTTACAAACCTTTTTTTCTCTTGCATAATAAATAACGGCAAGCATGCACTTGGAGGTTATTATGGAAAAACCAAAGTATAATCGTATCGTATTAAAGCTTAGCGGAGAAGCCCTTGCGGGTGAACAGGGAAACGGCATCAACCCGACCGTGATCCAGTCCATCGCCAAACAGGTGAAAGAAATCGCCGAGCTTGATGTTGAAGTGGCGGTCGTCGTCGGCGGCGGCAACCTGTGGCGCGGAAAAACGGGCAGCGATCTCGGAATGGACCGCGCAACAGCGGACTACATGGGAATGCTTGCAACGGTCATGAATTCCCTTGCGCTGCAAGACAGCCTTGAAACGCTCGGCATTCAATCAAGAGTTCAGACATCCATCGAAATGCGGCAGGTCGCTGAGCCATACATAAGAAGAAAAGCGATTCGCCATCTTGAAAAGAAGCGCGTCGTCATCTTCGCTGCCGGTACAGGCAATCCATACTTCTCAACGGATACGACAGCAGCGCTCAGAGCGGCTGAAATCGAAGCCGACGTCATCTTAATGGCCAAAAATAATGTCGACGGTGTATACAATGCCGATCCTAGAACTGACGAAACAGCCGTAAAATATGAAAAATTGTCTTATCTCGATGTGTTAAAAGACGGTTTGGCTGTCATGGATTCAACCGCTTCTTCACTTTGCATGGATAACGACATCCCGCTGATCGTCTTTTCTATTATGGAAGAAGGAAATATTAAAAAAGCCGTATTAGGCGAACAAATCGGTACAATCGTAAGGGGGAAATAACGTGTCAACTCAAGTGATGAATGAAACAAAAGAACGGATGGAAAAAGCGATAGGCGCTTATCAGCGCGAATTGGCCACTGTCCGTGCAGGACGTGCAAATCCGTCTTTGCTGGACAAAGTGACAGTTGAGTACTACGGAGCGCAAACGCCTTTAAACCAGATCGCGTCCATTACGGTGCCGGAAGCGCGCATGCTCCTCATCACACCATATGACAAAACGGCGCTCGGCGATATTGAAAAAGCGATTCAAAAAGCCGACCTGGGCGTAACTCCGTCAAACGACGGCAACATCATCCGGATCACGATCCCTGCTCTAACTGAGGAGCGCAGAAAAGAGCTTGCCAAGCTCGTGAAAAAATATTCGGAAGATGCTAAAGTCGCGGTCCGCAACATCCGCCGCGATGCGAATGACGATCTGAAAAAACTAGAGAAAAATGGTGAAATGACTGAGGATGAATTGCGCTCTTCAACGGAAGACGTACAAAAGCTGACAGATGAATATGTGTCAAAAATTGATGAGATCACAAAAGATAAAGAGAAAGAAATCATGGAAGTTTAATGAAAAACTCTGTACAATAGATAATAGTGAAAAGACCCTCTCATGTTTACAGGGGGTTTTTTTGTTAATACTGTTGTTATCTAGAACGATATAACAGGAAAGCAACCTTTTGGGTGATGGAGGACTCTCATGCTCAATATACTCAAAAATTGGAAGAATCAGCATTCAGCTGCTTCCAACATGGAATGTTACACAAAAGAAAATATTTTAAAAGGAGAAATTCCTGAACATATCGCCATTATTATGGACGGAAACGGCCGTTGGGCAAAGAAACGGGCGATGCCCCGCATCGCGGGTCATCACGAAGGCATGAAGGTGGTCAGACAGACGACAAAGCTTGCCAATGAGCTCGGTGTCAAAGCGTTGACGCTGTATGCCTTTTCGACGGAAAATTGGAAGCGTCCAAAGCTTGAGGTTGACTTTCTGATGAAGCTGCCTGAAGAGTTTCTGGGAACGTATCTCCCGGAGCTGGTCGAAGAAAATGTCCGGGTCCGCATGACAGGCGATAGGGAAGGACTGCCGCCCCACACGATCCGCGCGGTTGAAAAAGCCATCCGTGATACGGAGAACAATGACGGACTTATTCTTAATTTTGCATTGAATTACGGGGGACGTGCAGAAATCGTCAGAGCCGCAAAGAGAATTGCCGAAGAAGCGAAAAAAGGCACATTGAATACCGAGGAAATCGACGAAAAGCTATTTTCCGATTATTTGATGACAGAATCTTTGCAGGACCCTGATTTGCTGATTCGCACAAGCGGCGAGATCAGGCTGAGCAACTTCATGCTTTGGCAGCTTGCCTACAGCGAATTTTTATTTACCGATGTATTGTGGCCTGATTTTAAAGAGGTTCACTTGCTTCAGGCTATCGGAGAATATCAGCGTCGCGGGAGAAGGTTTGGCGGAATTTAGAGGATGGTGCAGATGAAACAGAGAATATTGACGGGTGTGATCGCGGCAGCGGTTTTTCTGCCGCTCGTGATTTTCGGCGAGCTGCCGTTCACCCTGCTAGTTTATGCAATAGGTATACTCGCTCTATTTGAACTTTTAAGAATGAAAGGCCTGAAGCTTATCAGCGCTCCGGGTATCATCAGCCTGCTGGTTTTGGCGGTTTTGCTGTATCCAAGCCAATACGCGGAAAACGCGGGGCTGGGTATAACCAAAGGGGAGGTCGTCTTTTTGGCCGTCCTTTTGCTTTTGGCATATACGGTGCTCAGCAAAAACTCGTTTACTTTTGACGAAGCGGCATTCGTGGCGCTCGCAGCAGTTTATATCGGATTCGGGTTTTATTACTTTATTGAAATCAGAAACATCGGACTCAGTTATGTCTTTTTCGCGATCGGCGTCGTCTGGTCGACAGATTCCGGCGCTTATTTTATCGGAAAGGCGTTTGGAAAGCGGAAGCTCTGGCCTGAAATCAGTCCTAACAAAACGGTTGAAGGCTTTTGGGGCGGAATTTTAACAGCGGTCGTTTTTTCCGCGATTTATCAGGCTGCCACAGGTTTTCCGCACGCTTATCTGTTTGTGCTGATCATTACCGTGCTTTTATCAATCGTCGGTCAGATTGGCGATTTGGCCGAGTCTGCTTTCAAAAGGCATTACCAGGTGAAAGACTCGGGCCGGATCCTCCCGGGACACGGCGGAATGCTGGACCGCTTTGACAGCTTTTTATTTGTCATGCCGGTTCTATACTTCCTGCTTGTTCTTTTTCAGCCGTTCGGGCTATGATAGAAAAGGGTACTGATAGCTAGAAAGAAAC
This sequence comes from Bacillus haynesii, assembly GCF_014042035.1. NCBI lineage: Bacteria > Bacillati > Bacillota > Bacilli > Caryophanales > Bacillaceae > Bacillus > Bacillus haynesii. The sequence continues at coordinate 1,277,815 of NZ_CP059494.1, read as the reverse complement.
AGAGGTGCGGCAATTTTGAAGAACATATGTCTATTGGGGGCGACAGGCTCCATAGGAGAACAGACGCTTGATGTGATCAAAGCGCATGACGATAAGTTTCGGCTGACCGCCATGACTTTCGGCAAAAACGCCGAAAAAGCGGCAGAAATCATTGAAACCTTTAAACCGAAGTATGTAGGCGTCGGGGATGAGCATACATATGAAACATTAAAACAGCATTCTTTCTCCTACACCTTTAACACAGGGATCGGGGAGGAAGCTTTAATCGAAGCGGCCGTTATCCCGGAAGCGGATATCGTCGTCAACGCTCTCGTCGGCAGCGTCGGCCTTCTGCCGACTTTAAAGGCGATGGAGCATAAAAAAACAATTGCGCTTGCAAATAAGGAAACTCTCGTAACAGCCGGTCATATAGTGAAAGAACACGCCCAAAAATACGATGTCCCGCTGCTGCCTGTCGACAGCGAACATTCCGCGATTTTCCAGGCCCTTCAAGGGGAAAATCCGAAGCATATCAAACGGCTGATCGTCACGGCATCAGGCGGCAGCTTCAGGGACCGAACAAGGCAGGAACTTGAAGGCGTCACAGTGGAAGAAGCCCTCAATCACCCAAATTGGTCGATGGGTGCAAAAATCACGGTCGATTCGGCTACAATGATGAATAAAGGGCTCGAGGTCATTGAAGCGCACTGGCTGTTTGATCTGCCTTATGACCAGATCGATGTCCTCCTTCACAAAGAAAGCATTATTCATTCAATGGTGGAATTCCACGACCGAAGCGTCATCGCTCAGCTTGGCACACCTGATATGAGAGTGCCGATTCAATATGCGCTCAGCTATCCGGAACGCCTGCCGTTTGATGAGGCCAAATCCCTTGAACTCTGGGAAGTCGGACAGCTGAATTTTGCCCAAGCTGATTTTGAAAGGTTCCGCTGCTTACAATTCGCTTATGAATCAGGTAAAATAGGCGGTACAATGCCGACTGTTTTAAACGCGGCCAACGAGGAAGCCGTTGCGGCATTTCTTTCGGGCAGGATTTCCTTTCTCGGAATTGAAGACATCATCGAAAAAGCTTTGGAACGCCATCAGGTGATCGCAAAGCCGAGTCTTCAAGAGATCCGTGAAGTGGACAAAGACGCCAGAAAGTTTGTCCAAACATTACTCACATAAGGTGGTATGTTCGTGAATACTGTGATCGCGTTTATTCTTATTTTTGGAACGCTCGTATTTTTCCATGAGCTTGGTCATCTCATCCTTGCTCAAAGAGCCGGAATACTGTGCCGGGAGTTTGCTATCGGCTTCGGTCCGAAAATCTTTTCGTTTAAGAAAAATGAGACCGTTTATACGATCAGGCTTCTTCCGATCGGCGGCTTTGTCAGAATGGCCGGCGAAGATCCTGAGATGATTGAAGTGAAGCCCGGTTATACGGTCGGGCTCTTGTTCGACAGCGAAAACAAAGTCGAAAAGATCATTATCAACCAAAAAGAAAAGTATCCTGACGCATTGGTCATCGAAGTCGAGCAGGCTGACCTGGAGCACCAGATGAGGATTACGGGCTATGAACACGGCAATGAAGATCATCTCTCTTCATTTTCTGTCAGTGAAACGTCCTTTTTCATCGTAGACGGGGAAGAAGTCCAGATCGCCCCTTACAACCGCCAATTCCATTCAAAAACGGTTTGGCAGCGTATAAAAGCGATTGCGGCCGGCCCGATTATGAACTTTATTTTGGCTTATGTCATTCTCGTGATGCTCGGACTGATGCAGGGAGTGCCGTCTGACGAGCCGGTGCTCGGCAAGTTGATAGACAACGGACGGGCGACGGAAGCAGGGCTCCAGGAAGGAGACCGCATTCAAACGATCAACGGCGAGAAGATGAGATCGTGGACGGATATTGTCAACACAGTCAGGGAACACCCTGAAAAAGAACTGAAAATCGTTGTGATGCGCGACAATGTCAAGCTGACGAAATACGTAACACCTGAAGCAGTCAAGGCGGGGGATGAAACCGTCGGCAGATTCGGCGCTTACAACCCGGTGAAAACAGGAATCCTGGCATCGATTTCCTACGGTGCGACCGAAACGGCGACAGTTGCGCAGAGCATCGTGACCAATCTCGGAAAGCTCGTCACGGGACAGTTCTCAATCGACATGCTGGCCGGTCCTGTCGGCATTTATGACATGACAGACCAAGTGGCCAAGACAGGCGTTATCAACCTGCTGAAGCTGGCCGCATTTTTAAGCATCAACCTCGGGATCGTCAACCTTCTGCCAATCCCTGCGCTGGACGGCGGAAGACTGTTGTTCCTGTTTATTGAAGCGATCCGCGGAAAGCCGATCAACCGCGAGAAAGAAGCGTTTGTCGTCTTCATCGGCGTCGCATTTTTGATGCTCTTAATGCTTGTCGTCACATGGAACGATATCCAGCGCTTATTTCTGTAAAACCAATTGCCTTTTTTAAGTGCAGCCAAGCCTTTTAAAAGGCTCTTTTTTAGGGACGCCGTTCCCGACTCAAAAAGTAACCAACTGAAACAAATGAGGTGCGAACGAATGAGACAGAGCAGGACTTTAATTCCTACGCTCCGCGAAGTGCCGGCTGATGCTGAAGCGAAAAGCCATCAGCTTCTTCTCAGAGCGGGGTTTATCAGACAAAACACAAGCGGCGTATACAGCTATATGCCTCTTGCCAATAAAGTCATTCATAAAATCCAGAGCATTGTCCGCGAAGAAATGGAGAAAATCAATGCCGTCGAAATGCTGATGCCGGCGCTCCAGCAGGCGGAAACTTGGCAGGAATCGGGAAGATGGTACACGTACGGTCCTGAGCTCATGAGGCTGAAAGACCGCCACGGCCGCGAATTTGCCCTTGGCGCGACACACGAAGAGGTCATCACAAGCATCGTCAGAGATGAAGTGAAATCGTACAAGCGCCTTCCGCTGACCCTTTACCAGATTCAATCGAAATTCCGCGATGAAAAGCGCCCGCGCTTCGGTCTATTGAGAGGCCGCGAATTCATCATGAAGGATGCGTATTCCTTCCATTCCTCCGCCGAAAGCCTTGATGAAACGTACAATGATATGTACCAGGCGTATACGAATGTGTTTACGCGCTGCGGCCTGAATTTCAGACCGGTCATTGCAGATTCAGGCGCGATGGGCGGAAAGGATACCCATGAATTTATGGCACTGTCAGATGTCGGTGAAGATACAATTGCGTACTCTGATCAGTCTTCATACGCTGCCAACATTGAAATGGCTGAAGTGAAAGAAACCGATGCTGGCGGGCAGGCTGAAATGAAAGAGCTGCAGGAAGTTCACACACCTTCGGTAAAAACGATCGAAGAAGTTGCCGCATTTCTTGGCATATCCCCGTCAGACTGCATGAAATCAATGCTGATGAAAGCAGACGGACGTTTTGTCCTCGTCTTGACGAGAGGGGATCACGAAGTCAACGATGTTAAGGTGAAGAACCTGCTTCAAGCAGAAACGATCGAATTCGCGAGCGCCGAAGAGGTTGCTGAGATAACAGGTACTGAGCCCGGTTTTGTCGGACCGGTTGGACTCGACCGCGAAATCGAAATCTTTGCAGACTTTGCTGTGAAGGCGATGGCAAACGCAGCAGCAGGAGCGAATAAAACAGATTACCATTATCAAAACGTGAATATCAGCCGGGATGTGCACAATGTGACATTCGCCGATCTCCGCTTTATCCAGGAAGGAGACCCTTCACCGGATGGAAACGGAACGATCCGTTTTGCAAAAGGAATCGAAGTCGGACAAGTCTTTAAGCTCGGCACCCGCTATTCTGAAGCGATGGACGCAACATACCTTGATGAAAACGGACGCGCTCAGCCGATGCTGATGGGCTGCTATGGAATCGGGGTTTCCCGGACGCTTTCTGCCATCGTTGAGCAGCATCATGACGATAAAGGCTTGATCTGGCCGCTGGAAGTGACGCCGTATGACCTGCATATCCTCGCGCTTAACATGAAAAATGACGCGCAGGTTCAGCTTGCCGAAAAGCTGTATGAAGAATTTAAAGCGAACGGCTACGACGTACTGTTTGATGACCGTGCCGAACGGGCCGGCGTTAAATTTGCAGATTCCGATTTGATCGGTCTGCCGATCCGCATCACGGTCGGAAAGAGAGCTGATGAAGGCGTTGTTGAAGTGAAGATCCGCAAAACCGGAGAATCCTTTGAAGTCGCTGCTGATGAGCTTCCGGACTTCATCGAAAAACAAGTCAAGAGCTTATCTTCTCACTCTTAAACCTGTTAAACTAGAGTAAAGGAAGGTACCTCGGGCATCGTCCCAAGGTACCTTCAATTATGATTTTCTTTTAGGGAGGAATCTGTCTTGGAAGACCAGCTTTCTGTCAACAGAAGACAGTTTCAAATTCTTCTGCAGCAGCTGAATGTAACGGAAGATACGATGATCCGCCACCTTGAAGGCGGACAAATCATAAAGCTGACCGTTCATAAAAACAAGAAGACATGGCACTTTCACTTTAAACTGAAAAATGTGCTGCCTTATCAAATCTTCGAACGGTTTCACAGCCAGCTGACCCGCACCTTTTCCCATATCGCCCAGGTCACCTGTTCCATCGAGGCGGAAAACCCTTCGGTTGATGAGCAGCTTGTTCAGGATTACTGGACGCGCTGCATCCAAGAACTCGATGGTATTTCTCCGCCGATTTTGACGCTTTTGAACGACCAAAAGCCCAAGCTTACGGGGAACAAAATCCTGCTTAAAACGAAAACAGATACAGAAGCATCCGCTTTAAAAAAGAAATACAGCTCGCTCATCCAGTCAAGCTACCGCACATTCGGTTTTCCTGAGCTCCAGCTCGACACAGAAATCTTTGTGTCAGATCAAGAGATTCAGAAATTCAGAGAGCAAAAAATGGCCGAGGATCAAGAGAGAGCCCTTCAGGCTTTAATCGAAATGGAAAAGCAGGATAAGGAAGCCCAAGACGATGAAGCGCCGTCAGGCCCTCTTCAGATCGGCTACCAGATTAAAGACTCTGAAGAGATCAGAACGCTTGACAGCATTATGGATGAAGAGCGGAGAATTACGGTGCAAGGCTATGTATTCGACGCTGAAACAAGAGAGCTGAAAAGCGGCAGAACACTTTGCATCTTTAAAATAACCGACTATACAAACAGCATTCTCGTCAAAATGTTCGCGCGCGAAAAAGAGGACGCCGTTTTGATGAAGTCCCTGAAAAAAGGGATGTGGGTAAAGGCGAGAGGAAGCATACAAAACGATACGTTCGTCCGCGATTTGGTGATGATCGCCAACGATGTCAATGAAATCAAAGGGAAAACCCGTGAGGATACAGCACCTGAGGACGAAAAACGAGTCGAGCTCCACCTCCATTCACCGATGAGCCAAATGGATGCCGTATCAAGCATCGGCAAGCTTGTCGAACAGGCGAAAAAATGGGGGCATCCGGCTATCGCGCTCACTGACCACGCTGTTGTCCAATCGTTTCCTGATGCATTCGCGGCAAGCAAAAAGCATGGCGTGAAAATGATCTACGGACTTGAAGCCAACCTCGTCGACGACGGCGTGCCGATTGCCTACAATCCCGTACACCGTCTGCTTGAAGAGGAAACATATGTCGTGTTTGACGTCGAGACGACGGGGCTATCAGCCGTCTATGATACAATCATCGAGCTGGCCGCCGTAAAAGTAAAAGGCGGGGAAATCATCGAACGCTTTGAAAGGTTTGCCAACCCGCATCGGCCTTTATCGGCTACGATCATCGAGCTTACGGGGATTACCGATGATATGCTGAAAGATGCGCCTGAAGCCGAAGAGGTCATCCGAGATTTTAAAGAATGGGTCGGAGATCACACGCTTGTCGCTCACAATGCAAGCTTTGACATCGGCTTCATCAATGTCGCCTATAAGCGCCTGCTGAATTCGGAGAAAGTGCAGAACCCGGTCATTGACACACTTGAGCTGGGCCGTTTTCTTTATCCGGAATTCAAAAACCACAGGCTGAATACGCTTTGTAAAAAGTTTGACATCGAGCTCACCCAGCACCACAGGGCGATTTATGATACCGAAGCGACGGGCTATCTCCTTGTGAAAATGCTGAAAGACGCGGCCGAAAAAAATATACTGTACCACGATCAGCTGAATGAAAATATGGGGCAGTCCAATGCCTATCAGCGTTCAAGGCCATATCACGCAACCCTTTTGGCGGTCAATGAGACAGGCTTGAAAAACCTTTTCAAACTCGTTTCGCTGTCGCATATCCATTATTTTTACAGGGTGCCGAGGATCCCAAGGTCACAGCTTGAAAAGTACAGAGAAGGTCTTTTAATCGGTTCGGCGTGCGACAAAGGCGAAGTATTCGAAGGCATGATGCAGAAATCGCCGGAAGAAGTCGAAGACATCGCTTCATTTTATGACTACCTTGAAGTCATGCCGCCTGAAGTCTACCGGCACCTGCTCCAGCTTGAACTCGTCAGGGATGAAAAAGCGTTAAAAGAAATCATCGCCAACATCACTAAGCTCGGCGAGAAGCTGAATATTCCAGTAGTAGCAACAGGAAATGTCCATTACTTGAACCCTGAGGACAAAATTTACCGGAAGATTCTGGTTTCCTCGCAAGGCGGCGCAAATCCGCTCAACAGGCACGAGCTGCCGAACGTTCATTTCCGTTCGACTGATGAAATGCTTGAAGCCTTTTCATTTTTGGGTGAGGAAAAAGCGAAAGAAATCGTTGTCAAGAACACCCGCATGATCAGCGAGCGAATCGATGAGATCAAGCCGATCAAAGACGATCTTTACACACCGAAGATCGAAGGCGCAGATGACGAAATCCGCCGCATGAGCTATGAGAAAGCAAGAAGCATTTACGGCGACGACCTGCCCGAAATCGTCGAAAAGCGGATCGAAAAAGAGCTGAAAAGCATTATCGGCCATGGATTCGCCGTCATCTATCTGATCTCTCATAAGCTTGTAAAACGCTCCCTTGATGACGGCTATCTCGTCGGTTCAAGGGGATCTGTCGGTTCTTCCCTTGTCGCAACATTGACGGAAATTACCGAGGTTAACCCGCTGCCGCCGCATTACGTCTGTCCGGATTGCCGCCATTCTGAGTTTTTCAACGACGGATCGGTCGGTTCGGGATTTGATTTGCCTGACAAAGACTGTCCGAAGTGCGGAGCGGCCTACCGAAAAGACGGCCACGACATTCCGTTTGAGACGTTCCTGGGATTTAAAGGGGACAAGGTCCCTGATATCGACTTGAACTTCTCAGGCGAATATCAGCCGCACGCCCACAACTATACGAAAGTCCTGTTCGGAGAGGATAACGTCTACCGTGCGGGAACGATCGGCACAGTCGCCGAAAAAACGGCTTACGGGTATGTTAAAGGGTATGCTAACGATAACAATTTGCATATGCGCGGGGCGGAAATCGACCGCCTTGTCCAAGGCTGTACAGGCGTCAAGCGGACGACAGGACAGCACCCGGGCGGAATCATCGTTGTGCCTGATTATATGGATATTTACGACTTTTCACCAATTCAGTTTCCGGCGGATGCCACCGATTCCGAATGGAAGACGACGCACTTTGACTTTCATTCCATCCACGACAACTTGCTGAAACTTGATATTCTCGGACACGATGATCCGACGGTCATCCGTATGCTCCAGGATCTGAGCGGGATTGATCCGAAGACGATTCCGACCGATGATCCTGAAGTGATGAAAATTTTCCAAGGGACAGAGTCTTTAGGGGTAACCGAGGAGCAGATCGGCTGTAAAACCGGTACACTTGGCATTCCTGAATTCGGAACCCGCTTTGTCAGACAGATGCTTGAGGACACCAAGCCGACGACATTTTCCGAGCTCGTTCAGATTTCCGGCCTGTCACACGGTACGGACGTATGGCTCGGCAACGCGCAGGAGCTTATTCACAACAATATTTGTGAACTGAGCGAAGTAATCGGCTGCCGTGATGACATTATGGTGTACTTAATCTACCAGGGGCTTGAGCCATCCCTCGCCTTTAAGATTATGGAATTTGTCCGTAAAGGGAAGGGACTGACACCTGAGTGGGAAGAAGAAATGAAGAATAATAATGTTCCGGACTGGTATATCGATTCCTGCAAAAAAATCAAATACATGTTCCCGAAAGCCCACGCTGCGGCATATGTATTGATGGCGGTCAGAATCGCTTATTTTAAAGTCCATCATCCGCTGCTCTACTACGCAGCATACTTTACGGTGCGGGCCGACGACTTTGACATCGAAACGATGATCAAAGGGTCGACAGCGATCAGAGCCGTCATGGATGACATCAATTCTAAAGGTCTTGACGCTTCTCCGAAAGAGAAAAGTTTGCTCACAGTGCTTGAGCTGGCGCTTGAAATGTGCGAAAGGGGCTTCTCTTTCCAAAAAGTCGACTTATACAGATCGAGCGCTTCCGAATTCATCATTGACGGCAACAGCTTGATTCCGCCGTTTAATTCAATACCGGGGCTTGGAACAAACGCCGCCTTGAATATTGTCAAAGCGAGAGAAGAAGGCGAATTTCTTTCAAAAGAAGATTTGCAAAAAAGAGGCAAGGTGTCAAAAACGATCATGGAATACTTGGAGCGCCACGGCTGTCTCGAGTCGCTTCCAGATCAGAACCAGCTGTCATTGTTCTAGAAACTGCCTGCTTAAAGCAGGCAGTTTTTTTATATGTTTTACAGCATAAAGATCGTTTTCAGGATTAGATGCCAAATGCTTGGAGGAAATGATTCCAAAAAAAATAAAGGGCTGTCAGATCTGTTGACAATAAATAAACATTAATGTTAGAATTTCCAAAATATAACATTGATTTTAGAATGTATTGTCTATTAGATTTTTATTCTCACAACTTAGTTTATTGCATAAATAAACTAAGTTGCTTTTCAAATTCCTCGCTTGCAGCCGTGTGCTGATTTAATGTGCAATCATTTCTTCGATTTTTCAACTTTGCCCTTGCTTTGTTCGCCGGTAAATCTAAAAGGAGGTGAGTATGATGTAGACAGATGGGGTTGCTTGATCTTAAAGAACATGATGGGGAGGAAGCAGTACGTGAAACAGAAAGCTTTTTTTAAAATGAAAGCGCTTTGTTTGGCTTTTTTAGTGATCTTCTCCATGAGCATAGCGTCGTTTTCAGAAAAGACCCGTGCGGCTTCTGCTGAAGAATATCCTCATAATTATGCTGAACTGGTGCAAAAGTCTTTGTTATTTTATGAAGCACAGCGCTCGGGAAGACTTCCGGAAAACAGCCGGCTGAATTGGAGAGGAGACTCCGGGCTTGAGGACGGAAAAGACGTCGGGCTCGATTTAACGGGAGGGTGGTATGATGCCGGCGACCATGTGAAGTTCGGTCTGCCGATGGCTTATTCTGCCGCAATCTTGTCATGGTCGGTCTATGAGTACCGAGATGCCTACAAAGAATCGGGTCAGCTTGATGCGGCGCTGGGCAATATTAAATGGGCGACAGACTACTTTCTTAAAGCCCATACAGCTCCTTATGAATTGTGGGGCCAAGTCGGAAATGGCGCTCAAGACCATGCATGGTGGGGGCCGGCCGAAGTAATGCCGATGGAGCGCCCTGCCTATAAGATCGATGCCAGCTGTCCGGGGTCAGACCTTGCCGGTGGTACAGCAGCAGCGCTAGCATCCGCATCAATCATTTTCAAGCCGACAGATTCTTCTTACTCTGAAAAATTACTGGCCCATGCCAAGCAATTGTATGATTTTGCCGACCGCTACCGCGGCAAATATTCAGACTGCATTACAGACGCACAGCAATATTATAATTCGTGGAGCGGGTATAAAGATGAACTGACATGGGGAGCTGTCTGGCTCTACTTGGCAACAGACGAACAACAATATTTGGATAAAGCGCTTGCTTCGGTCTCGGATTGGGGTGATCCCGCAAGCTGGCCTTACCGCTGGACGCTTTCGTGGGATGACGTCACTTACGGAGCACAGCTGCTGCTCGCTCGTCTGACGAACGATTCCCGTTTTACCGCATCTGTCGAACGCAATCTTGATTATTGGTCGACAGGTTACAAAAGTAATGGAAGCACAGAGCGGATCACTTATACACCAGGTGGGCTGGCATGGCTTGAGCAGTGGGGAGCATTGCGATACGCTTCGAATGCCGCTTTTCTCGCTTTCGTTTATTCCGATTGGGTGGACGATACAGAAAAAGCAAATAGATATCGGGATTTTGCTGTCCGGCAAATGCAGTATATGCTCGGGGATAATCCGCAGCAGAGAAGCTTTGTCGTCGGATACGGAAAAAATCCGCCGAAGCATCCGCATCACCGTACAGCACACGGTTCATGGGCCGATCAGATGAATGTGCCTGAAAACCATCGCCATACCCTATATGGCGCATTAGTCGGCGGTCCGGGAAGGGACGATTCCTACCGAGATGATATAACAAATTATGTGTCAAACGAAGTTGCGATCGATTATAATGCCGCTTTTACCGGCAACGTAGCGAAAATGTTTCAGCTGTTCGGGAAAGGCCATGTTCCGTTGCCTGACTTTCCGGAGAAGGAAATACCTGAGGACGAATATTTTGCAGAGGCATCAATCAACAGCTCCGGAAACAGCTATACCGAAATCCGGGCGCAGCTCAACAACCGTTCGGGATGGCCGGCAAAGAAAACCGATCAATTGTCTTTCCGCTACTACGTTGACTTGACGGAAGCTGTGGGAGCGGGGTATTCCGCCGAAGATATAAAAGTCACAGCCGGCTATAACGAAGGGGCCTCGGTATCACAGCTGAAGCCGTATGATGCATCAAAGCACATTTACTATACAGAAGTCAGCTTCACCGGGGTTTTGATTTATCCAGGCGGTCAATCCGCCCATAAAAAAGAAGTGCAGTTCCGCCTTTCGGCACCAGACGGAACGTCTTTTTGGAACCCGGAAAATGACCACTCTTATCAAGGGCTGTCACATGCGCTTCTGAAGACACGGTATATTCCTGTTTATGATGATGGACGGCACGTTTTCGGACATGAGCCCGGTTAACTAGATATTCAACTTCAAGAGGAGGACACATCATGGACAATAAAACACGTTTTATGCAGCTGTATGAGCAAATTAAAAATCCGAACAACGGGTATTTCTCACCCGAAGGAATTCCCTATCATTCTGTTGAAACGCTCATATGTGAGGCCCCCGACTACGGTCATATGACGACATCTGAAGCATACAGCTATTGGCTGTGGCTTGAAGCGATGTATGGCCGGTACACACAGGACTGGTCAAAGCTAGAAGCCGCCTGGGACAATATGGAGAAATATATTATCCCGGTCAATGAAGGCGATGGAAACGAAGAACAGCCTACAATGAGCTACTATAACCCCTCAAGCCCTGCCACATATGCCGCAGAACACCGTTACCCTGATCTTTATCCTTCGGCTCTGACCGGACAATATCCGGCCGGAAACGATCCGCTTGACGGAGAACTTAGATCCACATACGGAAGCAATGAAACGTATTTAATGCACTGGCTGCTTGACGTCGACAACTGGTATGGATTCGGGAACCTGCTGAACCCATCGCACACCGCCGCTTATGTAAACACTTACCAGCGGGGCGAACAGGAATCCGTTTGGGAAACGGTTCCGCATCCGTCTCAGGATAATCAGACGTTTGGAAAACCGAATGAAGGTTTCATGAGCCTGTTTACAAAAGAAAATCAAGCTCCAGCACCGCAATGGCGTTATACGAATGCAACGGATGCAGATGCCCGCGCCGTTCAGGCGATGTTCTGGGCCAGACGATGGGGCTACAGCAACACAAAGTACTTGGAGAAAGCCAAAAAGATGGGGGATTTTCTCCGCTACGGCATGTACGACAAATACTTTCAGCAGATTGGAAGCGCCGCCGGCGGATCGCCTTCCCGCGGCTCCGGAAAAAACTCGTGCCATTTTTTAATGGCATGGTATACCGCTTGGGGAGGCGGATTAGGGCAATATGCGAACTGGGCATGGCGGATCGGTGCAAGTCATGTGCATCAAGGCTATCAAAACCCAGTCGCATCTTATGCGCTCTCTGCACCTGAAGGCGGTCTGATTCCGAACTCGCCTTCAGCACGCAGCGACTGGGAGACGGCGCTGAAAAGGCAGCTTGAGCTGTATACGTGGCTTTTATCTTCTGAAGGTGCTGTTGCCGGCGGCGCCACGAACAGCTGGAACGGCAGCTACAGCGCATATCCGCAGAATGTCAGCACATTTTACGGAATGGCCTACACAGAAGCGCCTGTATATCACGATCCGCCTTCTAACAATTGGTTCGGAATGCAAGTCTGGCCGCTGGAAAGGGTGGCGGAACTGTATTATATTTTCGCAGAGAAAGGTGACAAATCGTCTGAAAACTTCCAAATGGCAAAGCATGTGATTGAAAAATGGATCGCATATTCACTTGATTATGTGTTTGTGGGCAAACGGCCTGTTACTGATGAAGAAGGCTATTATTTAAATGATGCGGGCGAACGCGTCCTTGGCGGCCAAAACCCGCAGATCGCCGTACAATCCGACCCAGGCGAGTTTTGGATTCCGGCAAACCTTGAATGGAGCGGCCAGCCTGATCCGTGGAAGGGATTTGATTCATTTACCGGAAATCCGGGACTGCATGTCACGACGAAGAATCCTTCTCAAGATGTCGGCGTTCTCGGCAGCTATATTAAAACGCTTGTCTTCTTTGCAGCCGGAACAAAAGCCGAAACCGGCGGCTTTACCGCCCTTGGAAACAAAGCCAAAAATCTGGCAAAAGAACTGCTTGATGCAGCATGGAGTAAAAATGACGGAATCGGTATCGCAGCAGAGGAAGAACATGAAGATTATATCCGCTACTTTACGAAGGAAATCTACTTTCCGAATGGCTGGAGCGGCAGAAACGGGCAGGGCAATACCATCCCTGGCCCCAACACTGTGCCGTCTGATCCGGCAAAAGGCGGTAACGGCGTCTATATCAGTCATGCGGAGCTCCGGCCGAAAATTAAAAACGATCCGAAGTGGCCTTATTTGGAAAATAAATATCAGACCTCGTGGAATCCGAATACGGGCAAATGGGAAAACGGACTGCCGACTTTTGTATATCACCGTTTCTGGTCTCAGGTCGATATGGCGACAGCTTATGCTGAGTATGACCGTTTAATCGGAAATGCATAACGATCAATAGGAGAATGTTAGATTGAGATGCGCTCGACCGTTTGGGCAAAGGCGGCGTTCAGCCGCCTTCTTTTTTAAAAGGCAGGCTTTAGGATTTTAGCGAGTGTTTTACACGATTATCTAAAAAGGAGATCAAAAGTTTGAGAGAAAAATGGTTAGCCTTATGTTTAAAGTCGATCATTCTGTTCGTTTTGATCATGGGAACCGTTCTTTTATCCGCAGTTCCGAAAGCTTCGGGAACAAGCGGGCCAGCAAAGCAAGAAAAGGAGAGCATCATCACCCCGCCTGATCTTTTGGAAAACATGAGCCCAGGATGGAACCTTGGCAACACGCTGGATGCTGTTCCGACAGAAGGCTCTTGGAACAACCCGCCGGTTCGCGAACATACTTTTGATGATATTCTCGATGCGGGGTTTAAAAGCGTCCGGATTCCGGTGACATGGGATTCCCACATCGGCAGCGCTCCCGATTATCCGATCGACACCGCTTGGATGAACCGGGTGGAAGAAGTGACAGATTGGGCTTTGGAAAGAGAGTTTTACGTCGTGTTAAATATTCACCACGATTCTTGGCTATGGATCAGCCGGATGGGAAACAGCCAGCAGGAGACATTAGATAAGCTGGGGAAAGTCTGGAAGCAGATTGCCGAGCGCTTTAAAAACAAAAGTGAACGCCTCCTGTTTGAAATCGTCAATGAACCGACCGGAATGAGCGCATATCAAATGAATCTGCTTAACCGAGAGATGCTGAACATCATCCGATCGACCGGCGGCAAAAACAACCAGCGGCTTGTGATCGTCGGGGGGCTTGAAGATAACAAAGATGAATTGCTTCATTCATTTGAACCGCCTGATGATGACCGGATTGTCCTCACATATCACTACTATTCTCCTTGGGATTATGTATCAAACTGGTGGGGCCGGACGACTTGGGGGTCGGCAGCCGAAATCTCCGAGATGGAGCTGGACATCAGACCGGTTTATGAAAAATTTGTTAGCAAAGGATATCCGGTTATCATCGGCGAATATGGTACCCTCGGCGCCAATGAAAATCATTCAAAGCGGCTCTATCATGATACGTTTGTCAGCCTTGCCCACAAATATCAAATGATCCCGATGTGGTGGGACAATGGGAATGACCAGTTTGACCGGAATATGAGACAGTGGCGCGATCCTGTTGTAAAAGACATTGTCATTCAGGCGGGACGCGGTGTTCCCAATGCGATCATCAAACCGGCAGATCTTTTTATCAAAAAAGGTCAAAGCATCAGCGATCAGACGGTGGATATTCAGCTGAACGGCAATACGCTGACTGGCATCTATCAGAAATCAGAACTATTAAAGGAAGGCAGCGATTATACAATCGGCAATGCCGGAAAAACGGTCTCTATTAAAGCATCCTGCTTGGCAAAGCTGATAAAAGGGTCTGAGCAGCCGGGGGTAAAAGCGCAGCTCACTTTTACGTTTCATAAAGGAGCCAGCCAGGTTATGGATATTATCCTTTATGATGACCCGAAGCTTGAAAAAAGCGAATTCACCATCAGTCAATCGGCAATTAGCGGTGATCTCAAAATCCCGGCGTCATTGAACGGAACGAAGCTGGCTACGGTTAAAGGAGTCGTCGACTCTACCGGAAGGCCGGTTCTTGAAGAAGTATGGTCATGGACGCCCTACTTGAACTATGACGAAGATTTTTACGAAAAAGACGGGGATTTGTATTTGAGAGAGCGGGTTTTAAAGTATTTGAAAAGCGATTCCACCTTTACATTTGAACTGTGGCCGAAAGGCGTCGAAACGGTCGTGAAGGTGAAAGTCACGCCTTGAACTGCCGGCTATCCTCTCAATGACGCCGTCCATGCATCCTCTTTATGAAAGCAGGGAAAAATAATGATGACGAAAAAGGGTTTATTGACAGTGCTAATGCCGTTTTTGCTTGCACTCTCGGCTATCCAGTTTGGCAATCCCCGGCCTGCACTAGCCGCGTCTCCTTTTGTTGAGACATCCGGAACATCGTTCACTTTAAATGGAAAAGACTTTTATTTTGCCGGGACGAATAACTATTATTTTCATTATAAATCTAAAAAAATGGTCGATGATGTGTTCGAAGATATGAAAGCGATGAATTTGAAAGTGATCCGCATCTGGGGATTTCTT
Source organism: Bacillus haynesii (assembly GCF_014042035.1). NCBI lineage: Bacteria > Bacillati > Bacillota > Bacilli > Caryophanales > Bacillaceae > Bacillus > Bacillus haynesii. The sequence goes on along the minus strand of NZ_CP059494.1, from coordinate 1,262,469 downwards.
GACGGCCAGCCGCAGGAAAATACCGTCATGCAGCCAAGGCCGGGCATATATGATGAATCAGGCTTTTCAAAGCTTGACTATGCCATTTATAAAGCGGGACAGTCAGGGATAAAACTTGTCATTCCTTTTGTGAACAACTGGGATGATTTTGGCGGAATGAATCAATATGTCAGGTGGTTTCAGGCGGATGGACATGACGCCTTTTACACTCATCCGGACATCAAAGAGGCGTATAAGAACTATGTATCCTATATGCTGAACCGAGTCAACACATATAATGGCGTCAAATATAAAGATGATCCCGCGATTATGGCATGGGAGCTTGCCAATGAACCGAGGGTCCAGTCTGACAGGACAGGAAATACACTTGTCGAATGGGCGGATGAGATGAGCGAATTTATTAAATCCATTGATCAGCACCATCTTGTAGCGGTTGGAGATGAAGGGTTTTATCATATAGAAGGGCACCCTGATTGGCATTACAACGGCGGAGAAGGTGTGGATTGGAAAAGGCTGACCGCTCTTATGCATATTGATTACGGCACATTTCACCTCTATCCGGATCATTGGGGCAAGACGGCCGAATGGGGGAACCAGTGGATCACAGACCATATTTGCGATGGAAAAGAAATCGGCAAACCGGTCGTTTTAGAAGAGTACGGCTATCAGGATAAGTCCAGAAGGGACGACGTCTACAGAACATGGCTTGAACTCATAGAAAAGCAGGGCGGGGCGGGCAGCCAATTTTGGATTTTGACCGGCATTCAGGATGACGGGACCCTTTATCCGGACTATGATGGTTTTCGGATCGTTTATCCGAGCTCTGCCGCTTCTGTCATTTCAGAACATGCGAAGCGGATGAATGAAAAATCATCCGCTTCCGAAATGCTTCAGACTGAACGCTGTCATGATTTGCAATAAAAATATGGTTATGGTATAGTTTTATTGGAAATGCTAACGATAGCCGAGGCGAAGAGTGGGGAAACCCGCTCTTTTGTATTGAACAGGCAATTTTGTCTCGACATGTTCATCGTTTTTTCTAAATCCCCTGCTTTTGAAGCAGGGTTTTTACGAGGGAGCTGATGAATGGGACCCTGCACAAGGAGGAAAAGTATGAGTAACAAAGTGATCGATACCGTCAGCGAAATGGTCCAGCCTATACTAGACAATCTTCAGCTTGAACTCGTTGACATCGAATTTGTCAAGGAAGGTCAGAGCTGGTTTCTTCGCGTGTTTATTGATTCAGATGACGGCGTAGACATCGAGGAATGTGCCAAGGTTAGCGAAGCTCTTAGTGAAAAGCTCGACGAGGCTGATCCGATCAAGCAAAACTATTTTCTTGAAGTATCGTCCCCGGGAGCTGAGAGGCCTTTAAAGAAAGAAGCCGATTTCATGAAAGCGCTCGGAAAAAACGTATATATTAAAACGTACGAACCTATTGAAGGCAATAAAGAGTTTGAAGGCGAGCTTTCCGCATTTGACGGTGAAAACGTGGAGGTCGCGGTGATGATCAAAACGCGCCGGAAAACGATCAATATTCCATATGATAAAGTAGCCAAAGCGAGGCTGGCTGTTTCGTTCAATTAATTTTTGACTGTTTAAGGGGGAAACCATAAACATGAGTAGTGAGTTGTTAGATGCCCTGACTGTTCTTGAAAAAGAAAAGGGAATCAGTAAGGACATTATTATTGAAGCAATTGAAGCTGCGCTCATTTCCGCTTATAAGCGGAACTTCAACCAGGCGCAGAACGTCAGGGTAGATTTGAATCGCGACACCGGTTCAATCCGCGTTTTCGCCCGCAAAGATGTCGTGGATGAAGTGTATGATCCGCGCCTTGAAATCTCGATTGAAGATGCCGTAAACATCAATCCGAACTACATTGTCGGGGATGTCGTGGAAATCGAAGTGACGCCGAAGGATTTCGGCCGCATCGCTGCCCAGACGGCAAAGCAGGTCGTGACTCAACGCGTCCGCGAAGCGGAGCGCGGCGTTATCTATTCTGAATTCATCGATCGCGAAGAAGATATCATGACAGGCATCGTCCAGCGGATCGACAATAAGTTCATCTATGTCTCTTTAGGAAAAATCGAGGCGCTTCTGCCGGTTTCAGAACAGATGCCGAATGAAGTCTACAAGCCTCATGACCGGATCAAAGTGTTCATTACAAAAGTCGAAAAAACGACGAAGGGTCCGCAGATTTACGTTTCAAGAACTCATCCAGGTTTATTAAAACGGCTCTTTGAAATCGAAGTCCCGGAAATTTACGATGGAACGGTCGAGCTTAAATCCGTGGCGAGAGAAGCGGGAGACCGCTCGAAGATTTCCGTCCGCACGGATAATCCCGACATCGATCCCGTCGGTGCCTGCGTCGGACCGAAGGGTCAGCGCGTTCAGGCGATCGTCAATGAATTGAAAGGCGAGAAAATTGATATTGTTCACTGGTCAAACGACCCGGTTGAATTCGTCGCCAATGCGCTGAGCCCTTCAAAAGTGCTCGACGTCATCGTCAATGAAGAGGATAAGGCGACAACGGTTGTCGTTCCTGATTACCAGCTGTCGCTCGCCATCGGAAAAAGAGGTCAAAACGCCCGCCTGGCAGCCAAGTTGACAAGCTGGAAGATCGATATTAAAAGCGAAACAGATGCAAGAGAGCTTGGAATTTATCCAAGGGAGCTTGAAGAAGAGGAGCCGGAAGAGCTTTTCTTGGAAAGCGAAACTCCAGAATCGGATGAATAAGAGGTGACCTTTGGTGAAAAGCCGAAAGAAGATCCCGCTTAGAAAATGCGTCGTAACAGGGGAAATGAAGCCTAAAAAGGAGCTCATCCGCGTCGTCCGTTCGAAGGAAGGGGAAGTTTCCGTAGACCCGACCGGTAAGAAGAACGGCCGGGGAGCCTACCTGACACTTGATAAAGACGTCATTTTAACTGCAAAAAAGAAAAACAGCTTAGCAAATCAGCTTCAAGCACAGATTGATGATCAGATTTTTGATGAACTGCTGGAACTGGCGGAAAAGGAGAACAGATAAATGTCGGAATCAGAATGGTTTTCCTTGCTGGGTCTGGCGAATCGAGCTCGAAAGGTCGTGTCCGGAGAAGACCTGGTTGTGAAAGAAATCAGGCATTCGCGCGCAAAGCTTGTTTTGCTTGCAGACGACGCATCGGCTAACACGGAGAAAAAAGTAACCGACAAATGCAGACACTACGATGTACCGGTGAAAAAAGTCGGAGATCGTATGCTTTTGGGCCGTTCAATCGGCAAAGAATCCCGTGTGGTTGTTGCTGTCACTGATCAAGGTTTTGCGAATACGTTGCTCCGAAAGCTCGATTAATTTTTTTGGGGGTGAACGAATGGCTAAAATGAGAGTTTATGAATATGCAAAAGCCATAAATGTTTCAAGTAAGGATATTATCGCGGCATTGAAAGATATGAATATCGAAGTCAATAACCATATGGCGATGATCGAAGAAAATGCGATCAAACAGCTCGATCAAAAATTCAAGAAGGGCGCTAAACCTGCGGGAAATAAAAAGGATGCCGGTACAGGCGGACAAAAGCCGCAGCAAGAAGCCGCAAAACAGAATGCCGGAAGTAAGCCAAACAAAAATCGAGACGGAAAGAAGAATAACGTGCAGAATACTCAATTTAACAATAAAAACAAGAAGAAAAACAACAACAATAACAAAAAGAACAAGCGCGGTAAAAATCATCAATCTCCTCAGGAGAAGCAGTTCAAGCCGAAAAAAGAGCTGCCTGAAAAAATCGAATTCACCAACTCAATGTCGGTCGGGCAGCTTGCAGAAGAGCTCGGAAAAGAGCCGTCAGAAATCATTAAAAAATTAATGCTTCTCGGCACTATGGCAACGATCAACCAAGATCTTGACAAAGATACCGTGGAGCTGATCGCTTCAGAATACGGCGTCGAAGTCGAAGAAGTGATCGTCCATGAAGAAACCGAATTCGAAAAATACGAAGAGCCGGATAACGAAAAAGACCTCGAAATCCGTCCTCCTGTCGTAACGATCATGGGTCACGTCGACCACGGAAAAACAACGCTTCTCGACAGCATCAGAAAAACGAAGGTCGTCGAAGGCGAAGCCGGAGGCATCACTCAGCATATCGGCGCTTATCAGATCGAGGAAAACGGCAAGAAGATCACCTTCCTTGACACTCCGGGCCACGCCGCATTCACAACGATGCGCGCACGCGGTGCGGAAGTTACGGATATTACGATTCTCGTCGTAGCTGCAGATGACGGGGTCATGCCGCAGACGATCGAAGCGATCAACCATGCGAAAGCGGCTGAAGTGCCTATCATCGTCGCTGTCAACAAAATCGACAAACCGACGGCAAACCCTGACCGGGTGATGCAGGAGCTGACAGAGCACGGTCTTGTTCCTGAAGCATGGGGAGGCGAGACGATTTTCGTTCCTCTTTCCGCACTGTCAGGAGAGGGAATCGATGAGCTGATCGAAATGATCCTTCTCGTCAGCGAGGTCGAGGAGCTCAAAGCAAATCCGAACCGCAGGGCAAAAGGTACGGTCATCGAAGCCGAGCTTGATAAAGGAAAAGGTTCTGTCGCAACATTGCTCGTTCAAAACGGAACGCTTCACGTCGGAGATCCGATCGTCGTCGGGAACACATTCGGCCGCGTTCGCGCGATGGTCAATGATGTCGGCAGACGCGTTAAATCGGCGGGACCGTCAACACCTGTGGAAATCACCGGATTGAACGAAGTTCCGAACGCAGGGGATCAGTTCCTTGTGTTCAAAGATGAAAAAACAGCCCGTTCAGTCGGCGAAGCGCGCGCTACCAAACAGCTTGAAGAACAGCGCAGTGATAAAGCGAAGCTCAGCCTTGATGACTTGTTTGAACAGATTAAACAAGGCGATGTCAAAGACATTAATCTCGTTGTCAAAGCCGATGTTCAAGGCTCTGCTGAAGCTCTCGTTGCAGCACTGCAAAAAATAGAAGTCGAAGGCGTCAGAGTCAAAATCATCCACACAGGCGTAGGTGCGATTACCGAATCAGACATTATTTTAGCTTCTGCATCAAATGCAATCGTGATCGGGTTTAATGTCAGACCTGACGGAAATGCTAAGAGTACCGCCGAAGCCGAAAATGTGGATATCCGCCTTCACCGCATCATTTATAAAGTCATTGATGAGATCGAAGCAGCCATGAAAGGCATGCTTGATCCTGAGTATGAAGAAAAAGTGATCGGCATGGTTGAAGTCCGTCAAACATTCAAAGTCTCTAAAATCGGAACGATTGCCGGAGGCTATGTAACGGAAGGTACGATCACACGTGACAGCGGAATCCGCTTGATCCGCGACGGCGTCGTCATCTATGAAGGGGAAGTCGATGTGCTGAAACGCTTTAAAGATGACGTGAAAGAAGTTTCACAAGGATATGAATGTGGTATCACCATTAAGAAATACAACGACATACGCGAAGGCGATATGATCGAAGCGTATGTCATGCAAGAAATTGAAAGAAAGTGATCGGTTTCGTTGAATGCGAATGCATCATTTACGATGCATCATCACTCAAGGAAAAACGGGCGGTGCTGAAGCGGATTATCACAAGAATCCGCGCCAAGTTCAACGTTTCTGTTTCAGAAATTGACTATCAGGACACATGGCAGCGCACAAGCTTTGGTATTGCCGCCGTTTCTTCCTCTCGCGTGCAAACGGAAAAAGAGCTGCAGCGGGTTCTAAGCTTTATCGACTCTTTTCCGGAAATTGAACGGACGATCACGAGAACAGAGTGGTTTTAACGTAGAGGTGGTATGGTCATGACGATGAGAGCTACCCGTGTGGGTGAGCAGATGAAAAAAGAACTTGGTGACATTATCGGAAGAAAGTTGAAAGATCCGCGAATCGGGTTTTTAACAGTCACCGATGTCAGGGTCTCAGGTGATCTGCAAATTGCCAAAGTGTATATTTCCGTTTTAGGCGATGAAAAGAAACGGGAAGAAACGCTCAAAGGCCTGGCAAAAGCAAAGGGCTTTATTCGTTCCGAACTTGGAAACCGAATCAGGCTTCGCAAAACACCTGAAATCCATTTTGAGTTCGATGAATCGATCGATTACGGAAACCGTATCGAAACATTGATTCACGAGCTGAACGAAAACAAAGAAGAATCATAAGCTGAAAAAGGATAGGCGGGCGACTGCCTGTCCTTTTTAGCTCCAAATGAGAAAGGGGCGAAGAAACACGGATGTATAACGGAGTCCTTCTATTACATAAACCGGCCGGCATGACTTCGCACGACTGCGTCATGAAGATCCGCAAACTGCTGAAAACAAAAAAGGTCGGCCATACCGGTACACTGGATCCCGAGGTGTCGGGCGTTCTCCCGATCTGCGTCGGGAGGGCAACCAAAATCGTCGAGTATTTAACCGAAAAGTCCAAAACATATGATGCAGAGGTCACGCTTGGCTTTTCAACTGCGACAGAAGACCAGACGGGGGAAGTGACAGAAAAGAAACTCGTCTCAGTGCCGCCTGATGAACAGACCGTGCAGAGCGTCCTGCGATCTCTTGAAGGAACGATTGAGCAAGTCCCGCCGATGTATTCCGCTGTCAAGGTAGGCGGCAAAAAGCTGTATGAGTACGCGCGGGCTGGAATTGAGATTGAACGGCCGAAGCGGACCATCACCATCCACCATATCGAACTGACATCCGAGATTCGCCATGAGCAGGATAAAGCCCGCTTCCGGTTTGTTGTGACATGTTCAAAAGGCACATATGTTAGGACCTTGGCGGTAACAATCGGGGAGAAGCTCGGATATCCAGCGCATATGTCCCATCTGGTCAGGACCGCGTCAGGCCCTTTCACCCTTGATGAATGCTTGACCTTTGAAGACGTCGAAGGCTTGATCGCTGACGGAACATTGTCTGAAAAGCTCGTCCCCATCGAACGCGCGCTTGATCATTTGCCGAAATGGATAATTAGTGATACATTAGCTAAGAAAGTGGAAAATGGAGCGGTGCTTGAAACGCCCGGCAGCTTTTCTCATTTGACGAGCGAAGACCGCATTGCGGTCTTTACGGAAGCAGGCCGGTGCACAGCCGTCTATTATCCGCATCCGACCAAAACCGGCCTGTTGAAGCCGGCAAAAGTACTCGTGCAAAAAAGCGAACAATAGAAAAGGTGACCGTTCTTGAAGACGATACATATTTCCCACCCACACGACTTAAAACGTGAGGATTTTCCGACATCAGTTATGGCATTAGGCTATTTTGACGGTGTTCACCTGGGACATCAGCAAGTGATTCTTACAGCAAAAAACACCGCGGCAAGAGAAGGAGTCAAAACGTCCGTGATGACCTTTCATCCCCACCCTTCTGCCGTGCTCAAAAAAGGCCGGGAGCCAAAAGATTTAATCACGCCTTTGCAAGACAAAATCAGCATCATTGAAGACTTAGGGGTCGATTTTTTATACGTTGTCACATTTACCCCTGAATTCGCTTCTCTATCACCTGAGGAATTTATCGATCAATATATACTCGGCTTTCACGTTACTCATGTTGTAGCCGGATTTGACTTTACCTTCGGGAAATTCGGCAAAGGCACAATGGAAAACTTCCAGGAGTATGCGAAAGGCCGTGTCAAAAGCACGTCTGTCGCAAAATATTCCAACCAGGATCAAAAGGTAAGCTCCACGAGAATCCGCAGCGTCCTGGGAGCCGGCGACGTCGAGTATGCCGCTGAACTGCTCGGCAGGCCGTACCATGTGAAAGGCTTTGTGATCCACGGCGATAAAAGGGGCCGCACGATCGGATTTCCGACTGCCAATATCGGCCTTAAAGACACATACATCGTCCCGCCGACAGGTGTGTATGCCGTTAAAGCCGAAATCGGCGGCGCTGTCTACAACGGCGTCTGCAATGTCGGATACAAGCCGACGTTTTACGAAAAACGGCCGGGACAGCCTTCAATCGAAGTCAATTTATTCGATTTTGACCGTGACATATACGGGTCCGAAATCAAGGTTGAATGGTATAAGCGGTTGAGGAGCGAAAAAAAATTCGGCAGCGTTGACGAGCTTGTCGAACAGATTTCCAGAGACAAAGAAGAAGCGATCCGCTTCTTCAGAGAGCGGAAGCCGGCCGGAATCTAGATGTATGGAAACGGCAATCTGCGTCAACAATGGTGATAAAAGCTAAACTTCATCATAAATGGTTGCATTAGGCCCGTCTTTCTAGTATCATATTGTCTGTAGCTTTAAAACCGTTCACTTGGCAAATCGAATCACCGGCGTTTGCTAGGTAATCGGGGCTAATATTATATGGAGGTGAAACAGGATGGCAATTACTCAAGAGCGTAAAACACAACTCATCAATGAGTTCAAAACCCACGAATCTGACACGGGATCACCGGAAGTTCAGATCGCTATCCTAACAGATCAAATCAACAACTTGAACGAGCATTTACGCACTCACAAGAAAGACCATCACTCACGTCGCGGTCTTCTTAAAATGGTAGGTAAACGTCGTAATCTTCTTACGTATCTTCGTAACAAAGACGTAACTCGTTACCGTGAGTTGATCAACAAACTAGGATTACGTCGATAATCGTAAAAAGCGGGAGGATTCCCGCTTTTTTATCGTATAAGAAAGAATATCCGGCAACTCCAAAACGCGTTGTTCATATAAATGATTTTAAATGACACCGATTCATTCTTTACATAGCACTTTGCCATTGATATGTTCAATTCATTTCGTTCATAATAGGAGTAACCTAAAAACTATCCGAAGAGAGGAGTTCATATAAGAATGGGACAAGAGAAACATGTCTTTTCCATAGATTGGGCCGGCCGCAAGCTGACAGTAGAAACCGGCCAGCTTGCAAAACAAGCAAACGGAGCTGTCATGGTGCGTTATGGAGACACTGCAGTGCTCAGCACCGCAACGGCTTCAAAAGAACCTAAAACCGTAGACTTTTTCCCGTTAACTGTGAATTATGAAGAAAGACTTTACGCCGTCGGAAAGATTCCGGGCGGGTTTATTAAAAGAGAGGGAAGACCGAGCGAAAAAGCGATTCTCGCCAGCCGGTTAATCGACCGACCGATCCGTCCGCTGTTCGCAGACGGCTTCCGGAATGAAGTTCAAGTCGTCAGCATCGTCATGAGCGTTGACCAGGATTGTTCGTCGGAAATGGCGGCAATGTTTGGATCATCTCTTGCGCTGTGCGTATCGGACATCCCGTTTGAAGGCCCGATCGCTGGAGTGACGGTAGGCCGGGTTGACAACGAATTCATTATCAATCCGACACTTGAACAGCTTGAAAAAAGCGACATTCACCTCGTCGTAGCGGGAACGAAGGATGCAATCAACATGGTTGAAGCAGGAGCAGACGAAGTTCCGGAAGAGATCATGCTTGAAGCGATCATGTTCGGTCACGAGGAGATCAAGCGGCTTATTGCGTTCCAGGAGGAAATCGTCGCCGCTGTCGGTAAAGAAAAATCAGAAATTACCCTGTATGAGATCGATTCCGATCTGAAAGAAAAAGTGCGGGGAATGGCCGAATCAAGCCTCTTAAAAGCCATTCAGGTTCATGAAAAGCACGCGCGCGAGAACGCGATCAGCGAAGTGAAAAATGAGGTTTTGGCCAAGTTTGAAGAAGAGGAACACGATGAAGAAACGCTGAAACAAGTGAAAGACATTTTGTCGCAGCTTGTTAAAAATGAAGTGCGCCGTCTGATCACGGAGGAAAAAGTTCGTCCTGACGGCCGGGCTGTCGATGAGATCCGCCCGCTTTCTTCAGAAGTCGGCCTCCTTCCGAGAACACACGGTTCAGGACTTTTTACAAGGGGTCAGACTCAGGCGCTCAGCATTTGTACGCTCGGTGCGCTTGGCGATGTGCAGATTTTAGACGGTCTCGGTGTCGAAGAATCAAAACGCTTTATGCACCATTACAACTTCCCGCAGTTCAGCGTCGGGGAAACAGGGCCGATGCGCGGGCCGGGACGACGCGAAATCGGACACGGAGCCCTCGGGGAACGTGCGCTTGAACCGATTGTTCCGTCTGAAAAAGACTTCCCGTACACGATCCGCCTCGTCTCTGAAGTGCTTGAATCAAACGGTTCCACTTCCCAGGCGAGCATTTGTGCAAGCACGCTTGCGATGATGGATGCAGGGGTGCCGATTAAAGCCCCGGTTGCCGGAATCGCGATGGGTCTTGTCAAATCAGGTGACAATTACACGGTCTTAACCGATATTCAAGGTATGGAAGACCATCTCGGGGATATGGACTTTAAAGTAGCAGGAACGTCCAAAGGCGTCACAGCTCTGCAAATGGATATTAAGATTGCAGGCTTATCGAGAGAGATTTTGGAAGAGGCTCTTCAACAGGCGAAAAAAGGCAGAATGGAGATCCTTGAAAGCATGCTGAGCACATTGGCTGAATCAAGAAAAGAGCTTTCTCCTTATGCGCCGAAAATCTTGACGATGTCGATCAATCCGGATAAAATCCGCGATGTCATCGGACCAAGCGGAAAACAAATCAATAAGATCATTGAAGATACAGGCGTTAAAATCGATATTGAACAAGACGGCACAATCTTCATTTCTTCTACCGATGAAAGCATGAACCAAAAAGCGAAGAAAATCATCGAAGACCTTGTCAGAGAAGTTGAGGTCGGACAGCTTTACTTAGGTAAAGTAAAGCGGATTGAAAAATTCGGAGCTTTCGTTGAACTATTCAGCGGAAAAGACGGTCTGGTCCATATTTCAGAGCTTGCGCTCGAACGTGTAGGAAAAGTCGAAGATGTCGTCAAAATCGGCGACGAGCTCCTTGTTAAGGTTACCGAAATCGATAAACAAGGACGCGTCAACTTATCAAGAAAAGCTGTACTGCGGGAACAGAAGGAAAAAGAAGAACAAAAATCGTAAAAACGGTGTCTATCTTGCTTCTGTCTTCGTCTTCAAAGCAAAAGGAAGCCTGGGTAACCCGGCTTCTTTGTTTTAAGCCGTGAAAACGGTCCGGTTCTATCTTGTCCTTTTCTCACATATTTTGTGGGGAAGGGAGGAATACAATTGAAAAGAACGATTGTTCGTGTTTCCGTTTTTTTCTTTCTTTTGCTGATGTCCTATCAGATGATGAACCGTCCGTATTCACAACATTACATAGATGCGATGAAAAAAGACGCGGTCACGGTTGCCGCTCAAAAGGATGAATTGTACCAGGAGCTTTTGCAAAAAGCGCCTGAATATGAAGTGAAGGCCCAGAATGCGAAAATTGATCACATATGGAAAGCGATGCCCGGCTATAACGGCTTAAAAGTAAACATCGAAAAATCGTACAAAAAAATGAAACGGGCAGGTGCATTTGATGAGAAGCTGCTCGTTTATGACCAAGTGAAACCTGACGTTCATTTGGAATCCTTAAAGCCTGAGCCGATCTACCGCGGACATCCGGATAAACCGATGGTATCGTTTATTATCAATGTCGCTTGGGGTAATGAATATTTAGAAGAGATGCTTCCCGTTTTGCAAAAGCATCGTGTCAAAGCCACCTTTTTTTTAGAGGGCAGATGGGTGAAACAGCACCCCGATCTGGCAAAGGCCATACAAAACGGCGGGCATGAAATCGGAAACCATTCATACAATCATCCGGATATGAGCAAACTGACGAGAGAACGTATTTCAGAACAGCTGCGGATGACAAATGAACAAATCGATGAAACGCTCGGCGTCAAGCCGAAGTGGTTCGCCCCGCCGAGCGGCAGCTTCCGCAAAGAGGTTGTGGATCAGGCTCACAAGATGGGGATGGGAACGATCATGTGGACAGTTGATACGATCGATTGGCAGAAACCGCAGCCGGCCGTCTTACAGCAACGGGTATTAAGCAAAGTACATAACGGCGCCATGATATTAATGCATCCGACAGATCCAACTGCAAAAAGTCTTGCCGTTTTGATACAGAACCTGCATGAAAAAGGCTATCAAATCGGAACTGTTTCACAGCTGATGAATGAAAAAAGGCTTGTTGAAGAATAGGATGTGCGGCCCGTTCTTTGAATAGGAGGAACAAATTTGATTAAACGGTATACTTGTCAAAATGGGGTAAGAATCGTATTCGAAAACAATCCCACTGTCAGGTCTGTGGCCATCGGAGTTTGGATTGGAACCGGATCAAGACATGAAACACCTGAAATTAACGGTATTTCGCACTTTCTTGAGCACATGTTTTTCAAGGGGACAAAAACGCGCACTGCAAGGGACATCGCAGAGTCTTTTGACAGAATCGGCGGACAGGTCAACGCGTTTACCTCAAAGGAATATACGTGCTACTACGCCAAAGTTCTCGATGAGCATGCAAGCTATGCTCTGGAAGTGCTTTCTGACATGTTCTTTCATTCATCATTTGACGAAGAAGAATTGAAAAAAGAGAAAAATGTCGTCTATGAAGAGATTAAAATGTATGAGGACACGCCTGATGACATCGTCCACGATCTCTTGAGCAAAGCGTCATACGGCAGCCATTCCCTCGGTTATCCGATCCTCGGCACAGAGGACACGCTTGCTGAATTTGACGGAGATTCGCTCAGAAAGTATATGGACGAATATTACACGCCTGACCGCGTCGTCATTTCGATAGCCGGAAATGTGCCGGAAGCTTTTATAAAAGAAGCTGAAAAGCATTTCGGCTCATATGAAGCCAAAGGCAAAAGAACCGGCATGACAAAACCGGATTTTCACCATGAGAAAATGACGCGCAAAAAAGAAACCGAACAGGCTCACCTCTGCCTCGGCTTCAACGGGCTGGAAGCAGGCCACCCGGAAATCTACGATTTGATCGTTCTCAATAATATTTTGGGAGGAAGCATGAGCAGCCGCCTCTTTCAGGATGTCCGCGAAGATAAAGGTCTTGCATATTCCGTGTTCAGCTACCACACTTCCTATGAAGACAGCGGCATGATGACCATCTACGCCGGAACCGGCGCAAATCAGCTTCAGCTCCTGTCAGAAACGATTCATGAAACACTGCGCGTGCTGAAAAGCGACGGTATTACACCGAAAGAGCTTGAAAACAGCAAAGAGCAAATGAAAGGCAGCCTGATGCTCAGTCTCGAAAGCACAAACAGCAAAATGAGCCGCAACGGCAAAAATGAGCTTTTGCTCGGTAAACACCGGACGCTTGATGAAATCATCGAAAAGTTGAATGCCGTCAGCCTAGAGCGTGTGAACAATCTTGCCAACCGGATTTTCACAGATGATTACTCATCTGCATTAATCAGCCCGTCGGGTGAGCTGCCGAAATAACGTCTCCTTTACACATGCTTGTCTTTTTAGGCAGGCATGTTTTTTGTTATCGGTTCATACATCATAACAAAAGGGGGTTTTTTCATGAGGCTGAGTGAACTTTCGGGAAAAGAAATCGTCGATGTCAAGCGGGCCGAACGGCTCGGCGTACTGGGTCAGACAGATCTTGAGATCAATGAGCAGGACGGACAGATTACGGCTCTTATCATCCCTTCTGTTAAATGGTTCGGACTTGGCAGAAAGCAGGGGAATGACATCAAGGTGCCCTGGTCGCAGATTCAAAAAATCGGATCGGATATGATCATTTTGGATGTTCCGGAAAGCAGCGTGACAAAAGATGAGTAAGAAAGGCTGGAACACCCGCCCGTCCCATGGGGCGGGCTTTTTGTTTTTCTGGATTTCAATTCACCGCTATTTCCTTTTTGTCATATGATGAAATTAGCTTATGAATTAGATCCTTGTCAAAAAAGAAGGTGAATGTTAGAGCCATGTTAACCGGATTGACGATTGCAATCATCGGCGGCGATGCAAGGCAGCTCGAGATCATCCGCAAGCTGACAGAACAGGATGCAAAGGTCTTTTTAATCGGTTTTGACCAGCTTGATCACGGGTTTACCGGAGCTACAAAACTAAAGCTGAACGAACTTGACTTTGGCACAATAGACAGCATTATTCTGCCTGTATCAGGCACATCGATGGAAGGAACGGTTGCGACTGTTTTTTCCAACGAAAAAGTGGTGTTAAAACAGGAACATTTAGAAAAAACCCAGCCTCACTGTGCGATTTATTCAGGGATTTCAAACCAGTATTTAGACGGGATGGCCAAAGGGGCGAACCGTCGCCTTGTCAAGCTCTTTGAAAGAGACGATATTGCGATTTACAACTCGATACCTACAGTCGAAGGTGCCATTATGATGGCCATACAGCATACAGACTTTACGATTCACGGCTCGAATGTGATGGTTCTCGGGCTCGGGCGGACGGGAATGAGTATCAGCCGGACGTTCTCGGCGCTCGGCGCACGCGTAAAAGTCGGAGCGCGCGACTCCGCCCACCTCGCCAGAATCATGGAGATGGGCCTCACTCCTTTCCACACAAACGAACTTGCAGAGCATGTTGAAAATATCGACATTTGCATCAATACCATTCCAAGCCTGATTCTCAATAAACATGTCCTCTCACGAATGACACCCAGAACATTAATTCTCGATTTAGCAACCCGTCCAGGAGGCACTGATTTTGATTTTGCCGAAAAGCAAGGCATTAAAGCGCTGCTTGCTCCAGGACTTCCCGGGATCGTCGCGCCTAAAACGGCGGGACAGATCATTGCCAACGTTTTGTGCAACCTTTTGTCTGAATTAACAACTGACCGAAAGGGGCTGTCATAATGTCGATCAAAGGAAAAAGAATCGGATTTGGCCTGACGGGTTCACATTGCACGTATGATGCCGTATTTCCGCAAATTGAAGCGCTGATCAACAAAGGAGCTGAAGTGAGACCGGTCGTCACGCATACTGTCAAGTCGACGGACACACGCTTTGGAGAAGGGGAAGAATGGGTCAGAAGAATAGAAGAACTGACTGGATTTAAAGTCATTGATTCCATTCCGAAAGCGGAGCCTCTCGGACCGAAAACACCGCTGGACTGCATGGTTGTTGCGCCACTGACGGGAAATTCGATGAGCAAGCTCGCAAACGCCCAGACGGACAGTCCGGTTCTCATGGCTGCCAAGGCGACGATGAGAAACTCCCGCCCCGTCGTTCTCGGCATTTCAACGAATGACGCGCTCGGCTTGAACGGCGTCAACTTGATGAGGCTGATGGCGGCAAAAAACGTTTACTTTATTCCGTTCGGCCAGGATGATCCTTACAAAAAGCCGAATTCGCTCGTCGCCAAAATGGATCTTTTAGTGCCGGCGGTCGAAGAAGCCCTCTCCCATAAACAAATGCAGCCCATCCTGGTCCATAATGATCAATAAATCTTAAAAAATATCAATCACCCCGGCACACATCTATGTTAAAATAAAATGTAAAATGCATAGTCAACCAATCGTTTACGACGATTAGGGTGGAAGGAGTTTTACAATTGGGCAGAGGATTACATGTAGCAGTAGTTGGTGCGACAGGCGCTGTAGGACAGCAAATGTTAAAAACACTAGAAGACAGGAATTTTGAACTGGATAAACTGACTTTATTATCCTCAAAACGTTCAGCAGGTACGAAGCTGACTTTCAAAGGCGAAGAGTACACTGTAGAAGAAGCTCGTCCAGAGAGCTTTGAAGGCGTCAACATCGCGCTTTTCAGCGCCGGGGGAAGCGTTTCGCAGGCGCTTGCTCACGAGGCTGTCAAACGCGGGGCGATCGTCATTGACAACACGAGCGCGTTCAGGATGGACCAAAACACTCCGCTCGTCGTACCTGAGGTCAATGAGGAAGATTTGCACAAGCACAACGGGATTATTGCAAATCCGAACTGTTCAACAATCCAGATGGTTGTTGCGCTCGAACCGATCCGCAAGGCTTTCGGTTTAAACAAAATCATCGTGTCGACTTATCAGGCGGTGTCGGGAGCCGGAAACGAAGCAGTAAAAGAGCTCTACGGGCAAACCGAAGCCATTTTGAACGACAAACCGTTCGAGCCTGAGATCATGCCGGTGAAGAGTGATGAAAAACACTACCAAATCGCATTTAACGCTATTCCTCAAATCGATAAATTCCAGGAAAACGGCTTTACGTTTGAGGAAATGAAAATGATAAATGAAACGAAAAAAATCATGCACATGCCTGAGCTTCAAGTTTCAGCCACATGTGTCAGACTGCCGATTGCAACAGGGCATTCAGAATCCGTCTACATCGAAACAGACCGTGATGATGTAACAGCAGAAGATATTAAAAACCTGTTAAAAGAAGCTCCAGGCGTCGTTCTGCAGGATGATCCGGCTGAACAGGTCTATCCGATGCCTGCAGATGCAGTAGGGAAAAGAGACGTGTTTGTCGGCCGGGTGAGAAAAGACCTTGACCGCCCGAACGGTTTCCATCTGTGGATCGTTTCCGACAACCTGCTGAAAGGCGCGGCATGGAATTCCGTACAAATCGCAGAAAGCCTAAAAGCTTTAAAATTAGTTTAAGATTTCTAACGGGATGTGAGAAGAGAGTGAGGCAAAAATGAAAGCCTGCTCTCTTCTGTTACGTCCGAAATCAACTTGGAGTGAAATAAATTGAAAATCATCGTTCAAAAATTCGGCGGAACGTCTGTAAAAGATGACCGCGGCAGAAAGCTTGCCTTAAACCATATTCAGGAAGCGGTCAATGAAGGATACAAAGCGGTTGTCGTCGTATCGGCCATGGGCCGGAAAGGCGATCCGTATGCGACTGATTCATTGCTTGATCTGCTTTACGGCGGACAGGATACAATTACCGAGCGCGAGCAGGATATGCTTTTATCATGCGGAGAAACGATTTCCTCTGTTGTGTTCGCCAGCATGCTTTTGGAAAACGGGATTAAAGCAGCTGCTTTAACCGGTGCGCAAGCGGGCTTTTTAACGGACAACAACCATACGAATGCAAAAATTCTCGAAATGAAGCCGGAGCGGCTTGTCAGCATGCTGGCCGACCATGATGCGGTCGTCGTCGCAGGCTTCCAAGGCGCGACTGCAAAAGGGGACATCACAACGATCGGCCGCGGCGGAAGCGATACATCGGCCGCTGCACTTGGCGCGGCACTGGACGCGGAATTTATCGATATTTATACAGATGTCGAAGGCGTCATGACCGCTGATCCGCGCATCGTTGAAAAAGCGAAGCCGCTGCCTGTGATTACCTATACAGAAATCTGTAATTTAGCCTACCAGGGGGCAAAGGTAATCCACCCGAGAGCCGTTGAAATTGCAATGCAGGCGAAAGTGCCGATCCGCGTGCGTTCAACCTATTCAAACGAGACAGGTACACTCGTCACAAGCCACCACAACTCAAAAGCCGGAAGCGACGTTTTTGAGCGGCTCATCACAGGCATCGCCCATGTGAAAGACGTGACACAGTTTAAAGTCCCGGCAAAAGAAGGACAATATAACGTACAGACTGAAGTGTTTAAAGCGATGGCGAATGCCGGCATCAGCGTCGATTTCTTCAATATTACACCAAGTGAAATTGTCTACACGGTGGCTGGAAATATGACAGACCGCGCCCACAGCATCCTGAAGGAATTGGGCTATGAACCGGCCGTGACGAGAAATTGCGCGAAAGTGTCAGCGGTTGGCGCGGGAATTATGGGCGTTCCGGGCGTCACCTCAAAAATCGTTACCGCTTTATCAGAAAAAGGCATTCCGATCTTGCAGTCTGCTGACAGCCATACGACGATATGGGTGCTCGTGCACGAGAAAAATATGGCGACGGCCGTGAATGCGCTGCATGAAGTGTTTGAACTGTCAAAATAAATATGATTGAATCATGATGAGGTGAAAAAAATGAATTTCGGAAATATCGCAACCGCAATGGTTACGCCCTTTGACAAAAATGAAAATATCGATTTTCAAAAACTGTCAAAGCTGATCGATTATTTACTAAACAATGGGACCGATTCCCTGGTCGTTGCCGGAACAACCGGAGAATCGCCGACGCTTTCCGAAGAAGAAAAGATAGCGCTCATTCAGTACTCTGTCAAGGAAGCGGCAGGCCGTGCTCCGATCATCGCCGGCACGGGAAGCAACAACACGAAGGCATCGATCAAGCTGACGAAAAAAGCTGAAGAAGTCGGCGCTGACGCCGTCATGCTCGTCACTCCGTACTACAACAAGCCTTCTCAGGAAGGCATGTACCGCCATTTCAGAGCGATTGCCGAGGAAACGTCACTGCCTGTCATGCTTTATAATGTGCCGGGAAGAACGGCTGCTTCGCTCGCACCGGAAACGACGATCCGCCTTGCGGAGATCCCGAACATCATTGCCATTAAAGAAGCGAGCGGCGACCTAGATGCGATTACAAAAATCGTAGCTGAAACCCCTGAGGACTTTGCAGTTTATTCAGGAGATGACAGCTTGACACTGCCGGCCCTGTCCGTGGGAGCGAGAGGAATTGTTTCCGTTGCATCACACATCGTCGGACCGGAAATGCAGGAAATGATCAAACATTATACGGAGGGGAACACGGCTCAGGCTGCTTTGATCCATCAAAAGCTGCTTCCGCTGATGAAAGGGCTTTTTGCCGCACCGAACCCGTCTCCATTAAAGACGGCTCTTCAGCTGAAGGGTCTTGACGTCGGGTCCGTCCGGCTCCCTTTGATTCCGCTAAATGAAGATGAACGACTCCGTTTAAGCAGCCTGATGAACGGCCTGTAAAAAACAATACGGACGAAAACGGTCATTCTCTTTTGGAGGGGATGACCGTTTATCATATACATAATGGTTCTTGTTTTCTAAATTTAGATTCAGGTATAATAGGGACAAGTGATGATGGACGGGTACTTAGATTAGGAGGATTACAATTTGAAAAAAAATACAGAAAATATTAGAATTATCGCCTTAGGAGGCGTCGGAGAGATCGGAAAAAACCTTTATGTCATTGAAATCGATTCTGACATATTCGTGGTTGACGCCGGCCTCATGCATCCAGAAAATGAAATGCTGGGTATCGATGTGGTCATCCCTGACATTTCGTATTTAATTGAACGATCTGACCGCGTAAAGGCGATTTTTCTCACACACGGGCATGAGGAAAACATCGGCGGCGTATTTTACTGCCTGAACAAACTGTCTGTGCCTGTTTACGGAACGAAGCTGACGCTTGCCCTTTTAAAGGAAACGCTGAAGCAGTACGGTGTAAACAAGAAGCCCGATTTAAGAGAAATCCATTCAAAATCCGTTATTACATTTGAATCGACAAAGGTGTCATTCTTCAATACAAATCACAGCATCCCGGATTCCGTCGGTGTCAGCTTTAAAACATCCCTCGGATCCATCGTGTGCACAGGCGATTTTAAATTTGACCAGACACCTGTTTTAAACCAGACAAGCGACATCGGCGAAATTGCGAAAATCGGCAACAGCGGTGTGCTGTGCCTGCTTTCCGACAGTGCCAATGCCGAGAAACAGGGCTATACGCCTTCAGAAGCACTCGTCGGCGGAGAGATATCAGATGTGATGTACAATGCCGAAAACCGCGTGATAATTGCCGTGTTCGCGTCTAACTTTAACCGGATTCAGCAGGTCATTGATGCCGCGCTCCAAAACGGCAGGAAGCTTGCGGTTTCAGGAAAAAATATTTCGGCGATACTCCAGCTGGCGATGAAACTCGGGTATGTCACGGCAGATGAAGATCTGTTCATTCCTGTTCAAGAAGTCAAAAAGTATCCGAAAAGAGAAGTCGCGATTTTGACAGGGGACAACCATGGAGAGCCGCTCGCCGCATTGACGAGGATCGCTAAACAAGGGCATAAGCAGCTTGACATTGAGAAAGGGGATACCGTCCTAATCGCATCCTCCCCTATCCCGGGTCAGGAGCTTATTTACTCCAAAGCGGTCGACCTCTTAACGAGAGCGGGCGCCCAGGTCGTATTCGCACAAAAACGCGTCCATGTATCAGGCCACGGCTGTCAGGAAGAGCTGAAGCTGATGCTCAACCTGCTGAAGCCGAAGTATTTAATCCCAGTAAACGGTGAATACAGAATGCAAAAAGCGCATGCCAAGCTTGCCGAAGAAATCGGCATGAAACGGAGCGACATTTTCCTGATTGAAAAAGGAGACGTCGTGGAATTCCGCGGACAAAACGTCAAAATCGGCGATAAAGTACATTCAGGCAATATTTTGATCGACGGACTCGGTGTCGGCGATATCGGCAACATCGTGCTCAGAGACCGCCGTCTTCTATCCCAGGACGGAATCTTAATCGTTGTGATTACCCTTGATAAAAAGAAAAAACATCTTGTTTCAGGACCCGAAATTATCACGAGAGGTTTTGTCTATGTCAGAGAATCTGAGCAGCTGATCGTTGAAGCGACAGAGCTTGTCAGGGAACTCGTCACCGAAAGCACAGAAAACGCCGTCGTCGAATGGTCCGCTCTAAAACAGACGATGCGTGACGCATTAAACCAGTTCCTATACGAAAAAACGAAACGAAAACCAATGATCATTCCAATCATCATGGAAGTATAAAACCAAGAGACTCCTCTTGGTTTTTTTCATGCCTTTTGCGTTGAATGAAAAAAACGCCATTGTCCATAATACAAAAGAAACTCGAGAAAGAGGTGAGCCAGATGGACACAAACCGGATACAAAACGGGGACAGCCAAGGGGAGCAGCCGGCTAAGCAAGACGCAAAAGACAGTCTCGTCAACAAAATCCAGCAGCTAGGCGAAACGACACTCCCGCAAATGGGGCAGGATACCAACATTCACTGCCTGACCATTATCGGCCAAATTGAAGGTCACGTACAGCTTCCTCCCCAAAACAAAACAACAAAGTATGAACATGTGATTCCCCAGATCGTTGCCGTAGAGCAGAATCCTAAAATCGAAGGGCTGCTCATCATCTTAAACACGGTCGGAGGAGACGTTGAAGCGGGCCTTGCGATTGCGGAAATGCTGGCGTCTCTGTCAAAGCCGACGGTCTCTATCGTTCTGGGCGGCGGACATTCAATCGGAGTTCCAATCGCAGTGTCCTGCGACCACAGCTATATCGCTGAAACAGCTACGATGACGATCCATCCGGTCAGACTGACAGGGCTTGTCATCGGTGTGCCGCAGACATTTGAGTATCTCGATAAAATGCAGGAAAGGGTCATCAATTTCGTGACAAGTCATTCCAACATATCGGAAGAAAAATTTAAAGAACTGATGTTTTCAAAAGGCAATTTGACCCGTGATATCGGGACGAATGTCGTAGGAAACGATGCGGTGAAATACGGATTAATCGATGAAACCGGCGGAGTCGGACAGGCGATTCAAAAGCTGAATCAATTAATCGAACAAAACAAGGGCGCCCAGGAAGGGATGATCCAATGATTTTGTATACGACAATGCCGCAGGAAATCGTGTTCGCAGGGCAGGCGGAAAACTCGAACTTAAAACAGATCGATGTAAACGGCGTGCCCCTTTTAGTCGAAATGAACGGAGAGGAAGCAAGGGTCGTTCAGGTTCTCAGCACGAACCCGATGGATTTTTTAAAACAAGAAACAGCACCGGGGCAGACGCTTAAACTGACATTTTATAAATAGCTGAAGTGTCACAAGGATAAATATGCTATAATAGGGGAATCCAGAGGAAAATCGCAGCCGAAAAAAGGCTGCTTTCTCTTTGTTTTTACATTTTTTAACACGCAGTAAGGTGATGGAACATGGCAAAAAGAAAACGAAAATCAACAAAGAAGCAAAAACAAGGAAAAAAACGGATCCATCTTAAATTTGAATTGTACGGATTAATCTGTATCGCCATCTCGATTATTGCGGTTTTGCAGCTTGGCGTAGCAGGACAAACGTTCATTTACATGTTCCGCTTTTTCGCCGGTGAATGGTTCATCCTTTGCCTTCTCGGCCTCTTTTTAACGGGCCTGTCTTTATTTTGGAAGAAGAAAACACCAAGTTTTTTGACGAGGAGAAAAGCGGGCCTTTACTGCATCATCGCAAGCATACTGCTTCTTTCCCATGTCCAGCTGTTTCAGCATTTGACTGAAAGAGGAATGGTTCAGTCTCCGAGCGTGATTCAAAATACGTGGGAGCTGTTTTTAATGGATGTAAAAGGGGAGACAGGATCACCTGATCTTGGAGGCGGAATGATCGGAGCCCTTTTATTCGCGGCTTCATACTTTCTGTTTGCATCCGCAGGGTCTAAAATCATCGCCGTCTTCCTGATCTTGATCGGCCTTCTTTTGATTACGGACCGTTCGCTTCAGGAGACGCTGATCAAATGGATGACCCCGGTCGCGTCCTTCATTAAAAACCAGTGGCAAGCCTTTTTAGCAGACCTTAAACAAATGAAAAGCAGCTCGCCTAAAAAGAAATCAGGAAAAAAACAGAAGGTGCAGAGAAAACCGAAAGTGTCTGAAGAGCCTTTACAAGAAGCGGAGCTTGATCCAGATCCGGTTATTCAATCAGAACCGATTATTTCAAGCTTTTCCGACCGCGATGAAAAGCCCGAAGTTCAAGCGTACGAAGCTCCGGCGCCTGCCGAGCATCCTTCTGAGCCTGAAACCGGTGAGGAGATGAAGGCCTCCGGCGCGCCCGAGATCACGTTTACAGAGCTTGAAAATAAGGATTATCAGCTTCCGTCGATTCAATTGCTTGATGATCCGAAGCACACAGGGCAGCAGGCGGATAAAAAGAATATTTACGATAATGCCAGGAAGCTGGAAAAGACGTTTCAAAGCTTCGGAGTTAAGGCGAAAGTCACCCAGGTTCATCTCGGTCCGGCCGTAACGAAATATGAAGTCTATCCTGATGTGGGCGTCAAAGTCAGCAAAATTGTCAACTTAAGTGACGACTTGGCTCTTGCGCTCGCGGCCAAAGATATCCGCATCGAAGCTCCGATTCCCGGAAAATCGGCGATTGGAATCGAAGTGCCGAATGCGGAAGTCGCGATGGTTTCCTTGAAAGAAGTGCTCGAATCGAAACTGAATGACCGGCCGGATGCAAAGCTGATGATCGGCCTCGGCCGCAACATTTCCGGAGAAGCGGTATTGGCAGAACTCAACAAAATGCCCCATCTTCTTGTTGCAGGAGCGACAGGAAGCGGGAAAAGCGTATGTGTCAATGGGATCATTACAAGCATTTTGATGAGGGCAAAGCCCCATGAAGTGAAGATGATGATGATTGACCCGAAAATGGTCGAGCTCAACGTTTACAACGGGATTCCGCATTTGCTCGCACCCGTCGTGACTGATCCGAAAAAAGCATCGCAAGCTTTGAAGAAAGTCGTCAACGAAATGGAGCGGCGCTATGAATTGTTTTCTCACACGGGAACGAGAAATATCGAAGGGTACAACGACTATATTAAACGGATGAATGCCGCAGAAGAAGCAAAGCAGCCGGAGCTTCCATACATCATTGTGATTGTGGACGAGCTTGCCGACTTGATGATGGTCGCTTCCTCTGATGTAGAAGACTCGATCACAAGGCTTTCGCAAATGGCCAGGGCGGCGGGAATCCATCTGATCATCGCGACGCAGCGGCCTTCAGTCGATGTCATTACAGGGGTCATTAAAGCCAATATTCCGTCAAGGATCGCTTTCAGCGTATCGTCGCAGACCGACTC
Organism: Bacillus haynesii; assembly: GCF_014042035.1. Taxonomy (NCBI): domain Bacteria; kingdom Bacillati; phylum Bacillota; class Bacilli; order Caryophanales; family Bacillaceae; genus Bacillus; species Bacillus haynesii. The sequence continues at coordinate 1,238,963 of NZ_CP059494.1, read as the reverse complement.
CAGGACGATTCTAGATATGGGAGGCGCTGAAAAACTTCTCGGCAGAGGGGACATGCTGTTTCTGCCTGTCGGCGCCAACAAACCGCTCCGCGTTCAAGGAGCCTTCCTGTCAGACGAAGAAGTTGAAAAAGTTGTCGATCACGTCATCAGCCAGCAAAAGGCCCAATACCAAGAAGAAATGATTCCAGAAGAGACGCAGGAAACGGTCAGCGAAGTGACAGACGACCTTTACGACGAAGCGGTCGCACTTGTCGTCAGCATGCAGACGGCTTCCGTGTCGATGCTGCAAAGGAGATTCCGTGTCGGCTATACAAGAGCGGCGCGGCTTATCGATGCCATGGAAGAGCGGGGGATCGTCGGCCCTTATGAAGGATCAAAACCCCGTGAAGTCCTCTTGTCAAAAGAGCAATACGAAGAACTCTCTTCTTGAGAAGAGAGTTCTTGTTTGACATAATTTCATTATGTAAACTAAAAACATCTGTTTATTTATTTGACAAAACATGATATAGTTATCCTCAATTAAAGGTAATTTGAATCTGATCTGTCAGACGGAGGGAAAATATGTCGATAAAAGCTGACAATCAACGGTTATGTTTAAAAGTGATTGATCGGATAAAAGATGATATTCAAAATGGGGTCTTTTGCGAGAATGAACGGCTCCCGTCTGAATTTGAGCTGTCAAAGATGCTTGGTGTGAGCAGAACGGCTTTGCGTGAAGCGCTTAGAATACTGGAAGAAGAAAACGTCATCATCAGAAGGCATGGGGTCGGACATTTTGTAAATGCCAGACCGTTATTTCTATCAGGTATTGAGCAGCTGAACAGCGTTACAAAAATGATCGAGCAGGCAAGCATGACGCCGGGAACCATTTTTATGTCCTCACAGGTTACCGCTCCGACCGAAGAAGATATGCTCCGGTTTCAATATGCTGAAGAAACGGAGATCTTTTTGCTTGAGCGGGTGAGAACGGCAAATGGAATGCCGGTTGTCTACTGCCTTGATAAAATACCTGTGGATATTCTCCCGGAAGGCTTTTCACACGAGCAGGAATCGATGTTTGAATGGCTTGAGAACAAATCCGGCGCCGTGATCAGCTACGCTGTTGCCGATATTGTGCCAATCGGGTATCACGACACCATTTCCCAAATCCTTGAATGCGATCCTGAAACGTCTTTGCTGCTGCTCAAACAGACTCATTATGACCAAAACGATAAGCCCGTTTTATATTCTTTAAACTATTTTCGGGCCGATAAATTCAGATTTCACGTCGTCAGAAAACGTTTTTGATATGCGGGCGCTCGATTAGGAGCGGCTGTTTTTTTTTGCCCGTCTTAGCGCCCATACATAAATAAGCCCGCATCATGGAACAATAACAGATGGAAATACTGATGAATTGGGTGAAAAAAGTTGAGCAGAAAAAAAGACATGAAAAGCATTTTTGCGCTGTCTTCGGTCCCGCTTGTGATGACGCTCGGCAATTCGATGCTGATTCCGGTTTTGCCGGTGATCGAAAAAAAATTAAACATTTCTTCGTTTCAAGTGTCGTTGATCATCACGGTATACTCAATTGTGGCGATAATATGCATCCCGATTACCGGCTATATGTCGGACCGGTTCGGAAGAAAAAAGATCATGCTCCCATGCCTTGTAATTGCGGGAGCTGGAGGAGCTCTAGCAGGTTTAGCTTCAACTTTTTTCAAAGATCCGTTTGCGATGATTTTAGCAGGGCGCGTCCTTCAAGGAATCGGCTCAGCCGGCGCAGCGCCGATCGTCATGCCGTTTATCGGTGACCTGTTCCAAAATGATGAAGAAATCAGCGCGGGACTCGGTGATATAGAGACGGCCAATACTGCCGGTAAAGTATTAAGCCCGATATTAGGGGCTTTTTTAGCATCTTGGGTTTGGTACATGCCGTTTTGGTTTATCCCGATCGTGTCTCTTGCAAGCTTTTTTCTCGTCTTGTTTTTTGTTCCCAAACCGAAGGACAAAGATGATGAAAAGCAAACATTAAAAAACTTTGCAAAAAGCGTACAGGAAATTTTTAAACGGGAAGGACGGTGGCTTGTTTCCATTTTTGTCATCGGCGGGATCATTATGTTTCTTTTATTCGGGGTTCTCTTTTACCTGTCCGATACTTTGGAGAAAAAGCATCAAATTGACGGGGTTGCAAAAGGAGCGCTTCTCAGCATTCCGCTGCTTTTCCTTTCCGTCAGTTCCTACCTTGCCGGGAAGCTGATCGGAAACGATAAGATCAGAATGAAGACCTGCGTGCTGATCGGCATGATCCTGCTGTCTCTGTCATTTGCCGGTTTGTGGTGGAACCACAGTTTTTACCCGTTATTTTTGTTCATGTCCATCGGCGGCATCGGCATCGGAATAGCGCTTCCTTCTTTGGATGCGCTGATTACCGAGGGAATTGAAAAAGAAGAGCGCGGCACGATATCTTCGTTTTACAACAGTATGCGGTTCATCGGTGTTGCGCTCGGACCGCCGGTTTTCGCTTATATGATGACAAATGCGGGGTGGCTGATTTTCATCGTATCGCTTTTGTGCGGTTTAGCCGCTTTAGCGCTTGTGCTGTTTAATATTGATCCGAAGGAAGACGAAAATGAAGCGGCAAAGACGGTGTAAATCTGCACCGTCTTTTTCATAAGGTTTTTTAGTTTCCTTAAATCTCCTCCAGTTGATATAATTACAACCATACAGCCCAAGCGCATATGCTGAAATGTGGTCATAATACATAATATAAACAAGGACGAAGGAGGTTCTAGTATGACATACCTTAACGAAATAAAAGGAAAGCACCGCGGATTGACAAGCCACATTGTCAAAACGGAAAAATTCAAAACCGTCTCGATTATTTTTAAAATGCTTGCTCCTTTAACAAAAGAAGATGTGACAGAGAGGGCGCTTTTTCCGCATGTGCTTTTGCGGGGAACGAGCACCCGTCCCAAAACGGCCGAACTCAGAACGTATCTTGATGAACTTTACGGCACTTCCGTATCATGCGACCTCTCCAAAAAAGGGGAAATGCATGTTATTACATTCAGGCTCGATATCGCAAACGAAAAATTTTTAAAGGATCAGACACCGCTTCTGGAAAAAGGGCTCGAGCTTTTGTCAGAGATCATTTTTTCGCCGGCGCTTGAAGACGGGGCCTTTCTGCCGCTGTACGTATCTCAGGAAAAACGTACACTAAAGCAAAGAATACAGGCGGTATATAACGACAAAATGCGCTATTCAAATTTGAGGCTGATTCAGGTGATGTGCAAAGATGAGCCATACGCGCTTCACGTCAACGGTGAGCTTGATGATGTGGACGGCATCACGCCTCAAAGCCTGTATGAAGCTTATCAAAAAGCGGTCAGCGAAGACCAGCTCGACATTTATGTCGTTGGGGATGTGGATGAGCAGCAGGTGGATTCGTACATTTCCAAATACTTCGAAGCAAACGAGCGGGAGCTGAGACCTGTTCCCAAGCTTCAGCAAACCCGCACAAGGGAGCCTCAGGAAGTCGTCGAGGATGCTGATGTCAAGCAAGGTAAGCTGAACATGGGATTTCGGACGGGAACGCATTTTACGGATGATGATTATCCGGCGCTTCAGCTGTTTAACGGCTTGTTTGGCGGATTTTCACATTCAAAGCTGTTTATTAATGTCAGGGAAAAGGCCAGCCTTGCCTATTATGCGGCTTCCAGAATCGAAAGCTTTAAAGGGCTGTTGATGGTGATGTCGGGAATTGAAGTCGGCAATTATCAAAAAGCCGTCGACATCATCAAGGAGCAGTTTCAGGAAATGAAAAAAGGCAGCTTCACAGTAGAGGCGATCGACCAGACGAAAGCCGTCATTAAAAACCAGATTCTTGAAACGCTTGATACACCGTACGGTTTAGTCGAATTTATTTATCAGCAGGCTGCGGCCCAAACCGAATTTTCCCTGGAAGACTGGCTGGGACGAATCGACAATGTCACAAAAGACGACATCATCGAAGTCGGGAAGAAAATCGATTTGGATACAACGTACTTTCTCAAAGGGACGGAGGGAGCATCTTGACGAAAACGATCGAATTTGAACAGTTAAAGGAAACACTATATTACGAAAAAATGCCTGGCGGCCTTGATGTCTATGTTCTTCCGAAAGAAGGATTTAACAAGACATATGCGGTCTTTACGACAAAATACGGATCGATTGACAATCAGTTTGTCCCGCTCGGAAAAGAGGAAATGGTCCGCGTGCCTGACGGAATCGCACACTTTTTGGAGCATAAGCTCTTCGAAAAAGAAGACGGCGATGTTTTTCAGCAATTCAGCAGGCAGGGAGCTTCAGCAAATGCGTTTACCTCCTTCACAAGAACGGCCTACCTGTTTTCGAGCACGTCAAATGTGGAAGAAAACTTGGAAACGCTCGTCGATTTTGTGCAGGACCCTTACTTTACGGAAAAAACGGTTGAGAAGGAAAAAGGCATCATCGGACAGGAAATCAACATGTATGACGACAACCCCGACTGGCGCCTGTTTTTCGGCCTGATCGAAAACATGTACCAGGAGCACCCTGTCCGGATCGATATCGCGGGCACGATCGAAAGCATCTCACATATTACAAAAGACCTTTTGTACGAATGCTATGAGACGTTCTATCACCCGAGCAATATGCTGCTCTTTGTCGTCGGTCCGGTCGATCCCGAAGCGATCATTCGCCAGGTCCGCGAAAACCAGCAGAAAAAACCGTATACAGACCAGCCTGAAATTGTCCGCAAAGAAGTTAAGGAGCCTGGGGCCGTATTCAAAAAAGAACAGGAAATTAAAATGAATGTTCAAAGCTCAAAATGCCTCGTCGGTTTAAAAAGCGCTCATCCGATGAACACGGGAGAAGCCTTGCTGAAGCATGAGCTGACCATCAATCTCATCCTCGAGTGCCTGTTCGGCAAAAGCTCCAGCGATTATGAAAGAATTTATGAAAAAGGGTATATCGATGAGACATTCAGCTATGACTATACTGAAGAACACGGATTTGGCTTCGTCTCGGTCGGCGGCGATACGCCTGAGCCTGACAAGCTTGCCGAGGAGCTGAAACAAGTGCTGTTCAAAGCGAAAGAAACGATAACAGCCGAAAAGCTGGAACTGGCAAGAAAGAAAAAAATCGGCAATTTCCTAAAATCAATGAATTCGCCTGAGTACATCGCCAACCAGTTTACACGGTACGCATTTCTGGAGACGAGTCTGTTTGATATCGTCACCGTACTCGAATCAATTACGCTTGAGGACGTTCACCGCGTCATCCAGGAAGAAATCGAGGAAGACAGGATCACCGTCTGCAAAGTCGTTCCAAAATCATAAAGCAAGGCCTGAAAGTTCAGCGTGTCAGGACATTTCCGATGCACGCTGAACCTTTCTTCTTTTTAACGGAAAGGTGGAAACATGGTATGACAAAACTCGCTCTTATCACCGGCGCAAGCGGCGGAATCGGGCAAAGCATCAGCGAAAAGCTGGCGCAAAACGGGTATGATCTTCTCCTCCATTACCATACAAATGAGAAGGCAGCCGCTGCACTTGCAGAAAGGCTGGCACATACATACGGCATTCACGCCGAAATCATTCACGGCGATCTGTCCGACCCCGGCGGCGCAAAAGCCGTTTCCGCTTCAATCGGCGGGCGGGCGCTTGACGGCATCGTCTTAAACAGCGGACAAAGCTTCCGCGGGCTTGTGACAGACATGTCCGATGAGGCTGTACAGGACATGGTGCAGCTCCATGTCTCAAGCCCGTTTTTATTGACGAGGAATCTGCTGCCGGCGATGATCAGGAAAAAATCCGGCGCCATTGTAGCCGTCAGCTCCATTTGGGGTGAAACAGGGGCGTCGTGCGAAGTTTTATACAGCATGACAAAAGGTGCACAAAATGTGTTTGTCAAAGCTCTTGCAAAAGAGCTTGCGCCTAGCGGCATCAGAGTCAACGCCGTTTCTCCGGGCGCTGTGAAAACAAAGATGATGAGCTCGTTTTCAAAAGAGGAAGAAGAGAAGATCGCCGATGAGATTCCAATGGGAAGGCTTGCCGAAGCCGAAGAGGTTGCAGACGCCGTCCTGTTTCTGCTCTCGGCAAAGGCATCTTATATCACGGGTCAAATTTTGTCAGTTAATGGCGGCTGGCATTGTTAAAAACATGTATAGTTTACGGTCCCCCAGTTCATAATAAGGCTGTAACTTCAAGAGAATGGAGGGGCCTGATATGTCCGTACTGGATAATTGGGATCAGTGGAAAAACTTTTTGGGCGACCGTTTGAACTATGCCCAAGAAAAAGGAATGTCAAACGAAACCATCTCAGATCTCGCATATGAGATCGGCGATTATTTGGCTGGTGAGGTTGATTCAAAAAACCATCAAGAACGAGTGCTCGCAGACCTTTGGAGCGTGGCTTCCGAAGAAGAGCAGCGCGCCATTGCGAACGTGATGGTTAAGCTTGTTGAAAACAACAGCTCACATTAAGGAGAGAGTGTGTTCACTCTCTCTTTTTTATAGGCGCGGCTTTGTCAGCGGCAACGCTTTTGTTGTTTGCTTTTCGTCCCGTCAGGGTAAACAGCATGCAGGCGCCGTTACAGCAGTTTTTTCCCGATTTTGGGAAACGGACGTTTTTCTTATTTAATCACAACATTCTGCTTTCTAATTGAGACAAAATGCTTTATGATAAAGGAAGGTAAATTTTTGCCACGATGATGGGTAGGGAGGTTATCATTTGGCAAAGCTCGAATGGTACTTAGAATATGAAATCCAAGTCAACCGTCCCGGACTTCTGGGAGATATATCCTCTTTATTGGGGATGCTTTCAATAAATATTGTGACCATTAACGGCGTCGATACTCAAAGAAGAGGCCTCTTGTTAAAATGCCGTCATATAGATCAGATCAAGCGACTGGAATCGATTCTGAACACGATGGATACGATTAAAGTGACGAAGCTCCGCGAGCCGAAGCTTCGCGACCGTCTCGCTGTAAGGCACGGCCGCTATATCCAGCGGGATGCAGACGATAAAAAAACGTTTAGGTTTGAACGCGACGAGCTCGGCCTGCTTGTCGATTTTATGGCTGAACTGTTTAAAAAAGACGGGCACAAGCTGATCGGGATCAGGGGAATGCCCCGCGTCGGCAAGACGGAATCAATTGTTGCTTCAAGCGTCTGTGCGAGCAAAAGGTGGCTTTTTGTTTCTTCTACACTGCTGAAGCAAACGATCAGAAGCCAGCTGATTGCTGATGAATACAGTCCGGAGAATGTTTTCATTTTGGACGGTATTGTGTCGACGAGAAGGGGATCTGAACGCCATTTGCAGCTCGTCAGTGAGATCATGCGGCTGCCGGCGACCAAAGTTGTCGAGCATCCGGACATTTTCGTGCAAAATACGGAATATACGATGGACGATTTTGATTACATCATCGAATTGCGTAACAGCCCCGATGAGGTGATTACATATGAACATGCTGAAGAACCGCAGATGTTTGACCATTCGGGTTTTTCCGGCTTTGATTTTTAAAATGGAAGGTGTTTGTTGTGACTGAACTAGGAAATCGGCTGAAAGAAGCCAGAGAGGAAAAAGGGATGTCATTGGACGACCTTCAGGCGGCCACAAAGATCCAAAAAAGGTATTTAACGGCCCTTGAAGAAGGAAACTATGATATCATTCCGGGGAAATTTTATGTGAGGGCTTTTATCAAGCAGTATGCCGAAGCTGTCGGCCTCGACTCGGAGCTCTTGTTTGAAGAGTTTAAAAAAGATATCCCTAATTCTTACAATGATGAGGTTTCTGAGAAGCTTTCTTCAATCAAGCCGCAGAGGGAGCTGCCCAAGTCCGCCTCAAAAGCGCTTGAACTTTTGCCTACTCTGCTTGTGGCAGCCGGCGTTATCGTTGTGATCGCGATCATTTACGTCATCGTTCAGGCTGTAAACGGCGGAGGGAATCAGCAGGCTGAAGAGCCTAAGACAGAGGAATCGCAAAGCAAGTATGACGTCTCGAAAGATTCCCCTCTGACAAAGGAAAATCAACAGAACACGGATGCGCAGAAAGACAGCGCTGAAGACGACAAAGAAAAAAAGGATCAGCAGTCTGATGAGAACGACAAGCTGACCATTAAAGCGACCGCAAGCGAAGGCTCTTCCACAACCTATGAAGTATCAGGATCCGACAAGCTGGAGCTTGAAGTAAAGGCAAACGAAAACTCATGGGTCAGGGTGCGTGATGAGAAAGGGAGCTCTCTTAAAGAAGGAATGATGAAAAAAGGAGAAACCTTTCAAAAGAATATCACCGATCAATCGCAAATTGATTTACGGATCGGATATGCGCCGGGCGTTGAAATTAAAATCAACGGAGAAGTTCTTTCTTACAAGCTCGATCCTAAGACTGTGATGACACAAAACATAACGATTCAAAATAAAAAGGAGGAAAAGTCATCTTAATTGCACAGATGACTTTTTCTTGCGTTCATCATCATTAGTAAAACATACATATATGGAGGAACCTTTATGTTTAATTTACCGAATAAAATCACGCTTTCTAGAATCGCATTAATTCCTGTTTTTATGGTCATCATGCTTGTGCCGTTTCAGTGGGGGGCTGTCTCCTTCGGCAGCGAGTCGATTCCGGTCACCCATTTGATCGGCGCACTGCTGTTTATTTTTGCTTCCGTCACAGATTGGGTTGACGGCTATTATGCAAGAAAACTGAACCTTGTGACAAACTTTGGGAAATTCCTTGACCCGCTTGCAGACAAGCTGCTCGTGTCTTCCGCTTTGATTATTCTGGTGCATTACCATCTTGCTCCGGCCTGGATGGCCATTGTCATTATCAGCCGGGAATTTGCCGTAACGGGATTGCGGCTCGTCCTTGCGGGAACGGGGGAAGTCGTCGCAGCCAACATGCTTGGAAAAGTGAAAACATGGGCTCAAATTATCGCCATCTCTGCCCTGTTGCTTCACAATCTTCCATTTGAGCTTGTATCCTTCCCGTTCGGCTCTCTTGCTTTATGGGTGGCTGTCTTTTTCACAGTCGTATCAGGATGGGATTATTTCGCTAAAAACTGGGATGCTTTAAAAACATCGAACTAAACGTGGGGAAGTGGAAACAATGAAGTTGGAAAGAAAAGCGGAAATTATCGCTGTCGGTTCTGAGCTTCTGCTCGGACAAATCGTTAATACAAATGCTCAGTTTATCAGCAGGCATTTGGCTGAAATCGGCATTAACGTCTTTTATCACACGGCGGTGGGAGACAATCCGGAACGCCTTAAACAAGTTATTCAGACAGCACAGCAAAGGTCTGACTTCATCATTTTTTCAGGAGGCCTCGGACCGACGAAAGACGATTTGACAAAAGAAACGATCGCTGAAGTTGTCGGGCGCCCTCTTAAGCTTGACGATGAAGCCTTCGAATCGATTCAGGATTACTTCAAAAAAACGAACCGGGAGATGTCGCCGAACAACCGCAAACAGGCGCTGATCCTCGAAGGCTCCGACGTTCTGCCGAACCGCTTCGGGATGGCTCCGGGAATGCTGCTTGAGCATGAAGCGCGCTTTTATATGCTTCTGCCGGGACCTCCGAAAGAGCTGGAGCCGATGTTTGAAAACGAAGCGAAGCCGCTCATTTTGGAAAAGCTCGGCTCGAGGGAAAAGATCGTGTCAAGGGTGCTGCGGTTCTTCGGCATCGGGGAATCCCAGCTTGAAACCGATTTGGAAGATCTCATTGATGCGCAGACTAATCCGACAATCGCCCCGCTTGCGGCAGACGGGGAAGTCACGCTCAGGCTCACGGCAAAGCATGCGGATCCGGCGGAGACAAACCGCTTGTTAAAAGAAACGGAAGACCGCATCCTGGAGCGGGTCGGAGAGTTCTTTTACGGGTATGATGATACATCCCTCGCAGAAGAGCTTGCGAAAGCATGCAGGAGCAAGGGAATGACCCTGGCTGCTGCGGAAAGCTTTACAGGCGGGCTTTTTTCCAGCTGGCTGACGGAAATGAGCGGCGCTTCTGAATACTTCAAAGGCGGCGCCGTCTGCTACACTAACGAATTGAAAGTGTCAGCGGCCGGCGTTTCGGAAGACACGCTGCAGCGCTACGGTGCGGTCAGCGCGCAATGCGCAAAAGAACTCGCCGCAGGCATCAGAGTCAAAACAGGAAGCGATATCGGCATCAGCTTCACTGGAGTAGCCGGGCCGAATACGCAAGAAGGCCATCCGGCAGGAAAGGTGTTTATCGGCATCTCCGTGAAGGACCAGGCTGAAGAAGCGTTCGAATTTCAGTTCGCCGGATCCAGATCTGCGGTGCGGAAACGTTCTGCCAAATACGGCTGCCATCTGTTGCTGAAAATGATGGAAAAATAAGCGAAAAACGGATTTTCGGAATATCTTTCTTATGAAAAAGGTCATTCCATTTTAGGAGATCGATTTTTTCCTCTTAAAAAAATCGAATATGCGTTCGCTTTTTTCTTGGCAAATCCGCGTAAACAAGGTATAGTAGATATAGCGGAAGTGATAAAGGAGGAAAATAGAATGAGTGATCGTCAGGCAGCCTTAGATATGGCGCTTAAACAAATAGAAAAGCAGTTTGGTAAAGGTTCGATTATGAAACTCGGCGAACAAACTGAAACGAGAATTTCAACAGTTCCGAGCGGTTCTTTAGCGCTCGATACGGCTCTTGGAGTGGGCGGATACCCGCGCGGCCGGATTATCGAAGTATACGGGCCTGAAAGCTCCGGTAAAACGACGGTGGCGCTTCATGCGATTGCCGAAGTTCAGCAGCAGGGCGGACAGGCGGCATTCATCGACGCCGAACACGCGCTCGACCCCGTCTATGCGCAAAAGCTGGGTGTCGACATTGATGAGCTTTTGCTGTCACAGCCTGATACGGGCGAGCAGGCGCTCGAAATCGCCGAAGCCCTTGTCAGAAGCGGAGCGGTGGATATCGTTGTCATCGACTCAGTGGCAGCGCTTGTGCCGAAAGCTGAAATCGAAGGAGACATGGGGGATTCCCACGTCGGTTTGCAGGCCAGACTGATGTCTCAGGCGCTTCGTAAGCTTTCCGGAGCAATCAATAAATCGAAGACCATCGCGATCTTTATTAACCAGATTCGTGAAAAAGTCGGCGTCATGTTTGGAAATCCTGAGACGACACCAGGCGGAAGAGCGTTGAAATTCTACTCTTCTGTCCGCCTGGAAGTGCGCCGTGCAGAGCAGCTGAAACAAGGCAACGATGTCATGGGGAACAAGACGAAAATCAAAGTCGTGAAAAACAAAGTGGCACCTCCATTCCGGACAGCCGAAGTGGACATTATGTACGGGGAAGGGATTTCAAAAGAAGGGGAAATCATCGACCTCGGAACAGAGCTTGACATCGTTCAAAAGAGCGGTGCATGGTACTCTTATCAGGAGGAACGTCTTGGACAAGGCCGTGAAAACGCCAAACAGTTCCTGAAAGAAAACAAGGACATCCTTTTGATGATTCAAGAGCAGATCCGGGAGCACTACGGTTTGGATACTGGAGGCGTTGCTCCTGCTCAGGAAGACGATGCCCAAGCTCAGGAAGAACTCGAATTTTAATCATGAAACATGTGAAAGGCTGCCGGCCCGAACGGCAGCCTTTTCCTTTAATCTGCGCATTTAGGCGCAGCTCCTCTATCCACCCTCTTCATCCCGGCGGTTTGAAAAGGCGTTTAATCCAGAAACGTTAAGACCGTAAGCTTGACAAGTATTTCCCACACAATTACAATGAAATTGTATCACTTGTTTTTCTTAACATGATTGATAAACATTTAAACTTGACAAGGGCTGTGAAGCCGCTTCACTCCCTGTGAAGGTTCTGTATGTTGAGAAGAAGTACAATGTACATGCCGACACTTACTTTTAGCAAGACAAGTTCATAGCAAGAGGAGGTGAAAGTTATGAATCCTTTAGCAATTCTCATCTCCATTTTGCTGAGCCTATTCTGTTTAGTTGTTGGCTACTATGTTCGTAAAATCATTGCCGAAGCAAAAATTTCAGGTGCGCGAAATGCAGCCGAACAAATTCTTGGAGACGCAAAGCGGGATGCTGAAGCGTTGAAAAAAGAAGCCCTTCTTGAAGCAAAGGACGAGATTCATACGCTTCGGATAGAAGCTGAACAAGAAGTTCGTGAAAGACGAAATGAGCTTCAAAAACAAGAAAACCGTTTACTTCAAAAGGAAGAGAACCTTGACCGAAAAGATGAATCATTAGATAAACGGGAAGCGATGTTGGAGAAGAAAGATCATTCTCTGAATGAACGACAACAACATATTGAAGAGATGGAAAGCAAAGTGGATGAAATGATTCGTATGCAGCAGTCAGAGTTGGAGCGTATTTCAAGTCTGACGCGAGATGAAGCGAAGCAAATCATTCTGGAACGGGTTGAAAACGAGCTTTCCCATGACATCGCGATCATGATGAAAGAAAGTGAAAATCGAGCGAAAGAAGAGGCTGATAAAAAAGCGAAAAATATTCTTTCATTGGCTTTACAGCGCTGTGCGGCAGATCATGTGGCCGAGACAACGGTTTCAGTTGTCAACCTTCCAAATGATGAGATGAAAGGCCGCATTATCGGACGTGAAGGACGTAATATCCGTACATTGGAAACATTGACGGGGATCGATCTGATCATCGACGATACGCCGGAAGCCGTTATCCTTTCAGGATTTGATCCGATCAGGCGTGAAACAGCCAGGATCGCTCTTGATAAACTCGTTCAGGATGGCCGCATTCATCCTGCCAGAATCGAAGAAATGGTTGAGAAATCCCGCCGTGAAGTGGATGATTACATCCGCGAAATGGGTGAACAGACGACGTTTGAAGTTGGAGTTCACGGGCTTCATCCCGATTTAATCAAAATCCTCGGCCGCTTGAAGTTCAGAACGAGCTACGGACAGAATGTACTGAAACATTCAATGGAAGTGGCGTTTCTGACAGGCTTGATGGCTTCAGAGCTCGGAGAAGACGTGACGCTCGCAAAAAGAGCAGGACTTCTTCATGATATCGGGAAAGCGATTGACCATGAGGTGGAAGGAAGCCACGTTGAAATCGGAGTGGAACTGGCCACCAAGTATAAAGAGCATCCAGTTGTCATCAACAGTATCGCATCTCACCACGGAGATCAGGAGCCGACTTCCATCATCGCCGTGCTCGTGGCTGCAGCCGATGCGCTGTCTGCCGCAAGACCTGGCGCAAGAAGCGAAACGCTCGAAAACTATATTCGCAGGCTTGAAAAACTGGAAGAAATCTCCGAATCGTACGAAGGTGTTGAAAAATCATTTGCGATACAAGCGGGACGAGAGGTGCGGATCATGGTCAAACCTGACTCAATCAATGATCTTGAAGCCCATCGTTTGGCGCGTGATATTCGAAAACGAATTGAGGACGAGCTTGACTACCCTGGACACATCAAGGTAACTGTGATCAGGGAAACGAGAGCCGTTGAATACGCAAAATAAAGTGGTGCGAATGCGCCACTTTATTTTTTTGTTTCCTTGTGTAACACTATGATTAAAACCTATTTTAAAAAAGAAAGGGTCAAATTATGAGAATTTTATTTATTGGAGATGTCGTCGGTTCGCCCGGCAGAGACATGATCAAAACCTATTTGCCGAAGCTGAAGCTGAAATATAAACCGAATGCCGTCATCGTCAACGGAGAAAACGCCGCACACGGAAAAGGCATTACCGAAAAAATATACCACCAGCTCATCCAAGCGGGAGCCGACGTTCTCACAATGGGAAACCACACATGGGATAAAAGGGAAATATTTGATTTTATTGATGACGCGCCGCAGATCGTCAGACCTGCCAATTTTCCCGAAGGCACGCCTGGAAAAGGCATCACATACATAAAAACAAACGGTTCGAAGGAACTGGCTGTGATCAATTTACAAGGCCGCACATTTCTGCCTGCGATCGATTGCCCATTTCGAAAAGCTGATGAATTAATAGAAGAAGCGTCAAAAAGAACGCCGTTCATTTTTATCGATTTTCATGCCGAAGCGACAAGCGAAAAGCAGGCGATCGGCTGGTATACGGACGGCCGCGTTTCAGCGGTTGTCGGAACGCACACGCATGTTCAGACAGCCGACAACCGCATTCTTCCGAAAGGCACGGCATATATAACAGACGTGGGGATGACTGGTCCTTACGACGGCATTCTCGGCGTCGACCGCGAGACGATTATCAAGCGTTTTAAAACGAGCCTGCCCGTCCGTTTTGAGATTGCCGAAGGCCGCACAACACTGAGCGGAGTTGTTATTGACATCGACGAACAGAGCAAGAAAGCAGTTAAAATTGACCGGATATTAATTAATGATGACCACATGTTTTTTGAATAACTGAACAGAAAATCATTTTAGAAAAATATTAAAAGGAAAGCAGGAATATCCCGGTCCTATAGTGAATATAGTAAAAATGGAAGGTACCCTGCTATTTTTGAAAAGCAATTAAAAGGGGATGGCTTTGAAAATAGCAACATCTAATAATGATTGTTCTAATGAACACTCACTTATCCATTGTAAACTTAAGGGGGAGCAGGAATGGAAATATTAAAGGTTTCAGCAAAATCAAATCCAAACTCGGTCGCAGGTGCGCTCGCAGGAGTCTTGAGGGAACGAGGAGCTGCAGAAATTCAAGCAATCGGAGCCGGGGCATTAAATCAGGCTGTTAAAGCGGTAGCGATTGCGCGGGGATTTGTAGCGCCGAGCGGTGTCGATCTGATTTGCATTCCGGCGTTTACGGACATTCAAATTGACGGTGAAGAACGAACAGCGATTAAGCTAATCGTAGAGCCTCGCTGATAGAAAAATTACTCTTTTTCAAATGCTTCAACCTGCTTACTTTCACGTAAGCGGGTTGTTTTTGGTTTAGCCGTTTTTGAAAAATGCAGCCGGGAGAGGATGAACGTGAAGATTTTTGATGCCCATTCTGATTTGCTGCTGAAGCTCTGGAAAAATCCGAAGCTCAATGAATACAGCGACCCGTCGCTTCAAACGCCTGTTCAGGCGCTTTTAAACGGAAAGGCGAAAGTGCAGTGTCTGGCGATTTTTCTGCCTGAAACCGTACCCGACACAATAAGGCTTGAAATGGCGCTTGTCCAAATCCAGCTGTTTCACGAAAAAATTGCAAAGTACAAACGGATCAAACTGATCAAAAATAAAGCCGATATCGACAAGCTCAAAAGCGATGAAACCGGCATCATTTTAACGATGGAAGGCTGTGAGCCGATCGCAAAAAACTTAAGGCTGTTTGACATCTTTTTTCAGCTCGGAGTCAGAAGTTTCGGCCTGACATGGAACTGGGCCAATACGTTCGCAGACGGCGCTTTAGAAGAAAGAAACGCCGGCTTGACTTCTTACGGGGAAAGGCTGATTCGTAAGGCGAACAAAAACCGGGCATGGACAGATCTCTCCCATTTATCCGAAAAAAGCTTTTGGGGTGCGATTGAAACGGCGGCGTATCCGATCGCCTCTCATTCGAATGCCCACAGCCTTTGCCCTCATCCGAGAAATTTAAAAGACGATCAAATCAAAGCGCTTATTAATAAGAACGGTGTCATCGGCTTGACATTTGTCCCTGAATTCGTGAGAAACGGAAAAACGCCTGTGATCAAAGATATCCTCTCACATATTGACCATGTCTGCTCTTTAGGAGGCGAGCGGCATATCGGATTCGGATCTGACTTTGACGGCATCGACCGGGTCATTCCGGGTCTGGAAGCCCACAAAGATTACGGGAATCTGGTCGAAGCGCTGCAGCGCTCATATACACCAAGTCAAGTCGACGGATTTCTCTTTCAAAATTTCATCAGCCGCATCCCATTTTAAAAAAATATTATACATTTTTTAGAGGGTGTTCATCTGTTTTTATCAGGAGGACACTGGTGTTTACCAAGACCGATTATCATGCTACAATCCTTTTGTAAAGCGATTTTACAAAGGGGGTCTGTTCATCTTGGACGGAAATATGAAAGCGCTTATCAAGAAGCCGGGGGAGCCGGGCGCCAGCTTCGAGCTCGTCCCGATTCCGAAGATCGACAAACACGAGGTGCTGATCAAAGTCAAAGCTGCATCGATTTGCGGAACCGATGTCCATATTTATAATTGGGATGAATGGGCGAAAAGCAGGGTTAAACCGCCTTATGTGTTTGGCCACGAATTTTCCGGCGAGGTTGTTCTAGTGGGGGAAAATGTGACTACGGTACAAGAAGGGGAGTATGTTTCGGCAGAAACGCACATCGTTTGCGGAAAGTGCCTGCCGTGTTTGACCGGAAAAGAGCATGTCTGCAGAAAAACGCTGATTCTCGGTGTCGATACAGACGGCTGTTTTGCCGAATATGTCAAAGTGCCCGCCGCAAACATTTGGAAAAACCCGGCCGGCATGCCTGAGGATCTCGCTTCTATTCAAGAACCGCTCGGAAATGCCGTGCATACGGTTCTGACGGGAATGACGGCTGGAGTGAAAGTCGCTGTCGTCGGCTGCGGACCGATCGGACTGATGGCCGTGGCAGTTGCAAAAGCGTCAGGGGCGGCACAGGTGATCGCCATCGATAAAAACGAATACAGGCTCGACCTTGCATTGCAAATGGGGGCAACCGATATCATCTCCGTTGAAAAAGAAGATCCGCTCAAAAATGTAAGCGCTTTAACAGGCGGTGAAGGGGCGGACTTGGTTTGCGAAATGTCAGGCCATCCGACGGCAATCCGCCAAAGTTTAAAAATGGCGGCAAACGGAGGGCGGGTTCATGTCTTAAGCCTGCCTGAGCATCCCGTATGCATCGACATGACAAATGATATCGTCTTTAAAGGATTGACAGTCCAGGGAATTACCGGCCGCAAAATGTTTGAAACGTGGAGACAGGTCAGCGGTCTCCTTCAGTCCGGTACGATTCAAATCAAGCCTGTCATCACCCACCGTTTCCCGATGGAAGAGTTTGAAAAAGGCTTTGAACTGATGAGAAAAGGGCAATGCGGAAAAGTCGTACTGATACCGTAGAAAGGAGAGATTAATATGAAAGAATTCAATTTTTTAGCTTCCGAGCTTGATAAAATGAAAGAAAACGGAACTTTTCAGGAACTGCCGATCATCGAATCACTGCAAGGATCAATCGTCAAAATGAAAGGAAAAGACATCATTCAGCTTTCATCCAATAACTATCTCGGTTTGACGTCTCATCCGCGCCTCCAAAAAGCGGCCGAAGAGGCAGTCAAACGGTACGGAGCTGGAACCGGATCGGTCCGTACAATAGCCGGAACATTCACCATGCATGATGAGCTCGAAAAGAAGCTCGCTTCATTTAAAAACACTGAAGCGGCACTCGTATTCCAGTCCGGTTTCACCGCAAATCAAGGCATTCTTTCAAGCATCCTCACCAAAGATGATATTGTCATCTCAGACGAATTAAACCATGCTTCCATCATTGACGGCATCAGGCTCACCAAAGCGGGCAAAAAAGTATATCAGCATGCGGACATGGAAGATTTAGAAAAGATTTTGAAAAAATCAATGAATTACAGAATGCGGCTTATCGTTACAGACGGCGTGTTTTCGATGGACGGGGACATCGCGCCGCTGCCCGAAATCGTCCGGCTCGCTGAACAGTATGACGCATTTGTCATGGTCGACGATGCGCATGCATCCGGCGTTCTCGGCGAGAACGGGCGCGGAACGGTTCACCATTTCGGGCTGGACGGGAAGGTTCACATTCAAGTCGGCACGCTCAGCAAGGCGATCGGTGTTTTAGGAGGCTATGCGGCCGGATCCAAGGTGCTGATCGACTATTTAAAGCATAAAGGAAGGCCATTTCTCTTCAGTACTTCCCATCCGCCGGCCGTCACTGCGGCATGCATTGAAGCGGTCAATGTGCTGATGGAGGAACCTTCATTGATTAAAAAGCTTTGGGACAATACCGCGTACTTCAAAAAAGAGCTTGAAAAAATGGGCCTTCCGCTGATCAAGAGCGAAACGCCGATCACGCCGATTTTGATCGGTGATGAAGCTGAGGCGTGCCGCTTCTCAAACACGCTTTTTGAGTTCGGTTTATTTGCCCAGGCCATTGTTTTTCCGACCGTCCCGAAAGGCAAAGCGCGGATCAGAACGATCATGACCGCCCAACATTCGAAAGAAGAGCTCGATAAAGCGCTTGAAATCATTGAAACCGGCGCCAAAAAAGCGGGTCTGCTTTAAACTCATCGATTTCTTTTTGAACAAAGCAAATAACCATTGATAATCATTTTCAGTTAGTGTACAATGATGGGTTCTGGGTTGTGCTGACAACCGAGAACCTTTATACTGAAGAGTGGAGCTTTGTTTGAAAGGAGATCAAAAACATGAATGAGAAACAGCGCATTGAAAGCGGACAGGTCAATCCATCGGACAAAAAATCCGAGAAGGATTACAGCAAGTACTTCGAAGCTGTTTATGTTCCGCCTTCATTAAAAGATGCGAAAAAACGTGGCAAAGAAGAGGTTAAATACCATAACGATTTTAAAATTTCCGAGCAGTACAAAGGGATGGGGGATGGACGGAAGTTCTACATCCGCACATACGGCTGCCAGATGAATGAACACGATACAGAAGTCATGGCCGGTATTTTCATGGCGCTCGGCTATGAGCCGACCGATTCGACTGAAGATGCCAATGTGATTCTGTTAAACACATGCGCCATTCGCGAAAATGCGGAAAACAAAGTATTTGGTGAAATCGGCCATTTAAAAGCTTTGAAAAAAGACAATCCGGATTTGATCCTCGGCGTCTGCGGATGTATGTCCCAGGAAGAATCAGTCGTCAACCGGATTTTAAAGAAACATCCGTTCGTCGATCTGATTTTCGGTACACACAATATCCACCGCTTGCCGGAACTTTTGTCAGAGGCTTATCTGTCAAAAGAAATGGTTATCGAAGTGTGGTCTAAAGAAGGCGATGTCATTGAAAACCTTCCGAAAGTCCGCACCGGCAAAATCAAAGGCTGGGTCAACATCATGTACGGCTGCGACAAGTTCTGTACGTACTGCATCGTGCCGTACACAAGAGGAAAAGAACGAAGTAGACGTCCCGAAGAAATCATCCAGGAAGTGAGAAGGCTTGCGGCTGAAGGCTACAAAGAAATCACGCTTCTCGGACAGAACGTCAATGCTTACGGCAAAGATTTCGAGGATATCGAATACGGACTCGGCCACTTAATGGATGAGCTCCGCAAAATCAATATTCCGCGTATCCGCTTCACGACAAGCCATCCGCGTGATTTTGACGATCATCTGATCGAGGTGCTCGCAAAAGGCGGAAACCTTCTGGACCACATCCACCTGCCTGTTCAGTCCGGAAGCTCGGATGTCTTGAAACTGATGGCGCGCAAATACGACCGGGAACGCTATCTTGATCTTGTCGCCAAAATTAAAAAAGCGATGCCGAACGCGTCTTTAACAACGGACATTATCGTCGGCTTCCCGAACGAAACAGATGAGCAATTTGAAGAAACGCTTTCTTTATACAAAGAGGTTGAATTTGACAGCGCCTATACGTTCATCTACTCGCCTCGCGAAGGAACGCCTGCTGCAAAAATGAAAGACAATGTTCCGATGCGCGTGAAAAAAGAACGGCTTCAGCGATTAAATGAAGTGGTCAACGAAATTTCCGCGAAGAAAATGAAGGAATATGAGGGGCAGGTTGTCGAAGTGTTAGTAGAGGGTGAAAGTAAAAACAACCCTGATATCCTTGCCGGCTATACACGGAAAAACAAGCTTGTCAATTTCAAAGGACCAAAAGAAGCGATCGGCCAGCTTGTCAACGTGAAAATCCACCAGGCGAAAACTTGGTCGCTTGACGGGGAAATGGTAGGAGAAGCAATCGAGGTGAAATAAAGTGACGCTTTATACGAAAAAAGAGATTGTTGCAAAAGCGCGGGAACTCGCAAAAATGATTGCCGAAACGGAAGAAGTCGACTTTTTCAAAAAAGCGGAGGCACAGATTAATGAGAATGCCAAAATAACGGGCATTATCAACCAAATCAAAGCCCTGCAAAAGCAAGCTGTCAACTTTAAACATTACGAAAAGCATGAAGCGCTTAAACAAACGGAAGCAAAGATTGACGCGCTTCAGGAAGAGCTTGACGAGATTCCGATCATTCAAGAGTTCAGAGACTCTCAAATGGAAGTCAACGACCTTCTTCAGCTTGTCGCGCATACAATATCAAACCAAGTGACAAACGAGATCATCACATCGACCGGGGGAGACCTGCTGAAAGGCGAGACCGGTTCAAAAGTGAAAAATTCATCACCGAGCTGTTCTCTATAATTTGGCGGCGCCTTTTAAAGGCGCCTAGCTTGTCGACAAAGCCGTAAAAAACGTTTTTGATTGACAAGCTTTTTTTATGGAAGCACAGGCGAGGCTCGAATTCGAGCCTGCTGTTCAGCTCGGCCTTGTCGGGGGACAGAGTGACGCGCACCGGCGTGCTGGTGCTGAGTGAGGCCGATCATGCCCTGAAGTTCTATATGGCAGTTGTTACCAAGTCTGTTCGCTTTTTAAACCTGTCAACTAAATCGGGTTCCGGAGCCGATCATGCACTCAAGCTATTCTTTTAAAATACGAAAATCGACGATATTTCCATATCGATCTGATTCAATATGACAGCATCCCATCATCAGCTGTTTTAATTTTGCCCTTCCCCGTTGCACTCTTGATTTTGCCCCGGAATAAGTAATCCCCATTTTTTCACACAACTCTTTTTGTGATAATCCTTGGATTTCGGTCAGTTCAAGCGCCTGCCGATACTTTTGGGGCAGTCTATTTATGCTTGAGCGAATACACGCAGCCGCTTCCTTCGTATAATTTTCCCCGTCGAAATCGCCGGGGAATTCAAAATGCTCGGTGAGTTGTTCAATTGATTTTTCTGTGCGATAAAAATCAATAATGGTATTTCGGGTAATCCGATAGATCCAGCCGGGGATTTTTTGTTCATCATGTACATTCGGGAGGTGAATTTGGATTTTCATAAAAACGATTTGCAATAGATCATCAACCATCGAATGGTCATGTACTCTATACGTAATAAATTTTTTTAACGGTTCGTGATATTGATTCCACAGTTCCTCTACATTCAATTGAAAAATCCTCCTGCTTAACATTTTCTTTATTTTTGCGTCCTTTTAAAAGCTGCTTCGTCCTTTATATCGTAACAGGAAGCTGGAAGGTTGTTGAATCATTTGCTTTCCAGTAAGCCCTGCTGCAAAAAATGAATGGGGAGAGGTTTGTTTTGAAATATACCTTTTTAGGAAGAACAGGTATGCGCGTCAGCCGCTTATGCCTGGGAACGATGAATTTTGGGGTCGATACAGACGAGAAAACCGCGTTCCGAATCATGGATGAAGCGCTTGATGCGGGTATTAATTTTTTTGATACTGCGAATATCTACGGCTGGGGAGAGAATGCAGGATTGACAGAGAGCATCATCGGAAAATGGTTTGCAAAAGGGGGACAGCGCCGTGAGAAAGTCGTTCTGGCGACGAAAGTATATGAACCAATTTCTGATCCGAACGACGGTCCAAACGATGCGAGGGGCCTGTCTCTTTATAAAATCCGGCGCCATCTGGAAGGGTCGCTGAAGCGGCTGCAGACAGACCATGTAGAATTATATCAAATGCACCATATCGATCGGCGGACGCCGTGGGATGAAATATGGGAAGCTTTTGAAAGCCAGGTTCGATCAGGAAAGGTTGACTATATCGGCTCAAGCAACTTCGCGGGGTGGCATTTGGTCAAGGCGCAGGCTGCAGCTGAGAAACGTAATTTCATGGGGCTTGTGACAGAACAGCATAAGTATAGTTTATTAGAGCGAACGGCGGAAATGGAAGTGCTTCCGGCAGCACGAGATCTCGGGTTGGGTGTAGTAGCGTGGAGTCCTCTTGGAGGAGGGCTGCTCGGAGGCCATGCGCTGAAAGGTGCTGTCGGAATCCGGACAGCCAAAAGGGCAGACCTCATTGAAAAACACCGCTCACAGCTCGAAAGATTTTCGTCTTTATGCAAGGAGCTTGGGGAGAAAGAAGCCAACGTTGCTTTGGCATGGGTGCTGGCAAATCCGGCGTTGACCGCTCCCATTATAGGGCCGAGAAACGCAGAACAGCTTCGGAATGCAATCAGAGCTGTTGAGATCAGTCTGGATGAGGGCATACTCAGCGAGCTGAGCGACATCTTCCCCGGACCCGGAGGGGAAACGCCTGAAGTATACGCTTGGTAGCAGAGTGCTATTAGATTAAGAATAATGTAGACACAACATCATAAAGTAAACTAAACTTTTTCAAATGGATGTTGACAACAATGTGGGCGCCATTTTTTTATTCAATTTCCCGCCGTGACGGCTTATTGAAAAGATTCGGTTTTCGGTCTGTCTTTTTCTTTTCTGATTTAAGTCAAGTTTATCCTTTTATGTGCATACACTTAAACAGATTCATTATATGGGAATGTTATTTTGATTTCTCAAGGAACGCACATTAGACGAATGCCCAGCATAGGATAATACGAGGAAAAACAAGGAGGCATGACCGAATGTCTGAATACAGGGAAATTATTACTAAAGCGGTGGTCGCGAAAGGCCGGAAATTCACCCAGTCCACTCATACAATCTCCCCTTCGCAAAAGCCAACCAGTATTTTAGGCGGTTGGATTATCAATCATAAGTATGACGCCGAAAAAATCGGAAAAACCGTGGAAATTGAAGGGACATATGATATCAACGTCTGGTATTCATATGCGGACAACACCAAAACCGAAGTTGTGACAGAACGCGTTTCCTATGTTGATGTCATTAAGCTCCGGTATCGCGACAAAAATTACTTAGATGATGAACACGAAGTCATTGCGAAGGTGCTTCAGCAGCCGAACTGCCTTGAAGTGACCATTTCTCCGAACGGAAACAAAGTGGTTGTACAGGCGGAAAGGGAATTTTTATCAGAGGTCGTCGGCGAGACGAAGGTCGTTGTTGAGGTCAATTCTGATTGGACGGAAAGCGATGAAGAAGAAGCGTGGGAAGAAGAACTTGATGAAGAACTTGAGGATATCAACCCGGAGTTTTTGGTCGGAGATCCAGAAGAATAAAAGGAAGCTAGGGAAACACCGCCCTAGTTTCTTTTTTTTAGCATGAATCTTTATGGTATAATGAGAGTTGGAATTAATAGAAACGTTTATACATAGTGAGGGATTAAATATGGCAGGCTACACGCCTATGATACAGCAATATTTAAAGATTAAGGCAGAGTATCAGGATGCCTTTTTATTTTTTCGTCTTGGAGACTTTTATGAAATGTTTTTTGAGGATGCAAAAAAGGCGTCTAAGGAACTCGAAATTACGCTGACGAGCAGAGACGGTGGATCGAGCGAAAGAATCCCGATGTGCGGGGTTCCTTATCATTCTTGCTCTTCGTATATCGAACAGCTGATTAAAAAAGGCTATAAAGTCGCGATCTGTGAGCAGGTGGAGGACCCTAAATCGGCCAAAGGAGTCGTCAAAAGAGAAGTCGTGCAGCTGATCACACCCGGCACCGTGATGGACGGCAAAGGGATTCATGAAAATGAAAACAACTTTATCGCCTCTGTCAGTGAATTTCAGCATACATACGGGCTCGCTTTTTCCGATTTGACGACGGGCGAGAATTTAGTAACGGTTATCGAAAGGCTTGATGATGTCATTTCCGAGATATACTCTGTCGGAGCAAAGGAAATCGTCGTCAGCCGCAACCTTGACGAGAAAGACGTCGCGCTGTTAAAAGAGCGCTGCGGCGCCACGATTTCTTTCGAGGATGAACAAGCAGATGAAGTGCCTGACATTGCGAACGGACTGGCGTCCAAAGAGCTTGTCGATACGTTTATGAGGCTTTACGTCTACTTGAAGCGGACGCAGAAAAGAAGCCTTGACCACCTTCAAAATGTTCAGGCTTACGAGCTCGAAGAAGCAATGAAAATCGATTTGTACTCGAAACGCAATCTTGAACTGACGGAAACGATCCGTTCGAAAAACAAAAAAGGCTCGCTTCTTTGGCTTTTGGATGAAACGAAAACGGCAATGGGAGGGCGGCTGTTAAAGCAATGGATCGACAGGCCGCTGATCAGAAAGGGACAGATCGAAGAGCGCCAGGAAATCGTCGAAACGCTGATCGCCCATTTGTTTGAGCGGGAAGATTTGCGCGAACGGCTGAAGGAAGTATATGACCTTGAGCGGCTCGCCGGAAGGGTCGCATACGGCAACGTCAACGCCAGAGATTTGATCCAGCTGAAGGAATCGCTGAAACAAGTGCCGGCCATCAAACTGCTTGTCGGCTCCCTCGACCATCCGAAAGCAAAAGCGCGCGCCGAGAAAATCGATCCGTGCAGTGATCTTTTGAATCTTTTGGAAGATGCGCTATACGAGAATCCGCCGCTTTCATTAAAAGAGGGGAACTTAATTAAAGACGGCTATCACGCGAGGCTTGATGAATACAGGGACGCAAGCAAGAACGGAAAGGACTGGATCGCAAGGCTTGAGCAGCAGGAACGCGAGTACACGGGAATCCGCTCTTTAAAAGTCGGCTTTAACAAGGTGTTCGGCTATTATATTGAAGTGACGAAAGCGAACATCCATCTGCTTGAAGAAGGTCGCTATGAACGGAAGCAGACGCTGACCAATGCAGAACGCTACATCACACCGGAGCTGAAAGAAAAAGAAGCGCTGATTCTCGAAGCGGAAAACAATATTTGCGAGTTGGAGTATGAGCTGTTTTCCGAGCTTCGCAGCAAGGTGAAGGAATATATCCCGCGCCTGCAGCAGCTGGCAAAAATGATGAGCGAGCTTGATGTGCTCCAATGTTTTGCGACGATCAGCGAAAACCGCCACTATGTTAAGCCGGAGTTTTCCGAGGACGTCGTTCAGGTGATCGACGGACGGCATCCGGTCGTAGAAAAGGTGATGGACAACCAGTCTTACGTTCCGAACAGCTGTGAAATGGGGAAAGGCAGACAGATGCTTTTAATCACCGGGCCGAATATGTCCGGGAAAAGCACATATATGAGACAGATGGCGCTGATCTCCATTTTGGCGCAGATCGGCTGTTTTGTTCCTGCCAAAAAAGCGGTGCTGCCGATCTTTGATCAGATCTTTACGAGAATTGGCGCAGCGGATGATCTTATATCCGGACAGAGCACGTTTATGGTGGAGATGCTTGAAGCCAAAAATGCGATCGTTCATGCGACGAAAAACAGCTTGATTTTATTTGACGAAATCGGTCGGGGTACGTCCACTTACGACGGAATGGCGCTTGCACAGGCGATCATCGAGTACGTTCACGAGCATATCGGCGCGAAGACTTTGTTTTCCACTCACTATCACGAGCTGACGTCCCTAGAAGAAAAGCTGGCCGATTTGAAGAACGTCCACGTTCGTGCGGAAGAATACGAAGGGAAGGTCGTTTTCCTTCACCAGATAAAAGAAGGTGCAGCAGATAAAAGCTACGGTATCCATGTCGCACAGCTGGCCGAATTGCCCGACGGTTTGATCAGCAGGGCGAAAACGATCCTGAAAGAGCTTGAATCCGGCGTCAAAGAAGCGGCTCCATCAACGGCTCCGAATACGGTAAAAGAGGCGGCGGGAGAAGTCGCGGCAACTGTTGCAGATCAACCGGCCCAGCTGTCATTTTTTGAGACGGACAAGCCAAAAGAAAAAGAGACGAAGCTCTCCAAAAAAGAGCAGGCTGTTTTAGCCGAATTTAAAACGATGGATCTGCTCGATATGACACCTATACAAGTCATGAATGAACTGTACAGGCTGCAAAAAAAATTAAAGTAACAAAGAGGTGACCCAACTTGGCAAAAATTGTTCAGCTGCCTGACGATTTATCGAATAAAATCGCGGCGGGTGAAGTAGTGGAAAGGCCTGCGTCGGTCGTCAAAGAGCTTGTCGAAAATGCAATCGATGCGAACAGCTCCGTGATTGAAATCGATGTTGAAGAAGCGGGTCTCGCCTCGATTAAAGTGCTTGACGACGGCGAAGGGATGGATCCAGAAGACTGCAGAACGGCTTTTTTGCGTCATGCCACAAGCAAAATCAAAGACGAAAACGACCTGTTTCGCGTCAGAACGCTCGGATTTCGCGGAGAAGCTTTGCCGAGTATCGCGTCTGTCTCACACTTAAGCATTAAAACGAGCACCGGAGAAGGGGCAGGCACCCATTTGACGCTTCAAGGGGGAAGAATCATTTCCGAGCAAAAAGCGTCAAGTCGCAGAGGAACTGAAATTACGGTTACCAATCTGTTTTTCAATACGCCGGCAAGGCTGAAATATATGAAAACGATCCATACGGAGCTTGGCAATATCACAGATGTGGTCAACAGAATTGCCCTTGCACACCCGGAAGTTTCGATCAGGCTGCGTCATCAAGGGAAAACGCTTCTGCAGACAAACGGAAACGGCGATGTCCGCCACGTGCTTGCGGCAATTTACGGCACGGCGGTTGCCAAAAAAATGCTTCCGCTTGAAGCGAGATCTCTTGATTTTGAAGTGAAGGGCTATATCGCCCTTCCTGAAATCACGCGCGCATCGCGAAATTACATGTCATCTGTCGTCAACGGCAGATACATTAAAAACTTTCCGCTCGTGAAAGCGATCCACGAGGGCTATCATACGCTTCTTCCGATCGGCCGCCATCCGATCACGTTCATTGAAATCAATATGGATCCGCTGCTTGTGGATGTCAACGTGCATCCGTCAAAGCTGGAGGTCAGGCTGAGCAAAGAGACGGAGCTTCACGAACTGATTCGCGACGCCATCAAAGACGTCTTTAAACAGCAACAGCTCATTCCAAGCGTGCAAGTCCCGAAAAAAACCGCACCTCTGATCAATAAACCGGAGCAGCAAAAGCTTGATTTCGACCAGGTACGAGAGCCGGCACCTCTTTCTGATCCTGATGTTGAAAGAGAATATAAGTCGGAGCCTTCGTTTTCGGCGATGAAATTAAGCTCGCTTGTCAAAGACCCGCCGCCTTCTTCCGCTTCCAAAGAGCGCGAAGAAAGCATTCTGCAGGACACCGAGCCTGAATGGCCCGGAGCTGAAGAGTATACGCCTGATGCCGAGCCGGCCGCACAAGCAGAACCGGAACAGACAGGAGAAAACGTCCAAGACGAAGAGACGCCAAAAGAAAGGGTGCCGATCATGTATCCGATCGGCCAAATGCACGGCACATACATTCTCGCCCAAAATGAAAACGGGCTGTACATCATCGATCAGCACGCCGCACAGGAGCGGATCAAATACGAATATTTCCGTGAAAAAGTCGGGGAAGTCGAACCGGAAGTCCAGGACATGCTTGTGCCGCTGACATTCCATTATTCAAAAAATGAAGCGTTGACGATCGACCAGCACTTGGACGACTTAGCCAAAGTCGGCGTCTTTCTCGAATCGTTCGGCGCCGGCAGCTATATCGTCCGATGCCACCCGACTTGGTTTCCAAAAGGGGAAGAAACGACGATCATTGAAGACATCATTCAGCAGGTCCTTGATGACCGGACGATCGACATCAAAAAACTGCGCGAAGAAGCCGCAATCATGATGAGCTGCAAAGGCTCCATCAAAGCCAATCATCACCTGCGGGACGACGAAATCACCGCCCTGCTTGATGAGCTGCGCAGAACATCCGACCCATTCACATGCCCGCACGGCCGCCCGATCATCATCCACTACTCGACATATGAGATGGAGAAGATGTTTAAGCGCGTGATGTAATTTCTAATCGCTCATAACCCTTGATAGAACAACGGTTGTGAGCGATTTTGATTTTATTGACCACATTTTGACCACATTAACACTGGACGGGTTGCTTTAATTCTTGCCGTCTGTGAGAAGAAAATTAGGAAGCGGCATGTATATCGTCTGGGTATTCGCTTTAAATCTAAGAATTGCGGATACCGAAGGGATTTAAATAAAAGAGGGCTTCTCTTTGAGATGAAGCCCTTTTTTAAGTGGAAACCCATAGGGCAACCATTAGACAAATTTCATAGTTGTTTTTATTTTTTGAGAAAATGTTATAATGAAAAGCCATGAAATGATTTGAAGAGGGGGAATTTTGATGCATTACATAACGGCATGCTTAAAAATCATCAGTGATAAAGACCTTAATGAAATAATGAAGGAATTCAAAAAACTTGAGGAAGAAACGAACAAAGAAGAAGGGTGTATTCAATTCCATGCTTATCCGCTTGAACCATCAGAACGCAAAATAATGCTTTGGGAGATTTGGGAAAACGAAGAAGCTGTTAAAGTCCATTTCACGAAAAAACACACAAAAGACGTTCAAAAACAAGAATTAACGGAAGTAGAATGGTTAATGAAAAGTAATGTGAATGATTAAAAGGCTCCTTGAGATTGCTATGGAGATGGGCTGAAAAAGGATAAATACTATCAAATCAAACGGCGGGTCATTTACAACCTCACGACAGCTCTCGGGTTTATCTGAGGGCTGTTAAGAACAAAAAAGCAGACTCTTTAGAAGTCCGCTTCAGTAATTAATCTGTAACACAGATTTTCTTTTTTATCCGGTGATTGCTTTTTCAGCAACATGAAACCTATGTTCTTCCCCAAAGTTACTCGAGTCTGTATGTTCAAGGCCTTTCCCATACCAGTTTTTGATTGGAAATGAACATATTTGCTAAATAAGTGCACCGACGTATGGCTTTAAAAGTCCTATAATCAACATTGAATATTTAGTTATAGTCGAAGTTCCAAGCGGATTTCATGAACAAATCTAGAAAGGGCCAAGTAGAGATGATACTGTAAGGAGGAAAATCTAGTCGAAGTAAAAGATGATTACATAATCGATGGTTTTAGGCTAAATGGTGACATTCAAATGAAAAAAACGAAAAATTTAGATAGTTTTTTTAATACCTTGATTGATGAAGATCACGACTTCCAGGAAGAACTTTACGACGCAGAATGGTTTTATAACAGATAAGGATTAACTAAAAAAGGAATTATCGTTCCTGCTGTTTATGAAGATGGCGCAATTAACTGGAGATGGAGATAGAAACTCATTAGTATAAGAGCTTATTTACGGCTGTAGCCCGGATCGATTTCCCATATCGGTTGGGTAGTTGGCGGATCTTCTCACGTGAGAGGGGAGGGGAATGATGTCTAATAAAGTTAAAATATCTTATGGGCAACATCACTCGCAATATGGTGTATTACGGATGCTTGAAAGGAAAGAGCCCTGCCCAGTAGTTGTTATGATTCATGGAGGGTTTTGGCAGTCGAAATATGATTTAGAAGAAAATAATTCTATTGCTGAGGATTTAACTGGTAGGGGATATGCGACTTGGAACATTGAGTATCGTAGAGTCGGGGAAAATGGAGGAGGTTGGAAAGGGACATTTAATGATGTAATTGATGCTATAAATCATTTGTCACAGTTAAAGGAATCTTATCATTTAGACCTGTCAAGTGTAATTGTTATTGGTCATTCGGCAGGAGCGCATTTAGCACTTTGGCTAGCCTCTCGAACTGAAGCAAAATCAGATCAAATGTTTAATAAGCTGTTTGTGTCTATCAAGAAAGTAATAAGTTTGGCTGGAGTAACAGACTTAAAAAAATGTGGGAATTTCACGAAGAAAAAGGTATGAAAAGTCATGTATCCGCACTAATGGGTGGGTCACCATATGAGGTTGCTGAACGCTATCAAGTTGTTTCTCCAATTGAGTTGTTGCCGATAAAAATCGATCATGTTTTAATTCATGGAGTGTTGGATCGTCATGTTCCCATAAAGTTAAGCAAAGACTACTATTTCAAGGCAACCGAACACGGCAGTAATGTTAGATTAATTGTGCTTCCAGATGTGGAACATTTTAAAATTATTGATCCTACCTCAACAGCATGGGATTCAGTAATTGATACAATATGTGCATCGCGGCCACTGTGATAATTGAGGGCTATTTAAGGTTTTAAGCTAGGTTAATGAGAATTCTACTGATGTGAAATGAAAAGAGTAGATGAAGACTGAAAGCCCATTTATTTTAAATTGGGCTATTTTTCTTCTTTTAGGCTTTAAGGCCTAATATAAAAGATTCATTTTCATAGATTGACAGGGTTTATTCACCAATTATTTTCTATAAAGTGGTAAGATATTTCATGATATGTCACTTTAGTATTAGAGGAGAATGTTATGAAGACTCTGGATGTTCAGGCGTTACACAATGCTCTTGATCAAACGCTGGAACAATTAAAACATCAATCAGACGAATTCGCCAAAGTCAAAAAAGCCGTTGAGGGGATCACATCACTTGATGATGCATTAAAGGGAAAAGGCGGCGACGCGATTCGCGCCTTTTACGAGGAATGTCACACCCCTTTTCTACAGTTCTATGATACTTTCATAGAGGAATACAATTCCACGCTGAAGAAAATGAAAAGCGCGCTGAATTCCCTGGAACCAAACCATAACGGATTTATTTCACAGTCCTTTCTCGAACACGAGTTGGAGAATGGCTTAAATGCCGCTGATCGCACAACAAAAAATTTGGTTTCTAAGACCAACGCGACGATCGCAAAAGTCAGCCATATCATTGATTTACCAGATTTGAATGACAGCGGTTTTCATGAACAGAATCAGAAAGCGTTAAAGGAAATCAGCACGACTCTTGAAAAGCTGCATGCGTTTGACCGCGAGCAAACCAACGCCCTGAAGACGGCTGAAAACGATCTTGAGACGATGCAGAAATACATCGCACGGCTCGAAAAGATGTATACCGGGCCCAAAATTGAGATCACTGGTTATCAAAAAGGCGCGATTTTAAAGCCGGATGAGATGGATACCTTGAGTGGAAATCAAGAAACAGCGATGGGTGTGATGTTGAAAAAAGTCGGAGACAAAGAAGATGCTGACATTAACACTCTTGCCGATCCAGATCGATTAAAAAAATTGGCGACACAAAAGGTTTCCAAGAAAGAGTACACTCAAGAGGAATTGAATGAACTGAAAAAAGATTATAGAGTATTTAACGATACGCTTTACCGGGCATACATAGATGGTGATACAATCGTTAAGATAGAACCCGCCTACACCCTTCCAGAGAATGTGGAAAAAAGCGACTTTGCTAAATATTTCGATACAGCGATGGAATTTACAGGTGTGTATGATGCAGTAAGAGCAGCGTTTGGATACGACCTTGCGACAGGCGAAATCGTTAAAGGTAGCGGGGACCGTTTGATGGCCGGATTGAATGTTACTCCTTTCGGAAAGGCATTTAAGTACGGGAATCGCGTTTACAAGTTATTTAAAGGTGAAGAAGCGGCAAAGAAAGTTGCAAAGGCTGAGAAAGGTGTTAAGGGCGCGGAGAAGGTTCAAACAAGAAAAGAAATTATGAA
This sequence comes from Bacillus haynesii, assembly GCF_014042035.1. Taxonomy (NCBI): domain Bacteria; kingdom Bacillati; phylum Bacillota; class Bacilli; order Caryophanales; family Bacillaceae; genus Bacillus; species Bacillus haynesii. The sequence goes on along the minus strand of NZ_CP059494.1, from coordinate 1,207,575 downwards.
TACCGTTCAAAGCAAAATGAGTCCTGCAGTGAAGAAAATTAAAGAAATTGATCCAAATGCTAAAGTTGGTTATAGAGGCTCATTGGCTACAGGGCAGAAAGGACCGCATAAGGGAAACGCTCCATTTGACCCTACGGATTTCGATATTGATGCTTTCATTGTTAGTGATAAATTAGCATCAAAATTTCCGTCAAGTTCTAGATGGAGGGCTGGTACTGATATCAAGGAAATCAGGAAAATACAAAAAGAGTTAGATAAAACTCTAAAAAACTCTTTAGATGGATTAAGAAAAACAGATAAGAAAGGGAGACCTGATAAATTAACCTTTAGAATCTTTACTCAAGAAGAATATAATAGTAAATTTACAAAAGGAAGCAAAATATTAAAAGATGAATAGGAGAATGTTAGGTGGAAAAAAAATATCCGTATTTTAAATGTTTAATTCCAATTACTTCGAATAAGGATATAGATGATTTAGCAAGAATAATTTCAGTTAAATTATTTGGAGGAATACCCTTTGGCGGTATGGAGGAACAAATTTATGAGGAAGTGCCTGCCGTTTTTATAGAAAATCCAATTTTAGGATTTCAGGTAGTGATTCAGGGGTTTGGAGGAGAAAAAGGCTATACCCTGGAAGTTCGTTCACATCCAGAAATTATTGAACCAGATGATGCCGATGAAATAGAGGTAGATATAACTGGATATGTGTCTACTTTACTTGAAGGAACTGACGGTCTACAGATCAGGTATGAAGAACTTCAAAATATGAAACATTATATAGAAATAACTGAATAAGCCATAAATCAAAAACCTTGAAAGTAAACTATCTTTCAAGGTTTTTAATGAAATCCGACAAAATGGAGGGCTTTTATCCTTTCCCCTTTGACATACAAAGCAAGAAAAATGAACATGAATACCGGAGTCCTATACGAGAGCCTGCGGATGTTGATCTTTTGCACGCTGATGTTGTGCAGCTGATTAGCCGCTTTTTTAATGGCCAGAACCGAAGACGCACCTTTCCCTTAAGTGTACCCTGATGTATCGAATGGATCGTCAGATACACAGGAAGAGCGGCTGTAAACTATGCAGCGCGATATCCAGGGGACGCAGGGAAGCCCTTATAAGAACAAAAAGAAAAGCAGGCAATAGCCTGCTTAGATTTATTAGCCCCTTAAAAACACATGCAAAATCAAATCTCGGGTCTTTCTATTTTAAGCAAAGAGACGGTCAACAAAGCCAGAAATATCACTTTGCTATGCAATTTTTAAATTGCCGCTCCAGTTCCTCTTTGTCCAAGTCCTTTCCAATGAAAACAAGTTCGCTTTGTTTTTTCTCGTTTTCGTTCCACTTCCGGTCCGGACGTCCTGAAAACAGCATATGAAGCCCTTGGAATACGATTCGATATGCTTCCCCTTTAATATAAAGGATTCCTTTATAACGCAATAATTCTTCTCCTTTTTCCCGTACGAGATAACTCATCCAATGATCCACCTTTGCCAAATCAAGAGGCTTCTCTTCCCGAAAAGCAATAGAGGACACTTTATCATCATGATGGTGGTGATGATGATCCTCCAGAAAATGAGGATCGATTTCAATTTTTCGATTGACGTCAAACGTATTGATCCCCAGTACATCTCTTAAATTGATGTTGCAATCTCTGGCATGCAGCCTTTTAGCCGTAGGATTAATGTTGACAAGTCTTTGCTCCAAGGATTTCAGATCGTTATTCGTTACTAAATCTGTTTTATTGAGGATGATGACGTCAGCAAATGCGATTTGCTCTTGAGCTTCATCCTGATCATCCAGATGTCTGGTGATATGCTTGCTGTCTACTACCGTGACGATACTGTCAACTTCAAATATTTCGGATAACAGTTCATCCATAAAAAAAGTCTGGGCAACAGGTGCTGGGTCAGCCAATCCCGTTGTTTCGATTAAAACTCGATCAAATGCAACTTTCCCTTGATCCATTGAGAATACAAGAGTTCTCAGAATACGAATCAAATCTCCGCGGACCGTGCAACAGATACAGCCGTTGTTCATTTCTAAAATTTCTTCTTCAGAATCAACGACGAGCTGATTGTCTATCCCGACTTCTCCGTACTCATTAACAATAACCGCAATCTTTTGATTGTGTTTTTCTGTAAGTATTCGATTTAAAAGTGTGGTTTTCCCGGCACCTAAATATCCAGTGAGAATCGTGACAGGAATTTTCTTTTTAGTTAAAGGCATGATCATTCGACTCCATTTAAAATTTTTTCGATACTTTGATTACTTTTTCTTTGTCTTTTGGAACTCCGGCGATGACGCCGGATGAACGCTCGAAACGTTGGTCATCATACAAATGGCTCGCTTTTTCTGTATAATCTTCATTGGTACAAAGCGAGTCAATCAGGAGGGGGACATCCTCAGGTTTTAAATCTTTATACCAAGTTCCTTTCGGGTAGTGGATGACCACGCACTTATCTTGGCATCTACCATTACACCGCGTGCGTGTTGTATGAATGACATCGTCAAGCTCCCGGTCTGAGATTTCTTGCCGAATCACTTGAGTCAGTTCCTCAGCTCCGGCTCGATTACAGCTGCTGCCGTTGCAGATAAAGATATGATGTTTCATATTACTTAAATCCCATGTCGCCATATGTATCTTCCCTCCGAGTAAAACAGAATTATTACGATTTTAGAGCGGTAAAATGATAAAAAACTAAGCAAGCCCCGGTCGATAACTGTCCCGAAAGGTGATACCGATAACCGGGGAGACGGTGGGATAAGCTCCGCAGTCTTTCTTCGTCACCTTGAGCTTTTCACTCCTTTCGCAAGCTCTCTATATTTCAGCCTTCTCTTGCCGCCTTTAGTTGTTTATTTATATGGTCTCTTTCAATATGGCGGAACAAAACGTAATGATTACGATTTAAAATCATTTTATCTCTTTTTCAAGTCAAACGCAAATAGAAGAGGTTAAACGATGCCAATGAGATCTGAGCAGCTTCTTTTCCAGCCGCATCTTTACAGTGAGAAGTTCTGAGAGCCTATCTGGCTCAGGGGAGGGTTTGCTTTATATTATTGTACTGAATATAAAAGAACTTTACCCCCTTTTCCTAAACTGGAAAAATTGATAAAATTTTTAGCGGAGAATGAAAAAACACGATTCGGTTGGTAGTCCGGATGCATGTTTGATCATGCCAGTAACCTTCCCCTCCTCGGGATGTCCTTCTCTGGAGTACATGTTGATGGAGGAGGGAATCGTTATGAAATTAACGGTTTACTATGATGGTCAGTTTTGGATAGAGTTGTGATTGAAGGTAAACTGAGAGCCGTCCGGCATTTGTTTGGCAACGAGCCGAAGGATTCCGAGGTATTACATTTTGTTCATCATCAGCTTTTACAAAGCACTGTCACAAGCAGAACAGGAAGGAGTTAGGCTGGACGCCCGCCGCCCGCGGAAAATCAATCCCAAAAGGCTGCAGCGGCAAGTCTCTAAAGAATTGAAAAATGCCGGTGTATCTCACAAGGCGCAAGAAGCGATAAAACAAGAGCTGGAAGCAAGAAAACGAAAGAAACAGCGGCTGACAAAAGAGCAGCGGGAAAAGCTAAAAGAACAAAAGTATTTACTCAGAAAGCAAAAAGCGAAACAAAAGCATAGGGGAAATAGAGTTTCTTTGGAGCAAAGTGAGGCTCAATAGAGGCGCGTTTTCCTGTATTGCATTTAAAAAAAGGCTCTTATTAAAAAGAGCCTTTCATCATGGAGTCAATAACGATAAGCAGGAGGAGAACATGTAAAATAAGGAGAAGGTCATAGGTTATTGCTGACTTTTAAAACGGAACGATTTTAGAACTTAATAGCCTCCATAACCACCGCCGAACCAGCTGGCACCAATGATGATTAAGAGAATGAACAGAACAACAATCAAAGCAAAACCGCTTCCGTGTCCGTAACCTCCGCTCATGTGTTTCACCTCCCTAAAGAAACATAGTTTATCCTATGTAACTTTAAAAATTTGGTATAGGATATTGATTTACATTTTTAAAAATAGTTGAACCATTTGCCACTTCGCCCTCATGCGAGTCTTCGAGGAAGAGCCGAATATATGAGGCTTCGTGCAGAGAGGATGAAAATGGTGATTGGCGTCCTTTAAACGGAATATAATGCAATAAATCCACCGAAAAGGGCGCTGAATAAATTGAATTTTCAATTAACTGAGGAAGACATGCTTCATATTATTAGGAATGGTCTTCAAACGACACAGTACCCTAAACATATGATGATCGTTGGTGCCGGGCTGTCCGGGCTTGTCGCAGCGTCTTTATTAAAGAATGCCGGGCACAGAGTGACGATTGTGGAAGCAAATGACAGAGCGGGAGGGCGAGTTTTTACATCTCGTGCGCCCTTTAGCGAAGGGTTGTATTTCAATGCCGGGCCGATGCGCATCCCCGATATCCATACTTTAACGATGGAATACATTAAGAAATTTAATTTGCCTGTCAATGTGTTTATCAACCGAACCCCCATGGATATTCTTTACGTCAACGGCGTGAAAACCCGTCTTCATGAGTTTGAAAAAAATCCGGGCGTTTTAAGGTTCCCTGTTGTTCTCCATGAGCAGGGAAAAACGGCGGAACAGCTGATGCTTTCTGCTTTGCAGCCTATTCTCAATTTTATCAGCCAAGATCCGGCGAGAAATTGGCGTATTGTTGAAAACCAATACAGAAACGAATCGTTAGGCTCTTTTCTCAACACTCACTTTTCAAACGGCGCCATTGATATGATTGGTGTGCTTTTGGACATGGAAGCGTACATGGGATTGTCCCTTGTCGAAGTATTGCGGGAGTCGATCTTTTTTACATCGCCGACTCGCTTCTATGAGATTACAGGCGGCATGGACTTGTTGCCGCAAGCTTTTCTTCCGCAATTAAAGGGCGATATTTTATTCCGTCAAAAATTGATGAAAATGTCTCAAACTGAAAACAGTGTAACAGCCCATTGCATTCACCAACAGTCGGCAGAACATTCAACGGTGACAGGTGACTTCGCGATCGTAACAATTCCTTTTTCAGCATTGCGATTTGTGGCATTTGAGCCGTTCGCTTCCTTTTCCTATCATAAGCGGAGAGCGATTCGGGAGCTTAACTATATTGCCGCGACAAAAATAGCAATCGAATTTAAGAGCAGGTTTTGGGAAAGAGCCGGGCAGCGTGGCGGCAGATCCATTACCGACTTGCCGATTCGTTTTTCATACTACCCAAGCAGCGGCATAGGAGCACACGGGCATGCAGTCATTTTGGCGAGCTATACGTGGGCTGATGAAGCGCTGATATGGGACAGTCAGCCTGAAGAAGAGCGGATCCGCTATACGCTGAAAAATTTAGCGAAAATATATGGAGATATCGTGTATTCTGAGTTTGTATCAGGCGCTTCTTTCAGCTGGACGCAAAATCCTTTTTCAGCCGGGGCATTTACAGCTTTCGAACCAGGTCAGGAATTGGAGCTGTATCCTTATATTCCTATGCCTGAGGGAAGGGTGCATTTTGCCGGGGAACACGCTTCCCTTACTCACGGGTGGATGCAGGGAGCGATTGAATCGGGAATACGGGCGGCATATGGAGTGAATCAGGCTTCCCGCGTGTAACATGAACTTTGCAAGTATATGAATTTAATAGAAAGAACCGATTGTAAGGGATGGGGAAGAGCCGCTTTTAAAAAGCGGCTTGTTCGTTTCAGACGGATCTTTGCGATGGCTTGTTACAGGAGGTGAATTTGTTTTTACCTTCTTAACAATAGAAAATGTGTTCACATTTATTAAAAACAAGTTTTTAAGAACTTCATTTATAAAAAATTTTAATGCTTATGATACAATTGAATTGCAGATGTAACACGATGAGCAAAAAAGTGTTTTGCTGAGGTGAATGATCGGATTGCCCGCATTTTTCCGTTAAGAACCCTCCTTTTTCTAACAACAAAAAAGCCCCCAAAACGAGTTTTCCCTAAGGAAAGGCTCATGACATACCGGATGGAATGGCTTAACATTCCGCCGGGCAGAATAGCTAAGAAAGGATTGAATCACATTGAATGCTGCTCATGATCGAAACATCATGCTTTTGCTTCTCTGTTTGACAGCAGGTATTGTAGATGTGATTGGGTACTTAAGTATCGGTCACGTATTTACCGCTAATATGACCGGGAACATCGTACTGTTAGGATTATCAATCGGCAATTCTCTTCACGCGACCGCCATGTACTCGCTGATCGCATTGTTCGGATTTATCATCGGTGTGATTATTTCAGCAGCCATTGTCGGAAAACAGGAAAAATCGTTCTGGCCGTCAGGCGTCACGATTGCACTTGCTGTTGAAGCAGCCGTATTGCTTCTATTTGCTTGTCTGACTTTCTTTGAAAGTTCGCCACACCTTTTAATCTTGCTGTTAAGCATGGCGATGGGGCTTCAGACCACAGCAGCCAGAAAGCTCGGCATTGCAGGGATTTCCACTACTGTCCTAACGGGGACGCTCGCAAACTTTTTCGAAGATGTGACAAAACGATTCCTCAGCAAAAACGACCAAAAGGTCATCCATAAGGACGCATGGCTTCGGGCTTTGACGATTGTGCTCTATTGCCTGGGGGCAGTCATTGCCGCACTTGCTGAACCTGAGCATCCGTTTGTTGTGATTTGGATTCCGATCGTTATCATTATCGGTATTATTGCGGTTGCAGGTACAAGGTTTCACGGGAAGAGTGAGGGATGACCGGATGAAGGACGGTTCCAGTTGCAGGCATTCGTGAACCATCAATTGTTACATATGTTTTATGAAGGTGCCAGTCCGGGTAAAAGGACGGGGAACAGCACCAGTATCGGTTAAGATTGGGAGGAGGATAAATGGTTGGAACACATTAATATGGAGCAGTTTATTTTATTAGCAGCCTTATTGCTGATTATCGGTGTACTGACAACAAAATTTTCGACTAGGCTCGGAGTGCCCGCCCTCGTATTGTTCTTAGTTGTCGGGATGATCATGGGGAGCGACGGTCTCGGAATTATTTATTTTAATAATCCCGAGCTAGCCCAGCTGATCGGAGTTATCGCACTCGTCGTCATTCTTTTTGAAGGCGGTCTGCAAACAAAGTGGTCTTCAATCAAAGCGGTCGCCGTTCCCTCATTGTCGCTCGCAACGATTGGCGTTTTGCTGACCACCTGTGTGGTTGCGGTTGCGGCCAAACTGATTTTTAATGTTTCTTGGATGGAAGGCTTTTTATTCGGAGCGATTGTCGGTTCTACAGATGCGGCCGCGATTTTCGCCGTTTTGAAAGGTCAGAATATTAGAGACAGATTGAGCTCCACACTAGAAGCAGAGTCGGGTACAAATGATCCGATGGCGATGTTTTTGACTTTGTCGCTCATCCAGCTGCTGACAGCTGACCATTCATCTTATGTCATGCTTGTTATTTCATTTTTCTGGCAGATGGGAATCGGGCTTTTGCTCGGATATTTACTCGGACGGTTCGCCAGCTTTGCTATCAATAAAATCAACTTGGATTCGAGCGGACTTTATCCGATCTTTGCTCTTGCTTTTGCGCTTCTTACCTACAGTCTTACAGATGTCATTGGAGCGAGCGGCTTGCTTGCCGTTTACATTGCCGCGCTTGTCATCGGAAATCAAGATTTGACATACCGCCATTCTATTTTCAGATTTAATGAGGGCTTTGCCTGGATGATGCAGATTTTGATGTTTATCATTCTCGGATTATTGGTTTTTCCTGCCCAATTTTTATCCTTCGACATCATTTTCAAAGGCTTCCTGCTTTCCCTGATTTTAATTTTTATCGCTCGGCCGGTTGCCGTTTTTCTGTCGACCATCAAAATGGGCTTTCATTTTAGTGAAAAAATCTTCTTGTCATGGGCCGGATTAAAAGGGGCAGTTCCGATCGTTCTCGCAACATTTCCTATGACGATGGGGCTTGAAAACAGCCAATTGGTCTTTAATGTCGTATTCTTCGTCGTTTTGACATCGGCTTTGATCCAAGGGTCAACCATATCGGTCGTCGCAGAAAAATTGAAATTGAACGGACCGCAGAAAGTCGAAGCGCCGCATTCGCTGGAGCTTGTTTCCATCGGCAAGGCGAACGCCGAAATTATCGAATTTGAAGTCGATGACCAAACAGCCATTACCGGGCAGGCGCTGAAAGACATCAGTTTTCCGAAAGATGCCCTGATCAATGCGATCATCCGAAACGGGGATTTGGTCACGCCGCACGGTGAAACGAAAATTAAATCAGGCGATATTTTGTATATCCTCGTATCGAAAAAACAAAAGAAGGAACTGAAAAAATATTTAAACAGGGAGTTTGACTAAGCTGTCGGAAAAGCACAGTACAAGGCAGGCTTGCTCAGTATGTCACGAATAAAGGTCAATGAAGGGTACTGCACCGGTATTCTTCATTGGCCTTTTTTTGCAATGTGGAAGTTCAGTCATACGAAAGGTGAGTTCCATACATTGGTAACTTTGTTGATCAATTGTTCATATCCATTTATAATTTAAAAATCAAATATGAGGAGGCGCATGAATGATGAAGTGCAAAAAAATAAATGGGTTAACATTTGAGGGGAAAGCGCATCATTAACCCTATAAACTGCGTGATTCCCCTATAATTTTGGGGGTATCATTCAATTGAAAAACAGTAAAACACAGTCCTTTCAGCATCAAAAGAAGGCATTTTGGTGGCTTAGCTTTGTCGCTTTCTTCAGTGTGATGAACGAAACCGTATTTAATGTTGCATTGCCGGATATAAAAAATCAATTTGGCTTGTCGCCTGCCGCGACAAATTGGGTAAATACGAGTTTCATCATTTCCTTTGCTGCCGGCTCAGTTGTTTACAGCAGGCTTTCTGATATGTACGGCGTCAGAAAGCTGTTTGTGACCGGACTAATCATCTATGGCGGAGGCTCATTAATCGGTCTGTTGGTTCAAGCTTGTTTTCCAGCCGTAATTCTTGCGCGCTTTGTTCAAGGAGCCGGGGCATCCGCTGTACCCGCGCTTATCCTGGTCATCATCACGCGCTATGTCCGTCCGGAGGGTCGGGGCAAAGCGTTCGGCATTGTCGGATCACTAGTGGCAATGGGTGAGGGAATAGGTCCGGCCATTGGCGGAATGATTGTACATCATATTCATTGGTCGTTTCTTTTCCTTCTGCCGATGGCAGCGCTGATGTCGGTTCCTTTCTTCCTCAGAAATATGCCTGATGAAGCCGCTGCAAAAGCGAGCCTGGATATCATTGGGATCGGACTGCTGACATTCGGCATTGTGATGTTCGCAGCATATATATCGCTGTATCATGTCTTTTATTTAGCAGCGGGCATTTTTTGCTTGTTTGGAGCTGCAGTTCATACCCGATATGCAGAACATCCTTTTATTGACCGGTCTTTAATGAAGAATCGCAGATATATAGGCGTCGTTTTGGCAGGATGTATCGTATTGGGAAGCATTGCGGGAATCGTCTCTGTCGTTCCATATATGATGAGAGTCTTGTTTAGCTTAAATGCCGATATTATCGGGAGCGGCATTATACTTCCGGGCACTGTAGGCATTATCTTTTTCGGCGTTGCGGGGGGAGCCCTTACAGATCGCTTCGGCAGCCGGTTTGTTTTTACTCTTGGATGGTTATTGATCTTGGCAACCATGGCAGCCGCCTCACAGCTCGGTGACCGGACACCATGGTTGATGACGATTATGCTCGTGTTTATATTTGGCGGTCTTTCATTTGTAAAAACGGCGATTTCCAACAGTACCGCAGAAAGCTTGGAAGAAGAGGCAGCAGGCGCTGGAATGGGGATGCTGAACTTTGCCTGTTTTTTATCTGAAGGAATAGGCGTCGCATTTGCAGGAGGCTTGATGGCAGTGCACGGGTTTGGCTATTCTGCGCTTCCGGCAATGAACGATGCTTGGAGTGCTGTATTCAGCCGCTCGTTTGCCATATTCACAGTCTTTGTATTGGCTGGCGGATTGCTATATTTATTGACTTGCAAACGCAAAAAATCTTAACATATTCGAATGGTTGGGCGGGAAAGCCCAGCCGTTTTTTATGTTGACTGGATTTTCTGAAACATAATGAAAAGAAAACCGTATTTGATGTAAAGCTTCCTGAGGGGATGAAAATGATGAAAAGAAGCTTCGGCACTTTGAAATTGACGGACTGACAATTGAATATTCGCGAGTAGGTGAAAGGAAGGCGATTCTTGTGATGCACGGAGGTCATTCGAATGGCCGCGAGGAATTTGGGTATCAAGATCTTTATGAGAGCCGATTCTCTATCATCACGCCTTCCCGTGCAGGGTATGGCCGGACATCGAAAGAAATCGGGGACAGTTTGGAACTTGCCTGCTATTACTATATGAAACTGCTTGATCATTTAAATATCGAGAAAGTTCATGTGGTTGCGGTGTCAGCCGGCGGGCCAAGCGGAATATGTTTTGCATCCAAATACTCGGAAAGAGTAGAATCCTTAATTTTGCAAAGCGCTGTCACAAAGCAGTGGCTGACAGCGAAGGATATTGAATATAAAGTTGGTCAGATCATCTTTCGGCCGCCTGTTGAAAAGGCCGTATGGAAGCTGATATCGGCGCTTAACAATCGATTTCCGGAATGGATCTTTAAGAAAATGCTATCCTCCTTTACTACACTTCCTGCTGATCAGGCGATGCTGAAAGTCACGGAGGGAGATATTGAAGAAATGAGAAAAATGAACAACAGACAGCGTTCAAGTCGAGGGTTCTTGCTTGATTTAAAAAATATAGACGATTTATCTTTCCATCATTTGAAGGAGATTTCTTGTCAGGTATTAATTATGCATTGCCGATATGATCGTCTTGTTCCAGCCGAGCATGCTTATCATGCAAAAAAACTGATCCCTTTTTCAGAAGTCTATCAGGCAGACAGCTGGGGTCATCTCATTTGGCTGGGAACAGAGGGTAAATCTGTCTCGCAGAAGGTCATCAGCTTTTTAAAAACCACATCATCTTGATCATAAGATGAATAAAATTTTTAGATCGCAGCCCACCTGCAAATGATGTAGTGCAATTTTTTAATCAAGAGCAGAACGATCTTTCCGAACAGAACTGATGAATGTCGTACAAGACTTGCAAATAAGATGAATGAGAAATCCTCCCTGGCCGGCTTTCGGAGCACAAGGGAAACTTATGTATAAGAATCTATGCAGATAGAGGGGGACAGGTACGGGATGAATTATCGATTACCGTTGACTCCGATTTCCCGGGGGGAGAGAGTTGGTAAACTTGATATCATCCGCGGGTCTGCTTTGCTTGGCTTGGCATACTTTTAGCCCATAGGGAAGTCGTCCTTGGCTGAGGATATTTCAATTTGGGCCTGCTGAATGGATATGGCGCAGTTTGACTTACAGCAAGCGGCAGCCTCTTCCTAAACTCGTGATCGAAACGGCGCGGCTGTGCAGCATGGTGAAACTTTACATAAAAAACTTAACATTTTAAAAATCCAGCCGATATGATGGATAAATAACTGCACGCTTCCGGCAGATGTGTTATGGTAGCTAGTAAGTTTAGGAAAAGGGAGGATATTAATGATCATCGTCACAACAGATACAATCGCAAATCAAAACATTGTCGAAGTCAAAGGGCTTGTCACCAGCAGTATCGTTCAGTCGCGGAATATCGGAAAAGATATTCTGTCAGGATTGAAGTCAGTCATTGGCGGAGAATTAAAAAATTACACCCAAATGCTTGAGGATTCGAAAAAAGCTGTGAGGGAACGGCTCGTGAATCAAGCTGAAGAGCTCGGAGCAAACGCGATCGTCGGTGTAAAGTTCGAACTATCTGCAGGCCAGGGAACCTCTGAACTAATCGGGTATGGTACGGCTGTTGTAATCGGCTGACTTTCAATCGAAAACGAAGGCGGCGGTTATCGTTGCCGCCTCAGCGGGTCAAGAAGGTTTCCCTGTCTGTTTCGTCTCTTTATGTTTTTGAGTCAGATGGGGATACTTTCTGTATATGACAAGCGCTATGATCGCCATGTATAAGCCGTAGACACCGATGGAGATCAGCTTGTTTTCGCTGAAATTGGCACCTGCGATAGAGACGACGAGAACGTTAGGGACCTTTCCAAGCGTTGAAGCCGCAAAAAAGACAGCCCATTTCACTTTGCTTAAACCGCAGACAATATTCATGACAACGGCGGGGATAACAGGGATCAATCTGCCCAGGAGTACGGCTGTAAAAGCATTTTGGTTAAAATACGCTTCATATTCGCTCATTTTCGGGTATTTCGTTAAGTGTTTGCGAGCCAAGTCTCTGAATCCGTAACGCGAGAGGAAGAACAAGAGCATGGTGCCGAGCATTGACCCTGTCAGCGTGATCAGCACGCCGTTTGCGATTCCGAACAAGGCGCCGTTTAATCCGGCAATGAGCGCAAACGGGACAATCGGGAAAAATACACACGCCGCCACAAGCAGCATGCTGAATAACACCGAAAAAACGCCTCCGTCTCTGATGACGTCTAGCCAGGAATCTTTGCAGATGAATCCGATTGCGATGATACTCGCCATGATGATGATTGTGAATAGTTTTCTGATCATGCCGCTCCCGCTGCCTTTCTTTGTTTTTAGCTTCTACATTTGCAATAAAGCTTGTTCTAAGTTTGCCAAAATCTCGTCTGTTTTTGACAGATTGCAATTGCTGAGCATAATAAGCACTTTTTTCTCGTCCATGTACCGGTTAATCGAGCTGATAAAACCGTGAATTTCTCCATCATGCCATATTTTATACTTATTTTGATGATTAATAAACCATCCGTATCCGATTGAATTGTTTTGAATGAGCGCCGGAGAAGGGCCTTCGGCTGCAAAAGCCGGCTTTTTGACACGGCTGTAAAGGGCTTCTTTCAAAGCGTCTTTTTTGACAAGCTTCTCAGTGTAAAGCGCCCTGTCCCATAAGTACAAGTCTTCAACGGTTGAATACAGCCCGCTTTCCCCGTAGCCGTATACGATAGGCGCTTTGATCATTTCACGATTCAGGCATAAATATCCGACTGTAGGCGAAATATCTTCCGGAGAGGAGAAGAAACCGGAGTTTTTCATGCCTAAAGGGTCAAAGATCAATTCTTGAATGACGTCTCCATAAGCTTCATTTGTGATTGTTTCAATGATTTTTGTAAGCAGTATGTATCCTGAATTGCTGTAATTAAACCTTTGTCCCGGGCGAAATTCGAGCGGCTTGTCGATAAAACGGCCGATAAATTGGTCTAACGGTGCGCGCTCCAGCTCAATATCGAGCAATTCTTCCTCTAGAAAATCAGGAATTCCGGACGTATGGCTTAATAAATGTTTGATGGTAATGCTGTCTCCGTTCGGATAGCCTTCTAAATAGTTTTGTACGGGATCATCTGTACGAAGCAGCCCCTTTTCTTGCAGCTGCATGACCGCTATGGCTGTGAATTGCTTTGTCAGCGAAGCAATTTGGTAGCGTGTAGACGGTTCATTCTTCACCTTGTCCTTACAATTAGCATAACCGTATCCTTTCGATAACAGAATACCGTTTGAGTCTGCCAGCAAAATGCTGCCGTGAAAATGATTGTTGGATGCTTGTTCCATTAAATAATCATCAAGATGTTCCGCTGTATATACCAATTACAACAGTCCTTTCATATCTAATTATGATAAGAAGAAAACAATAAACGATAGTTTTGAAAGGAAATGGAGCAGGAAGCGCGACCAAAATAACATTATAAAAATTTTTTTGTATTTACCATCATTTACAGAATAATTTAAACTAAATTTAAAATAAGGCAATTTCATGACATCCGTTAAAACGAGTGCTGTTTTGACGGATGTTTTTTGTTATAAAACGATTGAAATATAAGTCGGCAGTAACGAAAAGGGGAATAAAGTCGAGTGCGGCCTTAAAATAAGGGCTAAAGTTCTGTGTTTTTTTGCAAGAAAAAGGACTATATTAGTATTTTTTAATTTTAATTTAATTTTGAAGGGTTTTTCCTTTATTATCTATAATATGTTGTTTAACATAGTGAAAGAGATTTTAAATCATCGGTGCTGTCATGAAGCGAAACATAACGGGAGGTAAAAAAATGGGACAAAAACATATCGCGATTTTTAATATTCCGGCTCACGGGCATATTAATCCGACGCTTGCTTTAACGGCAAGCCTTGTCAAACGCGGTTATCGGGTAACATATCCGGTGACGGATGAGTTTGTGAAAGCTGTTGAGGAAACTGGGGCAGAGCCGCTCAACTACCGCTCAACTTTAAATATCGATCCGCAGCAAATTCGGGAGCTGATGAAAAACAAAAAAGATATGTCGCAGGCTCCGCTGATGTTTATCAAAGAAATGGAGGAGGTTCTTCCTCAGCTTGAAGCGCTTTATGAGAATGACAAGCCTGACCTCATCCTTTTTGACTTTATGGCTATGGCAGGAAAGATGCTGGCTGAGAAGTTTGGAATAGAGGCGGTTCGTCTTTGTTCTACATATGCACAGAACGAACATTTTACATTCAAATCAATGTCTGAAGAGTTTAAGATCGAGCTTACGCCTGAGCAAGAAGCCGCTTTGAAAAATGCGAATCTTCCGTCATTTGATTTTGAGGAGATGTTCGAACCAGCAAAATTGAACATTGTCTTTATGCCCCGTGCTTTTCAGCCTTACGGCGAAACGTTTGATGAACGGTTCTCTTTTGTCGGTCCTTCTTTAGCCAAACGCAAGTTTCAAGAAAAAGACACGCCGATGATTTCGGACAGCGGCCGTCCTGTCATGCTGATATCTTTAGGGACGGCGTTCAATGCCTGGCCGGAATTTTATCATATGTGCATAGAAGCATTCAGGGACACGAAGTGGCAGGTGATCATGTCTGTTGGCACGACAATCGATCCTGAAAGCTTTGACGACATACCTGATAACTTTTCAATTCATCAACGGGTTCCCCAACTGGAGATCCTGAAGAAAGCGAAGCTTTTCATCACCCATGGGGGTATGAACAGTACGATGGAAGGATTGAATGCCGGTGTACCGCTTGTTGCCGTCCCGCAAATGACTGAACAGGAAATCACTGCCCGCCGCGTCGAGGAGCTTAGGCTTGGAAAACATTTGCAGCCGGAGGATACAACAGTTGCTTCATTGCGGGAAGCCGTCTCTCAGACGGACGGTGACCCGGATGTCCTGAAGCGCGTACAGGACATGCAAAAGCACATTAAACAAGCAGGAGGGGCCGAGAAAGCCGCAGATGAAATTGAGGCATTTTTAGCACCGGCAGGAGTGAAATAATCATTTGAAGGAACCCGGGAGATCCCCGGGTTTTTTGTTGCAGCCGAAAGGAAGCGGGAAAAGTATACAGAGGCGCTTTTTGAACATACTACCTTCTATTAAATGTGTAAAAAAGGAGGAAGTGATTTGTCAAATCAGGGCAATTTCAAAAAAACGATCTCTCTGCTTGACCTGATTTTGATCGGCATGGGTGCGATATTCGGATCGGCTTGGCTGTTTGCCGTCAGCAATGTCGCTTCAAAAGCCGGGCCCGCAGGAAGCTTTTCGTGGATTATCGGCGGCGTCATTATCCTTTTAATCGGCCTCGTTTATGCTGAGCTGGGAGCTGCTTTGCCGCGGACGGGCGGGATTATCCGCTATCCGGTGTATACCCACGGACACCTTGTTGGATACTTGATTTCATTTATCACGATCGTTGCCTATACAAGTCTGATTTCAATCGAAGTGACGGCTGTCAGGCAATACGTAGCTTATTGGTTTCCCGGTTTGACGATAAAAGGTACTGAATCGCCGACGATTATCGGCTGGCTTTTGCAGTTTGCGCTGCTTTGTTTGTTCTTTTTACTGAATTATTGGAGTGTCAAAGCGTTTGCGAAATCAAATTTAATCATTTCGGTTTTTAAGTATGTTGTTCCTTTAACGATCATCGTCGTGTTGATATTCCATTTTAAATCGGCCAACTTCGCGGGAGAATTTGCGCCGTTTGGCTTTGGCGGGGTTCAGGCATCCATTTCGACAGGCGGGGTGATGTTCGCATACCTCGGGCTTCATCCGATCGTTTCCGTCGCCGGCGAAGTGAAAAATCCGCAGCGGAACATCCCGGTCGCTCTACTGATTTGCATCATTGTTTCGGCTTGCGTTTATACGATACTGCAAGTGGTGTTTATCGGAGCTATCCCGACTGATATGCTGAATGACGGCTGGAAAGCAATCGGCAAGGAATTTTCTCTTCCGTTTAAAGACATCGCGGTGCTTCTCGGGATGGGCTGGCTTGCCACTCTTGTCGTCCTGGATGCGATCTTATCACCCGGCGGAAACGGCAATATTTTTATGAATACGACGTCGCGCTTGGTTTATGCATGGGCGCGGAACGGCACGTTGTTCAAAGTGTTTGCCAAGGTGAATAAACCGACGGGAATTCCGCGTCCGTCTTTGTGGCTGTCGTTTGCGCTCGCCGTTTTTTGGACGCTTCCGTTTCCGTCTTGGGACGCGCTCGTCAATGTTTGCTCTGTTGCCCTGATTCTTTCCTATGCGATTGCTCCGGTTTCAGCCGCAGCGCTGAATGTAAATGCCAAGCAGCTCAACAAGCCTCTGCAGATCAAGGGGATGGCTGTCATTGCTCCTGTCTCCTTCGTATTTGCGTCGTATATTGTCTATTGGTCAGGCTGGAACACCGTGTCATGGCTGCTCGGATCACAGCTTGTGATGTTTGCCGTTTATTGCGCGTGTAAAAAATACGTTCCCCAAGACGATGTTCCGTTTGCACAACAGCTTAAATCAAGCTGGTGGATCGTCGGGTATTATGTCATGCTCCTGATTTTGTCGTATCTGGGCTCATTCGGTAACGGCCTGGGCCTATTGAGAACGCCGGTCGATTTAATCTTGATCGCGGCAGGATCGATTGCGGTATTTTACTGGGCGAAATATACGGCACTGCCAAAGGCAGTCATTGACTATGATGAGAAAAAAGAAGAAACCGTTTAAATAAGAATACCCCGCTGTATGGACTGCGGGGTATTTATGCGTTTTCATTACAGTTGCGGAAGATCTTTAGCCGTTTCAGCAGCTTTGGTATCAACCTGAATTTGTTCAGATAAATTGGCAGGATGGTAATAACCTTTTGACATCATATAGTTTGCGATCTGTTCATGAGTGTCAATCGCGTCGTTTAAATACTGCTTAAGCGTTTCGCGCACTTCTGGAGAAGATGTTTCCGTGATAGCTGTGGCAATGTTTTTGACACCGGTTTTCGCCGAGATTAAAAAGTCGGTGGCAATCACTTGTTCAGTCATCGCGCCCATTCCTGTCATGTTTTGGATGAATTCATTCATATGTTTTCACCTCTCATTGACAGCAGACCTTGCAAATGTTCGATCTGATGCTTTGTTTGAGACGCATCCCGTTCCAAGATGTCGCGAAGTTCTTGATCCTGCACCATTCCCGTCATTGTTGATGACTTAGTCAGGCAAAGGTTTTTAAACATTAACAGCTCATGAAGCTCTAAAGTTTCGTGAATCGCATTGTTCAATTGTAAACATTCCCTTTCAAATTTGTTATTGTGCGAAGGACACATCATTAGTATCAAGGTTTGTTAGCGGGATTATTCTGCTTTCTATTTTACAATAAATTACATATTAGACTTTTCGGACGCGAAAGAATTTGGTCAAGAGCCATGTTCCTTGCGGAAAACTGAGTGTGAGCTGCCATACTCCGCCGCCGCCAAGTCCGTATTCGATGATCAGCTGCAGTTTTTTTCCGATGCTGCGTGCGTCTTCAAACCATACGACGTGCCTTCTGCCTTGTTCATCGGTGTATTTGAGAAAAGGGGACTCAGATCTTG
Organism: Bacillus haynesii; assembly: GCF_014042035.1. Classification (NCBI taxonomy): domain Bacteria; kingdom Bacillati; phylum Bacillota; class Bacilli; order Caryophanales; family Bacillaceae; genus Bacillus; species Bacillus haynesii. Next base: position 1,189,724 of record NZ_CP059494.1, on the reverse strand, counting down.
TATCATATTGAATCGGTACCTGGTGCTTCATGGCGAGCTGAACGGCGTCTTGGTTGGCGATTGCCGGGTACACGGCACCGGGCTGATAGGGCAGCGTCCAGTTATAGCCGTAAAGCGGAAAGCCGAGAATGATTTTTTCTTTTGGGATATGGCGCAGGGCAAATTGAATCGTTTGCCGGACTTCATTGATCGGAGCAACAGGGCCCGGCTCGCTTGTTCCGTGGTGCCAGTCGTATGCCATGATAAAGATAAGGTCGCTCACTGCACCGATTCCGCCATAGTCATACCCTTTCAGCCAGGCGATATTTTCATTTGTTTTCGGCGGAACGGCAACCGTCAGCACATAACCGGACGGCTTCAGCCGCTCTTTCAACAGGCGGAGAAAACCTGAAAATAAATCTCTGTCTTCCTCCAAAATCTGTTCGAAATCAATATTGACACCTGCATATCCTTTTCTGGAAATCGTCTGGACAATATTATCGATGAGGCGATTTCTTACGGCAGGCTGATTTAAAACGCGGTGTGCAAGAGACGGACTGAAGCCTGATTCTGTTAGATTGGTGACTGTCATGAGGGGAGGAACGCGCCGCCTCCAGGCCGTTTGTACGGCCGGCGAATCATTCAGCTCGCTTAACGATCCGTCGCTTGAAATGTGGTATTCAAAAAATGCCAGATACGTGGCGTATGGGGCAAAATTATGAATCAATTCCTGGTCTAACCGGGGATTTCTCAATGTGTAATATCCTAAAGCAGTGATCGGCTTTTTCGGCAATTCTGGAATTGTCATTTTCATCCCCGGCCTCATATTGGCAGGCGCTACAGACGGATTTGCTATTTGTAATGCTTCGGCGGAGACAAACGTCCGGCGGGCGATCGAGTCATAACTGTCTCCCGGCTGAACGGTATATGTATAAAGCGGTAATAAAAGAGCCTGTCCGGGGACAATGTTTGTTTCGATCAACCCATTTGTCAATCGGATCTGGTCAATTGAAATCCCGAACCTGGCGCCGATGACAAATAATGAATCTCCCGGCTGAACCGTATAAATAAACAACTGGCACACTTCCTTTTGTTCCTCTGTATGTGACAGGGGGTTTTATGCTATATCTATGACCGGTACAGAAGGATCATGCGCCGATTTTCTCAGTCGGAATGGTGAATCGATCCGTGAAGCGGATAATTCTTGACTGATCAGTCTAGAAAGTGTATTCTTTAAATAAAGGAGGTGAAAGGGGCTTGGGAAGAAGCAAAGAATTTGATACCGCCCTCGTCCTTCATAAAGCAATGGAGGTTTTTGGCCAATTCGGCTATGAGGGGGCATCGATGCAGGAGCTGCTCAGCCGCCTGGGAATTGCCAGGCAAAGTCTGTACAATACATTCGGCACGAAACGGGATCTGTTTATAGCCGCCCTTACAAGATATCTTGATGATAAAAATGCTCAAGTGATCGCCATGCTTGAAAGCCCCGGATCAGTGAAGCAATCGGTTCGGCAGATCTTTCAGGAAAGCTTAAACGCTCTGAAAGACCCCGAACGTTCAAAGGCATGCTATATCATCAACAGCGCAATTGAACAAATTCCCCGCGATCCAGAGGTTGCCGAATACTTTGATAAGCAGACAAAGCAGCTGGAAACCGCCTTTTATAAAGCGCTTGTCCGGGCCGAGTCACAGGGAGAACTAAAAAAGGGCAGCCAGGACCTTTCAGCAGTTGCCCGTTTTTTAAATCAAACCCGGCTGTCGCTCACGTTTCAGGCGAAGTTAACGGGGGACTTTGACGCCCTTCAGGATTTGATCGATGTCAGCCTGTCTGTTCTTGATTGATATATTGTTCGTCATGGGAAGATGGGCTGCTGCCCGTTTTTATCACTATTTTAGACCGATTGGTCAAAAAAAGGATGTGGAAAAGAAAATGACGCGTACGATAACCGATGTGATGGAACAATTTTTACAGTCGATGCTCGAAAAGGATATGGAGAAGTGGATACAGCTTTGGGATCAAGATGCGGTGTTTGAGCATCCATATGCACCGCCCGGTTTTCCTAAAAAAATAGAAGGAAAGTCCGCGATTTACGATTATATAAAGGATTTTCCCGAAAAGATCGATATTGTCCGCTTTACAGCGCCCGCTATTCATCAAACGGCAAAATCGGGCTATTCGGCTGTCGAATTTGAATGTGAAGGCACGGTGTGTGAGACGGGGCTTCCTTATAATCAACAGTACATCAGCCTTGTAAACATGAAAGAGGGCAAAATTGTCCACTACAAAGATTATTGGAATCCTTTGATTGTCATCGAATCGTTCGGGGGACGGCTGCAAAATTTTTAATGATCTAACAAGGAGTGATGAAAGTGGAAAAAAAAATATTGATTACCGGCGGAACCGGTACGACAGGAAGCCGAATCGCTAAACGGCTCGTACGTTCGGGTGCCGGCGTCCGGATCGCAAGCCGGAGAATACCTGCAATTGCCGGAGCAGAACATGTATATTTTGACTGGAATGATCAAAAAACTTACAGAGACGCATTAAAAAACACGGACTCATTGTATTTGGTTGCGCCTGTCGGTGTATACGAACCGTCGCCGATCGTTGTGCCGTTTTTGGAAATGGCAGCGGCATTCGGCGTCCGCCGCATTGTCTTGCTCAGCGCCGCAATTATTGATGAAGACGGACCGGTATTCGGGAAGCTTCATCACGCGGTCAGACAATATGTTCCTGAATGGGCGGTGCTAAAGCCTTCATATTTCATGCAAAATTTTGACGGTCAGCATGGCGCTTCGATTCGGGAGAAAAATGAAATCGTCACAGCGTCAGGCGGCGGCAAAGTCGGGTTCATAGATGCAGACGATATTGCTGAAGTAGCTGTGCGCGCATTGCTTGATCAAAAGCCGCATAATACGAGCCATATCTTGACCGGGCCGGAAGCCTTGAGTTATGCCGAAGCAGCGGCAATCATCGGCAGAGCGGCAGGCCGCGACATCAGGCATGTCAATGTTGAAGTGTCCGCTTTGAGGGAAAGGTATATAAAAGCAGGATTATCTCCCGATTATGCCGGCTTCATGTCGGAGTTAGACGAGAAAATCAAGAATGGCAAAGAAAACCGCATCACGGATACAGTGGAACGCATCACAGGGAAAAAGCCGCGTTCACTGGCTGATTTTGCTAATGAACACGCCGGACGCTGGCGTCTGCTTTAACTCGTTCCTGAGGCTGAACGGTCTTTTATCTTTATTTTTGACCGTTCAGTCCAATTAATAAAATGTTTCGTTGATTTCCCATGACTCAACTGTACAGTAGGCCAAGTGAGGGTTCATACCCATGCCCATTAAATAAGCCATTGCCGCTACTTCTTCCATGGCATGGTGATAGGAAGTGGCTTGCGCTTCATTTAAACCGTAATGAACAAAGGGAGCAACTGTGCACAACGTCTTATGTTTCAAGTGTGGAAACAACGGACATTTGATGTGGTGCACGGCGGCTTCGGCGTGCTGATACTGGGGGATATGCATATGCTGTTCGGGCACTGCCGCCTGCTGTAAATGTTGTTCTACATTCTCCATTTTTTTCGTCCTTTCTTGCGCGGATTTTCGTTGTATTCTATGTTCCGCTTATGCCCTGTGTGTTAGACAGCTGTCATGGTTTACCGGTTTTTTAGGCAAATCAAAAGACAGAAAGGTCAAATACCGGTAGACTATAAAGCAGATAAAAAAGGAGGTATTTTTTATGGCTAAACATCATTTTTACCTTCAGGCAGACTGGCCTGGAAAACGGAACGATATCGGAAGGATTGAAAGCGGGAATTTAAAAACCGAAATTTCGATACCAAAGGAAATGGACGGCCCGGGAGCGGGGACAAACCCTGACGAAATGCTGCTCGGTGCTGCTGCGACATGCTATATCATTACGCTTGCAGCCATGATGGAAAGAAGCGGATTGGAAAAAGAGAGCCTGACGATGGAATCCGAGGCCGTAGTCGATGTGACAGGAGGGGTGTTTACGTACGAAAAAATCATTCACAGACCTTTGATCCGCCTTCCGAAAGAAGCGGCGGAAAAAGAGGTCGAACTTGCCGAAAGACTGGCTGAAAAAGCGGAGACATCCTGCATGATATCAAGGGCGGTTCAGGGTAACGTCGCCATTGAATTAGAGGCGAAGATTGTCGTCTCCAAAGCGGATTAGATTTCGATCGTGAGCTGAGCCTTTTGATCTGCCGCTTCAGTATGCTTTGAATTGAGCAAAAAGACGCCGCCGATGATCAATACAAGCCCAATAAGGGTTTTGAGATTGAATGGCTCCTGAAATATAAAATACCCGATCGCAGCTGTCAAAGCCGTCCCGGTGCCGGCCCAAGTCGCATATGCCGCAGATAAAGGCAGTGTTTTTAATGAAAAGCTCAGAAACGTAAAAGAAGCCGCAAAACCGATCATGACGCCGGCTGCTGGCAGGGGGGCGCTAAAGCCTTCTGACAGCTTCAGCATCGTGCTTCCGAATACTTCGGACAAAATGGCAGCCGCCAAAAAGAACATGCCTTTCATGAGATTCTCCTCCTTATGACAAATTGATCAGTACAACGCCTGACACGAGACAGATAATGCCGGCGATATTTCGCCGGTTCAGCTTTTCTTGAAACCACAAGACGCCGATGATTGCAGTGAGAACGGTGCCCGCTCCGCTCCAAGTCGCATAGGAGAGGCTTAATGGGATGACCTGCAATGTGAGCGACATCATGTAAAATGCGAGACCGTAGCCGATCACTACGAGAACCGACGGCTGCCAGCGCGCGAACCCGTCAGATATTTTCAGCATGGCGGCTGCCGCTGCTTCTGACAAGATGGCGATCAGAAGAAAAATGTAGCCTGCAATCATACGAAATCCTCCTCTATCGATTTTATTGCATGATTCAAAAGGATAAGCAAGCAGTTCCAATTGAAACATTCCCGAAAACAAGATGACCCCGCATACGAGTTTGACCATATACCAAGGCCGGGGTTCCACTTCGCCAGCACCCTCATCGCAGAATTCATGCTGCGGTTTAAGAAGTGCTGCCCCAGCATGAGTGCTTGTACAAAGTTAGTTTCATTCGAATATCATAAAACGCAGCCTATAAACGATTTTAAAGTGTTAAAGCCTTTAAATTCCGCAATCATCATGAGGCCGCTTCAAAGATTTCCTCTTTTTTAGACATAAAAAAAACCCGCTTTACTAACCGGTTAGTAAAATCCATCTTAATTGATGCAAAAGTTCTAAGTCAAGAAAAAAGTTATGTAAAAAGGCCCCTGGAAGAGCCTTTATCTGTCAGTAATAAGGATAGTAAGGATACGGATATCCCCAAGGGCCGAGAAGCGCTCCGGCAGTAAGGCCGCCCAAAAATCCTCCAAAGAAGGGACCCGGACCGAAAAACGGACGCGGGCCGAAAAACGGGCGCCCAAAAGGTCCGCCAAAGAAAGGCCTGCCGATGATTCGCTGGTTGTCGTCGTAATAGACAGGAGCATGGTCGAAATGATTCATAAAAAAATCCCTCCAATAATAAAATGAAACCTGACTAACATCACTGTATTCTGCCCAGCCGTTTTTGCTTGGGCGCCCGCCGGATTTTTTAGTGAAGCCGCCCTCAAAAAGGAGTGAACGAAACATGACGCTGTATCAGTCGGATTGGTCAAAGTCGCCGGCCCATGCCCACGCCTACAGGGCGAAAACATCGATTGCCGACGGCCATTACCACCTAATTGAAGGTTTTTCCCAGCCGGCAAACGGAAGCAATACAGATGGGCACGTACATTTTTATTCCGGAATTACTTCTTTTGATGATGGTCATTACCATAGGTATTACGCGATTACAGGGCCCGCGATTCCGCGAGCGGACGGCACGCACTACCATGAAATCGGGGGCACGACCTATCTGGCATATTCTACGGCTCCCCCGATCAGATATGGAGGAGTTGTGTATTTAACCGATGGAATGAAGGAGAGGCATCGGCATCATTTTAAGGGTTACACAAGAGAAATCGTGGGAAATGAGCCGATAGGCTGGTGAGGGAATGTTTGGAAAACAGTGAAAACGGGTAAAATGAAATGGGTGTTTTTGAACGTGAAATGGTATAATGGGAGGAGCTTGTTTAAAGAGAGTGATCAGCAGTGAATAAAACGAAACCGCCAGTCATCGTTTTGATCGGACCGACCGCTGTCGGTAAAACAAAATTAAGCGTCATGCTGGCCGAGCATTTGAACGCGGAAATTATCAGCGGAGATTCGATGCAGATTTACAAAAGAATGGATATCGGCACAGCAAAAATCAGAGAAGAGGAAATGAACGGGGTTCCGCATCACCTGATCGATATTAAAGAACCGACGGAATCTTTCTCGGTTGCTGAATATCAGGAGATCGTCAGACAAAAAATCGCAGAGATCGCCAGGCGGGGGAAGCTTCCGATGATTGTCGGGGGAACCGGGCTCTATATCCAGTCTGTCCTTTACGACTATTCATTCACAGAGGAAGCAGGCGACCCTGAGTTTCGGGCGGAGATGGAGGCGCTCTCTGCCAAGAGGGGGGCCGAATATGTTCACGGTCTTTTGAAAGAGCGCGATCCCGAAGCGGCAAGAGCCATTCATCCAAACAATAAACGAAGGGTCATCAGGGCGCTTGAAATCCTGCATACGACAGGAAAAACGATGTCCGAACATATGGAAGGACAGCGGAAAGAGCTTTTATACACCACGGCTCTCATCGGTTTGACGATGGAGCGGGAAGTGCTGTATGACAGGATCAACTGCCGCGTTGACCAGATGATGGATGAAGGGCTGCTGGATGAAGTGAAACAGCTTTATGATGAAAACGTAAGAAACTGCCAGTCTGTTCAAGCCATCGGTTACAAAGAGCTTTATGCGCATTTTGAAGGCAGAGCGTCTTTGGAAGAGGCGGTTGAGACGCTGAAGCGGAATTCGAGACGCTATGCCAAAAGGCAGCTGACATGGTTCAGAAATCAAATGGATGTCGCCTGGTTTGACATGACGCCCCCTGTCAATATCGAGCAGAAAAAACAGGAAATTTTCACTTACATAGCAGGAAAGCTCGAACTTTAATCGAAACAATATGATATAGAGAAACAAGGAGGACCAGAATCATGAAATCGATAAATATTCAAGATCAGTTTTTGAATCAGATTCGGAAAGAAAATACATTTGTCACGGTCTTTTTACTGAATGGATTTCAGCTGCGCGGACAGGTAAAAGGATTTGACAACTTTACAGTGTTGATTGAATCGGAAGGAAAGCAGCAGCTTATATACAAACACGCCATTTCCACGTTTGCACCGCAAAAAAACGTTCAGCTCGAACTCGAATAGCGATTCGCGGACTAAAAGACCATGCCTTGCATGGTTTTTTCAGATTGCCTGACAAAATCCTGAAACAGGTTACTGTTTTGGGATTTTGTCTTTTCATGGTGACGTTACAATCATCTGCGGCCGTTGCCGGTCCTAGAGAGCAGGGAGTTAAGGAATAAAAGGAACGGCGGCTAACTGCTCAGACATCCTGTCTAAAACGCCGCCGTCATCACGTCCTGTGCAAGCCCGAGGCATTCAAATTTACAAAGCGGCATCTAATCGCTAAACTAAGTAGTGTTTACATCAATTCAGTTTGAAAATGAAAAGGAATGAGCGAACAATGAAACCTAAGATCGTCATCAACCATTGGGAAGAGACGTGTGAAGATGATTCCTGCTATGAATACGGCACAAGTATTCTCGTAAACGGAAAAGAACTTGTCAGGGAAGCGTCGATCATGACGGCTGTCCAGTCGGTTCTCAAGGAACTCGGCATCGAAGCCGATATTAAAGAGGTATGCGAGAACAAGTGCTGTGACGCTTACAAAAAATAAGCGAAAAAGTCTAGTCTACTAACTCAATTTTTTTCGTGTTATGATAGATTTCGGTTTGTGAGTAGGATGAGCGAACGGCTCTCATTCTACTCATATTTCTTTGGCCTTAGGCCTCCTAAGCTGAAGCGAATTGTAAACTTTCATCAACTCGAGCACAATATATTGTGTTTTCTTGAATGATAGTATACTATATATTGTGTAAGGTTCGAGTGGAAGACTCGGAAACAATTTTACTAGGTCGTGATAATGATGATTCAGATCGTATTTGATTCAAAAACGGGAAACGTTCAGCGCTTTGTGGATAAGACGCCTTTTCGCAATAAACGGAAAGTCAACACAGAGGAGTATCTAGATGAACCGTTTGTTTTGATCACGTACACGACAGGGTTTGGGGAAGTTCCGAAAACGACTGAGATGTTTCTTGAGAAAAACGCCCATCTTCTTTTGGGAGTTGCGGCAAGCGGAAACAGAGTGTGGGGAGATAATTTTGCGAAAAGCGCAGAAAAAATCTCGAAGCAATATCAGGTTCCGATTCTCGGCAAATTTGAGCTCAGCGGGACGGCCAAAGACGTTGAACTGTTTACTCAGGAGGTAGAAAGAATTGTCACAAAATCAAGTGCCAAAATGGATCCAGTTAAACAATGAGATCATGATCCAAAAAGACGGGAAATTCCAGTTTGATAAAGATAAAGAAGCTGTACATAGTTATTTTGTAGACTATATCAACCAAAATACGGTATTTTTCCATGATCTGAAAGAGAAAATCGATTACTTAATCAAGAATGACTACTATGAAGAAGAGTTTTTAAGCCGCTACACGTTCGAAGAAATCAAGGAAGTGTTCAAAGAGGCTTACGCCAAAAAATTCAGATTCCCGTCCTTTATGAGCGCTTTTAAGTTTTACAATGACTATGCGCTGAAGACAAACGACAAGAAAAAAATTCTTGAACGCTATGAAGACAGAATCTCTATCGTAGCTTTATTTTTTGCAAACGGGGATAAGGAGAAGGCGAAAGAATTCGTCAGAATGATGATCAACCAGGAGTATCAGCCAAGCACGCCGACGTTCTTAAATGCCGGCCGCAAACGCCGCGGAGAGCTGGTCAGCTGTTTCCTCTTGGAAGTCAATGATTCCTTGAACGACATTTCGAGAGCGATTGATATTTCGATGCAGCTGTCAAAGCTCGGCGGAGGCGTATCTTTAAACCTTTCAAAACTGCGTGCGAAAGGCGAAGCAATCAAAGACGTCGAAAACGCGACAAAAGGTGTCGTCGGCGTAATGAAGCTTCTTGACAACGCATTCCGCTACGCTGATCAGATGGGACAAAGACAAGGCTCAGGCGCTGCGTACTTAAACATTTTCCACCGCGACATCAACGATTTCCTCGATACGAAGAAGATTTCGGCTGACGAGGATGTCCGGGTGAAAACATTGTCCATCGGGGTTGTGATTCCAGATAAATTTATCGAGCTTGCAAGAGAGGATAAAGCGGCATACGTATTTTATCCGCACACCGTTTATAAAGCGTACGGCGAACACCTCGATGAAATGGACATGAACGAGATGTACGACCGGCTTGTGGAAGATCCGCGCGTCAAAAAAGAAAAAGTCCACCCGCGCAAGATGCTCGAAAAGCTTGCGATGTTAAGATCGGAATCCGGGTATCCGTACATTATGTTCCAGGACAATGTCAACAACGCGCATGCGAACAATCATATTTCCAAGGTTAAATTTTCCAACCTTTGCTCGGAGGTTCTTCAGGCTTCACAAGTTTCTTCATACACAGACTACGGTCAAGAAGATGAGATCGGCCTTGATATCTCCTGCAACCTTGGTTCATTGAACATTTTGAACGTCATGAAAAACAAATCGCTTGAGCAGACGGTTAAGCTTGCAACCGATTCGCTGACGCACGTTTCTGAAACGACAAACATTACAAACGCACCGGCGGTCAAAAAAGCGAACAAAGCGATGAAATCCATCGGGCTCGGAGCGATGAACCTGCACGGATTCTTGGCACAGAACAATATCGCCTATGAAAGTGAGGAAGCGAGGGACTTCGCGAACACTTTCTTTATGATGATGAACTTCTACTCGATTGAACGGTCTGCCGAGATCGCCAAAGAAAAAGGTGAGACGTATCATAACTATGAAGGTTCGGCTTATGCAACAGGCGAATACTTCGAAAAGTATGTCACACAAGATTTCTCGCCTAAATTCGAAAAAGTGGCCAAGCTTTTTGAAGGCATGCACATTCCGACAAAAGAAGACTGGGAGCAGCTGAAACAGTTTGTCAAAGAACACGGATTGTACCACAGCTACAGACTGTGCATCGCACCGACCGGGTCCATTTCATATGTGCAGTCAAGCACAGCATCAGTCATGCCGATCATGGAGCGGATTGAAGAAAGAACATACGGCAACTCCAAGACGTACTATCCAATGCCTGGACTTGCGCCGAGCAACTGGTTCTACTATAAAGAAGCGTATGATATGGACATGTTCAGGGTTGTCGACATGATCTCGACGATTCAGCAGCACGTTGACCAAGGCATAAGCTTTACATTGTTCCTGAAAGATACAATGACGACACGCGATCTGAACCGGATCGATCTTTATGCCCACCATAAAGGAATCAAAACACTTTACTATGCAAGAACGAAGGATACAGGGCAAGAAGGCTGCCTTTCTTGTGTCGTTTGATTAAAGGAGAGTATGCGAAAGTGACGAAAATATATGATGCAGCAAACTGGTCAAAGCACGAAGATGATTTTACCCAAATGTTTTACAACCAAAATGTGAAGCAGTTTTGGCTTCCGGAAGAGATTGCGCTTAATGGTGATCTTCTGACATGGAAGTACTTGGGTAAAAATGAACAGGACACATACATGAAGGTGCTCGCAGGGCTGACGCTTCTTGACACAGAGCAGGGGAACACGGGAATGCCCCTTGTTGCTGAGCATGTGGAAGGGCATCAGCGCAAAGCGGTGCTGAATTTCATGGCGATGATGGAAAACGCGGTCCACGCCAAGTCCTATTCAAACATTTTCATGACGCTCGCCCCGACAGAGACGATCAACGAAGTTTTTGAATGGGTCAAACAAAACAAATACCTGCAGAAAAAAGCTCAGATCATTGTCGGGCTCTATGAAAAAATCCGCCAGGGCGATAAGATTTCGCTGTTTAAAGCGATGGTCGCATCCGTTTATTTAGAAAGCTTCCTGTTCTACAGCGGCTTCTACTACCCGCTTTATTTTTACGGACAAGGCAAGCTGATGCAAAGCGGCGAAATCATCAACCTGATCTTGCGGGATGAAGCGATTCACGGCGTCTATGTCGGCCTGCTCGCTCAGGAGATTTACAATCAGCAGACAGCGGAGAAAAAAGAAGAGCTGTATGCGTTTTCCATTGATCTGTTGAAAGAGCTTTATGAAAATGAGCTTGAATATACAGAAGACCTGTACGATCAGGTCGGCCTTTCACACGACGTGAAGAAGTTCATCCGCTACAATGCCAACAAAGCGCTGATGAACCTTGGCTTTGAAGCTTATTTTGAAGAAGAAGAGATCAATCCGATCGTGTTGAACGGGTTGAATACGAAAACGAAGTCACACGACTTCTTCTCAATGAAAGGGAACGGCTACAAAAAAGCAACAGTTGAACCGTTAAAAGACGACGACTTTTACTTTGACGATAAGTAAGCCGGGCTAAAAGGGCGCACCCGCGCCCTAGCCCCGCCTTTCATTTATTGATACACGGCAAAATGAGAGCAGAACGAATCTGCTCTTTTCACTTTGAGGAGGAAACGGATACGATGGGAAAAATGGACGAAATGATTCTCGTGGTCCCGCGGGAAAACGTATTTGCAAATGAAACGCTGACCTTCCAAGGCGTCAACAGCGACGGCGAGACGATCGGGGAGATCATGGCGCATATTGAACGCCACTTCAGTGAAATGAGAAGGGGAGACGCCGAGGAAGATCCTGCATTTAAACAGCCGATCCCTTATGTTGTCATCAAAAGAGAAGACGAAATATTTGTCTATGAGCGGCTCGAAGGCGGAGGGGAAGCGCGGCTTCACAACAAGCTGTCACTCGGTTTCGGCGGACACATGAACTTTGCCGAAGGGCTTGACTTTTCCGATATTCTGAAGTTGAATACAGACCGCGAACTTGATGAAGAGCTTCTAATCGAGGAGTCAGATAAAGAAAAAATGGTGACGCTCGGACTGATTAATGATGATGAAAACAGCGTCGGAAAAGTACATATCGGAATCCTTTCAGCGCTTGAATTAAAACCGGGCGCACACGTTGAGGTGAAAGAAAAGGAGCAGATTGCCGGCCGTTGGATGAAAGCCAGTGATCTGAAAGAAAAAAGCGTCTATGACAGGCTTGAATCTTGGTCACAGTTTGTCGTTGATATCTTAGTTTAAATTGGAAAACTCGCTGATTCAGCGAGTTTTCTTTTCGTATTGAACCGGTTTCCATTGAAAAAGTGAGCCTTGCTTTTCGATCAACCCGAAGCCGGGATATGGGAAATGACAGCCGTGGAGCAGAACCCGTTCATTATAAGCCTGCCGGGCCAGGAGTCTCCTTGTCTTTTCTCCCTCGATAGGATCATGCTCAAGCGAAACCCGCAGCGTCGGATTGGAAATGCTTTCTGGAATATGAAATACATCATTGATGATCTGACAGACGCCGTCTTTTGTCTGCAATTCAATCGTCAGGTGTCCAGGTGTATGTCCGGACGTATGGATCAGCTTCAGTCCGGGAAGCAGTTCGGTGTCTTCGGTCAGTAGCTTCAGTAGCGGCCGGACAGCGGAGAGAATGTGAAACTGTGGAGAAGCCGGTGTTTGTTTTGCGTACAGCCATTCTGCTTCACTGATCAGATGAACAGCGTTTGGAAAAGCGGGCGCCCCGTTTTTCAGAAGACCTCCCGTATGATCTAAATGACTGTGTGACAAAATGACATAGTCTATCGAGTCAGGCTTGATTCCCGCCTGCTTCAGGTGATGAATCAAGTGCCCGCTTTCTGGCCCGCCTGTTTCGCCAAATCCCGTATCAATCAGTATCCGTTTGCCGCTTGTCTCCAGACAGACAAAGTTCAGCGCTACTTCAAATTCTTCAGGATAACGTTCTGTTTCCTGAGGGGCTCCTCCCGCCAAAAAGAAATCCCTTGAAACTCGAAATGCTCCATCAGATAAAATTGTCATTTGAAAAGAATCGAGCTGCATGCGGTATGGCTCCTTCATGATAAATCCTTCCCCCTTGTGTTTGACCGCGCTGCCTTTTCATTTGCGATGAGATTCTTGATCGGTTATGATTAAATCGTAATAATTACGATTTAATAACGGAAGTATAACTGAATCCGTTTATTCTTTCAACCAAAATAAACGGTTCAAAAGGAAAGGAGCATGATTTCATGCCGAAACTGGAAGAGCTGTATCGGTCCGTCATTATGGATCATGCAAGATACAGACGAAATTTTCGAAAAATCGATAAACGCGATGCGTATTACGTCCATTATAAAAATCCAACATGCGGTGATGTGATGACTTTGTTTATCGACATTAAAGATGAAAAGATCGAAGACGCAGCTTTTATCGGAGATGGATGCAGCATCAGCATGGCTTCCTCATCAATCATGACTGAACTGATAAAAGGAAAGACGTTAAAAGAAGCCGGACTCATGCGGGAGGCGATGGAAGATATGATCAGAAAAGGAGAAGAACCGGCAGATGATCTGCTGGGAGATGCCGTTTCCCTGATGGGTGTCCATCCATTGCGAGCCCGTCATAACTGTGCCCTTATGCCGTGGCAGGCCTTCGATCGGATCAAAGAGAACGTTCATTAAATGAACAACGCATCATAAAGCAATCCGATTCTAAGGCTGCTGAGCAAAGATATCAAAAGATTCAAAGGAAAAAAGGGGGCATGGAAAAGGAAACGAAGGTAAAGCAGGAAGCGATGGCGCAGCTTAAACGGAAAGGCATTCGAATGACGCCGCAGCGGCTGGTCATCTACCATTGTTTTTTAGCAAACAGGAACCATCCCACAATAGCCGAAATCCAACAATCATTAAGGGAAGTCTATCCTGCTGTCAGTACAGCGACGATATACAACACCATCCGTTTTTTAAAACAAGAGGGCCTTATAAAAGAAATGGGGTTTACAGATCCGCTTCGCTTTGATCGGGCTGTCGAGGAACATGATCATGTCATATGTGAAGTATGCGGAAAGATCGTCGATTTTCATTGTCCGCAACTTGATAAAGTGAAAGACATTGCGGCGCGGATGACCGGATTTAAAGTGACACATCACCGATTGGAGCTGTACGGCATCTGCAAAGATTGCCAGGAGAAAAGAAAATACGCCGCTAAAGAGAAAGAGGTTAAAGGATGACAAAATCCTAAAACGATAAGCCGTTTTGGGATTTTGTCAACAATCTGAGAGGTTAGTAAAATCTAACCTCTTTTTAGTTGTGCATAAAACCAAAATCCGATATATTGGTTTTATGATGAAAAATAACATTAAACGAATCAAACGAATTTCGCTTCGGGAAGAAGTGTATCAAACACTGAAGCGCGCCATTGTACATTTAGAACTAAAGCCGGAGGAGCGCCTGCATGATCAGGAGCTTGCAGAGCAGTTTGGCATCAGCCGCACACCTGTCAGGGAGGCGCTCAAACGACTGGAAGATGAAGGCCTTGTTGAAGCTGTTCCGGGATCGGCAACACGTGTCGCACCGTTAAATCGCGAGGAGGCTGAACACGCTTTTACAGTCACTGCGGCACTGCATGCGCTGGCTGTCAAGCTGTCGTTTCCTTTTTTAACGGATTCCGACTTTGATCAACTGGAGGCGCATAACAAAACGTTGCAGCAAGCGATTCAAAAAGAAGACATTATCGAAGCAATCGAATCGGATGCTGCTTTTCATGACGTGTTTTTACAAGCATCAAAAAACCCGGAAATTCCCCGGGCATTGGAGAGAATTTCTTCAAAAATTTACCGTCTTGAAATGTCGCAGTTTTCCTCGATCGGCAGCTTGAAGTCTGTCGAACTGCATAAGTGTATCATCGATGCCTGCAGACAGGGGGATCGGGATGCGGCCATCAGGCTTGCCGAGGAAAACTGGCTCAGTCTCGGAGACCGGTTGGCCGGACATCAGGAAAAGGAGTGAGGGGATTGTGAGGCCGATTATACTGGGCGTTTTTGCAGCCTTCTTTTTTGCTTTTACATTCGTTTTAAACAGGGCGATGGAGCTTGAAGGGGGAAGCTGGATCTGGAGCGCTTCGCTAAGATTTATCTTCATGGCGCCTCTTTTATTTGTCATCGTTTGGCTGAGGGGGAATGTAAAAGAGCTTTTTCAGGAAATCAAAAAAGCGCCGGGCATATGGCTGAGATGGAGCATCATCGGCTTCGGCCTTTTTTATGCGCCGCTCTGTTTTGCTGCGGCTTACGGGCCGGGCTGGCTGATCGCAGGAACATGGCAAATCACGATCATTTCCGGTTCCCTTTTGGCGCCGCTTTTTTACGAAACCATTCAAACAAAAACAGGTCCGGTACAGATGAGAGGCAAAATTCCATATAAGGGGCTGACGATGTCGTTTATCATTTTAATCGGGGTGGCGTTGATGCAAGCTGAGCATGCTGCACAGCTTTCTTTGCACGAGATGCTGCTGTGCATCGTGCCGGTTATTTTGGCTTCATTTGCATATCCGCTTGGGAACAGAAAAATGATGGAAGCTTGCGCCGGGCGCCTTGATGCTTATCAGCGGGTATTGGGGATGACGTTGGCAAGCCTTCCGTTTTGGCTGATCCTCTCGCTGTACGGGCTGGCATCGGCAGGTGCGCCCAGCCGGGGACAAGTCATTCAGTCAGGATTGGTGGCTGTCTTTTCCGGAATATGTGCAACTGTGCTGTTCTTTGCCGCTACCGATCTTGTAAAAGGGGATATGCGCAAATTAGCGGCTGTCGAGGCCACACAATCGTTTGAAGTGCTGTTTGCGGCTGCTGGTGAAATTTTGTTTCTTTCAAGTCCGCTTCCAGGTGCCATCTCTTGGAGCGGCATGGCTTTTGTCATTATCGGAATGGTGTTGAACAGCCATGCATCGAATCAAAAGCCGGCGGTTCAAAGTAAAGCTGCAAAAGCATAAAAAAAGCCTGCGATCTATACGAGACAGATCGCGGGCTTTTCATGATGGTTGTCCCTATTTCTGGTAAATGAAAGCGTCAAATCCGGCGTTTTTGGCTTGCTGAACGAGCGCTTCGGCATTTTCTTTCGAAGAAAAGGCGCCAATTTGTACTTTATAAAGGCTGTCCCTGTAAATCACAATGGCATCAAACCCTTTCGCTTCCGCTTGAGCGGCAAGCGAATCGGCGTTGGCTTTGTTCCTGAAAGCACCGATCTGCACTTTATAGAGAGCTGCGGATTTTTTTGAAAGGTTAAATGCCCTTGCGAGTCCGTTGGCGTGGCCTCTGGCAATGGATTGAATAAACGTGGATGACTTCAGTTTCTCGGCGTCGCTTGTATTGTCTACAAAGCCATTTTCCGTAAGCAGTGCGGGCATGACCGTTTCTCTTAACACGTGAAAATTGGCCGTTTTCTTGCCGCGATCCCTGAAATCGACAACTTTTAAAATCTCTTCATGCATGAGATCCCGATAGGTGGTGGTAGGTGCGCCGACGCCGGGATAAATATAATCCTCGAAACCTGTCCCGCCCCCGGCATTGATGTGAATCGATAGAAAGTAGTCTGCTCCCCAGCTGTTCGCGGAGTTCGTGCGTTGCGTCAGACTGACGGTTTGGTCGCTTGTCCTGCTCAGCTGGACTGAAACATTTTGATATTCATTCAGCAGAATGTTTCTTAAAGCCAAGGCGATTTGCAATGTTAACTGTTTTTCTTGCAAACCATTGGCTGAAGCGCCTGGATCAGTCCCGCCATGGCCGGGATCGATAAAAAATTTTACCACAAGACATCACCTCAATAGACAGTCTATGAACAGATGTACGGGAAGGGTTGTACGATTGCCATCGGATTGCAGAATTTTGTAAATATTCAGCTTATTATAGAACGTATCATTCTCTTCAGGCAAGGGGTTGCATGATTAATGTTTTTATCATATAATAAATTACGCTGCATTGTACGTAATGATAATTAAGTTTTAACCTTTAAGCTGTAATAGGGAGTTTTATATCGGAACCGGAATGTCATGCCTTCCTCGAAAGGACGACAGGAACGTTTCTGCAGACACCCACTTTGAGGAGTGTGGTTTAAAACTTTCTTACTTGCATACGGCAATTGCAGCACTTAAGTCATTTTAACAAAATGGCTTTTTTTATTTGTGAAAAAATAGTTTACTATAAAAATATTATGTAAACTAAATGGCTGAGAAATTTGAAATAAAGGGCGGACACCGCCCTTTTATTCATTTTAAAGCGAATACGTGAATTCCAGCCGGCAGAAGGTGCAAAAGGACTGGCATCAAAAATGCTGAATGATCATAATTCCCGTGATCATCAGGACAATTCCCAGAAGGCGCTGCACGTTCAAGCGGTGTTTGGGGATTCCGAACCATCCAAAATGATCGATGATGAGGGCGATGATCATTTGGCCGCTTAAAGCCAAAACAACAGTAAGAGATGCTCCGACAATCGGCAAAAGCAAAATATTGGACGTAATAAAGATGACGCCAAGTATTCCGCCTGTCCAAAGCCACCAAGGGCTGCCTGTGACAAAGGTTTTTGCTGTTTGTAAATTGTTTATATGAAATAACCGCCGATGTTCAATGATCGTTGTGAGAAAAAGAAGAACGATCATTCCCACCAAAAACGAAATCAGAGAAGCGATTAAAGGTGATTGGAGAGCATTTCTCAGCTCTGAATTGATGGATGTTTGAATCGGGGATGCCATTCCGGCAAAAAGCCCGAGCATCATGTAAAGAAAAACGTACATAGATCTGTTTTTCATCGGTGATGAACTCCCTTGCTATTAATATTTTTTGATGATGAAAACCCCGGAGATGATGAACAGAATGCCGATGACTCTAGGAAAGTTTAATTCATGAACAGGAACATGAAACCATCCGAAGTGATCGATTGCCAAAGCCATTATCATCTGCCCAAGCAGAGTGACGACAACCGTCAGTGCTGATCCAAGACGCGGAAGCAACAAAATATTTGATGTTAAATAAAAAACGCCTAAACATCCGCCCCCCACGAGGATCCACCATGGGATGGAAGGAAAAAGTCCGATGATAGACAAAAAATGGCGCTCTGTCACGAAGGCAACAATGAGCAGGATAAGCGTCCCGACAAAAAAAGAAATGGCCGCCGCCCCGTAAGGAGACCCGATTTTCATGCCTAGCCGTGAATTAATTGAGGTTTGAACGGGAATCGCCATTCCGGCCAAAATGCCGGCTATCAGTATTAAAATGATCATCATTTCTAAAAACTCCTTTTTGCGGTGATTGGAACGATTATTTCAAATCTGCGGAAAGTCTTGCTGTTTTGAAGGACTCCTTGTATTTTGGCGAAAAGGAGTTCATGATGCAAGTGCTGATTGATGAAAAGAATTCAAAATTTGCAGCTTTATATCTATATCATGTTTTTCTTTTGTGAAAATAATGTTCCAAGAAGATTTTGAGATTCAACAAGGTTATATAGCGATAAAAAAATCAAAGAGGACTCCGGCTGAGTTCTCTTTGGTTTTTTCAAGGTTTCTCATGAATTCCAGTCCGGTTCCTCGTGTTCAAAGCCGTAAAATCTCTCCATAAAAAGTAGGTTGAAATCCCGCCAAGATTCCGGTCATCCAAATCGAATACACAAATTTTTAAGAAAGAAGAATTGTTAAACTGAAAAAAGTCCTATACACTACAAGTAATATTTTGTTAGGGGGTGGGAATGTGTTCAACGAAAGAGAGGCGCTCCGATTAAGACTGGAACAACTGAACAATGCCGAGATTCAAGCCATACGCGAACTCCAAAATGAGCGGAAAGACATTTATTCCAGACTGCGGGAATTAGATCGTCAAAAAGTTTCATCATCACATCATAAAAAAACTTTATTACAATTAGTCGATGAAACTGCAAATCTCTTGAAAAAATAAACCGAAAGCCGTTTGATCCAGTGGCCGTGAGGGGGATTAAAGAAGTAAATAGAGGTTTTGCTTTGCTCATATTTTGTAATTGCGCGAAAAATGGAAAGGTTAGCAACTTGACTAGAAAAAGAACATTGTATAAGATTATTCTTACAAATCCAATAGGAATTACAGCCCTAAAACTGACTGACTTGTCAATCAAGATTCAGGGTGAGGAGGGAAATGCTTGGGAAATACGGACACAAGAGAGGAATTGCTACATATCGCGCTTGAGATTTTTGCTACGAAAGGATATCACGCGACAAAAATTTCAGACATCGTAAAACAGGCTGGCGTTGCACAGGGAACCTTTTACTGGCACTTCAAAAGCAAAGAAGAAATCGCCAAGGAAATCATAGACAGAGGAAAAGAAAACCTTCTTGCAGCTATTCATCAAGGCTACAGGCAAACGTTTGCTCTTACTGATGATATGATCCAATCCACGACAGCACTTATGAAAAGAATTTTTACATTTGCACAGGAGAATAGAAACTTATTGACATTTTTATTAGTCAAGGGACAAGGCGCCGATCCGGAAATCAGGGAGGCAATTGAAGAGGCGCTGATCAGTGTTGAACAGGCATTTAAAAAGAACATCCAAAGGGCTACAGAGCTTGGAATGCTAAATTCCTCCCATAACACTGACCTGCAGGCCACCATGTTAACTAGTCTTGTGTTTGGCACACTATCAAAATGGCTGTTTGGGCCAAAGCATGATCTGAATTATGTTCCTAAGTTTTCGGTTGATGAAATGACTGAAGAATTGGTTCATTTTGAATTTTTCGGGCTGATTGGCCAAAGGAGGAATTAAATTTGACTATTATTCAAAAATCAAATGGAGAGTTTGGGATTTTTCATGAAGCCGGTATGCAGGCGAAGGGGTCTTTCACTCCGAATTCAGACGGACTGTCGCCGATAGAGCTGTTGGAAGCTTCATTAGGTATGTGTATCACCATATCTCTGCGAAAGATGTTTGAAAGGGATGGGATAGAAGTGCAGGAGGATGAGTTTTCAGTTTCTGTTTCCGCCGCTAAAGCACCTGAAGGCCCGTCCCGGGTTGAGAAATGTACGGTTAGCGTCAAATTGCCTGAGCATCTTCCGACCGATTATAAAAAGAAATTAATCACCTCTGCTGAAAGGGCATGTACAATCGGCAATACGTTAAAACGAGGGGTAACGATTGATACGAATATGGTGTAACAACCTACACGATGAAACGAAGGAGCATAAAAATGGAAAACAACAGTAAAAAACCTTCCTCTACAAATGCTGATGATTTTGCTGTTACGTCAGTGCCTGAAAATAAGAGAAAATCGATTTTTAACATTACAATTACAAGCTGTGCCTGGATTATCTCATTGTCGACGATTGTGACTGGAGGAGCCCTAATCCAGGGATTGAATTTTGCACACGCGGTTTTAGCTGCTGTCTTAGGCATGCTGATTCTTGCGGTCTATGGCTTTTTTCAAGGTGTAATGGGTGCAAAATACGGAATATCGACAACCGTTCTTGCCCGTCAGGCTTTTGGACGCTACGGATCGAGCCTTTTTGGAATTGTCTTGGCACTGACGCTTGGAATCGGCTGGTTTGGCTGGCAGGTTGCTTTCTTTGGGACGACAATTTCTGAAATGTTTCCGGGGGTTTGGCTTGCAAAGCCTGAGGTCGCCATCGTTTGGGGCGGCATTTTAATGATCCTTACCGCTTTTATAGGATATCGCGGGCTTGCCGCTTTAAGCTTTATCGCCGTACCTTTAGTCGTCATCTTTTCTATATGGGGCATTGTGAGTGCAGTCAATTATTCTGGAAGCTGGCATAACTTGCTGACGTTTCATCCGACAGGGGACCCTATGACGATATTTGCCGGAATTACAATTGTAGTTGGAAATGCTGCATTAGGTGCGGTTGTTTTTCCTGACGTGACGAGATATGCAAAAGGAGCGGTTTCAGGAGGAATAGGCGCGTCTGTAGGTTATTTCCTTGGAGGTGTTTTCTGTCTTGTTGCAGGAGCGGCAATGGCCATTGCTGCGAATGTTCCGGATATCGGGTCAACACCGAATATACCAGCCGCTATGAGCAAGCTTGGGCTTGGATTCTTGGCATTTTTCATCATCGTTTTTGCGCAGTGGACGACGAATGATAACAATTTGTATACCGGATCTCTGGGGCTTCGCAATGTTGTGAACATTCCTAAGAAAGCACTTGTGGCGATCATGGGCGTAATCGGAATTATCATTGCATTATTAGGTGTCCAAAATATGTTTGTGCCATTCTTAACATTTTTAGGTTTGTATGTTCCGCCGATCGCAGGAGTCATGATCGCCGATCATTGGATCACAGCACCTGTCATCAAGAAAAAACAATATCAATTCGGGGCTGGAACAACTTATTCGAAGCTGAATGTTGCGGCGATTCTCTCGGTGATCATCGGAGGTTTTAGCGCTTCAAAGATAACGTTCGGTATCGGGCCGATTAACTCTACTGTACTTGCATTTTTGATTTATATCATCTTTACGTTTATTTTCACAAAATTAAATCTCCGTTACGAAATCGGAGAAGCGACAGAGGAATCGTCTGGTTTTTAAGCGGATAAGGAGGAAAGGTTTTCAATGATGAATGAAAAAAACCAATGGGTATTTGGAATTGATGTCGGCGGGACGTTTACAGATTTAGTGGCTGTCAACAAGGGAGGACAAATGGTTTCGACGAAGACGCCTTCAACCCCTGACCAGTCTGATGGTGTGATGAACGGGATTAAAAAAATGGCTGAAATCATCGGCATAGACGTAAAGGATCTGTTAGCCAATAGTCCATTGGTTGTCCATGGAACAACAGTTGCCACCAATGCCTTGCTGGAATATAACGGAGCAAAGGTGGGGCTCCTCACGACGGATGGCTTTCGGGACGAAATCGAGTTCCGCCGCGCGTACAAAGAAAGCGTGTTTTCTCCGCGCTTGGAAGCTCCTTATCAAATTGTCCCAAGAAGGTATCGTGTGGGGATTCCTGAACGATTGGATCATACAGGAAATGTCGTAACTGAGCTTGATCAAGAAGCCGTCCGCCGGGCAGTCCGCGGTTTTGTCCAAGAGGGGATCGAGGCGGTTGCTGTTTGCTTTCTGTTCAGCTTTATGAATCCTTCACATGAAATCCGTGTTAAAGAGATTGTTCATGAGGAAGCTCCAGGCATGTTTGTATCGTTATCATATGAAGTGCTGCCGCAGATTCGGGAATTTGAACGGGTAAGCACGACCATTGTCAATGCGTTCACAGGCCCTTCCATGCAAAGCTACTTGAACCATCTTGACGAACGGCTTCGCGAAGACGGATTTACTGGAGAACTGTTTGTCATGCAATCAAACGGCGGGGTGCAAAATGTCATTCAAAGCGGAAAATTTGCCGCAGGAGGCCTTCTGTCAGGTCCAGCCGGAGGAGTGACAGCTGCTTCCTTTATCGGAGAAAAATCAGGCTACGAGAACGTCATTACCGTAGACATGGGCGGAACAAGCTATGATGTCTCGGTTATCGAAAAATTAAATCCGGCGATCACGACGGAAAACTGGATCAGCAGATACCGGGTTGCCCTGCCGATGATGGATATCCACACGATCGGCTCCGGCGGCGGAAGCATCGCCTGGATTGACAACGGCGGAGCTTTACAAGTCGGTCCGCGAAGCGCAGGCTCAAATCCTGGGCCGGCCTGCTACGGAAGAGGCGGAGAAGAACCGACTGTTACGGATGTGAATGTCTTCTTAGGCTATATTAACCCTGATAACTTCCTTGGCGGAGAAATGAAGCTTGACCGTTCACTGGCTGAAAAGGCCATCCGTACAAGAATTGCTGAACCGCTCGGGATTTCGACAGTGGAAGCCGCTCTTGCCATCTCACAAATCGTCAATAGCGATATGTCAAATGCAGTCCACTTTGTGACGACACAGCGAGGCCATGATCCAAGGAACTTCGCTCTAATGGCTGTCGGCGGTGCGGGAGCCATCCATGCAGGTAAGCAGGCGGAAGACCTCGGCATTAAAACCGTTATCGTTCCGCCCCTTGCCCCGGTCTTTTGTGCGCTCGGCGATGTAGCAGCAAACCTTAAAGT
Source organism: Bacillus haynesii (assembly GCF_014042035.1). Lineage (NCBI taxonomy): Bacteria > Bacillati > Bacillota > Bacilli > Caryophanales > Bacillaceae > Bacillus > Bacillus haynesii. Next base: position 1,166,620 of record NZ_CP059494.1, on the reverse strand, counting down.
AACGGAGCTCAGGACGCACTTTGAAAGTTTGAAAAACGTTGATCTGCAAGCGATGAACGCCGATTTTGAAAAGATGGAACAGACGGCCCGCGAAAAACTTGGAGGTCAATCGGTCACCAATCAATATGAAACCCGCCGCTTTATCGATATGCGCTACGCCGGGGAAGTCCATGAAGTAACCGTACCGGTGAAATCAAGGACGCGGAGGATTACAGAATTGAATCTTGAAGCAACGGTGGCAGATTTCCATGACCTTCATGAAAGAATGTTTGCCCATAAAGACCCTGAGCATGACATTGACTTCTTAAACCTCCGTCTTGATCTGGTTGGGGTCAGAGAGCCGTTAAAGCTTAAGGAGGAGCCGTTTGAGCAGGAGGATCCTTCAAAAGCGAAAACCGGTGAACGCGATATGTATTTTGAGATCGAACCGACGAAAACGCCTATTTTCAACGGATCAATGCTTGAGCCGGGCAACCTGATTGTCGGTCCGGCTATCATTGAGCAATGGGGTACGACCATTGTTGTTTATCCGGGACATGAGGCTCTAATCGATTCATACCGCAACTGTGTCATCGAAGTAAAGCATTCTCAACAGGCGACAAGAGGTGGAAATGCATGATCCAAGCTCAAATTCTTTATAGCAAGCTGCAATCGATCGGCAGAGAAGTCGGGGATAATTTGCAGCGAATCTCCCGTTCCCCTTTGCTTTCGCAAGACCGGGCATTTGCTACAGCGCTTTTTACGAATGAGCTGAAAATCGCGGTTCAACATCAATATGAGCCTGAACATTTGTTTGCCTTAAAAGAAAGCGTGGAAAAACTGTTCGACTATTTTTCATTTGATATCGCAGATGGAGATGTATTGCTGGTCGCAGATCCATACAGCGGCGGAACGAAAGGACAGTCGCTCACCATGGCGGCGCCGTTATTCCTTGAAGGGGAGCTCGTACTCTTCCCCGCTATCCGCGCTCAGATGATCGATTTGGCCGGCGAGTATCCGGGCGGCTTCCATCCCGATGCATTTGAAGTATGGCAGGAAAATATCAGAATTACGCCGGTAAAGCTTTATAAGCAAGGCGTTCTGCAGACTGATATTCTTCGTTTCTTATTATCAAACAGCCGGGTGCCCGCTTCCTTTAAAGCGGATTTGGAAGCCATGTATACATGTTTACAAGGCGCCAAACAGCAATTGAAAACGTTTCTTGGCAGCTATGGCCAAAAAACAGTGACCGAATCGATCGAAAGCATGTTTGAATACAGCCAAAAAAGAGTTGAACATCATGTATCTCTCCTGCCTGAAACGGAAATGAGCGCTGTCCAGGAGTTTGAAATTACAAAAGGAAACAAGAGTACAATTCATGTGCAGATCTCAAAGAAGGACGATTCGGTTGAAATCGATTTGAGCAGATCGTCGGCACAGTCCGTAAAGCCGGTTAATGCACCTGCTGCTTTAACGAAGGCGTTTGCCGTTTGGCCGTTCCTGGCAAGGATTGCCGATGAAATACCGATCAATGAAGGAACGCTTCAACCGTTTCAAACGAAGACGAGACTGGGAACGATTTTGGATCCGGAATTTCCTGCAGCTACAGCATTAGCTCCAAGCATTACCGGACATTTCATCGCTGAAGCGGTATATAAAGCTATTCAAAGCGGACAAGACACAAATGAAGAATTTCCGCCGATATACGGGACAGGTCCGCAGGCCGTTTTTTATCCGGAGCTTGGCACGGAAGCTGAAACGAAATCAATTGTTCTGGCGCCCGGGTATCCTTCAGCTTCAAAAGGCTTCGGACCGCCTGCTTTATTTGGTCAACGGATGCTTGTATCAGCAGAGGAATTGGAGCTTTACCACGGTTTTAAAATGGTTTCCCGGGAGTGGACGGATAATGGGGAAGAAATGAAAGTGTCTCTGCTTAACCAGGAGGACGATATTTATTTCAACCTTCTTCTGCCTTTTAGCGAAAGGGGAGAATACGGGTCTCTGTCAAGAACGGGAGACCATGATGCAACCTTTTATGAAAGCGCGGTAAACCAACATGTGAAAAAAGGCGACCTCCTCGTCTTTACGTACTCTCAAAAGGAGGAGCAGCTATGATCAATCAGGACTTTATCCTATCACAGGTGGTCGGCGGTTCTCTTGATGCGGTTGCCAGGGAAATGAGCGCCACTGTCACGAGAACGGCCCGTTCACCATTGTTTAACGAAGCACATGATTTTACGACGGGCGTCTTTGACCTTTCCGGCAAAAAATCGCGCCTTGTCGCGCAAGCCCCCGGCTGTACGCTTCACCTTTATGCGGTAGTAGGCGCAGTTGACCATTTATTGGACGCCTTTCGGTATGATCTTCACCCCGGAGATATTCTCCTTGTCAATGATCCGTATCATGGAGGCTCGCACAGCCTTGACTGGACGATCGTCATGCCGGTTTTTTATAATCGCAAGCCGATCCTGCTCCCTGCTGTCCGAAGCCATATGGCCGATAATGGAGGTCCGGTTGCCGGAGGGTACAATCCGCGCTCAAAAGACATTTGGCATGACGGGTTGCGGATTCCGCCGTTGAAAATCTATGAGCGGGGAGAAAAGCGTAGGGATGTATTCGATTTAATCGTTGCAAACAACCGGCTTTCCCATTGGCTTGAAGGCGACTTAAATGCGATGATCGGGGCATGCAAGGTCGCTGCCTCCCGAATTCAGACCATGCTGGATAAGTATGGTGCCGAGAAGGTGATTACAGCTATTGACAACCGGATTCAATATACAGAAAACAGGGTTCGCGATGAAATCAGCAGCTGGCCGGACGGCACCTATGTCGGTGAAACATTTGCTGACCACGACTTTCAAGGCAACCGTGATATTAAGGTTCGCGCAACGGTGACCGTGAAAGGCAGCGATCTTCACATTGACTTTACCGGCTCATCCCCGCAAGTAAAGGGCTTCATCAACAGCCCGCTCTCAAATACGACTTCGTTTGCTTTTGTCGGTATTTCGACTTGCTGTGATGAGGATATTCCGATCAATGAAGGATATATGAATCCGGTAACAGTAACCGCGCCTTTAGGAACAGTTGTGAATCCGCAGCTGCCGGCACCGTGCGGACACGCGACTGCATGCGTAGGAGCAGAAATAGCCGAGGCTGTTTTACAGGCCATTTCCCAATGTGCGCCAAAACGCGTCGGAGTCAACGCCCATAAGCTTCCTCTCGCCTATTCTCACGGAAAATACGATGACGGCAAGCCGTGGGTGAATTTGAATTTTTACGGTTATACCGGCGGCGCGGGGGCTGCATACGAAACGGACGGATGGGGGCTTTATCCTCCTGTTATGACAGGAGTCATTCTTCCATCTATTGAAATGACTGAAGTTCAATACCCGAGCCGTGTATTAAAACATGAATATACGAGCGATTTTACGGGTGCAGGCCGATGGAGAGGCACACCCGGGTTGGATGTTCAGATCCAGCACTTAAAGGAAAGCCGCACAAGCGTCATGATGGCAGGGGTCCGAAATACAACAAAAGGCTTCTGCGGAGCTGGCGATGCACCAAGCAATAAGGTGATCGTCGGGTATGGAACAGACGAAGCCAGAGAAATCGATGAAACGGCTTTTGAAGTCAAAATGCCTGCGGGCGGCATCATCCAATTTTATCGTGCAGGCGGCGGAGGCTGGGGGAATCCGCTGGAACGTGAACCGGAAAAGGTGCTGGACGACGTCTTAAACGAGTTTGTCAGCATTGAATCAGCATTGCAAGATTATGGTGTCGTGATTGACCCTGAGACACTTGCCATTAATGAAATGGAAACAAAACGTGTGCGGGCTTCCCGCCTTTCATAAATAAAAAAGCTGATCTGAAAGGAATTAAGTAACCTTTTCGGATCAGCTTTTTCTTTTCAATATATCCATGGTAAAAAGAGGATAATCGCTTTCAGGAGAGAATGTAAACATAACCGGTTTTATCATTTTAACCGGCGGGTACATAACAGATTAGCATGTGAAGGAGGCCAAATCATATGAAAAACAAAAAAGCGTTTTGGGGACCTTTTCTGTTCGGCGTCGGCATCATCGCCATGATCGACGGCATCATCTTTCATCAATTGCTTCAATGGCACAGCGTGTACATGGATACAGATCGCTCTCACCAAATTATGAGTGACGGACTGTTCCATCTGTTTTCGCTCGTCATCCTTTTCATCGGCGGAATCCTGCTGTGGAACAGAGGTGAACTGGGCAGCAGCCGGCCGCAGCACATCTTTTGGGGAGCCTCTTTGCTTGGGGCGGGCTGGTTTAATTTCCTTGAGGGCATCATCAATCATCATCTTCTTCAGATTCACCACGTCAACCCGCTAAGCCCGAACCGCCTCTTATTCGACCTTGCTTATGACGCATCGGGCCTTTTGATCATTCTGGCCGGATGGCTGATCTACCGAAAAGGCAAACAGGGATAAAACATTGGTTTGTCAGCACAATTATTTCTCGGGAAAGCGCAGGTTTCAACAAGACCTGCCTTGTTTTTGTCAAAATTTGAAGAAATAAAAAACCCCCATTTTAAAAATTGATGTGATCAGTAACAGCCGCTTGAAGAAGTCGTTTTATGTAAACAAGTTTTTAAAATGCGGCAAAGTGCAACTGTTCACTTCAAGCAAAAAGGGTGTTAAAAACTTACTGGAGATATTGAATGGAAAAAAGATGTTCATAGAGCTTGATGGGCATCTTTTTTAAATAGGAGGTTTACATATAAAATGTTAAGTGTGTTGTTGCCTAATTTGCTTATATTTTCTGCTATCATTTTATTTTTATATTACATGATCGTATTGGTAAAGGAAAACCAGATGAATCGTAAACAAAACGAGGAAACCCAACAGTTGCTTAGGGAGATATTAAAGGAAGTGAAAAGCAAAGACTTACAGCAAAAATAAAAGTTATTAATTTCTGGGAGCGATTTAGTTATACCCCAAAGGAAACATTTAGGGGGAAGACTGCACCTTCTTTTCAAGTGAAAGTCGGTGCGAGATTTGCAAGGAGGCTATTTCATGCACTATTGGATTTGCTGCAGTTTACCCCTAAACCTTTAAATAAAAATCACCTTAATTATTCCAAACTGAGATAACCCGGGAATAGGATATCCTTAAAAGACAAATGATTACGAAATCCTGAGCAATTTGTTTCCTCTTCAAATAGATGTACATAAGAAAGTCTCACGTTGGTGGAGAAATAAATAATCTGTAAATGTGAGGGGATGCACTTGACAAGTTTTGTTCAGAATACCGTGAATGGTTTAAAGAGTTTATTAGATCAAAATGGAGTCATTAGGAGCCTTGGCTCTGAAGGTGAAATTACAGTTGCTCTTGTCACATTCTCTGACAGCGGAGCCTCTCAAAGCGATATACGCGCTTTCGAATCACATCATCAATTATCTCTTCCTGCTGATTATAAAAAATTTTTAACTCTACATAATGGAGCTAGAATTTTTGATATTCTTTTAGATGGAGTGAATATTGGCGGAGGTCTGCATTTATTTAACCTCAAGGAAATTGATACAGAACTGAAAGATGAAGAATTGTATGAGGATGTTAGCGGTATTCCAGTTGGCCATTTGTTGGAAGAGTGCGACCTTATTATTGACAGAGAAAGGCTCAAGGAAGGAGATCCCAACTACCTTTATTTACTTGAGGATGGTCTGGAGTATAAGCCTCTTGATTTAAATTTTGAGATATTTTTAGACCGATATGTTATGTGTCATGGGCAGCCATTTTGGGAGTGGAGATATTACACAGCGGAGAATTATTATAGAACTTGACGACCGGATTTCTGGTCGTCTTTTTTGAATTCGAATAGGGTATTTGTTCCAATTCAAAGGATTCATTTTGTTGGATAAGCAGGATTTATTCACCAATCCTCTTCTATTTATTGATAAGCTCTAAAATGTTTGCAACTTTAGTATTAGAGGAGAGTGCCATGAAGACTCTGGGTGTTCAGGCGTTACACAAAGCCATTGATCAAACGATGGCACAATTAAAACAGCAGTCAGACGAATTTGCTCAAGTCAAAAAAATGTTGAGGGCATTGCATCACTTGGTGATGCTTTAAAAGGGAAAGTCGGTGACACAAATCGTGAATTTAAAAGGAATGTCATATTCCTTTTCTACAGTTCTTTGAATCTTTCAGTCGAACAACGAAACATTTGGTATCTAAAGCCAACGCCACCATTGCTAAAGTCAGGCATATCGTTGATTTTCCAGATTTGAATGATAGTGATTTTCACAAACAGGGTCAGAAAGCCTTAAAGGAAATCAATCAACAAGCTGTCACATGTGATGACATGTTTGTTGAGTATCCTTAATATAAAAACCAAAGAAGGGGGAATAAAAGAAAGAACCTCTTGGAACTGGAAAGCAGCTTTAAAGCTCCATATGAACAGAATGCTAGAAGGGTGATGAAATCTTTCCCTTTTTTACCTTAATGTTTCTTAAATTATTCCTTTCCTACATTGACCAAGAAACCAAATATAGGATATGCTTTGGTGAGAGTCTGTAAAAATGAGGGATTTTTGCAAGGGGGATTTTTTGAGGAATGAATAGTGGCTCCACTGTGTGGCAAAGAAATTTTTCCTTTCTGTTTGTCTCTAAAATGGTGAAAATAACCGCAGACAGCTTTGCTTTTACTTCTATTTTGTGGTTTCTCATTTTAGATGGAAAAGGAGCTGTCGGAACGGGTATGCTAATAGCTGTCACCCTTCTTCCACAAGCTTTAATAGCACCGTTGATTTCACCTTTTATGAAGCCAAAAACTCTTAAGTTCTGGATGTTCTCCGCAGATATAACAAGGGCTTCATTGATGCTGATCATCCCAATTTTTTATTTTAGTGGATTTTCACCATTATGGTTCATTATTTCACTAATGCTGATACATTCGGCAACTGGGGCTTCTTATGATCCTGCATCCATTTCCATGATTCCGCAAATTGTTAAGAATGAACTTATTCAAAAAGCTAATGCCACCATAGAATCTTCAGCCCAAATTGTAAAATTGGTCTCGTTAATGATTTGCGGTATATTGATTGCCGTAATAGGTGCCGCTTATACAATGCTTATTATATTTCCATTTTACATCGCTTCAGCCTGTTTAGTTTTGTGTATTAAATATAGCTTGAAAGAAGAAGGGTCTCAGGAACAGAAACCAAAAGGCGCATATTTCAAAAAGCTAAAAAGAGGTTTTGTACTTGTTCGAAATCATCATATTTTGCTTCCGCTAGCCGTATACTGCGTTTTGTTAAATATCGGTTCAGCTCCTTGGGAGGCGCTTTCAGCGATCTATCTTTCAGAAGATTTAGGCGGCGGTTCGGTCATTCATTCTTTCATAAGAGTAGCAACAGCTACCGGAGCCTTTTTAATGGGGTTTATCTTAACTAAAGTGAGAGTGAACCGATACGGACTATTGTTTGTCTCCGCTGGAATTATAGAAGGAATTGCACTTTTCATTACAGGAATGAATTCAGTTTTATTACTACTTCTTCTCGCAGCATTTGTTTTGGGGGCTACCATCAGTGCCATAAACGTACCTGAACACACCATTATTCAAACCTCAGTTGCAGATGAAGATCAGCCACAAGTATTTGCTGTTATTAGAATGATCTCTCATGTGATGGTACCATTAGGGGCTTTAATTAGCGGCTATGCAGCTGCTGCCTTTGGTGCAGGAAAAGTTATCGCTTTCGGCGGACTGATTGAAATTCTAGCTGGAATTGCGATATTAACTCTTACGAAACTAAGTAAAACCAATCGTTCAGACATGATAAGGGGTAAAGAAGAAAGCTTAAAAATGTAAGAAAATTCACACGTTTAAATACTGAATATTTCAACACAATTAAATAAGCTTCCAAGAGTCAAGTATCAGAAAAAATAGAGAAGAAAGGGGTTTTAATTTTGGTGGATAAAAGCGTAATACCCTATGATCTAGTTGCAACGAAAATGAATTATTGGTATGTAGCCCTTAAAAATGACTGGGTTGATGAAGCTGAAAAAATGAAATCTGAGGTTAAACAAGAGATCGCTATAATGGAAGAAAATCAGGATGTTCTTATATATTTTTCATTGCTTGAATTCCGTCATAAGCTGATGTTGGATTACCTTTGTCCAGAAGCAGCAAAAGATATACAGGTTCATTATGAAGAGTTAAGGGAAAAGACTAAAGGCGGGAAAAATTTGAATGGTATGCTCGAATATTATTACTATTTCTTCACAGCAATGTATCATTTTAGACAAAAAGAACTTCTTCATGCTTTGGCTTACTACCAGAATGCTGAAAATCAGTTGAATTCATTTGAAAGCGATGATGTTGAAAAGGCAGAATTTTATTTCAAATTGTCAGAAATTTATTACTATATGAAACAAACATATTTTTCTATGTATTATGCTAATCATGCATATAAGATTTATTTAAAACAGCCAACATACGGCCAGCGTAGAGTACAATGCCAATTTTTAATGACTGGTAACTGGCTGGATAAAATGAATCCTGAAAAAGCCCTGGAGCATACCAGCAAAGCACTGTCAGATGCAAAGGAATTGCAAGTTGATTATTTAATTGGTTCTTCACACTTGAATATTGGAATATGTTATAATCAACTTGAAGAACTTTACAAAGCAGAGAATCATTTTCAAATGGCTGCTGAACTTTATAAAAATGAAAAGCACAGCTTTTTGCCAAAAGCCCTCTTTAATATTTCGCACGTTAAAGCGAAGCAAGAGAAATGGATTGAAGCAGAAGATCGGTACTTCGAGGGGAAGGAGTGGGCTCAAAAGTTTGAGGACCAAGAATTCCTTACAAAGCTGAAAATGATTTACGGGTTGTATTTATCATTTGACCTTGACGCAGTTCGAGAATCCTTTGAGTTCTTCAGTGAAAAAGGTATGTATGCAGACATAGAAGAGTATGGAGTCATCGTGGCCGAACTTCTACAAGGAAAAGAAATGCTACATGATTCACTTGAGTTTTACCGCAGAGTAGTTGAGGCAAGAAGACAAATACAAAGGAGTGGGACAGTACATGAAAGCTAAGGTGCTAATTTGCTCTATTCTGTTATTGGGTGCAGTTGGTTTAGTGGGCACTTCCTACGATCAATCAACAAATACAACATATCATGTTGCTGACAGGGTAGCAATTTAAATCTGAGACTGCTAAATTAACATATATAATAACTTTTATTAGAGACCAGGTCGTGAAACTCTCCGTGAGTTTATGGCTGGTCTTTTTCATTTCTGAAATATCGATAAGGTTTCCGGATTTCACCAAGATATTTAAGCCAGTAAAGAAGCGACTTTCAAATATATTCCCACAAGCATTTCAGCACCAGATTTGCCTCTCGAAAAAATGGAAAAATTGATGCTAAATGGTCAATATGGTAAGCGTATAAATGGGAAGGTTTAAGAAGCTAACGATGTTTTTAAGGAGCTTAAAATAAAACAGATCTGAAATACTAGGAATGGAATTAAAGTGAATCTTGAGTGAAAAGTGATTAAAGTTATGTTTAATCAATTGTAAAAATGTGTATTATTTTTGAATTATTTCTCAATTCTACACCGTTTGACAATTTTTTCATCCTTTAGGTGTTAAAGTCAAGGTGTCTATTAAATGGACAAGCATTTAATAGGTAAACAAAACGAAAAGGGGATGTGTTTATGTTTAAAAACAAACTCAAAAAAGTAGCGGGAGCGGTTGCAGTTGCGGGTGCTCTGTTGGTATCTGGATTACCTGCAAGCGCTGCACCGGATTTAACTCCGATTAGAGACAAGTATCCAGATGCCTACCAATTCCAATGGAATGGCAACAATACTGTAACTGTTTTCTTTAGAGACAGCCAAGGTAAATCTTATCATGAAACATATACATGTGTTACGGTTATACAAGGAACTTGCTACGTGTATAAGTAAACCGTAATATAAAATTCTGTCTCAATCGGTTTGTATTCTTATTCTTCCTGAGACAGAATTTTTTTCATGTCTTCAAAAGGTCATTAACCAAATCAGTTACTTTCAACTTCACTTTTGATGCCTTCCCTGTGTCCAATCCCTCTTTATTTTTTCATTTATGCTCCTCTTGATGATCAATGAAGGCAAAACTGGAACAGTATGCTATGGGTTTATCCCTGTTTGCGTATTATTACAATTGGTTCAGTAACAGAACATGAAGATAAAAGTGGAACAGGGGAGAGCTGAGCAGCGCCCGCAGCACATCTTCAGACTGACTGGCATCATTATTGTTTTTCATGTGGTAATGCACTTCTGCTCTCTCGATTGAGCCCGGATATTTCTCTGCTTGTTTATTGTGAGGAAGGGAGAGTGTCAACTCTTTTTGTATGAAATGGAACATTCCTATAAAAATCCCGGCATTCCTGTTAAATTTTTTGGCCTATGTACTCTTCTAGCTCACCATCGTTTTTCTCAAGTTATCATTCATGTATGTCTAAACGCGAGTAGATTAGTATAGTAAGACATCATGGTTTTCTTCCATGACTTTTATTTCTTGAATAACCTCTTTTCGCATTTCTTCTGCTCTACCAGCTCAAATCTTATTACATACCAATGTTGTCACTAAGTCGGCTGATTTACATCTTCAATAGGCAATGCTATAAGTTTGACAGAACCTTTCTTGCACCTAAAAATAGCCATGAACAAAGAACAAACGGCATTGTTAGGACAGGGAGTCCATATGGCAAGAGATACGTGCTGAGTCCTGCTGTTATAGGCACTGTCAGACAAGCTGAAATGATCCCTGATAAAAATGCAAACCGGTTATGTTCACTTTTAAAAACGGCCGATGCAGCTTGATTGATCGCAAATTCAGACTGGCTAAAGAAGAAAAAACATGGTGTCAAAAGGTTTTAAATCTAATAAAAGATAAGAAATTAAATTTTCCCTTTCTGTGTTATATCAGTGTAGAAGGAATAAAGGGGGCGTCTATACTCATCTAGGCAGAAAAACGAATGTCACGTACATAAGATAAGGGGCCCAAATATAATACAGGGAGAACGCGCGGATATTCACGCTCGCGTTCAAAAAACGAAACGTGCCCTTATTGTTAAATAAACAACGAGGGACCGCTTCATAAGATGAGACAAATAAAAAACACCTTCAAGTTTAAAAGCGGATAGTTGTTATCCGAAATAAGCCTTGGAGGTGTTTTTTAAAGGGAATCGGGTTACATGGTTTGGTGATGAAAATGAGACTAAAGCGGAACTGAAGATGATTGTTGAAAAGACATTTGGGATGACGGAAGCTATATTGAGTACCCTAATAATCACCAGGACACGATAAAGAAAATTTAAAATAAGAAAGAGATGCACAAGAAGGCAATCACGAGTAAAAAGAAGACAACACCAATATATAGATAATCCAATAATCAAATTCGTGGATAAATTAATAGAACTCATAAAAAAAGCGTTTTATAGAATAGCTGGCGTCCTTTTGGTTTTTGGAGTAATGGCAGCTCTATACGTGATTGGGAGTGGTGGAGACTATAAAACAGGAGATGAACTACGGCTTGGGGAGTCTATTACAGGTGCTAATTCTATTGAGAATTTAGAGAAAAACTCCGGTAATATATTCAACGTTGGAGGGGATACAATTACTATATCAAAGCATCAGAGAATAAAAATTGTAAAAACTTTAGAAGAAGATAACTTGGCATTAATAGAAGTGTTAAGCGGGTCTGATAAGGGCACTCAATGGCGGGTGAAAAAATCATCTATTAGAAGAGAGTATAAATCACGATCTTCGAGAAAATAGGGAAATAAATATGAAAAAGGATCTTCTGATGCTGAATTTAATAGCGCTAAACGTGAACTTGAAACACTAGTCGGTATCAGGGGAGAGACTAACGAATACTTTGGGGAAGATAGCATTCTAGTGATGGGAATTGTTGGTTATAAGATTAACTAATTTTTTGGAGGTTATTATGTACTTTATATCGGGATTTATTTCGTGTTTGCTGGGGCTATCAATGTTATTTTCTGTACAGTTGTTATCTGTTGCTTTTCCTAATTATGTGATTGATGGGATTAGTGATGAAGAGACTTCAGTTTATTTTCAATCATCTGTGTTATTTTATCCTGTATTGTTAATTATCTTAGGTGTAATATTAATTATTGTTCATTTTCGAACAAAAAAGTGAGATTTTTGAATATATTCTGAGCAAAGAGAGATGTAAAAATGGTAAATGTCTTAACTAATATCTTGAAAAATGACAGATTGGATGTATATCCGTTATTTAAAAAGTTTTGTTCCCTCAAAGAAAAAGGGTTACGTAAGGAATCTTTTAAAGCATTATCTTCCTTTATTAAAGAAGCAAAGATGTGGGGTGATAATGCACAACAGAATTTTGCTTGTTGGCTGTTTGCTTTATTTGAAACATCAGATGATATTCACTATGTACTCGTTCATCCATTGGAAAAGGAACTTTTAAAGCCTTTACTTGAGAGATGGATGAAGAATAATCCCGAAGATCCAAGACCACATAGGTGGTATGGTTTGTTTTTAAATACTGAAAACTGTGTCGATTACTTAAACAATGCACTTAGACTTGGTGGCAGCAATGAACAACTATCCTTATTAACGCTAATCGATATTAACTTGAACGCCCTTTGGTATTCATTTCATCATATATCCGAAGATTTGTATCTTGGTGATATTAAAGAAGATACAGCACTTCTTGCTAAGTCCCGGCTGTTAAACAACAAAGTAGGATGTGAACAAACAAGGAAAAACAATAACGAAGTACTTAACTATTATCAAGAGCTTTTGAATGACTGGGTGACGTTTAAAAAAGAACGATCAAAGGGATTTGTTGAATGGTGTGAAAATAAGGGTAGAAACTATTATTGGGTCAAAGCTTATTATTACGAAAGATAACAATATTAAAATTGAAAAGACTATAGCGGAAGGCGAAAGAGCACAGCGGAGGAAGTAAAATGCTGTAAAAATGGAGTGGGAACAATAATGTAACTGTTTTCTTTAGAGACAGCCAAGGCAAATCTTATCACAGGACATGTACGTGTGCTTGCTATGTGTATAAGTAAATAAATCGTCATATTAAAATTCTGTCTCAATCAGTTCTGATTCTTCTTGAGACAGAATTCTTTCCATTTATTCAATCTTCCTAAAGGTATTTAACCAAATCAGTAAACACTTCAACTTCATTTTTTATTCCGGCGGATTGGCTCATTTCCCAAAGGACCTCGTCACTCATCATTTTCTTCCGATTTACCATGTCAACCCCGTTAAGCAATTACCGAAAAGGCAAACAGAAATAAAAAATTGGTTTGTCCGCACAGCTTACCTGAATACAATAAGAAATAAAGTATTTCTCGGGAAAGCGCAGGTATCAACAAGACCTGCCCCGGTTTTGTCAAAAAGCATCGGATTGTGCAGTCATGTGGGCGTCTGTCACGGCTTAAGCGCGCCATGAATAGGATATAAAGAGAGAATGGTGAGGTGAGTGTGTTGGAAAGGGCTGTTACTTATAAAAACAACGGACAAATCAATATCATATTGAACGGTCAAAAGCAGGTTTTGGCCAATTCAGAGGCTGAAGCCGAATATCAGGCTGCACTGCAAAAAAATGAAGCCAAACACAGCATTCTGAAGGAAATTGAAAGGGAAATGAACACGCTGGTCGGAATGGAGGAAATGAAGCGCAATATCAAGGAAATCTACGCCTGGATTTTCGTCAATAAAAAGCGCGAAGAACAAGGCCTTAAGGCTGGAAAACAGGCGCTACACATGATGTTCAAAGGAAATCCGGGAACCGGAAAAACGACCGTCGCCAGGCTAATCGGCAGGCTTTTTTACGAAATGAATGTTCTCTCAAAAGGCCATTTGATCGAGGCGGAGCGCGCCGATCTCGTCGGTGAGTACATCGGCCATACGGCGCAAAAAACGAGGGATTTAATCAAAAAAGCGATGGGCGGAATCCTGTTCATCGATGAAGCTTATTCCCTTGCCAGAGGCGGAGAAAAAGACTTCGGCAAGGAGGCAATCGATACATTAGTCAAACATATGGAGGATAAGCGCAACGAATTTATTTTAATCCTCGCCGGATATTCGCGGGAAATGGATCATTTTCTTTCATTAAACCCGGGCCTTCAGTCAAGGTTTCCGATCAGCATCGATTTTCCCGATTACTCAGTCAGCCAGCTGATGGACATTGCAAAACGGATGATGGCAGAAAGGGAATATCAGTTCAGCCCTGAGGCCGAATGGAAGCTGAAAGACCATCTGATGGCCGTCAAAAGCACGGTCAGCCCCGCGAAGTTCAGCAATGGCCGCTTCGTCCGCAACCTGATTGAAAAATCCATCCGGTCGCAGGCGATGAGACTGCTGATGGGAGACTGCTATTTAAAGAATGACCTGATAACCATCAAAAGCCAGGATCTCGACTTGAAAGAAGACGCGCCGCACGTATAATGGCGCGTTCTTTTTTTATTTTCGAGGATTTCTGGCAACCGCTCCCTTCGTTTGTTATGATAGTACTGCTTATTGACTAACGTTAAGAAAGGAACATGATCACTTGAACGAACAGGAAGTCATGAAAGAGAAAGCCATATTAGTCGGATGCCAGCTTCCGCACGTGTCTGATGAGCGTTTTTCATACTCGATGGAAGAGCTCGCCGCGCTGACGAAAACGGCCGATGGAACGGTTGTTTCCACGGTCACGCAGAAGCGGAACCGTGTGGATGCTGCTACATATATCGGAAAAGGAAAAGTAGATGAATTGGCGGTGCTCTGTGAAGAGCTGTCGCCCGATGTTTTAATTTTTAATGATGAATTGTCGCCGAGTCAGCTGAAAGCGCTTGTCACAACGCTTGACGTGAAAATCATCGACCGGACGCAGTTGATCCTCGATATTTTCGCCAAACGCGCGCGGACAAGGGAAGGAAAGCTGCAAATTGAGCTTGCGCAGCTGCAATACGCCCTCCCGCGGTTAAGCGGTCAGGGAATCAACCTGTCAAGGCAAGGCGGCGGGATCGGAACAAGAGGCCCAGGGGAGACAAAGCTTGAAACCGACCGGCGCCATATCAGAAACCGGATTCATGAAATCAATGTGCAGCTGTCTACCGTCATTCGCCACAGAAGCAGATACAGAGAAAGAAGAAAGAAAAACGGTGTACTGCAAATCGCGCTTGTCGGCTACACCAATGCAGGGAAATCGACATGGTTTAACAGGCTTACAGACGCCGACAGCTATGAAGAAAACCTGCTGTTTGCAACACTTGATCCGATGACCCGCAAAATGACGCTCCCGAGCGGATACAGCGTATTGCTCTCGGATACGGTCGGGTTTATTCAGGATCTGCCAACGACTTTGATCGCGGCTTTCAGGTCGACGCTCGAAGAGGTGAAAGAAGCCGATCTGATTCTTCATATGATTGATTCTTCTCACGAAGACTACGAAGGCCACGAGGCGACAGTCAAGCGCCTTCTCGAGGAACTTGAAGCAGATGATATTCCCGTTTTAACCGTCTATAACAAAAGAGACCGGAAGCGGCCGGATTTCATCCCTTCTTCAGGGAGAGGTCATATCATGACGAGCGCCAAAATAGACGGAGACTTGCCGCTGTTTAAGCAGGCGGTTGAAGACTATCTGAAAAAGGAACTGCTCGTTCCGTATGACGTAAGGATTCCCGCTTCAGAAGGAAGGCTGTTGTCGAGAATCAAGTCTGAGACAATGACGAACAGCACCATTTTTGACGAAGATCGCGAAGCATATGAAGTGAATGGATATATTCTCCCTGACCAAAACATTTTGGGAGAGCTGAAGAAGTATATGTAGGAAAGGACACGGCAGAACATGTTTGAGACATTAAAACACGGAGATCTACTAAAGAAAACGGCGGTTGAGGCTGAAACCGACATCGCACAGATTCACAAAACAATTGATGAAATCAGTGAACGAAATGAGTGGAGGGTGCTTGAAAGCTACAGAAAACACAAAGTATCGGACACTCATTTCACACCATCGACAGGCTACGGCTACGATGATATCGGCCGTGATACGCTGGAAAAAGTCTATGCCGACGTCTTCGGCGGTGAAGCGGCCCTTGTTAGACCGCAGATCATCTCGGGAACCCATGCGATATCAATTGCTTTATTCGGCGTTCTCCGCCCGGGGGATGAACTTCTTTACATCACCGGCAAACCGTACGATACCCTCGAAGAGATCGTCGGCGTCAGAGGTGAGGAAAACTCGGGGTCTTTGAAGGATTTTCAGATCGGATACAGCCATGTCGAGCTGACAGAAGAGGGAGCCGTTGATTTTGACCGGGTGGCAGCTTCCATCACACCGCAGACAAAGGTCGTCGGAATCCAGCGCTCAAAAGGATACGCCGATCGTCCGTCTTTTACAATTGATGAGATTGAGAAGATGATTCGCTTTGTTAAAGAAATAAACGAAAACATCATCGTTTTCGTCGACAACTGCTACGGCGAGTTTGTAGAAGAGCGTGAACCGTGCCATGTTGGAGCGGATCTGATGGCAGGTTCGCTGATTAAAAACCCTGGAGGCGGCCTGGCCAAAACAGGCGGCTATATCACCGGCAAGGAAAAATGGGTGAAAGCCTGCTCCTACAGAATGACTTCACCGGGAATTGGCAGTGAAGCCGGTGCATCGTTGTACACGCTCCAGGAGATGTATCAGGGCTTTTTCCTTGCGCCGCATGTCGTCTCCCAGGCATTAAAAGGAGCCGTGTTCACAGCCCGCTTCCTCGAAAAGCTCGGCTTTAGGACGAATCCTTCATGGGACAGCAAGCGGACTGATTTGATCCAGTCTGTCGAATTTTCGAACCCGGAGCAGATGATCGCGTTTTGTCAGGCGATTCAGTACGCTTCTCCTGTCAATGCTCATGTGACGCCGTATCCGAGCTATATGCCGGGCTATGAAGATGATGTCATTATGGCGGCCGGCACTTTTGTACAGGGAGCAAGCATTGAACTATCAGCGGATGGCCCTATAAGACCGCCTTATGTGGCATATGTCCAAGGCGGATTAACCTATTCCCATGTGAAAAATGCGATATGCAGTGCTGTGGATGCGCTCATGAAGCAGGGATTAATGTAAAGAAAATAAAGAATATTTTCATGTAAAGATTCCTTACATCATGTTGACACATTATATAACATCACATATAATAAATTTATATAAGAAAAGGAGGAAATTGAGATGAGTGATAAAATTCGCCGCTCAATGCCCTTATTTCCGATAGGTATCGTCATGCAGCTGACTGAACTGTCCGCAAGACAAATTCGGTATTATGAGGAAAATGGACTGGTATTTCCTGCAAGAAGCGAAGGGAACAGACGTTTATTTTCATTCCATGATGTAGATAAGCTGCTCGAAATTAAAGATTTGATCGAACAAGGTGTAAACATGGCGGGGATTAAACAAATTTTCGCCAAAACAGAAAACGAACAAAAAGAAGACAAACAAGACAAGCCGAAAAAAGCAGAGAAGCACAACTTGTCGGATGAAGAACTGAGAAAACTGCTGAAAAACGAGCTTATCCAAGCAGGCCGTTTCCAAAGAGGGACGACATTCCGCCAGGGAGACATGTCCAGGTTTTTTCATTAATTTGTTAGCAACTGCATTGCTATATACATTTACCTTTTAGAGGAGGAGTTTTACGAATGGCAAAGTATACAAGAGACGACATTGTTAAACTAGTAAATGAGGAGAATGTAAAATATATTCGCCTTCAGTTTACAGACATTCTTGGAACGATTAAAAACGTTGAAATTCCTGTGAGCCAGCTGGAGAAAGCACTTGATAATAAAGTCATGTTCGACGGCTCTTCAATCGAAGGATTCGTCCGCATTGAAGAATCCGATATGTACTTGTACCCTGACTTAGATACATTTGTGATTTTCCCATGGACCGCCGAAAAAGGTAAAGTAGCCCGCTTCATCTGCGATATTTATAATCCGGACGGCACGCCGTTTGAAGGTGATCCGCGCAACAACTTAAAACGTATTTTGAAAGAAATGGAAGACATGGGCTTCTCAGATTTCAATCTTGGACCAGAGCCTGAATTCTTCCTGTTCAAGCTTGACGAAAAAGGCGAGCCAACGCTTGAACTGAACGACAAAGGCGGATACTTTGACCTTGCGCCGACTGACCTTGGCGAAAACTGCCGCCGAGACATCGTACTTGAGCTCGAAGAAATGGGCTTTGAAATCGAAGCGTCTCACCACGAAGTTGCACCTGGACAGCACGAAATCGACTTCAAATACGCCGGAGCCATCCGCGCTTGCGATGATATCCAAACGTTCAAGCTCGTTGTTAAAACAATCGCGCGCAAACACGGCCTGCACGCAACATTCATGCCAAAACCATTGTTCGGCGTAAACGGATCAGGCATGCACTGCAATCTATCACTCTTCCGAAACGGCGCCAACGCCTTCTTTGACAAAGACGCTGACCTTCAGCTGAGTGAAACGGCAAAGCAATTCATCGCCGGCATCGTCAAACACGCAACAAGCTTTACAGCCGTGACAAACCCGACTGTCAACTCTTACAAGCGCCTTGTTCCAGGCTATGAAGCACCTTGCTATGTGGCATGGAGCGCGCAAAACAGAAGCCCGTTAATCCGTATCCCGGCTTCCCGCGGCATCAGCACGCGCGTAGAAGTCAGAAGCGTAGACCCTTCTGCGAACCCGTACCTTGCCTTGAGCGTACTCCTTGCAGCAGGACTTGACGGCATCAAAAACAAGCTGGAAGCACCGGCTCCGATCGACCGCAACATCTATGTCATGACAAAAGAAGAGCGCCTCGAAAACGGAATCGTCGACCTTCCTGCGACACTGGCAGACGCTCTCGAAGAATTCAAATCAAACGAAGTCATGGTCAAAGCCCTCGGCGACCACCTATTCGAACACTTCGTCGAAGCAAAAGAAATCGAATGGGATATGTTCCGCACACAAGTCCATCCTTGGGAGCGCGAGCAGTATATGTCTCAGTATTAATCTAGGAATCCCTTGGCACCAGCGGTGTCAGGGGGTTTTTGTTTTTGTGGGTGTTTCTAATATTTTAAGAGGGAACATTAATCACCCACAAATCACCCACAAATCACCCACAAAAAATCACCCCATTATCGTGGAGATATACTCTTCATATCTATTCATTGAATCCATGTCGATCTTTTTTGCTGACATGGAAATAAATATCGGGCATAACTTATAGACTTTTGTGACCGAGTCGCTCTTGAACACGGCTGAAGAGATCTGAACAGCTCCGTTGCGAATTTTGAGAATGAAGAAACGGACAAGCTCTTTTTAGAAATCTATGAAAGGGCTATGTTTATTTTAAGGGGAAGAAAGCATAACGATTATTTACTATCACTATTCGGATACTGAAATGAAAAATATTCTCGACAGCATGATCATTATTGTGGATGCGAGGGAGCAGAAGAACCAGCATGTTCTTGACAAAAAGAACGTATCAATTAAATTCAAAGGGATGAAGACGGGCGACTATTCCGCCATGATCCCAAAAAAGAAGAATATGGGATCAACCGGGACATGTATTTGAACGCCGCTATCGAACGGAAAAACGGAGTTGATGAGCTTGTTCAATCCATTAAGGACCGTTCCCGGTTTGAAAACGAATTGATTCGTGCAGCCAAACACCCCTTCACTCTTCTTGTGGAGGATCTGGAAGGCTATCAAAAAATACTAAACGGAAAATATCGCTCACAATATAAGCCGCAGTCTCTGCTTGGCAGCTTAAAAACGTTTGAAGTCCGTTACAATTTCTCAACCGTTTTTATTAATCCGAACGCTACCGGAAACTATATCTATCACCATTTTCATTATATGGCACGGGAGCTGTTAAAGGGGGGCCTTGTGTGAATGAATTAATGAAGGTCCTTTATTGTGAAAGGAAAAAGGACGAGCTTAAAGCACGGCTGCTCAAAATGGGATTTTTTAAAACGCCTGACGGTCGGCAGCTGTACGAGCTTTCATTGACTGAATTAGACGAAATATTCAAAAAGAAATTAATTGAAAGGGGAAAATGATCATGGCATTTGTAGGTTTTGAAGAATCACAAGAGGTGCGGCAGCTGGCCGAAAGTTTAATTGATAAGCATCACCCACATTTAAAAGATGCAAAGGAACACATCGGTTTTTACATTCGGGAAGGTAACAGTAAATGGGCTGGGAAGGCGAAAAAATGCACGGCCTTTGAGCGCCATATGACTGATTACATGCTTTTTGTATTCATCAATAAAGAAGCCTGGAAGACGATGAACCAAGAGCAGCGCACCGCCCTGGTCGATCATGAGCTTTGTCATTTTACCCGCGCGGAATGGGAGGAACCGGATCCGAATGATTCAAGCAAATGGGTTACTATGTACGGGCCCACAGAAGATCCTGACAGTTGGGGGATCCGCGAGCATGATGTTGAAGAGTTTTCAGAAATCATTGAGCGTCATGGCCTTTGGGAAAAAGGGATTGAATCATTTGCTGCTGCCGTCCGGGAAGCTGACTATCAAATGAATATTGATGATGTGAACAGAGAACAGCTGCTTCAAAGGGTGAAGTGAAAAAGAAGCAAGGAGCTATTTTGCTCCTTACTCTTTAGGAGGTAAAAGTTTATTTATGTGTTCTAGGAATTGACCAGCTGAATTTCCAAGACCTAATAGTTTAATTAATTTATCAATTACTTTAAAGAAACCTTTAACTTCGCGTGAACTTGATTCGGTTTTAAAAGAATTTGCATTTAAGAATATTGAACCAATTGTTTGTTCAAGAACTTCTTCAATTGCATCTGATCCGGTAATTGCATATCGTGTTAAAACTTCTCTAATCAAATTTAATTTGTTTGTAGCAATTAGTTTTAGCTTTTCAGGAAGAGTAGAAATACTAAAATTATGAGTTAACTCTTCAATTTCTGAAATTAGAGAGTTAATTTGCTCAGAGTCAAGTTCAGTTGTCGAAAATTCATTTAGTAAAGATAGAGCCTCACCTATATAACCAAAGGCGGTAATTGTTTCCTTATCAATATTTCGATAAAAATGATCCATTTTGCCGTTTTTTAAATTAATATCATAAACTGCTATTTCAATCTTGTTTAAAAAACCAATATTTTTTTCTGTGTTTAAGCGGGGATGAGATTCAATGATTGATCTACATGTCCTCACAGATTCAAAAAGTAATGAAAGTGAGTTTAACAATGAAGGTGTATCATCTTTGTCTATATCAAATACTTTTTCCCAGGTCCTTGTGTAAGAGGCACCATATGAACCTTCACCTTTATTATAAGCCGATTCTATTAGCCTATGTACACGTAAAACAACATTATCATTATTCATTTTCAAATCCTCCTTTAATAACCATATTTTATAATACAGAAATTTAACGAGTTGGGGAAGAGTGTTGTGCAGAAAAGTATGGAATCGGAAAAGAGACTTATGGAAGGTAAAACTAAAAAAAACGATGGAACAGAACTAATATGGAGGTAATCATGATATATCTAATTATAGGAATCGTCATTCTTATTGCTCCATTCATCTGGATGGAGATTGCGGAAAGACGGATCCAAGAATGGGAAAAAGAAAAATGAACGAATGGAGGGAAAGGATGTCAAAGGAACAGCTATCATTTCTCGATGATGTGGACGAAAAAGCCGTCCGAAAAATAGTCATCAAAGAACTAAAAAATTACCGCGCGCTTAAAGTCCAATTAGAGAATAAAAAAGAATGTTCGTCTGCCGGCATTAACATTTTCCCTTCCCTCCGGGATTCATTTACAGTGAACGAGCTCAAGGTCAAACAGATGGAACGGGCTTTAAAAAACAGCTTGGACGATGAAGAACGTTTGATTATCGAAAAGAAATACCTGACGGCTGCCAGGTTGAAAGACATTAATATTTATATGGAACTCGGGATGAAAAAGGATACCTATTATGAAATAAAGCAACGGGCAATAAACCGCATAGCGACAGCTCTCGGAATTATCTGAGGGCTGCTTTTAATTCTCAAATAGTAAAATAGTGTTATAATGTGAATGTATGTAAACAAAAAGGGGGGATGTTTAATTGAGAAGAATTCTTTTTAAGTTTATTGAACCACAATTTTTATCTGATTTTTTAAACGGTAATGTATTTTTTAGAAGAACCGGCTATTTTATCGAATTAGAAAAAAATTCTGGTGATAAAGTAATTGGTGATAGATATGAGGGATCTCATTTTAGACATTATGATCCTAAAAATGAAAGTGTAGCAATAAAAATCGATGGGAAGTTTGTTCCATTAAAAGTGAGTAAAGGGTTTATGACACAACGTTATGATGCGGCTCAAGATTTTCAATTATCTTGTTTTGTCCAATTAGAACTTGACAGCGATTTCATCTTAAAAGAAGATAAAATTTATAATATTAAAGAAGATGTTATTGAGGGATTAAGAAAAGACTTTGAAGGTCGGAAAGCTATTCTTATTCACAATGAAAAAGCATTTTTCCATCATTTAGATAAGAGTGCTAAAGAAATGGGCCTAGGCATTTATCATGGGACAGTTAATTATTTTGATCCTGACAATGAAACGCCTCTGACAGAAGAAGTGTTTGAAAGAAACATGATTGCGTCATTTTTTTATAAACGTAAATCGTATCAAAATCAAAGAGAATATAGGATTATCACAGATCGACCAGTAAAAAAAGAAAGTATGAAAATTCATATTGATAATCTGAAGGATTACATACAAATTTTTGATTTAGAAGATTTAAGCGGTCTAAGGATAATGACAAAATAAGAAATCTTGATTTAACTCAAGCACTCTAATAGGGTGCTTTTAATTTTTGTTACGAGCTAAAGCTGTTAAAATCCCGACATTTTTCCGATAATCGGGGGGATAAAGAGGGGGAATTTTTATGTGTGATTTATCGATAAGATTTACTTATCAAGAAATAATGGGAGACGCACCATTCCCTTATCAAGGTGAATTAGGATACTCAAATTAAGGCGATGAAGAATGAAGCCAAACGGGAGGAACATTCTGAGCCGGATCGCGCTAGTCTTGCGGCTTTGGTATCGGGAGATTGTAAGCAGCATGTTTTTTGGACATGCGTCTTACAATGCTTGGCTTCCTCCCGGAGTATGTGTGAGACGCAATTTTAGTAAGCGTTTAGCGTAAGGGGGGAATCGTTCGACAAATTTCGCAAATTGTTTAATTTTCCACTTCCTGTCCGATAAGAAGGCGGGAGGTGAGAATGATGGATTTGGATCAATTGATTAGTGAAGGTGAAAGAGTTATAAGTACAGCCGTTAAACATGACATGACTGGAAAAATGATTCTTAAAGGTGCAGAACTAGAAACATGGGCGATGAAAAGTGTGATCTATGCTGAGCAAAATTTTGAGAGTATGTATTTAATTCAAAGATTAAACGATGATGCAAAAGACTTGAAAAAAGATGGCTACGACAAGGCTAATGCAATTCTCGGAGTATTAAAAGCAGTAAAAGAAAGCTAAAATTTAGCATCCTTCGGGATGCTTTTTTATATTCTCTGTAAACCGGATCCAGTGAATCTCAGAATAAACGATTGGCGGCCAATGAGAGCCTCTGAGTGTGGGTCCGGTTTAGAAAGAATAATCAATGTAATCGTCAGTTATTTTCAAAGATTAGGAGGTATAAAATAAGTTATAATAATTAGTATCATTTTTAGTTAGGAGAGGGAAGTCTTTGGATGCTAAGAAGATGAACTTTTTACTCATAATTCATCAATTGGATACGTTTAAAGAATATGCTGAGTACATAGAATATTCTATGAAAAAAAAATTGGATGAGTTCAATACGTCTTTTAAAGAACTTGATGAGAACGATTTAGATGTATTTGCTGATTTATATTATGATGAAATGATTCAGTATAGAGATCATTTTCCAGCTATTATGAGAAAATCTCTATTTATAAGTATATATTCTTTTTTAGAAGATAAAGTTGTAGAATATTGTACGTCTAATGATAATGAAACTTGTATAAAACTAAACGATCTAAAAGGACAAGGGATTCCGAGGGCTGCATTGTTTATAAAAAAAGTATTAAGAAAAAGTTTTCCCGATCAATCCAAGGAATGGAATTATATAAAAAAAGCAGGTTTAATAAGAAATTGTATTGTTCATTGTCAAGGGGATATTGACAAAACAAATAATAAGATACAAGTAATAGAGGCAGTAAACGAATTACAAAACGTATCATTAAATCATATAAATTTCGTCGTATTGAACAAAGAATTTTGTTTTGAGTTTATTAAAACAGTAGAGAATTTTCTACGTGATTTATTTGGAATTCATGAGAATTTGAGGATGCAAATATGGAGTTAGAACATTTAAAGTCCAACGGATTTTTACCGTGTGGGCTTTTTATATTTGGGGGAGTCATAATGAATAAACCTTTAAAGCCCTGCAATGAACCAGGCTGCCCGACTCTTACCCGGGAAGGTTACTGCAAACAGCACAAGCGGACAAAGCCAGTCTATGATCAATACCGTGAATCAGCCGCCCGCCGGGGGTATGACAGCAAATGGCGGAAGGCAAGACGGGGATATCTGTCAAAACATCCTTTCTGTGCTTCATGCATGAAAGAGGGCAGGAGGGTTCCAGCGACAGTCGTTGACCATATTGTTCCGCATAAAGGGGATAAAAAACTATTTTGGGATTCTTCCAACTGGCAGCCGCTGTGTGCGCCCTGCCACAGTAGGAAGACCGCGAAGGAGGATGGAGGCTTTGGCAACAGAACATCAAACCTGCGTATGTGATCGCTGTGGAACCAAGTTCCATATCAAAGGATGTTCGAAGGTTAGGAAGCATGACAACGGAGTGCGGCAGCATTACATTAAGTGTCCACGGTGTCAGACTGAATACACGTCCTACTACACGAACGAGACGATCAGGCACATGCAACAGAAGGTAAAGAAACTAACCATGCTGCGTCTTAAAGCACAAGCTCATAAAGGAATTGACGTATACAAACAAAAATATACGCAAGCTCGAGAGGAATTAGAAACGGCCATGCTGCAGCTGCGGGAGGAAATGGAGGCCCCCCGCCCTTAAATCTCTGGAAAGGATTCGCCGGAGACCGCGCTCCCCTCCACATTTTGAAAAATTCCCTAAATGAAATTTCGGAAGGAGGTGAGGGAATGGCAAGACCAAGGCAACCAGTTGACTTATTGCTTGTGAAAGGTAAGAAAAACCTGACAAAACAGGAGATTGAGGAACGAAGAAAGCAGGAGATCAAGGCGCCAAGCGACAAGGTAAAGGCGCCTTCTTATTTACCGAAAGACTTAAAAAGGGAGTTCAAAAAAATAGCGGACGAGTTGAAAAACATCGGAATTATGACGAATTTAGATGTTGATGCGCTCGCCCGTTTTTTATATTCGCGGAAGCTTTACCTTCAGGTGACGGACCAGCTGCTTGAGCAGGGGCCAATGAAAACAATAGTCGTAAAAGATGTGGACGAACAGGGAAATATCGTGGGGGAAAAAGAAAAAACGGTAGTCAATGAAGCGTATTCGGACTTACTTATCAATCAAGATAAACTATTCAAACAATGTCGGCAGGCTTCCAGTGATTTGGGCTTAACCATTTCCTCGCGCTGCAAGCTCGTGATTCCTAAAAAGGATGACGACAAGCCGAAATCAAAAGAGGAAGAGCGGTTTGGGGGCCGGATGTAATGCAAGAGGTCACCGCTGAAATTCTGATTGAGCGTGTATGGGCCTATTGCGAAAAAATACTTTCCGGTGAGATAAAGGCTTGTCAAAAGCATAAATGTGCTGTGCAGCGATTTTTTAAAGATGTTGGGGCGTTAGCGGACCCGGATTGCCCCTTTTACTATGAAGCTGAAGCAGTGCTAGATTTTTATGAATGGGCGCGGCAGTTCAGACATGTTTAGGGGATACTTGCGGGTGAGCCGATTGAGCTGACGGACTTTCAGCTTTTTATTGCGGCCAATTCGCGATATGGGTTGTATCCAAATAGAGTCGGGGACCACGCAGGTGGCGAGGCTGCTCTTTAGGTTGACTGTTGAGGTGGTTGTGGAAAATGTGTCCAGCAACACGAACTATATTCGATAAATTCGAGTTAAATAAGACTGTTTGCCGACGGTATTTACGGACCGAAAACTAAAGCGAAAATTGAAGCTTTATTGAAGTAACGAAAAGGAGCAGGCATTATGCCTGCTCCTCTATCTTGAAACTAACGAGATTCATTTGAGGATTTAAGGAAACTGATGAACAATGGTGAAATGACAATTACTGTTACAATTAATAATAGTCTGCTAGATATTAAATTTACAAATGTAGTGTTAATAATATATAGGGTTAAAACCATTAAATAAAAAGCCACGTAAACATAAGCATACACTTTTTTGCTGAATGGTTCTTTCATGTAAATGAAAAGAAATAACCCTGCCATTAAAACTAAGAAAGTCATAGTTTCCCCTCTTTCATTTTTATTGTGGAAAAACCCCAGTTGGAACAGCTGCATATCCGAGTCCAGTAAAACGTATTCTAACACCATGCCCTTCATGTTCGTCTTGAATCATTTGACCAAAACCAACTAGTCCGCCTCCGATTACTCCGGAAATTACGCTTGCTAATTGTGTAGGAGGTACTGGAATAACCCTTGATATTAAAGCAATACCAGAGGTTGCTCCACCGCCTGCTTTAAATGATTGATATAGTGTTCTTGTTTCATTACAGTCAAAATAAAGATTATATCCCCACCAGTAGACATCATGACCAGATCGACCGCAGCCTTTTTTCGCTACTTTCATTTTATTATTGTTTCCATTCTCTAGTGTCAATACACTACCGTCTTTGTCTAAAATTTTCACACTAAAATCAGAGTTAATGACAGCTTCTTTTTGTTTTACTAAACCGTTCAAGTATTTAATCCATTCTTGAACTTCGTTGGTGACAGAACGTGAAATATCTAGTTTAGTATAAGATGGATCTAAGGTAAGAGTTCCATCTGCGTTTAATTTAAGATAAGCTTCTAATTTCTTTACATCATTCATACTCACCTTTACATTCTTAAATTCTTCGCTGTTCAGTTTTTGATCGGGTACAGAATTTCCTTTAGATGCTCCAGTAGTTTCAGTATGTAGTTTTTCGTTGTCAGTTAGTTCTGACGCTGATACTGATATTGAAAATACAGGTGAAACCAATATTAATGTCAGTACCATAACAAATGTCTTAAAACCATTGTGCTTCTTTTCTTTCACGATAATGCCACCCTTCTTATTATAATTCAACCTCATTTTACTTGAAAAACAAGGTAATTTGGGGCATTATGTGTATAACAGTAAAAAAGAACCATCTGAAATCTTGTGTGTAATGAAATTATACTAGATAAAATGAATTAGAATATTGGAGGGCTAATTTAAGAAGAAAAAAAGTGATTAAGATGAAGGACGTCATGAGGTAACTACGTTGCTCTTTGAATAATAGTCTTACTTTATTTCCACGGGACAACATTCTCAAATTTAATGAAATTGCCTTCTTAATCAACGACATGTAAAATCTTGCGGATATGATTTATGTAGGATATGCCCTCTATTTGAACGATCTCCCCGATTCCAGGTCCGCGACTTTGTTGCGGTCAAACGCCAGCTGATGCACGGGCTGTCTCCCGATGAAATTTACGGCCGAAGACTAAAGCGAAACTTGAATCGCTATTGAATTAACACAAAAAGGACCTCTTGAAAGGGGGCTTAGATTTTATAAATTCCAACTTGTCAATTGTTATTCATCACTATCCATTTCCCATACTTTCTGACCGTCTGCTAAATATACTGCATTTGGCGGATCATCATATAGTGAAATTTCAACAAACGAACTTTTCCCTTCTCTTAACCAATTATAAACACTGCCTTCACGGTTAGCGGGATGAGCCAACATATTATCTACTTTAAATACCGCTGCATGGTATTCTGTGTAATTCACATCGTCATCTTCTAATCCGTTGTCTGTTTCAAAGATTGTATCAACGTTACCCGTAATCTTAAATCCACTTTTCCATTCTATGATTAAATCACAATCTTTATAATGTTTTAATGTTTTTATTAAAGAATCGTATCCCATGAATATTCTCCTTTTCTTATGGGTGTGATGGTACTATATGAGCTCCGTTTTTTCCATAGTGTATAATCCCTCTTGTAGTCTCTACATACTTTTTGGCATCATGATCATAGTATTTTCCTATTACTTGACCACACTTTATTCTTTCCCTATCTTTTCTGAACAGATCACCTTTTCCCGCAAACTTATCAAGCAATTCTTGTGCTTTTTTATTATCTCCGTAGAAGATGCTTTTGTTTTTACGACCATTAGCTATTTCTTGTTTGTAGTTTGGTGTTCCAGGAATATGTTTTTCTTGAGCACCTGGTTTTACTTTTGCAGGGAATCCATACACTTTACGATACGGGCCTTTTGGTACGGATTGTTTGCCGTAGGAAGGCGTTTTATCTACCTTTGCAACTTTCTTTCCAGCTTCTTCACCTTTAAATAACTTGAAGCCGCGCTTTCCGTACTTAAATGCCTTTCCAAAAGGGGTGACATTCAATGCGGCCATCAAACGGTCACCACTACCTTTAACGATTTCGCCTGTCGCAAGGTCGTATCCAAACGCTGCTCTTACTGCATCATACACACCTGTAAATTCCATCGCGGTATCGAAATATTTAGCAAAGTCGCTTTTTTCCACATTCTCTGGAAGAGTGTAGGCGGGTTCTATCTTGACGATTGTATCACCATCTATGTATGCCCTGTAAAGCGTATCGTTAAATACTCTATAATCTTTTTTAAGTTTATTCAATTCCTCTTGAGTGTACTCTTTGGTGGAAACCTTTTGCGTAGCCAATTTTTTTAATCGATCTGGGTCGGCGAGAGTGTTAATTTCGGCATCTTCTTTGTCTCCGACTTTTTTCAGCATGGTACCCATCGCTGTTTCTTGATTTCCACTCAGGTTATCCATCTCATCCGGCTTTAAAATCGCACCTTTTTGATAACTGGTGATCTCAATTTTGGGCCCGGTATACATCTTTTCGAGCCGCGCTATGTATTTCTGCATCGTCTCAAGATCGTTTTCAGCCGTTTTGAGGGCGTTGGTTTGCTTGCGGTCAAACGCATGCAGCTTTTCAAGGGTCGTGCTGATTTCCTTTAATGCTTTCTGATTCTGTTCATGAAAACCGCTGTCATTCAAATCCGGTAAATCAACGATATGGCTGACTTTTGCGATCGTCGCGTTGGTCTTAGAAACCAAATGTTTCGTTGTTCGATCAGCCGCATTTAAGCCATTCTCCAACTCGTGTTCGAGAAAGGACTGAGAAATCAATCCGTTATGGTTTGGTTCCAAGGAATTCAGCGCGCTTTTTATTTTCTTCAGCGTGGAACTGTATTCTTCTATGAAACTATCATAGAACTGTAGAAAAGGGGTGTGACATTCCTCATAAAAGACGCGGATCGCGTCGCCGCCTTTTCCTTTTAAAGCATCATCAAGTGATGTTGATGCCCTCAACAGCTTTTTTGACTTTAGAGAATTCGTCTGATTGTTGTTTTAATTGTTCCAGCGTTTGATCAATTGCATTGTGCAACGCCTGAACATCCAGAGTCTTCATGGCATTCTCCTCTAATCCTTTTGGTTACAATCAGTATAGAGTTTACCACTATACGGAAAAGAGTTGGACAATAAATCCTGCGGATTACTAAAAATGGATCTTTAGATTTGGGTAATAAAGACTATCCGTTCGTTTGGTTTCCGCTTTTTTAGTACGGTACATGAAATATATGGTTTACTTTCCTTGTTTTTCTGTTAAAATAGTAATAAAAAAAGAGAGGAATCCTGGATATGATGAAAAAAATTGTTAAAGTTTTAATTGCTTTTGTTTTTGTTGTAACACTCTTGGACACTGGAATAGTGGCTAATACGAAAAAAGCCGAAGCTTGTTATCCTGCCTATAAGTGCTATCTTAAATCTTCTTTACCTAAAAACTATACGCTTTATTACAAAAATCCAGATAGGCGTGCAGGCTCTTATGCTGGTGGAATTGTAATTGGAGGGCTTGGATTTTTAGGTGGAACTCCTGGTGCTGTAGCTGCTTTTTTAGGTGGGGCTGCTTTTAGTTATAGAGAAATTTATTATGGTAATCTGTCTTATAAAACATATATTAAGAGAAGCCCTTTAAAAAATAAAAAAATGAGGATAAAAACTGTATACTATGAGTATACTAATTATAGGGGAAAGCAGACTGTTAGGGTTAGAGATGAAAATTGATTAGTCTTGGAAAGGATTGATACCTTGTGAGTTTATACAAAGGGTTAAATATGCTGTTTACTGCAATCTTTATTGTGTGTTTTTTGATAGGGATGTTTATGTCAAACTTTTTTGTTGTATTGATAGGCGCAATAATTCTTTCCATAGCATCAATATTAAATTATCGATTTAATTATCGAAAGAAAAATGAACATGTATAATTTTTAAAGCTCACTTTTTGTGAGCTTTTCATATTGTCTGAATTTCGACCACATCTTCAAATTTAATGAGGTTGGTGTCTCCTTTTGAATCCACGACATGGAACAGCTTGCGCAGTTGGTTTATGTAATGGATATGGCCCTCTATTTGAACGATCTCCCCGGTTTCCGGTCCGTTAAGCATTGGCAGCGGCTTAAGTACAGAAAACTGAACTGGATGATTAAACTCCATTGCTTCACTTATGACCATTTCCATATCTTCGATCTGAGAAAGGTTAAGAACCGGTCTTTTCACTTTGTCCTGTCTGCTTTCTAACTCGCGAAGCAGACTGACATGCTCCGGCAGCATCATGGCCGTCCATTTGATTGATCCTCGATCTTTCAAGTTGTCATCTTTCATGGTGTTCATCTCCTTGAGATGATTATAAGGGAACATTTGTTCTATTCTCAACAAGAAAAATTAGCCATTAAAAAACCCAACTCCGAAGAGAAGGGTTTTTATTTTGGGTTGATTTTTAATGTGAAAGCATTTAAAGATGAGTCAATTGAGATATTTATGTCATAATTGTCATTAGAAAGATCTTTTTCTGTTTCTGAAGAATTTAAAAAATTTGTTAGGTCATCAATGGATGAGTCGGATATTAATAAAAATGTCATCATACTACCCATGCCTTTAGGAGAAGCTTTGCCGTTATCACTTGAAGTGAAAACTCTAATACCTTTAAAAGACCCGTCTTCTTCATTTATAGCTCTTACAGTATAAATCGCAGTATCAGAATTATCTTTTTCAGAAATTAATTCTCTTGTGTAATCTCCGTTACCCTCTTTGATAGGTTCACCAATATCAGTTAACTTAATTTTTTGTGGTCTAGTATCCTTCCAGTTAAGGTCATCAATTTTTTGATTGTATTCAGAAACAATTTTTTTGAGCTTTGTATCCTCGGTTTTAAATAAATCCTCAGTAGACCTATCATTTGTTTCTGTCTTTTCTTCAGCTGTAGCTTTTTGGTTGTCCGCTTTATTTTGTGGTGCACTGCTGCACCCTGCTAACACCAAAAATAAAACCAGTAATATCTTTTTCATAATGATCCCCCTCTTGTTTAAAACGAACATTTACATTTTAAAACAAATGAGGGGGATTATCCAATGTGTTAACAGTTAAGAAGTGAACACCCACAAAACACCCACAATCAAAAAATATTTCTTGATATTTTATCCTACATAAAAAATGAACCCCTTATATATCAACGTTCATGACCCAATATGATATATAAAGGTAATATAGGTTATAATCCGTACACAAGTCCATCCTTGGGAGCGCGAGCAGTATATGTCTCAGTATTAATCTAGGAATCCCTTGGCACCAGCGGTGTCAGGGGGTTTTTTATTTTTGGTCAAAAGAATGTAAGTGGTCTTCTTTTTGGTCTTTGACCAAAATATGACCAAAAAAATTTGAAGTTATTAATCTAACTCCATAATCGCTGAGACATAATCCTCGTAATCTTCGATTCTATCTTGGTTGTGTTTCTTACCGATATGGGAGTAAACATCAGCTGCTTTTCTTGATAAATTTCATGTCT
Organism: Bacillus haynesii; assembly: GCF_014042035.1. Lineage (NCBI taxonomy): Bacteria > Bacillati > Bacillota > Bacilli > Caryophanales > Bacillaceae > Bacillus > Bacillus haynesii. The sequence goes on along the minus strand of NZ_CP059494.1, from coordinate 1,134,537 downwards.
TCGCCTGGATTCCAAGAGCAAAACCACGTGTTTAAGACGCAAAGTGTGGTCAGCTTGGAATGCCGCGGCAAAAGTGACCTAAAGGACTAAATACTAAGTGGAGTGGACTGTTATATTAGGGTGAACAATAAGCAGAAGGAGGAAACTATTAAATGCTTGAGTTGGATAAGATGATAAACAAAGTAAACGGCCTTAAAGAAGAGCACGCAAAGGGAATCCTTAAGATTATTTGCGGAAAACTGGATAATCTAAAACACGCGGGTGGTCAATATACAGAGAAAGAATTTGTTGAAGATATTCGATCAATGATTGAGGATTTTCCAGAATTAGATAATGATGAAAAGGATAATAAATAAAAAACCCTTCTTGTAAGAAGGATTTTTTTATAACAATTCCACACCGACGACATATACGATGGATTTAGTTATAAACAAATTTTAAAACGGGAGGTTTTGAAAAAGCGAAATAGTAATAACTAAAGTTGATAAAGAGCCCAAAGATATCAAAGATACAATTTTTCGGTTGTTTTGCTTTTTTGAAGATTTACTTAGTTCATATATTAATGCACCCCATAAAAGCATGGATGCCAAAATAATAATACTCATATACGCATAATTCTCCTTTTTATGGTTAACATTGTCATCAATTTTACCACATTTAGGATTGAGATGTCGATGAAATAAGCATCTTTATTTCATTTTAACTCTTATAGATTTGATTTCTTCAGGTCTATTTCATTCTTTTACTGAAGAACAAAACCGTTTATTTTCAACGCGGACATTATATTTCCTTCAAAGTTCTCACTATGAACACTGGCATTCACTTACTCTCTAGTATAGAGTTCCTTATTGAAATGTCTTTATTGCTTTTGTTGTCGAAAATGAAATGGAAACCTTTTATAGCCATAACAAAGAGACTATACAACAAAAAAGGTTAACAAAATGAGGTTGCAAGCTGCAGCCTTTTTAGTTTGAAAAAAGTCAGTACAAATGGAAAGAAATCATCCAACACGCTGCTGTACGGCATCTTTAAGGTGACAAGCGAATTAAGTGAAAGAAGCGGCTGTACGTCAGGTTCGGGAAACGTTGGCTGTTCTTTGGGCGCCAAGAGAGCAAGGCATAGACGGCTATACGGCCAGAAAGCGGCGGGACCGTCTACTGATGGTATGTACGGGTCTAAGACAAAAAATAGAAAAGTTAAGTAATACAACAATTTTAACAGAATGAAGTATACGTAGATAAAAATTTTGAAAGAAATCTGTTGAGTTGAATTGGTCTTGAGGAATAAAGAGCTGATTTAAGAGGGGAAGAAACAATACCGTTGAAAAACAACTATTGACATATGCAAGTAAATAGAATAAATTATTGATTGTTAATAAAAAAACATTATTTTATCATAACACAGAAGTTATAAAAAGTCAATGTTTTTTTAAAAAAAGATGCTTTTGAAAGGAAGAGAGGTTTATGAACTTATCTCGTTTTTTGAATTCCATTCAATTATCCCCACAATCAAAACCTATGATGGAGCTACTTGAATTAAATGAAAAAACAAAAGAGCATGGTCTGATCTTAACACCCAGTGATATAAAAACGTTAATCGTTTATAGAAATAAAGTGCTTCATGATCATGGACGTATAGAGCTGGGGATTGAAGTACTAAAGGAATTAATTGAGGTGTTTGCTGCTTCACCCTATATGGATGAGGATAATGATGTCGAAACGTTAATCGAGCTTCAGGAGATTTTTTATTATCTCAGAAATGAAACAGAAGATAAGATAGGGGACATGAAACTAATTCATCAGATGATGGAGTGTTTTAACGGGCCTTCTGCCGGGTCTTTAGAGATATTAAGAAGTAAAATGGAGGAACTCGCGGAGAGTTTCAGAAGAGATACGATGAGAAGTGAGTCTTTATATAAAGGTGATGAATAACATGGACAAAGAAAACACTTTAAATCGCTATGATTTGGTTTCAAATTTTACGATTGATAAATCAAAGTTAAAGCAAAGCCAATATATGTTGTCACTTCTAAAAGAAGGCCAAAATGTTGGAGTTATTACCAGCGAGAAAGCTTACAAGATACAGGTAGAGATTATGCAAATTCTGCAACGATTGATAGGCCAGTACACCAAAGGGGAAAGTACGTCGGTTACAACGGAAACGGCGGAAGGGATTATGGTTTCCCTCATGTATGCAATAGATGCTTATGCTCTCCATTTTGAGAAACCTGAAGAGGTTATAGTACATTTACATTCTGATAGTATAAAAAAAATATATACAAAAGGTGTCGAATTACTTCACTGTTATTTTGAAGAAGCTAAACAATTATATCAAGACGTAAAAAAAATAAAATTAGATGTGCCTGTTGATGCTTATACTTTAACCATTGACGAATCGTTACCTGTATTTATGAATCATTATAATATTATTTTTGAAGCTCAAAATACCATGGCGAGCATTGACTATCCTTTAGCCATTGACAACATGGAACTGCAAGGTGTTTTTTATATTAAACAGTATTTAGAGCGACTGCTGATAGAAACGAGATTCTGTCAATTTTTTAACCATCACGATTTAATGTATGTCTTGACAAACTTCGGAAGAATATCTCGCTTTAATTATCGCATAGAACTTTTTAATATTTTTGAGTTAATGATAAACAATGCTGTTTTTTCACTGCTATCCGGGGGCGAGGCCAATCAAGTCAGAATTTCTGAAGTTCAATATGACAGGTTAAATCGCTTGTTAAGTGATTGCCATACTGATAAAAGGGCAAACTTAATTAACGAAGCATTTGATCGGTTACAGCGGGATTTAAAAACGGATCAAACGATTACTGATTATATCAATTTGTATCGCAATGAATTTATTCAAAGGGTAAATAACGCTGCGGAAATTGATGGCTTCAAAATGTTGATCATCAGAGAAATTGAAGAGAGAGAAAAACCAATAGCGTTAATATTAAATGAAAATGATCGCATGAGTGATATTGAATTGCGGAAATTGGTGGATTGCATCATGGAAATAAAAAACACAGCAGAAAAGATATCACTGATCCGCGATCATTTTGTTTCACTACATGATTATTTGGATTTGCTAAATTCGGGATGTCTGTTTGACGACGAATATAACGCACTTTTTGCTACGTTTGGGAATTTTGAATTGGCTATTTTTGCGAAAATTGTATTTTATGAAGAATTAAGAGGGGGAATTCTCAATTTCATTGACATTGTTGCTGACTGCGCTGAAGCAAAGAGCGAGTGGGAAACATATTATATTAAATTTATTAAACAATTAGAAGATGAGCGCATTGCAACTATTGGACACCTGATCAACGATATTGACTATGAGGAGATTTCGTTTTATTAAGTTAAAGACGTTATTAAAAAGAAGAGTCTAAAGAAAGACGAAGAAAAATAACAGCACTCGATAAATGCAATCTCATCCCGCTAAGGAAATTTTTTTCAATACAACTTAAAAGCTTAAAGTAACTCTACTCCAATTTGCTTAGTGAATTTTACTTTTATTCTCTCTTCTTCTTCAATACTTACAACCATGAAATCTTCAATTTTCTTAATGCTAGTTACGTTATGAAAAACACCTGTAAATACTGAGAAATCTTTATAGGTTATATCCAGGCTACAAGTTAGTTGATAAACATCCAGCGTTAAAATTAACTTGAAGTTTTGATTATCTTTAAAAGTATAAACCAATTCGCCGGCCTCTGGATCATCAGCTATACTGACCGGCTCGCTCTCAAAAAGTTCCAGTAAATCATATTCATTATATTTTATAAACATCCAACTGACTCCTTAAAATTATAGTGATATTAATGAAGTTAAAAAAACACAGATCTTTAAAGATTTCGATCATTACTGTGCAATAAAAATTTCTGTTTTTCAATTTTGCAACTTCAAAAGCTATTCCTCTCGGTATTGTTTGTATCACTTGAGGAAAGAATCTCATGCATGAAAGGTAAGAGGAGGCTGAATCTTTGTTCAATTCTATAAGCAAATAGCAGAATAATCAACACTTCTTGAAAGGTGCAAAATATCAATCGAGCTGTATATATATAGATTGATATGTTATTATTTGTATAATATTACATGTGAAAAGAAATTGATATTGGATAACACCAATATCTTGCAGCGCCGGTTTAGAACCGCGTTAACAAAAGAGAATCAAGGAGGCTGCTAAGCTACCGAAAAAATAATTGGATTTAATGAAAGAATTTGAAGGATGATCTGTGGAGCTGTTATATATACAAAAAAGGTTCCTTTGGTTATGATATCCCCTATTGGAGGATAAAAAATTAAAAGTGAATATGCATTAGAAAGGGAGATTGTTATTAAATTTTTGCCGCCAGTTTTCGCAGGTATTGCCGTATTTTTAATGACTTTTTATATTGAGTATTCTTCTAAAAATTTATCCCTAGGAAATAAGCTTATACTCAATGTTGCTGCGGCTATTGTGGGGTGTATTTTGGGAATGTTAATAAGAAAAAGAAACCAACAGTAAAGAGACCGATTGATAAAGTTCGGTCTCTTTCTCATTTTTATAAAATGCGGGAAAATATCTTTGGGTTAATAAAGGAAGGTAAGTCATAACGTTAAACAAGGAAATCAAAAAATATTGATTGTGCTGCCTAGTTTTATCTGTCTCATTGTTATTGTGTTTAGGCTAGTTCTTGTGAAGAGGCGATTTTCAGATTAGAAGACCTTTATTAATTTAAATATCACGCTCCGTCAAACATTGAAAATTAAGCAATTTCTAAAAAGGAAGGTTTCCTAATGAATTATGATGAAAACAAAACATCTACATATCAGTTACAATAAAAAGGGATTAGATCTTGAGGCAATAGGATTGAAGCGACTAGATGTTGATATGTGGGACGTTTATTTTCAAAAGTCAACCCTTTTGGTTGCAAAATATTCTCCATAGCAAGTAAGGATTTAAGTATAGATGATGCATCTCAATTTTTGAATTTTGGATTAAACGTGAGTTAGATCATTTTCTCAAAGGTCTCTAGTTTATAGAGGATCTCAACGAATTGCAGTAAGACAGCAAAGAGAATGCGACTCAAAGGAATATGCTTGAACGTTGCTTCTTAACGGATTGTGAGTGTTCACGTGAAGACAGAGATGCAATTCGGGACGAGAAATTTCAATATGATATTGATGAAGACATCTACTGCGAAGGTCGTCCTGATGGAAACAGCTAGAGCCGTCCGGTGCATCCGAAAAAAACTCCAGAAAGAGAGGGACACTTAACAAGTATGAATAGTGAAATGGACAAATGTATATTTTGTGAAATCGTTAGTCGGAAAATTTCAAGTTTTGAGGTTTATAAAAATGACTATGTAACAGCATTTCTTGATATAAATCCTGTTACAAATGGCCATACATTAATCATACCAAATAAGCATATTGAAAGACTGGATCATATAAACGATCCCCATCTATCTAATGAAATAATGGATTCTTTAATTAAAGTACCTCAAATATTAATTCATTCAGGCATTTGTGATGATTACACTATACTCTCAGACAACGGTCACTTTGCTCAGCAAGAAATTAAACACCTGCATTTTCATGTCATACCGAGACACATGAATGAAAAGTTTGAATTCAAATTAAACACCGACTTTACTGCAGCTAAGAAGAGTAACTTATTTTCGATATGGAAAAAGATTGTAGGGAGATGAGGGGAAAAGATCGTACCAGAACTTTAAAAGTGGAAAGAGAGTTAATTTTTGTTTTAGTGCGGGTTTTGCTGGATTCATCATTTCGGCCTCAGTAATTCTTCCCTTTGTTGTATAATGGTGATGATTAACAATGGGTGCAAGGGAGTAAATTATGTTATTAATAGCTTTTGTATTCGCGTATTTTATCAAGCAGCCGATATTAAGTTTCGGGACACTTTTTCTTTTCATCTACGGATTTAGATTTTCTTCTAAAGGCATTAATGCTGAAAAATGCGATTATTATATTAATCAATATAGACTTATATTTTGCTTTGTCATACCTTTCCTTAATTTTTATATGTATTGGTCAACGATAGGAGGTAATGCGGGATTCGGGTTTACGTTTAGTCCGCTTACCCTCATGCAAAAGCTGTCTTTCTTATTACAAGTTATTTTGATATTCTTACCCGAAATTCGCAAATTTTTATCTCGTAAAAACTTCATTCATATTGATGAAAAGAAGCAAAAATTAGCATCGGCTTTGTATCCAATTGCTTTAATCATAACAATTTGTCTGGCATATCGTTAAGGATCTTAAGTAACGTCGTTACTCTACATAAAAAATTGCAGTATTGAAAGTTGTGAAAAGGCAAGCGGTAAAAATTTAAAAGTAGCTTGTGCCCCTTTTTAAAAGTTGATGAAACTGACAGAAGCTCCTCTTTTGGCTGAACGTCCAAAAAAGCACCATTACTTATACCAATCAGGAGGGCAAAAAGTGTTTTTTGCAAAGATCATCGATCGTTTAGCTTTATATGATTTGCACAGAAAAAGAAGTAAAGATAAACATTTTTCCGCTTTTTCATTGAATCCGATTGACAGAGACGAATTCTATAAAGTAAAAGCGGCTGATGTCGCCATCATGCTACATGAATCAAGAAAAAACTATTTGGCTGGACATTTCAGCTATGAATCTCTAATTCCATCAGGGGACCCTGTCAATGATACTTTAAAAGGCGAGGTTTTTTTAAATAAAAATGATATGGATCAACCTAATGTTATTTTTGTGCACGGCTGGCGAATGGATTCATACGACAGAATAAAAAAGATATTTCATGATCGTATCATGAACGATTTAGGCTGGAACATGTACTACTATTCTCTTCCGTATCATTTTGAAAGAGAGCCGGAACATTCGCGTTACAGCGGAGAATTGATGATAAGTGCGAATTTGAATCGTACGGTTGATTCGACGAGACAAGCTATCGTCGATTTACGGGCACTCATTCACTGGATCAAAGCAAATAAAACCGGCCCTGTTATTATAGTGGGCGTCAGTTTAGGCGGGTGGATGACAAATTTACTGGCTACCCTTGAGACTCAAATCGACATAGTGGTCTCGATTTTTTATGCCAATCGTCTTTCTTATTCGATATGGAATACCATCCCGGGTAAATTCATTAGAGAAGAATTGGAACAGCACGGTGTGACATATGAAAATTTACAAACATATTGGGAAATTACAGATCCCAGCCAGGCTGTGCCGAAAGTTAATAAAGATAATATTTTACTGATTTCCGCCGCACATGATCAATATGTTCACATCGAGGATGCTGATGATTTGTGGGAAAGGTGGGGGAAACCGGAAAGACATCTTTACAATTGCGGCCATGCCGGAATTGTTCTTTGTCGCAAAAAACTGGCATTAGATACAATTTCTTTCATCCGAAAAAAATTAAAGCAGCTTCATAATTAATTTCTTTAATCAAAATTTGCAAATAGAAAGTTCATTTCACAGAAGGTTTTTTATGTACTTTGTTTCCGGATTTGTTTCAATTTTGCCGGGTCTATTAACGCTATTTTTCTTACAGGTGTTATCTGTCGCTTTTCCTCATGATATAACCGATGCAGATGGCAATAGTGAAGCTTCAGTTTATTTTCAATCATCTGTCTAGTTTTATCCTGTATTGCTTCTCATTTTAGGCGTCATCATGATTATTGTTCATTTTCGAACAAATGATAAGGATTAATTCGAAGGAGAGTATCGAGTTTGACTGCGAAGCGAAAATGAGATGCATCATCTAAAAGAAGCGGGTATATCATTGATATGAAAGCATCTAAAAAAAGGAGAACAAAAACGATGAACTTTTGGCACAAGCGCTTTCAAGATGAGAACTATGTGTATGGAACAGAACCGAATGCGTTTTTGGCAGATTCGCAGAAAAAACTTCAATTGTCGGGTGATGCTTTAGCCATTGCAGAAGGCGAGGGGCGCAATGCGGTTTTTTTAGCAGAACAAGGGATGAACGTCACCTCATGGGATTATGCTGAGTCTGGGTTGAAGAAAACGAAAAAGCTTGCTGAAAACCGTCGTGTATCGGTGAAGACGGAGCTTGTTGATTTAAATGAAGCGTCTTGGAATCAAGATCAGTGGGACGAGATTGTATGTATTTTTGGACATTTTCCAGAAGAGCTGCGCCGAAAAACGCTTCTGGGAGTAAAAGAAGCCGTGAAGCCCGGGGGATTTTTCGTGACGGAAGTGTATTCGACGCACCAAATCCCTTACAAAAGCGGCGGGCCGCAGGATCTGGAACTTTTATATACACCGGAAGAATTTTTACAAACCTTTTCAGATTGGCGTATTGTCCACTTTTTTATGGGGGAAGTCGTTCGTCATGAAGGGGATTCGCACAACGGTCTGTCCCACGTCATTCAATTTATTGGGCAAAAACAATGAATACTGCCAGGGAAATCTGATTTTAAAAAGGCGCCGTTCATGGCGCTTTTTTTGCGTAACCTTTTCACCGTTATCACTACTAATGTAGTGAAAGCGGGGGAAACGATGAAAAACAATAATGGACTCAAGCGGCTGCTGATAATCAGTTTAATTCTGCTTTTAGTTGGCGGGGGATATGTCAGTGCAATGATCTTCGGAAAGAAAGTGGTGTATGAAGGAAAGGGGGAAAGCGGTCTGTGGCATGCTTCGATTGAGAAATCAGGTAAAACATCAATCGGGCCTAATTATTTTTTGAATTTATATTGGGATGGCAGCCAAGAAGATGCGAAAAGAACGATTGTGAAAACAATCACCTTATACATAGACGGCAAAAAGTATGATGACAGAGGAGAATACGATCTTTCTGAGTATACCGGAGAGGAAATGGATGGCGGAGGCCATATGGAAGATCATATCGCGACTTTTGATTTTATGCCTGAAGAGGATGTCATCGGGCATGCGTTATCAGTTAAAGTGGAGTGGAGAACCGGAGATGAAGAGGACACGGAAATCATGAAATTACACAAGATTCCGTGGTATAAATGAAACGACAATCACTGAATAAGGAAGTGATTTAAAATGAATGAAATTGAGATCAGAAGGCCGCAAATTGACGACGTTGAAGAGCTGAATCAGTTTTTCAGAATCGTGGTCGAGGATACTTTTGCTAAAGAGGGGCTATCCGATCTGCTTGATGATCAAGAAAGTGAAATTGAAAGTAAGAGGCAATACTTGAAAGCAGATTTAGACAGCAAGGGGAAGAGCCGGCACTTTTTTATCGCTTCAGATCAACGTCTGAATAAAATCATCGGTACAATCGAATATGGTTCTGCCAGCGAATTGATCGATATTTGTACGGATGGGGCTTTAAAGGATTTATATGAGGTAGGAACGGTATTTGTCCACCCGGATTATCAAAGACGAGGAATCGGGACTTTGCTGTTCAACGTCATGTTTTTGACCTTTCTGAAACGGGGAGTGAAGGAATTTTGTTTGGATAGCGGCTATCCCGGTGCACAGAGAATATGGAAGAAGAAATTCGGCGAGCCTGACTATGTGCTGGAGGATTATTGGGGGAAGGGATATGATCATATGATTTGGAGGAGACGGACGAAGGATATGCCGATTGATACAAGAACATCAATCATGCCGTCGGTGCTGCCAATAGAGGAATCATGAACATAATCATCCTTTATATTCCATATATGTTTTAATGATAAAAAGAACTTTTCTTGAATTTATTTTTAAATAAATTGTTAAAGTTAAAAAAGTCCTATAAACTATAATGGAATCTTAATTTTAGGATGTGGGAGATATGTTCAACGAAAGAGAAGCGTTGCGTTTGACACTTGAACAGCTAGGTGATGCGGAGATTCAGGTGATGCGGGAATTGCGAAAAGAACGACAGGACATTTATTCGAAGCTGCGTGAATTGGATCGGGAGAGTGATCCTGCAATTAACAAAAAATCTTCATTAATCGACTTGGCAAGTGCTGCCGCAGAGGAATTAAAACAATCCCAACATGCCGCTGACAAACATCCGCCCATCAAGACTCCATCTCATACTATTTTCCAATCAAAAACAACGATACAGCGTGAGGCTGCCTTAAACATTTTAATCCGCCATGAAGAAGGCTTGAGGGGTATTAAGCTTAAAAGTGAAATCGAGAAAGAAACCGGCTTTCCGATTAAAAATATGACGACATTTATGAAGAGCTTGATGAAACATCGTCCAGAAATTAAAAAACCTGCCCGCGGCCATTATATTTTGCAAAAACCCAAAAGCCTTTAGCCGACTTTTGGGTTTTTGCAGATATCGGGGAATTACAGCAAACTCAAGTTTTCAAATGTGATGTTGTTGAGTCCTTATGATATATAAACAGTGAAAGAACCTGAAACCAAACAGCGTTCATATCGTATATATGTTTAAAATAAATGACAAGGGTGTTAGTGACGTTGAATAAAAAGAAATACTTTATCATTATGGTACCGGCTTTAATATTAGCAATTATATCTAGTTATTTAGTCCCCAGAGAACAAGGGTATTGGGTCGGGATGTTATTTATATTGGCAGGCTGGGTGATTTATTATTTTTGGATATATAAAGAAAAGGACAAAACGAAAAATTAATGTTTATAAGGTTTGAACATCATAAAAAAAACGTCTATATAGACGTTTTTTTGTTATTGATATCCATTGTTAGCCAACCTGCTGGGCGGCAACCGACTGAGCCGGTAAACAAATGCTCAAACAGCCGTTTCTCCCAGGTTTTATCGATCTTTTAACTTTAAGGCGTAAGCTTTGAACTGTTAAGAGCTTTGATACTTAAGCTTTAAACGCTGAGCGCTGAGCTTTGAGCTTTTATCTCATTGTTGGCACAGCGTCTCTTTGGCTGTGCTGATGAAATAAAAGGAGGGAGTTACCTTTCCCTCGGAAGGTGTTTAGTTTTATCGGTTTTCGGTTGACTAACAATCGGCTTTAATCGATTTTGATTTTGGTGAGTGTATTGCTCTCGGACAATGCAAAGTCTACTTCCATTTCAAAGTCCTCGATCTTTTTTGCTAAGGAATCGATCTTCTCTTTTAGATTCAGCGGATCGATGATTTTTGCTTCATTTTCAGCGAGGAAAGATTTGACGATTTCCTGGTTTTCAGCCGCTTTTACTTTGCCGTCTTTTCCGAAAAGAGTCTCCAGATGCTTGTCCAGTCTTTCCGTTACTTTTTGATTGACGCTGTCGGCTTCGTCGACTAAATCAGCGTACACTTCTTTCAGCTTATCCAAAAGCTGAATGTCGTAGCTGATGGAGGTTTTTCTTTCGATGGCTTCAGCCACGGTCATCTTGACTCCGGCCACTTCGATTTTGGTCGTCGCGTTGGATACAACAATGGCGGACTTAATGGCATTTCGCCTTTTGATTAAGGCTTCGATTGATTGATGATCGGCTTTTGCCCTAGTTTCCAAGTCTTCGGTTGTCCGAAATCCGTTCGGAAGTTTCTTTCCGATCATCAAGCCTCCGAATGTGGCCTCATTTACGGCCCGCTTGATTCTTTTATCCAACATTTTGAGTTCGCTTAGTGCTCTGGTGATCGTAAGTTCCATTCTATAGCCCCTTCGTGGTTTTTATATTAAAAAGGTAAAAAAGCTCTTTATTTACTCATTAGCCTAATGATTATATCATATTTATTTTCCAAGTGTTATATTTTGTGTATATATTTTCATGTGTTACAAAAGTCCAAAAAGATTAATAGAAATCTATAGGAGGTCTAACCGCTTGTCATTGCATTTCCCTTTAAACGGAACAGGGAGATCAACAAAAAATTTAAAATGCTCGACAAAGAGGCGTGGTATCAAATATCACCAACCGATTGGGAACCTTTATCCAAATGAACCTTTCAGTAAGGCGCTTTATCGCGCAATCGGATGTTGAAAGATCTTAAACGCTCAAGAAAAAACCAGTAAGTTCAAGAATTGAATGACAAGAACTTTTAGCAAAAGAAAAGCTTTGCTGAGGACTTTCCTCAATTCCTATTGTTTGTCTTTGTTCCGTTTCACTGCAAAACATACAGCGAGGACGGCTGCGATAAGAGAGGCAGCTCCGCATGCCAGCTTAATCAGCGGTTTCAACAATATCAACTCCATCTGTTGCGGTATATGTGTAAAGTATAAAAGTAATTCATATCCAAAGACAGTGTATTCTTAAGATTTTAAAGAAATTTTAAGGAAATAAGTCCTGTGCCGCCTGGTTGACAATGAAAAGCCGATCACCTAAAATGAATGATAGTCATTCATTTTTAGGGAGGTCTGCAATATGCCAAAGCAAACGTCCGGGAAATATGAAAAGATTTTGCAGGCGGCCATTGAAGTCATTTCTGAAAAGGGGCTGGATAAAGCGTCGATTTCAGATATCGTGAAAAAGGCAGGTACTGCGCAAGGCACTTTTTATCTTTATTTCTCATCCAAAAATGCGCTGATTCCTGCGATCGCGGAAAATCTTCTGACACATACTTTGGACCATATTAAGAGCAAGGTCGACGGAACCATGTCTTTCTGGACCGCCTTGAACATCATGATCGATGAAACGTTCAACATGACGGAACTTCATCAGGATATTATCGTTCTTTGCTACTCAGGTCTTGCCTTTGACCATTCAATGGAAAAATGGGAGGCTATCTATCAGCCTTATTATTCCTGGCTTGAAGGACTTATCGAAAAAGCAGTTGAGAAAAACGAGGTCATTCCTGACATCAATGTGCGCTGGACGGCCAGAACGATTATCAACTTTGTCGAAAACATAGCGGAACGTTATTACATCGGGGCGGAAAAAGACGAAGAGATCAGTGTGTTCAAAAAAGAAATATTTACTTTTCTGAAGAGAAGCATAGGAACCAAGTAAAAAATGACCGGCTGCAGCTGTTCATTTTTTATCGGTCTAAAAATGACTGACGTTCATTCACAACAGGAAGGGTGTTATCATTGAGTTGGCTCCTCGTAATTGTTGCGGGTTTTTTGGAAGTGGTGTGGGCCTCAGGTCTTAAACATGCGGATTCATTCGCCGATTGGCTGATGATCTTTGTACTGATCGCGGTAAGCTTTATCATGCTGATACGATCTTACAGGAACATTCCGATGGCGTCGGCTTATACCGTATTTGTCGGGATCGGAACGGCCGGCACATATGTGACAGGTATTTTTATGGGCGAACCCTTTTCAGGAGGGCAAATATTTTTTTTAATCGTGCTATTGGGAGGCATTATTGGCATGAAGATGTTTACAAAAGAGAACAATACCCAATCAGGAGGTGATTGATGATGCCATGGATGTTTTTGGTGATTTCCGGAATCGAAGAGGTTATTGCAGCCATCGCTATGAAATATGTAGACGGCACAAGAAAAAAATGGCCGATCGTCGTCATGGTGTTGGGGTTTGGTTTGTCTTTTTTCTGCCTTTCAAAAGCAATGCAGGTGCTATCAGCCGGTGTTGCGTATGCGGTTTGGACCGGGATCGGCAGCATCGGCATTACGGCAGTCAGTTTATTTTGGTTTAAGGAGCGTATTCGTGCTCCGCAGCTGATCTCGCTTGGCTTTATTATTGTCGGGGTGATCGGCCTGCGCCTTACTTCATCTTAAATTTTAATTTACATTGGAGGTTGCTGATATGTTAAATCAGCTTAAATTGCGTCCGCTCGAAAGAGAAGACCTTCCGTTTGTCCACCGTCTTAACAACGATGCGAAGATTATGTCGTATTGGTTTGAAGAACCGTATGAGACTTTTGTTGAGCTGCAGGATTTATTTGACAAACACATCCACGACCAAAGCGAACGGCGCTTTATCATAGAGAAAGAGACTGAGATGATCGGATTGGTTGAACTGGTCGAAATTGATTATATTCACAGGCGGGCGGAGTTTCAAATCATCATTGATCCCGAGCATCAAGGGAACGGTTATTCGTCAAGCGCAACGTATTTGGCGATGAACTACGCATTTTCCGTCTTGAATTTGCACAAATTGTATTTGATCGTCGACGAAGATAATGCAAAAGCCATTCACTTGTATAAAAAGGCAGGATTCACAATCGAGAGCGAGCTGCAGGATGAATTTTTCGTCGACGGTTATTACCGTAACGCTATTAGAATGTGCATTTTTCAGGATGAGTTTTTATCACTTAAAAAAAGCAAAGAGGAAGGTATGCAGGGATAAACAAAAGAGATGGCGGCGCCATCTCCCTGCATGCTTTTTTAATTTTTCACACCTAATTGCGCTTTGGCTTTGTCGGGAATATCGTCTTTTTCAACCTCTTCCCATGACTTCACACCTTTATTTTCAGAATAGAAAAGCCGCAAAAACGCGCCTATGCGAAGGTTTTTATCAGCTGTGAATTCCATTGTTTTTTCTTGACCGTCTTCATCAAAACCAGTCAGTTCATATTTGAAGACGGAGTATTCCTCGCCGTCGTCAAAATTCGACGTGTCTTCCTTCCCGTTTCCGGTAATGTGAACATAATATTCGTCTGTCCCCACACGGTTTAAGTTGCATCCGCTTAATAATGCGGCAAATATGATCATCAGGCTGATCCATGCGATATGCTTTTTCACTTTTTCACCTCATTTATGATTCTGTCTAAGATGATAAGATTCATAGTCTGATAAAAAAATCGAATAACGTGACATCAACATTACACTTTTGTAAGGGATCGTTTTAGCACACTCACGCAAATTAAATTTCGATATCCTTTTTATTCAATAAAGTTTATAATATGGAAAAAGGGAGGAGCGCCAATGAAAAAAATCTTATGTTTGATGGTGTTTTCAATTATGACGGCCTTCGGTTTTCATATTCAGCCTGCTGAAGCTGCGGTTATAAAAGATGAAAAAAAGATGACCATGACAATGACTGAAGAACATGTGGGATTTTTTATGGCGGACAGCACCAATGTAAATTACTACCCGACATGGCTATATTATAAGTTTACGATTTTTAATGCAGAAGGCTGTACACTCAACATCAAGCTGCAGAGAATCACTTTAACAGGACATGCGATCACTTTAAGCGAGAAAGAGTTTACGGGAAATCATCTTCATTTAAGTGCTGCGGATAAAGTGAGCGGGACGCCGAACCGAAATCATTTCTTGGATGTCACAAAAGTGACGGGCTGCGGAGATGTTGGAATTACAGGTTTTTACGGCTTTGAGCATCAAATGCCGGGCTACTCATCATAAAGAAAGCCCAGGAGAGGACTTTTCCAGAGTCCTTTTTTCATATCAGGGTTAAAAAACGTTACATATCGGGAGAAAAAAATGAAAAAACAAACGCTGCTTTTATTGAGAGGCGTCATCCTCTTGCTCCTATGTTCTGCGGCTGGTTATGCTCTTTATCAGCATGTTGCCGGAGACCGGAATGAACAGGCAGGCGCCGCTCTTCATCAGCAGGCATTACATTTTAAATTATCGACTTTAGAGGGCGGTGACATCGAACTGAAAAAATTACGGGGAAAGGCGGTACTTGTCAACTTTTGGGGGACTTTTTGTACACCGTGCAAAGAGGAGATGCCGGTCATGCAAAAAGCTTATGACCGTTTTAAAGGAGACGGTTTTGAAATCATCGCTGTCAATGTGCGTGAATCGAAAGGTGCGGTAAAGAGCTTTGTCGACCGCCACGGCTTAACTTTTCCGGTCGCTTTGGATCAAGCGGCTGAAGTTTACCGTTCTTGGGAAATTTATTATTTGCCTACAAGTATATTCATTAATCGGGAAGGAAGACCAGAGCGGATGTATGTCGGAGGAATGTCTGAGCGGCAAGTTGATATGTGGATTGAAGACCTTCTTAGCGGTTCATAGAAACTCATTTAAAAGGGATAGACAAACACCTATTGTTCTAATCGTTCATAAGGTAGCTCAGGAGAGGAGCGATCTTATGTTTTTTCATATTAAAGAACTGCAGTATCATGCAAAGCCTGAAAAACCCGATCCATTATTTGCGAAAAAGCTACAGGAAATACTGGGAGGACAGTTCGGGGAAATATCAGTAGCTCTGCAATATCTTTTTCAAGGCTGGAGTGTCAGAGGAAACGGCAAGTACAAAGATCTGCTGATGGATACTGGAGCTGAAGAGCTCGCCCATATCGAGATGCTGGCGACGATGATTGCAAGGCTTTTGGACGGTGCGCCGGTCGGCGATCTAGAAAAAGCGGCAAAAGATCCTGTGATCGGTGCCATTCTCGGAGGGATGAATCCGCAGCATGCCATCGTATCAGGATTAGGAGCGATGCCGGCCGACAGTGTGGGAAACCGCTGGACCGCCGATTATATTATTGCAAGCGGAAATTTACTTGCTGACTTTCGGGCAAATTTAAACGCGGAATCGCAGGGACGCCTGCAGGCCGTCCGTCTTTATGAAGAGACGACGGACCGCGGTGTTAAAGATATGCTGTCCTGGCTGATTGCAAGGGATACGATGCATCAAAACCAGTGGCTTGCAGCCATTAAAGAACTGGAAGCGAAAGAAAATGTCGTCGTCCCAAGCACGTTTCCGCGCAATCTGGAAAAAAGGGAAGTCTCCCATGTATTATTTAATTTTTCAAGAGGCAACGAGAGCGCTGCAGGCAGATGGGCGAAGGGACCGAGCATGGATGGGGAAGGCGTTTTTCAGTATGTTGAACATCCTCAGCCCCTTGCGAAAAAACCGGTGTTAAGACCTGCGCCTCCATATATTCATGATACGCCGCCATCAGTCATCCAACATCCCCGGGATGACGTACTGCCTCCGAATCTTTATTGATCAGGTTCAATTCGTATGATCATATTTCGGGCTTGCAGCGAATAGCCATATTGAAGAATGGTATTTAAAGGGAGGCGCAAGCTTGAAAACTTATAAGGAGACAGCCGTTTTTGAACATAAATTTTGGCTTCAGGTTTTAGGTGATCATGCGCGTTTTATTTTGGACTCTTTGGCCGAAAGGGAAAAAGAAGATATTCAAAAGGCGAAGCAGTTCAAGCAGACGTTTGATGTTTTGCTGAAAAAAGTGAATGCTTCGCCTGATTTGTATTCATTAACGCTTGAAGCTGAAGAATATGCCCTTCAGTTCAGGAAATTTAAACTCTCCATCATTAAAAGGCACCTGACAGGCGATATTAAAATTCACCTTTCTCCGACTTTTATCAACCATATGGTAAATGAACTTGAGGAATATTTGCTTGTGCTCAAATACTTGAAAAAGCGGGAAGTGCCGCCTGTTTTCCACGAGCTGCACCACCATATGCTGTGGCTGATGGATGCCGCCGGACATGCTGGTGCAATTGCCGATGACTTGGATGCGGTTGAAAAACGTTTGAAAGAAAAGAGCAGGGAGTTTGTCAAACACTTTGATCAGTTCTACATTAAATCCGTTGAATTGACGGGGTATCTCAGAGCGAATGTTGAATCTTTTCCCGCTCTCAGAAGGATGAACAAAGACGTGAAGCTTGAGATCGAACTGTTCCGTACCTTTTTGAAAGAAGTGGAGGAGTTGGAGCTTACAGATCAGATGCTCGGTACGTTCTCTGCACTGATGGCAGACCATATGATGAGGGAAGAATGCTATTATTTAATGAAAATCGCCGAATCGACAAATACGCAAAAACCTGCGTGCGACCCTGCAAAACCGAGGCTGCTTGAAAAGTAATGCCGGCGGTTTTGCTATTTTTTTGATGAAGCTGCGAATCGATTTGGTACCTGCTAGGTTTGCACAGCCTTTTTCATGCGGTTATAATTCAGAATATATAGATAACCTAAAGACTGTTTGGAGGGCCTTTTCGTGCAAGTCAGAAAAATAAAAGCTTCAGATGCAGAAAGCTATCTGAAACTTTGTGAAACGATCGATGAAAAATCTGAATTCATGCTGTTTGAACCAGGTGAACGAAAGCTTCAAGCACAACGGCAAATCAAACAGATCGAATCCGGAATGTGCGAAGTTTTTGTTTGTGCGGCTGACGACGGAAGCTTAATCGGGTATGTTGCAGCAGCTAGGGGGGCAGGTTCAGAGAGCTCGCCACCGCGCCCATGTGGTGATCGGCATACGCCAAGCGTATATCGGACAAGGTATTGGAGTAAAGCTTTTTCAGGCATTGGAAAAATGGGCCTGTGAAGAAAAGCTTCACAGACTTGAACTGACTGTTATGACTCATCATACAGCTGCCGTTCGTTTATACAAAAAAACGGGCTTTATCATTGAAGGCACTAAAAAGCATGCTTTGAAAGTAAAAGGGCAATATGTTGATGAATATGTCATGTCCAAATTAATCGACGAACAGCAAAGGGAGGTTTCAAATGAATGACGGGTGCCATCAGGCCATTGCTGCTGTCAGCTATTACAAAACAGAACGGACGATTGATTTTAACCGGCAAACTTATACAAAAAAGCAGAATCAAATGTACTTGTACAACGATAAAATTTTAACAGCAAGCCGCCAGTATCGTTTGGAGCACGTCTATGACGTTTCATACAGACCTTTTTCCGAGGCCGGTTTGCTTTACCTCCATACGAACCAGGGGGTATTTGCTTATGAAGTGAACGTTGACCCCGGGTATTTCATTGAGGCTTTTAAAAAACAGAAAAATCCAATTAAATAAATTGCAATATATATGAAGTTTTTAGCAGTAAATGCTAGAATGAATGTTGGGAATTTTGCAAGGGAAGAAACATACCGGCCTGTTAGGGCGATTGGCCTTGTTGACTTACCGGGCTTATGTCACTTGGCGGTGTTTATATGTCACTGCTATGCTTGATGAAAGAACGTCCGCTTAGGCTGCAAGTGTATGTTTGAGCAAAAGATTTTAAGCGTCTTTTTCCAATTTTCTTTAACATAACGAGTCCTTGACGTTCCCAGTGTATCTAAATACATAGGCGGTTTAACTTAATTAGAGAAGTAGAGAGGACAGGACAGCTTAATGAAAAAGAAGAAACAGAATACGGTTCAAAAGATCGTAGAAGCCGGATATCATCTGTTCGCCCAAAATGGATATTCGGCAACCTCTGTAGATGAAATTATGAAAGAAGCCGGTTTTTCTAAAGCTACGTTTTATTTGTATTTTAAGTCAAAGGAGATGCTGTTTCTCCATATTATGAATGAGCAGATGGAAGATCGCTTTCAAACCAGCATGAATTGTTTTCGAAAAAAGACGCTGAGGGGATTGCTCGCAGGGATTGAACACTTGATTCAAACATCAAATAAAGAGCATTCGACAGCTTTATTTTTGGAATTTATGGCAAATAGTCATAGATATCCTGAGATTCAAAGAAAAGTAGCCCTTCTGTATGAGCAGTGGAGGGAGTTTTTTGTCGAAATGATCGAGCAGCTGCAGGAAGAAGGCATCGTTCAGAAACAGCTCAATCCGAAGGTGATGGCGTCTACGCTGATTGCGATATTTAACGGCTACAACCATCAACACCACGCGGATCCGTCGATTAATAAACAGGAACAGCTTCAGTCCATTATTTTCTTGCTGAATCCGAAGCTGCATCTCCAGATAAAAGATAAGCTATTAAATACATGATAAACTTTTGAAACAGCCGGCGCTGCCGACCTTGAGTCGGCGGTTTTTTGCACTTCGGTACGCCGCAAAACAAAGCAAATCAAATGCATCTGTTTAATATAGTTGACACAAGCAAATCGTTATTATACAATTATCTCGAATTCGAGATAATCAAAAAGGATGAATACCATGGGCAGTCAGGATATGGAGAGATACGAAGAGGAGTTGTCTTTAAAGGCATTTATTGTCTTGTCTCGAGCATTACAATCGATTAAAAAGCGCGTGGAAGAAGACATTAAATGTTTAGGATTAAACCCAACTGAGTTTGCTGTTTTAGAATTAATCTATAGTAAAGGTGATCAGCCGATACAAAAGATAGGCGAAAAGGTATTAATCGCAAGCAGCAGTATTACCTATGTTGTAGATAAGCTGGAGAAGAAAAATTTAATAGTGAGAAGGCCTTGTCCTAAAGATCGCCGTATAACATACGCTGTCTTAACGAATGAAGGAACTGCGCTGATGAACAATCTATTTCCAAAACATAAAACAGCTATGAAAGGCATTTTCGGCGGGTTAGACATAAAAGAAAAAGAGGTTCTAATTGAAAAATTAAAAAAACTGGGCTTCCATGCCCAAAGCATGTAAATTTTTTTATGATAATATCTCGAATTCGAAATATATGAATTCATAATAATTATCGATTGTGAGGTTAGTGGTGATGACCGAATTTTTAGAATTAGTAAAAGAAAGACGATCAGCAGGTAATTTTCTTCCCGGGTATTCTATTTCCGAACAGGAGCTAAATGAGATATTTGAGATCGTTAAATTGGCCCCCTCTGCTTTTAATTTGCAGCATACAAACTATATTACCGTATTAGATAAAGAAAAGAAGAACATGTTACATAAAGCAGCTAATGGCCAATACAAGATCCTAAGCTCGTCGGCAGTCATCATCGTTTTGGGTGACAAAAGGGCCTTTCATCAAGCAAAAGACATCTACGAAGGTTTAAAACTGCTCGGAGTCCTCAATAAACAAGAATTCGATGATATGGTTCATGATACTGTTTCTTTCTATCAATCCAGAGGAGAAGAATTTCAAAGGGATGAAGCCATCAGGAACGGTTCATTATCTTCTATGCTCTTGATGATGGCTGCTAAAGAAAAAGGTTGGGATACTTGTCCCATGATTGGCTTTGATCCTCTAAAGGTGAAAGAGGTATTGAATATAAGTGAACAATATGAGGTTGTCATGATGATCACCCTCGGGAAAGAAAAAATAGAAAGCAGAAAACCACGGGGATTTAGAAAACCTGTAAATGAATTTGTAACCTATATCTCATAATAAAGCTAAGTTTCTTGAAAGAGGAGTGAAATAAAATGAAAAAGAAAACAAGCGGAATCCATCACATTACAGCGATTGTCGGCCATCCTCAAGAGAATGTGGATTTTTACGCTGGCGTTCTAGGTTTACGTTTAGTGAAAAAAACCGTTAATTTTGATGATCCGGGAACATACCACCTGTATTTCGGCAATGAAGGCGGAAAACCGGGAACGATTATTACATTCTTTCCATGGGTAGGTGCCCGTCGAGGAGTAATCGGAGATGGTCAGGTGGGAGTTACTTCTTACATCGTTCCTAAAGGTGCAATGGCATTTTGGGAAAACAGATTAGCAAAATTCAATGTGCCTTATACAAAAATGAACCGTTTTGGAGAGGAATACTTGGAATTCGATGATCCGCATGGACTTCATCTGGAAATTGTCGAAAGAGAAGAAGGGGAAAAGAACAACTGGAAGATAGGAGAAATAACACCGGATAATGCAATCAAAGGATTTGGCGGAGCCACACTTTTATCTAAACAACCGGAAAAAACGGCTGAATTATTAGAGAAGGTCATGGGGCTTGAAAAAGTTGGGGAAGAAGGAGATTTTGTACGTTTTCGTTCTTCTGGTGACATAGGAAATATGATTGATTTGAAATTAACAACTATAGGCAGCGGGCAAATGGGGACTGGTACAGTTCATCATATTGCCTGGAGAGCTATTGATGACAATGATCAATTAGAATGGCAAAAATATGTTGCGGAAAATGGTTATCGTGTTACACCTGTGCAAGACAGAAATTATTTTAACGCGATTTATTTTAGAGAGCACGGGGAGATCTTATTTGAAATAGCCACAGATCCTCCAGGATTCGCCCATGATGAATCACATCAAACAATGGGAGAACAGTTAATGCTGCCAGCTCAGTATGAACACTACAGAGAGCAGTTAGAAAGAAGGTTAATTCCTATAACAGTGAAGGCGCTGGATTAATTTTGTAAGGAAGTGATTCAATGCTGTCCATTGATCCGCATACAAAAACAGAAAGAGAGAACTACAAGTTTTTAATCGGGAGTATTATACCGAGACCTGTTGCGTTTGTTACAAGTGTATCAGAGGAGGGCGTCTTAAACGGAGCTCCTTTCAGTTATTTTAATATTGTATCTTCAAATCCTCCGATGATCTCCCTGTCTATTCAACGTTCTGAAGGGAGCCAAAAGGATACAGCAAGAAATATTTTGAACAGCAAAGAATTTGTGGTTCATATCGTTGATGAACAAAATGTTGAAAAAATAAATACAACGGCCGCAAGCTTACCTCCAAATCAAAGTGAAGTTCAGTTAGCGGAGTTAACCCCTGTTGAAAGTGTGAAAGTCTCGGTACCGGGCGTTAAAGAGGCAAAAGTGCGTATGGAATGTGTTCTCGAATATTCATTAGAGTTGGGAGATAAATATTCCCCCGGCTGCGATTTGATAATAGGCAGAGTCGTTCAATATCATATCAAAAGCGGTATTTATGAAAATGGAAAAATCGATCCAAGAGGCCTCGGTGCCATCAGTCGCTTGGCCGGACATGATTACGCAAAGATTGGTGAAATCTTCACCAGGAAAAGACCTAAGTAATAAATCACCTATAATATCTCGAAATTGAGATTTATTAAATTGAAATGTTTTAAGTTTATTCTAGTAAGGAATAATAATGGCAGCGAAACACTTTCAAGGGGGTGGTCCTTAAAAGGTTTACCAAAAAGAAAACAAAAAAGCGGGTGTGAAAATATGGGGTTTTTAGACAAATTATTTAGAAAATCAAAGGAGATGGATCATATGTCAAATGTAAAATTAGCTGTAGTTTTTTATAGTATGGGCGGAACAAACTATCAATTAGCCAAATGGGCTGCAGAAGGAGCAAAAGAAGCAGGTGCTGAGGTCAAAGTATTAAAAGTACAAGAATTGGCTCCGCAATCAGTCATTGAGGGAAATGAAGTGTGGAAATCAACTGTTGATGCAACAAAAGACATTCCAGTTGTAACCTCAGAAGATATAGAGTGGGCAGATGCTATTATATTCAGTACACCAACACGTTTTGGTAATATGGCATCCCAAATGAAACAGTTTCTTGATACACAAGGTGGACTTTGGGCAAATGGCAAGACAGTTAATAAGGTTGTAAGTGCAATGTCCTCCGCTCAAAATCCACATGGTGGTCAAGAAGCAACGATCTTGTCCTTATATACTTCTATGATGCACTGGGGAGCTATTATTGCTTCTCCTGGATACACTGATCCTGTCCTATTTGGGGCTGGCGGAAATCCATATGGAACGAGTGTTACAGTCGATCAAAACGGGAAGATGATTGAAGACGTAGAAGCTGCAGTGAAACATCAAGCAAAACGCACAGTGACAGTAGCTGAATGGGTTAAAAAGGGCAATCAAGAATAATTGAAATTTAAAAGAGCCAAATGATTGGCTCTTTTTTTTAGTATGTGCTCAGCTTATAGTTGGTTCCGCTGAATAAAGGCAGCATGCCGCTTCTCTTATTTGTGCGAACGCGCCATGATATACGCGGCATAAAGAGTAAGATATCCGACATATCCTATAACGATGCCATGTAGGAGGAATAACTGCTGATTTCGCGATGTTAAAATTTTTTTCTATTAAATTTTAAAAAAATGAAACTTTAAGTTCATATGAACGTAAACATAAGTGAAATCATTTTATTTAGTCATACGATCAATCAACAAATGCAAAAGGGGTGAAACAAAAGTGAAGGTCATGATTGGTTCGATCATATTGCTATCCATTATAGGGTTTGGCGTATGGCTTATGTTAAGCCCGCTTTTTAAAAAAGTCGGAAGCGGGGCGAGCAAAATAAAGAAAACGCTGGAGGATGACAAAGATGAATGAAAAACAACCAAAGAAAAATAAAAACAAAACGCTGCTCGGCGGAATCATTGTCGCTGCCGCTTTAATTATTGGAGGATTCACGGCTTCCCTGTTCATCGAGAAAATTCCGAACGGATATGTCGGCGTCGTTTATTCCCCGAATGGCGGGGTGAAATCAGAAACGCTGGATCAAGGCTGGCATTTAGTGGGGCTGTTTGACAAAGTCACAAGATATCCGGTGCGGATGCAAACGGTAAACAATCAGGATATTCAAGTGGCTACTTCTGACGGCAAAAACATCTCAATGGACATCGCCTACAACTATGTCGTTCAGCCTGATAAAGTTGTAGAATTGTTTAATAAATTCGGAGCGGTGGATATTGAATCAATCGAAAACAGCTACTTGAAAACAAGGCTGTGGGACGCTGCAAGAAAGTCGATTTCCAAATACTCCGTCATTGATACATACGGTCAAAAATCATCTGATGCTGCTGCAGAAATCCAAAAAACATTTGCAGATGATATGAAGGGACTCGGCTTTGTCATTGACGATTTAACACTCGGTGTGCCAAAGCCTGATAAAGCGACCCAGGAAGCGATTGACGCGCGGGTGAAGTCTTCGCAGGAACTGGAAAGAACGCAGACAGAGCTGAAGATCGCCGAAGCGGAAGCGAAAAAGAAAAAGATCGAAGCCCAAGGTATTGCCGAGTACAACGAAATTATTAAAAAGTCGATGTCAGATGAAATGATCAAGTATCAATGGATTCAAAAATGGGACGGAAAAATGCCTAAAGCGACCGGATCGAATTCCCTGATCCAGATTCCGACCGATGAGAAAGGAAAATAAAACGAAAAAATCCCTTGCCAAGGGATTTTTTTCATCTCGGGCACCCGTATATAATGGTGTTAACAATCGCTTCTGGACAGGGGGGAAGATGATGTTTGCTCCGGACGCCATTCTCCGTACGTGGAGAAAATTCGATGCTTTTCCGATGGAAACGCTGACAAAGGCATGGTTTTATCATCAGGCTGGGAATAAGAAACAGCGGAATGTATCGATGATGAAGGAACACTATCAAGAGTACGGCATTGCCGGCAATTGCTTTGACCTTTCGATTTGGCTGCTGGATGAGTTTACAAAAGACGGAGTGGAAGCTTTTCCGATCGGCCGTTTGTTCAAAACAGAACGCGCCCATGCCGCAGTCATCGCTCTTGATGAGAGAGGGCGGCGCTTTTTGTGTGATCTGGGAGACCAATGGCTGCAGCCGATTCTGATCGACTGCGAATGTGAAGATTATACCAATGAAAAGCTGGACGGCTTTTTCCCGGCTGCACAAGTTCAAGTCATGCCGACAGCCGGCGGAGTTGAGGTCCTTTACCATCGGCCGAACGGAAAGGTGTCAACTCAAGTCTACTCAACAGACCCTGTTGACATGTCCGTTTTCTTGGAGGCGGCTGAATACTCGCAAGCGGCATTGAAGCCTGCGCCTTTACTGGAATGCAGAATTCCGTTTCAATATGAAATCGCGCATTGGGAATTCAGCGGCTGGGACATATATCTTAGCACGAGCCAAGGATTATACAGAGAAGCGAAGCCGGACACAATTGAAGGCTGGACTGAGAAAATCCATGATGTCTCAGGATACGATAAAAATGTGCTTAAGAAAGCATTGGAGATTTATCAAACCCGCACATGATCTTAAACCTTGAAAAAAACTCATTTTATACATATCATGTGGAAAGAGGAGAGGATTAGATGAGCCATTATGACCAGCAATACAATGCAATCATTCAAAAAATTATTGAATCAGGGATCTCCGATGAAGAATATCAGGTTCGGACGAAGTGGGATTCAGACGGAACGCCGGCTCATACGCTGAGCATCATGAGCGAAAAAATGCGGTTTGACAATTCAGAAGTGCCGATTTTGACGACGAAGAAGGTGGCGTGGAAAACGGCCATTAAAGAGCTGCTTTGGATTTGGCAGCTGAAATCCAATGATGTTCAAGTTCTGAACGATATGGGGGTTCATATTTGGGATCAATGGCGGCTTGAAGACGGCACAATCGGAGCAGCGTACGGCTATCAATTAGGGAAGAAAAATAGAGCGGTTAACGGTCAGAAAGTCGATCAAGTGGACTATTTACTCCATCAGTTGCAGCATAACCCGTCTTCACGCAGGCATTTGACCATGCTGTGGAATCCCGATGACTTGGACGGCATGGCCTTGACGCCCTGCGTCTATGAAACGCAATGGTATGTGAAGGAAGGAAAGCTTTCTTTGGAAGTAAGAGCGAGAAGCAATGACATGGCGCTCGGCAACCCGTTCAACGTGTTCCAATATAATGTCTTGCAGCGCATGATCGCTCAGGTCCTCGGTTATGAGCTGGGCGAATACATCTTCAATATAGGTGACTGCCACATCTATACCCGTCACATCGACAATTTAAACATTCAGATGAAACGCGAGCAGTATGAAGCGCCTAAGCTGTGGATCAACCCGGACATCAAAAACTTTTATGACTTTACAATCGATGATTTTAAATTAATTGACTATAAGCACGGCGACAAGCTGACATTTGAAGTTGCCGTATGAACAGGCGGATTTGCCGCCTGTTTTTTTGTTGGGGGAATGAATCATTTTCTGAAAATACGTTGCGTATCCGGCTGCCGCATGTATACTGACGGCAGCCGTGTTGACGTTTAGAGCGGATGCCAAAAGTACGTGCAGTTTAAAAAAGCTCGAAATCGAGCTTTTTCAAGGTTATGACGGAGCAGAAATGCAAACACCGGAGAGATTTTCGTCTAAACGTTCATTTACACAATCTAAACGTCTTTTTCACAAAGAACCCGAAAAGCAAAAACAATTCTCTCTTAATCTGTTAATGAAACCAGCATATACAAGGGGAGGTTGTTTTTGTCATGATCAAAAAATGGGCGGTTCATCTGCTGTTTTCCGCATTGGTACTGCTTGGGCTTTCGGGAGGCGCCGCATATTCTCCTCAGCAAGCCGAAGGTGCTGCAAGGTATGATGACATATTGTATTTTCCGGCATCGCGCTATCCAGAAACCGGCGCTCATATAAGCGATGCAATCAAAGCGGGGCATTCAGATGTCTGCACGATTGAAAGATCGGGAGCGGATAAGCGCCGCCAGGAATCATTGAAGGGGATTCCGACTAAGCCGGGCTTTGACCGTGATGAATGGCCGATGGCCATGTGTGAAGAAGGTGGCAAAGGAGCGTCGGTCAGATATGTAAGCTCATCGGATAACCGCGGAGCCGGCTCCTGGGTCGGGAACAGGCTGAGCGGTTACGCCGACGGGACCAGAATTTTGTTTATCGTTCAATAACAGGCAAACAACAAAAATATTTCCTTAGGGAAACATTTTTTGTTGACGTAAAAACCTTTATGGGGGATAATGGTAATGTAAGCATATTATCAATCCCTCTGTTTCAGGTTCGCATCCTTCATTGCCAAATGGATGTGAGCCTGTTTTTTCGTGAAAAAAAACCGCCGGTCGGCGGTTTTGCTGATGAGTCCGATTTTTAATGAACGGTGCGGAAAACGCCGATGACTTTTCCGAGAATCGTCACATTCTGAAGGATGATCGGCTCCATCGTCGGGTTTTCCGGCTGAAGGCGGATATGGGTTTCTTCTTTGTAAAACCGCTTAACAGTCGCTTCGTCGTCTTCGGTCATCGCAACGACGATATCTCCGTTGTTTGCGGTGTTCTGCTGCTTGACGATCACATAATCTTGATCAAGAATTCCGGCATCGATCATGCTTTCTCCCATGATCTCCAGCATGAAGACGTGCTCATCCGGCGGCACCAGGCGGTCGGGAAGCGGAAAGTATTCCTCAATGTTTTCGACTGCGGTAATCGGTGTACCGGCCGTCACCTTTCCGATGACCGGAACATTGACAACCTGGTTTTTCGGAATGTGAATTTCTTCCTCTGTATCGAGAATTTCGATCGCTCTCGGCTTCGTCGGATCCCTTCTGATCAATCCCTTCGTTTCAAGCCTTGCCAAGTGGCCGTGTACCGTCGAACTTGACGCCAGGCCGACCGCTTCTCCGATCTCCCTGACGGAAGGCGGATAGCCTTTGCGCTTCACTTCTTCTTTAATGAAACGCAAAATATCAAGTTGTCTTTTTGATAGCTTCGTCATTTTTTGCACCTCAAAACGTCGATTTTAGCTAGATTATAGCATGTTTTTCCTTTGAGTACAAACATAGGTTCGAAAAAAACAATTGACAGAAACATTTGTTCGTATGTATACTGAAATCATAAAACCGAACAAACATTCTGGGGTGATGGATATGAAAAGTGAATCATTGATTTTTGTCAGTCTGTTTACTGCTGTGATCAGCTGCTGTATTCTGTTTGTGTCTTTTGCCGGTAAAATCGAAGAAAGAAAGCAATATGTTAAAATAGAAGTGCAAGATGGCGATACATTGTGGGAGCTGGCCGACCGGATCAAAGGCGGAAAACCCGCAGACAAACAAAAATTCATTGAGTGGGTCGCCGATAAAAACAATCTGCCGACCTCTGTCATTAAGCCAGGTGATGTCTTGATCCTGCCGTTAGCCAAACAGCACTCCGATCAATATCAGCTTGCAGTTGTAGAATAAAAGATTGAGGGGATTTCCATGAATGCGATTATTTACACCAGGGTAAGCACTGCGAAGGAGCAGCAGGAAACCTCATTAAAGCGGCAGGAAGAAGAGCTTCAGTCGCTTGCCGCCGAACACGGGATGAACGTCGTGAACGTCATTTCCGAGCAGGCGAGCGGATATGAAATGGACCGCGACGGCGTCTTCGATCTGCTCGAGGAAATCAAAACATCAGATATTGACGCGGTTTTAATACAGGATGATACGCGGCTTGGCAGAGGGAATGCCAAAATTGCCCTTCTTCACTGTTTATATAAAGAAGGCGTTCAAATCTACACGCTGGCTCACCGCGGAAAGCTTGAGCTTTCCGAAGCGGACTCGATGGTTTTGGAGATTGTCGGCATTGTTGAGGAATACCAGCGGAAAATACATAACTTGAAGATTAAACGGGGAATGAAGAAGGCGGTCGAAAACGGCTACCGCCCGGAGAGGAACCTGAAACACCGCAATGAAGGCGGCGGGAGAGAGCGAATCGAAGCGCCTCTTTCAGAAATCGTCAGACTCAGGGAGAACAAGCTGACGTTTGCGGAGATTGCAGCCGTGTTGAGAGGGTTCGGATACAGCATTTCAAAAGCAACCGTTCACCGCCGCTACCAGGAGTATAAGGACGGCCTTGCAGACTAATCTGTTGTCAAACGAAAGCTGATTTAGTAGTATGATGGATATATACCGAATCAAAGGAGTATTTTATGATTTCTAAAGAAAAAATAGCCAGAATTAACGAGCTTGCCAAAAAAGCAAAGAGCGGATCTTTAACAGACGAAGAAAAAGCTGAACAGCAGAAGCTTCGCCAGGAATACCTTCAAGGCGTCCGCGCGTCTATGAAAAACACGTTGAAAACTGTGACGATTGTTGACCCTGAAGGTAATGATGTGACTCCTGAAAAGCTCAAACAGGAAAAAAGAAACCGCCGATTGCATTAATTTTAGGGAATACGTCGATATCGTATTCCCTTTTTGTATATACTACAATTTAAAATGAAGGCAAAGATTCGTCATTTTTCACTCAGCTTTTGAGCTGAAATAGTTGTG
Source organism: Bacillus haynesii (assembly GCF_014042035.1). NCBI lineage: Bacteria > Bacillati > Bacillota > Bacilli > Caryophanales > Bacillaceae > Bacillus > Bacillus haynesii. The sequence goes on along the minus strand of NZ_CP059494.1, from coordinate 1,105,162 downwards.
AAAACCGATGGGTAGATTTATGATAAGAAAGTAGAGTCCATACAGGAAGGGGATCATAATGAAAACGATTGAATTAAAATCTGTCGCAACAATACGAACACTCTCCATAGACGCGATTGAAAAAGCTAAATCCGGTCACCCGGGCATGCCGATGGGGACTGCTCCGATGGCTTATGCGCTTTGGACAAAAATGATGAATGTCAGCCCTGAAAATCCGAATTGGTTTAACAGGGACCGTTTTGTGCTGTCTGCCGGTCACGGATCAATGCTTCTGTACAGCATGCTTCACTTAAGCGGATATGACGTTTCAATTGAAGACCTCAAGAATTTCCGCCAATGGGGAAGCAAAACTCCCGGGCATCCGGAATTCGGACATACTCCGGGTGTAGATGCGACTACAGGTCCGCTTGGCCAAGGAATCGGAATGGCTGTCGGAATGGCGCTTGCTGAACGTCACCTTGCGGAAACTTACAACCGTGACGACTATCGGGTTGTTGATCATTATACATACAGCATTTGCGGTGACGGAGACTTGATGGAGGGAATTTCATCGGAAGCGGCTTCGCTTGCGGGACATTTGAACCTCGGCCGTCTCATCGTCCTTTATGATTCAAATGACATTTCGCTTGACGGTGAATTAAACCGCTCATTCTCTGAAAATGTGAAGCAGCGCTTTGAAGCGATGAATTGGGAAGTGCTTTATGTTGAAGACGGCAACAACATTGCCGAAATTACGGCCGCCGTCGAGAAAGCGAAACAAAATGACAAGCAGCCGACATTAATTGAAGTGAAAACAACGATCGGTTTCGGTTCTCCAAACCGTGCGGGGACATCCGGCGTTCACGGCGCTCCGCTCGGCTTAGAAGAGGCGAAATTAACGAAGGAAGCGTATGAGTGGACATACGAAGAAGATTTTTATGTTCCTTCCGAAGTGTACGAACACTTTAACGAAACAGTGAAGGAAGCGGGCAAGAAAAAAGAGGCGGAATGGAACGAACTGTTCGCCGCATACAAGAAAGCCCATCCGGAACTTGCCGAAGAGCTTGAACTGGCGATGAAAGGTGAGCTTCCAGAAGGATGGGATCAGAAAGTACCTGCATATGAGAAAGGAAGCAGCCTTGCTTCACGTGCATCTTCAGGTGAAGTGTTAAACGGAATCGCTCAACAAGTGCCGTTTTTCTTTGGCGGATCCGCGGACTTGGCCGGTTCTAACAAGACGACAATCAAAAATGGCGGAGATGTTTCAGCGAAGGATTACGCCGGCAGAAATATCTGGTTCGGTGTACGGGAATTTGCGATGGGAGCAGCTTTGAACGGAATGGCTCTCCATGGAGGCCTCCGCGTATTCGGCGGAACGTTCTTCGTTTTCTCTGATTACCTGAGACCTGCGATCCGTCTTGCTGCATTAATGGGGCTTCCTGTCACATATGTGTTTACACATGACAGCATTGCCGTCGGAGAAGACGGACCGACTCATGAGCCGATTGAACAGCTGGCATCACTTCGTGCGCTGCCGAACTTGTCCGTCATTAGACCTGCCGACGGAAATGAAACAGCAGCAGCCTGGAAGCTGGCGCTTCAATCAAAAGATCAGCCGACTGCGCTTGTATTGACTCGCCAAAACTTGCCGACAATCGATCAGTCTGCTGAAACGGCTTATGAAGGCGTTAAAAAGGGTGCATATGTCGTGTCGAAAAGCCAAAACGAAAAACCGGAAGCGATCTTGCTTGCGAGCGGATCTGAAGTCGGCCTTGCGCTTGATGCACAAAGCGAGCTGCAAAAAGAAGGCATTGACGTATCCGTTGTCAGCGTTCCGTCTTGGGATCGTTTTGACAAGCAGCCGGCTGAATATAAAAACGCTGTTCTTCCAACTGATGTGACAAAGCGTCTCGCAATTGAAATGGGATCGCCGCTCGGATGGGAGAGATATACCGGCATTGACGGGGACATTCTCGGAATCGACCAGTTCGGTGCATCAGCTCCTGGCGAAACGATCATGAAAGAATACGGTTTTACGCCTGCGAATGTAGTTGACCGGGTGAAAAAACTGTTAAATCGCTAATCGGGCATATGAAAGAGAATGATCTGCGGATCATTCTCTTTTTTTCGTTTCGACAAAATTAGTCGCTTCTTTTATCATCATCAGACAATTATCTCTAACCCCCTTTTGTATAATAGAAAGCATATATTCTTCGAAACAGGGGGATGAGACAGTGATGGAACGTCATTATTATACGTATTTGATAGAAGAGGAATTTGCCGGCCATTATTTTGGAAGAGAGTCTGTCATGTTCAAGCTTTTTTACGATTATCATTGGACGAGCCCCGATCAAAAGTCTCAATTAGCCGCGAAACAGATCGAGTTTATTACAAAGCCGATTCCCGCTGCCCATATACACAAAAGAATGAAAATGAACCTCTGCCGGGAAGACTATACACAGGTTGACTATGTATACAGATTGATTGTTCCAAAAGGAAGCGCTTCTTTTATTATCAAAGACCGTCATATTGAGATTTTGGCGAAGGGTCCATTCGATGCCGAAACGGTTTTCTTTGAAGTTTTGCGGAAAGTAAGCCCGTGTTTCCTTGCCATGGATTTTAATATGAAACGTTACGGCTGGCTGAACCCTGTGAAAGAAAGAAATTTTGTATAAAAGAAAGAATTTGGACTGTAAATGTTGTATAATAGCGTTTGGTTTAGTACACTTTATACGAGACAACATGAAGGAGGAAATTAAATGGATTTGTGGGTTGTCATCCTAGTGGGCGTTTTAGCATTGCTCGCAGGTGTTGCACTCGGATTTTTTATTGCTCGTAAATATATGATGAACTATTTGAAAAAAAATCCGCCAATTAATGAACAAATGCTGCGCATGATGATGATGCAGATGGGTATGAAACCATCCCAGAAGAAAATTAATCAAATGATGAAAGCCATGGAAAATCAAACGAAATAATACGAATGCGATTATGACATAGAAGGAACATGGTTATAAAATAAAAAACCCGCTTCCGGGTTTTTTATTTTGATCTATGATTATTGTGTATTTCCGAGAGATAGTTTTTGGTATTCCAAGAGAAGGATATCCAGCTGCTGGCTGTGCTGAATGGTGATATGTGAAGTCATGCCGTTTGTCATGACGATTTTTAGCAGCTCTTTTCTTTTTTCCTCAATTTCATGAAGCAGATTTTCTTTCATCACAGGAATTTATCCTTTCTTCTGTAAAAATCATCTTTTTGTTGCCTACTAAATGCTATTATATCCATATATAGGTTCCTTTTCAATTCTGAAGGTGATAAGGGTAAATTGTCAAAATTGATTATATAAAGAATTTCGTGAAATCAACATCCTTTTTTGTGATATGTTAGGAAATTGAAATGTAATTGTCATATCAAATGATTTTCTTTCATGGTATTCCATAAAATAGAAGGGAGAAAGAGATGGCTGATATCAATTATATTCTCGCTTTCGGTGCAGGGTTTCTATCGTTTATTTCGCCATGCTGCCTGCCGCTTTATCCCGCTTTTTTATCATATATTACCGGTGTCAGCATGAGTGACATCCATTCTGACAAACTTAAGTTTCAAAAGAGGAGCCTGATACATACCGTCTTTTTCCTCATCGGCTTTTCGATGATCTTTGTGGCTCTCGGCTACAGCACATCGCTTGTCGGGTCCTTTTTTAAGGATTATCATCAGCTCATCAGGCAGCTTGGCGCGGTTTTTATCATCTTTTTCGGTTTTGTCACACTGGGGATTTTTAAGCCCGAATTTTTAATGAAAGAAAGGCGCCTTCATTTTAAAAACAGGCCCGGCGGTCTGCTCGGTTCTGTCGGAATCGGAATGGCATTTGCCGCCGGCTGGACGCCCTGTACCGGTCCGATTCTTGCAGCGGTCATCGCACTCGCCGGAACGAACCCGATGTCGGCTGTGCCGTATATGGTGCTTTATGCACTCGGATTCAGCCTGCCGTTTCTGCTCCTGTCTTTTTTCATTACAAAGATGAAATGGCTTCGGAAGCATCAGCTCATTATCATGAAGATCGGCGGAGTTGCGATGATTGTAGTCGGAATCCTGCTGTTCTTTGACTGGATGACGAAAATCATTATCGTATTGTCAGGCCTGTTCGGCGATTTTAGAGGCTTTTAGAAACTTGGCTAAGAACCGCCTAGTTTTTTTGTTACAATAGGACTTATTCACAGCAAAATTGAATAATGATGTTGGAGGGGAGTATGACAAGGGTTTTAATTGTTGATGATGCAAAATTTATGAGAGATAAAATTAGAGAAATACTTGAAACAGAAGACTTGCAAGTCGCGGGTGAAGCCGAGAATGGGGAAGAAGCTGTTTTGCTTTATCAAAAGCTTCAGCCGGACTTGGTTATCATGGATATTACAATGCCTGTGAAAAACGGGATTGAAGCTTTAAAGGACATGATCCAGCTGAACCCGAAAGTGAAAGTGATCATGTGTACGGCCATGCGGCAAAAGCGAATCGTCGTTGAGGCGATCGAGGCCGGGGCCAAGGACTTTATCGTCAAGCCTTTCGAGGAAACGAAAGTCGTCGAAGCGATTCGGCACGTGCTCGGAAATCCTTGCAGCTGATAAACCTGAACATGGTATTTTTCTTCGTTTTGGAGTATAGTAACAAGTAGAGAAATTAGCTTTAGAAAAAGGGATGATATGTATGATGATCGTCGTTTCATCTATACTTGCCGTCGTGATGGCCGTCATTGTCATGGCTGTCAGAATCAAGTCATCTGAAAAACCGGCTACGGCCAAAAAAATTATACTGCCTCCGATTTTTATGAGCACCGGTGCTCTCATGTTTTTATTTCCGATGTTCCACGTTACCGGTGCTGAATTTTTGGAAGCTCTCACCGTGGGCATGATCTTTTCTATTTTCTTAATTAAAACCTCAAAATTTGAAATCCGCGATGATAAAATCTATATTAAACGCTCCAAATCGTTTGTGTTTATTTTAATTGCGCTGCTCGTCATCCGGATCGTGATGAAGAGCATATTAAGCACAACGATCGATTACGGCGCACTGAGCGGAATGTTTTGGATTCTGGCTTTCGGGATGATCGTTCCTTGGCGAATCGCCATGTATTTATCGTTCAGAAAGCTTTCAAGCCAGATTGAAGCGTCAAATCACATACAGGTCAATTAAAACAAAACCTTTCCTGAAAGAAGGAAAGGTTTTGTTTATTTAAAAAGCTCTTGATATGAAGAGTGATCAATATTCTTTTCTTTTAAACGCTTCACGAGGAACTTATGGTCTCTTTTCGGTGTGGCCATAATATAGCCTCTGACGATTAAATCCCGGTCGATTGCGCCCGCTTTTTCTTGCAATGCAAGCTCTCCGATCTTTCCGGCAATTTTCGCTTTTGCTACATCGCGAAACAGCTCTGGTACGGGTGAAACCAATTCTTCAAGCAGTTCTTTTTCTTCGTCATTCCACAAATGCCTTGTCTGTTCAATATAATAATCCTGCCAGTCCAGCTCAGATTTCCCATCTTCTTTAGGCAGCCTTTTTAAAAATTTGCGAAACATGAAAAAACCGCCGATCGACAAGAGGACGATCATGATGACGATCCAAGCGAGCATCAGCCATAAAAACCATCCTTCCAGCATCTCTCATCACTCCTTTGTCTATAACCTATTTTACATGAAGGCGTTTTAGAAGAACATAGAAAAAATAATATAAAATGGGACAACGGCCTGGTCAAAAGAGATGCTAGAACATAATCTATTGTATAGCAATTCCCTAATCGGCCATAGAGAATTGCTAGAGGATATTTGACGAACGAACGGAAAAAACCCGGATGGCAAAGTGTTTTACGCGCTGTCCGGGTTCTGCTTGTTGTGCAGGTATGATGTAAAAGGAATATTGATTGAAAGCGAAACGTCATCTTTGCTTGCTTCCTTATTGATTTTAACTGCAAGAATGTTGTTTTCGCATTCCGCTTCGATGTGTTTGTCATTCAAAAAGAAAGGAAGCATCAGCGATTTTTCGTAAAGCTGTTCATCGGTTTTAACCGCAAGCTTGAAATCGTAGCCTGAAAACGTCAAATCAAGATGCCGGGTATTCAAGTGGTTTAAATCTGCTTCAATTATATATTCAGTGCTCGTTTCGTAAAGGTCAATCGGTAAAGTTTCATCATAGAGGAGAAAAGGGTCATCAACAAACTGTTTCATCCATTCTTTGTCAAAATCTGTGGAATCGAAACGTTTTGTATTTGTCATTGGAGCATTCCTCCATACCTAGCCTTACCATTAGATTATGCACAGCTGTGAATTCATGTGAAGGAGGTGATTCGAAGGGGGTTACAACGCCTGAGGGTGATCCGCGGTAAAGCAAAAATCCGCGCCGTGAAAGACGCGGAAAGTGTTACATATCGTGACTGGAATTGTGTTTTTGTCTCGTATGGTTCCGGTTTTTAACTTTTTTGCTTCCGCTCAAGGGCTCTGGCTGCCCCGGCTGAGCTCCTTTCGGTGCATTTTTGCGCATATCTTTGCCGTCGTTTTTATTTGTCAATGTCTTAACCTCCTAAGGCATTCATGAAGGATCTTTAATATTTATTGATTGGTTTTCCGTTTTTTATTGTTTTGGCGTTCCGCCTCAGTGAGAATGTGCTGATCATCTTCAATATATCCCGCGCCGTTTCCTTGGCGTTTAGCATTGTTCATTCCATTGATTACATGATTTGCTTTTCGTTTGGACAATTTCGATCACCTCAGACTGTAGTATAGCCTCAGCGAGTGTATTGTATAAAAAAATGTATTTCCAGTAAAATAAACTTTTTTCCGTATATAAGGCATTCTTATTGAATTTAATAAAAACATTGATATTTACTTATGTTTAAAATTGTTTTAAGATTAAATTGTGAGAAAATTGTGGTGAAATATGCCGATTTTTCTGGCGTATGATCTTGATCTTTAAAGGGGGATTTTGGAGAAATGGCGAATCAGCAACAAGTCGCAAAAAAAGACGCTTTTCAATCAAGAAAAACGTTTACAGTACAAGGCAAAACGTACAGCTATTATTCTTTAAAAGCATTAGAGGATCAAGGAATCGGAAACGTATCAAAACTGCCTTATTCCATTAAAGTTTTGCTCGAATCCGTTCTTCGTCAAGTAGACGGGAGAGTCATTACAGAGGAACATGTTGAAAACTTGGCAAAATGGGGCACTGCCGAATTAAAAGATATTGACGTTCCTTTCAAACCATCCCGCGTTATTTTGCAGGACTTTACCGGCGTTCCAGCCGTTGTAGACCTTGCTTCATTAAGAAAAGCGATGGCATCAGTCGGCGGAGATCCGGATAAAATCAATCCTGAAATACCGGTAGACCTTGTCATCGACCACTCCGTACAAGTTGACAAAGCGGGTACGGAAGATGCATTGACAATTAATATGGACCTTGAATTCCAACGAAATGCAGAGCGTTACAAATTTTTAAGCTGGGCTAAGAAAGCGTTTAATAACTATCAAGCTGTTCCACCTGCTACAGGTATTGTTCACCAGGTGAACCTTGAGTATTTGGCAAACGTTGTCCATGCTGTGGAAGAAGACGGCGAGATTGTCGCTTATCCTGACACGCTTGTCGGTACTGACTCCCATACAACGATGATCAACGGAATCGGCGTTCTCGGCTGGGGCGTCGGCGGAATTGAAGCTGAAGCAGGCATGCTCGGCCAGCCTTCGTATTTCCCTGTACCTGAAGTAATCGGAGCGAAGCTTGTCGGAAAGCTGCCGAACGGCACGACGGCGACGGACCTGGCGCTTAAAGTGACACAGGTGCTGCGTCAAAAAGGCGTTGTCGGAAAGTTCGTCGAATTCTTCGGACCGGGTGTTGCAGAACTTCCGCTTGCAGACCGTGCGACAATCGCAAATATGGCTCCTGAATACGGCGCGACTTGCGGTTTCTTCCCTGTCGATGAGGAAGCGCTGGCATACATGCGTTTAACAGGCCGTGATGAAGAACATATCGCTGTTGTGAAAGAATATTGCCGTCAAAACGGACTGTTCTACACGCCTGATCAGGAAGATCCTGCATTTACCGATGTCGTTGAAATTGACTTGTCAAAAGTTGAAGCGAACCTTTCAGGTCCGAAGCGTCCTCAGGATCTCATTCCGCTGACTGACATGAAAGAGACGTTCCACAAGCATTTGGCAAGCCCTGCGGGCAACCAGGGATTCGGTTTAAACGCGAGTGAGGCTGACAAAGAAATCAAATTTAAGCTTGAAAACGGCGAAGAAGCCGTCATGAAAACGGGTGCGATCGCAATTGCGGCGATTACCAGCTGTACAAATACATCAAACCCTTATGTCTTAATTGGTGCAGGACTTGTCGCTAAAAAAGCGGTTGAACTGGGATTGAAAGTACCGAACTATGTGAAAACATCCCTGGCTCCGGGTTCAAAAGTCGTAACAGGTTACTTGGTCAATTCAGGCCTGCTTCCGTATATGCGCGAGCTTGGATTTAACATCGTCGGCTACGGCTGTACGACATGTATCGGGAACTCCGGACCGCTTGCGCCTGAGATCGAAAAAGCGGTTGCCGAAAACGACCTGCTGATTACGTCTGTCCTTTCCGGAAACCGTAACTTTGAAGGCCGGATTCATCCGCTTGTCAAAGGAAACTACCTGGCGTCTCCGCCGCTTGTCGTCGCCTATGCATTGGCAGGTACGGTAGATATTGACTTGAAAAACGAACCGATCGGCGTCGGCAAAGACGGTCAAAACGTGTACTTCAACGATATTTGGCCGACGATGGACGAAATCAACTCCGTCGTGAAGCAAACCGTTACTCCTGAGCTGTTCAGAAAAGAATACGAGCGCGTATTTGATGACAACGAACGCTGGAATGCGATTAAAACAACGGATGAAGCTCTGTATAAATGGGATGAAGAGTCCACTTACATTCAAAACCCTCCGTTCTTTGAAGACATGTCAGTTGAGCCTGGTACGGTTGAACCGCTTAAAGGCTTGCGCATTGTCGGCAAATTCGGAGACTCTGTCACGACAGACCATATTTCTCCGGCGGGAGCGATCGGCAAAGACACGCCGGCCGGAAAATACCTGCAGGAAAAAGGTGTTTCTCCTAGAGACTTCAACTCATATGGTTCAAGACGAGGAAACCATGAAGTCATGATGAGGGGAACATTCGCCAACATCAGAATCAAAAACCAGATCGCTCCGGGCACAGAAGGCGGTTATACAACGTATTGGCCGACCGGAGAAGTGATGTCCATTTATGATGCCTGCATGAAGTATAAAGAAGACGGCACAGGTCTGGTCGTCATTGCCGGAAAAGACTACGGAATGGGTTCTTCCCGCGACTGGGCGGCAAAAGGAACAAATCTGCTCGGCATCAAAACCGTCATTGCAGAAAGCTTCGAAAGAATTCACAGAAGCAACCTTGTGCTGATGGGCGTTCTTCCGCTGCAATTTAAAGAGGGAGAAAACGCTGAAACGCTCGGTTTGACAGGGAAAGAAACGATTGAAGTGGACGTGAGTGAGACGGTGCGCCCGCGCGATCTCGTTCAAGTCAAAGCGATTGCCGAAGACGGCACAGTCAAGTCGTTTGAAGCTGTTGTCCGCTTTGACAGCGAAGTGGAAATCGATTATTACCGTCACGGCGGGATCCTGCAAATGGTGCTCCGCAATAAAATGAAGCAGTAATTGAATGAGGAAGAGAGAGCCTTTAGCTTTCTCTTCTTTTTTCAGCGTGATCATGTATGTGGAGGATGCCGATGATGAAAAAAGTGCTGGCTGCCGCGTTTCTTTTAGTTTTGGCCGGTCTTGCGGTATGGAACTTTACAGGGAAAAAAGAAGCCGAAATCGGCATTGCGAAAGGAGACAAGGCGCCTGATTTTACGCTTCCGTCATTAAAAGATGGAAACGATGTATCGTTGTCAGACTTTAAAGGAAAAAAAGTGCTGTTAAATTTTTGGGCCACCTGGTGTAAACCGTGTGAAATAGAAATGCCTGCAATGGAAGAACTCCAAAACGAAAATCAGGACATTGCCGTTTTGGCCGTCAACTTTACATCTTCCGAGAAAAACGAGAAATCGGTCAAAACGTTTGCCGAAAGGCACGGCTTACATTTCCCCATCGTCTTAGACCGAACGGGCATCAATGCGAAATACGAGATTTTTTCGTACCCGACGACATTTATCATTGATGAAAACGGAATCATTAAAGATATCGTCCTTGGGACGATGACAAAAAAAGATATGGAAGAAAAGCTGGGATTATAAAAAATCCCGGCTTTTTTGCTTATATTGACCAAAAAATGGTGAAAATGAAAACAAGCTGGAGGTGATTCAACATGAAAAAAGCGAAAAGGCGAACATTTGAAGAACTTGTCTCGGAAAACAAAAAGGAGCTCATGACCAACCAAGAGTTTCTTGATCGGCTGGAAGATAAGCTTGAAGAGAAATTTAGGCTGAAGTAAAAATCGATTCATGTTTACGCTCCTTTTTGAGAATCCTAATGCTGAAAAGGAGGGATAGACATGCCGAGAGAACATGACAAACAGTCTAAATTTGCCCCGAGCCACCTTGGGACAAAACCGGTAGAATATAAACGCAACAAAGGAAAAAAAATGCACGATAAATCAGGAGAAACGCCGATCATTATGCAGACAAAAGGCGAGTAAACATCAAAAGGAGGCAGAGACCCGAATGACACACCAAAAACATCATCCGGATGACAGATCAGACAACGTGGAGAAGCTTCAAGACATGGTGCAGAACACAATCGAAAACATCGAGGAGTCTGAAGAGCAGCTGTCTTTTGCCAGCGAGGCGGAACAGGAGCAGATCCGCGAAAAAAATGAACGCCGAAATGAAAGCATTGAGGCGATGCGCAATGAAATCCATGACGAGGCGGAAGCCCGCAAAAACGGATATCATCAATAAACCAGGGCGACCTGGTTTTTTTGCATGAAGCCGTCCGTCGTGTTTTTGCCCATTGTATATGCTAGAATTGGATTATATACATTGTGAAAAGGGAGTAGAGGGAATTTGTACGTCTCAAAAAAAGAAATAGAAGTCCGCTATGCCGAAACAGACCAAATGGGTGTCGTCTATCACGCCAATTATTTGATTTGGATGGAGGTAGGACGGACGGCTTTAATTAAAGAACTCGGCTTCTCTTACGCCGAAATGGAGAAAGACGGCATCCTGTCGCCTGTCGTGGATATCAATGTCCGCTATGTCAAACCTCTTCGCTACGGTGAAACAGCAACGGTACATACGTGGATTGAAGATTACAACGGCTTTAAAACGGTATATGGGTATGAAATCTTTAATTCCGCTGGTGAAACCGCTGTGAAAGGAACATCGTCCCATATTTGCGTTGACGGGGACAGCTTCAAACCGGTTCAGTTCCGTAAGCTTTATCCAAAGTGGCATGAAGCTTATGAAGAGGCCAAAAAGTAATGGCGTTCGGTATTAAAAGAAACGAGCTGAACGAATGGAAGCGCGCCGTTTTAAACAGCGAAATCGCGTTTCTTACGCATTACTGGCTCGATGACAGGTATCCGGATATCAAAACGGTGACAAAAGCAGGATGCGGGAACATTGATAAGCTTGCAGAGTGGGGGAAACAGTACGGACTGAAAAAAGAGTGGATCGATAAAAGAAGCAAATTTCCCCACTTTGATTTATTGGGAGAGAAGCAGGTCGAGATTTTAAAACGAGAAAAGCTCTCTAGCCATATTGAACGATTCCGGCTTGAATCATCCGGTGCACAATAAAAAAGAACGCTTTTAGAGAAACCCGGACATCCTTGAAATAAGCAAGCATTGTTCTTGCTTATTTCATTTTGATGATCAAATTGCTCGTTCTTTTCACTGTCCTTATTGCTAAGGTTTGCAAAAATTGATGGAAAAAAATCTGTTTCAGTTCTTTACCTCAGTGTTACGGTATCGCTTTTCATGGCCGCAGTCATTTTATTTTTCATAAAAAAATCCCTAAAACAAGGAGTTTTAGGGATGACAGAGTGAGCGGCTAATTAAATTTGATCGTTTAATTTATCCAGGATGTCTTTATCTATTTGCTTCTCGCTTGCTTTTTCCTTGCTGGATATTATTTCTCTTCTATCTTCCCAATGAATAATATAATACTGACCTTTCTGCATTTTGTCTTGAGAAGAGAGCTTTAGGTTTTTGGGTTTTCCATCTTTATCATAACCCGTAACATCATAGTTATAATTTATATATGTGTATCCATCACTTGCTTTTTCTTTAACGACTTTTGGATCTGTTGTAATTTTGACGTAATAATCTTCCGTTGAATAATATCCGGAATATAAAAAGTAGCCCGCGCCCAATATCATCAGTCCTACCGTTAAAATTCCTAAAAACCATTTCATCATTTATCACCTCGAACCCATCATATATAAAACCTCCCAACGAAACCATTGATTTATCTTACATATTCCTTTCACTTTTGTAAGCAATAAAAGTCCAAGCGCATCAAAAAACAGCTACTTGGAGCAGGGAAGTTGTCCATTCCTCAGAAAGCATTAGAATCATCAACATGACGGTGTAATGAAATTATATTTTCCAAGCAAAAGGACATCTTTCCGGTGAAGATGTCCTTTGAAAATACCCATCATAATCTAATAAATCTCTGCACCTTGTTGGGGATGACTGTAATAGAAAGTGTGCCATCCGGACAAACCAAAATTTTAAGACGCATTTTTGAAGTTTTAATCAATGAAAAAATTAAGTGCAGTTAAAATTATAGAAAAACCCAAAATAGTTCCTAGGACAATGCTATGCCGTTTACGATTCATTACAACAACAGCGATATATTCCCGGATCATGGCGTTCGGCCAATAATAAAAAGCGGTTTTTGAACCGATCCCATCGCTCTTTAACACTGCTCGTTTTGCATATAGGCTGGCGCGGAACAGATGGAAATTGTTTGTTGTGAAGATGCTGTTGTATTTGCCGTCTGTTAATGAGTCCATCAGTTGTTTGGAGAAAAGCATATTTTGATATGTATTTACAGAACGGTCTTCTTTCAAAGTGTGCTCTTCAGGTATCCCTTTTTTTAAAGCATATCTTTGCATGGCTTCTGCTTCAGAAAGGTTTTCATCAGGTCCTTGCCCGCCGGAGAAAATAATGTTCGGCGGAGAAGCAACAGCTGCTTGTTTCCGATAAAAATCGACAGCCTTATTGATCCTGCTTGCTAAAAGCGGCGGTACTGTATCATTAATTAATCCACTCCCGAGAACGATGATGTAATCCTGATTAAGTTTCGGTCTGTTAAATTGATATAGAAAATAAGCTGTTAAGAAATTTGTTAAATGAAAAAAGAAGTAGACCGCAATAAGCGATGATCCTGCAAACAATGGCTGAACATTTGGCGATAAAAAACGAGCGGGGTCAATCACTGACAATAGAAAATATATGATAATGCCTAGCCCGGAAATTAAAGTCAAACAATTAGACAATCGTCGTCCTTCTCTTTTGATAAGAATTCTCGCATTCAGAAATAACCCGATCATTAAAGCAAATAGACCAAACGTTAGGATAAAGAAAAAGATCAGCAGCGGTACAATGACGAACAGTCTAAAAAAGCCAATTCCGACAACGTAGGCCAGATAGTAGGAAAGAACAAGAAATGAACAAAAAAATAGATTAAATAAAAAACCGTTGATGATCCTTCTTCGGTCCGTTAAATAAAAGATCAGAAAAACAGCTAGTAAAATAAAGGTTGTCACACCGTAAACCATGTTCAAACACCTCGATGTAAATGACTCTGTATAATATAAGAGTGTTTAAAAATCTTTATTGAATGGGGAAATCCTTGCCGCTTTATTTTAGACGAACTGTATTTTAGATATACAGGATCTATACTCACTCAGTTATTCGTGCTTGCTGCCCCGGATATACTTGTCCCTGACTATTGAAAATGGAGGTGTACGAGCTCACGGAGAAATATTGCGTGTGCATTTGCCGCACACTCAGCCAAGCCTTCGGCTCCTTAATTAAGGTAAAAAATAAAAAAACTTGCAGAAAAACAAAAGTTTTTCTACAAGTTGAAAAAAATGCTCTTTTTTACTGATATTCAAAAGTCGGTTCTTCAGATGATTCATTATAGGAAACAAGCAGATCATGGCCGTCGAAATACCATACATCGCTTTCTTCCACGAAAAACGTAATTCCGTCTTTTTCCGCGCTCACACCAATTTGCTGCGGCTCATCTTTTGAAACCCCAAGGGAGAAGCCTTTTTGAACATTGCTGCATCCTCCGTAGCGGACAAAGAAGCGAACCTGATCTCCTTCTTTTAAATCAAGCTCGTCCTTATACCATTTAAGCGCCTTTTCATTAATTTTCAAATTCACGGGCAAGCACTCCTTCATCATTTGTTCAAAGCATGCTGAATCTATTTATAGTATATAACGTTTATGTCCGATCATGAAAATATAATGTTTTTCGGATAGGCTCATTTTTTGCCGGACATCCACTTGATTTTAGGCTCGGTTTTATCGATGATGCGTTTAATATTCGTTCTGTGTCTGTATACGACAAACGCCGTAAGAAAGGCGACGACTGCCACCAATAAAAGGTCTTTCGTAAACAGGCTGTAAACCGTTGTATACAAGCCGGTTAAAATGGAAGAAAGCGATACATATTTTGTGATATACAAAAACAGAAAGAACACCGCAATCATTGTGAGAAACAGAAGAGGCTGATAGCAAAGCAATACGCCTCCGGAAGTAGCGACAGCTTTTCCGCCTTTAAATTTTGCGAACACAGGGAACATATGCCCGAAGACTGCGGCTACACCGGCCAACAAAGGGTGTACGCCGATGTGCAGGATGGCAGGCAGAAAGGCGGCGAGCGTCCCTTTCAAAATATCCGCAGCCACAACGATGGAGCCGGCTTTCACGCCGAGTGTCCGGAATGCGTTGGTGGCGCCAAGATTGCCGCTGCCGTGTTCTCTGATGTCGATTCCTTTGGCGGCCTTTCCGACAATCAAGCCGGACGGAATGCTGCCGAGTAGATAGGCTAAAACAAATAATAAAGCAATTAACATTTCATTTCTCCTTTTTAGATGATCCCTTCTCTTTATTTTAACATGAGAGGCGCCTTTCATGACGGCTTTTCTTAAAAGTACCGTATATATCATACAAAATAATGCGCTCTAATCATATGAAAATTTTGATTATCGCCTCTGTTTTCGTGTAAACTGAACGTAAAAGGAGTGATCGGCATGGAAAACCCTTCTAAACAGGAAATCAAAAACATTCTTGAAAACAGCAAACGAATCGCGGTAGTCGGCTTGTCCGACAACCCTGAAAGAACATCGTACATGGTGTCAAAAGCGATGCAGGACGCGGGATATGACATCATCCCTGTCAATCCGACCATAGATGAGGCGCTGGGCGTCAAGGCTGTCGCATCCTTAAAAGACATTGAAGGACACGTTGATATCGTCAACGTGTTCAGAAGATCCGAGCATCTGCCTGATGTCGCAAATGAATTTCTGGAGATAGACGCAGATGTGTTTTGGGCGCAGCAGGGACTTGTCAACGAAGAAGCTTATCGGCTTCTGAGCGAAAAAGGCTATACGGTGATTATGGATTTGTGCATAAAAGTGGCGCACGCGTTAACAAAATCGGCATAAAAAAGACAAAAATCCTTGTTTTTTCAAGGGTTTTTGTCTTTTTTATGCGAGAATATGTTTGCGAATTGCTGTGAAAAACGGCTACAATAAGTCTTGGACAGTTTTTTTAAGAATGATTTTCCAATTGCGATTGGGATAGCCTTGTCCTGCGGGGGACGAATCGTGTAAAATGACGGCTGTGCAAAATAGCGGCTTTCATTTTAACATTTACTGCCAATGATTGAAGCGATTGGAAAAGAATCGGATAATACTTTGCTTTACATGACAGAGTGTGTATTATTCTTTATAAGCAATGTTTGATTTTTGAAAGGGGTTTATGCATTTGGTTAAGAAACAGCAAGTTGACTATAATGATGATTCCATACAGGTGCTCGAAGGCCTGGAAGCGGTCAGAAAACGCCCCGGTATGTACATCGGTTCGACAGACAGCCGGGGCCTGCACCATCTCGTATATGAAATCGTCGATAATTCCGTCGATGAAGTCCTTGCGGGCCATGGGGATCACATTATAGTAAAGATACATAAAGATAACAGCATATCGGTGCAAGACAGAGGCCGGGGAATGCCAACAGGAATGCATAAGCTCGGCAAACCGACTCCCGAAATTATTTTGACAGTGCTGCATGCCGGAGGAAAGTTCGGCCAAGGCGGCTATAAAACGAGCGGAGGGCTGCACGGCGTCGGTGCATCCGTTGTAAACGCCCTGTCCGAGTGGCTGACAGTCACGATTGAGCGGGACGGAAATGTTTACAGGCAGCGTTTTGAAAACGGCGGCAAACCGGTGACATCCCTTGATAAAATCGGAACGACCAAAAAGACCGGCACCCTGATTCATTTCAAGCCTGATCCTACGATGTTCAGCACGACGACGTTTAACTTTGAAACGCTTTCAGAGCGTCTGAGAGAATCAGCCTTTTTATTAAAAGGACTAAAAATCGAATTGATCGATGAGCGCGATCATACAAAAGAAACGTTTTTATATGAAAACGGAATCGAAGCTTTTGTCGCTTATTTAAATGAGGAGAAAGACGCGTTTTCTGAAGTAGTCTCATTTGAAGGAGAGCACAACGGCATCGAGGTTGACTTCGCGTTTCAGTTTAATGACGGCTATTCCGAAAACATCCTGTCGTTCGTCAATAATGTCAGAACGAAAGACGGAGGAACCCATGAGTCCGGTGCCAAAACGGCGATGACGAGAGCATTCAACGAGTATGCGAGAAAGGTGGCCCTTTTAAAAGAAAAGGACAAAAACCTTGAAGGAACGGATATCAGGGAAGGCCTGTCAGCAATCGTTTCCGTCCGGATTCCGGAAGAGCTTCTCCAATTTGAAGGACAGACAAAAGGAAAGCTCGGCACAAGTGAAGCAAGGTCAGCCGTTGATGCGATCGTCTCTGAGCAGCTCGCTTATTTCCTTGAAGAAAACAGGGAAACGGCAACATTGCTCGTCAAAAAAGCGATTAAAGCTTCCCAGGCAAGAGAAGCTGCGAGAAAAGCAAGAGAAGAGGCAAGAAGCGGAAAGAAAAGAAAGAAATCCGAAGCGACGCTCTCCGGCAAGCTGACGCCTGCACAATCAAGGAATCCGTCCAAAAACGAATTGTATCTCGTGGAGGGTGACTCTGCCGGAGGATCAGCAAAGCAGGGAAGAGACCGGAAATTCCAGGCTGTCCTGCCGCTCCGCGGAAAGGTTATCAATACGGAAAAAGCGAAGCTGGCCGATATTTTTAAAAATGAAGAGATCAATACGATCATTCATGCGATCGGCGGAGGGGTCGGCGCCGATTTTGACATTGAGGACATCAATTATGACAAAGTCATCATCATGACAGATGCGGATACAGACGGCGCTCATATTCAAGTGTTGCTCCTGACCTTTTTCTACCGCTATATGAAGCCGCTGATCGAGCATGGTAAAGTGTTTATCGCACTGCCGCCGCTCTATAAAGTGAGCAAAGGATCGGGCAAAAAAGAAATCATTGAATATGCCTGGTCTGATGAAGAAATGGACGACGTCCTCAAAAAAGTCGGAAAAGGATATACGATCCAGCGCTATAAAGGTCTCGGCGAAATGAATGCTGATCAGCTTTGGGAAACGACAATGAACCCCGAATCAAGAACACTTGTCAGGGTTAAAATCGATGACGCGGCCCGTGTGGAACGGCGCGTGACGACATTGATGGGCGACAAAGTTGAGCCGAGACGAAAATGGATTGAGAAAAACGTCGCCTTCGGACTTGATGAAGAAAGCAATATTTTGGAAAACGAGAATTTATCGGTCGCTGAGGAGGTTTAAATAAATGGCACAGCCAGAGATTTATCATGATTTACCATTGGAAGACGTGATCGGCGACCGTTTCGGCCGATACAGCAAATACATTATTCAGGATCGTGCGCTCCCTGATGCAAGGGACGGCCTGAAGCCTGTTCAAAGAAGAATCTTATACGCCATGCATGCGGAAGGGAACACACACGATAAGAACTTCCGCAAGGCCGCAAAAACGGTCGGTAATGTGATCGGGAACTATCATCCTCACGGAGACAGTTCGGTCTACGAAGCGATGGTGCGGATGAGCCAGGACTGGAAGGTTCGCAACGTGCTGATTGAAATGCACGGAAACAACGGAAGCATCGACGGTGACCCGCCGGCTGCGATGCGTTATACAGAAGCAAGGCTCGCGGCGATCGCTTCAGAGCTTTTGCGGGATATTGACAAAGAAACGGTCGAGTTTGTACCAAACTTTGATGATACGAGCAAGGAGCCTGTCGTCCTTCCGGCGATGTTCCCGAACCTGCTTGTCAACGGATCGACAGGGATTTCCGCCGGGTATGCGACTGACATTCCGCCGCATCATCTCGGGGAAGTGATCGATGCCGTGATAAAGCGGATCGACTCTCCGAACTGCAGTGTGGATGACCTGATGGAGCTCGTAAAGGGTCCGGACTTTCCGACCGGAGGAATCATCCAGGGGAAAGAAGGCATAAAAAAAGCCTATGAAACCGGAAAAGGAAAAATCATCATCAGGGGCAAAGCCGAGATCGAAACGATCAGAGGCGGCCGCCAGCAAATTGTCATTACTGAAATTCCGTTTGAAGTCAACAAAGCGAATTTAGTGAAAAAAATGGACGAATTCAGGATTGAACGGAAAGTCGAAGGAATTTCCGAAGTCCGTGACGAGACCGACCGGACAGGTCTCAGAATCGTGATTGAGCTGAAAAAAGAAGCGGATGCACAAGGCATTTTAAATTTCTTGTACAAAAACACGGACCTACAGATTCCGTACAACTTTAACATGGTCGCCATTCATAACAGAAGACCGATGCTGATGAATCTCACATCGATTTTGGACGCTTATATCGGCCACCAAAAAGAAGTCATCACCAACCGTTCTCAGTATGAGCTGAAAAAAGCGAAGGAAAGGCATCATATCGTAGAAGGATTGATGAAAGCACTGTCCATTTTGGATGAAGTCATTGCGACGATCCGCTCCTCCAATGACAAGCGTGATGCCAAAAACAATCTGATCGAAAAGTTCGCATTTACAGAGCCGCAGGCTGAAGCGATCGTTTCATTGCAGCTGTACAGGCTGACAAACACAGATATTACGGCCCTTCAACAAGAAGCAAAAGAACTCGATCAGAAGATCAAAGAGCTGGAAGAGATCCTTTCCAATGACAAAAAACTCTTGAAAGTGATCAAAGACAGCTTGAAAAAAGTGAAAAAAACCTATGCCGGTCAAAGGCGCTCTGTCATCGAAGAAAAAATCGAAGAAATCAAAATCAACCTTGAAGTGATGGTGGCGTCTGAAGACGTTTATGTGACCGTGACGAAAGACGGTTATATTAAACGAACGAGTCAGCGGTCTTTTGCTGCATCAAACGGCCAGGACTTCGGCATGAAAGATACCGACCGTCTGCTCTGCCAGCTGGAAATGAATACGACAGACGTTCTGCTCCTGTTTACAAATAAGGGGAGCTATGTGTATTGTCCGGTTCACCAGCTTCCTGATATCAGATGGAAAGATTTGGGTCAGCATATAACGAATATCATATCGATTGATAGCGATGAATCCATCGTCAAGGCGATCCCTGTCAGAGAGTTTACCGAATCTGAATATCTGCTGTTCTTTACGAAAAACGGAATGGCGAAAAGAACTCAGCTGATGCAGTATAAAGCACAGCGCTATTCAAAAGCATTGGTTGCCCTTAATTTAAAAGGCGACGATGAAGTGGTTGATGTTCATGTAACGGACGGAACGAAAGATTTGTTTATCGCGACACATTCCGGCTACGGCCTGTGGTTCTCAGAAGATGAGGTCAGCGTTGTCGGCGCAAGGGCGGCCGGTGTCAAAGGTGTCAATTTAAAAGACGGCGACTTTGTCGCCAGCGGCCAGGTGTTAGATGAATCGGACGTGCTCGTGCTCGTGACCCAGCGCGGATCTATTAAGCGGATGAACCGCACCGAATTTGAAAAAACGTCAAGGGCGAAACGAGGGGTCCTCATGCTGAGGGAACTGAAGAAAAAACCTCACCGCATCGCCGGGCTGCTCGCATGTTCATATCATGATCAAATCACGCTTCAAACCGAAAAAGGCATCACAGAGGAGATGCTTGTCAAAGAAATCAAGCTTCATGATCGGTACAGCAACGGTTCTTTCATCATCGACGAAGATGAGGCAGGAGAAGTAACGGATGTATGGATCAGCAAACATGAACGGGAGTGAAATCGACCTGCACCCCGATTATCATTCATCTAGGGGTATCACCACATGCCTATCAAGCCGTTTCTGCAAGATAACGGTGAATGCTAAAGAAAAATAGCATGCCGGATAAACCTTAAACAGCACGATGCTACTTTCTGTGACACAAGTAGACAGCACCTAATATATCAAAGACTGCCTTTTTCTCTTCGGTGAGATTTTCGCCCGTTTTTCTGATTCAAAATTAAATCGTGATAACCATTGCGGGGCTTCTTTGCTGCATAATTGATAACAGAGTAAAACAACCCAGTCCGTGTTCGCGCCTTTAGTGAACATGGACTGGGTTTTTCTTAATCACACCAAGATTATTGTATGTCTAACTCCTTTACGGTTTCGCCTTCAATTAACACAGGTTGATAGTAGGTTTCATTTGGTAAATCTTTCTTTCCTTGTAATTTCTTAATGACCCAATCAGCTGCATCGTGTCCCATTTGTTCTTGAGGGTGTGTCAATGTTGTTAGTTTGATATTCGCATTTTTGGCAATATACGAATTGTCCTGACCAATAATTGACAATTTGTCCGGGATAGAAATATTAAGTTGTCTGCATACATTTGCTACTTCCAGCCCGACTTCGTCGTTGTAGCAGACGATTGCAGTCAACATGTCTCTTTTTTCATTAAGAAACTTCTTCAGGTTTGTGTATAGGTCCAGCTTTGTCTCTGTATTGTACGAAAGCACATGCTCTGGGTGAAATCGTAATTTGGCTTCACCAAGCGCTTTTATATACCCCTTCATTCGATACTTTCCTTGTAAATCATCCATTTTTGAAATGAGACCAATTTGTGTATGTCCTTTTGATATTAATTCTTTTGTTGCAAGATAGCTTGACTGCACGTCATCGAGACAAAGAAAAGGAACATCTAATTCTTCATAATAAGCATTGATCATGATGAAAGGAATATCCTGTTCCTTAAACGAAAGATAGTAGGCGATATTGGGATTGTATAGATTGCTTTTCGTAGGTTCAACAATTAAACCATCTACGCCAAATGACAACATCATTTCCAAAGCTTTTTTTTCTTGTTCGACATCATTATTTGTACTAGCTAATAGTAACGAATAATTAGCCTCATTCAATCTCCCTTCAATTCCACGGATAATGGAGGGGAAAATGTAATCTGAAATGTAGGTCGTGATTACACCGATTATTTTATTATTGGAATTCCCCCCAGGTTTTGATTGATACTGGTTACTTACATAAGTGCCAGACCCTTTTTCACTTCTTAAAAACCCCTCGTTCGCCAGCTCTAAAATGGCTTTTCGAACAGTGTGGCGGCTGACTTTGTACTCTTCCTGTATGGCGGATTCAGTAGGAATTTGTTCTCCTACCCTGTAAACTCCTGAAAGGATTTTACTTTTTATGTCATTAATGATGACCTTATACTTTGGTTTCATTTCACTCACTTCTTTCGCAGTTGTTCGCATTCTAATTTTTTTAATTGAATGATTTGTGTGGACATATTTTATCATGGCTTTCAATGAATGAAAAGATTCCGCCTTATTTTCGTGAAAATGAACAAGTAATTATAATTTTTTTCTTTAGATTTTATGTTATACAAATACCTTTTATTATAAGCATTAAGAGAAAAAGGAACAGAAATATCGTTGTGATATTTATATGAACATATTATATTACAGATTGACAAATGTACGTACAAAAAATATACTAAGTCTGTAATTAAGTTAAGCGAAAAGGGAAATGCCTTCTTTCGAATAATATTGAAATCGCTATCAGAGGGGGGATAACGTGAAAGCGAATCAAGTAAACATCAAGCAGGCGATAACTGAGGGAGAAACATCACTTGGAATTGAATTCGGATCCACACGTATTAAAGCAGTGTTGATTGATAGCAGTTTTGAAACAATCGCATCTGGAAGTTATGAGTGGGAAAACCGTTTGGAAGATGGATTTTGGACGTACAACTTAGTGGATATTATCACTGGGTTGCAAACAGCTTATAGTGAAATGAAGAATGAAGTTGAACGAAATTATGGCATCACCATTCGCAAAATCGGTTCTATTGGATTTTCTGCAATGATGCATGGATATATGGCTTTTGACAACACAGGGGAGCTGCTTGTTCCGTTTCGAACTTGGCGTAACTCAACAACCGGTGCTGCAGCAAAAGAATTAACTGATCAATTTCAATTCAATATCCCTGAACGGTGGAGTATTGCTCATTTATATCAAGCGATATTAAATGAAGAGAAGCATTTGCCTCGCATTGATTATATCACCACTTTAGCCGGGTACATTCACTGGTTGCTGACTGGCAATAAAGCAATTGGCATTGGAGATGCTTCGGGCATGTTCCCAATTGATGAATCAACGCAAAATTACAATGAATCGATGGTCAAGCAGTTTGATGAACTGATTTCAAACAAAGGCTATCCTTGGAGGATAAAGGATATTCTTCCTAAAGTTTATATTTCAGGCGAGCAAGCTGGCGAATTAACCGAAATTGGCGCGAAAATTCTGGATCGATCAAAAAATTTACAACCGGGCATTCCAATTTGTCCACCGGAAGGCGATGCCGGAACAGGAATGGTTGCTACGAATAGTGTGAGGAAACGCACTGGAAACATCTCAGTAGGAACTTCAGTTTTTGCCATGATTGTATTAGAGAAAGAACTTTCAAAAGTATATCCAGAAATTGATTTGGTAACAACGCCAAACGGTAGTCCGGTTGGAATGGTTCATGCGAATAACTGCTCAAGTGATATTAATGCTTGGCTAGGCTTGTTTCGTGAATTTTTCGAGGCAATGGGACAAAAGGTTGAAGCGGATAAATTATTCGAAGTGATGTTAAATAAAGCTTTGGAAGCTGACTCAGATGGCGGTGGTTTACTAAGCTACGGTTATTTCTCCGGTGAAAATATTACAGGATTAGAAAAAGGCCGGCCATTATTTGTCCGCTCACCAGAGAGTCGTTTCAATTTAGCAAACTTCATGCGGACACACCTTTTTACAGCTTTTGCTGCCTTGAAAATCGGAATGGATATTTTGACCAAAGAGGAAAAAATTGAAATCGATAGCATTTTAGCTCACGGCGGTTTATTCAAAACCCCTCTTGTCGGACAAAAAATTGTTGCAGCTGCAATGAATACGCCAGTATCAGTTATGGCAACAGCCGGAGAAGGCGGTGCGTGGGGTATGGCTATTCTTGCTTCTTACATGATGAACAAAGATCAAGAAGAAAGCTTAGAAGACTTCCTCGACAAAAAAGTCTTTGAAGAGGATGCCGGGCAGGAAATTTACCCTGATCAATTAGATGTAGAAGGATTTGAAGCATTTATCGAACGGTACAAAAAAGGATTAATGATTGAGCAGGCCGCTGTGGATCATTTGATTTAATGGAGGGATTGACGTGCTGGAACAACTGAAAGAAGAAGTATTACAAGCAAATTTGGACCTGCCTAAATATGGCCTCGTGAAATACACATGGGGAAATGCAAGTGCCATTGACCGTGAAACTGGTTTATTCGTTATCAAACCGAGCGGTGTTGACTATGAAACAATGAAAGCCAGGGATATGGTGGTTGTTGATTTAGATGGCAATGTTGTTGAAGGAGAGCTGAGGCCTTCATCAGATACAGCGACTCACGCGGTTCTTTATAAGCATTACTCTGAAATTGGAGGAATCGTACACACTCATTCAACTTGGGCGACAATCTGGGCTCAAGCAGGCCTTGATGTTCCGGCGATGGGGACCACTCATGCAGACACATTCTATGGTTCCGTGCCATGTGCCCGTTACTTGACACAAGAGGAGGTTGATCGTGGTTACGAAGCAGAAACAGGTCATGTGATTATCGAAACATTTGAAGAGCGCGGGTTAGATATTTTAGCTGTTCCTGGTGTCTTACTTCATGGTCATGGTCCATTTACTTGGGGCAAAGATGTAAAATCAGCAGTATTGAATAGTGTGGTGTTGGAGGAAGTTGCGAAAATGAATTTATTTACACGAGAATTAAATCTATTTGCAAAAGAATTACCACAACGCATTTTAGATAAACATTATCTACGAAAACACGGTAAAAATGCTTATTATGGTCAAAAGTAATATCAATTCTATCAAACTATCAGCTATCCCATTAATTTAAGAAAAGAGGGTTATGATGTTAACAACAGAAAAAAAAGAATTTTGGTTTGTCGTAGGTTCACAACATCTTTATGGGGAAGAAACGTTGGCAGAAGTCAGAGCGCACGCGCAAGCCATGACCGATGCATTAAATGAAAGCGCTGTTTTGCCATACCCGCTTGTATTGCAAGATTTAGCTGTTAATGCAGATAAAATCACAAGCATCATGAAAGAAGTAAATTATCGTGACGAAGTAGCCGGTGTTATCACTTGGATGCATACTTTCTCACCTGCGAAAATGTGGATTCGCGGAACAAAATTATTGCAAA
The DNA here is from genome assembly GCF_014042035.1 of Bacillus haynesii. Lineage (NCBI taxonomy): Bacteria > Bacillati > Bacillota > Bacilli > Caryophanales > Bacillaceae > Bacillus > Bacillus haynesii. The sequence continues at coordinate 1,080,339 of NZ_CP059494.1, read as the reverse complement.
AACCATTACTTCATTTGGCGACACAATTTAATGAAAGTATTCCATGGACAACGATTGACATGGACTTTATGAACCTCAACCAATCTGCTCATGGTGACCGTGAATACGGTTTTATCAATGCCCGTTTGAAAAAACAAAATAAAGTTGTCGTAGGTTATTGGGAGCGCCCTGAAGTGCAACAGCAAATTGCAGAATGGATGGACGTAGCGGTTGCTTATAACGAAAGCTTCAACATCAAGGTCGCTCGATTTGGTGACAACATGCGTAACGTTGCTGTAACTGAAGGGGATAAGATTGAAGCACAAATTCAATTTGGCTGGACAGTTGATTACTTTGGTATTGGTGATCTTGTTCAATACGTGAATGCGGTTACAGATGAAGAAATTAATCATTTGTTTGCAGAATACGCAGACCTTTATGAATTTGATTATGGCACTTACAGTCGGGAAGATTGGGAGAAGAGCGTAAAAGTACAAGCAAGCTATGAAATCGCTATTAAACGTTTCCTGGATGATGGTGGTTACAATGCCTTCACAACTAATTTTGAAGATTTATATGGAATGAAACAGCTTCCGGGTCTTGCTGTCCAACGTTTGATGGCGCAAGGATATGGCTTTGCTGGTGAAGGAGATTGGAAAACCGCAGCGCTCGATCGCTTGCTCAAAGTGATGAGCCGTAACCAATCAACTGGTTTTATGGAAGATTACACATATGAATTAGCTGCCGGTCAAGAATCAATCCTTCAATCGCATATGCTTGAAGTTGACCCATCTTTAGCAAGCAACAAACCAAAAATTATCGTATCTCCATTAGGTATTGGTGATCGTGAAGACCCAGCACGCCTAGTGTTCGACGGAAAAGCAGGAGATGGTGTGGTTGTTTCAATGGCAGACTTTGGTACCCACTACAAACTGTTGATTAACGAAGTTTCTGCATTTGAACCAACTGTTCCAGCACCAAACCTTCCAGTGGCACGGGTACTTTGGGAAGTGAAGCCTAACTTCCAAGATGGAGTGAAAGCATGGCTTGAGAATGGCGGCGGTCACCATACAGTCGTTTCATTGAATTTAACAACAGACCAAATGATCACTTATGCAAAGCTCGTTGACTTGGAATATGTAGTGATTAAGTAATGCCTCTAACCTCCGAGGAGGTCCTGCTTCCTTGGAGGTGAAAAATAGGTATATCAGATTTCAAAATATTTATGATTTTGTAAGCGTTATCGTGATGTTCAGGAAAAATTGAAAGCGTTTAATAATAGGCGAATAAAAATCATGAGATTTAGGGAGAAATCCCAACAAATAATATCCTAGCATGTATTTGCGATTTGAAAACGCTTTTATTATTTCTTAAAAAGCCATCAATATTTTTAGTGGTGTGATTTTTATTCAACCTTGAGGAGGGAACTTTAATGGTTAATGAAAAGAAAATCTCAAGTGGCTTCATTTATTTTTTTGGGGCTTTTGCCGGTATTCTTTTCGGTTATGATATCGGCGTTATGACGGGTGCTTTGCCTTTTCTGCAACATGATTGGAACCTTCAAGACAACGCCGGGGTTATTGGCTGGATTACCTCTTCGGTAATGTTAGGCGCTATTTTTGGAGGCGCCCTGGCCGGACAACTTTCTGATCGTTTGGGACGGCGCAAAATGATTTTAATTTCCGCTATCATTTTTGTTGTTGGATCCATTTTGTCAGGAATAGCACCTCATAATGGGATACTATTTTTGATTGTTTCTCGGGTTTTATTGGGATTGGCCGTTGGTGCTGCTTCTGCATTGGTCCCAGCCTATATGTCGGAAATGGCGCCTGCACGTTTACGTGGACGGCTGTCAGGAATTAATCAAACAATGATTTGTTCTGGAATGTTGCTTTCTTACATTGTTGATTTTCTATTGAAAGATTTACCGGAAACAATGGCATGGCGGTTGATGCTTGGTTTGGCTGCCGTACCTGCTTTGATCTTATTTGTTGGAATGTTAAAGTTACCCGAATCACCACGTTTTTTAATAAAGAACAATAAACTTGATGAAGCTCGCAAGGTGTTGAGCTATCTTCGCTCTAACAAAGGAGAGATTGATTCTGAAATAACACAAATTCAAGAAACTGCCAAAGAGGAGGCAAAGGCAAATCAAAAAGCATCATGGGCTACACTCTTAAGCGATAAATATCGTTTTTTATTAATTGCCGGTGTGGGCGTTGCTGCTTTTCAACAATTTCAGGGTGCAAACGCAATCTTTTATTACATTCCTTTGATTGTAGAAAAAGCCACAGGGAATGCAGCAAGTTCAGCTTTGATGTGGCCGATTATTCAAGGAATTATTCTCGTTCTAGGTTCATTAATATTCTTAGTGATTGCTGATAAATTTAATCGCCGTACTTTATTAACAGTAGGCGGAACAATTATGGGGCTATCCTTTATTTTGCCGGCAATATTGAATATATTACTTCCTAATGCGAATCCGATGATGATGGTTGTCTTTTTAAGTATCTATGTAGCACTTTATTCATTCACATGGGCCCCTTTAACTTGGGTCATAGTTGGAGAAATTTTCCCGCTGGCAATTCGCGGGCGTGCGTCTGGTTTAGCTTCATCATTTAACTGGATTGGTTCTTTCTTGGTTGGATTGCTATTTCCTATTATGACCGCTTCGATGTCTCAAGAAGCTGTGTTTGCAATCTTCGGTGTGATTTGTTTACTTGGAGTTGTATTTATCCGGACACGCGTCCCTGAAACTCGAGGTCGCAGTTTAGAAGAAATTGAAAAAAATGGAGAAAATAAACAAATTGGCGGAAAAAGCGCGCAAATAAACCTATGAGGTTTAGAGCGGAATAGAAAGGAGCTATCTTGGTTGCCGCTTATCGCAGGAGAAATCTTTGCACTAGTGCAACAGGGGTTTCAAAGGGAAGACGCTCTTTGGTCAAAATTTTCAAACGGGGCGTGGTTGGACGAACCGTGACTATATCAGCTCTAGCTTGTTATTCAATATGGAGGTGGAAAATTCCGCCCTCCATATTGAATATGATTTTAAAATTAATTAAATACCATGCCGCCATCAATGATAAGAGACTGGCCGGTCATATAATCTGAATCTGGCCCTGCAAGGTAAGAAACGCATGCTGCTACATCTTCCGGCTCGGATAAGCGTTTTAATGCAATATTTTTAGCGAATTGTTCCATTCCCCATTCAAATGGCTTGCCTGCTTCATCAGCGGTTTGCTGTGCAATCCCCATCATCATAGGAGTTTTAACGATACCCGGACAAAAGGCGTTAACAGTAATGCCTAATTCAGCTAGATCTTTTGCCGCCGTTTGGGTAATCCCGCGAACAGCGAACTTTGTTCCGCCGTAAACTGCCAAGCCCGGGTTTCCGACTTGACCGGCTTGAGAAGAAGCATTAATGATTTTCCCGCCGTGTCCAAGTTCTTTAAAGGCTTTTACAGCTGCTTGTATTCCCCAATAAGTACCGCCGACGTTAACATCATAGACTTTACGATAATCTTCATATGTAATGCTTTCAATAGGGGTGGTTGGTCCAAGACCTGCATTGTTGATCACCACATCAAGACCGCCAAGACGTTTTACTGTTTCATCGACAGCTTTAAAAACATCATCACGATCAGCAACATCCACTTTAACCGCAATTGCTTTCCCGTTAAGTTTGTTAATGTCCTCAGCAACTTGTGTTGCAGTTTCTACATTATAATCGGCAACTGCAACAGCGAATCCGTCTTCTGCCAAGCGTTTGCAGATTGCTTCGCCAATTCCTTGGCCTCCGCCAGTAACAAAAGCAATTTTTCCAGATACTTTACTCATATGAACATCTTCTTTCTATAAGTAATTGGTATTTAATTGGTACAGGGATATTATATCTTATATTTGTAGATTTGGAGTAAACCCCCGGCATTTGTTGAAAAAATGTTTAAAATTTTTCGAAAAAATTTAATAGTTTTTGTAGAAGATGGGAAAACTGTATTTAAGACTATAAAAGGAATTAAAGACGAAGGAGGACCAAATGAAAAGGCATGAGTCCGTACAATGTGCAATGCCGGACTCATGCCAATCAAACTGTTTCATAAAATTTTATTGTCTAGTTTTAAGATCGCTTCAAATTCAGCTGTCCTGGCGATTGAAAAGATCGGTAATCGCGTGCATGAATTCAATTCCTTGAAAAACAAACAAATTGATTGCTGTCAATGAAAATAGTCCGATAATCACCATTCTTATGATATATAACATGTTAAAACCTCCCGTTTTTTTGTATGGTTATGGTTTTAAAACATGCGCTTTATCGAAATAAGAAGAGTGATAGAACACCGCGAGCATAAATGCCTTCAGATGCTCTTTCCGCCTGTTCATCATGAACGCTTGGCCGGAAGCGGCAGCTAAGATTAAGAGAAGGATGGATTCAGCTCCAAAACCGGGTGAATTCCATAATGATTTCGCCTTTTCTTCACCATATTTGCCTGCTGTCAGTTCATGGAGTTCGTCTCCTGAAACAGCGGCTTTTTGCGCATGGTGATTTGCCGGCATCTGGGGCATTGAGAACGAATGAAGGCTCGCAATGACTAAAAAGAATATGGACAGTTGCAGAAACAATGTCTTTTTCATTTGATCTCATCCCCTTAGTATCTCATCATCTTAGCATATTTTATTATATAATAAAAGATGATTATTTTGTGACAGTTTGCAAATATTTATTGACAACGTTAGATTTTTCGCGGCGCATTCGGAATGAAAGCGCATTTTTATATATGAATAAAGATGATACTCTGCTATAATGAGCATTGGGACTAAAGTAATAATGATGCCACCAGCCTTTATAATTAAAAAACAGAAAATTCTATCTAGTTTTTCTTGCGTCATTATTATGATATAATCCTATCATGTTAGAAAACTTAACATCAAAACAAAATTCGTTTGTTTCAGGAGGGTGCTATGGAAGAAATTTTAAGCGAAATCATCAATGTCCCGAGCGGTTTTATTTGGACTTATTTAGTCTATATATTAATAGGAATAGGCCTGTTCTTTACGTTTAAATTGAAATTCGTTCAATTCCGCTATTTCTTCGAGATGTTTCGTATCGTCGGACAAAGGGAGGAGAAAGGAAAAGGCGTCTCGTCTTTGCAGGCTTTCTTTATTTCCGCCGCTTCGCGTGTCGGTACGGGGAACCTGACCGGTGTGGCGCTTGCTGTTGCAACAGGCGGACCGGGAGCGGTCTTTTGGATGTGGGTCGTCGCGCTTGTCGGAATGGCTTCCAGCTTTGTAGAGAGTACGCTGGCTCAAGTCTACAAGGTCAAAGACGGCGATCATTTTAGAGGGGGCCCTGCTTATTACATGGAAAAAGCGCTGGGCGCCAGATGGATGGGCATTATCTTTGCCGTTTTAATTACGATTACATTCGGATTGATCTTTAATGCGGTGCAAGCCAATACGATCGTCGGTTCGATGCAAGGGGCTTTCAACCTTGATAAAACAACGGTCGGCATTGTTTTGGCGGTATTGACCGGATTTATCATTTTCGGCGGTTTGAAACGCGTCGTGACAGTTACGCAATTGATCGTTCCGGTTATGGCGGTCATTTATCTTGCACTTGCTTTATTTGTCGTGCTGACAAATATCTCTCAAATACCGGCCGTTTTCGCGATGATTGTGAAAGATGCTTTCGGGATCGAGCAGATTGCAGGGGGTACGCTCGGCAGCATCATTATTATCGGTGCGAAGCGCGGCTTGTTTTCAAACGAAGCCGGAATGGGAAGCGCGCCGAACGCAGCTGCGACTGCCAATGTCTCTCATCCGGCGAAGCAAGGCTTTATCCAAACGCTTGGCGTATTCTTTGATACGATGGTCATCTGCAGTGCGACAGCCTTTATGATCCTGCTGTTCAATCTGACGCCGGGCAAAGAGCTTGACGGCATTCAGATTACACAAGCAGCCATGCAGCATCACATTGGAAGCTGGGCGCCTGCATTTGTCGCAGTGGCGATTTTCCTGTTCGCTTTCAGCTCGATCGTCGGAAACTACTATTATGGTGAGACGAACATTGAGTTTATTAAAAAGAGCAAGACGGCGCTTGCTGTTTACCGTACAGCCGTTGTTGCAATGGTTATCTTCGGATCGGTCTCCGGTTTCCAGCTTGTGTGGGACATGGCGGATTTATTTATGGGATTAATGGCAATCATTAACCTGATTGCGATTCTGCTTCTTTCCGGAATTGCTGCGAAAGTGCTGAAAGACTATACTGATCAGCGTAAAACAGGGAAGAACCCTGTCTTTAAGGCAAGCTCGATTCCAGGTCTGAAAAACACAGAGGCTTGGGAAGACGAGAAGGAAACATTGCAATCGAAATAAACAATATGAAAAAAGGCGTCCTTGGGGGCGCCTTTTTCTTATTTTTACTGACAGCTGAAAGAAGTGATTTCGTTCAGGTCAACACCGAAGTAAACCCAGCGGAATTGACGCGGTCTCCAGCGGTAGCCCGCAATCGAATAACGTCCGACGAAAACCGGGAAGAACCAAAAGCGGCTGCCGTTTCTCAAGCGGATGAACGTGTATTTGAACAGGCATCTTCTGATTCCGCCAGGATCAACGGCAAATACCGAAGGGCCGGTGTCTTGCGGAAATTGGCTCGGCGGCGGGGGGAGAAACTGCTGTTGCTGCTGTCCTCCTGCTCCCGGAGGCGGACCCGGCGGAAATTGCTGGCGATACGGATCATATAGTGAAGGATCGTATGGATACAATAAAAACGCTCCTTTCTGATGGTTTGCTTTATCGTATGATGGATGGGGAATAAGGGTAGCTTGCCTATAGAGAAAAAAATCCCTAAAGCCGTTTTGGCTTTAGGGAAGATGTTTACATGCTTTTGCGGGGCGCCCGTTTACGGTAAACAACATAGCTTCTTGTCAAATATTTTAGCGGCATGCTGAATACGTGGACGAGCCGAGTGAACGGCCAGACGATGAAAATGACGTAGCCCATGATAATGTGAAGCTTAAACCAGAGGGGCACGCTCGCCATAAGCCCGGCATCCGGCTTGAATAAGAAAATGTTGCGAAACCACGGGCCGATTGTTGTCCTGTAGTCGAATCCTTTTGAATCGATGTTCAAGAAGGTTGCCGCAAGCCCCGTCGTCATGACGAATAACAAAGCGACCAGCGTGATGAAATCTCCGGCAGAGCTCGTTTTTCGAATCCGTTTGTCCGTGAATCGGCGGTAGGTCAATATGAGAAGCCCTGACAGCGCGGCGATGCCTGCGGGCAGTCCGAAGCCGATCGCGATTTTATGGTACATATGCTCTGATACGCCGAGCGCCTGATAAAGGCTTTCCGGAATTAAAATTCCCATCACATGCCCGCCGATGACAAAAAAGATTCCCCAGTGAAAAAGGCTGCTGCCAAGCGCCAATTTTTTCTTTTCGAGCATTTCGCTTGATTTGGCCGTCCAGCCAAACTGATCATGTTGATAACGGTATATATGCCCTCCGATAAAAATGGTGATGACGATATAGGGGAGGATGACCCACAGTATTTGTTCGATCATGGCTGTACATTCCTTTCAACACCAATTTCCTCTAAAATCAACATTAATCCGTCCAATAGCGGCGTATAGATGCTTTCATTTTCTGAAAGCTGCAATCTCAATTCTTCCAGGTTTGCTGCGTATTTTTGGAAGACAGCCGCAGCTTTTTCATGATCGGCGACTGCAGCAAATTCAAGCATAAGCGGCAGATAATCCGGCAGCTCTTTGTCTGTCGGCTGAAAACCGGACTGCTGATACAGATCTTTCAGCTGCAGCAATTCAATTCCGCGCTCCCTTTGTTCACCGGAGTTGAAATAGGTGACATAAAGGTTTGTTTTTTTGCCGAAATCAAACGTATATACGTAGGTTTCGATCAATTCCTCAGACGAATAGGAAGCCGCGCTTTCCAAGAAGGCAAGCAGATGCCCTCTCAGCGCTTCATGCTCGATTTCGCCGATGATCTGCTGCCATTCGGAACGTTCTTTTCTCCACTCTTCATCAGGGTAGGAGAGGAGGTAAGAAAGAGCGGCAAAAACGGTTTGTTTGTCTGTTCCATCCATGAAGCTTCCCTCCAGTGTTATATGTTTTGGCAAGAGCCGGGTCCTCCGGCAAACGATAATCCGCAGCTTCCTTGTTCCATGTACAGATCCGCGACTTCTTCGCGATGGGTTTGCGGAATGACAAATCGGTCATCGTATTTGGCGATCGCAAGCAGACGGTACATATCTTCAATCTGCTCTTCAGTCAATCCGGTATCTTGAATCAGAGCTGAATCGATCTGTTTGTTCGTTTGGGTCGCTCGCATGTACATACGCATCACAGACATTTTCTTCAATGTCGTTCTAATATGGTGTGTATCACCGGCAGTCAGCAAATTGGCCAAATATTCGATCGGAATCCGCATTTCATCAATGGCCGGGAAGATATCTTCCGCTGATTGGGCTGTTCCTTTTCCTTCGAACATATTCATAATCGGACTGAGCGGAGGAATGTACCATACCATCGGCAATGTCCGGTATTCAGGATGCAGCGGCAGAGCGATTTTCCAATCGATGATCATTTTGTAGATCGGAGATTTTTGCGCTGCTTCGATCCACTCCAGCGGAATGCCTTGAGCTTTTGCTTCTTCTGCGACAGCGGGATCATTCGGGTCAAGGAAAATCTCCAGCTGTGAGTGATATAAATCTTTTTCATTTTCGGCTGAAGCCGCTTCTTCGACTTTATCTGCGTCATAAAGCATGACCCCGAGATAGCGGATTCTGCCCACGCATGTCTCAGAGCAGATTGTCGGCAGTCCTGCTTCAAGGCGAGGGAAGCACAATGTGCATTTTTCCGCCTTGTTTGTCTGCCAGTTGAAATACACTTTTTTATAAGGGCATGATGATACACAGTGTCTCCATGAGCGGCACGCATTTTGATCGACGAGAACGATCCCGTCTTCTTCGCGTTTGTACATCGCTCCTGACGGACAGGAGGAGACGCAGGAAGGATTGATGCAGTGTTCGCATATCCTTGGCAGATACATCATAAAGACGTCTTCAAATTCAGTCTTAATCGATTCTTCCATTTTTTTGACGTTTGGATCTTGAAGGCCTGTAATGTGGCCGCCGGCAAGATCGTCTTCCCAGTTCGGACCCCATTCAAGGTTCATGAAGTCTCCCGTAATGGAAGACTTCGGCCTTGCAACAGGCTGGTGTTTTTTCTCCGGACTGTTTGTCAGCGTTTCATAATCATAGTTCCAAGGTTCATAGTAGTCATCGATTGTCGGCTGATACGGGTTGTAGAATAAATTCATGAGCCGCGTAGTTTTCGCTCCTGATTTGAGCTGGAGCTTGCCTTTTTTCAGCTCCCAGCCGCCTTTGTATTTATCCTGGTCCTCCCATTGTTTAGGGTAGCCGATGCCCGGTTTTGTTTCGACGTTGTTGAAGTACATATATTCTGCACCGGAACGGTTTGTCCAAGTGTTTTTGCATGTGACGCTGCATGTATGGCAGCCGATGCATTTATCAAGGTTCATTACCATTCCGATTTGCGCTTTAATCTTCAAGCCAATCGACCTCCTTCAATTTTCTGATCACGACATTGAGGTCGCGCTGATTTCCTGTCGGCCCGTAGTAGTTGAATCCGTAGCTGAGCTGTCCGTAGCCTCCGATCATCTGCGTCGGCTTGACATGGATGCGGGTCGGGCTGTTATGGGTTCCTCCGCGGTTATTCGTCAGCTTTGTTCCCGGCACATTGATATGCCGGTCTTGGGCATGGTGCATAAACGCCATTCCTTTTGGAATCCGGTGTGATGTCACGGCCCGTGCGACGACAACTCCGTTTCGGTTGAAGCACTCGATCCAATCGTTGTCCTGAATATCGGTTTCTTCCGCATCGTCTTTATTCATCCAGACTGTCGGCCCGCCTCTGAAAAGGGTAAGCATCGGCAGGGAATCAAAATACATGCTGTGAACTGACCATTTATTATGCGGTGTTAAGTAGTTTAAAACGATTTCTTTTCCTTCCTGATCCGGACGCTTGTTCAAGAAAGGGCGGTGGATCAGGATCGGCTTGAATGTCGCCATGTTTTCGCCGAATTCTGTCATCATTTCATGATCAAGGTAAAAAGACTGTCTGCCGGTCAGCGTTCTCCACGGAATCAGTTTTTCAACGTTCGTCGTAAACGGAGAATAGCGCCGTCCGCCTTTTTCAGAACCGCTGAAAGCAGGGGAGGTGATTACCGTTTTCGGCTGAGCCGAAATTTGCTCAAATGTGAAGCATTCCTCTTCCCGTTCTTCAGCTAAATCTTTCAACTCAAGATTCGTTATTTTTTCAAGCGATTCCCACGCTTTAACGGCTACTTTCCCGTTTGAAGTGGAAGAGAGAGTCAATACCGCTTCAGCAGCTTGTCTTGCATCACTGATGTCAGGACAGCCTTTGGCGATTGTGTCGTCTTTTACGACGCCGAGCGTTTTTTTGAGAGAATCATATTCCGCTTCAACAGACCAGTTCATACCTTTCGTACCAAACGGCTGTTTGACAACATTCGGCCCGAGCGATGTCATCTTATTGAAAATCTGCTTGTAATCCCGTTCCACGACGTGAATTTGCGGCATTGTTTTACCTGGAACGGCAGGGCAGTCGCCTTTGCTCCAATCTTTGATTTTCCCGAGCGGCTGCGCCATTTCTTGTGGAGTGTCATGGAGAAGAGGAGTCGCAACAGCCTCTTTTACAGGTTCCATGTCAACTTCTTCAGCCAGATCGGAAACCGCTTTTGCCAATGCTTTAAAAATATCCCAGTCAGACTTTGATTCCCACGGCGCGCTGATTGCCGGGTTAAACGGGTGGATGAACGGATGCATATCCGTGCTGCTGAGATCGTGTTTTTCGTACCAGGTGGCCGCAGGGAGCACGATGTCTGAATAAAGGGCTGTTCCCGCCATCCGGAAATCGAGATTGACCAGTAAATCGAGTTTGCCTTCAGGCGCTTTGTCACGCCATGTGATTTCTTCAGGACGAACGCTGTCCTGATCATCGTTCATCAATCCGTTTGTCGTACCGAGCAAGTGCTTCAGAAAATATTCATGACCTTTGCCGGAGCTCGAGATTAAGTTGGCTCTCCAAACAAATAGGTTTCTTGGGAAGTTCTTTTCATTGTCAGGATCTTCAATCGAAAACTTGAGCTTTTTCTCTTCAAGCTGTCTGGCAATATAGCTTCCGACTTGCTGAGCGTTCTCAGCGCCTGCTTTTTCTGCTTCTTTATATAAGTCGATGCCGTTTTTCTCAAACGTCGGATACGATGGAAGCCATCCGAGTCTCGCTGCCAGCACATTGTAATCGGCGTGGTGCTTGTAGCGCGATGTTTTTGCGATTGGTGAAGCGAGCCCGCTGATTTCCTGATCTTCATAGCGCCACTGGTCGGTAGCGAAGTAGAAAAATGATGTGCCGTTTTGCAGTTTGGCAGGGCCTCCCCAGTCTTTGGCCATCGCGATCGTCTGCCATCCTTCGGCCGGCCGGAGTTTTTCCTGGCCGACATAGTGGGCCCAGCCGCCTCCGTTAACCCCTTGGGCTCCGACGAGAAGCACAAGATTCAGCACAGCTCTGTAAATGGTGTCTGAATTGAACCAATGGTTAATCCCGGCGCCGACAATGATCATTGAGCGGCCCTCTGTGTCAATCGCATTTTGCGCGAATTCCCTTGCGATCTTGATCACCATTTCACTTTTAATTCCAGTAATCGGCTCTTGCCAAGCCGGTGTAAACGGTTCAGGATCATCAAATGATGCCGGCGTCTGTCCGCCGATTCCGCGGTTGACGCCATAGTTGGCGAGAGTCAGGTCGAAAACGGTGGAAACAAAGACTTCCTCACCGTCCAGGATGACTTTTTTGATCGGAAGCGGTCTTTCAAGCACTTTATTGCCTTTATGTGAGAAGTAAGGAATGTTGACCGTGCCGATCATATCTTCATGTCCAAGCATGGAAAGCCGAGGTGTGATCGGTTTTTCTGAATCCTCATCAACCATGCGCAAGTTCCATTTACCTTGGCCGTCCCAGCGGGAGCCCATCGTGCCCTGCGGAATTGCAAATCCATCTGTGTCTTCGTCCCAAACGGCAGGCTTCCATTCATCATGCTCTGTCGCACGCCCGATATCTTTAGCGTGGAGGAAGCGGCCTGCTGTGAACGTTCCGTTTTCCTCTTTCAAAGTCACCAAAAATGGGAAATCGGTATATTGTTTTGCATAATCAATAAAACGTTCTGTCTTCTGGTTGACATAAAAGTCTTGCAGAATGACATGGCCCATCGCCATGGCCAGTGCGCCGTCGGTGCCTTGTCTGATGCTCAGCCAATCATCGGAAAACTTTGAGGACTCGGCAAAGTCCGGGCTGATCGAAATCACTTTTGCTCCTTTATAGCGGGCTTCGGCTAAAAAGTGAGCGTCAGGCGTTCTGGTAAGCGGCACATTAGAACCCCATGTCATGATGTAGCCTGAATTGTACCAGTCGCTGCTTTCCGGAACGTCGGTTTGATCTCCCCAAATTTGCGGTGAAGCAGGGGGGAGGTCGGCATACCAGTCATAGAAGCTCAGCATCGGCCCGCCGATCAGGGACATGAAGCGTGATCCTGCTGCATGGCTGAGCATCGACATGGCCGGAATCGGCGAGAAACCGACATTGCGGTCAGGACCGTATTTGGCAATGGTGTACAGAAGGGAAGCTGAAATCAGCTTCAGCACTTCGCTCCATTCGGCGCGGACAAATCCGCCTTTTCCGCGCGCCTGTTTATAGGCTTTCGCTTTTTCAGGGTTTTCGACAATCGATTTCCATGCTTCCAGCGGATTTTTGCTGCTGTTTAGCGCCTCGCGCCACATCTGGATCAGCACACCGCGGACATACGGGTATTTCACGCGGAGCGGGCTGTATATATACCAGGAAAAGCTGGCTCCCCGCGGACAGCCGCGCGGTTCAAAGTCCGGCATATCAGGGCCTGTCGAAGGGTAATCGAGTCGCTGCCCTTCCCATGTGACGATCCCGTTTTTGACGTAGATATTCCAGCTGCAGGATCCTGTACAGTTCACCCCATGGGTAGAGCGAACCACTTTATCATGCTGCCATCTATTTCTGTATACATCTTCCCAATCCCGGTCTTCATATGTGGTTTGGCTGTGTTGATTGGAATGGTGTTCAATAGGGGAGAAATAATTTAATCTCCTGGAAATGGGACTCTTTTTCTTTTTTTTCATTGCTGGTTCACTCCTTCTGAGTCATTGATGCTACCCTCACTATATATGGAGGAGGCAATGTACCTTGTTAAATTTGTCACATGGTTTCGGCTTTTCACAAATTTGTCACATTTTTAGGAGGGGGAGAGGGAGGACAAAAAAACAGCCTGCATGGAAGCGGGCTGTCGAATGGTTCAATCGCTCGTGTTCAAAATTCTCTTTTCCCCGGTAATCTCCTGAATCGGGGCGATGTTCTGGGTGAATTCCAAAGTGCCGATATAGCGGCCGTTTTCATCGCGTACGGCAAAATAGCGGATGAACACGTATTTGTCTTTAAATTTGATCCAAAAGTCTTCAACGTCTTTTTTGCCTGATTTAAAGTCGTCAAGAAGTTTATTGACGATGTGGACGCTTGCCGGCGGATGGCAGTTTTGGACGGTCCGGCCGATAACGGCTTTTGTCCGGGCGAAAATCCGTTCCTTTCCGTGTGAAAAATAGCGGACGACATCGTTTTCATCGATGAAGGTGATATCGACTGGAAGATGGTTCATCATGTGCTCAAGCTGAACCACGGACAGAATACCTGTAGGGAGCCTGACATATCCGTCAGCCGCCTCTTCGCTTGTTTTGAGCTGATGGCGTTCAGGCTGCCACACCGTTTCCGGAGCAGTCAGGCAATATCCGATCTCGTCGCTTTCTGCCGCGATTTTCAGCCATTCATCTTCTGTCAGCGTTCTGAGCGCCATCGGCAAGAGGATATTTTCTTCTTTATAAATCATTTCTGTGCCTTCTTGAATGATAAACGTTAGTTCACGGATGACCTCATCTTTTTTGTCCGGCGTATATTCCTCCAACAAACGCTTCACTTCTTTAATGCTCTTGCGGATAAAATCGTCGACAGCCCACATCACCTGGCTGGGCCCTGTAATTCCGTACTTTTCTAAATAGGGGAACAGAAGATTTTCTTTTCTGCTGTAATGTTTGTCGACGTCAGCGAGCAAGTTTAAGTCTGCGAGCAGTTTGAGAATGTTGTCGCGATGATCATCTTTTTCGAAGCGTTCCAAATGAAGCTGCATTTTAAAGTTCAAAAGGAGGTCGATTTCTTTATTTTCTTTCATAAATGTATGAACGGGATGGCCCGGCTGCTTGTCGGCGTCAGCGCGGTGAATGTCTTCAATCGATCCTTTAAACACAGCGGCGTGAACGGAACAGAGCTCTTGGATTTCTTCAGGTGTAATGCCTTCTTCCTTCATTAACGCCTGTTCCAGCTGAGCGATTTCTTCGGCATTGACTGAACTGAATGCCTTTTCAAACCGTTTTTTGACGTCGGCAAGCGGTTTTCCTTTATGAAGGTCGATGATGATCTCTTTCAGAAGCTGCTTCTTTTCCTCTGGCAGACCTTGCTGTGTTTCCCGGTTGTTAATGATTTCACTCATTGTTTTTCTCCTTTCCAAACGGGGTCAAATCCGTGTGCTTCCAATATATCTAAGATATAGGACCATTCGATTTGCATCATTCGCGCGCCTTTTGGAATTGTCATGATGCGCCCGGCCGTTTCCAGCATGCCGGGCTTTGTAATGTTTTTAAACCCGGCTTCCTTCATCACGGCTTTTAGTTCAGGATGCAATGTGCAAAGTTCGTATACGGAATCGTTCAAATCAATTTTTTTATGCAGAGGGATCACATCCTTTGATAGTGATGATCATTCTCATCTATACCGTAATACAAGTATGCTGAAAAAAATGTGACGTACATCACATTTTTCAGCGCAAAGCCTTCGGAATATAAATGCAGCTCGGGTCGCTTTCCAGGTAATCGCCCGTCAGAGCATAGGCACGCGAGCGCGAACCGCCGCACACATGGCGGAATTCACAGACGCCGCATTTCCCTTTAAATCCGTCCGGATTTCGCAAATCCTTAAAGATCGGTGATTCGCGATAAATCTCAGCCAGCGGCTGTTCGCGGATGTTTCCGACTTTAACCGGCAGAAGTCCGCTTGGATATACATCACCGATATGGGAGATAAACATGAACCCGTTGCCATCATTCACACCTTTCGGGGCCCGCCCCAATCCGCCGATCACATCCATTTTCCCTTTCTGCAATGCGTGTTCATAGCGGATTTTCATGTTGGGGTCTTTCGCTTCCCGCATTTTTTGCTGAATGACGACCCGCCGGTAGTGCTGGGCTGCTGTCGTTTTGATGTCAAAAGGCGCTTCTTTTGCCAAACGGCTGAGCCAGAGGAAGACTTTTTCATGGTCCACAGGAGAAATCATATCTTCCCGCTTCGCACGGCCTGTCGGGACGAGAAAAAACACACTCCATAATACGCAGTTCAATTCTTCGATCAGCTTTGCCATTTCATCCAGGTAATCGATGTTATAAGCGGATATGACGGTATTAATCTGCAGAGGCAGATGACATTCATGGATGTAGCGAATCGCTTTCATGGTCAGGTCAAAGGAACCGTCCGTTCCCCGAAAATGATCATGAATCTCCCGGGTCGGGCCGTCCAAGCTGAACGCCCATCGGGATAAGCCAATTTCTTTTGCTGATTGAATCGCTTCTCTTGTAACATTCGGTGTGGCACTCGGGGTCATGGAGACGCGAACCCCTTTTTCGACGGCATACTCAATAATGGCGAATACATCGTCTCTCATTAAGGGATCACCACCTGTAAGCACGAGGAGCGGATTGTCCATCGCATGAATTTGATCGATTAAATCTTTTCCCTCTTTCAGGGAAAGCTCCCGCGGATCGCGTTTATTTTGAGCAGATGCCCGGCAATGAAGGCACTTGAGCTCGCAAGCCCTTGTCAGCTCCCAAATGACGATAAACGGAGACTTGTCGAAATCGCAATGTATCATCTTTCATCTGTCCTTTCGTTTGCATTCATGTGTATCGTAGCGGATATGTAAGAGAAAAAAAGTTAAGTAGATCACATTTGGAGAAAAGAAGAGAAAGAAGGGGAGAGGCCCTTCTCACACGTCGTCTTCTGCGGAGGAGTTGAGGTAACGCAAAAAAAGCTGGTAGGAAAAAAATAAATTCTGCTGGAGCAGCATGAGAAAGTTCGTCTGTAATTGGCGGTTATAAGTCATCATTTTTTTGAAATTATGAAATGGTATTTCAAGCACGGCGGTTTCAGAGGCAGTGTTGACTGAAATAAACGGAGATAAGAAAGGTTCGCCTTTTTGATCGATAGGAAAAACATCGCCTTTTTCCCACTCGGCGATCGTCCGAGATTCTTCCGGAAGCCTTCTGTCAGAAAAATGCACTTCTCCTTTTAAAACAAAATAGACGGATTGCGAATGAAGGAACGATCGCGAATGCTGAGATGGTTGGATATCGATCACCTTACCGTTCTTCAGCAGCTTTTTGATGATCGGAAGGGGCACCCCGAAAAACATAGGAAGATTTTTCAGAAACAATAAGTAGTCAAACCGGTCCATGGTATATCCTCCTTCTCTATATTAGCTTTTAGTATAAAGCGCCGGGCTGCAGGGCGCAGTGATTTAGTTCACACGACTGTATGCAAAATGTCACTGTGTAAGAAAGACGAAACTTTTATAATGTACTAGAAAAGAAGGGAGGATGTGTGATGAAAGTGTTCATACCGAAGCAGCACGGCGCCTGGGCGATGCTTGTGATCCCGTTTATTCTCGGCATGTTCGCCGGGGGCGCGGATGTAAAGCATATTCCGCTGTTCTGCGGATGGCTGTTTCTATATCTTGCGGCATTTCCGGCTACGATGATGGTGAAGAAGAAAAATATCGTTTACTATCAAAAATGGGTTCTTGTCTACGGCATTCCGGCCGTCGTTTTCCTGCTCATTTCGGTCTGGCTGGAGCCGCGGCTCGTTTTTCTCGGTCTGCCGCTGTTTCCGCTCTTTCTCATCAATCTTTATTATGCGAAAAGAAACAACGACAGGGCGCTTTTAAATGATATTGCGGCAATCCTTGTTTTCAGCGCGGGCGGGCTGGCGAGCTTCTGGATGGGAGCGGGGAAACTGGATGGTGAGGCATTGTTTGTTTTTATCCAGTCCGCTTTGTTTTTCACAGGGAGCGCCTTTTATGTCAAGTCAATGATCCGCGAAAAGAAAAACAATCGGTTTAAACTTTATTCATGGGGCTACCACGTTTTCCTGCCGTTCGTCTCGCTGGCCGCAGGGGCAGAATGGGCGGTGCTTGGCGTAGTGCCGAGCAGTCTCAGAGCGTGGTTTTTCCACGGGAGGAAATTGTCGATTAAGACAATCGGAATCTCTGAGCTGGTGAATGCCTGTTTCTTTATGGCCGTGTTGATCGTTTTTCTGCTGCAAACGTAAAAAACAAGGACACTGTGCTTCATGTCCTTGTTTGTTTTCGCTTTTTCAGTCGATATTGCAGATTTCGAGCGGGCAGTTTTCACAGTCGATTTCGCGTTTTAAATAGTTGAGCTGGTGGATGACGATTTTTCCCGAGTCCTCAATTGAAATGACACCGTTCTTCCGGAGGTCGCTCAGCATGCGGTTGATGCTCTCTCTTGCAGCGGCACAAAATTTCGCCAGATCCTGGTTCGTCAGCACAATATTGATGAGAATCCCGTCGCTTCTTGTGATGCCGTAGCTGTTTGCGAGACGGATCAAGGTGGAGTAGAGCGCGCCTTTTTTACCATTCAGCAAAAGGTCGCGGATTTTCGATTGAATCTTTCGCAAATGCGTGCTCATCCATTTCATAAACTCAAACGTCAGCGCACCGTTTTGAATGAGTTCTTTTTCAAGCTTATCTTTATTGATGACCAACACTTCGCCATCAGAGAGGATCTTTGCGCTCAGCATATATTTCGCATCTTCTGTAAAAAGCGTAAGCTCCCCGACAATATCATTTCTTTTGCACATTCTAAGTGTCAGTTCTTTGCCATCGGACGTCAATTTGCCGATCTGGACAAGTCCTGACTGAATAAGATACAGTTCCTCCGCATCCATCCCTTCTTGAAAAAGGAATGTGTCCTGCCTGATTTTTCGTCGCGTACTGATCGATTCCAGCAAGTGATGCAGATCGTCTGAGAGCAAATCTGTGTCTGATTTTCTAACAGAAATGTTCATTGAGCGTCACCCCTTTTGCAGTTCTTATTTTAACGTTAAATAAGGCTGAGTGACCTTTTAAATATAAACAATATTGTGAACATATGAATATAGTCCCAAAAAAGAGCCTGAGCACATCGACTCAAGCTCTTTTTGCAGGATGGATTTATAAATGGTTCGCCTTCGTTTTGGATGATGTTTTGGACGATGTTTTGTTCACTTCCTGAAAATACATCCAGACCACGATCACAAAGCTTGCAAGGGCCGCTTCTGACAGCGCCATGAATCCGATCGCGTAATGGCCGGTAACCTGAAAAACGCTTGACAGGATGAGAGGCGGGAAGAATCCTCCCAAGCCGCCCATCGCTGATACGATCCCATTGACGATGCCGGCCTGATTTGAAAAATAAAGCGGCACGAGCTTAAAGATGATCCCGTTTCCGAGGCCGGCGCAAACGGCAACAGTCAATACCCCAAACCCGTAAAGTCCGAGGCTGGGCGAAAAGGCCAATAAAATCCCTGACAAGGTACAGCCGGCAAATACATACATCAACAGCTTCAGCGGGTTGAATTTGTCTGCCAGCCAGCCGCCGACAGGCCTCAGAAAAGTGGCGACAGCGATAAATCCGGCGGTTCTAAGCCCTGAATCGACGGGATCAAGCCCGAAGTGATTAACAAGAAAGTTCGGAAGATAAATCGTAAACGCGACGAAAGATCCGAATGTAATGAAGTAAAACAAGCTTAAAAACCATAATGTCTGATTTCGGTAGACTGCCTTCATTTGCTCTTTTACAGATACCGTAACTTTTCTTTCTTTTCGATCTCCAAGGATAAAGTTCAATAAAGCGAATACGGCGACTAACACGATGTACATCCGCACCGTATTTTCCCACCCGGCGGTCTTTGCCACAACAGGAGCGGCAAAAGTGGTAATCGCTGTACCGACGTTCCCAGCGCCGTAGATCCCATTGACAAACCCGTGCTTTTCTTTAGGGTAGTATTTCGGCAGTGATGTGACCCCGATGGAAAAGACCGCTCCGCCGATGCCGAGGAAGAATCCGCCAAGGATCAAGTCGAACAGCGAATCGGCTGTGCTAATCCAAAAAACCGGAAACAGAAGCAGCAAAAAGCTGATCATGAACGTAATTCTTGCTCCGAATCTGTTCGTGTAGTAGCCCAGCGGAATCCTGAGAAGCGACCCGAGTATGACCGGAATGGCCGTGACAAGGGATATCTCGCTGTCTGTCAGAGCGATGTCCTGCTTAATGTGGGGCATTAATGAGGAAATCAATACCCAAACCATAAATCCTGCGACTAAACTAAATGACTGCAGCGGTAATTGTATTTTTTGACGATTTACCATTGCGGTTTTGCTCCTTTCAAAGGGAAAAATGAATAAATCAATCAGCATGTTTATCTTACAAAAAGTCTTTTTAAAACATTGTGAATTACGTCACACGGTCAGTCGCTTGATTCGGGTTTAATATCGGTAAGTGACGGAGAATAAACGGCCATTAAAAATTAAATTGTTCATTTGCGGACATTATCGTTTATCATGGAAATAAAAAAAGGAGTGCCGCTTTTATGTTTATAAAGCTTACCCAAGAAGAAAAACAAGCGATCATCGATGAAATCAAACGCTTTTATGTTGAAGAAAGAGGAGAAGAGGTTGGAGACATTGCGGCGATTCAAATGTTCGAATTCGTAAAGGAAAAGCTCGGACCTTACTTTTACAATCAGGCGCTGAAGGACAGCCGCAGAGTGGTGGAAGAGAAGGCAGCGGCGATTGAAGAAGAGCTCTTTGCGCTGGAGCGCCGCCTGTGACAAACCGCTCTCCTTTAGCACAACCGAAGGGATTGAAAGATCAATGGAGTTTCTGAAGCAATTTATGATTTTCAGCGGGCTGAATGATGAAGAGTTCAAGCAAATCGAGCGGATCGCGGTCAAGCGCACCTATCAGCCGAGAATGTTTGTTTTTATGGAAGGGGAAGAGAGGGAAGCGGTATTTTTCATCAAATCCGGTCTTGTTAAAGCCTTTAAAATCGATGAAGACGGCAATGAACAAGTGATTTCGATTTTGCAAAACGGGGATATGTTTCCCCATGTCGGCTTTTTTGACCGCTCCCCATACCCGGCAACAGCCGAAGCTGTTCAAGAAACGGAATTGATTGTAATCCGCATCGCCGATTTTAATGAACTTTTGATGAAATATCCGGAAATGACGATAAAAGTGATGCAAATCATGGGGAAAAAGATTCTCGATTTGCAAGAGCGGATCCAAGGTTTCATCTCAAAAGACGTCCAGCACCGCTTGACACATGTATTAATGAAACTTGCTGCCGAACACGGCATTCCGCAAGAAAAAGGGGTCTACATCAGCCTGCCCATTACCAATCAGGATTTTGCGAACATGGTCGGAACGTCAAGGGAAACGATTAACCGCACATTAAATGAAATGAAAAAGAAAAATCTGCTGACGGCTGACAGGAGCGGGATTTTCATTCATGATACAGACTGGCTGAACGGCTGCAATTAAGGCATGCGTTTAAGGCTTTCCATTGAACGACAAATGGAAGGCCTGTTTTTTATTTTGTTCACAAATCCGCCATTATTTAAGTGATCTGGTTCACAACCGGTATGCTGCATATCCAGTATCTTAGGACATGCAAAATCAAAAAAGGAGTGAACCGCAATGGAAGTTCAAAGAAAGACGGTGCCCGTTAAAAAAGCATCAAAAAACGGTTTTTTGAAATCTGTTCTCGTCTTTACTTTACTCGTAAGTTTTTCGGTGCTGCTTTTGGGAGGCTATTGGATCTTCAAAGGACTTGCACCAAGACCTGTTGAAGTGTCCGGGCCAAACGGAGAGGTGCTCATGACAAAATCGTCCATTTCAGGCGGTCAGGCCGTATTTCAAAAATACGCGCTGATGGACTATGGAACGATTTTGGGGCACGGATCTTACATGGGTCCTGATTACACGGCCGAAGCCCTGAAAATCTATACGGAAGGGATGCAGGATTTTAAGGCGGAAGGAAAATACGGCAAACGCTTTAAACATCTTTCAGATGAACAGCAGTCCATCATCCGGAATCAAGTCATCCGCGAAATGAGAAAAAACCGTTATGATCGCGCATCAGATACATTGAAGCTGACAGACGCGCAGGTCTACGGTTTGCATCAAGTGCGCGATCATTACCGTAAAGTCTTTACAAAAGGAGACGGCTGGGGGCTTGAGTCCGGTTTAATTAAAGAAAGCCATATGCCCGAACGTGACAGAGCGTGGGTTGACAGCGAAGACCAAATCACGCAGATCTCCGATTTTATCTTTTGGACGGCATGGCTCTCCAGTACATTAAGGCCGGGCGACGACATTACGTACACGAACAACTGGCCGTACGATGAAGATGCCGGCAACACGATGTCATTCGCCGCCGTTTGGTGGAGCGGCGCAAGCGTCACCATCCTTATTTTATTTGTCGGTATTATTTTATTCGTGTTTTACCGTTACAAGCTTGGAATGAAAGAGGCTTACCAGGAAGGGGCGTTTCCGGTATTTGATCTGGATAAACAGCCGCTAACGGCTTCACAGGTTAAAACCGGAAAATATTTCGCCGTTGTGTCGCTGCTGTTTTTTGTTCAGGCGATGTTTGGAGCTTTGCTTGCCCACTATTATATTGAGCCGGACAGCTTTTTTGGGATCGATTGGATCAGGGAGCTGTTGCCATTCAGCATATCTAAGGGATTTCACCTCCAGCTGGCGATCTTCTGGATTGCGACTTCATGGCTCGGCATGGGAATTTATGCGGCGCCGCTTGTCGGAGGACGCGAGCCAAAAAGGCAGGGGCTGCTTGTCGACATTCTGTTTTGGGCGCTGATCGTCCTTGTCGGCGGAAGCATGGTCGGCGAATGGCTCGGAGCGAAAGGATTTTTAGGAAACAACTGGTTCTTATTCGGTCACCAAGGAATGGAATATATTGAACTTGGCCGCTTCTGGCAGGTCATTCTTGCGCTCGGCATGCTGATTTGGCTGTTTATCGTCTTCAGAGGCATTAAGAGCGGCCTCAAGCGGGAGTCTGATAAAGGCGGTTTGATTCATCTGCTGTTTTATTCTTCGATCGCCATTCCGCTGTTTTACGGTGCAGCCTTTTTCTTTAATCCCGGCACTAATATTACAATGTCGGATTTTTGGCGGTGGTGGATCATCCATCTTTGGGTGGAAGGGATTTTTGAAGTTTTTGCCGTCGTGGTCATCGGCTTTTTGCTCGTGCAAATGAACCTTGTGACGAAAAAGTCGACCGTCAGAACGCTCTATTTTCAATTGACGATCCTGCTGGGGAGCGGAGTCATCGGAATTGGGCACCATTACTATTACAACGGGTCTTCCGAAGTCTGGATCGGCCTCGGTTCCGTCTTCTCATGTCTGGAAGTTATCCCGCTTACCCTGCTTGTATTAGAAGCTTACGAACAATACAAGATGATGAAAGACGGCGGACATCACTTCCCGTATAAAGCAACGTTCTGGTTCTTGATTTCAACGGCGATCTGGAATCTGGTCGGTGCAGGGGTATTGGGCTTCTTGATTAACCTGCCTGCCGTCAGCTATTTTGAGCACGGGCAGTTCTTGACACCTGCTCACGGGCACGGGGCGATGATGGGCGTGTACGGCATGTTTGCCATTGCCGTCTGGCTGTATACGCTGCGCAATATCACCAAAAAAGAAGCATGGAATGATAAATGGCTGAAAATAGCCTGCTGGTCGCTGAACATCGGCCTGTTCGGAATGGTGTTTATCAATTTGCTGCCTGTCGGTTTTCTTCAATTGAAAAAAGCGTTTGAAGACGGGTACTGGAGCTCAAGGGCGCCTGAGTTTTTACAGCAGGATGCGGTGCAAACGCTGCTGACTTGGAGGGCCGTGCCAGATACGATCTTTTTAGCCGGAATCGTGATTTTGGTGATATTCAGCATCAGAGCATTATTCCATCTTCGCAAACCGACGCATCAGGAAGGAGAAGCGCTGCCTGTTAAAGACATTGCTTCAGATGAATAGATAAACAAAAAGACAGAGGAAGTAAAATCCTCTGTCTTTTTGTTTTATTGATTAGCTTCCGCTTCAAGCCGCGGGAACAAAATATTGTTTTCCAGGTGAATGTGCTGAAAAAGATCAGTTTCCAATTCATCAAGCTTTAAGTAAGTCAGTGTATATGTTGTGCATGCCCCTTCAGGAAGGGTATAGTCATTGGTCACTTTTCTCAGTTCCTTGAGGATCTTGCCTGCGGTTTCATGCTCTTGTTCAAGGATGTCGATCGCCTGAACTGCTTCCGCTATGCGGTCCATTGATCGCGTCTCTTCATAGGCTATCACTTTCGGGAAAATATGTTCCTCTTCCTGGAAGAGGTGATGTTCGAGTTCTGTTTTCAGCTGATGGAACAATTGATGGACCTGGGCGAGCTCCGGATGATGGATGCCGTGAACTCGGTATACTTTTGTAACAAAGCCTGACAGTTCAGGAAGCACCTCATACAGGTAAGCATGGTGCGTATGAATCACATGGTCGATCAGCTGTGAATACGGGGCTTCACTCCAGTTCGTTTCTTTTTCGTTTAATGCCTTTGTCTCTTGATATAATGTATTGATTCTAGCTAAAATCTCTTCTTCATTTAAATTCTGCTCTTTTATCGCTTCACCGATCGGACGGTTACCCCCGCAGCAAAAGTCGATCCGATATTCTTTCAGCAGCCGGCTGGCTCTAGGAAAACGTGTAACAATATCACCCGTTTTTGTGTTTTGATTAAAAACTGCTTCCATTTGTAAAACCTCCTGAAGTGTTTTTTATGCTATGGGTTAAATGTAACGGGTTCACCGAAGGAAAATCGTGATCTACATCACATTCTGAAAAAATGACAGAAAAAGCAATAAGTCAGAAGAAATCGGGAAATAGCTATAGATAACTTTTCATGTTGGAGGCCCGCAATGGAGCATATATCCTGGCTTACATTTACGATGCTGATTCTCGCCAGTTACCGGTTAACTCATTTGATTGTTTTTGATAAGATCACGGAGTTTATCCGGAAACCGTTCATGAAGAAAAAGCAGACGATTGATGAACAAGGGCATGTAGAAACGAAAAAAGTGCCGAAATCAAACTTCGGCTATTTGCTGAATTGCTATTGGTGCGCAGGGATATGGTGCGCTTTGATCATTGCTGTCGGATATCTGATTGTCCCAAAAACGATATTCCCGTTGATTTTGATTTTGGCGGTCGCCGGGGGGCAGGCAATTCTTGAAACGTTTGTCGGTGTCGCAACAAAACTTGTCGGCTTTTTCTCCGATTTAAAGAAGTAAACCATTCCAAGCGGATGGTTTTATTTTTTTGTCAATAAAGTGACACAAACAGCAGAGAAGAACGTGTCGGTTTTATGAACTTTTTACAGCGATTTTTTCCCGGCTGCCGCATGTTAGGCAGAGAGGAGGCGTCATATTGAAGTGATTTCAGTTTTTAAAATTTCGAATTGAGAGAAAAAGAATGTGCAAAGTCCCCGGTCATACTTTTTAAGCTTTTAATCATTAGCGCTCAGACCTTCCATTTCATTCGAAAAGAGGAAATAGATAGATTTTTAAAGCGGTAAAAAACAAGAAATATGGTTGATAGACAATCGATGAATAGTTTTTTTACAATCAGTTGTGCTACAGGCCAAGAAAGGAGTGAAAAATGTCTGTCAGAAAAAGTGTTTTTGGAAAATAACATCATTGGAGGAAAAAGAATGTCATATATGAAACGTTCCATTTCTGTCTTCATCGCTTGTTTCATGGTAGCGGCACTCGGCATCAGCGGTATCATAGCACCTAAAGCGTCTGCCGCTTCTAAAACACCCGTTGCTGTAAACGGGCAGCTCACCTTGAAAGGTACGAAGCTCGTCAATCAAAACGGAAAAGCGGTTCAACTGAAAGGAATCAGCTCTCACGGTCTGCAGTGGTATGGCGATTATGTCAACAAAGACTCCTTAAAATGGCTGAGAGACGACTGGGGCATCAATGTTTTCCGCGCGGCCATGTATACAGCTGAAGGCGGCTATATTGACAATCCGTCGGTTAAAAACAAAGTGAAGGAAGCCGTCGAAGCGGCAAAAGAACTCGGAATCTATGTGATCATTGACTGGCACATACTGAGCGATGGCAATCCAAACCAAAACAAAGCGAAAGCTAAAGAGTTTTTCAACGAAATGTCGAGCCTTTACGGCAAGACGCCAAACGTCATTTTTGAAATTGCCAACGAGCCGAACGGCGATGTCAACTGGAACCGTGACATTAAACCTTACGCCGAAGAAATCTTGTCCGTGATCCGCAAAAATTCCCCGAAAAATATTGTGATTGTCGGGACAGGCACTTGGAGCCAGGATGTCAACGATGCGGCGGACAATCAGCTGAAAGACGGCAATGTCATGTACGCGCTCCATTTTTATGCGGGTACGCACGGTCAGTCTTTGCGGGATAAAGCCGATTATGCACTCAGCAAAGGAGCGCCGATTTTCGTCACAGAATGGGGAACGAGCGACGCTTCCGGAAACGGCGGGGTCTACCTTGACCAATCCAGGGAGTGGCTGAAATATTTGGACAGCAAAAAAATCAGCTGGGTAAACTGGAACTTGTCTGACAAACAAGAATCATCAGCAGCTTTAAACCCCGGCGCCTCTAAAAAGGGAGGATGGTCGCAATCCGACTTGTCCCCATCAGGTAAATTCGTCAGGGAAAACATCCGCAGCGGATCAAACGGTTCGTCAGGAGACTCTGGGTCGAATTCGAAAGGGTCAGATCAAAAAGACCAAAAAAAGGATCAGGATAAACCAGGTCAAGACAGCGGTGCTGCAGCCAACACGATAGCAGTACAATACAGAGCGGGGGACAACAATGTAAACGGCAACCAAATCCGCCCTCAGCTCAACATTAAAAACAACAGCAAAAAAACCGTGTCTTTAAATCGAATCACTGTCCGCTACTGGTATAAAACGAATCACAAAGGACAAAATTTTGACTGTGACTATGCTCAAATCGGCTGCAGCAAAATCACACACAAATTCGTCCAATTAAAAAAAGCGGTAAACGGAGCAGACACGTATCTTGAAGCAGGGTTTAAAAATGGTACATTGGCGCCGGGTGCAAGTACAGGTGAAATCCAGATCCGTCTTCACAATGACGACTGGAGCAATTATGCCCAAAGCAGCGACTATTCATTTTTAAATTCAAACACGTTTAAAAATACGAAAAAAATCACGTTGTATGAGAACGGAAAGCTGATTTGGGGTACTGAACCTAAATAACGGCACTTTGACGGACACCGGATTTGGTGTCCGTTTTCGTATATATTATAATGGAAGGAATGAGGAATATTTTTGTAAACATGAAAGGAGATGGATGTATGAATGAAACATTGCAGCAATACATGATGCTTGTCAAAGAAAACTATGACACGATCAATGGACCGGATTACACAGGCAAAGAGGAAGACATTGAAAAGCGGAAGGAACAAATCGAGCTTTACGCCAAAACACTCCAGCAAGGCTTTTCAACAGATGACGACTATGATGAATTCGCAGATGCCGTGATTAAATGCGCATACGGAGATCTGACGATGGAAGAATTAGAAACGGTTTATCGGGAATTAACGTCTCCATAATCAATAAAATAAGGGGGAGGAGGAGCATGAAAGACATGATCATGAAGACAGACCGGCTTATTTTGCGAAAAATGAGGCGCAATGACGCCGAAAACCTGCTCGAAATCTTTTCTGACCAGACAGCCATGGAATACTATCCATCGACAAAGAATGAAAAACAGACATTGCAATGGATCGACTGGACGATTGAAAACTATGAAAAACACGGAACCGGTCTGTGGGTTGCAGAACATAAACAAACGGGCGAATTTTTAGGCCAATGCGGCATCGTGCCACAGGAAGTCGAAGGATCGAATGAAATGGAAATCGGCTATTTGTTTAAACGAAGCGTCTGGAAAAACGGCTATGCAACCGAAGCAGCATCAGCATGCAAACAATATGGATTTGAGTCATTTCATCTGAAAAAAATCGTATCTTTACCCGATGCGAAAAATCTGCCGTCCAGAAAAGTAGCCGAACGAATCGGGATGACTTTAGAAAAAACGATACATAAATTGGGAAAAGAAATTGCCGTATATTCAGTTTATTGCTGAATTTTTCATTCTGTCTCACTAACTTGAGTATACTTTGATATTGAGACAGATTTTCTTTTCAATCTTTAACTTCCGAGAATATATATTATGTAAACTAGAATAAAATCTGAAAAAGAGAGGCAATAAGTTAAGCGCCTCCCCTTTTGTACTAGAAGGTAAATGTGGATCCATTCGGAAGATAATTTAAAAGCCCATGTTCACTTACTTTCTTCTCGCACTCATGTCAATAATGTGCCTTTTTGAAATAATATAATTATTCACAAAAAAGATGTTTTAGATTCAATAGTATAAATTCATTTGGTATGAGAAGTTTGTTTCCAAGCGTGTCTAATTTTAGCTTCTTTTTCTTGGTTAAGTCTGTTGATAGGTTTGTAATCTCAATGTCTGTTCTAGAATCCAGCCAATTTCTAACATCTTCATATGTCACTTGTTGCCGGTCTTCTTGATCAAGTCCACGCCATCGTATGCCAGACTTTCCACACTTACAGCCTTCTGCAGTATGTAATGATCAAAAAAGTTCTTCGTATAGTCTGTAACAAGATTTCGCATCTCCATAGCATCCCGTTCGCCTCTGAGTTCCTCATTAACACTGGTAAACACGATGTCGCAGTAATCTAAATGCGCAACACGATCAACAGAGAAATAATAGGTTTCCATGCTATTGTTAGCGCCAATTATCGCATTCATGTTATAGTTAGGTTCACAAAACAGTAGCAAAAAGGGTTTCTTAAGGTCGCTATCGAGAAGGCCGAACGCACCGCTATCCAAGCCAATCCCGCAGGCGAACCGGTCGTCGTCCCGGCAAACAATCGCCGTCGTAGGCCCTCCATAAGAATGTCCGACTATGCCCATGCCGATGTCAAGCAACAATCTGCCCTTAAAGATGGAATTCAGTTCTCCAGAGTCCAGTTTGTAAAGATAATCGGCTACATACCTTACATCTTCTGCCTGTAATTCACTATACTCTGTTAACTTGGCAAGTATCGGCAGTGTAAGCACGTTATGGCACATCTCAATGGCAGTTTCATCGTCAGGCCGCATCTCCATCTTACCAGCCAACGCCAGCATCTCCGGATCTTCAGAAAACGCCATAATGACATCCGAAAAATCCTTTGATACATTAAACAGGCGCCCATCTTTACGCTTATACATCGTGCTATTCTGATGGCCGATGCTTACCACAACATATCCCATGCTTGCCAAGTCTGTACAGATCACTGTACCCCATTCTGGAGAACCGCCCCCGCCGCAAACATAGAATAACACCGGATAGCGCTTTTCCTTCCCGGAGAGAGCAAGGTCGTCGTAACACTGGGTCTTGATATCTATAGAGAAAACATCCATCCCTTTAAGATACGCAGTGACAAGTGGCTGCTCATTAAACATCTCGTAGACTTCAGGAAACATGTACGTTGATGTAGTCTTACCTTCGCTACTGTCGGACGGATAGTACACAAACGCCGTCAGTTCTCTTTTTGAGTGATCTGATGCCGTGTACTCAAAATCCATCTGGGTTCGACCGACAGTATAGCCGCCAATTGGTTCTGGAAATGCGTCATAAGTTTTCATTTTCTTGTTCCCCCTTAATTAATAAAAGTGGCGAATGTGAAATACATAAAAGCCACAATTAGACATAGAGACTTCTTAATGGAGGCAACTTAAAATTAATTGGTTATTATAAAAATGGGGGACGGTAATAGACTAAAGTTAGTGAAATGAGAGCTTCTACAAATGAAATCGAAATGATAATCTTATGATTCACAGGTGATTTTCTAGATATTAACTTTTGACCGATATAGTTTAGCAAATAAAACACAAGAAAGAAGCATACTATTCCAAAAATAACTCCAGACAAGCGGCCTCCCCCTCTTATTTTATAATATATAGTAGAAAAACCATTATATATAAAAGTTTAAAGCTTGTCGGCCTTTGTGAATTTCCTTGCAGCTGCGGAAGCATCTGCAATCTTATTATAAAATAAAAGCTATATATTTCTCTACGGCTGTTGTGAAATCGCAATACACATCTGCCTTTCAACTATGGATTCCAACTCTCTAAATTAAATCAGATGCACCTACAACAGTCCGCGCCAAAAAATATCAAATGAAATCTCTAAAGACCGTTCAAATGATTGTTTGTTTTCGTACACCAGTTGAATGTTAAGCCCGTCATAAAGCGTAATAAATCCTATCGCGCATTTCTCCGGCGGACAGTTCACATCCGATTCCTTAAAAACATTCGCTACCCGTTCTTTTAAAGTATGCAGATATAAAAGGTATTGGGCTGAAATAAAATCGCTTACTTCAGCAGGCGCCTTAAAGGACATTGCCTGCAAAAAAGCTACATTTGGCAATGCATGAAAACGGACTTGGGTTTCTTTTAAAAATTCATATATTTGACTCTTTGCAGGCGTATGTTTTCTTGAATCGAAGAATTCGTTGATAAATGAAATTTCTTCTTCTACAATCTCGGGGTATATTTCCATCAGCATCTCCTTTTTTGACGAAAAATGATAAGCGAGAGATTGTTTTCTGATTCCCAATTCTTTTGCAATATGCGACATTTTGACTCCCTCAAAGCCAAATTCATTAAATTGGCGAACCGCAGTACGCTTTATATTCTCTCTGGTCAATATACTGTCCTCCCCATTTTCAGGCTGTTTTTCTCTTCAAACAGATATATAAAATATATAATAAAACAAACAGCAGGTACATGAAAATGGCGGCAATATAGATCTCCCGATAGGAATAAACCGTCGCAACCAAACCTAATAATAAGGAGCCTCCGCCAATTCCCATATCGAAAAAGTTAAAGAACGTTCCCATTGCATCCTCATGTTCATGCTCTTCCACAAGATTTATACACCATGTTTGGATGGCAGGAAATATTGAGCCGAAACCAAAACCGTAGCATATAGCCGCTATAAAAAACATTGCATTTGTTTGTGCGAAATATAATATTGACAGCCCTGCTATTGAAAACAGCGAGGCGGGAATAAGGATGGCGGCAGCTCCGTATCGGTCAAATACCCTGCCGGAAATAAGCCGTATAAAAAAACTGGCTCCTGCAATCAAAAAGAAAAACATCCCGACACTATGAAACCCCTTTTCAATTGCATAGAGCGAAAAGAAAGACATAATTCCAGATGCAGCAATACCAACGAATAAAATAAGAATTGACGGAAACAGCACACGTTTTTCCAATACTTTTAACTTTACAGTTCCCTTTCCGCCAGTGCCTGTTGTTTCCGGCTGTCTGCGCACGAAAACAGCCATAAGTGCCGCCAGTAAAAGAACGGACATCCCGCCTAAAAAAAGCCTTTGAAAATCATAAAGCTCCAGAGTTGCGATACCGATCATCGGTCCGACGGAAACAGCAATTGTCTCACCTACTCCAAAATATCCAATTCCTTCACCCCTGCGGTCTTTAGGAATAATTTCGGCTGCTATTGTCGCAAAATAGGTCGTCGCTAATCCAAACCCGGCGCCATGTATTAAGCGAATCAGTAATAAAGCGGTGACATCAGACGCCAGGTAATATGCGCCTGTTGAGAAAGCGCTGATCACAAGTCCAAAAATGAGCAAATATTTTTTATTGAACCGTAAAGCCAATGCCCCTGCAAAAGGACGAACAGCAATTGCAGAGATCATAAAAATACCTGTAACATACCCGACTTGTTTTGCCCCTCCTCCAATAGCCGTCACAAACAAAGGCAAAGTCGGCAATAACATTTCAAATATCATAAACAAGAAAGCATTTGCAAACGTCACAAAAACAAATGACAATGACCACATTTTTGCAGTATGTATTTTTTCTACATTTAATTCCATTTGGCTACCTCTCACTCACTGTTTTTATTTTTCTTCTCACGCATTCACTTTAACTGACCATGGTCAGTTTGTAAACATAATTTTATAGAATTAAAGCTATTAATAAGCGGAATTGAAAAAATAACACTTGATTAAACTGACTATTGACAGATAGAAGTTGAATCATTCAAAGGGGATCTTCCAATAAAAAAGCTACTCTGTGAGAGTAGCTTTGAGGTGCGGGCAGGCATTTAGTGCTTAAGCGACCGGAAACTTCCCTACGCTTTGTAAATTAAGCCTGTTTTCAAATGGATTTATTTAATGACCGGCCAAGCCGGTGAATCCGGATCTAATGTAAAGTCATAAGACTTCTCGTCGCGATACATCGGATCGGCATAAATCGACTCATGATCTTGATTTGTTGCGTTTTGATACGACGAAAACGAGTCGTATTCATTCTTTTTCCAAATCCATAAGCCGTCTTTTCCGGCTTCCTTGTGGTAAACGTTATGATTCACTTTGTTTCCTTCATTTTTCGTAAAATCGTTTGCGATAAAGATTCGCGAATCGCTTGCCGTTATGATGTTCTTTTCGATTGTATTGTTTTTTGTATCATACTGGAGCAAAAGCTGTCCGCCATCCAGCCCCTTTGTATCATTGCGGTAAATAATATTGTGCGCAATAACAGAATGGCTGGTGCCTCCCCGCTTTTGGTCGTATCCGCCGATAGAAATGCCCGTGTACGCATTCTCATAAACCGTGTTGTCGGTTATTTGAATATCATCAGCATATTTCCCTTTATGTTCAGACGTTGCTTCAATCCCGATATCGTTGCCGTAGACTGTGTTTTTCTTAATATCAATACTTCGGCCTCCATCAACATATATTCCGCCCGCAGAGTAGTCATCTCCATAGGCAGGATTTCCGTAAGTGGAGTTATTGTAAACCGTGTTGTTTTCTACGGTCCCGTTGCGGACAAAATCGTTTTGAGCGGCCGTTCCTTCATAACCGATCAGATCAATTCCAATGTTGTTATTGTCGCGAACCACATTGCCTCTGATCGTGAAACCGTCAATGTTGCCGTTCAGCACAACCGCTTCACTCGCTCCGAGTGTCAGTTTTTCAACCGTATTGTCCTCGATCTTAATGTCTTTCATGCTGCCGGAGCCATAGACGGCAATCCCGTGGGCATTGCCATCATCCGCTGTTGTTTTTATATCCCGGACGTGATTGTTCTTAATGGTAATATGGCTGCTGGAGCCTGAAACATAAATTCCCATGGCGGTTGCTTCTTCCGATGAAACGGAAAGGTCTTGAATCGTCAGTCCGCTGATTGTGATGTACTGTTGATTGTGAATATGAATGAGCGGTGTTTCATATTCCGCGTCCTTAACAGATTCTCCGCTGATGACGACTTTTTCATTCTCATAGTTTTGAAAGGTGATAGGCTTTTCAGCCGACCCGCTCTCTTTTACATCAAGCGTTTCATGATACGTACCTTCCCGAATCATGACAGTTGTGCCGGGGACAGCCTTTTTTGCTGCCTGTTTCAGAGTTCGAAACGGTTTTTCTTTCGTTCCTTCATTTTGATCATTTCCATTTGGGGAAACATACAAGCTGTTAGCCGGTTCTGCTTCTTTTGCTCCGGTCTTATCGTAATTAAAAGCGATGATAATAGAAACCAAAATACACGCTGATAAAATAAAATACCATATTCTCATACTCAGCACTCTTTTCTATTGAAAATGGATAACTAACTCAATTATAGAATATCCATTTATGGAAAACCATCGCAAATATTCGAAAGCATTTAGCCGGCCAGGAATTTTTAAATGAAAATCGTCCGTGAAAAGAAAAAGGCAACCCTATCATCCAGGGTTGCCTCCATGTTTATAAGTTAATTCAGCTTTTCCGCGTAGCTTGTATGATTTTTCGTCCGCAGTCTATGAATGAGATAGCCGCCTATTCCTCCTAAAATCGCCGGAAGCACCCATCCTAATCCGATGTCATACATCGGGAGAAACTGATTGAAAAAATGATTAATAGCTGCAATTTTTAGTCCGGCAGCATTCAGGCCGTCAAACAGGCTGATGATAAAGGTCAATATCAGACTGCCTTGATACACTTCCCTCTTCCCCTTAAATATGGGATGTAAAAATGTTAAGAATATTAAAGAAATCGCAATGGGATACAAAGTTGTTAAAACCGGCATTGAAACGTTAATCAGCTGTGTTAATCCTATATTTGCTACAAGGGTGCTGAACATTGATAAGATGACAGCAATTTTTTTATAGGCGATGTTTGGAAACAAGCCGTGGAAAAATGAAGAGCATGCTGTGATGAGTCCCACACTTGTTGTCAGACATGCTACCGTAATCATTAAGCCCAAAAAAACGGAACCATATGGTCCGAAATAATAGGATGAAACCTTTGCCAAAACCTCGGCTCCATTTTCTAAAAGACCGAGTTTTTCAACGCTGGAAGCCCCCATATATGAAAGCGCTGAATAGATCAGAGCCAAGAGTGCCGCTGCAATCGCCGTTGATTTTGCACAAACGATCATGAGCTGTTTTTTGGAGACCGCTCCCTTCTCTTTCATGGCGTTCACAATGATGATTCCAAATACAAAAGCGACAAGGGCATCAAGTGTAAAGTAACCTTCTTTAAACCCTTTAAAAAATACGTGTGATGCATATCCTTCAGACGGAGCTTGAAAGCTTCCGATTGGGTGAAGAATAGCCGTAACAACGAGCAATCCGATAAATGTTAATTTAATAGGAGTTAGAAATTTTCCGATTACATCGATAATTTTGGTTGGATTCAGGGACAGCAAGCATGCCACTGTGAAAAATAATACGGTAAATATGATTAAGGCAACAGGGCCCGCATCATTTGATAAAAAAGGTTTAACCCCTATTTCAAACGACACATTACCGGATCTGGGAATCGCGAAAAAAGGGCCGATTGCTAAATAGAGAACCGTCGTAAATACAATCCCGAACAACGGATGCACACGACTGGCCAGAGACTGCAAATCATTTTTTCCTGAAAAAACGAATGCCGTAATGGCGAGTAATGGCAATCCGACTCCGGTCACTAAGAATCCTGCATTGGCTGTCCATACATTCTCTCCGGCCATCTGACCAAGCATAGGCGGGAAAATTAGATTTCCTGCACCGAAAAATAATGCAAACAGCATTAATCCTATGATTAGGATAAATGAAAAAGGAATTTTTTTTGCCATCATGAGTCCTCCGATTCGGGTTAAGCTATTGGTGCGTTTTTAGTAGTCAGCAGTGTAGTACAATAAAAATTTTCAAAATAAATGTCCTGAATTATCAGTAAATATTAAATAAAAGTACTATCCTACTATAGTAGCTGTTGCTCGTATTGTCAAAGGTTAAGTCTGTATAACAATTACGGCATGCTCTTTCTTTGAAATTGATTTACAAGTTTGTTATAACATGTAAAAATAATAACGGAAAGGAAATTCACATTTGGGAGGTTGTGAAATGCCATTAGGACCTGCAATCATTTCGGTATTAATAGTATTCGGCATCGTATATGTCATTATGAGAGCGGTAAGGAAATCTAATTGATGGCAGGACGCCTCGGCCTCGCTCCTTTGTCGCATATGCTGCTTCCCCGTTCGGTGCTCTGCTCTTTATTGAACAAGGAGGCATATAGAATGAAGCTGTTTGTCCATCCGCTCGGCTGAAATTGCCGGGTCATGCGTGGCAAAAGCTAAGAAAAAAGGCCAGTCAAATAAAATGACTGGCCTTTTTTGGGTTAAATATGATTTACAAAGTAGAGATATCAATCACGAATCGATAACGCACATCACTTGTGAGGACGCGCTCATACGCTTCATCTACTTGGTCAGCTCCGATGACCTCAATTTGCGGAGCTATGCTGTGTTCAGCAGCGAAATCAAGCATCTCTTGTGTCTCCCGTATGCCGCCGACAAGTGAACCTGCAATGCTGCGGCGGCCCATGATTAAGGAAAACACACTGTACTGATCCCGTTCTGCCGGTGCGCCGACGTTAACAAGTGTTCCATCTACACGAAGAAGCGATAAATATGCATCAACGTCCAGATTGGCGGACACCGTGTTTAAAATGAGGTCAAAACGGCCGGCCAGTTCAGTGAATACGGAAGGTTTTTCCTTTTTATTCCAAGTTTAGGTTATCCGGAATGCGGACAACGAAATCTTCTTTGACCACTAGGAAGTCACCTTCTTCAAATTCTCGTTTTCTAATAATGGTTTCTTGGAGACACCAATCCTCACGAAAATAGAAAGATGAATGTAAATACATTGAAAATAAAGCTACCCGACCGACAAGGTTTTGGCAGGTGTAGGCATGCCGCCAAGCCGGACAGACCCAAAACGAGGTATTAGACTATCCGGCTTGTTCTTACTATTTTACCTGCCAAACCGCCGTCCCTGCCGTCCTAAGACGTTTTTTTGATTTCTAATGTAAGAGAGTAAGAGACGCTATGTGGGGTTTCGCCCCTGCCTGTTGTCTTTGACAGGCATTAATCCGAACAGACCAAAAACGTGATGCAAGACCCTTTGAAATCATTTTTTTAGCATGAATTTGTTGAAGCTCAAAACAGGTTATAGATGTCGGTCTCGAATGTAATATTTTGTAAATTAACCCTTGATTTTGAATTTGCAAGTGTTATCATGGTAATGATTCATAAAACAAAGGAGTGGTTTTGTGTTTAAAAAGTGTGTTGCTATGTTCTTAGGTGTCGTGCTGATTTTTTCAATGATTCCTTACGCATCAGCAGTAGAGGGGAAAGACAAATATGTTGTGGCAAAGGAAGTAATATTGAAAACTCAAGAAGAATTCATACAATCTATGAAAAAACTATCTCCTAAAAACGATGATGAAGCAGATGAATTTTCCACTCAATACTTCAAAGATAATCCGGTTAACGAAGAACACTTGATAAATTTTTATAAAAAAGAAAAAACTGTGCTCCCTAATGCAACCTCCGGTGATACAATAGATATTGACAACTACATACAGAGTAATATTGATGAGGGAAACTTCAGTGAGCAAGATTTAGGAAATGGCATAAAACTTGTCCTTACTGATTCTCCAACCTATTTTATTACTTCAGTGAGCGAAACCCCAATTGATGAAAACAAGTTTCAGGTCAAGGCGAGGACAAAAGAACATAAGCTAGTTTACAGAGCAAAAAACATGTTTGGAATAGAATTGTTTAAGGTTCATAATGCCGCATATTTCACGTATGGCGGCAAATCTCCAAGAGCACATCAGACTTCTGCATATTATAAACGAGGGACAACATCGTTGTGGAGAGTTGAGAACTGGAAAAAAGGAACCAGAAGTGTTCCAGGCAATAAAGCGCAAGCCTATGCCGAAGGAAATTTTTTTACAGGATTCGCATTCAAGGGCTTTGATATTATTATACAGGAATGGCATATCACAAACACAATCACTTGTAATAACAAAGGAAAAGTTGAAAGAAGCGGGAGGGTGAAATAGTTTTGTTCAAGTCTAAGATTTTTGTTTGGGTGAGTAGTATAATCACAGGATTGCTTGCTCTAGTTCACTTGTGGAATATAGCTGTAATACCAGAACAAACAGCTATGGGGTATGTAAGTGTTATAACAGCAATCCTTGTAGTGAGTGTATTATATGGCATCGTAACAGGGGCAATTGCCTATTGGATATTTAACATAATCAAGTTTCTTTCAAAAAAATTCAGTCATTGATTAAAGGGATGCAGACTAAAAAATTTGCAGTCAAATAAAACAGAGAAAAAGCCGTCACCAGTCTGCTTTGGAAACGGCTTTTTTTAGATTTGCAAAGAGAATGCCTTATAGACGGATAAACGACCTGCTTACATATCCCACCAAAAGGACTCGGGAAGCGAGTATTGTCCATTTAACAGAACCGTTTCGCCAATCGCTGGAGCGATCATGTTGGCGTCTTTTTTCTCGGCCTCTTTCAATGCGCGTTCAATCGGCTCTTTCCAGCCGTGGTATGCGAGGGTAAAGGCCCCCCAATGAATCAACATCATATTCCTTCCTTTTACATCTTTGTGGGCCTGTACAGATTGTTCAGGTGTCATATGAATCTCGGACCAGCGTCTGTCATACTGACCTCCCTCCATTAATGTCATATCGAAAGGGCCGTATTTTTTGCCGATTTCCTTAAAGTGTTCATCATATCCCCCGTCACCGCTCGTATAAAAACGCGTATGTTTTCCGAGGATGACCCAGCCGCCCCACAGGGTCGTATTTCGATTCAACATGCCTCTTCCGGAAAAGTGTTTCGACGGTGTCAAGGCTATTGTCAAACCTTGAAACCCCGTTTCATCCCACCAATTGAGTTCCGTGATTTTTTCTTTCTCAACTCCCCACCGAATCAAGTGTGTGCTGACTCCGTAAGGAACGAAGAAATGACCGGCCTTTTCCTTCAGCTTTAAGATGGATGGATAATCTAAGTGATCGTAATGATCATGTGTAATCAAGACGGCGTCAATCGGCGGCATATCGTTTACCATATGCAGGATGTCTTCGCTGTAGCGTCTGCTTCCGATAAATGATACGGGTGAAGCAATTAGGCCCAGCATAGGGTCTACGAGTATTTTTTTGCGATCGATGCTCAATAAAAAAGCGGAATGTCCAAACCATGTTAAGCTGTCTTCGTTACTTTTAACGATGTTCCAATCAATCTCAGAAACAGGGATTTGACCGGAAGGATTGCGCTCCTTGCCGCCGGAAACAGCGTCTCTCATCATCGAGAGAACCCCGGAGATTCCGCCCATATCCATCTTTGCCGGAGCTTGGTTGACAAATTTGCCATCGGCATAATTGTCAAAGCTTTGATACAGCTTTTTTTGTTCTTTGCTTGGATTGCCCCCAAACACGGGGTGTAAATTGATGAATAACAAAACAGCCGCACATAATACGATGATAAAAATGAATAAAAACATCATGATTTTTTTCATTGTTCCTTCCTTTTTAGGATGATCTCTTGCTTCCTCTTATTCTACCGATTATACCTGCATCATCGCCAGTGTAACGCTGCTGGATATGATTATTGCCATCGTAGTTGGACACCACGCGCAACCAAACAATGAATAAAAATGTAAAGAACCCTCCGAATTTGGAGAGTTCTTTTTCATGGGCGATCATGTACTCACTACATGCGGAATGCAGCAATTATTTGATTTGCACCAATAAAAATGTGTATTTGGTGCCCTCCGGCTTGTTTTTCCAATAAATCGTTACCTCCGCATCTCCCTTTTGGCGTCCTTTATAGTCTACCGAGTTCAAGATCGGATTAGCAAATGCATGAAGAATAAAGGGATCATCGACCGCAACCTCTAAATCGTCGTTCGAAAATTCAATTTGAGGACCTCCATTTATACTGCCGCAATAGAAATGTGCACGGCCGGAACCGTCAATGCCGACAGTTTCGTCGTATACGGTGAGGATGTGAGTTGAGCATTCGCTTGGTTTAATGGTACCAACTGATGCAGCATTTACAGAGATGGCATGAAAGGACAGAATCGTCGCGAGGGCAATGGCAAGTGACAAGAAATACTTGCTTAATTTCCCGATCTTCATATTGTCAGCCTCCAACCAAATATTGTTAGTATACATATTCTCCAGATAGAAATATATACCTCTTCCATAAGAGCTTACAAAAAAAGAGCTGACATTAATGGTCAGCTCCCGCTTTTAAAACCGGACAGATTCAGAGGGGTGGAAAAACCGGTCCACCGCTTCATCGGTTACATCTGAAACGTGCCGGTACTTATAGTTCGGTGATTGATCACGGTCGATCAGGACGGACCTGACGCCTTCGAAGAAATCATTGTGCTTCAAAAAGTTCTTTGCCAGCACCAGATCCGTGGCAAAGCATTCTTCCAGTGTTTTTTGACGTCCGTCCGCCAGCTGTTTCAATGTGATTTTTAATGAAAATGGTGATTTGGAAAGCATCGTTTTTTTCACATTCGAGCTAAAGGTGCTTCCCTCGCTTTCGAGCGATTGAAGGATCTCTTCCAGCTTATCATACTTAAAATGACGGTCAATTGCTTGCTGATCACGGGCGAGCGTGCTCTCCTGGGAGGGCTCCGTTTTCGATTCGCGGATCAGCTGATCGAGCTTTTCTTCAACGCTTGCAAGGCGCCAATCGGTTTGTTCCACTGCTTGAAGTAATCGTTCTAAAGCGCCGCTCTCCATGTAGGCGTCTGCCCCATTGATATACAGCACGTCGGCTGCATGGATGACAGACGCTGTTAATCCAAGATACCGCCCTAAGCGGCCCGGGGCTTTGTTTAAAAAATAGGCTGCGCCGACATCCGGAAAGAATCCGATATTCATTTCAGGCATCGCCCATTTTGTCCTCTCCGTGACGATTCGGTGGCTGGCCCCGTATGTCAGGCCGACGCCTCCCCCCATGACGATCCCGTCCAAGCAGGCGATGATCGGTTTCGAAAATCGATGGACTGCCATATCGACTTCGTACTCTGTTTCAAAAAAGCGCTCGGCATCTTGCAGGGCCTGTTTTGACGAACGAGCTTCATAGAGTGCCTTAATATCCCCTCCGGCACATAGTCCTTTTGGTCCTGCACCTTTGATGACCACGATAGAAACGTTTTGATCTGTCTCCCACTCGTTTAACTTTTCACCAATCAGACGGACCATGTCGTATGTGAGTGAGTTGAGCGCTTTCGGGCGATTCAGAACAATCGCTGCGGCGCCGTTTTGATTGACGGAAAACAGCACGTCATCGGACATCTTGATCCACTCCTTTTATGAATGATGAAAGTCTGGTTTGCGCTTTTCGACAAATGCGTGAATTCCTTCTTTGGCATCTGAAGTGACAAACAGCTCGGCGAATCTGTTTCGCTCCCTCTCCAGTGCTTGTTCCATGCTTTCGCTGGCACCCTGTACGACACATTCGACGGCGCGCCTCACGCTGGTCATGCTTTTTCCTTCGATAAAGGACAAAGCGACACGTGCTGCCGTCTTCATCAGTTCCTCTCCCTTTACGGCCATCTGTGCAATTTTCAGCTCTACCGCCTCTTGAGCTGAAAGCGATCGGCCCGTCAGGATAAGGTCGAGTGCTGTAGCTGTGTCCGTTATGTTGCGAAGCCGCTGTGTACCACCAAACGCTGGAATCAAGCCGAGCTTTAATTCGGGAAGACCGACTGTTGCATCGTCTGATACGATTCTGAAGTGGCAGCTCATCGCGAGTTCCAGGCCTCCGCCAAGAGCCGGTCCGTTTATCGCCGCAATGACGGGTTTTTTGGAAGCTTCGATTTCATCGCAGAGCGCCTGGCCCCCTTGTGCGAGCGCCAATCCTTGTTTTTGGTCCCCAAGTTTTGAAACGAATTCTTTTATATCCGCTCCCGCCACAAAAAAGCGGCCTTCTCCTGTGATAATGATCGCTTTTGTCTCCTCGTCACGGGCCAATTCCCGAAAAAGAGAACGCAATTCGGTGATACAGGAAGAAGAGAGTGTATTTGCCGGCGGATTGTTCAACGTGACGGTTGTGATGCCATGTTCTGTTTTAAGTGTGGCATATTTCAAGTTCAATATTGATCCCTCCCTGTTTAAATAAAAAAGGCCCCTCTGAAAAAAAATCAGTTGTGCATGAGAGGGAGCCTTATGTTCAAGATTAGAACCAGCGTTCGGTGACGACCTTTTTACGCGTGTAAAACTGGACGCCGTCCTTTCCGTTTGTCCCAAGATCTCCATAGAAAGAGGCTTTGTTCCCTGCGAAGGAGAAGAACGCCATCGGAGCCGGTACGTTGACATTGACGCCGATCATTCCGGCATCAATTTTATCGCGGAACTGCTGGGCGCTTTTCCCGCTCGATGTGTAGATGACAGCGCCGTTGGCAAACTTCGATTGATTGGCGAGCTCGATCCCCTCATCAAGGTCTTGTACACGGACAACGCTCAAGACCGGTGCGAAGATTTCGTCCTGCCAGATTTTCATCTCCGATGTCACATGATCGAAAATCGTGGCTCCCACAAAGTATCCTTCCTGAACATCCGGATTGCGGCCGTCCACGGCGAGTGCTGCCCCTTCTTTAATTCCTGTGTCGATATAGTCAAGGACGCGTTGTTTATGGACTTCGCGGATCAGCGGACCGACAAAGTGATCCTCGGATCTCCCGTCTCCTGTCTTCAGCTTCCGTGTTTCAGAGACGAGCATTTCCATGAAGTCATCGGCGATGTCATCAACCACCGCCGCAACGGAGCAGGCCATACAGCGTTCCCCGCTGCTTCCGAATGCCGCCCCGATGATGCCTTGAACCGACTTTTCAAGATGGCAATCCGGCATAACAATCGCATGGTTTTTAGCGCCGGCAAGCGCCTGAACGCGTTTCCCGTTAGCTGTGCCTGTTTGATACACATATTTTGCGACCGGTTCTGAACCAACGAAGGAGACGGCTTTAATATCATCGTTCTCCAATATTCCGTTTACAACATCCTTTCCTCCATGGACGAGGTTTAACACACCTTTTGGAAACCCGGCTTCATAGAACAGCTCAACAAGCTTCCCGGCAAGAATGGGAGTCCGTTCCGAAGGTTTCAGGACGAACGTGTTTCCGCAGGCGATGGCGAGCGGAAACATCCACAGAGGAACCATCATTGGAAAGTTAAACGGCGTAATACCGGCGACGACCCCTAAAGGATAGCGCCAAATCGATCCATCGATGCCCCCTGCTATTGTGGGCAGGGATTCTCCCATCATTAAAGTAGGTGTGGCTGTCGCAAGCTCAACAACTTCGATTCCTCGTTGCACTTCGCCTCGGGCGTCTTTTAACGTTTTGCCGTTTTCCGCCGTAATGATGTCTGCCAATTGTTCTTTTTGCTCTTGAAGAAGCTGCAAATATTTGTATAAAAGTCTTGCCCGATTGGGGACAGGCACAAGCGACCAGGTCTGATAAGCGTGCTTGGCAGCCTGCACGGCACGATCTACATCCGCTCTCACAGATAGAGGCGCATAAGCGATGACGTTTCCGTTTGCAGGATTGACGACTTCTTCAGATTCCGTACCTAGAGAATTCACCCATTTCCCGTCGATATGGTTCATCATTTTTTTTGCATTGGTTGTGATCATTTGCTTTCTCACCTC
Source organism: Bacillus haynesii (assembly GCF_014042035.1). NCBI lineage: Bacteria > Bacillati > Bacillota > Bacilli > Caryophanales > Bacillaceae > Bacillus > Bacillus haynesii. The sequence goes on along the minus strand of NZ_CP059494.1, from coordinate 1,037,905 downwards.
TCCTTACTGATAAGTTGTCTTTTGTTCACTTATTTTTTTGTATAAAACAGACATATCTTTGTCGCCGTATCCGTTCTGATCGGCGTCTTCATAAATGCCGAAGAGAATCTTGCTCACCGGCAGTTCAACCTCGTTTTTCTCAGCCAAATCCAGTGCAAAGCCAAGGTCTTTCAGCAGCAGCTTCAAAGAAAAGCCAGGTTCATAGTTTTCATTCGCTATGAAACTTTTATAGTTGCGCTCATAGATCCGGCTCTGCCCATAGCTGACGTTCAGCATCTCAAACAATTGGTCGAGATCCAGATTGTTGTTTTTGGCAAGGTGCAGGGCCTCACTGACGCCTGCTGTATAAAAACCGATTAAGAGGTTGTTGATCAGCTTCGTATTCGTTCCGCTGTCGATGTTTTCGTTCACATGAAAAATATTCTCACCCAATGCGTTGAAAACAGGTAACGCTTTATTAAAAACGGACTTCGGACCCCCGACCATAAAGGTAAGCGTCCGGTTGACCGCCCCGATCACACCTCCGCTGACCGGCGCCGCAAGAAAATCGATCCCTTTTCTTTTCGCTTCCTCCGCAATCCGGATATTCAGTTCAGGAGCGACCGTGCTTGTATCGATCAGGAGGACGCCTGGTTTAGCCTGGTGTACAAGCCCCTTTTTCCCCAGAAAAACCTCCTCTGCAGCGTTTGATGAAGGAAGGCTTGTCAGGATGGCGTCACACTCATCAACCATCTTTTCAACTGAAATCCCGATTGTTCCCCCTGCATGATGCAAGGCCAATTCAGCTTCTTTGTTCAGGTCCATTCCATACACCGTAAAGTTCTCCTGAAGCAAATTTTTAGACATGGGCAGACCCATATTGCCCAAACCGATAAATCCGATTTTTTTCACACAGTTTCCCTCCGATCACACCGTATATTTTTCATGAGCCGCTATTTTCTCTGCGATTTCGCGTTTTTGAGCAAACAGATTGCTGAAAAGGGGCAAAGGAAGGCTGCGAGCCTCTTCAAATGCGAGCTTTCTTTCGGTTTCATCAGATGCTATGCCTGATAAGGCGGTCACCGCCATTTCTTCGATTCTGCGGAAGCCTTCTTCACAAATGACGTTCGTCATCATTTCTTTCAACCGTGCTTTTTCGCTTCCGCTTCTTTGGAGTGCTTTTTCAGTCCGGCGGGCGACGGATTCCATCACATAGATTTCTTTTTTCATGTCGGCGAGAAGCCGGGCGTATTCCTGCTCCTCCTGAATGTTCACGCGAGAGCGTATAAGCGCTTTTAATGTTTTGCCGAAAAGCCTGTTGGACAGCTGAATAAACCGCCGGTTTCGGTTCCCCTCGCTGCTTAATTGAGCTTCCTGCTCTGAGATGCCGTTTTGCTGCGCTTCTTTCATCATCAGTTTGGCGATCGTCAAGCGGTTTATCTCGTTTGTCCCCTCAAAAATCCGGCTGATCCGTGCATCCCGGTACAATCGTTCGACTTCGTACTCCTGCATGTATCCGTAGCCGCCATGAATCTGCACCGCCTCGTCTGCAATCCGGTCGAGTATTTCGGAACAGTGAACTTTATTGATCGCACATTCGGATGCATAGTTTGCCAGTTCTCTCAGTCTATCGTCTAATGGCTCAGCCGAATCTAAAACATTGTCCAAGCCATCTGCCGTTCTGTAAGCAGCGCTTTCCGCGCCGAAAATCGAAATCGCCATGTCGGCAATCTTTTCTTGAATCATTGAAAAACCGATGATCGGCTTGTGAAATTGTTTGCGTTGTTTAGCGTAGCTAACGGCAAGGTTCAATGCTTGTTTTGCCATTCCAATGTTCGAAAATGCGAGCTTTAAGCGGGCCATGTTTAAAATGTTCAATGCGACATGATGTCCTTTCCCGACATGACCTAGAACATTGTTGCTCGGCACCTCGACTTCCTCCAGGATTAAGGTTGCTGTCGAAGACCCTTTGATTCCCATCTTCTTCTCTTCAGGTCCGATGGAAACGCCTTTAAACGAACGTTCGACGATAAATGCTGTCATGCCTTCCGCCGTTTTTGCAAAGACAACATATACATCAGCTACTTGCGCGTTCGTAATCCATTGTTTTTCCCCATTTAAAATCCAGGCTGTTCGATCCCCATTCAAGACGGCCGTTGTCTTTGCGTTTAAAGCATCCGAACCTGCGCCCGGCTCTGTCAGAGCATATGCTCCGATCCATTCGCCTGATGCCAGTTTCGAAAGGTATTTTCGTTTTTGTTCTTCTGTTCCATAATAAATATAGGGCAATGTCCCGACTCCCGCATGAATATTAAAGGAGACGCTGAACGATCCGCCGGCTCCCATTTTCTCTGCGACTAACCCGGAAAGCTTCTTGCTGAGTGAAAGGCCGCCGTATTCCTCCGGAACTTCGATACTGAGTAAGCCGAGCTCTCCCGCTTTTTGAAACAATTTTTTCACGCTTTCGTGATCCTGCTGATCGATCGATTCAAGAAGGGGCATGACTTCGTTTTTGACAAATGATTCTGTCGTTTTTGAAATCAGTCGCTCTTCCTCTGTGAAATCTTCCGGCGTAAATCCTTCAGCAGCCGATTCGTGTTGAGAAATCAAGGGTTCATTCCATCGAAGTTTTGCTTTCCCCATTGCATTCCTCCTCGCTTCCGCTAAATAGAGTGATAAACCGAGATAAAAAGACGATGAATCCGCTTACATTTTTCCTGATACGAATCATCGTCAATTTTCTCATCCAGATAAGGACCAACCAATTATGAAGGGCACGGTTGTTTCGGTCATTTAGCAGGCTTTTCTTTTGCCTGTCGCCGGAACATAGAACCGCTTTTTGTTTCATGAAGCAGCTGTTCCGCGAAAAGCCCTGGGCAGTGCAGCTGATGTTTAAGATATGAAGCTTTTAATATCAGCTTATCAAATAATTGGAAGATTTCCAAATGTTTTTTTGGTTTACTCTATTTTACTTGTGAAGCTTGGGAATATGCATTGTCAGCCTTGTGGTGAACGCGTTTTGGCAAGCCGGCATTCTTTTTTCGCAAAAATAAAACAGACCATCGTTTTGATGGTCTGTTCAGAAAGGGTACCATTGATCGCTTATTCGATTGACAAGCTTGAAACGATACATTCTGCATGGCCGGCGAGCGTAAATTCTCCAAAGCCCGCAGGCAGTAGCATGTGATCTCCTTTTTTAAAAGAAAAGTCATGGCCGCCAGCCGCGATGCGCCCTTCCCCTTCTATAGCGCTGACAAGAAGAAACGGTTTATCCTGTTTGAAACAGGCCGATCCTTTTACATTCCATTTTTCTACTGAGAAATATGGACACTCAATCAGTGCGGCAGTCTTGACAGCACCCGATGTTTCATATTGAACAGTTTCGCGATCAGGCGAAGACGGGACATCGATCACTTCTATGCTTTTTTGCAAATGGAGCTCGCGCAGGTTTCCTTCAGCATCTTTTCTGTCATAATCATATAGTCTGTAGGTTGTGTCTGAATTCTGCTGCGTCTCCAAAATCAAAATGCCTTTTCCGATCGCATGGACGGTTCCGCTCGGCACATAGAAGAAATCTCCCGGCTTCACTTTGACGCGGCGCAAAAGCTCATTCCATTTTCCGTGTTCGATCATTGAGACCAGTTCTTCGCGCGTCTTGGCATGGTGGCCGTAAATGATCTCCGCATCTTCTTTGCAATCAATGATATACCAGCATTCCGTTTTTCCAAGCTCCCCGTTTTCGTGCAGCTTTGCATATTCATCGTTTGGATGCACTTGTACGGATAGGTCTTGGTCGGCGTCCAAAATTTTTGTCAGAAGAGGAAAGCGGTCTCCCTTTATATGTCCGAATAAATGACGGTGTTCATTCCATAATTCGCTGAGTGTGAGCCCTTTATACAAGCCGTTTTTTACGACGCTTTGTCCATTTTGATGTGCGGCGAAAGCCCAGCACTCCCCCGTTTGTTCTGATGGAATCTCATAGCCGAAAGAGGCTAAAGCTGTGCCGCCCCATATTCTTTCTTTAAAAACAGGCTCGAAAAATAATGGTTCAGTCATGACAGGCGTCCCCCTTTTTTAGATGATTTCATCCAGAAGTTTGTATGCTTCTTCTTTTGTTTGGGCAGAGAGAAGCTTGTCCCGGTAGGTGTCATCCATCAGTTTTCTGGAGAGCATTTGCAGAAGCTTCAGATGCTCGTTTCCTCCGCTTTCTTTCGGGACGGCGATCATAAAAATCAGTTTGGCGTCAGTTCCGTCAAGACTCTTCCAGTCGACGCCCGAACGTTTAATGCCGAATGCTACACTCGGCTTCTTGACGGCGTCAGACTTCCCGTGCGGGATCGCGATATTCATGCCGATCGCCGTTGTCCCCTCTTGTTCGCGATTCATGATCGCTTGTTTAAATTCGCTTTCCGAATGCAGTGCGCCTTTCCGGGCCAATTTTTGAATCATTTCATCGATAATGTCGTCTCTCGTATCCCCTGATAAATGCGGTTCGATCAGTTCCGTATCGATGATGTCTGTGAGCTTTTTGATTTCCGGCATGTCGGATTTTTTGCTTTTTGCTTCGATTTCGATGTTCGGCTGCGGAATGTCATTCGCTGCAGCAGCTTCACTTACTCCTGCGGGTGCAGCTGTGACCTCTTTTTTGAGCACATTGACCAAAAGAGCGGTGACCAGAGATCCGGCAATAACGGCGATAAAGAACATCAACACATGATCGACAGCGCCAAGCACCGCTACGATCGGTCCGCCGTGGGCGACTCTGTCCCCTACATGACCGATCATGGCGATCACGGAACCTGTCATTGAACCCGCCATAATACTTGGTATGACGCGAAGCGGGTCCTGTGCAGCAAACGGTATAGCGCCTTCAGTAATGCCGAATAATCCCATTGTAAATGCTGCTTTTCCCATTTCTCTTTCTTGCGCCTGAAATTTTCTTTTTCCTAAAAACGTTGCAATGCCAAGCCCGATCGGAGGAATACAAATGGCAACGGCGATCGGACCCATAATTTCATAGTTTCCTTCACCGATCATGGCAGAACCAAACAAGAATGCCACTTTATTGACGGGGCCGCCCATATCAAACGAAATCATCGCCCCTAAAATTAATGCCAGAAGAATCGAGCTTGAGCCCTGCATACCAGCCAGCCAAACCGTCAATGATTCAAAGATTTGCGCGACAGGCGCGCCGATCAGCAATACGAACGCCAAGCCGACAATGAGCGAGGAAACCACCGGGATCACGATGATTGGCATGATCGGCTGAATGGCTTTTGGCACTTTTAATTTTTTGATGGCCAGTGCTGCATATCCGGCTAAAAAGCCCGCGATAATGCCGCCGAGGAACCCTGCACCGCTCCCGCTTCCGTAAAAGCTTCCCGTCGCTGCAATATATCCGCCGATCATTCCCGGCACAAGCCCCGGTTTATCCGCGATGCTGTAGGCAATATAACCGGCTAAAATCGGGATCATGAATGAGAATGAGGCAGCTCCGATTTGCTCAATCGTTTTCCAAAAAGAATCATCAGGGATCACTAACCCTTTCGGCGTCTTTTCACCCCCAAGCGTCAATGCGACCGCAATCAATAATCCGCCGACGACAATGAAAGGAACCATAAACGATACACCGTTCATTAAATGCCGGTAAATCGGATTTTGCTTTTTCTCAGTTTGAGCGGAAGCTTCCGTTTTCGCAGCCGGACGATAGACAGGTATATCGCCATTGATCGCTTTTTGTATCAATTCTTCCGGTTTTCGGATGCCTTCCTGAACACCGACAGCCAGAAGTTTTTTTCCTATAAAACGGTCTTTGTTGACCGAGCGGTCTGCGGCAATAATAATCGCGTCTGCCTCGCGGATTTCCTGCTCGGTCAGCTCATTTTCCACTCCGATGCCGCCTTGTGTTTCGACTTTCATTTGAACGCCCATTCGCTCGGCCGCTTTTTGCAAATTTTCCGCAGCCATATACGTATGGGCAATTCCGTTTGGACATGATGTAATCGCTAACAGTTTCATGCGAATCCTCCTTCTGAAACTAAAGTAATAAGCAGCTCTTGTCATTACTTTATAATAAAAACCCGTGTGTAAAAGCGTTGTTTTTTACCGCAGGCTCCGGAAAAATCGGCTTTTTTTCCTATAAATAAAAAAGCAGGGCTCCGCCCCGCTTTTAATAATCCAAATAAGATAAGAATTTCATCACATTTGTTTCTTTCGTCAGCTTTTGGATGAAAGCCGGTTGCTCGCTTAAGCTGGACAGCTCTTGAAACAATTGTTTTGTCATGTTTTGATCCTCGTGTTTGACAGCGAGCATAAAGACGAGCGATACTTTTTCAGAGCCCCAGTCAAGCGGCTCTTTTAATGTGGCGATCGCAATGGCTGATTGTTTAATCAATTTGGCGTTCGCGTGAGGAATGGCGATGCCCGCTCCGATGTTTGTCGCCGACATTTTTTCTCTCATGACTGCGTGTACAGCATATTCTTTTTCTACATAGCCTTTCTCGTACAAAGCCATTGCCAGCTGTTCAATCAGCTTGTAGCGGTGTTCTGACTCCTGCTGCAGGAAGACGAGGAAAGGAGTCGTGTCATTCAGCACTTTAAACGTTTTTTGTGTTTGCCGGGACGATTCACCGAGCTGATTCATAAAAGCGGCGAGCTTTTTCTCATCGGCCGACTCGAGCAGCGGTGATACAACGATATGGGGAATTGATAAATCCTCCAGACTGACTGTTGATATCACAAGCTCGATATCTTCATGTTGTGAAGTATAGTCCGCCAAATCAGCTTTCGCGATGCAGTCCATCACGGCAATTTGGTGGAATTTCCGTTCAATTTTTGTCCGCAGCAGCTGTGACATCCCGATGCCCATGTGACAGACGATGATCGCTTTTTTATGCTTGTCTTTTCCATAGCTGAAGCGTTCGATCGCCGCTTGGAAATGCAATGTCAGATAGGCGGCTTCTTCCTCGGGAATCGAAAGTGAAAACGTTTGGTTGATGTCTTCAAGGACATCAATGACAATATGAAACAGATAAGGGTACATTTTTTTGATATCGTTGAGCATTGGATTTGATACGGAAAGGTCATAGTTCAGCCGGTTTAAAACGGTATTAAGGTGAATTTTCAATCCGTTGATCAAAACCCGGTCCTCGCGGAAATCCATCATTTTCAACTCTGAGACACGATGGATTAAATATTCGACAACCTTTGGAAGCAAAGGGTTTTCCAGTCCGCTCTCCCCTTCTTTCCGCAATGGGTAACGGACTTTCCCGCCTAATATATGCAATGTTAAATAGACGGCCTCTTCTTCAGGAAAGCGGATCGCAAAAACCGCTTCAAGCCGTTTTAAACATGCAAACGTCCACTGAAATTCTTTTTTCTTTTTGACTGCATCTAATTCCCCCGGCGAAATGGTAATCGGCTGTTTCATTTTGATGCGGCGGATCATCAGCAGTGTATGCAACAGTAAATTTTCGAACGTTTCATCAGTGAAATATAAAGAATGGCGCTTTTGTAATGATCTGATTTCATTCTTAACAAATTCCACTTCGTGACTTAAAAATTGGCTTTTAATAAATCGGCTTGTAAACTCCGGGTTGTCAATCAACTCCGAGATGCGCGCCAGCGCTTTTCTCTTATTTTTTTCACTTCCTTCGATCTTTAAACCGAGGCGCTGCTTGGACACCAGTGTGAGGCCAAACCGCTGGAGCCAACCTTCGATTTGATTCAAATCCCTTTTGATGGAAGATTTATTTAAGAAGTGCTCGGCAGCCATTTCTTTTGCAGAAACCGGCTTTGGATTCATTAATAACTGATAAGCGATTTGCAGCATTCTTTCTTCATCAGATTGCTGCTTTGCGGCGTGATGTTCGGTATATAATTGCCGGCTTAAACGGGCCCTTTCATGATCTTCGATATTCAAATAAACGCCCAGTCCCGGTTTGCGAATCAATTGAGCATGAGAATGCTGATTGAGATAATCTTCAATCGTTTTCAGATCATTTCTGATCGTTTTTTCAGAACACTTTACCCTGTCTGCGAAATCTTGTACGACTAAATAGTCATCAGGTTCAGATAACAACAGATTCAGAATGTCTTTTTGCCTCGTATTCATATCTTTCTCACCTGTTTTTCTATCCTTCCCGTCAGTTTCACTTAAAAGAAATGATAGTATAAGTATACTACATACGTAACCGTTTACATTATACAATGAAATAAAAGGGCCAAAAGTTTCGTTTTTTACCGAAACTTCCGGAAAAAATGCTTTTATCAACTCGGAATTTTTTCTTTTATAGGAATTTTTTATAATAGATGATAGTGAGGGGAAGTAAAACAGCTGTACGGTTCTGAAACGGAAAAAGGATCAGCAGAGCTGCTCCCGCCGATCCTTAAACATTAAAATTCTCTTTTATTATAAAAGCTGAGCGATATCGCATATGAAACGGAGATCATCACGAGCAGTACACCAACCAAAAGGATGAATGTACCCGTATTTGACATTTCGCTTAGAAAAGCCGTTAGTTTTTGGCTCAATGCAAGGTTCTCCCCCGCATCTATAAATTTAAAAAAGGCAGTCCCTCCAAATATAATGGCGAAAAATATAATGATATTCGCCATTTTGGACTTCAAATAGCCGTACTTAAAAATCAGCGGAAATGAGATCGAGCTAAATAAAGTGACTGCCACTACAGCACCCATGGCCCCTGAAAATGTCAATGGGAAATCAAGCGGCAAGTGCAGCAAATGTCCGATCGCATTGATCAAAGTATAGAAGAGAATGGCATAAGCCGTATAGACATAAACCGATACATATTTCGATAAAACGATGATGTTTCTTTTAATAGGCAAGCTGATCAGGATTTTATCACTGTTGTTTTTGTCTTCTAAGGAGCTTGCGCCTAATGCCAGCTGATACGTGACAGCCAAAACTGCGACTGTATATCCGACAAGCTCAAGCTGCGACAATGTAAAAGTGAAAAAAATCATCAATAACAGCGATAGCTTCATTGCCCTTTTCTGCATTAAAATATCTTTTTTAATTAGATGATACATGTTGATCACTCCTGCCGGTTGAAAATACCAGAATATCTTCCAAAGTCGGTTTTTCTATCATGACGGAATCCCCGAAATGCTGAACGACTTTTCGCTTATCTCTGGAGAGCGCTTCAAAACCATAGCGGTTTTTCTTGATGCCGATTAAGGCGTCTTCGTTCCCTTTGCGCAGCGTATCGAGGTCTCCTTTTACAATGCAGTACTCTTCCAACAGCTCATCCTTTGTCTTGCTCAGCACGAGCCGGCCGTTATGAATGAAAGTGATATAGTCCGCTACTTTTTCTAAATCAGAGGTAATATGCGTCGAAAAGAAAATCGACTTGTTTTCGTCCTGCAGCAATGTTTGCAGCACGTCAAGGAGCTCGGACCTGACAAGAGGATCGAGTCCTGATGTCGGTTCATCCATGATCAATAATTCGGCATGATGGGATAGTGCGACCGCCAGTGAGAATTTCATCTTCATCCCTTTTGACAAGTTTTTGATCTGTTTGTTTAAAGGGAGCTGGAAGTCTTTTGCGTACCGCTGAAAAACAGCCTCGTCCCATTTTTTGTAAAACGGTCTGATGATTCCTTTCATTTCGTTCGGCGTCAGTTCTTCGTAAAAATGATTTTCATCGTATACAAAGCCGATTCTCTGCTTGATCTCTATATTGTGCTTTTCATTGTTGAGACCGAAAATGCTGATGTCCCCTTCATCTTTTTTAATCAGGTTCATGATCAGCTTGATGGTCGTGCTTTTTCCGGCTCCGTTCGGGCCGATAAAACCCATAATATATCCTTTTTCAAGCGAGAAGTTGATGTTTTCTAAAGAGAAATCTTGATAATGTTTTGTTACATTTTTTAATTCCAGTATGCTGGTCACTTTTACCACTCCTCATAAACCAGTTTGAGCATCTCTTGGAGTTCCTCGTATGTTAAGCCGATTTGTTTCGCTTCAGCGACGGCATCTGCTATGTGTTCTTCGATCAATTTGACTTTTGTTTCTCGAAGCATGTCTTTGTTGATGGCTGCAACATACGAGCCCTTTCCCGCGACTGTGACGATAAACCCTTCTCTTTCCAGCTCGTCATAGGCTCTTTTTGTTGTAATCACGCTGATTTTAAGCTCTTTGGCTAGGTTTCTGATCGATGGGAGCGCCTCAGACTCCGAGAGTTCTCCCTTGACGATTTGATCTTTTAATTGGTTGACGATCTGCAAATAAATCGGTTCATCAGATGAATTTGAAATGATGATATTCAAAGCATAACATCCCTCTATTCGTTATAACTGTATATATACAATATAAACAGTTATAACACTGTTGTCAAACAATCACAAAACAATGCATATTATTTGCGATGGTTTTGTATTACGTAGCAGCAGAAAACCTCCTGTTTCCTGCATGGCAGATCATACAAAATGTTGTTTATCTTCTTCTTTGTAAGAAGGAAAAGTTGAAATAATAAATCCCAATTTCTCAATGTGACACAGAGAAATTGGGATTTTTATCAGTGTTGAAAATCAGCTTTTTGGAGCTAACCCCCTTAGTTATACTCCAGAATAGGCGGAGAATCCTCCATCGACCGGTATGATGGTTCCAGTGACAAATCGCGAGGCTTTATCGCTTACCAACCATAATAACGTTCCGATTAGATCTTCCGGAACCCCAAATCTATCCAACGGCGTCTGATTGATAATTTTTTGTGCTCGCTCCGTATACGTTCCATCTTCATTTAGTAATAGGCTTCTATTTTGGGCAGTAAGAAAAAAGCCTGGGGCAATGGCGTTAACACGAATTCCGACTTTTGACATATGCACGGCAAGCCATTGGGTAAAGTTACTTACGGCCGCTTTTGCACCGCTGTAGGCGGGAATTTTCGTCAGCGGCGTATAGGCGTTCATGGATGAGATGTTAACGATGACACTTCCGTCGTGATCAGCCATGTCTTTTGCAAATACTTGAGTGGTTAACAGTGTGCCAAGAAAGTTTAAATCAAATACGGACCTTACACCCTCTATTTCTAAATCAAAAAACGTAGTCAATTCTTTAGTATTCAAGTCTTTTTTATATAAATATTCTTTATCTGTTGTTCCCTTTGGATGGTTGCCGCCTGCACCGTTAATTAGAATATTGCATCTGCCGAAGGTTCTGTTAATTAGTTGTTTCGCTTGTTCAAGGCTTTGTTTATCAAGGACGTTTGCTGTAAGGGCAAGTGCTTCGCCTCCGTTTTCTTGGATCTCTTTCGCTACTCTGTCTGCCGATTCAGCTCTTCGGCTGACTACAGCTACTTTTGCCCCGCATTGAGCCAATGCTTTAGCGAAACAGCTGCATAAAATACCGCCTCCCCCTGTCACTACAGCCACCTTATCTTTCAAGTTTACATGAAAAGGAATCTGCACATTCATCCCTCGTCTCTGCATTTTAGTTAGTGCTTGTTCATTTATTGCATTCAAAGGCTATCCGCTTTTTTTCTTTCGTTAATGTTTCCCACATTCCATTTAAATACACTGCACCCAGCGCCCGATCATATAAACCATAACCCGGTTTACCGGTCTCTCCCCAAATCATTCTCCCATGATCCGGTCTGGCTGGTCCGGCGAAGTCAATATCTCTTAATGCTCTTACGATTTCATACATATCTAAAGACCCGTCTTCTGAACGGTGGGATGATTCTTGAAATGACTTTTCCCCAATGATCTTAATGTTTCTCAGGTGAACAAAGTTGACTTTTCCTTTTTTTCCGAAATAACGAATCAATTCTGGAATATCATTTGTTGAATTCACACCCAGCGACCCGCTGCATAAACACAAGCCGTTAAAGGAGCTGTCATAGAGATTAATCAATCGCTCCAAATTCTCTTTGTTCGTTATGATTCGAGGCAGTTCAAAGATAGGCCATGGCGGATCATCTGGGTGAATCGCCATTTTGACTTGTTCATTTTCTGCCACGGGTATAACCGCTTTAATAAAATACGAAAGATTTTCCCATAAATCCTCTTCCGTAATGTGCTGATATTGTTGAAAAAGATTCTTTAACTGTCCATCTTCATAGCTTGTGTCCCAGCCGGGAAGTTTTAATTCACCATGTAATGGATTCATTTGTCTAACTTTTTCCTCTTCATAAATTAACGCTGTAGAACCGTCTTCAAGTGCATAGTCTAAAGAAGAACGAGTCCAGTCAAAGACAGGCATGAAATTATAACAAACGATTTTAACACCCGCTTTTGCCAAGTTCCGTATCGTCGTTTTGTAGTTTTCAATATATTGATCTCTTGTCGGAAGACCTAATTTAATATCTTCATGGACAGGTACACTTTCAATGACACTTAACGATAAACCATGATTTTCAATTTTTTCTTTTAATTCTACAATTTTCTCATAAGGCCATGCTTCCCCTACAGGAATATCATAAATGGCCGAAACAATTCCAGTAACGCCGGGAATTTGGCGAATATACTCTAATGTGACCGGATCGCTGTCTCCATACCATCGAAACGTCATTTGCATGGTTCTTCCATCCTCTTCCCTCTTATTATTTAACATTCGATATTAGAATTTCGCATGACTATAACAATATATTGGACCGATTTTTTCAGAAGAATTTGCCGATTAGTATCCGCTTACATAAATTTTCGTGATAATGATTCATGTATCGTTCTAGTTGACAAAATTCAGCTTGCCAGGATGTAATTGCGGACAATGATTCTTGCACAAGTAATGGAAACATCATCATCATGTGGCCTTAATATTTTAATCACACGGCAAACTGTAAGAAAACTTTCTGTTCTTGCTTTCCAGCTCTGTGCCATTTACGATCAGTTTTCTCTTTTCTCCATTTGGTACGTGAAAAGTGAGTTGATCATACGATAACTCGTATGTTCCTTCTTTTTTTATTGAAAGTTTAATCCCGTCTTCTGTTGTCTCCATATCGACATGAATAAAGGCAAATGTATGAGTATACTCATTTGTTAACCCATCATCTTCGTACAAACGATAAGTCGATTTTCCTTTTCCTTTGAATGGGAATAACAAAAATCCTCTTTCGTCTTGATTCTTTGTTTGGAATGTCAAGTTTGCATCATTTACTGGAACGATCGCTCCCGCTTTCGCTAATAGCGGAGTATAATGTAATGGTGCCGGCAGAACGACCGTCTTTCCTCCTTCATACCATGTTCCCGTATGGAAATCGTACCAGCCTTTTTCATGGTTCGGTAAATACACTTCCCGCTCCCTCATTCCTTTTTCGACGACAGATGCAACCAGCAAAGATTCACCAAGTATAAATTCATCGTTTTCTTCAAATGTTTTCTCATCATGTTCAAAATCATAAAATGTCGGTCGAATGATCGGCTGATAATGTTTGTGCGCCTCATATAGCGCGGTGTAAATGTAAGGGATGATCTTATGTCTAAACTTAATGAGTTCACGGATTTCATCGATTGTTTCAGGAAACATCCATGGTTCATTTACTGTCCCGTCATCGTTCCACGAGTGAATTGTAAATCTTGGGTACATGATGCCGTTTTGAATCCATCTTACGAATAGCTCCGGTTCAGGGGCCGGTCCTGAAAATCCGCCGACATCATGGCCGAAATTGTAAATGCCTGATAAACTTAGACCGATGCCTGTTTTAATGTTAAATTTTAATGTTTTCCAGCTTGTTCGGTTGTCACCGGTCCAAGTTTGTGCATAACGGTGCATCCCGGGACAGCCGGATCTTGAGATCAGGTACGGGCGTAATTCCGGGTTGTATTCTAGCTGAGCTTCGAAAGACGCTTTCATCATCAAAAGCGGGTGAAGCGCGCGGATCAGTTCAAATTCCACTTCTTTGCCGAAGCCGTGACACTTGGCATTTTGACTCCATATTTCAAATTCGTTATTGTCGTTCCAAGTTGAATCAATTCCGTATTCCAGCAGCTTTTCTGTTACTTGAGCCTTCCACCAGTCGAACGTTTGGCGCTTCGTGAAGTCTAAATAGGCTCCGATATCATCCCAAAATTGGGCCATTTCCGGTTTTTGTGTTTCTCTGTTTACAATGAACATTTCTTTTTCTTTTAGTTCATCAAATTTCGGATGATCCTTTAACAAGCACGGTTTAATGTTGGCGCATAAACGGACGTCCTTTTCATGGAAGTGTTGCACCATCTCTTTTGGAGAAGGGATTTTGTTCTTATCCCAGTTAAAGACATAACGTTTATCACCGATAGATGTGTATCCTGACGATAATTGGAACGAATCGCATAACATATCATGTTTTTCACAGAGATGAACGAAATTTTTTAATTGTTCCTGTGCATTTGGCGCATCGGTATAGCTCATCGTAGAGCCTGAATAGCCAAGACTCCATTTTGGCGGCAAGATCGTTTTGCCTGTCAGCCAAGAGAATGTTTCGACTACATCTTTTATTTTCGGACCGGCTATGAAGTAGTAGTCTAAATCCCCCTTTTCAGCCTGATAATAGCGGTACAGTCCATGATAGTTATCAAGCTCTGAACCCATATCAAAAATGGAAGCTGATAGATTATCATAGAACATTCCATAGGAGATGCCTGTTTTCTTATGACGTGTAATATAAAATGGGATATGTTTGTATAGGGGATCTGACCACTCTGCGTCGTACCCCATCGCATCGATATTTAACATCCGGTAGCGTTTCCCGTGTTTATCGACGTTTCCCGTTTTCTCGCCAAATCCAAAATATTGTTCCTGTAAATCACGTTGTAAATAGTGGTATACCCCCTTTCCAAAAGCCCCTTCAAAATTATACCCTTGTGTTTGTCGATCGCTTGCAACATTGATCCATTCAGAATCATTGTGATAAAACCAGCTGATTCTAAAGCCGTTCAATTGAACATGAAGCTTGACCTTGCCGGTTTTCACAATAAAAACATCTTTGACTTGCTGGAATTCGTATTGAGGCAATGTAAATCCACTCATGTCTAAACGATGGCGTCCCTCCCATGGCACATCGATCTGTCCAGGCGCTACACTCCACGTTTTTTCAAGCGTTAACGCTTCTCCCTCCGTCAGCAAAATCCGAATTATATCTTCTTCAAGAATGAATATTTTCGCATGTGCATAGCCGTCATTTAAATGAAAATACAGCACATTTTTCTCGTCTTTTATAAATGTAAACATGTAGGTTTCTTTAATTGACATTAAACAGACGCCTCCTATCTTAAAGACCAAATAATTGAGGCAGCATTAAGCTGATTTGTGGAATGTAGGTAACAATTAAAAGGACGATCATGATCGCAGCATAAAATGGCAGAATCGGTATAACCACTCGTTCAATATCAACTTTACCTATGCTGCATCCCACAAACAGAGCACTTCCTACAGGAGGAGTGATATTACCGATACAAAGGTTAAATACAATCATAATTCCAAAATGCACGGGATCCATTCCGAAGCTTTGAACAATTGGCAGAAAGATTGGAGTGAAAATTAATACAGCCGGTGTTATGTCCATAAATGTACCGATTATTAATAAGATGATATTCATCATCAGCAGGATCAAAACTGGGTTATCTGTAATCCCTAAAATTCCATTGCTGATTGCCGTCGGTATGCCTGTAAACGCCATGACCAATGACAGCATCGTTGATGTCCCAACCAAAAACATAATAACGGCTGTGATTTCTACCGTTTCCAGCAGCATTTTGGGGAGCTGTTTCCATTTCAATGTCCTATAAAAGAGCGATAACATTAAGGAATAAGCCACCGCTATTGCTGCTCCTTCAGTTGCTGTAAATACACCGGCGATAATACCCCCGATTACGATTACAATGAGCAACAGGCTTGGAATCGCATCGAAAAGCACTTTAAAACCTTGACTAATCGTAATCTTTGGCGCAACAGGGTATTTTTTCTTTTTTGCAATAATACAGGAGACAACCATCGTAGCCAGCCCCCACAAGATTCCGGGCAAATAACCCGCCATAAATAAAGCGGCTACAGATGTTCCGCCGCTGACTAATGAGAAAATGATCAAAAGACCGCTAGGCGGAATAAGCAAACCAGTTGGTGCAGAAGCAATATTTACTGCGGCAGAGTAAGTCCGGTCATATCCTTCCTTTTCTTGCAGCGGCGACATGACCCCGCCGATCGCAGCAGCAGCAGCTACAGACGAACCGGAAATGGAACCGAATAACATGTTTCCGACAACATTTGTATGGGCCAGAGAACCGGGCAGCCTGCCGCTGATCAATTTTGCGAAGTTAATGAGCCGCATTGCAATACCGCCATTATTCATAATAATGCCTGATAAAATGAAGAACGGCACCGCTAATAAAGAAAAGCTGTCGATTCCAGTGACCATTTTTTGCGCCGAAGTGAAAATGGCAACATCAAAAGGAAAAATGGTAAGCATTGTCACAATGGATGCCGCCGCAATACTTACAGAAATCGGAACGCCGAGAAACAATAATATGAAGAATACTGCCGATAAAATGAGACCTGCTGCTATGGCCATATCATTTCACCTCTTTTTTAGTTTTTAAAAAGCCTCAGTCACATCTTTTCTGCTTTTTTTACATCATCACCTGACTTTTGTTTTGAATTGAATTCATGTAAAGATTCATATAAACCGGCCAAGCTGTAGCCAATGATGAGTATGCCTGCAACAGGAAGTGATAGATAAACAAATCCCACTGGTATCCCTAATGCTGCTGAAGATTGCTCCATTGTGGTGATCACTGCTTTCGAACCTCCTAACACCAACACAATCAGAGCAAAAGCAATCAAAAGAATCTGAATGAAAGTATGAACGAAAACAGCTGCTTTTATTGGAAGTTTTCGAACGATAAATTCAATCGCCAAGTGCTTTTTTTTCCAAAATGCATAGGCACCGCCCAACATAGAAATCCATATCAGTGAATAGCGTAAAAATTCTTCTGAAAACGTACTGGGAGAATTTAGTATATATCGAGTAAATACTTGCCATATCGCAACCAAAACCATGATGGCCATTAGTGTGCAAGTCAAACATTCAATCGTTTTATTCACTGCTTTTTTTAAAGCTAGCATATACATCCCTCCCTTATCGAAAAATATTCGAGTCGCTCATTCATCCAGAGTCATTTTACCTTTTTAGCTTTCGCACGAATTTCCCTATAGTATTTTCCGATCAATTCTTTTTTGGCAAACTCATCATGAAGCGGGCTTACCGCATCCCGGAATGGAGTCTTGTCTGGCTTGTGGAACTTCACTCCCATTTCCTTTGCTTTCTTAACCGCATTTTCAGTTTCTTCAGCCCAAACGATTTTGTGATACTCAGTAGACTCTTTCGCCGCTTCGATCACCGCATTCTGCTGCTCTTCGCTTAATTGATCCTTTTTGTCCAAATTCATGATCAAAATATCCGGAACGATCGCATGTTCTGAGTATGAATATTCTTTTGCCACTTCCCCGTGATTGCTGCTTGTTAAAGCCATTTCGTTGTTTTCGGTGCCATCGATTACACTTGACTGCAATGCTGTATATACTTCTCCATAAGCCATTGGAGTAGGTGCTCCACCCATGAGTTCCACCATTCGAATCGCTGTAGCACTCGGCTGCACACGAATTTTTAAACCTTTAAGGTCATTTGGGTGCATAATCGGTTTGTTCTTTGTGTAAAAGTTCCGCGAACCGGCATCATAGTAGGTTAATCCAATAAACCCTATGTTTTTCGTTGTATCATACATTTCTTTTGCAATATCACTGTCCATGGCTTCATAGAAATGATGTTTGCTGTCAAATAAATAAGGCAAGCTGAAGATGGAGTAGACCTCTGAAAAACTTTCTAAAGCGCTTGCACTTACTTTAGCCAGATCGACAGCCCCGGTCTGCGTCAATTCAATCACTTCACGTTCTGAACCGAGCTGAGCATTTGGATACACTTGCACTTTAACGGTGCCATTAGTTTTCTTTTCTACGTCTTTTGAAAATTTGAGTAAAGACTTGTGGACGGGGTGTTCCTCATTATGGTTGTGAGCAAGCCGTAACGTTACGGTTTTATCGACGCCTATTACATCGCTGCTTTTACACCCCGTAAGCATTCCAAAGATTAAAGCGCATACAAAAAACACGGATAGCATTTTTCTCATGAACTACCCTCCTTGAATCTCATAACCGTTGCTTTCTAACCAATGATTGATTGCGATTCATGTTTTCTTTCATCGCCATATTTTTTTGGTAGCGTTTACAATTCTGCTCGAATAGGGAACGAATATGTGAAATTTTTGCATTGTATATTTCGGTTTATCCCCTGAATCCCGTTTCCAATTATGTTCTGTAACAATTTGTGTAATATTTTAGTGCATTAGATGATCGTTTTTCTCAGACTTCTCCCCCTTTACGATAAGTTTAACAACGTTGTTAAAAATAAACGTTGTTTCATCATCCAAAAAGTTCTTTAACAACGTTGTTATTTTCTTCGGAAGATGTATATGATTGTTATTTTATGATGTATCATTTATAATAACAACGTTGTTATTTATTATCATAAAATTATTTTTGAAAATTTGCAATATTATATTTTTAAAGATGTTTTGGAGGGTCCAAAATGACTGTAACCATTAAAGACATCGCCAATGCTTCCGGAGTAAGCTATTCAACAGTCTCAAAGGCTTTAAGAAACAGCCCTCTTGTAAAACCGGATACAAAGAAAAAGGTCTTGCAAGTTGCCGAACAATTAGGGTATAGTCCGAATTTTGCAGCGAGAAGCTTGGCATCTAAAAAAAGTCAAACGATCGGTCTTGTCTGGCCTACCATTGAGAGAATCGCTTTATCAGCACTTGTTACTAAAATAAATGAAGTGGTCGAAAAGAACAACTATTCAATGATTTTATCTGTTAACAGAGCTAAAGAGGCAGTGGAATTGTTTAAGAGTTTTCGCGTGGATGGAATTATGATTTTTGAAGAAGGCGGCGAAACTCAGCTTAGTGATGATACTGGATTAACTATTCCTATCTTATCTTATGGAGTGTCAGGTGAACATACACATCCTATTATTGATGTCAATCATAAAAAAGCAATTTACAAAGCCGTTGCGTATCTGTATCAACTTGGCCACAAAAACATTAGCTACGTCGGCGACCTCTCCCCTGCCGACAAGCGTCAGGTTGAAAAAAGCAAAGGGTTTGAAGAGGTTATGATGGAAGCCGGTTTGAAATTAAGTCGAAACAGTATTTTAAATACTAATGGGTTAAGCTGGTATAACGGTTACACCGCTGCGAAAAAACTATTACAACAAACCCCAAAACCTACAGCAATCATTAGCGGAAGCTACGATATCAGTGTAGGGATTTTACGAGCCGTAAAGGAACAACAGCTCAGTATACCCGAAGACCTATCTTTAATTTCTTATGATAATATTCCTCAAATGGCAAGCCTTGAAACCCCGCTGACGAGCGTAGGGGTTCCAATCGATCAATTGGCTCACAAAATGGTCGATTCTCTGCTGTCTCTTATTCGTGAGCCGGGCTCAATACCATTAACTCAAAAAATGGACCCTGAATTAAACGTAAGAATGTCATGCGCTTCTCCAGCAGTTTTAGGTGAAGAAAACAAGTAACATTTAAGACGAGTTTTTCAGGTCATCTTTTCTTTTAAAAGCTGATGGCAATGGATTTTACAGAATTCCTCGGTACATTGATTTCTGAATTTTTACATGAACGGCCGCATGCCTTAGGGTACGTTCTTTCTTTATAGAAAATATATGTTGCAGACGTGTTTTTATATGTTTCTAATAAATACAAAGCTCAGGTAACAATACCTGAGCTTTGTATTTATTCTCCTGTCTCCGCAAAACGCTTGATCCGCTCTCCAATTTCATCGCGTACGCGCTGAAAGAATGCCCATTTCTCTTCTTCTGTCCCTTCTGCTTTAGCGGGATCGTCAAAACCCCAATGCTCGCGCTTGACATGCGGAGGTGTCATCGGGCATTTATCAGCCGCATCCCCGCACAGCGTAATGACGAGGTCTGCGTTGTGTAAGATATCGGGATCAATAATATCGGACGTCTGCTCAGAAATATCGATGCCTGCTTCTCTCATGGCTTTGACCGCGTTCGGGTTTAAACCGTGCGCTTCAATCCCTGCACTGTGGACGTTCCACTCGTCTCCGAGGTGTTTCTTCGCCCAGCCTTCAGCCATTTGGCTGCGGCAGGAGTTGCCTGTGCATAAAAAATAGATGGTCTTTTTTGACATTGGTCATCGTCTCCTATCATGTTTAATGAATGATCAACAGCCACACATAAAGTCCGGCAAGCGTGATGAAGAGGGTTGGAATGGTCAAAATGACGCCTGTTTTAAAATAGGTTCCCCAAGAAATCTTTACGCCTTTCAGTGAAAGGACGTGAAGCCACAAAAGCGTCGCCAGGGAGCCGATCGGCGTGATTTTCGGACCGAGATCAGAGCCGATGACATTGGCGTAAATCAGCGCTTCTCTGAGAATCCCGTGTGTGTCGGTATTCTGAATCGCAAGCGCATCAATCATCACCGTCGGCATATTGTTCATGAATGAAGACAGGATGGCCGCGATAAAGCCCATTCCGATTGTTCCGGCAAACAGCCCTTGATCGCTAACAGTCTGTATGACCTGTGAGAGAACATCTGTTAAGCCGGCGTTTCTTAAACCGTATACGACGACATACATCCCGAGTGAGAAGAAAACAATCGCCCAAGGCGCTCCCTTCAGCACTTTCTTTGTCTGCACCGCGGGGCTGTTTGTCGCCGTGATTAAGAAAATGACGGCGATCACGCCTGCGATGATCGAGACGGGGATTGAGAACAGCTCGCTGATAAAGTAACCTGCCAGCAAAACGGCTAATATCAGCCATGACAAGCGAAACATTTTCCTGTCTTTAATCGCTTCTGCCGGTTGTTTTACATTTGTCATGTCATAATGCCGCGGAATGCTTTTTCTAAAAAACAAAAAAAGCACGATGATGCTTGCAATAAGCGAAAACAGGTTTGGAACAATCATTCTTGTTGCATATTCGATAAATCCGATGTTGAAAAAGTCCGCTGAGACAATATTGACAAGGTTGCTGACGACAAGCGGCAGCGATGTCGTATCCGCGATAAATCCGCTTGCGATAATAAAAGGAAAAACGAGCTTTTCTTGAAAGTTTAACGCGCGTACCATCGCAAGCACGATCGGCGTCAAAATTAAAGCAGCTCCGTCATTGGCAAACAGCGCGGCTACTACAGCTCCCAGCAGGGAGACATAGACAAACATCCGAATGCCGTTCCCTTTGGCCGCCTTGGCCATGTGCAGGGCGGCCCATTCGAAAAATCCGATTTCATCAAGAATCAGGGAGATGATGATGATCGCGACAAATGCCAAAGTCGCATTCCATACGATTCCCGTCACATCTAATACATCCTGAAAATTGACGACCCCGGCGATTAAAGCCAGCACCGCACCTCCGCAGGCCGACCAGCCGATGGAAAGATTTTTCGGCTGCCAAATGACAAGTGTAAGGGTCAGCAGAAAAATCAAAATGGCTAAGACCGTCATCATCGTCTATACGCCCCCTTCATAGGTTTCCTCTCCGGACATATCTTATAATAAAATCTTTATATAAGTCAATGCTTATATAAGAAATGCAAATGAAAAAGAGGGAACCGTCCTCCCTCTTCTTTTTTAACTGCACGAAACAGGCCTTTCTTTTCTTTTAATGGTTTGAAGAACCTCATCGTGTTCATCGATCTGATTGAGAATGGCAAGGACCAATTCGCGCTCCGGAAAGTCGTCATGAAGCGAATAAAAACGCCATTGCTCCCTTCTTTCTTCCTTGATCATATTTGCACTTTTCAGCTTTCGTAAATGCTGGCTTATTGCGGGCTGGCTTGTTTCAAACATATCGACAAACTGGCAGACGCAATATGGTTTCTCCTGGAGCAGCTTCAGAATCAAGAGCCGGGTAGAATCGCTCAATATTTTCATGCAGCTCACAGTGCTTTTCGAATCAAGCTTCGTTTGTACGGTCATGACACTCCCTCCAATCTCAGGCGCTTTGCAGCCGGTATATTGCATCCATTATATAAATGTCTTTTTATATAATCAAGCGGTGATCACCAAGGCATGGAGCTTGTGACAGCATCATACTGTGAACAGGAAAAGCCTTTGAGGACTCGGAGGCTTTTTCTCAAATCATTTCGCCGCTTCTTCGGCCATATGGTTAAGATTCGCCTCTCCCATGAAAACGGTAGACTAGTCATTCAATCCCTTTCCATCGAGAATTTGCTGTGTATATTTTTCAATCCTCGACTCTCGGGTTTTGGATTGTTTTGGTTTAGAAAAATAAAGAATATATGCTCTTTGCCGTCCCGGCGTCAATTCTTCAAAAGCCGTTTTTAAAGCCGGGATTTCAGCGAATTTTTTTTGAAGCTCTTCCGGAATTGTATATTCTGCACCCTTTTTAAAATTCACTTGCAAACCGGCTTTTTCAACTTCAATGGCTTCATTTATATAAGCTTTCAAGATGGTTTCCATTTCAGCTATTTCTTGTACATTGGTGAATCGAATCTGCCGCGCGGCTTGTACATTCTCCGTTTGCTGGATGAGAATCCCGTTGGGGTCCTTTAACAATGCGCCTTTGTGAAACAGAAGTGCACAATATTCTTTAAATCCATGGATTAATACGATGTTTTTTTTCTCAAACGTGTAACAAGGATGCTTCCACTTGAAGTCTTCGTTCAGCCCACAGTCAAGAACGATTTGACGCAGCTTCTCAAACTCTTCCTTCCACTTTTCGGTTTTGTTTAAAAATTCATCAACCTTTGGATTCGTTCTGCTATTTGTCATCAAGGAACACTCCTCTTTATGTCATAATGTCATTTTAACCTAATCTCGCTCCGCCGACAGCTGAAATATTTTAATCGTTCCGGAGAGACAATATGCTTAGCTTAAAGAAGAGGCGGGATGATTATGAAATTTGGCATCATGACGTTTAATATCCATCATGGAAAGGGAAGGGACCGTCGCGTTGATTTAGAAAGAACGGCTGGTGTGATCGCTCAAAGCGGCTGCGACATCATCGGCCTTAATGAAGTGGATCGGCATTACTCCAAGAGAAGCGATTACGAAGACCAAATCGGCCGGCTTGCAGAACAATTGAACATGCACTATGCGTACTGCCCCTCCCTTTCATTGAGTTCTGATGATTCTTCTGTGAAAAGGCAATACGGGAATGCCCTATTAACGCGTTTTCCGATTGTGAAAGAACAGCATCATTCATTTAACTTTGTCAAAGGGTTGGTCGAAGGAAGGTCTCTTCTTGAGGCTGATGTCCGGATCGGCGATCGGCTCTTTCGCGTCTTTGTTACGCATCTGAGTCTGAATCCGTGGCTTCACGGCAAGCAGACGGATTTTTTAATCGAGAGGGTCCAAGAGAGCGATCTGCCTGTGATCGTCATGGGAGACTTTAATATGAAACCTTATTCACGGGGATGGACAAAGGTCGCGGAAAAACTGGCCGACCTGTGGGAGGAAAGTCAATACGGACAGGGGTTCACCTACCCTTCCCACCGCCCGAGACGGCGCTTGGACTACATCTTTCTCAGTCCGTTTTTTCATGTGACAGCGGCTGAAGTTGTCGCCGTTGATCCGAGCACTTCCGACCATCTGCCGCTTAAGGGCAGCGTCACATATTAAAGGACGGCTTCAGAAGCCGTCCTTATGCTTTTGCAATGCCCAGTAAAACGCCGGCTGCGACAATCAGGATGATGCCGATGGCGATACCGATCAGCTGCCGCTTCGTTTTCTTTTCGCCGAGTAAAATAATGCCGCCGAGCGTTGAGATGACGATCCCCATCTGCGATAGCGAAAAGCTGGTCGCTACGCCGACCCGCGGCTGGGAAATGAATAAAAACATGTTTCCCGCTGCCCAGATTAAACCCGGAATGATATTTTTGATGACGTAAAAATTAAACGGCTTATGCCTGAATGTCAAGATCAAGCCGCCGGCAACCATGCCGATAGCCTGAGGAAAAAGAGCCGCCCAGCCGCTGACATCAAAAAGCCGGACGACGACAACATATACGAGATAGCCGAATGTTGAAATCAGCAAAATCACGATTCCCTTTTTCATGTCGCCGGTTTTTTCCTCCGTTTTTTGGCTGCGGTCTTCCAGCGATGTCAGCACGATTCCCACGATGATAAAAATCAGCGCCAAAACGCCGAGAATGATCGAGATTGTCGTTGCCCACTCGCGAAAAACAAGCACGCCGAACAAAGAAGTGGATACGAGCTGAAGCCCTGTCGAGATCGGCATCGTTTTAGATACGCCGATCAGCTTGATGCTTTTCAGCTGATTGGTCTGGCCGAGTGCCCAAAATAGTCCGGAGACGACGCCGACGGCAAATATACGGGGGGATAATTCAGGCTGGACGACGAAATAGATTCCGATTGAAAAAATTAAAGCGCCGAATGTCGTACCGAGCACCTGGCTGTACGGTCCGCCCCCAAGCTTTACATTAAAGAGCACGATGCTTCCCCAGAAAATCGCTGGTAAAATCGCTAAGAAAATGTCCATTTGATTTAAACCTTTCTTTCCTTGTTTTTATCTATTAAGGTGCACTATACATGCGATTTTTAACACAAAAAATCCATTTTGAACGTTGTCAAAATGGATTGGTACTGTTATCGGCGGCCCGTATCACTAAAATATCAGTTTTCACTGTTTGCTGTTTACACTGCCAAGCCAAGGCATACCTGGTATAACTGCCGGTTTTTTGTACAAGTCCTGAATCAGCCTGTCTTTTATGCCAAGCGGGTTCCGGTTTAAATCTTTCAGGCTGAAATGGATGCTTCCCATCACATTTGAGGCGCGGTTTAAGGCGATCTGTCGCGGATATTCTTCAGGATCTGACCAGGCGGGATCTGAGTTTTGATTGATTTTATAGGCTGCTTGTCCGATGTATAAATGAACGGGGCGTTGGCTGACTTCATTTTTCCACCAGTCCACTAAAATGTCGTAGGAAGCCGGGGCAAAGCCGATGCTCCAGTAGATTTGCGGGGCGATGTAATCGATGTATCCCTGTCTGATCCATTCCCTCGTGTCAGCGTAAAGGTCGTCATAGTTTGTCATTCCGGCGGCTGTATTCGATCCCGTCGGATCATCTGCTATATTTCGCCATACACCGAAGGGGCTGATTCCAAATTTGACCGATGCTCTCTCTTTTTTGACGGCAGCGTTGATCTGTTTGACAAGCTGGTTGACGTTGTCCCTCCGCCAATCTTCAATATTTGAAAACCGGTCCTTTCCATATTGTTCATACGTGCTCAAGTCGGGAAATTCGACGCCCGCAATTTTATATGGATAAAAATAGTCATCCATATGAACGGCGTCGACTGGGTAATTCTTGACGACTTCCGCTATGCCTTGGACAATGAATTCCTGGGCCTCAGGGATGCCGGGATTGTAATACAGCTGTCTGCCGTAGGCAACGACCCAGTCGGGGTGCGTTCTGGCCGGGTGATCGTGTGACAGCCTGTTCAAATCGGTATGATTCATCGTGATCCGATAAGGGTTGAACCATGCATGAAATTCAAGCTTTCTCCGGTGGGTTTCTTCGAGCAAAAATGACAGCGGATCATATCCAGGGTCTTTTCCTTGAACACCTGTTAAGTATTCCGACCACGGCCCGTATGCGGAAGGATAAAACGCATCCGCCGCCGGCTTAATTTGAACGACAACCGCGTTCATCCCCATCGCTGTCACATCATCCAAAAGCTTCACATACTCTGTTTTTTGCTCTTCGATTGTCAGTCCTTTTTTCGAAGGCCAGTCAATGTTTGTGACGGTGGCGATCCACACTGCCCGAAATTCTTTTGTTTCGCAATTTGCGCTCTTTTCTTTCATGAACATCTCCCCTTTGGAAAAATCAGAACTTTCTGTTATTATATGCCGGTTATTCTTTTTTGTATATGAAAAAACAGGCCAAGACATGTTGCTGTCTTTAGCCTGTCGTCTGTATCGCCTGTTTCACCTGCTGCATCAAATATTGGACAAATGCTTCATCCCTTGCGAGCCATGCAGCGTAATTCCTTTTAATAAACCGCTCTGCCTCTTCGAATGAAGTAAATGTCTCATGCTGAGTTACGCCGTTTAATTGAATGTTCCAGCCGTGTTCGCCAGGAAAGAGAAAAAACTGGTCTTCATCCCTGTTGATATAAAGGCTGCCGTAGTCGGACTCTTTTATATTATAGACATTTTTAAAGGCATCCGCTCTCAAGGGCTCCAGCGGAAACGGTTCAGTTACATACAGCTTGAACGCTTCATCTGTCAGCGGGCACCCCGCTGCTTTGGCATGGCCGCCTCCGCCGAACGTGCCGGCGATTTCTGATACATCTGTTTCATCATGGATGGTGCGCAGGCTCACTTTTTTGCCGCCCATATTTAAGATGGCGATATAGTCAAGGTGCGGATATGTTTTCCCAAGTTCGTTCCCCACCTCCGAATGATAGGATTCCGCATGCACGATGCCGACGCAGTGTGCATTGATGAAGGTCTGAACGATTTCCCGCCGTTTCCTGCGAATATACCGTTCAATTTTTTCTTCTTCCATATCCAAGATTTTTTCTTCGAATTCGTCAAATGAAAACGCGTCGCTTTCTTTAAGGCGCCGGACCATTTTTTCCTCAAATTCGTCGATTGATACCATAAAAAACAGGTCATTCAGGCGTTTCGCTTCGAGCGCGCCCGTCTGTTCCCATTCCCATGTATCATAGAGGCGTATGAGTTCGACGAACTGATCCATCGCGTTTGTCTCTCGAATGTGGCCGTTGTCTATTAAGTATTCATAAAAAAGAGAAGTCGCTGAAGCGAGCCTGCCGTCCTCATATTGAACTTTTACCATGCCCCAAGGGCGTTCATTCAAATGAAGCGCAGTTTTATGGTGGTCGATGAGTTTGACCTTTCCGCCCGCTTCCGCATATTGGTTCAGCCTTTCTTCATTTTCTTGATGAACAGACAAGTCTGTGATAAACAGGCCTTCATGCTGTTTTTCTTTGCCTTTTGTCCGCTCCAAAAAACGTCCGACTTGCATGTCAAGTCCGGTGACCGAATTGTAGCGGACCTCGACCCGTTCGCCAAAAGCCACCTTTGCGAGGATTCCGCAGCCGACTCCGTCCAAGTCGTTGTGAGAATACAAATGATACATGCTTCCCGCCCACCTTGCTGTTTTATTGTCCGCCTGCCGCAGCAGGCGCATCTTTCTCATTTTACTATTGTAAAAAAGCGGATTTTTTATACAGTTGTGCGGTAAGACAAAAAGGACAGCTTCTTGTTAGAAAAAGTCTGTCCGGTTAAAAGCGGTTATGTCTCTTGCAGCAAGGCTCCGCATTGCAAGTGTGCGGTGAGCAGTCTGTATGCATTTTCGACCCTGTCGGCACTTGGCGGTTCAACCCCATTTAACGGATAATCCAGGCCGAGCGCTTCCCATTTGTAGACGCCGAGCTTGTGATAAGGAAGAACCTCCACCTTCTGAACGTTTGCCAGCGTGCCGATAAACGTGCCGAGGGCTGTTAAATCGTCATCGATATCGGAGATACCCGGAACCAGTACGTGACGGATCCAGACGGGAACTTGATGATCAGCGAGAAACCGGGCAAAATCCAATATGTGGTCATTCGGCATTCCTGTCAGGTTGATATGTTTTTTTCTGTTGATATGCTTGAGATCAAGCAAAACAAGGTCTGTATACTGGATCAGCTCTTTGATCTGCTCTTGAAATGCCGGCGCAGCCGAATAGCAACCGCCGGACGAATCGAGTGCCGTGTGAATGCCTAGGCTTTTGCATGCTTTGAACAGCTCGATTAAAAATGGCAGTTGTAAAAGCGGCTCCCCTCCGCTCACGGTAATGCCTCCGCCTGATGATTGAATAAACGGGAGATAGTGCTGAACATCCTGAACGATTTCGGAAACCGTCATTTGTTTTCCGGTTCCGATTTCCCAAGTATCAGCGTTATGGCAAAATTGACAGCGCATCAGGCAGCCTTGTGTGAAGACGACATATCTGATGCCTGGGCCGTCGACAGTACCGAATGTTTCGATCGAATGAATATTTCCATCCATGATGAAGATCACCTCTTTTTATGGAGGCGGAGCGCCTCGGTCGCGCTCCGCTTTTTACTCGTTACATCGATTCATGGAAGGTTCGGCTGATGACGTCTAACTGCTGTTCTTTCGTCAGCTTAATAAAGTTGACCGCATAGCCTGAGACGCGAATCGTTAACTGCGGATATTCCTCTGGATGTTCCATGGCGTCGAGCAATGTCTCCCTGTTAAATACGTTAACATTTAAGTGATGCCCTGTTTTTGCGGCATATCCGTCAAGGATGCTTGATAAATTGGCGGCGCGGCTCTCTTCATCTTTGCCAAGCGCTTTCGGGACGATGGAAAAGGTGTTGGATATGCCGTCGAGCGCATAGCTGTAAGGCAGCTTTGCCACTGAAGACAGCGATGCAAGCGTCCCTTTAGTATCGCGGCCGTGCATCGGATTCGCGCCTGGAGCAAACGGTTCTCCCGCGCGGCGTCCATCCGGCGTATTTCCGGTTTTCTTGCCGTAAACGACGTTTGACGTGATCGTTAAAATTGACATTGTATGAACGGACTGACGATATGTCTGGTGCTTGCGCAGTTTTTTCATAAAGCGCTTGACAATGTCAACGGCGATCGCGTCGACGCGGTCATCATTATTTCCGTACTTAGGAAAATCGCCTTCTGTTTCAAAATCGACCGCAATGCCGTTTTCATCGCGGATCACGTTGACTTTGGCATATTTGACAGCGCTTAACGAATCGGCCACAACGCTCAAGCCGGCGATCCCGGTGGCCATCGTCCGCAAAATTTCCGTGTCGTGCAGAGCCATTTCAATTCTTTCATAGCAATATTTATCATGCATGTAGTGAATGACATTGAGCGTATTGATGTACAAGCCTGCGAGCCATTCCATCGTCTGATCGAATTTATGCATGACCTCGTCATAGTCCAGTACTTCGGAAGCCACCGGCGGCGTTTCCGGACCGACTTGAATTTTATGCTTTTCGTCTTTTCCGCCGTTAATCGCATAAAGAAGCGCTTTCGCCAAGTTGGCGCGTGCTCCGAAGAACTGCATTTGTTTGCCGATTGTCATTGCTGATACACAGCAGGCGATTCCGTAGTCATCTCCGTATTCAGGACGCATGATATCGTCATTTTCGTACTGGATCGAGCTTGTTTTAATCGACATTTTGGCACAGTAGTTTTTAAACTTTTGCGGCAGTCTGACAGACCAAAGAACGGTTAAATTCGGTTCAGGCGCCGGACCTAAATTGTCAAGCGTATGCAGGAAGCGGAACGAATTTTTCGTGACTAGGGCGCGTCCGTCGTGCGCCATTCCGCCGATTGATTCTGTCACCCATGTCGGATCGCCGCTGAACAGTTCATTGTAGTCAGGTGTGCGCGCAAATTTGACCAAGCGCAGCTTCATAACGAAATGGTCGACAAGCTCTTGGGCTTCCCGTTCTGTTAATACGCCCGTTTTTAAATCTCTTTCGATGTAAATATCAAGGAACGTGGATACGCGGCCAAGGCTCATTGCTGCTCCGTTTTGCTCTTTAATGGCAGCCAAATAGGCGAAATACAGCCATTGAAATGCTTCTCTTGCATTTGCCGCAGGCTCGGAAATGTCAAATCCATAGCTTGCTGCAAGCGCTTTAAGTTCGTCCAATGCTCGGATTTGTTCTGACAGTTCTTCACGAAGGCGGATGTTTTCTTCAGACATCACCCGAGAGGCGCCGGCCGCATCTTTTTTCTTTTCATCGATCAAAAAATCCACGCCGTAAAGTGCCACTCTCCGGTAATCACCGATGATGCGTCCGCGCCCGTAAGCATCAGGCAGTCCGGTAATGATTCCGACTTTTCGGGCGAGCTTCATTTCGTCCGTATACGCGTCAAACACGCCTTGATTATGGGTTTTGCGGTAATCGGTAAAGATCCTTTCCACTTCGTCATTCAGTTCAAAACCATAGGATTCACATGCCTGTTTTGCCATGCGAATGCCGCCGAAAGGCTGAAGCGACCGTTTAAACGGCTCATCGGTTTGAACGCCGACGACTTTTTCCAAGCCTTTATCCAAATATCCGGGACCGTGCGAGGTGATCGTTGAGACGATCTCTGTATCCATATCAAGGACGCCTCCGTTTTCACGCTCTTTTTTTGTCAAATCCATTACATGATCCCATAATGCCGATGTAGCTTCCGTCGGAGGTTCGAGAAACGATTCGTCACCTTGATATGGCTCAAAGTTCGAGAGAATAAAATCGCGGACATTGACTTCTTTTTGCCAAACGTTTGTGGTGAAACCTTTCCATTGTTCCATTTAAATCCCCCTCTTTTTCAAGTTGAAATGATATAACAGTTGTTGCATTTATATCTTATGTTGAATATAACAGGTTTGAATGTGATAAATATCACATATTTTGTGAAATAGTTAACAAATTTGAGGAAGTTCTTTGAACATTGCGTTTTTCCTAATATAGGATGTTGTTTGAAGCAATTTTTCTTATTTAAATCTGTATTATAATAAAATCAAATAAAATGAAAACTGTTATATAAAAAAGCCGGCAAAATAGCCGGCTTTCACAAAGTATTTATCATCAGCCGATGGATACGGTCTGATTGCCGAATGCATCGATGGTGCTTTTCAAGACGTAGCGGCCTCGGGGGAGCTTGTGAAATTCATAGCACCCTTTCGAATCGACCGCTTTTGTCTGCAGCAAAACGCCTGACATATCATAAACATGAATGTAATGTTCCTCTTTTTCAAGTTGGCTTTTGAGGTGTTCAGGGATTTCCCCGGCTATCGTGTACTCCGCTTCTGACGTTTTCCTTTCACCGATTTGATCGAGGATTTCCAGGTCCAGTCCCTGTTCTTTTCGATGATTTTTGCGGGTTCGCTCTCCGCGTTTTTGTGTTTCAAATGTTTGATACAGGTTTTCGATCGACCTCATGTGAACGCTGATATCCCAAAGTTTCATAGCTTTTTGAAACGCTTGGCGGCCCAATTTTTGCCGGGTTCTGTCATCGTCGAGCAGCAGGCTCAGCTTTTCAGCAAGCACTTCGCTGTCTGCCGGAGGAACAAGCAATCCGTCCGCACCGTCGTCAATGATTTCTTTTATCCCGCCTACGCTTGCCGCCAGAACAGGTTTTGCGGAGAACTGCCCTTCCAGGATGACGAGCGGAAATGTATCGTGAAGCGACGGCAAAACAATGACATCACTAATTTTCATTAAGCGGGGCATATCTTTTCGCTTTCCGAGAAAAGAGACCGCCGACGCGATACCAAGCTTTTCGGACAGGCTTTGCAAAGTTTCGAGCTCCGGACCCTCGCCTGCGAGAAGGCAGTGAAAATCATCCCTTTCGAACCGCAGTTTATAAAGCGCTTCGATCAAGTAGCGGTGTCCTTTCACCGGCACGAGCCGCGCCGGACAGAGAATGATCTTTTTTCCTTGATGCCGACGGCTTTTTGGGAGATGACTTTTCTTTTCGATAAAGGGTGCTTTTACAATTCCATACGGGATGACTCGGATGTTCGAAGGCGTCACACCAATTTGAGTCAGCTCGTGTTTCAGCCATTCGCACGGAACGGCCACAACGTTTCCAGACATTGCGCCCAAACATTCTTCGATTTTCATATATTGTTGTTCCTGGCCGCTTTTCTCGCCATATTCCCCGGTAATCTTTGCTTCGTGATATTTAAAGTTATGGAGGGAAACGATTAAAGGCGTGTGCTGAGGTTTGGAACGGGCCAGTGCTCTTGCCGTCATAAAATCGTGGCAGTGGATCAAGTCATACTTTTCTAGATCAAACTGTTTAACAGCTTGTTCCAAACTGTAGCGCTCTATTTCACGCCAATATATCCACAGGGGATATTTTGCGGTGTAAGCCGTTTGAAGACGGTATATCAGCTCATTTTTTAACCGGTGTTTATCGGCTGGCTGCTGATCAGCGACCTGAATGTTGAGCCACCGGGTATCGTGCGACATTAAATCGACAGAATGCCCTTTTCCTTCCAAGCTTTTTCGAAGTATATCAATATAGGTAGACGGGCCGTTTGTATGTGGAGAGTATCGATAATAAGCCAGCAAAATGTTCATATATTTCCCCCTGCCTGCTGTTAAACTTATAGAAAATGAATCTCTTAGCATTATATGGCCAAAGCTGAAAAAAGTACGCAGTGAATGGAAGCCTTATCAATAAGAAAACCCATTGCCTGTCGCAATGGGAGATGTCATGAAGAAGCTAATATTTGAACGATTTTGTCTTCAATATCCTTTCCATTCTCATCATCCACGAGCTGATTGAGGAGAATGGAGAAAATCAATGTCTTTCCGCTAGCAGTATCAACATAGCCCGACAATGAACTGACGGTTGAAAGTGAACCTGTTTTCGCCCTGACTTTGCCATTTAAAGCCGGGTCTTTCAGCCGGTTTCTTAATGTGCCGCCGACCATTCTGTCGCTTTCCCCTGCAACCGGGAGTGAACGGGCAAACGACGGAAACCATTTCTCTTCTTGAACGGAATACAATAGCTTTGTGATCTGGTCGGCAGAAATCAAATTGATATGCGAGATTCCTGAGCCGTCTCTGAGAACGATTTTTTCTGTGTCCATTCCAAATCCCTGCAGTTCTGTATTTAATACTTCCAGACCTTGATCCCAGCTTCCTTCACGTCTCACGGCCTTTCCCATTTCCTTGAGCAGTGTTTCGCCATGGCCGTTGTTGCTGAGCTTCATAAAGGGAATCATCAGCTCTGACAGCGGCATGGATTGATGTGCGGTGATGCGGCGCGCTTTTTTTGGCGCTTTGCCGGTTTTAGTCTTTCCTATGATTCGAATGCCTTGTTGATGTAAAGCCTGTTTAAATAAATCGATTGCATATTCTGACGGCTCCCAAACCGCAACCCATTGTCTGACCCTTGAAGCGCCTTGTGGAATCGTCCCTTTGATTTGGATCGTATTTCCGCCGTGTTCCCTTTTAATCGTAATATCTTTTTTTCCGTCTGCAGCAACGGTCTTGGCATCGTTTTCGATTTTGACATGGTTTGTTTGCGGGGTGAGCGATACAGCTGGTTTTTTTCCGGCTTTGCCGTCAGGATTCACGTCGATTATGACCGTTCCGGCATCATAGTCTTCATTTGGCGAAGCCGTTAAAGCTGAGATCTGCGCTCCGTAGTATGCGTCTTCATCGGTCCAGGAAAGGTCTGGAGAGTAGCGGATTTCATCGTACCAGGAATCGTCACCGACCAAGTCTCCCTTGATAACTGTGATCCCTTGTTTTCGGAGTGCTTCGGCCATTTGCTGAAAGTCCGCTGTCAAAAGCGTCGGATCGCCTTTTCCTTTTATATAAAGGCTGCCTTTGAGTGTGCTGCCGGCTCGCGCGCCGTCTGCCAACACCTCTGTAGGAAAGGTATAGTCTTCGCCCAGGACGGAAAAGGCAGCTGCTGCCGTTAAAAGCTTCAGATTGGACGCCGGCCTCATCCGTGTATCGCCCATATGGCCGTATATCATTTTTCCGCTTTTCGCAGACCTGACGCTGATGCCTGCGAGTGCTCCTTTTAAATCAGGTTCGGTCTTTAACAGCTGATCGATTTGCTCTTTGAGCCCGCCTTTTTCCTCGACGGCTAAGCCGTCCATGCTGCCGACCAAAGTCAATACAAAGATCATCATCATACACAGGCAAAGCTTCATATTTTTCTTCATCGGATATCCCGCCTCCCGCTTATGTTTTAATACTTTATTGCAAAGCGCGGCGGGTTATACTCCTATTGGTCGGTTTTCACCAAAAACCTACGGTATAAAAATAGCAGTATCATCATGTGTAGCACAACTCCGATGATCCCGAAAACGAGAACAAACCCTTCATGAGAAGTTCCCGCCAAGTACGTTTTCGCTGTCCAATAAGTTGGCGTGAAAACGCCGAAAAGCTGCCACGGTAAAGGAATAAAATAAACCGCGGCCGGCATGAGAGTAAGCAGGCTGAATCCTTTCATTAAAGCAAGCCCTTCCACTTTGTTCGAAGCATAGGCGGCCAAAAGCAGCGTATAAATCGGGGCTTCAAGCGTGACCATGATCAGGACGAACAAAAGGTGCGCAGCATCAGGCGCCATTAAACCGCCGGACGCAAACAACAAAGTGCTGTAGCATAAAGTGAGCGCCATCGGCAGGATGAGACGGACCATGACATATCCGCGCTTCGACATGGGCGTCACGGCAAAATACTGAATCATATTTTCGTCGCGCTCGTCAAGCAGGATGAACCCCGACATGACACCGAGAATCAGGGGGATGAAAAGCATGGCAAGGCTCATGATCAAATGACGGTATGTGGTGAAATTGAATTCCGTCAATTCCGCTGACAAAGGAACGACTGCTGCAGTTACGATGATGAGCAGAAAAGGCGCCAGCCCGTAAAAAGCGAGCATTGAATCACGCCTGATCTGTTTCATATCCCCGCGTATCAGCTGAATGATTTTCATCATCGTGTATCACCTCCGCCAAGCTTTAAAGTGATGAATGTTTGGAGTGAATGCCTCGCCCACAAATACGCGGCTCCGTTCCATAACAAGAGGATGGAAATCGCGTAGATGAGCTCCCGCTGCTGAAGACCGGTAAACGCCGAACCTAACAGCATTAATGAGGCCTTTGACGGGAGAGCGTAAAACAGCGGGTTGCTCCAAATGCCCGCTGCTTCAAACAAAGGCAGAACGAACACAAAGGTGCTCAAAGAAGACAAAAAGAAAAATCCGTTTAAGGTTTCGCACCGCACCGCCAAACCTAAGCCGATCATCGTGAAGAAAAATGAAGTGAAAAGCACGCCGCAAGCGAACAAACCGGAATGTGTTCCAAAGCCAAATACGCTGCTGTGGATGAAAATGCTCGATCCGAGAGACAAAACGGACAAGGACGCCGTTTTGGAAAGAATATACTCACTTGCACTTAGCGGCGTGACAAACAGGCTGTCATGGATATTTTGCCCTTTCTCCAGTAAAACAAGGCCCCCGATGAAGAAAAACCCCAGAACGCTCGGATCTGAAAATGTCAAGGCAATGTTGGCCGCCTCCCTGTATTCAACCGGAAGAAACTGCAATACCGCGATATACACCGTGCTGATCAGCAAATAGGCATAATAAAAACCATGTTTGAACTGAAGTTTGATATCGTGGGAAATCGCTGATAAGATCCTCAACTTAAACGCCTCCCCGTCACCTCGATAAATATGTCTTCAAGCGACGCTTCTTGGGAATGGATTGTTTCCACAGGATGCTCCTTAATCAAGTTCAAAAATTCCGGGCTGCTGCCGATTTGATCAAGGTCGAATTGAGCGGTTTCCAACTGTCCATGACTGCGGTACTCCACTTTTACATGCTTTTTTCCTTTTTGCACTTTCAAAGCGCGCGGAGAATCAATCAAAGCCACCTTGCCGTCAACGATGAAAGCCACGCGGTCGCAGATTTCTTCAGCTGTTTGCATGTGGTGCGTCGTGATCAGGATCGTCTTCCCCTCCGCCTTTTTGTTCAGGATGAGCTGTTTTAATTTTTTGGCATGAACGGGATCGAGCCCTGAGGTCGGTTCGTCTAGAAATAAAAGATCAGGCTGATTGATCAGGGCTCTCGAAAAATTCAGCCTCATTTTCATGCCTTTTGAGTAAGCGGATACTTTTGTCCGGCCGTAATCTTCAAGACCCGTTAAAGCGAGCAGCGCTTCCGGCTCCTCGGTTTCAGATGCATACAAGGCACGGAATAAACTTAAATTTTCCAGTGCAGTCAATCGTTGATAAAAATTCGGAAATTCAAAGGCGACGCCGATTTTCTCATAAAAGGAGCTGCCGGCTTGGTTCAGTTCTTTTCCCATCACAGTGACCCGGCCTTCATATTGCTTTAAAATACCGATTAATATTTTTTGAATCGTGCTTTTTCCGGCGCCGGACGGCCCGAGAAACCCAAAAATTTCCCCCTTTTGAATCGAAAAATCGATCCCTTTCAATACAGGCGTTTTTTGTCCGGGATATGTGAAGCGAAGCCCTCTGACTTCAATCATGAGCTGCATCCTCCTTGGCCGAAAGCCCCTGTCCGATCAATTCGATAAGCAAATCCATCGTTTCTTCGTAGCGGTCTTCCCCAATGTTTGTTTTTTGAAAGGATAAAAGAACAACGGCGCGAATCACGCTGATGATCGTCTCCGGTTTTTTTCTGACAAGCCAGCCTTTTTCCTGACCCATTTCAATTAAAGGCTTGAAAAAATCTTCGTCGCTGGCGAAATGCGCCTGCAGCTTTTCTTCGGGGAGTTTGCGGAAGAGCGTCTCCATTAAGTTTTCATCATAAACTTGGCGAATGTACGGGTTATGTTCCATCACCGCCAGTGCTTCACGCAAAAACTGTCCAAATGTTTTCCCGCTTTCAGAAAATGAGGCTTCAAGCTGAGAGCGGATCTTTTGTTCTTCCTGCTGCAAAATCTCAAAATAAAGCTCCTCTTTCGAATCGAAAAATGTATAAAATGAGCCTTGGGCAATCCCTGCCGAGGCTGTTAATTCACCGACGCTCGTTTTCTTCAATCCAAGCTGCGCAAAAAGCTTTCTTCCGCTTTGCACTAATGCTGAACGGATTGCTTCCTTTTCTTTTTCGGTAAATTTCGGCATAGACATCTCTCCTCCATTCATAAATATATGAATAATTTTATTTTATATTCATATAATGAGCTACGACTTCCCTGTTGTCAATGTATTTTGGTTCAAATTTACCACAATATTTTCATTTGCCCGTCAAATTTAAAGCAAAAAAAAGCACCACTTATAGTTTAAACTATAAGTAGCGCTTCATTTTCCATTAATAAGCCAGGCTGAACAGACCTTTAATATGGCTCAGGTAGCGGACGTTGCTCGCTTCTTTCATCAATGAAGCAGGCAGGCCTTTAAGAGATGTGCTGTTCGCGCCGATTACGGCAACTGCGTCTTTGCGGCCAAGGCTTGCAAGCGTACCTGAGTTGACAGGGCTGAACGTTTCCATTGATTTGTTTTCTAAGTATGCATACAGGTTGTAGCCGATCAGCTCGCCCATTTGCCATGCGATTTGAGCTGTCGGAGGGTACGGACGGCCATCCGGACCGAAGACAACGGCGCTGTCTCCTGCAACAAATACGTCTTCATGTGATGTAGATTGAAGGAAGTCACTTACAGTTGCGCGTCCGCGGTTGACTTCAAGACCTGATTCGCCGATAAGCGGATTGCCTTGAACACCGCCGGTCCAGACAAATGTATTTGTGACGATTTTTTGCCCGTCTTTTAAATCAACAACGTTTCCTTCTACATTTGTGACAGGCAGTCCTGTCAAGAATTCAACGCCGCGTTTTTCAAGGCTCTTTGTCGCACGTTCGATCAGCTCATCTGGAAGAACCGGCAGGATTTTCGGACCGGCTTCAACAAGCTTCAGCTTGATTTCTTTCGGATCGACACCGTAGCTTCTCGCAAGGTTCGGCATGATATCGGCAAGTTCACCGACAAGCTCGACGCCTGTGAGTCCGCCGCCGCCGATTAAGATTGTAGCATCAGCTTCGTTTTTCGTTTTAGCATATTCGCGCACGCGCTCTTCAACATGCTTGAAGATTTTGTTTGCATCGTTTGCTGATTTAAGCACCATGCTGTTTTCTGCAAGTCCCGGAATGCCGAAGTAAGCAGTAACAGAACCAAGACCGACGACAAGCGCGTCATACGTTAGGGTAGAGCCGTCAGAAAGAGCGACTTCTTTTTTATCAACTGAGAAAGAGTTGACTTTGGCGATTTTAAGATCGATGTCTTTTCCTTTGAAAAGCTTTGCAAGCGGCATCGCAACTGCCTGTTCTGACACGTTGCCCGCAGCAAGGCGATGCAATTCTGTGATGATTTGGTGTGTCGGGTATTGGTTAACCACTGTGACTTTTGCTTCTTCTTTTGTGTAGTGTTTGCGAACTGTTAAAGCAGACAGTAATCCGCCGTAACCAGC
Organism: Bacillus haynesii; assembly: GCF_014042035.1. NCBI lineage: Bacteria > Bacillati > Bacillota > Bacilli > Caryophanales > Bacillaceae > Bacillus > Bacillus haynesii. The sequence continues at coordinate 999,884 of NZ_CP059494.1, read as the reverse complement.
GCCTAAAATGACGATATGTTTTGACATCGTGAATCCTCCGTCCTTATTCTGAATGTATAGTGATTATTTTTGTTTTTCGCGTTCTGACATGATTTGCAGGTAGCTTTGAACAAAGCGGAACAGCTTTTGGGCCTGCGGATCTTTAAGCATTTTCAGCAAACCGAAAAGTCCGATGACTTCATTGCTTTCGTCAGCGCGGTCTTTTGCTTCAATGGCGGTAGCCGCGATTTCTTTTGCCGTATCTTTGACAGGCTCAAGAATTTCTGTAATGGCACCGACCGTATCATTTTTTAATACTTCATCAGTTGCAACAGATTGTGCGAAATCGTAAGACTTTGTCAAAATGTTGACCAGTTCTGTCAGCTTTGGAAGCTGGTCGACTAAAGTAGTCAAAGACTCCTGTACTTCAGGTTTTAGCAGTTGATCGATAAGATCGCGTTGGCTTTGGCTTACAGATTCGTTTGTTTGATCAGCTGTTTGATCGATTGTTTCCGGCATAACCAATTCTCCTTTTCAATAAGCGATGTGCTGTTTTTTGAAGGAAGCCCTTTTTCTATAGTTTGTGAATTTATGCACAAACTAGTCCGCAAAAAGGTTCTCCCCTTTTGTGTTTGTTTTGCTGTTTTCAGTCTGGAATTCCCGAAAACCCGCAATCTCAAAACACGCTGTATTTTTTACTACTAAATGATAACACTTTTTGAACAAAAAATGAACGTGATTGTTTCGGAAATGAAATAAAATCATAGAAAACTTTATATATAGGGCTTCTTTCATCCCTTTCATTTCCTATATTGTGTCTTTTTTTACGAAACGCCCCGTTCACACGTCATGATAGAGTCGTGCGAACATTTCATAGAATCGCATTTAGTTTACATAATAAAGTTATCGTTACCTCTGGTTAATCTTCATCTTTGACATCCGGATCTTCGGGGATGGGTTCGTTCAGAACGGATTCCGCCCACGCTTTATACTTTTCCATCTGTTCCATATGCGTATTGAATTGCTCTTTGTTAATTAAATGCTGCTGTCCGTCAAAGACGGTGCGGATTTTCTTTTCTCTGACAAGCTGTTCAACATATGCTTCTGAAAGCGTTAAATATTCTGCGGTTTCCTTTATCGTCAAGTACATGTTTTGCTTCCTCTCGTTTTGATTTAGGCGAACGTTGCGTTTTTAGGATCATACGATAAGATATATCAGTTTAGATGATGGAGGCCTATTCTATGTATTCAAAATGGAACTCTGAAACGTTTTATCCGCCTTCAGCCCCGCAAATGCATACCGGTCAATCTTCGCAGCAGATGAATCAAAGGCTGAAAAATCTCGAAGATCAAATGGAATTGCTGATCAAGCTCATGGAAAGCAACAATCAGCTGCTGCGTTCGATTGAAGAGCAGCAGAATCGCGTCTGCACGGCCGGCGGCGGTTCGGTCATCGTCAGAATGTGAGTTTTGATCAATCGAACTTCATCAAAATAAAAAGAGGAAGGACGCGTCCTTCTTCTTTGTTTGAAAGTCTTATCCAGTATACTACAGATTTTTTCGCGCTGAAAGGCCGGCAATTTCATCGTATGTTTCACGGTTTTCTAATGTTGACAAATCGCCTGCCGGTTCGTTCAAATAGGCAGCTCTGATCAACCGTCTCATCACTTTTGCATTTCTCGTCTTCGGCAAACCGCTGACAAAGTAAACCGCTTTTGGCTTGATTGCTTTACCGATCGCATCAGATGCAAGGTTCAGCAAATCATCTTTTAGTTCTTCTGACGGCTTTTCCGACTGTCTGAGGACGATGAAGCAGACGGCTGCCTGACCTTTGAGCTTATCCGGAACGCCGATGACGCCTGCTTCTGCCACCGCTGGATGGCCGACCAGTACGGACTCTATTTCGGCGGGGCCGATTCTTTTCCCGGCAGCATTGATCACATCATCAGAACGTCCGCTGATCGTCCAGTAGCCGTTTTCATCCCGTTTTGCCCAATCGCCGTGCACCCAGACGTCAGTCCAGCGGCTCCAATATGCTTTTTCGTATCTGGACGGCTCCTTCCAAAAACCGTTCGTCATGCCGACCCACGGCTTTGTCAGGACAAGCTCCCCGACTTCATTGACGACTTCCTCCCCTTTTTCGTTGAAGACATTGGCCGCCATGCCGGGAAGAGGCGAATTAAATGTCATCGGCGTGATCGGCCGCAGGAGCACATTGCCCAAAATACCGCCTGAGATCTCCGTTCCTCCTGAATAATTAAATATAGGAATCCGTTCTTTTCCAGCATGGCGGAACAGCCACATCCACGGTTCATAATTCCATGGTTCGCCCGTTGAGCCGATTGCCTTCAGACTGCTCAGGTCGTATTGATAGAGAAAATCTTCGCCGTGCTGCATCAGTGAGCGAATGAGCGTCGGAGAGACGCCGAGATGTGTCACCCGATGTCTGCTGACAAGCTCCCACAGCCGATCCGGGGCCGGGAAGTCCGGTGCTCCGTCATACAGCAAAACAGCCGCTCCGTTTATGAGGCCCCCGAATATTAAAAACGGCCCCATCATCCAGCCCATGTCTGTAAACCAGAAAAACGTGTCCCCCTGTTTGACATCCATCCCGAAGCCCGCATCAAATGCAGCTTTCAGCGGAAAACCGGCATGGGTATGAACCGCTCCCTTCGGCTGTCCTGTCGTACCCGATGTGTAAAGCAGCATGAGCGGATCTGAACTGTCCATTTCTTCTGTGTTCTGCAGGGGATCGCTTTTCATTAATTCATTCCAGTCTATATCTCTCTTATGATTCCAAGTTTGATCGCCATCGTGAAGCCTGCAGACGACGACTTTTTGGACGGAGGGGGAACGGTCCGCGGCTTTGTCAGCTTCTTTCTTCATGCAGACCTTCTTTCCCCTTCGCAAAAAGCCATCTGCTGTGACAAGGATTTTTGCTTCGGCGGCGCTAAGTCTCGCGGCTGCCGCATGGGCGCCGTAGCCTGAAAAAACCGGTAAAAATACCGCGCCGATTTTAGCGGCGGCCAGCATGGCGATGACCGTTTCCGGGATCATCGGCATGTAAATCGCAATGACATCCCCTTTTGCTATGCCTTGCTTTTTAAAGCCCGCCGACGCACGGGCGACTTTTTGATGTAAAGAAGAATAGGTGATCCGTTCTGTTTTTCCGTCTTCACTTTCCCAGATGAGGGCTGTCCTGTCGGCCGTATCAGGCCGGCGGGACCATTTTTCCACGGCGTTGTAAACGGCATTTAAGCGTCCGTCGGAAAACCATTTCGGCCATTTTATGCCTTTACCGAGATTCAATGTTTGGCTGTACCGCTTGTACCAGCTGATGCCGAGCGCTTTTTCGGCCTCTTCCCAGAACCATGCGATATCGTCTGTACTTGCTTTCAAAAAATCATCATAGTCGGAAAAACCGAGGGCTGTCATCCATTGAAACAGCCGGGTCGTTTTTACAAATTCCGGATCAGGCTGCCAAACCGCTTTTTCGGCCATACCGTTTCCCCCTTTTCGTTTCATTGGCCTTTAGACGGGATAAACAGGATGCTTCCGTTCCGTAAATGTCATGTATTTGGTCATATATGCATTCAGACGTTTGATGAGTTCTGTACGCAGCGAATCGGCCGGAATGATCCCGTCGACAATCATTTCTGAAGCAAGCCGGTAAATGTCGATATCTTTTTGGTACGCTTCCCGTTTTTCGGCGATGAAGGCGGACCGCTCTTCTTCAGGCAATTCTGCGATTTTTTTGGCATAAACGGCATTTACCGCTGCTTCCGGACCCATGACGGCAATTTGCGCCGTCGGCAGCGCCAGACAGCAGTCAGGCTCAAAGGCCGGCCCTGCCATCGCATACAAGCCTGCGCCATAAGCTTTCCTGACAATGACGGATATTTTCGGTACGGTTGCTTCGGCCATCGCTGAAATCATTTTCGCACCGTGTCTGATAATACCCGCCCTCTCGACTTTCGTTCCAATCATAAAGCCGGGGATATCAGCCAGAAACAGCAGCGGGATATGATAGGCATCGCACAAATTGATAAACTTTGCTGCTTTGTCTGCCGAATCGTGAAACAGAACACCGCCTTTGACCCGCGGCTGATTGGCGATGATGCCGACAGGCTGTCCGTGAATTCTTGCCAAACCGGTAATCAGCTCTGGAGCAAACAATTTCTTGATCTCATAAAAAGACGCTTCATCAATGATCCGATCGATTAAATCCATCATTTGAAACGGTGCGTTTTGGTTTTTCGGAATGATCTCCTCCAATGACCGGTCAAACGGACGGGCGGATTTTGCTTCAATGACAGGCGCTTTTTCGGTGTAGTTCGGCGGAAAGTAGGAAAGATACCGGCGCGCCGACTTGATTGCCTCCTCTTCCGTTTCGGCAAGAATGTCTCCGCAGCCTGAAACAGAACAGTGCATTCGCGCGCCGCCCATTTCTTCAAGCGACACTTTTTCGCCGATCACCATTTCCGCCATGCGCGGTGAGCCTAAATACATTGAGGCGTTACCTTCGACCATGATGACGATGTCGCAAAAAGCCGGTATGTAGGCGCCTCCAGCCGCTGAAGGGCCGAACAAGAGACAGATTTGCGGAATGCGCCCGGATAATTTGACTTGCTGATAAAAAATCCGCCCTGCTCCTCTTCGCCCCGGAAACATGTCAACTTGATCCGTAATCCTTGCGCCTGCCGAATCGACCAAATATAGAAGCGGGCAATTCAGTTTTTCGGCTGTTTCTTGGATGCGGATGATTTTTTCGACGGTTCTCGCTCCCCATGATCCTGCTTTGACAGTTGAATCATTAGCCATGACGCAAACGGTTCGGCCGTCGATTTTTCCGATTCCCGTGACGACTCCATCTGCCGGAAGCCCGTCAGCCATGCAATTGGCAAAAAACGCGTCCTCAAGGTCGAGGCCTTCGTCAAGCAGCAGCTTTAATCGGTCTCTGACAAATAATTTCCCTTTTTTCTCATTGGCTTCATGGTATTTTTGCGCTCCGCCTTCCTGAATCCGGCGGATGCGTTCATACAATTCCTTTTCGGCCGGCATCGGCTGTCCCCCCGTTCGTTTTATTCTCCCGTATAATACGGCTTCCGCTTTTCTGTAAAAGCTTTCAGCCCTTCTGTCCTGTCTTTCGTCGGGATCGTCAGTTCATAGGCTTTTTGTTCAATCGCAAGTCCAGTTTCGATATCTGTCTCAAGCCCTTGATTGATGGCGAACTTCGCCTGTCTGACGGCAACCGGTCCGTTCGCTGCGATGTTCGCTGCGATACTTTCGGTTGTTTCCTTTAACTTCGAAAGCGGAACGACATGTTCAACTAGGCTGATCTTTTGCGCTTCTTCGGCGCTGATGCGGCCGCCGGTATAGATCATTTCTTTCGCCTTTCCCCTGCCGATTAAGCGGGGCAGCCGCTGTGTTCCCCCTGCCCCGGGAATGATCGCGAGCGTTGTTTCGGGGAGGCCGAGTTCAATATGTTCGGCTGCAATCCTGATATCGCACGCCAATGCAAGCTCCAGCCCCCCTCCCAAAGCGCTTCCGTTTAATGCAGCGATGACGGGCTGCGGCAGTTTTTCCGTTTCGCTGACCACTTGTTGAATCAGGGAAACGGCCTGCTTCGCTTCTGTACGGCTCATGCGGGCTCTTTCCTTTAAATCGGCACCTGCACAAAACGTCCTGTCCCCTACTCCTGTTATAATGACACAGCGGATGGCCGGGTTTGAACGGATATCGCAAAGGATGCGCTGAAAGTCGTCGAGAAGCCCGAGCGAGAGGGCATTGGCAGCCTGCGGTCTGTTCAACGTCAACACGGCAACAGCCTGCTCGTTGATGGAATAAAGAACATTGGGCTCCATTCGATCTTCCTCCTCTTTATCTATGAAAAACAGTTCTTTGATTTAGCCGCCTGCAAATTTCGGCTTGGCAGCTCTCTTCCGGTTTTGTCTTCGATCCATTTGGCAGCTGAAAGCAGCTTGCTGAGATCAACTCCGGTTTCGATGCCCATCTGGGCGCACATGTAAATCAAATCATCAGTTGCCGCATTTCCCGTGGCTCCCGGTGCATAAGGACAGCCGCCCAGCCCGCCGCATGATGCGTCAAATACGGTGATTCCCATATCCATCGCTGCGATCATGTTGGCGAGCGCCATCCCCCTCGTATCATGAAAATGAAGGGCGATATTCTCTTTCGGAAAGCGCTTTAAGAGTACGTCAAGCACCCTTTGAACCTGTACGGGATTTGCTGCGCCGATCGTATCTCCGAGAGAAAGTTCGTCGATCCCCATGTCGAACAGCGCTTCAGAGATGCGTACGATTTGCTCCAATGGCACTTGATGCTCATAAGGACAGCCAAATACGGTGGACAGGTAGGCTCTGGCGGTGAGGCCTGCTTGTTTCGCTGCCCCGGTGACTTCCTGTAAGACGGGAAGCGTTTCACCGATCGATTTGTTAATGTTTTTCCGGTTGTGTGTCTCGCTTGCCGACATGAAAACAGAAGCTTCATCGATCCCTCCATCAAGAGCCCGTTCCAGCCCTTTTCGGTTCGGAATGAGTGCTGCGTAGGTGACGCCCGGCTTTCGGTTGATTCCTTTGGCAACATCAAGGGCATCAGACAGTGTAGGAATCCACTTAGGATGGACGAATGAAGTGATTTCGATATATGAAATCCCTGTTTGGGATAGCATGTCAATCCAGGTTATTTTATCGGCTGTCGAGAGTGCGGTTTGTTCATTTTGCAGACCGTCGCGCGGTCCGACTTCTTTAATGAAAATTTTCTTCGGTACGTTCATTTGCCATCCTCCAGACCTTATTGAAGCTCCAATAAGACGTCCCCTTCATCGGCAAAATCCCCTTCGTTCTTTCTGACGGTTTTGACGGTGCCGGCCGTTTCGGCGACAATCGGAATCTCCATCTTCATCGATTCTAAAATGGCGACTTCTTGCCCCTTTTCGATTTTGTCTCCTGCCTTCACTAATATTTTCCATACGTTTCCCGCCATATTGGTGACAACAGTATTCATGGCACGCCTCCTTGATTTCATTTTGACTGATAGCGATTGATAAAATCGGTTTGGACCCCGCCTTTTCGGAATTCGTCAGAACGTACGATGTCTTCAAGCAGCGGAATATTTGTTTTAATGCCTTTCACTTGATATTGTGAGAGCGCTTCGGTCAAAGTGCGGATAGCTTCGTCTCTGCTACTTCCTTTGACGATCATCTTGGCGATCATCGGGTCGTAATACGGTGTGATGTTCATACCTGGGGCTGCTGCGCATTCATGACGGACATTCGGTTGCTCAGGCAGCTTAAGGTCAGTGATCCGCCCCGGCGAAGGGAAAAATGTTTTCGGATCTTCTGCACAGATTCTGACTTCGATCGCATGTCCGTCCCGCCGAATGTCTTTCTGCTTATGCGAAATTGGTTTTCCTGCTGCGATATTGAGCTGTTCTTCGACAAGGTCGAGCCCTGTAATTTCCTCTGTTACCGGGTGTTCGACTTGCAGGCGGGTATTCATCTCGAGAAAATAAAAATGGTTCTCCTTGTCTACTAAAAACTCGATTGTCCCGGCGTTGGCATAGCCGATCGACAGCGCGGCTTTGACGGCCGCTTCACCGAGCTTCGCGCGCATGTTTTCATCGAATAACGGAGCGGGTGCTTCTTCGATGATTTTTTGCTGACGTCTCTGAATCGAACAGTCCCGTTCCCAAAGATAGACGGCATTTCCGTATTCGTCTGTTAAAATTTGAATCTCGATATGTCTTGCATGCTCGATATATTTCTCGATGTACATAGCCCCGTCTCCGAAAAAATCGGCGGCTCGTTTTTGGCTGCCTTCATATGCTTTTTCTAATTCGCTTTCATTACGGATCAGCTGCATTCCGATGCCGCCGCCTCCAAAAGAAGCTTTGAGCATCACGGGATAGCCGATGGATTCGGCAAGAGCCAGGGCCTCATTCAGACCGGACAAGCTTTTTGTCACGCCGGGAACGACAGGAACCCCGGCTTGTTCCATCGCTTGTCTCGCTTCAATTTTGCTTCCCATTTTGGCGATCACATCAGGCGGCGGACCGATAAACGTGATATTTTCCTCTCGGCACCTTTCGGCAAAACGGCTGTTCTCGGAAAGCAGGCCGTATCCCGGATGGATGGCACAGACCCCCGCTTTTTTAGCGGTTTCGATGATTTTTTCGATATTTAAATAGCTTTCACTGACCCGCGGTTTGCCGATCAGCCAGGCTTCATCTGCAGCTTTAACATGCAGGGAGTCCGCATCGGCTTCAGAGTAGACGGCAACTGTCTGAATACCGAGCCGTTGACAAGTGCGGATGATCCGAAGTGCGATTTCTCCGCGATTGGCGATAAGCAATTTTTGAAACAAAAAAATGCCCCCTTTCATATTCATCAGCGTCTGAAATGGAATTTGAAAGCGTCTTCATTTATTTTTTTTGCGAATCCGAAAGTTAAGTAGCAGCTTATCCTGTTTCCTGCCATAGGTTCAGCCGGGTCTTGTCTGTTCTTTACAGCTTATGATGATTCAAAAGAAAAAAGTCCTAAAGCTGAAGAAATCGCTTTAGAACTCTCAATGTTTTGGCTCAGGCCTGTTGGCGTTCGGACGGCTTTTACCGAGAATGCTCTGCATGTTTGCCGCTGTTTGTGAGGATATGTTGAATGATCTCGGCGTTTTTTGACAGAAAGGCAGTTTCGAACATATCTTGATGAGGCCCGCCTCCCTTATACTCTTGATAGTTTCTTGTTGTGGCGTCAGCCCATTTTTGCAATGTGAATCTGTCAATTTGATCCGTTTGAACGCCGGCTTCAATAAAATGAATGTTTGCGTTGATATGGCCGTCATTGATTATTTGTGCCCAATATTTTTGATAGTTTGTCGTCTTTTTGATGACTGCTTCCCTGAGGTGAGCGGGAACATTTTCTGCCAAGGCGCTGCTTGGCTGAGGCGGCAATGCTTGTTTCTTTTGATACGCATCGACAATAATAAGATCGCTGACCTCTAAATCGCGATTTTCCATTTCTTTTACAATCTCAAATGCCGTGTTGCCTCCCGCTGAATATCCCAGCAGGATATATGGACCTTGAGGCTGGATTTCAATGAAGTTGTTCATGTACTGTTCTATTCGGCTGTCTTCTTCAATAAAGTTAAATCCGTACACGGTCGCTTTGCCGTTTAGCTTTGCTGCGAGATCTTTATAAAATATGCCGAAGCCCGAAATGGGAGGAAAACAGAAAAGGTTCACTCCGGTCGGCGGATTCAGTCTGCTGACATGCTGCACGGCTGATGCGCGCAGCTCATGTGAAAACAGCTTTTCGGCCAATTGTTCAATTGTCGGATTCTCGAATAATAATTCAATCGGAATATCGATCCCCTGGCTGTTTTTCAGCTGGTGAATGACTTGCAGAGCCTTTAGCGAATGACCGCCAAGTTCGAAAAAGTCATCTTCAATACCGAGTTCCTTCACGCCGAGGATAGGTTTCCAGATGTCAATCAATTCCGTTTCGACCCAATTTCTTGGCGGAACGATCTGTTTCAAAACCGTTTTTTGATCAGGTGCGGGAAGCGCACGGCGGTCGATTTTGCCGTTTGCCGTGAGAGGCATGCGGTCCAGTTTAACCCAATCATGGGGAATCATATAGTCGGGAAGCTGCCTTGATAGTAATGAACGGATCGTTTTTTCCTCTGTTTGATCATCGCTTACATAGTATGCGATAAGGAGCGCTTCTTCGTTTTTTTCTTCAATGATGACAGCTGCTTCTTGAACGCCTTCAATCTCGATGAGCCGCGCTTCTATTTCAGCCGGTTCTGTTCGTTTGCCGCGAATTTTGATTTGCCGGTCCATCCGGCTGATATATTCTAAGTTGCCGTCTGGCAACCATCGTACCAGATCGCCGGTTTTGTACATTTTTTCCCCTGGTTGAAACGGATGCTGTACAAATGCTTCACTCGTCAAATCTGGTCTGTGCAAATATCCTTTTGCAACCCCATCGCCGCCGACGCAAAGTTCGCCAGGAACGCCGATCGGCGCGAGCTGCCCGCTCTCGTCAACAATAAAGGCATTTGAATTGCTGATTGGTTTCCCGATTGGAATCGCTTGTGAAAAATCTTGCTTGATTTCATAAAATGTAGAGAATGTTGTATTTTCCGTCGGACCATATATGTTATAAAGCTTCAAGTTTGGACACCGATGTCTGACCGTATTCATCAGTGCAGGCGTCAAAGCTTCCCCGCCGACATATAAAGTGGTAAGTCCTGAAAACATGTCCGGCTGGGCTTGTGCCAGCTGGTTAAAGAGCGCCGTTGTTAAAAACAGCACTGTGATATCATGACTAAGCAAATAATTGCCAAAACGGGCAGGAGTCAACATCGTCGAGCGGTCAATGACATGGAGGCAAGCTCCTTTCAGGAGCGCTCCGAATATTTCAAACGTGATGGCGTCAAAGCCGAGTGAACCGGTTAGGATTAATCTGTCATTTGTATTGGCTGATGTGTAATTGCTGTTTGAGATAAGTGATACGACATTGCGGTGCGAGATCATCACGCCCTTTGGCTTCCCTGTCGAACCCGATGTATACATGATATAGGCCAAATCATCCGGGCGGGTATCGATGTTTAAATTCCGGCTGGATGCCAATTGCGCTTTATTGGATATCACCACTTTTTTCGGAAAATCAATGTCAGTCTTGAGTCCTTTCTGAACGGCCAATACGTCCGCTCCGCTTTCTTTCAGCATGTAGCTGATCCGTTCAGGGGGCAGTTCGGCATCAAGCGGGAGATAGGCGCCGCCTGCTTTTAAAACGGCAAGAACACCGATGATGAATTCAGGTGAATGCTCTGCTAAAATTCCGGCAATTCCGTTTTTCTTTAAGCCTTGTTCTTGGAAGATGCGGGCCCATGCAGTAGATGTTTGATCCAGCTCCCTGTATGTCATCGTCAAGCCGCCGGCATGTAGTGCGATATGCTCCGGCGTTTTCTCAACTTGATTGGAAAAAAAGTCAGCGATTGTTTTGTTCGTGTCGTAATCTGTTTTTGTATCGTTGAATTCCCCGATGATCCGGGCTTTTTCGTCAGGCGCGAGCATCGGCAGCCTGGAAGCGGGGATATCGGTGTCCTCCGCCGCTCTTCGCAAGGCTTCTAGCAAGTGGCCCCTCACACAGTCAATCCATGATTCATCATAAACGTTTGCATTGTAGCTGAACTTGATGACGAGTTCATCATCCGGCGCAATCATGAGGTTGAAGTTGTAGCCTGATTGCTCCGAAACTTTGACATTTTCGATCTGAAGCGGTGATTCGGCGCGGTTTGCCGAGTCTTGCATTTGCTGCTGCAAAGGGTAGTTTTCAAAAACGAAAATATGGTCGATGACATTCTGTTTGAATGCGGTATGCGACTGAATGTCAGCCAATGGATAAAAACTGAACATGTCTTGAGCAAGCCTTTCTTTCTGGGAGCGGCGAAGCAGCTCTGAGAAGGTTTCATTTTCGCTCTCGGCCTTGATACGCACCGGAACAGTATTGATAAATAATCCGATCATTTTCTCAACACCCGGAATCACGGAAGGACGGCCGGAAACGACAGAGCCGAAGACGACATCATCTGTCCGGTTATAGCGCTGAAGCATCAAGCCCCACACGGTTTGTATGAGAGTGGCGAGTGTGGCTTCATGCTGTTTGGCGATTGTTTTGAGTCTCGTCGTCAACTTTCGGTCTAATGAAAACATCAGCTCTTTTTGCCGATATCCCTTTTCCACAGGTTTTGCTGACACTCTCGGAAGCCCTGTTGGCGCATTGAAGTCTGTTAAGTAGTTTTTCCAGTATTCCTTGGCTTTGTCTTTGTCCTGATCATACAACCAGGAAATATATGCGCTGTATGGCTGGACAGGTTCTAAAGGCACAGATTCACCCTTATAGATGGATTCGTACAACTGCATAAATTCTTGCAGCACGATCCCGAGACACCAGCCGTCCATTAAGATGTGGTGATGGCTCCATACACACACATGTTTTTCCGGCGCCGTTTTGAACAGAGAAATCCGCATCAGCATATCTTTTTGCAGATCGAAGCCTTTCCGTCTGTCCCGCTCTTTAAACTGGCTGATATATGCGGTTTGATCAGTTTCCGGCATTCCGGTCAAGTCTTCAGCATGCAACTGAAAGGATCGATCGCGTAAAACGACCTGGCGCGGCTCTTTCAGCCCAGCAACATGGGGCAAAAAAACCGTTCTGAAAATGTCGTGGCGGTCGATGATCGATTGTACACTTTGTTGGAACCAGTCTAAATGAAGCTGACCTCTTATTGTGAAGACGGACTGTTCTATATATGCGGCTCCTTCGTCTTGCAGGAAAGAATGAAAAAGCATTCCTTCCTGCATGTGGCTTAAAGGATAAATGTTTTGGATTTTTTGTGTATGACCCATTGTTTCCCTCCGCTCGTTTAATGGAATCCGAGTAAGTCGGTTATATTTTTTAAAGCTTCCTCGGTCAGCTCGCGATCATCAAAGTCGCTGACGGTTTTCTCTGTTTCAGTCTTACTGAGACAATGGTTCATCAGCTTTCTGAGAAAGTACTGGCAATCTTGGGAAAGCCGTTCAATGGTTTCTTTTTGAAAACGATTGGTTTCATATGTCATGTTTACGGTCAGTTTGCCTTCAGCTACGAGTGCGCTGATGTCAAGCGACTGTTCTCGCTTCCAAGTGCCGGTGATATCCTCGCCGCCCCCCAAAGGAGAAAATGTAAACGCATCAAGCTGTTCTGTTTCGGTTTGCACCCGGTTTGCGATTTCAAATTGCCCTAGATAGTTAAAGGTGATATCAGGTGCTTTGCCGAATTCGATCTTTGCTTTTTCGGGCGGTGTCATATATTTGAGAACCCCGTATCCAAATCCTTTGTCAGGTATCCGTCTTAATGTGTCTTTTGTTATTTTTAATGTGCGGATCATATATTCTTCATGATGGTCATCCCATGTATTGGGTTCAAGTTGAAGCAAGACTGGATATATGGCGGTAAACCACCCTACGGTTCTGCTGATATCGTGATGTCCCGCCTCAGATTGACGACCGTGCCCTTCAAGCGCGATTTTTAGCGCCTGCTGCGGCGCCCATTGCTGAATAGCGAGTACGGCTGACGCCAAAAGCAAGTCCTGGGTATCCGTATTGTAAGCATTGTGCACATCTTTTAGGAGCGCGTCTGTTTCTTGTTGAGCCAAAGTAAATGATACGGTGTTTCGTTTTTTCAAAGCGGATTTGTCGATATGTGTCTGCTCTTTTGGCAGTGCAACTGTTTCATGTTGTTCGATGGCGCGCCAATAGTCTGCTTGCTGTAATAGTCGCCGGCTTTCAGCATACTTGGCTAATTGTTCGGTATATGTTTGGAATGATGCGGTTTTTGGCGGGAGTGCTATGTCATCTCCGCGAATCGCCTGCTCATAGCCGGATGCCAAGTCTTCCAGGATAATTCGCCATGATATGCCGTCGACGGCCAGGTGATGGATAGAAAGAAATAAGTCATCTCCTTCACTCGAGCGGAAAAGCCCAGCTTGCACCTGCGGTCCGTTTTCCAAGTCCATTGCTTTTTGCAGTTCACGAACTTGGTGTTTGATGATGTGTTCATTGTCTGTTGACGCGCCAGTCAGATTGATGATTCGCAGGTTGTAAAGCTGATCCTCCCCGATGCTCGCCGGACGATTGTACAGGCACAAGTCCCCTCGTTCATCTTTGGCAAATATCAGCCGCAGTACATCGTGATGGACGGTTATCGCTTTTAGCGTTTTTCTCAATGCATCTTCATCTAACGGATTTGCCCGATGCAGCATAACCGACTGATTAAAATGGTGCGCTTCTTTCATATCTTGAGACAGGAACCATTTTTGCACCGGTGACCACTTAACCTCGCCTTCAACAGATGCTTGGCTGATCGGTTGTTGCGATGAACGGACATATGGCGCCAATTCTTGGATTGTCGAATGGCTGAAGATATCTTTTACGGCCAATTGTTTTCCTGATTGATGCAATCTCGCTGAGACTTGCAATGCCTTAATGGAATCTCCGCCAAGCTCAAAAAATGACTCATCAATTCCGATCTTGTCAACACCAAGCACCCCGCACCAGATGGCAGCCAATTCTTTTTCAATATCAGTGGACGGAGCAGTAAATGTTTGTCTAATCTGTGCCTTGTGCGGGATCTTTGCTAGTGCGCGCTTATCCAGCTTCCCGTTTGGCATGGTAGGCAATGCATCAAGCGTTTGGAAAAACGCCGGAACCATGTAAGCCGGCACTTTTTTTGCCAACGCTTTGCGCAGCATACCACAATCTGTGCCGCCTTCAACAACAAGATAAGCGCAGAGTTCCTTATACCCCGCTGCGGTAACAGAATCGACCACAGCTGCTTTTTTTACTCCGGCAAGGCCGGAGAGAGCCGCCTCCACTTCTTTTATCTCTATCCGGTGGCCTCTGATTTTGACTTGTTCATCCATCCTGCCGACATACTGCAATGTGCCGTCCGGCAGCCATTTCGCCAAATCCCCCGTCCGATACATACGCTGATCTGGATGGAACGGATCTTGAACGAAAGCTTGAGCCGTTTGCTTAGGAAGATTGATATAGCCTCTTGCAAGCCCCGGACCTGTAATGCAAAGTTCTCCGGTCACACCGATAGGCTGCAAGTGATTTCCTTTTAAAATATAAACATGTGTATGATCAATCGGCCTGCCGATCGTGACGTTTTCCTGACGTTTTAACTGTCTGGCCGCAGTGGTCGTGATGCTGTTTTCTGTCGGTCCGTATTCATTGGCAATTTCTGTGCCGGGGCAGATCGAGAAGCTTCGATCCAGCAAATTCCGGTCAATCGCTTCTCCCCCTAATGCGACAACTTGCAGTGTTTGTGTATCTTCTGGCTGCAATACGTCAAGCAGTGTCCGATACAGAATCGGAATGAGATTCATATGTGTAATGCCGTAATGGGCCAGGTATTGTTTAATGGCAAGAATGTCTTTCGCTTCTTCTTCAGTCGGGATGACGATTTGCGCTCCTGATATAAGCGGTGCAAACATACTTGTGACAAATGCGTCAAAGGAAAAAGAGGAAAGCTGAAGTGCGATATCATTGTCATGAAATTCATAAAAAGCGCTTCGCCACTGGAGTGTATGAGCAACTCCCCTGTGTTCCCCCATGACGCCTTTTGGCTCGCCCGTCGTACCGGATGTATAGATGATATAGGCCAAATGTTCAGGTTCAGCAGCAGATAGAATAGGTGTGGTGTCCTGTTCCCGTACATCTTCAATCAGCAGTACTTCACCTTTAAAACCATCAGGTACTTGATGATATGCCTTGCGATCGGTGATCAGCAGTTTTGCTCCGCTGTCGGCCAATACATACCGTTTGCGTTCGTCCGGATATGCAAGGTCAATTGGGACATAGGCGCCTCCGGATTTCCAAGTCCCGAGGATGGCCGCGATTAAGCCCGTTGATTTGGGAATCATGATACCTACAGCGAGATCCGGACCAATCCCGCGGTCTTGCAAAGTTCTCGCTATTTTATTTGACCATTCGTCTAATTCTTGATAAGTGAGCGCGCCTTCCCGAGTGATGAGAGCTGTTGCCCTCGGCGATTTTGCCGCCTGGCGGGCGAACAATTCATGAACGGTTGTGTTAGGGCGGTGTCGTTCTGTGATCCTGTTGAAGCTCGTCATCAGCAGCTGTTGTTCATTAGCTGTCAGCATGCTGATCGCTTGCAGTGCTGTATGCGGCGCATGGACAATGTGCTGAAGCATTGTCATGAAATGAGATATCCAGCGCTCGATCGTTTCTTGTTTAAACAAGGATGATGCATATTCAAACCGAAAATGTATGCGTTCATCCCCTTCTGAAACTTGCAGTGTCAGATCAAACTTTGACACGGTCTGAGACATATCGGCAGGCTGAATATGCAGTCCATCCAGGAGAAACTCTTGATGCTCCATATTTTGTACGACAAGCATAGCGTCAAACAGCGGATTGCGGCTCATATCACGGACGACGTCGATCCGGTCGACAAGCTCCTCAAACGGATAATCCTGATGCTCGAATGCCTCAAGTGCCGTTTGGCGGATCTCTCTTAAGAAATCAGTGAAACGTTTGTTTTCTGTCGGATAGGTTCTCATCGCCATTGTGTTGACAAACATCCCCATGACTGGCTCTAAGTCTTTGTGCGGCCGCCCGGCGATCGGCGAACCGATGATGATGTCTTCCTGTCCGCTGAGACGGGCAAGAAGTGTGCTGTATGCGGCAAGAAGAACCATATAAAGGGTGCACCCGTTGTCGCAGGCGATCTTGTAAAGGCCGGCTGAAGTGTCCGCATCAAGTGAAAATGACACGTGGTCTCCGGTAAAGCTCCGCACCGCCGGGCGGGCGTTGTCAGCCGGCAGATCCAGCACCGGCAGCTCAACGTCAAACTGCTTCAGCCAATAGGCCTGCTGTCTTTTGTACACCTCCCCTTGTTTGAATGCCTGTTGCCAGACGGCGTAGTCTTTATATTGAATCCGCAGCGGGTCAAGCGTCCGGTTGGCGTACAACTCGCTGAATTCGCGGATCAAAGTGCCGACAGACACCCCGTCGGAAATGATGTGATGCATGTCCACCAACAACAGGTGGCGGTCCTCCGCTTCCTTCACAAGAGCGGCGCGGAAAAGCGGCGCTTCTTGAAGCTGGAACGGACGAATAAAGTCTTTAGCCGATGCCAACTCCATGAGCTGAAATGGGACATCGTCATGGATGAGCTGAACGGGCTCACCGTCTGCCCCGGTTTCAAACGACGTCCTGAGCGATTCGTGGCGGCTGATCAGCTGCCTGAAAACCTCAGCAAGCCGGGCGTGGACGAGCGGACCTGTCAACTTAAGCGCTGCAGGCATATTGTAGCCTGTGCCGTCTTCGTCAAGCTGCTGAAGCACGTACATTCGCTTTTGCGCCGAGGACACCGGATAGGTGTCCTGTTTTTCCGCCGGTTCAATCGCCGCATATGGGCTCTCATCCAATTCCTGAATCACGGCTGCGAGCTCTTCCAGTGTCGGCTTGGCAAAGATCTCCTTCAGCGGCACCTGCACGCCAAACTCTTTGGCGATGCGGGAGACGAGCGCAGTCGCCTTCAGGGAGTGGCCGCCTTGTTCGAAAAAGTGGTCGCGAATGCCGGCAGGGCCGTTTTTCAGCACCTCTTCCCATAGCTGGGCGAGCTTCATTTCCGTGATGGTTCGCGGCGCGGTGTAAGCGCGTCGTTCAGCCGCTCCGGCGGGAGCAGGCAATGCCTTGCGGTCAAGCTTTCCGCTCGGGGTGACAGGCCAGTCACGCATCTCGATGAAGGACGAAGGCATCATGTAGGTTGGCAGTCGCTTGGCCAGCTCTGCCTTTACAGTCTGTTGATCTTGCCCTTCAATATAGGCATAAAGCGCGGTTTCCTCCTCTTCTGTCCGGGCGACAACCGCCGCTTCCCGCACACCGTCGATTTGTCGAATTACCGCTTCGATTTCTCCCGGTTCGATCCGGTAGCCGCGGATTTTCACTTGGCCGTCCGTGCGGCCCAGCCATTCAACGGTGCCGTCCGGTAGCCATCTTGCTAGATCCCCTGTTTGATACATGCGTTCCCCTGGATAAAACGGATCTTCGAGAAACCGTTCTTTTGTCAGTTCCGGCCGATTCAAGTAGCCCCTTGCGACGCCAGCGCCTGCGATATACAATTCTCCTCGACATCCGAACGGCAGAAGCTGCCGCTTTTTATTTAAAATATAGAGTCTCATATTGTGTCCTGATCGGCCGATCGGAACATGGTGAAGCACTTTCCTTTTAGGAACATCAAAGTATGCTGCTTCTACCGTCGCTTCCGTCGGTCCATAGGAATTTGTCAATTCCACCCCCGGCAGAAGCTCATGAAAACGGGAGACGAGGTGCGCTCCCAGCTGCTCTCCGCCTGCAAAGACTCCTTTTAAATGTCCGATGTCGGCCGGTTTTTTTCTATGATTCATATATTCCAAGAATGAGTGGAGCATAGAAGGGACAAAATGAGCCGCTGTCATTCGCTTTTCCTCCAGCGCTTTTAAGATGATTTCAGGATCTTTTTCCCCTCCTTGAGGAAGCAGATAAACAGAAGCCCCGGCAAACGGCCACCAGAACAGCTCCCATATTGAAGCGTCAAACGAGTAAGACGTTTTATGCAGAATCATGTCCGAGTCGTTCAGCCGGTAGCGGGTTTGCAGTGAGTATAAAAAGTTGACCGCGGACCTGTGTTCCACCATGACGCCTTTTGGGCGTCCCGTTGAGCCGGATGTATAGATGATATAGGCTAAGGCATCGGGCGGCACCGGGAGTTTCGGATTGGCTACCGCTTCTCTGTGATTCACGCGGCCGTCATCAAGCGGCAAAATGGTTCCCTCAAACATCGATGCTTCGGCAAGATTAGATTCTGCAAGCAGGATCTTTGCGCCGCTGTCCTCTATTAAAAAATGGATCCGTTCTTTAGGATAGTCCGGGTCGATCGGCAAATAAGCAGCTCCCGCTTTTAAAATGCCATAAATCCCAATCAGCATCTCTGGTGAACGTCTCCCCATTATGGCAATCACATCTTCCTGTTGAATACCGCGGTCTATCAGCTTCCAAGCGATTTGATTGGCTCGTTCATTCAGTTCTCTATAGGAGATGGAGACGCCATCTGCCAAAACGGCCGGACGATCAGGCGTCTTTTCCGCCTGCTGTTCGAGCTGATAATAAAGCGGCTGATCCAGTGGGAAATCGATTTTTTTCATCGGGCTGAAGTTTTGCAGAAGTGCGCTTTGTTCCTTTTTCGACAGTATTGATAACTGATCCAGTTCCAACTCAGGATGCTGTGCTGCGTTTTGGGCCAAAGTTTTAAAAAAGTCGGCCCATTTTTGGATCGTTTCCCGTTCAAACAAATCTGTACTGTATTCAAACTGACAGTATAATTGTCCGCCGCTTTCGGCCATATACAGTGACAGGTCGAATTTAGAAATTGGATGGCTGATATCTTTCTGTCGAAGCTCAATGCCATCCATCAACAGCTCTTGCCGCTCCATATTTTGCAGTGCAAACGTTGTGTCAAAAAGCGGGTTTCGGCTCATCTCCCGCTGAACAGCGAGACGGTCAACCAGCTCCTCTAACGGATAATCTTGATGTTCATAGGCTTCAAGAGCTGTTCCTCGAATGTCCTGTAAATATTTTTTGAAAGATATTCCGCTCACCGGACGTGTTCGAAAAGCCAATGTGTTCACAAACATTCCGAGCACGGATTCAAGATCAGCATGCGGTCTGCCCGCGATCGGCGAACCGACGATGATCTCTTCCTGACCGCTTAGCCGTGATAATAAAACGTTGTATATTCCAAGAAGCGTCATATACAGCGTGCACCTGTTTTCTCCTGCGAGCTGTTTTAAACGTGATGTAAGCTCTTGACTGATTACAAACGGTACCCTGTCACCTGCAAAGCTTTTTGCCGCGGGACGCGGTTTATCCGTTGGCAATTCGAGCACTGGCAGCTCCCCGGCCAGTTGTTTGAGCCAATATGATTCTTGCCGCTTGTATATGTCACTTGTTTTGAATGTTTCCTGCCATGCGGCATAGTCTTTATATTGAATGCGTAACGGGGCCAGTTCATGTCCTTTATACAGCTCGCTAAATTCCCGCATGAGCAATTGGATGGAGACACCGTCTGAAATAATATGGTGCATGTCCACTAAAAGCAGATATCGTCCTTTTTCAATAGTCACAAAGCCTGCCCTGAAAAGCGGAGCTTTTCCAAGATCAAACGGCCGGATAAATGATTCAGATGAAGATTCGCTCAGAAATTCAAACGGCACCTTTTCATGAATCCGCTGCACCGGCTCGCCGTCTTCTCCTGCCTCGAATGATGTCCTAAGGGGCTCATGCCGGCGGATCAGTTCTCGAAATACAGCTTCTACCCTCAGTCGGTCGAGCTCGCCTGTCAGCTCCAAAACGGCCGGAATGTTGTAGCTGACTCCTCCGCTATCAAGCTGGTGCAGAACATACATCCGTTTTTGTGCGGAAGAAACCGGATATGTCTCCTTTGTCCGTACTTGCTGAATCGAGGCAAACGGGTTTTCCTCCGCTTCACTGATGACAGCTGCCAACCCTTCTACGGTCGGATGAGCAAAGACATCGCTTAATGGAATCTGAACGTTCCATTCTTTGGCGATGCGAGAGATGAGCGATGTTGCTTTTAAAGAATGGCCGCCCAGTTCAAAAAAGTTGTCGCGGATGCCGACTGGCCCCCTTTTCAGTACATCTTCCCAAAGCTGTGAAAGCCTGAGCTCATTCAAATTGCGAGGTGCGGCATATGACTGAAGCGAAGCAGATGATGTTGGTTCTGGGAGGGCGCTTTTGTCGACTTTTCCATTTGCGGTAAGCGGAATCGTTTGCACGTCAGTCCATTTTACAGGCATCATGTAGTCAGGGATGACGTCGGCCAAATCGTGACGTAATGCAGAAGGGTCGATCGGTTTTCGCGTGCTGTAGTATGCGCACAATTCATGTTCCCCTTCACTGTCTTTCTGAACAAGGACAACCGCTTCCTTAACAGCAGGATGATTCGTCAATGTCACCTCAATTTCCTTCGGTTCGACCCGGTAACCCCTGATTTTCACTTGATCATCAGTCCGGCCGATATAGTCGATTTGTCCGTCTGTGCGAAGCCTTGCGATATCTCCTGTTCGATACATGACGGCTCCCGCTCTAAACGGATCGGGCAAAAACTTCTGTTTTGTCAAGTCTGGATTGTTGACATATCCTCTCCCGACGCTCGCGCCGGATATATAAAGCTCTCCTGCTACACCGCGGGGCTGAAGCCGTTTGTGTTTGTCAAGAATATACATGGCGGTATGGCTGATCGGTTTACCGATCGGCGGAGCATCCGGGATGTCGCCCTCAGGATGAATGGTGCATGTCGAGACGACATGGGTTTCCGCCGGCCCGTAATGATTATGCAAGCGTATGTCTCGCTGCTTTAGCAGAGCCTTAAAAATATGCGAGACCGTCAATTGCTCTCCCGCTGTAATGACATGCTTGACACAGCTTGGAAAATTGTTCGCATAGTGTTCTTCGTTAAAAAGCATTTTCACAAAAGCCGTCGGGAAAAAGACGACTTCTGTTTGCTGCGTATTGATCAACAAAAACAACTGAGCTGGGTCACGTTTGATTGATTCAGGCGCGATGCAAAGCGTGCCGCCGCTAAGCAAGGTGGTAAACAGTTCTTGATAGCAGACGTCAAACGCACAAGATGCATACTGCAGCACATTTGTTTTGAAATCAATACGTGAGTTTTTAAATTGGTCTTCAAGCAAGTTGGCCATATTTCGATGTTCAAATAAAACGCCCTTCGGTTTTCCCGTTGTCCCTGATGTATACATGATGTAAAGCAAATCCTCCGCTGTGTTTACCGTCTCGACATTGCTTCCGTCTCTTTCTGCATCTGCTTCTTCTATAAATGTCACACTGCACTCTGTTCCGACTGATTTTGCAACAGCCGCCAAATTGCGCTGCGATACAATGTGCTGACAGCCGCTGTTTTCTATACAATAGCGAATGCGTTCAGCAGGATGGTTCAGGTCAATCGGAACAAAAGCCGCACCCGCTTTTATAATGCCGAGGACTCCCGCCGCTAAAGCGGGAGATCGTTCGACCATGATCGCCACCGGCTCCTGGCGTTTGACACCCCGTTTACGGAGAAGGCGCGCAAGTTTGTTGGCCGTTTCATTCAGCTCTTGATAGGTGATCGACTGCCCTTCGTAGTGAATGGCTTTTTCATCAGGTGATTGTGCCACCTGAAGTTCGAACATCGACTGGATCGTTTCATATTTGCGCGGCTTCGTCTCTATTTTCAATGTGCTGAGCAGGTTTTCATGTTCCTGCTTTGTTGTGATTGTCAATTCCTCCGGGGGCAAATTCGGATTTTGCAGCACTTGTGCGATAATATGCTGCAAGTGGCCTTTGACGCTTTCGATGAAAGAACGTTCATGGATGCCGGAATCAAATCTCATTTTGAGATGAATGTCTTCTCCTGGTGCCACCATCAGATAAAAGCTGTAGTTGGTCTCGTCTTCCATGTTGAAATCATGAATGTGAAACAGATCATCTGCATTTTGTCCGTTGTTCAGCAGTGCGATTTCTTTTTCAACAGGATAATTTTCAAAAACAAGAATATGGTCGATTAAGCCTTGTTTGACGGCGGATTCCGCCTGTATCTCATATAGTGGGTGGTAGCTGTACGGCTGCCCATTGAGCGCATCTTTTTGCACTTGTTTGATCAGTTTCACAAAAGGCACTTTTGTACCGGTAACCCGCACCGGCACCGTGTTAATGAAAAGGCCGATCATCCGCTCTATTCCTGCAATTTCAGACGGCCTGCCGGAAATAACTGAACCGAAAACCGCATCATCCGTCTGATTATAAGCTTGCAGCAAAATTCCCCAAAGCGTGTGAAAAATGGTGCTCAGTGTGACTTCTTCCTTTGCGGCCAGCTCTTTCAGCTTGGCCGTAACTGTTTTAGAAAGGGAAAAGGTGACTTCTTCTTGTCTGTTTTTGGCGCCCGCTTTTTTTAGCTTTGGCAGCCCGCTCTGCTGGTCATATCCTTCAAGATATTGCTCCCAGTATCGGGCGGCTGCTTCTTTGTCCTGCTCCATCAGCCATTGAATATAAGTCCCGTAAGGCACAGCAGGCTCAAGCTTTAATGGTGCTTGGTGCAAAAGGGAAGCGTATATATGGAAAAACTCCTTCAGGACAATCCCGAGGCACCAGCCGTCCATAATGATGTGATGGAAGCTCCAAATGCATGTGAATTCGCGTTCCCCTGTTTTGAAAAGAATGACGCGCATCAGTCCATCTTTTTGCAAATGAAACCCTTTAGCCCTGTCTGTTTTTTTGACCTCATCGATCAATGCGAGCTGGCTGGATCGGTCCAAATGAGTCAGATCTTTTTCTTCAACGGTGATCGTCCGTTCTTTTAAGACGACCTGCTGTGGAACGGATACATTTTGACTGACAAAAATCGTTCTGAAAATGTCGTGCCGGGCGCACAGAACAGCGATGCTTTTCTGAAAAATGTCTGTGTCAACCTTTCCTGTTATTGAAAATGAGGCTTGTTCGACGTATGCCTGTGAGTCCTTTTTGAGAAGGTTGTGAAATAGCATGCCTTCCTGCATATAAGAAAGCGGATAAATATCCTGAATCTCATGCTTTTTTGTCATATTTTCTCCCTGCCTCCTGTTTCTACAGTTCTTCGACAAAGCTCGCAATACTGCCCAAATCTTCCGCTGTTAACGATTGGCTGCTAAAATCGCTGACCGTTTTTTCTGTTTCTTGTTTCCCGGCGCAATGATTGATGATTTGGTGCAAATATTGTTTCAACGTATGCAACAGCTGTTTCATTGTTGTTGTTTGGAAGCGGCTTGGCGGATAGCTCAAATTGAAATACAGCTGATTTTGCCTTACCATGGCGCTCATCTCCAGCGTTTGTTCGCGCTGCCATGTAGGTGTAATGTCTTTCCCGCTTGCAAGCCCCGAAAAGCTGAACATTTGTTGGCGTTCTGTATCATTGAATTGCCCTAAATAGTTAAAACCGATTTCAGGCGCTTTGCCAAACTGAATTGTTTTGTTTTCAGGTGCTGTTAAATATTTTAAAATGCCGTATCCAATTCCTTTGTCCGGTATTCTGCCGAGCGTATCTTTGACTGCTTTTATCGCCAGCCCCAGTTCGCCTTCAGCTGCGTGTAAATCAATCAATACAGGATACATTGAAGTGAACCAGCCGACCGTCCGGCTGATGTCCAATTCAGGAAGGATCTGTTCCCTTCCGTGTCCTTCCATCGCAATGCGCAGTTTTCTTTCTCCCAGCCAATCACACAGAGCTAATGATACGGCCGTCAGCAGAATATCCTGGGTGTCTGTGCTGTAGGCGCTGTTGACCTTGTGGATTAAAACGTGCGTGTCTTCTTCTGAAAGGGTAAAGCTTACCGTTTTCCGAATGTTGTCCGCAGCGCTTTGCGGTTTTTCACAAGGAAGCAAAGCCGCTTTTTCTTCTTCAACAGTGCGCCAATACGATTGTTCACGAATGATCTTGCTGCTCTCTGCGTATTCCGAAAGCCGATTTGCGAAATATTGGTATGAGTCCGTTTTCCGCGGAAGCTGGACCGGTTGTCCTGCGACCGCCTGACTGTATGCTGCCGATAAATCCTCAAGCAAAATCCGCCATGAGACCCCGTCGACGACCAGGTGATGAATGGTGAGAAATAAATAAGCTCCCGACCTTGTGTTGAACAAGCCTGCTTTTAGCAGTGGGCCTTTTTGCAAATGGATACTGCGCTGCAAACCAGCGACTTCGTCTTCAATCATGTTCTCCCATTGTGCTGTTTTAGAAAGGTCTCTTATGTTCAGACTGTAAAGTTCTCCATGAATCCCTCTGTTAAATTGCTGCAGTCGTCCGCCGTCATCGCTGATTGTCATGCGGAGGGCATCATGATGGATAACAAGATGCTGTAAAGCCGTCCGCAGCGGCTGTTCCTGAAATCCTTCTGAGCTGTGAAGCATGACAGATTGGTTGAAATGCTGCCGCTCTTCGATATGCTGCGCGAGGAACCAGCGCTGAACGGGCGTCCAAGGAACTTCTCCTTCAATCGGCCGCTGATCTATACTTCTCTCAGTCTTGCGGATGAAAGGTGCGGCTTCTTTAATAGTTGGATGGCGGAATAAGTCGCTTGCCGTGATTTTCAAGTCAAAACGTCCAAGACGAGCAGATACTTGGAGGGCTTTAATCGAATCGCCTCCCAGTTCAAAAAACGAATCTTCTATACCGACTTTCTCAACGCCGAGAACCTCTTGCCAGATCACGGCAAGCTGTTCCTCCAGCTGATTGCGCGGAGGGGCATATGCTGTGTTGATCGTTGTGGTCTCCGGTTCAGGCAGTGCTCTTCTGTCGAGCTTTCCGTTTTGTGTCAGAGGCAAGGCGGCAAGCTCAACCAAATGCGCCGGAACCATAAACCCAGGCAATTGTTGAGAAAGAAGAGATCTGACTTTCTCGATATCCATTTCCACTTGCAGACTCATATAGGCAAGGAGTTCTTTGTGTCCCGAGGGACCGGTTCTCACGATAACGGCGGCTTCTTTGACACCGTCAATCTGCCGCAATGCTGCTTCAATTTCTCCCAGCTCAATCCGGTAGCCGCGAATTTTTACTTGATCGTCCATCCGGCCGATATATTCAATCGTCCCATCTGGCAGCCAGCGGGCCAAATCACCGGTCCGGTACATTCGTTCACCAGGTGCGAAGGGATTTGGCACAAATTTTTCTTTCGTCAGTTCAGGTCTTCCGAAGTAGCCTCTGGCTAGTCCATCCCCGCCAACGCATAATTCTCCGATTACACCAATGGGCTGCAATGTCCCGCGGCTGTTGACAATATAGGCGGTTGAATTAGCGATTGGACGGCCGATCGGAATGGAATGCCTATACTCGTGTTCGATCCGGAAGCACGTTGAGAATGTTGTATTTTCCGTTGGACCGTAACCATTCCATAGCGCGAGATCCGGCGACGCGTTGTGTACGCGGTTGACATGGTTTGGCGACAGTGCTTCTCCGCCGATAATCAATCTGGACAGGTCGGAAAATGTTCGCTCATTTTGTTCTGATAATTGATTAAATAAGGATGATGTCAGCCATAAGGTCGTGATTCCGTTATGCTGTATGAATGCTTTGAGCTGATCGGAATCTAAATAGGTTTCTTTGTTACTGATGTATAAACGAGCACCGTTTAAAAGCGGTCCGAATATTTCAAATGTCATCGCGTCAAATCCTAACGAGGCTGTCAATAAAAGCCTGTCTTCAGGTGTAAACGCCATATCGGTGTTTTTCACGAGGCGGACGATACCGCGCTGTTCAACCATTACGCCTTTTGGCGTGCCGGTTGATCCGGATGTATACATGATATAAGCGAGAGAATCAGGACCGCCCTGCTGTTCGGGATTGCTTGCTGAAATTCCAGTCTCAAGCTGGATGTTTTCTATGAATAACCGTTTTCCAGCAACAGGACATTCTAATTGATCTGATTGAAGGAGAATATCTGCTTTGCTGTCAGACAGCATCCATTCCAGCCGTTCTGTCGGCATGTCTTCAGTGACGGGAAGATAGGCTCCGCCGGCTTTTAAAATGCCGAGAATTCCGACTGCAAGTTCAGGCGTGCGATTTGTTAATAGTGCGACAACACTTTCTGAACCGACGCCATTTGCTCGAAGCGCAGCGGCTATTCTGTTGGCCCGTTCGTTTAATTCCCGGTAAGTCAAGGTTTGTCTATCATGTATAACAGCCAATGCATGAGGTGTTTTGGCAGCTTGCTGTTCAAATAAACGGCTGATCGTTTCGTGTTTTGGATAGTCTTGATTTGTCTGATTAAATGTGTCAATCAATACGTTTGTCTCATGTTTATCCAATACATGGATGTCACCGAGATGAATGTTCTGATGTTCGATCACATGTTTGAGAATACGAATATAGTAGGAAACCCATTTCTTGATCGTCTGTTTTTGATAGATGTCTGTGTTGAATTCAACATCAAAACGGATTGTCCCTTGATCTTCTTCAGCTGCATAAAGAGTCATATCAAACTTAGAGACTTTATGCGCGTTATGAGCTACAGTCGCCAAATGCAAGTCATGCAGAGTGAGTGATTCCCGTTCCATATTTTGCAGAACGAACATGACGTCAAACAGCGGATTGCGGCTCATATCACGGACGACGCCGAGCCGGTCGACAAGCTCTTCAAACGGATAATCCTGATGCTCGAATGCCTCAAGCGCCGTTTGGCGGATATCCCTTAAGAAATCAGTGAAACGTTTGTTTTCTGCCGGCTGCGATCTGATCGCCAATGTGTTGACAAACATCCCGATGACAGGTTCTAAGTCTTTGTGCGGCCGCCCGGCGATCGGCGAACCGATGATGATGTCTTCCTGCCTGCTGAGACGGGCAAGAAGTGTGCTGTATGCGGCGATAAGAACCATATACAGAGTACACCCGTTTTCGCGGGCGATCTTGTAAAGGCCGGCCGTCGTTTCCGCATCAAGCGTGCAGGACACATGATCTCCGGTAAAGCTCCGCACCGCCGGGCGGGCGTTGTCGGCCGGCAGATCCAGAACCGGCAGCTCGCCGTCGAGCTGCTTCAGCCAATAGGCCTCCTGTCTTTTGTACACCTCCCCTTGTTTGAATGCCTGTTGCCAGACGGCGTAGTCTTTATATTGAATCCGCAGCGGGGCCAGCGTCCGGTTGGCGTACACCTCGCTGAATTCATGGATCAAGGTGCCGACAGACACCCCGTCGGAAATGATGTGATGCATGTCCACCAACAACAGGTGGCGGTCCTCCGCTTCCTTCACAAGAGCGGCGCGGAAAAGCGGCGCTTCTTGAAGCTGGAACGGACGGACAAAGTCTTCAGCCGATGCCAACTCCATGAGCTGAAATGGGACATCGTCATGGATGCGCTGGACAGGCTCACCGTCAGCCCCGGTTTCAAACGATGTCCTGAGCGAATCGTGGCGGCGGATCAGCTGTCTGAATACCTCATCAAGCCGCGCGCGGTCGAGAGGTCCTGTCAGCTTAAGCGCTGCCGGCATATTGTAGCCGACACCGCCGTCTTCCAGCTGCTGAAGCACGTACATTCGCTTTTGCGCCGAGGACACCGGATAGGTGTCCTGTTTGCCCGCCGGTTCAATCGCCGCATATGGGCTTTCATCCAGTTCCTGAATCACGGCTGCGATCTCTTCCAGTGTCGGCTTGGCAAAGATCTCCTTCAGCGGCACCTGCACGCCAAACTCCTTGGAAATGCGGGAGACGAGCGCTGTCGCCTTCAGGGAGTGGCCGCCTTGTTCGAAAAAGTGGTCGCGAATGCCGGCAGGGCCGTTTTTCAGCACCTCTTCCCATAGCTTGGCGAGCTTCATTTCCGTGATGGTTCGCGGCGCGGTGTAAGCGCGGCATTCGGCCGCTTCAGCGGGAGCGGGCAGCGCCTTGCGGTCGAGCTTTCCGCTCGGGGTGACAGGCCAGTCACGCATCTCGATGAATGATGAAGGCATCATATAGGCCGGCAGGCGCTTAGTCAGTTCTGCCCTTACGGTCTGTTGATCGTGACCTTCAATATAGGCATAAAGCTTCGTTTCCTCCCCTTCTGTCCGAGCGATAACCGCCGATTCCCGCACACCGTCGATTTGTCGAAGCGCCGCTTCGACTTCACCTGGTTCGATCCGGTAGCCGCGGATTTTCACTTGGCCGTCCGTGCGGCCCAGCCATTCAACGACACCGTCCGGAAGCCATCTTGCCAGATCGCCTGTTTGATACATGCGTTCGCCCGGATAAAACGGGTCATCGAGAAACCGTTCTTTTGTCAGTTCCGGACGGTTCAAGTAGCCCCTCGTGACCCCCGCGCCTGCGATATACAGTTCTCCGGCTACTCCGGCTGGCTGGACGGCTTTCTCACTGTCTAAAATATAAAGGCGCGCCCCTGGTACAGGTTTTCCGATCGGAAGCCGCATCCGTTCCTTGTCTTTTTCATGATCGTACAGATAAAATGCGGCATCCACCGTAGCTTCTGTCGGCCCGTAGCCGTGAATGACCGCAGTCTCCGGCAAAGAGCGGGCAAATCGCGCGGCTGTCTGGGGAGCGAGCGCTTCACCTCCGGCGAATACACGTTTCAAGGTTTTCGCAAGGGTTGTCATTTTCTCATCTGTTTCCATTTCCACCTGGTCTAAAAAGCTGTTCGCCATCGCCGGGATAAAATGAGCCGTCGTCACCCCTTCATTGACGAAGGCTTCTGTCATCAAAGCGGGATCTTTCTCCCAGCCCGGCGGAAGCAGATACATGGAGGCGCCGGGTATCATCCACCAAAACAACTGCCAGATCGAAGCATCAAATGAAAACGACGACTTCAGCACGATGACATCATCTTCAGTTAATGGGAACTGCCGCTGCATGCCGGACAAAAAGGCGACAGCCTGGCGATGTTCAACCGCAACCCCCTTCGGTGTCCCGGTTGAACCGGATGTATAGATGACATAGGCGAGTGAGCCGCCATCTGTATGAGCACGAACCGGTTCTGTCTCCGCTGGTTTAGCTTGAAGAGATGACAGATTGACCTCAAGTGCCTCACCGGAAAAACCGGAGACGGATAACCCCGGTCCTGTGACGAGAAGCTTGGCACCGCTGTCGCTCAACATGTACCTGAGCCGTTCTTCAGGATAGTCCGGATCAAGCGGCACGTAAGCGCCGCCGGCTTTCAAAACAGCCAGCACCGCGATCACCATCTCCGGTGAACGATCGGCGAGCACACCGATGACGCTTTCTTCGGCGACGCCTTTTTTCTTCAGACGGACAGCAAGCTGATTTGTGTACTGATCAAGCTCTCGGTACGTTAAGATACCGCCGGAAAAACGAAGCGCCGGCAGGTGCGGCGAAAGGGCGACACGGCGGGTGAATAGACCGTTCAGCGTCGGCGCCAAAGGTGCGGCGGACTCTGTTTGATTGAATTTGTACAGCATCTCTTTGGCGGTCTCTTCGCCAAGCAATGAAATTTGCGCGATTTGCTGATTGGGATCAGCGATGACAGAGCCGATGATATGGCGCAAATACAGTTCGATTTTTTTCATCATGGCTGGATCATACTGTCCGATATCAAAATTTATGCGAATATAAAGCGAGCTTCCCGGAATGATTTTAATGCTGCATCCATAGTTGGTGACTTCCTCCATTTGAAAATCTTCGACTGTGAAATCGAACGCATCGGCTTGATTCAGGCTTTCAATCTCGCGCTGGGTCGGTATGTTTTCAAATACGACAATATGGTCAAACAGCTCCTGTTTCAGCGTGCTTTGCGCCTGAATATCATATAAAGGATAATAATTGTACGCTTCTGCTTTCAGTGTTTCCTGCTGTAAGCAGCTGACCAGTTCCGCAAAGGAATTCGACCCGCTTTTGACCCGGACGGGAATGGTGTTAATAAAAAGACCGACCATTTTTTCTACGTCATCAAGATCAGACGGCCTCCCGGAAATAACTGAGCCGAAGACTGCGTCATCACAGCGGTTGATCTTTTGCAGCACGATTCCCCATAATGCCTGAAAAACCGTGTTCAGCGTCGCGCCTGCGTTCGTGGCCAATTTACGCAGCCCATCAGTCTGCTCTTTAGATACTGTAAATGCCATCTGTTGCAGCGTTCCTTTTGAGGATGTCGATTTTTTGGGCAGTGATGTCGTTTGTTTGACGCTTGAAAGTCTTGTTTTCCAGAATGTCTCTGCTTCTTTTCGATCTTGGCGCATCAGCCATTTAATATACTTGCTGAACGGTTGAACCGGTTCTAAATAAGGAAGCTGTCCCTTTCCTAAAGCCTTGTAAATGGCCAAAAATTCTTTCATCACAATTCCGAAGCACCAGCCATCCATTAAAATGTGGTGATGGCTCCAAATACAATTATATTGCTCATGTGCCCTTTTTAAGATGGATACTCTCATAAGAGGGTCTGTTTGCAAATCAAATCCTTTTTTCTTGTCGTCTTGTTTGAATTGATCGACAAATGCTTCTTTAGCCGCCTCGTCTAGATGAGAAATATCAATAAATTGAAGGCGGATTGGCCGTCTTTTCAAAACGACTTGACGCGGCTTTGCCACATTTTTGTGTATAAACGCAGTGCGGAAAATATCATAGCGTTCAATCAGCGCGTCTAAACTTTTTTGAAACCGTTCTGTATCGAGCGAGCCGTTTATCGTAAACGATGCCTGTTCAAAGTAGGCTCTAGACTCCTGATCCAACAGCGAATGAAACAGCATGCCCTCCTGCATGAAAGATAAAGGATAGATATCTTGTATTTCCGGTTGCTGCACCATCAGCGACTCTCCTTTTCTATAGTTTATTGAAGGCTCCCATAATGTCGCTTAACTCCTCCAATGTTAAATCTTCATCAGTGAAGTCTGTTGCACTTCTTTCATGGGTTTCTTTTTCTGTGCAGTGCTTGATGATCGTTTTAAGAAAAAATTGAACATGGTCTGCCAGAGCTTGTACTGTTTCTTTTTTATATTGAAGCCGGTTATAGACAAAGTGCATGACGAGACATTCTGAAGATACGGCGCCGCTGATATCGATGAGATGAGGCCGCTCCCAATCTGGACTGATCTCATGCCCCGCTTTGACCGGGGAAACGCGAAACCCGCTCGATTTGATCTCTTCGTCAAACTGTCCCAAATAGTTAAAGCTGATGTCGGGACACTGGGAATCTGCAGGTTCCCACATGCCGCTGATGTATTTCAGCACCCCGTAGCCAACGCCCTTATACGGAATACGGCGCAGCATGTCTTTTGTCCGTTTGATGTGGTAGCCGAAACGCTCATGATCATCTGTGGACTCTGGAAGGCTTGTATCGAGTAAAACAGGATAAATCGAGGTAAACCAGCCGACCGTCCGGCTGATATCGATATCCTCCAAATGCGCTTCTCTTCCGTGGCCTTCCAAGCTGATTTTGAATCGATCATTGCCGGTCCATTTGTGAAGCGCAAGGCCTAACGCGGCGAGTAATATGTCATTTGTATCTGTCGTATACGGCTTGTTTACGGCCGTTAACAGACGCTCTGTTTCTTGTTTTGTCAGCCGAATGTCTATGGCGTCTGTATCTTGCAGCAGATTCGTAAGGGTTTCGGCATCTTTCGGAAGCGGTTCAACTATCGCTTGTTCCCTTTCAATCCAGTAATCTATTTCCCGTAATAGCTGTTGGCTTGTTGCATAATCAGTCAGCTGCTTGGCATAGTTTTGATAGGAATCTGTCTTTTCCGGAAACACGATTTCTTTTCCCGCCAGCGCCTGTTTGTATCCGGCGGTCAAATCTTCGAAGAGGATACGCCATGATACTCCGTCGATGACAAGGTGATGAATGACAAGCAGCAAATGATCGCCGTCCGATGCGCGAAAAACGCCGGCTGCAACAAGCGGCCCTGTCTGAAGCTGAATCGATTTCTGAATATGTTCCGCCGCCCTTTCAATCATCACATGCTCTTGAGCTAATGATCCTGCTCCTCTTACATCAAGCAGTTCAAACGAAAACAGCTCCTCTTTGGCAAGCTCTTCGGCTCTGTTGTACTGTACTAAAGCTCCGTCTTGATATCCGCATACCATCCGCAATGCGTCATGATGGATCACGATATGGGCGAGCGCTGTTTGCAGAGCTGTTTCATCAAATCGCGTTGTGCTGTACAGCATGACAGATTGATGAAAGTGATCATGTGACAAAGATTGTGAGAAAAACCAGTGCTGCACAGGCGTCAGCGGCACTTCGCCGCTGACGGGAGCTTGATCAATCTCGCGCCGGACTTTCGTTACCCGCTTTGACAACTCGCCAAGCGTCTGATACTGAAACAGCTCGCGAACTGTAGTTTCATAGCCTTGCTGCTTTAGTCTTGCACATACTTGCAGCGCTTTAATAGAATCTCCGCCAAGGTTAAAGAAGTGAGCGTCCACACCGAGCCCCTCCATTCCTAAGAGCTCTTCCCAAATCTCAGCCATCATCTGTTCAATCTCGTTTCTTGGATTTATACCTTCGCCAGCGCTCTCATTCACAGCCGGTTCTGGCAGCGCATTTTCGTCGAGCTTGCCGTTAGCCGTCAGCGGCAGTTCGTCGACCTGTATGATTCGCGCGGGTATCATATATTCTGGAAGGATCGTTCTGAGAGAGGCGCGAATGTCGTTTTCATTCAGGTTTTGCGCCGTTATCGCATACCCATAGATCGATTGCCGTCCGGCTTTGTCATGTCTTGTTATAACTGCTGCTTCCTTGATTAGAGGCAGTTCTTGAAGGGCACTCCTGATTTCCCCCAATTCAATCCGGTATCCCCTGATTTTCACTTGGGCATCTTTTCTGCCGACATACTCCAGCTCGCCGTTAGGCAGTCTTTTGACGATGTCTCCCGTACGATAAAGGCGTTGTCCCCGAACATATGGATTTGTGATGAACCGGGAAGCAGTCAGCTCATCTCTGTTGATATATCCTCTTGCGACTCCGGCTCCTGCGATATACAGTTCCCCCGGCACACCGACGGGCTGCAGGTTCATATAGGCGTCCGCGACATAGGCTTGAAGGGTTGCCAGAGGTTTTCCGATATTGCTTTTATTGTGTTTCATGTCGGTTCGAGACAGCTTTTTATACGTGGCGTGCACCGTTATTTCGGTAATGCCGTACATATTGATGAGATCCGTTTCTGGATATTTCTCATTCCAGTTCATCAGCATCCCGGGCTGCAGGGCTTCTCCGCCGAAGATGACATAGCGGAGCTGTAAGCGGTCCGGATGCCGTAAATCTTCATCGATAAGCCCGTGAAAAGCTGTAGGCGTCTGGTTTAGCACAGTCACGCCTTCTTTTTGTAAAAGCAGCCGGTAGGCATGGGGATCGCGGGCGGTTTCTTTTGGTACAATGACAATTTTTCCGCCGTGTAAGAGAGCGCCGAATATCTCCCACACCGAGAAGTCAAAACAATAGGAGTGGAACAGCGTCCAGACGTCCTGAGATCCGAATGAAAAAGGCAGGTCATCATGTTTGATCAAGCTGACCACATTGCGGTGTTCAATCACTACACCTTTCGGCTTTCCTGTTGTTCCTGATGTGTAGATCACATATGCCGGCTGTTCGGCTGATATCGGCTGGTGCCGCCTTTCCGCCGCGCCTTTTTCTGCCTCGTCAATATATAAAACAGGCAGGTCAATGGTTTCGTCCCATTGTTGTCCTGATTGGATAAGCAGCAGTTTGGCCCCGCTGTCATCGAGCATAAAGCGAATCCGCTCAGCTGGGTAATCAGGGTCAATCGGCAAATAAGCGCCTCCCGCTTTTAAAATGCCGAGAATGCCAACCAACATATCTAGTGAACGCTCTGTCATTAAACCAACCACTTGCCCTGAACCGATTCCATTTTCATTTAGCATTGCCGCTGTCTGTTCAGCCTTTTCATCAAGTTCCCGGTAAGACAGCTGCCGTTCCTTCATCACGGCAGCTATTTGATCCGGAGTGGCTATTGCCTGTTTTTCAAATAGACTCGCGATGTTCTCGTGTCTCGGGTATTCAGCCGTCTGCCCGGCAGCATCTACTAGCATGTCCTGTTCTTTCGCAGTCAGCATTTGCATGTCGGACAGTTTCATGTCATGATTGGCCGACATGCTGCCGATTAGCGTTTTAAAATGATCAGACCAGCGCGCGACCGTTGCCTTTTCAAATAAGGCGGTACTGTACTCGAAATGACAGCTGATCGTACCGTCATCTTGTTCTTCGGCATGCAAAGTCAAATCAAACTTTGACGAGTGATACGGCAGTTTATGTGATAAAAGCGTCAGTTCCGGTAATTCCATCTTGAAATCATCGCTGTTTTCAAGCACCAGCATAGCGTCAAAAAGCGGGTTGCGGTTCACTTCTCGTGGGGCGTCAAGGTGTTGGACGAGCTCCTCAAACGGATAATATTGGTTATCAACAGCCTCAAGTGTCAGCGTTTTGATCTCTTTCAAATATGTACGGACTGTTTTATTCCCTTCAGGCTTGCTTCGCATCGCCATTGTATTGACAAACATCCCGATCACGCCATCAAGTTCTGCGCGTTCTCGGCCATGTGCGGGCGAACCGATGACAATATCCTCTTGGCCGCTCAGTTTAGAAAGAAAGATTGAGAAGCCAGCCAGCAACACCATATATAACGTTGAACCGGTCTCATCCATTAACTGACGCAGCTTTGCCCCTGTTTCCCTGTCAATATGCGTGGTCAAAGTGTCTCCGCTAAAATCGGGAAGAAGCGGCCGTTTTTGATCAAGCGGCAAGTCCAGCACCGGCAGCGTTCCCTTCAGCACTTCCAGCCAGTACTGTTTTTGGCTGCCGAATGCCCCGGCTGAAAACTGTTCATTTTGCCATACAGCGAAATCTTTATATTGCAGTGTCAATGGAGGCGGCTCTTTCCCGCTGTAAATGTCCGTGAATTCACGAATAAACGTGCTCATTGACATTCCGTCAGCAATAAGATGATGCATATCAAGCAGAAAGAAATGCCGGTCTTTGTTCAACGCGGCTAAGCAGACTCTGATCAGCGGAGCTCTTTCAAGATCAAACGGCTGAACGAACGATTCCATCACTTCATTAAGCGAGTCCTCGGATTGGATGTGCAGCTCTGTCCATTTCACTTCGGCAGCTGATGCGATTCTTTGCATTGGCTCCCCGTTCTGTAAAACAAACGAAGTGCGCAGTGCCTCATGTCTGTCGATTAATGTTGCAAAAGCTTCTTTTAAACGCTTCCGGCACAGTTTTCCGCGCAGTTCCAAAGCAGCGGGCATGTTGTAGCTTGTACTGTCTTTTGCCAGCTGATGAAGGGCATAAAGCCTTTTTTGCGCGAAAGATAAAGGATACAGATCTTTTTCCGGCGCTGGCTGTATCTCTGGACAGATATCCCTTGTCATCTGCTCTATTGCACCAGCCATGCTTTCAATCGTCGGATATGAAAAGACATCGCGAATGGGCAGCTGAACATGCAGCCGCTGATAGATTTTTGAGACAAACGCTGCCGCTTTAAGAGACTGTCCGCCCAATTGAAAGAAATCATCTCGTATGCCGATCCGCTCCCGTTTCAACACTTCCTGCCAAATCAAAACAAGCTCTGTTTCAAGCAATGTGCGGGGAGCTTTCGGCGTGACGTCTGCCCTGCCTGAATGTGCCGGCTCTGGAAGACCGGAGCGATCCAGCTTTCCGCTCGTTGTAAGCGGCATGTTGGGCAGTATTGTAAAGCTGTCAGGCATCATATAGGCCGGCAATTTACCGGCAAGGGTTCTATGCAGGTCCAAGCGCCCTGTTTCCTTTTGCAATACAACATAAGCCGCAAGCTCCTGTTCTCCATCGGCTGTGGTGCGTACGATTGCCGCCGCGTCTTTCACCCCGGAGATGCTGCGGAGCGCAGATTCAATTTCTCCTAGTTCTATTCTGAATCCTCTGACTTTCACTTGGTGATCCAAGCGCCCAAGGTATTCGATCGTTCCATCCGGCAAAAAGCGCGCCTTATCCCCTGTCCTGTACAGCCGTTCTCCTTCATGAAAGGGGTGGGCGGTAAAGGCTTGAACTGTCAATTCCTTTTGCTGAAAGTACCCTTCAGCCAGGCCTTTTCCTGAGATGCATAATTCACCGACAGCGCCGATCGGCTGAAGGAGGTTCCCGTGCATAATATAGACAGATGTATTATCAACCGGACGGCCGATTGTCAATCGCTCACTTTTCTGAAGATCTCGCAGCACCGTCGTCGACACGCTGTTTTCTGTCGGTCCGTATTCGTTTATCAGTTCGGCGTTGCTGCAAATGTCGCGGCTTAAGGTGATTAAATCAGGTGTCACGGCTTCCCCGGCGAATGTCACAGCCCGAAGTGTTTCCGCGTCTTTTTTTGTCAAGGTCTCCAGCAGTACGCGGTATAAGGAAGGAACGATGAGCAGATGGCTGACGCCGTGCCGGGCGATGATTTGTTGAATCGCCAGGGTATCTTTTGCGTCATTTTCATCGGTCAGCAAGACGCAGGCACCTGACAGAAGCGGTGTGAACAGACTTGTTACAGACCCGTCAAACACATATGATAAGAGTTGGAGCGCGATATCACGGTCCGTCATGCTGTATTCTTCCCGTCTCCATTGCAATGTATTGGAAATGCTTTCATGGCTGACGAGCACACCTTTCGGCCGCCCCGTTGTCCCCGATGTATAAATGATGTAAGCCCAATGTCCGCTGCCCGGCTGTATTGAAAGAGAATCTGTCGGTTGAACAGATGTTTCTTCCATTGTGACAATCATCCCCTTGTAATCCGCAGGAACGAACGGCAGCAGTTCTTGTTCCGTAACCAGCAAAGAGGATTGGCTGTCATGCAAGAGAAATGAAAGCCGCTCAGGCGGATGATCCGGATCAAGCGGCATATACGCGCTGCCTGACTTCCAGATGCCGAGAAGAGCTGCGACTGTTTCTTTTGAGCGGCGCAGCATGACAGCTGCAACTTGATTTGTTTCCCTTAGCGCACGAGCGATTTGATTGGCTCGTTGATCTAATTGACGGTAGCTCCAGCTTGTTTCATTCAATCTGAGCGCCTCTTGTTCCGGCGTTTTGGCAGCTTGCTCTTCAAACAGCTCATAAACTGTTTGATCCGGGTAAGATCGCTGTTTGCCGTGAAAGGAATGAATCAGTTTTTTTTCATCAAATGGAACGGGATCAATGCTTGTGATCAATCGATCGGGATCTGACAGTACACATTTGATCACTTCGTTTACATGACCTTGAACCCGAAGTATGTCTTTTGTATCATAGACCTCGGCATTGTAGCTGAATTTCATATAGAACGTCTCACCCGGCACAATGACGACGTTCAAGTCATAATTGGTTTCCTCGGACATGGAAAAATGGTCAAGATCAAGCGCGTTTTTCTCTGATTCCTGCCAGCCGTTTACCGCTTTCTGCATTTGGACGGGATAATTCTCAAATACAAGGATATGATTGATCAGGTCCTTATTTAAGCCGCTTTCGTTTTGAATCTCATAGAGTGGATAATAGCCGTGATCTTCACAAGTCAGGATGTCTTTTTGCACCTGTTTGGCGAGCGAAGAAAATGACATGTCTGCGGAAGAACGAATCCGGACAGGCACCGTGTTAATGAACAGTCCGGCCATTGATTCAATTCCGTCAATGGCGGAAGGCCTCCCTGAAACAACCGCGCCGAATACAGCATCATCAGTCGCGTTGTAGCGGTGCAGAAGCAAGCCCCATATACTTGTAAACAACGTGTTTAACGTTACACCCAATCGCCTTGCTAAATCGGAAAGTTTTTCAGTGGTTTCCGGCTTTAGTGAAAATTGAAGGTGCTTCGGCGTATAAACGCCTTCTGTTGTTTTGCTTTTTGTGCCGGGGACTGAGACAGACTCCCCGTACCCTTCCAGATAATCGGACCAGAAGGCTGCTGTTTTTTCTCTATTCTGACTGCGAAGCCATGTCATATATGTGCTGTAAGGCGCCGGCTTCCCAAGACGGATAGCCCGGCCGTCTCTAAGAGCGTAGTACATGTGGAAAAAATCTTGCAGCACAATACCTAAGCTCCATCCATCCATCATGATGTGGTGGTGGGTCCAGACGCATGTGTGTCGCCTTTCTCCTGTTTGATAAAGGGTCAGTCGCATTAATGGGCCTTTTTGCAGGTCGAATCCTCGAAGCCGATCTGCTCGTTTGCGGCTCTTTATCAACGTTTGCTGCTGTTCAGCCGTCAAGGCGGAAATATCCTCCGTCTGAACCGGTACTTTTCGGTGTGACAGAACGACTTGCTGCGGCCCGTCCAGATCAGGCACCTCTTTTATATAAATCGTTCTGAAAATGTCATACCGGTCAATCAATAGATCCAGACTCTTCTGAAATGAATCCAGACACAAATCACCACTAATGGTGAAGGAAATTTGTTCAACATAGGCGTTTGAATCGGGATGAAGCAGTGAATGAAACAGCATTCCTTCCTGCATATATGACAATGGATAAATATCTTGAATTTCTGTCTCTTGCGCCATGAATGCCACACACCTTTCCGGTGAAATTAAAGATCTTTTACGAGATTGGCAATGCTTGATAATGAAGCGGAAGTCAATTGTTTATTGCTGAAATCGCTCAAAGTTTTTTCGCGTTTTTTCTTAGTGGAACAATGCTCGATCACCTCACAAAGGCGGTCACGGAAGCCATCCATAAATGTTTCAATCGTATGCCGGGAAAAGACGTCGGTATAGACAGCCTGAATATCAAGCTGATGATTGATGACCATGGCATTGATGTCCAAATCAAATTCCCTGGGCCGCTCTTCTGCAATGTTATGGCGCGGCTGATAAGGAGACATCCGCATCATTCCCTCAAGACCGTCGAACTGTCCGAGATAATTAAAGCAGACTTCAGGATCACGATGCTGAAGTCGTTGGGACGATTGCAAGAGCCCGTATCCTGTTCCATGGTTCGGCACGCGTCTCATCATGTCTTTCACAGTTTTTATACGACAAGCGGTTTTTTCGCTTGAATTCCCCGGCGCGCTCATATTCAGAAGAACCGGATAAATCGCGGTGAACCATCCTACGGTTCTGGAAATATCGATGTCTGGAACATGCCCTTCCCTGCCATGCCCCTCAACACTGACAAGGAATTGCTCATGTTTCGTCCAATCGGCAAGCGCCATTCCTAAGGCCGCCAGCATCAGTTCATTCACCTCTGTGCCGTATGCCTGTTTTGTTTGAAACAGCAGCTGGTTTGTCAGTTTCACGCTTAACATGCGAGAGGCGGTGAGCGTCTTTTTTTGCAGCCTTTCCGCATTCCTGTGACCGTCTTTTGGCAATGCGGCCGTTTCAAAAGATATCACATGCTCCCAATATGCCGCTTCCTCAAGCAGTTCGTTACTTGTTGACAATGGATGCAGCCTGTTTGCATATGTTACGTAAGAGTCGCTTTTCTGCGGCAATTTGATTTTTTTGTCTGCTAAAGCTTGCTGATAAGCTGTTTGTAAATCCTCAAGCAAAATTCTCCATGATACACCATCCACAATCAGATGATGAATCGCGATCAGCAGATGATCTGCATCCCGCAATCTGAACAATCCGATGTGAAAAAGGAGTCCTTCGTCCAAACGCATAGCCCGTTGTATTCGTTTTTCTTCCGCTTCTATGCGGTCGGCAATCTGCGTCTCGTCGGCGAGGTCTATGGTCTTAAAGCTAAATCCATCCCCATCCGTTTGACTGATTCCGCGGTTATATTGAAGGACACGTCCGCTATCGTCTTTCTTAAACATCATCCGCAGTGTGTCATGATGCTTGATTAAGGCGGTAACGGCCCGGCGCAGTGCAGTCTCGTTCAATCTTTTTTCACTCGTGAGCATGACTGCTTGATTATAATGATGTTCAAAAGCGCCAGGATAGGCGAAAAACCTTCGCTGGACAGGTGTTAGGCTGGCATTTCCTTCAACAGGTCCCTGATCGGCAATTGATACGGTCGGAGTCAGATGACTTGCCAGTTCTTCAATGGTTGGAAATTGAAATAAATCCCGAATCGTCATATCCCATCCTTCAGCGGCAAGACGAGCCGACACTTGCAGCGCTTTTATGGAGTCTCCTCCAAGCTGAAAGAAAGAGTCGGAAATGCCGGCTTGCCGGACATGGAGCACATCCTCCCAAATCCGGCATAGCAATGCTTGTTTTTCATTTTTCGGGGCATGGTAGGTTTGCGAGCGCTGAACATGTGCAGCAGGCAAGGCATCTTTATTCAGCTTTCCGTTAAATGTAAGCGGCATTTTCTCTAAACCGACAAAATGAGCCGGAATCATGTAAGCCGGAAGCCTTTTCGCCAAGTCTAAACGCAGATCGATGATGTCTGCTTCTTTAGGAACGATGTATGCCGCCAAATAGGTTTTCCCTTCGATATCTTTTTGAACGGCGACTGCCGCTTCTTTGACTTGCTCGTTCTTCAAAAGCGCATTTTCTATTTCTTCGAGCTCAATTCTGTAGCCCTTTATTTTGACTTGTTGATCAAGACGCCCATAAAGACGAAGGGTGCCGTCCGGAAGCCAGCAGGCCTGATCTCCGGTTTGATACAGCGGCTGACCTTGCCCTAAAGGATCGCTGAATTTGGCTTTTGTTAATTCAGCTATTCGCCAATAACCTTTGGCCACGCCTTCTCCCCCAATAAAAAGTTCCCCTGGAACACCGATGGGCTGAACTTGATTGTCCTTATTAAGGACATACATTTGTACATTTGGGAGCGGCATGCCGATCGGTACAAAATCACGATAAGGCTCTTTACTCATCGTGATTTCATAATAGCTTGAATCAATAGTTGCTTCTGTTACACCATAGCTGTTGATGATCCGCATCTCTTTCCCGAACCGTTCATTGAGTGCATAAAAATCCTGGGCACTGACAATATCTGAACCTAGGATCAGCACCTTTAGGCTCGGTAATCGATATTTTCGCCGATAAACATATTCCATAAAGGGAATAATTAGGGAAGGTGTTGATTCCATTAATGTAATCTGCTGTTGATTCATCAGCTTACATAACAGTTCAGGCTCAATTCTGACATCATCCGGGCAAATCACAAGCGTTCCCCCGTTTAAGAATGCCCGGGCTATGTCTCCTGAAAAGACATCAAACGAGAAACTGGCCATTTGCAGCACTCGCGCTGGTGTGCGGTCAAGCTCA
Source organism: Bacillus haynesii (assembly GCF_014042035.1). Taxonomy (NCBI): domain Bacteria; kingdom Bacillati; phylum Bacillota; class Bacilli; order Caryophanales; family Bacillaceae; genus Bacillus; species Bacillus haynesii. The sequence continues at coordinate 958,633 of NZ_CP059494.1, read as the reverse complement.
TAGATGCTTCGCCAAGCAAACGCTGCATGTGTGAAATTGCGATGTCTGACTTCAACTCCTTTTGGCGCTCCTGTTGTTCCTGAAGTATAGATGACATAGGCAGTATCTTTTGGAGTTGCGGTTGAAACAATATTCTCTTCGAGTAGGCCATTATGTTCATGGTCAAGATGGATGCAAGGCATACTGCCATCTGTCAAAAGTGAAGCGGTGTCTATATAATCAGCCTGGGCCAGCAGCGCAGATGCTTCGCTGTCTTTTAATAAAAACCGAATTCTTTCTTCTGGATAATGGGAATCTATCGGGATATACGCTCCTCCCGCTTTCAGCACGGCCAAAACACCTATGATGGCTTCAATCGAACGATTGGCCAAAATCGCAACTCGTTTTTCAGGACCGATTCCGGCTGTTTGAAGCGTCCGCGCCAGTCGATTGGCGCGACCATTCAACCGGTGATAGCTGATCTGTTTCGAGCCCTCAATGACTGCGATTTGCTGAGGATTATTCACTGTTGTTTCTTCAAACAGTTCGTGAAACACTCCTGATCGTTCTGGAAGTTGAAGGTGTTTGTGATTAAATTCAACAAGAATTTGGTGTTGATCTTCATCGTTCAGAAGATTGAAGCGCGCAAGCTCTGTCTCGGGCTGATGGGCGATATGGCGCAAAAGTACAAGCAAATGTTTCATCCAGCGCTCAATGGTTGTTTTCAAGAAAAGATCAGTGCTAAATTCCATGTCGAAATGGATGTTTCCGTTAGATTCGCAAGCGGTCAATGTAAGGTCAAAAATAGATACTTGATGGGCAAATGTTTGAACGCGATTGACTTGAAGACCGGCTAATTGCATATCGTGCTGTTCCGTGTTTTGCAAAATAAACATGGCGTCAAACAGCGGATTGCGGCTCATATCACGGACGACGCCGAGCCGGTCGACAAGCTCTTCAAACGGATAATCCTGATGCTCGAATGCCTCAAGCGCCGTTTGGCGTACCTCCCTTAAGAAATCAGGGAAACGTTTGTTTTCTGCCGGCTGCGATCTGATCGCCAGCGTGTTGACAAACATGCCGATGACAGGTTCTAAGTCTTTGTGCGGCCTTCCTGCGATCGGCGAACCGATGATGATATCCTCCTGTCCGCTGAGACGGGCAAGAAGCGTGCTGTACGCGGCGAGAAGAACCATATACAGGGTGCAGCCGTTGTCACGGGCGATCTTGTAAAGGCCAGCCGTCGTTTTTGCATCAAGCGTGCAGGACACTGTATCACCCGCAAAGCTTCGCACCGCCGGGCGGGCGTTGTCGGCCGGCAGATCCAGAACCGGCAGCTCGCCGTCGAGCTGCTTCAGCCAATAGGCCTCCTGTCTTTTGTACACCTCCCCTTGTTTGAAGGCCTGTTGCCAGACGGCGTAGTCTTTATATTGAATCCGCAGCGGGGCCAGCGTCCGGTTGGCGTACAGCTCGCTGAATTCATGGATCAAGGTGCCGACAGATACCCCGTCGGAAATGATGTGATGCATGTCAACCAACAACAGATGGCTCTCCCCCGCTTCCTTCACAAGAGCGGCGCGGAAAAGCGGCGCTTCTTGAAGGCGGAACGGACGGACAAAGTCTTCAGCCGCCGCCAACTCCATGAGCTGAAACGGGACAACGTCATGGATGCGCTGGACAGGCTCGCCATCTGCCCCGGTTTCAAACGACGTCCTGAGCGATTCGTGGCGGCGGATCAGCTGCCTGAAAACCTCATCAAGCCGGGCGCGGTCGAGCGGACCTGTCAGCTTAAGCGCCGCCGGCATATTGTAGCCGACACCGCCGTCTTCCAGCTGCTGAAGCACATACATCCGCTTTTGCGCTGAGGACACCGGGTAGGTGTCCTGTTTTTCCGCCGGTTCAATCGCCGCATGCGGGCTTTCATCCAATTCCTGAATCACGGCAGCGAGCTCTTCCAGTGTCGGCTTGGCGAAAATCTCCTTCAGCGGCACCTGTACGCCAAACGCTTTGGCGATGCGGGAGACGAGCGCAGTCGCCTTCAGCGAGTGGCCGCCTTGTTCGAAAAAGTGGTCGCGAATGCCGGCAGGGCCGTATTTCAGCACCTCTTCCCAAAGCTTGGCTACCTTCATTTCCGTGATGGTTCGCGGCGCGGTGTAAGCGCGTCGTTCAGCCGCTCCGGCGGGAGCGGGCAGCGCCTTGCGGTCAAGCTTTCCGCTCGGAGTGACAGGCCACTCTTTCATCTCGATGAAGGACGAAGGCATCATATAGGCCGGCAGGCGTTTGCCCAGCTCTGTCCTTACGGTCTGTTGATCCTGACCTTCAATATAGGCGCAAAGCTCGGTTTCCTCCCCTTCTGTCCGGGCGATAACCGCCGCTTCCCGCACACCGTCGATTTGTCGAAGCACCGCTTCGACTTCACCCGGTTCGATCCGGTAGCCACGGATTTTCACCTGGCCGTCCGTGCGGCCCAGCCATTCAACGGTGCCGTCCGGAAGCCATCTTGCCAGATCGCCTGTTTGATACATGCGTTCGCCTGGATAAAACGGGTCATCGAGAAACCGTTCTTTCGTCAGTTCCGGACGGTTCAAGTAGCCCCTCGCGACCCCCGCGCCTGCGATATACAGTTCTCCAGCTACTCCGGCTGGCTGGACGGCTTTCTCACTGTCTAAAATATAAAGGCGCGCCCCTGGTACAGGTTTTCCGATCGGAAGCCTTATCCGTTTCCTGTCTTTTTCGTGATCGTACAGATAAAATGCGGCATCCACCGTAGCTTCTGTCGGCCCGTAGCCGTGAATGACCGCAGTCTCCGGCAAAGAGCGGGCAAATCGCGCGGCTGTCTGGGGAGCAAGCGCTTCACCTCCGGCGAATACACGTTTAAGGGTTTTCGCAAGGCTTGTCATTTTCTCATCTGTTTCCATCTCCACCTGGTCTAAAAAGCTGTTCGCCATCGCCGGGATAAAATGAGCCGTCGTCACCCCTTCATTGACGAAGGCTTCTGTCATCAAAGCGGGATCTTTCTCCCAGCCCGGCGGAAGCAAATACATGGAGGCGCCGGGTATCATCCACCAAAACAACTGCCAGATCGAAGCATCAAATGAAAACGATGACTTCATTACGATGACATCATCTTCAGTTAATGGGAACTGCCGCTGCATCCCGGACAAAAAGGCGACAGCCTGGCGGTGTTCAACCGCGACCCCCTTCGGTGTCCCGGTTGAGCCGGATGTATAGATGACATAGGCGAGTGAGCCGCCATCCGTATGAGCGCAAACCGGTTCTGTCTCCTTTGGTCCCGCTTGAAGCGATGACAGATTGACCTCAAGTGCCTCACCGGAAAAGCCGGAGACGGATAACCCCGGCCCTGTGATGAGGAGCGTGGCGCCGCTGTCAGCGAGCATGTACCTGAGCCGTTCTTCAGGATAGTCCGGATCAAGCGGCACGTAAGCGCCGCCGGCTTTCAAAACAGCCAGCACCGCGATCACCATCTCCGGTGAACGATCGGCGAGCACGCCGATGACGCTTTCTTCGGCGACGCCTTTTTTCTTCAGACGGACAGCAAGCTGATTTGTGTACTGATCAAGCTCTCGGTACGTCAAGATACCGCCGGAAAAACGAAGCGCCGGCAGGTGCGGCGAAAGAGCCGCGCGGCGGTTAAAAAAACCATGCAGCGTCGGCGCCAAAGGTTTGACAGAATCTGTTTGGTTAAAAGCAAACAAAATCCGCTCCTTTTCGTTGGACTCTACCATATCGATATTTTTAATCAGCTGATCCGGCTTCTCGAGCGCCTTCTCTACAACGGTTAAAAGATGGGATTGAATCCGTTTAATATCATGTTCAGTAAACAAAGCGGTTTGATAATCAAAATTTAACTGTATGATACCGGTGTCAAGGCGCTCTTTAATCGAAACAGACAGCTGATTTGCAGTGCGCCCGCTGAAATACATGGCCGTTTCATACTCAAAGCCATCCGCTTGTTGCCATTGAAGCGGCTGATACTGTATGGAAGTGATGATTAAATTTTGCAGATCACCATGCTGATGCCTTAATTCGTTCATCAGCAGATTGTAGGGATATCTTTGATGACGCATGACTGACAGCTGTTCTTTCCCGATGCTTGTGACAAAGGAAAGAAAATCACAATCAGGATCAACTTCCATTCTGATTGGCAGTGTGCTCACAAACATACCGAGCATGTCTTTTTCCAGCCTAGAGGTGCGGTTTCCGTAATAGGTTCCAATCACAATATCTTTGCTGGAGGTCAGCCTGCTGATGCATATGTAAAACGAAGCCATAAACAGAGAAAGAATGCTGATTTGGTTCTTTTCGCAAAAGTGTCGGATTGATTCTGCCAAGGGATGTGAAAGAGTCAGGGTTTCTCTTATAGCGGCGGTGCTTTGTTGTTGAGGCAAGGCTTTTTCTGTTAGTGGGAAATGTTCTGGAATGGTGTGGTAGGTGTTTGTCCAAAATAAGCGGTCTTTTTCAAACCTGGAAGATTGCAAGTACTGCTTCTCTTTTTCGATATAGGTGAGGTAGGAAGGTTCATGATGTTGAGGTAAGGGTTCATTCCGAATCATTTTTTGATACATCTCAATCAGCTGATTGCCTAGCAGATTAAGAGAAATACCGTCCATTATGATATGATGGAATTTTGCATAGAGCCAAACTTCTTCGCTCGAAATCGCCAGCAGAGTGAATTGATAAAGCGGTGAATGAAACAGCTTAAACGGAATCGAAGTCTGATCGTCAATCCACTTGTTCCGTTCGGACTTGCCGGCCTTTGTAAAATCAATTGTCTCTATAGAAAGTGGGCGATGTTCAACGAGATAAAGATCAGGCTCTTCCCCTTTCCCTTCTGTCAGCTGAAAATGAAGTGAATCATGCAGGGAAACTGAAAAGTCCAAAGCCCGCCGCAGCACATCAAGGTCGATAGCTCCCCTGAATTTGACACAGGCTGCAAGATTGCAGATACTTGTACCCGGATCTAGCAACTCGGTAAACCATACTCTCCTTTGAGCATGGGTCAAAGTGTAGGTTGTGTTCAATGGAACCCCTCCATTTCAAATATAAGAGAATAAATAAGTAAAATAATTACAGTTTATATGACAATATATGGCTAAATCATACGTATGAGAATCATTGTAATACAAATTCGATAAAATACAACAATGTTTACAATAAATTCAATAATTTTTTAGAAAATGGTTATTTTATCTCATTTGCAGAATCCTTGTCTCTACTGTTGTTTATACCATTTTATTCAAAAAACAGTGATAACGATCCAAAGCACCGTGATCGAAATGGAAAATTGTCATCATTTATTCATAAAAAAAGATATCGTCTCATGTGTTTTTTTGAAAAACCTCATAAAAAAACTGTATCTTGATTGGTAAGATACAGTTTCTTGCCTCATTTTGTCTGATTTGAGCTTCTGGCTACACGACAGCCGTCTGAATACCGAGCCGTTGACAAGTTCGGATGATCCGGAGGGCGATTTCTCCCCGGTTGGCGATAAGCAATTACGCCCCTTTTTATGTTAGTCGCGCTTGAAAGTGAAAATTACAATTGAAAATGCTCAAGCGCCTGCTCCCTTAACTTGAATTTTTGCACTTTTCCTGATGCCGTCATCGGGAACTCTTCTACAAATGCGATATAGCGCGGAATCTTATAGCGGGCGATTTTACCTTTGCAGTATGCTTTTAATTCTTCAGCCGTCATGGATACTCCGCTTTTCAGTTTGATCCAGGCCGATACCTCTTCGCCGAATGTTTCGTCAGGTACTCCGACAATTTGGACGTCGAGAATGTTGGGATGCTTGTATAAAAACTCTTCTATTTCCCGCGGATATATGTTTTCACCGCCTCTGATGATCATGTCTTTTAATCTCCCGGTAATCCGGCAGTAGCCTTCTTCATCCATTACGGCTAAATCACCCGTATGCAAAAATCCTTCCTCATCGATCACCGCTGCCGTGGCCTCAGGGTTTTTGTAATAGCCTTTCATAACATGATAGCCGCGTGTGCACAACTCGCCTTGACCGCCTCTTGCAACCTCCTGGTTCGTGCCCGGTTCAGTTATTTTGACTTCTACATTCGGCAAGGCGCGACCTACGGTTTCGACCCTTCTTTTGAGCGAATCGTTGGCCCTCGTCTGGGTAATGACCGGTGATGCTTCCGTCTGTCCGTATGCAATCGTTATTTCAGACATTCCCATGTTATCGATCACTTTTTTCATGACTTCAATCGGACAGTTTGAACCGGCCATGATACCCGTTCTTAAAGAAGACAGGTCATATGATGCGAAATCTTGATCGTTCAGTTCAGCAATAAACATGGTCGGTACACCATGAAGCGCCGTGCATTTTTCCGTTTCGACGGCGGAAAGCACTTCTTTCGGACTAAATTCTTGTACCGGCACCATCGTCGCGCCGGCCGTGACACAAGCCAGGTTTCCCAGCACACAGCCAAAGCAGTGGAAAAAAGGAACAGGGATGCACATTCTGTCTTTTTTCGATAAATTCATGCATTCTGCAATATTAGCCGCATTGTTTGCCAAATTGGAATGGGTGAGCATCACGCCTTTCGGAAAGCCGGTCGTACCTGATGTATATTGCATATTGATGACATCATGCTCTTCGAGTCGTTCCATCCTGCGATCAAGCGCTTTTTCGCTTACCGATCCGGAGAGTTTTAATAGGTCATCCCAAAGATACATGCCTGGATGCCTTTTATTTCCCATCAAAATAATATTTTTTAAGAAAGGCAGCCTTTCAGATGCAAGCTTGCCCGGTTCGGACTCCTTCAATTCAGGAATCAGCTTGTAAAGGATATCAATGTATGAAGTGCCCCGGTATGATTCCATTAAAATGAGGGTTGTGGCATCTGACTGTTTCAGCACATATTCAAGCTCTGATAATTGATAGTTCGTGTTGACTGTGACAAGCACCGCTCCCGTTTTTGCCGACGCAAACTGGGCGGTGAGCCATTCCGGAGTATTGGAAGCCCAAATTGCGACATGTTCACCTTTATCAATACCGAGCGCCATCAGTCCTTTTGCGACTTTTCTGCACAACTGGTCAAACTGCCTGTACGTATAGCGGAGGCCGCGGTCCGGATAGACGACAGCCTCGTGATCAGGTGAGTTTACCGCGGTTTTCTCCAACAACTTTCCAATTGTCAAATGGAGCAGCTCTGCCAACGTTGTCCCTCCCTCCTGATGGAAAGCGTTTTCATTCCAGCGCTTGTTTGCCTATGCCGAGTTGCCTTGCGATGACGAGCCGTTGAATTTCTGAAGTCCCTTCACCGATTTCCATTAATTTTGCATCCCGTAGCATGCGCTCGACTCCATACTCTTTCATATACCCGTATCCTCCGTGTATTTGAATGGACTGATTGCATGTCCTGAACGCCATTTCTGAGGCATAAAGCTTGGCAAAAGCCGCTTCTTTTGTAAACGGCCGGCCTTGATCTTTCAGCCAGGCGGCCTTCAGCACCATATTGCGGGCGAGCTCAATTTCCATGGCCATGTCGGCAAGCTTGAACTGAATCGCCTGGAAATAGGAGATCGGCCGGCCGAATTGTTTTCGTTCGCTGGCGTATGCAAGCGCCGCCTCAAATGCACCTTGGGCAATACCAACAGCCAGCGCGGCGATCGAAATTCTGCCGCCGTCAAGTGTATTGAGAAATTGTTTAAACCCTTTTTCCGGGCTCCCCAATAGATTTTGCTTTGGAACGCGGACATTGTCCAATATAAGCTGTGATGTATTGGAGCCGCGGACACCCATTTTGTCATATTCGCTTTTAATGGTGAAGCCTTCCGAATCTGTCGGAACGATGATGGCGGAGATGATGTTTTTTCCGCTGTCATCTTTTCCGGTGACGGCGGTGACGATGACGGTCCGGGCATATCCGGCATTTGTGATCCAGCACTTCTCACCGCTGATCACATAGCTGTCCCCTTCCGAGCGGGCTTTTGTCCGGGTGCCGCCCGCATCGGAACCCGCATTCGGTTCGGTTAGCCCAAACGCTCCGAGCGCCCGGCCCGTCGCAAGCGGCACGAGGTACTCTTGTTTTTGTTCTTCAGTGCCGAAATAATAAATCGGTGCAGCCCCGAGCGATACAGCAGCAGCATAGCTTAGACCGGTGCTTCCGCACACTTTGCCGATTTCTTCGACGCTAAGCGCATAGGAAATCGTATCCCCCCCTGAACCGCCGTAGCTTTCCGGAAACGGAATCCCCAAGAGGCCGAGCTCCCCCATTTTTTTAAATGTCTCAATCGGAAATTCTCCCGTTCTGTCAACATGTTCGGCATGCGGTGCAATTTCCTGTTTCGCAAAATCTCTTGCGAGTTCGCGTACCATTTGCTGTTCTCTGGTTAGTTCAAAATTCATAAAGTGACCCCCTTTTTGGATCTCAAATTCCTTAGGCAGCAGAGCTTTGTAACATTATATTAAAAAAGTGCATTTTTCATGCCAGAGTATTTGGGACAGGCAAAATTGCACCGTTTGATGACCAACTGATACTTACCTTTACGTAAGTACCTGAACTAAAAGTGCATACTTACAAATTTGAAGTGTGAACTTTATACTCAGGATGAAAACATGCTAAAGGAGGACAAATCTTTGAAAACGCTAGTTATCGTTGCACACCCAAGTTTAGAAACATCAGTTATTAATAAACGCTGGGTAGAGGAACTCAGGAAATATCCGGAAAAGTATACGGTTCACGAATTGTCCGACGTTTACCCGGATGGAAACATAGACGCGGTAAAAGAACAAAAATTGGTGGAATCGCACGGCAATCTTGTTTTGCAATTCCCTATCTATTGGTTTAACTGTCCGCCTCTTCTTAAAAAATGGCTTGATGATGTATTAGCTTACGGATGGGCTTATGGTTCAGGAGGAGATCAATTAAATAATCGTAAAGTGGGATTAGGTGTATCCGCCGGAATTAAAGAAGAAGATTATCGTGAAGACGGAAGGTACCGCTATACGCTTGAACAAATATTAGTTCCATTTGAAACGACATTCCGGTATTGTCATGCGGATTATCGTTCATTTTTTGCATTTTACGGCAAGGAAAATGCGCCCGGCGGAAACGAGGAAGAAGAAACTGAGCCGGGTGCAGGAGAATTGGAAAAAAGCGCACGAGATTATTTGCATTTTATTGATCATCTGTAGCAGGGAGCAGGCTGTCAGCCCAGCCTGTTTTTCTCTCCCCACTCACACATCATATTGAACAAAGGTAGGAGGGAACGTCCGCGTTCAGATAATGAATACTCCACCTTTGGGGGGATTTGGGGAAATTCCTTGCGAATGATAAGGCCGTCTGCCTCCAGCTCTTTTAACATGATGCTTAGCGTTTTGAAGGAAATGGTGCCGATACTTCGCTTCAGCTCATTATGCCGCATCACTTCACGTTCAGACAGCCAATATAGAATGACGATTTTATATTTGCCGCTTATCAATGACAACGTATATCCAAAGCCGGTATCTTTAAGTTCCACACCGGTCGGAACGCAGGTTTTTCCGGATGGGGTTTGCATAACGTACACTCTCCTTCTGACTCCTATATCATAGATCATTATGTAATCTGATTGAAAGGATGTAAAGGGAGGATGTTGAAGAATGCTTTGTGAAAAACCTCTGCGCCTGTATGTTTCCGGGGATGTATATTTTGCCGGAAGAAAAAACTGCACCCTAAGTCTGACAATGCAGGTGCAGTTTCAATGCAGGCTTCTTTATTTATTTTCTGATATGGCCGTCGCCTCTCATGATATATTTGCATGTGGTCAATTCTTTCAGACCCATAGGTCCGCGGGCGTGAAGCTTCTGTGTAGAAATCCCGATTTCCGCGCCGAAGCCGAGTGCGCCGCCGTCGGTGAATCGGGTTGAGGCATTGTGATACAATGCAGCCGCATCAACTGCATTCAGAAAAGCCTTGGCTGTTTCCGGATTTTCGGTGATAATCGCTTCTGAATGCTTTGTTCCGTATGTTTCGATATGATCGCAGGCTTCTTCAAGACTTCCTGCGACTTTAACCGCGAGATCAAGGCTTAAATATTCGTTCTGCCAATCGGCTTCCCCCGCTGGTTTTGCGCCTGGAATCCATTGAACCGCCTTTTCGTCCCCGTGAACTTGAATCCCGTGTTCGTTTAAAGCATTGATGAGCGCGGCGCTGTTTTCCTCAAGCCATTTTTCGTGAACGATCAGCGTTTCAAGCGCATTGCAGACGGCGGGGCGGTCTGTTTTCGCATTGATCATGACATTGATCGCTTTTTCAGGGTCTGCTTCCCGGTCAATATAGATGTGGCAGTTGCCGACTCCCGTTTCAAGGACCGGAACGGTTGCGTTCTCAACGACTTCCTGAATGAGGGCGCCGCCTCCCCGGGGTATGAGTACATCGATATGTTCTTTCATCTTGAAGAGCTGCTTCGTGGCGCTTCGGTCCGTGCTTTCGATAAATTGTACGGCATCGCGGGAGATGTTTGTAGTCTCCAGCGCTTGATGCATGACAGAGACGATCGCTGTATTCGAATGAATGGCGGAAGAGCCGCCTTTTAAAACGATCGCATTGCCCGACTTTAAGGCGAGCCCGGTCGCATCGACCGTTACGTTCGGACGCGCTTCATAGATCATGCCGATGACGCCGAGAGGAACGCTGATTTTTTCCGCCTTTAGCCCGTTGTCGAGCGTCCAGCTTGATAGCGTTTCTCCGACCGGATCATCCAGTTCCGCGACTTCCAGCAGCCCATCGGCAAAATCCAGAACCCTGTCTTCATTGAGCGACAGGCGGTCGATGTATGCTGCATCATAGCCTTTTTTTCGTCCCGCTTCGATATCTTTGGCATTTTCAGTGAGGATATAGCTCATGTTTTGTTTCAGGTGTTCGGCCAATGCAGCAAGCGCCTCGTTCTTTTCTTTTTCAGTTGTCAGCCGCAAAGATTTTGCGGCCATTTTTGCCTTTATCGCTTTTTCTTCGATTTGTGCCCTGATGCTCTCGCTCGTCACAGTCATGTCAATTCCTCCTTTGATTTGTTTTAAAGCGGAACGGATAGCTCTAAATGACAGACAAACGCTTCTCTGTCAACGACAGCCTGTGAGGAAGCGGCTGTTTCCTGATTCGTATCCTTCTTCCATTTACGAAGCTGGGATGAGGAAAAGTTGACGACGCCGAGGCCGATTTCCTCTCCTTCCTGATCAAGGATTCGAACGACGGAACCGTTGCTGAAACGGCCGTTGATTTCGTAAATACTAGAAGGATACAGGCTTTTTTTACGGTCGATAATAAACTCTTTGCTTTCGTTGTGGACGACGATATCTCCTTCGGGTCCAGAGTTAAATGCTATCCATTGCTCTTTATGGTTGAGGGTGTGTGAATCCGCATTCGGAATAAAATAGGTTCCCTTGGCAGTCCCGCTGATTGCTTCGTGCAAAAGGCCGGGTGTGTCAGCGCGCCCTAAAAATCCTTTGATGCCTGAAGCCATTGTAATTTTAAAAGCGTCCAGTTTGGATTTCATGCCGCCGGTTCCGACTTCGCTTCCGGCATCCCCTGCTGAAGCTTCTATCTCCGGCGTGATTTCGTTTACTTCCCGGACGAGTGCGGCGTCCGGCGTTTTTCGCGGATTCGCGTCATAAAGGCCGTCTATATCAGAGAGGATGGTCAGTAGGTCGGCGTCGATCAGACCCGCCACTTTAGCAGAAAGCGTGTCATTGTCTCCGAATTTGAGCCGGTTGACGGTAACCGTATCATTTTCATTGATGATCGGAATAATGCCGCGTTTCAGCAGCACGTTCATCGTATTTCTCACATTGTTGTACCGTTTTTCATCTGAAAAATCGCTTTTTGTGATTAAAATTTGTGAAGCGATATAGCCGTGGGATAAAAAAAGCTTGGAATACGCTTCGATTAATAAGCCTTGGCCGACAGAAGCGGATGCTTGTTTTTCAGGCAATGTATCCGGCCTGTTGATGAAGCCCAGCTTCCGGTAACCGGCGGCTACAGCGCCTGATGAAACAAGGAGCACTTCGTGTCCTTCATCTTTGAGGCGGACGATCTGCTCAACGAGCTTTTCGAGCTTTTTGCTGCTTATTTCGCCGTGAAGACTTGTTAGAGAACTGCTTCCCACTTTGACAACTACCCTCTGTTGATTAGAGGTCATTTTATCACTCCTGTAGTCTTTTTCTTCGTAACGGGTATTTACTTTGCTGCGACTAATTGTTCAAGTTCCAGACTGATGGTTTTGGATCGTTTTGCGGCTTGTTTGACCGCCTGTTCAATCGCTTCGCCTCCGCCGCTTTCTTTCAAGGCCTTTAAACCGGCGGCTGTCGTACCGTTAGGGGAAGTGATGTTGTCTTTGAGAACAGCTGTATCTTCAGGGCTTTCCAACAGCATTTTGGCGGCGCCTAACAATGTCTGTGCGCCGATTTCCCTCGTTAATTTTTGGCTTAATCCAGCTTCGGCTCCCGCTTTTTCGATGTGCTCCATTAAATAATAAAAGTAAGCAGGCCCGCTGCCGGCAATACCGGTGAAAATGTCCATTTTGCTTTCTTCAATGGAATAGACTTCTCCCATGCATTGAAGCAGTTGTTTCGCGGTTTTTGACAGATCGGCTGTTACATGGCTTCCTTCGGCCATGGCGGTTGCAGATGCGCCGATTGCACTTGAGGTGTTAGGCATGATTCTGATGACCGGCTGCATGTCGTGCAGCGCGTTTTCAATAAATGAAATTGATATGCCAGCTAAAACTGACACGATAAGCTGATGGGGTTGAATATGCGGTTTTATGGAAATAAGAGCACTTTCTGCATCTTTCGGCTTCATCGCCAAGATGAAGCAATCGATGTTCTGATAGTCAATTTCTTCTTTTCTGACACCTTGTATTCCATATTTCTGCTGGAGTTCTTCTAAACGCCGGTGATTCGTGTAGTTTGTAACATAAATTTGCGAAGCAGGCAGTTTTTTGGATTGAACGATGCCTGAGATCATTCCCTCTGCCATTGATCCTGCCCCTATAAAAGCTACGTTTTTTTGATTAAAGATCTTTAACATCTCCCTTTGTTCGCATTTCTGTTCGTATTTTTCGAACACGGTTAGTATATTAACACTTTAGATATTTATGTCAAGTTTGCATGTTTTGATTGGACGGCGCAGGGTATGTGAAAAATGGAGATTTTTGAAGAAAAAAGGAAAAGAAAAGGAGGCTGAAGGCAGATTCTTCATCTTCATTTGCACCTTTTGTCGTTTGTCTTCCATCCATTTGAAGGTCGTTTGAATGATTTAACGGAATTTTTTGGAGAACAACAGCCTTTCGGACCGGTAAAAAAGTATGATCCTCAAGCCGTGTGAATGCAACTGGAAAAGCGCGGGCTCGAAGCTTGTCGAACCCGCGCTTGCCAATATCAATATGTTGTAATGTAAAGCTGCCCTTCATCACCGCGCCATTCCGCATACAGTACATCTTGATACTGAGTGATACCCTGACTTGATAATTGATTTTGCAACCAAAGCTCATCAAAGCCGGCTTCATGCAGATTGTTCTTTTCGAGCTGGCCGTCGAGGATTACCGGCACCGGGAGCTGAACCGGTTTGTAAGGGATGTTTAAGTCTTCTTTTGTCGGCATCCCGTATTTGTGTTTTGGGAGGACGCTGATCGAACCGTCTGTTTCCAGGATGGCATATTGAATCTCATTTAAGGAAAAACAGCCTTTCTCACGTGCCAATGTCTGCAGCTGGTTCAGATCCAATTTGTTCTTTTTAAGGGCGTTGTAATCAATTTTTCCTTTATTGATGACAATGCTCGGCCTGCCTTCGAGAAAACCTCTCGTGTTTTGCACTTTTTGTGATAAAACTTCTATTGAATAGATCAGGATGGCCCAAACGAGGATGGCGAAAAGGACTTTCCAGATGGTCACATCCTCATCGAAAATCGCGTTTCCAACCATCTCCCCCAATATTAAAGCGGAAATAAAATCAAACGGCGTAATTTGGGCAAATTGGGTTTTTCCCAGAATTTTCGTCATCAGAAACAAGGCTGCAAACCCTATCGTCAGTTCGACTACCAAGTGTACATATTCCATCAAGGTTCCCTCCCGAATCTCTCTCTTCATTGTTAACAATCGGGATGCAGTTTAAACCAGAGGAATACTTTTCCTGAGAAAAAGGACCGTCTGCTGCGCCACCGGAACGGGATCAGCCCAAAAAAGAGCGGCATCTGCCGTGTTCTTCTTCGGTCAAACCGCTGTTAAGTGCCGTGATCACGCCCGGCAATGAAAAGATACAGCGGCACGGGCGCCTTTTCTCAATGTGAACGGCATACCCTGGTGGAAAGGTGCATTACAGTGACAGACTTGTATCCGTCTGAACGCTAGCTCCATATGGCGGCCAGGTTAACTAAAGTCCCTCCATGCGGCAGGTTCTCTTTTACGTCCTCTTCCTCCAACGATTGATTTTACATGATCCCTGCTTCTTCGGGTATCTGATTGTTTCTGCCTGGCATGTTTCATGAGGCTTACTGATCCAAGAGTGGCAAGAAAAACACATAAAACAACTGTCACTGAATATAAATCAAAATCAAGAAAGATTTTCACGAGACTATACGAAATGACAAGTGAAAAAACCGGCGAAACAACCCATACTTTCATTAATTTTAAAATGACACTTTTACGAAAGATTGCCCTTCCCTTTTCAGAAAGGCCAATCCCGATAATGCTGCAAGTCGTAATCTGGGTTTGCGGCACGGGAATGCCGAATAGCGAAGCGCCGATGACCAGGGAAGCACCGAGTCCGGAAACACATGACCCTTGCAAAAGCGAAAACTCGGTGATTTTTTTTCCGTTCGTCTCAATGACTCTGCTGCCAAGGCAAATGGCTCCGATAGCCACGAACAGCCCCCCAAGAAACGTTCCGCTGCTGACTGACAAGAGGCCTGCTCCAACGAGAGGTCCAACGGAATTGGCGACATTGTTCATTCCCGCCGAAAAGGCTTCTAAAAAACCGGTTAAAATCACCAGTGCGGTGAGCAGCCGCGCCCATTTTTGCTGTTTGAGCCACCGCAGCTTCGCCTCAGCTTTTTTCAGCAATTGTCCAATTAAAAAAGCGAGAAAAAAAGCGGCAATCGGAATGATCAGCCAATACATAACAATCACCAACAGCTTATCGGTAAATACCGCCTGAAACGCGACGCCGACCCCAACAATCGAGCCGACCGTCACCTCGCTCGTTGAAAGGGGAATTCCCGCGATGTTCGCGATAAACAGCGAGATCGCAGATGCCCCAAGTATAATTACGACAATATGCACATTGAGAATAGACGTGGGAATGATGCCTGAACCGATTGTTTTCACAACCTCTCCTCCGCCTATCATGGCGCCCAGAAATACGCCAATTCCGCTGATCCACAAGGCCGCCTGCCTTTTCCGGACGGCACCTGCGCCATATGCTATTCCCATCGACGCTGCTGCTCCGCTCGCTCCTATGTTCATGGCAAAAAACAAAGCGATAATGAATGCCAAAATGGTAATCGTCATTTTTTACCCAGCTCCTACCGGAATTGATGCAGCCCGCATTCTGTTTTTTCCTGGTGGGCCCACCTTCCCGCTCTTAAATTGCCGCCGTCTGCTACGGGAAGCGTACACACCTCACACCCGATGCTCGGATAATCTTGATCATGTAGCTTGTGATACGTCAGCTGATTCAGCTTAATGTAAGTCCAGACATCTTCCCATGTCCAGTGAATAAGGGGGCAGATTTTAATCAGTTTAAAATTGTCGTCCTTGTTGAGATATCGGACATGTTTCCGTGTTTCCGACTGCTCCCGCCTCAGCCCGGTAATCCAGGCCTCCATGCCTGATAGATGCTCCCTGAGCGGCTCGATTTTGCGAAGGCGGCAACAATGGTCCGGTCGGTGCTTCCAAAGTTCGCTGCCATAGCGTTTTTCCTGCTCTTCAAGCGAGAGGCCGGGTTTCAAAAAGCGGATCGACAGACCTGGGTAGCGATCTTTCACTTCATTGATCAGCTCATACGTTTCCGGAAAATGCAGTCCAGTATCTAAAAACACGATATCCGCTTCTTTCACTACCTTTGAAATCAAGTCGATCAAAACGATTCCTTCCGCACCGAAACTGCAGGCATAAACGATTTTCTGATACGTGCTGTACGCCCATTTCAAAACATCCATCTCGCCGCTGAAGGTATCCATCACCTCTTCAGAAGCTTTTTCATCCCATCTGTTATACGTTAAAACATCGTTCATCGATTTTCCCCCAATACGTCCTAAAGTGATACGAAACATGAACTGAAAGAACATATAGGCAGATTATTCACTTTTCAAACTAAATGTGATCTGGAAAATGTTATGATTTCAGCAATTTTGTGAATATCCGAATGATCAGCGTACAATATAACTGAAACAAACCGGTTAAAATTGACGGGAAAAGAGCCGGATCTAATATGCTGATATATTTTCAGCTGCTAAGTAAGTGTTTCACAAATCTGTTGCGGGCCTTCTGTTTACGTCAGTGTTCATTGGAAAGAACTAGTGAGGAACCATATGAAAGGACGGCGAATATACTTACTTTGACTTCAAAAAATGGATAGATACCTAGGTTGAGGGGCTAACATGCTGCCTAATGGGGAGGTGGGCGAAGATCACTCCTTGCCGAACGGCAACACATGAATGGGAAAAACGATAAACGGGGAAAGGTGAATTCTTATCGTGACAGCTGAATAATGGCCAACAGACATTTACCTAAAAATATGAAAGATACAGTAGATTGTGAGGGGTAATCAATGATTTCTTCTGAACTGATACTGCCCGACAGGCAGCTTAAACCAAGAATGAAAGGGATCACCATCCTGATCGATAACGGGGTTCCCTTGAGCTTTTTTAAAGATACGATTCACGGAGCGGCAGATTATATAGATTTTGTGAAATTTGGATGGGGAACGTCTTTAATTACGAAGTATTTGGAGGAAAAAATCGATTGTCTGAAGCAGAATGACGTTCAATTCTTTTTTGGAGGAACGTTGTTTGAGAAGTTTTTAAGCCAGGATAAAATTGAAGATTACTACCGCTACTGCAAATTATATGGATGTCGTTATGTGGAAATATCAAACGGGACGATCCGTCTCTCTAATAAAGATAAAGCAAGCTTTATTTCCGATTTTTCGAAAGAGTTTCACGTGTTCAGCGAAGTCGGCAGCAAAGACAGCACCCTCAGCAGTGAGCTGGAGTCAGCCGAATGGATCGATTACATCCTCGAAGATCTTGAAGCTGGAGCCGAGAAAGTGATCACGGAAACGAGGGAAAGCGGCACGAGCGGGCTGTGCAAAAGCGATGGAGAAATGCGGTCCCAGCTTATTGAGGAGATTCTTCATTCCGGTATCGCTTCTGGGGATTTAATTTTTGAAGCGCCGACAAAACAGCTGCAGACGTGTTTCATTGAAAAAATCGGTCCTGACGCCAATTTGGCTAATATTCCGTTTCAGGATGCCATTCCGCTTGAAACGCTAAGACTGGGACTTCGATCAGATACATTTTATTTATTTGATTAGGTTCGCTTAAAAAGCGGCCTATTTTTTGTTGCGGAAACCGGCGATAGGCATCAATAACGGACGGAAGCGAATCTGATAAATCGCATCGATGATCCTCGTCGAAATCCATTGGCAGATCAGGGCTTGGATAACGATTCCCCAGGCGATGACAGACGCCGTCAAAAGGAAAATGAAAGCGTTCATTATAAACAGCGCAGTTCCCGGTTTTCCGCCGCGGTAAATCGATATCATTAAAGCCAAGGCGCCAAAACCGCCGTTAGAAATATTGTATTTATATAGCAGTCCAACCCCCGTTCCCAAAAGGACGGAGCCGTAAAATAAATCCAGCCAGATATTGTTCGTCGTCATGACGGGCATGCAGGATTCGAAGATCTGCACCGAAACGGACGTCATGGTAATCGCCCCCATCGTCCCGAAGACTGTCACGGGTTCCAGCCATTTAACGGCCGTCAAAAGCAGCGAGAAGTTGACAGCCCAGACGGTTAATCCGTGCGGAACCTGAAACCAAAAATTGAGTAAAACAGCGATGCCGGCTGCGCCCCCTGAAGGAATATGGTTTGGAAACAAAAACAGCGCCATACCGAGACCTTGTAACACGCTGCCCAACACAATAGCATGTACGATTTTGAGTTTTCTTCCCATACGGATATAATCCCCTTTAAAGAAACTTGTCCTCTTTCCTACTATATGTAAGGGGAAATGAAAAATATCACATTTTTTCGGGGTGGCGCTGATCAGATGTAAGTCGATCCGTCCCACACATACGCTTCTACGAGCTCTGTATCGATTTCGATTTTGTCGGGGACTTGGATGCAGCCGTCTTTTATGCTGGCGGGCACGAGTTGTGTGAATGGATTCTCCATCGCATCCCATTCGAGCGGTTCGATATCTTCTCCGTCCATTTTGGTCCAAGGCGGTAAACAGGCTTGTCCGAAAATGGCGTATATTCTTGAAAGTCCGCCGTCATAGCTGTGAGGAGAGACCCTTTTTCCGAAATGCCTGGCGAGCTTCAGAACGGTTTGAAAATCGTCTGTGCCGTCACAGTGCATAACATCGGGCTGAGCAATATCGACTGCGTTCTCCAGAAAAATCGGCAAAAACGGTTTTGCGCCTTTTACGTTTTCTCCTCCGGCAACCGGAACAGAAAGCGCTGAGCGCAGCATCCGGTATTCAGCGGGGTCGTCAAACGGCATGGGCTCTTCAAACCAAAGCACATTGCGCCAGCCGGAAAACCACGTTTCCCATTTGCGCGCGGCGGCCTGATCATAACTCTGGTTTGCATCGAGAATCAGTCCGGTATTTTGCCCTGTCATCTCCTGGAACGCCTGAATATGTGCCAAGTCTTCTGAAAACACCTTGCCTCCCGCTTTCAGCTTGACGGTTTTAAATCCGTCCCGTACAGCCTTTTCGATGAGTCGGAGGGAATGACGGCTCCAATCCGGTCTGTTTGAATACGATTGGAATGATGCATATACCGGGATCTGCTCCCTCAGTTTTCCTCCCCATAATTCGCATACAGAAAGACCTGCTTTTTTCGCCGTGATGTCCGTTAAAGCCATGCTTACGGCAGATGCGGCCCGCTGATGCCACTTTTTGATGACGGTGAGAAGCTCCGTGCGATTGCTCGCTTCTTTTCCAATTAAATAAGGAATGATTCGTTTTTTAAAGCCTGTATCCAAAGCAGGCAGCCAATCCGCGCATTCTCCCCATCCCGTCAGTCCTGAAGCTGTCGTGATCCGAATCAGATAGCACGTTCTGTAGCTTTTCAATCCGTTCGCATCGCCGTAAGGGGAGGAAAGCTTGTGGAACAGCGGAAATGTGTCAACCTTTTCTATGCGCATGTTTTTTTCCTTTCCTCCTATCTAGCGTCAGCCGGCTGCAGCCCTTTGTCCCCTTTTTTGGTGTCTTCCTTTTTGACATGAATCATGGTCAGCACAAGCACACCAACGACTAATGTCAGGCCCGCAATGGACATAAACATGCCGAGTTTCGACCATTCCATCAGTCTCCCGAAAATCGGCGGACCGATGGCGACTCCTAAAAACCTGACCGATCCGTACAGAGATGTCACAAAGCCGCGCCTCTCTTTTCCGACAGCCCCGGTTATGAAGCTGTTAACACACGGCAGAACAAAGCCTGTACCGATGCTGCTGATGACAAGGATCGAAATAAAAGGAATGAGCGCGGAGAAAAAAGACAGTGTGCCATAGGAAATCGTAATCAGAGCGAGCCCGATGACCATCATTTTTTTCATCAGCTGCTGATTTTGTCCGATTTTGCTACCCGTAATATATGATGTTGTACACATCACAAGCAGAGGAATCGCCAAAATCAGACCTTTCTTTACACCGTCTGTATGAAATTCTTTTTCCAAAATATCAGATAAGTAAAAGAGGATGCCAAACAGAGTAAACAAACAGACGGCTCCTGCGAGATATGCGGTGAAAAGCCATCTGCCCTCATGTTTAAAAACGCTTGTCAGCCCTTTTACATATTTTCCAAGAGGCGGCGGATCTTTTTTCTTGTCTTTTTCTTTGATAAAAATCCAAGTCAAAATGATCGGTGCAATACAGAAAGCCGGAAATGCAAAAAACACCCAAAACCAAGCGATCAATGCAATCAACGATCCTAAAATCGGAGACAGCACTTTTCCGAAGCCGTTCGAGGCTTCAACAAGACCGAGCACCCGGCTTTCGTCAGACCCTTTAAAAAGGTCTCCTGTCAGCGCCATTGCGATCGGCGCTGTACCGGCTGCCCCGAGCCCCTGCAGTCCTCTCCCGAAAAGCACCCACGGGAAGGCGTTCTCAAAGGTCGTCGATGCAAAGCCTGCAAGAATCCCGCCTGCCCCGTAAAGGAACAGGCACGGAATAATCACCACTTTCCTTGAGAAGCGGTCCGCCAAGTAACCCAGCAGCGGAATAAAGAGCGCTGCAGTGATCGAAAACACGGTAATGACAAGGCTGACTTGAAATTGCGATAAATTGAGTTCGGATTTCATCTTCGGCAAAATCGGAATCAGCATCGAATTTCCCAACGTCATAATCAACGGGATCGACCCGATAGCGACAACCGTCATGCCAGAGGTTTGTTTTTCTGCCATAAGTTTGTACATCCTTCCTATTCATGATGAACTGTAAAATTTGAGTTAAGTGATCCGTTAACATCCGTCATCAGCTTAGCTTCGTTCCTGACCGTTTTTCAGGTTCGCGCCGGCCGAGCCGTTCAGTATACAAATCGATATCCACCGCATACCTCGGCCTTCTTTTCACTTCGGTGAAAATCGTTCCGATATATTCGCCGATAATGCCGATCCCCATCAATTGCAGACCGCCTAAAAACCATATCGAAATGATCAGCGAAGCCCAGCCTGCATTCGTGTAGCCGAGCAGTTTTTGTATCATTGCATATATACCCGCGATGCAGCTTAGGAAAAATAAGAAGAAGCCAATCAGGGTAAAAAAACGGATCGGAGCGACACTGAAAGACGTAATCCCATGAAAAGCGAAAGAAAGCATTTTTTTCAGCGGATATTTCGTTTCTCCAGCCAGCCGCTCTTTTCGATCATAGAACACTTTGGCCGACCGAAGGCCGATCAGGGGCACCAGACCGCGCAGGAAAACATTTGCTTCTGCATAGCGGCTGAGCTCCTCAAGCGCCCGTTTATTCAAAAGCCGAAAATCGGCATGGTTATCGACCAGCTGGATGCCAAGCTTATTCATGATCCGGTAAAACCATGCGGCTGTCGTTCGTTTAAACCATGTATCTGTTTTTCGGCTTCGGCGTACACCGTAGACGATTTCATAGCCCTCATGATATTTTTCGATAAACCGGCGAATCGCCGAAATGTCATCCTGAAGGTCGGCATCGATTGAAATCACGCAATCCGATTTTTGCTTCGCTTTATCGAGTCCGGCTAAGAGGGCTTTTTGATGTCCTGAATTACGGGCCAGCTTCAAGCCTGTCACATAGCGGTTTTTTGTGCTTTCCATGGCAATCAGCGGCCATGTGCGGTCCGTCGATCCGTCATCGACAAATAAAAGCTTGCTCTCTGAAGAGATCAGTTTGTCTGCTGTGAGATCATCCAATACCGCAGTCAGCTGTTTTGCGGTTTCGGCAAACACGTCTTCTTCGTTATAACAGGGTACGACGATCGTCAGCAAAGGCTGTTGAAGATTCAATTTGCTTCCTCCTTATCGATGCTTATTTGGCTTCATATACATAGATGTTCCAAGCGGACTGCGGGTGGCTGAACCGCTTTAAAAAAGCAAGCTTGTTTTGTTCTGCATTCATAATCGGAACGGAAGAAAAAATATATCGTCCCCCCATTTTTTTGAACGCTTCAGTGTTTAATTCCAGGTTCGTGATTTTTTTCTTCGTGTTCTTTTTGAACGCGTAATGTTTTCCAAGCTCGTCAACAAACAAGTAGCAGCGGCTCCCCCACTCATCGAAATAGCGCTTCAAGGCCGGATTTTTATCAAGCTCTTTGGCGATGATTTTCCGGAATTGATACTTGTATTTGAGCGGATAAATATTGGCATACGTATCAAGTGTGTAGAAGCCGTTATACTGCGCAATCGCAGGATGCAGGCCGATACTCGCCACCCGGTAGGAGTCGGGCGGCTGACCGATGAATCGTTTGATTTGTTTAAACTGATCTGATGCATAAAATTCCCGAAATGTCGGGGCGTGGTGGTATGCGCCGTAAGTCAGCTCTTCGTGAAACGGAATAAGCACGAGCAGCTGGGCGACCAGCGCGGCATGCACGAAGCGCCGACACCTCTTCCCCATTTTCCACAATATGTAGCATGCAACTGCAAAGCTTGCGTATATCACAAGAGGGCGCAAAAAGTGAAAACGCGCGAAATTGAATGCCGAAAGCAGGCTGATCTTTTCCTTTGGAAGCGCCCACAGCTTGTTGAACCAGAAGGCATACCATAAAGAAAGCACATAATTTAAAATGAATAAAAAGATAAACAGCTTTTCTTCTCTTGGTCGCTTTTCGCGTTGTCTTGCAACGACGAGCCCGAAAGTGAGCACAATCAAAGGCAGTATCACTGCCGTATGAACGGTCATAACATGATTGTGGCCGAGCACGAAATTTTTAAAGGACAACCGGAACGAATGAAGGATGTCATGCCTCGACGAAATAAATTCAACGCGATGCATCGTTTCACCTGAAGCAAAAACCGAATAAACAAGCCGGTATTCTATCGCCAGAAAAATGCCTGTCATAAGGGCGATACTTCCGAGAAAGCGAAGGTTAAAGCTACGCTTTGTGACCACATCATAAAACCAAATCAGCGAAACGGCGGCAAGGAAAAAGAAGAAACCGAGCACAAAGCTTGAGTAAAGCGGCAAAAGTGCAAGGGTTGCCCACTCTTTCCATGAGTCGTTCCCTGCCCTGATGTTTAAAAAAGCCCATAAAGCCAAAGGATGACCAAGCGTGCTGAGCATTCCCGAAGGCCAAAAGGGTGTCAGGGCAAAAGCAAGCGATACCGCGATTCTGATGAAATACGCTTTTTCATCGCGAATCACATGGCTTTTCAGCAGCAGGTACATCCCGACAAAGGCAAACACCCTCGTGATCGTCTGGCTTAAAGCATATGCGGTCATCGAGGGAAACAAGGCATGAAGCCAGACAATGCCGCTCCATTCCGTTCCGTAAGCATCCCGCGGCAGTCCGTTGATGATTTGCGGAATGACCGCTTTAACGCCGCCGAGCAGTTGTCCGCTTTCGGCCAGCACCTTATACCAGGCGATGTTGGAATCCAGGTTGTCATGCACGCGGATATGAGCGTTTTCATTTAATATGTAAAGCGGAAGGACATAGAGAAGAATGACACTGAATGCGAAAATCAAATATCGCTTTTCTCTGCTCAACTTTTTGACGAATAACGACACGAATACCACATCCAATTTGTTCTCTTTTAGAAATATAGAGCTTTTATCATATCGCTGTTATTATTCGTGGAAGCGTTTTGAAAAATTCATCAAAATGAAAAAAGCTGTCTGTTTCACCAGACAGCTTCGCTTTACCCATTACCAAGGGTACGGGTAGTAAGGGTAATATGGATAAAAAGGAAAGAATGGATAGAAGAATGGATACGGATAAAACGGCGGCCTCGGTCTAGGGCGAGGTCTCGGCCTCGGATAAGGGTAACCGCCATAAGTAAAAGGCTGCTGTCTATTCGCATCCTCCCAGTCATCTTGATATTGATAAGTCTCTTCCACTGTTATAGCCTCCTTTGATTGCTTTGCATACTTTAGGTTATGCTGTATCCCATAAAATGGAGTACGTACACAATTTTTTTATAAAATACCTTTGTATATCAATCCGAACAATAATATAAGGCAAGTCTAGTCAGCAAGCTAAAAACAGTGAATCAAAAGAAAAACAGCCTGCCCCATCAACCTAAAAGAAGGTCGCGAGACAGGCTTTCATTTATATAATGTAAATACCCCTTTGTTTTACGGCAGTACAGAACTCCCCATTAAATATTTGTCAACTTCACGGGCGACTTCGCGTCCCTCGTGAATCGCCCAAACGATCAGGCTTTGCCCTCTTCTCGCATCCCCTGCTGCGAAGACTCCATCGACATTCGTTCTATATTCCCCGTATGCTGCGTCAACTTTATTTCTCACCGTATTTACCCCGAATTGCTCAAGTAGCGGCTGTTCCGTTCCTTCAAAGCCGATGGCGATAAAGACGTATTGAGCAGGCCATACTTTTTCCGTTCCCGGAATTTCGTGAAACTCAAATTTTCCTTGGTCATTCTTTACTTTTTTCATTTGAATCGTATGCAGTTCTTTCAAATGGCCGTTTTTGTCTGCGACAAGCTTTTTCGTTTGGATCGAATATTGCCTCGGATCGCTGCCGAATGCTGCTTGCGCCTCTTCATAAGCATAGTCCAGCGAATGGACATGCGGCAATTCCGGCCACATATTTTCGGCTGTTCTTGTATCGGGCAGCTTCGGATGTTTGCCGAACTGGACGACGCTTCGCGCTTTTTGGCGCAGAGCCGTTGCAACGCAGTCTGCCCCCGTGTCCCCGCCGCCGATGACGATGACGTCTTTATTTTTCGTATTGATAAACTGCTTATCTTTAAAATTCGAATCGAGCATGCTTTTAATGGTGCCTGTTAAATAGTCCATGGCAAAGTGGACACCTTTTGCTTCACGGCCTTCAATCAAGAGATCGCGCTGTTTTTGGGCCCCTGTGCAAAGGATAACCGCATCGTACTGTTCTTTAAGTTCGTCGGCTGTAATATCTTTGCCGATTTCCGTATTTATGACAAAGTCGATGCCTTCCTGCGTCAATAGCTTGATGCGGCGTTCGACAACGCTTTTTTCAAGCTTCATGCTTGGAATGCCGTACATTAACAGGCCGCCCGGGCGGTCGCTCCGCTCATAAACGGTGACCGAATGCCCCGCTTGATTCAATTGATCGGCGCTTGCGAGACCGGCAGGCCCTGAGCCGACTATCGCAATTTTCTTGCCGCTCCGTTTTTTCGGAATTCGCGGCTGAATCCATCCGTTTTCAAACCCTTTGTCAATAATCGTCCGTTCGATCCCTTTGATGGATACGGCCGGATCGGAAATCGCCACCGTACAAGAACCCTCACAAGGCGCCGGACAAACCCGTCCCGTAAATTCAGGGAAGTTATTTGTTTTTAGAAGGCGGTCAAGCGCTTCTTTCCACCTTCCCTTGTAAACGAGGTCGTTCCATTCAGGGATTAAATTGTGAATCGGACATCCTGACGTATAACCGCCTATATCCATGCCGATTTGGCAAAAGGGGGTGCCGCAGTCCATGCAGCGTGCTCCCTGTCTTTTTGATGCTTCCTCAGAAAATGGAGACGAATATTCGTTCCAGTCGTTTATCCGTGTGAGAGGATCGCGTTCAGCAGGCTTTTCCCGCTTGAATTCCATAAATCCTGTTGCTTTGCCCATTTTCCCCTCCCCTTTCTTACTGTGCCACCGCTTCTTTTGATGAAGCAGCCGCAGATGGTTCAATCTTTTGCTTCGTACCGGCTTCAAACGCGTACATCAACGCCTCTTCATCAGACAAGCCGGCTTCTTTCTGCTCTTTAATCCGCTCTATCATTTGTTTGAAGTCTTTCGGAATCACTTTCACAAATCGACCGACGGCCTCTTCCCAATGATCGAGTATCGAAGCTGCTTTTGAGCTTTCAGTATATCTGTAATGGTTTTCGATCATCGTTTTCAGTTCCGCGATTTCCTCAGGTGCTTCAAGTGTTTCAAACTCGATCATTTCAGGATTGCATTTCCGTTTAAAGGCTTTTTTGTCTTCGGCGTACACGTAGGCGATTCCTCCTGACATGCCCGCGGCAAAGTTTTTGCCGACGTCGCCGAGAATGGCGACGCGTCCGCCGGTCATGTATTCGCATCCATGGTCACCGATGCCTTCAACGACAACGCTGACTCCGCTGTTTCTGACGGCAAACCGTTCGCCGGCGAGTCCGTTAATATAAGCTTCTCCGCTTGTAGCACCGTAAAATGCGACGTTTCCGACAATAACATTTTCACGGAATGCAGGATTGAATCCGTCAGGCGCTTTGACGGCGATTTTTCCGCCTGAAAGACCTTTGCCGATGTAATCATTGGCATCTCCTGTCAAATACATCGTCATTCCTTTTGGTACGAACGCTCCAAAGCTTTGCCCCGCCGAACCTGTGAATCGGAGCGTAATCGTATCTTCAGGGAGACCTTCTTCACCGTAGCGCTTAGAAATTTCGCTTCCGGTTATGGCTCCTGTGACACGGTTGATGTTTCGGATTTCAAAAGATGCTTCCGCAGGCGTGCCGTTTTCAACAGCTGACTGGACGGTCGGTAAGATTTGCGTAATATCGAGCGATTCATCGATTTTATGGTTTTGCGGCGTACGGAATGTACGTGCGCCTTCCGGCTGATAAAGCAGGTTTGATAAATCGAGCTGCCCCGCTTTCCAATGCGCTTTGGCCCGTTCGCTGACACGAAGGACATCCGTGCGGCCCACCATTTCATCAACTGTTCTAAAACCAAGCTGGGCCATCAATTCGCGTACTTCTTCTGCGACAAAGAGCATGTAATTCACGATGTGATCCGGATCGCCCATGAACTTTTTGCGAAGCTCAGGGTTTTGCGTCGCTACCCCGACAGGGCACGTATCCAAATGGCAGGCTCTCATCATGACGCAGCCGAGAACAACGAGCGGTGCTGTGGCAAAACCGAATTCTTCAGCTCCTAAAAGCGCAGCCATGACAACATCTCTGCCAGTCATTAATTTGCCGTCTGTTTCCAATACAACGCGTTCGCGCAAACCGTTCATCATCAGTGTTTGATGAGCTTCAGCGAGTCCAAGCTCCCATGGGAGGCCGGTATGCTTAATACTTGTTTTCGGTGATGCTCCAGTGCCTCCGTCATAGCCGCTGATGACGATGACATCGGCAGTCGCTTTGGCGACACCGGCTGCAATCGTGCCGACACCGGCTTTAGCGACAAGCTTTACGCTGATCCGTGCATCGCGGTTGGCGTTTTTCAAGTCATGGATCAACTGCGCCAAATCTTCAATCGAGTAGATATCGTGGTGCGGCGGCGGTGAAATCAAGCCGACCCCAGGCGTAGATCCGCGAACGTTGGCAACCCATGGATACACTTTATTGCCAGGGAGCTGTCCGCCTTCCCCAGGTTTTGCACCCTGCGCCATTTTAATTTGCAGCTCGTCGGCATTGACGAGATAGTGGCTTTTCACACCGAAACGGCCTGAAGCAATTTGCTTGATCGCGCTGCGGCGGTTATCACCATTCGCGTCAGGCGTAAAGCGCGCCGGATCTTCTCCGCCTTCCCCGCTGTTGCTTTTTCCGCCGAGACGGTTCATTGCAATCGCCAGCGCTTCATGGGCTTCCTTGCTTAGAGAGCCGAATGACATCGCCCCTGTTTTAAAGCGGCGCACAATCGATTCAGCAGATTCGACTTCTTCAAGCGGCAGCGGCTTCCGGTTTTCATCAAACGAGAAGAGATTGCGGAGAAAACCGATTCTTTCTTCATCAGCTGCTTTCGAATATTGTTTAAACAGGCTGTAATCACCTTTGCGGCATGCCCATTGCAGCGTGTGAATCGTTTTCGGGTTAAAAGCGTGGTGTTCCCCGCCTTTTCTCCATTGAAAATCGCTTCCCGAATCAAGCGTTTCACTGAATGTATCTTCATAAGCTTCCCTGTGGCGGCGCTTCGCTTCTTCGGCAATCGTGTCCAAGCCGATTCCGCCGAGCTGTGATGCTGTTCCTGTGAAATAGCTGTCTATGACGTCTTTGCTGATCCCGACCGCTTCAAAAATCTGTGCGCCCCTGTAGCTTTGGACAGTGGAAATACCCATTTTGGACATCACTTTTACGACGCCCTCTGTCACGCTTTTGCTGTATTTTGTAACGGCTTCTTCATAGCTGATGGAGAGCGCTCCGTCTTCAATCGCCTGTTTGTATGTCGCATACGTGAGGTACGGATGAATGGCATCCGCTCCGTAGCCGATCAAGGCGGCAAAATGATGGACTTCGCGCGCTTCACCGGATTGGGCGATAATGCTGACTTTCGTACGTTTTCCTGCACGGACCAAATACTGATGCAAGGCACTGACGGCTAACAGCGCAGGAATCGGCGCTTTCTGACCGTCCATTTTGCGGTCGGATAAAATAAGGAGTGTCACGCCTTTGGCGATCGCTCTGTCCACTTCTTTAAACATATCTTCGAGTCCGCTCTTCAAATCGTCTGTAAAGAGCGTATGAATCGTCTTGCTTTTGAAATCCTTGTGAACAAGTCCTTTTAAAGAATTGAACTGTGCGTTCGTCAAGACCGGTGTATACAATTTGATCCGGCGGCAGCT
Organism: Bacillus haynesii; assembly: GCF_014042035.1. Lineage (NCBI taxonomy): Bacteria > Bacillati > Bacillota > Bacilli > Caryophanales > Bacillaceae > Bacillus > Bacillus haynesii. The sequence continues at coordinate 930,229 of NZ_CP059494.1, read as the reverse complement.
GCTTTCGTTCGGATGGAGAATATCGCCTTCCGCTCCGAGCCATGTTAATGTCGATGTCACAATCTGCTCGCGGATTGCATCAATCGGCGGGTTGGTAACCTGTGCAAACAGCTGTTTAAAATAGTTGAACAGCGATTGCGGACGGTCTGACAACACCGCCAGCGGGACATCGTGGCCCATTGAACCGAGCGGGTCTTTGCCTTCTGTAATGACAGGAATTAAATACTTGTGAATATCTTCGTACGTAAAACCGAATGCTTTTTGGCGCGTCAGCAGGTCAGGCACAGATTTTTCTTCGGTTTCCTCAATGTCGTTTGAGACATGAACCAGTTCTTTACTGAGCCATTCCTGGTACGGAAACTCTCCGGCGATTTCGGATTTGACTTCTTCATCGGAGATAATCCGTCCTTCTTCAAGATCAACAAGCAGCATTTTTCCGGGATCCAGCCGGTCTTTATATAAAATGTTTTCCTGTTCGACTTCAATCACGCCGACTTCGGAGGAAAAAATAAGGTAGTCGTCTTTAGTGACATAATAGCGAGCGGGTCTGAGCCCGTTCCGGTCTAAAATGGCTCCGATCTGTTTTCCGTTTGTAAAAGAAATCGCAGTCGGGCCGTCCCACGGCTCCATTAAAGAGCTGTGATATTCGTAAAATGCCTTCTTTTCTTTTGACATGTACGGGTTCTCGTTCCACGGCTCCGGAATCAGCATCATTGCAGCATGGGCCGGCTTCCTTCCAGCCAGTACAAAGAATTCAAAAGCGTTATCCAGTATCGAGGAGTCGCTTCCGTTTTCATCGAGAATCGGCAAAACCTTCGGCAAGTCTTCACCAAACGCTTCAGAAACAAACTGCTGTTCCCTCGCTTTCATCCAGTTCATATTGCCGCGCAGCGTATTGATTTCCCCGTTGTGGATCAGATAGCGGTTCGGATGCGCCCTTTCCCAGCTCGGAAACGTGTTGGTGCTGAAACGGGAGTGAACCAATGCAAAAGCTGAGACGAAGTCCTCGTCTTGCAAATCTTCATAGAAAGCATCAACCTGCTCGGGCGTTAAAAGTCCTTTATATACGATGGTATTGCTTGAGAGGCTGACGAAATAGAACGTTTTTTCGTGTTCTTTTGCCCAATTTTCGGCCTGTTTGCGAATGATGTACAACTTGCGTTCGAATGCCAGATTGTCTTTCAGCGCTTCATTTGCTCCGATGAATACCTGGCGGACGACTGGTGCGCTTTCCTGTGCGACTGTTCCGATTTTTCCGACATTTACAGGTACAGTTCGCCAGCCGAGCACCGCCTGCCCTTCCTGTTCGATCAGCTCGTTAATGCGCGCTTCGGTTTTCTCGCGCCCGCTGTCATCTTTCGAAAAGAAGATCATCCCGACGCCGTAGCGTCCTTTTTCAGGCAAGTTGAAACCGGCGCAGATTTTTTTGAAAAACGCATCCGGAATCTGCATCATGATGCCTGCCCCGTCTCCGGTATGCGGGTCACTGCCCTGACCGCCCCGGTGGTCTAATTGGCAAAGCATTTGCAATCCTTTTTTGACAATATCATGAGTAGGAAGGCCCTTCAAATGAGCGTAAAGGCCGATTCCGCATGCATCATGTTCAAATTCAGGACGGTAGAGACCTTGTGCCTTTGGTAATTGATTATAAGTCATTGTTCCTCTCCCCCGTTCATTTTTCCCGTTTGTCCCCGGTCATAAAATCTTACAAACTCTAATCCTATTGTAGGTTTTCAAATCTATACAAACAATATATAATTTAGATTAAAACTATCTCATTTTGAGATGAGCAGGTGAAACAACAATGGAATTACGCCAATTGCATTACTTTATGGAAGTTGCAGAAAGAGAGCACGTATCGGAAGCGGCCATGCACCTTCATGTCGCTCAGTCGGCGATCAGCAGGCAGATCGCCAATCTCGAGGAAGAGCTCGGCGTTGATTTGTTTGAGCGCGAAGGCCGGAATGTGAAGCTGACTCCGATCGGGAGACAGTTTTTAGATCATATTAAAACGGCGATGAAAGCGATCGATTTCGCGAAGGAACAAATCGACGAGTATTTGGACCCGAATCGCGGGACCGTTAAAATCGGTTTCCCGACAAGCCTTGCGGGCCAGTTCCTCCCGACAGTCATTTCCGCTTTTAAAGAGGAGCATCCTCATGTCGCTTTTCTTTTAAGGCAGGGATCTTATAAATTTTTGATCGAAGCGGTGAAAAACAGGGATATCGATTTGGCTTTTCTCGGTCCCGTTCCGTCAAATATTGCCGAGATTAAAGGAGACATTTTGTTTTCAGAAAGCCTTTTGGCACTCGTGCCGGTCAATCATCCGCTATCAGGCCAGAAAAGCCTTCATCTCGGCGATCTCAGAAATGATCAGTATGTGCTGTTTCCAGACGGATACATCCTTCGAAAAATGGCTGTTGATGCATGCAAGCAAGTGGGATATACGCCTAAAATTTCTTCAGAGGGCGAAGATTTGGATGCGATCAAAGGGCTGGTTTCTGCTGATATGGGAGTGACGCTTTTGCCGGAAAGCGCCTTTAATGAAACGGCTCCACGTTTTACAAAGAAGATTCCGATTGATTATCCGCAGGTAAAGCGCACGGTCGGTATCATCACCCCTAAAAACAGGGAGCTTTCCCCTTCCGCAAAAGTCTTTTATCAGTTCGTAAAGAAGTTTTTTTCTCGCCTTCAGCAATATCAATAGCAGTTTTACAACGAATCCAGCCGGGCGCAAAAGCTTGGCTGATTTTATTTTATCATAAATACAGATAAATGTCTGAATTTTCTGTACTTTAAACCTGCGGCCGCGTCTCTTCTATTATAAAAAGCGCATCTTACATATGTATGTTCATCCCCTTTTTTATGTTGATTTTCAAATTGATTGTCCTGAATCGCTGAGGCGAAAAGTATGTTTCATCAGCCGGGTCTTCCCTATCGGCTCCGTCACAAAGGACCGAAAAGGCGATCATATTCCGCGTCCAAGCGCCGTCGCGGTGACGAGGGTTAAAAAAGGCCGCCTGTCAGGCGGCTTTTCGTTTCATTTTATTCCTTATCTTTCGGCATATCGGCATGGATTAAATAATGAATCAACGCTTTTTGCTCCTGTTCGGAAAAGCCGCTTTTGGCGTCGATCCAGAATTCATGCCCTTTGCCAGTTACTCTGACCGCTTTTAAGTCGGGCGATTCTGAATTGCTTTTAACAACCTGCTGTCTTAAGTCTCTGTCGATCATCGCCAGCAAGCTGTTATAAGGGTCCGCCTGCTTGCCTTTCATGATCGTCTTTGGTATGCCTGTCTCTTTTAATGAGCTTCCCACTGCAACCCCTCCGTCGTGCAAATAAGGAGCGCGCCAGTAAACGCCGATCAGACTCGGCACTTTGTACCCGCCTTTGGAATCTCCCTGCGCCCACGAAAGCTTGATCTGTTCGGGGTCAAACCCGACTGTCGGGACTTTCAGAATCTTCGGCTTGCGCGGCAGAGGCACCGGTGTGTCAGGCGAATGAATGAGGCTTTCCCCAAAAATGTTTTCCGTTTTCTTAAAAGACTGCGCTCTTGTTGGCTCGGTTCCGACTTTTTCAACCGAGATGACCTTGTTGTTCGTCAAATACCGGCCGGCATGGCAGGATATGCAGCCCGCTTGTTCAAAAACGCGCCTGCCGCGCCTGACGGTTTGGCTGTCGGTTTTTTGCCGCGGATCAGGCGGTCTAAGTGTATTTTGCCAGGCAGACACAGCGTTGTTTTCTTCATTTACTTTGCGTCCGGACGAGCTCACAAGCACGCCGTCGGGCGCCGCCAATGTGATGTTAGGAAAGCTCGGAGGCTTGACCATTTGGTTGACGCCCGGCACTCCGGGAGTGGGATCGGCTTTTTTGAAAAAAGCAGTCGGACTTTCCCCTTTTTTCGGCTGATACCTGTATGTTGAGGCGGGAGCCCTTTGCAGGATCGTCCCGATATAAACATCTTCGCTCATGCCGAAAAGCGCCCGGCTTGCCGAGGCTTGTGACAGGCTGTCCGAATTTTGCGCATGAACATTATTGCTGAACACAGTCAAGCCTTTAAACGGACCGGCCATTGCCGCACCGCTCCAGCTGTACGGATGGTCGCCCAATGTATAGGCATCCGGAATCTGCGTGGGATTGCTTTTCATATCGATCGTCGAGTCGAAAAAACCTCTCGGCCACTTCAGGAAGATACGATCGACTGCATCTTCGAGGCGGTCCGGATCGGGAAGGCGTTCTTTTTTGCCGTTTCTCGCGGTGATCACAGGGCTTTTATCATTCATAAATTGTTTAATGTTATCAATTTCGGCATGTGTAAAATATGCCGCTGAATTCGTCGCCAGCGCCAGCATCAGTCCTGTATTTAAATCTGGGTTTGTCACGCCTTCCATCACCTTCATCGTTTTTGGATCGACTGTGGCGTGGCAGGCCGCACAGCTGATGCCGGCTTTGATTTTTCCGTCAGCGTATTTGAAAGGCATGCCGAGGGGTGCATAAGCCCCTTTTGCAACATCAATGCCGGTGTCGATCTTCTCGCCTTTTTTAAAGGTTTTCCCGCCGACCTTAACGGTTTCCGCCAATTCGATGCGCAAGTTCGTCGTCCCTTTGCCTTTCAATCCAGCAATGGCTTTTGTCATGTTGGCAGCTGTAATGGGACCATCAAGCAGTCCGACGATATCTGTTAAAAACATTTCATTACCGAATGTTTCTTTATAAAATGTCTCCCGTCCCAAGTCGAGAAGACGGTCATCAACCTTTACAGCCCCCTTCCCTGCGGACGCGGGCTTGTCCGAAGTAAATGTCCCCCATAGATCGTATCCGTGAAATCGTTTTTCTTTTGAGATAACTTTTTCTTTAGGAGGCATATATGCATATTCCGGTTGAAGGTGTCTGACCGTGATATAGCCAATAACGGCTAAAATTGCGATGATAGCAAATGCGGCTAACCATTTATGTTTCTTCATCATTTTCCCCCCTTTCTAATTAAATAGGCTTCCCAAGAACAGGCGGGATTCATTTAGAACGTATTACCAGCTATAACTTCAGGCGCCCCATGCCAGAATATGCATACGATGGAATTAAAGGAATGAGGCCATTTTGAAAAAGCTAAGCATTGTATTTGTCATTTTCATATGTGCGCTGGTTTCATTCATCATATGGCTGAATGCCGGGGATGAAAAATTGGGGCTCTCGGATGAAGAAGCGGAGGCCGTCAAACCCTCCAAAAAACCGGTCATTGTCCTCATCATCGACTCTTTGATGGATCAGCCTTTGAAAAAAGCGATTCAAGAAGGCCGCGCCCCGGCATTGAAATTCTTTCTTGAAAACGGTCATTATGAACCTGAAGTGGTGAGCGCGTATCCGACCATGTCTGTCACGATTGACAGCACGTTGCTCACCGGAACTTATCCGAATATCCACCGCGTTCCCGGGCTCGTCTGGTATAACCAGGGCGAAAAGAGAATTGTAAATTACGGGAGCGATAAAAAAGAAATCGCTGCGCTCGGCATAAAACAAACGATCGAAGACGGGATATATTCTCTCAATCACCGCCATTTAAACCGAAAGGTGACAACGGTACATGAAGATTTGCAAAAGCAAGGAAAACAGTCGGCATCCATCAACGGGCTCATATACAGGGGACCTGACCGCCGCGAATTAAACATCCCGCCCCCGCTCAAGAAGCTTAAATTGATGTCCGAACAAATGACGGTAAACGGGCCGGCTCTTTTTTCGTTTGGGCGCTTTGCCCAGCTTGATCCTGACAACCCTTACCACCATATTTGGCAGGGTTATGGGGTTAACGACAAGTTCACGGCACAGGAAATGGCCTATTTAATTAAAAAGAAAAAGCTTCCTGCGCTGACTGTCGCCTACTTGCCCAATTTCGACCACGATGCACACAAAAAAGGGCCGATGGATATGAAAGGCCTCGAAAAAATGGACCAGCAGTTGCAGCGTATATTGAGTGCATATGATTCTTGGCGTGATGCGGCCGAAAAAGCGGTTTGGGTCGTCATGGGAGACGGTGGGCAGACATCGATCGGACGCGATAAAGACAAGGCAGCCATCCGGCTCCATTCGCTTTTTAAAGGATACCGGATCGCTAAAATAAACGAAGGCCCTGATCGAAAAGACCAGCTTCTTTTTGCGGTAAACGACAGAATGGCATACATTTATGTAACGGATCGAAACAGGCAGCTGCAGGATGCCGTCAATGAATTGAAAAAAGACGAACGGATCGCTTTCACAGCATGGAAAAAAGACGGCTGGATATACGTCGATTCGAAGCGTTCCTTAAAACCGCTGCGGTTTCGTCCAGAAGGCGGTTATCAAGATCCTTACGGGCAGTCATGGACGATCAGCGGAGATTTTTCTTTATTGGACCTTAAAGCAGACGGCACATCGATCCGGTATGGCGATTACCCGGATGCTCTTGCCCGCCTGTACAGCGCCATGCATTCGCATCGCGGACGGTTTGTGATTGCCGATGCGAAACCCGGATTCCAATTTGCCGGCGAAAAGTCTCCCCTCCATTTTGGTGGAGGCGGCCATGGCTCACTTTATAAAACGGATAGCTTGGCTCCGATGATCATCGTCGGTTCGGAAGAGGTTCCAGCACATCTTCGCCACCTTGAATTGAAGGATTTTTTTATGAAGCTCGTACAATGACCCGGTCATGTCATCAATGATCGGGTTTTTTCTTTTTCCTAAGTTTCTTCTTTGACATTCTTTTATTGTTCTATGTATGATAATATCGTGTTTTAGTTTATTTACTTAATTAATTAAAATGGAGAAGCAGGTGCTTTTATGAAACAAGATAAAGTCGGCCGCGAGACCGTTGAGCAGTTGATCGAAGCTTTCAGCCGGCTGCGGTATGCGGAAATGAAACAGTCTTTTCCTTCAGTTGAATGGAAAAAGACTGAGGCAAAAGCGCTGATGTTTTTAAATGAAGCAAACGGTGAAGGAAAAATGGCATCTGAAATCAGCCGCGCTCTGCATGTCACCTCCCCCTTCGTCACGCAGCTGTTGAACAGAATGGAGAAAAAAGGACTCGTTTCGCGGCGCATGGATGAGGATGACAGGCGGATCGTCCGGATTTTTCTAACCGATGAAGGAAAAAAAGCGGCGGACGATGCGCTTAAAGGGCTGAACCGATGGTTCTTGCAGCTCACTCGATTTCTGGGCGAGGATGAAAGCAGGCAGTTCGCCGATTTGATTTATAAGTTATCCGAGTTTATCGAACACGGAGAAAAAACAAGTGAAAAGAAGGTTGAAAAATGATCTCACTCTTAAAATATTTAAAGCCCTATAAGCTGCAAGTGATTCTTGTCGCTGTTTTCACTTTGCTGAGCAGTGTGCTTGAGCTTTATTTGCCGACGTTAATGGCTGATGTCGTTGATGTCGGAATCGTGAACGGCGACATGTCATTCATTATGAGAACCGGCGGCTGGATGATCGCCTGCTCCCTTCTGGCTATTAATATGACTGTCGGAAAAGCGTTTTTCGCTTCGAAAACAGCCCTCGGCTTTGGAAGAGATATCAGGCGCAAGCTGTTTGTCAAAGTTGAACACTATTCAATGGATGAATTCGGAAAAATCGGTTCTGCTTCTCTCATTACCCGTACCACAAATGATGTCAAGCAAGTCCAAGATGTGCTCAACATGATGCTTTCGTTGATGACGAGAGCGCCGTTAATGCTGGTCGGCGGTATTGTGCTTGCCGTTTCCAGAGATGCCAAGCTGTCGATTATATTTCTGGCCGCTCTCCCGATACTTGCGGGGCTGATTTTTCTCATTACAAGAAAAGCTGTCCCCTTATTCGGCGTCCTTCAAAAAAAGACGGATCGTCTCAACCTTGTTCTCAGGGAAGGTTTAACGGGCGTTCGCGTCATTCGCGCGTTTAACCGCGTTGATCAAGAAAAAGCCCGGTTTCAAAAGGCGAACGAAGAATTTCGCGATACAGGCATCGCTGTCAACAGAATCATGGCTTTTCTATTCCCTGTCATGATGATTATGATGAATTTCACGAACATCGCGATTATCTGGTTCGGAGGCATTCGCATCGATCAAGGCAGCATGCAGGTCGGGAACTTAATGGCTTTCCTTCAATATGCATCCATGATTTTAATCGCGCTGATCATGCTTGCGATGACATTCGTGATGATCCCAAGGGCTCAGGCATCTGCCGACCGCATTAACGAAGTGCTGTTAACATTGCCTTCGATTACCGATCCGAAAGAGCCGCAGAAAGACAGCGGCTTGCGCGGTTATGTTGAATTTCAGAATGTGACTTTTCGTTATGCCGGAGCCGAAAAGCCCGTTCTCGAAGATATCACGTTCAAAGCAAAGCCGGGTGAAACGACTGCGATCATCGGTAGCACAGGAGCGGGAAAAACAACGATTCTTCAATTGATCCCGAGATTTTTCGATATTGAAAAAGGGACAGTGCTTGTCAACGGAACAGATGTCAGAAAGATGGCGCAAAAGGAACTTCGCGCGAAAATCGGCTATGTCCCGCAAAAAGCTTCAATATTCAGCGGGACGATTAAGGACAATATCCGATTTGGTAAAGAAGATGCAACAGATGAAGAAATTTTGGAAGCACTTGAAACGGCACAGGCTGCCGAATTTGTGGAAGGCAAGGAAAACGGAATTGAATCAGATATCGAGCAGGCCGGAGCCAATCTTTCAGGCGGCCAGAAACAGCGGCTTTCCATCGCCCGGGCATTAGTCAGAAAACCGGAAATTTATTTATTTGACGACAGCTTTTCGGCGCTTGATTACAAAACGGATCAAAAGCTGAGAAAAGCCCTGAAGAAAACAACCGCTGATGCCGCTGTCATCATCGTTGCCCAAAGGGTGAGCACGATTACGGATGCAGATCAAATCATCGTATTAAATGAAGGAAAAATAGCCGGCATCGGCACCCATCAACAATTGCTTGCTGAAAACAGCATTTACCAGGAAATCGTGGCATCACAGCAGGCTGAGGAGGAAAGCGCATGAGCCAACAACAAAAGCATCACGGCTCTATACCCAAAGGAATGCATAAGACAAAGCCGAAAGAATTTAAAAAGACCCTCTTGAGATTGGCCCGCTATTTAAAACCGCGGACCTTCCAGCTGGTGCTCGTTGTTTTTGCTGCAATATTTGCGACGTTGTTTAATGTCATTAGTCCAAAACTTCTCGGGGATGCGACCTCTTCCCTTTTCGCAAGCTTTACAGAAGGCACCGGTGTTCAATTCGGTTTTCTCGGCCGGATTACGATGATCCTGGCAGGGCTGTATCTGCTTTCTGCTCTCTTTACGTTCTTGCAGCATTACCTGATGGCCGGCGTAGCCCAGAAAACGATATACGAAATGCGCCAGGAAGTGAATGAAAAGCTGACACGGCTCCCTTTAAAATATTATGACAAGCATTCACACGGCGACACGCTCAGCCGCGCCGTCAATGATATTGACAATATCAATACGTCATTGCAGCAGGCGCTGACGCAAATGATTACATCCGTCATTACGATAGTCGGAATCATCGTCATGATGCTCCTGATCAGCCCTGTGCTGACGCTCGTCGTCTTCATCACGGTTCCGCTCAGCATGCTCGCTGTCCGGTTTATAGCCTCATTTTCGCAGAAACACTTCGGCGCGCAGCAAAAAGAACTCGGCGACATCAACGGACATGTTGAAGAGATGTTTACAGGACATCAGGAAGTAAAGGCATTCGGGCATGAAGAAAAAGCGATTCAGCAATTCGATGAAGTGAATGAGCGTCTTTACCAGTCAGGCTGGAAAGCGCAGTTTATTTCCGGTCTGATGATGCCGATGATGACATTCATCGGCAACCTCGGCTATGTGTTTGTCAGCATTACCGGCGGTATTTTTGTTCTTAACGGCACCCTTTTGATCGGAGGCGTGCAGGCTTTTATCCAATACACGCAGCAATTTTCCCAGCCGCTCGTTCAAGCTGCCGGAATTGCGAATACAATCCAATCGGCAATCGCATCCGCCGAAAGGGTGTTCAGTCTTTTAGACGAAGAAGAGGAAACTGAGGAGACGCCGGCTTCCATCGATACCGGCATATTAAAAGGCGATGTATCGTTTGAACGTGTCGCCTTCGGTTATGATGAAAACGTTCCGGTCATCCGCGATTTAAGCCTCCATGCCAAAGAAGGGCAGACGATTGCGATCGTCGGACCGACCGGCGCAGGAAAAACGACGATCATCAATTTGCTGATGCGGTTTTATGAATTAAACAAAGGCAGCATCAAGGTCGGCGGCACAGATATCAGCGAGCTGTCGCGCGAACAGGCAAGAAGCATGTTTGCGATGGTTTTGCAGGACACATGGCTGTTCAACGGCACCATCCGCGAAAACATCGCTTACGGGCGTGAAGGCGCGACAGATGAAGACATCATCAGAGCGGCAAAAGCCGCCTATGCCGACGATTTTATCCGCACCTTGCCGGACGGCTATGATACGGTACTGGGCGAAGATGCCCAAAACATCTCGCAAGGGCAACGGCAGCTCTTGACGATCGCGAGAGCCATTTTAGCTGATCCGAAGATTTTAATATTGGATGAAGCGACAAGCAGTGTCGACACCCGGACGGAAATGAATATTCAAAAAGCGATGAGCAAACTGATGGCTAACCGTACAAGCTTTGTCATCGCCCACCGCCTTTCTACCATTAAAGATGCCGACCTGATTCTTGTGATGAAAAACGGAAATATTATTGAAAAAGGCAGCCATGAAGAGCTTCTCCGCGAGAACGGATTTTACGCCGATTTGTATAACAGCCAGTTCTCCCGGGAAGAAGCCGTCAGCTAAAAGATTGAGGCCGTACCTGATCAGGTGCGGCCTCATTTTTTTCATCCATCTCTGAGCTGATGTTCCCGCAGTTTTTCAGCATACCTCGCCTTTTTTCCTTTTTTAGATCCGATACTTTCGGCCAATTGACAATTTTTTCATTATGTGTCCGTTGAAACCGTTATAAAAATAGTGATAACGTAAAGATTGAACCGGTTCATCATGTATCTACGATTCATTTAAAGGAGAGAGTTGACTGTGGCAAATTCAAATTCACTTCAATCAAGCAAGCACTATGCCAATTGGATTCCGATGAAAGAAATCAGCTCCAGTAATGACCGGCTGTTTCCGTTCCCGATTTATAACCGGATCAGAAAGACGTCTCCTGTGCGTTACGATGATGAGCGAAAATGCTGGGATATCTTTTCGTATGAAGACGTTCAATTCGTGTTAAAAAACCCGAAGCTTTTCTCTTCAAAACGCGGCGGTAATATGGAAGGAAAAAGTATATTAACAATGGACCCGCCGAGGCACACAAAAATGAGGGCCATCATTAATAAAGCTTTTACGCCGAAAGCGGTGAAAGAGCTTGAGCCGCATATCGAAGAAGTGACGGCTTTTTTATTTAACGAAGCGAAACAGAAAGATTTGTTTGATGTGGTGGATGACTTGGCTGCTCCTCTTCCCGTCATTATCATTGCTGAACTTTTAGGCGTTCCGTCTGAAGACCGCCTCATGTTTAAACATTATTCAGACATCCTTGTCGCAGGTGCGGAAGACCGCTCGGCTGAAGCCGCCGAACAGATGTACAAACGACGTGAAGAAGGCAATCGGTTTTTAGCGGATTATTTTAAAAACATTATCAAGCAGCGCAAAAAAGAGCCGAAAGACGACCTGATTTCGCTTTTGCTGCAGGCGGAAGTTGACGGCAAGTCGCTGACAGAAGAAGAGCTGCTGCATTTTTGCATCATTCTTTTGGTTGCAGGCAACGAAACGACAACCAATCTGATCGCAAACAGCGTCCGCTATCTCACTGAAGATAAAGCCGTACAGGAAGCCGTAAGACAAAATCTGTCCCTCGTTCCTGTCTTTGTTGAGGAAACACTGCGTTATTATCCGCCCGTGCAAGCGATCGGCCGCACGGCAGCTGAAGACATTGACATCAGAGGCGTTCGGATTGAAAAAGGTTCCACGGTAATCAACTGGGTCGCTTCAGCGAATCGTGACGAACTTAAGTTTGACAATCCTGACAGCTTTAAGCTCGATCGTAAATCAAACCCTCATATGAGCTTCGGCTTCGGCATCCATTTTTGCCTCGGCGCTCCCCTTGCCCGGCTTGAAGCGAAAGTCGCACTCGATTACTTGCTGCGGCATGCATACATGGAAAGGGAAAGCTCAGAGGAGCTTGAAGCGATTCAAAGTCCGTTTGTCTTCGGCGTCCGCCATCTCCCCGTACGCCTTTCACAAAAATAGCACGAAAAAAGGACAGGCTGTTTCAAACCTGTCCTTTCCCTATTGTTTAAGGATTTGTAGACCACATGCCCGCTGATTTAATGAAAATGCGCGGATGCAGTTTGAGCTGGGCAACCATATATTCCGCCAGATCTTCAGGCTGCATGACGCGTTCCGGATTGCCGTCTGTTAATTTGGAATCGATTGCTAGATCCGTCGCAACCGTGCTTGGTGTAAGGGCGCTCACGCGGATATTGTGCTTTCTGACTTCCTGCATCAGCGATTCGGTCAGCCCCAGTACAGCGAACTTAGACGCGCTGTAGGCGCTTGTGCCGGCTGCTCCCCTTTGGCCTGCTGTAGAAGAAATATTAATAATATCGCCGGCTTTTCTTTCGATCATTTCAGGAAGGACGGCGCGTGTTACATTGTAAACCCCCATCAGATTAACCTGGATAATATTTTCCCACTCTTCAGGAGATTGCTCAAGAAATCCTGCAAACCCGCCGATCCCGGCATTGTTAATGAGAATGTCAATTTGTCCAAGCTCTTCTTTTACGGATTGGACTGCACGTTCTACAGCTGATAAATCCTTTACGTCAGCTGCGGCTACAGATACTTTTACTCCGAACGCCTTCAATTCCTCTGCCGCTTTTTCAAGATTTGCAGCTGTACGGCCGATCAGGCCGATATGTACGCCTTCTTTTGCAAGGGCAATCGCTGTTGCGCGGCCGATCCCTCTACCCCCTCCTGTAATCAGAGCGGTTTTGTTTTGTAAAGATTGCATATGAAAAACTTCCTTTCTCTATGTATCACACATTTTAAATTATAGGAAAATAAAATACGCTTTTGCAAATATTACGACTTGCGAAGAATGACTGGCCGGCGCAGCTGGCACCATCCGCAAACCGTACGGAATTAAATCGCCCCTCGTAATATTCGAATTGTGCAGCTTGTTACAGCCAACATCGAGGGATTCTCTGCTCGCATGAGGAAATGAAAAAAGAACCTGGATGGTTTTACCAGGATCTTTTAATATTGCACAAAAACAGACGCGATGATATAATCAGATCACGTATGTTTTGATTTAAATGCCATAGATATCCCATCTTACATTTTAAGTCTACCATATCGAAAAGCTCTTGTCAAATTTTTTTCGAAGGAGAGATGCAGAATGAGTCATTTGGTTCTCGGTTTTCACGAAATGGAAAAAACACAGCTTTTGCTTGTCGGGGGAAAAGGGTTAAATTTAGGAGAATTAGCAAAAATTCAAGGAATACAAGTACCAGAAGGATTTTGTGTCACAACAGCAGGATTTCAAAAAGCCATCAAACAAAACGAAACGTTCCAAGCCTTGTTGGATCAACTGGCAATGCTTAAAGTTGAGGATCGAGATCAAATTGGTGAAATCAGCAGGAAGATTCGACATACCATTATGGAAGTCGAAATTCCTTCCAATGTTGTGAAAGAAGTGACTCGCTATCTCTCCCGGTTTAGCGATGAACATGCTTATGCCGTACGATCTAGTGCGACTGCTGAAGATTTACCATATGCCTCTTTTGCCGGTCAACAAGACACCTATTTAAATATCATCGGAAAAGAAGCAATCTTGCAGCATATCAGCAAATGTTGGGCTTCCCTGTTCACGGAGCGCGCGGTCATCTACCGCATGCAAAATGGATTTGACCATCGTCAAGTTTATTCATCCGTTATCATTCAAAGAATGGTTTTCCCGCAGGCTTCAGGGATTTTATTTACCGCTGATCCGATCACTTCCAACCGAAAACTGCTTTCAATCGATGCCGGTTTTGGACTTGGGGAAGCACTGGTCTCCGGCTTGGTCTCTGCCGATTGTTATAAAGTGCAAAACGGGCAAATAATCGATAAGAGAATAGAAGCCAAGAAATTGGCGATCTATGGGCGAAAACAAGGCGGAACAGAGACAAAGCAGATCGATCCTGATCAGCAGATGTCTCAAACACTCACTGACGGGCAAATTTTACAACTGGAACGCATCGGAAGACAGATCGAAACTCATTTCGGCCAGCCGCAAGATATTGAATGGTGTTTGGCTGATGATACATTTTATATTGTCCAGAGCCGGCCGATCACGACTTTATACCCGATCCCTGAAGCGAATGATCAAGAAAATCACGTCTATCTATCTGTTGGTCATCAACAAATGATGACTGATCCCATAAAACCATTGGGATTGTCTTTTTACCTGTTAATTACTCCTGCACCTATGCGTAAGGCCGGTGGGAGGTTGTTTGTTGATGTTGCACCTAGGCTGACTACACGTGTCGGCCGCGAAACTTTATTAAATAGCCTCGGATCCGATCCGCTCATAAAAGGCGCACTCATGACCGTAATAAAGCGAGATTTTATAAAATTGTTACCAAATGATCAAACAGCACCGATTCCGGACAGAAGGAATACGGATATCCTGGCACAATTCGAGAACGATCCGACAATCGTTTCTGATTTGATTAAGCGCAGTCAAACATCGATAGAAGAGTTAAAACAAAACATCCAAGCAAAATCGGGATTGGATTTGTTTGATTTTATTCTGGAAGATATCCAGCAATTAAAGAAAATCTTATTTGACCCGCAAAGTACGGCAGTATTTATGGCTGCTATAAATGCTACATCATGGATCAATGAAAACATGAACGAGTGGTTAGGTGAAAAAAATGCAGCAGATACTCTTTCTCTATCTGTACCCAACAATATTACTTCGGAAATGGGTCTGGCGCTAATGGATGTCGCGGATGTGATTCGCCCTTACCCAGAAGTGATTGATTATTTGGAGCATGCAAAAGAAGATAACTTTCTGGATGAAATAGTTAAGTTTGATGGAGGAAGGGAAACCCGAGACGCTATCTATGATTTTCTCAGCAAATACGGAATGCGATGTACCGGAGAAATCGATATTACAAGAACTCGTTGGAGTGAAAAACCAATGACACTTGTTCCCGTGATTCTTAAAAACATCAAGAACTTTGAGCCCAATGCCGGCAATCGAAAGTTTGAGCAAGGGCGGCGTGTTGCTTTGGAAAAAGAACAAGAGTTAATAGAGCGATTGAAACTATTACCGGATGGTGAACAAAAAGCCAAAGAAACAAAACGAATGATCGGCCTCATCCGGAATTTCATCGGCTACCGGGAATATCCAAAATACGGCATAGTCAGTCGCTACTTCGTTTATAAGCAGGCTTTGCTGAAAGAAGCCGAACAACTCGTACAAGCGGGCGTTATTCATGAAAAAGAAGATATATACTACCTCACTTTTGAAGAACTTCACGAAGCCGCACGCACAAAAAAAATAGATGACCAGATCATCAGCATACGAAAAGACGAGTACAAACTATATGAAAAACTAACTCCGCCACGTGTTATTACGTCTGATGGTGAAATCATTACAGGTGAGTACAAACGAGAAAATTTGCCGGCTAATGCGATTGTAGGTCTACCTGTTTCTTCCGGAGTGATAGAAGGAAGAGCGCGTGTTATTTTAAACATGGAAAATGCCAATCTGGAAGATGGAGATATATTAGTCACCTCCTTTACCGACCCTGGCTGGACACCATTATTTGTATCCATAAAAGGCCTGGTCACCGAAGTTGGCGGACTGATGACCCACGGAGCAGTTATCGCACGCGAATATGGCCTGCCGGCAGTTGTCGGAGTGGAGAATGCTACTGGGCTGATAAAAGACGGACAACAAATTCGCGTGCATGGCACAGAAGGGTATATCGAAATATTGTAATGCTGTCCGCTGCCCATAAAGAAATACGGGAGTCTATGATGCATTAAAAGAACTCCTCAGATTTGGAGAGTTCTTACCTTTTTATCCATCAGGGAAAGGATTCGGGCATGATTCTTTTCAGTCAGAACACCCGCCGGCGAAACAGGGGATATATACCTATAATAACGAAATGACTTGACCGAAAGGATCATCAATCCCCTTCCCTCCCCTCCCCGCCTTTTCTCACGGCACTTCCCTGCCATTTCATAATCATCCATACGTTAACTTCAAAAGATGAACCTGACAATTTTATTGTAAATATGGGTGAAACCGAGTATACTCATATAGTTGCCAATCATGAAGAAAAACGATGAACGGCGGTGGAGACACGTTATTATATAAGATGAAAAACGAGAGAAGCAAATTAGGACCCCGGATATTCGGGAGTCCTACATATAATTTGTCGTCATGTTTTTGGGTAAATTGTATTACAGGAGGTTTGATATGGAGAAAAAGTTTAATTCAAAAGCAATATTAGTCACCTTCATGATTGGTGCATTTTTTGCAATATTAAACGAAACGCTGTTGAACATAGCATTAACAGAGCTGATGGAAGTCTTTCACGTTGATGCCCCGACTGTTCAATGGCTGGCAACCGGATTTATGCTTGTCATGGGTGTTTTAATGCCTATTTCCGCTTTACTGATTCAATGGTTCACGACAAGACAAATGTTTATCGGTGTTATGTCGACCTTTTTAGTGGGAACCGTCATCGCCGCTTGTGCAGTGAATTTTCCGATGCTCTTGACGGGGCGCATGATTCAGGCAGTCGGTACGGGGCTCTTGATCCCCATTATTATGAACGCCCTCTTGCTGATTTATCGGCCTGAAGTCCGCGGGAAAATCATGGGGACGTTCGGGCTGGTCATCATGTTCGCTCCGGCGATCGGACCTACTCTTTCGGGTGTTATTGTTGACATCCTCGGCTGGCGCTGGCTGTTTATCATCGTCATTCCTTTTGCAGTATTTTCAATTCTGTTTGCGATGAAGTATTTGCAAAATGTCGGAGAAGTGACGCGCCCGCGGGCTGATTTTTTATCGATCATTCTCTCAACCATCGGGATCGGCGGAATCGTATACGGATTCAGCAGTGCCGGGGAGGCTCCGGAAGGATTTCAGTCCCCTCTGATCATCGGTGTGATCATCATCAGCCTGATCAGTATCGTGTTGTTCGTGCTTCGTCAGTTGAAGCTTGAAGAACCATTGCTGGATGTGCGTGTGTTCGCCTATAAAAATTACACGCGCGGGGTCTGCCTTTTTGTAATTGTCATTATGGCGATGTTCGCTTCCGAAATTGTGATGCCGATGTATTTGCAAGGACCGCTTGGCTTTTCAGCAAAAGCAGCAGGTCTTTTGCTTTTGCCTGGGGCCTTGCTAAACGGGCTCATGTCACCGGCCATGGGCGCTTTATTCGATAAGTTCGGGCCGAGAAAACTCATCATTCCGGGTACGATCGTTCTCGTCGGCGTGATGTTTTTCTTCAGCAGGATCAATCCTTCGGTGCCGGTTTGGGCGTTCATTATTGTGTACATCATCTTGATGCTGTCCATCTCAGCTATCATGATGCCTGCGCAGACGAATGCATTAAACGAATTGCCGAAGCATTTATATCCTCACGGAACGGCAATTTCCAATACACTTCAGCCTGTTGCAGGCGCACTCGGTGTTTCGGTGTTCGTCAGCATCATGAGCCAGGGTCAGAAAAGCTATCTTGCCGGGCAAGAAGCCGTCAGCAAACAAGTCGTGCATGAAGCGATGACTCACGGTGTTCACCATGCCTACTGGTTTGCGCTCGCTTTATGCTGTATCGCTTTCTTTACCGCTTTATTTATTAAAAAAGCGGTCGCGCCTGATTTTGATCAAGAATAAACAGAAACTTAAAGGATGTCCTTTCTAGGGGCATCCTTTTTTATCGTTTTTTCTGCCGCGATTCTTCCGGCTCTTATTTTCAGAATTGACGAGATTTTGTGATATAATGCTAGAATCATATTCATTTTATCGGAAAGGAACGGATTCCATGGAGTCATATGTTGATCAAAAAGACGGGATTTTCAAATCCGTATGTTCGCTCGACTGCCCGGATCAATGCGGGCTGCTCGTTCATAAAAAAGACGGAAAAATCGTTAAAATACAGGGCGACCCGGACCATCCGGTCACACAGGGCAATATTTGCAATAAAGTCCGCAATATGACGGAGCGTATTTATGACCCCAAACGGCTGGAAACCCCGCTGAAACGGACGGGTCCAAAAGGAGACGGGATATTTGAACCGATCAGCTGGGATGAAGCGATTGAAACGATTCGCACCCGCTGGCAGTCGCTCATTGAACAGGAAGGGCCCGAAAGCATTCTGCCCTACAGCTTTTACGGCAATATGGGGAACTTGACGGCTGAAGGGATGGACAGGCGCTTTTTCCACCGCCTCGGATCGAGTCAGCTTGACCGGGCGATTTGCACCCCCGCCGGTTCTGTCGGCTATAAATACACGATGGGCGGAAGCATTGGCACCGACCCTGAAGATACAACGGAGACAAAACTGTTTATCTTTTGGGGGATCAATGCGGTCTCAACCAACATGCATCAAATAACCATTGCTCAAAAAGCCCGTAAAAACGGTGCAAAAATCGTTGTGATCGACGTTCATAAAAATCAGACCGGCCGGATGGCAGACTGGTTTATTCCGATTCGCCCCGGCACGGACAGCGCGCTTGCGCTTGGCATCATGAATGTCTTATTCGAGGAAAATTTGGCTGATGAATCATTTCTGAAAGAATTTACAGTCGGCCATGAAGAACTGCGCCGCCATGTGCGGCAATACGACCCCGCCACAGTAGAGGCGGTCACCGGCGTATCCCGGAATGATATCATCGAGCTCGCCCGCCTGTACGGCCGCACCTCCCCTTCACTGATCCGGATCGGCAACGGTCTTCAGCATCATGATAATGGAGGAATGATCGTTCGCACCATCGCGTGCCTGCCCGCGATCACGGGCCAATGGACGAAAAAAGGAGGCGGAGCGATCAAAGGCAACACGGCATTTTTGGCCTATAATACAAAAGCTTTGCAGCGCCCCGATTTATTAAAAGGCAGAACGCCGAGAGTCATCAACATGAATCAGCTCGGCAAAGCTCTCTTAGAAACCGAACCTCCGATCCGTTCGCTGTTTGTGTACAGCAGCAATCCGGCCGTTGTCGCGCCTGAGGCAAACAAAGTCAGAAAAGGGCTTGAGCGCGAAGATTTATTCACGGTTGTTCACGATTTATTCCTGACGGAAACGGCACGTTATGCCGATATCGTTCTTCCGGCTTCTTCCGCTTTCGAAAATACGGATTTCTATACATCATATTGGCACCATTATGCACAAATTCAGCAGCCTGTTATTGAGAAATACGGTGAGAGCAAGTCAAATACAGAAGTATTCAGGCTTTTGGCTGAGGCGATGGGTTTTAATGATGAGCCGCTGAAAGATTCCGACGAAGAGATGATCAGACAGGCGCTTGACTACCCTGATAATCCGTGGCTCGATGGCATTGACTACGACAGCCTGACTGAAAAGCATTTTGTCAAAGCAAATCGGAAAACGATTTTTCCTGATAAACTGCCAACGCCTAGCGGAAAAATTGAATTGTATTCAAAAATGATGGAGCAGCACGGCTATCCGGGTCTGCCGACTCATACCCCGCTTGTTGAAACAGACGAGTATCCATTTTTATTTGTGCCCGGACCGAATCACAATTTTTTAAATTCGACCTTTTCAAACAATGAAAAGCATATCAAATTAGAAAAGGAGCCGAAACTTCACTTAAATATAAAGGATGCCGAAGAAAAAGGCATCGAAAATGGAGATTTGGTGAAAGTTTGGAATGACCGCGGATCATGCATCCTGCCCGCTGCCGTCGGAGAAAACGTCCTTCCGGGCGTGGCTGTCAGCCAAGGGTTATGGGCGGATGCAGAAGGGAAACATTATCTCGTCAATGCGCTGACGCCCGATCGTTTAGCTGATATGGGCGGTGGTGCAACTTTCTTTTCTGGAAGAGTTCAAATTGAAAAAATATGAACGTGTACAAAAGACCGGTTGTAACAAAACCGGTCTTTTTTCACTTTGTCTTCTTTAAAGTTTTGGCATAATCGGCGGCAAACGCCGTGCTGTTTTTCAAAAACTTGATAATGGTTTGCAGTTCTTCCTCTGAATATCGACTTAAAAATCCGGCAGATTCTTGCGCCAAGTCTTGAAATATATAGGAGATCTTCTCCAGATTTTCCGGGATCAGTTCGACTAGAAGACGCCTTCTGTCAGACGAATCCCTGGTGCGTCTGACATAGCCCGCTTTCTCAAGACGGTCGATCACTCCTGTGATCGCTCCCGTTGTCAGTCCGCTTTTTGCGGCAAGCTCCCCCGCTGTTACTTTACCTTCCCGCGAGATGATCTCAAGGCATTTATGATCCGTTCCGTTCAGTCCGATTTTCTCTCCGATCGCCTGGTGCAGAAAAATGGTTGCGGTGCTGTGAAATCTCAACTGCTGTATCAGCTCGTTGACCAGCCCTTCTCCTTCAATATGATTTGTTCTTGACATTGGTAACACCCTTCTATAAAATCATTATGTCTTAGCAGCTAAGATATTTATTTCCTGATATAAATAATCATAACAGGATGAAGCGTCTATGCCAAACGCTGCTTTAGAACGAATTTATTTAAAGGAGAATAGATTGATTTGTCACAAACTCAAAATCAAAAATTAGGATTTGTTGTAGCAGGACTTTTGCTTGCCATTCTGATGGCCTCGATGGACAATACCATCGTTGTCACGGCAATGGGAACAATCGTCGGCGATCTAGGCGGACTCGACAGCTTTGTCTGGGTTGTATCTGCCTTTATGGTCGCTGAAATGGCCGGTATGCCGATATTCGGCAAGCTGTCGGATATGTATGGCAGAAAACGTTTTTTTCTCTTTGGCAGCATCGTTTTCATGGCGGGATCAGCATTGTGCGGAACGGCTACAACCATTGAGCAGCTCAGCATTTACCGCGCGATCCAGGGAATTGGCGGAGGGGCGCTTATTCCGATTGCTTTTACGATCATCTTTGACATTTTCCCGCTGGAAAAGCGCGGCAAGATCACAGGACTTTTCGGCGCAGTCTTTGGCCTCTCAAGCATTTTCGGACCGCTCATCGGCGCCTATGTCACTGACTACATCAGCTGGCACTGGATTTTTTATATGAATCTGCCGCTCGGTATGGTTTCTTTTGTTTTCATTCTTCTATTTTACAAAGAGACGAAACAGCATGAAAAGCATCGCATTGATTGGCTCGGGGCGATCACACTCATAGGGGCGGTCGTATGCCTCATGTTTGCGTTGGAGCTTGGCGGCGAGAAATACGCCTGGGATTCGAATGTCATCCTTACCCTTTTCGGAAGTGCAGCCGTCTTATTGGTTTGCTTCCTCATGATCGAACGCAAGGCCAGTGAACCGATCATTTCGTTTCATATGTTTAAAAACCGGTTGTTTGCTGGCAGCACGCTTGTCGCCTTATTTTACGGAGGGACTTTTATTTCGGCGACCATCCAGATTCCGATCTTTGTTCAAGGTGTTTACGGAGATTCGGCGACAAACTCCGGACTGGTTCTTTTGCCGATGATGCTCGGCTCTGTCGTATCAGCCCAGCTTGGCGGATTTTTAACGACAAAAATGAGCTATCGGAACATTATGCTTATCTCCGGACTGGTTCTCGTCAGCGGATTTTCTTTATTAAGCACGCTTAACATGGACACTCCGCGTTTATTATTAACCATTTATATGATCGTCGTCGGCTTGGGAGTCGGTTTTTCTTTCTCTGTATTAAGCATGGCAGCTATCCATCATTTCGGTCCGGAGCAGCGCGGCTCAGCGACTTCTACGAGCAACTTTATGCGCTCTCTCGGCATGACGATCGGCGCCAGTATGTTCGGGATGATTCAAAAAAACCACTTTTCAGAACAGATGGAAAATATGTTTAAAAACACCGGCGCTTCAAATCCCGTTTCACCGAATGATGCCAACCAGATTTTATCAAGTGCCCGGGCATCCATACCGCCGGATGTTTTAAATCGCATTACAGATGCGCTGTCAAATTCGATTGTTCATACGTTTACTTGGGCGATTTTCCCCGCAGCGGCCGCCTTTTTGCTGGTGTTTTTCATGCCGAACGACAGGGTGAAAGCGAGAGCAAATAAGCAAGTGAACAAAGCGGGCTGAATATCTAGCTTTGCAAAGGTTTCTTTTTTCTCATTTTTGAAATCAATAAAAGTGGAATCGGCACAATGCCGAATAAAACGGCCGCAATATAGCCGATCATGTCGCCGAGAGAAAATACATCTTCGACATTTTTGGGCGTCATCGCGAGCAAATACATCACCGGAAGCAGGCCGAACATGATCGGTCTGCTCTTTTTCTTGAAAATTTGCGAAAGCCCCAGGGATGCAGCGTAAAATGAGACGGAAAAAGTCGCAAACAGCTGCATAATCCAGATGACAAGGAGCAGCGATTCAAAACGTTCAAATATCAAACCGGGCATTTCAAAACTGCGGATCAGGTCGAGCGACGGCCATGTCATCGCGGTCACCCCGTCAACTGACAGCCCTCCGATCACGAATACGACCGTTGTTAAATAAAAGAGCATCGCAATGCCGATTCCCATGACAACGACTTTGACACCATCTTTCGGCTTTTTCATAAACGCCAAAAGGAACACCATCACTTCTGCGCTGATAAACGAAAGCGTTGTCGCTTTTGTCCCCTTTAATGCCGGCATGATGCCTTTCCCAAGGACAGGCCGCAGGTTATCCAGTTCAAATATGCCAAAGCTCATAAAAACCACGGTTAAAAAGAAAAGGATTGTAATCGGAAAGATGATTTCAAACAAACGGGCAAGCGACCCCATTCCGTCTTTTATCGAATAAAATCCGACCCACATCATCGACATGACGATCGCCCAAATCGGTGTTTGCTGCAGCAAAAAAAAGGTGATGACTTCTGCCATGATTCTGGCTTCAAAAGCCGCAATCGCTACAAAATGCTCAATGAAAAGCAGGCTGATCACAATACTGAGCCACTTTCCGACAATGTCTTTCCCATATTGAAAAAATGTTTGCCCGGGATAATCCTGGCTTAATTTTGTCATAACCACTCCGGCTGCCGTTGTGACAAGTCCGCCTAAAAGGACGGAAATCCATACATCCGGCGTGCCTGCTTCCTCTACAGCGGTTCTTGGCAGGATGAGAATCCCGGCCGCCATAATATAACTGACTAAGACAACGATTGCCTGAGAATTCGTGATTTTATCTTCGGAACGGATCATTGCGCGTTTCTCCGCCTTTCGTGATTAGAAATTCTTCTGTTACTGATCCCCAACGGTTCCGTAATCTTTAATCGCGATTTGAACATGAAATGAAATCGGTATGTCGGTAAAGGTCTCATCCCAATTTTTCTTTAGTTTTTCCCAAAGCCTCGGATGCTTGATCCTCAGCTCGTTTCCGAATCCGGCAAGATCTGCTTTGTATTCGGTTTTCATTTTTTTTGTAATGTCCTCCATCGATTTTTTCACCGTTTTCGCGGTTGTTTTCTCGACTTTTTCTAAAAATTTGTCATCAAACGCTTTTTCCTTTGTGTTCCAGTTTTCTGCCAGATATCCGTCTGATTTTACATTAACTTCAAAATAAAGGCGGTTTCCTTTGACGATGGGCTTGATGTTGCTTTTAATGGATTCAACGCCAAATGCGGTCACCTTCTTTTCTTTTGGATCATAACTTTTAACCGTGCCTCCAATTCCCTTTCCGGTGATCCACATCACACCTTCTAAATCTTTTTCATCCAAATAGCCGATCAGCTTATTGGTTTTTCCATTGATCGCGGCTGCTCCCGCATATTTGACTTCTCCATCGGTACCGATAACATTTTGAAGCAGATAGCTTGTTCCTGACCTCATTTTGCCTGTCAGTTTGGCAAGCGTTACAGGAGGAAGAATTTTTTTCGTCTTATACTCATTTTCGACGATTTTGCGCAGACGAAACGCCGGCATCTCGCCGGTTTCCTTCAGCTCAAGCGTGTCTCTCGCACGCCCTCTTGTGACCAGCACCATACTGCTCGGTCTGATTTCATTATCGCGGAGAGGCTGATCAAGCAGTTCAGCCAGCGAATAGGTGCGAAGAAGCTCAGCGGCGATGACAATCACCTTTAAATGAGGACTGAATACAGGCCTGTCCTGTCTTAATGCTACTTCAGAGTTAATTTGCTGAAGCGAGTCTCCAGTTTCATAAACATTGATATACGATTTTTGATCAGTGCTTCCTCCGGTCGATTTTGAACCGGCAGCTTGTTCGTTCACGTATTGATAGACCATCGTGATCCGGTCTTTTTTCGGGAAATCACCCCCCGCTTCGTCAAACTTTTTTTCAAGTTCCGTTTCCTTGCCTTTGTCAATCCCCATTGCAAATGTTAAGCCGAGCTCTTCAATTTCGTGGCTGCTCCAGCATCCGGTTAATAGAAACAATAGTAAAACACTCGTTAAATAACGGATGGTGTTAGTTTTTTTCAAACTTTTTCCTCCTCGCTTTCGATATGACCAGAAGCATTAGCGGGATGAGACCGACCAAATAGATGGCGCTGTTGCCGATTAGATCTCCCAGTTGAAAAAGCTGATTGATATTTTTAGGTGCCATCGCAATCAGATAAATGACCGGAAGCAAGCTGAATAATATCGGTTCCATCCTCTTCTTCAAGAGTTGCGACAGACCTAAAGCAGCAGCAAAATAGCTGATCGTAAAACTGGAGAACATTTGCATGATCCAGATGACTAGCAGCAAGGACTCAAAACGTTCAAAAATCAACCCCGGTATTTCAAAGCTTCTCATCAGATCAATGGTCGGCCATGTCCGTGATGTCACTCCATCGATCGACAGTGCACCGATGACCATAATAACGGTGATCATATAAAAGACAATCGGAAAAGAAATCCCGATCAAAGTAGCTTTTAATGCTTGCTCGGGATTTTTCATAAAAGGAACGATGATCAGCATGACTTCTATGCCTGTATATGCAAAAGACGTTGTCTTGACTCCTTGCAACACCGGCACGATCCCTTTCCCGAGAACCGGACGCAAATTGTCCATATCGAATATGCTTGCGCTCATAAAAATGACGATCAGAAAAATGAGAACTGTAATCGGAAAGATGATTTCATAAAGTCGGGCAATCGGATTGATACCGCCGGTTAATAAATAGATCCCGCTCCATAAAAAAACCATCGCCATCGCCCAAAGCGGCGTGTCTTCCAGTAAGTAAAATCCCATAACCTCTGTAACAGAGCGGACTTGGAAACCTGACGTGGCGAGAAAGTAACAAATCAAAAGCAGGCTGAAAAGTCCTCCCGGCCACTTGCCAATGAGATCCCGGCTGTATTGATATAACGTTTTTTCGGGGTACTTCATGCTTAATTTCACCATGATGAAACCTGCTAAGATGGCAACCAGTCCTCCAAATGCAACAGACAGCCAGACATCCGGCGTCTTGACCGCTTCCACAGAGGTCCGCGGCAGCGTCAAAATACCGGTTCCCAACAGAAAATTCGTGATGACGATGCCGGTTTGTGAAACGGTAATTTTGTCTTGCTGACTCACCATCATGGAGAAATCCCCCCTTTCCTTTTTCAATCATCAGCCTCTATCAGTTCCCTGTTTCCTCCTTCTTATTTTTGAAATCACCAGCAGCACGAGCGGGGTCAAGCCGCCTAAATAAACGCCGCTGTTTCCAATAAAGTCTCCAAATTCAAACATGGCGTTAATATTTTTCGGGATCATGGCCATGAGATAAATTACCGGAAGCAAAGCAAACAGCATCGGCCGAATATTTGTTTTAAAGAGCTGGGCCAGGCCTAATGCCGCGCCGTAAAAAGAAATTGCAAAGGTATTGAACAGCTGCATGATCCAGATGACCAGCAGCAAGGATTCAAACCGTTCAAAGATCAGACCCGGTATCTCAAAGCTTCGCATCAAATCAATTGTCGGCCATGTCCGTGAAACCACTCCGTCTATAGAAAGGGCGCCGATCACCATAACGACGGTGATCATATAGAAAAGCAGAGGGATGGCGATCCCGATCGTAACCGTTTGAATGGCCTTCCGAGGCTGATTCATGAAGGGCATCAGGATCAAAATGATTTCAATACCTGAAAAAGACAATGCGGTCACCTTTATTCCTTTTAAGACTGGTCCTATTCCCTCTCCCATTACAGGACGCAAGTTGTCCACATCAAAAATACCGACACTCATAAACACGACCAGCAGAAAAAGAATGAATGTGATCGGGAAAACGATTTGGAACAATCGGGCGATCGAACTTAAGCCGCCAACGATCAAGTATAATCCCACCCACAAAAAAACCATCGCAATTGCCCAGCGCGGGGTCCCTTCCAGTAAAAAAAAGCGGATGATTTCAAGCGTTGAGCGGACCTGAAAACCGGAATGGGCCAATAGGTAACAAATGAAAAACAGGCTGATCAAGCTGCCGATCCATTTGCCGATGATGTCCTGACTGTACTCATAAAAGGTTTTATCAGGATATTGATGGTTGAGCTTTACCATAATGATCGCGGCCGTCAGAGCGACCAAGCCGCCTATTACAAGCGTGATCCAAACATCAGGCGTTCCCACCTCGTCAACAGACGTTCGCGGGAGCGTCAGAATCCCTGTTCCAAGCAGGAAATTGGTGATGATAACTGCTGTTTGCGAGGTGGTGATGCGCTCTTCGTGACTGACCATCATGAGCGTCTTCCTCCTTTCTATGCTATTGGCGTGTCGAATCGTCTGTTTTTAACATCTTCGGCCGTTTTTTCATGATCTGTATCGGCATGCGAACAATGAAATCTTTCCAATCGCGCAAACGATAAGGAACAGCAGGGCTCGCATATGGAACGCCAAAGCTTTTCAGCTTCACCGCATGGCTGGCAAGCATGAGGAAAAACATAATCACCCCGTACAATCCGAATACAGCGGCGCAAAACATCGCCACAAACCTCAGCATGCGCAGCGAAATACCAGCGCTGTATTGCGGAATGGCGAATGAAGAAATCGCGGTAACAGCAACGACGATGACCATAATCGGGCTGACGATGCCAGCCTGCACGGCGGCCTCCCCGATGATGATACCGCCGACGATTCCCATTGCCGGACCGATTGGTTTTGGAAGCCGCAGGCCGGCCTCGCGCAAAATTTCGATTGCCACTTCCATAATGAGCGCTTCGATCAGTGATGGAAAAGGTACGCCTACCCTCGTTCCGGTAATGGAAATTGCCAGTTCACTCGGAATCAGCCCGGGATGAAACGATATAAAGGAAATATATAAAGCAGGCCCAAGCAGCGAGATCATGGCTGCGCCGATCCGCATGATTCGGATCAGTGAACTCGGGAGCCAGCGTTCATAATAATCCTCGGGCGATTGCAGGAGCATGCTGAATGTAACCGGAACGATTAAAACAAAAGGCGTCCCGTCCAATAAAATGGCCACTCTTCCCTCCATTAACGCACTCATCACTCTGTCAAGGCGTTCAGTGCTTTGCACCTGAGGAAATGGACTGAGATAATTGTCTTCGATCAGCTGCTCGACAAAACCGGATTCGAGCACATCATCTATATCAATCTTTTCGATTCTTTTTTTGACTTCTTCCACAAGCCCTGGTTCAGCAACGTCTTTGATATAGGCGACGACAAGATTCTTGACTGCTCGCTTCCCAACTTGAAATTGAAGCATGGACAAATTTTGATTTTTGCCGTGCTGCCGCAAAAGTGCTGTATTTGTGCCGATCGTTTCCGTAAAGCCGACGCGCGCCCCTCTGACCAAGGATTCTGATACGGGCTCTTCAATGTTCCTTGTATTTCTTTTAACGGTTCCCAGCAATAAAACTTCCGCTGCACCGTCGATCAGCAGCATGGCCGTACCCATCAACACTTCCGGCACCACTTCGCTGACATGCTTTGCCTCTGATACTTCGCTGATTGATAAAATCTGCTTTTTGATTAAGTCAGGTACATTGCTGCTTAATGAAGAAAGCTCAATGTTATATTCTTTGGAAAAATCATCCATAAGGGATTTCATAATATGCTTGTCAATCAAATCTTTATCCGCAAGCGTTTCGACAAATACAATCGCCGCGCGGATGCCGGCGCGCCCTAAGTTGAATTCTCGAAAATGAACGTCTGAGTTATTCTCCAAGGCTGTTTTGGCCATTTTCAGATCGTGATCAAAATCGCCGGTAAAATACCCCGTTGACTCCACTGACGGCACTTCATTTTTAGGTTTTTCCGGCTTGTTGGATGACTGTATCATTCTTCGCGTCTTCGCTTTCCACCATCTCATGTCACTCACTCATCCCCTGCCGTGCGAAGCCACAGAAAGACTTTTGATATGGCAAACGGGACGAAAAAGACAAAAAAGGCCTGCATCAGGACCAGCCAGTCCGGAAAATAGGAAACAATGGTTTTCCACATGTTGATCACCCTTTTTCATTGCTGTAGTAAAGTCATCATTTTTATCCTATTATTACCTTGGGTGACATCTATAATTGGTGGTAATTTAAACCACGACCAACAAAAAAGAACCATCTGCGTTAAAAACACAGATGGTTCTTTTCATTTATTCTTTTTCTAAAAACGCCCGTTTGCGTTTGGCAAGCTCTGAAAATTCCTGATCCAATTCATGATATCTCGGGTCTTGGGGCGTGAGTCCGGCCAATTCTCCAAGAACGGCAGTCATCCGATTTTCGATGCGAAGCCGCTCCTCTTCATCTCGTTTTGGATGGCGCTGTTTTTTTCTGTTCCGATAATCTTTCAATCCGGTTTCGACGCGGAT
The DNA here is from genome assembly GCF_014042035.1 of Bacillus haynesii. Classification (NCBI taxonomy): domain Bacteria; kingdom Bacillati; phylum Bacillota; class Bacilli; order Caryophanales; family Bacillaceae; genus Bacillus; species Bacillus haynesii. The sequence goes on along the minus strand of NZ_CP059494.1, from coordinate 901,286 downwards.
GATACGATCATTTTCAAACACAAGGAGTTTGTTACACAGTTGATCTGTAAAGTACAGGTCATGCGACACAATGATAATCGTGCCTTGAAACTCAAGCAATGTCTGCTCAAGCTGCTCTCTGCTTGGCAAATCAAGGTGATTGGTCGGTTCATCCAATACCAGCAGATCATAATCCTTTAAAATCATGCCTGCCAGTTTGATCCGGGTCCGCTCCCCGAGACTGAACGTCTTTATTTCATCATGAAAGCGGTTTTCTTTGATCCCCATATTGGCCAAAATAGTCCGCACATTTGCGATTTCGGCTCTGTCAGACAAATTCAGCACTTCAGCCACTGTTTGATCAACCCTTAAATCACTGACATCCTGGCTTAAATATGCGGCCTTTACAGAACGGCTTTTCCACAGCGTTCCGGCTGTCGCAGGTTCAGCATCCAACATCATCTTGACAAGGGTCGTTTTGCCGCAGCCATTGTCTCCGATAAGCGCTATTCTCTCGCCATGTTTGACGTAAAAGTGGCTGTCTTTGAATAAAGTACGTCCGTCAAACGCTTTTGTCAGGTCTTTTGCTTCGATAATCCGCTTGCCCCTTTTTTCTCCCGATGAAAATTGAAAATTGACAGATGCTGATTCCTTTGGCTTTTCCGCTTTGTTTTTTTCGAGCTCTTGTTCAAGGCGTTTAAGTTTTGATTTGACTTGGTTGTCGAGCTTTTTGGCTTTTACCCGGTGGTATTCTTTAAAACCGAGCTGCCTTCGTTCTGACTGTGATCCCTGTTTTGTTGAGTCACGGTGGGCTTTCTGCGACCAATTTTGAAGAGTCGCAATTTGTGACTCGATCCTATCTTTTTGCTTCTGCTGAACTTCATATTGGTGCAGGCGTTCTTCATATAACCGTTTTTTCTCCCGCCGGTATGCACTATAGTTTCCTTGATAGGTGTGTAATTTCCCATCTTCCAGTTCAAGTATTTTAGAGACGGATTGATCCAGGAAATAGCGGTCATGAGAAATAATCAATACAGCCCCTTGATATTGTTGCAGTTCTTCAAGGAGCCAGCTGATCCCTTTTAAATCCAAGTGATTGGTCGGCTCATCTAAGATGAGGAGGTCAGGCATCGTTTTCCAGACGTGTGCCAGTGCAAGCTTCAGTTTTTCTCCCCCGCTCAAATGGCTGAGCCGCTCGGAATTCCAGCTTTGAACCTTTGATAAGCCAAGACTGCTGGTCAACTGATATAATTTCCCGCCCTCATCGCCTGTTAAGATGCTGTTAAAATCATGAACGGAGTACTCAATCGACTGGAGCAGATAGCCGATCTTAAGCGTCCGGTCTGTTTGAACAGTGCCTTTGTCGGCTTCTATATGACCGCTCAATATATTTGCAAGCGTTGTTTTCCCCGCTCCATTGTATCCGACCAAACCAATCCGCTCTTGATTGGAAATGTCAAAATCGATGTTTTTTAAAATCGATTGTTCTCCAAAGCTTTTTTGCAAGCCTCTTATTTTCATTAAAATCGTCATACCGCTCACCTCTGTTTTTGTTTTGGCTGACAACAAAAAACCTCTCGCGGAAACCCGGAGAGGATATCATGCCAAAATATGCATCGTGAAAGCGGTATAAACCGATCCCATTCCTTTGCACGACAAAAAACATGCAAATTCAGAAATTGATGCAAGGTATAAAAGGGCATACTCATCCTATTCTCCAAGTTTCCGTTTTTTCATATTAAAAAAACGATGGAAAATAAGATTACTGCTTCATGTCCCCTATACCTATTCCTTTCACTGTATTTACCGATTAGTATATAAACGGAGGGAAACTTTGTCAACAGTTATGCAGCCCGTTTTTCGGCCGATACCGAAAAACGGTTGCCTTTCGACTTAGTTGAGGATTTTGTTTCGAATCCAAAATTTTAAAATTTAATGCAAAAGTGTGAAAATTGTCCGATATTAATCTCGTAACCTAGAAAAAGGAGTTTTGGCGAATGAAAAAAATATTGGACTGGTTCAAGCATCCATCTCTTTCAAAAAGATTAGCGGTCTCATTTTTATTGATTTTAACGCTCCCTGTTTTAATCCTTTCAGGTGTTTCCTATTATACGGCAGGCGGGTCGATTGAAGATGAAATCATGAGAAGCGCAAGAAACAGCGTGGATCAATTAAACGAAATGATCGATCAAAATATTGAGAAAAAAGCGGATGCTGTTACATATTTCAGTGAAGAGATCAAAGAAAAAACATACAAGGAAAAAGGCCAGACTTCGTTAAAACAGAAGTTTGAACAATACGCCAGACAAAACAAGGATGTAGAAGCCGTGTTCACAGGCTCTGAAGACGGTGTATACGTGCAGCATCCTTATACGAAAATGCCTGACGGCTATAATCCGGCGGAAAGGCCCTGGTTTAAAGAAGCGGTTGAGAAAAAAGGCGAAATCATCGTCACTGATCCATACACATCTGCCGCCACCGGCAACACGGTCATTACCATCGCCAAACAAAATAAAGACGGGTCGGGCGTCGCGGCGCTCAGCTTGAATATCGACGAGCTGATTAAAGCAACAAACGATGTCAAAGTCGGAAAAGACGGCTTTGCTTTTATTTCAAGTGCATCAAAAAAATATATCGCCCATCCGAAGATTAAAGCTGGAACTGAAGGCGATGGCGGCTGGGTTGACCAAGTTTACGGCAAAGAAAAAGGCGAATTCAAATATACTTTTGAAGGAAAAGAAAAGCAAATGGCGTTTGCCACAAATCAATTAACAGGCTGGAAAATCGCCGGGACAATGTTTTCCGATGAGATAACAAACGCAACAAAGCCCGTCTTTTATATGGCACTCATCGTCTTTTCAGGGGCTTTGGTGCTTGGCGGAATTCTCATTTTCTTTATTGTCCGCGCGATTAGCAAACCATTGAATCAACTCGTTCTATCTGCAAAGAACATCAGCAGCGGCGATTTGACACAGCAAATCGAAGTGCGTTCAAATGACGAATTCGGGCAGCTCGGCAAAAGCTTCAATGACATGGCGGAATCGCTCCGCACACTGATCGGCACCATTCAGGAATCGGTTGAGAATGTCGCCTCCTCCTCTGAGCAGCTGACAGCAAGCGCAGAACAGACGAGCCAAGCGACAGAACATATTACATCTGCGATCGAACAGTTCTCTAACGGAGCTGAAAGCCAGAATGAAAAAGTCGAAACCAGCTCGCAACAGCTCAGCCAAATGAATGATCATTTGAGCGAAATGACCGAGGTGTCAGAATCGATCACTGAATCATCGATCAAATCGACAGAAATCGCCGAAACCGGCGGGGAACTTGTTCAGAAAACGGTCGGTCAGATGAACTCCATCGACCAATCCGTCAAGCAAGCTGAGAGCGTCGTCAAAGGTCTCGAAGGCAAATCAAAGGATATCACGTCAATCCTCAGGGTGATTAACGGAATTGCCGATCAAACGAATCTATTGGCATTGAACGCTGCGATTGAAGCAGCCCGCGCCGGCGAGTCAGGCAGAGGATTTTCCGTCGTTGCCGAAGAAGTGCGAAAACTTGCTGCCCAATCAGCGGACTCGGCAAAAGAAATCGAAGCGTTGATTCAGGAAATCGTCAAAGAAATCGAACATTCTCTCAACATGTTTCAATCGGTCAACCATGAAGTGCAGTCCGGACTCAAAATTACCGAGAAAACAGAATCGAGCTTTCACGAAATCAGCGGCATGACGAATGAGATCGCAGGCAAGCTGCAAACGCTCAATGCTGCGGTTGAACAATTGTCGAAAGGCTCGCAGAAAGTCTCGGGTGCCGTTCAGGAAATCGCCGATGTTTCAAGGGAAAGTACAGCTGGAATTCAGGATATTGCAGCATCAGCGGAAGAACAGCTCGCTTCAATGGAAGAAATCAGCACATCCTCTGCCACGCTTGAGCAGATGGCGGAAGATCTGCGAGAATTGACGAAAAAATTCAAGGTGAAATAAAAAAAGAGGCTTCCTTCTTTTAGAGGGAGCCTCTCTTTTATGTATCAGCTGATCTTCGTTCCATTTGGCGCTTCCTGATCAGGGGCCAGCAATATAACGTCGCCTTTTTCCGGCACGCCTCCAAGAACAAGAACTTCCGATTTAAACCCGGCAATCCGCCGCGGCGGAAAATTGACGACTGCCGTCACCTGCCGGCCTACAAGCTTTTCAGGCGTATAACGCTTTGTAATTTGCGCGCTCGAACGCTTGACGCCAATCTCTTCTCCAAAATCGATCTCAAGCTTAATGGCCGGCACTTTCGCTTCCGGAAACTGTTCTGCTTTTAAAACCGTTCCAACCCGAATGTCAAGCTTTAAAAAATCTTCGATTGTTGCCATGAATTCAGCTCCTTTGGCCGCTTTCTAAAGGGTGTTATTGACATGACTAGAATATCATGTATTTTGATTTGTTTAAAGCCTGGACTTCCCTTGCCTTTTATAGAACCGAGTAGTAAACAGGCCTCTTTTGCCGCCGTTTTAGGACAGCCAACTTTACGGGAAACGCCTCTCATTCATAGATTAAGAGGAAGAATAAACTATAAGAGATGAGGTGGAGCTAGGATGTTCGGTTCCTTTATGGTTCAAATGGTAAGGTCCAACGCCCATAAGCTGGACCGGCCGCTGAGAGAAAGCGTGCTGAAACTCTATAAACCTTTTAAATGGACGCCTTGCTTTTTACACGGGTTTTTCGAAAAAATATTAATGAAAAATAAAAAAATACCAGTCATTATCGAATTTGAAAAAGACTGTCAGCATAAAGGCTATCAATTAGTCAATGAAATGATTGACAGCAAAAGAAGAAACAAAATCAAGCATCGCTTCTCCAGCGTTAACTGCTGCAGCGCTGAAGTCACCCCTTCTTCTTTGCAATCGCTTCTATCTCAGTGCGGCGACATTCGCAAAATTTATTTAAATCGCAAAGTAAAAGCGCTCCTCGACGTAGCGGTTGAATCAAGCAATGCCATAGAAGTGATCAGAAACAATCAGACGCTGACAGGCAAAGGAGTGACAGTCGCTGTCATTGATACGGGCATATACCCTCACGAAGATCTTGAAGGCAGGATCAGGGCTTTTCAAGACTTTATCAACCAGAGAACAGAACCGTATGATGACAATGGCCATGGCACACACTGCGCCGGCGATGCTTGCGGAAACGGAGCAGCCTCATCGGGTCAGTACCGCGGATCTGCTCCTGAAGCAGACCTTGTCGGTGTAAAAGTATTGGACAAAATGGGATCCGGTACGCTGGAAACCGTCATTCAAGGAGTAGATTGGTGCATTCAATTCAATGAGGAAAACCCTGATGATCCGATCGACATTATTTCAATGTCATTAGGCGCAGAAGCGTTACGCTACGAGAATGAAGAAGAAGATCCAGTCGTTAAAGCTGTTCATGCAGCATGGGACGCAGGCATTGTTGTATGTGCGGCAGCCGGAAATTCGGGTCCTGATGCGCAAACGATTGCCAGCCCGGGCGTCAGCAGCAAGATTATTACAGTCGGAGCCTTGGATGACCGGGATACAGTCAGCCGGGAGGATGACGATGTCGCCTCTTATTCAAGCAGAGGGCCGACGATCTACGGTCAAGTCAAACCGGACTTGCTGGCACCGGGCACAAATATTACGTCGCTTCGTTCACCCGGATCTTTTCTCGATAAGCTGCAAAAAGCAAACAGAGTCGGCACGAATTATATGATCTTGTCAGGAACCTCGATGGCTACGCCGATCTGTGCAGGAATTGCAGCACTTATCCTTCAGCAAGCCCCAGGCACAGAACCTGATGAAGTCAAACGGCTGCTAATCGACGGAACCGATTTATGGAAAGATCGCGATCCAAATGTTTACGGTGCAGGGTACATCAACGCAGAACAATCGGTCCCGCAAGATTAAAGACCGTTCGCCCGTTTTGCAAAAAGCGGGCGAATCTTACATAAAATATTTAAACTGCAGACCTTCTTTTTACAAGCATGAGCGGGATCGTCAAATACATGGCATACGCGAAGACCATCCAAACCGCAAATCCAATCACCTGGCCATCTGAAAGCGCCGGGAAGATCAGCGAACGATTCCATAAAGAAAAAGCGTCGAGAAACAAACCGACTACCGAGCCCACAATGCCAAGCTTAACTGCCGCAAACCTCGATTTGTCAACGCGCTGGTAAACAAGCATCACGGCATATAAAAGGGCAAAGGTTCCGGCTTCAAGAAGCAAAAAGCGGAGCATAAAAGCATCTTGGCCGGGTTCGGCAAGAACCGCACTGCCGAACAACATAAAAAACACGGTCGCACCTAGCCAGACGACGATCGAAAAGACAAGAGCCAAACCCAGTTTTTCAGTCAACATATCCATCCCCTTTTACTCCCCTCCATGCTGTTTTACAGCGGTTTCCGTCAGCATCTGCAGCACCGCCTCTAATTCCCCGTAGACCTTTTCAGAGGCAAATCCCGAAGACATAAGCGACTGAAGTGCAAGACCGTCGATTAGTGCGTTTAAAAGAATGCCCCACGTGCTGAAAGAAACCCCATCAATAGGAGAACGCTTCCACATCTCGGAAAGCTCTTTTGCCAACACCGCATTTTCCTCTTCGAGAAGTTCTCCAAGCTGTTCGCTTATCTTTTCATTTCGAAAACCTAAAACGGCCAATTCTAAAAAAAGCTGATGATAATACGCATCTTTCTGCGTTCTCGATTTCGCGGATGACAATCCGTCTTTTATCCTTTCGACAGCGGGCTTTTCATTTGCTTTCAATTGCTCCCACGACGCGCGGCAAAGGTCACGGACCACTTCAAAAACAAGCTGCTCTTTTGTCCGAAAATGATAGTAAACTGTTCCCTGTGTGACCTTTGCTTCTTCAGCAACCGCCTTTAATGTCAGTTTGTCAAGACCATGTCCGGCAATGCGGCGCTTAGCCGCCTCAATCAACGTTTCTTTTGATGTCACATTCGGCCTTGCCATTCACTTCACCTCTTAGTTATTTGAATAACTAACTCAATAGTTTAACTATAATCTGGGAAGGTTTTCTAGTCAATCGGTTTTCTCATTCTAGCCATAGTAACTTCAAGTTGACATAATGTTATTATTGTTAACTTGAATTATTGCTTCTTGTCCGTTTCTGTCATAAGCGTCAGCCCTTGAAGGAATTTCAAAATAGCTCCCTGTTCTGCTGTTGAAAACGAATCGAGAAACCTGCCAAACTGTTCCGCTTTTTGCTGATGAAGCTTTTCATGAAGCTCAAACACTTGTTTTCCGCTGGGCGTCAGTCTGAAGTATATCTCTTTTTTGTTGTCCGTCAATTGAAACCTTTTGATGAGGCCTTCTTTTAACAGCTTTGAACTGATTTTTGTAATATTTGCTTTTGATAAATTCATTTTTTTTGCGATGCCGGTGTTATTGATCGGTTCATCATGACCGATACAACTGATGACATGGATGGTTGTCATATTCCCCGGGAGCCTTTTAACATCAGATTCTGCCGCCTGCTTTAAAAATGCCTTGAGATCTGTATCTGCTTTTTGTTCGTTCAAGTGCAGGAGTTTAACATACATATCATAGATCAGCTGTTTTGTCAGTTCAGACATAGTCAATGGACAGTCCCTTCTTTTTATTTTCCGGTTAACAAAATATTTTAATTGTCTGTTTTAGGGTTTGTCAATGTTATGATAAGGTAAAATCAGATAAGAAATGTGTTTTGTTTATCATGAAACAACATCAAAAAGGAGAATCGCTGATGAATATTGAAGGAATAGAGATGGAAGTTTGCTGCACAGGCGATGTATGTTCAGATGCCCTTGAATTTTTGAGACGCCATAACCACGAAAAAACAGCCGAACATTCGATAAGGGTGAAAAAAGCGGCAGAAAGATTGGCAAATCGTTTTCATGTTCCTGCACAAAAAGCTGGAATAGCCGGGATTATGCATGACATCAGCGGTGTCATCCCTAATGAAAAAAGAATTGCGGCTGCTGAAGCGCTCGGTATTGATATTCTGCCCGAAGAACGGATATTCCCGATGATCATCCATCAAAAACTGTCGAAAGTGATGGCGCGAGACCTGTTTCAGGTGGCGGATCAAGATATTTTAAATGCAATAGAATGCCATACAACGCTTAAAAAAAATCCCTCACAGCTCGACCTTGTCCTGTTTTCGGCGGACAAAATAGAATGGGATCAGACGGGAACTCCTCCTTACATCTTGGAGCTTCATGAAGCGCTTGAAGTTTCTCTGGAGCATGGGGCGTTTGTTTATATTCAGTATTTGTGGAAACAAAAAGATAAACTGAAAGTTGTCCATCCCTGGCTAAAAGATGCCTATTATCACCTAAAAGCGAAAATCGAAGCTTGACCTCAGGCAAGATTACGGCTTGGCGAGGTGACCGCCTTAAGCCGCAATCTTACTTGTAACTCCGTTAGTTCACGCCTTTTGAAGCATCCCAAGTTTTCAGCTGCTTTCTCATATGGACGATTTGCCCCAGATGATAAGCATTATGAAGAATGAGGCAGGACAAAATCTCCGCCCAGGTGGAATGCGGATCGTGCTGCGCCGGCTGTTTCAGCATCTCCTCTTCGCATGCCGAAAGCGCATCGATCCATTCGTCATAGATCGTATTCAGTTCCTGCCGGCTTTCTTCCCAGCCAAGTCCGCTTTTGTTTAAAAACGTATCATCGATCGTATAATCAAAAGCCGGGACGGGAATTCCTTTAAACCGCTTTAAATAGCGCTCGTTGTAAAAAATCAAGTGGTTGGCAATTTCTAAAATCGAATTTTCCGAACCTTCCCCTTTTTGCCTTGCCTGGCTTTCCGTGAGATCAGCGGCAGCCGTTTGAAAACAAACAAACCAAGTCGTTTCGTTATAACATGCTTTAAACTGTTCAAGCAAAACGTTTTTTAGCATAAATACCCTCCAGTTCGATTCGATTTTAGCTTTCATTTGCTATTTTCGCCCTTTTCATGGCAGAATCCTTTTTTTCAATATGATATTGAATGTCGAGAAATCGTATGCCGAACAGCCACATGCGGTGATAGGCGCAGAGCCTCTTTCGTTCCTGCTCTTTGATTATAAAGCGTTCGGCAAGCGGCAGTTTAAACGTTCCTATTCCGGTGGAAAGGAAAATACCTTCATCACCCCGGTCAGATCCTTTGTCACTGCTCGTCAAAATCAGGCAGCCGTTCTCTGCTTTCGGCTTTAAAATGCCTGTCATATTGGAAAACGGCAATGGCAGCGCAATATTCATATATGTGATGTGATCATGTGTATGAGCAGAATAAAGCGCCAAGAACACAGTCTCGCCTTCCTCGTTCGTTCTGACCCAGGCGCGCACATTCTTCCTTCCGTCTTTTGCTGAATCAACACCGATAATCTCGCCGTCCATCGTTTGCCGACCGGTCTTTGTTCCCAAATGAATTTGACCTGTCTTTTTTGAAATCAGCTGGTACATGTGCGCGAGCGGCTTAAACCATGGACGCCAGCCGATCTCCGCTGTTAACGAATAATCGGAAGTATGTTCATAGAAATCGAGAATAAGAGGAGAAACCGCCTCAGGCTGAAATCCGTTTCTCTGAAATGCGCTCATATCATCGGCAAGTCCTTGGTAAGACGAATCGGTCTGTAATCGGTGCCGGTGTAAAAAATCAGCTCCGATCCTCCATGTCCCGTAAATGTTGCTCATCGTTTCGTCTTGCCTTCTTTTGCAGTCTGGCTCAGGAGATTCAAGACGCCAGCCGGTCAGCGCTGGAATGATGACGCCTAAAGCGTTGACAAGCCCGTGAATCCAAATCATTTCCTGGATTGTAAAAGTCGGCCGGCCGCGAAACACGCCGTATGAGTAAATGAGTGAAAAAGCAATGGTGATCATCAATGTAAACGACGAAAAGATGACAAAGCGCCGAGCCGCGCTGTTTTTGAAGGCCGTAATCGAGACGAGAAAGCCGCTGCCGTATATGGCCGCCAAATACAGCGCAACGGCGAAGACATCAATGGTTTTCGAAAACGATATGCCGACCGCAATGAAAAGCGGAGACAGCATGATGAGCCATGTCACCGCCGCATAAAGGAGGCCTTTCTTTTTCAGCTTCCTTCCGAGCATTCCATTAAAAATCGGAATGAGAAATGCAGAATAATGAAAATGTACCGCTGTCAGCAGCACGATCAGCGGGCTGAAATCCATGACCTGTAGATTCAGCGTATAAGCAAAAAGCCAACCCCCTCCGAAAGGAAGGTATAGCAGGCCGCTGTCAATCGATGCCTCTTCAAGGCCTCTTCCTCCTCTTTCCCAGAGGCGAAGGGCCCCGTATAACGCGATCATCCCCGTATAGCATAGCCAAACCGATGAAAAAAGCGGGGAATGGAACAACAGGGATAACGAAGCCGAACAAGCCGCATAAGGAAAACAGACGCTGATCAGCCGAAACATCCCATTTTCATGCTGAATGAGATCGAGCGCAGCCGGAACAAAAAACAGTATCGATAATAAAAGAAGCGCCTCTGCCGCCGGGATGTCCGGCGCTTTGCCGATGAAAAAAACCGCATAGCAAAGAACACTTACAAAAAAGCGGCGGGCTTTCATATCGTCTCCCCCTCCCTGCTAAATGTTCCTCTGTAGGCAAACAGCGTTCCGAACAGCGGGTTTTTCACATGAACATCAATCGTAAAACAGCCTTTTTCTTCGTCATACGATTCATTCACGCTGGAAATCCCGTATAAGCACTTTGGAAGGGGCAGCTTTCTACTGAATAAAGGCAGCCATTGTTTGGCAGAAGTAATCGACAATGATCCGTCGGCTTCCGACTTAAACCGCAGACTGGAGATTAAGATTGGTGGACGCCCGAAATAGTCGATGATTTCAGCACGGCTTTCATCATAGACCATGACAGCATCGAAATGCCTTTGTTTATCATGAAAAAAGAAAGTCCTGTTCCAAACGGCTGCCGGTGTATCATTTTTCGTCAGCCGAATGTGATTTTCAATCGTGAACGGAACGTTCCTCCCTCTTTCGGGAAAAAAACAGCGGAACACCGTTCCCGCTTGAAACAACAGCCTGATCCAGTACGAACCGCCGGAAATTTCCGTCATCACTCCTTTTCCTCTGAACGCGTTTTCTTGAGTGAAGTGATACCGTTCCTTGAGTTTTGGGTGAAGAAGGTGAAAATCCTCGATCACCCGTTCATACATCGAAATCAAATCAACGCCTCTTTCTGATCGTATTTCCCGCGTTTGGAATGCCGCAAGCGCTCACATAGCCGATAACGGACAAGATGATAAGCGCGGCATTAAGCACGATCGGGTTAAAAGGTTGGGCAAAAGATGCGATATCAGCCATTCCCGCGGATGCCGAAAGCAGCACAAGCAGGGCAATATGCAGAAGGAACCACTTCCTTTTCCGAACGGGATAAAGCCATAACACACCGACCATCACCTCGGCCAAACCGATAAGCTTCAGGAGTGTTTCGGGATGAAAACGGCCGCCCGTGAAAGTCGAAAGCATGCTGATTTCCTCAGGGTGAGCCATGATGAGCTTTGGAACAAGCCCTTGGTAAATCCAGATGAAAGAAAACAACAGACAAACGAGCCAATAAATCAATGTTTTTTGAAAAAGCAGCCTTGGATGGAGCCCTTTTTCAAGCCAAATCTTCAGTGCATCAAAACTCCAGGCCGTCGCCCAGCCGAGGAGCGGCCTGAATGCCATATCTGCAAGCCGGCCTAGCTTGCCGTAACGGGTGTCATAATCGTACTGTGTCATAAACTTGATCCCGGTTTCGCTCTCGCTGTACTTCCAATATCCTCTTCCTTCGCGAATGACAGAAAGCGGGTGGTTTGTAGCGAACTTGAGTGACGAGACTCTGTCTCCCGTGTCTTGATATACGTTCCCGGCAGACTCTCCTGTGCCGGAAATTTTTAAGCCGAAGCCGATTCTCGTTTCGTATAGAAACCTTTGCGGTTCACCCGGTCTGCGTTTTAAATAGGTAATGTCCGTAAATCGCAAGTCCCATTGCCGATGGAGGGTTGGGTCTTGGGTATAGCGCCATAGCCGCCCCATTTCTGTCTGGATAGATATTTCTACATAAATCGGAGTTTTTTTCATTGCGCACGCCCTTTTGTGAATATATTCACAATGATAGCATAACATGGAACACACCATGTGTGAACCAATTTTTGCATATGAAGTTTCTCTTTGCCGACATAAAAAAATCCTCGGCTGTTAGGCCAAGGCAATTAGTGGCTGGTTAAGCCTTCTCATACCTATGACTCAAAAAATGGAAGAGCCATACGACAATCATACTAAATTTTCGAAAAAATGTAAACAATTAAGAGGAAATCCCCTTGTTCATTCGGCCTGATAGACAGCAATGCCTTTTAAGAAGACGCGGATTGTCAGATCAAGACTTTCTTCTACATCATAAGGAAGACCGAACGCATCGTGTTGCCTGAGTGCAGCAAATCCATGCAGGATGCTTCTCAAGCCTCTGACCGCATGAATCGCGGAGTCGTCATCTAAACGATAGTCTTTCATAACGGAAAGTACCAAGGCGAGGATTCTGTCTCCTGCTTCGTCAAGCCGTCCATCTTCATCAGGCATTGCAATAAAAGTTGCTTCATAAAGCCCCGGTCTGTTTTTGGCAAAAGCGACATATGCATGAGCCATTCTGCTGACAGCCTGATTCTCTTCGGCTCCCTGGATAGCCGAAGCCATGTTTTCATAAAGAATCGTCAAGCCGTAAAGTGCGAGTTCTTTCCGTAAGTCGTTCAATCCTTTTATATGATTGTACAGAGACGGAGATTTGACATTCAGCCTTTTGGAAAGAGAAGCAAGCGTCACTTCATGAATGCCTTGCTCATCAGCAAGAGATGCCGCAGCTTCCAATACTGCATCTTTATTCAAACCGATTCGTGGAGACACGATTCCTTCATCCTTTCCTGTTTAATTTGATGTGTGCTTCGTTTACCGCTATTTTCATCGCTTGAGCCGGATCATGGACAAGATCGCCGTGGCCGGCGGCAAGCGCCTTTGGTTTTAAATCTAACAGCTTTTGCGCGCTTTCTAAAGCGATTTCTTTGTCCCATGTGGCCAAAGCCGGAAAAGGAAATGAAAGCTTTAAATGCCCCGATACCGTCATGCCGCTTCGCGTATGGTACGCGTCACCGACTATGAGGAGGCCGCTTCTTTCATCAAAAAACGAAATGCTGCCAGGCGTATGCCCGGGTGATGAAACGGTCAGCAATGAACCGATCCTGTCTCCTTCCTTTAAAAGGATATCAGGATTTGTCTTGATGTTTTTCGGAACGCCTCCTTTGATTGTTCCGCGCTCCCCTTCCAGCATCTCTGTATCACCTTTTAACAAACGTGCATCCCGTTCAGATATTGACACCTTCACACCGGGAAGGCTGTGGTACAGCGCGTCAAGCGAACCGACATGGTCGCTGTGGGCATGGGTCAACGAAATCCGTTTAATCGGCTTGCGGAGATGATCCGCAGCCTTTAAAATCCCTGTTTTGCTGATTGGAATCCCTGTATCAATTAATGTTAGGCCGTCTTCTTCATCAGCTAAATAACAGTTGACAGGAAATATGTGTGGAAAAAAAGTCAGCTGGTAGACCGATTCAAACCGGGTAATCCTCATTGCTTTCACCTCTTCCATCAAAATAAAAAAACTAATACCGTTAGTTTTCATTTTAAAACTAATGGTATTAGTTTTGCAAGCTTTATTTTTTTCGATCGACAGCAACATAGACGGTAACTTGAGCGTTTTCCGGATTCTCTGCTTGTTCATCATAAACTTCAAAATCTCCGGTGTAAGTACGGAGATTTTTTTCATCCCATGTCCAAATCTCCTGCCAAGTCTCAAGCACGACCTCTTCGATCCTCCCCCGCCTTGAAACAAAAACGGCATATTCGGATGCAGGGAGCGAAATGAGATTGGCCACTTTTTCATGCTGATCAACAAACGTTCCGATTGAAAATGTATACGCCCCATGTTCGTCCGTCTCATAATCTGAATAAAGGGCAATCGTATCTCTCTTCGTGTCCTGGCGTTCCTTATGCGGGAATTTTTCACGGTATAAACTCCACATGGAAGGAATTTTACCTTTTTCGGATGCTTCATCCCGGTTGCTAGTCACGGTCGATATCCCGCTGAATAACTTTGCCTTCTGTTTTTCGAAATGAGAAAAGTTCATCTTCCCTGCCCGCCTTCCGTTTGCGTTTCCGACGCCCATCGTTTTAAATGAGGGAGCGTCCGCTCTAAGAGCGCTCTCGCTTCGGTCTCGGTTTTTCCCTCTTCTTTTATGTAAGGCACACAGATCTCGATCATATCTTTCAATGTCGCATCTGGATGTGTATATGCTCCGTTTTCATAGCAGTAAATGCAGTAGTTTCGATTATTCCCCCCGTCTTTTTCTGTGCCGAAAAGTTCGCTTGTCATCGGCATGCCGCAGCTTTGGCAAAAATGATGTTCCATGTTTCATTCCTCCTTTTTTCTTCATCATACAAAAAGAAACCTGACAGCATCGTGTCAGGTTTCGTATAAATGTACAATTTGTTTTGCCAAGTCTTTTATTTTTTGACGGATGCGGGGAGGATCAAGAACTTCGATATGTGTTCCAAATTGGAGCAGAAATCCGTACAGCCATTGATCTTCCGGATAAGAAACGGTTGCCGCGCATTGTCCGTTTTCATAAGTGAGAGATTCTGAGCCAAACCATTCTCTCGCCAAAGACTCTCCCGACGGCTTAATGAGAAGGGTTAACTCGGTCATATTTTCCGGTTTGTACCATGATGTCTCCCAAGGAAGTGAAGACAGATCGACTTCCTTTCTTTCAAATTTTTCTTCAAGCATCCGCACGTCTTTCATACGCAACAGTTTAAAGAAGCGAAACGCCTGTCTCTTCAGGCAGAACGCATACAAATACCAGTGCCTTCCCTTTAAGACGAGGGTATGCGGCTCCGCTTTTCTTGTTCCGGTTTGCCCCTCTCTGTTCACATATGTAAAGGAGACCGTCCGCGTGCTGTCTGCCGCTTCATCTAACAAGCGGATCTTTTCTTTGATAACAGGACTTTCTCCCCAAGAAGAGATGTCAACAAACCATTTTTCCGTTTTCTTGCGGAATTCCGGCATTTCTTCTTCGGAAACGAGAAACCGGATTTTTTCAAGAGCAGAGCCGTGATGGAGCACTTCATACGTCGAAGAAACGCTTTCCAAAGCCGTCGTAATGGCAGCCAGTTCGTCTGCAGAAAGCAGTTTATTTTCGAGCCGAAACCGCTCCATGATACTGATCCCGCCTCCTGCTCCCTGTGAGGTGACAATCGGAATGCCCGCCTGGTTGATCGCCTCGATATCCCGGTAAATCGTTCTGACAGAGACTTCGAACATGCCGGCAAGCTCCTTTGCCTGCACCTGGCGTTTATTAATCAATAAAATCACGATGGCCAATAGCCGGTCAATTTTCACCGCAGATCCCTCACATTCATTTTGCGCAGCCTCTTTTTCGGCTATTTTCATTCTATAGCACACACCATTTTGGAATATCATGACAAAAAAGAGGAACCCTTCACCCATTTATCTAGAAAATCACTTTTCAGGTTACGATTTATACAGTTTGGACATATACTCCTTAAAAAAGGAGGTTTTGAAAACATCATATTTTATTTTTTACAGTTTTTCGCCATTGTGTCCATCGTCTATATCAAGTTCAAACGATCGGTCGGCTTTCAGCCTTTAAAGCCGGCACGCATGTTGTTCCGGATCTTCCTCTTTTCGGGAATTTTCGTGTTTCTGCTGACGATGAGCGCACTTCACCCTTTATCATACTTTTATGATCTGATTGGGATCGCGCTCGGGCTCATCTTGACCGCCTATGCGCTGAAGCATGTGTCGATCGAAAATCGGGACGGCGTCCTTTATTTCAGAACACATTTATGGATTGAATTGCTCGTACTCTTGTTATTTTTATACCGGTTTCTCTACCGGATCGCCGAGATCGGCCAGCTCCAGACTGCGGTTTCAGACGGGGGTTCAGCAGCGTACGGCGCCCTTTTTGCGCAGGACCCGGCGACGATGATCGGTTTTTTTGTACTGGCCGTTTATTATGTCGGTTTCTCTTTTTTTGTTTTAAAAAAGGGCAGGAGCGAAGAAAAACGCTCAGCGTAAAAGGCAAACTCGGGAAGTGGAGTTTGCCTTTTCATAAGCTTTAGTCATGCTGTGTATGATCGATCATCTGCTGAAGTACATCGAGGACATGCTGGTCTTCAGGAGAATAAAAAATGGAAGTCCCGGCCCTTCTTGATTTGACGAGACGAAGGTTTTTTAAAAACCTGAGCTGGTGAGAAACGGTTGACTGCAGAAGACTCAGCTTCTCTGCTATTTCATTGACCGAATGCTCGCCTTGTGAGAGCAGATGAAGAATTTTGATTCTCGTTGGGTCTGAGAGCGCTTTAAACGTCTGTGAAACGAGAAATAAAGTTTCTTCATCTAACTCGGCCCGCACCTGTTTTTCTGTTGTTTCCTGATTGTGCTCACTCATGCTTTTCACCTTTTCCGCGCGACTTTTACCTTCATATCATATACCAAAACATACCGGTTGAAAAGTTTTATCACCAGGTAAGGATCAAGTTGAAAACAGCGTCCCCTGAAGCGCTTCTACATACCTTGCGGCAGACAGCTGCACACGCTCTCCGGCGCTTGTTTCCACTGAGCGACGAAAAGCGTTATAAAGCCTGTTGAATGGAACATTTTTTATTTGATCAGCCATTTGCTGCACTTTGCCGGCGGGAAGAGGAATCAAATTCGGATAGCTGTACATAAAACTCACCCACCTGCGATCTTGAACGACTTGGATAATGTCTCCTGAAAGGAGGATTCCCTTGCCTTTGTTTCCGTTTGCCCAATGGCAGACCGCTCCCCCTTTAAAATGGCCGCCGAGCCTGTGCAAGGTCAATCCGCTTGATAGCTTGAGGGAATCGCCGGACCAAAAAACAATCCGGCTGCTCGGCTGCTGCACCCATTGTTTGTCATCTTCATGAATATAGATCGGAGCATCAAACATTTCTGCCCATTCCACCTGTGCAGAATAATAATGCGGATGTGATAAAGCAATCGCCTCGATTCCGCCCAGCCGCTCGATGTTCTCAATCGTATGCTGATCCAGGTATGTAATACAATCCCACAGCAAGTTAAAGCCGGGCTCCTGTATCAGGTATGCCGATTGACCGATGCCGAATGTGGGCGTTGTCGTCAAACTTGTATAGGCGCTCTTCTTCAAAGGTGATCTCGTTTTGAAACCTCCCGCTTTGCTTCATTTCTTCCAGCGTTGTCCAAGCTTGCCCTGAGAGACTGACATACTGTCTTTCTTCATCGCAAATGATGCATTCCGCCGGCTCTTTCGGAGCAGCGTCATATTGAACGCCGCACGTCGTGCAAATATAGTTAGTCAAAGTTGTTCCTCCCCTTTCAAACTATATTTTACCATCTTCTTCTTTTCTTAAAAACGCGCAGTCTATTATTCCTGAACGCACCTTTGCGCTATCCGATCTGTATCCGGCAACTTTTGTGCAGAAACGCGAATAAAAAAGCGTCCGGTGATCCGGACGCTAGTTGCCTTTTTGTTGATACATATGTTCAAGCTGTGAAAATGAAATGTCGCCGGCCGCACAATCTACAGCGGCATCGACTACCTGATCAAAGCGATCGGCCGAAGCGCTTTTCTCTTTTAACCGTTGTTCATAGCGTTCGAGCTCTTCCTGCTGTCTTCTTAAATCCTCTTCTTTTCCATCATAATCAGATGCATTCATCGTTTCCATATTTCTTTTGACGGCTTCAACATAGCCTCTCAATATATCCATGTCTTCATACTCCTTGCCTTTTTTCAAAGGGTTTGCAACATTTGTTATTTTTATACGTAAAAAAGAGGTTTTATACGGTTGCTCAAGCGCAAAAAAACATATAAAATATGTCTTAATTTCTGTATTTTTTACATAAGGAGATTTAGAAGTCATTGAAAAACGAAACTGCGCTTAAACGAAGTCTTACACTCGGCCCGCTCGTTGTGATCGGCCTTGCATATATGGACCCGCTCGTCGTATTTGATTCATACGGAGTGGTCGCACAACTGACAAAGGGGCACGTTCCGGCGGCATACGTATTCACTGTTGCCGCACTCCTTTTGACCGCTTTGAGCTACGGCAGCATGGTCAAGGCTTATCCAAAAGCGGGATCGGTTTATACATATGCATATGAAAGCATTCATCCGCATGCGGGATTTTTAGCCGGCTGGACGATCATGCTGGACTATTTATTTTTGCCGATGGTCAACTTTGCGATCGGGAGCGCTTATTTGACGGCGGCTTTTCCTGAAGTGCCGCATGGTTTTTGGGTCGTTCTGCTCGCTTTATCCATTACCGTCGTCAATATTTTAGGCATCAGACTAACCGCTAATATTACAGGGCTGTTCGTCGCTTTTCAAGTAATCGTCGCCCTGACTTTTGCCGGATTTATGATCGCCGGGCTGGCAGACGGCCTCGGGACGGGCGAGCTGATTTCAGCCGATCCGTTTTTCCGTTCTGACATCGAACCTTCCCTGATTGTATCAGGTGCGACGATTTTGTGTTTTTCGTTTCTTGGCTTTGATGCGATCTCCACAATGTCTGAAGAAACGGTCAACCCGAAGAAAAATATTCCGTTAGCAATCTTTTTAACAGTGGCGGTCGGCGGAACGCTGTTTACGGCGATTTCTTATTTGATGCAGCAAATTTATCCGTCCTATGATAACTTCCGGCATGCAGATTCGGCATCGCTGGAAATAGCCCTATATACAGGAGGCGCTTTTTTAAAGTCCTTCTTTCTGGCCGGAACGATGGTCGCGGTCATTTCATCCTCGCTCTCTTCGCATGCGAGCGCTTCGCGGCTTTTGTATGCAATGGGGCGGGACAGCTCTCTTCCGAAACGCTTTTTCGGCTATGTGCATCCAACTTTAAAGACGCCGGTGTTTAATATTATGTTCATCGGGCTGATTTCTTTGACGGCCATGATCGGGGAATTAGAGGTCATCTATTCATTCATCAGTTTCGGCGCGCTGATCGGATTTATTTTTGTCCACCTGTCTGTCATCGGCCATTACTACATTCGAAAACAGGAAAGAGGATTTTTAAAAACGCTTCGCTATTTGGTTCTGCCCTTTTTGGGGGCCTCTTTCTGCGGCTGGCTGCTGCTTAGCATCAGCAAAAATGCGCTCATGATTGGAGCCGGCTGGCTGATCGCCGGTTTTATATACTTTTTGTTCAGGATCCGTTCTCTTCCTGACGTCACATTCGGCTTTGACCGCGATCCAAGATAGATATATCGCTTGGTCTTCTTGAAGATATATGTCATAATAAATGAGGCTGTATACTGTTTTGCATCAGGGCGCTACAGAGGTGAAACCATTGAAGAAAAAGAAATCAGGATGTTTAGCCGGAGCTGGCTGTTTGTCTTTTTTTGTGTTTGTTCCCTTGATCATTTTCTTTGCCATCTCCGGTCTGGAACAATTAAAATGGCTTCCTCTTGACACTGAATCTAATATTCTTGAAAGATTAAAAGATTACAAGCCTCTTGTTGAAGAAGAACTCGATGAACAGGGTCTTTCACAATACACCGCTCTTTTATTGGGCATGATGTATCAAGAGTCAAAAGGCAGAGGCGGTGATCCGATGCAGTCGTCGGAATCTCTCGGTATGAAGCGAAATGAGATTGACGATCCAAAAGCAAGCATTAAGCAAGGTGTGCGCCATTTTACAGCAATGTATAAAAAGGGACAGAAAAAAGGTGTCGATATTGAAACGATCATCCAAAGCTATAACATGGGATCGGGTTATATCGACTATGTCTCAAAACACGGCGGAAAGCACTCAGAGAAGCTGGCAAAGGCATTTTCCGAAGAACAAGTCAAAAAGAACCCCGACCTGTATAATTGCGGCGGAGATACAAACAATTTCCGCTACCCTTATTGCTACGGGGATTACTCTTACTCGGAAAAAGTAATGGAACGCACAAAAAAAGTCGAAGAACATATCGAAGGATTAACACTTGAACATTGACAAAACGGCAGGCCGGGTGATTTTTCGCCCGGCTTGTCCTGTTTTAGAGGAGCGAACGTAAGCATCGCCTGCAGCCGCATGCCATGCTTGTCATCAGTTCGCGTATTCCTCTTAACGCTTTGGTCAATCCTTCTACTCCAAAAAACCGCCTTCTTTCAGCATTTCTTTTACTTCCTCTTTTGAGATTAAAAAGTCTTTTGAGCTCAAGTGATCTGTTTCTAAACGCTGACAACCCGCATACTTTTTATGAAGTTCAGGCATTTTGATTGCAGGAAGCACCACCGCGAGGTCATCTGTAAATGAAACAGCATGCTGCCGTTCATGAGGTGAAATCAACAGTTCATGAAGCTTTTCCCCCGGCCTTGCCCCCGTTTCTGCGATGGCCGTTTTGTCGTTTCCGTAAGCTTCGATCAGCACTTCAGCCATGTCTAAAATTCTGCAGGCCGGCGAATTCATAATGAAAATTTCCCCGCCTTGACCGCTTTCAGCCGCTTTTAATAAAAGCTGGATCGTTTTTTCCTTCGTGAGGAAGAAACGGGTCATTCTTTTGTCTGTGATGGCGACCTGGTTCTTTTCCCTGATCTGGTCTTTAAAAAGCTGAAGAACGCTTCCGCTGCTTCCGAGCACATTTCCTCCCCTTACACAAATAAAACCCGTGTCTGAATACAGATGGTTTGCGTATACGATCAGCTTCTCGCCGATCGCTTTCGTCATTCCGTAGAAGTTGGCAGGGTCAGCCGCTTTGTCAGTCGAGACGTTGATGACTTTTTTAACGCCGTTTTCGATCGCTGCTTCAATGACGTTTTCCGTCCCCGTGACATTCGTTTTTAATGCTTCGAGCGGCTGTTCTTCACAAACCGGCACATGCTTCAGCGCTGCTAAATGGAAGACATAGTCGACACCTTTTAATCCTGTATTCAGCGCTTTCCGATCTCTGATATCCCCGATGAAAAACGTCAATCTCGGATCTTCAATCTGCCTTCTCATTTGAACTTGTCTTTCTTCATTTCTGGAAAATATAATGAGCTTTTTAGGGTTTAAGGATAGCAGCTGAAGTATGAGTTCCTGGCCCCATGAGCCTGTTCCTCCAGTAATGAATATCGTTTTATTTTCAAACATTTCTTTTCCTCCTCTGGTAAACTCCAAAAAAATCCGGTTTAAACGAGAGTGATTCCTTGAAACAACGATGCCCATAGATCATTGTTTGACTCCCATATCTCTTTGTCCGGCAGTTCAACAGTGCAAGTCTTTTCTAATGGCCAATTTTTCTCTACAATCCCATCCACCTTCGAGTGCTTCACCAGAAGTACGTTAAAGTCATGCTGAACCAAATCTGACAAAACAAGTTCAAGTTCCTGTGCTTCTTCAAAGCTGCCTTCTCCTTCTGTCCTGACAAATAGGATGCGATTGCCTGTTGAAACTTTCTTCAGAAAGCGGTTAATCCTTCTGTTGTACTTCTCCATCACTTCAGGATAAGTGATCAATTGATCAAGCGTATTTTGATCCGCGTCAAAATCGTGAACAGAGCCAATGTTATAAAAGTCATCTGAAACATAGATAGTAGATCCCTCTTCTTTTTTTTCACCTGTATTATAGCCAATGACTCTGATATTTTTAGAATCCATAAAGCCGGTAAAGCGATTTCTAAGAAGCCGATTGAGATCTGAGAGAGAATTCGTGGTAACCCAGTCCAGAGGGCCTGCAAACGGCCTTAAATCATTATTTCTCAGCTGAATGGCCGCTAAACAAAGATGTCCCAGACTAAAGACGGCATCATATTGACCTTTAATGTCTTTTAAATTCATCTATCTAACACCTCATCGTTCCCCTCCTATTTTATGTTCTTCATTAATAGGAAAAAGATATACTGCTGATAGTATTGTATGCCTCGTAACGGAAAAAGGTAAAAGACAGCTACCTACTGCATTTAATTTCAATTTGAAATAATAAGAATACAAAAAAATAAAAAGCCTTCGGATTGCGAAGGCTTTTTATTTTTAATTGTTTTCACTTTCATTACGATTTTCTTGAACTGCTTTAAGCACCTTTACAGTTTCGGGGCTTGGGATTGTGTGGTCTTCGGGCAGTGATTCTGTAAGTGTTTCTACAACTGACCGTTCCAAACTTTCAGTAGAGCTAGTAACCGTATTATTGTCAGTCGACTCTTTAAACGTTTCTAAAGACTCTGCCGTTTCGGGATCAGACACTCTGACTTCTTTACGCACTGACTCGATGATTTCCTCTAAAACATTGCGATCAATTCCTTGAGCTGCAGCCCCTAGAATATCCTTTAAAACTTTATTATTATTCTCCAAAATGCTGCTATTCATATCTTCAAAAATATCTTTTAGCTCTGCTATTAAAGGTTTAAGGCTCTCATCGACAGATTCACTCACATCTGTATCTGATTCTGCGGATGCCGTTGAGCTATCTTGCGTCTGACTATTCCGCTCTTCGGTGAATTCGACCAGCAGATCCACATATTTTGCCCACCATTCAGCATCTATTTCTTTATTTAAACCCTCAAACAAGTGATTAATAATTAAAGATTTCATTCAATTTCACTCCTTATTTCTCATTTTGATAAATATCAAGGACCCTAGTGACGGCTTCATCCATATCCCAATGCTTCCTAGCAAACTCCCTGGCGTTATTCCCCAATTGATTTCTAAAATCATCGTCTTCCAGCAATCGTTCTAAACTATTTGCCAGTGCATTCACATCTCCCTTTGACACGATAAGGCCGGTCACTTCATGCTCTACCATTTCCGGCAAACCTCCCGCATCACTGACAATTGCAGGAACCCCGGCAATTTGAGCTTCAATTAAAGATAAAGGCTGGTTATCCAAAAGACTTGGAAGAACATATATATCAGCGAGGGATAACAAGTAAGGCACATCTTTCCGATTTCTCAGAAATTCGACGCTATCATCAAGCCCCTGCTGCTCGCTTTGAATTCTGAGTCCGGCGAGCTTTTCCCCTTCTCCTGCCAGCCAGCATACCCAATCGTCTCGACGGTTTTTTAATAGAGCTAGTGATTCAATTAAGTGATGTATACCTTTATTTTCAATCATTCTTCCGGTAAAAAGGATCACTTTCTTATCTGTTAAAGGCATATCAGCTGCCTTTGTGTTCATCCGTCCCAGAAATCCGTCAATATCATAGCCGTACTGAGAAACAAGGATTTTTTCTTCCGGCACTTCAAATTCTTCCGTCAAAATATCTTTAAGCCAGTTGTTTGCAACAATCGCCGTATCGCCAGACATCGCACCTATTGTTTCTAGGTGGTCAAAATATGCCTTTGCAACATAGGAAGTCGACGATCTGTGGATGGTGTTGAGCTGATCTCTGATTTCATATGCGACACTGCCGTGAAGCGACGTGACAAGCAATTGATCTTTAGGCATAACACGCTTGATACATGTACTTGAAATGATATCCTGTGCATGAATTAGATCATATTTGTCAAGTCCCAAATAGGCAGCGCCCAGCTCATAGACATAACGCTGAAGCTCAGTATAGCTGACCAATTGATTTGCGTATATTTCCGGATACTTCTCTTCGCTCATCATCGCTTTAACTAATGGAAGCAGCTCATCTTTTTTGACGCTGCGGTTTTCATCTACGATATGAACGATACTGCTCTCTTCTCCATATCCGAGCAAATCCACTTCATGTCCTAAGGACTCCAGCTTTTCTTTTAATTGCTCCATATATGTCCATACACCACCTACATGGGGTATATTCCAATAAGTGGCAAGCAAAATTTTCATATCCATCTCCCTTTTTCATTTCTATAAAAAGCTCTAATTATTTATATTCCTATTTCCATATCTTGTGTAGACGATCATCTATTTCAGGATATATTTTTGTACCAGAGGAAAATCGCTTTTAAAAGAGAAGAATGTTGCGGGAACAAAAAAAAGCCGGATTCTCCGGCTTTTAATAGTATGGGGAAATCATCATATAGACGAGAACACCTGTCAGGCTGACATACAGCCAAAGCGGCATCGTCCAGCGGGCGATTTTGCGGTGGCGTTCCACCTGCATGCTCAGGCCTCTGAACAGCGTAAACAGTGCCAAGGGAACGATTAATGCCGACAAGACAATGTGTGTGATCAAAATAAAAAAGTAGATCGGTCTTATGATCCCTTCCCCGCCAAAATGAGTGTCAGGCATCAAGGAATGATAAGTTAAGTATGAAACGAGAAAGATGAACGTTGTCGTAAAAGCGGCAAAAATAAACCGTTTGTGCGCTTTAATGTTTTTCTGTTTAATCATGATCAGTGCAGCCACTAGAAAAATGAATGTGAAACTGTTGCAGACAGCGTTCAAAAGCGGCAGAAAAGTCAAATCCAAATGAGCGAATTTGTCGCTTTTCGGCATGAAAAACAAGAGGGCAATGACGCCGTTTATCATAATCGTCAGAGCAACCACAATGCCTGTGTAGTTTTTATTTTTTTGTTTATGAGTCATATCGGGCAATCTCTCCTATTTGTGCAAGCTATCAAAATCGTATTCAAATTCAGGAGGAATGTCAACGTTTTCGGCTTTTCGTCAGAATTTAGTCACAGAATATACAAAAATTCCCCTCCTCTTAAACGAGGAAGGGAACACAGGCGGATGCCTTAGAAATTCATAGCATCTTGAGCCATTAATTTTTCGAATTCTTCTTCAGTTACGATATCTTCTTTATTCGGTTTATGCTCAAACTTTACGTCACCATCGATATTTTTGTAAGTCGTAGATGCCGTGATGCCGAAAGATTGAGGGGCTTTTTTGCTGTCAACAGACAAAGAGATATCCGCATTTTCAGTCAGAAGATTTTCTTTATCATCAATTGTCGATGTCACATCAAATTTTTTGAATGTAACGTCTTTCAGTCCGTCTTTAATCTTGTTCAGCTCGCTCTTCGGAACAGCTTCTCCGCTCGCTTTTCCGGCGATTTCGATGAACTTGACGACCGCAGCTTTAATTTCTTTGTCACTAAAGCTGAAAGCGACTTTTTGAGAAGCACCCTGCTCTTTTTCTTTATCCGTCAGATCAGCTTTTTCAAACTTATCTGCAGGCAGATTGTCCGCAGCTTCTTTGATGGATTCCATCAATTGTTTTTGAAGTTCATCCGTGTCTTGAGATGAAGTTTTGTCATCTTCAAGCGGGAATTCTAGGTATTTACCTTTGACGCTGTCAAAATTCATGCCGGCTGTTCCAAGGAACAAGCCGAAGCTGTCGAGAACGCTGTCAATTTTGATGTAGCCGACTTGTTTCTTTTCGTCCATATAAACCGGGATATCGAAATCAAGCGACATGTTTTGGACTTTCAGCTTCGCTTTAATGACAGCCTCAGACTGCTTCGTTTCAGCATTTGTTTTTCCGCTGATCGTTAATGTTGCATCGTTCAGCATATCAGCGACTTGCTTATCTTCCGCTCCAAGGTTGGATGCGTCAACTTTCAAGCCGATATCACTTGAAAATTCGTATGATTTCGCAGAAATCAGCTTTTTATAAGCTGCTGCGTAAGATCCTTTTGGATCAGCCTGCTGACATGCAGCTAATACAAGAACAAAAGCTGACATCAGCATCAATAGAGAAAAAATTCTTTTCTTCAAAATCGTACGCTCCTTTTGTCATGATTTTTCTGGGATTTAAGAGGATCAATTGTCTCGTATCCTAGGTAAATGTACCAGAAGTCATAAGAATTCTATCACAAAAAAATCGGAGAATGTGAAAAATTTGTTTAAAATTACATTAAAATTTAATTCTAGCAACCCATTTGCAAATTGCCGTTCTTTTTACTATAATCGAAAACTGTATGTTTTAATAGAAAGGAGCAAGTTATATGATAACGGATGAAGAACTGCAAAAAGACAGCTCCGGCTTGCAGAAGGAATTGAACGACCTGCAATTTCAACTGTTTCGGATGCGTGAAAATATGAAGGATATCTCCAAAGATTCGCGAGTGCTCGGTATTGATCAATCGAAAGACGATGAATGGATGATTGTCCATTCGATTGATGATGGCCGGACATGCAAGATCATGTTAAGCGATTGCCAGTCGCCGTACCGCGGGAGGTGTGATTTTTCTCTTGTCGCTTCCTACACAGAAGAAAAACGCGCGATTCATATCGGGGATATTAAAGGACCGGCAGGCTACGGGTATGGTTCAATCTGTATGAAGTATTTAAAAGAAAAAGCCCGCGAGCATAACATTCCGGTCATCACTGGGGACATCGCTGAAAGGGATTGGGACCATGTGGACCGGCTGATCCATTTTTATGAAAAGCATCATTTTGAAGTAACGATCGATCCCAGTTCAAAATCCGGCGAAATTCAGTGGCAGGATCTTTAAGGTAAAATAGAGGCAAATAACGCAAAAGGACAAAACATATTAAGGCAGAGGATGAATGCACATCCCCTGCCTTTTTTATTTGGCAAGACCCCAAGGCGAAAATAACAGATAAATGCAGGCCATCAGGCAAATTACAAGAACAGAAGCAAGTTTGGCATACTTCCATGGCTGCAAATCAACTTTTGCATTTTTCTCAAGCTTGAATTCCGACCGCCTTGGCTTTAATTTTCCGATGAAAAGCATCAAGAGGACGGAAAACGGAAACAGAACGGCCAATATATAGAGAAAATGAATATGGCCGAAATAGAATTTTGAGATGGTATACAACACAATGTGTGCAAATATCGCCCATTTCACGGCAAGCGCCGGCACTTTTTTTGTAAAGAATCCAACGACGACGGCAGCCAATACAGGGACATTGAAAAATCCGAACATTTCCTGCAGATAATTGTAAAGGCCAGACGGTGCAAACAGAATAAAAGGTGCGATGATAATCGATACCGCGGCCAGGATCACCACAAAGACCCTTCCCGTTTTCACAAGCTCTTCCTCTTTTGCCTCAGGCTTGAAGAGCGGTTTGTACAAATCCAATGTAAACAAGGTGATCGTGCTGTTCAACGAACCGTTAAATGAGCTGAGAATCGCTCCGAATAAAATCGCGGCAAAGACGCCGATAAGTGCAGTCGGCAGCAAATCAACGATCAGCTTAGGATAAACGGTGTCAGCGTTTTGAATATGGCCTCCGTAAAGATGATAAGCAATAACGCCGGGAAGAACGAGATAAAACACACCGATCGTTTTAAATACACCGGCCAGCAATGCGCCTTTCTGCCCTTCAGCCAAGTTTTTGGCCCCGAGCGCCCGCTGAACGATCGACTGATTAACAGCCCAATAAAATAAGTTGTTCACAAGCAGTCCCGTAAAAATCGTCGGCCACGGGACTTCTGCGGCGTTGTCCGCTGTAATGGCATTCAGCTTTTCCTTATGTACACTCGTCAGCTCCGTATAGCCGTTCAAGAGGCTGCCATCGCCTATTGCCATGATTCCGAGCACAAAGATGAACAGACCGCCAACAATTAAACCGACGCCATAAATGGCATCAGCCGAGGCCGCAGCTTTGAGTCCCCCGAAAAATATGTAGCAGCAGCTTGCGGCCCCGATCACAAGCGAGATTAAAAAAACAGTCGTAAACGTATTGATTCCGAGCGCAGATGAAATGTTGAACACTTGATCGAGAACGAGCGCCCCGGAGTACAAAACGGTTGGCAGAAACGAGGTCGCATATCCCAGAAGCAGAAGGATCGAGACGATTTGCCGCGTTCTTTGATCATAGCGCTTTTCAAGAAAGTCGGGTATTGTCGTGACTCCGGAACTGAGATACCTCGGTAAAAAGACAAATGCCAGCATAATGAGCGCAAGCGGTGCTGTAACTTCCCAAGCCATGGCACTCATCGTTCCCGAATAACTTTGTCCGTTTAACCCAACCATTTGTTCCGTCGACAAATTGGTTAAAAGCAGCGAACTTCCGATATAGAGAGCAGTGAGGCTGCGCCCGCCGAGAAAATAACCGTCTGACGTTTTCAAATTAATATCTTTTGTCCTCAGATAAGAAAAAATAAAAATCCCTGCATTAATCAATAAAAATGTCATGATAATCCAAAGCAATACTTCTACATCTCCTTTTTAGATCAGCTGATATGTATTTATCTATTGAACTACCCATTTGCCGATCTAAAAAAACATCAAAATAGAAAAAAAGATGCAGAAAACAGAAAAAAGACACTGATCATCTTCCATGGTCAGTGTCCATCAATGGTAAACCTATTATTTTAAAACTTTTACTTTAACCGTTTTAACGCCCCAGTTTTTTGCTGCGGATTTGCTCGGAACAAAC
Organism: Bacillus haynesii; assembly: GCF_014042035.1. Taxonomy (NCBI): domain Bacteria; kingdom Bacillati; phylum Bacillota; class Bacilli; order Caryophanales; family Bacillaceae; genus Bacillus; species Bacillus haynesii. The sequence goes on along the minus strand of NZ_CP059494.1, from coordinate 872,979 downwards.
ACGTCGATTTTGTTCCCTTTGATCGCACCGCCGGTGTCGGCAGCAGTCGCTTCTCCGTAGCCTTCAACATACACCTTGGATCCAAGCGGGATCACGTTTGGATCAACCGCAATAATCTTGGCGTTTTTATTGGCGTTCAGATCAAAACCCGTAGCTGTCACGCCTGTCATTCCACCGTCATTGGCAGTGTATGCCGTCGCGGTAACCCTCAGTTCTTTGGCAGCGCTTTGAGAATCGTTTGAACGGGAAGCCGTTTCTTTTTCCTGCTTAGGTGCAGGCGCAGCTTGCTCAACTTTTGCTTCTTTCTGTACGGCAGGCTTTGTTTCTGCAGGCTGCGCAGCAGCAGCTTGAACCGTCGCCTGTCCGTCAACAGTTATGGATGTATTCGGGTAAATGATATCTGATTTTATGTTGTTCCAATTTTTAAGGTCGTTCACGGAAACGCCGAATTGTTGGGCGATTTTCCAGAGAGTGTCTCCCTTTTTAATGGTATATTGTTTCTTTTCTTCTGTCTGTTTTTCAGAAACGTTCAGCTTTTGTCCTGGAATAATCAAGTCTGAGGAAAGCTGATTCCATTCTTTTAAGTCCTGCAGATTTACCCCTTGTTTTTGCGAGATTCCCCAAAGGGTGTCACCTTTTTGGACTGTTACTTCTTTTGCAGAGGCACTCGCTCCGAATGCAGTTGAAGATAATGCTGCAACTGCAACAAAGGACATAAACGTCTTCTTCATAAGTAAATCCTCCCTTGTTAGCTTTTTATTGTCCGGCTAACAGGAGCAATCGTAACATATGAAAATGTCAAATCAATAACAAAACAATTTGTTTTTGATTACAGTTATTTTACGAGAACGATTTTCAGCCGCCCGAAAATCGGCCGAAATTCAGATGTATCAAGGGTTTCAATCTTTTTCTTACTGCAATAGGAGATTTACTAAAAATTTTTTTTTACATATGATGATTTTGGGTTTTTATGCTTCTTTCTCAGTTTTATAGGCTTGAAGCTCCTGTAGAAATACCGCTCCGTATTTTACTCTTTTTTGTTCTCCCACTCCTTTGACTGACAATAGTTCTTCGTCTGTCAGAGGGACTTTCCCGCTCATTTCCCGCAGCGTTTCGTCAGAGAATACAACAAAAGGAGGCACGCCTTGTTCCTGGGCAAGCTTTCTGCGCAGCACCCTTAACCGTTCAAACAATTCGTCATCTTTAACGATTTGATTTGTTTGCATTTTTTCTTTGCGCATCACCGCTTCCTGGCCGAGCAAAACGTTTCGCCCCTTGTTGGCGACAAAAAGAACAGGATATGTTCCGTCGGACATCTGGATGTACTCATCTGCGATTAAAAACTCTATAAAATCGCTGATGTCGGCAATAGACCGGTTCTTTAAAATTCCGTAAGTCGATAATTGCTGGAAGCCGTTTTCGGCCACTTTCTTATTTTTCGAACCTGCCAAAACTTGCGCCACCATGGTTTTCCCGAATCTTTCTCCCATGCGGATGATGCAGGACAGTACCATCTGTGCTTCCTTCGTCACATCGGTGATGCTGCGGGTGTCGAGACAGCTGCCGCACCTGCCGCAGTCTTCAGTCGGAACTTCGCCAAAATAAGAAAGAATAAACCGTTCAAGACAGCCCTCAGTATGGCAAAAGTCAACCATTTGCCTCAGCTTTTTCACGTCTTGCGCCCGAATGTCTTCATCTTCTGTCGACTGTTCGATTAAAAACCGCTGAAGCCGGATGTCCTGAGGAGAAAATAGCAGAATACACTCGCTGTCAAGACCGTCGCGTCCGGCTCGTCCTGCTTCCTGATAATAGCTCTCCATGTTCTTTGGAAGTTGAGCATGAATCACATAGCGGATATTGGATTTATCGATGCCCATTCCGAACGCTGAGGTCGCTGTCATCACACTGATCTCGTCATTTAAAAAGAGATCCTGCTGCCGGTCCCTTTCTTCATCATTCATCCCGCCGTGATAGCACCCGGCCGCAATTCCTTTTTGAGAGAGGCGGCTTGATATTCTTTCGGCTTCCTTTCTTGTCGCTGTATAGATAATTCCCGCCTCTGAGCGGTTTTTCTCCACATATGATTCAATAAAACGATCCTTATTTTCGCCTTTTAAAATTTTAAACGTCAAATTATCCCGTGAAAAACCGGTGAAAACCGTGTTCTCTTTTTCGATCCCGAGCTGTGTGCAAATATCCTCATGAACCTCGGGCGTTGCGGTAGCCGTCAAAGCCAATACGACCGGACGGGTGCCGAGGCTATTTAAAAAGCCTTCAATATGTCTGTAGCTCGGCCTGAAATCGTGGCCCCACTGTGAAATGCAATGAGCTTCATCAATCGCTGCCAGCGGGATATGAAGGTGGGAAATCACGCGAATAAATTCGGGAGACGTCAGCCGCTCAGGTGTGACATAAAACAGCTTGTAGCCGCCTTCTTTTAAAACGGAAAGCCGCTCAGCGATTTCGCCATGGCCTAAAGAACTGTTCACGTACGCAGCTTGAATTCCAAGCTGATTTAAAGCATCCACCTGGTCCTTCATCAAGGAAATTAAAGGAGAGATCACAATGGTTGTCCCCTCCATAAGGAGCGCGGGAATTTGGTAGCAGATTGATTTGCCTCCGCCCGTCGGCATAATGCAAGCTGTATCTCGTTTTTCAGAAACGACCGATTGAATGGCTTTCTTCTGCCCCGGACGCAGTGAAGGATAGCCATAATAGTGCTGCAATAATGCTTCAGCTTTCTCTAGCATATAAATGAAACCCTCTCTTATCATAAACTTCTTCCTGTCCCCCATGATATCATATTTCAACCGGCAATCAGTCTCTCCCCGTAAAATCGTCTAATCGATAAAGAAAATTCATTTTTAGCTCAAATGCAAAAAACTCCGGCGCTGATGTAAAGCGTCAGAGTATCAAATGAATAGGTTCGCCGTTCATTAAATCCCGGTCTGTTGTTCAGCTAATAACCGCAAGCGCTTCGCTTCCTCCAGGCAAAGCGTTTTGTATGCCAAGGCTCCGGTAATGCTCGCTCCGTCCGATGCATCCCGGCGCAGAGCGGAAAGCTCTGATAGCACAGATGCCGCGTCATCTTTTATAACTCCGCGGTCATGCAGCATTTGAATCAACTCATCGCCTTCAAGGCGGATCGCATCTTGATCAAATGTTGAGGCTGTTTCCCGCAGAACATTGTGAACATCAGACCAAGCGCTTTCGATCATGTTTTCCCCTGCCGATGCTGACCGTACAGATGTTAGTCCCGATAACCTTTTTTCCCGTACGGAGACGAGTTCCTGAAGCCTTTTGTCAAACTCCAATTCAAAATCCTTGTATTTCAGTTTGATCAATTCCTTCATCCGTTCGGACAAAGGCTCCTTTAGCAGCAAAACGCAAATCATCAAGGTAGCTGGCCATGCCAATGATTGAACCATCGCAGAAACAAATTCAAGCCAATCCATAAAATCAGCCTCCGTTTCAAAAGGAAAGTTGTTTTGTGAAAGACCAGGTGGTAATGTTGAATCGAAAGGAAAATTTTGTGCATTAAGGGGTGTGGTTTACCATGTGGATCATCATCATACTGATGATCATATTGATCGGATTTGCAGGAAACATCGTTGCCATGTTGCGAACGCTTGTCAAGCAGAATGATAGAATCATCAGCCTCTTTGAGAATGAAATCAACAAAAAACATTAGACAATGCTCAGGAAGTGGAGAAATCACAGAAGATACAAACGAACTGAAAAACAAGCTATCTTCCTTATTCGGAGACAAACAAGGAACCGATCATTGGCCGTATTGAGAGACGGCTTCTTTTTTATGTGGTTTAAGATGCCGCTGGATCGGTTTACAATTATATTAAATTGAATAGTCAGATTAGTAAATATGAGTAAAGTCCTCACCTCTCTAACCGATACACATGTTAAGGAGGTGGTTATGTTGGATATTGCTGTTTTATCAATGGCCATGAGTCAGGCCGCTCTTTATCAAAACGTGCAAATGTCGCTGACAAAGACGGCTTTGGACACCGCCGAACAAAGCGCACAGCAGCTCGTAGACATGGTGCAGGCCCCACATCCCGTTTCAGGACATCATATTGACCTGAAAGGTTAAGACCGAAACATACATTCAGCAGGCTGCGAAGTCTGCCGGATGTATGTTTTCCCGAAGAAATTTTCGAAAAAACCGCTGCAACCTCTTTATTTTTTCAGGTTTTTGTACTATAATATTGTTCTGTGTCCCAGTAGCTCAGGTGGATAGAGCAACAGCCTCCTAAGCTGTGTGTCGGGAGTTCGAATCTCTCCTGGGACGTTTTAAATGTAAAGAGGCAAACCCTTGGTACGTAAGGGTTTGCCTCTTTTGTTAATTTCCGTGTTGTGTTGCTTTAAAATAAAGTTGATCAAAAACATCATTGGAACCCACATATTATAGAAAGAACCCGTTTTGAAAAAAAGATTAATCAAAAAGGATTCTTATCCAACGAATTTAAGTTTCGGTTTTATAAAAAAGTTTGAACATTTTCTGGTTACTTTTGCGAAAGATAATTTCACGATTTACTTGGTTAAATTAAAGCTTTGCTCAATTAAGTTATAAACTTCTTCTTCTGAATCTATACGTTCTAAAACAAGTGATATCCAATTTTCCTTATCCATATGATATCCAGGTAAAATACTCTTTCCATTTCTTAAACTGCCACTTATTTCGGGAGGGCATTTTAAATTCAGAATATCTATTTCGTCATTTCCATCTAATCCTAACTTTTCTGGAAAAACATTCATTACAAGACCAAACCATTTTTCGTTAGATTCATGTCTTAAAGCGGCATAGTTTGGAAATTTTTGAAATGGGTAATCTGGCGATGTCCCGAATTTTTCTTTGACGTGCTTAAAGATATCTTCTCTTGTTAACATACTGAATCATTCCTCCAACAACTTAAATAGATTTTCGGCATTTGCCGATCCCAGATGGAACAATGGTGAATTTTATTCACTGTTAAATTCGTATGTCCTCCTGTAAATGTTTCTCTATTTTATGTATTTTATCATCCATCTTAGCCTTCGGTACATTACCTTCTTTCAATTCCTAACCAAGTTCCTTTTCAAGCTCTTCTTGCGATTTTTTCTCTTTCGGGTTTTTCCTTTTCTGACGCATCACTCGATTGGCTGCACGCAGAATGCGCAAACCCGATCATCAAGACAAACAATAGAATAAGACTTTTTTCAAGGCTGTTCCCCCATCTAAAGTAATCGATTTTTATATTTCCCCTTTTCTTAACAGGTAAGAAAGCAACGATTATTTCTATCTCATTCATCACAAACTTACTTTTTCCTAGTATTTGAACATTTTTAAATAGTTCATTAAACCTTTTCACCAAAAAACCCGAGCTGGCAGCAGCCGGCTCGGGCGGGTGGTCAATCCCTCTTATTCATTCCCCTTTTCTCTCGGGGTTCCTGATGATGTTTTTGATGCTCTGGAGGCTGAGTCGTGCGTTCCAGCTCCTTTGTATCTTGTCCCATTCCTTTTAAAAAGGAGAAAAGCAGTGTAACTGCTTTGTTGATTTCCGGGTCTTTGAGCGAACGAATGATATCAAAATAACCTGTTTTCTCTTCGCTGTCCTTCTGTTCCACCGCGTTTGCCACACCCGCATTCACTTTCAAAATGAGAGGTTCCAGCTTCTTTACATCCAGCATGCCAAGCGTACCGAACAGAAGAAGCAGATTTTTCAGTGTATTGGCCGTTTCCTCTGTATCTGCCTTTTTCACTAAGATGTCAAGAACTTTATCTCCTTGACCAAAAAGACCGCGGAGCAATGGCAAAACACCACGCTCGTTCATGTGGCCAATCATATGCAGCGTTTCAAGAATGGCTTCCTTATTTTCGACTAATGCATCTTCTATTTCTTTCATATCACGCTTTCTCTGATCCTCTTCGGTTATCTCGATTTTCTGAATTCGTTTAATCGCTTTAGCCATTATGCCCAATCCCCCTTTTCACAGCGTCGCCAGGGAAAATATAATCCTTCCGCGCCCATTTCTTTTGTACCTGCACACCGATTTGCGGCTGCGGATTGCCGTTGCGGTGATTGATCTTAGGCAGCGGATTGCTTCCGTCGTGCTTCAAAATTTCTATCTTGGCTGATGTTTCTTTGTATGCAGGCGTATCGGTATCCTTATCAGCATGGCTGCCTGTTAACAGGTTGATCGCTGCTGCCCCTGAATCGTTCATTGGCAGATACACTTCCTTCCCTTTGACACGATCAGTGATCAAGCACTTCACTTTGACATTTCCGAAAGGCGATGTGAGTCTGACAAGGGTTCCGTCCTGAATCCCTCTTTCTGCCGCGAGTTCAGGAGAAATTTCTAAGAACACTTCCGGTGTTTTCTTCGAAATGCCTTTTGATTTGTAGGTCAGGTTCCCTTCGTGGAAATGCTCCAAGAGCCGCCCATTGTTGACGTGGATATCATATTCCTCACCGAACTCTTCAGGTTCTGTCCACTGAACAGGATAGAGAATGGCTTTGCCGTCTGGGAATGGGAAGCGCTCAGTAAAAAGTAAAGGCGAATCCTTTCCATCAGCGCTTACAGGCCATTGCAGGGAGTTGTAGCCTTCAAGGCGCTCATAGGTGACGCCGGCATAAATCGGCGACAGCATGGCTGCTTCCTCCATAATGTCCCCAGGGTGCTCATAGTGCCAGTCAGCACCGAGCTTATTGGCAACCTCCATAATAATCTGCCAGTCCGGCTTTGATTCACCCAGCGGTTCAAACACCTGATATAGCCGCTGAATCCGGCGTTCTGTGTTTGTAAAGGTTCCCTCTTTTTCAAGGCTCGGGCTCGCAGGAAGAACAACATCAGCAAACTCGGCTGTACGTGAAAGGAAAATATCCTGCACCACAAAGAAATCAAGCTTTTCATATGCGGCGTGTACATGATTGATATTGGAATCGACCAGACCCATTTCTTCGCCTTTTACATACATCGCTTTCAGCTGGCCGGAATGGATTTTTTCGATCATTTCGTGGTTGGTCATGCCCGGCTCCTTCGGCAGCGGCACACCCCACGCCCGCTCGTATTTTTGGCGGACTTGTTCGTCCGTCACTTTTTCATACCCCGGCATTCTGTCAGGCATGCTTCCGAAGTCACTTGCTCCCTGCACGTTGTTATGGCCGCGCAATGGGTAAGAGCCTGCTCCCGGTTTTCCGTAGTTTCCTGTCACAAGCAGCAGATTAGAAATTGCTGTGCTCGTGTCACTTCCGCCAATATGCTGTGTCACCCCCATTGCCCACAATGCGCATACACTGTCAGCCTGACCAATCATCTCTGCCATTTGGATGAGGGTTTCTTGATCAATTCCGGTTTTCTCCTCGGCATATTCAAGGGTATACGGCGTGAGACTTTTCACATATTCGTCCCGTCCGTTCACTCTTTCCTGCAAAAAGCGTTCATCGGCCTTGCCGTTTTCAATTAAATATTTGGCGATCGCATTCAGCCAGACGATATCTGATCCGGCACGCGGCTGGACAAATAAATCAGAGCGCTCTGCCATTTCGTGTTTTCTGATATCCGCTACGATCACTTTCTGCCCTCTCAGCTTATGAGCCCGTTTAATGCGAGTGGACAAGACCGGATGCGACTCAGAAGTGTTCGAACCGATAATCAACACAAGGTCCGCTTCCGCGATATCTGTAATCGACCCTGAGTCACCGCCATAGCCGACTGTCCGGAACAGGCCGGCAGTTGCAGGAGATTGGCAATAGCGCGAACAGTTGTCGACATTATTTGTGCCAATGATCCCTCTCGCCAGCTTTTGCATGAGGTAGGATTCTTCGTTTGTACATTTAGAAGATGTAATAAAGGCAAGTGAATCCGGGCCAAACTCCTCTTTTAAATCCGTGAACTTGCTGGCGATCAGCGTTAACGCCTCCTCCCATTCCGCTTCACGGAAATGGTCTCCTTCGCGGATCAGCGGCTTTGTCAAGCGCTCCTCGCTATTGACGAAATCCCAGCCGAACTTTCCTTTTACACAAGTAGAAATGCCGTTGGCCGGTGCTTCCTCCTGCGGCTCAACTTTCAGAATGTCTCTGCCCTTTGTCCAGACATCAAAGCTGCAGCCGACGCCGCAATAGGTGCAGACGGTTTTCGTTTTTTTGATTCGCTCATCACGCATGGCGGATTCCATATCAGAAATGGCGAGGATCGAGCCGTAACCTGTCTCTACACCTTTCGTGATCTCAATCATCGGACGCAGTGTTTCGTTATTGATGCCTGTTAAATATCCGGCTTCCCCCTCCATTCCTTTTTCCATCATCGCGTTACATGGACAGACGGTAGAACAGTGGCCGCATGATACACAAGATGACTCATTGATCGGCACATCATTATCCCAAATGACGCGCGGGCGTTTTCGCTCCCAGTCAATGGTCAGCGTTTCAGTCACCTGAACGTCCTGGCACGCTTCGACACAACGGCCGCACAAAATACATTGATCTGGATCATACCGGTAAAACGGATGAGATTCATCCTTATGGTAAGGCTTCTGGTCAAACGGGATGCTTTGGTGATTGACTTTCATTTCTTTCACCGTATTATGTATTTCGCATCCCCCGTTGTTGTAATCGCAAACTGTACAATAAAGCTCATGATTATATAAAATCTTGTCCATCCCGATGACCTGCGCTTTTTTCACATCAGACGAAAGCGTATCAATGACGTCGCCATCCTTTAATTCAGCGGAGCACGACCTCTTCAGCTCGCCATTGATGCTGACGATGCACGTATCGCATGTTTCAATCGGCCCTAAGCTTGGATGATAGCAAACTTGCGGCACTTCAATTGAACTGTTATTCAAAAGCTGCAGCACCGTCTGTTCCTCAGACGCTTCCATTTCAACGCCGTTTATTGTGATTTTTTTCTGTTCAGCCATCTCCATTCCCCTTTCTTGCTTGTGTATATACCGAATTACCCATTTCTCTTCCCTTACAAGGGATCAATAAAACATACAAAGCGCACTCACATGTTGTATTGCATCATCACCGGGAAACGAGAGGGTAGATGAAAATGGAGGGTTCAGCATGAAAAAAACAATGTCTGTTCTAACCGCGGCAGCAGCACTGACAGGCTCTCTTTCCTGCTTTGGGGCGGCGTCCTTTTCAACACCGGCAAACGCCGTAACTCAAACAACCTCGCTCTCTGAAAACACAAACCAATCAGCCACCGCGTGTTCCGGTAAAATCATTGACACCCATTTGATACTTCCTCTGATTTTTTTACAAATGTGCTACCGGCATCCAGCACTTTTTCATTACAATTGCCAGCTCGCAAGATCTTCCTGTTTTTGATGAGCTTTTCTTGCCCCGGTTTCATATCGATTATCCGGGAGGGGGCGGCTCTTTTATCATAATGCCTGGTGAGCCCTTCTAAACCCCTTTTGGGACGGCTTATTTTAAAAGGAAGATTACGATGAGAAACCTGGAGATTATCAAAAAGGCAGAAATGACGTTTGCTCTTGCTTAAAAGCGCTGGTCTTATGATTCCGGCTCAAGTATCAAAGTAATCAAGCTCAGAAATCCTGAGAAGAGGTTTCTGGACTGTGTATCATAAGAGCTGGTCTGAAGGAAATTGAAACCTAACATTATTTAATTCGTATCTATAGTAATTTGAACATTATAGGGAGTGTTAAATTGAAGATTGCACTATGGATTATCGCCGGTATAATAATTTCTCTTGGTTTAGTAATAGCAATCGGTATTCTCATGTTTCGGAGGGAAATAAAAAAGTTAAATCCTGAGTATATTGTACAGTTTGTTAAAGCAAAATCAGGTAGCGGAAATGTCTCATTATCCATAAAGCACAATGATGAGAATTGGATTGATGTTAACGTAAACGAGCAACTCCCTCTGGCAAGTACTGTAAAAATCATCTTAGCCATTGAATATGCTCAACAAGCAGCAGCAGGAAAAGTCGATCCGCAAAAAGAAGTAAGGTTAAAGGAATTAGAGAATTTCTATATTCCGAAAACAGACGGCGGTGCACATAGGGCTTGGATTACTCAATTGAAAAAAGGCACAGAGATAGATCGTGTTCCATTATGTGAGGTAGTCAACGGGATGATTGCTTACAGTTCTAATGCAAATACTGAATACTTAATTGAGGTGTTGGGGCTTCAAAACATCAATCAAGTCCCAAAGAGCTTAGATATGTTGAAGCATGAGCCTATGTATCCCATTGTAAGTGCACTCTATATACCTGCCCAACTGATGAATGAAAAGAACTTATCGAAAAAAGAAGTCCTAGAAGTAATGAAAAACATGGACATGCATGAATACCGTAATAAAGCGGTTGAAATTCATAATAGATGGCTGAGCCAGCCACTAACTGATCAAGAAAAAAAACAATTAAGAAAAGCTTTGGACAAGGATTTTCAAAAAATTTGGTCCGACCGTTTGCCTCGATCAACGACTAGAGACTATGTATCCATTATGAAAAAGCTAAACAGCAAAGTATATTTTAGTGCAGATGTATATCAATATCTCGATCCTGTTATGGAACAAATAATGAGAAATCAAAACAATCGTGAATGGCTTGTTCATGCGGGACAAAAGGGAGGATCTACTGCGTTTATTCTTACAATTGCAATATATGCGACAGATAAAGATCGAAACCATACAGAAATTGCATTTTTTGCAGATGATTTAACTGCATTCGAGAAAGCAAAACTTTCTCGAAATTTGAATGGGTTCCTGTTGAAATTTCTAAAAGACTCTAATTTCCGCGCCCATATCAAAAAAGAATTATCTAATTTAGATTTGCCTGGTTCACTTTCATGACTATCCCCCATTGGAATACCGCGCTCGCGCTGCCGTATTTGGCCAAAATATAATTTCAATTCTTGGTTTCTCGAAATCAATAATCATATCTCCTGTGACTCGTCTGGCGTCGATTCTGTTTCTTTTTCAATAAGTCTCGATCGGGTTTAATTTGTTATTAAGCAATTTCTCAATCTTCTCAATTCGTATTCCTCTCACTGGCTTCTGCCAGACGAGAGCTGCATGAGCCGTTGTATTTTGATTTAAATTAGACACAGAAATCTTACGACCGTCTTTTTCTACTGGTGTTTTGTGCTTTGCTTAAAAAAAGAAGTTTTTCAGTAAATTAAAAAGCCTTTTTTCTTCATTGGCAGAAGGAAAAAGGCTTCTCTTTTTTTCGTTGTTTCAGCGGTCGCGGCCATTGAATACCCGGTAATGTCACCTTTTTTGACAGCTCATTCAAGGCTTATGCGACGAGAACTCATGCTTCTTTTTTGACTTTGAAATCGGCCGGCGCGACCTAGGATTCCACTGCTTCACCGACGATGTTGCTTGTCGATCTGCCGTTTTCATGCAGAATATCTATTACATGTGAAGGGTCACTACACTTCAGTGCAGTTGATGATACCAACTCGCCAACAGGTTTTCATAAATGTATATGGCGGGGAAGAAACATCTCTTCTGAATTAATTAAGGGATTTTAGGCAGATCACTGTCTTCCTCGACTTCCATTTATTCAGTTTTCAATTTTCTTCTTTCTGTCAATTGCAATTTTATACAATAATGTACAAGTGCTTGTTCATCATGTTCACTCATCTTGATAAATTCAACTGTCATGATCTGTTTGTTTGTTCTGCGATCTATGAAAGTGCGTTTGACTTGAGCATGAACGTCAATCACAGTTTCATCATGCCCCTCACTTGGTAGATGGATACTTAGATTCAAGTCCTCTTCTGGTTCGTGTTTTTGCGTCTCTTCAATGATTAACGCAGCGCCTCCAGCACTGATATTTGCTGTATATGTTTTAAACATTGAGCCAGATGCATATGGGCGAACAGTGACAGGAATCGTTGTATTTACTCTAAAAAATTGCCGTCTTTGAATTTTTGTCATTTGATCTTCTTCAGGTAAATACATATTTAATACAGGTATATCCTGATAGATCTCTCGGCCTTGTATTACACTATTAAATTTATATGGGACTTGTTGCTCATTTATAAAATGAACTGTTGCTACTGTATTTGTTGGAATAATAACAGTTCTCCCCGTTTCTTCATCCACAGGATAATGCACTCTTAAAACATTTTCTTCAATGGATAATACTTTGCTTTTCGCAAGGACATATTCCTGAATTTCGTTTTCAAATTCTATTGTTATAATATTTCCTAAAGATAACAATGGACATCACTCTTTCAATTCTACTTAATCATTATATCGGTACTATGACACATAATTTTAAAAAAGAAAAGAAGAAGGCATTGAAAGACTTATAATATCAACGGGATCTTACCGCCCTGTGATGACGATCACGTGCAATACTGCATAGAATCCATTCGCTTCTCCTGTGACCATGATGACCTTCATCATCATTCGATACATCATTTGATCAGGGATAGGTGTGTCTCCCATTCCGGCGTTAAAAAAGCGACCGCAGGCCCTCCTTCTTGGACTCAATATTCACGTTCTTTTTTCTTGTCTCTATCGTATGACAAAATGGAATAGAAAAAGTCCCCCATTTTATCCCCTTTTTTGTCGGATTTTTCTCGGATTTGAATATAAAAAAAGCACTCAATCAGAGATTAAGTGCTTGAATATATTAAATTATTCTTCATCGTCCCACTCTTCGTCTTCTTCCCAGTTTTCTTTAGACTCCTTCAGGTCTTCCATGAAAAACTCTAGAAAATTATTTGCAACAACATCTCCGTAACCTGCGTCATTAGCCCATACAATTACAGGACACTCTCCGTCTTCCATTTTATTTGTATCGAGGCAATAGGAGAACTCATCAACATACTCTATTACAACTATCCCATCGGGTAAATCATAATATTTCCTATAGTCCTCAGTTTGCTCTACAACATAGGCCCCCTCAAGGTCATATCCGATTATTTCCACACCGAAAATTCCACCTGAGCCATAGTTTTTTAAAAACCATTTATAACTTTCGGGAAGAACAACATTGAGGTGATGCTCGATATCAGCTATCTTATCTTCACTCACGCCACCTGTAAAATCATCCTCTTCTGCATATTTTTCAATGAAATTTTGAACTTTTGAGTAATCCATTTTATACACCTACCAAATTTAATTTTCAAACTGTTCTGCTCTCCATTTCCAATACCTTTTTCTAAAGTTGTTATATTGTAGCCGGAGTTCTTTATCGTTCCTAAAACTCTCGCCACCTTTTTTCAAACCGTGTAGAACTTTAAAATTGTTCTGATGTACTGAGGAAGGGATTTCAACCATTGGACCTGGCTCTTCTTGAATTAAATGATGAAGGTTGACTAGTGTTCCATCTTTAGCATAAGGGGCATTTCCTTTTTTCATTCGCTGAAGGTTGGTTTTCCCTTTTCGGTCCTTTTGGTTTATGTCAATATCCTTAAGTGTATAAACTCTTCGGTTAATATTCTTGTTTTTTCCGGCTGCATTTACTTCCCCTTCTATTTCTACTGCGCCAAATCTTTCTTTATTTAACCAAGGTACATTTATATTTTTTCCTGTAAACGGTTTTCTGCTTATATCAGAGACTTTCTTCGCAAACTGAATAAGACTGTCTTTTATATGCTCCCCATTAAGTGCATGATAAGGAACTTTACCCCCGCCTGCAAGCTGAATTTGCGGCGCAAAAGGGTTGTGTATTTGAATCCCTTTTATGTTTGAAGCAACCCTTTGCATCGATTTCTTGAAAGACGCTATGCTTTTTTCCAAAGCTTGTTTCGATACTTTTTTAGAAGCTTTAGTTGCTTTGGCAGCGACCTGCCCTACCTTCCCCGCTTTGGCAGCTTTTGCTGCTTTGTCAACGCCTTTAGAGCCAACAATCGATGTACCGACCATTCCAATGGCATAGCTAAACCATCTGGCTTGGGTGTAAGAATCACCATTGACGACATCTCGTTGATACGAGTCTTCAATTCCTTTTTTCATAATATTGAATGTGACATCAGGATGATGAAGCGTAAAGTTAATGCCCTCAATCGTTTCGTCTGCGTGAACGACCATGTCCCATAGGCCTACAGCAGTGTCGACAACTGCATTTTTGAGTCCTTCAGCGCTTCCTTTAATTGCGTTGCCAAAATTTCGAGCGCCTTCAATTTGATTGAAATACCGCTGTTGCCGAGGGGAAAGGTTTTCGTAGCCAATTTCCGTGGCCATCTCATAAAACTCTGAAGCTGTTGAAAAATTGTAATCATCAAGCTTCTTCTTTAGTTTAGCGATTTTATTATCCTGTTTGCTAACCTCGCTAACTTCTTTTTCAAGCTTTGATCTCTTATCCAGCTTATCCAACATGACGCCCATCGCTGTGTCTTGGCCCCCGCGCAAAGCATCCATCTCATCCGGTTTTAAAATCGAACCTTTTTGATAGCCGGTAATTTCAATTTTAGGCCCTGTGTACATTTTTTCAAGCCGGCTTATGTATCTTTGCATCGTTTCCAGGTCGTTTTCAGCGGTTTTAAGAGCGCTTGTCTGTTCGCGGTCAAAAGCATGCAGCTTTTCAATTGTCTGATTGATTTCCTTTAAGGCTTTCCTGTTCTGTTCGTGAAAATCGCTGTCATTCAAATCAGGCAAATCGACAATATGACTGACCTTCGCGATCGTGGCGTTTGTTTTAGATACCAAACGCTTCGTTGTGCGGTCGGCTGCATTCACCCCTTGTTCCAGCTCGTGTTCGAGAAAGGTTTGCGATATAAATCCGTTGTGATTCGGTTCCAAGGAATTCAGTGCTTGTTTGATTTTTTTCAATGCTGACTGATATTCCTCAATAAAAGTTTCGTAAAACTGAAGGAACGGGGTGTGGCACTCTTTATAAAAGTTGCGGATCGCATCGCCGCCTTTTCCTTTTAAAGCATCATTAAGCGATGTGATGGCTTCAACGCTTTTTTTGACTGTGACGATTTCGTCTGATTGGTGTTTTAATTGTTCCAGCGTTTGATCAATGGCTTTGTGCAACGCCTGAACATCCAGAGTCTTCATGGCATTCTCCTCTATTTTGTTTTCATCGATGAAGCCAGCTGTTTGTCGGTGTCCATCATTGCGTCAACTGCCGATTCCGTTTGGGCGACTTGTTTTGAGAAGGCAGAGGCATAGGAAGAAGCGATCATATTGATCGTCTGATTCAATTCCTCTATCTTCTTCGTCGTATCAAGGTGATTCCGGCCCTTGATATCTGTCGGAACCGACGCATTCATTGAATGGCTGGAGTGCTTCAATTTAGAAAGCGCTTGTTTGGCTTCTCCGGTATTTACTTTTATTTCTTGACCCATTTTTCATTTACTCCTTATTTCGCGCTTCTCGCTTCGCGTTCTCTATCTTTTTCTCTAAAGAACGGACTTCTTGGCTGAGCGAATGAATATCTTCTTGTAAAGATTTGATTCGTTCATCGATTTTACTTAAAACATCAGAAAGCTGTTTTCCGCTGATGTCATTGTAGGCAGTCTTCATTAGGTCTCGAATACGGTCAAAGGAGTCAGCAAGGCTGCCTTGCCACGTATGAGACGACAACTGTGGTTCTGTGATCGTCTTTTTGGAGTCAGAGAACTCTGTTTTGTCTTTTTCTAGCTCTTTGCGGCAGGCTTTCAGCTCTGCCAAAAATTCTTTCTTCATCGATAAATCAACTTTCATGATATCTAAAGCCAGCGTTTCTCCCAGGATTGAACCAATCATTTGCAACACCTCGCTTCCCGAAAAATGCATGACAAAAGTAATGACCAACTAAGAGTTTACCACTATACGGAAAGAAATTGGTGAATAAATCCTTTCAATCCAACAAAATGAATCTTAAAGATCAGGTCAATAAACCTATTCTTTAATTGAAAGTTTGAAGCGCATGAAAAAAAGCCGCTAATTAAACGGCTGCAAAAAGATAATTCAAAACTTATTTTTAAGCTAAACAACAAAATCATGACTGGGTGCGCTTGTGATGTTTCTTGAAGCTGTGTTCATCTCATCGTTGTTCGAAAAATGACTGAGAAAGCCGAGTCCTATTATCATAATCCCTAAACCGATCTTCATTTTAAACTTCATACAAATAGCCCTTAATTTGCTTTTGAGCATAGATCAATGATGAGACTATCCTTTGTTTTCGAGATCAGTTAGAATGGCAAGACCATTTCTTCTTCTTTACAAGTGTTTATCAATGGTTGTTGAGTTTACTAAAAAACGAATTTCATGAATTATGACATACTTCTGTAACTTTAGTGATAAATGAATGAGTAAATCCAAAATTCATCACTAACGTTTAGGGCAAGCTGACATTTTTACAACTAGGAATATTTATGGGCATGTTTTATGAGAAGCATATATAATATAAACTGCTACACATTTAATAACTTAGGAAAAAGGCGATAAACACAGTCCTGATACCAGGGTTGCGGATTTTTTAATCCACCCCTGCGTTTAAAAACATTATTTCATGATCAAATTTTCAGTCGTTTTATGTACCAAATAAATCTTTTAGGAATGACATTTATTTTTTGTTTTCATTTCTTTTCAAATAATTTGTGGCCTTTAGCGGTCTCATGTAAAATATGTTGTTTCTATGAGTGAACATCTTATTTTTTGGTCCTCTTTTACCGTAGCATTTTCCTGAATTTATTGTGAAAGCATGTTTGAGCAACATTTTCCATCTGTAAACCCCCCCTCCAAAATGCAACAACTTTTTTATTTCTTCTGCCTGACGTCAGGCTAACCTAAGGGTTTCTTTTCAGATATAAAAAGTTAATAAGATTTTCTTGACGGTAAGACTCGGAATATAATTTATAACCTTCTTAATTCAAAAATAAAGTTCAGCAAAATCTTTAACTGTAAAAATGCATCCTCATTTGATTTATACAAAAGTCGCCGTCTTTTTCTGCACCAGCTATTTTGAAAGCAATCTTAAAAAATTTTGCTTTTGAATGACGATTCACTTTATAACTATAGAATTTCTGACGATCTAAGATTCTAAATGTGGTCTTTTCTGAAAAAATTCGTTTTTCATTATCATACTGGATAAAATAAATGTCGAGAGAAAAGTCATTCGGACAATATTTTTCTAGTTCGAAATAAAACTCCATCTGGGATCCCTTGGTTGATGATACATTTTCAAATTTTTTCGAAGGAGGAACAGCAAAAGGCTTGTCGAATAATTCAAAATAAAGCCGATCCTCTTCTTGCCCATCTACCCATTGTATATAATTTGTAACTTTATCAATCTGGAATATGCTAACCTTTTTATGCAATGATGTTAAAACGTCTGCTGGTATGTGTTTGATGTCGTTTAAAACACCTTTTTTAACAACTTTAGAACTTTCCGGAATGTTAATTCTCATTCTAGAATTTTCTTTTTCTCCTGTAAACCAATGATCAGACAACAATACACTTGCAGTATAAAGACTCCACAAAAGTATGTCATACTTACCAAGAAAATTACCTTCTTTGTTAAAAAGTTTCTTCAACTCGTTTTTATTTACTATATCAAATAAAGGAGAGCTTTCATTGGAAAATATAATTTCTTGAAATTGTTTTTTATGATTACTTAAAACATTTGTTCTCCAATTGAATCCGCTTCTTTTAGTTGTTGCATATATAGGCTTTCGGCTGATCCATTTTGTAAGATCCCGTTTACTATAGGGATGATGCTTTTCAAAATACCACCGATCCTCCGCAAACGGAATATTCACTAACTCAGGTGCAATTCTCATTAAAATATTATATATTAAATACTCGTCTCTACAATATTGTGTTTTTAGCATCTGCGCTTTTTTGACTAATCTTGCTTCAAACAATGGAGGGTAGTTTTTCATTCCCATTGCATATGCTGATCTTGATGTTGCAGACCACCTTCCACACCTATAGCTTAAGTAAAAACTGTTTAATATATCGTGGTAATTTAAATGGGTTTGATGTTTATCAATAAAATTAAATAAAAATTCCTTATATCGTAAGGATGCTTCTTCTGTTATTATATTTTCGTATTTGAAAAAGTTTGACAAAAGGTAGTTTTGAAGAGATTCTTTAGATGTGATGTTTGCATTTTTCGCATAGCCACCTCTTAAGAGTTCCCCCCCTTGTCCTCCTAAAATAATTTTGTCTGTATCAAAACCGTCTTTAAGCCCATTAATATTTTCATATGAAAATATCATACCTTCGGTATTTTTTATCACATTTACGGCCCTTGTATATAAATCCACATTCATAATATTTTGCTTGTACGAAGGGAGTTTCGTATGGTGGGGAATTCCTAAACTATCAGATATTTGTTTAGCGATAACAACATCCGGAGTATCTTCAAATCCATTAGTAGTCGCTTCTAAATCAAGTCCTAATCTATTCATTGCTGCTACTACTAAACGACTATCTTTCCCTCCCGTTAAACCAATTTTATAAGTTGTATTTTGTTTTTTTAAAAAAGTAAAGCTTTCAAGAAAAAGTTCTGTAATCTCGTCGTAATACTCTTTACTCGGCTCTACCGAATACATTTGATCATCAAAGTCATCTATTTGCTTTATAGTTATTTTGTGTTCCTTTACCTCTATACGACTGTTTCGTTCCAACACATTTACGCCTTTAAATGGTGTTGCTTCATCACAATAAAACCCATTATTTATAAAAGAAGTAAAAGAACTGATGTCATACTGAGGTTTGTTTATTTCATATGCAATTAAATGCACTATGAGTGCTTTAGTTCCAACCACAATTCTTTCAGGAGTATCACACCAATAAATTGGCTCAGCTCTTGTTACGTTATTCCAAGCTATAAATCGCTTATCCTGCTCCCGAAATGCCGAAAATGCAAAAATGCCTCCTGTATTTGATAGGTATTCATCTTTATTATTGCTAGACAAAAATCCTTTAAAAACTTCAGATTCATCCCCTAAAAAGTCTCCTGATATTCCGAAGTGATATGGAGGAAAATTGTATTTTATAGGTACAGATTCGTTAGAGAAATTATAAAAAGCAATATTGTCATTGATAAATTCATTTACATTAACATGATTTCTTCCAAAAAAACGTGAAAAAATCTCTTTAATTTTCTTTATATTGGAATCTGCTTTTACATGTTTGGTTCGTTTTTCATTTAGATATAAAAAACCCTTCATATGCAACACCTACTATCTTATCTAATATGATTTATTTTATCACATTATGGTGAAAAAGGGACATTTTATTCAAGAAAAATTCATAAAATTATGCATAAGAAGTCAGTGATGATCAAAAAGGCTCATTAGATTCCACTGCAATCTTAATTATTAAGTAATTCTAAATACTCCTTTTATTTTGATACCTAGATACTTTTCCCCTTGTATTAGATGTTCACTAAATTATTGATTTTCTCAAGCTTTAATCCCTTATCAACCTCATATGACATGAATTTCCGTCTATCATTCATGGATAATATAGACAACTTGATACTAACGTGTAGCCCTTTCTTCACTAATGGAAAAAAACCGTGCAAAAAAACGAATTGAATAACTTCTTACTAGACAGAATAAGACGAGTTAATATTTCAATTTATTTCGTAAAGGAGTGAACGAAATAAAATTAATTCAACATTTAGGTAGTGAATAAAAAAGCAAAGATCATGAACCTAAGCACATCGAAGAGATGACCCTAAATACCGCGGTTACAAGTTTTTCACTTTAAAATTCGGATATGGAGTGGTTAATGTGACGCAAAAAAATGGAGCAGACAGACCGGATGATTACAAAAGATTTTCTTCACTAGACAAGAAATATGATTCTCAGCAATCTTTAGACAGCAATGCTAAGACAGAAAACGTAAACACTGAAACTGATAACAAAGAAAACATAAATGACACCACGGATGTGGCCGGAAAATATTTCGATCCCTCGGATTATGAAGGGACTACTCAATTGGAAAAAGGATTAGCTGAAACTCATGAACAGGTCAGTGATGACTATTTTGAAGGAACGATCGATCAAAATTTGGACTAGCCATTCAAACGGAACTAACTCTTTAAAGTTAGTTCCGTTTGAAATGAATAAAAAATGACTGTCCTCTAATCAATGATTCGTTCAACGCCAAAATCTATAGCCGGATTATAAAAATGCGTCTGTTTGATCAGATGACGAATGTCTTTTTACAGCCCATTTCTATATATCATTCGTCTGCAAAAAAAGTTTATTCATCCCCCCTAGCGTTCTCACCCATTCCCTCTATCCCCTCACTGTCATTAGTGCACCTTTATAAAGTCATGTTAAAGCTAATGTCTACTTTGTGATCCAAATTCTTCAATCGTGATGTTCACATCATATTGAATGGGAATCTCCGTGAATACTTCATCCCAATTTTTCTTCAGCTTTCTCCAAAGAGAGGGATATTGAATCCTCACTTCATCACCGAAGCCTGCAAGGTCAGCTTTATATTCCCTCTGCATTTTTTCTGTGATCTGCTCAACCAGCTGTTTCACTGTTTGTGACGCACTTGCTTCCTTTCTTTTTAAATAATTTTTGTCAATTTCTGCGTCGGCTGTATTCCAGTTTTCAGCCAGGTGTGCCTCTGAATTAATATTGACTTTAAATGAAAGGCGGTTTCCTTTGACGACTGGCTTGATCTCACTCTTAAGATGATCTACTGCCATGGCCGTCAATTTTTTTGTTTTTTGATCATAGTTTTTGACAGTACCACCTACCCCTTGTCCTTTGATCCACATGATCCCGTCTAAATCTTTTTCATCTAAAAAACCAAGGAGCTTATTTGTTTTTCCGTTAATGGCTACAGCTCCTGCATATTTGATTTCCCCGTTGACACCGATGATGTTTTGAAGCAAATAGCTGGTTCCGGCATTCATCATGCCCGGCAGTTTGGCAAGAGTGATCGGAGGCAGAATTTTTTTCGCCCTAAAGTCATTGTGAATAATTCTGCTAAGGTGAAACGCGGGTATTTTACCGGTGCCGTCTTTCAGTTCAAGTGCATCGCTTGCTCTTCCTCTTGTTACAAGGACAAGCGTGCTCAGTCTGATTTCATTGTCCCTAAGAGCCTGATCAAGCAATTCCTTCAGTGAATATGGACGAAGCAAATCCGCAGCAATGACGATCACCTTTAAGTGGGAGCTGAAGACCGGCCTGTCCTGCCTGAGTGCTACTTCAGTGCCTATTTGCTGAAAGGAATCGCCTGTTTCATATATGTTAATGTACGGTTTTTGACTGCTGCCGCTTCCCCCCGCAATCTGGGTCCCTGCTGTGTACGGATTGACATATTGGTATGTCAAGGTTATTTGGTCTTTTTTGGGGTAATCTCCACCCATTTTATCAAATTTTTTTTCAAGTGCCGTCTCTCGGCCTTCATCAAATCCCATAGCAAAAGTCAAACCGAGATCTTCAATTTCATGGCTGCTCCAGCATCCAGTTAAAAAAAGAATCATTATTGGGAATAAAAAGCAGATCTTATAAGTGCTCTGTTTCATGTTTCCGCTCCTCACATGAAAAAATCAAGGAAATTTGCCTGGCTTCAACAAGGTCTGATCCTATTTTTTCCTTGGATCAATTTATATATATACGGTAATTAAAACCATATATTTAAGAGGCCGTGATTCCGGCTCCATCTACTTCTTCTCGGCAGACGTTTACACAAAATGGTAACAAAGTGGCTAGCAACGATTACATTATGAAGACTGTTTAGCAGTTTTGTTTGCGATTTATTTATAAAGAGTTATGTTTATTGCTTTGAGAGCTTCTGTCTGGTGAATCATCGAAACGAGCAAAAGCTGAACGATACGAAACCGAACAAACGTGCAGAGTGATTTAGTTTTCGGTTTGTGCTTTTCCTTCACACAATTTTCCGTTTTTTTAATCCATCTATGCTACAATAAAATGGAAAAAGGAGGGGGTATTGAATGAAACGCTTTTTGCTGATCACGGTGTTGGTTTGTGGATTTTTCAGTTTTGGAAGCAGCGCTGAAGCTTATTCGTTCCCGCACAAGCTGAATCTTACGTTTACGGGAACTCATGTGGAGGACATTCCCTATAGCGACTCTAACGTTTCTCACTGGCATATTGGCTACAAGTTTACGATTTTTAATGCAGAAAACTGCAAAACAACGATTAAAATTCAGATGATGCACCTTTCCGGCAGATTTATGAGCTTAAGCATTAAAGATTTTGAAGGGGACTGGCCTGACCGAACTGCTCAGGATGTCATCACGTTAATGCCTCGGACCTACAGGCTTTACTTTGAGAATACCGAAGGTGAATGTAAGGATATCCGCATTAAAGGAACATACGGAGCTATTCCGCAAACTTATGATTATTTCTCGGCCTTCAGCCAAAGATAGCCGTTATAAAAGACTACAAGACGGCAATACAAGCTAAAAGGCCTGATCAGTACAATTTTGCATTATTGTTACTGACAACAAACGGATGAGGGGGAATCATTTGAAAAACTTTTGGAAATATGAAGACGAAGATCCGTACACTTTAAAAAGCGTCTCAAAGAGAGGCATTCTGAAAGCTGAAAAAAAGTTAGGTGTGAAACTTCCCGAGGAATACAAAGCGCTTATACTTGAACAAAACGGCGGCTATATCAATTTTAATGCTTTCCCTTCTGAACGGCCCACCTCCTGGGCTAAAGATCATGTCCAGTTTGACTACTTATTAGGCTTAGGGAAAAAGGAAGGAATTCTCGAGAGTAAAGCCTTTATTAAAGAATGGGGACTGCCCGACAACCTAATCCTTATTCATGGTGACGGCCATACGTGGATAGCGCTTGACTACAGGGAGACGAAAGAAAATCCGCCCGTTCACTATTTTGACTCAGAATTTGAAGAAAATTTTAAATTAGCCGATTCATTTGGAGAATTTCTCTCTAAACTTTATACAGATGACTCCATTGATGATGACGGCTGCGAACATATCGAAGGCATACATCCTGAGAATGCAGATATTCCCTATGTCTATCCGGAAGATGCCATCACAAAAGAAGAAGCTGAACAAATTCTGACTGAAAATTCGGCAGCCGATCTGCATCAGATTCTTTACTACCCTATTGAAGGTTTGAATGATTTAAATTGGCTCCTGACAAAAATAAAAGAAAGCTCTTTGACAGCAAATATTGACAATGGTGTCGAACTTGCCATTGTTTTGGAATCCATTATTTCCTACCATAAAGATTTAACGCTTGATAATGAACAAACAAGAAGGCTGGTCTTAGACATTGCAGCTATTCTAAAGAATTTGAATGACTCTGATATCGACATACTTTTATTACAGATAAAAGATTCCCTTTAAAAAAACAACTTTTATGTTGTTTTTTTATTTATGTTCCGCCCCATTCTATAAACTCTCCTGTTCCGAGACCTCAATGTAGGCAACTGTTGTTACTCAACCCTTTTATGAAACATAGAATACTAAATAGAAATAATCCATAAAAGGAGTTTAGATTATGAATTTGAATGATATAAAAGGAGACTATAATGCCATTTTCGGATTAGGCCACCTTTGTTTAACTGCTCTTCAGCTTAGAAAAAACAACTTAAGGCCGTACGCAGGCCCTTTAGACTGGGTCGGTACCTCTTCCCTGACCGAACTGAACCGCCTTTTAAAGAATCGTTTTTCAAATTTTATGGCACCTCTAAATCTAAGGGTAACAGGCTACTCAACAGGTGTTTATACCACTGACCGTTATATCTCTTTAACAGATGATTATTATCATGTCGATTCAGCACATGATTTTAAAGCAGATAAAAACACACTCGAACATCTTGCCACATACGATGAAGTGATGGAAAAATTCAATAGAAGAATCAACAGATTTTATGAGAAGATGTCAACCGCTAATCGGGTCCTTTTTGTCAGAACGAACGGAACCTACAAGGAAGCTGAAGAACTGGAGTCCGTATTATCGGATTTAGTACAAAAAGACTTCAGGGTTCTCCTTATCAATCACGCAAAAGTTAAAGGAATCGTCGAGCAGAATTGGCCATTAAAAAGAATATGCGCGGTTACACTTCCAGATCGTGAAATCTGGCAGTCTAATGATCATTTGTGGAGAGAAATGCTTAATGGCGTGAGTTATGTCCCTTTTTAATCAAAACTTATGAGCGACAGGAAAAGGTTATAACATCATCACAACCTTTTCCATACATACTCTTCTCTGAAAACTAAACTAAAAAGCTGGTCTTCAAACAGAAACAATTCCTAAGGAGCGGCTTTCTGAAGTCCAGCAAGGGCAAGTTTATCACTGAAAATTTCAAAGGAAAGATTAAAAGGCGCCCTCAGGGGATCGGGATAAAATATGATCTCTTGCTTCCAGTGCTTTTTGTCTCACCTTTTCAAGATCTGCATCAACCAATCGGCCGTTTCGTTTCAGCGCTTTTCCTGCGACATATACGGAATCTACGTTTCCGGTGTGCGTGCTTTGGACGATTGCCCCCACCGCATCAGTGAAAGGGAGCAAATTGAAGCTGTCCGTTTTCACCATGATAAAGTCAGCTTCTTTGCCGGGCGAAAGCGAGCCGATTTTATGATCGAGCCTTAAGGCCCTCGCCCCGTCAATGGTGGCCGCTTTCAGGATTTGTTCGGCCGAAATGCTCAATTCAGGACCCGGCATGATCCCTTCTCTCAGCAGTTCTTCATTGTGCTTTGCGCGTTCTGCTTGAAGGGCAAATTTCATCTGTGCGAAAAGGTCTCCTCCCGTCGATGTCACAACATCAACCCCAAGTGCGGGACGAACCCCGTTTTTCAGGGCGAGCCCTGTAACAGGATAACCGTGCCCCATCATCATCTCTATTTCTGGTGTCACAGAAATAGAGCTTCCGTGAGCCGCAAGCATTTTCATTTCTTCTTCACTCATCGCATTGGCATGCACCATGTTTAAATCGGGACCGAGCAGCCCGGCTTGATTCAGCTTCTCAATCGAACGATCTTTCGCTCCCCAGTTGCCAAACGCAATATGCATGCTGCATAAGGCATCCAGTTCCCGTGCCGTTTCGATTTCAAAGACAGATGTCTTCCATGAAGAAAACTCCGGACCGCGAATTGCAAGTCCCATCGTCAGAAGCTGATCCTTCGATTGAAAATATGCTTTTTTTACCCGTTTCGCTTCGTCCATATTCGAAAGATCGCTGTCTCTGTCCCAATATTCGGCGTCACCAGATGTTCCGAAAGCGAATACTGCGCGAATGCCGGCGTCTTTTAGTCCCGCAATCAGCTGGTCCGTATGATCAGGCGATTCAATCATCGTCCAGTCCAGCAAAGTCGTGACGCCTGCATCGAGCGCCTCAAGCGCTCCTAAATAGTTCGCGACCCAATCATCCTCAGGTCTTCTCATCGATCCATAATTCCCATAATAAATCCGGTTTAAATAGGTTTGCAGGGACCAGTCGGCTCCGATTCCGCGAATCACA
This sequence comes from Bacillus haynesii, assembly GCF_014042035.1. Lineage (NCBI taxonomy): Bacteria > Bacillati > Bacillota > Bacilli > Caryophanales > Bacillaceae > Bacillus > Bacillus haynesii. Next base: position 847,620 of record NZ_CP059494.1, on the reverse strand, counting down.
GATTCCCATACGTGGCGGTGCGTATCAACAAATCCAGGCATGATCAGCATATTGGAGGCATCAACAATCTCTGCGTCTCCCGATTCAATCGACTCGGCAACGTCCAGAATGACGGAGCCTTCAATCAGCATGTCCCCTTTTTCGATCGTTTGAAGCTGCGGATCAAGCGTCACAATCGTTGCGTTTTGAAAAAGTGTTTTTTGCATAATGGTTCTCCTTTCTTCCCAGCCAACTCAGAAAACATCATCCTATATGTACCAGTTTAATATAAAAAAGGTATAAATGATATTAATAAGCATTCCGCAACTTGGAACTCCGCCTGCATTCTTTCGTTTTGCTATATTCAATTCTCATGTGTTCGCTATAGCCTATGTTAAATATGTTGATATACACGGTTACTACCTCTCAAAATGGGAACAGACCATAAAAAGCCCCTTCCGGGTATTTTCTACGGTCTGGAAATAAGTGAAACGTTAACTGCGATCAGAATAAGGTACAATCAAGGTTTTATTAATAGCAATGGCCATAGTCCGACTTTTTTTCATAGCCTTTGCAAGGTTTTCCGCAATGATAGTGTTCATGCGAAACATCCTTATGATGTGAGTAAGTGTGCGGATAGTAATGAACATGTTCATATTTGTGGTGGTCTATTTTTTTTGTATGCTGTGGATGAATATGAGGAACGACAGATTTTGAGTAGTTATGATCCTCACAATATTTCGTAGGATAAACATGCGGCTCATGACGTTTGCAATACATTTGTACATTCTCCTTTCCCTTCATTTTATAGATTCACTAGTACATTATGCTGAAAAGCTAAAGCCCGACTGCATAAGTACCTATACTTTGTCCCTATTTTCGCCCGTTCATTTTCTGAAGACCATTTTTGGAAAATCTGCTTTATTACACTGAAGCATCGGCCGGTTGAATACCCTTATTTCCGGAGTAAAAAAAGACATTAAACGAACATACTTTAATGTTCGCTTAATGTCCTTCACCTCCAATGAACCTTGACGGGCTCTGTATGAATATGCAGCTCTGTTTTCGTATCAAAATGAACAACAAAACCCCTGATTAATCCATAGAACTTGTTTTTTTCGCTAATTTTCATAACGGTCGCTTCGTCTCTAAATCCTGGCGGATGGCATGGCTCACCTACAACATAATGCTTTGAATGAACGGTGATTGCTTGAATTGACTTCATTTAATCCCATTCCCCCTCAGAAACGTCATTCCCCCCTCTGCTTCTGCGCTAAACGGAAATTCACCCCGGTAAAAAACTTGCACTTCGGGTATTTTTCACGCTTCAGGCTGTAGAAGCAGTCCCGGTGATTATCATGATAACATGATTATCCAAAATATTCCTTTCTACTTTTTGAACATTATGTGGCGGCAGCTCCTCCATATAAAATCAACCGATAAATTGCGTTAAAATCCGATTGAACATTTCGCGTTCCTCCCAGAACGGGCCGTGTCCGCTGTATTGAAACGGAACAAGATATGAATTTCTTATTTTACGGCTGAGTTCCTTTGCTTGTGCAAACGGAATCACCTTGTCTTGAATACCGTGAATAATTAAGGTCGGAGCAGCGACTTTTCCAAGATCTTCATACAGTTTCTCATCTCTCAGCATTTCGATGACCGCTTTTGTCGACCAGCCTGCGGCCTGCAATCCCAATTGAAAAAACCAGTCCGAGAACGGTTGTGTAATATATTGAAAGAAAAATGTGTCGGTCACTTCACGCATCATCTTAGGACGATCGTTAGACGCTTGCTGAAGCAATTTGGCTGCCGTCTCTTCAGTAAATCCCACAGGTGCCGCCGCATCGATCAAAACCAGCTTTGAAACCCCAGAGCCCCTGTATCGGGACATATAGCGGAGTGCTATGGCGCCGCCGGTTGAATGACCGGCAAGCGTGAAGTTGTTTAATTGAAGCGCCTCAACAACAGCACGGATATCATCAGCCAAACGGTTGTAATTGTAGCCCGTCGCCGGCTTATCCGAACGCCCGAATCCCCGCCAGTCAATGCCGATACAGCGGTATCCCTTTCGCGAAAGATCGTCAAATTGATATTCAAACTGCAGATGGCTTAATGGCCAGCCGTGCAAAAATACAATTGCTTTGCCGCTTTGAGGATTGATGTCTTCAACGTACAGATTAACGCCTGTTTCTGCCTGAATAAAGTATCCCACGCCGTCGCCCCCGATCATGTCTTTACCATAAGATACTCCCAAGATATAAATAGGTGAATGTCTCCGATGGCTGAATGTGAAGAATGTGAAAAGGCTGACTGGTTAGACTATTTCAAGATACGGAGGTGGTTCAATGGTGGCACTGCTGAGAAGTCTGGCGATATTGCTTGTCCTTATGCTGCCTGCGGCAGCAATCCAAGCACAGCCGGCCGGACAAGTACCTTATCCATGCAGCGTTGTTCTTCATCCAGCCCAGGATATTCCCAATGCCCGCGGAACGGCTTTAATTGCGAAAGTGAAGAAACCGTATACCGAAGACCCCGCGAGTCCTGTCAGGGAACGGCAGAGCGTCGGCATCTACGCTGATTGGCTTCCGGCCCCTGCTTCATTTGGAGATTATGATCAATTTGAAGGAATTGCCCGGATACCGGGCCAGATCAGCTGGCGCTTTACCATGCATCAAGTCCAGGAAGACGCGCCGAGCTGGTTTGGCGGAAGTCCTTGGACGGGCAAGTTTGACGAAATATCGTCGGAGCTGACTGTGAATACCCGAGTCGAAGTGCGCCCTTTCAATTCAAAGACGAAAAAAGCCGGCCAAGCTGTTTTGCAGGGGACGTTGCAAGGATGCAGGGGCTAACTCAAAAAAAGGCCGTAAAAGCTCCATCAGGACGCTCCTTACGGCCTTTTTTCATGAGAAGAATTTTTTCTTCCGGAAAGGTTAGTATTTTTTGTAGCGTTCGCAAGGTTTACCGCAGTAAGAGTGGTCATGATAAACCGGCTTATAGCTTGAATAAGAGTGCGGATAATAGTGAACATGATCGTATTTGTGATGATCCACTTTTTTAATATGCTGCGGATGGATGTGAGGAACGATCGTTTTAGAGTATCTGTGATCCTCACAGTATCTAGTAGGATGCACAACTGGCGGCAGAACGCGCGGTTTGCAGTAAGACATAAGCACTTCTCCCTTCCTTGAGTTTCATTCTTCACTATCAAAGTATGTTGATTAGCACAAACTTGTACTAATACAAGAAACTAAAAATCCGTCCATTTTCCACGCCTTTTCGCTAAAAAAAGTTTCTCAGATGATATAATAGAAAATATTGATAAAAATGGAGTTGGACAGATGGACGTGATATCGATCGTTTCTTTTTTGGGTGCGGCCGTACTGCTTACACTTATGCCGGGCCCTGACAACCTGTTCGTTTTGGCACAGAGCATCTCAAAGGGAAAATCGGCAGGTGTAGCAACCGCTTGCGGACTATGCACAGGGTTAATCGGCCACATCATCGCGGCTGCAGCAGGCATTTCTGCTGCGATCTATCAATCAGCTGTCGCCTTCTCGATCGTGAAATATGCAGGTGCAGCCTATCTGCTGTTTTTAGCTTACCAGTCTTTTCGGCAAAAAAGCACTGGCTTCAACCTTGAAGCCAAAGACTCATTGAACCGCAGGGCTTTATATCAAAAAGGCGTTGTGATGAATCTGTTAAACCCGAAGGTCTCATTGTTCTTCATTGCCTTTCTTCCGCAATTTACTCACCCCGGCACCTTCAATGTGACAACGCAAATGCTCGTTTACGGCATGTTATTTTTAATTCAAGCGTTCGTTATTTTTGTGATGATCAGCCTGTTTGCGGAAAAAGTCGGAGACCGGCTGCGCAGAAGTCCGCAAGCCGCTAAAAAAGTTCATTTGCTTGAAGGGTCTTTATTCGCTTTAATCGGGCTTAAAATAGCGGTCAGCCAAAGGTAGCGCCGCTGAAAAAAAGGTGTGCAGCTTGCACACCTTTTTCCAATTTTGCCGCTTATAACATTTGACGCATTTACCATTTCCGCCGTCGGCGCCGCTTTCATGGACAAGGCGGCAATTTCATCCCTAAAACATCGAGGTTCATGTGAAAATGAACAGCCCTGCATTCCATTTTTCGTTTTCAAGCTTGATCTTTGAGTGGGAGCCGGTGTTGCGGAAGCGAAGTGATTTGTTTCTTTAGCTGGAGTAGATCACAAGGCTGTCAAATTCTACAGCGCTTTCTTGCTGTGTTTGATTTCTCCTTCGTTTCATTGCATAGTGGAGTGCCAGACAATGAGACAAAAATCTAAAGTGTTATTGTTCTCTATACTCCCCCCTTTCTTTGAAGCCAGTATACAAATTTCCCGCTGCTTCGTATTGATGCAAATCGGTTATTTTCCGCTCAATCCAAATGATCAGATTAAATGAAGCAGACTCATCGATCTTAGGGACGGCAGATCAGTCAATCGATCAGCATGGGTCTTTATTGATAGAATTTGCCGTTTACCTGAGGTAAAACGGGATCGTTTGAGTCGCATATCTGCTACAAAGTTTCGCTTAAAAAATGAGATTCATTTTCACTTTTCATCAGCAAAAAAGACTCGAACATCGAGTCTTTTCAATTTATTTACAAATGATATTTTAAATGTTATAATAAATTGTTTACAGAAATAAAAATCTATTTTTATTTATATAAATCAATATAGCTAAAAGGAGGTAAAAAAGATGGCCAAGACTTCAATGATTGTCAAACAAAAACGGGAACAAAAGTTCAAAGTCAGAGAGTACACCCGCTGTGAACGCTGCGGCAGACCGCATTCCGTGATTCGGAAGTTTAAATTGTGCCGCATCTGCTTCCGCGAGCTTGCTTACAAAGGGCATATCCCTGGCGTTAAAAAAGCAAGCTGGTAAGAACGATTTCGTCAGCCTTTCCAAAAGGCTGGCTTTTTTTATTTAGGCTCTGTTAAATTTTAATGTTGATACGTTTGTTCAACTAACATCCCCTAGCTCAATAAGAACTATTTAATCAGTTGCTCATTATACACACTAGTTGAGTGTAAATTCTCTTTTAATAAGTTATCAATGATTTGCTTTATTACATTTGGTTCTCGTAAGTCTTCGTTTTTAAATGTTACAAGGTCATTTACTTTTATCCACTTGCTGTCTACAATTTCATCTTCTTCGAGATTTAAAGAACCTCCAGTAACTTCACCAATAAAATGAAATAAAATAACTTGATTCTTTGTACTACTGATAAAATTATATACACCAGTAGCGGCAATCAGGTTTACGTCCAATCCTGTTTCCTCTTTAACTTCCCTTCGAGCTGAATAGAGAATGCCCTCTCCATATTCGATACGTCCACTCGGAAAGTTCCATTTATTAATAGCAGCAGGTTTATTCTCTTTTATCATCAAGACTTTATCATCGCTAAAGATTGATACACTGGCTACTAAAACAATTCCATTTTGCGACATCCATTTCTCCTCAATTCCCTTTGGAAATGATATTTATCTCTATTATATCCTGCCTTGTTCATTAAAAATTGCTAAACACTTTGCTCGCCTTGACAACTCAATCGAACACTTGTTTCTATTTTGATTATATCAAGGATTCGAGTAGGTATCAAATATCAACATTTCCTATAACAGAGCCTTTATTTAAGTAGCTCACGAGCCGTCACCGTCCAATATTTGAACAAACCCGTTTGATCCGTCGACTCGGATGTAAGCGCCGTCTTCTATGATTTCTGTCGCTTTGTCGATCCCGACGACAGCAGGAATGCCGTATTCCCTTGCTACTACTGAACCATGAGTCATCATACCGCCCACTTCCGTAATCAGTCCGACCGCTGAAGTAAAAAGCGGAGTCCAGCCCGGATCAGTATACGGCGCCACTAAAATGTCCCCTTGATTCAGCTTCGCGTCTTCAGGGCTCTTCACAACTCTGGCGGTCCCTTCGATGATTCCCGCAGAAACCGGTGTCCCTGTGAGAGCTCCTTCAGGACTTTTTGCGTTTCGCAGCTTCCCTGTAATGATCTCCCCTTCACTCGTCATCACGCGGGGGGATTTGAGCTTTTGATTGAACATATGCTGCCGTTTTCTGTCTGTTAACAATTCCGGAATATCCCCGATACCGCGATTCTCCAATAGCGCGATAAGCTCCTCAAGCGTAAAGTAAAAGACATCCTCTTCACGATTGAGAATCCCTTTTTCAACGAGGGTGTGGGCTTCTTTAAGAATGGCTTTTTTGTATAAAAACATTAGTTTTACAAGTGTAAATTTATGATGCTCCCGCATGCCCATCAGGCTTCGGTACATATGAACGAGCCGGGAGATTCTCTTTTTTTCTGGAAAACGAAATTGAGAGATGATCTCCTTTTTTGCCTCTTCAGCTTCCATTTCGCCTTGTTTAAATTTCCTCCTGTGTTCCCCGGCAACAGCCGTCCGAATATGGCTGAGTATGGACGGAACGAGCTGAACCGGAGCCTCGGCCCATCTCGGCCTTGTCATATCGATTTCTCCCACGCACCGCATCCCGTACTTTTTCAGAAAATCGTCTAAACCGTGCTTCAATTCGGCGCCGCCGGGGATTTTGAGCAGTTCTTCCATAAAGTTTTCGCTGTTTGCACGCTTGAAATAGTCAATGACATCAGGATGCTTTCTCGCCTGATCGGAAAGATCTCCTAACTCAAGACCCATTTCCGTTGTAACATTATGAGGCAGGGATTTATACAATTTCGCCAGCAAAATAGCGCTCTTCTCGTCCCCCAGCTTCTTTTTCAGCTTTTTTTCGAGCAATCCGGCTGCAATCATTCCGCTCAAGACATATACAGCGACCTTTGAAAGCACGTCTTGGAGTATATTTCCCATTCCCTTTTGGATGAAGCGGATCGTCTCGGCACCGGAAGTCCGGCTAAGCTTCTCCTCGGTGTCCGTCACGATGGCTTCAATGATCAATTCCGATTTTTTCTCGGCTTTATCGGGGTTTCTCATCAGCAGGATTCCGGCAACTTTTAATGCTGCCGGAATCAAAATCGGCGCCAAACTCCCGGCAATATGAAACATACCTTTTCTCGAGATGGAATAATGCTGATGTTCTTTGCGCTTGACTGCGTCCGATACAGCTGATGCCATCAACTGATCCATGCCGCTTAATACTTTAAGCAGCCGGCTTCGGACGAATCTGAGGGAGAGAGCACCCGTAATATCGGCGAACACCCTTCCTCCCGCTTCGCGAAGAATCGGCTGTGCCGAAGGAACTTTTTTTAAAAATCGGAGGACTTGACTGATAACCGATACGCCCAGCGGTTTCAACGGATCGGTCATCATTTGGATATAGCCAAAATTAATCAATACGTGCGGCTTATCATCAAAAACGCGGATGACCGGGTATAGGGATGTGATCGGCCGGCTTTGAAGAATGTAAAAGCTACCGCCGGCAAAAGCCCACTCGATATCCTGTTCCTTGCCGTAGTGGGCCTCGATTTTGCGCCCCAGTTCTGCCAATTCGACGATTTTTGGATCCGGCAAAGCCTGTGTTTGTTGTTTTTCCGGAGAGAGAGTTTTCTGGACGGTTCCTCCTTCAGGTACTGAGTAGATAGCCGATTCTTTCTTCGAGAGTTGTTTTTTGACGATTTCACCTGACCGAACCTGATACAGATCAGCGCTGACGACTCCGGACACCAACGCTTCACCCAAGCCAAAGCTTGCATCGATGGAAATCGTTTTGCGGTGCCCCGTGATCGGATCCGCCGTGAACATAATTCCGGAAACCTCGGGAAAAACCATCTCTTGAACGACGACTGCCAGAAAGACAGAGCGGTGGTCGAAACCGTTTTTCGCGCGGTAGGAAATCGCCCTGTCCGTAAACAGCGAGGACCAGCATTGTTTCACCGCATCAAGAAGCTGATCTTTCCCGCAGACGTTCAAAAAGGTGTCCTGTTGCCCCGCAAATGAAGCCGTCGGCAGGTCTTCAGCCGTTGCACTGGAGCGGACGGCATAGGCTTTATCTTTGCCGGTGGTATCTATGCCCTCCAATATCGCCGATTTGATCTCGTCAGGCACGGGGACCTGAGCAAGATGTTCACGAATCTGTTTCCCCGCAGTCCGAATCTGTTCAAGATCATCATGCTTGAGCTGTTCAAGCTGATCGAGCAGGCTGTCGATGATGCCGCTTGTTTTTATGAACGCACGGTAGGCTGCAGTTGATATGCAAAATCCCTGAGGAACGGGAAAGCCCGCTTTTGTCATTTCCCCGAGGTTCGCCCCTTTTCCGCCGACATCGGGCAAATCAAATTGATCGATTTCATTGAAATACAGCACGTATTTCTCCATTCTATCCTCTCCTTACACCGCTTTTTGCAGCAATTTGACGCCGCATTTTCCGGGTTGTATAAGCTGTTTTGACTGTTTGGACGATTTATTTTTCCCCGGCCAGGACTTTCAACACACTTTGTCTTTCGCGGCATGCCTTTTTTTATACGTATAAAATGAACACTATGTTGATTAATATTCATCATGTTTATTATAATTGCGCAAAAGGAGAACGCAATGAACAATCAATCAGCAAATGTTAAGTTCTCAACACAATTATGGAAATTGTTGATTTTCATGAACCGTCAGGAGGATTTGAATGACTGAACAAAAACAGGACCGCAGGGTACAGCGCACGAAAAAAATGATCAGAGACGCACTCTCTGAACTGATGAAAAATAAAACGTTTGAAGAGATATCCGTCACAGACATTACGAAGAAAGCCGATATTAACCGCGGCACGTTTTACTTGCACTACGAAGATAAATACGATTTGCTGGAACAAAGCGAGGAGGAAATCATCCAAGAGATCAATAACATTGCTAAACGCTCGATTCACTCAATGGACATATTAAAACAGGATGTGATTGACCATCCGCTGACATTCGTCGTCGACATTTTTCAATACATAAGAGAAAACGAGGTTTTTATGAAAGCCATTTTAGGCCCTAAAGGCCCGGGTTCTTTCCGTTTAAAATTTAAATCGGTTTTGAGCATCAATTTAAAACGGCTGAAAGCAGCGATCAGAACGAATCCGATTGTGCCGGAGGACTACTTGATTTCCTACATAACCGGCGCTCATATCAGCGTCATGCAGCAATGGCTGGAAAACGGCATGAAAGAGTCGCCGCATGATATGGCGCTCATCTTATCAAAAATAACTGGAATGGGCCCTGCATATGCGGCAGGACTGAGAAAAAAATGACTGGCTTCAAAAGAGGGATGTACCCTCTTTTTTGCTTTTTTCGTGAAATGTATAAGAAATCAAAAACAATCCAAAATATAGTGAAAAAGGTGGTGAGACCATGCAGAAGAAAGGCATTCAAAACAGCAGCCTCGAGCAGCTGAAAAACGATCACGAAACAGAAAGTGCATTCCAGCAGGATGACAAAAGCAATAAACAGCAACAAAACAGGAATGCTTTAAAATAAGCTGAAAGGTGAGGAAACGAAATGAAGCATGTAAGAGCGTTGTGTTTAAAATTCATTGTGAGCCTTGTCCTTTTATATGTGGTCCTAACTCTGTTTTTTGGCGTTCCATTCGGCGAAATGTTTGTTTTGACATTGTTTTTGGGTGTGATATCCTATTTGATCGGAGATCTTCTGCTGCTGCCGCGAACAAACAATACAACTGCGACAATGGGAGATTTTGGCCTTTCACTCGTATTGATCTGGGCGATTCTCGCGATGCAAAATAATCCGCCGTATGGTACGCTTGCTGCAGCTTCAATCGTAGCAGCGATCGGCGTCACCGTGTTCGAATATTTCTTCCACCGCTATATGGAAGCCAACGTTTTGGACGAAACGAAAAACGGAAACCGGGAAAACAGGGAAAAGCGAGGCTCATTGCAGTATCAAAGCGAAGCATCTGAGGAGCTTTATCCGGTTACCCCATCCAAAAAACAGGACAAAGAATGAGCACGAAAACCTGCCGATTGGCAGGTTTTTTACTCTTTATGCCCCGGGGTATTTTTCTTAATTAAAGGAATATGCGTCTTTTTCACGAATTGATATTAAAAAAGTGAGGAGGACAAAAAGTATGACACATAACGCACTAAAGCATTTAGACTATCACAATTGGGCGAATCAAAGGGTTCTCAGCCACCTGAAAAGCCTGCCTGAAGAGCTGTTTACCCGGGAAATCAAAAGCGTTTTTCAATCTGTATCTGAGGTTGTTACCCATATGTGCTTTGCTGACGCCTTATGGCTTAAGGTTATATCCGGAGCCCCTTACGAGGAAGCAAAGGAAACAGGCATGCGGCTGAAAGAAGAATTAAAGGGAAAAAAGATCGATGACTTCGTTTCCATCTTTCATGACACGGCGCTTCAATATGAAACGTTTTTTGAAAATCTTGAAGACCCCGATGATGAAATCACGATTGCACATCCAGCATTCGGTGAAATCAAAACGCCTATTAGCGAACTCCTTCATCACGTGGTCAACCACGGCACTTATCACAGAGGCAACATTTCAGCGATGTTGAGACAAATGGGTGAAGCAGGTGTGCCGACGGACTATGTTTATTATTTATTAAGCATGAAGCAAACGACATAAGTAAAAAAACCCTTGTTCCGCTTTGGGAACAAGGGTTTCGTAATTAAAATGATGCTGCAAGCTTTTTAGCTTCTGCTAAGCCGTTTTCAATAATCTTTTGAGCGTCGTCAGGAACAGCGTTGTGTCCTTCGATGACAACGGTATGCAGGTCTTGAACACCGAAGAAGCCCATGACGGTTTTCATGTAGTTCAATGACATTTCCATTGCAGCCATCGGTCCTTCAGAATAGAAGCCTCCTCTGGCATTTAACAGAGCAACCTTCTTGTCTCCCATCAGACCTTTAGGTCCTTCAGGAGTGTATGTAAATGTCACTCCTGCGCGGGACAAGTAGTCCACATAAGTGTGAAGTACAGCTGGAACAGCGAAGTTCCACAAAGGGAAAGCAAAAACAACTTTATCGGCTTTGACGAATTCGTCCAAGTAACGATCCGCTACAGCTGCAGCAGCTTTTTCATCCTCGTTCAATTCCATGCCTTTTCCTGCTTTAAATGTCCCGTTAATGGCATTTCTGCCCAGGTACGGCGGGTTTTCTTTGTAAAGATCAAGCTCTACAATTTCATCGTTTGGATGATTTTCTTTATAGCTGTTAAGAAACGCTTCATAAAGTTTAACAGATACAGCTTCTTCAACTGTACGGTCATTAGCTTTAACAAACAATACTTTAGACATTCTATTTTCCTCCCGTTGCTAACGTTTTAATATTTACTTACAAATAGTATGTTACTTTCATTTAAATAGAAAGTCAACTCATTTATTTTGATGCCAAAATATGTTTCTATCAAAAAAGCCCTGTTCATATTTGATAAAAAACAAACGATTGCTCATATCAGCAAGAACTTTCGTTCGGATAATACAACATTATTTAAGTTCAAGCATAAAATATTATATTATGTAGCATATTTATGCGTGGTCGGAATATGCTGCGAAGCAAATAAAAAAGTTTTCGTTTAGGTTACAATGGCACATCTCATTAGGAACATTTATAGCGATAACAATATACAAACCAAGTGATACTTGCACTTAGTAAAGACAACGCAATCAGTGCGGTTAGATAACTATACGTTTGCCAAACTAGAAATGACCTCCAACTAGCCCCAAATATTGTGGGGAGGATTAGGCATAGGATACCTATAAAAATTGTAGTCACAAGCCAAAAAGCTATGAGTGTCAATCTCTTTTTCGTTAACGGTAATTTCCTATTCTGTTTCTTTCTACGCACCCCTAAAAAGAAAAATAGAATTGCTAGTAATGTTAGAGCAATTGTAGCGGAAGATAGGGCGATATCGGAAATCTGCATCAAACTCATTTGATAGCTTTGGGAGATATTTCCGTCTAAAATATCCTTAATATTATATAACATGTCAATATTTGTACTGGCACTATTGGATAATAGAGAGATACCTAGCTGTTCTTCTGGGAATAAGAATATATTTGTTGCAAACGTTGGATTACCACCTGCGTGTTGGCTGAATGTCTGATCTGCATTCACGACCCACCCCGCCCCATAGTACAGTTCATCCACAGCCGCAACAGACCTATTGCCCTCATGTGATTTTGCAATCAGCCCTTGAAAGATTTCCGGAATATCTTCAACAATTCCCAATTGAATTCCCATCCAACGGGCTATGTCTTGAGAGGACGAAAACAGATACCCAGCAGGTGTGTTTCCTCTAAATTCCGGTGCATCATATGGCAGCGTCATGAAAAAAGCGGAACGATAGCCCTGTGCCAACTGACCTGTCGCTTGTACCTTACCTCTATTCGCATAAGTTTCATACAACCCCAGTGGTCGAAATACTTGTTCTTCCATAAAATCCTCAAAGCTTTGTCCCGATACGGTTTCTATCACCAAGCCCAGCACATCATAATTTACCGTCCCATATTCATATCTTTCGCCAGGTGGAAATACCACTTCGGCATCTATTAACATTTCAACGGTCTTTTGCAACATATCTGGTGTATTTCCCTCTGGGATATGCTGAGTATGATACCTATTGATTAACCCTGTAGTATGATGAAGGAAATGATTCAAAGTAACACTCTGCATGTCAACGGGCTGTCCCTGATATCGCAATGAGAACCAAGGTAAATACTCTACAACCGAATCGTCCATAGACAAAAATCCCTGCTCTTCCAAAAGTAAAATTCCTAAAGCAGTAAAAGCTTTGCTGACGGAGGCTAACTCCCATATGGTGTTTTCATTGGTCAAAATCCCTTCCTCAGAGTTTGCATAGCCGGATGAAAAGAAATAGGTATCATCCCTTGATTGTATTGAAACTGACATGCCCGGTGTGCCAGATATACGCCTAGCATCTTCTAATAATGATTGGATTGCAACAGACTCTTCCTCTGTCAATGCATAGGCTGAGGTGTTAAATCCAACAAACAACATAAATACTGTGATTATTGTTATAATTATCATCTTACTTCTCATGAGACAACCCCCAGTAATAAAATATTGACTCGCTATCTGTGATCATGATGCCACTATATTTTTTCATTTCAAAGCAGACACATTATACCGATTATACAGGGGAAAAGGTTATTTCTGAATATGTAATGAGATTAATAAAATGGAAAAAGATAGATTGAGTTATGGCGCAGTACGTAAAAACTATTACCTTATCTTTGATAAACATAATAGAGAAATTTACATATTAAACATGATTATATGTAAATCTCCTTATTTTTCTGCTAATGTAAAAGATTTTGATAGGTGTATATTCAATGCTTTCACATGATTTTTAATGTCTACAATCCATCAAGCAATTGTTTCTTCGTTTTATATCCAGATATTATACTTTATCGGCGTTCTGTCTCTCACTCAACATCGATTATGCCCCTATGACAATATGTCCGCAAGAATTTCATTGCAGAATTTGATACTTTTTTCTCCCTCTCTAATAGTTGATATGATAAGGATATTACACAATATCACAACTCATCATGCGATAATAACATTGAACAAATAAAGATTTATTTTGCCCCCCTACAACTCCAATACAAATCGTAATATGATATTAACCGTAACAAAGATATAGACAGAAACTTAGCAAGCGAGAAAATAAAAATGAGAAAGAGCGATGTATGAAGAGCTATTTTTTTGAAAAACAACATTGCATATCGTGATATTATTTTGTGAGAATAGCCATACTAAAACCTTTCTACATTCGAAAAATCACTTCATAAGCTGTCTTTGAAAGGAATGATTTTAAAATACTCCCATACAACTAAATACAGATGTTTGAAACTACTACATTCATGAATGGAAACCTAAGATGACTTGTTTCAAGCGAGACATACAAGCAGTCTCTAAACATTGTAGTTGATAAAACAGCGAGCAGTATTGACCGTAAAAGCTGTTATGTAGACTAATGATTGTAAAAACAATCTACTATATATCGCCATGATGGAAGCCTATTCCAGAGCGATTGATAAGCGCCGAGATACCGAATACGAACGGTTAGCGAGATAAATAGAAATAGTGCTTCATTTTTCACAATGGAAGTGAGTGCATGGAGAAATTATGAAAAACAGCCGAAGCACACCGCTTCCGCAAGCGGCAGCAAAAGCGAGCAAGTGGAAGCGGTGTGCTTGTCGTTGCGTAGCAACGACACCATTCTACCTCCCCATATCTAACAGGGAGGTAGGAAATAGAGAATAATAGTATGGAATCCGTTGATACGGTAAGGGAAATGATGTCCTGTGCTGGAATTTTGTGGCGGACATTTGAGATATATCAAGGAATTGGATAAAAAAAGACTTTTATATCAGATTGATGGAAGAAACAAAGAGATTTGACTTAGGCATAGATTCTTTTAAACAACTAACACTGGATATATCTTGTGAAGAAAAATGATATACAAAAAGCTACCTTTCAAAGATACCTAGAAGCGTCAGGAATTATTAGAAAGTTATTCGGAAATATTCAGTTAAAAGATATGAATGACATTGTTGTGCAAAGAAAAATTGATGAATACGCAAAGAAGCGTTCTCACAGTACCACTCGCAGCTTGTTAATAAAAGTCAAAATGGCACTTCGTGACGCTTACGCTCGTGGTTATCTCACGAATGATTTCGCAGAACTTGTCAAACCTCGTGGGAAAGAGTTATCGAAACGAAACAAAGCGTTATCCATTACGGACTTCCAAAAGCTAAGAACATATCTACTAGCACACACAGAGGAAGAATTTCATGTGCTCGTCTTAGTAGCTTTAGAAACAGGTATGCGAAGAGGAGAATTGGGTTAACGTAGACACCTTCTTGATGAAGTGAGTCTGCAAAACGTAAAGTTGTGTCGCGATCTGGAAGAATAATTGGAATAATAGGTGATTCACTATGTAATACATTAAGACCTATTTGTTGAATGCCGTCTCTTAAGTAAGTACTTTTCGTTTTCGTGTAACTTTTCCTGGATGTCCGGATTTTTCTCTAGAATATCAATAGCTGCAATTAAACCTCCGATAACTGATAAATGTTTTATTGTGTCGAGTACTTGACTCCCCGTCGACAGTTGTAGGACATCTCTTTTAACAAACAGAGCCATAGAAAAAAGCACCCTGTTTTTGCGGGTGCTTATTTTGAATCCTGCTCCTCATCAAGACGTTCGTAAGCATATGAACGCTTTTGATCCATCGTTTCTCTGTTTGTCAAATCCTTCATTTGCCGTGTAAATTGCTCGTCATATCCTTCCCCCTCTTGATTTCTTTTTTCTGTTTCAGCTTGAGTCTCCGCGGTTTTTCTTGCATATGGAACGGCTTCGAGGCGCTCATATGGTATTTCTTGACCTGTTGCTTCACATATTCCGTATGTGCCGTCTTCCAATCGCTTGAGGGCGTCTTCCACTTCTTTTAATAAATTTCTGTCCGTCTGCCGGAAGGTCTGCTCTCTCATTCGTTCAAAATAAACGCCGGCATGGTCAGCCTGATGATTGTCAACTCCGTTTGAAAGCTCGCCCGTTTCTTCCGCCATCGACTGATCTGTTCCTTCTGCAGGGGAAAGGCTTTGTTTTAAGTCAATTAATTTATGGTAGAGATGGTCTTTTTGTTTTTGTGTTAATGGCATGGCTGATCCTCCTCCTTTCTTCTTCCTTTCCCGATTTCGTGGGAGAAAAACCCGCCTTTCCAAAATAAAAAGGCCGTTCAGACGCGGACAAGCGGTGAACAGCCTTTACGGTTTATGCACATAAGTATTTTGATAACAGCGCTTGAATTTCAAGCATGTCGGTATCCTTCGTAAATTCCAGGTCAAAGATTTTGCTGCTGGTCATCAGAGAAAGAGAACTGTCTGGATTGAACATGCTGACTTCTCTGATTGCAAAGCCTTCAATCGATCTGTACGGCAGGAAAACGCGGACTTTCTTTTTGGAAAACAGTTTATTATCAAAAAAAATAATCCGCTTGTTCGTAAAACATATTTGATCTATTCTTAGTCTGCAAACCGATTCTATTTTTTCTCCTTCTATAAGCAGCGGTTCAAATTTTTTGCCGTCTGCTGTTTTGCTTGCTGAAAAAACGCCCAATCAAAACCCCTCTTTCTATGTGTCCAATTTATGTTTATGCACAAGGCAAAGTATGCTGTCAGTTACTAATAAGGATACGATAACCCTGATTTATAAACAATTACGAGCAGATTACATTTCTTTAACTCTATATGTTTGTTTTTACTATCAATTAATACGCCCGGCGGACGCGTGAGGTTTCAACTTTTTTATCAGTTTTTTCAGCTTATTTTTCGTTTGCTATCAATCAAAAGGTGCATAACGGTTATAACAAAAAACCGCAGCAAGATGTTCTTCTTCTCTGCGGTTCTCTTCTGACGATTTTATCATGCCTTTTGTGTACGTATCAGGCACTTGCTCCTGCTTCCGATTCAGTCAGCCGATTTTTTAGGAAGGCCTGTGTTTTTTTCTTCAACAACCCTTCATGTGTGATTTGATGATCCAGGCGAATGAATTCAAGCTTTTACTTCTTCAAAGTATTCTTTGTAATAGCCGCCGACTTTGTTTGTATTATCGATAATAAACAGAAACTCTTCCGTTTCGTTTTTGACCTCGTAAACGTTACCGACGGTCAGCGCTCTGTTGACGATGTACTTTTTGGCATCGGTATGTATGCACTTTACTTTTTTAATGGTTTTATTGTTCTGCCATTTTTCGTGAATCATGTGGATGTCTCCTTTTTCATACGTGTATAGTTTCCATTGTAGCGTTTTTTCGCCGAAATGCAATGCGCTCTGCTGGCGAATGTGATTTTGCCAAGCATGAATATTGATTTGGTTTCATTCCCTGTTATAGAATGGTGGTGTATAGTTCCAAAATCAGAAATATATCCCTCTTTCATCCGCGTAATGACCGAATCAAAAGACAAACCAGCACCAAGACAACTCACCTGAAGACAGACCAAAATTTTAAAGGAGGTTTGTTTGACAAACATGAGTTCATTAACGATGCAGGTCAGTAAGAAGCTGGAGTCATTTTTGCAGGGAACAAAGAAGCTCTATATTAACGGGGAATTTGTAGCCAGCGCCTCAAACAAAACGTTTGAGACCCCAAACCCGGCGACTGGTGAAACGCTCGCCACCTTGTATGAAGCAGGTCCCGAGGATGTCGACAAAGCGGTAAAAGCTGCGCGGGAAGCCTTTGACCGCGGTGAGTGGCGGACGATGAACCCGGCCGAAAGAAGCCGGCTGATGTACAAACTCGCCGATCTGATGGAGGAACACAAAACGGAACTGGCTCAGCTTGAAACGCTGGATAACGGGAAGCCGATCAGCGAAACGACCGCCGGCGATATTCCGCTGTCAATTGAACATATGCGCTATTATGCGGGCTGGGCGACGAAAATAACCGGGCAGACGATTCCTGTTAACGGACCTTATTTCAACTATACACGACATGAGCCTGTCGGAGTTGTCGGGCAAATTATCCCTTGGAACTTCCCGCTTCTGATGGCCATGTGGAAAATGGGAGCCGCGCTTGCAGCCGGATGTACGGTTGTCTTAAAACCGGCGGAACAAACGCCGCTTTCCGCTCTGTATTTAGCGGAACTGATCGATGAGGCAGGCTTCCCGAAAGGCGTCATCAACATCATTCCTGGCTTCGGTGAGACGGCCGGAGAAGCTCTGACCGATCACGCCCTTGTTGACAAACTGGCATTCACAGGGTCAACGGAAATCGGCAAAAAGATTATGGAGAAAGCGGCCAAATCGGTCAAACGGGTTACCCTTGAGCTCGGCGGAAAGTCCCCGAATATCATCCTCCCTGACGCCGATCTGAAGAAAGCGATTCCAGGCGCACTAACCGGCGTCATGTTCAATCAGGGCCAAGTATGCTGTGCGGGATCGCGCGTTTTCATCCATAAAGACCAATATGACAAAGTCGTTGAAGAAATGGCCGCTTATTCCAAATCACTCCGCCAAGGTGCGGGCCTTCATGAAGACACGCAAATGGGACCGCTTGTCAGCAAAGAGCAGCACGAACGCGTCCTCTCGTATATTGAAAAAGGACGCCAGGAAGGTGCGAAAATCGCAGCCGGCGGAACATGCCCTTATGAACAGGGATACTTTGTTTCTCCGACTGTATTCACCAATGTCGAAGACGAGATGACAATAGCAAAAGAAGAAATCTTCGGTCCTGTTTTGGCGGCGATCCCTTATGAAACGGTAGATGAAGTCATCGAACGGGCCAATCGCAGCGAATACGGCCTTGCTGCTGGCGTATGGACGGAAAATTTGAAAAACGCCCACTATATCGCCGACCGTCTGCAAGCCGGTACCGTTTGGGTCAACTGCTATAATGCCTTTGACGCCGCATCCCCATTCGGCGGCTACAAACAGTCGGGACTCGGACGTGAAATGGGCTCATACGCTCTGGATAACTATACAGAAGTAAAAAGCGTCTGGATTCATACAGGCGAATAACGCAAGACATGAGTTTCTGCAGCCGCCCTGTCGATCAGGGCGGTTTTCTTTTTTATAGAAGTAAACATTTATAGATACATATGGTAAAATAGATGATAGTTTAAGTCGACTGGAATGATAAAACCGTGTATTCTTCCTCTCTTGGCAAAACCCTCTGGAATCAAAAAAGTTTTAGATACATATGGGCGTCACAAACAGCACAGGCTGTCGGGTCGATTTTGATGACGATCATCGTCATGGTCGATGTGTTTAAGGAAACGAACTCTGTATTCGGATCCGGTCTGGTTTTGGCTTTATCCTCGTTCGGCAGTGTAATAGGCGGAGCGATGGCTGCTTTTGCTATTCAGCGCCTCGACCTGCTGCAAACAGCCGCTTATTCAACATGGTTCAGAGCGGTCTGCGCATTATGCATCGGCTTATGCCAATCGCTGGGCTTACCCTCTTATATCATTTATATGCTGCTATTTTTGCAAAGCTTTGTCGGCTCGTGGTATTCCCCCGCACAATTAGGTTTACTGTATCAAGCGATTAAAAAGCGCGATTACGTGGCGGCATCGGGAAGCATCGTGACGGTCAACCAGTTTGTTCAGGCAGCAGGCTGGGGTCTCGGCGGCTATTTAACTGTTTTGGCCCAGACTCATACGTTGACAGTGTTTACAGCAGGACTCTTTTTCGTATCAGGGCTTTTAATCAAATTGCCTGATTTCAAAAAAGCGGTTCCCCCTCGTCAAAAAACCCGTATACAATCAGTCTGGCGCACTGTATACAGGAAGAAAACTGTTTTGTTGCTTACGATGATGGACATGTCAGAAGGTTTAGCAAATGCGGTCTGGACTTCCGCCGTTTTGCTGGCTTTTACAAAAGAGGTGTTAAATAAAGGAGAGGCTTGGTGGGGATTCATCAATGCCGGTTATTTTTTGGGAGCGATTTTGGGCGGCATTCTCGCTGTGCTCTTTTCCAACCAGCTCAAAAAAAGGCTTGGCCTCATGATTGTCTTGGGTTCTGTTTCAATGGGAATCACAACGCTTTTATTCGCCTATTCGTCAAATCCCCTCCTTTCGGTCATCCTCTGTATCATGATGGGTCCGCTTTATCAAGTAAGAGACGTCAGCCAGACGGTTATCCTTCAAGATACGTTGACAGATGAAGAGCGTGCACCGGTCACCGCCGCCAAAAATACTATTTTGACTGCATGGTCTGTCTTAACAATCGCCATTATGGGGGCTTTGGCGGACTTGATCGGGGTGCAAAGCGTATTTATCGCTGCCGCTGTATTATATGCCGGAACAGCCGCTGTCACATTTTTCGTGCGGGATGTGAGAACGTACAGCCAGTCTGCAAGGCAGCAGACGAAAGGGGAAATAGAAGGATGAAGCTGTTGTGGATTTTTCTCATCAACGGTATATTTGGAGTGATCGTTTTAGAAATAAAAGAAGCTTATTCGATGCAGCGGCGCTGATCGCCAGCGGCCTGTTTTCGGCGGCATTTGCAGCCGTTCAGCAAAGATTGAAAAATAAGAATACACAAAGCGGCGCTGGAGTAGAATAAAATGCTGTGCGCCCTCCGCTTCAGCGGGATATCAGCTCTTCGTACTCCCGCTTCAATATTCCCATAATGATTTCATCTGAGTATTTTTCATTCATATAAAGAGCCTCCCTGACCGTTCCTTCCCTTTTAAATCCCGCTTTTTCATATGCTTTCAGCGCGCGGATATTGTGTGAAAAGACTTCGAGCTGGAGGCGGTTAAGGCGGAGCCTTTCGAAAGCAAACTGCATGGCCAGCCGCACCGCTTCAAAGCCATAGCCTTTGTTCAAATTAGCGGGGCTGTGCAAAGCAATTCTAAATCCCGCTTTTCGATTCGTCCGGTCAATGTCCATAATGGACAGATCGCCTATCAAACGATCGTCCTCCTTTAAGCAGACGGCAAAATCATAGCGCGTCTCATCACTCGAGATTCTCTCGTAGTGCTCATAAAGGTCTTCCATCGTAAATTCGCGCGTCGTGCCCGTCATATACCTGATGTCTTCATTTTGAACGGCTTTGTAAAAGCTCTTCATATCGCCTTTTTCAATAGGCCTGAGATAAACCTTGCAGCTCTCGAACATCGACCGCCCCTCCCTTGCTACTTTTGATACGCGGCAAACCAATGGTATGGCTGTATTTCCTTTAAAGATTTATAAACCAGACGCCCATCCGGTACAGTTACAGCCGCTTTAAGATCCGGACCCCAATAAAAAAGCCTTTCCTGGCATACCCCGCACGGCGTTAATACCTTGCATTCGGAATGTTCATCGTCTCTCGCAACACAAACAGAGTGCGTAATTTTCGCCTGATACTTATGGGCTTCGAGAATGGCGCCCGTTTCAATGCATAATTCTGTTGAAGCATTGATTACTTCCGGAGCCACGCTCGTTAAGATTCTTCCGTCTTCGGTGTACATGGCGGCTGCCCCGCCCCATCCGGTCGGATACCTCTTTTTGATCAAGTCGACTGCTGTATCATACAGCATCTGTTCAATATTCATTCAGCACCATCCCCCAAACATTGTTACTAATGTCTCTCTTTTTACAATACCTGAAATTGGAACGGAGGTAAATGAAGTTATTCAAAGACAAAATCGGAAGGCTCACGATTTCCTAATGATGCTCACCGCCTAACAAAAGCCGGCAAGCCCCTGCTGACGTATGCCTGTATCTTCATCGCCTGTTCAAAATCGCTGTTCTTCTGTTTTCACCCGATTGGCATGACACATTTCCCAAATGAATACAGTAATATGAAGGAGATGAGAAGATTGCGTTCTTTACTAGAAGACGTGAAAGCTTTCAGACAAAAAACGCTCGCAGAGCTTCAAAATAGACAGAAGCCAGATGGTTCGTGGCGTTTTTGTTTTGAAGGGCCCGTGATGACAGACAGTTTTTTCATTCTGATGCTGACTTCACTTGGCGATCAGGACTCTTCTCTCATCACAAGTCTTGCTGAACGAATCCGTTCAAGGCAGAGCGAAGACGGCGCGTTTCGCAATCACCCGGATGAAAAAGCGGGCAATTTAACAGCGACAGTCCAGGGCTATACCGGGATGCTGGCTTCGGGGCTCTATGACCGGAGAGATGCGCATATGCAGAAAGCCGAGGCTTTTATTAAGGACGCAGGCGGATTGAAGGACGTCCACTTTATGACGAAGTGGATGCTCGCCGCCAACGGTCTGTATCCATGGCCGAGAGCCTATATTCCGCTCTCATTTTTACTGATCCCGTCCTATTTCCCGCTGCATTTTTACCATTTCAGCACATATGCAAGAATTCATTTTGTCCCGATGGCGATTACGTTTAATCGGCGATTCTCTTTAAAAAACAGCCAAATCGGCTCGCTTCGGCACCTGGATGAAGCCATGTCAAAAAACCCTCTCGACTGGCTGAACATCCGCTCTTTTGACGAGAGAACCTTCTATTCTTTCAATCTGCAATGGAAACAGCTCTTTCAATGGCCGGCTTACGTCCATCAGCTCGGATTTGAAGCGGGCAAAAAATATATGCTGGACAGAATCGAAGAAGACGGAACACTATACAGCTATGCGAGCGCGACCATGTTCATGATTTACAGCCTGCTGGCGATGGGAATAGCAAAAAACGCCCCCATTGTCAAAAAAGCAGTCAGCGGAATCAAAAGTCTCATTTCATCATGCGGAGGAGACGGCGCCCATCTGGAAAACTCAACTTCCACCGTCTGGGATACGGCCCTCATCAGCTATGCCATGCAGGAATCCGGAATGCCTGAACAACATTCTTCCATCTCATCGGCAGCCGACTACCTTCTCAAAAGACAGCATGTGAAAAAAGCGGACTGGGCTGTCTCAAATCCTCAAGCGGTCCCTGGCGGGTGGGGTTTTTCACACATCAATACAAACAATCCCGATTTGGACGATACCGCTGCGGCATTAAAAGCAATTCCTTTTCAACGGCGTCCGGCTGCATGGAACCGGGGGCTCGCCTGGCTTTTATCCATGCAAAACAAGGACGGAGGGTTTGCGGCATTTGAAAAAAACGTTGACCATCCGCTCATCCGAAATCTGCCGCTCGAATCAGCAGCTGACGCAGCAGTCGATCCGTCAACGGCAGACTTGACTGGACGCGTTCTTCATCTGCTCGGGCTTAAAGGGCGGTTCACAGATAACCATCCTGCGGTCCGGCGCGCCCTCGGGTGGCTTGATCATCATCAGAAAGCGGACGGCTCTTGGTATGGCAGATGGGGCGTCTGCTTTATTTACGGTACATGGGCCGCACTCACCGGTATGAAAGCTGTCGGGGTTTCCGGCAACCACGCGTCTGTCAAAAAAGCGATCTCCTGGCTTAAATCGATCCAGCGTGAAGACGGAAGCTGGGGAGAATCTTGCAAAAGCTGTGAAGCGAAGCGTTTTGTCCCTCTTCACTTTGGAACAGTTGTTCAATCTTCATGGGCGCTGGAGGCGCTTTTGCAATATGAGCGTCCGGATGATCCACAGATCATAAAAGGGATTCGTTTTCTCATCGATGATCACGAAACCTCGCGTGAGCGACTCGAATACCCGACGGGAATCGGGCTGCCGAAACAATTCTACATCCGCTATCACAGCTATCCTTTTGTGTTTTCATTGCTCGCTTCAAGCGCATTTATTAAAAAAGCGGAAATGAGGGAGACATATTGAACAGAGATGCTTACAAAGAAAAAATAGCGTCGTGGGCCAAAAACCTGAAAGACCAGATGAAAGATGATACTTCTTTAGAAAGCCATTTAGAAAACCTTTTTCAATCACTGGATGATCCTCGTGCGACCGAACAGGAATGGTATGAACAGGCAGAAGCCGTGTATCAGGCCATCTCCCGCAGTGATGCATCTCAAGCAGGCCGGCAGCCATTCAGAACAGTGCCGATCGGAGGCCATCGCCTGCCAAGCCTGCCCTACTCGTATTCAGCCCTTGAGCCTTATATTTCAAAAGAAATTATGTTTCTTCATCATACAAAACATCACCAAAGCTATGTCGACGGCTTAAACAAAGCTGAAAAAGAACTGCAGAAAGCGAGGCAAACCAAACAGTTCGACCTCGTAAACCATTGGGAAAGAGAGCTCGCCTTCCACGGAGCCGGGCACTATTTGCACACGATATTTTGGTATGCGATGCACCCAAAAGGAAAAAGGCGGCCGACAGGCGAATTGCTGGAGATGATCAACCGTTCTTTCGGGAGCTATTCGGCCTTTAAAGAACAATTTTCCGAAGCGGCGAAAAAGGTGGAAGGCGTGGGCTGGGCGATCCTCGTCTGGGCGCCCCGCTCGCACCGCTTGGAAATCCTGATCGCAGAAAAACATCAGCTGATGAGCCAATGGGATGTGATCCCCCTTCTCCCGCTCGACGTATGGGAGCACGCATATTACCTTCAATATAAAAATGAAAAGGCAAAATACGTCGATAATTGGTGGAATGTCGTTGATTGGAGAGAACCTGAAAGGCGATTTGCGACAGCAAAGCGCGTTCTATGGGAGCCGTTCTGATTCAAATTCAATGGCGGGACTTCAACTATTGAAGTCCTGTTTTGTTTCGATAGTTGCACCGGACATCGGCCTCCCCGTCATCAGAGATGAAAAAGACTTGCCTCAAAAAGCGGACGAGCCTTTCCTCTCACACCTTTCTCTTCTCGGTGCCAGGCAACCGTCGACACTGGCCGAATCGAGCTAAAGTGCCGATATCTTATCACTCTCATACAAGTATCTATTTCTCTTAAACCCTTTATCGTATGTAATAAGATGCCAAGTAAAAGTTTAAATATTCCATTTTATCTTGAGGGTTGTTAGAACTGATAACACGGAGATTGCTGAGGCGGCGTCGGGAGAGAAATCCCACAACCATGCACCCTTCCGAATCCGCTATTTTGATCATGCCTTTATGAAATATCGAATCTGCAACATTCTATCAATATATCCCAAATTTGTGCCTTAAGTATGAAATGTGAACATTTTTTGATTTATTTGGAAAATAGTCACTTTTCCTCATTCTTCTAATTTCAAAAATCGTTTAGCTATTCTACAAGAAGGGAGGGAATAAATGTTCAAACTGTCGATGTTTGTCTGATTCAGCTGGTCAGTTTTTCGAAAAATGGCAATTTATTTTAGGAGGGTTAATTATGAAAAAAATGTTTGCTTTCTTTACAGCCTTAATGCTCGGGTTGACTTGTCTGCCGTACTTATCAGAAGCGAAAGAATCAAAACATACGGACAGTTCTGTAACAACCTTACCTTCTATGTCTATACCCACACCTCTCAATCAGTCATTGAACCAGGAAAAACAGTTTAAAACTTCTGCTATTGATCTAAGCATCAGCCTCGATCTCTTAGGAATCGGAAACTCGATTAGGGATGCTATCGTTCAAAGCAATAACCGCAGCGGTTTCGTCAAAAACTGCATGGAAACCGCTTTTTATTCTGCAGGCCAAAGATACAATGTCATGGTGTTCAACTTAAGCCAAGGCTATCATAATGGTTTAAGAGGAGTTAAATTTTATGGATCTGCCAACTATCATGGCGTGATTTACGGCATTTGGGTATTTGAAAGCGGACAATTTACAAACCAAGGAGACGGCGGCTGGATTAACTGGGCATTTAAAGGCTGGTTTGATCGAAACGGCCAAACTGTAACATTCCGTAAGCC
Source organism: Bacillus haynesii (assembly GCF_014042035.1). Classification (NCBI taxonomy): domain Bacteria; kingdom Bacillati; phylum Bacillota; class Bacilli; order Caryophanales; family Bacillaceae; genus Bacillus; species Bacillus haynesii. The sequence continues at coordinate 822,453 of NZ_CP059494.1, read as the reverse complement.
TTAATCAAAGTCAAGGTATCCCCCTCTTCTGCTTGCCGGTAAAATCGTATAAGCGAATTCACCGGCAGGCTTTTTTAATATTTCTGCCCCAGAAAAACAGCCGCTTTTTCCCTTCCTCCCCTTTTATCAAACACTTGCCTTGCCGATCATACAGCCGACCAAAAAGACTGCACTGCTCACCTAAGCGATGCTTATCTTTACCGGCACGCAACTGTCTGCATGAAAAAAAGGCCGGATTTATCCGGCTTATAAACAATTCAATCTTAGAATACGCCGATGACGTCCAAAAAGACAACAATAATGACGATTGGAGCTGCGTAGCGAATCAACAGAAGCCAGGCTGCAAACCATTTTCTGCTGATTTTAGAGCCCTCTTTCAATTCGGCAAACAGCTCGTCTTTCGGAATTTTAAGCGGCACAAAAACGGCGATGAGCAAAGCGCCGAGCGGCATTAAAATATTGCTGACAAGATAATCCGCCGCATCAAAAATCGATAGATTAAAAATCGATACATCCTGAAGCACGCCGTATGATAATGCTGAAGGGATTCCGAATAGGAAAATCGCAATTCCTCCCGCCCAAGCGAAAGCCTGTCTTTTTTTAGGGTCCCCTTTTGACAAGGAAGAAACAAGAATTTCAAGCATTGAAAATGCAGACGTCAGTGTAGCAAATAAAAATAAGAGCAGAAACGCCAATAAAAAGATGATTCCTAAAGGCATCTTGTGAAAGACTGACGGCAGCACATTAAATAACAGCATCGGGCCGGCATCAGGAGATAATCCGAATGAAAAAACGGCCGGAAAAATTGCAAACCCGGCAAGAATCGCTACAGATACATTGAGCAATGTCACTGAAACGGCTGATTGTACAAGGTTTTCTTTTTTCGATAAATAAGAGCTGTACGTTACCATAACGGAAACACCGACACTCAGCGAGAAAAAGGATTGTCCAAGCGCAAACAGCACCGTTTTGGCTGTGATATGGGAAAGATCAGGTTTTAAGAAAAACTCCAAGCCTTCCATTGAACCGGGAAGTGTGAGCGAACGGATGATCAAAAGCAGAAAAATAATGAACAGAGCAGGCATCATAAACTTGCTCGCTTTTTCAATTCCGCTTCTGACTCCTTTTGCAACGACAAGGATCGTTAGCATGATAAATGCAAATTGGCTCGCAAGAACGAGATACGGATTTGCAATCGTCTCCCCGAAAAGCCCGGCATAATCCGTACTTCTTGACAGTTCACCGGTCAGCCCTTTGACAATATAAATGATGATCCAGCCGCCGACAACACTATAGAAAGACAGCAGAATAAAACACGTGATAATGCCGAGGCGTCCAATCCAGTGCCAAAGCGAGCCGGGAGCCAGCTCCTTGTAGGATTCAACGGCATCTTTTTGAGTCTTTCTGCCGATAATGAACTCCGCCATTAATAAAGGAAGCCCAATCAATAAAGTAAAAAGAATAAACATAAGTAAAAATGCTCCGCCGCCGCTTGTTCCGGCAACATAAGGAAACTTCCATATCGCGCCGAGCCCGATTGCCGAGCCGGCCGAAGCTAAGATAAATCCAAGCTTTGATGACCATATATTTTGTTTATTTTCCACTTAAGCACCTCTTCTTCTCGGTCTAATTGCACATGGCTACAAACTATCATTTTAAAAAGCATAAACGAATTCGTCAAGGTTTTCAAACATTTCTTTCAGTTTACATAATAATATTATTTTAAACAATTCTTTATTTTACTAGTATTGAATTATTCAGAATATTAATTATAATAAGAGGATGTTACATTTTCTACAGATGTGAGGAGCTGGACTTATGAGTTATTTGATCAAAATCAGTCAATTTGCAGGAAAAACGTTCGCCATTTGGGTGATTCTATTTGCGGTTCTCGGCTTTGCCTTTCCGTCGCAGTTCACTTGGATCATCCCTTACATTACGATCCTGCTTGGCGTGATTATGTTTGGGATGGGATTGACATTGTCAGCGGACGATTTTAAAGAGCTGCTGAGACGTCCCCTGCATGTGCTGATCGGTGTGCTGATTCAATATACGGTCATGCCGTTGCTCGCTTTTGGACTGGCCTATGGCCTCGGTCTTCCCCCCGAAATAGCGGTAGGGGTCATTTTAGTGGGATGCTGCCCCGGGGGAACGGCATCAAATGTCATGACATTTTTTGCGAAGGGAAACATCGCCCTGTCTGTGGCGATCACAACGGTTTCCACATTGCTTGCGCCTTTTTTAACGCCGTTTCTCATTTTATTTTTCGCAAAAGAATGGCTTCCGGTATCTCCGGACTCGCTGTTCGTGTCGATTTTGCAGGCCGTGCTGCTTCCGATTATTGCCGGTCTGATCGTTCAATTTTTCTTTAAAAAACAAGTGAAAAAAGCTGTTCAGGTGCTTCCGCTCGTCTCCGTTCTCGGCATCGTCGCCATCGTCTCAGCGGTCGTCGGGGGCAATCGGGAAAACATTATTCAATCGGGGCTGTTGATTTTTGCGGTTGTTGTTCTTCATAATGGCCTCGGACTTTTCTTCGGCTTTATCTTGGCAAAGTGCTTTAAAATGGATTATGCATCTCAAAAAGCCGTGGCTATTGAGGTCGGCATGCAGAATTCGGGTCTCGGCGCGGCATTGGCGACGGCGCACTTCTCCCCTCTTTCCGCTGTTCCGAGCGCTGTTTTCAGCGTCTGGCATAACCTTTCAGGCTCATGGCTTGCGACATATTGGGGCAAAAAAACAAAGAAGCAGAAGAATGACAATCATTCTCCTGCCCCGCAGAAGATAAACAAAAAGCTTTGACCGTACATGCGGCCAAAGCTTTTTTCTTGATTTAACCTTCCAACAGAAGCTGTTCAGGATCTTCAAGCAGATTTTTTATCGTGACCAGGAAGCCGACCGCCTCTTTACCGTCGACGATCCGGTGGTCATACGATAATGCAATGTACATCATCGGGCGGTTTTCGAAGCGCTCTTCATCAATTGCTACAGGACGCAGCTGGATTTTATGCATGCCCAAAATACCAACTTGCGGGCTGTTCAAAATCGGAGTCGATAATAGTGATCCGAACGTTCCTCCGTTTGTGATCGTAAAGGAACCGCCTTGAAGCTCGTTGAGCGACAGTTTATTGTTTCTCGCTTTCTTCGCAAGCTCTCCGATATCTCTTTCAATATCAGCAAAGGTTTTGCGGTCTGCATCGCGCACGACCGGTACGACGAGGCCATCCGGCGCAGCAACAGCGATTCCGATGTCATAGAATTTTTTGATCACAAGCTCGTCGCCTTGAATTTCCGCGTTGAGGAGCGGATATTTTTTCAGCGCGGCGACAACAGCTTTTGTAAAGAATGACATGAATCCGAGCTTCACGTCATGCTGCTCAAGGAATTGATCTTTTCGGCGTTTCCTTAGGTTCATGACCGCCGTCATGTCCACTTCGTTGAATGTCGTCAGCATAGCGGCGGTGTGCTGAACTTCAACGAGGCGTTTGGCAATCGTCTGTCTCCGGCGGGACATTCTTTGACGCTCTACCGGTTTACCTGCATCTTCGGTTTGTTTAGCGGCCGGCGCCTGTGTTTCGCGTTTTGGTTCAGGCTGAGCTTTTGGCGGCTGCTCGTTTTTCTGATAAGATTCAACATCTTGTTTTCTGACCCTTCCGAGCGGATCACCAGTAGGAATTTCCGATAAATCGATGCCTTTTTCACGGGCGAGCTTTCGGGCAGCCGGAGAAGCGATTGTTCTTGTTTTGGCTGCATCCGCCTCATCGTTCGCGCTTTCGCGAGGTTCGGCTGTCTTTTCAGATGAAGCTGCCTTCTCTTCCGAAGTGCCGCCGCTTTCTTGAGCGTCAGCTTGAGGAGCCGTTGATTTGCCTCCTTTTCCTTCGCCTTCTGAAATCGTTCCGATTACTTCGCCGACCTGAACTGTGTCACCGGAATCTTTCAGCACTTCCTGAAGAACGCCGGACTCTTCTGCCGTCAATTCCACGTTGACTTTATCAGTCTCCAGCTCAAGCAGGAATTCCCCTTGTTCTACATAATCTCCCGGTTGTTTCAGCCATTGGGCTATCGTTCCTTCTGAAATTGATTCCGCTAATTCAGGTACTTTAATTTCCGCCATTTTTTAGTTCCCCCTTAATTTTTGCGAGTCAAGCTATCAGATACAATGCGTTCCTGTTCCTTTTTATGAACCGTCGGATCCCCTTCTGCCGGACTTGAACGTCTTCTTCTGCCAATATAGCGGACCTTCACGTCCTTTGGAGCAACCTCTCTTAAATAAGGCTCGATATAGTTCCATGCGCCCATATTTTGCGGTTCTTCCTGTACCCAGACAATCTCCTCCAAATTCGGGAGTTTGCTGAAGATCGCTTTAATATGCTTTGCAGGGAAAGGATACAGCTCTTCAACCCGTGCAATGTGCAGCCAATCTTTTTCAACTTCCATTTTATTGAAATGGTCGCTGATGTCAATCGAAACTTTACCGCTTGAAAGGACGAGGCGCGTCACTTTGTCATACTGATGGGAAAGTCCTGACATTTCATAGACCGGCTTAAAGCTGCTGTCGCTTAGCTCCTGCACTTCTGACACGGTATTCGGATTTCTCAGCAGGCTTTTCGGCGTCATGATGATCAGCGGGCGGATCTCCTCGCGAAGGAGCATCTTCGCCTGCCTTCTTAAAATATGGAAGTACTGGGCAGCGCTCGTCAGGTTGGCGACAGTCCAGTTGTTTTCCGCCGCCAGCTGAAGGAAGCGTTCCGTTCTTCCGCTTGAATGCTCAGGCCCCTGCCCTTCATAGCCGTGCGGCAAGAGAACAACCAGCCCTGATTTTTGTCCCCACTTCGCTCTTCCTGCAGAAATGAACTGATCAAAGTAAACTTGCGCCGCGTTTGCAAAATCTCCAAACTGCGCTTCCCAGATCACCATCGTTTCCGGCGAAGACACGTTATATCCGTATTCGAAGCCAAGGACGGACCCTTCAGAAAGCGGGCTGTTGTGAACCGCAAATGACGCTTTCGTATCTGCAAGGTGATGCAGTGCGATGAATTCGTCCCCTGTCTTGCTGTCGTGAAGGACAAGGTTGCGGTGTGCGAATGTGCCGCGTTCTGAATCCTGCCCGGTCAGCCTTAGAGGCGTGCCGTCTTTCAAAATGGATGCAAACGCCATCGCCTCTGCAAGCGACCAGTCGACTTTTCGGTCATCGTCGAACGCTTTGGCGCGCCTTTCGAGGATTCGCTTTAGCTTATCGAAAACGTTGAAGTTTTCAGGCCATGAAACAAGCTCCTGATTGATTTTGTGCAAAGTTTCAACATCAACCGATGTGTCAACATCAGGAAAACCGTTGGAAACAGGCTCCGGAAGAACGATTTCATGCGTCATGTCTTCCTTTTTGGCCGGCACTTTGCGATAGGCTTCTTCTAAACGCTTCAGGACAGCGTCCTTGATTTTGTCGACGGTTTCTTTATCGACGATCCCGGTATGAATCAGCTTTTCAGCAAAGATGTTTTTGACGGTCGGATGCTTTCTGACCGCATCATACAGCATCGGCTGCGTTGCAGACGGCTCATCCATTTCGTTGTGGCCAAAACGGCGGTAGCCGATCAGATCGATTAAAAAGTCTTTGTTGAAAGTCATGCGGTATTCAACAGCGAGCTGAACCGCTGAAAGGCATGCTTCAGGATCATCCGCATTAACGTGGACGATCGGAATTTCAAAGCCTTTTGCAAGGTCGCTTGCATATTTCGTCGATCTTGACTCATTGCTTTCCGTCGTAAAGCCGATCATGTTATTGGCGATAATGTGAATCGCTCCGCCCACCTGATAGCCTTTAAGCTGGCTTAAATTCAGCGTTTCCGCGACAATGCCTTCCCCTGGGAATGCCGCATCGCCGTGAATCAGAATCGCCAGCGATTTTTTGACGTCTTGAACCGGATAGCCGCTCTCTGTTCTCGTTTCCTGGGCGGCTCTTGTCGATCCCTCAACGATCGGATCGATGAACTCCAGGTGGCTCGGATTGTTCGCGAGCGCAATGCGCGCCGTTTTCGTATGCTCATCCTGAATCTGACGGTTGGCGCCGAGGTGGTATTTTACGTCACCCGTCCAGCCGTAATTGATCCCTGTCGAACCTTCCGACGGAACGAGATCTTTGTTCGGCGCATGCTGGAATTCAGAAAAAATGATTTCATAAGGTTTTCCGAGCACATGCGCAAGAACGTTCAGGCGGCCCCTGTGCGCCATTCCGATATTAACGTTTGTCGTACCTGCCGAAACGGACTTGGCGATAATATCATCCAGCATCGGCACAAGCGCATCAAGTCCTTCTATTGAAAAGCGTTTTTGCCCGACAAATGTTTTGTGGAGAAACTGTTCAAGGCTTTCAACTTCTGTCAGCCTTCTTAAAACTTCCACCAGCTTTTCTTTCGATTTCGGAGTGAATAATTCCCCGGATTCAATCTTTTTCATCAGCCAGTTGCGCTCTTCAAAAATGTGCACATGGTCAAATTCAAAAGAAATCGATTTTTTGTATGTGTTTTTTAAGTACTGGATGGCTTCTAAACCGTTCGTTACTTCTTTAGGGGCATCTTTGCATAGGACAGACGCCGGGATTTTTTTCACATCCTGCTCAGTTAACCCGTACTCAGCAAGAGGAAAAAGCTCCTGTTTTTCTTGTGTTTTTCTTAGTGGATTGACGGAAGCGTTTAAATGGCCATAGGTTCTAATATCTTCTGCAAGTTTTATCGCTGATGCGATTTTTTGAATAGATCCAGCCGTGAAATCTGCCTCTTCGTTTTTTAGAGAGGCGGCCCTTATATCGCCCGGGGGAGCTCCAAGTTCGTCAAACATCTCTTTTAAATCAGCATCCAAGCTTTCTGGATCCTTGACGTACTGATCGTAAAGCTCCAGCACATAGCCGAGGTTCGGACCGTGAAATTCTTCCCAAGTCATTCTTTGTTTCATACTATTTTGAAACATTTGAACATTACCCCCAACCTAATAATCAAGTGAATGATTCACTATCTTAATATATCTTCTGAACCTTGCGCCCAGAAATATGTAATAAAAACGCTTCCACGTATATTTTACCACTGTTTCTCATTTGTTTCTACACAGATTGTTCAAATAAAATTAAAAAATCATCTTGAAAAATAAAAAAATTTATAATTTTGAACTTTCAGATTGTCTACTCTTAAACCGGCTCTTTATTTATTCACATATTTCCCCTGACCGTCTATTTTTTAACATCCGGATGTGCTCCGTAAAAAATTAAGTTGATAAAAATAATAAAAATTTCAATATTTCACTGTATTTCTACGATAAGAAACAGATGGCCGCGAGTATTGCTGCCATCTGTCACATCTATCTTATACTTTTGTTCAACAGCTTTTTTAAAAGCGGGTACAGAACATCGGGAAGCTGATCGACATCCGGGACGAAAAGGCTGTACTTTCCATACATGTCCTGTATCGTCTTCATTTGCGATTCTTCGATTTCGCTGTTTGATAAAAATACATTGATGACTTCGATATTTCGTTTCCGCGCTTCCATAACCGCTTCATGTGTATCGACAATCCCGTTTTGTTCATAATCGAATGCGGCCGGCTCCCCATCTGAAAAGACGATCAGGAACTTCTGAGCTTCGCTTCTTTGAACAAGCATCTTCGTCATCTGCCTGATCGCATATCCGTCCCGGTTGTCTTCCTCCGGTTCAAGCTGCATGACATGCGGTCCGGCGCCTGCTTTTAAGGAATCCGTAAAAGAGACGACCGTATGAAAATAGTTGGGCTGGCTCATCTCTGTCGCATCGTTTGTATCTTCCCAAAAACCGACGATTTGATGTGGGACAGCAACAGATTTAAGCGCTTCATGAAACAGCACAATGCCCCGTTTCGTCTCTGCCATTTTGTCATGCATGCTTGCTGAACAGTCGACGAGCAATGTAAAAACGGCGTCGATTTCTGTAGACGGCTCTTGTTTTTTATAGAACAGGCGCGGATTGCGCTCCGTAAAGTAACGGAGCAGTTTATTGTTCAATCTGCCTGCATGCAAATCGGTTCTCGGAAGCGTTTTTTTATGCTCGAGTGTTTTTTGAATCATCTGTTTGAGCCGTTTTTGATATGATTCGATGGTTTTGGCTTGAGCCTGGTAGTCTAATATGTCTTCATTCGAAGGTTTTTCCGGAAGCTTCATCACCGAAAATGCATAGCGGTTTTCTTTGCCGGCTTGGGCAGCTCCGGCGTTCGGTTCATCTTGAACAGATTCAAGCGATTCAAGTTTTGAATAGTCTTTCCTTTTCGTCTGCTTCGCCGTACCTTGAACAGACCCGAGCGCTTGGTCGCCGTCTTCTCCTTCTCTTAAAGCGCCGCCGGAAATATCGGTTTTTGCGCCGTGCTCCAAATCAAACTGGAGAAAGCTTTTGGCCGGGGCTTCCGTTTCTCTGTGCCAAGTCGGCATTTCTTCTTCATGAACTTCCTCGTCACCCGCACTTTTCTCTTCAAGCGTCAGATCCTCGCTCAGCTTCGGTTTTGCTTTCAAATCTTGAAAAAGCGCTTCTTCGTCAACTTGTTCATATTCCAGTTCCGGAAAAAAGAAGTACGTATTCAGCATATCTTTTTCGAGCACCTCTTCAAAACCTTCCATTAACCCGTTTACAATCGAAACGATGTCAGCAGTTGAACGCGCTTCGAATACGCGGGCGAGCTCGGCTTCTATAAACCCCTTCATCGGGTCGATTGATTCATGGATAGCCGGTATCTCTTCAAGCGGTGACTCTGCGGTCAGCTTAAGATATACAGCGCAAAACAAAGCATCTGTAAAAATGCTCCGCTCCAGATTCAGCGTCAGCTGGGTCGCAAAGTGTTTGCGGTACATCGATTTCCGGCTTGAAAATACCGGTTTTGTGCCGGGACGCTCCCTCTTGATGGACTCTTCGATTCTGATATCCTCAAAAAGCATAAACAACTGTTTTGCCAAACTCTTAAACTGATATTCCCGAGCCGAGTCCAGCATGCGGGAAAAGTCTTTCATCGAGCTGTAGCGGGAGCCGATTGACCGCAAGTACACATCGCTCTTCAAACCGTCTACCATATCACGGTGGTTCCGGTCTTTCCAAAAGTGGCTCATGTAGATCGTTTTCTCAAAAGGATTGTAATAAGACTGAACCCCGTACTCCACTTCAACCTGATCGCTTTTCGCGAGCGTTTTTGCCAGATCTGTCAGCTCCATAAAAAGCAAAGAGTCAATCTTGCTGTCATTGAATTTAATAAACTTCATAAAAAAACCCTCATTCGAACAAAGTTTGGGCAATATTTCGGACCGCCGCTTTTTCGCGTTCATCATCAAGCTTTTCAACGATGCCTCGTTCGATCGCTCGCAGCGGCGGAATATACGTCGACAGGTCGCAAGTATCGAGAAGCGCTCTGATGGAAGCGGCCTCTTCAGATACCTGACCGTTATGCGCTTGCGTCATTAAGTCCGATGACAGGGTGACAAACCGGTCCAGCAGCTTCTGATCTTTCAGTTCGGATTGTGTTTCAAGCACCCGTTTCAGCAGGTCACCTTTAATGTATGGCACGTCGATAATGACAAACCGGTTTTTCAGCGCTTCGTTCAATGGAACCGTTCCGACATAGCCTTCGTTTATCGCCGCAATCACGCCGAATCCCTCTTTCGCTTTGATGACTTCCCCTGTAAACGGATTGGTCATCATTTTCCGGTAATCCAGCACCCCGTTTAAGATCGGCAGCGTTTCCGGTTTCGCCATGTTGATTTCGTCAATATATAGAAAATGGCCGTTGTTCATTGCTTTTGTTACGGGACCTTCAATAAATTCAATAGAGGCGTTCCCGTCGGTGTTTTCAATCGTTTTGTAACCGACAAGCGCCTCTGCATCAAGGTCCACAGAACAGTTGACACTGTGCATAGGTTTTTGAAAATAAGCGGAGAGCGTTTCGGCAAGTTTTGTTTTTCCTGAGCCTGTCGGGCCTTTTAACAAAACGTTTTTTCCGAGTGACAGCGCGATCATCGCGTCATAGAGAATGGCGCTGTCTTCCGCTTCATAGCCGGGCTTTCCAATCAATGAATGGTATTCCGCGTCAGCAGGTTTAGCGGCAGACTGAATCAGCCGCTCTTTTATCTTTTCAGGCAGCTCTAGTTCGTGCAGATCATATTTCATGTGTTGTAAAATTCCTTTCTAAAAGCGTCTTCTGTATTTAAGTATACTAGAAAAGATGCACTGCCCTCAATATAAACGGCTTCCAGGCGCCGATTCACTTTTTTCCACTGTTCGTCAGCGCTCCGCAAACCATCCGGGCTCCGGAGTTTCCGGATGGATTTGTCAAATCGTCATCCTGATGCTCGTGAATGATAAAAGCACTTCCGTCATGATCCAGCAGACTGAACTTGCTTTTCTGATCGAGGGTAACTGCCGGCGCATTTACGATGACGTCGACTTTGCCATCGGCTCCGACTTCAATATTCGGCAAATCACCGGCATGCGGCCCTTTCGGATTGTGAAAGCCGTGCTCCTTCTGATCAGGATTGAAATGAGCACCCGCACTCTCAAAATCAGGTTTTTTGCACACGCCGGTTTCATGAATATGAAAAGCAAGCATGCCAGGCGGCAGATCATGGGCGCTGACTCTGATATCAAGGCCTTCTGCAGCAGATTCAGACACTTCTATAAAACCGGTCTCCGTACCGTCGCGTTTGATCAGCGGTACCTTTATTGGCTGTGTTATCGCTTCAAAGGTTTCTTTATGTTCCTGTTCGGCATTTTTCTGCTCGATTTCTTTCTGCTGTGTGCATGCAGCTGTCAAACAAACAGCCATACATGTGAGCAATATGTAATGTAATGTTCTCAAATGGCTTCCCCCTTCACTTTTCTTTTCAGTTTAGACAACGAAGAGGGGCATTAAACCTGTCCTTCCCATCCTGAAATCACGCAAAAAAAAGCCATTTAAAATGGCTTTTTTAAAATGAATATCGTTTTGCGCCGAGATAGCGCTGTTTCCAGTAGGAATTGTTCATGTCGCTGACGGTGACGCCGGAATCGTTGGCATTGATAAACTTGTTGTTTCCTAAATAAATACCAACGTGTGAAGGGCCTGCTTTATATGTTGAGAAGAAAACAAAATCACCTCTTGAAGGCTGGCTGACTGGCGACATGATGTTCCAGTACCCTGCTGCGCTCAATCTTGAGACTGATGTGACTTTGTTTAATACATAATAGATGTATCCGCTGCAGTCAAAACCGGAAGGATTGTTGCCTCCCCATCTGTAAGGCACGCCGATATGCTTTTCTGCTTCCGCAATCATCCGCTCGACTTTTGCGCTTGTCGAAGTGCCGGTTGAAACTGAAGAGTTCGGCGAGCTGGAGGATGGGCTGCTAGATGATCCTGAAGTCGATGCACCGGAGATTTTAAGCTTCTGGCCGACTTGCAAAACATCTGTTTTTAATTGATTAGCCTCTCTGATGCTCTGTACCGTCACCTTCATCGAATTCGCGATTTTCCACAGAGAATCGCCCGGTTTAACCGTGTAAGTGGTCGTTTTTGAACTGCTGCTTGTGTTCGTTTTACTTGATGAAGAACTTGAAGACGAACCAGAAGATGGTTTGCTTCCGCTGGAAACCGTTCCTTTCACTTTAAGAACCTGGTTCGGGTAGATCGTGTCAGACTTCAAGTTGTTCAGCGTTTTGAGTTCGGCAACTGTCATATTCAAATTATTGGCAATTTTCCATAAAGAATCGCCCAATTTGACTTTGTATGTGCTGCTTGAACTGCTTGCATTTTGCGAGCTTGAGCTTGATGATTTCGAACTGGAACTTGAACTTGAGCCAGAGCTGGAACCGGTGCTTTTCGCGCTTCCTTTAATGACCAGTTTTTGTCCCGGATAAATCATATCGCTGCTCAGCCCGTTTAAGTTTTTGATCTCTTTTACGGTTGTTTTGTGGTCTTTGGCAATCAGCCACAAGGAATCTCCCAATTTTACCGTGTAAGTTGATTTGGCAGTGCTTGAGCTTGAGCTGGAACTTGCGGATTTTGCCTGTGAGCTGCTGCTTTTTGACTTGCCGTCCGGAACTTTTAAAGTTTGTCCGACATAAATAATCGTAGATGAAAGATTGTTGGCTGATTGAAGTGCCGAAACACTGGTATTGTACTCAGTTGAAAGCTTCCACAGTGAGTCTCCGCTTTTCACCTTGATGGTTTGGGCTTCTACCGGTGACGCCGCCAATGAAGTTCCAACTACTGCAGAGGCCGCCAAACCTACTGCTATCTTCTTCTTCATAACCTCTTAACCTCCCGTTTCATTTTCGTTCTCTCTATGTATGCCATTACATTTGCCATTGCTTAAGACTTTATCCAGCCGACCAGGCAGGTGATCTGATCACCATATGTATGGTCTTTGGCTGAAAGCCCCCTTTTATATTCTTAAGCAAAAAATGCAATTCATGATTTGTATCGGCCTATTCTATATTTTTTTAATAGTTTTTTTGTTTTTTTACAAATCCCCCGTTAAAAATACAGACTGATAGACATATTGACAAAAATCAATACTTTTTTTCACGTGCTCTAGATGCCGGATGCTTTTTTTCGTAAGGTTTGCGTTTCAATTTTTTTGGAAATACGATGATCAGTTGCTCTAAAATCAGAGGTTCATGGTGAAAAACAGCGAGAAGGAGTTGACTGGATATGCTGCATGTGCCGAAACAGCCTGTATAGACGCCGTAACATGCGGATTTCCGTGCCGTTTTACAGCCGATTTCCCTTTCTCTCGGATCAAACGGTCAACAGATGGGCAAGCCAGCGTTCAAGTTGAGGGTGTAAAAACTGCGTATTGATATTCTTTAGTTTTCCGGAAATCGCCGATCAATCCTCATCTATTGCCTAATCGAAAAGCAAAGATCAGGATGACTTATACATTTCTACATTTCAGCACAAATTCCTCCACGAAACCATAAATTGACTATATCATACATTTTTTTTGCCAACATCCGGAATTGGGAGTATCTTTTTTTTAGATCGAACGACGTTTTACTATTTCATCAATAGATTCTTATTTCCTATCTTAGTATAACGATAAATAGAAACGTAAAACTTAATACTCATTCATTTTTGTATATTAATAGTCTTAATAGACTATTAGAAAACACATAAAAAAGCTTGTGATTTATTACCGCCGCTTTCATGCATGTTTCCTCCTTTTATGGCGCATTTTAAGAGATGGAGGTGAATCTTCTTGGCTATTCAAAAAATATGTCAATATTTATGTACGTGTTTAGGGATCCTTTCTCTTTCCTTTATTTATGTGCAAATGTTTAAAAAAACAAAACAGACGAAAAAAGATTGAACAGACATTTATTGCATTTTATACATAACGTGTTATAATTTCTCTCGTTATCCAAAAGAAACGGGGAACTGATATGAGGGAAACAAAGGATTTGCGGGAGAAAACAAGACAGTTTTTAACGATTTTAATTCCGATTTTGATTACGCAAGCGGGACTGTCGCTCATTACGGTTCTCGACACGGTGATGTCAGGCAAAGTCAGTGCCGCAGACCTCGCCGGCGTCGCAATCGGCTCGAGTTTGTGGACCCCCGTTTATACAGGGCTTGCCGGCATTTTGACGGCTGTAACACCGATGGTCGCCCAGCTGATGGGGGCTAAACGGCAAAAGGATGTCCCTTATACTGTTATTCAATCGATCTATGTGGCCGGGATCATCGGCATTGCCGTCATCGTTTCCGGGTATTTTCTGATTGATCCTGTGCTGAAGAACCTCGATCTTGAACAGAAGGTAGCGGTCATCGCAAAGCAATATTTAATCTGCATCGGGCTCGGCATATTGCCGCTGTTTGTTTACAATGTAATGCGCTGCTTTATTGATTCACTCGGAAAAACGCGGGTGACGATGCTGATTACGCTTTGTTCTTTGCCCATAAATTTTGTCTTGAATTATTTGTTTATTTTCGGGAACTTCGGGTTTCCAAAGCTTGGAGGAGCAGGAGCCGGTATGGCTTCCGCCATCACATATTGGTGCATTTGTCTAATCTCTTTATACATCGTCCATAAGAAGACGCCGTTTCACCAGTTTAGGATTTTTGGAACATTCTATTCATTTTCTTTTGCTGAAAGTATGAAACTGCTGAAGATCGGCATTCCGATCGGTTTTGCCATCTTCTTTGAGACGAGTATATTCGCAGCTGTCACTTTGCTGATGAGCCACTTTGACACGGTCACGATCGCTTCCCATCAGGCGGCAATGAATTTCGCTTCGCTTCTTTACATGCTTCCATTGAGCGTATCGATGACGCTGACGATTGTCGTCGGCTTTGAAGCCGGGGCCAAACGGTTTAAAGACTCGAGAGCCTACAGCTATCTCGGGATTTCAATAGCGGTCGGTTTTTCATTATTCACGGCACTCATCATTTTACTGTTCAGAGAGCAAATCGCCGGTTTGTACGCGGCTGACCGGGATGTACTGCTTCTGACCAAGGATTTCCTGCTGTATGCGTTGTTTTTTCAGCTGTCAGATGCCATCGCCGCGCCGATTCAAGGAGCGCTCAGAGGATATAAGGATGTCAACTACACGCTTGTCACAGCTCTCGTATCGTATTGGATTATCGGACTTCCGGTCGGTTTTGTGATTGGAACGTATACTTCATTCGGAGCTTTCGGATACTGGATCGGGCTCATCACGGGGCTCGCAGCCGGTGCAGTCGGGCTGTTCTTCAGGCTCAAACGCATTCAAAGCCGCTATATTCACACTCAAAGCATGTAAAAAGGTGCCGGGCTCATATTCCCGACACCTTTTTTGATCATTTTAATCATTCCATTGATAGGTCCAAAACGTTTCTTTTTCAAACCATGTCTCAACAACCGGCTCGCCATTGGCAAGTTTTTTCTCTATTTCTTTCAAAAGGCCGCCTGTTTGGGATTTATGCGCTTTTAACGCGTTCAATTTAATATCTGCGACTTCTTTGATATCAAGAACGACGTCAGGCTTGCCAAGAATCTCTTCCCTATGGTGAGTGATTGCCATGCATAAGACGCGCGGCCGGTCTTCTTTCTTTTTCCGAGATAATGCACTGATGACCGCGGCACCGCATGCATCGTGGTCTGGATGAACACCGTGTCCGGGGTAGAACGTCACAATAAGGCTCGGGTTTACATCATCGATGACAGCCTCTATTTGATCGGCCAGTTTTTCTTCATCCTCGAATTCGAGCGTTTTGTCGCGGTATCCGAGCATGCGCAAATCCTGTACATCCATTTCCTTGCAGGCGTCGATCAGCTCTTGCTTTCTGAGCAGCGGCAGGGTTTCCCTGTTGGCAAAAAGCGGGTCTCCCATATTTCTTCCCATCTCGCCCAACGTGAGGCACGCGTATGTTACAGGTATGTCTTCTTTTCGGTTTAAGGCAATCAAGCCGGCAACTCCGAAAGATTCATCATCAGGGTGCGGCAGGATCACGAGTAAATGTTTTTTCATCTTATAACACCTTCTTTTTAGACTGCAAATGGCTTTTTGCTGATTTGAAGCGAAATGGCGAGTTTGCCGCCCGGCAAATAGCCGGCAAGAAGCAACCTTCCTTCATCATCAACCGTATAATCCGTCAGGCCTTCCGCGTAGATCCAGCCATCTTCGGTTTTCAAACCGGCGCGAAATGGTCCCTCACCCGTGATTTTAGCCCGGGAGCAGGTCACCTTCGCGTTTCTGATATACGCCACCACGGTCATGTTCTGCTCATCTTTATGCGCGGAATATGATCCGGTTGTCGTCTCCAAATGAATGTAAACAGGCTGATTTAAAAATGTTTCCAAAGAAGCCTGCACATCTTCTTTTTTTATTGCTTTCATGTTACTCCCTGCTTTCTTCGTTTGTTAATAACTCCAATCGTTCCGTATGACATTCAATCAGCTTGAGCTTCATATCTGATTGCAATTGTGAATTCACAATGCGCCGGATTGACTGATAGTATTTTTCGTGCTTAGTCTTTCTGAGCCTTGGATGGGTGCCGAGGTCGTTCAACTCATCATCAATCGCCTGATGAAGCGCCTCACTTCCTTCCCTGTCCATCGTCCGGTTTTTCCAAAGGGTTTTATACGCCCGGAAAAGCTCTAGTTCGTCTGCCATGACGGAACAACCTCCGAATTGCTTCAATAATGTTTAATTATACATAATCGGTGTTTCTTGAAAAGAAAAAGGGCTTACGGATGAAAGGAATTTTTTCTTTTTAAAAATACCTTCTCCGGTTTCTTCCATTTAAACTGCGAAAGTGTAAACAATATCAGCGCCGCCCATATGCAGGCAAACGTAAAGCCCTTGCTGCTGTTGAACGGTTCATGGTAGACGAAAACGCCTAAGCATAATGTAATGGTCGGAGCGATATATTGCAAAATGCCGACTTGATAAAGCGGAAGTTTTTTCGCACCTTCCGCAAATAAAAGCAGCGGAATCGCGGTTAACACTCCCGCTAAAAACAGCAGCACCATCATGTCGATGCTCCCTGAAGCGGCCTGAGCCTTTTCCGGATGGCTGAAGAACAGCAGGTAAATCGCTGCAACCGGAGCGATCATCATCGTTTCCAAAGTAAGTCCTATGGCGCTTGAGAGCGATGTGCGCTTTTTCGCCAGTCCGTAGAGCCCGAAGCTGAATGCGAGCATCAGGGCGATGTACGGCACGGAACCGTACTGAAAAGCGGAAATAAGCACGCCGAGGGCAGCGAGAAGAACTGCCGCTCCCTGCATCCGCGTTAGTTTTTCCTTTAAAAAGACAATTCCGAGCACGATCGATACGAGCGGATTGATGTAGTAGCCCAGGCTTGCTTCAAGAATATAGCCGTTGCTGACGGCCCATATGTAGACATACCAATTGATCGAAATTAGAACGGACGACAAAATGAGCGGAACAAATTCCTTTCGGTTTCCCGAAAGCGAGCGAAATGCTTTGACTCCGTTTTTCCACTGCCGCAAAACGAGAAGCACGCCGCACATGAAAACAAATGACCAAATAATCCGGTGCGCCAGTATATCGAGCGCTGCCGTCTGATCGAGCACTTTCCAATATAAAGGAAGGAGCCCCCACAGCAAATAAGAAAGCGCCGTGTAAATGATTCCTTTCGTTTGAGATGAATGATTCATGACTGTTTCTTTCCTTTCTTCTTCATCACTTTCCGCACTTTTTTGCATATACTGTACCGTCTATGTGAAAGGAAGTGTGATCGTGTTTGATTGGCAACGCTTTTTTCCATTTCAGCAGTTTTCCAAGGACGGATTAAAAAACGCTGACCCGAAAGATGTGGAGCAATATATTCACCACATGATGAAAAGCGTTTTCGGACCGGGGTATGCAGTTCAATTTCCTTTTCGTGACCCTCTCTCAAAAGAAACACCGGCGGCAGATGAATTTGATCCGATTGATATTTTTGAAACGACAAGCCATGTATTTGTTAAAATACCGCTCACCAAAGAACAGCTTAACCTTCTGAAAATTAAACATACTTCACAAACCCTGATCATAGAAAACTACCCTGAAAAAGGGCGGCAGGAAAAAGTCGTTCTCCCCTCTCTAGTGCGCAGAAAGGGTACGAAAGCAATATTTAAAGACGGCATTTTGGAAGTGATGTTCTTAAAAAATGAGGACTTTAACCTGTCTGAAATCGACATCACGTTTTGAAAACGGCCAGCTTGGAAAAGCAGGCTGTTTTTTTTCTTCCTGTACCATCTTAACACTAGTCCTCATGGATGATCATCTCATTTGCCTGCGCCTTTAAATTTTGACAGTGTTAGTCATTATTCCTTAAAAAGTCTCTGTAACTATTTCCTCTTTCGGCTGTTATCAGTTTGTCCTTATAATGATAATGGTTCTCAATTTATAAAACAGGAGGATGTATATGAAAAAGAAAATCAGCCTATTGATCACAGCAATGTTTTTGACGATCCTTTGTTTTTCACCTCAAGCTTCTGCTGCATACAACTCACTGCATACGGGCTACGCCACTTATACTGGGTCAGGTTACTCCGGCGGTGCATTGCTTTTGGATCCGATTCCGTCCAATATGAAGATCACCGCTTTAAATCCGACAGATATGAATTACCGCGGTGTGAAAGCGGCTCTTGCCGGCGCCTATCTGCGAGTTGAAGGGCCGAAAGGAAAAACGACTGTCTATGTTACCGATCTGTATCCTGAAGGAGCGCCGGGAGCCCTTGACCTTTCTCCGAACGCTTTTCGCGAGATCGGCGATATGAAAGACGGCAAAATCGATATTAAATGGCGTGTAGTCAAAGCGCCGATTACCGGCAATTTCACTTACCGGATCAAAGAAGGCAGCAGCCAGTGGTGGGCGGCGATCCAAGTCAGAAATCACAAATATCCCGTCATGAAAATGGAATATTACAAAGACGGAAAGTGGATCAACATGGAGAAAACGGATTACAACCATTTCGTCAGCACCAATCTCGGGACAAGTCCGCTTAAAGTCAGAATTACAGATATCCGAGGAAAAGTCGTAAAAGACACGATAAAAAAACTCCCGGAAAACGGGACATCAAGCGCATATACCGTACCGGGAAAAGTACAGTTCCCTGACTGATCGATCCGGAAAGAATGAGACGGCGGCCAAAGGCGAAAAGATTCGCAAGCTTTGGCCGCCGCTTCATATTGACATCCGGCATTTAGACGCCAGCAACAATTGGCTTATTGATCAGTAGCCCAGTCCTGCCCCTCTGTATGGAGCTGCGCCCGGAACACCCCCGTACGGAACGGCCCCAGGAGCTGCTCCGTAGCCGTAATAAGGCGCACCGCCGTAAGGTCCCGGGTATGGCGGCGGGTAAGCGTAAGGTCTTGGGTAGTTAAAAATCGCGCTTCCGAGAAATCCGCCCAGCAATCCGCCGACAAGCGGCGCTCCAAAACCCCAGAATAACGGGAATCTGGCCGGGTATCCGGCAGGACCTGATCTCGAATAAAGCATATGAGGGTTCATTGGCTTTTATCCTCCTTTATGTCTGCCTATAGTAAAGGTATTCATAAAGTCGGGAAACGTTTGGGCTATTCTTCATAAATCATTTTTTTTGTCATTCCGCCGTCCACCGTTATGTTTGTACCGGTGACGAAGCGATTGTCAGGATCGGTCAAGTAAAAGCATGCTTTGACGATATCCTGAGGGCGCCCGACCCTGTTTGACAAATGCTGCCCGTGGTCAATAGGCCGCAGGGCAGTATAATCACCGGTTTCGATCCATCCCGGAGAAATGCTGTTGACCACGATGGAATCTTTGCTTAAAGACGCGGCCAATGCGTGAGTCAAAGCAATTAAGCCCCCTTTTGACGCGGCATAAGCTTCTGAGTCCGGCTCGGACATAAACGCCCTTGTCGAAGCGATATTGACGATGGCCCCGCCTGTTTTCGCCTCTTTCATTTTTTGGGCCGCTTCTCTTGCGCAAAGAAACGCGCCTTTCAAATTGGTATTCAGGACGTTGTCCCATTCTTCCGCGGTCAAGTCATAAGGGGACTTCCAAACTGATCTGCCCGCATTATTAATGAGTGCCGATATTGAGCGGCCGTTTCGGGAAGCTTCCTGCATCAGCCGTTTCACATCTTCTTCAGAACCTACATCACAAGCTGCAAACTGAACCTGCGCTCCGGAAGCGGTCAGCTCTTTTTCAAGCTGTTCACCCTCTTCCTTTAGTACGTCGGCGAATACAACGATAAAACCTTTTTGAGCATAGGCGGCCACAAGGTCTCTTCCGATGCCTTTGGCCCCGCCTGTAATGACGACTGTTTCTTTACTGTTCAATCCGGTCAGCTCCCTTCCGGATCACAATGATGTTCGGCCCAGGTTTGTATCTCCTTGAGGACAGGCTCTAGCGCCGTCCCCTTGTCTGTCAATTGATAGATTACTTTTACCGGCGTTTCCGGGAGCACTTGACGCTCGACTATTTTGCAGTGTTCGAGCTCTTTTAAACGTTCAGCCAGCATTTTTTGGCTGATCATCGGTATCATTTCAGTCAAGTCTTTAAATCGTTTAGGTCCATCCAATAATACATGGATGATCAGTCCATTCCATCGTTTGCCGAGTAAAGAAAAGGCGGCTTCCATTCTAGGACACATTGTAAACCCCAATTCTCTCACCCCTCCATATCCAGTTGACAAATATAATGTGTACCATTAAAATACTCAATAAAGTTACAAAAAGTAAGTTTCTAACTTTTTATCTGACTCTATCATAACACGTTTAGCCCAAAGGAGGAAGTCACATGTCTTCACAAGAAAACACTACTCTTAACATTCTGGAAGAGCGTACATCGATTAAAGAATATGACACAAGCGTTTCCATTTCCAAAGAAGAGCTGACAAAGCTGCTGAGCATCACCACAAAGGCTCCGTCAGCCTGGAATCTGCAGCACTGGCATTTTACAGTCTTTCACAGCCAGGAATCAAAAGATAAGCTCCTTCCGATCGCATTCAACCAAAAACAAGTCAGTCAGGCCTCTGCGGTCGTAGCCGTGCTCGGGGACTTACAAGCGAACCTGAACGGTGAAGCCGTATACGGCCCTCTGACAGAAGCAGGTTACATGACCGAAGACATCAAAAACACGCTGCTCGGACAAATCAACGGCGCTTATCAAAACAGCGGGTTTGCAAGAGATGCCGCTTTTACAAACGCATCGCTCGCTGCCATGCAGCTGATGATTGCAGCTAAAGCAATGGGCTATGACACATGCGCGATGGGCGGCTTTGACAAGCAAGCGTTCGTGAAAGAATTCAACATCGATGAACGCTATGTACCGGTCATGCTGATTTCGATCGGAAAACCGGTCAAACCTGCGCACAAAAGCAATCGTTTTGATGTGTCTGACGTATCTACATGGTTGTAAACATGTTAAAAAACCTTAGTCCCAAAAAAAGGACTAAGGTTTATTTTTATGCTTTTATATGCTTTTCATACCAGATTTTCGCCTGTTCGATCTCGCTGTGTGTCAGCTGATGGCCGCCGCCTTCCCAGTGAAGGAGCACTTGGGCGCCGGCGTTTGTGAAATAGCCGGCAAGCTCGCTTGATTCCTCCGGTGGACAGAGCGGATCTGTTTTGCCGGCCCCGATAAACACAGGCAAATCTGTCATATCAGGGAGCTTGCGATTTCTAAACGGAACCATCGGATGATGCAAAATCGCCCCTTTCAGTACATGTTCATGTCGGAACAGGAGACTTCCCGCGATATTGGCGCCGTTTGAATAGCCGATTGCGACCACCCGGTTCCTGTCAAAGTGAAGTTCTTTTGCAGCTTCATCTAGAAACGTTTTTAATTCATCTGTCCGTTCGATCAAATCTTTCTCGTCAAACACCCCTTCTCTCAGCCGTTTGAAAAAACGGGGCATTCCGTTTTCCAGCACATTCCCCCTGACCCCGAGCAAATTTGCATCGGGATCAATCATCCTGCCGATCAGCAGAAGATCGTGTTCGTTTCCCCCTGTTCCATGCAATAACAACAGGGTGAGATCAGAGTTCCCTTTTTCATATATATGATTCATTTTCATTCACTCCTTTTCCCATTTTAGAAGAAATGCCTTCAATTTGCACGCGATGCTGTCAAGCCATTCTGGAAGCTTCAATTCCGCGCCGAGACTTTCCAGCGGATCACCAATCAAAAAGCCCGGTCCGCCCATCTCTTACCCATACATTTACTTTAGGGTCTCCTGCAAACATGGTGACCCCCCTTCCGTTTTATCTTGAATTCAAGATATTAATTATTGTAAAGTTATGTTTTCGAATATGCAAGGCAGAACCATTGTTTAAATAATTTAAAAAATCACTTTTTTCTAATAATTATCTTGTGATTAAATCTGACAACTGCTATGATTATGAACATTAAAATGGCTAAGGAGGAAAAAAGGTGAATCAACAGCTTTTTAAATGGGTTCTGTTCATCATCCCTTTTATCGGACAGCTTGCCTTGCTGCCGTTTGTAAACCGGATCGATCCGATCGTTTTCGGACTTCCATTTTTTCATTTTTGGCTGGTGCTGTGGATTGTGCTGACACCGCTGATTACATTTGCGATTTACAGATTTGAGAAAAGAAACGGAGGTTATGAGTGATGCAGGGAAATTTAACAGCGCTCCTCATTACCGCCGGCATCATTTTGGCCGTGGTTTGTATCGGATTTATCGCCGGCAGCAATAAACAGTCGCGGAAATCGGTTGAAGAATGGTCCGTCGGCGGAAGGCGGTTCGGCGGGCTGCTCGTCTGGTTTCTCGTCGGTGCCGACTTATATACAGCCTACACGTTTTTAGGGTTGACAAGCACCGCTTTTACAAGCGGGAGCGTCGCTTTTTTCGCGATTCCATATTCAGTTTTGGCCTATTTTATCGCGTACTTTTTTCTGCCGAAAATTTGGAAGGTGGCGAAAGTACATCAGCTGACGACGCTGGCCGATTACGCAAGGGAACGCTTCAGCAGCAAGCTGCTGTCTTCGCTTGTTGCCATTGTCGGTGTCTTGATGCTGATCCCGTATATCTGCCTGCAGCTCAGCGGAATCCAGGATACGCTTCAAGTCGCAGGTACAGGGTTTATTAATGTCAATGTCGTCGTGATCATTTCGTTCATCCTTGTCGCGCTTTATACGTTTTTCAGCGGCATCAAAGGTCCTACATATACCGCCATTATTAAAGACATTTTAGTTTGGGTGATGATGCTGTTTATGGTCGTTTCGTTGCCGCTCATCCATTTTAACGGCTGGGCGCCGATGATTGACAAGCTGGCAAATGAAGCGCCGCATATGCTGACGATCCCTTCTGACGGACCGCGCGGGATCGCCTGGTTCATCACGGCATCGATTGTTTCCGCGTTTGCCCTGTTCATGTGGGCCCATGCGGCGACAGGCGTTTTTACGGCGAACAGCGCGGATGCGCTCAGAAAGAACAGCATGTTTCTGCCGCTGTACAATATCGTATTAATTTTAGTCATTTTCTTAGGGTTTATCGCATTTCTCGTTCTTCCCGATGACATTAATCCGAGATTTGCATTGCTGCATTTAATTCAAAGTTCCTACGGCGGCGTCACGCAAGGATTCGCCTATTCAACGATCGCCCTCGCAAGTCTGATCCCGTGTTCGATCATGGCGATCGGGGCGTCGAACTTGTTCGCCAACAATTTATACCGCGATTTGATCAACCCCCGCGTTTCGGGACAAAAACTGACGATCATCACGCGCTCGATGGTATTTGTCGTCATCGGTCTGGCCCTTTTATTCGGAATGCTGTTCCCGGCAGCGCTTGTAACGCTTCAGCTTCTCGGCGTATCAGGCATGGTGCAGATATTCCCTGCCATCGTCATCAGCCTGTTCTGGAAAAACCAGACGAAAGAAGCGACGGTCATCGGTCTCCTCATCGGCCTTGCCGTTACATTTACCGTTTATTTGACAGGAGCCACTTTCGGCATTTACGAAGGATTCTGGGGGCTTGCCGCCAACCTTTTGACTGTTGTCGTGTTGAATCCGTTTTTTGTAAAAAATGTAAAGCGCAATTCTGTGATCAACTATTTGTTTCATGCTAAGAAAAATGTGCAAAAAAGCGCCTGATCACCAAAAAACCCTTACGCTCCGAGTGAGCGCAAGGGTTTCTTTTATTTCTCTTTTTTTAAGATCTCAATCGCTTTATCCAACTGCGTATCATTGTCGGAAAGCTTTTCCTGCAGCTTGCTTGTCATGCTGATTGTTGTCTCGCCCGTTAGGACGCCTGTCGTTTCCAGCTTTTGGTCTTTTTGAAAAGCCTTAACGGCAGCCTCCGTCTGTGCGTCGAATGCCCCCGTCGCATCCAGCTTATAACCGAGCGCTTGGAGCATTTGCTGGGCGGCTTTCACTTCGTCTCCGGTGCTGCCTGCCTTATACTCTTTTTTGGAATCCAGGTACGGCAGTTTGGCATAGCTTGGGAGCTCCGCTTTATATTGAGGTTTGATTCCTTTTTCGTGAATCCAGTCCCCATTTGGCGTCAGCCACTTGGCAATCGTCAGCTTGACGGTCGATCCGTCGGAGAAGCTCTCCGCATTTTGAACCGTTCCTTTTCCAAACGTATTTTCACCGACGATCGGGATGCCTGAGGACTGGTGAAGTGCTGCGGCCATGATCTCAGCCGCGCTTGCCGTTCCTCCGTTGACAAGAACGACGGTCGGCTTGGTCACTTTTCGTTCCTTCTCGGCTTTATACACTTCTTTTTTCCCGTTTTTGGATTCAACCTGCATAATGGTTTTGCCTTTATCGACAAACAGGTTGCTCATCATAATCGCTTGGTCCATCAGGCCGCCGGGGTTTCCTCTGAGATCTAGCACGAATCGTTCCGCACCTTTTTCAGACAAGTCATCAATGGCTTTCGTCAGTTCCTTTGCGGTATTTTCAGAGAAAGACGTAATTTGGATTTCACCGATGTTGCCGTCGATCATTTTGGAATAAACCGTTTCAATCGGAATCGTATCGCGCTTAATCGTAACATCGATTTGGCCGACGCCTTCCCTGTTGAGAACAAGCTTGACATTCGTGCCTTTTTTGCCGCGGATCATTGCTGTCGCTTCGTTGACGTTCTTGCCTTTTACGCTTTTGCCGTCCACTTTCTGAATTTCATCATGCGGCTTTAAGCCGGCTTTTTCTGCGGGAGATCCTTTAATAGGCGCGACGATTAGAATTTGTCCATTTTTTTCTTCTACTTGGGCGCCGATTCCTTCAAAAGAAGAGGTAATGCTTTCTTCAAAGCTTTTAGCTTCTTTCTTATCCATGTATGTTGAATATGGATCATCCAAAGCTCCAAGCATACCTTTAATCGCCCCGTCAGTCAGCTTTTCATCGTCTGCATTTTGATAATAGTCGCTCTTGATTTTGTCGTACGCCGCCATCAGCTTTTCGAATTTCTCGGAATCTGAAGCGGAATATACTGAACCGCCGCTGCCTTTGCCCACCAGATAAAGCGTCAGTGCGGAGGCGGCGACGGCCGTAATCAATACAGCCAAAAAGAGTTTTAACTGCTGTTTCAAACGAACACCACCTTTTCTTCTTACCATATTATCATGGACGAATCTTTATTCGTCAACTCGAATCACTTAAATACCGATTTTTCCGGGCTGCTGGCATTCGATCGTTTTTCAACCATTATTCCGCTTTTGCATATGCATACAAAAAAGGAGGGATCTCAATTTGAGCGATTATTTAGACATGCTCGCCAGTTTCGGCGTCTCATCCGCTCATCCCGGCGGGATGTCCCTGTCAAAGGCAGTGCTCGCCAAAGCCGGCATCGACCCTGAGCAGCCGATTCTTGATGCAGGCTGCGGAACCGGCCAGACCGCCGCTTATTTGGGGCAGCTTCTGTTTTCTGTCACTGCCCTTGATGCCGACCCGGTCATGATCGATAAAGCCCAACAGCGTTTTAAAAAAGAACAGCTTTCCATTCCGGTTGTCCACTCTCCCCTCGAGGAAATGCCGTTTCAGTCTGAAAGCTTTGCCTGTGTATTAACTGAATCTGTGCTGAGCTTCACAGATATCCGGTCAGCTTTACAGGAAATCCGGCGGATTTTAAAACCCGAAGGGATGCTGATCGCGATCGAAGTCTGCCTTAAGGAAGGAAACGCTCTGGCAGACGAAGCAAAAAAGGAAATCACGGACTTTTATGGATTCACCGCTTTATATGCTGAGGATGAGTGGGTCAATGTCCTTCGAGAAGAAGGATTTTCAAAGATTGACATCATCCCTGTCGTATTGGCAGATGCAGCAGACCCTGATGACGCCGTTGAAATGGAACTGTCGCCTGCGATTTCCGACAAAGACTATGAAACGATGGAAAAACACCTGTATTACCTGGAAAAATACCGGGATTCTCTTGATCATATTATTTTTATATCACATCTATAAACCATCTTTTGTCCTCCTTCTTTCGTCCAACCTTTTCTATTAAATTCGTCATAAGCTGATTAGGAATATATAAGATGATGGAAGGAGCATTCAAGTGGACCGATATTATAGGTTTTGCCACCAAAATGTTGGCAGAGTTGCGAGAATCACCGACAAAGGAGGCCGCGTCCATGTCGGAAGAATCGTCCGTGTTTCACCAAGCAAAGTTTATATCGCCCCGATGATCAGACGGGGAGGCCGCGGATTCGCCTACGGATATTACGGAGGCGGGTGGGGTTGGGGCCCTGTATACGGACTTGGTCTCGGTCTAATTGCCGGTGTGGCTCTTGCAGGCTTGTTTTTTTGGTAACATGAAAAGGCCGATTGATATCGGCCCTTTCCCTTTTATATCTTTTTCACTTGTTTAAAATACTCTTCAAGCGTCAAGTCGTGTTCTTGGATGACTTTAGCCGCTTTTTTTCCTACATAGCGCAGGTGCCAAGGTTCATACTTATATTTCGTGATGTCTTCTTTATTTTTCGGATAACGGATGATATAGCCGTATTTGTAAGCGTTCTTCTCGACCCATTGTCCGTCTTTCGTATTGCCGAACTCCTCTGATAAGGCGAAGCCGTTGCTTTTGCTGGAAATATCCATCGCAAGTCCTGTCTGATGCTCGCTTTGGCCCGGATATGCCACAGCTTCTTTCGCCTTTTCTTCTCCCTTTTGGCTGACTTCGTTGTTATAGATCGCTTTTTGTCTGTCATAGGATCTGTAGCCGGACACCGCAACGAGTTCATAGCCTTCTTTCTTAGCGGCGCTGAACATCTCTTCAAGCGCTTTGGCAGCTTCTTTTCTGATATAACGCTTGTCGATATCCTCGGTAAAAGAAAACGCGACATCAGGCACTGTCAGATCGCTCGGTGCATAGTTGCCGGGAAGCGCGTATTCTTTATTTACAAGCGCCATTATATTTTCCGGATTTTGAATCGTCGGCAGCCCGTCTACATCTTTTATTTGATTAAAGTACTTGCTTTCGAGTATGAATTCCTGATCTTCCAGATTGCTGTCGGCCTTTTGGTCTTTTGCATCCTTGCTTGCGTTTGCAGTGTTCTGTGTTTTAGCCGTGTCATTTTGCTTCTGTTCGGTCATGGTACATCCTGTGCCAAGCAGGACCGCTGCACTCAGCAATGAAGCAATCGTCACGTATTTGTACTTTCCGTTCATTCGAATCCATCCTTTTTCAGTGCATGTATGCTTTTACAAAGCGGCATCCAGAGCCAGCAGAATCATATCATTAAAGGTCGTCTGCCTCTCTTCTGCTGTTGTTTCCTCGCCGGTAATGACGTGATCGCTGACCGTTAAAATCGAGAGGGCTTTTCGGCCGAATTTCGCAGCTAATGTATAAAGCGCCGTTGTTTCCATCTCGACCGCAAGCACTCCGTGTTTGGCAAGCTTCTCAATTTGGCTGTCGTCATTATAGAATTGATCCGCTGTAAACACATTCCCTGCCGTAACCGGGATGTTCCGCTCACTTGCAGCGTCATAAGCAGCTTTTAACAGGCCAAAGTCTGCGCAAGGCGCAAAGTCGATCGAACCGAATGCCACTCTGTTGATTTGCGAATCGGTTGATGAAGTCATCGCAAGAATGACATCTCTTACATTGACGTCTTTTCTGATCGCACCGCATGATCCGACGCGGATCAGGTTTTTCACATCATAGCTTCTGATCAGTTCATTGACATAAATTGAAATAGACGGCACACCCATGCCCGTCCCCTGTACGGAAACACGCTTTCCTTTATAAGTGCCCGTAAAGCCGTACATTCCCCGTACTTCGTTATAACATTCAACGTTTTCCAAATATGTATCAGCGATATATTTTGCACGCAGCGGGTCTCCTGGAAGCAGCACCGTTTCTGCAATTTGTCCTTTTTCTGCGCCAATATGTACGCTCATGAATATTCCTCCTGCCTTTTTAAAGCTGATTTGTGATGATGATTGCAGCATCCACTCGCATATGTATTATAAACCAACATCGCGGAAAAAGAAAACAAAGCCCTGCTCCGCTTCGGCATCATTCTTTTCTTGTCATGTTTAAAAAAGGACAGGCATACCTTTAAAAAAGAATCATTACGATTAGCTATTTCAGGATGGAGGAAAAGCGATGTTTCGTTCACTTAACAGTTATTTAATCGACTTTACCGGGCTTGTTGTCATCGGTGTTTTAGTATGCCTTGTGTCAGCCGGCGGATCGCTCGCCGCAGGCCTCCCCTTCCAGATTCCGGCTTCCGTTCAGCAGCTGAATACGATTTTCATCAGCATTTTAATCGAAGCCCTTCCCTTTGTGTTAATCGGGGTATTAATCGCCGGTTTCATCCAGATCTTTGTGACTGAAGAGCACATTCGCTCCCTTTTTCCGAAAAACAGGTTTTCAGGAGTGATTGTCAGCTGTTTGCTCGGCGCTTGTTTTCCGGCTTGCGAATGCGGGATTGTCCCGATCGTGAGAAGGCTCGTGTCAAAAGGCGTTCCCATCTATGCCGGCGTCGGCTTTCTGTTGACAGGACCGCTGATCAATCCGATTGTCATCTTATCCACTTATATGGCATTTGGCAATGACTTGCGAATGGCCGTTTTAAGGGTTGCTGTCGGTTTTGCCGCAGCGGTCGTCATCGCTTTTGCGATTAGCATGATGTTCCGCTCAAGCCAGCTGAAAACGGAAAGCCGGCAGACAGCTGCACACTGCACCCATTCCGGCAGACGATCCCCTTTTTCGGAAAAGCTATTTGATATGTTGAAACATGCTGTTGACGAATTCTTTGATATGGGGAGGTTTCTGATTATCGGCGCTTTAGTTGCTGCACTTGTGCAAACCTATCTCCCGTTAAAATCGCTGTTTCTGTTCGGAGGGGGCATGCTTGACTCGGCATTGGTCATGATGGGGCTGGCTTACTTTTTATCGCTGTGCTCTGAAGCGGATGCATTTATCGGCGCTTCCTTCACCAATTTGTTTCCTTCCTCATCCATCCTTGCTTTTCTCGTTTACGGGCCGATGCTCGATTTAAAAAATACGGTCATGATGCTGCATGCGTTTAAGCCAAAGTTCGTCATTTGTTTGTCTGTCCTGATCACCGTTGTTGTCTATGTTTGTATCAAAGTTGTCAGTTTGCTGTAGAAAGGAGGTTTTACCAATGGTTTTTCAGCTTCGGCAATTTTTGCGCGCACTTGTGTTGGCTGCCTTTTCCGTCTTTATTTTCAAGCTCCATTACACAGGGGAAATTGATAAGCTGATCAATCCGAAATACGATTACACAAGCCTCATCGCCGCAGGTGTGTTCGCGTTTCTGTTTATCATTCAGCTGACAAGGATCTGGACGGTGAAGGATGACCACACTGGAGATTGCGGCTGCGGACATGATCATGGCGAGTCAAAGCCTTTTTTTATCAGGCTGATGCATTATGCCGTCATCGCTCTTCCCCTCATCACCGGATTCACCCTTTCCCCGGCTGTACTGAATTCGTCTGTCGCTGCCAACAAAGGGACTATGCTCACCAAAACGGAGATCGCCCCTCAAACTGAAGGCGAAAAGGAACATGTCATGACACCGGAGATTCAGCAAGGGCTTGCCGATTCAGCGATGCCGAAGTCGGCTTATGATCGGAAGATGGATCAATTTAAGCATGAAAAGCGGATTGTCATGAATGACGATATGTTTGCAGACTACTATGATGAAGTGACAAGCAGTCTTGATCATTACATTGGAAAAGAGATCACGGTCAAAGGCTTCGTCCATAAGGAAGCCGGGCTGAGCACACACCAGCTCGTGCTGTCCCGATTTATGATCACGCACTGCATCGCAGACGCCAGCCTGATCGGGTTTCTTGCCGAATGGAACGGCGCTGAGCAATTGCAGCCTGATACATGGATTGAATTGGAAGGAACGCTCGGCAAAGCATCTTATAACGGCGCTGTCATCCCGATCATCCGCGCGAAGCGATGGAAGGAGATCAGCGAACCTGAGCAGCCGTATGTCTACCCGGCTGCAATCAATATGACAGAATAAAGACGACTTTCTCCTGGATAAATAGCGGGGCGTTTAGTCATCCTATTTTTTAGGAAGGAGGTCATAAATGATGGGCAAAAAACAGCGAAACAGAGTCACCGGACTGAAAAAGAACAACCACATCCCGACAAAGGACGTCATTGCGGCAGAGGATGCGCACGAAAAGGAATTCAGCGCCAGAAAACGAAAGAATACAACATAAAAAAACTGCGGACAGCGCTTCCGCAGTTTTTCAGTCTTACGATGACTGCAGCAAAATGCGGTTGATTTTGCTCCATCCCGTAGACAGCAGTTTATAATAGGTTTTTCCCTTTCTTCCTTCATCAATTAAAACGATGTCGCCTGTTGCAAGAAATCTCGCCTTATAATCATTCGGCACCGTGTCATAAACATTGAAAGTGGAAAATGTCCGTTCCAGCACATCTTCATGGGTTCTGCCGTTTATTTCCGTTCTGTAAACCATCTCATATCCCTTATCTTCACCAAAGCAAGGCGTTTGAAAAATCGTCACATCATAAGGTGTCAGCTTTTTTTTAAACAGTTGAAACATTAACGGCAATACAGATCCCTCCTTTTTTTATACAATTGGCGTTTCGCGGCTCAATCCCTTTGACTACTTTTGTCGAACAAGCGGGTACTTTTCGCCAATTTTTTTGAAGATGAAAAACAGCGCCAGACCGAGAGAAAATCCTGAGATGACATCTGTCATGTAATGAACGCCGAGATACATGCGGCTGATTCCGATGAGTCCGACGAGAAGGCCCGTCCACATGTAAACCGCTCGGCTGTGTTTTTGAAAAAAAGGAATGCAGAGCAAAAGGAGAAATGCGATAAACGGGTATATGCTCGCCGCATTCATTGAATGGCCGCTTGGAAAGCTGTGTGACGGTTCATGCACGAGCGGGTTTATCGCAGGGCGCTCTCTGGCAATCCAGTCTTTTAAAGCTTCATTGGCCGTTCTTTCAACAAAAAACAGCAAATAAAGATACAGTGATGCCGCTGCTTTTTTATAGACGGCAAGAACCAGGGTTATAGCCAGCATTAGCGGCAGCATGAAGCCGCTTGACCCCAGCTCTGTCAGCCCCTTAAAAAATGCTGTGAGAACCGGGTGTCTGACTGACTCGAGAGCCTGTATCACGCTCACATCAAATGATTGAACCGCCGGGATGCGGATAAGAATGGCCATGATGACAAAGACAGCGGCTGAAAATAGTGCTTTATACATTGAAAAAGTCAGTTCCTCCTTGACATTGTTTTTAAACATTTTACACCCGGCTCCCCTGCCGGGCAAATATATAGGAAAAACCGGAGCAGGTGCGCCCCGGTCCCCTTTTTTTCAATCCTCTATATGCTCATCTATCATACATTTTGCAATCAGATAATCAAAGGTGATATCGGCAATTTCGAACAGTTCGTCCTCGCTCGGTATGTAGCCTCTTCTTGTCAGCTCTAGATAAAAAAAATCAGCGATTTCTTCTGTATCTATCATCAGTTCAATTTCTTTCATTGTGATCGCCTCCTTATTCTGATGTATGAGCTGGCATTCGGTTTTATAACCGGTTTGTCATAATGTTTGTCCTCTGTCATATACATGTCGTAACAAGACAAAAGCCGGAAGGGGAAAAGAAAATGATCCAAAAAACGCTTGAAGCACTTGACGGAGAAGGGTTTGACCTGGTTTTGGGGAAGGTCTTGAAAGCCATGTTCGCTCTTATTGTGTTTGGCTGTTTTCCTTATTTCTTATATTTGTTGTTTATCATTTGAAATATTCTTTCAGGCTGCTTAACACAAACTCCATCATTTCTTTATATTCCGCATCCTGAAACATTTCATACAATACTTTATAGTCATTGTAGATATCAAGCAGCTCATCCACGACAGCAACTGCCATGTTGTGCTCATGTTCCTGCTCCTCGAAATCCCCAGAAAACGGCAAAAATACCTTTTCAGATATCGGTTCATCAAGCTCTTGTCCGGCTTCGCCGACATAATGAACAAACAGAAGCTGATGGACGAACTGGTCCATTTCGTAAGTTCTGAGCACGAGCGTTAAATCCTCTTCTTCGGTTTCAAGCCATTCTCCGTCTTTTAAACGGGTCAGCTCGTAAATGATATCTTCCCAGCCATCCTCCACATATCTCCAAATTTCCGTTCTGTGCCCGGTGATTTTAAACAATTCTTTGCCGTAATCTTTTACATAGACGACATCCCCGATTAAAAATTCATATTCGATGTCAAGCTTTTCCGTATCGACAATGACCCCGTCATAATCTTTGTAAAGTTGAAGAGAAGTCTCAAAATAAAGCACTTCATTATGATTGACTTCATACAAAAAATGCTTATCGATTTTATGAACTTTTGTAATCGTTCCGACCGTCCCGTACATCACGACGACGACAACATCCCCGACTTTGAATTTAGGCGCGTTTGACTTCATTTGGATTCCCCCTTGCCTTGAAGCTTCCGTGTTACGCTTATCGTATGCTGAGTGCTGTCAATTCGCATGGGCTAAGGTTACAAAGCCCGATGAGTTTTCCGAAAAGCCCAGCCGGCTCGGGCGAACGTAAAAAAATCCGCAGTTCTGAATAACTGCGGATTTTTTATCGCTTTGTTTCCGAAATATATTGTTCCCAAGCCTCATCAAATGTCGTCATTGACGATAAATAATCCCCATTAAGCTCAAGGTAAGAGCTGATTTCATCGTAATGAGTTGACGCCTTGGGAAATCCGTGATCAAGATAAGCATGGTTCGCGAATTCGCTGATTGCGTCCTTCGGTTTCGGATGGCGGTATTTCATTAAATAATGATAAAAAGACTTCACGGTCTCCCCTCCTGTCCTCTTTTGATGTTCTATTATACAGGCCGTCTGAAAAAATACAAACAAAAAACCCGTTGAAACACGCAAAAAAACCGGCAGAAGCCGGCTTTATGAAGAAAAATCAAAGTAATTGCGCTTCAATATGCGCTCTGTTTTCATCAGCGCATCATACGAAACGGACGATGGCAGTTTTTTTGTATCGATCAAGAGCAGTTGATTTTCAATTTCCCAGGTGACGCTGTCCTCCTGATAGACCATCCCGCAGCCTTCGCATTCCACCGCAGGTGTATCAGTGATTTCTATCGCTTTCGTCCCGTCAGGAAGCTCCCAATAAACCGCCGTGCGGGCTTCCCCGGCTTTTTCTTCACTGCACCATTCACACCTCTTCATTGCACACGCCCCTCAGCTTCGCCTTCTTTTTTTTGCTGAGCAAGGAATTTCTTTTCTTTCAATTCGTCACGCTTTGCCCGGCGGCTTTTCAATGTTTCATGATCGGGCCTCGTGGAATAGCTTTCCCTTCTCTCGAGCCGTTTTAAGCCGTCCGGTGTGTATGAAAGCGTTTGATCCGCAAAGATTGCCGATATGCCGATCTCCTCTTTTTCCTTCATCACATCAGGGAAGATTTCGGCAAAATAGTCGTCCGCTCTTCCCGGAATGTAGTTTTCAGGCTCAGGATACGACGTAATGACGCCTTCAAAATTGCGGAGCACGACTTTATCGTGGCTTTGCGAAATCAAGTAATTCGGCTGTATGGCGATTTTTCCGCCTCCGCCCGGCGCGTCAACCACAAATGTCGGCACCGCATAGCCGCTCGTGTGTCCGCGCAGGCCTTCAATGATTTCAAGACCTTTTGATACAGGCGCTCTGAAATGGCCGATTCCTTCAGACAAATCGCATTGATAAATATAATACGGCCGGACTCTGATTTTTACTAAATCATGCATCAGCTTTTTCATAATGGAAACGCTGTCATTTATACCCGCCAAAATAACGGCCTGATTGCCGACCGGCACCCCGGCATTGACCAGCTTTTCACAGGCTTCCTTCGCTTCCTTCGTGATTTCGATGCTCGTGTTGAAATGCGTATTCAGCCAAACGGGATGATACTTTTTCAAAATACTGCAAAGCTTGTCGGTGATCCGCTGCGGGAAGACGACCGGGGCTCTCGTGCCGATCCGGATGATTTCCACGTGCGGGATGGCGCGGAGGTTTTTCAAAATATATTCAAGAATCTGGTCGTTAATGAGAAGGCCGTCCCCGCCTGATATCAGCACATCCCTGACATCAGGCGTATCCCGGATATAGCCGATCGCCTGATCGAGCTGCTTTTTCGGCACGCCCATGCCGATTTGCCCGGAAAAACGCCGCCTTGTACAGTATCTGCAGTACATCGAGCATTGATTAGTGACGAGAAACAAGACCCGGTCCGGATAGCGGTGGGTTAAGCCGGGGACAGGCGAATCTTCATCCTCATGAAGGGGATCTTCAAGGTCGTATTTTGTTTTGTGCATTTCTTCTGCGAGCGGCACCGACTGCATTCTGATCGGACAGCGCGGATCATCCGGATCCATCAGTGAAGCGTAATACGGTGTAATATTTAAAGGGATCGTCTTTGTGGAGATTCGCACTCCTTCTTCTTCCTCTTTCGTAAGATTGACGACTTTTTTCAAATCGTCAAGCGTTCTGACGGTGTTTGTCAGCTGCCATATCCAGTCGTTCCATTTTTCTTCGGGAACATCTTTCCAAAGCTCAATATCCTTCCAATGCCTTTTCGGCTTAAACAGACCGTTTTCCATCTTTCATCCCCCTATCAGCATTTTCCCTATACTTTTCAGGTTATGTGACCGGCATGAAAAGTGTCTCTTCAAATGTAAAACCCGCGAAAGACCGCTTTTTAAAACCGGCTTAAATTTTTGCACCAGATGTTCATGTTCTCAATGCTTTTATAAATGAGGCAATTGTTCAAAAGCCGGCCCCTGTATGAGTATGATAAATGATAAAGACTGGCGTTCATTCCGAAAGAAGCCGCTCTTGCGATTGAAAAAACGTAAAAGATACCCGCTTGTTTCAAATCGGTTTCGAGTGCCGCAATCAGCCGCCTCGTCAATGAAAAGCCCCTGTATTCCGGCAGGACAGCGCAGTCGGTTATTTCCGCATTCCCCAAAACGGGATTAACGTCTGCACCTGCTGATGCAATCACTTTTTCCCCGTCAAAAGCGAGGTAATAAACAGCCCCTTTTCCCATCGCTTCCTTAAGATACGCCGGATCTGAAACAGGTGCGGGATATACAGGAAAGACGCAGTTGTAGAGATCGGCGAGAACAGGCGCATCAACTGAGGCGGCCCGCCTGATTTTAAAGGAAGCGTTTTGGGCCTCCGCGATGCGGGGAGTGCTGAACAACTCTGACAGCATTTGGTCCTGCGCAAGCCAGTCAGCGGTTTTTCGCCTGTCTTCTTTTACATATTTTACGAACACGTCAGCATCATGCCCGTTAAAGTATCCGTCGATTTTCCCTTCCGGTTCAAACGTCCGCTCAAGCAAAGCGTCTCTGTCAGTTGTTTTGGTGAAAACGATCATTTTCCCTATATCATGTTTTTTTGCTTCTTTCAGTATGGCAGGAAAAAATGAACATACATCGCCTTCATAATTGATGATTCTGATTCTTTTACTGAACAAGTCGACATCCGCTTCAAGCGTGCAGCTGTCATTGCTCCATTTTTTCTCCATGATTTAACCTCCGAAACGGCTGGTCTTTTCACCTGCATAGCCGCACCAGTTCATAATAAACAGGCTGATGATTTTGGCTGACTGGATCAGGGCGTCCTTTTCAATGTATTCGTTTGCCTGGTGGGCCATTTTCGTCTCTCCCGGTCCGAAGACGATGACAGGGGTGCCTCCGGCGTGCGACAATATTCCGCCATCTGTCGCCCACGGGGAAGCTTCGATTAGGGGATCTTTTGCCATGATGGTTTGATAGGCGGATTTCAGCACTTTTGTCAGTTCATGGTCTTCTGCTAAATCGTTCGGGAGCCACATGGCGCCGAACCATTCCAAGTCAACAGGGTAGTGTTTAAACCATTCATCATGGTATTGAAGATCATTGAGCCAGTTTTCAAGCTCGGATTGGACGGCTTCAGGGGTTTCGTTCGGAGCGATTCCGCACCTTCCTTCCAGTGTCACCGTGTCGGCAACCGATGAAGGCCATGCGCCTCCGTTGATCGTGCCGATGTTAATCGGGACCGGAATCGGGATATTGTTATACAAAGAATCTGTTATTCTCTTATTCCTGACCTGTTCAAGCTGGCGGAGCGACTGGATGACGAGCATGCTTTTTTCGATGGCGCTGACGCCTTCATATCTTGTGCCGCCGTGTGCAGAAAGCCCTTTGACCGTGATTCTGAACCACATCGAGCCCTGCTGTTTAATAAACATTTTCATGTTTGTCGGCTCGGGAATCAAAGCGCCGTCTGCCTTGTAGCCCCTCATGACCGCCGCGAGCGTCCCGGCCCCGCCACACTCCTCGTCTACGACACTTTGAAAAATAAGATCTCCTTTTAATTGAACACCGCATTGCTCCAGCGCTTCCATCGCAAATAAAAGAGCCGTATTGCCGCCTTTCATGTCAGTTGTGCCTCGGCCGTATATCCGTCCCTGCTTCACGACCGGCTGAAAAGGCTCCGTCTCCCAGTCTTTTTTGTTTCCTTCAGGCACAACATCGATGTGTCCGTTTAAGATCAGCGATTTCCCGCCGCCCTTTCCTCTTTTGACAGCCGCGATATTCGGGCTTTCTTTAAAGCTTGTTCTGTCTGATTTAAACAGCGGATGCTGTTCCAATTGTTTCATGCTCGGCTCCCAGACATCGATTTCAGCTTCAAATTGCCTCAGTTTCTCCAGGACGACGGCTTGGGCGTTAAATTCACTGCCCATTGTGCTTTTTTCTCCGACGAGTTTTTTCAAAAGGCGAACCGCTTTTTTCTCGTGCGAATCGATCCAATCGCACACTTTTCTCTCTATGTTCTCCATCCAATTCCTCCTCTTACGAAACCGGCAGGTCGATCCGGATCTTTCCATCCGTCAGCCGCAGCACATCATCAAGATCCTCTTCACTCATCAGCTCTTTTAATACAAAACCGCCGCTGTCAATGGTGATCACGGCTTTTTCTGTAATCACCATGTCGACGCAGCCTTTTGCTGTCAATGGCAGCGTACAGTCGGCGACAAGTTTGGGTGCGCCGTTTTTATCGGTATGGCTCATCACAACAATGACTTTTTTCGCCTTTTGGGCAAGCTCCATCGCCCCTCCCATTCCAGGAACCTTTTTGCCGGGGACAATCCAGTTGGCCAGATCCCCTGACTGGCTGACCTGCAGAGAACCAAGAATCGTGACATCAATCGCGCCCTTTCTGATCATGCCGAACGACAGAGCTGAATCAAAATAAGAAGCGCCTTTTACTACGGTGACAGGCCAGCCTGCCGCATTGCAAAGATTCTCATCTTCCCTTCCTTTTTCAGGCGACTCGCCGATGCCGAGAAGCCCGTTTTCAGATTGGATCATGACGGAAGTGCCTGGATCTAAAAAATTGGGAACTAAAGACGGAATGCCGATGCCCAGGTTGACAATCATTCCGCTTTTGATTTCGCGGGCCGCCCGTTTTGCAATTCTCTTCCGCTCTATGACTCCCAAACCCATTTCCAGTTCACCCCTTCCGTTTCAGCGACACCTTCGACAAAAACACCGGGTGTTACAATTTCTTCTTCATCGAGCTCTCCAAGGGGAACGATCCGCTCCACTTCGGCAAATGTCCGATCAGCCGCCATCGCCATAAGCGGGTTCATGTTACGCGCCGTTTTGTCATAGATGATATTGCCGAATTCATCGGCGGTTTTTCCATAAATAAAAGCGTATTCCGCACTCAGCGCTTCTTCGGCAAGGTATGCGCGTCCGTTTAATGAAACGATCTTCTTTCCTTGGCGCACCATGTCATTATCGATCCCGATATCGGTCAAAATACCGCCAAGACCTGTGCCGCCCGCACGGATTCTTTCCGCCAGCGTACCTTGCGGTGAAAATTCAACGGCGAGAAAACCGTCAGTCATTTGTTTTCCAGCAACGGGATTTGAACCGATATGGGAAGCGATCAGCCGCCTTACGCGGTTATTGACGATTAAAGGGCCGATGCCGATGCCGGGAAATCCTGCATCATTGCATATGACCGTTAAATTTTTTACGCCTTTTTTCAAAATCGCACTGATGAAAGAAGGCGGTGAACCGACTCCCCCAAATCCGCCAAACATGACGGTCGCTTCGTCTTTCAAATCGGCAATTGCATCTTCAACAGCAATACGTTTGTTCAGCACCGTCATCTTTCGTGCATCACCTTTTCTGCTTGTTTTTCAATCTCGTGTACCACATGTTTAAATATATGAATGAGCTCTTCCAGCTCGTTGTCCGATATCGTAAGGGGCGGCGCAATGATGACAGCATCTCCCCCGCCGCCGTCAATACCCGCCTGGGACGGATAAAGAAGCAGACCTCTTTTTTTCGCTTCGGAAATGACGAGAGACGACACCGGCATTGATGAAGGAAATGTCTTTTTGCTTTTTTGATCGGCGACAAATTCAATCCCGAGAAGAAGCCCCTTGCCTCGAACGTCGCCAATGATGCTCGACTGTTTCATGACTTCTTTCAGCATTCTTTTCAGCTTTTCCCCTTTTATCCCGGCTTGTTTGACAAGATCGTGTTTCAGGATGTAGCGGAGAACGGCGAGCGCCGCACGGGCTGAAAAAGGGTTTGCGCTGTACGTATGCCCGCTCATGATGACCCCTGAGCCGTTTTTGACCGTTTCCATCATGCCGTCGGATATGACCGCTGCGGCAATCGGTGAATATCCTGCGCTCATCCCCTTGCCGAGTACGGCAATATCCGGGGTCACACCCCAATGTTCAATCGCCAGCATCCGTCCGGTTCGGCCCATCCCGCTCATGACTTCATCCGCGATAAAAAGAATTTCATTTTTTTCGCAAATCTCTTTTACTTTTTTGTAATAACCATCAGGTGCCGTTATGGCTGCTCCAGCTGCCCCAATAACGGGTTCGGCAACGAAGCCCGCGATGAATTGTTTGCCGATCCTTTTAACGGCGAGCTCGATTTCTTTCACGCACGCTTCTTGGCATTCGGGATGAGAAAGCCGGCATCTGTAACAGTTTGGCGCTGAAGCAGCAGGATACCTGTGCAGCATGTGCGTAAACCTGTAGCGGCGCTCATAAAATCCCGACAGCGACAGGGCTCCGTTTGTAATTCCGTGATAGCTGTTCCATCTCGAAAGGAAAATCGTTTTGTCGTTTTGTCCTTTTTCCTGCCAGTATTGAACGGCGATTTTCATGGCGGTTTCAACAGCTTCCGACCCGCTGTTGACAAAAAAAGACCAATTCAGATCACCCGGCAGCCATTCAGCAAGGAGTTCGGCTAGCTGTTCAGCCGGCTCACTCGTAAACTGTGAACGGTAGACAAATGAAACAGCATCAAGCTGCTCTTTAAGAGGCTCAATCACTTCTTGTACACCATGCCCAAGATTGCAGGTAACAGCCCCCGAACAACCGTCAAGGTATCGCTTTCCGGAATTGTCGACAATCCAGCTTCCTTTTGCAGACTGAACGACCGGATAGCTTGCGTGCAGATCCGGCTTAATCAAAAATGACATGAAAACATCCCCCCTTCCCCAATGAGAGGTTTTTCTTTACATTATATGAAGCGGGAAAAGGCGGCATTCTCTTTTCAAGCGGAAATGGTTGATTTCGGAGCGAACGCCGTAAGTGCAAACAAAAAAATAAAAGGACATGTCCTTTTATTTTTCTCGAATCGCGCTTATTCACATTGACGTTTTATCCTGCAAAGCAACTGTTTCTTTCGTCTGTTTTTCCCATAAATAAAATGATCTCATCATCGAAAACGCAGCGAACGGCGCGGGCAGTGCGACGATGAGGAATAAATATTCCGGACTGACGGCATCCGACAACACTCCTGCGGCCGCATAGCCGAGCGGCATAAAAGAGCTGTTGACCGCAAAGAAAGCGCCCAGCGACCTGCCTCTGTTTTCACCTTCCGTTACCCTTTGTAAGTAACCTTCAATATAGATGTTGACTACGCCGCTGATCATTCCGATGACGATCAAAATTACGGCGCCGAGCACGACATGATCAATCCAGCCGAGAGGAGACAAAAGCAGGCCAAAAATCAGCATTAAAGCGGGCACAGCTGCTTTAGCGTGCTCCGGTTTTGCGATAAAGGACAAGAAAAGCGCCGCACACAGCGTCCCGCACGCCCAAAATGATTGAAAAGCGCCGCCCAGCCAAGCCTGATCTTTTAAAAGCAGCGAAGTCCAAATGACGATATATATCGGAAAACCGCTGAATACAAGCTGCTGTATGCTTGTCCCATACAACAAATACTTGAGCGGCTTATTTTGAAACAAGCTTGCAAAGCCGCTGAACAATTGTTTATTCGTAAAAAGAATACGCTTTTGGCTGCCCCTTTTATCTTTGATTCTCCACTCCAAAAAGATGGATAAGAAGGAGAGGCTTCCGCACAGCACCCATAACCAGCCGAAATGCAAAAAGGAAAACAGAACCCCTGTGACAAGCGGAACAATCACTTGGATGAACTGTGTGATCACTTCTTGAAATGCGATTCCTTTTTCAATTTGTTGTTTTCTCAGTGTATCTGGCAAGAGTGATCTTGCCGCGGGTTCGATTGCGGTCAAACATGCCGATACAATCACCCTTGCAGCCGCCAGTAAAATAACCGAACTCATGCCTGACAGCGCCAAAAATCCGATCATTAAAAATACAGCTGAAATGATCATATCTGAAGCCGCAATCAGCTTCCCCCTGTGAAACCTGTCGGAAAGCCAGCCTGTAAACGGAGATATCAAAATCGAGACAGTCAGCCCGATGCCGATCACGATGCTTCCAGAAAGGGCGCTTCCGGTTTCCGATAAGGACCACCATACCAATGAATAATAGAAAAGAACCGAACTAAAGAGCGATAAAAATGTTCCAGACCACAGTCTGAAAAAATCCCCTTTTATGACCCAAGCATATTTCAAAGTTTCTCCCCCGCTTGTCCGATATTTTCACCTCATGATTATATTACATATATATGCAAAATTTGACAACAAAAACAAAAACCTTCCGGATGGAAGGCTTTGTGAGCATGTCAAGCGCCGGGCGTTGGCTTTTAGCTAACAAATGAAAGCCGCACCGACAATGATGAGCAAAATAAAGAGGACAACGATGAGCACAAATGTGTTTCTGCCGTGAAACCCGTAGCCGTATCCTCCAGTAGGACAGCAATAATGGGAGTAATGCACAGGCGATCATCCTTTCGTATAAAGTCTACACCCCAGCCTATGCAGGCCAAGTCCCAATTGGTATGTGCACCTGCCTACTTTATTCAAACAAATACTTAAATATCGTTGTGAGCTTTTCCTCCTGCTTAAAACCCAGCTTTTCATAAAACGTTTTCACCTGATCGCTTCCCGTAGTTACAAGATAGCACGATTCCATGCCCGATTGTTTGGCAGCGTTGAGCATCTGCTTGATAAGGCCCGATCCATAGCCTTTCCGCTGGTAAGGCTCCAAAATGGCGACTTCTTCGATTTTAGCAACGTTTTCGTTCTGATCGAGGTAAAGCTCAGCACATCCAATCGGTTCTCCTTCTTCCGAGTAGCAGACACACAGCTGAATGATGCCTTCCTCGTAAAAAGGATATTTGCGCAGCAGCTTTTCCTTCGCAAACGCTTCACTGATCGACAATGTATCATAAGCCTGCATCATCCGGCAGCCGTCAATGAGCGATTTCTCCGTCCCCCACTCTGCCCGCACACCAGGGGAATCTCCTTTCCAATCTGCAAGCCTAATGGAATAAAACAATTCTTCATCTAGAATATATCCAAGGTCAAAGAGCGACTTTTTCATCGTAAAAGGGAGATCGCGCTTAAAAGAGCTTTTCACATGAACATAATTTCGTTTTAAAATTTCGGGTACCCGAACAAGCAGGGAATACAGCTCTGTCAGCGGAAAATCGTCCTGCAGCTGCAGAAAATGAGAGGAAAACATCTGCGGGATCTGGTCATCTGTGTATATATGATAATGCGATTCAATTTTTTTGCTGCATGTCAGCATTAAATAACGGTCTTCTGTGTTTGTAATGGGGGTCACAACAGTTGCCTCTTTTCTCAAGATGTTCTATTATAATGTTTTTTCGCTTTCAGAGTAGAAAATCCTCTAAAAAAAGATGACCCTTTGAAAAAAAGATCATCTGAACATGCTGCTTTTAAAACGACTAAAACATTTACTGCTACAACCAGTTTTTCTATTGACTAAAATAACATGTTAGACGTAAGCCGTAAGTATCTTTGAGGTAAGTATCAGTTGCCAGAATAATTTGTTTCATTGAATCTGTAATTTTCATAATCGAGACTCCTGGCTGAACAATTGATATTTCAAATTCTGTTTCAAAACCAGATGTCACCATCTTTTTCAGCATATG
Organism: Bacillus haynesii; assembly: GCF_014042035.1. Classification (NCBI taxonomy): domain Bacteria; kingdom Bacillati; phylum Bacillota; class Bacilli; order Caryophanales; family Bacillaceae; genus Bacillus; species Bacillus haynesii. The sequence goes on along the minus strand of NZ_CP059494.1, from coordinate 780,167 downwards.
CAGAGTTCGTAAGTTTCCCTTCTCAAACCGAGTTTCATTATATTTTCTTTGCCTCATATTTTCTCGTTCAATCATCCGCTGAATAATTTGTAAGACATTATCATTCCACATAATTGACTTTTCAGCTTGACCACATACTTCATATAAGTCACTAACACGAGCTCCGGGAAGTTTTTCGGCTGAATATTTACAATGATAAAGATGAAATATAATCTTTTGATTTCTGGAATCAATTTTAATTGAAACGACATCTGCAATTTCTCCCGCTCCATCGTCATCAAAAATAATATCTGATTTCTGATCTACAATATTATGTATTGTAGCATATTGAATCGAATCAGCCTTTCTTCCTCTTCCTTGAGATTCAGATTTAATATCTACTTTAAATTCAGTCCAATCGATAGCAATGAAAGAGTCCTGTGGTATTTCCATTCCACTTTTTGGTTTTATAACTGTTTGTAAATTTTCTTGTACTACAATAATAGTTCCATCGCTTTGTATGAATGATACTTCCGGTGAGTGTTCATACAGATAATCAGTCATTGTAACAGTTCCATTACCTAATTTCACTAATAGTTCTTCACCTTCGATTTGATTGAAACTATATGAAGTCTCATTAATAATCTCCTCAAAGATAAATTTTCGTTCATTTATCCAAAATTCAAAGCGAAGATTTCCATTAACTAAACGTGGATTCTTTAACATTGTTTGAAAGAACGGAAATGTCTTTTGTTCTTTAGAAATATACAACAGTTTGCTAGAGGAATTGGAAACTTCAATCATTTCTGGCATCGATATTTTATAAGGAACGCCTTCTGGAAATTCCGTAATAACCTCTAAAGCAAGGGAATTATTCAATATATTATTTGTATTAATGGAATTATCCAATACCTTCTTCCCTATTTTTTGACACCAGTCTGTCCAAAATTTTATCCGTTCTACCCAACGCATCCAAATTTTACCTTTGTATGAACAGCCTATACTAATTCGTTCTCCTTCTCGATAGCCATAACCGAATAAATTTGACTTAATCGAACCCGATGCAACAGCCTCACTAATTCCAGCCTTAATATCAGCACCTGCAAACATTCTAAAGCTAATCCTTCCGCTAGGTTTTTGCTTTAACCCCAACGTTCCAATCATTAATCTATTAATTCCATCTAAGCTCCGATAAATTGAATCTCCCTTAATTGCTGATGCTTCCGAAAACATACTATCCACAAGCCGATTTCCTTTTCCAGCATCAGTTTCGTTTATATGAACGATTCCATTATCCTTATCAAAGAACAACACAAAGAAATCATAATCATATTGAACTATATCCTTTTGATCTGACCAGACAACCTTTGTTTCAATTTCCTCAATGAAAACATAAACAAAATCTTCTTCATTTATTAATGACGTAGTTCTATCTGGATCCAAAACTTGTTTCCACCCATTAACAGAAAATTTTTTTGAAGGGTGCTGGAACATCCTTGTGCTTACTTTCATTTTTAATTGGGATAAATCTATCTCCTTCACATGACCTTTTTTAAACTTACCAATGAATTCATCTAACTCAACTTCCTTATTGATAGCTCGATTTGAGTGGATATTAAGAAGTTGATTCCAATCGGCATCTTGATGGTACAACTCATCAATTGCTACTTTCAAATCATCCATTGCCACATTCGTGATGAGCTTTGCATTTCCTAACTTATTTCCACTCGTTCGAGCAAATCGTCCAATGAATTGAAGTGTAATCGGAAGCGACTTATATTTGTCATGAATTGCTGCAATTTTCAAAGTTGGAATATCGATGCCTTCACCAAACATATCTACACATACCACAATTTTCGATTTACCATCTTTAACTTGCTGTAAGTATTTATTCCTCTTCACAGGGGGAATGCCCCCGTGAATCACAACTGGATTATACAGTTTATACTTAGAGTAAATTTTTTCATACAACTCATCAGCTCGTTTTCGGGTATTTGCTCTTGCTAAAAGTACATGCTCATATTCATTTTCCAAAAAATCTTTTTCTAATTGTTTAATGGCAATTTTCGCAATTTCTTCGTCAGACTTTCGCTCATCAAATTCTTGAATTGGAAAAAAATCGATCGGTTTGAAATACCCAGCTTTTTGAGCCAGCGCCAAACCATAATTAAAAATTATTTTACCATCAATCTTTTTACCATCATTTCTAAATGGAGTAGCAGTAAATTGCAGAATTTTTTTCCCTGAAAATCTTTCTCTTACTGTTCCCCAATCGGGAGCTACGATATGGTGCGCTTCATCAAATATTACAACCTCTACCTTTTCAACGAGTGTATCCAACATAGGAGAAGGCATTTTTTTAATCATACTAGGAGTTGAAACAACTATATTAGCCTCTTCAAGAGCATCAATCAGAATTGTTTCTTCCTCGTCTTCAACTTTTGACTTATAAAGAAAAGTCGTTGGATAAATAACTTCGTCTGATATCATTTCTAATTTTGGAAGTATCCCGAAATGTCTTGCTCCTTCAAAAATTTGTTCCCTCAAAAGATTAGAAGGTACAATGATAAGTGATGAAGCTATTCTTTCAGAAATTATCGTAGCATACATTGTTTCAGACTTCCCTGTTCCAGTTGGTAAGACAATTGTTGCTGGAGAATTTGATGTAGCCCAATGTGCACGAATTGCAGATAATGCTCCAAATTGAGGCAAGCGTAAACCAACCTCATCTTCATTTCGAGAAACTCTCTCATGATATGACTCTTTCCAACTATTAATAAGTTCTTCTCGATTGAAGGTTCTTCCTTCAGCATCCGTACATCGACTTAACTTATTACGACCGATTGTTGAAATTATATTTTTATACTTCCTCAAACAATCACTTCTTTCTGTTGTAAAATTTTATATTTTCATTAATTTTATTATAACAGACACAAAAGAAACCTTTATCAAAAAATGTAATTAGTATTGTGTTTGGGAATCAAATGATGGTTATATTTTTAGCTTTAGGGGATTTAAACAAGCGGAACTATTAGTAGAATTATTTGAAGAAGATAAACATAAAGAAAACTACATTTCACGGTTTAAGAGATACACATGCGTCATTTTTATTTGCTCAAGATATAGATATAGCATATGTATCAAAACGATTAGGACATATCAATATTCAAACAACACAAAATTATTATCTCGAATTAATGCCAGAAAAAAGCATCAGCAAGATGCCGATGCTTTAAATCTGTTAAGTTTTTTGTAAAGTTCAAGCTGGGTTTGAATCAACTTGAACCAAAATACGTTTGTAGATGTGAGATCTGAGGTACACGACGAGCGCCTTTAAGACCTATTTTTCACGTTCAAACAGCTTGATATATTCGCCGTACCCTTCTTTCTCAAGGTCGTCCTTCGGCACAAACCGGAGGGCCGCTGAATTGATGCAATAGCGCAGGCCGTCCGGTCCGGGTCCGTCTGGGAAAACGTGTCCAAGATGGGAATCGGCAGACTTGCTTCTCACCTCAGTCCGAATCATGCCGTGTGAAGTATCAAGTTTTTCTTCGATCTCCCCGGCATCTACCGGTTTTGTAAAGCTTGGCCAGCCGCAATGTGCGTCAAATTTGTCAAGCGACGAAAACAGCGGTTTCCCCGAAACGATATCGACATAGATTCCGTCTTCGCGCAGATCCCAGTATTCGTTTTGGAATGGAGGCTCCGTCCCGTTTTTTTGCGTCACTTCATACTGCATCCGGGTCAGTTGTTTCAGCCGTTCTTCTTTATTGTTCGTCATGCTTTCGCCCCCAATGCTGTTGTAAAAATCCTTCTCTTCCGCTTCCGATCCGATACTGTGTGTAGCGTTGAGGATGCTTTTTATGATAATCCTGGTGATACTCTTCAGCCGGATAAAATGGCCCGGCTTCCAGAATGTCGGTCGCGATCGGATCTTTAAAGATGCCGCTTTCTTCAAGCTTTTTCTTAGATTCCTCAGCGAGTTTCCGCTGCTTGTCATGATGGTAAAAAATCGCTGTCCGGTAAGACTCACCGCGGTCTGCGAATTGTCCTCCACTGTCAGTAGGGTCGATTTGCTGCCAGTAGAGTTCCAGCAGTTTTTCGTATGGAAAGACATCGGGATCAAACGTGATTTGCACCGCTTCCCTGTGTCCCGTTGTATTGCTGCAAACCTCTTCATAGGTCGGATTTTCCGTATGGCCGCCGGTATAGCCGGATTCGACTTTGATAATGCCCGGCTGTTCGTCAAAAGGCTTGACCATACACCAAAAGCAGCCTCCGGCAAATGTGGCGAGTTCTCGTTTTTCAGCCATCTGTTCTGCCTCCTTCTCTTCAACACTTGTTGGGAACCATTATATCACAGCATGCTCATTTTTAAGCAGCTCCCGCTCATCGTAAAATCAGCTGCTGCCTAAAAAGAAAAAATGACAATAATATGTCATTGCCATCACCGTATTTTAAGAAACAGCAGGATTCATCTATCATTGCCTATGGACCGTTGTTCAATTGATGGTCAAATGAACTAAAAATCTTCTGAAACATACACTTGAAAAGCAAAAATTATGGTATCATAGTGATATCATGTTCATGAAAAATAATATTCATGCTGATTCGGTCATTCCTTTTTTAAAAAAGCTGAAATTTGCTACTTATATGGAGGGGCGAAATTTTGAAAGTTAGAGAACAAATGATGTATGATATGGAAGCACTGCTTCGCACAGTATTTAAACAGATACGTGATGAAATAAATGAGCTGCTCGAAAAAGAGATGTCCCGCAATGAATTCATGATTCTCCGCCTGCTGAGCGAGCAAGGTCCGAAGAAAGTCACGGAGTTTGCAACGATTCTAGGCGTTTCTGCGAGCCATATCACAGCTGTAACCGATGCATTGGTTGAAAAAGGCTGGATTACGAGAGTCCGGTCAAAAGAAGACAGACGGATCATCAAAATCCATCTGACAGACGCAGGAAAAGAAATTATTAGATATTTCGAAGAAAAGAAAACGGAATATTATTTCAAGCGGTTCAGCAGCTACAGTGATGAAGAGCTGAAAACGCTGATTGAACTGTTCAGCAAATTGGACAAGAAACGGGAACAGCGCTGACCCGGATTTTACATAAATGGGCCTGAATTCGTGCACCTTAAAATAAAAAAGAGGTGTACTGACTTTATGACAGCTCCTTATCTTTGTCCAAACTGCAAAACAAACCGAACACGGTTCAACTTAATCGAACAGTCCCCGACATCCGTTAAGATTGCTCCGGCAACAGGGGAGATCATGGAAACGTATTCAGATGACGAGCTTTCTCCATTTCACCTGCCGTACAGCGGCCCTGCCATAAAAGTGCAGTGCGGCGCGTGCGGATTAATTGAAGATGAGAAGACTTTTATCAAACTTGCTGAATTTGATAAACGAACATAAAAAAGACAGGATAGATGGACATCGTTCCATCTATCCTTTTTCGTTCAGCTTAACGTGCATTCAAACGAAGGTGCACACCCGGTTTCTCCCAAGGTGTTTAGCCCTGTACAAACATTGATCCGCTTTTTCAATCAACTCGTCCGTACTGTGAATGACCTCCGGAAAGGCCGCAACTCCAATCGAAACCGTAATATGAATCTTTTTAGAATGAGAAATGAAAAAAGTGTGTGTCTCTACTTCCTTGCGTATCCTTTCAGCAATCTCTGCGGCCTGCGAATGGGAACTGTTCGGCAATATGACTGAAAACTCTTCTCCGCCGTTTCTTGATACAATATCCTCCGTACGTGTTGACTTTTTTAAAATCGTTCCTAATTCTTTTAAAATCACGTCTCCATTTGAATGTCCGTACGTATCATTAATCGTTTTGAAATAATCGATATCGATCATAAGCAAAGACAGTTTCTCGTTCTTCTCCTTTGCGTTTGAAATATGAGCATTCCATATCGCATCAAAATGGCGGACATTATTCAATCCCGTTAAATAATCAATCGACGATTCCTCTTCATACTTTTTTAACAGAAAATGAGATTTTCTTAAATATGAGACAACGTATACTGACGTAAAGCCGCCGATAGTAGATAAAATCCAGAACCAAGTCAATAAAATTTTCACTAAGAAGAAATCGTGGAGGAGCATCAAGATCACAATTGAAATCGCCACATTGGCAAAAATGACTAATGCAAATGTCTTTCGATAAGTGTCAGCGTCTTTATCCATGATTCGGAGGATGAGATAATATCCCATGAATATAACGATCATTCCTATGAGCGCAGCAATCGAAGATGTACTCCCCCCGTAAACAAACCTTCCTCCTATAATCAGCAGAGAACAGATGAATGCCGGAAAGGCGCCTGTAAATAAAAACAAAATCATGACGGGCACATAACGCAAATCAACGATCGTCTCCTCGGTTGCCTGGATCGAAAAGAACATGAGCACATTTCCGAGCAACCCGCCCAAAATGCCGTCAATCCAATCAAGTTGTTTGCTTGTAGCTTTTCGGGAAAAAATATTCCACTTTAGCTGAGTGTAAATAAAGAGCGAAGTAATTAAAATGCACAAATTCAAAAATAAATCGATTAAAAACATGACAAGCCCCCAGCACCAAACTCATTTTATATTGTATATATCGTCAATTATTAAGACGTTAAAAGCATTTTTGTTCCTTTGCTTCTGACGCCCGGCGGGAGCTGGCTTTGTGGGCTTGCCGCAGGAGCTTGCTTTCATTTTTCAAATAGAACGAGGTGCTTCCACTTCCCGTAGCGGTAATATAAAAATGCAGTCAGGCTGCTCAGCATAAAGCTCATTCCGATGCCAAGCGCTATGCCGTTCTCGCCAAGCCACTTTGAAAATAGGTATGTAAACGGATAGCGCAAAACCCAAAAAGAAATCACGTTCAGCACCAAAATTTGAAACATCGCTCCGGCTGCCCTTACAACACCGTTTAACACAAAGTTAATCCCGATAAACGGATAGAAAAAAGCAATTGTTTTTAAATACTCTTCCCCGAATGCGGCTGAATCGGCTTCCGAAATAAACAGCCTGACCGCATGATAGCCTGTCAGAAATATCGCGGTACTGACGGCAGCCATAAACAGCAAGACATAAATGACGCCGTAATGAGCGATTTTTTTCGTACGCTCCATGTCGCCGCTGCCGACGGTTTGGCCAGCCATACTGTTGACAGCCGTGCCGATGGCCATCGCCGGGAGAATCAGCAGGCTGTCAAGCCGCTGTACCGCGCCAAACCCTGACACAACACTTTCTCCAAATGAATTGACAACGCTCATAATCGCCATCGAGCCGCCTGAAATCACCATCATTTGCAAGCCGGCAGGCACTCCGAGTTTCAAAATGACGGACGTCTCTTCCAGCGAGGGAAGCGCCGGCTTTGAAAATGGAACAAGCCGCTTTCTCACCGTATAGACCACTCCGTAAATGAAAGCAATCCCTTGGGAAACGACGGTTGCATAGGCCGCTCCGGCAATTCCGAGGTTGAATACCGAGATAAACAGCGGATCCATGAACAGGTTCAGGATGACGGCCAACAGGACGAAACGCAAAGGTGTTTGACTGTCGCCGACCGCTCTTAACACTGTACTGATGAAATTATAGCCGAATAAAAATATAATCCCGATAAAATGAATGCTCAAATAGCTTGCAGCCAAATCCATCATATTGCCGGGCGTTTGAAGAAGCGAAAGCAAAGGCTCTGTGAAAAAATAGCCGATAACCCCGAGCAATACGCTCATCGCCGTCATCAGAACGACAAACGCGTTGACATATGAAGCAAGTCCCTTTTTATCCCCTTTTCCTTTTTGCTGCGCAAGAATCGTCAGCGCCGCAGTGTTAACGCCCAATACGAACGACAGCACCGTAAAGAAAACCGTCCCTGAGACGGCCGCAGCACCGAGAGCTTTTGCTCCGAGCAGATTTCCGACCCACAAGCTGTCAACGAATTGAAATGAAATCTGTAAAAGGTTGGCTAAAATGATCGGGCCAGAAAAAAAGACCAGCTGTTTAAACACATTTCCGTATGTAAAATCCGTTTTCATTGTTTTCTCCTTTAATCTGTCGTCTTGATCACGATGTGACCGATGGCTTCGCAGCCTCATATGATGTCAGAAAGCATGCAAAGGGGCGTGACAAGATGTTCTCTACAGTTCATGATGCCCGTCAAATGGCGGGAGGCTTTCGGAGGAGCTGCTATCATGTTCCGCCTGCCGAGGCGCCCTATTATTTTCGAAACAGCGGAAAAGCAGCGATGATCAGACTGCTCCACGCGGCTCCTCACACCGACAATCTCGACGTATTCGTAAACGGGATATCCGTTTTTCAAAACGTCTCCTATACAGATTTATCTTCCTATGTCCGGTTTCCTGCCGGCCGTATTCAAATCGATGTTTTCCGGAGAGGCAGGGCGCATAGTCCCCTGCTGACGGTACGGTATCACCTGATCCACGGCGGGTACTGTACGGTTGCCGTCACAGGCACAGCCGCAAAGCTCGTTCCCGTCGGAATGTATGACCAGCCTGCGGCTGATCCGGAAAGCCGCAGCATCCGATGCGTCCATCTCTCGCCGGACTCCCCAGCTCTTGACTTTGCAGTGCAAAACGGACCTGTCCTGTTTTCCGGCGTCCCCTTTCAAGCGGTTACCCGGTATCTCCCGGTGCGTTCACAGAAAATCGACGTCGAGCTAAGGGCCGCCGGTTCAACAGCAGTCCTGCTGAAATCCCCGAAAATCACGCTTCATGCCGGCGAATCCGCAACTTTGTATGGCCTCGGTTTCGTCAACGGCTCTCCTGCTCTCGAAATAAAAGCAGCGCCGTTTCCTGTCAAAGCTCCGCCTTCATAGCGAAAAAAAAGAGACCCGATGTCTCTTTTACAGTCTGCTGAATGCAGGGACGACAAAATCCTAAAACGGTCTCATGTTTTAGGATTTTGCCGGCAATTATTGATTGTGATGGTCAGTTTTTTTATGTTTTTTCGCATCAAGCGTAAAGATCATAATGCTTAAAAACAACGCACAATACCCGATGTTCAAATACATCTTGTCCATGTTTTCATCGACGAAACTGAAGGCGGCGAGACCGCCGAAGTACAATGAAAACAACATAGACAGCAAGCTGAAATATGTGTAGATACGTTCCATATGTTCACCCCTGTAAATCCCGCTGCACGATCTATGAATCTTTTTGTGCAGGCTGATAATAAACAAATTCGATTTGATCTTTTTCTAAATCAATGTCTTTTGCTTTCACATACATTCCGTTTTTAAGCGGCATCTCTGACAGACGAACTTGAATTTCTTTAGCGTCCGAACGAACGTGTACAAAATCAGGAAGATCATAAAATTGATCCATGTAGTTCAGCACCATCGATATCGGAACATTTAACTTGCCAATCGAAAATCTCGTCACGTCAAGGACCACATCTCCGTTTTTTTCCACCGTCGGCCGAAAGGACACCCTCGCATCGACTGTCGAGGAAAAGGCACGGATCGCACCGACGATGTGGAATTCATCATCGATTTCGATTTGATAGTCAAGATCCGGCGAAGACTCCTTCGCCAAATACGTGTTGATGAATGCGGCCAATGACTCTTTCGTGCTCGTCACGTTCAGTTGGTATTCACTCGGAGTCGGCCGCGGCGGTTCCTTTTGACCGCCGGGCAGGAATATGAGAATGAAAATCCCGGCAAGTATGATGACGTTGACTGCTGCTAAAATTAAAAATAAGCTCTTCCATTTCTTCATTTTTTTCACCTTATTCTGCTGGGAGGTCTTCGTTTTTAATTTGTTCGTAAACGCGTTTCGCTATTAAAGAATACCCATATTGATTAGGATGAAACTCATCTTCTGAAATCTTCTTTTCATCGCTGTATTCCTCAAAAATATCAGCGATATCCGCCATTTTCGTATTGGAGACCTTTTTCAGGCTTTTTTCTGCGCCTTCATTCCATTCGTCTACGACTTGGTCAACTTCCCTCAGTTCAGACAGCGTAAACTTAAACGGATTATACATGCTGACATAAATCAATTCAGCGCTGGCGTTTTGCTCTCTGATTTCCGCTAAAATATTCGAAAACCGCTTTTCAAACAGTTTTTGTTCGGCACGGAAAGGTGTGAGCGTTAAGTGCGCGAAGTTTTGGCGGACGACTTTCATCAGGTCGTTGCCCCCGATTGTAAACAAAATGTAGTCTGCATCTTTTAGGCCCTCTTGTACTTCTTTTTCTTTTAATCTTTCAAGCAGCTGATCAGTCCGGGAGCCTTTAACGGCATAATTTTTGACCGTTACGGACTTCACATCGTTCCGGCTTTCAAGCTCGGCGGCTACAATGCCGACATAGCCTTTCTTCTCTTGATCGCCTACCCCCTCTGTCAGAGAATCGCCCACTGCTGCAATCACGATATCGCGCTTAGGGGAGACCGATGTTTTTTCAACGCCCGCATTCCATTCCGTACAGGCTGAAAGCAGACAGACGAGGGTCATCATGACTGTTATAAACCGTATGTTCAATAATGATGCCCCTTCCTTCTAGATAACCTAAAAAAAAGTGTACCATGTTTTGATTCTTTTGAAAATCATTTGGCCGGTGTAAAAAAAAGCCTGTTTTCCGGTGGTCAGGAAACAGGCTTTCGCTGCAGGTCGCCCGTTCTTATCAACGGTTTTCCAGCGTCTTAATATCGGCGATGATTTCATCGTACGGCGTATTTCTTGCACCGTCATAATCCTTGACGACTTTGCCGTTTTGATCGACTAGATAAAATGACGATTGGTGTATCACCTGATCTTCATCTTCAGGTTTTTTTACTATTGATTTGAAGCTTTTCAGCGCAAACTTTTCGATTTCCTTCTGCGAGTATCCGGTTAAAAAATCCCAATTTTGAAAACTGAGCGGATAGTTGGCTGCAAATTTCTTCAATTTTTCAGGCGTATCATTTTCAGGATCAACGCTGAATGAGACGATCCGGGCCTGCAGCTTTTCCTCTTCCATTTGTTTTTGCAGTTCAGCCATATGTGAAGTCATTGGCGGACAGATCGTTTCACAGTTCGTAAATATAAAGTCAGCCACCCAGACCTGGCCTTTTAAACTTTCAAGAGACACCGCTTTCCCATCTTGATTTTGAAAAGAAAAAGACTGTACATCATAGTTTAAAGGATTTTCAATCTTGCTAGTTCCGCAGGACGAAAGAAACACTGTGAGAATACCTGCAAGGAAAATGCCAAAAACGTTTTTCAATCCTTCCATCCCCTTTTTCAATCGGTGTAAAAGGTAAAACCGATTGCTCCTTTTCCGGTATGAACCGAGATAATCGGCGTTGTGTATGAAATATCAATATCGATTCCCGGGATATGTTCAAGCAAAGAGTCTTTCAGCCTATGGGCGAGGTCAAGTGCATCGGCATGGGCGATTCCGATCGCCTGCACCGTCCTTCCCTTAACCGTGGAAAGAAATTGACCAGTTAAATAACGGATAAGCTGACCGCTGCTCCGGACATTTTTTTCAGGCGTATAGATTCCGTCCTCAAGCCTCGCGATCGGCTTAACCTTGAGCAACGAGCCGATCAGCGCTTTTCCCCTCCCGATGCGGCCGCCTTTGATCAAGTTGTCAAAATGATCAATTGTCACATAGAGGGATGTCCGGTTGCGTAAGTTCTCCAAGTCTTTTACAATCGCTTCGGCCGTCATGCCCTCTTCGGCCAGCAAGGCGGCCCGCACGACCTGAAAACCGAGGCCTTTTGAAATATACATGGAATCAATCACCGTAATTTTCCCGTCGACCATATTTGAAGCGCTTACAGCCGTCTGGTATGTCCCGCTCAATTGGCTTGAGAGATGAATGCTGATCACTTCGCTTCCGTCAGCGGTCAGCTCTTCATACAGTTCGATAAAAGCACCTAAAGGCGGCTGTGAACTTTTCGGGAGTTCTGCGGCTCTCTCCATTTTCTCAATAAATTCGTCCGGCTGAATATCGAATCTGTCTCTGTATACAGTGCCGTCGATCGATATCGAGAGCGGGAGAACGGAAATATGATATTCTCTGAGCAGTTCTTCGCTCAAGTCAGCGGTTGAGTCCGTTACAATTTTAATCTTTGTCAATCTCCTTCACATCCTGTCGGTTCAAATGGTGTATTTCCTAGTGAGGCCAAATCGGCATGAAAAATTCTTTGCCGGCCGAATGCCATCTTCCGCCCTTTTCAAAGCGGATTTGGCTCTCTTCATGGACCGGCAAAGAATGCTATGAATTCTTATGCATTATGCTTCAATTCTTCCTGTTGATAAATGGCCAGGTAATCCTGCCATTTCAATGCTCTCTTTAAGTAGTCCCTAAAGGAGTAGACGTTTTTTTTCCGCTTTGAGCAATAGAGCGTCTTTAAAAAGATTTCGAGCCTCAGATTGGCCATGAAAAAATGCGGGTCGTCCTCCTTCAGCAGGGGTATTTCCGTCACCTTCACCTTCTGTCCATCCGAACGTTTGAACTCTAGGCTTTTAAGTAACAAGCTATCAATCCTCATTTATGAGATATTTTCTTTATTATACATAATCTCAGGAGCAGTTGTCTGTGATTTATGCGTGTTTTCAAAAAAATTTCTTAAATCAGCAAATGAAAGAGCCCTTCATCTTTATTGACTTCGACATAGCGGAAGCCTTTCCGGTCCATCCTCGCGATCAGCGGCTCGTAGTCATCGCGCTGCTTTAATTCAATGCCGACGAGCGCAGGGCCGCTGCTCTTATTATTTTTCTTCGTATATTCAAACCGGGTGATATCGTCGGTCGGCCCGAGCACTTCATCTAAAAATTCGCGCAAAGCTCCCGCCCTTTGCGGGAAGTTCACGATGAAATAATGCTGGAGTCCTTCATACATCATCGATCTGTCTTTGATTTCCTGCATTCTGCCGATATCGTTGTTTCCTCCGCTCACGATGCATACGACATTTTTCCCTTTAATTTCATCCCTGTAAAGGTCTAAAGCGGCGATCGGCAGTGCTCCCGCAGGTTCGGCGACAATCGCGCATTGGTTGTACAGTTCCAGAATCGCGGTGCATACCTTTCCTTCAGGAACGAGCAAAATATCATCTACAACGGTTTCAAGCGTTTTAAATGTCTCTTCGCCGATTTTCTGGACAGCGGCTCCGTCTACAAATTTATCGATTTTCTCGAGGGTGACGACTTCGCCTTTTTTGTTTGATTCAAAAAGAGCCGGTGCGCCTTTAGGTTCAACCGCGATCAGCTTTGTATCCGGGGACACGTTTTTCATGTAGGTTCCCACTCCTGAAAGCAGGCCGCCTCCGCCAACGCTTGCGAATAAATAATGGGGTTCAGTTTCGATATCGTTTAAGATTTCGACCGCGACCGTTCCCTGGCCAGCCATGACGGCAGGGTCGTCAAACGGGTGGATAAATGCGCGTTTTTCTTCCTCGCAGCAGGCGACAGCGCTTTGATACGCATCATCGAACGTGTCGCCTGTCAGGATGATCTCAACGTATTCCTTGCCGAACAATTCGACTTGGGAAATTTTTTGCCTCGGGGTCGTCGACGGCATAAAAATCTTTCCGTGAATACCGAGATGTTTACAGGAAAAAGCGACCCCCTGTGCATGGTTTCCTGCACTGGCGCAGACCACCCCGTTTTTCGTCGTTTCTTTTGAAAGCTGCTTCATTTTATAATAGGCGCCTCTCAGTTTAAAAGAGCGGACAACCTGCAGGTCTTCTCTTTTTAAATATACGTTGCAATCGTACCTCTCGGACAGCCTCTCATTTTTTTGGAGAGGGGTATGAATAACAACATCTTTTACATTTTGGTGGGCTTTTAAAATGTCTTTGACTTGGATGAGAGAGTTTTCTTTAAGCAACGGTTTCATGTATAAGATCCTTTCTTTTTAAAGCTTTATTTAATACGCCATTATATCATGAATATTCAAAATTTAAAGAGCAATTCTTTGTTATTTACAGAATATTATACACTTTCTCAATATATACGAGTTCTTTTCGATTCTTAATGTGCAGCCAAATACACTTTTTTTCAAAAAACTCTTTATTTGTTCTAATTGGGTGTTATAATAGAACCAATTAGAACCAAAAGGAGAACCGCCATGATTAAACACACGTATCCGTCCGTAGGCTTCTCGGAGCTGATCGGGGAATGCGATTCCTTTTTGCAAACGAAAAACAGAGCGATACAATTCGCAGCCTCTTCCCATCCGATTCTGATTCATGGGGAAACAGGCACAGGCAAAGAGCTGTTCGCCAAAGCCATTCACTCCGGATCATCTTTCAAGCATGATCCCTTCACACGCGTAAGCTGCAGCACGCTGGATGAAGATGAAACGGCTGAAGACTTTTTTCTTTCAGAGATGAATGAACCCGGAACCCTGTTTCTCGACGAAGTGTGGGGCCTTTCCTTGCCTCTTCAGGGCAAGCTTTTGGCAGCGATTGAAAAAGGGATGCCCAAAAGACTGATCACCTCTTCAAGCGTGCCTCTCGGTGAACGGATTGAAAGCAGCGAATTCCGCAAGGATCTGTACTACAGGCTCAATGTGCTCGACCTTCCGCTTCCCTCCCTTGCTGAACGGCGAAGCGACATCCCCCTTCTCGTGCATCATTTTTTAAAAAGCGGGGATCATGACATATATGTCGAACCGGTCGTTTGGAAAGCTTTAGAGCAGCATGAGTTTGAGGGGAACGTCAGAGAACTCAAAAACATGACGGATTATATGAAAACCGTCTCAGACGGAAAAACGATTCAACTTTACGACACACCGCCGGCGTTAAGAGAACAAATCGAAAAGAAGAAGCCAAAAGACAAAAAAACGGCTTCAACATCACTTACCTTAATGGAAAAAGAGGAGTTTGCGTTTTTGCTCGATGCAATCAAGCAATTAAATGAAAAAGGAGAGCCTGCCAGCCGCAGGGTTCTGTCCGAGCTGAGCAAAAACGGCAAGTCGGAGCTTACACCCCAGCAAGTGCGAAGTAGATTGGATTATTTGGAAAAAAGAGAGTTTATTACAAAGGGCCGCGGAAGAGCCGGGACAAAAATCACGCTTGAAGGCCTCCGCTTTTTAAGCTCTTTAAAGCATCACATTATTCAAGATTAGAAAGGGTGTCTTGGTATGTACACGATTAAAGAAGAAATTGCAAATGCAATAACCCATGGACTCGGCGTCCTCCTGTCAATTCCCGCCATCGTATTTTTGGTGATATTTGCGATCCGCTACGGAAGTCCGGTGGATGTTGTCAGCTTTTCAATTTTCGGCGCTTCCATGCTGTTCCTGTATTTAAGTTCGACCCTTCTGCACAGCATTCAGCACCAAAAAACGAAAGATATTCTTGAGATCATTGATCACTCAGCCATCTACGTATTGATTGCGGGAACATATACACCGCTGCTCCTCGGACCTTTGAAAGGCGCGCTTGGCTATACGATGCTGGCGGTCGTCTGGGGACTTGCGATTGGCGGGGTTGTGTTTAAAATCTTTTTTGTGAAACGATTTATCGTGGTCAGCACGCTGGTGTATCTTGTGATGGGATGGATGGCGATCATTGCGATCAAGCCGCTTTATACGGCCTTGACCGGAGAAGGATTCGCCCTGCTGCTTTTAGGAGGAATCTTGTATTCCGTCGGAACCATCTTTTATTTATGGAGAAAGATCCCGTATCATCATGCGATTTGGCACACTTTCGTGCTCGGCGGCAGCGCCTCAATGTTTTTCTGCGTGCTTTTCTACGTGGCAAAGGTGCCGTTTGTATCATAAATGGCGAAAACCAGGCTTCCTATATGGGAGCCTGGTTTTTTTATGCCCGAAGCTGTTTGTTTTCAGTCATGACGTATGCCGGGTGGATCGTCAAATCGATATCAGCAGGTCTCAGCCGCTTGAACAACGTGCCTTTCTTCATGTCTTCCGTACCGGCTGTTTCGACTGCAACGATCGGAATGCCGAGCCTTTTGGATAAAGCTTTGTAATCGAGTCCGTCATCTTCAGACAGAATAAAGCTTTGCCCTCTCCGGACGATTTCTTCCACGTCTTCAAGCGCTGCTTCCTTGTCGGCGCTTTTTCTGACCGCGGCCATTTTATTGAGCCAGCCGTTGATCAGCGGATAACGAAAGGCGCGCGGATCAGCAAAAAACGAGGCGGTTTTGTCAAGGTGTCCAAGCAGCACAGCGAGCTCTGACAGGCCGAGCTTTGGGTGTACGTAAAGCACGGGGCCCGCCGGCGATCCCCCATTCTGATGGATGGAAACAGTCGAACCGGTTAAGCCGATGCACCCCCGCAAAAAAGCTTTTGGCTTATCAAAGACAGCTTCCATCTGATTGGCATACGAAAGGCGCGGGTCAAGTGTCTGCAGTGCCTGCAGGAGCTTGATATGCTTGATAAGCATATAGGCCGAATAAATCCATAAAAAACAATAGCGAAACATGAAAAACCTCTCCTCTATCCTTTTCTTTGATAAACGAGGAATTCGTAGTCATAAGGATTTTTGTCATCTTTCAGGCCTTTCCGCCTCGAAACGATTTCCCACTCAGCTTCGTTGAATTCAGGAAAATACCGGTCCCCTTCAAAGGTTTCATCGATTTTTGTCACATACAGCTTGTCCGCAAAAGGCAGAATCTCCGTGTATAGTGTTGAACCGCCGATGACAAAACATTCTTCATTTCGGTTTTTCGCAAACCGCACCGCTTCCTCTGTCGAATGCATCACCTGACAATTCGGGATATCCAGTTCTTTATTGGATGTGACGATGATGTTCTCCCGGTGTGGCAAAGGTCTGCCGATGGATTCAAACGTCTTTCTCCCCATGATCACGGCGTGCCCTTTCGTTACTTCTTTAAAATACTTCAAATCTTGCGGCAGATGCCATGGCAGATCATTGTCTTTTCCGATCAGGCGGTTTCTGTCCATGGCAGCAATCAATGAAATCATTGTTTAAAGCCCCCTTATGATGTTTGTAGTGAAATAATGCCGGATGATACTCATCTCTTTGTGTGATCATCTGTGAACATGATGATGAAGATGGAGGTTAAAGCTGTGATGAGAGGAAACCTTTCTTCGAGGTTTTCATTCTGATCAGACCGCCCGAATGCATTGGTCTCATTCCCCGTTTTATTCTTTTCCGGTTTTCTTACATATGACGGCACATATCCGCATGATGTTTCATTTTTTTCATCCTTTTGTAGTGTATCTTGTTTAACCTTTCGAAAACAAGATATTTTTCGAGAAAAGGCATAAAATATGCGGCATAAAAAAACCCCGCCTGATGGCGGGAACGGCTGAGCCTTTCAGCGGCTTTTCGCAACGCTCTGTCCGTCTGTTCTCTCTTCCTGCACTTCATCCTCAAGATCCTGATGCGAATGGGCAATTCGGCTTGCCGCAGCTGCCGCCAAGGCAGCGACGATATCATCAAGGAACGTATGAACCTCATCGTCCGGACAGTCGTCCAGTTCTTTAATGATGCCGAATTTTTCTTTATCCAGATAGCCGAAGTTCGTCAAGCCGATCGAACCGTAGACGTTTACGATAGAAAGCGGAATAATCTCGTCGATCCCATAAAGGGGTTCATCCGTTTCGACCAAATATTGAAGCGGTTCAGGCAACAGTTTTTTCTCGGCCAGCTGGTCAAGCGCTATCCCCGTTAGAACGGCATGAACGATTTCCCTTTTGTTTAAGACCTTTTCGACATTCTCAACGCATACATCAAGCGGGAGATCAGGATGGTATTTTTCCTGCAGTTTTTGGACGATCAGCGCGATATCCTCAATCGTAACCCCGCGCTCATTCAACATATTTTTCGTTAAGTGCACCATTTCATTCATCGTATACTTCTTCATCTGCATCAATCTCCTTTAGTGACTCATCCAGTTAGGCGGTGTATTGCGATCCCAGTAAATGCTTCCGAGATCGTGATGTTTTTGAAAGCCGTCTTCGGCAGTATGGTAATGAAAGTTAAACCAGTAGCCGTTATGAGGCGGCTTGTCCCTGCGCACATGGAACCTTAGCACATCTTCCCCCGTTTTCCGGTTGTAAACGTGGAAGATTTTCTCCGACTTCCCCGCCGTCGGCGTTTTAGAAATGACAAGATCCTGGTAAGCGTCATTGTCCTGCATTGTCATGAGATGGCTGACGATGATCTCCTCGATCTTAGGAAGCACTTCTTCCCTGTACTCGTCTTCAATGACCGGCGATATCCTGCTGCCGAATTTTACGAATGAAAGATCTTCCGCTTCATTAAGCAGTTCATCCTTGTAGGTGTCAAATGAAGATTGGGATTCGCCGTCTTCGTCAAGCTCGGGCTCTTCATCCTTTAGATAAACAGCTGTATACCCGGATTCTTTCACGCTCTGATGCTCCTGCGGCTTGTCCGCCATCAATGCCGCAGGAGGAGATACAAGGCCGAACGTTGCAATTGTAAATAATGCGACAAGCGCTTTTCTCATCCACATCTTCATGACTGATTTGTTCCCTTCTGATCGCTTTTTCGTTTTCTCTTATTCTATCATAGGTTGAATTTTCAGTCATTCATAAAGTGGATGTGCAGAAACACAAAACGCCTTTTCTTTTAGCGATAAAACGTTTACAATCAAAGATGAAAATTCCAAAACTGGGAGTGATCGTTCATGGTTGAAGGTCTTTTTATAGCCGCTTCATTGATTACCCTTGCTTATTTTATCGTCATGGAAATCGCAGATTAAAAAAACCCAAGGTATATACCTTGGGTTTTCATTTTTCGAGGACACCGTAATGAAACAGGGCCGTTTTGCGTTTTTTTACGCGAAATCCGTATTTTTCGAAGCGTGGACTCTTCCAGTGGTCTTTCAGGACCACTCTTTTTTTGGCGACCCGAAGGGCTTCATGTAAAGCACCGTCAAGCGTAAACTCGGAATGCGCCCACTTTCTTAAAGGGGCGATGCCGTCTGATTCTTTGATTCCATCATCAAACATCGGGTCGAAGTAGACGATATCTGCTGAATCATCATCAAGTTCCAGCAGGTAATCAATGCTGTCGCCTGAATGAACCCGAATCCTTTTCATCGCCTGATCCAAAGCGTCAAGGCCTGTCTCCCACGATTGAAGCCCCGCCTCGACAAGAAAAGCGAGGAGCTGACTTTTTTCAATTCCGCGCACTTCGCCTTGTTCGCCTGCGGCAAGACTCGCAATGATCGCGTCTGAACCAAGGCCGAGCGTACAATCGAGCAGCTTGTCCCCCGGTTCAACTTGTGCAGCTTCGACAAAAGGGTCCGGTTCGCCTTTTAACATGCGCTTGGCCCGGAACATCGCAGAGTTCGGGTGAAAAAAAAACTTTTCACCTTCTGAATGATACAGCTCGAAGCGCTCTTTTCCAACCACGAGAACATCATCCTGCTCTGTTTGCCGGATTTGACGAATCGGCCGTTTTCTCCGTTCGGAAAAGCGGGCGCCGAGCGTCTGGCTGATTTTTTCTGCCGTTAAAATCGTGCTTTCAGTCGGTCTGTAGCTTGTTGTGACAATCATGTTTTTCTCCGTAAAAAATGCCCTTCAAAGGGCATTTTAGCAATGTTTTTCAAAAGCGTCCGTGATGTTTTTCATAATCTCCGTCATTTCACGGCCTTCAATCTGTTCACGCGGAATGAAATGAACGACTTCTTTGCCTTTCAGCAGTGCCATTGAAGGTGAAGACGGTTCATATCCTTCGAAGTATTCCCTCATTTTCGCCGTTGCTTCACGGTCCTGTCCAGCAAAGACTGTAACGGTCTCGTCAGGCCCGTTTTCGCTTCCGGAGACGGCTTGAACGGCTGCCGGTCTCGCCAGCCCGGCGGCACATCCGCAGACTGAGTTGACGACGACGAAAGTCGTGCCTTCTGCACCTTCCATGAATGTCTCAACTTCTTCCGCGGTCGTTAACTCTTTAAAGCCGGCCTGCACCAATTCCTGACGCATCGGAAGAACAAGCTGGCGCATGTATTCTTCATAAGCTGTTGACATATTAAAAAGCCCCCTCTATAAACCTTGACTACTGATGTCAAGGATACTACAGAGGGGGCTGAATTTCAAACACCGGGCGAAAAAACCGCTAGATTTTCATAATGCCGCCGGTATTGGCAGAAGTCACAAGCTTTGAATATCGGGCGAGATAGCCTGTTTTCACTTTCGGTTCAAATCCGGGCCAGTTTGCTTTTCTTTTTTCCCATTCTTCATCGGAGATTTCGATGTTTAAAATCCGCTTTTCAATATCGACAACGATATGGTCGCCGTTTTCTACAAAAGCAAGAGGGCCGCCTTCGGCTGCTTCTGGCGAGACGTGGCCGATCGAAAGACCGCGGGAGGCTCCAGAAAAGCGTCCGTCGGTAATCAAGGCGACTTTCGGACCGAGTCCCATTCCA
This sequence comes from Bacillus haynesii, assembly GCF_014042035.1. Taxonomy (NCBI): domain Bacteria; kingdom Bacillati; phylum Bacillota; class Bacilli; order Caryophanales; family Bacillaceae; genus Bacillus; species Bacillus haynesii. Next base: position 759,850 of record NZ_CP059494.1, on the reverse strand, counting down.
ACGATCTGCGAAGTCGGAGCAAGCATTTCAGGCATTCCCGGTCCGCCTTTAGGACCTTCATAGCGGATGATGACGACATCTCCCGCTTTTACTTTACGGTTGATGATACCGTCAAGCGCTTCTTCCTGTGAATCAAAGACAACCGCAGGTCCTTCATGGCGGGTAATCCCGTCTTGAACGCCGCCCGTTTTAATGATTGCACCGTCAGGCGCCAGGTTGCCGAACAGGACGGCGAGTCCGCCTTGCTCTGAAAATGGCTGATCGATCGGATGAATGACCTCGTAATCTTTCACTTCGCGCCCGGCAATATTTTCGCCAAGCGTTTTTCCCGTTACAGTCAGTGTATCCAAGTGAAGCGCGCCTTCTTTTTTCGACAGCTCGTTTAAGACTGCCGATACGCCTCCTGCTTCATGCAAATCTTCAATAAACACATCGGAAGCCGGTGCAAGCTTTGATAAATGCGGAACCCTTGCTGCTACCTCATTGATCCGTTCAAGCGAATAGTCTACACCCGCTTCATTGGCGATCGCAAGCGTATGAAGGATCGTATTCGTTGATCCGCCGAGCGCCATGTCTAACGCGAAAGCGTTGTCGATCGCTTTTTCGGTCACGATGTCGCGCGGTTTGATATCCGCCTTGATCAGCTCCATCAGCTGGCGGGCCGACTGTTTGGCAAATTCCCTGCGGTCGGGTGATGTCGCCAAAATGGTGCCGTTGCCCGGCATGGCGATGCCAAGAGCTTCAGAAAGACAGTTCATCGAGTTGGCCGTGAACATGCCCGAGCATGATCCGCAAGTCGGACAGCCGAACTGTTCAAGCTCCTCGAGTCCTTTCTCATCGATTTTGCCGGATTGATAAGCGCCAACGCCTTCAAATACAGAGGAAAGCGAGATTTTTCGTCCGTCGCTCGTTCTTCCCGCTTCCATCGGTCCTCCGCTGACAAACACGGTCGGAATGTTGATCCGCATTGCCGCCATGATCATGCCCGGTGTGATTTTATCGCAGTTTGGAATACATACCATTCCGTCAAACCAGTGCGCCGATACAACCGTTTCTACTGAATCTGCGATGATTTCGCGGCTCGGGAGAGAATATCTCATTCCGATGTGCCCCATCGCAATTCCGTCGTCAACCCCGATTGTATTAAATTCAAACGGAACACCGCCGGCCTCTCTGATCGCCTCTTTGACGATTTTTCCAAACTCTTGTAAATGGACATGACCCGGTACGATATCGATGTATGAGTTGCAAACGGCAATAAACGGTTTGCCGAAGTCCTCTTCTTTTACCCCAGCCGCTCGCAGCAAACTGCGGTGCGGTGCTCTGTCGATCCCTTTTGTAATCATGTCACTGCGTAAACCTGTCATCGTGATCCTCCTAAACATCTTCGTATTTACATTCTGTATTTTCTGAATATTCAGTTTTAAAAAACTGTCTGTTAACCGCTTGCCGGACTGATCCGCAAGATGACGGCTGTTTTGATCTTCATCTGTAAATCATTCCCCATGAATCAGAACCTCCACATTCAATATGATTGCTAACTACTATATATATTTTCAGAGTGTTTTTCAACAATATTCGAAATATTTTTATAGAAAAAGTGATATTTTATAACAAGGCGCGTGACTTTTTTCAAAATACCAGGATTGGCAGCTTCGGAGCAGAGGGCTTGAGGTATAAAAAAAGACGCTGTTTCCAGCGTCCTTGTCAGCTGTCTTTTTTGCGGCTTTCCGTCATTTGCTTCCAAACGGAGCCTTTAGCTTCTTCACCGTATTCGATCCGTTCGATCGCCATTTTGACCTGAAGGCTGACTTCAAATTCCGGATCGTTTTCAGCTTCTTTTAAAGCGGGAAGCGCGCTTTCATCGCCGACTTCGTACAGAAACATGGCGGCTCTCCAGCGCACAAGCTTGCTCGGGTCCTTCAGCGCTTTGATCATCGCCGGAATCGCTTCCGGGTTTCCGATATCTGACAGACAATCACCGGCCGTTCTTCTGACCGTGATCGTTTTGTCTTCGAGCGCTTTATATAAAAGAGGAAGCACCGCAGGCGTCTCGATCATGCCTAAATAAACGACAGCAAGCCTTCTGATCGATGTTTTCGGGTCATTGAGCGCTTTTTCGAGGACGGGAATATCCTCTTCAGTCGGATCCATTTGTTCAAGATGGGCATAGCGTTTTTGCCAATCTTCCTCATCCATCATTTCAAGCGTTACCCGGTAAGACTTTCGCTGCACAGCCGCGCGTTTATCCTCAGCATCGCTTGAGGCGGCTGATTCCGTCAGCTTCCGCAGGCGCTCTTCATCGTAAGCCGCCTCAAGCTCTTCCGTTACTTCGCGGCCGATTTCTGAAAAATCGCCGAATCTGACGCCTTGCTCTTTCCATGACCGTTCGAGCACGACGTTGGAAGACGCTGTTTTAAGCTTCAAGATCGCTTCCTGGAAACGTTCCGGAAGGCCAAAGCGCTCCTCGCGCTCGCCGTCGGTCAATTTCACCTGCATCGGTATCCCGCTGAACATTTGCACGAAGACTTTAACCTCGCCAAACGATTCTTTTTCTTCGGAACGCCCCCCCCGCCTCTTCGGCTTCGCCCATTCCGAATGCAGCGCGCACCGCAGGGAGGATGTCTTTCCAGTCAAATCTCGCATTGCGCTCGACAGCAATAAAATCGGCCACATGGTAGACGCCTTTTACTCCGTCTATGTTTAAAACCTCTTGAATGACGGGAGGCGCGCCTTCCGCATGATCCTTTTTATAATTATTGCTTTTACCGCCCGGCAGTTCTTCGGTCAAAATCACCTTCATTGTATTCGGACTCGGTGTCGGTTCTATCGATTTAATTTTCATCATTGTCCCCCTCTGTTTAAAGATCCGGTCCTATTCTACCATAACCCCCAGCCCTGATCTATCAAGGCGGCTTTCTCTAGAGAAGGCGCATTCATTTTCCAGTTCGCCGAGGAATTCGAGCATCAGCTTATGCCTTTTTTCCGCGAGCATCCGTCCCGTTTTCGTATTCATCAAATCTTTTAATAGGAGAAGCTTCTCGTAAAAGTGGCCGACCGCAGTAGGTGCATTGGCGCTCCCGTAGAGGAGATGGCCCTTTGCCCCTGCATACATCAAAGCCCTGGCGATCCCGACGGCGCCGATCGCATCAAGCCGATCGGCATCCTGGACAGCCATTCCTTCTTTTGAAAGGGGGTCGTCTTTATATTTCTCTCTGTCTCTGAATGAAATTCTTGTGATGATGGCAAGAATCCCGTCAACCGCTTCCGGATCGACCTTCCAGTCTTCTGACAGGCGCCTTTTCAGCTCCTGAAGCGGAACCCGGTGTTCATCGGACAGCTTTTCATCAATCACATCATGGAGAAGTGCGCAAGCTTCGGTCATAAAAAGGTCTGCACCCTCTTCTTTTGCGATCTGAAGGCTTACGTTCCGCACCCTTTCGATATGCAGCCAGTCATGTCCTGTACCTTCGGCTGCGAGCTTCTCTTTAACCCATTCGGACATCAAGCGGATCTGTTCTGTTTGTTCCTGATTCAGCCCAGCCATTTCTGAATGGTCTCCTCTATCTCCTTTGGATTGGTTTGCGGTGAAAAACGCTCGACGTTCTCGCCGGTTTGATCGACGAGAAATTTTGTGAAATTCCATTTGACCGCTTTTGTTCCAAGCATGCCCTTCGCCTTGTTCGTCAAGTGACGGAACAGCGGGTGGATTTGATCCCCTTTTACATTCACCTTCGAAAACATCGGAAACGTGACACCGTAATTGACGCTGCAAAATTCTTCAATGCTTTTTTCATCGCCCGGCTCCTGATTCATGAATTGGTTGCTGGGAAAGCCAAGAATCTCAAGTCCCCGGTCTTTATATGCTTCATACAAGTCTTGAAGCTGTTGATATTGAGGTGTAAATCCGCACTTTGAGGCCGTGTTGACGATGAGAAGCACTTTGCCTTTATACGGCCTCAGTGTCGTGTCCTCGCCTTTAATCGTCTTGACGCTGATATCGTAAATGGACATGACGGTCCCTCCTTTTTAGAATAAACCTTTAGCCTTGCCGTTTTCGTCGACATCCATCTTAAGTGCAGCAGGATGTTTCGGCAGTCCGGGCATTGTTAAAATACTGCCTGTCAAAGCGACGATAAATCCTGCGCCCCTCGATGGTTTTAATTCGCGGACGGTGATGATAAACCCTTGCGGCCTGCCGGTTTTCCCCGGGTCATCTGATAAAGAATACTGAGTTTTCGCCACGCAGACAGGCAGTCCGTCCAACCCGTTCTTTTTCAATTCAAGCAGCTGCTTTTTCGCCTTTTCGGTAAACTCTACCCCTTCGGCTCCATAAACGGTGCGGGAAACCTTGGTTAATTTGTCTTCGATCGAGTCGGTTAATTCGTATAAATAAGAAAAACGATTGTCCTTTTGTTCCATGACATGAATGACTTCCCTTGCCAGGTCTATCCCGCCTTTTCCGCCCTCTTCCCAAACATTGCACAGTGCAGCCGGATGCCCGTTGTCCCTGCACCAGCCAAGAACCGTCTCAAGCTCGTCCTCCGTATCCTGTACGAATCTGTTGACGGCCACAACGTATGGAAGACCGAACGCGTCTATCGTTTCGATATGCTTCGCAAGGTTTGCAATTCCGCTTTTTAATGCTTTTACGTCTTTTTGCTTCAAATCGGCGAGAGGCGTTCCGCCATGCATTTTCAGCGCTCTGACGGTGGCGACGATCACAACCGCTCCCGGGGTAAACCCGCCGGCTCTCGTTTTGATGTGCATGAATTTTTCCGCACCCAAATCAGCGCCAAAGCCCGCTTCAGTCACAACATAATCAGCCAGTTTCGCAGCCGTTTTAGTCGCGATCAGACTGTTTGCCCCGTGAGCGATGTTTGCAAACGGGCCTCCGTGGACGAGCGCCGGTGTTCCTTCAACAGTTTGAACAAGGTTTGGTTTGATTGCATCTTTTAACAGGAGGGCAAGCGCTCCCTGTACACCGAGCATGCCGGCCGTCACCGGCTGTCCGTCAACGGTGTAGGCAACGATCATTGCAGCCAGGCGCTTTTTTAAATCGGCCAAAGCGATGGCCAGGCATAAAACGGCCATGATTTCCGAGGCGACGGTAATGTCAAAGCCGTCTTCCCGGGGAAATCCGTTCGCTTTTCCGCCCAAGCCGACAACGGTTTCGCGCAGCGCCCTGTCATTGAGATCAAGCGTCCTTTTCCAGACGATTTTTCTGATATCGATGTTTAATTCGTTTCCCTGATGAATATGATTGTCTATAAAAGCCGCCAAAGCGTTGTTTGCAGTTGTGATTGCATGCATATCTCCCGTAAAGTGAAGGTTGATATCCTCCATCGGAAGAACCTGGGAATATCCTCCTCCGGCAGCCCCGCCTTTCAGGCCCATTGTCGGACCAAGTGAAGGTTCCCTCAGCGCCACGATCGATTTTTTGCCAATCTGCCAGAGCGCCTGGCTCAATCCGACGGTGACAGTCGACTTCCCCTCGCCTGCCGGGGTCGGGTTGATGGAGGTTACCAAGATTACCTGTCCATCGGGTTTTTCTTTTAAACGCTCAAAAATTTTTAAAGAAATTTTCGCTTTTGTGCAACCAAAACACTCTATTTCTTCGTCATTTATATTGAGTTTCCGTGCAATTTCGGTAATCGGTTTTAATTCCGTACTTTGGGCGATTTCTATGTCTGATAAATGGGATTTCATTTGCAAGAGGAGCCTCCTTTTGGTTCATCACACGATGATTTTCCATATTTTTCACACACTTCTTTCATTGTAACACAATTCACACATTGAAATATCGCCAAAAAGTTCCTATAATGAAGAAAAATCAGCGGAGAAAACCGGAGGTGGCGTGTTGCCTATCAACATACCTATCAATTTGCCAGCTAAGCAGATTCTTGAAAGTGAAAATATTTTTGTCATGGATGAAAAACGAGCTTTTCATCAGGACATCAGACCATTAAATATTGTGATTCTTAATCTGATGCCGCAGAAAATTAAGACCGAGACACAGCTGCTCAGGATGCTCGGAAATTCTCCTTTACAGGTATATTTCACTTTTTTAATACCGTCTACACACACGCCAAAACATACACCAAGGCAGCATTTGGAACAGTTTTATACAACTTTTTCTTCAATCAGGGACCGAAAATTCGACGGCATGATTATTACCGGTGCACCGATCGAGCACCTGGAGTTCGAAGAGGTATCCTATTGGGAAGAACTCCAGGAGATTTTAGACTGGAGCAAAACGCATGTCACATCAACGCTTCACATCTGCTGGGGAGCGCAGGCAGGACTGTATCATCACTACGGGATTCGCAAAGTCAAACTGCCGAAAAAAACATTTGGCGTTTTTGAACACAGAATAATGGAGAAAAATGAAAGACTGGTCAGAGGCTTTGAAGAGTTCTACTATGTCCCGCATTCGAGGCATACAGATATAAATATGGATGACTTAAAAGCCGTTTCCCACTTAAAAGTGCTCAGCATATCCGATGAAGCGGGCGTCTGTTTAATTGCTTCAAAAGATGAAAAACAAGTTTTTTTAACTGGACATCCTGAGTATGATACAGATACTCTTAAAGAAGAGTATGAAAGAGATTTAGCCAGGAACATGGACATTGATTCGCCGGTGAATTATTTTAAAGACGGGCCGGACGGTGCGGTGCCTGTAAACCGCTGGAAAGCCCATGCGACTCTTTTGTTCATGAACTGGCTGAACTACTACGTTTACCAGGAAACACCATATGAGTGGAAATGAAATTCTCATGCCCTGGTCTGATGCAAGACATTCAAAATGTGTTAAAATACAGTTGGGTTAGTCTTCCATAAGGGGGTTTCGGCTTTGCCGCGAAAGCAGGAATTATAAGGAACCCAGTGCTTTCCTGCCGATCCATACTTTAAAAATACCTTAATTTTTGTTCTTCATTTATAATTAAAATAATATCTATGGTATGGTATGTGTGGACATTGACTCCTGTTTTTTTACCATTTTAGCTCTTGCTGTTTGAATTAATTGAGGTGAATATGCTTGAATACCAATAAAAATATATTAATTTTGACTGCAAATTACGGAAATGGCCATGTTCAAGTAGCCAAAACGCTCTACCAAGAGTGCGAACGGCTCGGTTTTAAGAATGTAACTGTTTCGAATTTGTATCAAGAATCAAATCCGATTGTGTCAGAGATCACTCAGTATCTCTACCTGAAAAGCTTCTCAATCGGTAAACAGTTTTATCGCCTTTTCTACTATGGGGTCGATAAAATTTACAATAAAAGAAAGTTTAATATTTATTTCAAAATGGGAAATAAACGGCTGGACCAACTGGTTAAAAAACATCAGCCAGATATCATCATCAATACGTTTCCAATGATTGTCGTGCCCGAATACAGACGGAGAGTGGGAAAAGTCATTCCGACTTTTAACGTCATGACGGATTTCTGTCTTCATAAAATCTGGGTCCACGAACATATTGATAAATATTACGTAGCAACTGATTACGTGAAAGAAAAACTGCTCGAAATCGGCACTCACCCGAGCAACGTCAAGATTACGGGCATTCCGATCCGCAGGCAGTTTGAAGAAGAAATGGACAAAGATAAGATCTACGAGAAGTATCAGCTGTCTCCCGACAAGAAGATATTGCTGATCATGGCAGGCGCACACGGGGTTCTTAAAAACGTAAAAGAACTGTGCGAATCTCTGGTGACGGAAGAAGATGTTCAAGTCGTCGTTGTGTGCGGAAAAAATACGATGCTGAAATCCTCATTGGAAGAAATTGAAACCCTTTATCCAAACAAGCTGAAAACGCTCGGCTATATCGAAAGAATTGACGAGCTGTTCAGGGTGGCTGACTGCATGATCACAAAGCCGGGCGGAATTACCTTGACAGAGGCCACGGCAATCGGCGTTCCCGTCATCCTTTACAAGCCTGTTCCCGGGCAGGAAAAGGAAAATGCCCTGTTCTTCGAAGACAGAGGGGCTGCCATCGTCGTCAACAGGCATGAGGAGATTCTTGAATCAGTCTCTTCCCTGTTGGCTGATGAGAAAAAATTAAACGAAATGAAGAAAAACATTAAAAGTCTGCATTTATCCAATTCATCAGAAGTCATCCTGACGGACATTATCGAGCAGTCTGAAATCATCATGAACAAAAAACAGACTGTCCGGGCGCTGTCCTAAAAAAGTTCGATTCAGAAAAAAACACTTGCTCTGCAAGTGTTTTTTTGTTTGATATTAAGATTCCGAGTAATAAACTTCTTCAAACGGCTGCACAACGACAAACCCGTTCCCTGAAAACTTCATTTGGATCGATTCCCCGCTTCCCCTGCCGATGAACGTCTTAAAAGAGACATCTGTCACAAATTCGGGCTGCAGGCTTCCAGACCAGGCAACCGTTGCGTTTGGATCGGTATAGACGGGGCTTTCCGGGGTTACGATCAAAGTGAGTGGCTCATAATGGCTTGTGATTGCAGCCATTCCTGTTCCCTCAAGCTTAATGTTAAACAGTCCGCCGGCAAGCATGCCGGAAATTCTTTTCATCAGTTTGATGTCCCAATGAATCGACGGCTCAAATGCGAGCAGATCGTGCCCATTCACAAATATGGAGTCTTCATTTAAGTTTAAAATGGATATCTTCTTTCCTTGATCCGCAAGGTACACCTTTCCATTTCCTTCCGCTTTCATCAGTGCAGCCCCTTCACCGCTGAACACTTTTTTCATCATCCGTCCAATTCCGTGTTCAAATACCCCTTCACGCTTAAATTTGACTCTTCCTCTGTAGGAAACCATCGAACCGGCCTTTGCCCACACTTTTCCGTCAAGATTGACTTCCAGGAGACGGGGCGTTTCCATTTCAAACAGCCCCTCCCCTTTGTCTTCCTGCTGGGTTTTGGATACAAACTCATCAACCGAATAACGGCTCATCTATTAACACTCCTGTTCACATTCCTGATATTGGTTTTATTATATACGGACTGACGCTTAAAATGTTTCATCCGCTTTGCGAAAAATGATGATGAATAACCATAAATTGAAAACGATTTCAAAGAAATTCCTTAAAAAAGCATTAAAGTTCATTTTTTTCTCTTGACAGCTTGACGAAGCCTCCATAGATAGTGTATAGTGAAACCATCATTTAGCAGAACACCGTTAAATGATGAAAATTTTTTTTAGCACATTGTGCTACAGTACTAGGAGGATTAAGCAATATGCAAAACGGTAAAGTAAAATGGTTTAACAATGAAAAAGGCTTCGGCTTCATCGAAGTTGAAGGCGGAGACGATGTGTTCGTTCATTTCACTGCAATCGAAGGTGACGGATACAAATCTCTAGAAGAAGGACAAGAAGTTTCTTTCGAAATTGTTGAAGGTAATCGTGGACCTCAAGCATCTAACGTTGTAAAGCTTTAACAAAATCAGAACAAATTGAGACTTCAAATAAGAGGAGAGGCATTTTTTGCCTCTCCTATTTAATTTTCAGCTGAATTTCGATCGCCAGTATATTTTGCTTCAGTCTTTGCTCGATTTCCTCAATGTTCTTCTCGAGAGATGGACGCCCCTTTTTCGCAATATCAACGAGCTGTTCAAGATCTTTATATACCTCCACAAATGTCTTGTGAAGAACGGTTTGCAGTTCATTGCTTTCCACTGTTCCTCAGACTCCTTTTTTTCTGATTACCTAAATTAGTAATAAAGACTTATATATTTTAGGTTCAATAGTTATATCGGATTAATTTTACTTTATTTTTTCTATTTTACACATAAAAATGCCTTTTTTAGAAAAAATACTTGTCGGAGGTGTATGATCATGACATCAGAACATCACGATGATCTCGAAACGGGATTTAATCAGCGCAAGCAGCTTGAAATAGCCGTAGAAACAGCCCAAAAAACGACGGGAATGGCAACGAGGCAAAAAAGCTCCACTTTGCTGAAATCGGCGTATCAATCCATTGAAGATGCCAGACAGCTGTCACAGGCTGAGGAATTATCAGCACTGGATGAAGCCTTTTTAAACGAACAGCTCAACATATTAAATGATTGCCAGCACCAGCTTGACGAATCACAGCATTAAAAAAACCGCGTTCAGCGGTTTTTTAGCGTGGCCCGAAAACCCGGTTTTCATGGATGATGGCCTATTGGGGAATTTTAAGGGATCAATTTTTGTTTGTCAGCACGTCTCCATAGGTGCGGAGCTTTTCTCCGACCGTACATTTTGAAATGCAAAATGCGTGGGCATACGTTTTTCCGTATTCTTTTCTGAAGTGTTTTTTGATGAAGCACCCTTCACAGTAGGTGTCCTGCAAATGTGTCAGTTCCTTAAAGATCTCTTTCTTATCCAAAACGTTCATCTCCGTTATTCATCTAGTTTGATTTTGCTTTCCACAATGGTATGCTCAAGCATTTTTTTTGCGAGCTGATCCGCTTCCTTGTTGTCTTTGCGGCTGATTTGAATATAGGTAGGCGTGAGTTTTAATTTTTGAAGCTGGCTTTCAATTATGTCCAGCCATTTCGAATGAACGGGATCATAGCATGGCCAGTTTCCTTCGAGCTGGTTCAGCACGACAAGCGAATCTCCTTTAATGACGACGGAGTTCCTGCTTGCCCCGAGATCTCTAAGCTCTTTAACAGCTTCGGAGAGAGCCGCATATTCCGCCTCGTTATTCGTTGTCAGCCGAAAGCTCTTGTTCTTTCTCAATCGATACCGCTCCCCGCCGAGGGAGTAATATATCACAATGCCTAAACCGGCGAGCTGACTTTCTTTATCATAGCTGCCGTCAAAATACACGGTGATCTCATCCGGTTCAGCCGCAAGTTCTTCTTTCAGCTTTTCCAGCTCTTTCAGGGTCCAAAAGCTGCCCTTCTCATCTTCGAACTCGAGTTCAGTGACATACGGACTTTGAGTAAGCTGACGCCCGGACGCCACTGCCTCTTTCACCTCGATCCATTCATCAGCTGTAAAATGAATGGGTGAAGACCCTTTAATCTTAATTTTCATGCCTGCTCTCAGTTTCACAAAATCACCTTTATTCAAATTATGGCTTGTTATGCTATAATCAAAACAGTTTATTCAGAAAGGAAGTACCCGTTCTTGTTTAACGAATTATTATGGATTAGTTTTGCGATCATTAATTTTATCATTGTTCTCTTCTTTTTTAAACGATTTGGCAAAACCGGTTTATTTGTCTGGATCGGTTTTGCGACAGCCGCCGCCAATATAGAGGTGGTCAAAACGGTCGAGCTGTTCGGTTTGACTGCGACACTCGGCAACATCCTGTACGGAAGCGTATTTTTTGCGACCGACGTCATCAATGAAAGATACGGAAAGGAAGAAGCGAAAAAAGCCGTTTCAATCGGTTTTTTCATTCTGATTACCTTGACGCTCGTCATGCAGGGAGCGCTCCTATTCAAGCCGCATCCTGAAGACATCGCACAGCCTGCGCTGGAGACGATCTTCGGCTTCTTGCCCCGCGTCGCGCTCGGCAGCCTGCTCGCCTATATCATCAGCCAAACGCTTGATGTTTATGTATATTCGGGAATCAGAAGGTTATTTCCTTCCGATCGGGCACTATGGCTTCGCAACAGCGGCAGTACAGCCCTAAGCCAGCTGCTCGATACGTTGATTTTTACAAGCGTCGCGTTTATGGGCGCTTATCCGCTGGATGTATGGATTCAGATTTTTATCACGACATACGTCTTGAAATTCGTTGTCGCTGTTTTCGCAGCACCGTACGCTTATGCCGCTAAAAGAATCACCCCTTTGGATGAAAGGAGCGAAAACAATGCCGGTTGAGGTCTATATCGACGGGGCAAGCGCCGGTGATCCCGGACCGTCCGGACTTGGCATTTTCATCAAAGACGGTCAGAAGACCGAGTCCTTCTCTCTTCCCGCCGGCTCACTGAGCAACCATGAAGCAGAATTCAAGGCGCTGATCGAAGGAATGAAGCTGTGCGCCGAACGGAACTACCGGATCGTTTCGTTTCGGACCGATTCGCAGATCGTCGAGCGCACGGCGGATTCGGAGTTTGTCAAAAATCAAGATTTTAAGCCTTATCTGGATGAAATCATCCGCTTAAAAAAGGATTTTGATTTATTTTTTATCAAGTGGATTCCTTCGAAGTCAAATCAGGCGGCTGACAAGCTTGCGAAAAAAGCGATATTGCTGAACGCCCCCGAGTAAAATCCATTCCCGCTGCACATCATAACGAGTGAGGTGGTTCATGTGGAAAAACAGCATTCAGCAGGAAGAGGCCGCCTGACAGGCGGTGTCACGCCCCAGGGAGATATTGTATTGAACCGGGATAATCGGCATACAGACCCAAAAACTGAGCTTGAAAATCGGGCGAAAAAAAGCAATACAAAACATTAGAGAGATCGGTTTATCCGATCTCTCTTTTTTCGAATTTCATCAGCAGCGGTTCGATTCCCCGTATTTGATGAAGTCTCAGCATCTCCTTCGCCCTGTCATGCATCAAGGTGAAGTCCGCATCGTCCAATGAGCAGGAAAGCGGTACATCGCATTTGATTTCTGCAAGGATTCTGGACAGCTTCAAGTCTTCAAGACATTCGGTTATTTTCGTCTGCTGGCCCTTCGTCAACTGACCGATGTTTTCCAGCAGCCGGTCAACAGTTGAATATTCCTTGATCAGCTTGTAGGCCGTTTTTTCGCCGATGCCTTTTACCCCCGGGTAATTATCGCTTGTATCACCCATCAGCGCTTTGATGTCAATCAAAGCCTTCGGTTCGACACCGGTCTCTTCACTGAATGATTCTTCCGTGTATACTTTATAATTGCCGATTCCTTTTTGAAGCAGAGCAACTTTAACATTGACTGTTAAAAGCTGAAGCAAATCTTTATCACCGGTGACGATCGTGATCTCCGCTTCTTCGCTGAACATCGCTGACAGCGTGCCGATGCAGTCATCGGCTTCATAGCCCGCAAGGCCGATATTTAAAATCCCGAGCTCTTCCGCCGCTTCCTTTGCCATGTCAAATTGCGGAATCAATTCTAGAGGCGGCTCGCTCCGGTTCGCTTTATAGTCCTTAAATAAATCGTTGCGGTACGTTTTGCTTCCCATGTCCCAACAGCAGACGATATGGCTCGGTTCAAACGCAGACACCGCGGTTAACAGGTGTTTTAAAAAGCCGTGAACCCCGTTTGTCGGTACGCCTTTGTCATTCAGCATAAAATTGCGGTGCACCGCAGTCGCAAAAAAAGACCGGAATAATAAAGCCATCCCGTCTATAAGCAGCAGCTTCTTGTTCATTATGGAAACTTCCTTTCATCATACAATGCACTTATTGTACCACAGGAGCAAAAATGATGAAAACAGCGTCTAGCGACGCTGTTTCTATTTTTGGTGCTGTTTTTTGCTTGAAATTAATTTTGCGGCTTCCATTTGCGAATAGGATTCAGTCGCAAATTCAGTGTTAAAGCCGTTCTTCTTTTTAGCGTTGTTGTTCCGCTGTGCATTAGCGTTGCCAAGCTTTGTTCTTCCCATTACACTTCACCTCCAGCGGGCGGGTCAGGTTTATGTTTTGCAAAAAAACATGACACCACACGCGGAAGGATCCACCAGCTAGGCCTGTGGATATTTTCGGCTGACGTATTCGGCGACCATTTCTTTCGAAACGAGCCGTCTTGTGGGAACGATTCCTTTTTTGGCCAATTCGTTCATCTGCACTGTAATGTGGTTGATGAGGTCGGTTGAAAATGCTTCGTTTCGCCGGCACTTATCGACCGCTTCATCGATCGCTTTTTCCCTCTCCTGTTCGAGACGCACGAACTGCTTGATATGCTGGTGCTGTTTTTTCGAATGTGCTGTAATAGCTTCATGAACGTTTGTCATCGTCTAATTCCCTTCTTTTTTATTCAGTCTATCATGCCTGCCAGCCAGATATCCAGACCCATATCAATCTGATTCAACATGAGCGGAGCCATTCGCCTGCCAAGGCATGCGCTTTTTCAATGTTTTCACGCTCTGCGCTTTCCAACGGCTCATGAAAATATGCTTCTTTTTGTTCTTCGAGTTGAGCTTTTGCGGACAGGACAGCCGCTTTCTGTAATTGTCCGGCGCTCGTTTTGCAGCGGTTTAAAAATGTCTGCTTTTCACGTTGAATCCATTTGTCCGTGATAGCCGAAAGCTTTGCAGTAAACGCCTCGACAAGCCGGGCTTTGCCATTTTGCTGAAAAAACGTTTTAGGCGTTTTGAACATTTTCAGTTCATCTGTAAACTCCCCTTCATCCGCTGACGCTTCAGCCGTTTCCCAATTGTCGTTCTCAGGCCGTTCAGCTTGGATATGAACCGAAAAATAAGAATTACCGGCAAGCCGCTCTTTTACGGCATTTGCCCACTGTTCGCCGGCAAATTTTAGCATCATGTTTTCCATTCTGATATCAAGCGCTTTTAGTTCCTGCAAAAATTCGAATTCATACTCTTTTAAGCAGCTTTTCAAAGCCGTTTGCAGATTGGCGCGCCAATCTCCGTTCTGAAGCCCGGGATGTATCGCAGCTTTAAATAAATCGTGTGCATAAAAGGCCAGGCGCTGCCTCATGTGGTAAAATTGCTCTTCCACATCCTTTTCCGTCATTTGAAGGATTGATGATCCCTTCTCTGCTTCTTCAATGGCAGCCAATGCCTCTTGATAAGCTTTGGCGATCCGCTTTTGCTCCGCTTCCGTTTCTTCAGCGGACCGGTGCAGTGAACGGCGGAGCTGAAAGACGGTTTCACACAGTTTTTTGCCTTCATCAAGCAGTTCTTCGACAGCTGTTCTGGCCAAACCGTGTTCGATAAAATCGTCGAGCTCACGCTTTAATCTGCTGAAGTCGTTGTACGGCGAAGCTTTTTGGCTGAGCTCCTGTTTGCTCGATACATGGTACAAGTGCGGATTTTGAATGCCTTCTTTCAAGAGCTCTCCCCTTACATAGTCTTCAACCGTCTGTAATTCGACCGGGCTTTCCGCGAGGTCAGCCGCATTTAAAATAAAAAACATTTTATCCATGCTGAAAGCGTCTTTAATGAGCCCGAGCTTGCGCAAAAACGACCGGTCCGCTTTGGAAAATGCATGCTGGTAGTATGTTAGGTAAAGCAGGGCATCGGCATCTTTCATGTATTGAAACGCAAGCTCTGTATGCCGTTTATTCATGCTGCTGGCGCCCGGTGTGTCGACGATCGTAATTCCTTTCTCCGTGACCGGCGTGCTCAAATAAACGGTGACTTCGCGGACGGCACAGGCCGTTTGTTCTTCAGCGACATACGGATGCAGATCGTCAGCGGAAATCGTCAGGATTTCCTGATCGTTGATATATGAACCATAGCGCTCATAAGCCTTGAGGAAGTTCTTGATCAGCAGCCGTTCATCATCGTGCAGTTCTCTTTTTTTCAAGAGGTTTCCAAGTTTTTCGCCAAAAACGGAGCCTTTTGTCGCAGCCATTTTCCCATCCAAAAGCTGATCCAGTTCCGCTGTGATTTCCCCTTCCGTTTTAAAAGCGACTTCTGCTGTCCCGTCCCTTTTGGTTCCCGACGGTTTGGTTATTTTATTAATCGTTGCCGTTGTCGGCGTCGGAGATGACGGCAGCACTTTCCTCCCGCAAAGCGCATTTGCAAAAGACGATTTGCCGGAACTGAATGCGCCGAAGAGCGCGAGGGTAAACTGCCTTGTATGAAGGCGCTCCGTTTTGTCTAAGAATGCTTTTCGCTGCTTTTCCAAAACCGGGATATCCGCCAAAAACCGGGCAAGTTCGAAAAAGTGCTCAATATAAGCAGAAACGCCCTTTTTCGGATGGAGCGCCTCGTCTTTACGGCTGCTGTTCTCCCCTTGCGCACGGACCGGTTCCGCCCGTCCCGCATCAAGCGGTTTTTCAAGAGGCTTTTTTTCGGCGGCATACCAATTCGCTGGCAGCTCGTTCAAATTGCCGTGTTCCCATTGATCCCAGAGACGGTTTGCTTTTTCATATGACTTCTGCTGCTCGATCAACCGGCTTTCGCGCTCGGCGAGCTTCGCTTGTTCCGCTTCATATTCGGCTTTCATCGCTTCCGCCTGCAGGTCGCTTCTTTCTTTGATGAAGGTTTTGAGCTGGTCGATAAGCGGCTGTGCTTGTCTCTTCGCCTTTCTTCTGATGTTTTCAGCCAGTTCTTTCGTATAGTTCAGCACATATTCCGGTGTAAGCTCAGCCCCTTTTTTCTGGGAACGAAGCAGTTCCTTTTCATCGATCATCGTCCGAAATTGAAGAACTTCCCGAAGCATTTCATCACTCTGGACGTTAAAGCGGTTCATGAATGCCTTGATTGCTTCAATGACATGCCAATCGATTTCGGCTTGAACCCTTTTTTGGACATCGGCAAGAAAAGCTTCTTTTCGTTTTTGTTTTTCTTCAAGCGTTTTGGCCTTACTGAAT
The DNA here is from genome assembly GCF_014042035.1 of Bacillus haynesii. NCBI lineage: Bacteria > Bacillati > Bacillota > Bacilli > Caryophanales > Bacillaceae > Bacillus > Bacillus haynesii. The sequence continues at coordinate 743,441 of NZ_CP059494.1, read as the reverse complement.
AGAAATCCTTTTTTAAAGCCCTTTTCGATTGATTCCAAATACGATTTGGCAAGCTCTCTCATCTCAAACGGCGTTATATTTGCGTTTTGGGCAATCGTTTGGATGTCTTTTTTAATGTGTTCCTCCGCCCGTTTTTCCTGTTCTGCCAAATCGGCAAGCTGTGCTTTTAAAGTCTCGACGTTTTCTCTTAAGGAAGCGGTTTCTTCCGACAGAGCCGTATCTTCGTCACTGATCAGCATTTTGATATGTTCGTGAATCAGGCTGCTGATTTTTTGCTCCGTGTATACCTTTAGCTGCTGTTCGGATTGATGCTGCAGCCTTTCCAGCGCAGCGCGAAGCCGGTTGAATTCGTTCAGCGGATGATCGGCTGCAGTGACCGATGTAAAAAAGAGATGATCTTCATTGATCCCTTCTTTCATCAGCATATCGAGCACTTGTTTTTTATAGTCATGGAAGCCTGTTTCTGCTTCGTCGTGGCGGTCAATCTGATTCACGATGAAAAAAATATTGAGTATCTTATCTTTTATTGATCGAAGAAATTTCACATTTTCTTCGGAATGGACATGATTGTAATGCACGACATAAAACAAGGCATCTGCCTGGTGAAGAATCGAAGACGCCGATAGAAAATGGGCATCGTCCGTAGAATCAATTCCGGGCGTGTCGATTAAGACAGCCTGAGGCGCAATTCCAGAAAAAGGCCCCTCGATTTCCACCATTTCAATCTGGCTGCCGTCCCTGCAGTACGCCTGCACTTTTTCTTTATCATAAGAGCCATCCATCTCTGCGTACCTTCCATCGATCGTATGGAGTGTTGTTTTCATTTCTCCCCGGCGGACCAGCACGAGGTTGGCGCTCGTCGGTATCGGACTTGTCGGCAGGACGTCTTCCTGAAGCAGCGCGTTCAGGAGCGATGATTTTCCTGCTGAATAATGTCCGGTTAACGCGATGTACACTTCTTTTCTCAGCCACTTTCGGATGATTCCCGCAAGCTGCGCCGACCGCTTGTCATCCCCGTTTTTCCTGAGCTCCCCGAAAACCGCTCCGGCTCTTTTCATCAGATCGTCTTTCGTGTTTATTTGTGCCATGTTTCCTACCCCTTTTATGCTTTGTTGTTTGCCATCTTAGCCCTTTCTCCCATTTTACACAACCTTGCTGTATTTTTCTTCACAATCTGAAAGAAAAAAACGAGAAAAAGCTGCCGGTTTCGGCAGCTTCAGCACGTGTATCTATTTATTTTTGCGGATTCGCTCCAGCGATTCCTTTTAAAACATATCCGATCAATAAACTGTATGTACTGACGGCCGCCAGTAAAAAAAACATCGTCATACGCGACTCACCATCCTATAATGAGAATGTTTATCATCATTATAAATGAAATGATAATCATTTTCAATGGTGTAATTTTTCTAATGCCTGTTCTTCTGTACGAATGCGGATGTACATGACAGCAGCGTTGAGCACCGTAAATAAAAGTGCGGTGGCATATGCCTGGAAAAGCAAGGGCAAAAGCAGAAATTCAAGAGCCACCGCCACATAATTCGGATGTTTGAACCATTGATAGGGCCCCTTTCGGACAAGGTTGGTTCCAGGAATGACAATGATTTTCGTGTTCCAGCATCTCCCCAGTGAAAAGAGCGCCCAATACCGGAGGGCCTGAGTGAAGATGAGGCCTGTTACTACGACAAACGCCATCGGAAGGGGTCCGCGTTGGAAAGCGATCGTTTCCCAAATCAAAGATACGAAAAATAAAACATGCAGCGCGACGATGTAAGGGTAATGGCGTTTCCCGTATTCGACCGCTCCCTCTTTCAAAGCGTTTTTTTCATTGAACTTTGCGGCTGCCAGCTCAAGCAGGCGCTGGGCAGCAAAAATGCTTAAGATCGTCCAAAACATGTGTCAGTCACTCTCTTTTTGTCCATCTCAAGAGCAGCAGCTCCGATGAAAAGCCCGGACCGAGTGCCCCTAAGAGACCGTATTTTTCCGGCACGGGACTGCGATGCAAGCAATATTCTTTTAAAACATACATCACAGTGGCCGATGACATATTGCCGTGCCTGGCTAAAATTTTTCGTGAACAGTCGATGTGCGCTTCAGAAAAGCCGAGGCTTTCCATATAAGCGTCGAGAACTTTTTTTCCGCCCGGGTGGGCCAGAAATACTTGGATGTTCTCCAAAGCGATCTGTTCCTTATGGAGGAATGCTTCGACATCGTTCTTTAAATGTGTTTTGATCAATGTCGGAATGTCTCTGGAGAAGACGACTCGAAAACCGTTGTCATTGATTTCCCAGCCCATGACATCTTCAGAATCTTCCAAGATGGCAGATTGTGAGCTCAATACTTCCGGAAGAACCTCCAATCTGGCTGATGAAATATCCGCTTCCTTGCCGCACATTAAGAGTGCGGCGATTCCATCGCCAAATAAAGATGTGCCGATAAGGTTGCTTTTCGATTGATCATCCTTTTGAAATGTTAAACTGCACAGTTCCGCCGCGATCACAAGGACATGGGCTTCCGGAAAAGCTTTGCAGTATTCGAATGCCCGCGCTATACCTGAAGCCCCTCCTGCACAGCCGAGCCCCCAAATCGGAATCCGCTTCGTCCGTTTTGAAAAAGGCAGAATGTTCATGAGCCTCGCATCAATGCTGGGAGTCGAAATACCTGTAGAAGAAATAAAAAAAATCGCTTCAATTTTTTCGAGAGGGATTTCTTTTTTCAAAAACCGTTCGTCTGACAGGCAATTCGAAACGGCTTCAGCACTGTGTCTGACAGCCATATCAATGTACGCATGATTTTTTTCCTTGAAGCCCTTGGCTTCTTTATACCAATCCAAAGGCATGACAAATTGTCTTGAAGCGATTTCTCCATTTTGAAAAGCTGCCAGCAGACGGTCAATGTCTTTAAATGAATCTTTGAACATCTCCTTCGCAAAAACGGCTGCTTCCTTCTGATCGACATGGCAGCGGGGAATGCTTGTCCCCGCCGAAATGACATAGGCCATAACACCACCTCTATTTACAGCGTCTCCCGAATCGCGCGGCCTTATGTGGACCTCTCGAAAAAATAGGCCATCAGCACTTCATCTTCATATTTCCCGTCCGTCAAAACCTGTTCCTTTTGAACCCCTTCAATGATAAAGCCGCTTTTCTCATAGAGCGACAGCGCTGCTTTATTTGCGGAAAATACGGTCAGACAAAGCTTATGCAGACGATGCAGCCTGCACCAGTTCAGAGTGTAGGACATGATTTCCCTGCCGATCCCAAGCCCCTGCGCCTTGCTGTGGAGCCAAGTTCTGAACAGCCCCGTGTGCCGCTTCATTTTGAGTTCGCCGCGAATGACCCGGGCAATTCCGTACACCTTACCATCGATTTCAATCGCCGCATACATGTTGTCTTTTTCCATCATATCGCTGATGAATTGACGCTCTTCCTCAAGTGTGCGCGGCTGTTCTTTTTGGATGTAAACACCCGTTTGAATCACATCTTTCACCGCTTCAATGATTTCAGGCGCATCCTCCATTTTGACGGGACGGATGACAGCTTCACCGCCGTCTTTCGTACTGATGCGTTCGACAAGCTCATTCACAGTTTCCATTGATTACGCCTCCTCTTCATACCGGTAGTATGGCTTATCCGCAATGAGAAAACACAACAAAAAAACCTCACAATCTGTGAGGTTTTAAACGGCGGATTTTTCAGTTGGAACTGCTTCAGGCTGTTCAGCATGACGCGAAAACGGATGGATGTGAAAGATCGCATTTAAGAGAATGGCGGTAAAGCTTCCCGCGACAATTCCGTTCTCTGTCAAAAGTTTGACGGCGTCAGGAAGGTTTTGAAACATTTGTGGTACAACCGTCACGCCGAGGCCGATTCCGATTGAACATGCTACGATCAATAAGTTCTCCTGCTTTCCGAAATCAACCCTGCTCAGCATTTTGATCCCGTAGGCGATCACCATGCCGAACATCGCTACCATAGCGCCGCCGAGAACAGGTTTAGGAATGATCGTCGTTAAAGCAGCGGCTTTCGGAAACAGCCCTAACAGAATAAGAAAAGCTCCAGCAAGCGCGATCACGCTGTTTTTCTTAACCCCTGTCAGCTGAACGAGACCGACGTTTTGCGAATAGGCCGTATAAGGGAAGGCATTGAAAACCCCGCCCAGCAGCACGGCAATCCCTTCGGCGCGATATCCTTTTGCTAAATCTTTTTCTGTCAGCCGGCGATCCGTCAAATCACCCAATGCAAAGTAGACGCCTGTAGACTCGACAAGGCTGACGATCAGCACGAGGGACATCGTCAAGATCGGTGTGACCTCAAAAACAGGGGCACCGAAGTAAAACGGATGGATCATCTGCACCCAGCCCGCGTTTGCCACTTCTGTAAAATCAACTTTTCCCATCAGTGCGGCGCCGGCTGTTCCTGCGATCAGGCCGATTAAAATGGAAATCGATTTGATAAATCCTGTTGTAAAACGATATAAAAGAACGATGACCAGTAAAACGGAAAAAGCTAAAGCAAGATTGGACAGCTCGCCGAAATCGCTGCTGCCTTCACCGCCGGCCATGTTGTTCATCGCAACCGGAATCAAGGTGATACCGATCACCGTGACGACCGATCCTGTGACAACGGGAGGGAAAAACTTAACAAGCTTTCCGAAGAAAAAAGAAACGATGACGACAATCACACCGCCTGCTATGATGCTTCCGTAGATCGCTGGAATACCGTATTTCGCGGCGATCGAAATCATCGGGGACACGGCTGTGAACGTACATCCCAATACAACGGGCAAGCCGATTCCGAAAAAGCGGTTTTTCCAAACTTGCAGCAGCGTCGCCACACCGCACATTAAAATGTCGGCAGACACAAGGTATGTCAGCTGAGCCGGCGTCAGACCGAGAGCGCCGCCGACGATCAGCGGTACGACAACGGCTCCTGCATACATGGCCAGGACGTGCTGAATGCTTAATGAAACGGTTTTACCGGCCGTAAGTTTCATGACCCAACCTCCTGTAAAAAGGTAACTTTTCCGTCGGCAAGAGATGCAATACGCGCAAGGGATTCGACTCTGATTCCAAGATTGTTAAGCTCCTCCCTGCCCGTCTGGAATGATTTTTCGATGACAATCCCGATTCCGCACACCTTTGCGCCGGCCTGTTCAATGATGGAAACGAGTCCTTTCGCTGCTTGTCCGTTTGCCAAAAAGTCGTCGATGATCAGAACTTTGTCATCCTTTGAAAGGTGGCTGGCTGATACGGCAATCGTACTTTCCGTTTTCTTTGTAAATGAATAGACAGAAGCCGTCAACAGATTTTCCGTTAAGGTAAGCGATTGACGCTTTCTTGCAAATACTACCGGCACGCCCAGCTTCAAGCCTGCCATCACGGCAGGTGCGATGCCCGAGGATTCAATCGTCACAATCTTCGTGACGCCTTCCTCCCGGAAAAGCGTGGCAAACTCTTCACCGACAGCAAGCATTAATTCCGGATCGATTTGATGATTTAAAAATGAATCAACTTTCAGCACTTCATCAGACAACACCGTGCCCTGCTCTGCAATTTTTCGTTTTAGCTTTTCCATTAAACCCCTCCGTTCATCAATTGCCCTTCATTAAAAAAAGCATTGTCCGCTCGGATATTGAATGCGAGCGGGCAATGCTTAAAAAGACGAATTCCGTCTGTTTCACTAAAAGACGTTCGTTTTCTTATCGCCCACTCATAGTCGGACATTTACGGTGTCCGGTAGAAACTTGCGTGCCATATCCACGCGATTATATGAGTGATATAATGTATCAAATTATATCAACTTTCGGCACGAATGAAAAGGGTTAAAACAAAAAAAGACGAACCTGCACACATTTTTTCAGTTTAAACGTTCGTATTTAACAGAAAATTCTGACCCAAAAACCCCTCCCAGGCACACGGGAGGGGGTTCTTTTATAAATAGAGTGTTGTATATTTTTCTTCCAGGTAGCGGATTAAATGACGGACGTTTAATTCTTCGCCTGTTGCAGATTTGATGATTTCCAGCGGTTTTTTTCTTTTGCCGTGGACGTGAACATGCTCTGTCAGCCACTTTCTAATCGGTTGAAAATCTCCGTTTTCAATCAGGCGGTCAAACTCCGGAAGGTCTTTCAGCATGCTTGATTTCAGTTGAGCTGCATACATATATCCGAGCGCATATGAAGGGAAATAACCGAAATCGCCGCCGGACCAATGGACATCCTGCAGAATCCCTTTAGCATCGTCAGGAGGCGTAATGCCCAGATATGCTTCATATTTGTCATTCCATAGTTTCGGAAGGTCTCCGACCGATACTTCGCCGCTGAAAATCGCTTTTTCAATTTCGTAGCGAATCATAATATGCAGCGGATATGTCAGCTCATCAGCCTCAATCCGAATCAGCGACGGCTTTGATTCATTAACGGCCCTGTAGAACCCTTCGGCAGTAACGCCTGCAAACTGGTCAGGACTTGCTTCTTTTATTTTCTCAAAATACCGCGTCCAAAAGCCTTGATGCCTGCCGATAAAATTCTCATAGAAAAGGGATTGGGATTCATGAATGCCCATTGATGCGCCGTCTGCTAAATTGGTTCCACCCAGCGCTTCATCAATGTTCTGTTCATAAATGGCATGGCCGCATTCATGAATCGTTCCGAAAACAGCCGAGCGAAAATCGTCTTCATTGTATGCTGTGGTCACCCGAGCATCTCCTTGGCTGATCGTCACCTGGAAAGGATGAACCGTCTCATCCAGGCGCCCCGCCTCAAAATCATAGCCCAGTTCTTTTAAGAAGAAGTGGCATACATCGCGCTGCCGCTCTTTCGGGAAACGTTCATGCACAAAGCCCGTATCAGGCTTTTGATCACTGGCGGCAATCTTTTGCACAAGCGGAACGATCGCCTCCCGCAATTCAGAAAAAAGGCCGTCGAGCTTTTCGACTGTAACGCCTGGTTCGTATTGATCCAGAAGCGTATTATAAGGATGGCCTTCATATCCCCAGTATGAGATAAACCGTTTTTTAAAGTCGATGATTTTTTCTAAATACGGAGCAAAGAGAGAAAAATCGGACGCCTTTTTTGCTTTTTCCCAGGCGGATTCCGCTCTGGATGTCAGCGTCGTATATTCTTTGAACTCCTCTTCCGGAATCTTGCTGTTTAAATCGTACTCTTTTTTCGCTTCCTCAACCGCTTTCCGTGTATCGGAAGGCAGATCTTGTTTTTGCTCGGTGAGGGCATCCAATAGTTCTTTCATCCGCGGGGACGTTCTCATCTGAAAGACGTCTGCCGACAATTGGCCGATGGCTTCAGCGCGGCTTTCTTCCCCTTTTATCGGCGCGCCCGTCCTCATATCCCAGTACATGACGTTAATCGCCTGCTCATACCGGCTGATTTTCTTTAATGTTTCTAAAAACTCTTTTTCATATGTATTGATCGACATCATTCATCCTCCTCTTCCCGTATATGATGCGAATTGTAATCAGACTAATGGAAATATTTACGAAAGTCAACTTTTATGCGACCAAAAAAAAGAAAAGCGGGATGTCCGCTTTTCTTTATACATAGACTGGCTGAACAGGAAGCACAGATTCGACTTCTTTTATCACATTCCATTCTTTTTCATCGCCCGCAAAAATGCTGATCGTGCCGGAGTCGCTGTTTGATCTGATCAGACGTCCGATGCCTTGGCGCAACCTTAGCAGCATGTAAGGAAGGTCAACTTCGCGAAAGGCGTTTTCCATGCCGCCCCGCTTCGCTTCAAACACAGGATCATGCGGCGGAAAAGGAAGCGACCAGATGATGACATTTTGAAGCGGGTCTCCGGGAATATCGAGCCCTTCCCATAGATGTACAGAGCACAATACGGATTCTTCTACCGTTTGAAACTTTTCCACGATTGTACTGATTTCTTCATCCCCTTCAAAGTAAACGGGAAACGAAAATGATTCCTGTACAATCCGGCGCTTGAAGGACAGAAGCTCCTCAAAAGACGGAAACAGGATCAGCGTCTTCCCGCCCGATTCTTTGATCGCACGGATTGCCACTTTTTCTTTCGCTTCTCTTTCCTCGTTTCGATGGATGTACACTTTCATCTGCTCTTCATAATCGTACGGCGAATCAACGGTAAATGATAAGTAGTCGCGGATCCCTAGGCTTGTCGCCAAATAATCGAACGATCCGTTTTCCGATAATGTCGCCGATGAGAAAATAAACGGAATCTGCTTGGAGAACACCTTTTCTCCGAGAACTTCGGAAACGGTTCTCGGCATGACGACGAATGTAGACTCAAGCTCTTTTTGCTCAAGCCAGCTGATCGCATTTTTCCTGTAGAGGGAAAGGGAGTAAGCCATCTGTTCGAGATACTCTTCGACAACAGTTAAAGCGTACTGATCGATCGTGTACAGCTCGCCTTCAAAAACGAGCGCCTCCCCGATTTTTTCAAGCAAATCATACAGCTCGGCGGCTGCTTTTTTTAGATTGGTATGATCTTTGATGCGCATGCGCTCAGAGCCTTCTGCTTTTTCGGCGTTTTCCGAAAGCAAACCGAAAAATTCGTCGTTGGCGCGAAGCGCTTCTTCGACTAGCTCTGCAAATTCTTCTCTGATGTCATTGCCGAGCAGGCGCTCGAGAAACATTTCGAGCGTCGATTGCTTCACCCTGTACGTCAGCGCTTTTTGCGCGGCAAACTCGAGCAAATGTCCTTCATCGAAAACCACTGCGCTGTGATCCGGCAAAAGCGGAAGCTGACCTTCCCGTTTTCTCGCCTCTTCTGTCCAAACATGCTCCATATAGAAATCATGGGAACAGATGATGAAATCGGTTGATTTTCGATAATGGTCTCTTGACAGTGTGAGCCCGCAGCGATGCCTCATATCACATGTGAGGCAGTCTTGAAAAGAATCGTAACCGATTTCAGACCATTCATCATTTGATAAAGACGAATACTCTTTTCTATCTCCGTACGGATAAAAAGTCTGCATGCCCTGCGATTCATGAACGAAAGACGGCAGACTTTCGTAAAGGTCAAGCCATTTCTCATCATCAGAGCGCTGCATCGTTTTCTCCAGTTTTTTCAAACATAAATATTGATCATGCGACTTGCTGAGCCTTGCGTCAATCGTCAAGCCTAAATGCTCGGAAATTTTGTAAATATCGCCTTCTTTTTTGACGAGCTGTTCGATCAGCGTCTCATCCGCACAAGCGATGACCGCCGGCTTGCCCGTATACCTGGCATAGCTCAAGGCAAACAGAAGATAGACGAGCGTTTTTCCGGTTCCGACTCCGGCTTCAGCAAACATGACCTTCTTTTCCTTAAATGCACGTTCTAATTGAAAAGCCATGAATATTTGCTCATCGCGCAAATCAAAGCCTTTTTCAGGAAGAATATCGTAAAATACATCACCGATCCAATTGTTCAGTTCTTCATAAAAGTTTTTTGTTTTTGTTAATGAAAAAGGCAGACGAGATGCTGTCACCCTGCTCCAACCCCCAACTATCGAGTTTTCAGAACTTCTATCCTATCACTATGATTCGGGAAATTCAACAAGAAAGATTTGAAAAAAGGAGCAGGAAGCCTCTCTCAACTATTTCCGGTAAATCGAATGCGTCAAAAACGGATGATCTGTCGATTCCATATGGCTGATCGCGTTTTTCAATTCTTCCTTTGCATATGTAAGGCGCTCTCCGCCAATGTCCTCGAGCTGGTTTTCTGACGTCTCCAGCGCTTTTTGAATCATTTGAATGTGATCGCTGTTCAACATGAAATCACCCCTTTTCAAATCGAATAATCCCGAGTATATGCAGGATGAATCGTTTTTATACAGGCTGATTTTATGTTTTTTCTTTCTTTACTCTTGGGGCGGACCGTTTTCGCAGCGGTCAAACACCCTTTTTTCATTCATATAAAAGCTTAACATCAGATAACAAGGACTGTGTTAGACAATGTGCTCTTTATCCATCATAAAAACCCAGTCTATTCTGTTTTTCTATCATATCCTGTAGGGACTTAAAAATTTATAGACTAAAGGTGGAGAGTTTATGTACTATTATGAACCGGCAAAGAAAGATTATTGGGATTATGATTATGATCCTTACAAGAAGGATCACGATTATTGCAAAAAGGACTTCTACTATCATGAGCCTTGCAAGAAGGATTATTATTATCATGAGCCTTGCAAAAAAGACTTCTATTACCATGAACCTTGCAAGAAGGATTACGATTATTGCAAAAAGGATTATTACTACCATGAGGATTACAAAAAAGACTACGATTACCACAAGCCTTGCAAGAAGGATTACGATTACTGTAAAAAGGACTTCTACTACCATGAGCCTTGTAAAAAAGATTATGATTACCACAAGCCTTGCAAAAAAGACTGCTACTATGAGCCGCGCAAAAAATGCTATGATTCGTCTTATAAAAAGAAAAATGATTCATGGATTTATTAGTGAGTCGATGTTTTGCCATGCGCTTTTAAGGGGCTAAGATAACCTCGAGGGGCGCGAATTTATAAACGCCGTTCGGCGGCTTTCCAGCTATGGAAAGAAAAAAAGGCTGCCGTTTTACATGGCAGCCTTTAAACTTTACTTCTCTTTATTCGGTTTTGGCGGCCTTTTCCCCCAATACTGGTAATAGTCCGTCTTAATAAAACCGTTAAAAAGTTTCCGTTTTTTTGTTGCTTTTTTCCCGTAGCAATCTTCAAAACGCTCGTTAGATGTCAGCATATAAACAGACCACGTATCAAGTTCGGCAAATGCTTTGCCCATATCTTTATACATGGCTTCGACTGCTTTCTTTTCACCGAGGCGTTCCCCGTACGGCGGATTTCCGACGATCACGCCGTATTCCTCTTTCGTCCGAAAATCCTTTACCTGCATTTGCTTAAATTCGATGAAATCGGCGAGTCCCGCTTCCTCGGCATTTGCCTTGGCGATCTCGATCATCCGATGATCGAGGTCATACCCCGAAATTAAAAGCGGCTGATCATAATTCGCTTTGTCTTCGACTTCCAGCCTCGCTTGATCCCACACTTCTTTGCCGATCCATTCCCATCTTTCAGATGCAAAATCCCTGTTGAAACCCGGCGCGATATTTTGGCCGATCAAAGCGGCTTCAATCGGTATCGTACCCGAACCGCAAAACGGATCGACAAAAGGCCTGTCAGGCGTCCAATTTGTCAATAGAATCAAAGCTGCAGCAAGGGTTTCTTTCAGCGGCGCTTCCCCTTGGCCGGTTCGGTATCCCCGTTTATGGAGCCCGGCTCCGGATGAATCAAGCGTTATGACCGCTTTGTCTTTTAAAAGAGAGACCTCAATTTTGTATTCCGGGCCTGTTTCCTCAAGCCACTCGCCTTGTGTTCGATACTCTGATTTCAACTTTTCGGCGATCGCTTTTTTGACGATGCGCTGGCAGTCCGGCACGCTTGCTAGCACTGATTTAACAGACTTTCCCGTCACAGGGAATGACGCGTGTTCAGGAAGATAGGCGCTCCAGTCGATCGCTTTTGTCTTCTCGAATAATTCGTCAAAAGTCTTGGCTGTAAATTCGGCAACCTGAACTTTCACCCTGTCAGCTGTTCTCAGCCACAGATTGGCTCTGCAGATGGCGAGGGCATCGCCTTCAAACACGACTTTGCCGTTGTCAACTGTACAATCATATCCAAGGTCGCGTACCTCTTTGGCGACGATCGCTTCAATTCCCATCGGCGCTGTTGCGATTAGTGTATAGGTTTTCATCATATCACCTGTTTTTATGTATGTTTTTTACATGATAAAAGCTCTCCTACCTGCGGAGAGCTTATACATTGTCATCATCATAATAGTGTGTAACGTTCTGTAAGCCATGTTTTGTTCCGTCGTACTGCCGTCGGCTGCGAAGCCTCGTACTCGGGTGGTAATCATCTATCTACAGAGTCAACTCTGTCCTTCCTTCCGTTCATTTCCGTCCAGAAGGTTCCCCTACCAAAATTTGGGTTTCTCGCTCGAGGGGTTTACCGCGTTCCACTCTCACCATTTCTAGTGAGACTTCGTCACTGTGGCACTTTCAAGGATACTCAGCCATATCCATAAAGGACGTAGGCTTTTTTCCTGCCGTCAGCCTTCTGCAAGGCTGCCCTAGCTTATGACTTCGCTAGGCACGAACACTACGGGCATCTCAGCACCGTGCGAGCATGGACTTTCCTCTACAGATGTAAAATCTGCAGCGATTACCCGAACGTTAAGACATCCACTATTATAGCTTAGTTTGTTCTAAAGGGCAAGCGGTTTTCATCAATCGTATAATTTGCTTCCAAACACATGTTTTTCCAAATTGGAAAGTCGTTTTAGAATATCAAAATTGGTCGTATTTGATTGAGCCGGCTGTCTCTTGTTGGCTTCTTCAAGCTGTTTTTTCAACTGCAGGTTTTCCTGCTGCAATTCTTCGATCTCCTGATGGAAGGCTTCATAGTCTTTAATGACCATGTCCAAGAATTTGTCAACGTCTTCCTGCTTGTAGCCTCTGACTCCTGTTTTGAATTCTTTTTCCAAAATTTCTTTAGCAGAAAGCTTCACTTTATCAGCAAGCATCTTTTTCACCTCATATCGTGAATCATCATCTTATATTTTTTCAGAAAACGTGTGCAATGTCAAATTTTCTCTTGCACTTTTTACTCTTCGTAAAAGCTGCATTCTTCAACGGTGACTCTCAGGTCATCCATCGTAATCGTGTAGATCGGAAAATCGCGCTTTTCCTGAGCCTTTTTTGCTTCATTCAGCATATACACAGGCGAGCCTTCGATTTCTTCGTCGTACAGAATCAATAAGCCATCCGCCTTTTCGATGAAGAACCGGTTTTTTTGTTTAAATTGCACCGGGCTTTCGTACGGCCTGTGTGTCAAGCTTTCAGTGAAATCGCTGGCTGCGAGCACAGCTTCATACTGCTCTTGGTTTTTCTCATTCCACTTCTTTTCCTGTTCCAAAAACGGAGTGATAACCGCCACTTTCAAGTCGGGATATTCTTCCTGCAGCGAAAACGCGACTTCAGCCGCCCATAGTTCAGTGCCAAGCTGGCCTGAGATAAGGATCCATTCCAGGCCTTCCTCAAGGAGGGCGATCATCCGGTTTTCAAGCGCTTTTTTTATGTAGAACAGAGCCTTGTCATCCTGTTTGAAAATCCCGAGTTCAAACGGCTTGTACCCTGTAACGGCCAATACTTTCATTATGATCACCTGCTAAAAAATGGGGCCGTATTCCGCCCCATTTTTTTAAAGATATTCTGTTGCTCACGTTCAATCCGGCGCTCGTTCATCCTGACAAAACTTCCGAAAACCCTTTTTAGTAAGGTCCCATGCCCATTCCAGGTCCTGGCATCCCTCCAGGCCCAGGCATCATTCCTGCTCCAGGGCTCACGAAGTGCTGGTGTGATGCCTGGTTGACAGCTGATTGAGTTTGCGGGTAGTAATGAACATGCTGAAAATGCTGATGGTTGACATTTGTTGTGTGCTGCGGGTGAATGTGCGGTACGACGGTTTTGCTTTGCGTATGATTGTAGCAGCATTGAGTAGGATGAACAATCGGCGCCATTACATGCGGTTTACAGTGCATGAAAATTCCCCTTTCTTTAAGCTTCTATATACACTATTAAACTATGAAGCAAGGGGTAAACATGTACTAATATAAAAACCTATTTTAAAAGTAAGCCATAAAGCTTTCCTTGAAATTCGTCATGATCAATACGATAAACAATACGACGACAAAAAACAGATAAAACAGCCCCTTATACATATCGACGCTCCCTTCAAACCATTCTAACGTTATTTTACAAGAAGCGATCGGTTTCTACAATTCATAACGTGCTTGAAATGTTTGGCTTTCGAAGATCGTCGTTTTCTGCGCTTGCCCGGGGAATATTTCGTCCGTATTTCCTCTCCAGCCGCTCGCGCCGTCTCAAGAGGCCGGCCATTTCTTTTTCGGTCAACTCAAACTTTTGTGAACCGTGCTGTTTGAGCAGGTTATCCGTTACTTCGAGAGCGGCCTGAATATCCCGCTTTCGATGTTCAAGGTATTTGGCGAGTTCGATGCCTGCGCGCCAGGCGGTTTTTCCGTCTTCTCCATTTTGGAGCTTCAGCCAAAGAGCTGCGGCTTCTTTTAGCATGCCTTGTTTTTTGTACTGCATGGATAAATCGAATGATGCGCGTTCAGACTGCTCAAAAGGCTTTTTTTCAAGCTCCTGCAATTGCGCTGTCGCAAGCTCTGTCTCCCGGTTGGCGAGGAGCCATTTTGCCATCGCATACTTTTCATTTGCTTCTGCTGTCTGCTCCGGAGTGAGGATTTTTTTCGATAAATGGATGTAAAGAGAGATTAAAGAAAGCACGTCAAGCTCATTGTGGTGCAAAACGCCTTCAATGATTTCCGGACGTTCCTCCTTTAAAAAATGAAAATACATCATCGGCGCCAGGTAGCCCGGCGTATCTTCAGTTCTTACAACGCCCAGCTCTTCCTTTTCCACTGTCCCCAAGGAGACGCGGTCAAATTTATGCTTCCAAAGGCGGCGGGATCCGTGCAGCAGGTCAAAGTGGCCGAAATCCGGCAGCTTTGGGACCCTGTCGCGAATCAGCGTGTGCCTCGTTTTCACCTGGGGCCAGTCGAACGCTTTGCCGTTATAGGTGACAAGAGACTGAATATCGACTTCACTCAGAAAACTGTGATAAAGGGCCGCTTCGTGCCCCGGCTTTGGCAGGAGATGCTGTTTGACGACTACGCGGTCGTCATACACCCTTGCATGGCCGAGCAAGAAGATCGCATTGCCAGCCCCTCCTCCGAGACCGGTCGTTTCCGTATCAAAGAAAAAAAGCTGGCTCGGTGTATACCCTTTGCTTGAAAGCGAGTGGGAAACGGTGCTATTGTTCCATCGCCTAACCGTCTCATGAAGCTCAGAAAACGCGTAATGGCCATGAACATACGTCAACGGATAAACGACTTCCCTGATCAGGCAATAGCATTCCTCAAACACATATGGTTTAACACCGAGTTCGGTCCATTCTTTCTCAAAACCGACGGACATGGAAGTCCGCTTTTCTGCCGGAGGTTCCGTTTTTTCTTCTTTCGCTTGATTTCCCAGGTGATGCTTATAGCGATTAAGTTTTCGTTTTAAAGACATGCCGCTCAACCTTTCCAGCCTTTTAAAAGGCGCAGAGCATTGTTTTTTGTCTGTTCGCCGCTGCCGCCCACTCCTATGCAGGAAGGGCATCCTGACTCACACGGACATCTTGAAATCAGCCGGTGCGCTTCACTGATGATCTCGGGCATTTGTTCATACACTTTCTGAGACAGACCCACTCCGCCGGGATAGCGATCATACAAAAAGATCGTCGGCTTTTCGTTATGAACGGCTTTGATTTGCGGAAAAACATGCAGGTCAGATGGATCGCACATCACTTTTAAGGCAGCGACATGTCCCAGGACGTTTGCAGTCCCAAGCAAAGCCTCTTCCAATTTGATGTCGTTCCAATTTTGCCGCTCATCATCGTTCACCTGCACCCAAGCGGCATTGGTATGCAGCTCCTCTTCCGGCAGATGAATCGGTCCTGAACCAATATTTTCATGCGTTTCAAATTTTATTTTCTTAAAAATTGTCGCTTTTGCCTGAACGGTCACATCCCCAAAACCGAACGCTGCGGTTTCCGTCTTTTTCTCCTTGTCAACTTCGAGAACTCTCAATAGGACGGCAAGATTGGCATCCGTATAGTAATCAACTTGAACCTCGCGGACAAACGCCTTTTTCTCCTCCCAGTCAAGCTTTTCCACCTGGTATTGGATGCCTTGATGCAAATAAATGGCTTCATCGTGAAGAAGTGTCATGGCACTGAACCTGTCCATTTCCCCAATCACTAGCGCCTTCTCTCGTCTTGACTGATCAATAATGACAACATTTTCCTGAGAAGCCGACCTCAAGCTGATGCCGTGCGCCGGAAAAGCGTCATTCATCCAGTGATACGTGTTCCCGGTTAAGTGGAGAACCCTTTCTTCTGCCAAGTAGTCAAGAATATCCTCGATTTCGGCACCGCCGAATGTGTCCGTTCTTTTGAAGGGCAGTTCAAAGGCTGCGCATTTGATATGATCGACGAGAATGACCAGGTTGTCCGGATTAATGACGGCAGTCTCGGGATTTTGTTTAAAGAAATAATCCGGATTCTGTACGATGTACTGATCGAGCGGGGCTGAACTTGCCACCATGACAATCAGCGCTTCGTTGTGCCTTCTTCCGGCGCGGCCGGCCTGCTGCCAGGCGCTCGAGATCGTTCCCGGATATCCGGTCATGATGCATGTCTGCAGCTGTCCGATGTCAACGCCCAGTTCGAGTGCATTCGTGCTGACAACGCCTTTAATGTCCCCGCTGCGAAGGCCTTTTTCAATGACGCGCCGCTCGTTCGGCAGATAGCCGCCCCTGTATCCCTGAATCGAATGAGGGCCGACAATCGGTTTCATCACTTCCTGCAAGTATGTCAATATAATTTCAACCCGGACTCTGCTTCTCGCAAACACAATCGTCTGAATGCCGTTTTTCAGAAATTCGGATGCGAGCCTTCTCACTTCAAGGGTCGCGCTTTTCCTGATGTTAAGCGAACGGTTGACCATCGGCGGGTTGTAAAATAAAAAGTGCTTTCTTCCCGACGGGGCACCGTTGTTTGAAATCAGGTGCATCGGCTGCCCCGTGAGCGTCTCAGCGAGCTCCAATGGATTGGCGATCGTCGCGGATGTACAGATAAACTGCGGCTTGCTTCCATAAAATTCAGCGATCCGCATCAGCCGTCTGATGACATTGGCTACATGGCTGCCAAAGACTCCCCTGTATACGTGAAGTTCATCGATGACGATATATTTCAGGTTTTCGAACAATGACACCCATTTTGTATGATGGGGCAAGATCGCCGAATGCAGCATATCTGGATTTGTAATGACGATATGGCCTGCTTTTCTGACTTTCTGCCTGATCGAAGGCGACGTATCTCCGTCATATGTATAACAGTTGATCGACGCACCGATTTCATCGATTAATTCATTCAGTTCGCTTTTTTGGTCCTGCGACAATGCCTTTGTCGGAAAAAGGTATAAGCTACGTGCATCTTGGTCTTCTGTGATCCGCTGAATGACGGGCAGATTGTAGCAAAGCGTCTTGCCTGATGCCGTCGGCGTCACAAGCGTCACGTTTTTGCCGGCGGTGCTGTGCAGAAATGCGTCAGCCTGATGGGAATACAGCTTTTCTATCCCTCTTTGATGTAAAGCATGCACGATTCTCTTATCTAAACCTTCAGGAAAATCGCGGTAATCCGCTTCTTTTTCCTCGATTGTATGCCAATGAACAATTTGCCTGCTGAAAGCTTGGTCTTCTTTCAGAAGCTGAATCATATCTATCAAATTTCGTTTTTGAAACAACGCTGTCACCTCTCCTTTCTATTTTAGCGAATGTCCGTTCGTTCTGAAAGAGGTGATTTTCTGACAAAATGAAAAAGCAGAGAATCGCTCTCTGCTTTTTGCTGTTACTTAACTTTAAGCTCCATAAGCTTTGTCTCGCTTTTTTTCGCTTCTGCCTCTTCATGTTTTGTGACGCGCTCCAACACATCGCCGTTCATAATGACGATCGGTGTAATTGTGCTGCTCGCTTTTTCCTTGATCAGTTCCAAATCGCACGTTATTAAAGGATCGCCGACTTTTACTTTGTCTCCTTCTTTGACATGGGCTGTGAAACCTTCGCCTTCCATCGCTACTGTTTCCAGACCGATGTGAATCAAGAGCTCCACACCGGACAATGAACGAATGCCGATGGCATGTTTTGTGTGGAACAGCTGGATCACTTCCCCGTCGACAGGTGACACGATCTCGCCCGCGGAAGGCTCGACAGCCATTCCGTCGCCCATCATCTTTTGGGAGAAAACGGGGTCAGGGACTTTTGAAAGTTCTAAAACTTGTCCGTCAACCGGTGAAAAAACGGTTTCTTCTTTCACTTCATTTTGTTTCTGACCAATACCGAATAATTTTTTCAGCAATACAGTTGGGCTCCTTTCAAAACGCCTCTTTATGATGGCTATTAAAAGAGGAACAGGTTAAATATCAAATCTTTGGATTCCCCATTATTTAACCACACTTTCAAATTCCCATCAATGAATAACCATATCAAGAGCCCCTGCATAAGCTGAAAATAAAAAAATCGGGGGTGATGAAGAATGGATTTCAAGGAAAACGATAATCACTCACTCAACAAGAAAGACGAAATTCAAGAATCGGTTGAACAGTTATTTTACAACTCACCTTTTCACGATATTTTAAATTCATTCCAAAAGCTGATATCAGATCAGCTTCAGAACTCCACCATTTCCATGCACATCAGAGAGGAGGATGGGGCGCTTCACATCGATATCGCCGTTCCTGAATCGTTTCAAAACGGAGATATCATGATTGAAGCGAAATCGAGGTATCTTCATGTCGCCTTGAAGGAAAAACAAGAAAGCGGCGGTTCTTCATCATTTACAAGCCTGTCCAGAACCGTTCTGCTCCCATATCCCGTCCGTGAAGAAACAATGAAGACGTCGTGGAACCGAAATGTCCTCACGGTCTCATTTCCGGAGCAAAAAAAGCATGAATGACCTTCATCCATGCTTTTTTTATTTGAAGAATCCCATAAACCCTTTGGCCAGCGCTCCGACCTGGTTGACCGTGCTCACCATCTGGCCTGCGGTGTCCATCATTTTGCTGAAATCAAACTGCCCGTTCTTTTTTTTGAATTGCGACAGAAAGCTTTGAAATTGTGATGGCTGGTGAAGATTCGGCCGCGGCGAAGGATATGGATGCTGATAAGGAAATGCCTGAAACGGCGGAAGCGGCTGCATTTGCTGCTGAACAGGCTGATGATAGACTGAAAACGGGTCCAAATTCTGTTCAATCGGCTGTTGATATGCCTGCGGCCGCTGAGCGGGATGGGCGTACGGGACGGTTTCCTGGCTGTAGTACGGCTGAACGGGATGATAGGCCTGATGATTTTGCTGATAGGCTTGAGCATACGCACCAGGGCCGGAATAAGGATATACGGCGGCTCTCCTCTCTTCCATCTTTCCTCTCCTCCTAAAGCCCTTTTTTTATAAGTGTATGATATAGCAACATTTCTCGTTCCAACGGTTTTGTCACAAGTTTGTCAAAAAGTGTCGAAAATTTTAATATTTGAAAAACAGAAAAAAGTCGAATTGTTATGGTACTATATTATTAATATAAAGGAGAGGGGATGCACCATATGAACGTATCATACTTAAGAAATTGTTTTGCCGAGATGAAACAGTATGAGACAGACTGCATGAACAAACTGATGGATTTCGCCAAGTTTTTGTATATCCAAGGACATCTGACATTAAACGAATTTCGCACAAGTATGAAAGTTCTTGAAGCGAATGGCGCACAGCACCCTGCTTATGATATGAATACGGACGCCAGCTAAACAAACAGCCCTCATAAAAAAGAGACCGGGAATTAGGCCCGGTCTTCTTTTAATATATCGTCTTCTACGTTTTTCAGCGTGTAGAGGACGGATTCCGTCAGATCTTTAAAGCGTTTTTTATGAATTTTGCAGAAATAGGACTGCATGAAAATTTCATTCGCATTTTCCTCAACCGAGTTGAGCTGTTCTTCGTAAATGTATTTTGGCCGATTGGCCTTGATATAAGGCAGGCTTTCCGCCAGCCAGCTTTTCACTGTTTGTTCGAAACTCTCGACAGAAGGTTTGACAACTTCGAAAAAATCGTATTCCGTCCCTTCCTCTTTTCCCTTACTGTATCGTTCTTCCGCTTCTTTTACAAGGCGGATTAATTCCCGTGTCTGTACAAGAAGAGTCTGTGTATCCAATTTTTTCACCTCGGGTTTATCGTACCAAAGGAAAACGACCGTTACAATGAATCCGGCTTAAGCCGTCTCTACCCCGGGCTCCACTCCCATTAACGTGCTGTTTAAACAAGCCAAGAGCTCTGCCAGTTCTTTTTCAATCAGATCTAGCCGTTCGTTCCAGGCAGCCTGCTTTTCATGCTCCGTCCGGCGTACAGCTTCTGTCAAAGCCTTCTCCGCAGACGACATGTCTGATTCCGTTTCCAAAAGCATTTGAAGGACAGAGTCTTTGCTTGCAAATCCATTCATTTGCTTCCCTCCTTTTTGATCCCCTTCTATGGATTCTCCTCTATGCGCCCCCTCTCCTCCACAGCTGACAAAACTAGAAGCAAACCGCCAAAGAAACCCATTTTCCAGCCAAACGCGCCGCTTTCGACAAGTGATCTTGCGAAAAATGGTATGATCAGCGCTTTTTTGCAAAATCTAAAAGGGTAAGGAGGTGCCCGCTGTGGAAAACAACAAAAAGAAATCACCTGCGAAAACGAAACCTGATGCCAAACAAACAGACACACTGGATAAGAAATTAGGCGGACCTAACCGCCCGTCCACTTAAAAAGCAAGGAGAACCCTTGCTTTTTTCTGTTTTACCTCTTATTCAGCCAATGCTCCAGCGAAAACAATGCCTGCAGCTGCCTTCTTTTTTGAAAATACCAATCGGTGATTTCAATCGTTTTCGGGAGTTTTTCATCCTTGAACATCGCCTCTCTCTTTCCTCCGCGAAACCAATCGTATTTTAATCCGTCTAATGAATGGGCAACAACGGGATAACACGTTCTCAAAAACGGTGAGGTTCTGATTTTAACCCCTGCCCAGCGCTCCATATCAAAGCGCGACCCGGTATGCGGAACACATGATGTAAAATGAAAAAAACCGGGGAAAAGCTCGGGCGAAAACAGCAGCTCGCTTAATTGCTTGCCGAGCTTGATCCTTTCCTTTAAACTAGTGAAGCGTTTAACAGACACGCCGTAAAAAACGCCTTCAACCGTCGGAAAAATGACCGTGTTGAAGTGAAACCATTCACATAGCTGAAAAGGAATCGTCTGAAAAACATTCTTTTTAAACAAAGGATTTTGTATAATAGGAGTTTGGATAGTGTTTTGTTCATTTATAATGAGAGCGTACATGAGCCGCTTTTGATCGCGCTCATGCCAGAACCGCTCCCACTCCGTTTTCATAAATGAAGACACGCCAAATGAGGAGAGCAAATGAAACAGCGGCTGGCCAAGCTGCTTGGACCAATGGTATAACAGGAGCTGCGGATAGGCGTCCGAAAAAATCAGCCAGTTCGCTCTTTCATACGTTAAAAACAGCCATTTCTGCTGAAAAGCCGTAAGTCCGAGCTCGAATAAGCGCCCTTTTAAATCGGTCATCGACCAGCCGGCATTCCGGGAAACAAATGAAGCTAAAAGCGACCACTTGATTTCAGGATGGCGGTCAAAGTAGCGTTTGTAGGCATTTGTCCGTGAGATATTGTCCTTGTTCAGTTTTGCGGTCAGCTCTTGAATGCGGCTCGTCAGCTCCGCCGCGGAAAAAGTGTTGTGCAAGATCAGCCACTTCCGTTAGTATCTAGATTTTTTTGTAAAAGGAGGATGAAGAAAGTGATTCGTTACCCGAACGGCAAATCCTATCAGCCGAAAACAGCTGCCTCATCCTTGCAAAAGAAGCCGTCGTATTCCAATCGCGGCATGACCCTCGAAGATGACCTGAATGAAACGAATATGTATTATCAATCTCATTCGATTGCGGTCATCCATAAAAAACCGACACCTGTACAGATTGTCCAGGTCGATTATCCGAAGCGAAGCGCTGCGGTTATCAAGGAAGCATATTTCAAGCAGTCATCAACTACTGATTATAATGGGGTTTATAAAGGCCGCTACATCGATTTTGAAGCGAAAGAAACAAAGAGCCGGACCTCCTTCCCGCTTCAGAATTTCCACGATCATCAGATCGAGCATATGAAGCAGGTTGTGGCGCAAGACGGCATTTGTTTTGTTATCATATCCGCTTTTGAAGAAATTTATTTTTTGGAAGCAGAAAAATTATTTTATTTCTGGGAGCGGAAAAAGCAAAACGGAAGAAAATCGATCCGAAAAGACGAGCTTCAGGAAGCCGCTCACCCCATTTCACTTGGATACTCGCCAAGAATTGATTATATTAAGATTATTGATCAGTTGTATTTTTCGCCATCATAAATTATGATTTTAAAGTCATGTGAGCGGAAAGGTTTAACTACGAAAGGTTGAGATGTTATGTCAGATCAATTTAACAGCCGCCAGGAACGGCGAAAAGCCCAGCAGGGCAAAAGCAGGTCTAATACTCATTCTAAACCCAAGAAAAAGAAAAAAGCAGGATTGTTCAAGAAAATTCTTTTATCCATTTTAATCATCGGTGTTATCGGCTTGATTGCCGGGGGCGTCACTTTTGCGGTGATGGTAGCGGACTCTCCGTCCCTTGATGAAGCAAAACTGAAAACACCGTACTCTTCTACCATCTATGACAAAAACGGAAAAGAAATCGCCGAAATCGGTTCGGAAAAACGGACATACGTGTCAATTAAAGACATCCCGGATTCCGTTAAAAACGCATTTCTTGCAACGGAAGACGCGCGTTTCTATGACCACCACGGCGTGGACCCGATCCGGATCGGAGGAGCGCTTCTGGCAAACTTCGAAGGCGGATTCGGTTCTGAAGGCGGAAGTACGATCACACAGCAGGTCGTCAAAAACTCCCTTCTGTCACATGAAAAAACGCTGAAACGGAAAGTCCAGGAAGTCTGGCTGTCGTTCCAGTTGGAAAGAAAATATTCAAAAGACGAAATTCTTGAAATGTATTTAAACCGGATTTACTTCTCGCCGCAGGCCTACGGTGTCGGAAAAGCGGCTGAGCAGTTCTACGGGGTTACAGATCTAAACGACTTGACGGTCGAGCAGGCCGCAACGCTTGCCGGCATGCCGCAAAGCCCGAATAACTACAACCCGATCAAACATCCGGAAAAAGCCGAGAAACGGCGCAACGTCGTGTTGAGCCTGATGAATAAACACGGCTTTATCTCAGACGCAGAATACAACAAAGCGAAAAATGTAGCCGTCACAAAAGGCCTTGTCTCTCCGAAGGAGTACGCAAAATCAACGTCCAACAAATACAGCGCGTTTATCGAGCAGGCTGTCGCCGAAGTGAAAGAAAAAGCGAACGTCACTCCGGGAACGGACGGACTGAAGATTTACACGACGATTGATACAGACGCACAGGATTATGTTGATGAGCTGATGGACGGCGATTCTATTCAGTATACCGAAAAAATGCAAGCTGGCCTCACCCTGCTTGATACAAAAACCGGAGAAATCCGCGCGCTCGGCGGCGGACGCGACCGGAAAGCAGGCGACTTTAACTATGCAGTAGATACGAAGCGTCAACCTGGTTCAACGATCAAGCCAATCCTTGACTACGGCCCTGTCATTGAGAACAAGAAATGGTCGACGTATGAACAGATTAAAGATGAAGCATACACGTATTCAACTGGAGATCCGATTAATAACTATGACAGAAGATACAGAGGCTGGATATCGATGAGAGAGGCGCTGGTCGATTCTCGAAACATCCCGGCTTTAAAAGCGTTCCAGGCAGCCGGCAAAGACAATATTGTAAAATTCGCAGGCAACCTTGGTCTTAACATAAATTCAGATGATTTAGTGGAAGCTTATGCAATCGGCGGCTTCGGAAACGGTGTGTCGCCTCTGCAAATGGCCGGAGCGTACAGCGCCTTCGGCAACAACGGCTACTACAATGAGCCTCATACCGTTACCGCGGTGGAATTCAATGATGGCACAAAGCTTGATTTGACGCCTGAATCAAAGGCAGCCATGAGCGATTATACCGCATTTATGATAACGGATATGTTGAAAAGTGCTGTTCAGCGAGGAACAGGAACAGCCGCACAAGTCAATGGCGTTACTGTAGCAGGTAAAACGGGTACGACGAACTTTACCGAGGACGACATTAGAAAACACGGCATAAATCGAAACGGAGCGAGAGATTCATGGTTCGTCGGCTATACGCCGCAATATACCGCAGCGGTCTGGACCGGTAAAGAAGGCTTTAATTCGCTGAGCACGAGCGAACAGCAAGTCGCCAAGCTCCTGTTTAAAAAGCTGATTGCCAAGGTTGACAACGGCAGCGGCTCATTTGAAAAGCCTGACAGCGTCGTTGAAGCGACTGTTCTAAAAGGCTCGAACCCGCCGGTGCTCGCGAGCAGCAACACGCCTAGCGATAAAAAAGTCACTGAGTACTTTGTAAAAGGCACACAGCCGACGACCGTTTCGAAAAAATATGAGGAAAAAGAAGATGCCGACAAGCCGTCAGGTTTGAGCGCAGAGTATGATGAAGCATCTAAGAGTATTAAACTTTCATGGTCATACTCCGGAGACGATGATGTATCCTTTAAAGTCAAACAGTCTGTTGACGGAGGCGGATACAGCGAAATTCAAAACAGCAGCGCGAAAGAAGCCGTCATACCGAATGCAAAAGAAGGATCCGTCTACAAATTCCAAGTTACGGCCGTTACCGAATATGGTGAAAGCGATCCAGCTTCTGTGACGCTTAAAGTCAACGCGGCTGAAGAGGATGAGTCAAAAGCGGACGATGAAAAGAAAAACGAGGATGACGAGAAGAAACAGGATGCTGATGATGCTCAAGACAAAGACAAACAAAATAACGGCAATTCAAATCAGCCGGATGATCAAAATTCAGGCAATACGGATCAAAACAATAAAAATCCGGGAAATACAGACCAAAACAACGGCAGAAAAGATGATGACGCCGATGATCAAGACAAAGATCAGAATAAAGACAAAGACAAAAACCCGGATCCAGGCAGCAATACAGGTGATCAAACAAATTCCAACGGTCAATCAACCGGCAACAATTAATCTAAAAAGCCACTCACAGTTTAGTGAGTGGCTTTTTTATGATTGATGGCAATATATTTATAAAATTGCTTTTTCATTTCCGTAAACAATTCGTCAAGCTGAATAAAACAATGGTACTGCGTCGGTTTCAGCAGGATAAACTCAAGGCGTTCCGTCCAGTTCATCGGCTTGGCTCCAAAATCCTTACGGGTGATGAGCTCCCAGTTGAGACTTTTGACAGGCTCCCCCATCGTCCAGTGGAAGCTTGCGATCAAGCAGCACACCCCGTGCAGCATATCATCCTGGCTGCACCTTGACTTTCTCGTTTTAAAGACGGGCAGAAGCTTTTCTTTTGTGCGTTCCCATGCTGCAAACAAAAGCGGGACCCATTCTTCCGCATGCTCCCACGGCTTGTCCTCTTCAGCGTCCTGAAAAAAATCATAGCAGAGCGGATTTTCCGAAAGAACGTCAAGCCTTTCGCCGGATTCCGGCCTTCTCTTCCGCAGCGTTATTTCGTATTCGTCCAACAGTGAAACGCTTGTCACGGCAGCTTCACCAGCCCTTTTTTATATCGTTTTTGCCCTTCCCTGCACAGAGAAAACAACGGGCATTCTTCACATTTCGGCCTTTGCGCCTTGCAATGATAGCGTCCGAAAAAGATCAAGCGGTGATGAGTGACGGACCACTCTGATTCAGGCACTTTTTTCATCAGCGTCTTCTCGACTTCCGTGACCGAATCCTTCCATCTGCAAATACCGAGCCTTTTTGAAACCCTTTCTACATGGGTGTCGACGGCAATGGCAGGAACGCCGAATGCTACGGAAACGACGACATTGGCGGTTTTTCTCCCGACGCCCGGAAGTTTCACCAGCTCATCGCGGTCTTTCGGCACTTCACCGCCGTATTCTTCCAGCAGCATTTTGCAGAGCTTTTGAATATTTTTTGCTTTGTTGCGGTATAAGCCGATCGATTTGATGTCCTGCTGCAACTCTTCAAGCGGAACAGCAAGATAATCTTCAGGCTTTTTATATTTTTTGAAAAGCGTTTTCGTCACTTTATTGACAAGCGCGTCTGTGCACTGGGCCGATAAAGCGACGGCGATGACAAGTTCAAACGGATTGTCATGGACTAATTCGCATTCTGCATCCGGAAACATTTCACCGATTGTTTCTAAACAAAACTCGATCTGTTTTTTTGTTAGCATGTCTTCACCTTTCACTTTATTGTTCAAGCCAATTGTAAAAAGGAA
The DNA here is from genome assembly GCF_014042035.1 of Bacillus haynesii. Classification (NCBI taxonomy): domain Bacteria; kingdom Bacillati; phylum Bacillota; class Bacilli; order Caryophanales; family Bacillaceae; genus Bacillus; species Bacillus haynesii. The sequence continues at coordinate 717,386 of NZ_CP059494.1, read as the reverse complement.
CTTGTCTTGTATACTCCTTTTGCTCATTTTGCCGCGGAGCAGTCTTCCGCCTGAATCTTTGGCTGTAGTTGACGGCTTGTTCGACTGTTGAAACGCCGTTTTTCTTCCACTCAAACAGAATCCGGTCAATGTAGCGGAAATTTAGTTTTCCTGATATGACAGCTTCTTTGAGAGCCTGTTTGATCAATTGTGCATCGTGATGATCCTGGTCAAGCCAGATGCTGAGCGTCTCGCATTCCAATGGTGACAGCGGCCGTGCAAATTCCTCTTCAAAGATCGTATAAAGGCTTTTCTGTTCGCCTTGATTTTGTTCGGCGAGCGTCTTCTGCTCGGCCATTTCAAGATGCTCAAACAGCTTGCCCCAGAGAGGTTCGAGCGAATATTTTTCAAACTTAATGCCGTTCTGGTCTTCGCATTCTTCTATATAGATGAAGCCTTTTTGAATGAACATTCTCAGCATGTTCATACATTGTTCGGTTTCAATCGACATCGTCTTGCTTAATTCCTCCGGCGTCGGAAAAAATGAACCTCTTTCAACATGCATTTTAATGTTTAAGAGCAGCATGAATTCTGTCTCATTTAAGCCTAGCTCCCGATAGTTCAAAAAAAGCAGATTCGGAATGGTGACAGATCCCATATCCTGCATCTTAATAAAGTGCTGTTTTTTCATTCGATACACCTCTTACCTTCCAGTATATCATGGATGACTGTGAAAAAGTCTCCTGCAATCAGGAGACTTTTTTCTTAAGGATATAAACGATTTAAGAGCCTTGGGAACGGAATCGTTTCGCGGACGTGCGGAGAGCCGCAGATCCAGGCAACCGTCCGTTCGAGTCCGAGCCCGAATCCTGAATGCGGAACTGAGCCGTATTTTCTCAGCTCTGCATACCATTGATAAGCATCAGATTCTAAACCGTGCTCTTTCAGGCGCGCTTCGAGAAGCTCAAGATCATGGATCCGTTCAGATCCGCCGATAATTTCACCGTAGCCTTCAGGCGCAATCAAGTCGGCACACAATACGACATCTTCCCTGTCAGGTGCAGGCTGCATATAAAACGGCTTTAATGAAGTCGGATAGTGTGTAATAAATACCGGCTTGTCATAGCTTTCGGCGATCGCCGTTTCGTGAGGAGCGCCGAAATCATCGCCCCATTCAATATCGTCAAAACCTTTCTCTTTTAAGAACTGAAGCGCTTCATCATACGTGATTCTTGGGAAAGGCGCTTTGATAAGCTCGAGTTTGGAAGTGTCTCTGCCGAGCGTATTCAGTTCGATTTTGCAGTTTTCAAGCACGCTTTGGACGACAAAAGAAACATAGTTCTCTTGAACTTCAAGGTTTTCATTGAATTCGACAAACGCCATTTCCGGTTCGATCATCCAGAATTCAATCAGATGGCGCTTCGTTTTTGATTTCTCAGCTCTGAAAGTCGGTCCGAATGAAAAGACTTTTCCCAAAGCCATTGCAGCAGCTTCCATGTACAGCTGGCCGCTTTGTGAAAGATAGGCATCCTCGTCAAAATACTTTGTCGCAAAAAGCTCTGTCGTTCCTTCAGGTGCGCTTCCCGTCAAAATCGGAGGATCGACTTTAACAAAGCCTTCCTTATTGAAAAATTCGTATGTAGCGCGAATGATCTCATTGCGGATTTTCATCGTTGCATGCTGCCGTTTTGAACGGAGCCACAAATGTCTGTGATCCATCAAAAATTCTGTTCCGTGTTCTTTTGGTGTAATCGGATAATCTGTCGCTTCATGAATGACTTCAAGCGATGTAACAGCAAGCTCGTAGCCGAGAGGCGAACGCTCGTCTTCTTTGACGATGCCTTTTACATATAATGATGTTTCCTGTGTGACAGATTTAGCGGTTTGAAATGTTTCTTCATCCACTTCCGCTTTGACGACGACTCCTTGGATAAAGCCTGTCCCGTCTCTAAGCTGCAAAAACGCAATTTTGCCGCTTGAACGTTTGTTGGCGATCCAAGCGCCGATTGTTACTTCTTCACCAACATGCTTGTACACTTGGTTTATTGTTGTTTTCACTATCGTTTCCCTCCAAAACACGAAAGAATTCGGTTAAGACCTCATTCTTTCTGACGTCCATAACGTATATTATACCTTTTTTAAATCGATCAGGTCAATGCAGCTGACGTGCATGAAAAAAGCGCCCGCCTGCGGACGCTTTTTATAACTAGCGGCTGCGATTCACGACAAAGCGGCGGATGCGTTCGACCGCTTCTTCCAAAAGTGACAGGGATGTCGCGTACGACAGACGGATGTTGTCCGGTGCACCGAACCCTGAACCAGGAACGATCGCAACTTTTTCTTCTTCCAAAAGCGCTTCAGCGAATTCATCAACGCTTGAAAAGCCGCACAATTCTGCCGCTTTTTTTGCATTCGGGAACAAGTAGAAGGCCCCTTCAGGCTTCAGGCATGTCAATCCCGGAATGTCAACAAGCAGTTCATACACTTTGTTCAGCCGTTCTTCAAAAGCTCTTCTCATCTCTTCAACAGGCTCGTTTGGCCCATTGTAAGCGGCAATGGCTCCATATTGAGCGACAGATGTCGGATTTGATGTACTGTGGCTGGCAAGGTTCGTCATCGCTTTAATGATCGGTTCGCTGCCTGCTGCATACCCGATTCTCCAGCCGGTCATGCTGTGTGACTTGGAAACCCCGTTGATGATCACGGTTTGGTTTTTAAGTTCTGGAGAAAGCTGTGCAATGGATACATGTTTTTTTCCGCCGTAAATCAGCTTTTCATATATTTCATCAGATACGATTAAAATGTTGCGGCGAAGGCATACTTCACCAAGAGCTTTAAGCTCTTCTTCCGTATACATCATGCCTGTCGGATTGCTTGGGGAATTGATGATCACAGCCTTCGTTTTTTCCGTGACGGCTTTTTCAAGCTGTTCCGGAGAAATCTTAAAGTTGTTTTCCTCAAGGCCTTCAACAAACACGGGTTTGCCGCCTGCAAGCTTGACTTGTTCAGGATAGCTGACCCAGTACGGAGTCGGAATAATCACTTCGTCCCCTTCGTCGAGGAGCACTTGAAATAGGGTGTAAAGAGCATGCTTTGCACCTGTGCACACAATAACTTCAGATTGGCGGTATTCGATTCCCTGATCGCGCTTAAATTTTTCGCGGATGCTGTCTTTCAGTGCCGCAAGACCGCCGGAAGGCGTGTATTTGGTATGTCCTTCATTCATCGAACGGACTGCTGCTTCAATGATGTGCTCAGGCGTATTAAAATCCGGCTCTCCTGCACCAAGACCGATGACGTCGTGCCCTGCCGCTTTTAAATCTTTTGCTTTTGCAGTGATTGCCAATGTTGCAGATGGTGTTAACGCTGATACTCTTTTAGCTAGATTCAACTCGATTTCCCCCTGTTTCGTCTAAGGCGTAATATTTTTGTGAATTTTTCCGTTTATAAAGTCCACATAGCTTAAACTGTACTGCCCGTCTTTATTTAAGTATGTAACTTCCCACAATAGAACATTGCCTTCCCTTGCAAGGTGCACCTCTTTAAGCTCAGACATCAGGCCTTCATCCTGAACCGCTTTTGCAGCTTTGCTGCCGGTAATGCCGTCTGATGCTTTTTTGTAAATCGTTTTCTGCTTTTTGTCAGCAGGCACCCAAACATACATTTTGCCGCCTTTTTTGTCTGCCCCTGTGACAATGTACTGCTTTTCTTTTCCGACAAACGTCTCCACGCTGTCAACTTGTTTTAAGCCTGCTTCCTGCTTGGCTGTTTCGGCAGCCTGCTCGTGGCCGCTTTCTTTCTGATCCATTGCCGTACGGTAGACATTCGCTCCCGCAAGAAGTGCTGTTAAAATGATAATACCAAATATCAGTATGAAAATTAATGTTTTTTTGCCCATTTTCTGCTCCTAAGTACGATAAATCGTAAAAATGGCCTGTTTTTGATCTTCTTCATCGAGAGCAAGGCCGAACATGAGATCATCACGTTTGAGCGTACGGTTCAAAAGATCAACGATTTTATACAGGTCTTCTGAATGCTCGACGCTTACGGTAGATAGAATTTCGATTTTGTTTTCCATTTTTCAAATACCTCCGAACGAAACAATAATTGTAATTCATAATCTTTGTGCCAAAAGCCATACTAGTTGTTACAACGGGATAACCGTTTAAATAAACAGCCAAAAAATAAAACCTTAATCCACACCATTTAAGAGCCGCTTTATGCGGCTTTTAGCTATTTTTCCCGGCTATGTAGGCTTCAAGCTCAAGGAATGTAGGCTCCATGACTTTTGCAGGGGGCAGAGCCTTCATAAACACCTTGCCGTAGGAAGAGGTTCGGATGCGGCGGTCAAGAATAACGACCGTTCCGCTGTCTTTCTCTGAGCGGAGCAGCCTGCCGATCCCCTGCCTGAAAGCCAAGACAGCTTCCGGCAGAGATACCGCTTGAAACGGGCTTTCTCCCCTTCTCTTTGCCCGATCGCATTTGGCTGATTCAACCGGATGGTCAGGCGGTCTGAACGGCAGTCTTGCGATGATCAGCGTCGTCAGCTCGTCACCCGGAAAGTCAACGCCCTCCCAAAAATGGTTCGTTCCGAGAAGAACCGCATGGGGATAAGATTTAAACAATTTCATGACCTTGACGGGACTTCCGCCGGAAATCCCCTGAGCAAGGAGCTGACAAGGAAAGTCTTCCTCATTTTTTATTGTATGGTAGACGTCTCGCAGCATATCGTGCGACGTAAACAGGACGAGCACTTTAGCGTATTTCTGTTTTGCAAGCGCCTTGACGTAACGCGTGACATCCTGAATATAGTCTCCCGGATCGTTTTGAATCGGGCTGACATCCGTCGGAATCATGATGTTCATATGCTTATCATAAGAAAAAGGCGACTCGATTTGCAAGGTCCTCGGATAGAAATCGCTTAAACCGAGCTTTTTGATCATATAGCCAAATGAGTTTTCGACGACAAGCGTCCCCGATGTGAGCACAACGCTTTTTTTCTCGGTGAAAAACCGGTCGGCCAGAATTTCGCCGGTATCAAGCGGTTGAGCGTAAATGGCAGCGGCGTTTTTTGCGCCCTTCGCGTCAATTTCGATCCAGACGACCTCATCTTCGACAGGGTCAAACATCAAGCGGCCGAGCGTCTTTCGATATTCTTCAAGTTCGTTCATGCACGAATCGTATTCGTCTAACAAAAACGCCTGACGGCTGGTGAAAGAAGCCTGTTTTTCAGCGAGGCTTTTCTTTTGATCTGTAAACAGCCGATGCATGTCATACAGCATGGAACACAGTCTTCTTGCTCCTTCTTCAAGCCTGTTCCATGCTCTGCTTTCACCGGTTTCGCCGATCTTATATAAGAGACGGTTTAGATCGTTTCTTGGTTTCCTCCGCTTGACAAAAGAATGAACAGCCGTAAAGAATAGATCACTTTCTTCAAGAAGCTGAGCGAGCCATTCGTCCATTTGGAAAAAGGATTCTGATGAAATACCTGCGGACCGGTAGAGCCGTTCGGCTTTTTTCAAAATCCCCCTTTGCTTGAGGGTGCCGAGCCGCATCAATCTTTTATGGAGAAAGACATAGTCTGCTCTTGCTCCATATTGTTCGCCCGCCGCGCGTTCAAAATGATGAGCTTCATCAATAACGAACGTATCGGCATCTCCGGTATGGGTTCGCTGATTGGCTTCGTCAGTCAACAGAAGCGCATGATTGGTAATGATGATATCAGCCTTCTGCGCCCGCGCTTTGGCTCTCTCATAAAAACACAATTTCCTTATGCTGCTGTTTTCTGCATATGAATGCGAATCATATGCCAGTCTGTCCCAGAGAAGCTTTCCGCCTGACGGAAGGTTAATTTCGGATAAATCGCCCGTTTCCGTATCTGTCAGCCAGACGAGAATTTGCGCTTTTGCAAGGACGCTATCATAATTGTCATCATCTTCCTGTAAAATATGTTTGAACTTGCGAATGGATAAATAATGGGAACGGCCCTTTAAAACCGCGGCTTTTATCGGGAAAGGAAAAATCTTTTCCAAAAGCGGGATATCGCGGTTTATCATCTGCTGCTGAAGCAATGTCGTATATGTGCTGATCACGACCGGCTTGCCTGTTTGCTTGGCGTGGATTGCAGCCGGCACGAGATATCCGAGCGTTTTTCCGATTCCAGTAGCGGCTTCAATCAGAGCATGCTCATGATTTTGAAAAGCGGTCCAGACCTCCCGCATCATTTTTGTCTGTCCTTCTCTCCTGTCAAACCGGTCGTCCAATGAAGAAAGCCCGCCGTCTTTTTCCCAAATGAGCGGCTCTGTCTGTGAGACAGGGCTCTTATGACCGGCCTCTTCATCCTCGCCTTCAGGGTTCCTGATCACAAAGGAACCGACCTTCATAAAGCCGGCCTCAAGTTCAGCATCGGCGCCCTTTTCAGCAATCAAACCGTCAAAAAGCTCCTGCGCGTCGCTGATCAAATGCCAAGACAGACGTCTGATTGATTTCAAAACAGGAATCGGCAGCCTTTTCAGTCTGTCCATCATATGTAAAAAGATCAAAGCGGTCACTTCTGCATCGCTGTCAGCCCTGTGCGGGTTTTCATGGCGAATCTGAAGCTCTTCGCTCAGTTCAGTTAATTTATAGCCGTCAAAACCCGGAAAAACGATTCTCGAAAGCTCAACCGTATCGAGAACGCTGCATTCAAGCTCACCAAAGCCGGCCAGCTGCAGCTCATGTTTTACAAAAGCAAGATCAAAATGAATGTTATGAGCGATAAAACAGCTGTCATGAAGCAGCTCAAAAATATCTTCGGCAATCGCCGAAAATGGTTCTTCATTTTCAACCATTTCATTCGAAATTCCCGTCAGCTGCTCGATAAAAGCGGGAATCGGCTGATTGGGATTCACATATTTGGAGAAACGTTCGGTCATTTGTCCATTTTCAATCACAACCGCTGCAATTTGAATGATTCTGTCGCCTTTTTTCGGCGAATTCCCTGTCGTTTCCACATCAATGACCACATATCGTTGATTGTTCATTCAATGGACACCTCAATTTCGATACCTTCGACAAAAGTGTAACACGTTTTAGAAAGGTGCGGGGGAAAAGCTTCACCTTTTACTCTTTCTAAACGATATGAAAGCCCCCTAAAGGCAAGGGGGCTACAGAATGGTACGGGCTGGCTCCTGACCCAGCATTTCCTCGATTTCGTTTCTCTCGTTCAAAACGGCAACCTTCGGCTTATGGGTCTTTGCTTCCTCTTCAGACATCATGGCATAAGAAACGATGATGACGACATCTCCTACCTGGACAAGGCGGGCGGCAGCTCCGTTTAAACAAACGACGCCGCTCCCCCTTTCACCGGGAATAATGTACGTTTCCAGCCGGGCCCCGTTATTATTATTTACAATTTGCACTTTTTCATTTGCCATCATTCCGACGGCATCCAGCAAATCTTCATCAATTGTCACGCTGCCGACATAGTTCAAATTGGCCTCCGTCACTCTCGCTCTGTGAAGTTTTGCGCTCATTAACGTACGGTACATCACAAATCCTCCTTTTGATCTGCCGGGATATCGACGATGATATTATCAATTAAGCGGGCTTTGGAAAACTGAACGGCAACCGCTATGATGACCTTTCCAGTCAATGGTTCCCTGATCACCAGATCGGGATATGAATAAATATCCGCATAATCAATGACACCGCTCGTTTTTTCAAGAATGCTCCGAACCTCTCGCTTAACGGCCTCTGGGTCCCTCTCTCCATCGCGGATCAGCTCGGCGCCGCGCTGAAGGGCCTGATAGAGAGCGGGTGCTTCCTGCCGTTCTTCAGCTCGCAGGTTGACATTTCTTGAGCTTTTGGCAAGCCCGTCTTCTTCCCGTTTTGTTTCGACCGGGATCAGCTCAATATCCATAAAAAAGTCGTTGATCAGCCCGTCGACAACGGCAACCTGCTGCGCATCCTTCATGCCGAAATAAACCCTTGTCGGAGACGTGAGATTGAACAGCTTTGTGAGCACTGTTGCAACACCGTCGAAATGCCCTTCCCTTGAACGGCCGCAAAGGACATCCGTCCGCTTTTTCACGCTTGCGGTAACCGTCGGCTCCTGGCCGTACATTTCTTCAGGCTCAGGGGTGAACAAAACGTCCACTCCGCCGTCGGCCGCAAGCTGCCGGTCTCTTTCAATATCTCTCGGGTACGCTTCATAGTCTTCTCCCGGACCGAACTGCATAGGATTGACAAAAATGCTCATCACGACAATATCGTTGTCTTTTCGCGCTTTTTCCACAAGCGACATATGGCCTTCATGAAGGAAGCCCATTGTCGGCACAAAACCGATAGTTTTGCCTTCTTTGCGGTAATTTTTCGTTACATTTTGTATATCTTTTGCTGTATGGATCTGAATCATGCCTACTTCCCTCCGTATAATCCTTCGAGAACTTGATGATCGATACGGAACGAATGAGCATCTTCAGGAAACACACGGCTTCTGACATCCTCAACATATCCCCGAAGCGCTTTTTCAAGCGGCTGATCGATTTGCGCATATTGTTTTACAAATTTAGGCGTACGTCCCACTCCGTGTCCGACAACATCGTGGTAAACGAGAACCTGTCCGTCCGTACCCGCTCCTGCTCCAATGCCGATGACAGGAATCGTGAGCTCCTTTGAAATGCGTTCAGCGAGCGCTGCCGGGACGCATTCGAGAACAAGCGCAATCGCACCTGCTTCTTCACAGCGCCTGCTGTCTTCAATCAGCTTGCGGGCGCTTTCTTCGTCTTTCCCCTGAACTTTATAGCCTCCCAGGACACCGACGGATTGAGGAGTCAAGCCTAAGTGGCTGACAACAGGTATACCGCCGCGTGTTAAAGCCGTGATCGTCTCAAACACACCGTCGCCGCCTTCAAGCTTCAAAGCATCGGCACCGCTTTCCTGAACGATCGCCGCAGCATTATTCAGTGCGCTTTCCAAAGAGCAGTGGTAAGACATAAATGGCATATCTGTTACAACAAACGTATCTTTTGCACCGCGTTTGACGGCTTTTGTATGGTGGATCATATCAGCGACCGTCACAGATACGGTCGAGTCAAGGCCGAGCACCACCATGCCGAGCGAATCGCCGACAAGGATCATATCGACGCCGGCCTGTTCGGCAAGCTTTGCCGCCGGATAGTCGTAGGCCGTCAGCATGACGATCGGCTCTCCCTCTTGTTTCATTTTTAGAAAATCAATTTTTGTCTTCATGTTTTCTCCTCCTCTTTTTCAGAGGAGATGAGCTGCCGTGTTTGCATCTGCATCTTTTCGGACAGCAAAAAAACCTTCCGGTAAGGAGAAGGATTTTAAATCGTCCGTGTTCGGCAAGAATCATCCCTCTGTCCCAGTCCTTTTTGGATCAAGGCAGACTGTTTTTTTATGAGTTGCATGTTTTCCAGGTGCAGTTCCCAGAGGATACTGCCCATCCGAAGTATACCAAAAACGCTCGGGTCCTTCCAACTATGACGGATTAATATCGATATCGGCAGAGTATATTTTTTTGATGCCGTCACTCGTTTCCAGGATCAAGACGCCTTCTTCGTCTATTCCCAGCGCTTTTCCGTGAAACGTTCCGTTCAGCGTCCTGGCCGTCAATTCGCGGTTCAGGGACAAAGCGTAGCTCTCCCATAAAAGCTTGATCGGTTCGAAACCGTAGGCGAGATAGTCTTCATACCTTTTTTCGAAAATTGCCATTATTGTTTGAATCAAAGCCGCTCTGTCGATTTTTTCACCGCTTGTGAGACGAAGGCTTGTCGCTGTTTCTTTTAATTCTTCAGGAAAGTCGCCAGCAAGCTGATTGACGTTGATCCCCGTTCCGACAATGACGGAATGGACCTGATCGGCTTCCGCCTGCAGTTCGGTTAAGATCCCGACCACTTTTTTGCCGTTGATCAAAATATCGTTCGGCCATTTAATTTCGGCTGCGATGCCGGTTTGCTCTTCGATTGCCTGAACGATCGCGACAGCGGCTAAAAGCGTCAGCTGCGGCGTTTTTTGCACGGGCATTTCAGGCCTTAAAATGATGCTCATCCAAATGCCGTTTCCTTCCGGTGAATGCCATGCTCTCGCCATTCTTCCCCTTCCTTCTGTTTGCTTGTCGGCAACGATGATCGTTCCTTCCGGCGCACCGTTGTTTGCTAGTTCATGAGCGATTTTTTGTGTTGATGAAACGACATCCTGAAAATGGATGGTTTGTCCCATTTTTTTCGTTTTTAACCCGAGCCTGATTTCATCTTCGGTGATTTTGTCAGGTTTTTTTATCATTTTATAGCCGAGCTTTCGGACCGCTTCAAGTTCATATCCCGATTTTCTCAGATCTTCGATATGCTTCCAAACGGCGGTTCTCGAGCATCCAAGCTCTTCGCTGATTTTCTGGCCTGAAATGAATTCGCCGTCGGCCTCTGTAAACAATTGAATGAGTTTCTTTCTTAAATTTGACTGCATGAATCCAGCCACTCCTCTATGGCTTTTTTTTGATTGGCAAGCTCCCCGTTTAACACGGCCCGCTCAATCCGTTTCAAATCATCGGAGACCCATTTCCCGGCCGGCTTGTTTCTGAAATTCAGCAAATCGCTTCCAGACACCGCCAGGTCTTTCAGGCTTTTAATCGGAAGCGCGCGGTACGACTGTCTGATTTCAGCCAGCCGCTGTTGGTCGATTGCCTGCTTGTCCCTCAAGCTGCGAATGGCGGAAGCGGACAGCAGCGTCTCTTCCCCCGCCTCATACATCGAGACGGCATCCCATTTTTGATCGATCCGTTCAGCCGTCAGGAGCGCCTGTTTTACGACTTTCCCCGGTAGCTTCCACCCTTTTAAAAATCGGTGCGCTTCAGCGGAATCGATCGATATCATGTGAATGAAAGCCGCCCATATATCAGCTCTTTTTTGAAGTTGATGAAAAGGAAAAGCTCGGGCAGCCAGAACGCGCTCCTTTTTGCCGTCCAGCCCCGGAAGCTCCTTGTAAAGCCCTGTTTCGGCCGCTGCTTCCAGAGCCCGGTCCGCTGCTTTTCCTTTTAAAAGCTTTTCGAATTCAACCGTTTTCCGCTCTGTAGAAATATGGGCCAATAGCAGACGGTTTTCGCAAATCGCTTTTTTTGTATTTGGAGAAAGCTCAAACTCGAGCTGACTCATAAAACGAAGCGCCCGCAACATGCGAAGCGCATCTTCGTGAAAACGCTCCGCCGGGTCGCCGACCGTTTGAATCAATTTTTCCCGTATGTCGCGGAGTCCGCCGAAATAGTCGATCAGTCTGCCTTGTTCATCCATCGCCATGGCATTAATCGTCAGGTCCCGCCTCTTCAGGTCTTCCTTCAGCGATTTGATAAACTGAACGCCGCTCGGCCTTCTGTAATCCTCGTACTCAAGCTCAGCGCGAAAGGTTGTCACCTCATAGGATTCTCCCTCAAAGAGGACGATGATGGTTCCGTGTTCCTTTCCGACATCAACGGTTTTCGGAAAAATGGCTTCAATTTCTTCCGGGGATGCATCTGTAGCGATGTCAATATCACCGACATCCCGGTTCATTTGGGCATCCCTGACGGCTCCGCCTACAAAGTAGGCCTGCCGGCCGTGTTTTTTCAGCTCACGAAGGAGAGGAAGAGCCTTCAAAAAGAGATCCTCCATTGTCACACTCCCAGTCTGTTAATTGTTGATAAATTTCCTCATATTGCGCGATGATTTTGTCGGAAGAAAAGCGCTCCTTGATGCTTTGCAGAGCCGCTTCCGCAAAACGGCGCTGCAGGCTTTCATCAGTCAGCAAATGGAGCGCCTTACTAGCCGCGCCTTCAATATCTCCTACATCGACCAAATAACCGGATATACCGTTTTTGATCACCTCAGGAATCCCCCCGATATTTGTGCCGATGCACGGAACGCCGCAGGCCATCGCTTCCAGCAGCACTAAACCGAAGCTTTCCTTCTCGGACAAAAGCAGCTTTAAATCGCTGATGGCGTAAAGCTCTTCCACGCTGTCCTGTTTGCCCAGGAAAAGAACGTCGTCTTTTAATCCGAGCTGTCTGACAAGCTGACAGATGACGGTCATTTCCGGCCCGTCACCGACGAGAATCAGCTTCGATTTCATTCGTTTGACAATGCGGCTGAATACATGGATGACGTCCTGTACGCGCTTTACCTGTCTGAAATTGGATACGTGGATGATCACTTTTTCATCAGGGGCAATGCCGTACTGCTCTTTCAACGAATGATACTCCTGTTTTTTTAAATACACGCGCTCATCCACAAAATTATAGATCGTTTCGATTTTTTTGTTCGGTTTGATCAGATCATACGTTTGCGCGGCAAGAGCCGAAGAGACCGCGGTAACGCGGTCAGACGATTCGATCGCAAACTTGATCAGGTCTTTTAATGACGGATCATAGCCGAGAACGGTTATATCTGTGCCATGCAGCGTTGTGACTGTTTTAATGTTTCCGTTCAGCATTTGCTTCGCTAAAAAAGCGGAAATCGCGTGAGGCACCGCGTAGTGGGCATGCAGAACATCAAGCTGTTCCCGCTTTGCCACCTCCGCCATTTTGCTGGCCAAAGCCAAATCATACGGCGGGTACTTAAACACGGCATATTGATTGACTTCGACTTCGTGAAAATAGATGTTGGAATACACTTTATTGAGCCTGTACGGAACACTTGATGTAATAAAATGAATTTCATGTCCTTTTTCCGCAAGCAGTTTGCCGAGCTCAGTGGCGATAATTCCTGATCCGCCGACACTCGGATAACACGTGATTCCGATTTTTAACTGTTTCATCATCCGCCCCCAAATAAATCGTTGTTTAACAGAAGAGTCCGCTTTGAAAAAAACCCTTCCGCGTATGCGACGCCGACCTCTTTTCCCAATAGCTTTTCCCTGGCTTCGACCGTTTCAATATATCCGTTCGTCAGCGGTGTTTCAACCGACTGCCGGGAACGGGTGAACTGGCTCTGATAAGCAGCAAGGCTTTCCTTTTTTTGATTGATCGTTTCGGAAATGTCGATGACAAATTCAGGTTTGTGAAAACCGTTGATCATATAGTAGTACACGTTTTGGACTTTATGGGCCGGCTGTTTTTCTGCATCTTCGTATTTATGTATTCCAGCGGAAAAGACCGCTTCTTCGACGATTTCCGCTGCGTGCCCGTGATCGGGATGCCGGTCCTTTGGATAAGGAACAAAGACAAGCTTCGGCTTATGTTTCCGAATGACGGCAACCGCTTCCCTGATCGCCGCCTGGATGGGAAACAGGCCCCTGTCCGGCAGCGTGAGGGAAATCCGCGGACTAACTCCGAGAATTTCGGCCGCCAGCGACGCTTCGCTTTTTCTCGTTTCGACTGTTCCGTTTGAAGACAGTTCAGCTTGGGTTAAATCGCAGATTCCAATTTGAAAGCCTTTTTTAGTATATTTGGCAATGGTTCCTCCCATGCCGATTTCTACATCATCGCTGTGCGCACCGAAAGCCAGTATATCAAGCATCGCGATCCCCGCCGTGGATAATGTTTCTGAATTCAAACGCGCCTTCCTCGACAGATCGGATTAAGATTTCCGCCGTTCCCATGTTGGTGGCGAGCGGAATGGCATAAACGTCAGACAAGCGGATAAGAGCTGACACGTCAGGTTCGTGCGGCTGGGCCGTCAGCGGGTCTCTCAGAAAAATCACAAGGTCGATGTCATTTTTCGCGATCAAAGCGCCGATCTGCTGGTCTCCGCCAAGCGGCCCCGATTGAAAGCGCTCGACAGGCAGCCCTGTCGCTTCGGTGATTTTTAAACCTGTCGTTCCTGTCGCAAACAGCTCATGCTTTTTTAAAATGTCTTTATAAGCGGTCGTCAGCTGAATCATATCCTGTTTTTTTCGGTCATGGGCAATTAAGGCGATTTTCAAAGCGATTTCCCCCTTTTTGTTACTCTATGATATTTTCAAGGCCGTAGACAAGCTGATCGATTTTCATTACTTGTTCAACAGCCAGTTTCACACCAGACATAAAAGATGTGCGATTGTATGAATCATGACGGATTTTCAGGGTTTGGCCGTCTCCGCCGAACATCACTTCCTGATGGGCGATCAATCCCGGCAGACGAACGCTGTGGAGACGGATTCCGTTTTGATCGGCGCCTCTTGCTCCCGGCAGAATTTCCTTTTCATCCGGGTGCCCCTGCGTTTTCGCTTCGCGAACAGCCGAAATCATTTCCGCCGTTTTTAAGGCCGTTCCGCTTGGTGCGTCAAGTTTTTGATCATGGTGCTGTTCAATGATTTCGACATCGGTAAAATAGTTGGCAGCCATTTGTGAAAACTTCATCATCAGCACGGCTCCAAGCGCGAAGTTTGGTGCGATAATGGCTCCGATTCCCTTATCATCGGTCAGTTCCGTAAGCTCGTTCAAGTCGCTCTCAGAAAATCCTGTCGTTCCCACAACAGGACGGACGCCGTGCTCCAATGCGATTTTTGTATGTAGCTTGCCGATTTCCGGCGTTGTCAAATCAATCAGAACGTCCGGAGCCGTTTCTGAAAAGCATTCGGTGATGTCGGTGTAAATGACGGCATCTGAACTTGACATCATCACATCTGACAGCTTTTCACGGTTATATGTACGGTCGATTGCACCGACAAGCTCAAAATGTGTGGTTTCTTCAACAAGTTTGACCGCTTCGCTTCCCATTCTTCCGCGCGGTCCAGCTATTGCGATTTTAATGGTCTCCTTTTGCATCTTGATTCTCCTCTACTTTCCTTCTTCTTTTCTTGTCCAGCGGTCTTTGTCACGGGTGTTGAACTTCTCCATGACCATATCATGCGCTTCATCCAATGATATATGAAGCGAATTCGCAAGACAAACTAAAACGAACAATACATCGCCGATTTCTTCATCGATCTTTTTTTCCGATTCGGTTTTTTTCTTCGGTTTTTCGCCGTAATGATGGTTGATCTCCCTCGCCAGTTCGCCAAGCTCTTCCGTCAGCCTGGCCATCATGGCAAGCGGACTGAAATAGCCTTCTTTAAACTGGCCGATATATTCGTCAACCTCACGCTGTATATCTTTCATCGTTTTTTCTTTCGTCATGCTGACAAAACCTCCTGTCATCTCTTACATGTTAGCGAATTCAAACAAGTTTGACAAATGTTTAAGACGGGTTTGCTGTTTTAAAACGGATACACTATAATATTAACGCCAGCTTATGGAAGGAAAGGAGTTTTTTTATGTTCGGAGACATCAGAATGAAGAACGTCCTGTTTATTTTAGCAGGCGCTGCTGTTTTTTCCTTTGGACTCGTTCATTTTAATATGCAGAACAACTTGTCGGAAGGCGGTTTTACCGGCATTACCCTGCTGCTTTATTTCCTGTTTAACATCGATCCTTCCATATCCAATCTGGTGCTGAACATCCCGGTCTTCTTCATCGGCTGGAAACTCCTCGGCAGAACAGTCTTCTCATATACCATTCTCGGCACAGTCAGTCTGTCGGTGTTTTTATGGATTTTTCAGCGCTTCCAGATTCATATGCCGCTTCAAAACGATCTTGCGCTCGCGGCTCTTTTTGCAGGCGTGTTTATCGGCACCGGATTGGGCATTATTTTCAGATACGGCGGAACAACGGGCGGCGTCGATATTATTGTGCGGCTGATCAACAAATATTTTCAAGTGCCGATGGGCAAAGCCATGTTTGTGTTTGACGCCTGCGTCATTACATTATCCCTTATTTTTTACCTTTCCTATAAGGAAGCGATGTACACGCTTGTTGCCGTATTTGTCGCCTCAAAGGTCATCGACTTTATGCAGGAAGGCGGTTATGCCGCAAAAGGCGCAACCATCATCTCTGAAAAGAACGACCAGATTCAGCGAAAAATCATTGAAGAAATGGAAAGAGGCGTCACGGTTTTAAAAGGTCAGGGGTCTTATACGAAAACCGAGCGGGACGTTTTATACTGCGTCGTTCCGAAAAATGAGGTTTTCCAGCTGAAAAACGTGATTACCTCGGTCGATCCGCACGCTTTTGTAGCCGTCAGCGACGTACACGACGTTCTTGGAGAAGGTTTTACGCTTGATGAGAACAAAAATCCCATCACACGCTGATTGAAGATCAGCAAAAAAGAAGCTCGCGATCAGCGGAGCTTCTTATTTCGGCCAATCTTTTTCTCTTTTTCTGCGCCTGTCCTCTTCGGCTTTATACTTTCTGAAACCGACATATGTCAGCGTCGATAGGATAATGCTCCCCGTCGTCAGGATGACCCATAACAGGGAAGGGTCTGCATCATCTTCTTCTACTTGATCAAACACATCTTCCAAATCTTTTTCCAAAAGCGTCAGCCTTTCCAGCTTGCTGCTTTCCGTCATTTGCTGAAAGCCCCCGTTTTCCACGACTGCAATATGGTTGGAGACGCTTTTTAACTGCTTTGGCGAAACATCAATCGTTAAGCTTGGATAAATCGTATCATACAAGGATAAAAAATGATTCCACTTTTCCCTGAATGTCAAGTTGTCTTCCTTCTGAATCCCAGCCTTCAAAGCGCTGAAAGAATCCATGATCGGTTTTTTCAAACTGCTCCACAGCGGATCATGGTCAGATTCAATGGCGTCCATCAGCATTCTAAACTGGGCAGCGGCTTTAAATTTCTCCTGCTGTGCGACCTCTTCGCTTTCCAGCCTTTTCAGCGTATCATGGTAGGCCAGACTGACCTGGCGGATTTCCGAGCCCGTCATCATCTCTTCTGTTCCGTCTTTCTCTGCTGCTTTCAGCCGTTTTTCAAAGTATTGAAGAATTTGTACCGCTTCCTCATATTGAGACTGCCTTGTTAGCTGGAATACCGTATCTGACAGTTCCGTCAATTCCTGCAAAGCCGATGATTCTTTCGCTTTCAAACCGGCCGCAGGAAAAACAAGCGCAAGCATCATGCAAAGGATCACCTTTCGTATCATTACGGTCCCTCCCACTCCTTCTATTAAAGCGTATGAAGAGAGGGACAAGGTTAGACCAAGATTGTGAAGCAGTGTTACAGCTTAAAAGCTTTTCGGGACAAGACCAGGTAATAGGCCAGACCGATCGAAGCGATGCTGAGCCAAAATGTAAAATAGCCGATCTGCGGCATATATTGATCGAGCATTGAATAATTCGGCATCATTCCAAACAAGTAATCAATGACATCGTTATGCAGCGTCCAAACAGCCGCAAGCGCCAAATGCCACCCTTTAAACCGGTAATGGGGGGCGTACAGCACGCCTTGCACAGCCATTGCGAAGTGCGACGCGATCAGCATATACCCCGTCCAATGAAGGCTTCCACTCACTACAAGCACGAGAATATTCATCACAACCGCCCACAGCCCGTATTTGACAAGCGTAACCAGCGCAAGCGCTTCAAAGAGAGGAGCATTCCTTCCCAATAAAAGTCCGATGAGAACAAATAAAAAGAACAATGTCGCCGTCGGGCTGTCGGGTACGAAAATCAGAAATTTTACAGGCGTATTCATCAGCTGCGGAAGATACCAGTAATACCCGTAAACCGTACCGAAGAAATTAATGATCAAAAGCAGCAGAAGCATCGGCTTTTGAGCGAGCATGTAGCAAATCAGTTTCAAAGCAATCAACTCACAGTCTCTTTAAATAAAAAAAGCCGCCGCCGGGTCAGCTTCATAGATTAACCGCAAAACGCATGCCAAGAAGCGGCGCCTTTCCAGCTTCCGTGCCGGTTCACGATCAGCAGCGGTCAAAATTGAAAAGGCCATCGACATCGTCGACAGCCCGAGAGGCTGACTTGGCGTCAGCTTCAGCTCTATCAAGAGTATAGCCTGCCTTCATCAACTTGACAACCGTTTTATTTCGCCGTTGTTTCAGAGATGAATTTAGACAGTTCTTTAAGCTCTTTGTCAGATCCTTTAAAAACGCCAGCAGGCATTTCGCCTTTTCCTTCTTTAGCGATTTTCGCAATCTCTTCCGGAGACAAGCCGTTGTCAACGAGAGACGGGCCTGCCGCTCCTCCCTGCATGTTGTCTCCATGGCACGAGATACAGCCCTGTTCCTGATAAATCTTATACCCTGCTGCACTCGTATCAATATCGGCCTCTTCCTTGATTTTACCCTGCTCTTCAGCAGCGGCCCAGTCGTGAGTTGCAACGGACTGCCATGTTAAGAAAACAGTCGCTGCAATTGCCAAAAGCATCAACCCTACGGCAACCGGACGTTTAAACGGCCTTCTCTCAGGGCCTCTGTCAAGAAACGGCGCCAATAAAAGCGCTCCGAATGCAATTGTCGGGATAATAATCGCGCCGACCACCGTATACGGTCCGGCAGCATATTCGTATTTCAACAATTGGTAAAGAAATAGAAAATACCAGTCTGGCAAAGGTATGTAGCCGGTATCAGTCGGATCTGCCATCCGCTCGAGCGGAGGCTCATGGACGATGGTCAGCACGAGAAAACCGACAAGGAAAACCGCTCCGACCATCCATTCTTTCAGCAGGAAATTCGGCCAGAACGCTTCCGTTTTCCCTGGAAATTCGGAATAATCTTTTGGAATATTCGGTTTTCTTTCCGCCGGGATCCGTGAATCACCGACAAACTTCATCCCTTTTCCCCTTTTCATGCCATCCCCTCCTTCTCAATTGAGTCGCTCGTTTACAGCGGCCCAGAAATTCCTTGCTTGCGAATCATGATAAAGTGTGCTGCCATCAGTCCAAACAGAGCGGCTGGCAGGAAAAAGACGTGTATGGCAAAAAAGCGCGTCAACGTCTGAGCGCCGACAATATCCGGATGACCGGCAAGCAATGTTTTAATTTCCGAGCCGATCAGCGGCGTCGCCTCAGCAATCTGCAAACCTACTTTTGTCGCAAACAGAGCTTTCATATCCCAAGGCAAAAGGTAGCCTGTAAAACCTAAACCGAGCATGACAAAGAAAATCAAAACGCCGACAATCCAGTTCAGCTCTCTAGGTTTCTTATAAGCTCCCTGGAAGAAAACCCTGAGCGTATGAAGAAACATCATCACGATGACCAAACTCGCACCCCAGTGGTGCATTCCCCTTACAATCTGTCCGAACGCCACTTCATTTTGCAAATAATAAACAGATTCCCAGGCATTTTTAATATCCGGAACGTAATACATCGTCAAAAACATGCCGGACAGCACCTGAATCACCGTTACGAAAAACGTCAACCCCCCGAAGCAGTACACGAAAGCTGAAAAATGGTGAGCCGGGTTTACGTGTTCAGGAACTTCATGGTCGGCGATGTCCCGCCAGAGCGGCGTAATGTCAAGTCTTTCATCCACCCAGTCATAAATTTTGTTTAGCATGATCACCCATCCTTCCTCGGCTTGGCTTTCCCTAAGTAAAGGTAGCCGTCTTTAACCTCTTGCTCATAGTGATCCAAAGGAGCAAGCGGCGGAGTTCCGGGCACGTTGGTACCATCCTTTTCATAAAGTCCGTAATGGCACGGACAAAAGAACTTATTCGGATTTTTAGGATCGCTGTTCCAGTTGACCGTACACCCCAAATGTTTACAAACCGGTGATAAAGCTACAATTTCGTCCCCACTTTTGAAAACCCACGCTGATCTCGATTCTTCCGATTCGTACCAGGCATCCACTTGTTTGATTTTAAAATCGAAGCGCTGCGGTTCATTTGTCAATTCATCAACGCTGACAACCTGAACCATGTCCTGATCTTCAGTCGGCCTTAAAACCGGATCGAGCGCGAAGCGAACCATAGGCATGAGCATCCCCGCCGCCATAAAGCCGCCGACTCCGGTCAGCGTATAGTTTAAAAACTGACGTCTGGATACCCGATGTCTTTTTTCGCTCATCTTCATATCCCCCCTCAAGTCCCCAGCTACAATATAACTGAAATAGAAAAAAATTCATGAAACTAGGACACCCTCATAATATATCAATATTTTAGGAAGGTCAACATTCCCAAAATCATTATACAAAGGAAATGTAAGTGTTTTTATTAAGAGTTCCAATATTGTAACAAAATGTTCAATATTTGCTCGATTTGATCTTCAAGCAGCTTCTGCTTTAACGAATCCTTCATATGTTCGAGAGGAATCGCCGGAACCCACAGCAGCTTTTGCTCGCTTTCGAGC
Source organism: Bacillus haynesii (assembly GCF_014042035.1). Lineage (NCBI taxonomy): Bacteria > Bacillati > Bacillota > Bacilli > Caryophanales > Bacillaceae > Bacillus > Bacillus haynesii. The sequence goes on along the minus strand of NZ_CP059494.1, from coordinate 697,329 downwards.
ACCTGCTTCCAGCGTTCATCCGTCGTTAAAAAAACGATGTGGCGAAAATGTTTTTCGGCCATTTCTTTTAAATCGGCGATATGCTGCGCCGATTTCTCATCCGCTTGCAAATATGTACAGGGCGGAAACAGATAGATTCTGCCCTTCAGCTGCCTTTCGAGTTCCTCTGCAAGTATAGACGTAAATTCCCCTTTTGATACGGCAGATTTAAACTGATCTCCCAAATCAACCGATATTAAAGGGATGACAGCTGTATCGATGTATTCTTTCGCATTCAAGTAAACATCCGCATCGTGCGTATTCCATTTCACGGCTCCCGGCCTCCTCGTTATGACAGCGCTTTCTCCGGAGCTGAACAAGCCTTGCTCTCGGCAAGGCTTGATTGGCAGCGGATTATCGCAGCTGGCTCAGTTGTTTAGCTAGTTTTTCGAAGCTTTCTTTATCCTGGCGGTCAAGCGCTTCATCGATTTCCCGCAGCAGCTTTTGTCTCTGAAAAGTGGAAATGGAATGCTCCAAAATCTGTTCAGCGACAATTTTATCTTTTTCATTTTCATATAGGTCTTTCGGAATATGCGGATTGGCTTCGAGTACAGCCGCATATTCCGGAGAATTATAGGCTGAGCGGAAGTTCAGCTGGATAAAAAGATCCTGCTGCTTATTCAGCCTGATATCATGAAATGATTTTTCTGCATCGGTCGTCATGACATTTTCTTTATAAAAACGAAAAGGCACTTCCTCAACGCAGTGGGTAGACATGATAATGCCCCTCGGACAAAATTCGGCCTGCTCGACAAAATGCACTTTTTCCATCAGCGAGTCATGGCTCATTAAATAATTCAGAATCCATACACACTCTCTTCGTTTCAGCTGATAATGGTTGAGAAACCAGCGGATAAAATCTTTTTTTTCATTGACAGAAACAGGGGTCTGCATGTTATTCCCTCCTCTATCGCATCTTGTGTATTACTTTATAAATTCCACACAAACCGATTATATCCTGCTTATTCAAAGGAATTTTCATCTTCGATTCTGAAAATCGTCTCCTGGACTTCCTCGTTTGCCGGGTCGAGCTCTGCCAGTTTTTTCAGCAGAGGCAGCGCTTCTTTCTGCCGTCCTTCTTCAAGCAGAAACATGGAATATTCGTAAAGGAAATCGGCGTCATCCCGGTAGTGCAAAAATGCGTTCTCATATTCCTCACGGGCTTTGTCGTACGCTTCGGTCCGGGCGAATGCTGATGCCACATGCCAGCTGAACTTCGGATCATCCTCTCCGTATTTGCGCACTTCCTGAACGAGTTCAATGATGCTCTCATCATCATCTTCTTCAAGAAACAGGGCAAGCAGGGTATGGACGGCTTCCAGATATCCGGGGTCCAGCGCCAGCGCTTCACGAAGCAGTTCTTTCGCTTCCGAATGCCTTTTCGTTTTTAAAGCTGATTTTGCAGCAGAAAGATAAAGCTCTTTGTTGAACTCATCGACGCGGATTCCTTCTTTTGCCGTTTCGAATGCCTCCTCATAAAGCCCTTCTGCTTCATAGCTGTTTGCCAGAGGCTTGTAAAGCGAAGAATAAGCAGGGTCCATTTCCTTCAGCTCTGTCAGCTGTTTAATCGCAGTTTTAGGATACCCCGCTTTCAGTGCCGTAAAACCAAACCCGAACAGTGTGTTGGGCTCCGGGTTCTCCTTGACGGCTTTTTCATACCATTCAAGCGCTTCTTCAAACGCTCCGGATGAACTCAATGATTCCGCCAGCCTTTGGTACACATTCACGCCACCGATGACGGCTTCTTCTTCGGCCGCTTTTTTGAATTGACGGACCGCTTTTCCGTAAGCTCCCTGAGTGAAATACAGCTCTCCCAAAGCAAAATCGATGACCGGCTCATCAGGCAAAATGGCTCGCGCCTTCAACAGCTTTTGCTCGCTGACTTCAAACAGACCCTGCATCTGATAGAGGTCAGCCATTAAAAGCAGGCACTGCGGGTATGCTTCGTCTGTTTCCGGAATCGTTTCGAGCACGCTGAGCGCTTTTTCATCCTGGTCGGTTTCGATGAGGAGTTCAGCATAAAAGCATGTCAGTTCCGTTTCATCCGGATACAGTTCATGAAGGTCATTCACGATGGCGATAGCCTTATCGACAATTCCCCATTCGTAATACAGCTGGGCTACTATGGCTTTGTCTTCATCATGAAGGTCAGACTCGATATCAGCAAGCTTTTTCAATCCGCTTTCCGGGTGGCCTGCTTCAACTAATTTTATGGCTTCTTGAATCGAAGTATTCAAATCTAAACGTCCCTTTCTTTCGTCAATTCATCGCCGGCCGTATCAGCCGGGATAACGCGGTGAGTTACTTACTATCATAATTCACGCGGCGGTTTCCGGCAAATATGTTGCCCGCACAGCTGTATGGAAGCAGATTGATTCTGTTAAGACAAGCTATGCCGAAGACATTCGTTTTATGATCAAACGCCCGGCTTTCATGATTTTCCGGGCTGAAAAAGCCTGGAGCACAATGCTTCAGGCTTTTTCAGCAAGCTTTTCAATATGTTCAAAAAATGAAGGATATGAGACGCTCACAGCTTCTGGCTGTAAAATGTCGATCGGCTGCTCGCAGATGCAGGCGGCGATCCCCAGCATCATTCCGATCCGGTGGTCCCCATGGCTTGAGACCTTCGCACCGCCTGTAAGAGGCGTCCTGCCGTGAATCTTCATCCCGTCTTCCGTCGGCTCGATGTTCGCACCGATTTTTTTCAGCTCTGAGGCGACGGTATCGATTCGGTTCGTTTCTTTTACTTTGAGCTCAGCCGCGTCTTTGATGACCGTCGTTCCTTCAGCCTGTGTAGCTAGAAGGGCGATGATCGGTATTTCGTCGATGAGGCGCGGAATCAAATCGCCTGAAATTTCAGCGGCTTTCAAAGAGGACGTTTTGATTCTCAGATCGCCGTACGGCTCAGCGTTTCCGGTGTCTTTTTCTTCGATTTCAAGATCGGCGCCCATTTCTTTCAAGACATCGATGATTCCCGTCCTGGTCGGGTTGAGTCCGACATTGCGAAGCACGACTTCACTGTCAGGAACAAGCGATGCCGCTGCCAGGAAAAACGCAGCAGATGAAATATCACCCGGCACAAAGACTTCGGCTGCTTTCAGCTGCTGCCCGCCCTCAATCGATACGCTTGTTTCATCTTCCTGAAGGCTGACGCCGAACATCGACAGCATCCGTTCCGTATGGTCTCTTGATTTATGAGGCTCCGTCACCGTTGTGGTGCCTTCGGCCTGCAGACCCGCAAGCAGAACGGCCGATTTGATTTGCGCACTTGCAACAGGCGACTGAAAATCGATCGCGGTCAGATGTCCGCCACGGACAGAAAGCGGTGTGTATTCCCCTCCGGCGCGGCCGTCGATTTTCGCTCCCATTTTTCGAAGCGGTTCTGTGACACGCTTCATCGGCCTTTTGGCGATGCTCTCATCGCCGGCGACCGTACTGTGAAACGGGAGTCCCGCCAAAATGCCGAGCATCAGCCTGATCGTCGTTCCGGAATTCCCTACATCGAGGAGTTCAGCAGGCTCAGTCAGCTGATCGAGCCCTTTGCCGAGGACGGTGACATCACTGCCATTCTGTTCGATTTCCACGCCCATTTTCCGAAAGCAGGCGATCGTGCTCAAGCAGTCGGCTCCTGGCAAAAAGTTTTTGATGACCGTTTTCCCTTCTGCTATGGCTCCGAACATAACAGAACGATGAGAGATGGATTTATCTCCCGGAATATGAAGCTCTCCTTTTAGTGAACTGATTTTTCCTCTTTTCATGTATTCCACCTCAATCAGCATAAAATGTTTCATATTTTGCGCGGATTTGAATGCATTTTTCGGCACGTTTTCGATCTTCATCGGATTGAAAGCTGATTCTGAGAACACCGTTTATGTCTTCCCTTGTTTCAATAATCCGGATGTTCGTAATGCTGATTTGCTCGTCGGCGAGGATCGCCGTAATTTCCGAGATGACCCCGGGATGGTCCGGAACATCGACATAAAGATCGTAAAAGGAAGGGATCGCGCCTTTTTGCCGTAAAGGCAGACCGTCACGGTATTCCTTGGCTTGCCGAAAAAATTCAAACAGTCCGTCTGCATCTTCATTTTCGACAAAAGACTGAATTCTGTCCAGCTCTTGTTTCCATTCGTCAAACCGCTCCAATATTTTATCTTTATTGTGCAAAAGAATATCGCGCCACATCGCCGGGCTGCTTGAGGCAATCCTCGTGATATCGCGGAAGCCTCCTGCGGCAAAACGCTTGACGAGCGGGTACTGATCTTCGAATTTGACGGTCTGATGGACGAGACTCGCCGCCACGACATGCGGAAAATGGCTGATCACGCTTGTAACGGCGTCGTGTTCAGCCGGAGACATTTCCACAAACTTTGCGTTTGTTCCTTTGAGCAGATCTTTTAAAGAAGCAACCGCTTCTTTGCCGGCGGAGCCGGAAGGCGTCAAAATATAAAACGCGTTCTCGAAAAGGAAGTCTTTGGCGGCTGCGACGCCCGATTTATGAGAGCCGGCCATCGGATGGCCCCCGATAAACCTGTATTCATTCGGCAAAACTTTTTCGGCATGGCTGACGACCTTTTGTTTTGTGCTGCCGACATCTGTAATGAGCAGCTTTTTCTTGATGCCTGAAGCGGCAAGTTCATCGAGCATGTGAAGCGTCTGTTCGACCGGCGCCGCTAAAAAAACGGTCGACGCTTCCTTCACCCCTTCTAAAAAAGAAGCAGCCGGAGTATCAATAACGCCAAGCTTTTGTGCAGCTCTTGCCTGCTCTTCTGACACGTCAAACCCGATGATCCGTTTGCCGGGGTGTTCCTTTTTGATGGCAAGGGCGATCGAACCGCCGATTAAGCCCAAACCGGCCAATAAAATCGTTTCATTTGGTTGAGTCATTTTTTATCACCTAGTTCATCAATAGACTAAAGAGGTGACTGAATCATCACCTCTTACAACATGCCGGCTAACGTTTTCAAAAAGCCTTCGTTCTGTTCCTTCGTACCGACCGATATTCTAAGGAATGTCGGAAAGCCGAGCGCATTCCCCGATCTGACGATATAGCCTTTTTTCAGCAGCTTGAGGAAAAGTTCGTCTGCATCCCGTTTAAAATCGATCAGCACAAAGTTCGTTTGTGAAGGATAGTAAGTTAGCCCGTGCTCATCACAGAAATCGTAGTACTGTTTGAGCCCTTCATTGTTTTTTCTCACGCAATCGTCGATAAATGCCTGATCGCCGAGGGCGGCAAGCGCGGCAGCCTGGCCGAGCCGGTTTGTATTAAACGGCTGTCTCGCCGGCTCAATCGCCCGAATCAGCTGTTCAGAGGCAATCCCGTAGCCGACTCTTAAGGACGCCAAACCGTAAGCTTTTGAAAACGTCCTGAGAATCATCAGGTTCGGAAAGCGTTCCAGAAGCGGAATGGTCTCAGGGTAGTCTTCAGCCGTTACGTATTCGTAATAAGCTTCATCGACGACAGCAAGGACATGTTCCGGCACTTTTTCAAGAAAACGGATCAGGTTGCGGCCGGATTCATACGTTCCGGTCGGATTGTTCGGGCTGCAAACCCAGACCACCTTCGTCTGTTCATCGATCGCCTCCAGCATTGCATCAAGGTCGTGGCAGCCGTTTTCAAGCAGGCCGACTTCCCTGACTTCCGCTCCTTCGATGACAGCATTGTGTTTGTATTGTGAAAATGTCGGATTCGCCATTACAGTGTTTGAGACAGGATCCAACAAAGAGCGGGAAATAATTTGAATGACTTCGTCTGTTCCGTTTCCCAGGATGATGTTCGTTTCGTTTACGCCGAGATGGGAGGCAAGCTTAGTTCTCAATGCCGCACTATAGCCGTCAGGATAGAGAGCCATTTGCTGCACTTCGGTCTGGAGGGCTTCTTTTGCCGCTTCCGAACAGCCGTAAGGATTTTCATTTGAAGCGAGCTTAATGACCCGGTCGAGGTTGAATTCTTTTTTGACCTCTTCAATCGGTTTGCCCGGCTGGTAAGGCGTTAATTGTTTTAACTGTTCTTTAATTTGCAACATTCTGTCACCTCATTTTACCATGTACGATCCGCTAAATGTCTTAGCGTATGCCTCAAACGCCTTTAAGGCTTGTTCCCTTGTCTCAGGGGCGATGAGTTCGTCTTTCAGCTCCTCGATCTTTCTGACAAGGGCGCTTCCCACGACAACACCGTCCGCCAGTTCATTCATCATCTCCACTTGTTTGGAGCTGGAAATCCCAAACCCGACGGCAACCGGGACGGAGCTCATTCCTTTAACTGACCTGATAAATGAAGAAACAGAATCTTCGAATTCATTGCGCACACCTGTCACACCGAGCGAAGAAACGCAATACACAAAACCTTCCGCCTGCTGCGTTATTTTTTGAATGCGCGATTCGCTTGTCGGCGCGACCAGCGAAATATAGGTAATCCCGTGTTTTTTACACTGTTGCTGCAAATATACGCTTTCCTCAAAAGGAAGGTCCGGTACAAGGAGTCCGTCTAGCCGATTTTGTCGCAGTAAAGCGAAAAAGTGATCTGTATCTAATTGTAACACAGGATTATAATACGTAAAGAGAATAATCGGAATATGGACGCCGTTTTTTTTCATTTCACCGCCAAGCCTGATCGCTTTTACGATGTTCATGTCGTTGTCAAGCGCCCTTTTTGATGCGCGTTGAATCACAGGGCCGTCAGCGAGCGGATCAGAATACGGAACCCCGAGTTCAAGGGCGGACGCCCCCGCCTCTTGAAGGGATTTCGCCAGCTCGATCGAGATTTCAGGCAGCGGGTCTCCAGCTGTAATAAACGGAACAAATAACTTATCGGACGGCTGTTTTTTCAGATTGAACATCTTGATTCACCTCTTCTTCCAACACCTTCATCAAGGTATGGACGTCTTTGTCTCCCCTGCCTGAAAGGCAGACGAGAACACTTTTCTCCCTCGGCAGTTCTTTAGCGATGTCAAATGCTTTTGCCAATGCATGGGCGGATTCAATAGCCGGCAAAATGCCCTCAGTCTCCGTCAGCAGCCTTAATGCCGAGACCGCTTCATCATCTGTGACAGATTCGTACGTGACGCGCCCTGTTTGATGAAGATGGGCGTGCTCGGGGCCGACCCCCGGATAATCAAGTCCGGCTGAGATGGAATAAGGCTCGATGATCTGTCCGTACTCGTCTTGAATCAAGTAGGTCAAAGAACCGTGGATGACGCCTTTTGTCCCCTTTGTGATCGTTGCCGCATGAAGAGGGGTGTCGACACCTTTTCCCGCAGCTTCGACTCCGATCAGTTCAACAGTTTCTTCAATGAACGCGCTGAACATCCCGATCGCATTGCTGCCGCCTCCGACACAGGCGACAACTTTATCGGGGAGGCTTTGCTCCAATTGATAAAACTGCGCTTTCGCCTCTTCGCCGATCATCCGTTGAAATTCGCGGACGATATAAGGATACGGATGCGGCCCGACGACGGAACCGATCATGTAAAAGTGGTCCTGGCAATGCTGAACCCAGTAGCGGATCGCTTCGTTTGTAGCATCTTTTAATGTCCCGTTTCCGCTTGACACCGGAACGACCTCCGCTCCCAAGAGCTTCATCCGGAACACGTTCAGCGATTGTCTGGCAACATCTTCTTCACCCATAAAGACAATGCATGACAAGCCGAACTTTGCAGCGACAGTCGCCGCCGCCACGCCGTGCTGGCCTGCGCCGGTTTCAGCGATGAGCTTTGTTTTCCCCATTTTCTTGGCCAGGAGCGCCTGGCCGAGGGCATTGTTGATTTTGTGGGCGCCTGTATGGTTTAAATCTTCTCTTTTTAAGTAAATCTTCGCTCCGCCCAGCTGCTTTGTGAGCTGGTCTGCGAACGTCAAAGCCGTCGGCCTGCCTGAATAGTCATTTAAAAGCTTTTGATAATCCTTTTGAAATGTAGGGTCGTCTTTCAGTTCAAGAAACGCTTTTTCGATTTCTTCCAAAGGCTGCATGAGTGTTTCCGGGACGAATTTCCCACCAAAATCACCAAACCTGCCTTGTTCATTCGGATATGAATACATGTTCGAACATCCTTTCTTCTAAAAGGCTGATCAGCTTTTCGCTTTTCCTGCCTCTTTCTTCAATTCCGCTTGCCAGGTCGATTCCCGGCGGACACCGCTTTAAAAGATCTGCGATTGTATCCGGGTTCACGCCCCCGGCGATAAACAGACGTTTTCCTTCTCTTTGTGCTACATCTTTATACTTTGGGACGCTGTCCCACGAAAACGAAACGCCCGTTCCTCCTCTCATCCCTTTAACAGACGAGTCGATAACATACCCGTCGATGTAAGGTGCGAAAGATGCCATGCTCTGAACGGTATCATTCCCGTGATGGAGCGCCTTCCAAATCTCGCAGTCTGTCATGCTTTTCAGCCGCTTGATGTCTGCCGCCGTTTCATCTCCATGAAGCTGGATCACGTCCAAACCGGCTTCTTTTGCGATTTCAGCCATCCGACTCATGTTTTCATTAACAAAAACGCCGACAAGCTTTTTACCTGTTGTATCCGTTTCGCCACACCAGCGTTTCACATCCGCCGGGTCTACCGACCGTTTGCTTTCGGCGAAAATAAATCCGAGATAATCGGCTTTCGAGCGGGCTGTCACCTTTAAATCTTCCAATGAATGAATCCCGCAATATTTTAAGCTCGTTTTCTCGATCATCCGTTCTCACCGAATAACGCATGGACAGCCTTCAGCTGTGACGGCTCTCTCATCAGCGATTCGCCGACAAGCACGGCCTGGGCTCCACACGTTTTTACAAATGCGAGATCTTCCGATTTTCCGATGCCGCTTTCGCTGATGAGAACGGTCCCTGACGGAACGAGTTTTGCCATACGCTCTGTTTGCCCGACGGACGTTTCAAAGTTTTTTAGATTTCGATTGTTTACCCCGATGATTTCGGGTGTAAAGACATTTAAAATGCCCTCAAGCGTCTCTTCGCCATGAACTTCGACGAGCACATCCATGCCTTTTTCAGCGGCTTGCCGGTAGAGCTCAAACAGCTTTTGCGGTTCAAGCGCCTCTCCGATCAGCAGGATCGCATCCGCTCCGATGCGGTCCGCTTCTTCAACCTGAATGGAATCAATGATAAAATCCTTGCGCAGTACAGGCAGGGAAACCGAGCGTTTCACATCTGACAAATAACTGTTCCTCCCTTGAAAAAAAGGTGTATCTGTCAGAACAGACAAACAATCGGCTTTAGCCTGTTCGTACTGTTTAGCGATCTTAACGGGCTCAAAATCTTCCTGAATCACGCCTTTTGACGGAGAAGCTTTTTTCACCTCCGCAATTAAAGCGACAAACCGGTTTGGAGAAAGGAGCGCCTTTTTAAATGACCGCTTTGGCAGCTTTAAATCTTCCGGCAGTTCGATCTTTAGAATGTCTTCTCGTTTTCTATCAATAATTCGATTAAGCATATAACTCTTCCTCTTTCTGTTTTAATCGCTCCAGCTGATTGAGCGCCTCTCCGCTTGCAACAGCTTCTAAAGCGAGCGCAACGCCCTCTTTTAAATCCGCTGCCTGCTCTGCGGCGTATAAAGCGGCTCCGGCGTTAAACGCTGCGATATGAACAGCCGAGTCCGGAGCGCGGTTTTTCAAAATATCGACGATGAGACGGCCGCTTTCTTCAGGCGTCGCCACCTGAATGTCGCTCAGCCTGCCGAGCGGCAGACCAACATCACCTGGCTCAACGGTGTATTCGTATGTTTTGCCGCCTTTCAGTTCAATCACATCTGTCGGCGATGTGATCGACAGTTCATCAAGACCGTCCCGGCTCGAAACAAACAATACGTGTTCCGTTTCAAACGCTTCAAGAGCGCGGGCCATGAGCTTTGCTTTTTCGATCGAGTAGACGCCGATCACCTGGCGTTTAGCTTTCATCGGGTTGCTGAGCGGGCCGAGCAGATTGAAGACGGTTCTAAAAGCCAGATCCTTCCTTGCGCCTGCCACGTGCTTCATGGAAGAGTGATAGCTTGGCGCATACAGGAATCCCATATTACGGCGTCTAATGCTCTGAATCGTTTCTTCAGGCGACGTCTGAATTGAAACGCCGAGATATTCGAGAACATCAGCGCTCCCGCTTTTCGATGAAACGGAACGATTACCGTGTTTTGCGATTTTTGCCCCGGCTGATGAAGCGATGATCGCGGCCGCTGTAGAAATGTTGAAGGTGGAGCTTCCGTCTCCTCCGGTTCCGCACGTATCGACAACATGTTCCGGTCCATCTATTGTATGTGCCTGCTCCCGCATGGCTCTGACAAATCCCGTAATCTCTTCAGCCGTTTCTCCCCTGTAAGCGAGAACGGACAGGAGGCCTCCGATTTCCGCGGCGCTCAGCGAGCCGGTCATCATGTCACGCATGATGCTGTGTGCCTCGGTTTCATTCATTGTCCCTCCGTTAACGCATGATTTCAGCAGTTCGTTCATTGCCGTCCTCCCCCTTTTCAAGAAACATTTCTTCCGCGATTTGAATCGTTTTTAACAGAGCCCCTGCTTTATTGCAGGTCTCTTCCCATTCTTTTTCAGGCACGGAGTCGGCTACGATGCCTGCTCCAGCCTGGATGGACGCCACTCCGTTTTTCACGCTCATCGTCCGGATCGTGATGCACGAATCGATATTTCCGTCAAATCCGATATAAGCAATGCACCCTCCGTATGTTTCCCTCGGTTCGGGCTCAAGCTCATTTAAAAGCTGAATCGCGCGGATTTTCGGAGCGCCGGTCAAAGTTCCGGCCGGAAATGCGCTCATTAAAGCGTCAACCGGGTGGACGCCCGCTTTTAAAGAGCCGGTTACGATCGAAATGATGTGCATGACGTGCGAAAAGGAAACGATTTTCGTAAACTCGGGCACTTGGACAGACCCGTATTCAGCTACTCTGCCGATATCATTTCTCGCCAAATCGACGAGCATGTAATGTTCCGCTTTTTCTTTCTCATCAGCCAAAAGCTCTTTTTCGAGCCGCTTATCCTCAGCCTGATCACCGCCCCTTTTCCTCGTGCCGGCGATCGGATGGATTTCAAGATGGCCGTTTTGAACATGGATCAGACGTTCAGGCGAGCTTCCAACGAGATCGCGGTCAGGAAGCCTCATGTAGTACATGTACGGGGACGGGTTGACCATTCTCAGCACTCTGTATAACTCAAAAGAACTGACCTTCACCGGAATATCGAACCTTTGCGAAAGGACGCCTTGAAAAATGTCTCCCGCTTTAATGTACTCTTTCAAGCGATCGACATCGGCCAAAAACCGGGATTTCTCATATGTTGATTGAATCCCTTCAAAGCTGGGGGCTGTGTGCCGTCCTTGCGGGAGAAACAGCTCTTTCGGCGCTTTCCGGTCTGACAGCCTGTGTGTAAGCTGTTTGAGCTCTTCTTTCCCTTTTTTGAAAATGCGGTTTTTTTCCTCCCTTGTTTCACTGCCTTCAAGCCTTGCATAGTGGATGAAATGCAGCTTTTTCAGCTCGTGATCATAGGCGATCATCGTCCGGCAGACAAACAGGAGGCATTTTTCCATCTCCGTTTCTTTGCTGTGCCCTTTGATCGACGGTTCAATGAGCGGCATTAGATCGTAGCTTAAATAGCCGACCGCTCCCCCTGTAAACGGGATGTCGAGCTCAGGCGCTTTGATTGAATACGTCTCTGACATCCATTCGAGAACTTCTTTTAACTGTGAAGCTGAATAAAGCTTCTTCTGCTTTTGATCGCAGGCGTGAAACCGGCCGCGTTCTTCTTTGATCGTCAAAAAGGGGTCTAAGCCGATGAAAGAATATCTTGACCATGCGGAGGTTTCATCCTGGCTTTCCAGCAAATACACGATGTCTTCCTGCAGCTTCTCGACCAGTTGAACGGGCGTCAACGTATCGACGGAAAAACTCTCAATAATTGGTATCGTTTTAAAGTGTGAAGTATCCTCTGAAAAAGAGGCAAAATCGGTTTGCAGACTCAACAATCTCTCACTCCTTATTCAGGCGGAGAGAATGAGAAGAAGGCCTTTAGAGGACAAATGATTGAATTGACGAGGGGAAAACGAAACAAACCCAAAAGAACACGTCTTTTGGGTAGAATGAATAAACGTTTTGTCTCAACTCAGCTCATCTCAGCTCATTCTCAATCTACCCTAGTCTCATACTCAGCTTATCTAAACTAAAACCCCATACACACTCCTGTGTATTCCAAGGTTTCTACAATCGTATTACAATTCAGTATTTTTTGTCAATGATAAATCAGGTCTGAGCGTTACTGCATTTTCCAAATAAACGTGGCGGACTTCATCCTGCCGCATATTCGTCTGAACCGTCATCATCACTCTGATGCATTTTTTGAGGCCGTGTTCAACATCCATTTCCTGCATGCACATGACGGGCACATGCTGCCAGCCTTCAAACGTTCTGACGACCTTCGCGGGAAAAGCAGCGTGAATATCAGAAGTAGCAGAAATTAAGATCTGCACGACTTGTTCAGGTTTGAGCTGATTTTCATCGATCATTTTTCCGATCAGCTGCTTCGTCCGCTCCGTAATGTCTTTTTCTGTATCCCGGTCAACTGTCGTCGCTCCCCGAATTCCGCGCATCATCATTTGTCTCCCTCCAATCTCCACATATTCAGCCATCGTTCGATTTCTTCGGCTTTAAAGGAGTGCAGCCGCACACTGCCGATCTTATCCAGCAGGACAAACTGAATGATGCCTCCGCGTGTTTTTTTATCGTTCATCATTCGGTTGATAAGTGCTTCTGTTGACACTTCGCGTTTCACTCTTTCCGGATAGCCGAGACTTTTCAGCCAGGCGGCGATTTTTGTGCGGTCAACAGGACAATTCAGCACCTTCTCGCTGACAAATAAAGCAAATTGCATGCCTAAAGCGACGGCATCGCCATGGGTGATCTCTCCGTAGCCGTATTCGGCTTCAACGGCGTGGCCAAGCGTATGCCCGAAGTTCAAATAGGCCCTGATTCCCTGTTCGCGCTCGTCTTGTGAGACAACTTCAGCTTTAATCGAAATGCCTTTGTACACCATTTCACTGAGCTGGCCGGTCGTAATCGCTTCTACTGAATCTATTTTAAGCAATTCGTTCAAGAAAGATTCATCACGGATAAATGCGTGCTTAATGACTTCCGCAAGACCTGAACGCATTTCTTTTTCCGGAAGCGTACTCAAGCATTCGGTATCATATACCACCGCCTTCGGCTGATGAAAAGCGCCGATTAAGTTTTTTCCGAGCGGATGATTAATGGCAACTTTCCCTCCGACTGCGCTGTCATGAGACAGCAGAGTCGTCGGGAATTGCACATAATCGATACCCCTCATAAAAGTTGAAGCGACGAACCCTGCAAGATCGCCGACAACACCGCCGCCCAGCGCCACAATGCATGACGAACGGTCAAGGCGAAATTGAATGGCTTCCGTCTGAAGCTTCATAAACATGTCGAATGATTTGGCCTGCTCGCCGCTTGGCACTGCAACCTTTTTAACAGGCCATTTGCTGTGGAGAAGACTGAACAGCTCTTCTCCATAGCGTTTATCAACTTCTTCGTCGGTGATCAAAAGCAGTTTCGTCATCGGAAGATTCAAGGATGACAAAAGCTCTGCCGCGTTTTTTCTAATGCCTCCCCCGATGAACACCGGGTAGGACAAAGAAGCGGTTTCGATTTGAAGTGATTTCATTAAAACTCCCTCGCAAGCTTTCTCATTTTCTCAACATTTTCAGCGATCCGGTCCATTTGGTCAACGCCAAACTGCTCGACGATCGCATTTGCGATTTCCCATGCAACAACCGCTTCCGCCACCACGCTTGCGGCAGGGACAGCGCACGAATCAGAACGCTCGATGCTCGCTGTAAACGGCTCTTTCGTCTCGATATCAACGCTTTTGAGCGGTTTGTATAACGTTGGAATCGGCTTCATCACACCTCTGACGACAATCGGCATTCCCGTTGTCATCCCGCCTTCAAGACCGCCGAGACGGTTTGTTGCGCGCGTGTAGCCTTTTTCTTCGTCCCAAATGATTTCGTCATGGACTTCACTGCCGTTTTTGCGTGCAGCTTCAAAGCCGATGCCAAATTCAACACCTTTAAAAGCATTAATGCTCAGTACGGCGGCAGCCAGCTTGCTGTCGAGTTTGCGGTCGTAATGGACATAGCTGCCGACTCCTACCGGCACCCCTTCAACAATCACCTCGACGATTCCGCCGATGGAATCCCCATTTGCTTTTGCTTCATCGATCGCGTCCATCATTTTCTTGCCCGCATCTTCGTCATAACATCTGACAGGGGACTCTTCGGTTACTTTTTTCAAGTCTTCGATAGATTCGTAATTTGTTTTCTCAGCTTTTACTCCGCCGATCTCCAGCACGTGGCCGGCCACTTGAATGCCGAGCTGGGAAAGGATCTTCTTGGCGACGGCTCCTGCCGCCACCCGGACGGTCGTTTCTCTGGCAGATGAACGTTCAAGCACGTTGCGCATATCTCTGTGCCCGTATTTGATCGCGCCGTTCAAATCGGCGTGACCCGGTCTCGGCCTTGAAATCTGTCGTTTCATTTCGCTTTCTTCTTCAGCTGTGATCGGCTCTGAACCCATGATTTTCGTCCAGTGTTTCCAGTCATTGTTTTCGACGACGAGAGCGATCGGCGACCCCAGAGAACGCCCGTGCCTTACACCGCTTGTGATCCGCGCCTGATCTTTTTCGATTTGCATCCGGCGTCCGCGGCCGTGGCCTTTTTGACGTCTTTGAAGCTCGTAATCGATGTCTTCTTTTGTGATATAAAGCCCTGCTGGGACTCCTTCGATAATTGTCGTAAGCTGCGGACCGTGAGATTCACCGGCTGTTAAATACCTCATGCTTTCGTTCTCCCTTCATCACATTAACGCTTTTAAGTAAAACTATAACATAACCCTTTATAAAAAGTCAGCTAACTTTTTTGATAGAAAAACGTATCTGTCGATTGAAAACCGTATTTTTCCGGATTGAAGATCTGTTCCGTGCTTCCGACAAACAAAACTCCCTTATTCTTCAGGCTGCCGCTGAACTTATGATAGATCTTCTCTTTTGCTTCCTCCGTAAAATAAATGAGCACATTGCGGCATACGATGATATCAAAATCTTTCTCATACGGATCAGCCAGTAAATTGTGCTTTTGAAAGCGGATGTTTTTCCTGATCTCGTCTTTGACGGCAAATCGGCTTCCGTCTTGCGTAAAATAGAGTTCCTTCATCTCTTTCGGCACTTCCTGCAAGGATCTTTCCTGATATACGCCTTCTTTCGCCTTCGCAAGGACTTTGTCATCGATATCTGTTGCGATGATCTGATAGTCTGAGAGACCTTTCTGTCTGCTTAAAATCATCGATAATGTGTAGGGCTCTTCCCCGGTTGAACACGCCGCACTCCAAACTTTCAGCGTTTTCGCAGGCTTTAAAAGCGGCAAAATGGTTTTTTCGAGAACCTCCCACCTCTTATAGTTTCTGTAAAATTCTGAAACATTAATTGTCATCCTGTCCAGCGTTTCCTGCAGAAGAGCCTCATTCTTTTCTAAAGCGAGCGCAAACTCGCTGAAATCGCCATATCCTTTTTTCTCATAAAGAGACGTCAGCCTTCTTTTCATTTGCGCCTCTTTGTACAATGCCAAATCCACACCAGTCATTTTTTTCCATTTATCAACAAAGAAACTGTAATTGTCCATGTTTTCTCTCCTAATCGTCGTGCTGATATGAGTACAATTATAGCTTGTTTTCTTTTAAATTTGTATCTTTAAAAAGAAAAAGCCCGCCTCGCCGGCCGCGATTCTGTTCCATATAAAAAAATCAGCTTTTCAGCTGATTTTTAGTAAATCCATTGATTCATTAACTTCTCGTCTTCAACAAGTTCGTCCTCTTTAAAAAACAAGTTGATTTCGCGTGCTGCACTTTCAGGAGAATCTGAACCGTGAATGATATTTTTTCCGACAAACATGCCGAAGTCTCCGCGGATTGTACCTGGGAGCGCTTCCTTAGGGTTCGTCTTCCCGATCAGCTGTCTGGCGACCGCGATTGCGTCCTCGCCTTCCCACACCATGGCGAATACCGGGCCTGAAGTAATAAAGTCGACAAGCTCACCGAAAAACGGTTTCCCGTTATGTTCTTTATAATGCTCGCCTGCCGTCTCTTCTGAGACCTTCATCAGCTTGGCTCCGATTAATTGTAAGCCCTTACGTTCGAATCTTAACAAAATTTCGCCGATCAGCTGACGCTGAACGCCGTCAGGTTTTACCATCACAAAGGTTTTTTCCATAGTCGATTCTCCACCCCGCTAATATGTATAGGCTTTCAACACTACAACAGAAATATAGCATTTTTCAAACAATTAATCAATAAAGGGTGGAGAATATTCATACTTTCGACTCATTTGACGTTTTTTAGAACTTTCGTTTACCGATGTATTTCGCAATTTGGCCCAGTGCTGTCCGTGCCCGGTTTTTCGGGAGCGTTTCAAGCAGTTCGAAAGCCTTGTTCAAATACATTTCGCTGACTTTGAACGATTGTTCAATGGCATCCGTTTTCTTCAGCTCTTCGATCACTGGTTTGATCTGTTCCGGAGTCGTTTCACTGTTGATCAGCATCAGGCGCGCTTTTAATTCAGGCGATTTCCGTGCATATAATACGGGAAGCGTGACATTCCCCTGAAGCAGATCACTGCCCACAGGCTTGCCAAGCTCTTTTTCGCTTGAGGTGAAATCGAGGATGTCATCAATAATTTGATAGGACATGCCGACATAATAGCCAAACCAGTACAACGTTTTATGAATGTTTTCACCCGCACCAGCAGCAATGGCGCCAAGCTGGCAGCTCGACGCGATCAGAAGGGCCGTCTTGCGCCTGATTCTCCTCAAATAGGTTCTGAGATTTTGCTCCATATTATATTTATCTTTAATTTGTTCAATTTCTCCAAGACAGACTTCGACAATCGCCTTGGACAAGATTTCATGGGCCTTCGGTTCGTTTATTTTTGTCATCGCTTCAAGGGAGCGAGCGAACAAATAATCACCTGTATACATTGCAATCCGGTTATCCCACTTTGCTTTGATTGTCGGCTGTCCCCTTCTCAGCTCCGCATCATCGATGACATCGTCGTGTACGAGCGAAGCCATATGTATCAATTCCAGTGAAACGGCAACATTTTTAATTTTGTTGATGTCGTATTCACCGAACATGCCGGAAAGCAGGACAAACACAGGACGTATCCGCTTGCCTCCGGCCTGCAGCAAATGCAGGCTCGCTTCACTGAGCAATGGATAGTCTGAGTGTACGGTCTTTTCAAGCTCTTTTTCTATTAATTCAATATCGTCATTCAAAAAAGAATAAAACGTTGTCAATTTCATATCGATTCACCCGAGTATTTCTGTAGTCATCATCGCTTCCAGCCGACATGTGTAGCCGCTACACCGCCTGTGAACGGATGATATTGAACATTTTCTAATCCAGCCTCTTCAAACAACGCGACAAGCTCTTTCATACCAGGAAATTCCCTGGCTGATTCCTGAAGCCATGAATACTCCTTAAAGCTTTTGGCAAAGAGCTTTCCAAACATGGGCATAATAAAACGAAAGTACAGGAAGTATAGCTGTTTGAACCCGAACATTTCAGGCTGGGACGTCTCAAGGCATACAACCTGGCCGCCGGGTTTTACTACGCGCGCCATCTCTTTTAATACGGTTAAATAGTCGGGAACATTGCGAAGCCCGAAGCCGATGGTGACATAGTCGAACGTATTGTCCGGGAAGGGCAGTTCCATCGCATTGCCGTGGATCAATTCGATCTGGCTGTAGCTGTCGGTCTTTTGTTCGGCGATGCTCAGCATGTTTTTGCTGAAATCAAGGCCCTTGATTTCCCCTGTCTCTCCAGCCGCATCTGCGAGCGCGATCGTCCAGTCTCCCGTCCCGCAGCAGACGTCAAGCGCTTTGGCTCCTTTTGGAACGTTCATGAGCTCCATCGTTTTGTCGCGCCATTTTTTATGCTGTTTAAAGCTGATGACGGAGTTCATCTGGTCGTAATTTTTATAGATCTTTTCAAACACGCCGTGTACGCGCTGTTCTTTTGACTGCACCATGATTACCCTTCTTCCACTTTCTGATGATAAGTTCGTTTTTCAGGCCGAATTTCCTGCAGGCGTTTCAGAAGCCATTTTTGAACGGCGGGCTTTTTGGCAAGCAACTGGTTGATCGCAAGCTTGGCTTCTTCATAAGCCGCAGCAGCCAGCTGTCCGCATGAAGCCTGGCCTTCCGGAAACTCTTTCTGTATGATCGTCTCCAGCAGCCGGGAATCTGAAGCTTTTTCTTCGGCCGCAAACCTTTTAAACACAAGAAAGTCATTGGCGGCTGTTTTCCAGTGAGGCAGATAAAAGTGGTCGGCGAGATGGTGAAAAAGTGCAGCTTCCACTATGCTGACGCTTTTTTTCAGGCTGTCTGCATCTTTTGCGGAATGGTCGTAAAGCCTGATTTTATGTTCGTTTATCTCTTTGATGGCCGCAGCGAGCGTCCGAATCATATAAATATCCTTCATACCCGATAACAGCGAGTAGTACATGCCACTGAAATAATCACCGGCCAATACGGTCAGCTGGCGGTTTTTATAGTCGTCCTGCTTAATTGAAGCTGCGGTCGTGACTTCATCATGGGTATCAAGGGCTGTTTGAACAAGCATCGCCGTTAAGATGTAACTTTCCTTGTCAGCTTCTTTTAAATCTGTTTCCTCAAACAGAGCGTAGAAAAGAAACAGCTTATCCTCATCAACTTTCGGCGCAGTCAAATGCTTCGCCAAATATGGATGTGAAAGCTTTTGATTCAGCTTGATTTTCAAATAAGATAATTGTCCGTAGATGTCTTGCAAAGATATCACCCTTGTCCCAAAATTCGCAGTTTTTTCTTTTGATTGATTATGTATCTTTTTTGAGCGGAGAAAGTTTAATTATACCATAATATGTTGAAAGATATTGTTTTATGCCATGAGAACGGGCATAAAAAGCCCGGCTTTCTATTTTTTCGATTCGCTTTTCATCTCGCCGTTTGCCGTCTGAATTAAGGCCTCGCCCCGGACCTTGATCGCAGAGGTATGCTCGGTAAACTGGCAGATCATCACTTCTCCTTTATCAAGCTTTTCTGAATGATGAAATCTCGTGTCCGTACCCCTTGTCAGGCCGATCACATTGACGCCGTCTTCAACGGCTTTGATAACGACAAAATCATTCGATTGATTATTGGTCATGTTTATCGCACACCTTCTCATTTTTAATCATGATGTTTTGATAAGCTCCAACACCTCAGAGCGAGCGGCTACATCCTGTCTAAACGTTCCTCTTACAGCTGAAGTGACAGTTTTTGAACCCGGCTTTTTCACGCCACGCATCGTCATGCACATATGCTCGGCTTCAACAACAACCATTACACCGTGCGGAGTCAGGGTTTCAACAATGCTGTCGGCAATTGTTGACGTAATCCGCTCCTGCAGCTGCGGACGCTTTGCCACCGCTTCAACGGCTCTCGCCAATTTGCTGAGCCCTGTCACTTTTCCCCCTTTAGGGATATAGGCTACATGGGCTTTCCCGTAGAAAGGAACTAAATGGTGCTCACACATTGAATAAAAAGGAATATCTTTAACAAGAACAAGCTCTTCGTGATCCTCGCCGAAAATCGTTTTGAAATGCTCTTTCGGATCTTCGTTTAAACCCGCAAATACTTCAGCGTACATTTTTGCGACTCTTTTCGGTGTGTCAAGAAGGCCTTCACGGTTCGGATCTTCTCCGATCGCCTCCAATATTTGCCGGACAGCTTGTTCAATTTGTTCTTTGTTGATTTCTCTCATTGTTTTATATCCTCCAGAAACGCATACATTTAATTCAGATTCTAGCACACTTCAGCTTATAAAAGCAAAATGAAAGGTTCTTTACCGGCAAAATGTTTTCTGTCTGAAAAAAAGCCCTAAAATTATGAAAAGCCCCTTTGAAAAGGGGCTTTCCTGTGAAGAAACAACATTGGTATGTATTACGCGCGAAAACGGCATATACATACAATTATTTTCCTGCTACAGCGTCTTTAAGCGCTTTACCTGGTTTGAAAGCAGGTACTTTGCTTGCAGGGATTTCGATTTCTTCACCTGTTTGAGGATTGCGTCCTTTACGAGCTGAGCGCTCACGAACCTCAAAGTTACCAAAACCGATCAATTGAATTTTTTCACCGTTTTTAAGTGCATCTAAAATTGTATCAAAAACAGAATCAACTGCTTTAGTAGCGTCTTTTTTAGATAATTCGCTTGCTTCTGCAACCGCATTGATTAGTTCTGTCTTGTTCATGCCTTTCACCTCCTCCCAAAAGGTATCAATCAATAGATTATCATCATTTCTTCACAGTTCAACCTGTTTCTATACCTGTTTGAACAGAAATTTCAAATAAATATAGAAAAGGCATTTCACGGCTTTCAGCGAAAATTTCACTTTGAGAGGAACGTTTGTCCAGTAAAGTGAAGATTTTCTGTATGTAGATTAACACATCTGAATAGCCATATCAAGCATTTTAAAGCGATGATCCCTTATTCGTCAAGGTTTAAGCAGAATGAAACGAACAAATATTCCTGTTTTTCCTTTTTTAATCATACTCTTTCCTCTATTTCCAGCGGCAAGCACTTGTCGCCCCAACCCCTTTCACCGCGCCCGTTCTGCCTGTTTCAGACATAAAAAAAAGACCTCCCGTATGATAAGAGGCCTTCCCTTTTATAAGATGATCGCAATCAATCCGCCTGAGCCTTCATTGATGATGCGCTCCAGCGTTTCCTTCAGCTTATATCTTGCATTTTCAGGCATGAGTGACAGCTTCGCCTGAATCCCTTCTCTGACGATCGAGCTCAGGCTCCTTCCGAATATATCGGAATTCCAGATTGACAGCGGATCGTCCTCAAAGTCCTGCATTAAATAGCGGACAAGCTCTTCGCTCTGCTTCTCTGTTCCGATGATCGGCGCAAACTCGCTTTCCACGTCGACTTTGATCATATGAATCGACGGCGCCACCGCTTTCAGCCGGACTCCGAATCTTGAACCCTGTCTGATGATTTCCGGTTCATCCAGGCTCATATCGGTTAACGCGGGAGCAGCGATTCCATAGCCGGTTTGTTTCACCATTTTCAACGCATCTGATACTTGATCATATTCGGTCTTGGCATGGGCAAAATCCTGCATGAGCTGAAGGAGGTGATCCTTTCCTCTGATTTCAACGCCGACGACTTCCCTTAAAATTTCATCGTACAGGTAATCCGGCGCATACAAATCGATTTCCGCGATCCCCTGGCCCATTTCAATTCCGGCGAGGCTGGCGCGCTCGATAAAATCAAATTCGCTGAAGTGGCCGACGACGCGGTCGACATCTCTCAGTCTTTTAATATCTTTGACGGTTTCTTTAACGGAATCTTGATAGTTTTCCCTGAGCCAATGATTCTCTTTTAATACCATGACCCAGCTTGGAAGGTTGACGTTGACTTCGAGTACAGGGAATTCGTAAAGCGCTTCTCTGAGAACGCTCAGAACGTCCGCTTCCCTCATGCTTTCAACGCTCATCGCCAGCACCGGAATGTCGTACTTTTCCATCAATTCTTGCCTGAGCGCTTCCGTTTCCGGATGATACGGCCTTACGGAATTGATGACCATGATAAACGGTTTTCCAACCTCTTTTAACTCATCGATCACCCGTTCTTCAGCCTCGATATAATCCTGTCTGGCGATTTCTCCAATCGTGCCGTCAGTCGTAATCACAACACCGATAGTGGAGTGCTCTTGGATGACTTTTCTCGTGCCGATTTCGGCAGCTTCGTGAAACGGAATCGGCTCTTCATACCAAGGAGTATTGATCATTCTCGGCCCGTTTTCATCCTCGTATCCCTTTGCCCCGGGTACAGTATAGCCGACACAGTCGACAAGCCTTATATTCACATCGAGTCCGTCACTGACATGAACTGACATCGCCTGATTCGGAACAAACTTCGGTTCAGTTGTCATAATAGTTTTGCCAGCGGCACTTTGGGGGAGCTCATCTTGTGCGCGCGCCCGGTCTGCTTCATTGTTGATATTCGGGAGCACCACTAGCTCCATAAATTTTTTGATAAACGTAGATTTTCCTGTACGTACAGCTCCTACGACACCTAAGTATATATCGCCTCCTGTTCGTTCAGCGATATCCTTGAAAATATCGACCTTTTCCAAGTGATCCCCTCCCGGACTTCCAATCCTTTTCAATTTTTTACTTCTTCATCAATCAAAAACAGGACACTATAGTGTATGACGTTGTCCTATTTCAATATGACAGCTTAGGGAAATTTTTTCGGCATACGTGAAAAAACCTTTCTCCTCATTGTATGCCGAGGAGAAAGGTTCATGACTGATACTTGCATTTTGACCGATATTCTATTCGAGAAAAACAGGTTCCTGTTTGTCATTCACCGAATACTTGACCGAAAACGCCGGAACAAAAGGCGTCTCTTCCCACATCAAATCCTGGACTTCCTCGCCCGGCTTTACCGTTTTTTTCGACTGCTTCATCAGTTTGGCCAAATCCATCCGGTAATCCACTTGAATGTCGCCTTTTTCATCGACGAGAAGCGGCAGCGAGGTGCCTGATAGCGGACTCGTGACAGAAGGCGCCTCTTTCAGTCCGAGCTTTTCATGGTCAAGCATGAATAAGTTCTTGGATACGACTTTTTTATACGGCGGATACTTGTGCTGATCTTTATACATTTCGACCCGAAGCTTTAACTCCCTGATCATTTCCGACATTTTTACATCAATGAGCTTGACCGTCGGCTTTTTTTCTACATCGACAAGAACGTACAAGTACTCTCCGCCGTTTTCATAGGAAGTGCCCGGCGGCTCAGCCATATACCGGGGGGACAGCCTGTTAAAATCGATAGGGTATTTTTGATAGATTGGCACGCTCATATCCCTTGTCTTAATCGGCAGAAGCCCTCCCGTCGCCTCCCTGAATTCATCAACGGCCGCCTGCACTTCTTTGAGCTGGTGCTGATAAGGTGCGCTGTTTTTCGCCTTTCTTTCTTCAGGGTACAAACAACCGCTTAACATGATTGCGGTTAATAAAGTAGCGAGCAGAACGTTTACGATTTTCATATGAATCTTCCTTTTTTATGCATTATTCGTTGACGGGACCGCTGAAGACGACAAAAAAGACGATCACGCCGGAGATAAGCATACATGTGTAGGCGACAAACGACGTGATAATTTTTAAAAAACGGTTTTTAAATTTATATCTGCTTATGTATATCGCAATCACCGCTAAGAACATCAGGCCCATTGATCCTAAGGCAAACCACATTTTTAACAGACCGACATTCACATTGAAGCCCTCCTTCTACCTTTTCTTGTGATGTAAGGCGTTATATTTCATTTTATATAAGAAAAACCAGAAGTTCAACAGCTTTTCCAATATTTCGAAACGGAAAAAGCCGCAAAAAAAAGCCTGAAGCAAAGAGGGGGGCTTTGCTTCAGGCATAACGATTGTGACTATATAACCCAATTGGTAAGATACAGCTCTTCCAGACTTCGATTCTATTTTATGCAAGTCTTCGGACAAATGTATCCTCTCTTGCCTAAGTCTCCAAAATGTTTCGGTTTTTTTAAACGAACTTAGAGGAGAGTATTAAAACAGTTGGTGATGGGGTGGTCATTTCATTTGATTTTCGAATGTGTTCACAAGATCTTCCATCTCGTGTGTTTTGACTCTTGCCATCAATGATTCGACTGCTGTCTCAACTTTTTCGCCGTCAAACAATACTTTGTGCAATGCTTCTGTGATCGGCATTTTCACATCAAATTTCTTTGAAAGCTGATAAGCGGCTTTTGTCGTGCGGACCCCCTCAACGACCATCCCCATTTCTTCCAGAACTTCATCCAGTTTGAAGCCTTTACCCAGCATATTACCGGCCCGCCAATTTCGTGAATGGACGCTTGTGCAGGTGACGATCAAATCACCGATTCCCGTAAGCCCCGAGAATGTCAGCGGGTTTCCGCCCATTTTTGTGCCGAGTCGGGCGATTTCTGCCAAGCCCCTTGTAATCAGCGCGGCTTTCGCGTTATCTCCGTATCCCAAACCGTCTGTAATGCCCGCAGCAAGCGCGATGACGTTTTTCAGGGCGCCGCCGATCTCTACGCCGATCATATCCGGATTTGTATACACGCGGAAATTCTGATTCATAAACATATCCTGGATCGCCTGTGCCGATTCAATGCTGCTGTCGGCAGAAACGGTTACCGTCGTCGGGTGCCTTAAACCAACTTCTTCCGCATGGCTCGGTCCAGACAAAACGACGATGTCCTCCCTTAATTCAGCCGGAATTTCTTCTTTCATCATTTCAGAAATGCGAAGCAGTGTGTCAGGCTCAATTCCTTTTGAAACATGTACAAAAATCGCCTTTTGGTTGATGGAGGAAACAGCCTGTGCCAAAACTTCGCGGATCGCTTTTGTCGGAACGGCGACAATGATCGTCTTGACATCTGTCACTGCAGCTTCAAGATCTGTTGTGGCACGCACGTTTTCAGAAAGTTTGACACCCGGCAGATAATCTTTGTTTTCATGATGTTCATTGATTTGCTGAATCAGTTCTTCACGATGGCCCCATATGCACACATCGTACTGGTTGTCCGCCAAAACGAGCGCCAAGGCTGTTCCCCAGCTTCCGGCTCCCAAAATCGATACTTTTGTCATTTTTACTACACCTCTTTATTTTCTTGCTCTTGCGAAAATCTTGATTGGTGTTCCTTCAAATCCGAAGGCGTCGCGTATCCGGTTTTCCAAAAAGCGTTCGTAAGAAAAATGCATCAGCTCAGGGTCATTGACAAATACGACAAATGTCGGCGGCTTCACAGCCACTTGTGTCGCATAATAAATTTTTAAGCGGTTTCCATTGTGCGTCGGCGTCGGGTTCATAGCCACTGCATCCATAATGATATCATTAAGAATATTGGTCTGCACCCTCATCGAATGGTTTTCGCTTGCCGTCATGACTGCAGGCATCAGCGTATGGATGCGCTTTTTCGTCAAAGCGGACATAAACAAAACAGGCGCGTAGTCCAAAAATTGAAAGTGATCTCTAACTTTTTCTTCAAATTCTTTCATCGTCCGCTCGTCTTTTTCGACTGCATCCCATTTGTTTACGACGATAACAACGGCTTTCCCTGCTTCATGCGCATAGCCGGCAATCCGCTTGTCCTGCTCAATGATGCCTTCTTCGCCGTCCAAGACGACGCAGACGACTTCTGAACGGTCGATCGCCTTTAAAGCTCGGAGGACGCTGTATTTTTCAGTTGCCTCATACACTTTTCCCTTTTTTCTCATCCCTGCTGTATCAACGATGACAAAGTCTCTTTGGTTATATGTAAACCTTGTGTCAATGGCGTCGCGCGTCGTTCCCGCAATATTGCTGACGATAACGCGCTCTTCTCCAAGCATGGCGTTTACAAGAGAGGATTTTCCGACGTTCGGCCGGCCGATGAGGCAAAATTGAACGACCTCGTCCTCATACTTCGTCTCAGGTATGTTTTTAAAATGTTCGCTGACCGCGTCAAGCAGATCGCCGAGACCGAGGCCGTGCGTCCCTGAAATCGGGTACGGCTCGCCAAAGCCGAGGGCATAAAAATCGTAAATGTCTGCTCTCATTTCCGGATTATCCACTTTATTAACCGCCAGAACGACGGGTTTTTTTGTACGGTATAAAATTTTTGCCACTTCTTCATCAGCAGCTGTGACGCCTTCGCGGCCGTTCGTCATGAAAATAATCACATCTGCTTCTTCCATGGCGATCTCGGCCTGATGGCGAATCTGCGCCAAAAACGGCTCATCGCCGACTTCGATTCCGCCTGTATCAATCAGGTTGAAGTCGTGATTCAGCCACTCAGCAGAACTGTATATTCGATCCCGCGTCACGCCAGGTGTATCTTCCACAATCGAAATTCTTTCGCCCGCGATCCTGTTAAAGATCGTGGACTTTCCCACATTGGGTCTTCCAACTATGGCTACGACAGGTTTTCCCATAGTACCCTTCCTTTCAATTCAGTAAAGCTTTTCCATCTTTAAATGAATGATCATTTGCTTCTCTTTTCAAAAAATCAGTTTGAAGAAAGAAACCCTTCTTATTCCATGCAGAAGGGCTTAACTCATATATTATATCAATTTCTAAAGAGATCACAACTGTAATTAAAAATGTTTCACAATCAAATAAAGGTCATCTCCTATTCCGTGGGCGATTCCGTCGAGAATGGCTTCAAGGTTTTTCGCGTACGTGTTCATTTCCTCGGGGGTGTCGCAGAAAAATGCAGCCGTTCCGCCGATCACCCGGTCTCGCCTTGTTGTGACGACGGCGAGAATGAATTTTTCGATTGATTCGCTCATTTTATCACCTTGCTGTGCTTTTCTTTAATGAATTCCATCGGTACGCGGATGGCGTTTTCCAGCGTCGGAACATCGCCGATCACCCTGATCGCCGTCTCCTTATCCTTGATGACCGGAAGGACAAAAACCGCGACCCGCCCGTCATTCAAATCTCTTTTCGCCAACGGCGAAAGAGAGGGTTCTCCAGAATCTCGATACACGCCGAGCACATTGGAAACGTCAAATAAAATTGCTTGCCTTTGCCCGAGATTGGCAATTGTCACTGCGGAATTAAAATTTTTCGGTTTCAAAATAAAACCCATGCCGTGTTCCAAAATCAGCTTCTGCTTTTCGGGAAGTCCGATATTCATAATGTAAATATTGTCGACATAAAGTCCGGCCCCTTCAAAATGAGGCTTTTTATACTCTATATCGACGATATCCTTAATAAAGCTTCCGGACATTAAAATCCTGCCCGAAATTAAACAGATGAAAGCAGCAGCAAGACCTGCCCATACCGATGAAAACAGAATGTATGCGAGGGTCGTCAGGAGCGATGTGAAAATGACAATGTAATTTCTGCTTTCAAAGGCGATCGCAATTCCTTCGATATACGTGCTGCCTCTTGAAACGAGTTCATAGCCGTCAAGCTGCGTCAATGTTTCCCGTTCCATATTCCGGACATCCCTGAATTGGGTTGCAGCCAGCGTTAAAAACGTAATCGCTGTATAATCCGATTTCAAGATCGACGGAATAATGATCGCTCCAATGCTAGCAGCGATCAAAGCCAGCGCAATATGTATCGTTTTCCCATGAAGATAAGTGGGGTACTGGCGGTAGTCTGTTCGGAGCATGTACACTCTGACAACAATACCGGCGATAATTCCCAAGATGATCGGATAAGTATATTGGCTCATGACATTTTTGCTGCTCCTTTATTCAATCGCTTCCATTTATGATAGACCTGATGCATCAGCTGTTCATACTGGGATATTCCGTAGACGAGAACGATCCCCGCAGCGCACATTGACAGCCAGGAATAACCGCCCGCTGCAATGTCTCCATAAAGCTTTCTGATGACGAATGTGTACAAGAGCTCCCCTTGGCACATCCCGAGTACAAACAGCCCGAGACGGGCAGCGAAGCTTCTTTCAAAAGCTGCCGTCATGATGACAAACAGGATGATGATCAGCCATTCAGGCTTTAGGATAAACCAAACAGGGTCATATAATGCAAACAGAAACAAAAAACCGTAGGCAGACACCATCGAGAGATGAAGCAGCAGCCGCTTGAAGCTTTTATGAAGCTTCAAATAACCGCACAGCATGAAGGCTCCCATATAAAACGACAAATAGGCGGCATTAAAATACAGAAAGAGCTGTACCTGATACATACTTAAAATGATGTTGAGCAGAATAAATGCTGACGCATAAAAACGAAAGCTGTTTTTCTCAAGGATAAAAGTCGTCAACACCCATAAAAACCACATTGACCAATAATAATAGAATTCTTCCATATGTTTTCGTCCTCCATTTTCAGTATGGAGTGACTTGAGATTTTTTAAACGTGTGATAAGGAGGGAACAGCGTGGGAAAAGACAGACAGGAAAAGAAGCTGAAGCAGCAGAAGCGAACCGAATCCGACCGTGACCAATCCATCAGCTACAATGGTGCCGCCTCTCTCGAAAGCGCGGAGGACGCCCGGAAGCGAAACCCGTAAAAAAACCGGCTCATGAGCAGCCGGTTTTTTTAACGCTTGCTGTAAACAAAGGGGTCAACACCCCTCGCTTTCAGCCAATGATATGTATCGCCCTTGATGACGAGCGGTGCTTTTTTCAACTGTTCAATCGTCCTGCATCCCAAGACGGTCATGATCCTTTTGAAATCTTCGATCAGGCTCTCGATTTCGGCGGCTAACGCCTCTTCTCCCGAAGCTGTCAGCACTTGGAGAAAATAGCCCGCCATCCCTGCCGCAGACGCTCCCAGCGCTATCGACTTGGCCAAATCAAGGGCATCTTGAATGCCTCCGGATGCGATAATCGGCTGATCGCCGAACAGAGAGCTGACTTCGGCCAGGCTGGCAGCTGTCGATATGCCCCATTGATCGAAAAACTCAACTGCTTTATCCCTGCGCAAATTTTCGATTTTTGAAAAATTCGTTCCCCCGAAACCGCCGACATCGACCGCCTGAACACCGGCGTTAAAAAGCCGGGCTGCGGTATCCCTGCTCATCCCAAAGCCCACTTCTTTTACGGCGACCGGTACGCTGACATTTCGGCAAATGTCTTCAATCCGGCGCAGGCGTCCTGTAAAACTGCGGTCGCCTTCAGGCATGACGATTTCCTGAATCACATTAAGATGAATTTGAAGCATGTCAGCTTCAATCATGTCGACCGCCCGCTTTGCCTGTTCCACTGTCGCTTCGCTCCCCAAATTGGCGAATACAAGCCCCTTCTGATTTTCTTTTCTGACAATCTCGTATGAAGGACGCTCATCAGGGTCTTTCAAAGCGGACATTTGCGAGCCGACAGCGACCGGTATGCCTGTTTGTGCAGCCGCCCTCGCCAAAGCCCTGTTGATCTCAAACGTCGCCTTCCCGCCCCCGCCTGTCATCGCATTGATAAAAATAGGCGAACTTAAAAACAGTTCGCCTATTTTGGTTGAAGTATCAACTTGTGACAATTCCGTTTCCGGAAGGCTGACGTGAACAAACGTGATATCATCAAGCCCGGTCTGACGTTTCTGTCCGGTTGACAGGGCATGATCAATGTGTTCTTTTTTTCTCTTTGCTCGCGTCACCATCATCACCAAATTTTACTTTAATTTATTCAGTTTGTCTCCGATCATTTCACCAAGCTGGAATCCTGAAGACTCTTCCTTCGCCTGGTACTGACGGTAATCTTCCTGCTCTGCTTTATCTGCATTTTCTTCAAGCTCTTTCATGCTTAAAGAAATGCGTTCTTCCTCTTCATTGACGTCAAGAACTTTCACTTTTACGTCCTGGCCTTCCTCAAGCACTTCATGAGGCGTTCCGATGTGTTTGTTGGAGATTTGCGAAATGTGAACGAGGCCTTCAACTCCAGGAAGCACTTCGACAAATGCGCCGAAGCTCACCAAGCGCTGAACCTTTCCGTCCAATACGTCTCCAGGCTTCACTTTTTCACCGATGTTGGACCAAGGTCCAGGAAGCGTTTCTTTGATTGATAGCGAAATTCGTTCATTGTCGCGGTCGACGGACAGCACTTTGACTTTGACATCCTGGCCTTCTTCGACTACGTCTGACGGTTTTTCAACGTGTGAATGCGAAAGCTGGGAAATGTGAACAAGACCGTCAATACCGCCGATGTCAACGAAAGCACCGAAGTCTGTCAGGCGCTGTACTTTTCCTTCAAGCACCTGTCCGGCTTCCAGCGTTTGAAGAAATTCCTGTTTTCTTTCTGACTGCTCTTTTTCAACAACCGCACGGTGTGATAAAATCACGCGGTTTTTATCTCTGTCAAGCTCAACGACGATTAAAGTCAGCGTCTTTCCTTTATAATCTGTAAAATCTTCAACAAAATGCGCCTCTACAAGCGATGCGGGAATGAATCCGCGCACGCCGATATCGACGACCAGACCGCCTTTGACGACGTCCTTTACTTCGGCTTCAAACACTTCTTTTGACTCAAACTTTTTCTCTAGGTCTTCCCAAGCGCGGTCTGCATCAACAGCACGTTTTGATAAAATCAATGCATCGTCTTCCACTTTTGTCACTTTTAATTCAAGCTCATCGTCTACATTGACGACATCTGATGCTTTTTCAACATGAAGACTTGATAATTCACTGATTGGGATAATTCCGGTTTGCTTGCAGTTGGGGATGTCAACATCGACATGCTTGTCCTCAACTTTCGTTACAATACCTTTCACCACATCTCCAACCTCTGGTACTTGAACATCAATTTGATTCATTTCCTCTGTCATTTCAATAACCTCCTTGGTCCAAACCTACACAGCTTTTGTAAAAACGGTTATTCCGGACTAAATGATATCCGATCCGGACAGCCGATATGTATTAAAGAACCATTCAAAAATGGATATTTGAATGTTCTAAAACATGATTTATTATTACTAACTTCTAATAAAAGCCTGTGTTTGTCAAGTCAAAACATGCAGACAATAAGTAATTTGCCCGGATTTTTTATTTTTGAGCCTTTTTGTCTACAACCTGCAGGATTTTTTCGGCCACTTCATCGATCGTCAATGAAGTCGTGTCGATTTCAAGCGCATCGTCCGCTTTTTTCAACGGCGAAATCTCGCGTTCTGAATCGAGTTTGTCACGGCGCCTGATTTCTTCTGCAAGCGTTTCATAATTTACATTGTACCCTTTTTTGACGTTTTCTTCAAAGCGGCGTTTTGCCCGCTCTTCAACGGAGGCCAAGAGAAATATTTTCACTTCCGCATTCGGGAGAACGTGGGTTCCGATGTCGCGGCCGTCCATGACGACGCCGCCTTTTTCAGCTAGCTGCTGCTGCCTTTTCGTCATTTCTTCGCGGATCCCGGCGTGTTTGGCGACGATTGAGACTTGGTTGCTCACGTCATCCGTGCGGATCGCCTCTGTTACATCTTCGCCTGCGATATAAACCTTCTGTTCTCCTTCAGGCGAAATCGTGAGATCGATGGCAGATTTTTTTAACAGGGCCGTCAGCGCCGCTTCGTCGGTTAAATCAACGCCCTTTTCCAGCGCTAAATACGTAATCGCCCTGTACATGGCACCCGTATCAATATAAATATACGACTTTTTTCTGGCCACGATTTTCGCCACGGTGCTTTTTCCGGCTGCCGCAGGGCCGTCTATTGCAATGCATAATTTCTTTTCCATAATTCCTCTCCTTGCTATCTGGTACTCCTTATAGGATTGTATCATGTATTAGGCGAAAAAGGGGAGATTTTAGCGTGAATTACGGCTTAAATGTCTCGATCCATTCGCCGATTTTCATGTTGTTCACGCCTTCATACTGCACGACCTTTGACAGATAAGGTTCAGCCTTGGAGAAATGAAAAAGAAGCTGCACGCTGATTAAAATGACCGCCTGTACGACAAGAATCTTAAATAATAACCGTTCGATTGTTTTCATATCATTCCTCCGCTGCCCGGAAAGTTTATGGCGCCGGGCATGTATAATTTTCACCGGCGGACGTGCCGCCCATACGTTCAGTATGGAAATGTTTACAGCGAATTATTCCGAATGCTAAAAAGGAAAAGGCATGTTGACGCCTTTTCCCTCTGATCTATCGTTTTACAAGTCGTTATATATCGGTTCTGCACTTTTCATTTTTTGGACCTTCTCTTCCGTGCCGTCTTCGGTATTGATAAACATGCGGAATGTATCGTTTTCAATTGTGCCGAGAATTTCGTAGCAGAGCACTTCTTGTGAAAGCTCGTTCGTGACTAAAGCAAGGCGCGTCTCCTGAACTTTTACGTTGGGATTCAGGCTTGCTTTCGCTTTTTCAAGCGTTAATTTCGGCTTCGGCAAGTCTCTTTTTTTATGGGAGATTAAGAAATCCTTTGCATTAAACCCGGTAATCTCGCCGTCGTCAAGCGCGACCTTGATGCGGATGCTGTCCGGATAGAGCCAGACATCGTCCTGAACCGGAACAAATGAAAATACGCCGACGCCGTCGTATTGCGAGCTTTCATCCATCTTCAAGTCTTCGGTTTTATAGCCGTTTTTTTTCAAAAATTGAAGGGCTTTGTTCGACGCATCGTTTAGGCTGATTTTTTCGTCTTTAATTTTTTTGTTTTGGATCAGATAAACCGGATATCCGCCTTTTTCGGTAATGTCCATATATATATCCGCTTTTTGATCAGGGTCCTTCATGCTGATGCTGTATACATCCCTGTTCGTTTTCTTGCCGCTTTTCGACACTTTGATATTGTAATTTTTGTCCTGAGCGAATTTTTGGGCAATCTTGCGTGCTTCTTTTTCGGTTATTCTTTTGCCTTGTAAATGGTCGTACCCTTGCTGCTCTTTTTTCGTGTTCGTCATCTCTGTCGCGCCTAAGTCCGTATCCGAAAATGCACTTGCGCTTTTTTCAACGGTTTTAAATCCATTAATAATCGTATTGTCGCTTTGTTTTTGGCCGGACGCGAGCGCAAGCTCTACATCCATCCATCTCAAATTTTTGTCAATAATCAAATGCTGGACATTACGCAGTTCATTTTGTATATCCTTTGAATTTTCATAAAGCTGATTTAAAGATGCGTACTCTTTTTTATTGAGCGGCTCTTTGTCAAGGTCGCGCACGGCTGCTTTGTAGCTGAAATCTCCGACCTTTGCCAAAAACTCTTCGGTCTTGTTAAACGGCATTAAGGTCAGCGGCAGCTGGCTGACATTGTTATGCGCCTCAGAAGTCGTTTTCCACACTTCCGCCAAAGCGGGAGACAGCGTTTTTTTACTGTTCATCGCAAGCGTGCTCCCGATTTTATCATGCAGCTGATCCACCTGATAAGTTAAGTCGTGAAATGCCCTTTGATAGTTGTTTTCGGCATGAAGCAAAACGGCGTCTTTCTCCTGATGTTCTTTATAGCCCCAATAGCTTGTTCCGACGATGGCGACACCTAAAAGGGCGATTAAAATTCCTCTGATCATTTATAGCACCTCGCTTTTATTCACAGAAAATGTGTTTACCGATCCTTTTAATTTGAGGTCTGCCCCAAATCCATGAGCTAGTGGCCGTGTCAGGGTTAAAATAGTAAGTGGCATTTTCTGATGGGTCCCAGCCGTTGATGGCGTCAAGAACGGCTTTTTTCGCCGTTTCATCCGGCGTCATATAAATCTGGCCGTCCGCAACAGCTGTAAATGCAAGCGGCTCAAAGATAACGCCCGCCACCGTATTCGGGAACGTAGGGCTGTTAAGCCTGTTTAATATAACAGCTGCAACGGCGACCTGGCCGTCATACGGTTCTCCGCGCGCTTCACCGTAAACCGCTTGGGCCAACAGGTTGATGTCGTTGTTCGAGAAGCCGCCCGGCATGTTGGCTGCAACGGCATCCTGTTTTTTAGGCGCCTGCTGTTTAGGTGCAGCCTTTTGCTGCGTTTGTTTTTTCGGCTGTGCAGGAGCGGCCTGCTGCTGTTGCTGCGGCTGTTTCTGGGCAGTGCCCTGCTGTTGTGCGCCCTGCCGCTGTCTTGCTTCCGCCTTTTTTCGCGCCTGCTGCTGCACTTCTTTAGAAGGCTTCGTCTGATACTTCAGCGGCAGTCCGCCGTAATGTGTAAATTGGTTACCTTTTCGAAGCTGTCTGTGCACGTAGTCGCTGTAATATTTAGTATGATTGATTAAAAATCGTTTTGTTTTCGGCCCGACCAGGCCGTCTGTATCCTTTAAGCCGAACTGATTTTGGAAATTGCGGACGGCCCAGTATGTCGCCCACCCGTATACTCCGTCAATTCTGCCATTGTAATAGCCGTTATATTGAAGCCTTGCCTGCAGTTCAATCACATCATCCCCTGTCGCCCCCCGCTGTATTACCTGTTCAGAAAAGGCAGCGCTTTTTTGACTGAATGGAAGTGAAAGACTGGTTGCCATAATGGTACATAAAATGACATTCAAACAAAAAGAACCTTTCGACTTCATGTTTTAAGCCTCCTCCAGCATTTTTGTAACCATATCTTTTGTAGCGAGGCAGATTTTATACACGCTTTCCTTTCTGTTTCATCTTTAGGCAAATATGCCTGTCTACAAAAATAAAAAAACCGCCCTTTTACAGGGCGGTTACAGATTGTTGACAAAATCCCAAAACGGCTTTTGTTTTGGGATTTTGTCATCCTTTCAGCGTGATTGAAAACCCTTGCAGTCTAGGAAGGCCGAGCATCGGAGCGCAGCGAATGTTGGAATTCGTGAGCACCGACGCGCAGGCCTGACAACGAATGCGAGGGTTTGTCGACACGCTGAAACCGCCCTTTTACAGGGCGGTTATTGCTGAAGGGGCTGTCCATCGGTTTTGACGGAACGGGCTTTTTTTGCTTTGCGCAAGCCGAACCACCAAAGAAACGCCATAAAGGGCAGCATAAAATAGATCCAGTTTTTTAAGGCGAGCAGAATATAATCGTAGAGACCGTGAAGCAAAGCCGGAATAAAAAGCGAGCATAGCAGCCATTTCATCTTTGTTTTGCTAGCAGAAAACCGGGCTTTGCCGATGTAAAAGCCCATGATCACTCCGAATAGGGCATGGCTGGAAACCGGAAGCAAAGCGCGCATAAAGGCGTACTCCACCCCGTTTCCGATGAGATACAATATATTTTCAAGCGTCGCAAACCCCAATGAGAGGCTTGTCCCGTATACGATTCCGTCATAGTGTTCATCAAAATCAATATGCTGAAAAGTGCTGACCATCAGCAAAAACCATTTTAAAAATTCTTCCAAAAAGCCGGAAGTTAAAAATGAAACGACAAAACTGCCCTCAGAAATGTGTTCTTTTTCCAATACATACTGGATAAACATCGTCGGAAAAACGAGCAAAACCCCCAGTATAAAAAGGCGGATGACCATATGAATGGGCTCGGATTCATATTTTTCCTTTAAGTAAAAATACATTAACAGTGCGATTCCGGGAGCTAAGCCTGCTGAGATAATTCCGAACATGAGGAAACCTCTTTCCTTTTCATCTCATTCTATCCTACCATGATTCGGATTGTTTTGAAATTGAAAAAGAACAGGCCGCCTAGTAGCAGAATTTGTCTTTTATGCCTTCTTTATAGCTTGCAAGAAGGACGGCAAGTTTCATTCTCGCTTTTTTGCTGTCATAATCCTTGCCTAAGATGACCCCTTTTTTCGCGAGGTCATAGCTGCTGCCTGCATAGTCATAGGTCGTATAAACTTCGCCTTCCTCTGCGCTCGTCGTGATGACGATATATACTCCCTGATTTAATGCTTGTTCGATATCGCCCATCATATTCGGCGGCACCTGTCCCCTTCCGACTCCCTCAAGGACAATTCCTGCGACACCCTCGCGGACGGCGGCTCTGATAAACTTACCGTCTCCATCTAGATAGCATTTGACGATGTCCACTTCAGGAAGCGGTCTTTGCAGCTGATGAACATCCCGCTTTAACGGCTTTTGATAGACGTATACTTTATCATTGTCAATGATCCCTAAGTAACCGAAGCCGAATACGTCAAACCCCTGCAGATTCGAAGCGTGCACTTTTTTAACGTAGCGCGCGTTAAAGATCCTTTCGTTAAAAACAACGACCGTGCCGGCTCCTTTTATATCTGGGCTGCACGCAGTATAAACGGCGTGCCTGATATTTGTATATGCATCTGTGCCTTGCTGCTCAGGGGCCCGCTGTGAACCTGTCACAACGACCGGCCTTTCATCATGCAAGGTTAAATCCAAAAAATAAGCGGTTTCTTCAAGCGTGTCCGTACCATGCGTCACAACTGCGCCGTCATAGCTGCCGTCCTGAAACACGCGTTCGACGGTTTGTTTGAGCTCTAATAAATGCTGAAATGTAATATGCATACTCGGAAGCTGAAACGCCGGATAGACATCGATCTGTACATCTTCCGGCAAGCTGCACATTTCGGCTAATTCAGGACCGCTGATCGCCCCTGCCGCAAGCCGGCCGCTTTCAGTTTTCCGGCTGGCGATCGTGCCTCCCGTTGTAATAAGAGCTACTTTCTTTTTCATATCAGGATGCCCCTTTTCTGTTGATCTGTGTGCCGATAAAAAAGAGAGCACATCTATATATAGAATATGCTCTCTTTTGCCTGATCCAAATCATAAAAATATCCGGTTTTTATATCCGTTTTGCAATTTCAGCTGCAATTAAGCCGCCGTGAAAACGGCCGTTTTCAATAAAGATTTCATTTGCGTTGTTCCCGGCCGCAATAACGCCGGCGATGAAGATGCCTTCTTCGTTCGTCTCCATCGTTTCTTCATTAAAGAAAGGACGGCCCGACTCTGCGTCAATTTTGACTCCCATTTTTTGAAGAAAGCTGTGATCAGGGTGATAGCCTGTCATGGCGAATACAAAATCATTTTTGATCCTGGTCTCTTTTCCGTCGACAGAAAAAATCAGCCCGTCTTCCGTAATTTCTTTGACGACTGCCCGGAATTCCATTCTGATTTTTCCATGCTTGACAAGCGAAAGGAATTCCGGAAGGATCCACGGTTTGATGCTGGAGGAATATTCGTTCCCTCTGTACAGCACGGTGACTCTTGCGCCCGCTTTAACGAGCTCCATTGCCGCGTCGACGCTTGAATTTTTGCCGCCGATAACCGCAACATCTTTATCAAAATACGGATGAGCCTCTTTAAAATAATGAAATACTTTCGGCAGGTCTTCTCCCGGTACATTCATATAGTTCGGGTTGTCATAATATCCCGTTGCGACAATGCAAAATGAAGACAAATACGTATCCTTTGATGTTTCCACGATAAATTGGTTATTCTCTGTTTTTGTTACGGATTGAACTTTCTCAAACGCGTTGATCCGCAGATTTTTCCGTTTGGCGACTTCCCTGTAATAAGAAAGCGCCTGATTTCTGACCGGCTTGTGATTTTCAGTAATAAAAGCCACATCGCCAATCTCCAGTTTTTCGCTTGAGCTGAAAAAGGTTTGGTGTGTAGGATATTGATAAATGCTGTTGACGATATTTCCTTTTTCAATGACGAGTGCATCTATTCCGATCTCTTGCATGTGAATAGCTGCTGAAAGCCCGCAGGGGCCGCCGCCGATAATGATCACTTTTTCTTCTTTCATGTTCCGTTCATCTCCTGTCATATCCGGCAAATCAAAAAATCTCCTATTTTATGATAGGAGATTTTTTGGGTTGTTGCAAATGTTTGAGCCTATATCCAGCCTCTGAAGCGGGATGCTTCCGCCATCTTGCGGACGCCGACCATATAGGCTGCAAGCCTCATGTCAATTCTGCGGTTGTGCGCCATTTCGTAAATATTGTTGAACGATTTGACCATCATTTTTTCCAAACGTTCTTCAACTTCTTCTTCAGTCCAGTAGAATCCCTGGTTGTTTTGCACCCACTCGAAATAGGATACGGTTACACCGCCGGCGCTTGCCAGCACGTCAGGTACAAGAAGAATGTCGCGGTCGGAAAGAATTTTCGTCGCTTCGAGCGTCGTCGGGCCGTTGGCTGCTTCGACAACGATCTTCGCCTTGATGTTATGGGCGTTTTCCGCGGTAATTTGATTTTCTATTGCAGCCGGCACCAGAATGTCGCATTCCAGCTCCAGCAGTTCTTTGTTTGTAATGGTGTCATTAAACAGCTTTGTGACCGTTCCGAAGCTGTCCCGGCGGTCAAGCAGGTAATCGATGTCAAGCCCTTCAGGATCATACAGGCCGCCGTATGCATCAGAAATGCCGACAATCTTTGCGCCTGCGTCATACATGAATTTCGCAAGGTAGCTTCCCGCATTTCCGAACCCCTGCACGACGACAGAAGCTCCCTCAATGTCGATGTCTTTCTTTTTCGCCGCCTCTTTAATGCAGATTGTAACCCCTTTTGCTGTCGCAGATTCTCTGCCGTGAGAACCACCTAAAACGAGCGGTTTGCCGGTAATGAAGCCCGGCGAGTTGAATTCGTCGATTCTTGAATATTCGTCCATCATCCATGCCATGATTTGAGAATTGGTAAATACATCGGGAGCCGGTACATCTTTTGTCGGTCCGACAATTTGGCTGATCGCCCGAACGTACCCTCTGCTTAAACGTTCCAGTTCAGGAAAGGACATATCCCGCGGATCACAGATGATCCCGCCCTTTCCGCCTCCATATGGAAGGTCGATGATGCCGCATTTCAGACTCATCCAAATAGAAAGCGCTTTAACTTCTTTTTCTGTAACTCCCGGATGAAAACGGATGCCGCCTTTTGTCGGCCCTACTGCATCATTGTGCTGGGCTCGGTAGCCCGTGAAAATCTTAACAGATCCATCGTCCATGCGAACCGGAATTTTCACCGTTAAAAAACGGATCGGTTCTTTTAGTAATTCATACACCTCTTCAGGATACCCCAATTTTTCAAGCGCCTTATGTATCACCGTTTGCGTTGATTTCAAAACGTCATGTGTGTTTTCTTCAGTATGACCGGTGTTTTGATCGGCTACCATTATAAGTTAACCTCCTAAAGTCTTTCTGGCATGTTGTCCTTTCAGAGAATAGTATACACCCTTGCACTAATCATGCAAAGAACAATCAACCATTTTTCGTGAAAATATTCAAGAAAAATCTTTTTTGTTATATTCTTATTTTCGGCAGAAAAAAACTGCTGTTTAGCACAGCAGAATATCTTTTTTGAATAAGGGCTATTTGAAGTATGTCTGAATGGTCTGAACGGCATTGTTTTCCATGATTTTCTTTCCGTATTCCTGAAGCCTGTAAATCGTTAAAGTCGTCGGATTTCCATATTCGGCTAAAATCGAAATCACGCCGTCAACCTCATGGGAGTCAAAATCGTCGAGACTTAAGAAATACCTGCCCTCGTAGTGGTAGACTGTCCCGCCTTGAATACCGATGCGGTCCAGGTTTTTGGAAAGTTCAATCAGATGCTCGAATGTTTGAAATTCATATATAATGTCAACACTTTCGCCAAGTTTGACTTGCATTTCAATATAGTCCTCATCATACTCATTATCGTCTTCATCTGTTTCCTGATTTTTTGTGACAATGATGACCATTCCTTGTGCTTGAAGAGAATACACTTCAACAGCGATTGGGCCATTTGCTTCGAACCCGAGCTCTGTATTCGCTTCGTTCATCATGTCTTTAAACAGCTGCTGAACCTTAAATGAGTCTTTCCAAAGGTCTTCTTTCGTCAGCCCCCGGTCTGTCAGATCGTCAAGTGTCAGAAAGATTTTGATCTTATTATAATTTAGACGCTCAAGCCGCATAACGTTCCCTCCTGCCTCTTCTTGCACACATCATATATCTTATTATATGGAGATGATGAGTCATAGGTTCTTAATTTTGATACCAGTTTACACTGTGTTTGGGCGGAAGACAAGCACAATGCCGCCTTTTCGTTTCTTTTCAGTGAAAAAGCATTAGTTTCCTTCCATGTGGGGTCCCGGAACCAGCTTGATCAGATGTGTTTCCGGCCTCGCTCCCAGCCGCAGAGGAAGCTTCGATGTTCCATAGCCGTTGCTGATCAAGTACGGAGCCTTGTAAACGGTACCGGTTCCTCCGATTTCACAGAGCCCGAATCTGCCGAAGCGAATTTGTCCTCCGTGGGTATGACCGCTCAATATCAGGTCAATACCGTCCGCCTCCTGTATTTGATGATGAATCTCCGGATTATGTGACACAAGGATAGTCGGAAAGCCCGGCTGCACGCCGCCGAGAGCTGCCGGGTAATCATCCAATTCGAGCCTGATGTCATCCACTCCGCAAATATTGACGGCTTGTCCTTGATGGTCATGCAATACCGAAGCATTGCGCAAAGCTGTTACGCCGTGTGTCTTGAATATTTCACGGAGCCTTTCCTGATCAACTTCATAATCGTTATTTCCCCATACAAAATACGGTTTTCCCAAACTTGAAAGCCTTTTGATATTTTCTTCAATTCTCGTATAAGGGACGCCGTCCTCCGCTAAGTCGCCGCCGATGATGACGAGCTGAACCCCGCGTTCTTTCACTTCACGAATAATGTCTTCGCTGACTGTCCGCCTATGAATATCTGAAATAAAAAAGACATTCAATTCCCTATCCAGGCGTCTGAGTGAAAATTCAGCCTTCAACAGCCGGTTTTCGCGCGCGATGGCTGACATTTTCCACACTAAAGCAGCAAGACCGATGAAAGCGGCCGAAGCCAGACTGAGCCAATAGATCATGTGCATTCTCCAATCTGTTTTGTTTATGATAAGACGGCCTGATGCAAAAAGACGTTTCTTTTAACAAGAAAACGTCTTTTTTATTTGCTTTCGAAATAAAGATTAATGTCATACTGCTGTTTCATGATCTTAAAAACCGTTTCCCTTGATTTCCACTCTTCAGGCTGGGGCCATAAATCCGTGCTTTTCTGAATAATCTCGCATCTCAGCTTATGATATTCCCCTTCTGCTTTTTCTTCCTTCTTTTTAAAATAGTAAGCGGTGCTGTATGCAAAAGCGGCCGATAAAATCCAAAGCAGATAGACGGAGTCATTCAGCAAGCCGGAAAGGAAGCCGTTTTGCCCGAGCCCTTTTGACGCTGCAAACAAACAAAACGAAAACGCGCATATCGCCGCCAGCACCTGCCACCTGAATGTCTGTCTGGCATAGTTTTCGTACTTTTTCTTCCTTTTTATTAAGGCGCGGAGCATTTGTTTCGTCGGTTCGTCCGTAAAACGGTCCAGCTCTTCAAGCTCGCTTCCCACAGTCCTCACACCTTGTCCTATTTGTTAGTACAATGTATATGTATTCGCGGGCAAAATCATGCCACTGTTAATAAATCGGGATATCCAGGACCTGGCCGGCGTAGACATTGTTGCCTGATAATTGATTGTAATTGCGGATTTTTTCCTCTCCTGACCGGTTCTTATAATATTTCATCGAAATCCGGAAAAGCGTCTCTTCTTTACCAACCGTGTGCTTCAGCACCTTTTTGGGCTGCGGTGTTTGCTGAACTGGCGGCGTTTGAGCTGCGCTTGCCGTTTTCTTCTCTTGTTCCGCAGGCTGCTTCGGTACGGGCTTCTTTGCAGCAACAGGCTGCTCCTCAGCTTTTTTTGCCTCTTTAGACTGCTCTTTTTCTTTTTGCTTTTGCTCGTCTTTTTTTGACGGTTCATCCTCTTTATTTTCCGATTGGTTGTTCTCTTTCAGCTTTTCTTCTTGAAGGGCGGCGGCTGTATGCTGCGAAGCCGCCTTTTGATCTGCCTCTTGTTCACCGTTTTGATTTTCATTGGTCATTCCTGTTTCACTTGACTTGTTTTCATAAAACACATCATCATACTGATCAGGGTTGGAATCGCCGCCTTGATTCAGCATGTACATGAACACCACGAAGACGATGATCGGAATGAAAACAAACATGACTGCAAGAGACGTGAATAGTGGATTTCTGTCTTTATTCTTTTTTTTGCCGTGCTTCTTTTTTTTATGATAAGTCTGTCTGGAAGGAATCTCATCGTCAGGTGTCTTCAGTTCAACAGCCGCGGCCGCCTCCCGGCTCATTTCAGCGCGGGCCTTCTCCTGCTCCCTCTTCTTCCTCTCTATTCTTGACATCTCCGTCATGTGAACTCCTCCTTACGTGTTGAAAACGAATCTGGCACGCAAATACAACATCGATCAAAAAATGTGCCGTGACAGGAACGAATAAATTCCCTGTCCATTCCAAGCTCAATCCGAGCAAAAAGCTGATGGACACAACCATTACAAACAGCAGCCATTTTTTTAAATAACGAAAATGCAAAATCGCGAAAATAATGCTCGCCGCCCAGAGGCCGAAATGCGTCTGGATAACGCCCCTGAACAATATTTCCTCTGCAAATGCAATGAAAAGGGTAAGAATCACGATATGCGGATACGAGCGTTCACGAAAGAGCTTTTCATTTATCCCTTCATCGTCATACATATGCTTCGGAGCCCATTTCATCACCATCAGGTCGGCAATGATCACGAGGGCCGCGAGCGGCGCCCCGTACTTTAGAATGCTCAAGTCCGATGGATTCCAAAGCGATAGAAAAGCGTCTGCATCAGCAAATAAAAAGATGCCCATCAATAATGCGGTAAAAAGCATCAGCATTTGGGAAAAATAGAGCTGTTTCAGCATTTCCCTGTCTGACAGGCGCTGTATGATTTCCGACTGTTTTTTCAGCATACACGATCACAGCTGGCGGCAAATATGGTATCCAATTCTTCTTCCCACGCTGTCAATTTGTTCATGGACGGACGGTCTCCTTTGACTTCGTATGCTTCAAGACTTAAACCGCAGGATGTACAGCACGGTTCATCCGTTTGAGGCGGTTTTTTTTGTTCATTAAAATAAGCGAGCAAGCTTTCCCTGAAACACCCTTCGCGTTCAGTAATGGCGGCGAATCCCGCCGCTTTTTTCAATTTGAGCTCCCTGCGGCTGTCCATCTCCCTATGAATGACCGCCTGGCCATCGCCGCCCAGATGATGCACCTTCTGATATAGATGGAGAAAATGACGGGCTTGCGTTTCCGATAAACCGGCCAGCTGCAGAACTTCCCGCCGGCTGCGTTCATCTTTCACTCCGGCAAGCTTTTCGTATAAAAAGCCGATATCACTTTGGGAGAGGGCTTCCATTTGAATGAGCTGCTCCTGGATTTCCTCGTCTCCCGGAGCTTTCAGCAAAATGCTGACGCTCTGCTTTCCATCCCTGCCCGCACGTCCGATTTCCTGCAAATACGCCTCTATCGTCTGCGGGAGGCTGAAATGGATCACATATCTGATATCAGGCTTGTCCACTCCCATGCCGAAGGCGTTTGTACAGCAGACCACATCAAGCTGATTGCGGATGAACTGCTGCTGGATCAGCATCCTGTCGCCTGCCTCCATCCCGCCATGATAAAATCCCGTTCTCAATTTTGTTTCTTCACGAAGCTTGTCAGCCAGTTCTTCAGCCCATTTTCTCGTCGGGCAATAAACAAGGCCCGGACCTTGCAGCTTTTGAACCAGCTCTGTCAGCCGCTCCGTCTTCTCAGCGTTATCCCGCAGCTTTTCAATATGAAGCGCAATGTTCGGACGATCGACTGAATGGATCAAATAATTGGTGTCTTTAAGCCCCAGCATATCTGAAATGTCCTTCAATGTCGCTTCGGTTGCCGTCGCTGTAAGCGCCAGAGTGACGGGATGACCGAGGAGCGCCTTGATGTCTCCAAGCTTCGAATAATCAGGCCTGAAATCATGCCCCCATTGTGAGATGCAGTGGGCTTCATCAACGACAAAAAGGCTGACATTGAGCAACTGAAGCTTTTTCAGCATTTGGCCGGACTGGAGTGCTTCTGGTGAAATATACAGATATTTGAGGCGGTGAAGCCGATTGAACACGTCATTTTTTTCTTGGTATGTCAATGCGCTGTTCAAAGCGGCAGCTCTCTTCTCTCCACGCATCTTCAATTGCTGCACCTGGTCTTCCATTAAAGACAAAAGCGGTGAGACGATCAGGACGGTTCCGTCTTTCAACAGCCCTGGAAGCTGATAGCATAGCGATTTCCCCCCTCCTGTCGGAAGCATCGCCACCGTGTCCCGCCCCTCCAGGACGCTTTTGATGATCGTTTCCTGGCCTTTTTTAAAAGTATGATAACCAAAATACCGGCGGAGTGCCTGATGAAGTTTATCCATTCCTGATCACCGTTTTCGACAAGGCGAGGCGGATTTTAAAATAACTGTATCGGCCGCCGAGCCCCTCTTTAATTTGTCTGATTTTATTGGTTTGGTTCGCTTTCGCATAATCGGCAATGATTTTCTGCTCCTCTTTCGACACGTACTGATCGATGGAAAAAGACGGATCATGAATGGCAATTTCCACAATGTGATCCTCGATCGTCGCCGATTTCAGCTTTCGAATGTCTGCGATCCGTTCTATTGTATGCCCTTCTTTTACAAGATAAAGCGTTTTTCTCGTCGATTGTGTCAGACCATCCTTCAAAGGAATGTCCTGAATGAGCGTTTGAAAAAGCGGACTTTCACCATTTTGGGCGGATTGAATAAAATGATGCAGAACATCCCAAAACAGTGCATATATGTACCACTCATCAAGGTCCATCTTTTCGGAAAGCTGTCTAAATGTATAGCCCGCTTTTGCCCCGGATGTCAGGGAGTGAACAAAAATAGCGGCCTGTTCATCATGATTCAAAACAGACAGCTTCTCTTTCAGCTCTTGGTGAAACTGGACTGCTGTTTCAGCGGCATTCCGATTTCTTAAATACTGTTTAACCCAGTTCTGAATCTGATAATCTTTTACGATCGGGATATACACGCGTTCGCTGTAAAGCTTGTTGGAGAGCACTTGAATCAAAAGCGACATCCTTGCCCACATCATTTTGGCTGCCGCCTGATAAAAGCCGCCGTGAAAATGGCTGGGCCACGGGTAAAGGGCAAAAAAGCCGGCAAGTTCCGCTTCCCCTTTTTCGGTGACGGTGTAGGCGCCGCTTTCCGCTTTTTCTCTGATCAAAGACTCCTGCTTCAA
Source organism: Bacillus haynesii (assembly GCF_014042035.1). Classification (NCBI taxonomy): domain Bacteria; kingdom Bacillati; phylum Bacillota; class Bacilli; order Caryophanales; family Bacillaceae; genus Bacillus; species Bacillus haynesii. The sequence continues at coordinate 652,776 of NZ_CP059494.1, read as the reverse complement.
TTGTTGAACGCTGACTGACACCTGCTCTCTCGACAGAGTCGAACAAAAGCCGAAGTATTTTGAAACGGCAAATAAACCGGCGTCCTGTATCGTCTGTGACGACCTTTTTCCTTTTAATAAATGATAGACGGCGCTTGGAGAACGCTCACCCTTCATGGATGACAGAATGTCAAGCACAATAGCGTCAAAAAAATGAACCGGCATATCATCACCTACAATCTTCCGGCAACATTCGATCATTTCTTCCTTTTATTTTAACAGATTTTGCGGAGAAATCGACGTTTAAACTCATATAAAAGGGGTATGTTAGCAGTAGAACCCTTGTGTGATAAGCATTCTCAATATTTTTGAGTTGAAATGTAAGATTAACACCATTACAATAAGGAATGGGAATAGGTTTCATATCGGATAGATAGAGGGTTAAACCATTTGTTCCAACGAAGAACAATCTGGGAGGTTTTTTATTCATGCCAAAATATACAATTGTAGACAAAGATACGTGCATCGCATGCGGAGCTTGTGGTGCTGCGGCTCCTGATATTTATGATTACGACGATGAGGGAATCGCATTTGTGACCCTTGACGATAATCAGGGTGTCGTCGAAGTCCCTGACGTCTTAGAAGAAGACATGATGGACGCGTTTGAAGGCTGTCCTACAGATTCGATCAAAGTTGCGGATGAGCCGTTCGAAGGCGACCCGCTTAAACACGAATAAAGCCAAAAAAACATCCGGTGCGCAAGGTGCCGGATGTTTTTTTATCAGATAAGCATGGCTTTACCAACAAGCAAAAAGAAGCCGGCTAAAGACATCCGGCTTCTTCTGCAGCTGAAAATATCCGGGCACATGTGCCTGGTATTTTCATGTCTATTTATTTGGCCATGCGGACGTTTTCCTTCAACCGCGGTTTCAGCGAAAGGAAAATCGGCGTGGTCACGAGAGCCACGGCGATGCCTTTGATGAAATTAAAAGGCAGGATTCCGGCCAGAACTGTAGTCTTGAGCGCTTCTCCCGATAGCACTGGAGCATTTAAAAACCAAGTATAGGCAGGCAGAAACAATAGATAATTTAAAATGCTCATCGAAACGGCCATCACAAGCGTCCCTGCGAAAAGAGCTGTGACAAACCCTTTGGCAGAACTTGATTTTTTAAGCAGTACAGCTGCCGGCAGGATAAACAATGTTCCGGCAATGAAGTTAGCCGCCTGATCAATCGGAACGCCTGAGGCGCTTCCTGCAATAAAGTAATTCAGCACGTTTTTGATCGCTTCAACGGCAATTCCGGCTCCCGGACCATACAAAATAACAGCGAGCAGTGCCGGGATATCACTGAAATCGATTTTTAAATACGGGAATGCTCCCAAGATTGGAAAGCTCAGCATCATTAAAATAAATGCGATGCTGCTCAGCATGCTGATTGAGACGAGACGTCTCACCTTGTTGTGTTTCATTTTGTCACTCTCTCCTTTTCGATCACATCTCACGAAAAGAGGAATGGTTCTTTCCCCTGCCCTAAACAAAAAACCCGCTTTATTGAAAAAGCGGGGCTGTTTTACAGACAGGTCAAATAAACGTTTGAAAATATCATTTCAAAACGCACGGAACCTCCATCTTCTCCCATCCAGACTATACTGTCGGCTTCGGAATCGCACCGAATCCTGCCCCTAAAGAGGCTCGCGGGCTTAGAGCGCTTGCTCATCACCGCCGGTAGGGAATTTCACCCTGCCCCGAAGATTGATCTTATTTATTTTTAATACTGATATTATTATAAATTAATTGTGAAAAAATGTACAGATTCAAAGCTTATTGCGCTGTTTTCGGACGTGCGGCAGGATATTTCGGCAAACTCACTTTTTCCACACGCTAAAAACCGCACATTCACAGTTATTTCATTTTTAATTTTCGTCTTTCCGCACGAAACTCATTGACACCCTTTATGGAATATGGTAAATTATCAGATATTTATGACGCTTATTTAGGAGGAAATCTTACATGTTTCGAGTATTGGTCTCAGATAAAATGTCCAGCGACGGCCTCAAACCATTAATGGAAGCAGATTTTATTGAAATTGTAGAAAAGAATGTTGCGGAAGCGGAAGACGAGCTTCATACGTTTGACGCTCTCTTGGTGCGGAGCGCCACGAAGGTGACCGAAGAGCTGTTTAAAAAGATGACTTCGCTGAAAATCGTCGCCAGAGCAGGTGTCGGAGTCGACAATATTGATATTGACGAGGCGACAAAACACGGTGTCATCGTCGTAAACGCGCCAAACGGAAATACAATTTCAACTGCTGAACATACCTTTGCAATGTTTTCAGCGTTAATGAGACATATTCCGCAGGCAAACATCTCCGTTAAATCAAGGGAGTGGAATCGGTCGGCTTACGTCGGTTCAGAGCTTTACGGAAAAACGCTCGGCATCATCGGAATGGGCCGCATTGGAAGCGAAATCGCGAGCCGCGCAAAAGCGTTCGGCATGACCGTTCATGTATTTGACCCGTTCCTGACTCAAGAAAGGGCAAGCAAGCTCGGCGTTAATGCGAACAGCTTTGAAGAAGTTCTGGCATACGCCGACATCATTACGGTTCATACCCCGCTCACAAAAGAAACGAAGGGACTTTTGAACAAAGAAACCATTGCAAAGACGAAAAAAGGCGTTCGTCTCGTTAACTGTGCAAGAGGCGGCATCATCGATGAAGCGGCGCTTTTGGAAGCTCTGGAAAGCGGACATGTCGCAGGCGCTGCCCTGGACGTATTTGAAGTCGAGCCTCCGATCGATTCAAAACTGATCGATCATCCGCTTGTGGTCGCGACTCCTCACTTGGGCGCTTCAACAAAAGAAGCCCAGCTGAATGTTGCTGCACAAGTTTCCGAAGAAGTCCTTCAGTATGCGCAAGGAAATCCTGTAATGTCCGCGATCAACCTTCCGGCCATGACAAAGGATTCATTCGAAAAAATCCAGCCTTATCATCAGTTTGCCAATACGATCGGAAACCTTGTGTCCCAGTGCATGAATGAGCCTGTTCAAGATGTAGCCATTCAATATGAAGGCTCCATCGCCAAGCTTGAAACGTCATTTATTACGAAAAGCCTTTTGGCCGGATTCCTGAAGCCGCGGGTCGCGGCTACCGTTAACGAAGTGAATGCCGGCACCGTTGCGAAAGAGCGCGGCATCAGCTTCAGCGAAAAAATTTCTTCCAATGAGTCAGGCTATGAAAACTGCATTTCTGTGACTGTTACCGGAGATGTGACGACATTCTCTTTAAGAGCGACGTACATTCCGCACTTCGGCGGACGTATTGTTGCCTTAAACGGCTTTGATATCGATTTTTATCCGGCTGGACACCTTGTGTATATTCACCATCAGGATAAACCAGGGGCTATCGGCCATGTCGGACGAATTTTAGGAGACCATGACATCAACATCGCGACTATGCAGGTGGGCCGAAAAGAAAAAGGCGGAGAAGCGATCATGATGCTTTCATTTGACCGCCACCTTGAGGACGACATTTTAGATGAGCTGAAAAACATCCCGGATATCGTGTCTGTTAAAATCATCGACCTTCCTTAATAAGAAACCGCGGAACCTGAAAGGAATTCCTTTCGGGTTCCGTTTTTTCAGGAATTCTCCCTGATCTCAAGCAGCTGGCGGGGATAAATCTGCTCTCCTTTCAAATCGTTCCATTCGATGAGGTGCTGTACAGTAACGCCCATTTTTTCGGCGATATGATGAAGCGTATCCCCTTTCCGCACCACATATGTGCCGGTCTTCGATTCATCGGCATGAAGGCGGAGTGTTTGGCCAGTCTTAAGATTCGAATGTTTCAACCCGTTTATTCTCATGATCTCCTCGATTGATATACCGCTATCCCTGCTGATTTTCCAGAGCGTGTCCCCTTTTTGAACGGTTACTGCACCGCTCATTGTCCCGGCGTTTTGATGAACGTGGACAGAATTTTGCCGGAACGCCTCTTCACGAAACACCGTCAGCGGATTGATTGCATATCTTTTATCTTCAGTCCATGAACCGTAATGCATTTCAAAATGCAGGTGGGTTCCGGTCGATATTCCCGTATTGCCGATGATTCCGATTTGCTCGCCTTTTTTCACCCGTTCTTTTTCCTTTTTCAAGCGTTTGCTTAAGTGGGCATAAACGGTTTCATACCCGTTGTCATGTTTGATAAATATCACTTGGCCGTAGGAGTCGGATTGATACGATTTACTTACCGTTCCGTCTGCGGCTGCCGCTACAGCCTCCCCTTCGGGAGCAGCGATGTCAAGCCCCTTATGCTTTCCGCCTCTCGTCCCGAATTGATCTGTGATCTCCCCTTTAATCGGTTCTATCCACTCTGAGGCTGCCGCCCCCGGCGCGGTGACGAAAAGCGCAAGCCCCGAAAGCCATGCGATCGCGAACAGGAAGTTTTGATGTCTGAGTTTCTTCAAAGTTTTCCATATCCTCCTATTACATGCATCTTCGGTAAAATTCCCCCCATTCGGAGACAGCTTAGTATACTTCCAAATCAATACATTTTATACATTAAAAAAAGACTCCGTACGTGGAGTCTTTTAGCTTTCTATCGTCATCGGATTCGGTGCGTACGGAACCTGTACAGATTTCGACAAGTCATAGGCGCCGACCTTGTTTGTAGATGCATTTTTAAATTTCACTTTTGTGAACCCGAAATCTTTGGCGGTCAATAGAAGGCCTTCCACCATCAAGACGTCTTCAGGTTTATTTTCAATATTCGCGGAGGAAGAAAATTGAATGATCAGTTCTTTTCCATTCTTTTGTATATCTTCAATCTGCGTATCATCAGATAGAATAGGTTGTAAATGAGTGCTGCTTTCTTCATTTTTCATCATCTTTATCGCTTCCTGCACCGTTTCGTAAGGTTCGCTTGAAGGTGCAAGGAACCGGCGTCCATCGGAGCTTTCATATAAATAATAGCCTTTTTGCGTTTGATGCATAATCGCCATATCGGCGAGCATTCCGAATGTTTCAAATTCAACACCTGATTTATCATTGGAAATAAACAGAACAGAATCATACGAACCCCATTTAAAGGTTTCGTTGATCACATTTTTCAGCCGTTCGAAATCATCGACTGAAAGCCCCGGTATTTTCTCATTCACTTGAATCGTCAGTTTTTTACTGTTTTTCTGTTCTTTGAACTTCACCTGATCAAGATAAGCTGTATCAAATGATGTAAATTGGTCCACTCCAAGCCGGCTGTACGCGTGAAGCGCATCTTCAAGGTTCGTCATTCTTATACTTTTCTTAAGGCTTATCGGGACAACGACAGACTTGGACTCGTCAAGGAAGGCAAAGGTGATATAGTCGTCTTTTTGATTCTGGGAGACGACAAACGTATTTGCCGGTTCAGACTTGGCAGCATCAGCCTCCGTCTGCACCAATTTTCCGTCAGAAGAAATGTTGGCATCGGCGCTGTTTTGAGATCTGATCTGTTCGATTAATTGAGGAGTGATCAGCATCAGAAGAAAGAGAACCAAAACTGTAGCAGCAAATGCGCCGACCCGTTTTTTCGGTGATTTACGCTTTGGTGCGAAAATCAGCTTTTGATAGATCTGATTTGCCGAACGATTATCCTTAACCGTTGGAAGTTGGCTTAGTAACGCCTTCAGCCGTTCTTCGTTCCATTCTGACTTCTTCATTCTTTGGATCCTCCTTCAAAAGCTCCATCTGTTTACGAAGCACTTTCAGACCGCGGTGCTGAGTGGTTTTTACCTTGCTTTCGGAAAAATTCAAGGCTTTTGCTGTTTCACTGATCGAATACCCTTGGATAAACCGCAATACGATGACGGATCTTTGGTCAAGCGTACACTTGTCAAGGGCCTCGAAAATTTCCTTAAGGTTTTCATTTTGCATCACGATGTCCTCAGGCAGAGGCTTGCGGTCTTTTACATCTTGTTTCTCCCAGTCAAACGTCCCCAAAATCCGTTGGCGGATCGTCTGCTGCTTTCTGAACCAGTCGATCGCAACGTGCCGCGCAATCGAAAGAAGCCAGGTTTTTTCGCTGCTCCTGCCTTCAAATGTTTCATAAGAATGCAGGACGCGGATGTATACTTCCTGAACTAAGTCTTCCGCCTGGTTTTTGTCTTTTACCATATAAAATAAAAACTGAAATAAATCCTGATGATACTGATCATATATTTTCTGAAAGGTTTCTTCCACCTGAAACCCCTCCGTTCAATTTATTGTCGTTTGTCAATCTTAAAAGGTTACATTACAACTATTACAACTATATTACGAATATATGAAAATGGAAAGGGGGTTTAACTAAAGTTAAGCTTAATTTTAACTTAACAAACATAAAAGCACCCGTTCTAAATGAACAGGTGCCAAACTTATAGGAACCCCCGTTTTCACTAAGATGAGCCCGCATAAGGCTTTCGTTCCTCCGATCGGAACGTTTTTGGCCTCGTCAGGCAAATAAAGCGGATCCTTTGAGATGGATGATGTCCATCCGTTTATGACTTTAAGTCCAATTGTTGGCGAAGCTTTTTGGAAATCTCCTTTCTCTTTTCATCAGTCACTAGGTGATACCATAAGCCGTCAACTTTTTTATCTTCACCTTCAATTTCTATCTGTTTAATATCCTTAGCAGCTTCTTTATAAGAATGTTGAATATCGATCATTTTGTCTAGTGTTAAGTTTGTTTTGATGTTTTTTTCTAACGCTGACAAAATCTCTTGATAGTTTGTTAATGATTTTAATTGTGCACCTTCATGAACAATTTCGTTGATGATCTCACGCTGACGCTCTTGACGTCCAAAATCACCGCGGGGATCGTCTTTTCTCATCCGGGCATATGTCAAAGCAGTTTTGCCATCAAGATGCTGCTTCCCTTTTGACAGATGCACGCCTTCAAGGGTGAAATCAATCTGGTTATCTACCGTTACGCCGCCAATTGCATCTACAATATCTTTAAACCCATCCATATTGATTTTGATATAGTAATTGATTGGAATGTTCAAAAATTGTTCTACAGTTTCAACGGTCCCTTCAATTCCCCCATATGTGTAGGCCGAATTCATTTTCGAAAAGGTATTCTTTGATTTGATAAACACCCTTGTATCACGAGGAATACTTGTCATGGTCGTTTTCTTTGTGTCCGGGTTAACAGTCATAACAATCATAGAATCCGGGCGTCCTTTATCACCAGGGCGCTCATCTATCCCTAATAAAAGAATGGATATAGGATCGTGCGGAGCAGCGTCCTTCTGCTCGGCATCCCGATGAAGAGGCTCGTACATTCCATTAATTGATTTTGCGACGGTACGGTAAATCCCGTATGACACCACACTGCCAATCGTTATCACTAGCGCGAGGGCAAACAATATCAAATTTTTCATCTTTAGTTTTCTTTTTCTCATTTTCACTATACTATCCCTTCCTTGTTGATGCATCTCATATTTTTAATTCCATCTGAAATGAACCGGTTTGATCGAATCATGCATTGGTTTCATTTCATATCCGTTTTCTTGGAAATATTTCAACAGTTTTTCCAAATGGGCGGCAGTCGTCGGTTTTTCATGCATTAATACGACAAGCGGCTCAACACCCGAAAGGTTATTGACTTGCTGAATCACATTATTCACAAATTGACCGTTTGTATTTGCAGATTTCCAGTCCTCTGAATCAACAGTCCAATCCCAAAGGTTAAAGTGGTCGCGCTTAATGACTTCTTGAAATGGACCGGTAATGTAAGGTTTTGATCCGTAAGGCGATCTGATCAAATGTGTGTCAACGTTGGTCGTTTCTTTGATCGTTTTCAGCGTATCGTTCATTTCTGCTGCAAAGCTTTCAGGAGATTTATAGATTTTCGATACTTGATGCGTCACTCCGTGAGAGCCGACAGAATGGCCGTTTTCAACCATTTTCTTCACAATATCGGGATTTTGTTCAATATTCGGTTTTAACATGAAAAATGTAGCTTTTGCATGATACTTATCGAGCAAACTTAAGATTTTATCTGAAGCTGCAGGATTCGGTCCGTCGTCAAATGACAAGTAGACGACCTTTCCGATCTCCGGCGCTGTTTGCTTGTTTTCTTTTTTCTCTGCTTTATGTTTGCCTCCCGGCGCTGACGCGGCGGAATTTTCTTTTATTGGTTCCTGCTTTGGGCCGGCAAGTGCATTCCAAGATATGCATAACAAAGTGACACCCAGTACAATCAACATACCCAACACTAATTTTCCTAGTGCGCTCAATTTATGATCTTCTTTTGGTGAATTTGACACTTTTTCCAACTCCTTAGGCTATAATTATCAATCACTAGGTTTCTTTTAAACTCGTCACATACAAATGACAATTTTTAAGCTGCTATTTTGAAGACAATGTTCTATAAGAAGGATGCTCTTTAAATATAAGGGGAAGATATCGCAGAAGTTCGACCAACTTGTAAACAAAATGTCACAAAAAGAAGAAAAACATCATTTTTTGAGGAGTAAATAATCGGACTGATTACCCTGTAGAAAATAGTAAGAAGGGAATAAACGGGTGGAAAACATGAGGTCTTTACAAAAGAAAAACCTTATTTCAGTTTTTAACTGAAATAAGGTTTTTTCGCCTGATATTAAAGTGGACAATGATCGGTTATTTAAATGTGATAATATAAGCTTGTTCTTCTAAAAATCGCGCGGATGCACTCTCTATGGCAGGATACTGGTATTGAGCGTTAACGAGCAGGCTGTTGCCGTCCGGGCTCCAATATATTTCCGAAGGGATGGTGCCGTGGTATATCGGTTCTTCATACAGGATATTTTTCCCTTGAAGCTTGCCTGCATAGATATTGTCTTCATCCTTCAAAGAGTAAGCGATTTTCTTTAAGTCGTTTGAGAATTTAAAAACAGTTACTTTTTCGAGCAGAGCAGACAACTCGCCGTTTCTGCGATCATATTCGTACAGGGTTTCCCCTGTGTCCAGGAATACAAATTGATCATTGTTTAACCAAACAGGGGCGCCACGGCTGTCCAGACGCTTGTCGTGGATTTTAATGCGGTTGCCGTCAATGGTCCCCATTCTGATCCCGTACTCGTCGGAACGCTGTAACACGGTAAGCAGCAAATCTCGTCCATTATCGGAGATGTTAACTCCCGTAAGCGAATTTTTTTCCGCGAAATCATTCAATGTATACGTTTTGAGCGTTCCGGAATCCGTATCATAAACACGAAGGCTGGTCTGATTCCCCTGCCCGACATCTAAAACGAGATAACAAACGTATCTGCTATTATTTGACCATGAAACATCTTGAACATAGACCTCATTGCTGGCGGAGATGCTGGCGATTTCTGTTTTTTTCCCGTTCGCTGTCGAAAGCAGCTGCATTGATGCCTTACTTAATCCCAAAGTGACTCCGGCGATGTGCTTTCCGTCTGGAGACATTTTTAGGTTGGACATGTTGCTTTCAATGCCTTTTACGATTTCAGCTTTTTCATAGGGGGAGGAAAGACGCTGAAGGCTGAGCGCTGTACGTTCGGATGTCCCATCTCCCTTGAAAAAACCGACAACGGAATCCGGTGAAGACCACCCAAGCAGCTGCCCTGCTTTTGGAAGGCGATAGATCGTATTGACTTGAAAAGGGCGGGTCTTCTTCTGGTTATCGCTATGATTTTCTTCCCCGCTTGGGATAATAATCGTTTCCGACCTTTTTCCGACATTATAACTGGACACGATAATGACCAGAAACAACAGCACTCCTGCCCATATGATAAACGGTTTGTTTTTCATCATTTCTCAACCTTTGCGTAAGCTAATTCAACATGAATCACTGTATGGTTTTCCTCGTAGAACATCTCGATTGTTCCTCCGTGTTCGTCAACAATTGTTTTTACAATGCTTAATCCCAAACCTACACTTCCCTCTTCCTTAATCTTCTGATTGACTGAATAAAAAGGCTGGAACATTTTGGAGTGTTGGTCATTTTCCAATGGAGCACTTGGATTCTTGAATGTAAAAAGAATGTTTTCTCCAACGATTTCGGCCTTAATGATGATTTCCGAATGAGATAAGCTGTACTTGATGGCGTTGTCCAGCAGATTGATAAAGAGCTGGCGCAGCCTGCTCACCTGACCGTGAACGTACAGGCCATCCTCAATGTCACAGGCGATCTTTTTCTTATACCGTTCTGCCCGAAACTTCATCGATTCGCAAACGTCATTTAAAATTTCCCCTGCGTCGATCCTGTCAAATTGAGCACCCTTGGACGTTTCCCGGGATACTTCAAGAAGCTTGATCACCAAATGATGCAGGCGCCTGCTTTCTTCAACAATGTGGTTCATTCCTTTATCAAAAAATGCCCGATCCGATTCCCCTTTATCTTTTATGATCTCTGCATATCCTTGGATGGAAGTCAGAGGTGTTTTCAGCTCATGCGTCATATTGTCAAAAAATCGTTTTTCTTGTTCGTTAAGTTCCTTTAAACGATCGCGATCCCTTTCGATAGTTAAAATTTGTTCTCGAATTCTGCTGATCATGTCGTTAAAGTTGACGGCAAGCTGCCCAATTTCATCTTTTCTATTAAAGTGGATATCCATATCCAGTTTTCCCTTCTTGACTTGTGAGGTGGCATCTGTCAGCTTGACGAGAGGAATCGTGATATGTCTGGACAGGATATAGGAGAAAAGAAACGCCGCCACAAATATGGCAAGTGCGATGTAAAAAACAATATCCAGAATCTCTCCGCTTTGCTTATACTGCAGGTCGAAATTTTTCGAAAAGCGTAATATGCCTACTTTTGTGCCTTCAACGACAACCGGATATGAAAAAAACACTTCTGCTTTATTGCGGTTATAGGTGATATGATAGGCAGTCTTTCCTTTGATCGCCTGTTTAAGATCTTCATCACTCCCTCGGGAAAACACCTTTTGATCAGAAGAAGCCAACAATGCGCCATTCACGGTATAAACACCGACATTGCTTCCTGTGGAGTGATTTAAATTATCTACTATTTCATCGGCCATATCACCGAAATAAAGTTCATTGTTTTTATAGTGATTGATTAAAAATGCTTGGTTTACATAGACGATACTGTTTTTTTTCAGTTCGACTAAATCCGATGTTACAATTTTTTCATTACTCGACCAAATAACGTTCTTAACCGTGTGATTGAGCACAAGGAAAGAGAGAGAAAAAATCAGAAAAAAGCCAACAATAAACTTGCCCTTGATGGTCCGTAACACTCTCTACTCCTCCTGCTTCTCGAATTTATATCCGATGCCGAACACTGTTTTAATCGAGTCGCTTGCATCAAGCTTTTTGCGGAGTCTTTGAATATGGGTATCGACTGTACGGGTGTCACCGAAAAAATCGTATCCCCAGATGAATTCCAAAAGCTCTGAACGCGTAAAAACTTTTCCCCGATGGTCAACTAAAGTCATAAGCAGATCATATTCTTTCGGAGTTAATTCGACGGCTGCCCCGTCTTTTTTCACCAGTCTTTCCCCCGGAACGATCACGATATTTTTAAACCGGATCTCATCCACTTTTTCCGTTTCCCGTTCGTTCACATGATGGGCTTGTTCCAGACGCCGAAGGATCGTGCGGATTCTCGCGACAACTTCGCGCAGATCAAATGGCTTTGTAATATAGTCATCGGCTCCGAATTCCAGTCCAAGTATTTTATCCGTAATATCTGATTTGGCGGTGATCATCAGGATCGGAATATTATAGCTTTCGGTCACTTTTTTGCAAATATCCAAACCGCTGCAGTCCGGCAGCATCCAATCGAGTAGCAGAAAATCAGGTTTGAACTGATCTAATTTCCTCATTCCTGAAGAACCGTTATTGACCGTACACGTTTCAAAACCTTCGGACGTCAGCCCGTATGAAAGCAAATCAGCAATTGCTTCATCATCTTCAATAATCAGTATTTTGGTTTTATCCATAAAGTCATCACTCATTCCCTGTTTCATGCTTATTTTATCTAAAAAAATCTCTTTTGTTTCTCGCATCCTTCTATAGAGATTATACATAAATCCAAACCAAAGTCTTCATTTGACAGTCCGCAATTGGATCGCTGGCGGACTTTAAGGCACAGAAAAAAATGAACTGCCTTTTATAGATTATCAGAACGGGAGCGATCATTTCCATATGCGGTTTTCACTATCATAAAGTTTCCGGTTGTCCCAAATACTTCATCCATTTCCTCTTCGACGTTCATCTGTTTTTTGAAATTCTCACTTTTTTATCGGCAACAAAGGCTTAAACGTTTCAGGATAAGCAGAAATTTTACAAATTGGATACATCTTGCCCTCAAATAACTGAGCACCTGTTCTGCATGAACAGGTGCTCTTTGTTTCTTATGGAACAAGATTCTTCGTCAAATTTGGCCATCATCCTGCTTATTTCTTGGAATGTAAAACGTGAAGGAAGTACCTTCGTTCAGCATGCTGTGGACGGTGATCGATCCGTTGTGTGCATCGACGATGTTTTTGACGATCGCAAGTCCGAGGCCCGTCCCGCCTTTTCCTCTCGTCCTTGCTTTATCAGCCTTGTAAAAGCGTTCAAAAATAAACGGCAGGTCCTCTTCGGGAATGCCGCTGCCCGAGTCTTTCACGGCGATTTTCAGTCCGCTTTGCGCTGACTGCACATCGACATGTACGGTGCCACCGGCATTTGTATGGCGGATCGCGTTGTCAATCAGGTTTGTTAATACCTGCTCCATTTTGTCCGGATCAAACACAAATTTGGCTTCGTGCAGATCAAGATTGTGAGAAAGCGTAATATCTTTGTCTCCGGCCACTCCGTAAAACTTTCTGAACACCCTCTCAAAAAATTCACGGAGCTCCACCGGTTCAACGTTTAAGGAAATATGCCCCGCCTCCATTCTGGCAAGGTCCAGCAAATCATTCACAAGCCTTCCCATTCTTAAAGACTCGTCATAGATGACCTGTGCGATTTCCTTTTTTTCTTCCTCAGAGCTTGCGATGTCGTCAACGATCGCTTCACTGTACCCTTGAAGCATCGAAATCGGTGTTCTCAGCTCATGGCTGACATTTGCGATAAAGTCTTTTCTCAGCTTATCAAGCCGTCTTTCCTCCGTCATATCCCTCAACACGGCGACCGCTCCGCGTACATGGGACTGATTGTACAGCGGACTCATGAGCAGCACCCATGTTCTGCCTTGCAGGGTCATTTCAATCATCTGCTCTTTCTCCGTGCTGACCGTGTTTTGAAAAAGCTCGCGGGCTTCAGGGGGCAGTTCATGGCCTTCTTTTACATTCATGTTCTGCTCATAATACCAAGCCTGTAAAAAGCGTTCAGCCGGAGGATTTGTCACAAGGATCGTCCCGTCGATATTGATGGTGATCACGCCGTCGGCCATACTGCTTAAGATATTCGACAAATGCTCCTTTTCCTGATTAAGTGCCGTAATATGAAACTTCAGCTGGCGCCCCATTTGATTAAAGGCAATCGCCAGCTCACCGATTTCATCCTGGGTCAGGATCGGAATCTTCGTATCAAACTTCCCTTTTGCCAAGTCCTGGGCACCCTGCCGCATTTTTCTGAGCGGGTAAGTAATCCGGCTTGACAGGAAGAAAGCGAAAATCGTCGTTAACACAATCGCAATTGCAGCGGCAAAGAGGATGTATCTCGTCGTATGCTGTGTCGTATCCTTCACGGCAAGAAGCGATTGAGAAAGAAACACCATGCCTTCATCTTCGCCTTTCCCGTACGGTACACCGACAATCAGCTGATCGTTCTTTTGATTGGAGATAACCGTCCTTTTCTGCACTTTTTGATGCTTGCGAAGGGCTTCGTTCAGATCGGGATCGTTTTTAATATCTTTTAATGTGATGGAAGCCACTTTTTGATGTTCCCGCGGCGAATACCAATATTCATTCTCATTTTTAATGACTGCGATGCTCGTCAGTTCATCGGCAAGCTCCCATGTGATCGACCTTGCTGTCTCCTGGTCTTTATGGTTTTCCATGATGACGGCCACCTTGCTGGCGAGCTTTGTCAAATCAGCTTCCGCTTCATCAACATGGTAGTTTTCAATAAACTCAAGCAGAAAGAACGTAAGGATAAATAAGACAAATGAAACCAAAAGCAGTATGGTAAACCACAGTTTACCGACTACGCTCTTCCAAAACTTCATTCGGTTCCGACCTCAAATTTATACCCGACACCCCATACTGTTACGATTTTTTTCGCAGCTTTCGGCGAGACTTTGTTCAGTTTTTCACGTAAACGTTTAACATGGGTATCGACCGTTCTCAAATCGCCGAAAAACTCGTATTGCCATACTTCCTTCAGCAGCTTTTCACGATCGTATACTTTATCAGGGGTTTTGGCCAGGAAGTAAAGCAGTTCGTATTCTTTCGGCGTCAGGCTGACTTCGGTCCCGTCCGCCATGACTCTGTGAGCATCGTGATCAATGGATAAGTGAGAAAAAACAAGAACATTTTTTGCCGTTGTATCTGTATTCAGGTAAGAGGTTTGCGATGATCTTCTCAAGAGCGCTTTGACTCTCAGCACCACTTCCCTCGGACTGAAAGGTTTTACAATGTAATCATCGGTTCCGACTTCAAAGCCCTGCACCCGGTTCGCTTCCTCGCCTTTCGCCGTCAGCATAATGATCGGAGTGGCTTTTTTATCGCGTACTTGGCGGCATACTTCAATGCCGTCGGTTCCGGGCATCATCAAATCGAGCAGGATTAAATCGTAATCGTTGCCGAGGGCTTTATCGATGGCTTCATCGCCATTCTCGGCTTCTTCGATCTTATAGTTTTCCCTTTCCAGGTACATTTTTAAAAGTCGTCTGATTCTTGCCTCATCATCTACTACTAATATTTTTGTCTCTTTCGTCTGTTCCATCGTAAACCTCCTGATTTGAATCTTCTTACATTCATTTTATTAGAAAAGCGATCGTAAGCCAAGCTAAGAATGGCCTTTCCGCAATTTAAAACAAAAAGCTGCGGAAGGCCCGGTGAAAAGCCCGGACCTTCCTGCACCACACGGATCATGCATAAGAATGAAGTCCGGCGATGACAAGGTTTACAAAAATAAGATTAAACATAATAATGGCAAAACCGATGACAGCGAGCCACGCCGATTTTTCGCCGTGCCAGCCTCTTGAAAGCCTGAGATGTAGATAAGCTGCATAAAACAAAAATGTAATCAGCGCCCAGACTTCTTTCGGATCCCAGCCCCAGAATCTGCTCCATGCCAGCTGTGCCCATATCATCGCGAAAATAAGCGCGCCAAGCGTAAAAACCGGAAAGCCGATCGAAACGGAGCGATAGCCGATTTCATCGACAAGGTCAAGGTTCACATTTTTCACGAGCGGCTGAAGAAGCTGACTGATGCGTTTTCTGATGATCAGCCTGATGACACCGTAAAGCAAGGCTCCGGTTCCAAACGACCAGAGAACGGTATTCAGCTTTCGGCCTGAAAAAATAGGCGGCACATTGACAAGCGGCTCCATCCTCTCCTCCGTTAAAAGTTCGCCCTTGTTCGGGCCGATAAGAGCGGGAAGCTCGTAAATCATGACGTCTTCCTGGTTGTCTTTATCAATCCACTTAAACTGTGCCTCATAGCCCCCGATGCGGAATGAGGTCGTCACAAGGATAAACGCGAGCGTTGTCACAAGCATAAACATGACAAATTCGAGCCAGAATGTTTTTTTGCCCGGCTTTGACTGATCCACATGCTTGAGCAGAAAGATCACGCCGGCGACAAAGCTGATGGCGAGAATCGCCTGCCCGAGAGCTGCAGTCGTGACATGAATATAAAGCCAGTTGCTTTGAAGCGACGGAATCAGCGGTGTGATATCGGTCGGAAACATGCTGGCATATGCGATTAAAAGCAGAACAACGGGCAGTGTAAACAGTCCCAAAGCAGACAGCTTGTAAATAAAGTAGATGATGATGAACGCCAGGACGAGCATCATGCTGAAAGCAGTTGTAAATTCAAAGAGATTGCTGACCGGTGCGTGTCCGGAAACGATCCATCTCGCAATAAAATATCCAAACTGGCATACAAATCCGATGATCGTGATCAACACTGCGATCGATGCCCAGCGGTTCTTCTTCTTCCGGTCTGAAGCCTTGCTCCTGATGGAGCCGCCAAAAAAGAAGACCGCTGAGAGATACAAAAGAAATGCCGCGTACAATAAATTGCCGCTTAACTCTGCCATGAAAACCCCTCCCTATGCTGGCCGTTTATTTTTTTCCTTTGACAGTTCTTTTTGATCGGCCGGTTCGGATATCCCCGTATCCTCGAGTACGGCCTTCAAGTCCTGCTTCAGCCCGTACCAGTTTTTGTTCGTATGTCCGGCGACGAGCACATGCCCGTCCAGCTTTCTGAGCCAGATCCTTCTGTGGTGCCAGTACATCCCTTGGATGACGCCGATCATAAAGATGGCGCCGCCGACCATGAGCACCCACAAAGTCAAATCTTTTCTAATTGTGAGGCCTGAGAGATTCTTCGTTTCGACGTGGTCAAACTTCATTTTGTATTTATTGTCGTCAGAACCTTCGATTGTTTCCTGAATCGCCACGAAACTCTTTTCTCCTTTAGGCTTATCCGGAGCGGTGATCTGGAACACAAAAGCCGGATTGTTCGGATTCCTCGTTTTCGTGCTCGGTTCCCCGTCTTTGTTAAAATAAAAGTCCGGCAGGTAGCTTGCAATATGAACTTTGTAACCGTTGCCAAGATCATATTCCGGTTTCGGCTCCAAGAGGTCGATTGCCACTTTGCCGAAAGATTTCCCGCTGTCTTTTTCAATCAGCTGAAACACCATTTTGTCGAGCTCGCCTTCCTTGTAAGTCAGCTGATAGAGTGCATATGAACCGAATTTCAAGGGATCATTGACCCTGATCTTGCCGTTTTTCACTTTCTTCAATTCAGGCGCTTCACCCGGCAGGCTGTCATTTTTTCTTTCATACAGTTCAACATCGGTTTGATATGTTTTTGCGACAGTCCCGTCACCAGCTTTGGTGATCGCCTCTGAAAATACTTCTTTTTCTTTTTCACTGTCGTACATTTCTTTTGTAAATCGGTTGTTTTTCAAGTAGTAATGGCCGTCAGTTCCCGGGATGGGCACGGTCTCCCCTTCCCTGATCCAAAGGGTTTCGTCGACATACATGCCCGGAACAAATCTGAGCATGACCCCGATGAGAAATATAATCAGCCCGATATGGTTAACATAAGGGCCCCACCTTGAAAAACGGCCTTTTTCTGCAAACAGGTTGCCGTTTTCTTCCTTGACGCGGTACCGTTTTTTCTTCAGTTTACCGATGATTTGCGTTCTTGTGTCTTCGGACAAATCCGCTTCCGTCCGGCTGAAAAGGCGCTGCCTCTCCATAAAGTTCGGATTTCGCGTGACGCCTTGATTTTTCAACGCCCTGTACAAAGGAACGACCCGGTCAAGGCTGCAGATGACAAGCGAAATGCCGATTGAGGCAACCAAAATAATAAACCACCATGAACCGTAAAGATTGTGAAAACCGAGAGCATAATAGATTTGTCCGAGAAGCCCGTATTGTTCGCTGTAGTATGTATCAGCCTGCGCACCCGGCGGCAGGAACATTTCCTGCGGAAAAATCGTTCCAAAAGCAGATGCTGTCAGCGTAATGACGATCAGCCAGACGCCGACCTTTACAGACGAAAAGAAATTCCATATTTTATCTACGATTGTTTTGTTATATGTTTGAGAGCGTCTCGCACTTCCATCATACCGCATGTCAAGGAGTTTGGCCTCCTGTTTGACAAGCGGCTTTCCGCACGATTCACACAAAACGGTACCTGCCGGATTCACATGGCCGCATTCGCATTTGATTTCTTTCATGATGACGATCCCTCTGGTTTGATCATATTCATATAATCATGGATCATCCGTTCTGTCATCGTGCCCGACACGACCTTGACAATCTCTCCGTCAGGGTTGATGAGAAACGTGGTCGGCAGCGGTGTGACATCGTAGGCGTTCAGCACCTGCCTGTCTTTATCAAGCACAACCGGAAAATTGACGCCGTGGTCTTTCATAAAGTTTCGGACGGCAAGGTTTGATTCGCCGACATTGACGGCGACGATTTCGACCCCTTGATCCTTAAACACCTTGTATTGATTCGCCATATAAGGAAATTCTCTTTTGCATGGTTCACACCATGTTCCCCAAAAGTTTAAAAATACCCCTTTGCCTTTTAGTTCGTCCAGTTTGAGACGGTTGCCGTCAACATCCTCCAGCGAAAAATTGGGAGCTTTTTCCCCCACCGCCACACTTTCCGTATTTTGAAACACGGCGCTGTACAGCGTGTAGCCAAGCGCTGCAAGCAGCACAAGGAGGATGCCTGTCCGAATGTAAAAACGCTTTTTTTTCATAATCCGCCCCCTCATTTAGACATTCAGTTTCATTATATCATCTCAAGACTGACTGCCATTTGCCTTTTTTGAAGGTTGTGTGAAAATTTAGAAAGCCGCTTTACCGTGTTCGGCCAATGCCCTGAGCCTTTTGACTTCATGAGGCGTGAGCTCTCTTTTTTCCCCGGTTTTCAAGCCCGCCAGATTCAAAAAAGCGTACTCTTCCCTTTTCAGCTTGAGCACCTCGTGTCCGATGGCTTCAAACATTCTCCTGACCTGGCGGTTTCGCCCCTCATGGATCGTGATTTGGACGATGCTTGTCTGCTTTTTCTTATCGAGTGACAAAAGCTTCACTTTTGCCGGAGCTGTCTTTCCTTCCTCAAGGCGTACGCCCCGCTCAAGTTTTTTTAAATTCTCCTTTAAAGGAATGCCTTTCAGCTTTGCTACATACGTTTTGTTAATTTCGTATTTCGGGTGCATCAATTTATTGGCGAAGTCCCCATCATTCGTCAACAATAAGAGGCCGCTCGTATCATAATCAAGCCTTCCGATCGGATAAATCCGCTCCTCCACCTCGGTGAAAAAGTCGGTCACAACTTTCCGGCCTTTGTCGTCTTTGACTGCTGATATAACCCCTCTCGGTTTATACAGGAGAAAGTAAACGGGTTCTTCGCTTTCAAGCTGGACGCCGTTTACCTCGATCCGGTCGGAGCTTGACACTTTAACGCCGAGCTCTCTGACGGTTTTGCCGTTGACCGTGACTCTCCCTTCTTTTATAAGTTCCTCCGCCTTCCGCCTCGATGCAATACCGGCGTGGGCGATTACTTTTTGAAGTCGTTCCATATCTTTCACCTCATGTATTATCTTACTTTTTTCCAGACCAACAAACAAGTTTGCAGGCGCCTTCTTCCATAGGAAAGAAGCACTCCGCCCTTAAATGTATCCTTTCTCACGTCAAAAGTAAAACAGTTTTGGTAGAAAAGCAAAAAAGCGCCTGTTGATCAGGCGCTTCCAAACAGCAATGTTACAATAATCACAGACGCGATAATCCCCGCTAAATCAGCAAGCAGTCCCACCTTTAAAGCATCTCCCATTTTCTTAATTCCGACCGCTCCGAAATAGACGGTCAAAACATACAGGGTCGTGTCTGTCGATCCCTGCATGACAGAGGCCAGCCGGCCAATGAATGAATCGGGCCCGTAAACAGCGATCAAATCGGTCGTCATGCCTAGCGCTGCCGTTCCTGAAATCGGCCGGATCAGAGCCAGCGGAACCACTTCCGTCGGAATTCCCACGGCGGAAAACACGGGCTTTAAAAGATTCATAAAAAAATCGAGCGCCCCTGAAGCACGGAAAACGGTGATCGCGACAAGCATACCGACCAAATAAGGGATAATGGAAAACGCAATTTGGATTCCTTCCTTCCCTCCCTCAACAAATGCTTCATAAGTCGGAACCTTTTTGAATGTACCGTATAGCAGAATCGTGGCGATGATAAACGGGATAAGGGCCAGAGAAAGCCAATTGATGAATTCCAAATGCTCACCCCTTCTTTTTTCTTCTATAATAAAAGTATCGGTCGATGAAGATCGCAAAGATCCCCGATATTAAAGTCGCCAAAATGGTCGGACCGACGATGTCTGTCGGCGCCTTTGCATCATATGTCATCCTGACCGCGATGACGGTCGTCGGAATCAAGGTAATGCTTGACGTATTGACCGCCAGAAAGGTGATCATTGAGCGGCTCGCTTCCCTGCGGTTCCGGTTGAGCACCTTCATCTGTTCCATCGCTTTAATGCCGAGCGGTGTCGCCGCATTGCCCAATCCGAAAAAGTTGGCCATTAAATTGGATAAAATATACCCCATCGCCGGATGATCCGGAGGGATCTCGGGAAACAGCTTTGAAATGAACGGACGGCACAACCTGCTGAATTTTTCGAGCAGCCCGGATTGTTCAGCGATTTTCATCAGCCCTAGCCAAAAAACAAGGACGCTCATCAGTCCGATCGCAATCGTGACGGCTTCCTTCGATCCTTTAAATACGGCTTCATTGACTTCCTGAACCGTTCCGTTGAAAAGCGCAAACACCAGACCGATCACCGTTAAGCCGACCCAGATTATATTGACCATGATGAACCGCCTGCCGCTCTTTGGAATACGGATTGAAAGGTCTCAAAAAACGATTTTTTCGGCTTTTTGTTGCGTTCGTTTTCATAATAAATCGGGACGCTTGCAATCGTTTTTTCGTTGAATATGACGTTCATTTCCCCGATGATGTCCGGGATTTCTTTTTTGTTTTTACGCCATGATTTTTTCGGTTCAAGAAGCTCGATGTCAACCTTCACGTCTTCTTTTTCATCTTCGTTTAACAGATATATGACATCCCGTTTAATAAAAGCTTTATTTCCGTAAAAAGAGTCTTTTAATTTTGGAATCTCGCCTTTTTTTGCGATGATATATGTTTTGTAGTGGCCGTATACATAGTTGAACATGTTCATATGATCATTCCAGTCGTCAGAGGCATTGATTGTGACGGCGATCAAATCGGTTCCGTCTTTCGATGAAGTGGAGACGAGTGTACGCTTTGCCAGCTTTGTATATCCCGTCTTCCCGCCTGTACTGTATTTGTAAAGCCCTGTTAAAAGCTTGTTTTTATTTCTCCAGATGCCTTGCATCGTTTCTGCCTTATAGTGCTTCGTTCCGGCGATTTTTCGGTATGTTTCATTGTTCATCGCATATTTCGTCAAAAGCGCCATATCATAGGCCGAGGAATAGTGATCAGGGTGGTCATCGAGTCCGTGCGGATTGCGGAACAGGGTGTTTTCCATGCCGAGGTCGGCCGCTTTTTGATTCATCATGTAGACAAAGCCTTCCAGGCTTCCGCCCACATGCTCGGCAATCGCAACGGCTGCGTCATTTCCCGATCTCAGCATCAAACCGTAAACAAGGTCCTTCAGCTTCACCTTTTGTCCGCTTGTCAAATAGATCGATGATCCCTCCGTCCTGACCGCTCTGTCGCTGACCGTGACCGTCTCATCCAATTTGCCCGATTCCACGGCCAAAATGGCTGTCATAATCTTCGTAATGCTTGCAATGCGCCGTTTTTCATGCTCATCCTTCGCAAACAAAACCCGTCCGGATTGCCCGTCCATGACAATCGCGCTTCTTGCGCTGACATGAAGGGAAGGCTGTGCTTCAGCGGTTTGGTATGAAGAGCATAAAAGAGAGCATATGATGATGGCTGCTGCAGCTTGTTTTAGAAAAAAGCGCATTTTTTCTCACGTCCTTGTGGTTGTTTGTACAAGTTTATGCGCTTGTCTTTCCGTTATGAACACCAATTGGATGATTCCCCGAGAAAAATCTCAAGCAACATAAAAACTCCCCCTTTCATGAAAGGGGGAGTTCCGGCACACGGTTCATTTAAGCTATGATCTCGGCTGAACCATCTTCATCCGATAGTCAGTCGCATAGTATTCCAATTCTTCTCTCATCGATTGATATTCTGTTTCAAGCGAAGCCATCAAATTTTTTAATGAGGCCGGCGCTGGTTCGTGAAAGCAAATGGCGTTTTTTCCCGTGTAGGCCGCTCTGCTGTCTTCGTACCAAGTATCTTTTTTCGGTGTGAAAAATTCTTCTATGCATCGATGATAGATCTGATAGAGCGTCCTTTCAGCGGCAGCGTCCTGAAAAGGATCCTGCTGCAGCCTGATTCGGCAGGCCGCAAGCCCTTCTTCACAGTAAACCGCCAGTTTCCTCAAGTTGCTGAGGACATCGCGATAATAATCTCTTCTCCCGGGCTCTTCAGCTTCAAGGGATGAGAGCGTTGTTTCGTTTAAATAATCGCTCAGCGTCTGAACGGTCTGTGCTAAAAATTCGCCTGCCTGCTCGGTTTGGGCTCTTGCCATAGATTTTCCCATTGGTGTCGGCACCCTCTCCTCATCGCTTTGTTACAATCGTATTCTTTCATGAATGAAATTAAACATAAAAAATACGATAATATATATTATCATACTTCGGTCCTTAAGGTGAATCTATTTTAAATCTTCGAACGTCTGGTTAAAGTTCTCAAAGAACAGATCGGCTTCCTCCTGAACCCCGTCTTCTTCTACATTTTCGGGCAGCGGCGGAAGCTCTTCTAGCGTCTTTAAGCCGAATTGTTCAAGAAATGTTTCTGTTGTACCGTACAAGATCGCCCTGCCCGGTCCGTCCGCCCGGCCTACTTCGCACAACAGCGCTTTTGCGACAAGGCTCTGGAGAATCCGTTCAGATTTGACCCCTCTGATCTCCTCGACTTCCGCTCTCGTAATCGGCTGCTTATATGAGACGATGGCCAATACCTCGAGGGCAGCCTGAGAAAGCCCTTTTGAAGGGGCTTCAATCAGCTTTTTCAAATAGACGGCGAATTCTTTTTTAGTCGAAAGCATGTACGTATCCGCGTACTCGACAAGCTCGATGCCCCTGTCTTCTTTTTCATAGGTTTCTTTGACATCAAGCATAATATCCTGTAGCTCGGCTTCATCGACCTCTAAGACCGATAATAGCTGTTTTTTTGTCAGGCCCTCGTCGCCGGCGGCATACAAAAGCGCTTCGACAATGGCTTTCCAATTCACGATATCAAGCGTCATGAATCGCTTCACTCCCTGTTATGTAAATGTCTGAAAAGTTGTGTTCCTGTTCAATGATGATCAGCTGGTTTTTCATCAGCTCCAAAATCGCCAAAAACGTCACAACGAGATGCTCTTTCTGCTCGTACGGGAACAGTTC
This sequence comes from Bacillus haynesii, assembly GCF_014042035.1. NCBI lineage: Bacteria > Bacillati > Bacillota > Bacilli > Caryophanales > Bacillaceae > Bacillus > Bacillus haynesii. Next base: position 629,687 of record NZ_CP059494.1, on the reverse strand, counting down.
CATAAAATGCATCCTTTTGCGGGACGTTTTCAAACAGTCGACGATTTGCGTCATTCGTTCTTCTATCGGTATTTCCTGTCTTGAAATTCTTGTTTCAGACGGCCGGTTGATTTTTTTACGGTTCAGCACCTTTTGAAACGCCCCGAGCATGTCGTAAACGGTGACGGACAGCTTTTGCTCGCTGAGTTTGATTTCCTTGGCGTAGTCGCTTAAGTCGCTCGGCGGCTTTGCGAATGCTTTTTGCCGCTCTTCCTCGCGCTCCTTTAAATTTTGTGCAGCACTTTTGTACTTTCTGTACTCTATTAATTTTTCAATCAATTCTTCTCTCGGGTCCTCTTCCTCCTCGAGAAACTCTTCGTCAAACAGCTCTTCTTCCTGCTTTGGAAGGAGCATTCGGCTTTTGATGCTGAGAAGGGTCGCAGCCATCACCAAATACTCGCTGGCCACGTCGAGCTCAAGTTCGCGCATCGTGTGCACATATAATAAATACTGCTCGGTTATCTTCGCAACAGGTATGTCATAAATGTCTATTTCAAGGCGGTTGATTAAGTGCAGCAGCAGATCCAGGGGTCCTTCAAACGCCTCGATTTTCACCTGATATTCCATGTCATTTCTCACCATTTTCAAAATCGCTTCTAAGCCGGCTAAAACTGGCTACCCTTTAGTATAAATTACGCGTCTGCATGAAGTCCAATATAATTTAAGAAGCTTTGGCATCCGCCTATACGGTTTGAGCGTATCCTGCATAGAATACTGTGTAAAATCTTAAATCTGAGGAGGGAACAACATGGGAGGTAAAGGCTTCGGCTACGGCGGAGGATTTGCTTTGATTGTCGTTCTGTTTATTTTGTTGATTATTGTAGGAGCGGCATGGATCTATTAACATAAAAGATGAGAAGCGTCCGTTGCCGGGCGCTTTTTTCACTGCTTGGATATATCAGCCGTTTTTCCTCCGTTCCGTTCTTATGATACACTTTAACGGAAACTTAAAGGAGGATGTCAGATGTATCCCCAAGCTTATATCGATTACCTGGCCGAATTTCATGGGGCAAGGGATTATTTTGAGTGCCACGAAATTCTAGAAGACCATTGGAAAAAGGACCCTCCCGGCGAACGGAAATTATACTGGGTCGGGTTGATTCAGCTGGCTGTCGCGCTCTACCATCAGCGGAGAAACAATTTTGCCGGTGCAGAGAGATTAATGGCGAACAGCATCCGCATCCTGGCGTCCGAAAAAGACGCAGTCGAATCACTCGGATTGGATTACAGCCGCTTCATCGAACTGTTAAGGCAGACTTACCAAAAAATCGAAGCCCATTCTCCTTATGAAAGCATCATGCTTCCGATCGCAGATGAAGCATTGATTAATGCATGCCGGAAACAATGCGAAAAAAGGTCATATGAATGGGGAGCAAACGCTGCACCAGACGCCTTTATCATTGAGAAACACCGGCTGAGAGACCGGACTGAAGTGGTTGCCGAGAGGGAAAAACAAATCGAACGGCGAAAAAAGAGCAGAGGCTAGAAGCCTCTGCTCATTGGTTATATGTGATGTCTTCATTTTCGTGATCCTGACAGCGCTCAAAGAATCCTTTAGTTAATTCATTCGGAACCAGCGGTTTAGGTGCAAACATTTGCGAAATGGCCGACACCATTTTTTTACCGATTCCCTGATGACGGTGAGACGGGTTTACACTGATATGCTTGATCTCGACTTCTTCTTCTCTTTTCTCTACTCCTACACAGCCGACAATATCCTCGCCTTCTTTCCATAGGAACAGTTGCCTTTCAGTGTCCGTTTCATAGTCTTTAATTGTCTGCTGAAGCTGCTTGACGTCCTTCTCATTCGGCATAAACGAAAGGAGCCCCATCGCAATCTTTTCGAATGACTTTTTATAACGAATTAACATAAATACCCCTCAATATATCAAAATGTGGATCTAACGAAGGCTAGTCGCTTCACATCACATTATAAACATTTTTATAACCTTTTTAAACTCTTTTTCGGTAATTATTGAAGCGACCGGGTCAGGTTCGCCATTTCAATCGCTGCCGCGGCAGCTTCTGCACCTTTATTTCCTGCTTTTGTTCCGGCGCGTTCTACCGCCTGCTCGATCGTGTCTGTCGTCAATACACCGAAGATCACCGGAACACCTGTTGACATGCTGCTCGCTGCAATCCCCTTTGCCGCTTCATTGCAGACATAGTCATAGTGGCTTGTTGCCCCTCTGATGACTGTGCCCAGTGTAATCACGGCGTCGTATTTTTTCGTTTCAGCCATTTTTTTGGCGATCAGCGGAATCTCGAATGCCCCGGGAACCCAGGCGACATCAATATCATCAGCTTTGACCCCATGTCTCAGCAGCGTATCTTCTGCACCGCTTAGAAGTTTGCTTGTAATAAAATCGTTGAATCTTGCCACAACGATCCCAATTTTCAAATCTGTTCCAATTACATGACCTTCTATTTTATTCATATGAATCCCGTCCTTTTTTGTGATTGATTTTAGTTTAAAAATGAAGCATATGCCCCAATTTTGATTTTTTCGTTTTTAGATACTTTTCATTATCTTTTTTTGTCTCCATCTGCAGCGGCACCCTGTCTGCGATCGTCAACCCGTAGCCTTCGAGACCGGCAATTTTTCGCGGGTTGTTCGTTAACAGCTTCATTTGCTTCACGCCGAGGTCTCTTAAAATTTGGGCGCCGATCCCGTAGTTGCGAAGATCTGGGAGAAAGCCGAGTTTTTCGTTAGCCTGCACGGTGTCATATCCTTCTTCCTGCAGCTTGTAAGCTTTCAGTTTATTGATTAAGCCGATTCCTCTTCCTTCCTGTCTCAAATACAGGAGCACGCCCCGGCCCGCTTGTTCGATTTGCGCGAGCGCAGCGGCAAGCTGCGGGCCGCAGTCGCAGCGGTAAGAGCCGAAAACATCGCCCGTCAGGCATTCCGAGTGTACGCGGACAAGCACAGGCTCGTCCCCGAAAGGTATGTCGCCTTTGACGAGGGCTATATGTTCTTTGTCATCGATTTCGTTTGTATAGCCGTAAACCTTGAATGTACCGAATTCGGAAGGCAGCGTAATCTTCACTTCTCGGTTGATCAGCGTTCCCTTGCTGTAGCGGTATTCGATCAAATCTTTAATCGTAATCATTTTCAAGCCGTGCTGATCGGCTATTTTTTTGAGTTCAGGCACCCTTGCCATCGTGCCGTCTTCATTCATGATTTCGCAGATGACGCCGGCCGGCGCGGAACCGCACGCTTCTGCAAGGTCAACGGCCGCCTCCGTATGTCCGGCTCTTTTTAAAACGCCGCCTTGTTTCGCAATCAGGGGGAAAATGTGCCCCGGTCTTTTAAAATCGCCCGGAAGCGCGTGATCATCGATCAGCGACATGACGGTCAACGACCGCTCCTGAGCGCTGATCCCCGTCTTTGTATCGCGGTGATCCACACTGACTGTAAATGCCGTGTGATGAGAATCGGTATTTTCGTCTACCATCGGATGGAGGTCAAGCCGTGAAGCGATCTCTTCATTGAGCGGCGTGCAGATCAACCCCCTTCCGTGCGAAGCCATAAAGTTGATCACTTCAGGTGTTGCGTATTCTGCGAGCGCAACGAAATCGCCTTCGTTTTCCCTATCCTCGTCATCGACCACGATGATGACTTTCCCTTGCTTCAAATCGCGTATCGCTTCTTCAATTGTGTGAAACATCAGGCACGCAGCCTCCTTTCATTTAAAACCCGTTGTCTTTAAAAAATGATTCAGTCAATGGTTTTGTCTGTTTTTCTTGTTTTCCTTGGTGGAGAAAGCGGTAAATGTATTTGCCGATCATATCGCACTCAATGTTGACGATGCTTCCGGCCTTTTTTTCCGGAAAAATCGTTTCATCCAATGTGTGCGGGATAAGCGAGACTGTTACTTGATCCTCCGTCAGTCCAAAAATGGTGAGGCTGACGCCGTCTACGGCGATCGAACCTTTTAACACAAGCATTTTGGCCAGTGAAGGGTCAAGTTTTAAATCATAGTATACGGCGTTAGCCGCTTTTTCTATGCGCACGATCGATGCAGTGCCGTCGACATGCCCTGACACCATATGCCCGCCGAAGCGGCCGTTTGCCGCCATCGCCCTTTCAAGATTGACGCGGCTTCCTTTTTTTAATGTGCCGAGTGATGTTGCTTTCAGCGTTTCAAGCATGACATCCGCCGTGAAACTGCCGGAACCGAACTCATTTACGGTCAGGCAGACTCCGTTGACAGCAATGCTGTCGCCGAGCTTGACATCTTCGATCACTTTGTTGGATTGAATGACTAAAGACATGGCGCTTCCCGCCTTTTTCATGTCCAAAATCGTTCCGACTTCTTCAATGATGCCTGTAAACATATGCCACCGCCTTATTCTTTTATCGGTTTTGCCGCCAGCTTTATATCCTGGCCGATCTTGGTAATGGTTGTGAAATGCAGTAAGGGGACATCTTTCATCGATTGAAAGCCTTCACCGGAGAGGATGCTGGGAGATTGCAGCCCTCCGATTAATTTAGGGGCAAGATAGAAGATCATTTGCTGATAGAGTCCTTCTTTGACGAAGCTTGCGTGGACCGTTGCGCCTCCTTCGACAAAGACTGAAGCGATGCCGCGATCTGCAAGGTGCAGAAGCACGTCGCGCACCGGAAGTTCATCCGCATCCAGCACGGTTACCTGTACGCCTTCTTTTTCCAGGTTCCGAACCTTTTCGGGATCTGCCTTGGACGTCGTGTAAATCCAAGTTGGCGCTTCTTTATCCTGAATCACTTTTGACTGAAGCGGGATTGACAGCGTCGTATCCAGAACAACACGCACGGGCTGATTCACCGCACCAGGGAGACGGCATGTTAAACTCGGGTCGTCTGCTTTTATTGTGCCCGATCCGACTAAAATACTCTGGTGATTTTTTCGGTATTGGTGAGCGTCCATTCGCGCTTCTTCAGAAGTAATCCACTTGCTGTCGCCTGTTGTGGTAGCGGTTTTGCCGTCAAGGCTGGCAGCGGCTTTTAATGTCACATACGGAAGGCCAGTCTGCATATAATGCATGAACTTTTCGTTCAGCTCTTCCGCCTGTTCTTTGAGAACGCCTGTTTCCACCTCGATCCCGGCGCTTCTCAGCATCTCGATTCCTCTTCCGGAAACGAGTGGATTTGGATCTTCCGCTGCCACGACCACCCGCTTCAAACCGGAACGAATAATCAATTCCGCGCAAGGAGGCGTTTTACCGTAATGGCTACACGGTTCAAGCGTCACATAAATGTCGGCTCCTTCCGCATGGCGGCCTGCCATTTGAATGGCATGCACTTCTGCATGCGCTTCGCCGTATTTTAAATGGGCTCCCATTCCGACCACTTCGCCGTCTTTGACGACAACGGCTCCGACATGCGGATTGGCCCCGGTCTGACCTTCGCCCTGCTTCGCAAGCTCCAATGCAAGATTCATATAATGCGCATCTGTCATGAATTTCCCTCCCTTCTTCCAAAAAAATAACCCCGGATGTCGATCCGGGGGTTTGTTTTTGTGCATGAGAAATAAAACTATGCTTATTCATTATTTTTACATAGTCTCTTCATCCTTCTCCCATCCAGACTTTCACTGTCGGCTTCAGCTTTTCACTGAATCCACCGCTTTGCACGAAGCACAGCGGGTCACGGGCTCTAAAGCTGTCTCTCGCTTTATTACCGCCGGTCGGGATTTTCACCCAGCCCCGAAGGATACAATCGATATTTACTTGTCCTTATGCGTAATTATAGCGGCCGTATATTAAAATTGCAATGAAAACTGCTTGCACAGAAAAACCCTCTGAAAAACAGAGGGTTTTTAATCTGCCACCTTGACGACTTTGATTAATCCGTCGATTCTGTTGGCATTAGAGAAGTAGGCCTTTACTTTGTCTCCTTCTTTAATGTCGGACAGATCCTGGTTGAGATTTTTCGCATTAAAAATGATCTTCGTTCCGTTATCTGATACCCCGTGGTATTCAGTGCCGTCAATTTTGGTGATCTTATATTGATAAATGGTATAGTTCTTTTCCTCAGATGAGACGGTTTGGCTGAGCGCCGTTGAGACATCCTGAACGCTTCCGTTTTTTAAATAATAAAAGCCTCCGGCCAGTACGGCAGCCAAAACGAGCAGAACCGTGAGCTTGAATTTTATTTTCCCCATGATCAAAACCTCCAGAACACGTTCTGAACTATCCTATGTTTATTTCCTGTGAATGATGAAATAAAACACATTCGATTCAGACGGAAAATATGTGGTTTTTAAGTATAACGCAAAATGAAGGGAAATCGTTTCATATTCAGACGAAATACTACTTATAACCTACGAATATACATTCTGATTTAGGGGTGTGTATGAAAAACAAGCTTAGAAATTGAGTCTAAATAACTATTTTCAAAAAACCGTTTACTGTGTTTTCTTCGCTTTAGGTTTCGCTGTAAAAGTCGTTTCGGATGGCGATAACGGACTGATTTTTAAAATACTCGCTGTCTTTCGTTTTTGCCCAGGCGAGAAACTTTACATGCTCGGAATGGAACAGCGCATCGTGTTGGGACGAGCTAGCAGCAGCCGCGCCGAATCTGTGTTTGATTTTGCGTACGAACTTCCAATATTGATAGAAAGGTAGTTTCAATTTTGTCATAAATCCTGCCGAGTCTTCAATCACATATCCTTCCTCTTCAATCGACGGGTTATTTGACACAGATAGGTACCATTTATAAAAATCGGTCCACTGGTGAAAAGCAATGACTTTTTGCTTACATTCTACGCGATATGTCTCGGCAAAACGGACGACGTCTTCATACGGCAACTTTTCATATTTCATTTGCCTTTTGACAATGTCGAGAAGGACAAGCTTGTCCGATTTGTACTCGATAATGTGCGGATCTTTTTCTGGCAGCACGACTTCAAACACTAATGAAACATTGCGTTTTTTTACATATTCTTTTATATCCTCTATCTGTGATGCGTCAAATGTTTTGTGAAACAGTTCTTCCACCCATTTTGCATGGCCGTCTTTTTGTCCGCTTGCCGATGTATAGGATTTTGAGGTGAAGACGAGCTCATCGGTTTCAGAATTGTAGCCGACCGTTCCCAAAAATCCATTCGCCTTATCATAAACGGTGACCGGAAAGCGCAGCGTGTTAACGAGAACATGCATTTTCGTCATCAGGCGCTCATCGATGTTGAAAAATTTGTTGTAGCTTCTGCTGACAATTTCATTGGTGTTTCTGTTGATAAACAGCCCTCTTGCCTTCATGCTGACGCTGTCCCATTTTCTCTCCTGAAAAGCCTTCCTCGTAAAGTTAAAAGAGGAAATGCCGCCAGCTAATTTTTGCTCAGACACATAATCGTGTTCGTCCAAATGCTTTAGAAAATGTTCGACCGTCAGCTCCTCGTGTTCGTGATGAGAAGTAAGCGGAGGAGCGGAAGTTTTAAACACCTCATTTTTAATTTCATGTGTTTGAATTCCCGACCGATCGATGGTGACAACTCTTAAATGCCCACCGTGCTCCACCTGCCCTTCCAGGTTATATGATTTTGCGGCTGCATGCACTGGAAGCCGGAACATGTTTCTGTGCCCGTGGATTTGAATGATGTTCCGCCCTTCCATATTTTTCGTAAAGACATGGTCGATATCTGTCTCATATCCGCCGACACCGTTGATCAGCTGGCTGGTAGCCGTAAACAGAAGGTTGTCAGGGAGCGCGGAAATGCCTCCGTGCGTGATGATGTAAGTGTCTTCTCCATACGTGAAGTAGACAATTTGGTGGAAGCGCCTGGCCAATTCCCTGATATCCTTTTTATCAAAGCCTGCTTCGTCTAATTCCGGTTTGGTCTTCTTGTTGAACACGCTGCTTCTTGTCTCTTCATCATGCCCGTATTGCTTTAAGTATTTATCATGATTTCCTTCGAGCAAAACCACATTTTTGCGGTCTTTGATACTGAGCAGAAATTGAACGACTTTTGCGTTTTCTATTCCTCTATCAAGCATATCGCCTGTAAAAATATATAACTCGTCATCTTCAAGTCTGCCTTTCAAATAGGAATCAAGCACCGTAAAACAGCCGTGCACATCCCCGATGACATGTATTTTTTTATAGCTGTCAAGCCGCCTCGGCTTATACTGCATCACATCGTCAAATTCTTCCGGCTTGATGACCGTTGTCCAGGAAGGCGCCGGTTCAGATAAAATCCGCTCGTGCATGGCGTGAACCACGCTGTCGGGCACCCGTTTATGCTCTATCCTCTCCCGGTTTCTCAACAGAGCGGTCTCAAGCGGAATATCGGAAAAATCAACCACATACGCTCTGTAGCGATACTTTAAAACAAGAGCTTTATAGCCTGAAATCATGCTTTGTTTCGCATGTGTGGCATCAACGATGGCGAATTCTCCCCTTTCCATCCTTTCTTCAAGCAGGCTGAACAAAAGCTTCCATACCTTGCCGTCATTTTTTTGGGAGATGTCGTATTTCCCTTCCAAATTTAACACGGGTGTCTGATGGATCAGCCTCAGCTGATCAGCAGACAGCGTATATTGATTCAATTGATGATCCCTGATCCAGGTCGATTTCCCGGTGCCAGGGCAGCCTCTAAGCAGTACCAAAGTCCTCATTGTTGATCTCCTTATTTTAGTTCTGATGAGTTTTATTATAAAAAATTTTAGCATTCCTTCCAAGAATATACGTACTTTTTTGCTATTTGTTTCAAAAAATAAAAAAAAAGTCCCCTAAAGGGGACCTTTTTCGTGTCCTTAATGAAATTCCACATCTATCCTCTTTTTATCGTCCTGCTTGTCTTTCGGCATTCTCACTTCAAGCACGCCGTTCTTATAAGGAGCTTTTATCTCTTCATGGCTGACTGGAGCCGGAAGCGCGACTGATCTGTGAAACCGTCCTGTAAATCGTTTTTTCCGGTGCATGTTTTCTTCTTTTACTTCGTTTGATCTGTTGATGGATCCGCTAATATGAAGCATATTGTTTTCAACCTCGATATGAACATCTTCTTTGCTTTCAAAGCCGGGGAGATCACAGGACGCGACGATTTCATTCCCGGCTTCATGCACATCAACCCTGATATCGCCAACGCCATGCTCCCCTCCAAAGTTCGCCGGAAAATCGGCAAACACCCGATCAAACTCTCTTCTGATCGTATTTCAAATGTTTAAATGGTTCATAAGGTACTAACGGCATTTTCTTTCCTCCGTCATGTTTTCATAAGCTTATGATTTCTGTACGCTTTGATTTATGCATGCCTGTATGAGACCAAGCTCAGGGCGGAAGCGGCTTTTTATCGGACATAAAAAGAGCAGTGCTGATATAGACCAAGCACTGCCCTTTTACGAAAATATTAAGTTACATTTCGTTCTCCGATATGAATCGGTGACGTTTTGACAGATGTTACGTTTCTCTCAGCAACTTGCACCGGTGCGGATGTTACGTTTCTCTCGGCGATTTGCACTGGTGCGGATGTTACGTTTCTCTCGGCGATTTGCACTGGTGCGGACGTTACATTTCTCTCGGCGACTTTCATACCATCTGTTTGCGTCATCAGCACAGCACTTGCCAAAGAAAGTCCTGCTACTGAAGCAGCGGCGGTTAACAACAGTTTAGATTTCATACGACCAGTCCCCTTTTTTCATTTGTTTTCGAGCACTGAATACCGTTTGATAGAAATAAACAGAGTCGCTCAAGCGCCCAATTTCATTATAGTATTCAGCTGCTTCCAATGCCAAGTCCTCAATATCGGGATACATCTTTTTTGACCCGAGCAGCTGAAAAGTTTCGAGCATTGGAGCCCTGCCGTCATCATCAACATACAAGGCTTTTAAAAAATGAAATTTTGATAGATAGATCGAATCGTCCGATCGGCGGGCGATGTCAATTCCTTTGTTTAACGCGTCATCCGCCTGTTCGAGCTGCTTCAGCTTGAAATATGCAAGCGCAAGACTGAAAAACGCTTTTGGAAGAATATCTGATGACTCTTCTTGATAAATCGCAGCAGCCCTGTTGAAGTATACGGCTGCCTGATCGAAATCCCCCATCTTATAATAGCAGTTTCCCAAATTATAATAGGTGTGTCCTTCCAATATGAGCTGGCCTTCTTGCTGTGACAGCTTCAGCGCCTTTTCAAGATGTGACAGCGCTTTTTCATTCGACTCCAGATCGTCATAGTTCCCTGCGATGACGAACTCGCATTGGATTCTCCGAACCTTGTAAGTTTCATGCGCCTGATAGGTTTCAATCGCTTGAAGCGCATAGTTCATCGATACATGGCTCTGTTTCATATGATAAAACACTTCAGCCATTTTAAAATGAAACTCGGCTCTCTCTATTTCGTCCTCGACGTGCAGCAGCTTTTTTTCGGCGCGCCTGTAAAAAGAGATCGCTTTAATATAATCATGGTTTTTATATTCATACATCCCTCTAAAAAAGTTAAAATAATATTCAAGCAGGCCTGTCAGTTTTCCTTGTTCATCTTCGATATCTTTTAATATTTCAGAAAAGTCAGGCGGGGTTTCGCCTTCTTCCAAAGGTTTTACGTAATCAAGCATGATTCTGTGTCTGAATTCCATTAAGGCGTAATACAATAATAAGTCTTGATCCTCTTCCATTTGAGAAATTTCGCGCTCAATTTCTGCCTTCAGCATTTCGGCGTCCGTGACATTGAATTTGCGTATCGCGTTATACCAGTCATTAATTTTTACGCCGACTGCCGTCGATGGGATTTTTACGCTCACCCCTTACGCCCCTTCCTTTTTTACAGTTTGCGTTCTCTATCTAGCTCTTCACTTGAATATATTTTACATAAAGGGTCATTTTTTCACAATTATTTTATTTATTAGCATCGTAATTTCCTAGTAGAATGTGGACGAAGAATCGGTCCCTGGTCCTGTTGCACCTGGAAAATGAACACCGTTTCAGACAAAAAAACAGCCCGGCTAAACGGGCTGTTTTTGTACTTTCTATGCGTCAAATACTTCGACTTTTTCCATGCCTTGTCCCTGCTCCATTGAAGTGACGGCATCAAGACCTGATGTGACCTTTCCGAAAACGGTATGAACGCCGTTCAAGTGCGGCTGAGGCTCATGGACGATAAAGAATTGGCTGCCTCCGGTATCTTTTCCTGCGTGAGCCATTGAGAGAGAACCGGCTTCGTGTTTATGCGGATTCCCTTCTGTCTCGCATTTAATCGTATATCCAGGCCCGCCTGTTCCGGTGCCGTGCGGGCAACCTCCCTGGCTGACGAAGCCCGGAATGACGCGGTGGAACTTCAGCCCGTCATAAAACCCTTCGTTTGCAAGTTTTTCAAAGTTGGCGACAGTTCCCGGCGCCGCATCCGGATATAGTTCAAACTCGATTTTTTTGCCGTTTGTCAGTTGTATGTATCCTTTTTTAGCCATCTTGATTCTCTCCTTTCATTTCACAAGGGTCATTATATCATATAGAAGAAGCACAGAGCCAATCGACCTGAAATAAACGCCGCTCTTGTATCGCTTTTGTAAAAGATTTTAAAAAAAGGTTGAATCGCCTGTGAAAATCATGAATGATAAAAGAGCGGTGTGATACGATACCGGGAGGGCATTTGACTTGAAGAGAAATTTCTCTCTTCTTTTCTTTGAAACCTCCCTCATCTTTCATCCGTCTATATTTCGGAACGCATTATTTCCGTTCCGGCAGGCTTCTTTAAAAGTACAGCAATTCTGCCTGAAGCCTGCATTTTTAAGGAGGGCATTGAGCTTGAAAAAATCGATACTAGGAATCTTTACAGCATTGTGTCTGCTCATTTTCCCGCAGGTCAGCTTTGCTGACGCCGCAGTGGGTGATGTCATCGTCACGCTGGGGAAAGACTTGTCAAGCCAGGACAGACAAAAAGTATTAAAAGAAATGAATGCGCCTGAAAATGCGACCATCATCGAGGTGACAAATGATGAAGAGCATAAATATTTAGGGGATTATATACCGAAATCACAAATCGGATCAAGAGCGATTTCTTCTTCTTCAATTACCGTAGCGAAAAAAGGCACCGGTTTGGAAGTTCAGACACACAATATCAGCACAATTACAGATGAAATGTATTTGAACGCGCTGATGACAGCCGGTGTAAAAGACGCCAAAATTTATGTCACCGCTCCGTTTGAAGTGTCAGGCACAGCCGCTTTAACCGGATTGATGAAAGCGTATGAAACGACTTCGGGCGAAAAAATTTCCGAAGATGTGAAAAAGGTCGCGAATGAAGAGCTTGTCACCACTTCAGAGCTTGGCGAGAAAATCGGCAGTGAAAACGCGTCGGCGCTGATGGCCAAAGTCAAGGAAGAAATCTCGAAAAACGGGGTTCCTGAATCGAAAGAGGAATTGGAGAAAACGATTGATTCGGCTGCCTCCGAATTGGGCGTGACGCTCACAGAGGATCAGAAACAATCTCTCATTTCTTTATTTAATAACATGAAAAATATTAATATCGACTGGAACCAGGTTGGAGACCAGCTTGACAAAGCAAAGGATAAAATCACGAAATTCCTGGATTCTGAAGAAGGACAAAATTTCCTTCAAAAACTGATCGACTTCTTTGTGTCTCTGTGGAACGCCATCGTTTCCGTATTCACCAGCGGCGGCACCTCAGAGTCCAACGGTTAACACAACTGCCAAAACACCTCCTTTTTCAATTGAAGGAGGTGTTTTATTTTTGCAGAGGGGAAGTCCCCTCCGTCTTCTTCATAGTTTTCATGAATAAAATCTGTCAGCAGTTTTGTAAATCGGTAAAACGTTTCGTTTTGCGTCGCTGCCCTGTCTTTTAGTGTGAACCGATCGAATAAAGATTTGCGAAAACCTGTGCTCATTTCAAGCTGAATGCTCAGCCCGGAAAGCGACTTGTTGGCGATGTTATTCGGATGGGTTCCGGCATACTTGTCGTCTGTCGCCAGCATTTCAGCGGCAAACCCCGAGCGGTTCAGCTCATCAACCAATATTCTGATTTTGGCGCGGTCTGTCCCGCCCACTTTAATATGGCGGTCTTCACTGTAATAGCCGTGAAGCGACATGACGTACCGGTGGCTTGCAGTGATTGCGAGAGCCGCTGGCTCGTCAAAACGCGTGCTTGTAATGTGAAGGTCCGTATTGCCTGATGATTTCAGCCCTTCAAACAAGTATAGGGAATAGTTTTTGGACACTTCATTGGCGATCTCACTTGTTCCGGGTTCGATGCCGCCTCCATGGATGGCCATGATAAGCATCGGCACTCTTGCGTCCTTCTCCGTCATTCGGTAAGACGCCGGATCTTCATTCCGCTCCAATTCTTCAAAGCTTGAATATTTATCACCGGACTGTGTTACACTATGGGCCGCAGCAGAATATGGGAATGAGATCACAGCAGAAATTAATAAAATATTCACAAAACTGTTTATTGCTGTAAAACGCTTCACTGTGTTACAATCAACACATTGCTTCAGGCACTGGAGCATGCGGTGGAGTAGGGATACTTTGGCCGGTTTCATCTACTCCGCCTCTAAATCCACGAAATCAGCAAAACTCATCCTTTTCACCTTGATCATTGCCTTTATCATCTCCTTTGTTAAATTTTTGTTAAATTCTCAATATTATATACAATTAGCCCGGTCGCTGTTCTATGCATGTCATAATCTTTTTTACAAAAAAACACCTCCCGATGGCCGGGAAGTGTTTTCAAGCTTGAATAAAAAATGGAGACTCCCCTTGAGGGAATCTCCATTTTTTTATTGTTTTACTTTCGATTTCAGCGGCAGATCCAGCTTGACGATATCCTCATACGTCTCTCTTTGAATGACGAGCTGCGCTTCTCCATCCTCGACAAAGACGACGGCCGGGCGCGGAATGCGGTTGTAGTTGTTGGCCATGCTGTAGCCGTATGCACCTGTGCAAAAAACGGCTAGCACATCTCCGTCACGGACTTCGGGGATTTCCAAATCCCAAATCAGCATATCTCCGCTTTCACAGCATTTTCCTGCGATCGATGCGGTATCATGACAAGCATCATTCATCCTGTTGGCGACGGCCGCTTCGTATTTTGCCTCATAAAGCGCCGGTCTGATATTATCGCTCATGCCGCCGTCGATGGCTACATATTTGCGAATCCCCGGCACCTCTTTTTGCGAACCGATAGTGTACAGAGTAGTCCCCGCATCTCCGACGAGAGACCTGCCTGGTTCGATCCAAATCTCAGGGATGTCAAAGCCAAAATGCTCGGCATTTGCTTTGACCGCCTCGATGATTTTTTCAACATAAACATCAGCTGCGAGCGGCTCGTCGTCTTTTGTATAGCGGATGCCGAAGCCCCCGCCAAGATTGAGCACTTCCGGGATGAATGAGTAAGTCTCCCTCCATTCAGCCAGCTTTTCAAAAATCTTGTCTGCTGCAAGGACAAATCCTGCCGTATCAAAAATTTGCGAACCGATGTGACAGTGCACACCGAGGAGCTTAAACGCAGATGAGCGAAGAACTTGTTCGATGGCTTGTTCGACCTGTCCATTGTGCAGATCAAAACCGAATTTCGAATCTTCCTGTCCCGTCGTAATATAATCGTGCGTGTGCGCTTCAACTCCCGGCGTGATTCTGAGCAAAACGTCTACAGTTTGTCCTGATCGGTTGCAAAGCTCTTCTGTAATGGCGATCTCGTGAAAGTTATCGAGCACGATGCAGCCGATTTGATGCTCCAGAGCCATGGCTAGTTCTTCAGGGCTCTTATTGTTTCCGTGAAAATGAATCCGCTCAGCTGGGAACCCTGCTTTGATCGCAGTGAAAAGCTCTCCTCCCGATACCACATCCAGTGACAGCCCCTCTTGTTCGGCAAGCTGAATCATGGCAACCGATGAAAACGCCTTGCTTGCATACGCTACCTGCGCTTTTAAACCGGCTTCCGTGAATGCCTTCTGGAATTTTCGGGCGCGCTCTCTAATCAGCGCAACATCGTATACATAAAGAGGTGTTCCGTATCTTTCTGCCAATGATAGAACATCGACACCGCCGATTTCGAGGTGTCCTCTTTCATTTTGTCTGCTAGTACCATGTAAAAACAATTGTCATTCCCTCTTTCTCTATCTACAAAGGTGCAAGGGGCGGTCCGGTTGCTGCCCGATGCATCTTCCGGCTTCATGATAGTGCGATTCTTATGTTGTATTATAACATTTCATTTTAAAAACTAAACCACCATTTGTCCAAATTTTCTTGATTTACAAAGGGAATAATTCCCTGAAAAACTAATCCATTCTATTGATTCTAGAATAACAGAAAACAGCACTTGATAGAAATAGGCATACACAACGTCCATTCAATTAAAAAAAGAACCGAAAAACCGAGATTTTCGCCCATACAAATAGGCATTTACCTGAATATAATCTTAAAGATGAAACCCAAAAAACGAAGTGGGAAAGAGGTTATCATATGTATCCAAATCGTTACCCCTACACTCCGGCTCCCGGCTATACACCGGAAAATGCATACGACCCTTATCAGCCGGCTGCACATGATGAGCAGAGAATTTATGAGCCTTATGAAGGGCAGATTATTACAGCTCCGGCGAATACGAGATTTTGGCGGAGAGGAACTGAGGTTTTCCTGCATTCGTCAACGATTGACCCGTTCGGCCGCGAAATGTTGTATGTCGTCTATCCGATCAGAAGACAGAACAACATTTGCAGCCTCCGGGCAGTCGCGATTTCTGCCAACGAATACAGAGGCATCGGGACTCAAAGACCGGAATTTGATTACTGAAAAAGAGGCTTTTCCCTGGGGAAAAGCCTCTTGGAATGCCGGGTTCACGGCTGTCTGGACCGGTTTCTCGGATGAACGATGCTCGGCCTGACTTTTCCCCCGGGAACAGAAGTGCGCACGAGAACATGCCAAAACGCTTTTCCATTGAACGGGAGGAGCGGCCATAAGTAAGGAGTCCGCAATGACCTGATCGAAGTCATCACTATAGTTAAGATCGTTAATCCGATGACAAATCCCTCTACTTTAAAGAGCGCTACCAATATCAGCATAAACAGCTTCACCATTTTATTCGCCAGACTCAGCTCGTAGCTTGGTGTCGTATAAGCTCCGATTGCCGAGAGGGAAACGTATAAAATGACTTCAGGAGAAAACAAGCCGACATTGATCGCGATATCACCGATCAATACGGCAGCGATCAGGCCCATTGCAGTCGAAAGCGCCGTCGGCGTATGAATGGCGGCCATTCTTAAAAATTCGACGCCGAGATCCGCCAGGAAAATCTGCATGATAATCGGAATATGAGTGTCTTTGTTTAAACCGATAAACGATAAATTATCAGGCAACAGTGACGGCTGAATGACAAACAGCAGCCAAAGCGGCAGCAAAAAGGTGGAGGCCAAAATACCGAAAAACCGCACCCACCTTAAAAACGTTCCAACAGCCGGCGTCTGTCTGTATTCCTCAGCATGCTGTACATGATGAAACAAAGTGGTCGGCGTAATGATGACGCTTGGCGACGTATCGACGATCACGATGACATGCCCCTCTAAAATATGGCTTGCGGCTACATCCGCCCTTTCCGTAAACCTGACGAGCGGAAACGGGTTGAAGCCTTGGCCGACAAGGAATTCCTCTACCGATTTATCCGACATCGGCAGCCCGTCGATCTTCACATCTTCAATCTCTTTTTTTAATACTTCAACAAGATCGGGATCTGCGACATCTTCCAAATAGCAGAGACAGATGTCTGTTTTGGAGCGTTCACCGATATGAAGCATTTTATAGCGCAGGCGCTCATCTCTGATCCGGCGTCTGATCAGGGCTGTGTTGACGATAATGTTCTCGACGAATCCGTCCCTTGCACCGCGTACGACTTTTTCTGTATCAGGCTCTTCCGGCGTTCTGCCCGGATAGCTTCTGACATCGATGATAAAAGCAAACCCCGCATCTTCGACGATGATGGCAACCAGTCCTGACAACACTTGGTCGACCGCTTCATCAAGCGTTTCTGCTTTTGAAACCTGCTGGTTCAAAAGCCTGTTTTCGACAATCTCTTCAACCTCGCCCGACTCTTTTTCTTTATCATTCAGATGCACGAGTTCCCTTAACAGGTGAATGATGTATTGTGTGTCGCACAATCCGTTGACATAATAAAGTTGAACTTCATGGCCGAGAATAAAGACCTTGCGTACGCCAAGGTCAAAGCTTTCTCCCATGCCGACCCGCTTCTTAAAATACGCTTCATTCTTAGAAGGATCAAGGAATACGTTCGTCTTCTCCTGCTTTTGAGCACTCATGATACCCGCTCCTTTCTAAAATGAGCTCGACCGCTTTCATTGTAATCGGCGAACCTTTTTCCACATCGTCTTTTCTGTTCATCTTACCGATATCACCGATTCCGACAATGATCGGAACATCCAGCTGGTCAAGGCAATAGACCGTATCACCGTTCATTCGTTTGACATCAAGCTCTTTGACCCCGTGTTTATCGACGCCGTACTCTGTCAGTTCGCCTTCTGCATCGATTGATACATCGACCCTCGTCCACTCTGCATAATGAGTTTTTGAAGCGACGGCGATGACCCCGAGCACCTCGATACCGGGATGTACCGCCACATATTTCATAGCTGTCTCTCCCGGCCCTTCGCCTTGAAGTCCGGAATCATCAAACATGACGAATACAGGATCATGAGGGGTTTGCAGGATCATGGATACAAGCTCCGGTCCTGTTTTAACGCTTGGATTCCCCGCCGATTGGGAAATGCAACGGCCACCCGTTTTTCTTGCTGCATATTCGATTGCTTTTGCAGCGTAAATATCGCCGTCTGTGACCAAAATGACCTTGCGTTTTGCTGGCATTATCCTTTATCCTTTCGGTTTAAAAATCACGGCAACAAGAAAAGCAAACAAAATAGCGGAGGATATACCGGCAGACGTCAGTTCGAATATCCCCATGGCAATCCCGATAAAGCCGTGTTCCTCGGCTTGGTGCATTGCACCGTGCAAAAGGGAGTGGCCGAAACTGACAATCGGAACCGTAGCCCCGGCACCGGCAAATTCGATAAAACGGTCGTAAATGCCGAATCCGTCCAGAATGGCTCCTGATACGACAAAAGTTGTCATGACATGGGCCGGCGTCATTTTAAAGACATCAAGCAAGAGCTGGCCGATTACGCAAATCAGCCCGCCTGCAATAAAAGCAATGACATACTCCATCTTAGGCGTTCCCCCTTTCGGCTCGTTCAAATACGACGCCATGGGCAATGCAAGGAATCGATTCTTTTTGCTGAATAATCGTCGGGCTCAAAAGGGCGCCTGTCGCTACAACAAGCACTCTGTTCAGCCTGCCCGCTTCAATTTCTTTGAAAATGTGGGCAAAAGTGACGACTGCAGAACAAGCACATCCGCTTCCGCCTGCAAAAACCTGCTGGTCAGGCGTATAGATCATCAGCCCGCAGTCATTATGCTTTGTCCCGACATTGATTCCTTCCTCTTTTAACAGATCCTTTAAAATCGGGCTGCCGACACCTGAAAGATCGCCGGTTAAAATCAGATCGTAATCATCAGGTGTGCGTCCCAGATCCTCCAAATGCTGCTTGATCGTATCCGCAGCAGCGGGTGCCATCGCTGACCCCATATCTTGCGAATCGGTAATCCCCAAGTCGATAACCCTTCCGACGGTTGCGCTGGTGATTTTGATTCCGCCGGGCTGCTGGCTGAGGACGACTGCTCCGCTTCCGGTCACTGTGGATGTCGCGGTTCCCGGCTTTTGGCCCCCGTATTCCGTCGGGTAGCGAAACTGCCTTTCAGCCGTCGCATTATGGCTGCTGGTTGCCGCCAGGGCACGCTTTGCGAAACCTCCGTCAATCAATGCCGAACTGATCGCGATCGATTCCATTGATGTCGAGCATGCTCCAAATAAGCAGAGAAAAGGAATTTTCAAATGCCTCGCCACATAGTTGGCAGTCACGTTTTGGTTGAGCAGGTCACCCGCCAAAAAGATATCGATGTCTTCCTTTTTAAGATTTTGTTTTGATAACGCGGACTGAACCGCATCCTCCATCAGCTTGCGCTCTGCCATCTCCCAGTTTTTCTGGTTGCAGTGCATTTCATCATACGTTTTGTCAAATAAGTGTCCAAGAGGCCCTTCTTTTTCCTTGGGACCGACCGCTGTTCCGCTCGAGTTAACAAACAGCGGGTTCTCGAACTCCCATGTTTGTTTTCCTGTTAATTTCATGTTGTTTTCCTCCTAAAACAGCTTATCAAAAGCAAAGCGGATCATCCCCACAATATAAGCGGCCGCAACGCCGAAGACGATGACATTTCCCGCCAGCTTAAACATATTGGTTCCCACGCCGAGGACGTATCCTTCGCTTTTGTGCTCAAGCGCGGCGCTCGTCATACTGTTAGCAAATCCTGTAATCGGAACAGCAGAACCCGCACCGGCAAACTGGCCGATTCTGTCGTAGACGCCAAGACCCGTTAACAGAGCGGAGATTAAGATTAGCGTGGCAACCGTCGGATTCCCCGCCGTTTTTTCATCAAAGTTGAACACGGCCATATAAAAATTCTGGAACGCCTGGCCGATCGCACAGATCAGGCCTCCGACGAGAAAAGCCTTGATACAGTTCAGTACATAAGGCGGTGTTGGCTGATACGCTTTGACTTTCGATTGATAATTATCTTTCAAACTTGACATCATAATCCTCCTTTTATGACAGATGAACAAATATGAGCCATTGGAACATCGAGCCAAGAATCTTCCCGAAAACAATGGCCATTAAAAGAATCAAAATCCTGTCCCCCATGCCGATTCGTTTCGCCAATATCGGCAGCACATTCAATACTTCTGTAAGCGCCGCTGCAAGCATTCCGATGAAAACGCCCGCAAAAAGACCGATCGGAACAAGCAGCCATTTGGATAAAAAAAAGCGGGACATGTTCAGCGATTCCCATCCTCCAAAAACCGCGCCCAGAATGACAGCCCATTCATACGCCTGGATAAACCCTTTCGTTTTCGTCAGCTGAGTCAGCCTCGGGATAATGCCAAGCACGGTGAGAAAAGCGACAAAGCCGGATCCAACTGCGACCCCTCCTGCAAGTCCGAGAAAGATGATAAATATCACGCTAATGATCATGAATATCCTTTGTCGTTTCTATGTTTTCGTGCAAGGCCACATAATGGTCCAAATCAAGCTGATATTTAAACATCTCGACCTCCAGAGGGCTGGGCTCCTCGTTAAATCGTTTCTTAAATAAATGATTAAAAAACAAGATCATGCCGAGCCCGAGACCGATGCTGTACGGAACCTGCAAAAGGTATGGATAGCGGTTCACCTTGCCCGTCACCATTTCGTAAAGCAGGATGTGCACTTCCCTCATGCTGACATCTTCATGAAAGTTCATGACGGCAAGGCCGGCACCGACGAACAGGAGCAGCCAGACGGCGATGAACAACACGGGCGACAGATCCCTTTTCGGATATTGGATCTCCACGATGGTTTCAGAACCGCCGACGGTTTGGACATCAAGGTCAGGAAACGATTTATGTACAGCTTCAATCACCTTCATCACGTCCAAGACCACCATGCTTTGATCCGCTTTGCTGACCTGATAAATAGGCAGTCGTTCAAGCTTTTCTTTGTATCGGCGGTCACCCGCTACCTGTGCGATATGGCCGAGCAGAATCAATTCATCGGGATCTGCCTTAAGCCGGTGGCGGAGTCTGATAAAAACTTGACGTTCCATCTGGGTCACTTCCTATATGATGGTTATAGTTGTAGTATGAAGTACATCTCATTTATCATTCAGCAAGCAGCAAAAGACCATAAATTACCACAAAAAAAACCGGAGCGCTCCAAAAGAGCGTCCGGTTTTTCATCAGACATCCGAGGCTGCCTGTAACAGGAGCAGACTCAGCTTTCAAAATGATCCATCTGGTTTTTGATTTGCTTTAAAATCTTTTTCTCAAGTCTCGACACTTGCACCTGGGATATGCCGAGGCGGTCGGCAACTTCAGATTGCGTCTTGTCTTTGTAATACCTTAAATAAACAATCAGCTTTTCCCGTTCATCCAAATCCTTGATAGCTTCCTTTAAAGCGATTTTATCGAACCACTTCTCTTCCGACTGATCGGCGATTTGATCCAGAAGTGTAATCGGGTCTCCGTCGTTTTCGTAAACCGTTTCATGAATGGACGAAGGAGAGCGGACCGCTTCCTGAGCCATCACGACCTCTTCCGAACTGATTTCGAGATAATCGGCGATTTCCTGAACGGTCGGAATCCGGCCGTTTGATTTGGAAAGCTCGTCTTTCGCCCGCCGGATTTTGTTGCCGAGCTCTTTCAGCGAGCGGCTCACTTTGACGGTTCCGTCATCTCTGATAAACCGCTGAATCTCCCCGATAATCATCGGGACGGCGTAGGTGGAAAACCGAACGTCATAGGAAAGATCGAATTTGTCCACCGACTTTAAGAGGCCGATGCAGCCGATTTGAAAGAGGTCATCAGGCTCATAGCCTCTGTTCAAAAAACGCTGAACGACAGACCAAACAAGACGCATGTTTTTTTCTATGAGGAGGTCCCTTGCTTTTTGATCGCCGTTCTGGCTGTTTTTAATCAGTTCTTTCACTTCATGGTCTTTAAGCTGAGTGTTCTGGTTTTCTTTTTTAACCTCCACATCCATAACAAATCTCCCTTAATTGCAAAGCGCTTTGCTTTTTGATAAGTGCTTTGTTAAGTGTATTGTGGTTCCCATCTCAGGTGAGGAGTCGATCGAAATATCATCCATGAAATTTTCCATGATCGTAAAGCCCATTCCCGACCGTTCGAGTTCGGGCTTTGTCGTGAACAGGGGCTGGCGCGCTTCTTCAAGATCAGGGATACCGACTCCTTCGTCACGGATCGTTAAATAGACGATATGGTCATGAAGGGTGACGGAAATGTATACGTTTCCCTGCCCTGAGTCTTCATAACCGTGTATGATCGCGTTTGTGACCGCTTCAGATACGACCGTTTTAATTTCGGTCAGTTCATCCATCGTCGGGTCAAGCTGAGCGATAAAAGCAGCGACTGTCACCCGTGCAAACGATTCGTTTTGGCTGAGTGCCGTAAACTGGATATTCATTTCATTTTTCATGACGCCACCCCCAACGTTTCAAGTGCACGCTGCTCTGATTGCTCAAGGCGAATGATTTTAAACAGCCCGGACATATCAAATAAACGTTTGACAGCAGGAGAAATGGCGCAGACGATCATTTCTCCGCCGAGCTGCTTAATCTCCTTATATCTGCCGAGCACGACGCCAAGCCCTGAACTGTCCATAAACGAAAGGTCTGCAAGATTCATGACAATATGGCGAATGTCGGATTGTTCCAGATGGTCACTGACTTGTTTTCTCAAGGTTTCTGCTGTATGGTGATCGAGTTCACCTGTCAACCGAATGCATAGTACGGATTCTTTGACGTGAATATCGATTCCGAGGCTCATCCTCATTCCTCCTTGGTTTAAATCGGATAATGAGTGTTTCGCTTCAGACTTTATAAATTCCTTCACCGTGACAAAACTAGTGACCGTTCGGCATTATTCACTCCACTTCGTCCAGTGGGTCATCGTCCGCTTGAACATCGTCCACATCCCCGCTTTATCCATGTCTTTTTCTGCGACAAGAGGGCTTTCAGCGAGAACCTTTCCGTCCTTTCTCAATACGAGCGTCCCAAGCTCTGTGCCTTTTTTGACAGGGGCCTGGATATCTTCCTTCTGTTTGATTTCTTTTTTAACAGATTCGATATTTTCGCCTTTTTTCGTCAAAAGGGAAATCGGTTCCGATGTGACAAGGTTTATTTTTTGCTCACGGCCTTTATTGACCTTCAAATCGGAAATGATTTCATTGCGTTTATACATCGGATGCGTTTCATATTGGCTGAACGCGAAGTCAAGCATTTTTGTAATTTGGGCATTTCGTTCTTTCGGCGTGCTGGCTCCAAAAACGACAGCGATGACGCGCATGTTTCCTTTTTTCGCTGAAGCTGTCAGGCAGTACTTTGCTTCATTTGTAAAGCCGGTCTTGACTCCGTCAACGCCGGGATAAAATTTGATGAGGCGGTTTGTGTTGACGAGCCAGAATTTTTTATCAGTGTTTTCTCTCAGATAGTCTTCATACGTTCCCGTAAATTTCGTGATGTTTTCATATTTTAAAAGCTCTTTCGCCATGAGGGCCATGTCATAGGCTGTGCTGTAATGGCCTTCTTCAGGCAGACCTGTCGTATTTTGAAAAGACGTATCCTTGAGGCCGAGCTCAGCAGCTTTTTCATTCATTCTTTTGACAAATTCCTCTTCAGACCCGGCAATATGCTCTGCCATTGCAACAGAGGCATCATTACCCGATCCGATGGCGATCCCTTTCAGCATATCTTCAACCGTCATTTCTTCACCGGGCTCAAGAAAAATTTGCGAACCCCCCATTGAAGCGGCATACTCGCTTGTTCTGACTTTGTCTTTCATTTTGATCTTGCCTTCATCAAGAGCTTCCATGATCAGCAGCATGGTCATCACTTTTGTCATGCTGGCCGGGGGAAGCTTTTCACGGCTGTTCTTGTCATACATCACCTTACCGGTATCCCGCTCGATTAAAACGGCAGATTTTGCGTCATCAGCAAGCTCCGACGGTTTCTTTGCGCTCTCTTTTGCAAACGCCGATGGCGCTGTCATCAGGATTATCGTAAAAATCAGCAATTTGGATAAATGACGTTTCATCACCCAGACCTCCATTTCGTAATCCTCTCTATTTTTTCCAATCCGGTTGGATTTATACGGATCGGTTGGAAAAAATTTCTCGGAGATCAAAAAGAAAGAGCCAATGCAGGTTCTCATTTGAACTTGCATTGGCTCACATTTCAACTTCTCTGTAGTTTTAGCCGATTTTGGCAACGGCCGCTTTAACAAACCGCAAAAAGTCGGCTTTTACTTTTTCGGTGACTTCGATCACTTCATCATGGGAGAGCGGCTGATCAAGGATCCCTGCTGCCGCGTTTGATATACACGAAATGCCGAGCACGCGAAGGCCCGAATGTTTCGCCACGATGACTTCCGGAACCGTCGACATGCCGACGGCATCCGATCCGATCGTTCTGAGGAAGCGCACTTCGGCAGGCGTTTCGTATGTAGGCCCTGTAACGGCTGTATAAACCCCTTCTTGTACACTGATGTTCAATTCTTCGGCTGTTTTTTTCGCTAAGAGGCGCAGTTCCTTATCATATGCGGACGACATATCAGGGAATCTGACGCCCAGCGAGGAATCGTTTGGACCGATCAGCGGGTTCGTTCCCATATAATTGATATGATCGGATATGATCATCAAATCGCCAGGACGGAACGATTCATTGACGCCGCCTGCGGCATTGGTCACGATTAAAGTCTCGATCCCGAGCTCTTTCATAACACGGACTGGAAAGGTTACCTTGTCCATTGAATACCCTTCGTAAAAATGAAAACGCCCTTGCATCGCGACGACTTGTACATTTTCAAGTCTGCCGATGACAAGCTGTCCGGCATGTCCTTCAACAGTGGAAACAGGAAAGTCGGGGATGTCTTCATATTTAATGCGAACGGCGTCTTCTATCTCATCAGCAAGCACGCCAAGGCCGGATCCCAAAATCAGGCCGACTGCCGGTTTGATTTCCGTTTTGCTTTTAATATAGTCTGCGGCATTTGCAATCATCTGTTTCACGTCGTTTCCTCCTATTTCAGCAGGGATAAAAAGCTTTTTCCGTACTTTGGCATATTCGTTTTAAAGTTGTCGGCGATCGTCGCGCCGATGTCCGCGAATGTATCTGCGAGCGGAAGCGCCCCGGGCTTTTCGTGTTTTTTGCTGTATACAAGAAGCGGCACGTACTCCCTTGTATGATCTGTGCCATGGTGAACCGGATCATTGCCGTGGTCGGCGGTAATGATGAGCAGATCGTCTTCGCGCATTTTTTCAAACACTTCAGGAAGGCGCGCGTCGAACTCTTCAAGCGCTTTTCCGTATCCTTCAGGATCACGGCGGTGTCCGAACAGCGCATCAAAGTCCACGAGGTTTACAAAGCTGATCCCTGTAAAATCTTTGTCAAGCGTTTGCACCAGCTTGTCCATCCCGTCCATATTCGACTTCGTTCTAAGCGATTCCGTAATGCCCTCGCCGTCGTAAATATCGGAGATTTTGCCGATCGCAATCACATCAAAGCTGTCATCTTTCAATTCATTCATCACGGTTCTGTCGAACGGCTTCAGCGCATAATCATGGCGGTTCGGCGTCCGTTTAAATTCGCCCGGCTTGCCGACAAACGGTCTGGCAATGACGCGTCCGACCATATATTTTTCGTCAAGCGTAAGCTCGCGCGCGATCTCGCAGATCTTGTACAATTCCTCGAGAGGCACGACTTCTTCGTGTGCGGCAATCTGCAGAACGGAGTCTGCTGAGGTGTAGACGATCAGCGCGCCGGTTTCCATATGCTCCGCACCGAGTTCATCCAAAATCGCAGTGCCTGATGCAGGCTTGTTTCCAATCACTTTTCTTCCGGACTTCTGTTCAAGTTCATGGATCAATTCGTCCGGAAAACCTTCGGGAAACACCCGGAAAGGTTTGTCTATGTAAAGCCCCATAATCTCCCAATGTCCAGTCATCGTATCTTTTCCATTTGAGGCTTCTTTCATTTTGCCGTAATAGGCAAGCGGCTCTTCTGCCTTTTCAACCCCTTTGATTTCACGGATGTTGCTGAGCCCGAGGTTCGCCATGTTCGGCAGGCTGATGCCTCCCATGTGTTCGGCAATGTGGCCCAAAGTATCTGCGCCTTTGTCATTAAATTTTTCGGCATCAGGCGCCTCGCCGATTCCAACGGAATCCATCACAATTAAAAATACGCGGTTGTAATCAAATGCAGGCATTTGTCGGCCTCCTTTTTTTCTTTCTGTCAGCTATAGGCTGTCACGCTTGGCATAAAAAAACCAAAATACCGCTATTAGCCAAGTATAAACCGTTTACACAACAGTTGACAATACGAACGGGAATAGTAAGAAACTTCCCGCAATTCGCTGCTCACTCAACATGAAAAACCGTGCTTCGCCTGTCCTTTTAGGCTATGCACGGGGATGGTATTGCTTATACACGTCTTTCAACCTTGTTTTCGTCACGTGCGTATAAATTTGCGTCGTCGAAATGTCGGCGTGTCCGAGCATTTCCTGAACGGCCCGGAGATCGGCTCCGTTTTCGAGCAGGTGTGTGGCGAAAGAGTGCCTCAGCGTGTGCGGCGTCAACTCTTTATTAATTCCCGCTTCCAAGGCAATTTTCTTTAAATTTTTCCAAAATCCCTGGCGGCTCATCTGTCTGCCGTGATGATTCAGGAACAGGGCGTCTTCGGTATTTTTTTTCAAAAGCTTTCCCCTCGCTTTTGACAGATATTCGCCGACCGCATGTGACGCCGCTTCGCCGAGCGGAACGATCCGTTCCTTTCTTCCTTTACCGAAGCAGCGGATAAAGCCCATCGATAAATGGACATCGGACAGCTTTAATGCGATCATCTCGCTGACGCGGATCCCTGTCGCATACAATAACTCCAGCATCGCTTTATCGCGGTAGCCGAACGGCCCCGTCAGCTTCGGCGTATCCAGAAGCGTTTCGACTTCCTGTAATGACAGCACCTTCGGCAGCGTCCGTTCCGTTTTTTGCGACTCAATATGGACGGACGGGTCCTGGGCCGTCACTTTTTCCCTCAGCAGAAACTGGTGAAAGCTGCGGATGGAAGCGAGATGCCTCGCAACCGTCTTGCCGGATTTTCCGGCGTCTTTTAAATGCTTTAAAAACTGGATGATGGAAAGCCTTGTCACCTGGTCAAAAGAGCTCAGCTGCTCCTGTTCCTCTAAATAGGCGGCGTAGCTGTTCAAATCCCGTTCATAGCTCACAACCGTGTTGTGGGAAAGCCCCCGTTCAACAACGGCGTAGTGTATAAAGTCTTTAATATGAACTTTCACGCTATCCTACTCCCCGTTCAAATAAAAAAAGATTAACCGGTTAAACCAGCTGCCCTGCTCGTCCCCTTCCATCGAGGCGACCTTGAGGGCTGCTCCTTCAGGTTTATCATACCGATGATAGTTTTCATACTCTGAATTTATCCATATCATAGCATAATAAAACAAGACGGTAAAACCGGTAAACAGCACAAACACCTTGATCATATCGGCAGCCGTTTTCAGCATTTTCATACGGTTTCAGGTCCCTTCTTTTGATTCGATTACTAAAACTTATGCCAAATGAGACAAGTTTTATACGTCTGAATCAAAAAAGAACCCGCTCATGGCTGAAAGGGTTCTCTCCGGTTTAGACTATTCCGATTCCTTTTGCTGACAGTCATGACAGATGCCGTGGAACGTCAGCCTGTGGTCTTTTATTTTAAATTTCCAATCCTTTTCAATGATTTCTTCCACGTCTTCAAGCAAATCTTCTTCAATTTCAACAACCGAACCGCACTCCATGCAAACCAGGTGGTGATGGAAATGGGCGGCACCTTCTTTGCGGAGGTCATATCTTGACACACCGTCGCCAAAATTGATTTTATCCACTACTTTTAATTCAGTTAACAGTTCAAGAGTACGATATACTGTCGCAAGACCAATCTCAGGAGATTTCTCTTTTACGAGGAGGTATACATCTTCTGCGCTTAAATGGTCTTCCTCATTCTCAAGCAGCACCCTTACAGTAGCCTCGCGCTGAGGGGTGAGTTTATAGCTGGAAGAATGCAGTTGCTTTTTAATCCGATCAATACGTGTTTCCATTGACTTTCCCTCCTACGCCGCATTACCTAGCTTATTATAACAAAACAAGCGCAGGGAGCCAACTATAATCATTATAAATTGAGAAACAAAATGAATATTTTTTAATAATCATTATAAATTAATGCTGTTTCGGCAAGACGTACTCCGTCAGCTTTTCCATCAACAGCGGCGAAAGATATGCTTCAAAGGAAGAGGAGATAAGAGACATTGCGAGAATCAGGACGAGCACAAAAGCGTACCGGCCAAACCAATGGACAGGCGCTTCTGCAAGACTGCGTTTGACAAAAAGCTGGCGGATGAGCCTCATCGAAAAGGCAATGGCACAGGTGCCCATGATCAAGTAAGCCGGGATCAGCAGAATATTTTGCGGGAGCACGGAGACAAAAGACAGGAAAAAGCCGTTGATTCCCATTTGATTGACCAAAAAGCCGACTGTAAATCCGACGACGATCCCTTTTAAGAAGACCATGATAAAAATGACGGGCAGGCCGATGATGGAAATCCCGAGAATCCACATTAAGCCTAAATATTTCATATTATGAAGAAAGCTCTGCAAAAACATTTCCTTTGAGCTGGCTGCTTTTCCTTCGGAAAGCTGTCCAAAAAATTGATTCAAATAGTAGAACAAATCTTCTTTTTGACCGATCGTCATGCTGTTGACGATGACCGCTCCGAAAATCACACCCATTAAAAACAGCACAGAAACAAATAAATAGATCGACAGATGATCCTTCATATGTTGAAAGATGAGCTCTTTGATTGTGGGCTTCCGCATGTATCTTCCTCCCAGACGTGCTTTTGATTTTAATAGATTGTATGAGAGAAAAGAGAGCCGCATGACTTTTTTTGAAAAAAGACAGGCGCCCGTAAGTAAAAGGCGCCCCGATAAAGTTATGATTCCTCCCTGTTTTCCGCAGAATGCTCCCTGTCCGTATTCACGGTTTTGTTGGCAGTCATCACAAACGGCAGATAAATCATTGTTGAAATGGCGAGGCAGAGAAAGCCGACGCCGAGCGCAAGCCAGTTTCCTCCGGTCCCGAGAAACGGAATTAACGGCCCGGGCGTTGTCCAGGGAACAGCGTATGCGATTGGCGGGATCAGCTGAAACTTGATGAACAAATAGCCGATGACAGTATTGACTGCCGGAACGATGATAAAGGGAATCATGAAGATCGGATTGAGCACGACCGGAAGTCCGAAAATGACAGGTTCATTAATATTAAATATTCCCGGCCCGATCGAGAGCTTGCCGATGTCTTTATAATCCCGCCGCTTTGAAGCGATGAATATTGCGATCAAAAGCCCCAGCGTCATGCCCGATCCCCCGTAGTTTGCAAAGGCGTCATTCAGCGCCCATGTTTCAGGAAACGGGGCGTTCCAGGCAGAGCCTGTTTTGGCGGCAAAAGCGAGGTTTTCAAGGTTTGCTTCTGCAAAGATCGTTTCTCTGATCGCCGCGATTGTATTCGGACCGTGAATGCCGAACAGCCATAAAAAGTTGGCGACGACTCCAAGAAAAACAACGGTGAAAATATTCGTTCCCATCTCTCTCAACGGCGCCTGCAGCACAGTATACACCAATTCATGCAGACCGTTTTTCGACAGAGACATCAGCGCAAAGCTTAACACCGCAAAACCAATCGTAATGAAGATGATCGGAAACAGCACTTTAAATGTCCGGGCGACCGCAGGCGGCACCTGCGGAGGCATATGAATTTGCAGGCGCTTGGCATTTGAAAGCCTGCTGAACACTTCACCGACGATGATCCCGATGATTAAGGCGACGAACAGTCCTTGGGCGCCGAGCCACTTCGTCGTTAAAAAGCTCTCGTTTTCGATCAGCCGGTACGGTGAATAAATGATAAAATAACAGGATACAGCCGTTAATCCGGCAAGCAGTTCATCCGCTTTCATTGAGATGGCTAAATTGCGTGCGACGAGAAACACGACAAATATAGACATTATATCGAGCGATCCCCGCAGTACGGGCGTAAAGACCGACTGATAATCAGCCAAGTTCGGAAACACCTTTTCAAGGAATAAAATTTTGGCGATAAACCCGTCCGGAGATAAAATAGCAAAATTTAATAAAATGATAATCGATCCTGCCATAATAATCGGAAATGATAGAATAAAAGCATCTCTTATTGCACATATATGGCGCTGTGAGTTCAGTTTAGCCGCAACGGGAACCAAAAACCGTTCCACGTTCCGCTCAAACTTCTCCATAAACCCGCTCATCCCTGTCTCCCCTCCTTTTATTTCATCAGCTGCAGCGCTTTTTGCAGCACAGCTTCGCCGTTCATGGTGCCGTAGTCTCGCATGTCGATCACCTGGACCGGCGTGTCTCCTGCGCTCGCCTCAACCTGTGACTTTTGGTACCTGACTTGCGGCCCCAACAATACGACGTCCGCGCTTGACGCGGCAGTCCCGGCTTCGGATACAGGAAGAGCGATGATGTCGACCTCTTCGTTCAGCGCTTCTGCATGCTTTTTCATTCTGCTGACAAGCAGGCTCGTAGACATGCCGGCCGCACAAACCAATAAAATTTTCTTCATTTGTTAACCCCCTTCGGATTCCCCTTTTCCTCCGCTGTACAGAAAACGCTTTCATTATGATGCGGAGTAATATTTCAACCTGGTCTTTTATCCTATGATCGAGATAGACAACTGTTTCATAAAAATCAATATTTTTATATCTGCTCCAAACGGTTCGTTTAGTCAACCTCAACAAACGCCTTGAAATATTTGTTTAGTTTATCTAATGAATTTTTCAGGATAATAAGTTATATTTCCCCTTAAAAATAACCGGAGGGATTACATGAAATCTGTTCATCATGAAAAAGTTCAAACAGACAGCACGCTCTCAAACAGCGACCTGCAGCCTCTGAAGCCTGAGGAACGCACATGGAAAGCGGTCAATTTCGCATCGATCTGGATGGGCTGCATCCATAACATCCCGACTTACGCAACGGTTGGCGGGCTGATTGCGATCGGACTTTCTCCGTGGCAGGTGCTTGGGATTATCGCTGTCGCTTCGATCGTGCTCTATGCAGCCCTCGCTTTAAATGGACATGCCGGCGCAAAATACGGCGTGCCTTTTCCCGTGTTAATCAGATCTTCTTTCGGGATATACGGGGCCAATATTCCGGCGCTCCTCAGGGGTTTTGTAGCGATGATGTGGTTCGGCATTCAAGCGTTTGCGGGAAGCACGGCGATCAACATCCTGATCTTAAATGTGTGGAGCGGCTGGAAAGACATCGGCGGCGATTGGAACTTGTTTGGATTGCATTTATCGGGTCTTTTGTCATTTGTTTTCTTTTGGGGAATTCATCTTCTCGTCCTCCACCACGGGATGGAGTCGATTAGAAAGTTTGAAGTTTGGGCCGGCCCGCTCGTTTATCTCGTCTTTGGCGGGATGGTGTGGTGGGCGGTCGATATTGCGGGGGGACTCGGTCCGATTTATTCGCAGCCGGGAAAATTTCAGACATTCGGTGAATTGATTTGGCCATTTCTTACCGGTGTGACGGGGATTATCGGCATATGGGCGACACTCATTTTGAACATTCCCGATTTTACGAGGTTTGCAGCCTCCCAAAAAGAACAAATCAGAGGACAGTTTTACGGTTTGCCGGGCACATTCGTACTGTTTGCATTTGCAAGCATTACCGTCACCTCCGGCTCGCAGGCTGCCTTCGGGGAGCCGATTTGGGACGTTGTCGATATTCTCACCTATTTTGACAATCCGTATGTGATCGCTCTTTCGGTCATGACGCTTTGCATCGCCGCCATTTCGGTAAACGTTGCGGCAAATATTGTCTCGCCGGCCTATGATCTGGCCAATTGTTTGCCGAAATATATCAATTTTAAGCGTGGCAGCTATTTAACAGCTGTTTTGGCCCTGTTCACTTTCCCATGGAAGCTGATGGAGAATGAAGCAAGTGTGTTTTCCTTTCTCGGCACAATCGGCGGAATATTGGGGCCGGTCGCAGGCGTTATGCTTGCCGATTATTTTATCATCCGAAAGCGCACGCTTCACATCGAAGATCTCTACTCTCTAAACGGAAGGTACACGTACTATAAAGGCTACAATTACCGCGCCTTTGCCGCAGTTGGGCTCGGAGCGTTTATGTCTTTGATCGGGACATACTTACCGGCCCTGAAACCCCTCTATGATATTTCATGGTTTTCAGGCGTGCTGCTCGCATTTGCCGCATACATCTTTTTGATGCGCATCCATCCACCCGGCGTCCTTAGAGATAAAACCGCTGACTACGCTGCCGAAAGCAATGTATAAGCACGGGCTCAAGGTAACGGCCGAACCAGCTCAAGAACCGCGAAAACGCCATTCGCGGTCCATTTTTTGTTATATTCAGTCATTTTAAACAAATTCGAGCTAAGGAATGTGATAGACTAATGGATATAAAAAATGATTGGAGTATCTCATGAACAAACGCTTTGATGGTAAAGGGCTGAGCTACATTGTCAGGCCAGCCGTCCAACAAGATGCAAAGGAATTATCTGCTGTAAGGGTACAGATCGATGGAGAAACCGAATATTTGGACAGGGAAAAGGGTGAAGGTTTTATTGATGAAGCGGGTTTTAGAGAGCTGATCAAAAGAGACAGCGAACATGACCGCTGCTTGTTTTTAGTGGCGGTCGCTCGAAACAGGATTCTCGGCTTTCAAGATGTGCCGGACAGGATTTAAAACGCTTCTCTCATCAAGTGGAGTTTGGCGTATGCGTGTTGAAAAAGTTTTGGGGATACGGCATTGGAAAACGCCTTTTAAACGAATCGATTGTTTGGGCTGATACCGCAGGCATTAAAAAAATGACCCTGCGCGTGTCGGAAACAAATGAGAGGGCTTCTGCCCTATATCAAAAGCATGGCTTTAAAATAGAAGGAATTTTAAAAAAAGACAAGCGGCTTTCTGACGGCACATATGACAACACGATTGTGATGGGAAGATGGCACGATCGAAAATAGAAAGAATAACTGGAGGGTACCTGTATGAATCCGATACTGCTCGATTTTCCGGACAGTTTTGAAACCCCGCGCCTTTTTGTCAGAGCTCCAAGGGCAGGCGACGGCGAGGCCGTCCATGACGCCATTCGAAAATCGTTGCCTGAGCTAAAGCCGTGGATGCCGTTTGCAAGGGAAATGCCCGAGGAAGAACATGTAGAAATCAACGTCAGGCAGGCACAGGCCGATTTTATTTTGCGCAACGATTTGCGGATGCATATTTTCCATAAAGAAACGGGGAAATTCGTCGGCAGCACCGGTCTTCACCGCATGAACTGGAAAGCGAAACGGTTTGAAATCGGCTATTGGCGCAGTTCCGAATTTTCCGGACAAGGGTACATGACAGAAGCGCTTAACGGACTGATTGATTTCGCGAGAAGACACGTCAGAGCTAAGCGGCTTGAGATATGCTGTGACAGCTTGAACACGAACAGCAGAAAAATGGCGGAGCGCCTCGGTTTTCAGCTAGAAGCCGTTTTACAGAGCGATGACCTTTCGAATGATTTGAGCGAACATCGGGACACATGCATTTATTCGCGGATCTTCTAAAAAAGAACCCTTATGATCTTCATGTAGCAAATCATAAGGGTTCTTTCGTTTATGTTTCATATGCAGCTTTGCAAGCTCTTCCCGCCTGCTTTTCGTTTTTCTGACGTGCGTGCTGAAGTCAGGCGCCTTGCCTCTTGATAAGGCGGCATCTCTGCCTGCGTTTCTCAACATGTGCTCGCGCTTTTTCCTTGCCTTGCTTTTGGCCATGTTCCCCACTCTCCTGTCAAATTTTTACCTTACTATTATAGAAAGGCGGGGTTCTGAACGCAAGTCATACGGTTTCTACCGTTCTGATCATATCCACATGCGGAATGCCGTCCTCCATATAGACGTCTGATATTGCTTTAAATCCGAAGGAGCCGTAAAAGGAACGCAAATGATTCTGGGCGCTGATCTTGACCTTTGTCTCTCCCCACTCGCCTTCCAAAAAGCGGAGCGCTTTATCAAGAAGCGTCTGCGCATATCCCTTTCCCCTGTCTTCTTTGCGGACGATCACCCGGCCGATTGATGCCTCCGCGTATGCCGTGCCGCTCGGGAACAGCCTGCAATACGCAGCGATCTCTCCTTCTTGGCTCAGAAATAAATGGTGTGCCCGCTCATCTAAGTGATCAAGCTCGTGATACGGGCAGTTTTGTTCAACGATAAAGACGTCTATTCTGAGCTTGATGATGCGATACAGCTCTTCCTTCGACAATTCCTCATACGATTTTAGTTTCCACTCCATCCCTTTTCTCTAAAGCCCCCTTTAGCTCTGCACTTTTCCATAGGTTCCGCCGCCTCCGGCTTTCAGCTCTAAATCCCCGTTCCTTGCTTTGATCACGAGCTCTGCCGTCTGCGGACGAATGGTTTCTTTTAGTTCGCCTTCTTTTACCCGGTGAAGTATATTCATCTCAGTGCCGAAAGCCTCTTTCAGCTTCTGAATCGTTTTCGGGCCGATGCCGGGGATCAGCTGCAATGGAACCTGGTGAACGTACGGCGGGCGCTTGACCGGGCTTTCATCCTGATCGTAAAGCTCCATTAGACGCGTGCTGACGCCTTTTGTAAACTTTCGGCTTCCGCACGCTTTACACACCGTTTCATCTGCCT
Source organism: Bacillus haynesii (assembly GCF_014042035.1). NCBI lineage: Bacteria > Bacillati > Bacillota > Bacilli > Caryophanales > Bacillaceae > Bacillus > Bacillus haynesii. The sequence continues at coordinate 595,245 of NZ_CP059494.1, read as the reverse complement.
CCTGCAGACGGCCGCATGTTTCACAAGCGGTTTGAAAATATTTGCCCAACTGCGGATTCATCCCGTAATTCGCGGCAATGCAACGCCCCTCTTGTCCTTTTAAAGCAAGCGAAAACTCTTGAAAGCTGGCATGTTTGATGTGCAGCTTATTATACTCCCTGCCGATTTTCCCAAGTGAATGGGCGTCCGAATTGGTCAAAAATGCAAAAGGATTCAGTTCGGATACGTGTGAAGCCATATCAGTGTCGCTGCTCAGCCCGAGTTCAACTGCATCAATCATCTTCGGGTCAAACACTTCTTGCAGCGAAAATTTGACTCCTTTTCCATACAGGCTCTTATGCGGTGTGAAAATGTGCGCAGGAATGAACAAGCCGCCGAGCTCTTTCACTTTCTTCTGAAGACCGATGCCCGTCTCATAGATGCGCTGGGAGCTCAGATGGATATTCGTCACCCTTTCTGAGAGCCAGCCGGAAAACTGCTTCATTGCGGAGATCGTCGGCATAAAGGCCAGCACATGAATCGGGCCGCGGCATCTGTCATCATTGATTTCCAATTCAGACCCGCACAGAAGCACGGTATCTTTATACTTGATTCCGCCGTCTTCAAGCTCTGTATAACGGCCTGAAGACACTCCTTTTTCAATTTCGGCCAGCACCTCGGGTGAATGACAATCTATAATGCCGATCAGTTCCATTCCTTTATGTTCGCTTGCTTCAATCAAAATGTCGTCGAGCGTAAGCGTTCTGGCAGCCGTTATCTTAACGGGGCGGCCTGATTCCGTCCGCCCGATATGGATATGCATGTCTGCGAATATTTCTTTCATTTTTTTGCTTGCAGGGCCTTTTTCAGCTCTAGATACTGTACGGCATAAGCCGTTTTCGCATCATAGATGTCCTGAGTTTCCATCAGTTTCAGCGCGCCTGTAAGCGGCACCTCCATTACTTCTACAAATTCGTCTTCATCAAGTTCGCGTTTTTCTTCAAGCGGTGTCAGCTCTTCAGCTAGATACAGATGCACCAATTCGTCCGCGAAGCCCGGCGATGTGTAAAAAGCGGTGATTTTCTCCAGCTTCGCAGCCGTGTATCCCGTCTCTTCCTCAAGCTCCCGCAGCGCGGTATATTCAGGTTTCTCCCCTTTTTCAAGCTTGCCCGCCGGTATTTCAACGATCGTCCGTTCAAGCGCTTTTCTGTACTGCTTAACTAAGATGATGTTTTCTTCATCAGTTAAAGCAAGCACCGCTACAGCGCCCGGATGCTTCACGATTTCGCGCTTTCCCGTTTTACCGTTCGGCAGTTCGACGTCTTCAAGATAAAGATCGATCACCTTGCCTGAAAAAAGTTTTTCTTTTGATATGGTTTTCTCCTCTAAATGCTTCAGTTTGATCATCTCCTAAGTTCTGCTCTGGCTTTTGATCCCATACATTTTATCATACACCATGGAAGGGGGACGCGCCATGAAGGTCTACCGGCTGAATAACCGCATCGTCATGTCGGGGAAAGCATGGGAAATCCGCGCCAAGCTGAAGGAATACGGACGAATGTATCACTATGTGAAAGACTGGCTTTCTGAAAAAGAAAATCGCCTGCCGAAAGCTTGATTTTCATTGACATCAAGAAGGACTGCATGAAATAATACTCATGAGTAATGTTACTCATGAGTATTATTATTTGGAGGCGGATCGATGTGGGGAATGAAAAAGGCCGCAAAGGCAAAGAAAGCCGGAAGCGGCTGCTCGCAGTCGCTGCAAACGAATTTGCAAACCGGGGATTCCATGAGACGAAAGTAAGTACGATTGTCAAAAGAGCGGGGCTGACTCAGCCGTCTTTCTACTTATACTTTCCAAGCAAAGACGCCATCTATAGCGAGCTGATCAATGGCTTTCACGCGAACTTAAAAAATCTGATCGAATCGTTTCGTTTAGAAAAAGGAATCGAGAAAAAACACGTATCAAAACGGGTAACGGCCGCTGTAGAGGCTGTATTTCGATTTTTGGCAGAAGAGCCGGATTTGACCCGCATCGGTTTTTTTCTCAGCCCGGAAGCATGCGAAATGAAAAAAGATTTAACACTGGCCTTGAAAGAGAACTTGAAAGCAGAGCAGGAGCTTGGCTACTTCCGGTCCGGCCTGGAAATGGAAACAGTTGCTGAATGCCTGACAGGCATGATTGAGCACCTTGCCGATATCTATTTGCTTGACGGATCAAAGGACCCTTCAAGTCTCGCGAAACAAATCACGGATCTTTTAATCCACGGAATGCTCGTTAATCCGCAGCATCCAGAAACGGAGTAAACATGGTGGCATTTATTTTCATAAAAGCAGGGCTGGCAGCATTTATGCTGATCGGAGGCGTAATCAAGGTGCTGCATGTTCCTTTTCAAGTGGAACATTGGCGCCATTATGAATACCCGCTGTGGTTTCTTTCAGTTACAGGATTTCTCGAAATCGCCGGAGCGCTTGGCATGATCGGCGGAATTTGGAATGTGCATCTGGCTGTCGGCTCGGGGCTGTTGTTCTCCCTGCTTATGACAGGCGCCATTCATGCCCACCTATTCCGGGCGCGGCAGCCTTTTTTTACGGCCATCCCTGCCGCGGTTTGTTTGATTTGCGCCCTAAGTATTATCATCTTCGAGCTGTACTTCTGATCCCGATGCCGATGGGTTGAAAACTTCGCTCCTTTGTATTACGTTCAAAGTAAGAAAAAAAGGAGTGAAGCTTATGAAAAAAAGGACGCTCGGACATTCCGATTTACAGGTGAGTGAAGTCGGCCTCGGCTGCATGTCTCTCGGAACAGACAAAAAGCACGCACTGTCAATTTTGGATGAAGCTTTGGAGCTTGGCATCAATTATTTGGATACTGCCGACCTGTACGATTTTGGACGCAACGAAGAAATTGTCGGTGAAGCGATCAAATCAAGGCGCCAAGATGTGATTCTCGCGACAAAAGCGGGAAACCGCTGGGAGGAAGGAAAACCGGGCTGGTTCTGGGATCCCCGGAAAGCGTACATAAAAGAAGCCGTCAAGCGCAGCTTAAAGCGGCTGCAGACCGACTACATCGATCTTTATCAGCTGCACGGCGGAACGATTGAAGACAATATCGACGAAACAATCGAAGCCTTTGAAGAATTAAAACAGGAAGGCATCATCCGCCATTACGGCATTTCTTCGATTCGGCCAAACGTCATTAAGGAATACGTCAAAAAATCAAACATCGTCACAGTCATGATGCAATACAGCTTGTTGGACAGACGGCCTGAGGAATGGCTTTCACTCCTTGAAGAACATGGAATCAGCGTGATTGCAAGAGGACCTTTGGCAAAAGGGATACTGACAGAAAAACCCCTGTCAGATGCAAACGCAGCAATCAAGGAAAACGGCTATTTAGCATATTCTTATGATGAACTCGTCAAAACAAAGACGGACATTGAAAAAACAGCGCCTGATTTATCCGCGACCGAAACCGCCATGAAGTATATTCTCGCCCAGCCGGCTGTCGGCGCGGTCATCCCCGGAGCGAGCAAAATCTCCCAGCTTCGGGAAAACGTTGAATCTGTCGGCGGACGCGGTCTGACAGAACAGGAAATCAAAGCGCTCCGCTTTTATACAAAACGCGGCGTGTACACTGCACATCGCGAATAAAGCAATAAGAAAGCACCGTCTCTTGGGCAGACGGTGCTTTCTTACTTATACTTCCTCCAGTCGTCAAGTCCGCTTTCGTTGAGGAGTTCTTCAAAGCTTTTATTTTTTTCCCTTTCCTGTCTTTCCTTGATGAGACGCTCTTTCTCACGCTCTTTTCTTTTTTCGTCCTCCTCTTTCAATTCGCTCTTCATTTGTTGAAGTTTATGTTTCAAGTCGTCGGCGAGTGCATCTTTCAGCAGCTGCCGGGCATTTGGCTCTTGCTTTTTCTTTCCCATATCCTGTCCTCCGTTTCTCCCTGTTTGTGATGATAGTTTATCAGGAACCTAAAAGTTCAGGCAAGCCGCCCCTCTCGGCAAATGTCAATCGTTGTGTGGTATGATAAAGAGAGAAGCATTTAAGAAAGGAAGATTACAACAGATGTTGATTTGGCTGGCTGCTATCGGAGCGGTTTTGCTGTTTATTGCTGCGCTCGGAATCTATTTTACGAATCAAATCATGTACATTAAAAAACGGACCGACCAATACATTATTGAGCGGGAAACGGCCGACGGCCACTATGATGAGAAGGCTTTTGCCGCTCTCCCGAAAGAAGAAATCACCCTCTCTTCTTCTTACGGCTACAATATTAAAGGGTATTACGTCCACCCGCACAAAACGAAAAACACCGTGGTTATCTGCCACGGGGTGACGATGAATCTGCTAAATTCGATCAAATATATGAATCTGTTTCTGGATCTCGGCTGGAACGCCGTCATATATGACCACCGAAGGCACGGCACAAGCGGCGGAAAAACGACGAGTTACGGATATTATGAGAAAAACGATTTGAAAACGGTTGTCAATTGGCTGAGGGAAAAACACGGCGAACACGCGCTGATCGGGATTCACGGCGAATCGATGGGCGCTGTCACGACGCTTCTTTACGCGGGAATGGATGATGCCGATGCTGATTTTTATGTGGCCGACTGTCCGTTTGCCACATTTGAGGATCAGCTCATTTACCGGCTGAAAGAAGATTTTCATCTTCCAGGAGCTTTCATTTTGCCGCTTGCCAGCCTCTTTTTGAGATGGCGGGACGGCTACCGCATTCGTGATGTCTCCCCTTTATCCGTCGTCAGGAAGATCAAAAAACCGGTGCTGTTCATTCACAGCAAACACGACGACTATATCCCGGCTGAATCGAGCGAAATGCTTTACGAGAAAAAACCGGGGAAGAAAAGGCTTTATATCGCTGAAAAAGGAGCGCATGCGATGAGCTACACCCAAAACAGAAACAGCTACAAAAACACGGTGCGGGACTTTCTTCAAGAGATCACAAACCGGCACAAAGAAGGCGAACGAGCATAAGTCTCGTCCGCCTTCTTTTGATGCTACAGAATATCCGTAATGTCGCTCATATGATCGCCGATCCAGGAGATGGCCGTCTCAATTGTATCAAATTCCTTTGTTTCAAAAGTCATTTCATCCTGAAGAAGCCAGACATCCTTTTTGACGGACTCTGTCCCTCCGATTGACCAATGAAGGAGTGTATACGGATGATTTTGATGTAAAAAGGACGCCCATGTTTTATTTTGAGCGGTTTGCTTTAAAGATTTTACCTTTTGATTCAAATCGAACGCCACCCTATTTCACTAAAATACTCATTCTGGGAGAAAGCACCTGTGCCGGACTCTTCAGCATCAACGCACCCGCTTTCTCATAATAGTCGATGGTCATCGCTTCATCAAAAAAGACTTTTTGCGATGACTGAATATAAATCGGAAGCCCGTTTGTCTCAAGGGGCTCGCAACTTCCCGATAATTCGTCCGTCAGCCACAGGACCGGTACGCCGCTGACCGCGCATCCGCAGCCCTCGGAATCATAGCGGAGCTGGATCTTTTTATCAGGGTAAGGCTCTGTTGCCCGTTGAATGGCTTGTTTTGCCTGAGCAGTGATTTCAAGCTGCATGATATCATCCTTCTTTATTTCGTTTACGGACATTGTACCACGGGTCGGGAAAAAGCGCATCGTTTCCGGCTGTCAGGCATAAATATGAAGGGATTCGGAGGTGGAATGATGCCCAAAAAAGTGCAGATTAAAGTGATGGACAACGGCGGTTTCCGGGTATCGGGAGACGTCGAACTGATCGACATGGAAGGAAACCCGTTTCCTGAAAAACCCGCTTTTTCGCTCTGCAGATGCGGAAAATCGCTGAAAATGCCTTACTGTGACGGAAGCCATAAAGGAACGTTTGACTCTTGTGTCAGAGCCTGAAGCAGGAGGGGGCTTTACCTGTCCTCCCCTGCCTTTTCCCATTGTTCAGCCAAGCGCTCAGCCTCTTTTATCCAGCCGTTTTTGCCTTCAACATAGCCCGCCATGTCAAGCGGAAACATCTCCGCCAGCTTCATCTTCAGAGTAGCATATTCTTCGGCCCGCTCCGGATGGGAAATTAAATAATCCCGAAACGCGAGATGCCGTCTGATATCGGGGTGCCCGCTTTCATACAGATGGACATGGTGTGTACGGTTCCGTCCCCCTTTTTGAAAGAACCTTCTCCCCGGAATTCCGTTTTCCCCCTTCGATTCATAGCCGAGCATTTTCATCCCCTTTTCGAAGCCGGCAGCGGAGCCGAGATCTTTCACTTCGATCAGGATGTCAATGATAGGCTTGGCGCTCATCCCCGGAATTGACGTGCTTCCGATGTGGTGAATATGCAAGACTTCATTCTGGAAAAGCGCTTCTAGCTGCTTTTTTTCTTTGAAAAATTCGCCCTTCCACTCCTTTTGATAGGAGACGACTTTGACCTTTCTCGGCGCATGCAGCGTAAGCCTTGAAAGAACAATTCCTTTTTCAGGTTCATACTGCTCAATCTCGGAAAATCCCAATTTCTGATACAGCGCTTTTGCCGGCTCATTCCCCGCTCCCGTCGTCACTTCAAACGATTCGGCTTCCTTCTCTATCAACATATAACGAAGCAGTGCCATTGCAATCCCTTTTCGAAAATGAACCGGATGAACGGCCAGCCTGCAGATCGTCAGCTTTTCGGCTTTATGTATAAAGGAAGCGATTCCGGCTAATTCTTCCCCCTCAAACCAGCCGATGAAAGTTTCACAGGAATCCATTACATCAAAAGCCGTTTCATTCAGCTGCGGAATGCCCTGAAATTGAATGATCTCTGCTTCTCTTTCATAAGCCGGCCTTTGAACATTTACAATGCAGCGGGCCGTGTGCGGGTCTTTTTGATTTAACAATTGAATCATTGCATTTTCTCCCCGCTGGTGCCATCTGACGGGAGCCGTCCAGGCCGCTCCGAAATCCTGGCGTCTTCAACTTTTGCAACCCGCACAGCAAAGTCAGAATACCATTCTGTTCGGCCTTTTTCCTTCGCCTGTCGGTGTTCGCTGTGAAACTTCCATTTTTCAATCGCTTCAAGGCTTTCCCAATAGGAAACTGTTATTCCCTTTCCGTTTATGTCCCTTGCGCTTTCTGCTCCTAAAAAGCCGGGCTGTGCTGCGGCAAGCTTTAGCATGTTCGCAGCCGTCTCGTTGTAGCCATTATCCCCGTTCGTTCTGACCGATGTGAAAATCACCGCGTAATACGGCGGCTCCGGCGTTTTTGAAATCATATTCATCCCCCTTTGTCAACAGGACTTGATCCTGATCCGGTCTGTCATCATTTGAAACGTCTCTTTTTTTAATCGAAAATCCCATTTTCCGCTGATAAGCAATCAACACTTTGTTGATATGCAGCGGACCGCTTTGCAGTCGGAAAAACGCTGCACATGAGAGCACAGGCACATTTTTTTCAATGCCCATGTTTTCATCAAAATCTAACCTCTCCTTTCAACATTGTACCTGACCATCGGCACAAATGTTCTGCAACTAAGCAATGGATATACTTCCTTATTATACCGTTTCCCGCTCCCAATTTACCATTTTAATACGTCAGTAGATTAATGGGAGTAAATTCTTAGTTCTAATTCAACAGTACAAATCGATTTGCCATCTCCCAGAAAAGCTTCACTCTCCTTGCCCCATAGGAAACCGGCACGCCCAGCGGCAAAAAACCGTTTCATATACTGCTCTTTTTTCGAGTGTGAAAAATAGATAAATTTACACTTCGTTTTCATATGTTCGTTTTATAGAATTGTCGTTGTTGTGAACTTATTACTTTTTTAGGAGGAGAAACAATGCGTCGTCATTCATTTTTATCAATTCTATTGATTTGCATGCTGTCTATTGTATCCGTTTTTTCGTTCCGGCCTTCAACAGCTTCCGCCGCTTCCCACAATCCGGTCGTTATGGTCCACGGCATCGGCGGAGCCGATTATAACTTCATCGGCATTAAATCGTATTTACAATCTCAAGGCTGGACAAGCAGTGAGCTTTACGCCATCAACTTTATCGATAAAACAGGAAATAATAGAATCAATGCGCCGAGATTATCCGAATTCATCAAACGTGTGCTGAATCAAACAGGAGCATCAAAAGTCGATATTGTCGCCCACAGCATGGGCGGGGCCAATACGCTCTATTATATTAAAAATCTGGATGGCGCAGATAAAGTCGGACATGTCGTTACCCTTGGGGGCGCTAATCGTCTCGTTACAAACACGGCGCCTCAGAATGACAAAATCTCATACACTTCGGTTTACAGCACAAGCGACTATATCGTCTTAAACAGCCTTTCCAAACTTGATGGTGCAAACAATGTGCAAATCTCAGGCGTAAGCCATGTCGGCCTTTTGTTCAGCAGCAAAGTGAATGCCTTGATTAAAGCCGGGCTGACCGCCAGCGGAAAGTAAAAAGTGAAGGAACCTTGAAGGGCTATACCTCTTCAAGGCTCCTCATTTATCGAGACTGTCTTCCCGCCCGGCAAAAATAAAAAGGACTCTAAATAAACGCCTTTTCCGACCGTTCATTCAGTGTCCGTCAACCCCCTCAATATGTTATTACTCCACAATGATTTCAAAGACTCTTTGTTCGAGATTGTATTTAGCATCCTGGAATGTAAATTTATAATCATCTGCGTCGGCATCAGGTGAAAGCCAAGCTCCGTATTTTCTGATCGTCTGGACGATGCTTTCGAGTTCAGCAGGAGTGAAGTCACCTATGTCTGTGCCTTCGGTTTCAGCGGTATGGCGTATTTTTACTGTAATCATCATCACTTTTGGCTCCTTTCACTTGCTGTTTGAACATCTCATTAACAGCATATTTTTTCCCCCTGTAAATCGTTCCATTAACTCCCTTGTTTCAAATTATTCGGGCTTTCTTTTTTGCAGACCTATTTTATATGGAAAAGCTGACCGGGCTCCGAAAAATTTGTCCCCGCACTTACGTCAAACACGAGCAAACATTCCCGTTTACAACAAAGGGAATATCCCCTATGATAATGAAAGTAAATCGAAATCATTACTACTTGGAGGTATAACCGATGGCTTACATAGCAAAACGCATGATCATACCGATTGTTTTTCTCTTCATTCTCGCTTCCTGCTCCGCCGGAGGCACTGACTCAGCGAAAGGTGATGAGAAGAAACTCACCTTTCTTTTCAATATTCCAAGTCAAACCCTTGACCCGAATCTTGATGTCAATTATACGGCTGTCCGCGCCGGCATCAGTGAAACGCTCGTCAAAATCAGCGCTGACCTTTCCATCGAACCTTGGCTCGCCAAGGATTGGGAGAGTAAAGACGGACAAACATGGGTCTTCACCCTTAAAGACAATCTGACGTTTCAAAATGGCAAAAAAGCGGATGCCAAAGCGGTAAAAGCGTCTTTAGAACGGACGATACGCGAGAGCAAAGCCATGAAGAACGCCTTAAAAATCAAAGAAATAAAAGCTACAGGCCAAACATTGACGATTACAACGAAGGAGCCGTTTCCCGAATTCCCTTCAGAATTGGTTCATCCAAACACATCGATCATTGACGTCAGCGCAGCAAACATTTCTCAGCAGCCCGTCGGAACGGGACCTTTTCAAGTTTCCTCTTTTGAGGCCGGCCATAAAATAGAGTTAGAACGGTATGACGATTATTGGGACGGCAAACCGAAGCTGAAGCACGTCACATTCTCGTTTAATGAAGACGCAAACGCCCGCGTTATGGCTCTCCAATCAAAAGATGCCGACATCATTTACAGACCGAGCGTGGAGGATATTGACCAAATTCAAAAAGATTCGTCGATTACCGTTGATTCGGTGCCGAGCTTACGCGTTCACCAGATTCTTTACAATACAAAGAAGGATCATCTCGCTGACCGTCACCTGCGCCGCGCCTTCGACGCATTACTGGACCGCAAAGAAATCGCTGAAAGTATTTTGAACGGACATGCTCAGCCGGCAGACGGTCCCTTCTTAGCGGATTTCCCATTTTCCGCCGATACGGTTCAAAAGCCGAGCGGACTTCAAGCGGCAAAAGCTGAGCTGAAAAAAGCCGGCTACGAGCTTGAAAATGGCAAAGCAGTAAAGGACGGAAAAGCCTTATCTTTTACACTGCTAACCTATCAGTCTCGTCCGGAATTGCCTTTAATCGCACAAATTCTTGAATCAAATGCGAAGGAATTGGGCATTTCGATTAAGATTCAGCAAGTCGAAAATATTGATGAGTATTTGGCGAAGAACGATGATTGGGATTTGGCGACATACAGCTCGATGACCGCGCCCAGAGGTGATGCCGGCTATTTGCTGAACACCGCCTATATGCCGAATGGCGCTTTAAACTACAGCGGCATTGAAAATCAAACACTGATCAAATGGATTGAGGAATTCAACCGCACGATCGACGAAGAGAAGCGGAACCGACTTGCCAAAAAAGCAGCTGAATTGATCGAGAAGGAGACATTGAACTCTTTTATTGTCACTCCCGAAAACATCACAGCATACCGAGACGGTGTATTAAATTGGGAAGCGAGCAAAAGTGAGTATTATATGCTGACGAAAGATTTGGATGTGAAAACGAAATGAAGCAGATCGCCAAGCGGCTGTTTGAACTGGTTCTGTTCTTATTCCTGCTTTCATTTATCAGCTTTGTGTTTATGAAAGCGGCTCCCGGTGATCCGGTGAAACAGATGCTTCGCGTAGATGATGTTGCGGTAACGGACGAGCAGATCGAGGCATTCAGAGAGGAACTCGGTTTGGACAAACCGGTTTATATTCAATATTGGAACTGGTTCAAGCGCTTTTTCCAATTTGATTTGGGAAAATCCTATACAACACACGAACCCGTCATCGACGAGCTCAGCCGGAAATTCCCGGCGACATTGCTTCTGACCGGCGCATCGCTTCTCGTCATGCTGCTGATTGCCGTGCCGGTCGGAACGCTTTCCGCTTTATACCGGGATCGGTGGATCGATCATCTCGGCCGCTTGCTCGCTTTAGTGGGAGCCGCGCTCCCGAGCTTTTGGCTCGGATTGATACTGATCGATCTCTTTTCCGTCAGGCTGAATTGGCTGCCGTCGATGGGAGCCGGAACGTTTAAACATTTGATTCTTCCCTCTGTCACGCTTGGGATTGCGATGTCGGGCGTTTATGTCCGTCTTGTACGGTCAAGCCTGATCGAAAGCCTTGGTCAGGATTTCATCAGATCAGCCAGGGCACGCGGCATCAGCGAGGCGAGAATTTTCTTCTTTCACGCGTTTCGCCACTGTCTTGTCCCTGTCATCACGATATTCGGGGTCAGCCTCGGCAGCCTGCTCGGCGGCACGGTGATTATTGAAGTCCTGTTTGCATATCCCGGCGTCGGCAAGCTTGTCGTTGATGCCATCGTTCAGCGTGATTATCCGATCATTCAGGGGTACATTCTTTTCATGGGGATCGCGGTTGTCCTGATCAATCTTTTAGTCGACCTCTCTTATCGGTACCTCAATCCGGAAATTCGCTTAAAGGAGGCTGGACGCCGATGAGAAAAAACGTTAAACATATATTTCGATCCAAAACAGGACTATGGTTTGTGTTGCTGTTTTCCGCGGCGCTGTTCACCGTCCCCTTCTTTTTGCCGTTCGATCCGCTCCGCACAGATATGGCCAACCGTCTTCAGCCGATCAGCATGCAGCATTGGCTCGGGACCGACCATTTAGGCAGAGATATATTCTCCCGGATGATCGCCGGTGCGAAAGCGACGGTCGGCACCGCCTTGGCCGCGATTCTGATCTCCGTTTTCATTGGTGTTCCCGTCGGGCTTGTCTCCGGCTTTTTCGGCGGATGGCTGGACCGGATGATCATGAGAATTGTTGACGCGGTTATGGCGTTTCCGGACTATATTGTCGCGATTGTTTTAAGCGGTTTGCTTGGCCCGGGGCTGATGAACTTAATATTGGCCGTCGTCGCTGTCAAATGGGTCGGCTATGCAAGGCTGGTCCGCAGCACGGTTTTTTCGGAAAAACAAAAAGATTACATCGCCTTGGCCGAGCTTACGGGCTTAGGCTCCGGGGCGATTTTAAAAAAGCACTTGCTGCCCCATGTTCTCGGCAACGTTTCCGTACTTGCGACACTCGATATCGGAAAAACGGTGTTAATGATTGCTGCCCTGTCCTATATCGGACTGGGTGCTCAGCCTCCATACCCGGAATGGGGCGCCATGCTGAACGACGGAAAACATTACTTTTTGCATGCGCCTCAGCTTATGGTGATTCCCGGTCTTGCGATCATGTTCATCGTCCTGTTGTCCAACCTGTACGGTGATCGTTTAAGGGACAGGTTTGACGTTAAACACAAGAAAGGAGTTTCTTAGCATGCCGATGTTATCCATTGAGGACTTATCAATCAGCTCCCGACAACACACCATTGTCAAAAATGCCTCCTTTTCGATCCATGAAGGGGAATGGTTAGCGCTGCTCGGGGAAAGCGGCAGCGGAAAGAGCCTGACCGCCTCGGCCATAGCCGGGCTGCTTCCGGACGGACTAACGGTGACCGGCGGAGACGTGATATTTGAAGGCCAACAGATGCTTCAAGCCGCCCGCAAAGCACTCCGACGCATGCGCGGAAAGGATATCGCCTGTATTTTTCAGGACTGTCACGGAGCATTCACCCCTTTTATACGGATCGGCAGACAAATTGACGAAATGGTCAAAACGCATACGGATTGGTCTAAGAATAAGCGAAGAGAAGCGATTCTCCGCGCTTTTCGGGAGGTTTCTCTGCCGGAAAACAGAGTATATGAAAGCTACCCGTTTCAATTGAGCGGAGGGCAGCTGCAAAGGGCCGCGATCGCTCAAGCGATGGTGCTCCGCCCGAAGCTTCTCATCGCAGACGAACCGACGACGGCTTTAGACAGCATCACGGCCGCGGACGTCTTACAACAGCTCGCCGTGATGCGCGCCAAAACAAACTGCGCCATCCTTTTTATCACTCATGACCTGCGGCTTGTCAAAAGATACGCCGATCATACCGCCGTCATGCAAAACGGAAAAATCGTTGAAAGCGGCTTAACCGCTGATTTAATCAGACAGCCGGCACATGAATATACGAGGTGTTTATTCGCGGCCATCCCGCCGCTGAAAAATCCGCCGCTGAGGCTGACAGCCGCGCCTGAAACAAAGAAAACGGCGCTGGCGGGAACAGGAGGTGCGTGATGACCCATTCAGCAGAGACCGTTCTTTTTGTCAGCAATCTGACAAAACATTACGCTTGCGGCCACAAAGCGGTTGACAATGTATCATTCTCCATTCGAAAAGGCGAATGCCTCGGGCTCGCCGGCGAGAGCGGCAGCGGGAAAAGCACCCTCGCACGCTGCCTTCTGCTGCTCGAAAAAATCGATCACGGAGAGATTAGGCTTCATCAACATCCGCTTACCGGCATAAACAAAAAAGAGACCCGAAGACTGCGCCGAAAGCTGCAGGCTGTTTTCCAAAACACTGCCGCATCATTCAATCCAAAGCTCAATATTATCGATTCAGTTATGGAGCCGCTTGATGTTTCTAAACAAGACATGCCGTCATTTTTAAGGGATTGCGGAGGCAGCCGCCGTCTGACGGCTGAGCGTCTGTTCTCAATGGTCGGTCTTCCCTCGCGCCTCCTTGACCGCTATCCGCACGAATTAAGCGGCGGGCAGCGCCAGCGGGCCTTGATCGCCAGAGCCATCAGCACTCATCCGTCTTTAATCATCTTTGATGAGCCTACGGCAAGCCTGGATGTCACCAGTCAGGCGAAGATCCTGGACCTCCTCAAAGATTTGCAGGATGATATGGGCCTTTCCTATTTGTTTATTTCCCACGATCTGGCCGCTGTCCACTTCATGAGCCATCGCATCATGGTCATGAAAGACGGGCAGATTGCCGATCAATTTGAAAAAGAAGAGCTTTTTTCTGCCGAAAGGCACCCATATGCCAAAAAGCTGCTTCAGGTGTTTGAATCTTAAGGGGGGTCTTAACAGATGAATCACAAGCATTATTTAGCACTCGCCGTTCCGCTGATCATTTCAACGATCACCACTCCTTTATTGGGTGCGGTCGATACGGCGGTCGCCGGCCAGCTTTCCTCCCCTGCTTACATCGGCGGTGTTGCAGTCGGAACGATGATTTTTAATACGATGTATTGGCTCCTCGGTTTTTTGCGGGTAAGCACATCGGGATTCGCCGCTCAGTCGCTCGGCTCCCAAAACAGATCAGAGAGCGTTTTGGCCCTTGCCCGGCCCGTTTGCATCGCGCTTTTTGCCGGACTGATGTTCATCATCTTGCAAAAACCGCTTGAATACGCAGCACTGACGCTCATCCAGCCCGACCGCCATACCGCTGAATTCGCCTCGCAGTATTTTTCGCTGAGGATTTGGGGAGCTCCATTTGCCTTAATCAGCTATTGCATTCTCGGCTGGCTGATGGGAATGTCTCTTATTAAAGTGACATTGCTTTTGCAGATTTCGATGAACGTCTTGAATATCGTGCTTGACATCGTTTTTGTCTACGTCTTTCACATGGAAGTATACGGCATCGCTCTAGCCACTTTGATTTCGGAAGTGACGGGTTGCCTGATCGGCTGCTGGCTTGTGAAAACGAATGCCGCCATGCCGTTTAAGCTGCCGTCCGTCAAGCTTTTGTTCGACCCGAAACCGTTTAAAAAAATGATGGTTGTCAACCGCGATCTATTGATTCGGACATTGTGCCTTTTGACGGTTTTCAATTTGTTTACGGCTAAAGGAGCCGGCTTCGGCGCTGAAATTTTAGCCGCAAATGCGATCTTAATTCAAATTCATTATTTGATGGCTTATGTTTTTGACGGGTTTGCCAATGCATCGAGTATTTTTGCCGGAAAAGCCGTTGGAAGAATGGACCGGGATCTCTATTCCCGTACGCTTTCCCTTTCGATCCAGTGGTCGCTGATCTCAGCCGCGCTGCTTTCAGTCGGTTACTTTCTCTTGAAAAATGCGATCCTTCCATTGTTTACACCGCTTGAGAGCGTTCTGGAAGCAGCGAAAACTTACGATATTTGGATCACTCTCTTTCCTTTGGCCGCAAGTTTCGGACTCGTTTTTTACGGGATTTTCACAGGTGCCACCGAAATAGGCCCGGTCAGAAATTCAATGTTTTTGGCTGTTCTCGTCTTCCTGGCCGCCTTTTTTACCGCTGTGCCTGCTTTCGGAAACCATGGGCTGTGGCTCGCTTTTCTTTTATTCAGCCTTGGGCGTTCCGTATTCTTATGTATGGCTGTTCCCGGGCTGACCACCCGTCTTTTCGGAGAGCGGAGTGCTGCGAGAGAGGCGGGCTAAAAGCCAAATCATAAAACACCCCGGCTAAAGCCTAGCCGGGGTGTTCACGTTTATTCTTTCGTTAATTGTGCGACGAAATGATTCAGATGATCCAGCGTCATCAAATTTTGATTGCATTTCTCACTGTCACAGCAAATGTAATTGCCTCTGTCCGTATAGGTTTCTTTCCCGCTTTTCACCCGGGCCATGAACAGTCCGATCTCTTCGGTTCTGTTGCATATCGAGCAGATTCCTTTTTTATTGCTGGATTTGATGGTGCCGTGTATTCCGGTCAGTTTTCCGCCGGCATCCACAATTATATATTTCCTGCCTGATCCTGCATCATTCCATCCCAAGTAGGAATATCCGCTGAAATCCATCTGCTCAAATTCGGGCGTCTTTAACTTTTTCACTTTAGAGAACAGCTTTTTAGCAGTTTTCACCGTTACACGCTGAAATGGAATCACATGAAGTTTTAATTCAGCTAAAAAGCGCATCGCTTCACCGCTGTCTTCCACTTCTGTCATCTTCTGCAGCAAAGACTTTTGATCGCTGCTAAGATCAGGAAACAGATTGAACACTTGATCCAGCGCATTGCACTTCAAAGCATCAAGTACGTTTTCGTCATTGATGTTCGCATGTCCCTGGACGAGGCTGTCCGTTTGAAATTTAATAAAATTATATTGGTCATTTCTAATAAAAGGTGTCTTCATTTCTGCCAGCTCCTTATTTATAGATCTATATTTAAAAATAAGGTGCAAAGCCGGATGATCAGAAATGATACCTTGCTTTTTTAGGCGATTTGTTTATAACCCCGCCTCATGCAAAGTATCGCCTTTCAAGATAACAGGCTTTGCATGAGACGCTGCAGTCGGCAAATGAATGTCATTTACCATTTTATCCACCTCCGAATACTGATTCTATTATAAACGACAATCGTATTCAATCTCAATGATATCCTCCATCTTTAAAATGCATATTTCATCCGCTCGGCTTACGATCCGCAGCTCCCTTTTCAGGGCGTCAGCATAGTGAATCCGGCCGGCGAGCGTTTTCACTTCCCCCTGCCGGTAATAGGCAAATTGCAAAAACCTGTTTTCTGCCATCGCTTCACAAATGATTTCATTGAATTCTTCATATTTTTGTTCATCCAGGATCGGTTTTTTGAGTTTTTGAAAGCTTTCATGATATTCCCTGAGCAATTCCACGTGCTCAGGCAGCATCATCGAAACCCATTTGATACTGCCTCTGTCGCGAAGCATAAATGATTCTCCTTTCTATGCCTGATGGCCTCCGACCAATTTTGACCGCAGCCGGGCCGTCCCGGCGTTTGTATAGGAAACGGCCCGCAAAAGCGCTGTTGAGCCGTACCGTTCTCTGATGCCGTCCATCACATACCCGAGCTGCCGCTTCTTTTCCTGATCGGGGCGAAAAAGATCAAGCTGCATATTGGTGTCATCTTGAATATTGGACAAAGACACGGAAATTTTTCGAACCGTTTTGCCGGCATAAAACCGCTCGAACAGTGCCAGACATGTGTGGTAGAGATCAAGCGTGATATTTGAAGGGCTTTCCATTGTTTTTGAACGGTAAAATCCGCCGCCAAGCTCATCGCGGCTGTATTCGACGCCAAGACTGACGGTCCGGCCTGCCTGGCGGTGGGCGCGCGCCCTTTTGGCCACTTCCTCACACATTTCAAGAATGACATGCTTGACTTCATCCGGATTCGGATAATCGCGAAGCAGAATCTGGCTTTTTCCATAGCTGACCTGCCCCTCCATGATCGGCGCTCCGATCGCGGAAAGATCGATGCCCCAGGCGTGATAATAGAGCTGGTTTCCCATCACCCCGAATGTTTTCTCGAGCCGCCTGAGATCATAGTGTGCCAGCTGGCCGACTGTAAAAATCCCCATCCGGTTTAACGTCTTTTCCAGCCTTGAGCCGATTCCCCACATGCGGCGCAGCGGAGACAGCGGCCACAGCTTCGTTTTCACGTCTTCGTAGCCCCAGACGGCCACCCCGTCTGCTGATTTTTTCGCTTCAAGGTCAAGGCACAGCTTTGCCATCAGCAGATTCGGTCCGATTCCGACAGCACAGGGAAGGCCAAACTCCCTTTCCATATCATCTTGAATTTTCATCGCAATCGTTCGGGCGTCTCCCCACATGCTCTCAACACCGTCCACCTGAATAAAGCTTTCATCCACGCTGTACGTATGAATGGCATCAGGCGGCACATAGCGGCAGAACAGCCGGGTGAGCTCAGTAGAAACACGGACAAACAGCCCCATCTTCGGATTGACCAGCTTGATGCGCGGATCATCCGGCAGCTGATAAAGCCTTGTTCCCGTTTGAACGCCGAACTCTCTTTTCAGAGCCGGAGAAGCAGCAAGAACGATGCTCCCCTGCCGCTCCGTGTTTCCGACAACCGCCAAGAAGCAAGTCATCGGATCAAGTCCGAGCAGGACTGCGGCACAGCTTGCATAAAAGCTCCGCATATCAACGCACAAAACCGAACGCGACGGATATTGACTGTAATCCATATCTCTCCCTCCAGCAAGAACTGATGTTCGCACAATTAGTGTATGAATACTATACTCCGAATATACGTTCGATTTCCAGGCGTAATTTTATCCAAAGAAAATCCTGGATGAAAGCAATAAAAAACACCTTCTTTGGAAAGAAGATGACATGGTTGATCATTCCAGTTCGGAATGTTGCCGCATTCAGTTTTGATGGTTCAAATTGAAAGCTCCCTTGAGAACATCTGTTTTTCTTAGTAAGATAAAAGAAAAAGCGCTCCTAAAGGAGAAAACAAATGGATGAGAAACTGATTGAAAAAATGCTCGGACAGGCGCTGAAGCAGTACGGACGCAATGTTGCAACCGATCCGCTCAGCCCCGGTGAAAAAGAAATCCTGAAGCTGGCTTTGCAGGAAAGGCGGATCGAGGAACCGAATGAAGGGCTGCATGCCCATATCGAGGATGTCATCTATGATTATGTCACAAATCAAGGCTTGTTCTCATCATAAATCGATTTTTCCTTTCGGCTTCCTTTATACGGGAAGCCTTTTATCACCCAGCATTTAGAAATTCCTCTATTCACCGCCATCTGTTTCATGTATGATAACAAATAAAAACGTAACGGAGAGTTTATCATGAAACAAAAATGGCAGAACATCCACCCGCTCAGCTGGACCATTATTGTCGGAACCATTTTTGGACGTATGGGCACAGCCATGAGCATCCCTTTTTTAGCAATTTATTTGACACAAGTGAAAGGCGCCTCTTCCGGCTTTGCCGGCGCCGTCATTGCAGCGAGCTCTCTGATCGGAATTGCGGCAAGCTTTTACGGCGGGTACTTATCAGACCGGTTCGGCCGGAAAACCATCATGCTCGTTTCGATTTTCGGCTGGACGTTCGTGTTCGCCGGTTTTGCACTCGCCGATCATGTCTGGACATTCTTTGTCATGAATGCCTTAAACGGATTATGCCGCGCTTTGTTTGAACCGACTTCAAGAGCGCTGCTTTCAGACGTATCCAAACCCGAAACGCGCCTTTTCGTCTTTAATCTCCGCTATACTGCGATCAACCTCGGCGTCGTCTTCGGTCCGCTTTTAGGCCTGTATCTCGGATCTTCCAAAACGACGCTGCCGTTTTTCATTGCAGCGTTCATTTATTTTATTTATGCGGCGGTGCTGGTCATTCAATTTAAACACCATACCGTACCGGCAACTGAGCGTAATAAGCGTATAAAAGTGCGGGACGCGCTGGAGGTGACAAAAGCAGACCGGGTATTTACGATTACGCTAATCGGTTCGATTCTTTGTTTGTTCGGTTATTCCCACTTCACATCGACGCTTGCACAATACATGGCGGCCAGCCCTTTCATCGAAGACGGGACGAAAGTGTTCGGCATGATGCTGACGCTGAATGCCTTGGCCGTGCTTGCCGTACAGTACCCGATCGTACATATCGCCAAACGGTTTTCACCGATTTTATCGCTGATTGCAGGAAATGTGCTGATTAGCGGAAGCCTGTTCAGCCTCTCGTTTTTCCATGATCTATGGTCTATCGTCTTGATCATTATCGTGTTTACGATCGGGGAAGTGCTTCTCTTTTCGATGATGGATTTACTGGTCGACCGGATTGCCCGGCCTGAGTTGAAAGGCACTTACTTCGGGGCTATGGGCTTCACCCAGCTGGGAAGCGTGGTCGGTCCTTGGGCGGGGGGAATGCTGCTGGACGCCTTTGGAGCGGAAAAACCGTTTTTCACTTTTGCAATTCTGTCTGCTGTCACCATTTGCGGCGTTCCTTTCTTGGTAGCAGCCTTCCGGAAACTCAAAATAGATGAGGCAAAAGTCAAATTAAGTTCGAAAAAAACGATGCAGCATTAATTGAAAACAGGCCGGCTCACTCAAAGGCCGGCCTTCCGGCTGACGCCCGCCTCAAGGCGCAGCAAGCTCAACTTTGATGCGGTCCGGATCTTCGGTATACAAGGCATAATGCCCGCTTCCGCCGGCAAACGGATGTCTGTCTTCATATAAAATGCGGCATCCCCGCTCCCTCAGTTTCATTGTCATTTCGTCGACCTGTTCTTTGGATGCCGCGTAAAAAGCAAGATGGTTTAAGCCGACGCGGCACCTGTGATAGCCCGCTTTGATAAACTGTTCTTTCGCCTGCACAAGCACGAGATAGGCGCCGTTCGCTTTCCAGCTGATCCCGTCTTCCCATTGTTGAAAAACCTCATAGCCGAGCTCGCCTAGAAACCAGCCCCAAAAGCGCTTCGACGCTTCCAAATCTGAAACGTACAGTTCAATATGATGGATCATGCAAGCCTCCTCTTCTATACCCGTCTGACCAGAATCTCTTCCACCCTGTGGCCTTCGCCTTTTCTCAAGATTAAATCAGACCGGAATTTTGTAGGCAGAATGTTCTCATACAAATTCGGACGGTTGACGGTCTCCCATATTGACTTTGCCATATGGTCCGCTTCTTCGTCCGCAAGATCTTTGAATTTATGGAAATAAGAAGTCGGATCTTGAAAAGCCGTCTCCCTGAGCATGCGAAAGCGTTCAAGATACCATTTGATAATGAGGTCTTCTTCGGCATCCACATAAATCGAGAAGTCAAAAAAATCGGAAACGAAAACCCGCGGTTTTGTCCGGTCGTCTTCGATCGTCGGTGTCTGCAGCACATTGACGCCTTCGATGATCACGATATCCGCTTGTTCAACCGTTTCGTAAACCCCTTCCAATCTGTCGTACGTTAAATGGGAATAAACGGGTGCGCGAACGATTTCCTTGCCGGATTTTAAGTCGTTTAAAAACTCAAGCAATGCTCTGACATCATAGCTTTCCGGAAACCCTTTTCTCGACATCATCTGTTTTTCTGTCAAAACCGCATTGGGATAAAGAAAACCGTCGGTTGTGATCAGACTGACTTTCAGCCGTTCCTGCAAACGGGAGAGCACAGTCTGAATGATGCGGGCCGTCGTGCTTTTTCCAACCGCGACGCTTCCGGCAATCCCGATGATGAACGGAATCTTAGCCGCGTGAGGATGGTTCAAAAAACCGTTCACCCGGGTGTTCCGTTCATATTGAGTTGTCCGGTGTAAATAAAGCAGCCTCGCCAGCGGAACATAAACGGTTTCGACTTCTTCCAAAGACAGATAGTCATTTAAACCTTCAAGCTTCTTTACTTCCTCTTCAGTCATCTCTACCGACATATGCCCGCCGAGATTTGCCCAGGCATCACGGGTATGACTCGTATATAACGTGTGCAAATTCAAATCCTGATTCGCCATTATTCTCACCTGCCCTCTGTTCAAACGCTGTTTACTAAAAAAGTGCATGAATTCCTGAGACCGCTTTACTATTATATAGAATTTTTCGAATATTTACGAGGAACAAGGTTTCAATCAAAAAAACCGCCTCCTCCAGAGACGGGTGATCCGGTTTCCTTGCATGGCGGATGCGGATGGCTCTCCTTCCTGTCAAACCTGAGCCACCGGGTATCCTTCGCTTGTAAAAGAAAAAAGAGCGCAGCTGCCTGCGCTCTTTTTTCAAACGACATATTTGCTTTGCCTGTGTGCCATGTAATAAGTGACCGCAGACAGCAAACCGACGGATGCCGCTAAAATGATGATGACCGGAATCATGTCCACCTTCACCGGTGTAAACAGTTTAAAGCCGCCGCTGAAACTGAAAACCGCATGCCCGAGATTAGACAGCAGGTTTTTCAAATCGAACCTGCCTAAAGCAGGGATAAGCAGGCTGTAAACGACATAAAGCAAAGCAGGTGTAATAAAGCTTCTGAAGAGGACGCCCAAATAAAATCCGATCGTCGAAAAGATGAAGCTGACCGCCAGAACGACAACGAGCTGAAGCGGGATATTGCTTTTTGAAACAGCGGGTATTGTGAACTCGCTGACCGGTATGGCCCTTGAAGCCAGGGAATAAAAGACGAGGCTTGACACATATGCCATACATACAACGGCGATCACGGCGGCAGCCATCACCATGTAAACCGAACACTGTTTGGCAAACAGGACGGATTTCCAATCATGGCTGACCGCTTTCACTTTCACCGTCTTGAATCTGATGTCGTAAGAGGAGATATAGATGGCATACAGCGTAAAAGCCAAGGGAAAAATGATGAAGCCCATCAGCTCAAGCGTCATGATGACCGACTGCTTCGGCTCCAGATGGTGGAGGGACAAGACGAAATTCTCATAGTCAAACCTTAAAATATTTTCGACGATCTCTCCGTCGCCATCCTTGCTTTTCAGCTCACCTTCCTTCACCTTGACAGGCGACTCCAGCGCCTGCTTAATATCGATGCCGAGTTCTTTATATTCGCCTTCAGTCTTTTTAAACTGCTGATAGCTGTCAATTGTATTTTTATAATGAACATATATGTATCCGGATGAAATGAATAGTAGAGGAAGCAATAAAATGATGAGCATTTTAGAATACGATTGAAATGCAAGCTCTTTCTTGAAAATATTATAAATATTCTTTATAGACATCGCCCAATTCTGCTCCATTCGTTTTAAAATTGTCAATGTGGATAGCTGAACCGTCTTTCAAGACGTATAGTTGATCGACGATTGAGGAATAAAACTCAAACTGATGGCCGGCGGCAACAATCGTCATCCTGCTTGACCAGTCATTGATCAGCTCCTGAAGCTCCATCATGGACCGGTAGTCAAGGCCGTTTGATATCTCATCCAAAAACAAGTATGACGGTTTGTTTAATGCAGCGATCATTAAAGCCAGCTTTTTCTTTTGTCCGTATGAATAGGTCTTAACCTTTTTTTTCAGCAGCGCCCGGCTGAGAAACTTTTGCGACAATTGTTCAAGCTCTTCTTTGCCGGCAGGTTTATTGATCAGTAGTTTGATATTTTGATAGCCGCTCAGATGATTATAAAATGGGGAATCGTCATAGATGACGTGCACTTTGCTCCTGACGGCTTCAAGCGGCTCGCCGTCGTACAGAATGCCGCCTTCGAAAGGTTCCAGCTTGAGCAGGCATTTCAAGAGTGTCGTTTTCCCGGCGCCGTTTTCCCCCATCAGGAAGGTGACTTTGTTTTTTTCAATATTCATGTTGAGACGGTTGAATACCGTTTTGTTTCCATAAGATTTCGTCAGGTCATCAATTTTGATCAATTTAAAAAACCCTTTCTCGCATCAGGATGGTGTTGCAACATTCTCCATTATACAACGCTGCCATTAATTTCAAAATAGTCTTTTAGCAGCGTTGTATGAAATGGATTATGGTAAATTAATCATTTCCGTATTTTCCTTTTTTATTGACCCACCTTCTGTCTGTAAAGGTTGAGCTGGCGAATTCAACATCTCCCCACGGTGTAACGGTACCGAAGCTCAGCGTTTTTTTCGCTCTCCATTTGTGAAGTCCTGAAGACTTATAATACCTTTTAATCCCCTTTGCCCTCACGACATTCGGAAAGACGTAGCCGACATCCTGCGATCCGCTGCTTTTCGATACTTTTTTGCCGTTGTAGTACCAGTCGATATAATCTTTTGACCAGGCGAGGAAGCTTCCTCTTTTAATTGTGAGCCTTTTTCCTGCATATGCCGTCACACCGCTTTGGACAGATGCCTGTTCAGGAAGTGATTGAACGTATTCTGTCTTGGCTTCAAGCAATTCCTTTTGCTCACTTGTCAGCTGCCCGTTCCCAGCAGCCGCAGCGAATGAGGATGGAACCAGGAGCACCGCAGACAAAGAAAACCCTAAAATCGCTTTTTTCATTTCATTTCCCTCCGTATTTCTAAAATATTTGTATGTATGTCTTCAGCTGCCATCCATAAGCTACTGCCACATCCAAACGATTTAAGGTCCGAGTTCTCTTATTTTAATGGATGAAAAAATAGATTCCTAGCAGAATGGACCATTTTATCGTTACCTATTGGAAATTATCACCTCCTATATATTTAATACTATACCATATTTTTACTTATTATCAATTCCTATTATTTGGAACTCTCATCATAAATAGCTCGCATCTTTTATAATGGGACTGAAAAAAGGAAGCGTGAGGAAAGGCGAAAAAAGAGGAACCTATATACCTGGAAAGCGATTCAACAGCTGAAAATTCCTAATCGTACAAAAGAATTCATCACTACAAAGTACTCGACAGACCGTCCTCCTTCATGGAGACGGTCATATACTCTTGCTGCCGGGAACCGCCTTCGATTTGGAGGATGAAGAGGCTTTCAGATCAGCTGATCGTTTAGTTGTGAGTGCACATAGCAAAGGCTGCCTAAAACCAAGGCAGCCTCATCCTTTAAAAGTTCTTCGATTTATCGTTCGATTTGCTTTTGGAAGGAAAAATCCGCTGTTCCACCTTTTCATAAAGGGTCAGCATTTGATGAATAAATGACAGCTTCGGTGCTATCCAGAATACAAACAGAGCTGATAACACGCCAAGAAGGGCTCCCACCGCAACATCGAGTGGATAGTGAACGCCCGACCAAATGCGGGAAATACCCACGGTAAACGCAAGTACAAGCCACAGCCAGCCCGTCTTTTTGTGAAACAGGAAGATTAAAAAACCAATTGAAAAAAACAAAATCGTATGGTCGCTCGGAAACGAATTGTCAATTTCATGCTCTATCAGCTTGTTGACATTCGGAAGCGTGGCAAATGGTTGATAGTTGGAATACAGAGAGCCCATCATTTTCCCGAGAATTTCGGCAATCACAAATGCGATGACTGCATAAATGACCATCAATCTGTTTTTTGTCTTCCGGGTAAACCAATAAATAACAAGCCAAGCTCCGAGGAAGTACATCATATATTCGGCCAGAAAGTAAACGGCCGGGTTCAGCATTGAATACTCTTTCCCCAAATCATTAATGAAACGAAAAACATCAATATTTAGCTCTGAAAAAAACACTTCTACATCTCCTTTTTAAAACATTTATAGGAAAAATATCCATTAACAGCATAAAGGAAGGCCTTGCATTTCAGATATTCCGGCCGTCGGGATTCAAAAGCAGAGGAACTTGCAGTCTCTTTGCTGCAAATTCCCCGTGCGCCCATTAATGAATGTCAATCTTTTTAAAGTAAACGATTGTCGCGGCTAATCCAAGAACGGTTGTGGCGGCAACACTGATAAAAGAATATTCGGGCGGATATTCCGGAAAGAACGTACCCGAAGCGATCACCCATACCGCCGACCAAGGGAATAAAGCGCTGTACTCCGTGCCGTATACCATAATGCTGACCATTGATATAATGATCGTAAAGATAATGGTGGGCACGTAATTTTTAAACAGCAAGGTCACAAATATAATTGGACTGACCAGGAAAAAAAGAAGCGCCCCACCTATCATAAATTGTTTAAACCCTTCTATTAAAACCGCCGAACTGAGCCCTTCAAACTGACCGATCAGCCCAAACAGTAGCGTCAGCACCCAGGCGATTAACGTCAGCATCATGATCCAAATGAGGAGCAAGACCAATTTGCTGACAATCAGGCTGATTCTTGAAACAGGAATCGTCAATAGATTCTTTAGCGTGCTTTCAGCGTATTCCCGATTGAATAAATATGATGTAATCACGCCGTACAACGGGACTCCGATCAAAAGCACAATATACAGGTTGGTGTCGGAAAAGGTCTCACTGAAGCGAATCGGTACATCAGGGTACTTGGCTTTCTTAGCCAAAGACGATATAAAACAGATGAAAGGGGCTGCCGCCGCTCCTAAGATGCTGACCAGAAACATCTGTGAACGCTTAAGCTTCAGCAATTCGGTATATAGCAAATTAGCCAATCGTCCCGCCCCCTATCAACTTCACGAAGTAGTCTTCAAGACTGTCTTCGCTCATCGTAATCTTCAATACATCTATTCCGTTTTCGACAAACAATTTATTGAGCTTTCCCTGCTGGCCCAAATGGGAGTATACCCGGATGATCCCGTCCTGGTGAACTTCGTAGTCATGAATATCAAAATGCTGTTCCATCAGAACGACCGCTTTATTTTGATCGGATAATTGAAATTCTAGATATTTGCGGTTTCTTTTTTTGAGATGGTCAAACGGAATTTCCTCAAGCAGTTTTCCTTCATGAATGATCCCGACATGATCGACAAGCTGTTCGATTTCAGACAAAATGTGGCTTGATATAAAGATGGTGATGTTTCTTTCTTTGGCGAGAGAATGAATGAGTCTTCTCATTTCTTTGATACCGATCGGGTCCAAGCCGTTTGTCGGTTCGTCCAGTATCAACAGCTCCGGATAGTGAAGCAAGGCTCTTGCAATTCCCAGCCTTTGTTTCATTCCCAAGGAATACTTGCCGACGAGCTTTTTCGTTTCATGCTGCAGGCCCACGATCTCCAATACTTCATCGATCGCATTCTTTTTATGGATACCTATGATTTTCGCGTTGATCAGCAGGTTTTCCCTTGCCGTCAAGTTCGCGTAAAAGCCGGGCACTTCCACGATAGATCCGATTCTTCTTAAAATTTCTTTTTTATTCTTGAAAAAATTCTCTCCGAAAATTTCTATCTGCCCACTGGTCGGTTTGATCAGACCCAGCAGCATTCTGATCGTCGTCGTCTTGCCGGCGCCGTTCCGCCCCAAAAAGCCGTATATATCTCCTTGTTTTACGTTGATATTGAGATGATCTACAGACTTTTGCGGCCCGTACATTTTCGTGAGATCCGTCGTTTTAATAATTGTGCTCAAAGTTGATCCTCTCTCTTTCACTAGCCTTATAACTACATCATAAACAGAAGGATTTAACTTCTTCTTAACCAATTCTTAATTAATTCTTAAATGATTGGAGATGGTTTTGTTTAGGCAGCGAAAAACCAAACGTCGTTTTTTCCCACGGGACGCTCTGTGCCCAAATGCGTCCACGGTTTTTTTCGACGAGCGATTTGGCGATGGCAAGCCCCAGGCCGCTCCCGTCATCAAGGCTTCTCGACCGGTCTCTGCGGTACATTCTATCAAATACGTTTTCAATATCGTTTTCCGGAATCCCCGGACCTTGATCCCAGATGAGAAGCTGATATTCATGTTCTGATTCTGTCAGTTCGATTCCAAGTACTTTTCCCTCTTTTCCATAGTGAATGCCGTTTCTGACGATGTTTTCGATCACGCGGATCAGGCTGAGCCGATCTGCGATAACAAAGCATTTCTTTTCCGGAATCTGCACATTCAAATCAATGTCATGTTTTTTCAGTTCCGGCAAAAAGTCGATCAGTGTTTCCCTGGCGACTTCGGCAAGGTCAAAAAACTCTGTTTTCAACTGAACTTCATTTGCATCCAATTTCGCCATGTTGAATATTTCATCGATCAATTGCTTTAGGCTGTTGGATTTTTTAGAAAGGATGTTGAGATATTCCTGTTTCTCTTCTTCCGAAGACGCGACCCCGTCTTTTAATGCATCAACATAGCCAATAATTGATGTGAGCGGCGTTCGAATATCGTGGGAAATATTAGACAGCAGCCGTTTTCTAGCCGCTTCCGATTTTGCGGCGTTGATTTGAATTTTTTCAAGCTGCTCTATCAATTCGTTGATGGAAAAAATGATTTCATTAAACGGCTGATCGCCTTTCGCCAGCAATCTTCTTCTTAAATTTCCATCCGCCACACGCTTCAGCTCGGTTTCGATCAGCTTTAAGCGATCGATGAAGCGAAGCCTCAACGTAAACAGCAGCGCGGTAACGGCAAACAGAAAAATAAACAACGTTGTGCTGAAAACCCCAAAGGAAGCCGTTTTCAAATAGATGAACAAAAGTGCTGCAATCGCCGCACATTGCAGAATGAGAAGCAGCAGCTTTTTATCGGTCAGCATCTTTCTCACCTACAAACTTATAGCCAATTCCCCAAACGGTTTGAATAAATTGTGGATCGGAAGGGTCCGGCTCTATTTTTTTTCTCAGCCTTCTGATATGCACCATGACCGTATTATCATCTTCTATGTATTGGTCGCTCCAAGCGTTTCGAAACAGCTGCGTTTTCGTAAATACCTGCCCCGGATTTGAGGCGAAAAACTTCAGCAGTTCAAACTCCTTCGCCGTCAGGGAGATCTCCTGTCCGCCTGCGGTGACCGTATATGTTTTCAAATCGATGGTCAATCCTTTAAATTGAATCAGCGATTGTTCATCGGAGCGGCTTTCGCTGCCGAGGACCAAAAAGCGCCTCAGCATGGCTTTGATCCGCGCAAGCACTTCGTTCACACTGAAGGGCTTTGTTATATAATCGTCAGCACCGATGGACAGTCCTAAAATTTTATCGCCTTCAAGGTCTTTGGCGGTCAGCATCAGGATCGGAACATTCGTATGATTCCTCATCCTTCTGCAGACCTCGATGCCGTCGATTTTCGGCATCATGACATCCAATATCACGAGGTGGTAATGGTTTTGTTCAAACAGCCTTAACGCATCTTCCCCGTCAACTGCCACGTCAACCTCATAACACTCTCTTTTTAAATAGGTTTTCAATAAATCTCTGATTTCTTTTTCATCATCCGCTATGAGCACTCGAATGGCTTCCACTTGGTTCACCCGCTTTTATTTTGTCTTGATAGATGTTAACACCGCAGCACCCGCTGCTGCTTGTTTTTTGAAATATTTCCTCTCTTTTCTTTGCCTTTCATTATAACAGAGAGTTGATGAGGCAAACAAAAGGCATCCCGAAAAGGATGCCGTTTTGTTCATATTTTGACAGTCTTATTGATGATATCATGGATCAATCTTGCATTTCTTTCAAGAATGTCGGGATGGGATTTGGAGATCATTTGCATATGGGTTCCGGCTCCTTGAACGACTGTAAAGGTTTTGGACGCCGCTTTTTCCCACATCATCATATTTTCATCCCGCTGATTGTCGCTTGACTTGATATAGCTGATATGTCCGTCAATTGTGCCGGTTGTGACTGTGTTTTGTATATATACATAAGACTTCATCACCAAGTCCACTAAATAGTCGCTCATTAATTTCTCTGCATCGCGGTATTTCTCAAGTTCAAATGTTTTGGATATCTCTTCTCTGTATTCTTCCTCTGTGAACTGATGTTTCTCGGCTTTTGTCCGATATTTTGAATCGATGATGATCAAATCTTCGACTTCATATCCTTGCCGGTTCAATTCTTTTGCCACATCAAATGCCAGGATTCCGCCGGATGAATAGCCGATTAATGTATATGGCCCTTCACCTTGAATGTTTTTGATGATATCTGCGTATTTTCGAATCCTGTTTGCGGATGGAATGAAGTTGAAGCTGTACACCGAATGCTGCTTTAAATGCTTGGCCAATCCCATGTAGGCAATGCCCATCGACGCGGCCGGCGGGAAGCAGAACAGGTTTTTTCTGCCTTCTTCCGCCCTGGTCAGCTGCATGCAATCATCTGTGTAGTCTTTCAGCAAGTCTTGTGCATGCTTCAGAAAATCAGACAGCTCTTTAATTGTCGGCTTGGAGAAAATGTCCTTAAACGGCACTCTGAAGCCAAGCTCTGCATATAGCCTAGAGACAAATGACATGACGTTTAAAGAATTCGCCCCGATATCAAATAAGTTGGCGTTGATGCCAATCTGTTCGATATTTAAGATGTCTTCCCAAATGGCGGCCATTTTTTCTTCCAGCTCATGTCTTGGAGGCTCGTACTCCAGTAAAGCGCCCGCGCTTCGATCTGGCTCTGGAAGGGCCTTCAAGTCGACTTTTCCGTTTGGTGTCAGCGGCAGCTCATCAAGCTTCAGCAAATAGGACGGCACCATATATTCCGGAAGCTCCTTCGCCAAAAACGCTTTAATGTCTTCCTGTGTGATGTCTCTTTCGGAAACGACGTATGCGCAAAGAACTTGATTGTTGCTTTGATCTGTTTTGGCGGCAACCGCCGCTTCTTTTATATCACTGTGCCTTAACAATTGATGTTCGATTTCGCCAAGTTCGATGCGGTAGCCCCGAATCTTGACTTGATGATCGATCCGGCCCAGATACTCAATATGTCCATCCGGCCTCATCCTCGCAAGATCTCCTGTTCGGTACATTCTTTCACCCGGTAAAAACGGATTTGACAGGAATTTTTCAGACGTCAGCTCCGGTTTGTTCAAATAGCCTTTTGCGACTCCGTCTCCGCTGATATACAGCTCTCCGGAAATTCCAACCGGCTGCACTTCCTGACGCTCATCCAAAATATATAGCTGGACATTTGAGGCCGGCTTGCCGATCGGGACAGAAACTTGGCGGTCCCGGTCGGCATCATATTGATAGATCATGCAGCCGACAACCGTTTCAGTCGGACCGTATTCATTGTAGATTTCAATTTTGTGATGAAATCTCTCCGTGATTTCTTTGGCCAGTTCCGTTTTTAAATCTTCCCCGCCGACGATCAGGCGTTTGATGCTTGATTTGCTTTGATCCATGTCTTTGACAAGGCTTAAATGAGACGGGGTTAATTTGACAATCCCGGCTTTTTTATCTCTGAATACTTTTCGAATCAGCGGTTCCCCGTCTTCGCTATGCTGATAAACAATCACCCGATTGCCTGAGATTAATGGCGTAAATATCGATGTCACCGTTAAATCAAAGGCAATGGATGAGTAGAGGGCAAAATCGAGCTGTTCGCCTTGGACATATACACGGTCAGCCCAGGTAATATAGTTGACCAGCCCTCTTTGCCTGATCATAACCCCTTTCGGTTTGCCTGTAGAACCTGACGTGTAGATGATATATGCAAGGCTGTCGGCGTTACCCGCCGGTTCCAGATTGTCAGCCGGAAAACTGCTGAAATCTCCGGTTAATTCGACGGCTTCTTGATGAAGTGTACCCAAGTCCTGCTTGTGATCCACGAGGATGATGGCCGCGCCGCTGTCTTCAAGCATATACTTGATCCTTTCTTCCGGATAATCGGGATCAATCGGCAAATAGGCTCCTCCGGCTTTCAAAATCCCCATGATTCCGACCACCATTTCCGGTGAGCGTTCTGCCATGATGGCAACAATCGTATCCGCTTTGACTCCTCTGTCCCTGAGGTATCTAGCAAGCTGATTTGATTTTTCATTGAGCTCGCGGTACGTCAGTTTGTCATTTCCTGAGACAACCGCAGCAAGCTCAGGGGTTTTTTCGGCTTGTTCCTCAAACAGCCGGTGAATCGTCTGATTCGGATATTCCGCTTTCGTGTCATTCCATTCGTACAACAGCCTGTTTCTTTCAGCTTCCGAAAGGACTGTGATGTCGTTTAATGACTGATCTTCATTTTGGACCACCTGTTCCATCACTTGTTGAAGGTGTCCTTTGATGCCGGCGATGATGTGGTCATGATAGATATTTCCGTCATAAGTCAATTTGATGACCAAACGTTTGCCCGGGACGGCCACAATATTAAATCCGTAATTTGTTTGTTCTTCGGCGTGAATTTCTTCAAAGACAAAACCGGCACCACGTTTGCCGCTTGTCTCAAATGCACTCTGATCAACCGCGTAATTTTCGAAAATCAGGATATGATCCAGCAGCTCTCTTTTTAATTCACTGAGCGACTGCACTTCCGACAAATTCATGTCATGATATGTCCTGCCTTCTAAAGCCTGTTCCTGAACGCTTTTGATGAGCTCCTTAAAGCTTTGGCTTTTTTCCAGCCTGATTCTCGTCGGTACAGTGTTGATGAATAGTCCGACCATTTTTTCGATTCCGGCTACTTGTGCATCCCTTCCGGAAATGACTGTACCGAATACGACATCATCCGTTTGATTGTACCTTGCCAAAAGCATTCCCCAAATGCATTGTAAAACAGTATGGAAGGTGACATTGTTACGGCTGGCAAGCTCTATGATCCGGCCGGTCAATTGTTCCGGGAATTCTATGACGGCCTCTTTTCTCTTATATTTCGCATGTCCGGATGAACTTGCCAAAACCGAAATCGGCGATTTTTCGGTAAAGCCTGATAAATAGTTTCTCCAGTACGCTTTTGCAGCTTCTTTATCCTGTTGCTTTAGCCACCCGATATAATCGCTGTACGGTCTTGCCTCTTCAAGCCGGTGTTTTTGCCCGGCTGCTTTCATATGATACATTTGGAACAGCTCTCCCATAATGATTCCCCGGGACCAGCCGTCAAGCAGAATATGGTGGTTTGTCCATATGAACGTATAACTGTCATCCCCGGTTCTCATCAGCGCGGCTCTGATCAATGGTTCGCTGTTGAAGCGAAAACCTTTTTCCCGATCTGCTTTGCGATACGCTTGAATCACTTGCTCCTGTTCCGCCGGACGCTGCTTTCGCAAGTCATGATAGTCAAGATTGATCTTTCTGTCCTTGATGATCACATTTCTTGGTTCATCCGTTATTTCATACTCAATAGAGGCCCTTAGAATCTCGTGCCTTTCCATGATGTCATTGAACGTTTCTGCAAACAGGCGCTCATCGATCAATCCTTTCATATTGATGGCCATTTGTTCAAAGTACGCCTGTGATTCTTTGTCTTCGAGCGCGTGGAACAGCATGCCCCTTTGCATATTGGCAAGCGGATAGATTTTTTCGATTTCCATCCCTTTATATTTCAGTTTGATTTCCTCAAGCTGATCTAAGCTGATGCCTTTGTCTCCGTAATCAGACGGCGTTTTTTCCGTCTCTTCTCGTTCCGCACAGTGGCGAATGACCGCTTTAAGGGCTTCTTTATATTTTTGTGCAAAAGCGCTGACGACGTCTTCACTGTATGCTCTTGTGTTATAGGTCGTTTGAATGGCCAGTCTTCCTCTGAAGACCACCGCATTGATTTCGAGTGGATTTTCTCTTGTGATGCCCTTTCCGGCTGCTTCTCCCGGCGACAGGTGTGATGAAGAAAATTCTCCGCTGTTGATGTCTTCATCAAGCTGTCCCAGGTAATTGAACAAGATTGGTGATGTTGCGCCTTTTGCGATCTCACTGTCCCGAGTGAGATACTTTAAAATTCCGTAGCCGATGCCTTTGTTCGGCACGTTTCGTAAGTGCTCTTTCACCATTTTAATCGTCCTGGACATGTCTGTTTCTTGTCCCAAATCGATGAATACCGGGTATTTCGAGGTAAACCATCCGACCGTTCTGCTGATGTCGATGCCATCTGCCACCTTTTCTCTTCCATGCCCCTCCAGCGTGATTCTTAATTTATTTTGCCCGGTCATATCTCTTGCCGCCACCAGAAGCGCTGTGATCAGAAGATCGTTGATTTCGGTACGGTAAGCTTGGTTTGTTTCTCTTAATAGCCGCGCTGTCTCCTCTTTTTCGAGTTCTGTGCTGAATGTTTTGCTGTCCTCAACTTTGAAGACCCCTGCATCTTCATTCATTTCCAGGAATTCGACGTCATCACAAATGGCCTTCAGCCAATACTGTTTTTCACCAAGCAGTTTTTCAGTTTTTGAATATTCCGTGATGTGCCGCGCATATTCCTGGTAGGAAGCCGTTTTTGGATAAAACTCGACTTTTTCCCCATTCGATAACTGACTGTACCCCAGCGCCAAATCTTCAAATAATATTCTCCAAGAGATACCGTCGATCACAAGGTGATGGATGATGATCAGCAGGTGATCTCCATTATTCGTTTTGAAGATCGCCAGTTTGACCAAAGGGCCGGTTTTAATATCGATGCTTTGCTGAAGCTCCGTTGCCAATTGGTACACTTTCTGAGGCTGGTCGTTTTCGCTTGAGACATCATAGACAAATAGGTCAAACAGCTTTTTGTCCGGTCCCCGGTTGTACTGAATGATCTTTCCGTCTTCTTCTTTAAACACCGTCCGGAGTGCATCGTGATGTGTGATGATTTCTCTAAATACACGTTTAACGATGCTCTCGTCGAATTCGTTTTTTCTATACAGCATAACCGCATGGTTGTAATGGTTCCTGTCCGTTTTGTTCAACGAGAAATACTCTTGTTGAATCGGGGTCAAGAGAATCTCGCCCTCTACCGTTTCATAGGATGCTGATTTGTCGGTTTCGGCCTTGACATATCGGCTCAATGACTTGATTTGCGGATTTGTAAACAGATCTTTCATTTCTAGCGACAGGCCTTCTCTTGATAATCTTGAGATCATTTGCAGCGCTTTGATGGAATCGCCGCCTGCTGCAAAGAAGTGATGAGTGATTCCGATCTTGTCAATGCCAAGCACTTCTTCCCATATTTGAACAAGCTTTTCTTCCGTCTCGTTCCGCGGCTGTTCGTATTCCGTCTCTTTTCCCAGCTGCGGTTCAGGCAATGCGGCCGTATCGATCTTTCCGTTGGCTGAAAGCGGCACCTTCTCAATTTGGACAAACGAAGACGGAATCATATATTCTGGAAGCTCACGCATCAGATACGTCCTGATGTCCTCGAACGGCAATTCGGCGTCTGCTGTGAAATAGGCGCACAGCTGTTTTGCACCTTTATGGTCTTCCCTTGCAACAATGAAGGCTTCCTTGATATCATCATGAGCCAACAGCCTGTTTTTGATTTCTTCCGGTTCTATTCTGTAGCCCCTTACCTTTACTTGGCTGTCCATCCGGCCTGCAAGTTCGATATTTCCATCGCTCAGCCTTCTGGCAAGGTCACCGGTCCTGAACATTTTTGTATGCGGTGCAAACGGATTTTCGACGAATTTTTCTTTCGTGATATCCGGTTTGTTTACATAGCCGCCTGTCACTCCGTCTCCTGCGATGCAGAGCTCTCCGTACACACCTTCCGGAAGCAGCTTCATGTTTTCATCCAGCACATACGCATTCGTATTATGAATCGGAGTTCCGATAACCGGATATTCTTTGAAAGAATGGAGGTGTTCCGGGTCGATCACTTTAAAGACTGAGCCGATTGTCGTTTCCGTCGGGCCATAATGATTCATGACCACATGGTCCGGATATTGGTTGTAAAATGTCTCAACATCCCTTGTATTGATCATCTCTCCGCCCAAGACGACCAGCCTGAGAGTGGCGCAAGATTTTTCGGCGGAAAAGCCCGGATCATTGACAAAAATGTTAAACAGAGACGGCGTCAGTTTGATATAGGTGATGCCGTTTTCTTTGATATACTGTAAAGCCCGGTGCGCATTTGTATAACATTCTTTTCGTGCGATATGCAGTTCGCTTCCGCTTAAAAGAGCCGAAAAGATGCTCGTATAGCCCAAATCGAACGCATATGAGGACACAAGCATGGCTTTGTCGTTTTCTGTAAGACCCGCTTCCTTCATAAACCATGTTGTATAGTTCACCACGTTCCCGTGTCTGACAAATACGCCTTTTGGCTTTCCGGTGGAGCCTGATGTGTATATAATATATGCATTCTGATCGGCTGAACCCGATGCAGACAGGTTTGACGCGGCCTTCGCATCAATCAAACCGTCGGCAATATTGACGATTTCTCCAGCGAACGCGACGTTTTCTTTGAGAGAGCCTTTGATAAGCAATATTGCAGCTCTGCTGTCACTTAAAATCTCATTCGTCCGTTTGGCCAATTGCTCCGGCTCGATCGGCACGTAAGCCGCTCCGGCTTTCAGTACCGCCAGCATGGAAATGATCATCTCAAGCGATGGTTCAATCATGATCGCTACAGGTGCACCGGCGCTTGCTCCTTTGTCTCTCAAAAGCCTTGCCAATTGGTTTGCTCTTTCGTTCAGTTCCCTGTACGTCAGCTTTTCATCCGCAAAGACCACCGCTGTTTGCTCCGGCGTTTTGCCAGCCTGATGCTCAAACAGCTGATGAACCGTTTGATCTTTAGGATAATCTGTTTGTTGTCCTTGATTCTGATCCCGAAGCACTCTCATTTCTTCATCTGACAGCATGTTAACGTCGCTCAACGGCATTTGCGGATCGTTTGCCGCTTCCTTCAGAATATTGATCAAATGGCCCGCCATTCTTTCAATCGTGGACCGCTTAAACAATTTTGTACTGTAGTTGAAAACACATTGAATACCTTCATTTGTCTCAGCGGCTGTCAGCGTCAAATCAAATTTTGAGATGTTCACCTCGGTTTGGAGCGGCTGGAATGTCAAGCCGTCGATGTCCGCTTCATCGCCGTCGAAGTTTTGCAGAACAAGCATGGTATCAAACAGCGGGTGTCTGCTCATATCCCGTTTGACATTAAGTTTTTCAACCAGTTCATCAAATGGATAGTCTTGATTTTCATAAGCTTTCAGCGCCGTTTCTTTGACCTCTTTTAAATAGTCGGCAAATGGCATGTCTCCTTTTGGATGGTTCCTCATCGCCAGCGTGTTGATAAACAGTCCGATGACATGTTTCAAATCGGTGTGATGCCTTCCCGCGATCGGTGAGCCGACAACGATATCCTCCTGGCCTGTATACTTTGCCAAGAGCGTTGTGTATCCCGCCAAAAGTAACATATACATCGTCGCGCCGTTCTCTTTCGCCAGTTTGTTCAGCATGGCGGACGTTTCGCCGTCTATTTCAAACTGAACGATATCTCCTTCAATAGAACGCTTTTGCGGACGTTTTTCATCCGCCGGCAAATTCAGCACCGGCACTTCACCTTGAAAAACGTTGAGCCAGTAGTCTTCCTGGCGTTTAACCTCATCTTTTTGATAAAAAAGTTTTTGCCATTCTGAAAAGTCTTTGTACTGAATCGTTAACGGCGGTAATGTTTTCCCCTCATACAACTCGGCCAGCTCTCTTGTGAAAATGGCCATGGATACCCCGTCTGAAATGATATGGTGCATGTCGAGCATCAGTACATGTTCATCACCACCCGCTTTTAATACTTCCGCTCTTAAAAGCGGCGCTTTTTCCAAAGCAAACGGCTTGATGAACGCTTTGATTTTTTCTTCTAACCGGTCCTGTCCGAGTTGCCCGTACTTCACTTTAAAATCGACTTCTTTTTCGATTTTCTGTACAGGTTCACCGTCAACCATCACAAAGGCCGTCCTCAAGGCTTCATGCCTTTCTATCAACTGCCGAAAAGCATCCTCAAACCGGTCGACATCAAAATCTCCTGCAATTTTCATGGCGAAAGGCATGTTGTAAGAGAGGCCGCTTGGTTCGATTTGATTAAGGATATACAGCCTTCTTTGGGCGGATGACAATGCGTAATATTCTTTCTCTTCCGCTTGTGTGATGGACGCATAAGGGCTTTCTTTCATGGATTCGATAAAATCTCCGATGTCTTTGATTGTCGGTGTTTCGAATATTTGTCTTAAAGGGACTTCAATCTTCATTTCTTTATGCAATTTTGCAGCCAATGCCGCAGCTTTTAAGGAATGGCCGCCAAGTTCAAAGAAATTGTGGCTGATTCCGATGTTTTCGATCCCTAAAACGTCCTCCCAGATTGAGACAAGCTTTTCCTCTGTGCGGTTCCTTGGTGCTTCGTACGTCGCCTCACTGATTGTGCCGCTAGGTTCAGGGAGCGCTTTTCTGTCGATTTTGCCGTTTGCCGTAAGCGGCAATTGATCAAGCTTGACAAAGTATGACGGCACCATGTAATCCGGTAGTTCTTTTAACAAGCATTTTCTGACATCTGCTACGCCGGCCGTTTTGTCCGCGACGATATATGCGCATAGGTATTTGCCGCCGGCTTGATCTTCCCGCGCCATGACTGCAGCCGCCTCAATGCCTTCTATTTTCAGCAATTGGTTTTCGATTTCGCCCAGTTCGATTCTGAATCCGCGGATTTTGACTTGGTGATCGATTCTTCCTAAATATTCGATTTGGCCATCAGGCAAAAATCTTGCGAGATCCCCCGTCCGGTACATGTTTTCTCCTGGAACAAACGGGTTTGGAACAAATTTTTCAAGCGTGAGGTCAGGTCTGTTTAAGTATCCGCGAGCAAGGCCTTCCCCGCTCAGACAAAGTTCGCCGGGCGTCCCCAACGGCAGCAGCTGCTGGTTGTGATTTAAAATATAAGCCTTGTGGTTGCTGATCGGCCGGCCGATGACGGCTTTTTCGTCATCTTTTCGCAGCTCGCCCCGCGTTGAGCAAACGCTGTTTTCCGTCGGTCCGTATTCATTAAACAATTTGACGTTCGGCAGCTTTTTAAAATGCAGCCGGATCAGACTTTCATTGAAGCCTTCCCCTGCGACCGTGACAAATCTTAAGTCCTCTAAAGGCTGCTCAATCGTTTCAAGCAGGCTTAGATAAAAGCTTGGAACGGCCAGCAAGTTTGTCGCTTTATGCATTCGCATCGTGCCGATGATCTCACGCGGACTCATCCGCAAATCTCTAATTAAAACCAGCTTCGCCCCAGATATAAGCGTCGTGAAAATATCTTCAACAGAACTGTCAAATGAAAAGGACGGCACTTGAAGTGTGGCATCGGCTGTACTGTAGCCATACGATTGTTTCCTCCAATAAAGCGTATTGACAATTGATTGATGGTTGACCATGACACCCTTCGGCTTTCCGGTCGAACCTGAAGTATAGATGACATAAGCCATGTCGGAAGAGCCGCTGGTGTCCCCTAAGTTCTCTGTGGCCATGTCTTTTGCCAGCCCTTTTTCGTTCATATCGATACAGGTGAAATCAACGTCAATCTGTTTGTCCGCCTTTTTCAGCAGGATGCTAATGCCGCTGTCTTCGATCATGTACCTGATCCGGTCTTCCGGATACTCGGGATCGATCGGCAAGTAAGCGCCTCCGGCCTTCATCACCGCCAGCATTCCGACGATCATCTCCACAGAACGTTCCGCCATAACGCCGATGATCATGTCAGGTTTGACGCCTTTTTCCCTTAACAGTCCCGCCAGCTGATTTGACCTTTCATTCAATGCTTTGTACGAGAGCTCCTCCTTTTCAAATACAACCGCAGTATGCCCAGGCGTCCGTTCCGCCTGTTCTTCAAATAATTGATGGATCGTTTTATTTCTTGGATAATCTGCGTTTGTCCGGTTGAACTCATATAGAAGCGTCTTTCTTTCTTCCTCCGCCAGCATGTCAATCTCTGCGATTTTCCGGTTCTCATTTGCCGTCACTTGCTCAGCGACCCTTTTGATATGACCTTCGATATTGTTGATGATATCCCTGTCATAGACATTGCCGTCATATGTCAAAACAAGGGTGAGCTCTTCGCCAGGAGTCACCGACATACTAAAACTGTAATTGCTTTGTTCCGCAGCGCTGATCTCATTCACCTTAAAGCCTGTCTTCATTTGGCTCTCTTCAAAGTCCTGTTCATCAGCTTCATAGTTCTCGAATACGAGAATATGATCGATCAGATCTTTCTTTAAGCTGCTCAAAGCCTGGACTTCTGCGAGATTCAAATAGTTGTAGCGGTTGCTTTGAATCGCATCTTCCTGAACCTTTTGCAAACAATCGTTAAAACGCGCCTGCTCATTGAATCTGATTCTTGTCGGGATGGTGTTGATAAACAGACCGATCATGTCTTCGATTCCGTCTACGTTTGCTTCCCTGCCCGATACGACCGTTCCAAACACGACATCATCGATCTTATTATATCTCGATAGCATCAGGCCCCAAATCGTTTGAATCACCGTATGAAGCGTGACGCTGTTTTTGGCAGCGAGCTCCTTCAATTGTTTTGTCAGCTGTTTTGACAAATGGATGACCTTCTCCTGGCGGTCATACCTGCTGCTTTTTTTGCGTTTTGTTAATGTAGGCAGCTGCGCCTGTTCCTCATACCCTTTCAAATATTCGCGCCAATATTGACGGCCCTCTTCTTGATCTTGTCTTTCAAGCCACTTGATATAATCGCTGTACGGCTTCGTCTCCTTTAATGGACTGGCTTTGCCGTTCATCCGGTTTTCATAGATGACAAACAGCTCGCGCATGATGATGCCAAGGCACCAGCCATCGAGTAAAATATGGTGATGGCTCCAGACAAGCCGGTACGAGCGCTCGGCTGTTTTCAGCAAATAAGCCCTCATCAGTACATCTCT
This sequence comes from Bacillus haynesii, assembly GCF_014042035.1. NCBI lineage: Bacteria > Bacillati > Bacillota > Bacilli > Caryophanales > Bacillaceae > Bacillus > Bacillus haynesii. The sequence continues at coordinate 555,650 of NZ_CP059494.1, read as the reverse complement.
GCTTAAATCAAAGCCTTTTTTTCGATCTTCATTGATCAATCTTTCAATGAAGATTTCCTGTTGCTGAGCGGAGCTTTTCGCGATATTGAAATAGCTGAAGTCGATGCTGCGGTTTTCGATGATGATCTGCCTCGGTTCTTCAACGATTTCATATTCATAAGAGGCCCTTAAGATTTCATGCCGTTTCATGATGTCATTAAAGCTTGCCTCAAGAATCGCCGGATCGACATATCCTTCAATATCCATGACCGTCTGCTGAAAATATGCATCTGAGGTATGATCCTCGATGGCATGAAACAGCATACCTTTTTGCATGTTGGCGAGCGGATAGATTTTTTCAATGGCGCTTCTGTATTTTCCTTTGATTTCTTCAAGTTCGGCTAAACTGATATTAGTATCTCCATAGTCGGACGGCGTTCTTTCGCTTTCCGTCTGTTGCGTGCAGTGCTTAATGATTTGTTCCAGGCTTTCTTTCAATTGATTATTCAGCCGGCTGATCGTATCTTTTTCGTATTCCAATTGATTAAAGGTGGTATGAATCACCAGCTCATGATTGATCACGATGGCGTTGATTTCGATAGAATGACTTCTCGCAATTTTTCCGCCGATGCTTTCCCCTTCGGAGAAGCTGGATCCGGAAAATTCGCCGCGGTTCATGTCGGCATCGATCTCGCCTAAATAGTTAAATGAAATCCGGGCTTTTTCTTCGTTGATAAAATCCGGGTCTTCGGCCATATACTTTAATATCCCGTAGCCGATTCCTTTATTCGGTATTTTTCTCAACGTTTCTTTGACCATTTTGATATGTTGGGAGAGATCTTTTTCTTCCCCTGCATCAAGAAGCACCGGATACATCGTCGTAAACCAGCCGATTGTTCTCGTGATGTCAACGCCTTCTAAAATATCTTCCCTGCCGTGGCCTTCCATCATGACCTTCAGTTTATTTTCCCCTGTGATGTCCCTTGCTCCGGTCAGTAATGCCGTTAACAAAATATCGTTGATTTCGGTGTTGTAGGCTCTGTTCGTGTTTCGCAAAAGGTCCGCTGTTGCCTCTTTACCGAGCTTGATGCTTAAAGTCGTGCTGTTTTCGTATACATCTTCCTTTAATATGTTCTTTGGCGGAATAAACCGGACACGAGCCATGGCAATGTCCCGCCAATACTCGGCTTCCTTCGATAATGTTCGGCTGTGGGCGTGTGCTTTTAACCTGCGGGCGAATTCTTGATAGGAATCCGTTTTGTAGCCGATCTCGAGCGTTTGCCCCTTTAATGCCTGACTGTACAATGTTTCGAAATCCTCAAACAGAATTCTCCACGATACACCGTCAACGACAAGATGATGGATCACAATGAGCAGGTGGTCGCCCTCATCAGCCCGGAAGATGCCGAGATGAACAAGTTTTCCTTTTCTAATCGATGATTGTTTTTGAATGCTTGTCGCCAGCTCAAACACCTTTTCCGCTTGACAATCAAGCCCTCTTATATCATAAACATCGAGGTCGAACTGATCTTCCCGGAAGCTTCTGTTGTACTGAATGAAGTCCCCGTCTTTTTCTTCATAGATCATCCTTAACGCGTCGTGTTGCTCCATTATTTTATTGAAAGCCTTTCTGACACAGCTTTCGTCAAATCCGCCCTTTCTGAAGAGCACAAATGACTGGTTAAAGTGATCTAGCTCTTCTTTGTTATTAGCAAAATACCATTTTTGGATCGGAGTGAGTTCTGCATGTCCTCTGACGATTGTATTGGCATTTTGCCTCTGTGATTGTTTTTTAACATACTTGGCAAGATCCTTGATTCTCGGATTGGCGAACAAATCCTTCATTTCAAGCTTCAGGCCAAGCCTGGACAGCCTTGAGACGATTTGCAACGCCTTGATCGAATCGCCTCCTGCCGCAAAGAAGTGATGGCTGATACCGATGTCTCCGGCACCGAGAACATCCCTCCAGATGTCAACGAGCTTAGCTTCTGTGTCATTCCGCGGCGCTTCGTATTCCGCTCCTGTGGCGACATGTCTGTCAGGTGCAGGAAGTGCTTTTCGATCGACTTTATCGTTTGATGTGAGCGGCAGCTTATCAAGTCTGACAAAATAAGCCGGAATCATATAGTGAGGGAGCTCTTTTTCGAGCCATTCACTGATCTCGGTTGACGTCCAATCTTCTTTGGAGACGATATAAGCGCACAAGTAATGGCTGTTGTCGTCGTCCTTCCTGGCTATAACCGCCGCTTCATCGATTTTGTCAAGCTTGAGCAATTGATTCTCGATTTCCCCCAGTTCAATCCGGTATCCGCGAATTTTCACCTGATGGTCGATTCTTCCTAAAAACTCGAGATGTCCATCAGGAAGCCATCTGGCCAGATCACCCGTCCGGTACAATCTTTCCCCTGATACAAACGGATGTGAAATAAACTTTTCGGCTGTCAGTTCCGGCCGGTTTAAATACCCGCGTGCAAGGCTGATTCCGCCGACGCACAGCTCTCCAACAACGCCTGTCGGCACAGGCTTCTGGTTTTGATCCAATACATATACGTTTGTATTGGCAATCGGACTGCCGATATGAGGACGCCCGGATCCTCCGTAAACCCCCGCCGTTGCACAGACCGTCGTTTCCGTCGGTCCGTAGGCATTGATAAACAGCCGATTTCCGGACCATCTTTTTGCCAGTTCTTCGCTGCAGGCAGAGCCCGCGGAAACGATTACTTTGAGGTTTTCCAACCTGGATTCATCCAACACATTCAGAACGGTCGGCGGCAAAGTCGCATGAGTAATGTCATGCTGCCTTAAAAAGCTTGTTAACGGCTGCCCCGGCATCATTTCCTCCTGCCGTCCCAAAACCAAAGCCGCCCCGGCTGCCAGCGCTGAAAAGATCTCAAATGCTGACGCATCAAATGATAGCGAAGCAAATTGAATCACTCTGCTGTCCGTGTTTAAATGCATCAAGTTGACAACCGCTGAAACGAGATTGCTCAGCCCTTTTTGTTCGATTAAGACACCCTTCGGTTTTCCTGTGGACCCTGAAGTATAGATGATGTAAGCCAGATCCCCGCTGCGGCTGACGGGCTCCAATCGGCCCGCATCCTGTGCGGCAATTTGTTTGTCGTGAATATCTATGTTGATCATGCCGGCCTCTTTGATAAAGGCCCGTTTTTTGATGAGCGCCTCTTCCGACAGGAGAAATTTTGTTTGGCTGTCGTCCAGGATGTATTTGATCCTGTCTTCAGGATATGCCGGATCAAGCGGCAGGTACGCGCCTCCGGCCTTCAAAATCCCCAGAATGCCGACGATCATCTCGGGAGAGCGGTCCACCATGATGCCGACCGCTGTGTCCGGTTTAACCCCTTTGTCTCTTAAAAACCGAGCCAGCTGATTTGACCTCTCATGCAATTGTCGATATGTCAGTTTTTGATCTTCAAACACGACCGCGGTTTGGTCAGGCGATGTCTCCGCCCGCTCAGCAAACAGCCGGCAAATGGTTTTGTCTGTTGGAGCATCAGTTTTCGTATCATTAAACTGATATAACAATGTGTTTTTTTCGTCTTCTGACATGACCTCTATTTGATTCAGCCGCTTGTCCGGGCGATTGGAAATGTCCTCCAAAACACGGACGAAATGCGCCGCCATCCTTTCGACCGTTTCTCTTTTAAACAGCTTCGTACAATATTCCAAATCAAATTCTACCTTCGAGTCTTTTTCGATTGCCGATAAAGTGAGGTCAAACTTTGAAATATGGACGTCGCTTTCAAACGGTTCAAATGTCAGCCCTTTTATTTCAGCATCCGCTTTTTCCAGGTTTTGCAGGACAAACATCGTATCAAACAGCGGATTTCTGCTCATATCGCGGTCAAGGTTAAGCTGTTCAACAAGATCGTCAAATTGATAATCTTGGTTTTCATACGCCTTCAGCGCCGTCTCTTTTACATCTTGCAAATATTCAGCGAATGTCTTGTCGCCTTTCGGATAATTTCTCATCGCCAGCGTATTGACAAACATCCCGATCACATGTTTCAGCTCGTGATGCTTTCTTCCTTGAATCGGCGTTCCGATAATCAAATCTTCTTGTCCGCAATATGTTCGAAGCAAAATCGTATACGCCGCCAGAAGAAGCATATACATGGTGGCTCCATTGTCTTTGGCGATCCGCTCGAGCTTCTTCGTCAATTCGCCGTCGATTACAAAACCGATTCTATCGCCTTCAACACTGTGCATTTGCGGCCTTGGGAAATCTGTCGGCATGTTGAGGACTGGAATCTCGCCTTTGAAAATATTGAGCCAGTAGTCTTTTTGCCTTTTGATCTCATCTTTTTGATAAAAATCCCTTTGCCATTCTGAATAATCTTTATATTGGAGGCTGAGCGGCGCCAGTTCTTTTCCGCCGTACAAATTGCAAATTTCTTTTGTCAAAACCCCCATCGATGCGCCGTCTGAAATGATATGGTGCATATCAAACAGAATGATATGTTCCTCGTCATTAACCTTGACCACCTCTGTTCTAAAAAGCGGGGCCTTTTTTAAATCAAACGGTCTGACAAATTGTTTGATGATCTCCTGAATGGATAGAGACTCTATTTCGCTGCATTTGATGCTGAAATCTACTTCTTTTTCAATCTTTTGAACAGGCTCTCCATCCGCCATCAAGAAGGACGTTCTAAGCGCTTCATGTCTTTGAATGACAATTTGCAATGCGTTCTCAAACCGGCGTATATCGAAGGAGCCCTTGACTTTCATGGTAAAAGGGATGTTGTAGGACAATCCGCTCCCTTCGATTTGATTGAGAATGTACAGTCTTTTTTGTGCGGATGAAAGACGATAGTATTCTTTTTCTTCCACTTTTTTGATAGATGAATAAACACTATCTTTTGTCGATCTGATATATTCTCCCAATCCTTTGATTGTCGGCGTTTTAAAGATTTGCCCAAGAGGGATTTCAGCTTTGAGCTCCTTTCGGATTCTTGCCGCCATCGCGGCCGCTTTGAGAGAATGTCCTCCCATCTCGAAAAAATGATCGTTAATACCTGATTTTTCCACCTTTAAAATATCCCGCCAAATCGCCGCCAACTTTTCTTCCGTTTCATTTCGCGGCATTTCATATTCGCTTTCCGCCCCCGCCGTTCTGTCCGGCTCAGGCAGAGCTTTTCTGTCCACTTTCCCGTTTTTGGTAAGCGGCAGCTTGTCCATTTTCACGAAATAGGCGGGAATCATGTATTCCGGAAGCTTTTCACCTAAAAATCCTTTCAGCTCATCAAGGGAAATTTCGCGATTTGCCGTGATATAGGCGCAAATGTACGGGCGGTTCTCTTCGTCTTCCCTGACGATGACGATCGTCTCATTGATGTCTTCATGCATCTCCAGCCGGCTTTCGATTTCGCCGAGTTCGATCCTGAAGCCGCGGATTTTCACCTGGTGGTCGATTCTGCCGATGAATTCGATGTTGCCGTCTGGCAGCCATTTCGCCAAATCGCCCGTCTTGTACAGCCTTTCCCCAGCCACAAACGGGTGCGGGATGAATTTTTCAGCTGTCAGCTCCTCGCGGTTTAAATATCCTTTGCTTAACCCGTCTCCTGCGATGCACAGCTCTCCAGGAACCCCGATCGGAAGGAGCTTGCCGGCTTCGTCCATGATCAAAACCGACGTATTCGCCAGCGGGCTGCCGATCGGAATCGTTTCCGCTTCATCGTCTATCTCGTTGATGAAATAATACGTCGCATACACCGTGCTTTCCGTCGGGCCGTAAACATGAATCAATTTATCCCGGCCGACATGATCCAGCACTTTTCTCACATGCGGAATCGACGCTCTTTCCCCGCCGAAGAGGATTTTCCGCAGCTTGGCAAGACAGCCGATATTGATGTCGGCGAGCGTATTGAACAGCGCCGTTGTAATGAACATCACGCTAACTTGTTCTTTTTTTATCACTCCGGCCAGCTCATGTGTATTCAAGACCGTCTCTTTTTCGATCAGGACGAGTGAGGCTCCGTTTAATAAAGCGCCGAAGATATCGAACACCGATCCGTCAAACGAATAGTTGGACAGCTGGAGAATGACATCGTTTCCTGTGATGTCGATATAATTGGTATTTTTAACAACTCTTGCCGCACTGTAGTGCGGGATGACCACTCCTTTTGGCGTTCCGGTTGAGCCGGACGTGTAGACGATGTACGCTGTATCGTTTGAGCGATTCACACGTGGAAGATTCTCTCCGCTTAGTAAGTGCAACTCGTCCGAACACAAATCAACGGTCTTCATATCAAAAGCTTTAAGAAGCGAATCTGTTGTTACTAACAATGCCGCACCGCTATTTTTCAACATAAAATCGATTCTGTCCTTAGGTGTTTCAGGATCGATCGGCAAATACGCACCTCCCGCTTTTAAAATACCGATGATGCCGATGATCATTTCGAAGGAGCGGTCCGCGATGATCGCGGCAATCGAGCCTCTGCCGATACCTTTTTCTCTGAGAAGTCTCGCGGCTTGGTTTGCTTTCTCATTCAGCTCTCTGTAGGTCATGCGCTGAGCACCGAACACAAGAGCCGTATGGTCAGGCGTCTTCATGGCCTGTTCTTCAAAGAGCTCATGAAGCGGCTTGTCTTTCGGGTAACCCGTTTTTGTATCGTTGAATGTGTGTAAAATCCTGTGTTTTTCTTCTTCAGACACAAGATTGATGTCTCGTAATGTTTGTGTCTCATCTTCCGCCACTTGTTCTGCGACGGTGATGATATGCTTTTCTAGTGTTTCGATGATGGTGTTGTCATACACATTTTCATCATAGATGAAGAGTAGCTTTAATTGATCGTCAAGAGCCGCGGAAATGCTGAAATGATAATTGGTTTGTTCTTCCCCGCTGACATTCACCATTTCAAAACCTACATCATTTTTTTCTTCAAACGCTTTTTGGTCAACGGCATAGTTTTCAAACACCATGACATGGTCGACTAAATCGTTTTTCAACTCGCTTAGCGCTTGGACCTCCGCTAAATTCATGTAATTGTAGCGACTGCTTTCCAAAGCGTCGGTTTGGGTTTGGCGCAGAACATCTTGAAAACGCTTGTCTTTGTCAAGCCTGATTCTGGTCGGGATGGTGTTGATGAAGACGCCGACCATTTTTTCTATACCTTCCACTTCGGCATCTCTACCGGAAACAACGGTTCCGAACACCACATCCTCGCTGTTGTTGTATTTCGCCAAAATCACGCCCCAAATGCTTTGCAGCACGGTATTGATCGTCACATGATTCTGGTTGGCCAATTTGATCAGGCGATCTGTCAATTCTTTGGAACATTTAATCGTTTTCTCTCTTCTTTTAAAACCCGTCTCAGAAGGTGTGCGGAGCTTTGGAAGCGAATTTTTTTGATCATAGCCGCTCAAATAGCGCTCCCAATAGCTCTGAGCTTCTTCTTTATCCTGATCCTCCAGCCATTTGATATAATCGCTGTACGGCCTCGGGTCTTCTAATTGATGATTTTGGCCTTTCCGCTTCATTTCATATATCGTCAACAGTTCATCCAGGATGATGCCAAGGCACCATCCGTCAAGCAAAATGTGATGATATGTCCAGACAAATTGATACGAATCGTCAGTCGTTCTGATGAGGCAGGCTCTCATCAACGTATCTTTGGCTAAGTCAAAACCCTTTTGTCTATCTTCTGCCAAATATCTCTCCAAAACGCCGTCTTGATCATGCCGGCTCCGTATATCAAGATAGTCAAACTTCATCTGCCGATCTTTGATAATGACGTGCAGCGGCTCATCCAATCTGTGATGAAATGATGCTCTTAGGATCTCATGCCTTTTCATGACTTCATTTAGGCTTTCTTCAAACATCCGCTCATCCACATCACCTTTTAATTCAATGATGAACTGCTCAAAATATGCGTGTGACGCTTCGTCTTTCATGGCATGAAACAGCATTCCTTTTTGCATGTTTGATAACGGATATATTTTCTCAACTTTTGTTTTCATATCGTCATCTCATCTCCTAGAATTCCTTTTGTTTTCAGATCCACATGGGCCGCCCATTTTTACGCAGCAGGTTAACCATTTCAAGGGGGCTTCTTTAGCTTTTTTCATGATGTCTAGCTGTCAACAGATTCATATTCGTTTAATAATTCTTCAAGATCTTCCAATGAGAGTTTGTCATAACCGTAGTCAGAGGACGTTTTTTCGGTTTCATTTTTGCCCGTGCAATGGCTGATGACCATTTGCAAACTTTCTTTGAATGCTTGATTCAATTCGCTGATCGTATCTGGAGAATACTCGTATTCGTTAAATGTCGTACTGATCATCAATTGCCGGCCGGCAACGACTGAATCGATTTCAACAGAAGCATCCCTTGCACTTTTTTCTCCGATGCTTTGACCTGCCGAAAGCTTTGACGATGAAAATTGTTCAGTCGTCAGATCATGATCGAGCTCACCAAGATAATTGAATAAGATCGGAGGCTTTTCATCCTTTAAAAGCACTTCGTCTTTTCTCAAATACTTGAGGATGCCGTATCCGATTCCGTTATTCGGTATTTTCCGCAATGTTTCTTTCACGATCTTAATCATCATAGACAAGTCTGTTTCATCTTCTAAGTCGATGAATACCGGATACATTGCGGTGAACCAGCCGACCGTTCTCGTGATATCCACATCTTGCAGAATATCATCTCTTCCATGGCCTTCCATGAGAATTTTCAGCCTGTTTTCCCCTGTCAGCTGTCTTGAGGCAATCAACAAAGCCGTTAAAAGGAGATCATTAATCTGCGTATTGTATGCTTTATGCGCCTCTTTCAGGAGCTGTTCCGTCTCCATTTGGCTGAGGGATATTCTGAGTGTTCTGCTATTTTCATAGTTATCATGTGCCGCTTGACGATGTTTAGGGAGGAATGCCATCTTTCCTTTGGATATCTCCCGCCAATATTCTTGTTCTTTCAGGAGCTTTTTGCTGCTTGCGTACTCAGCCAGCTTTTCGGAAAACGTCTTGTACGAATCCGTTTTATAACCGAGCTCTATCGGTTTGCCTTGCAGGGCTTGACCGTATGCTGCTTCAAAATCCTCGAACAATATTCTCCAGGACACGCCGTCTACCACAAGGTGATGGATCGCAATCAGCAGATGGTCTCCCTCTGTTGTTTTGAACACGCAGAGCTTGATCATTTTGCCCTCGCTGATGGATATGTCTTTTTGAATATTCGTCGCTATCTGATAAACGGTTTCCTCGAGATTTTTTTCCGTTTTCAAATCATAGACATACAGATCGAAGACGCTGTCTTCCAAGCCGCGGTTATGCTGAATGATTTCACCGTTCTTCTCCTGATAGACCATCCGTAATGCATCATGGTGTTCTGTGAGTTTACGGAAAACCTTTTCGACGATCTTTTCAGCAAACCCGTCTTTCCGGTACAGCATAAACGCTTGATTATAATGGTTACGCTCCTTTTGGTTGGCTGCAAAAAACGATCTTTGGACAGGAGTCAGCGGCGTGTGTCCTTGAACGATTTCGCTAGTGCGTGCTTTCGTCTCTTTTTTGACATATTTACTGAGGTGTCTGATGGACGGATTGGTAAACAGATCTTTAACCTGAAGCTTGAGATCGGCTCTTGATAATTTTGAAACGATTTGCAGAGCCTTAATCGAATCTCCCCCGATTTCAAAAAAATTATCGTTGATTCCGATTTTGTCCCTGTCCAGCACTTCCTGCCAAACAGCGGCCAGCTTTTCTTCCGTTTCATTACGCGGCGCTTCATATCCGCTTGCCGCTATGGTGTCTCCGGCAGGTTCAGGAAGCGCTTTTCGATCGATCTTTCCGTTTGGTGTGAGAGGCATCTTGTTGATTTGAATAAAATAGGAAGGGAGCATATAGTCCGGTAAGTGATCGGACAAATATTCCCTCAGTTCATTTGCGTTTGTTTTCGCTCGGGCGACAATATAGGCGCACAGGTACTTATGTCCTTTCTTGTCTTCCCGGTCCATAACGACAGCTTCGCTGATGTTTTGATTTTCCAAAAGCTTCGTTTCAATTTCGCCGGTTTCTATTCTGAAACCGCGAATCTTGACTTGGTGATCGATTCTCCCGAGGAATTCGACATTTCCATCAGGCAGCCATCTTGCCAAGTCTCCCGTTTTATACATGTTCCCCCCGGCGGCAAAACGATTTGGAACAAACCTTTCCTTCGTGAGTTCCGGTTTGTTTAAGTATCCCCTTGCGATCCCTTCACCGCCGATGTACAACTCACCATAAACGCCGACCGGCTGCGGGTTTAATGAGGGATCCAATATATAAAATGCTGTGTTGTCCAGCGGCTTTCCTATCGGCGTATTCGCAATCTCTGGAATCTGATCCAAAGCTTCCTCATAATAGCCAGAATCGACAGAAGCTTCTGTGACGCCATAGCTGTTGATGATTCTCATCCTTTGTCCGAACCGTTCAACGAGCCACTTATAATCTTTGATCGTACAAGTGTCAGAACCCATGATTAACAGCTTCATGCTTGAAAGATCAAGCTTGTGATGATCGATATATTTCATCAAAGGAATGATCAGACTTGGCGTCGATTCCAACATATGAATGCCATATTTGTTGATCATGTCATACAGTAGATTCATTTCCAGTTTGACATCATCCGGGACTATATACATTGTTCCGCCGTTGAGAAGACTGCGGCATAAATCTCCCGCGAATACATCAAACGACATGCTGGCAAGCTGGAGCAGGTTGACTGAAAATGATGCTAATTCATAGTGCTTTCTCCAAGTATAGTGGGCATGAATAATATTGCGGTGCTCGACCATCACGCCTTTTGGGTTTCCCGTCGTACCCGAGGTATAGATGACGTATGCCAAATCACCGGGGGTATTAAGATGCTCCAGATTGCTTCCATCCGTGTCGTAAGCATCGGCCTCATCGATTTGGATGATTTCGCCGGCAAAGCTGATGCTGCCAATAAGATGATGCTGGGTCAGCAATAGATCAGCTCCGCTATCCATGATGAGATATTGGATGCGCTCTTTCGGAAGCCCCGGATCGATCGGCATGTACGCTCCGCCGGCCTTTAGAACCGCCAATATGCCTGTCACCATTTCCAACGAACGCTCCGCCATGATTCCAACTACTGACTCCCGCTGAACCCCTTTTTTCCGCAATGTTCTGGCCAATTGATTCGCTTTTTCATTTAATTCGCGGTATGTCAACATATGATCTTTGAAGACCGCCGCAGGATGATTCGGTGATTTCTCAGCCTGTTGTTCAAACAACTCAGAAAAAATCCCTGTCGGGTGTTCGGCCCTCGTATCATTAAATTGATACAGCACTGTATTTCTTTGTTCTTCTGAAAGCATGCTGATTTCGTTTAATGTCTTCTGCGGGTGATCGGAAATATCTCTTAGAATATTCACGAAATGCTGCGCCAGCGTTTCGGCGGTTTCTTTTTTAAACAGCCTTGTGCAGAATTCCAGGTGAAACGTAATGACACCTGCGGACTCTGCTGCTGCCAGCGACAAATCGAATTTTGAAATCTGAAACTCCAAATCGACGGGTTCAACATGCAATCCTGCTATATCAGGCTCTGCATCATCCAGCGCCTGCAAATCAAACATTGTGTCGAATAAGGCATTTCTGCTGATGTCCCGTTCCAAATCTAATTTGTCTACGAGTTCATCGAAAGGATAATCTTGATTTTCATAGGCATTAAACGTATTTTCTTTTACATCTTGCAAATACTCAATGAATGACCTGCCGCCTTTTGGATGGTTTCTCAACGCAAGGGTGTTGACGAACATCCCGACCGTATGTTCCAACTCCTCCCGGGTTCGCCCGGCAATCGGCGAACCGACAATGATATCTTCCTGTCCGGTGTATTTCGAAAGCAGTATCGTATACCCGGCCAACAGCAGCATATACATCGTGACTCCGTTTTCTTTCGCTGTTCTTTTCAGCTTATCCGTCAGCTCTCTTTCGATTGCAAATGCGATTCGATCTCCTTCATAGCTTTGCATTTGCGGCCTTGGAAAATCTGTCGGCATGTTCAGAACAGGGATGTCGTCTTGAAAAACGGATAGCCAGTATTCTTCCTGTTTTTTCAACCGGTCTTTTTGACAGGACTCTCTTTGCCACTCGGAATAATCTTTATACTGGATCTTTAACGGTGCAAGTTCCTTTTCTTCATATAAAGCCGCCCATTCTTTCATCAAGATCCCGATTGACACGCCATCGGAAATGATATGGTGCATATCAAGCAGGAGAATGTGTTCGGCTGCGTTCACCCTCACCAGCTCCGCTCTCAGAAGAGGAGCTTTTTCCAGGTCAAACGGTCTGATAAATTGATTCATCTGTTCCCGCAGGCTGCAATTGTCAAGCCCGCGGTATTTCATTTCAAATGTGACCTCCTCGTTTATGTCCTGAACGGGTTCGCCATTGATGGTCACAAAGGATGTTCTTAAGCTCTCATGTCTTTTGATTAGCATTCTGAAGGCCTTCTCGGCCTTTTCCGCTTGGAGCTCACCTCTTATTTTCATCGCGAAAGGCATGTTGTAGGCGGTTTGGCCTTCTTCGATCTGATTGAGGATGTACAGCCTTTTTTGAGCGGAAGAAAGCGGGTAGTATTCTTTATTTTCCGCTTTTTGAATGTCGGATTGAACTTGTTTTTGTTTTTGTTCGATATAAGCTGCGATATCTTTTATCGTCGGATGACTGAAGATTTCCTTTAGCGTCACTTCGACTTTTAATGCCGATTGAATTTTCGCGGCCATTGAAAAAGCTTTTAACGAGTGTCCGCCGATGTCAAAGAAATGGTCGTTAATCCCGATCTTTTCCGCTAGCAAGATATCCTGCCAGATCGATAGAAGTAAGGCTTCCGTTTGATTGCGCGGGGCTTCGTAGCGGGCTTGGGCAAATGCTTTTCGATCCGGCTCCGGCAATGCCTTAAGATCAGCCTTTCCATTGATCGTGCGGGGAATTTGATCAAGCTTGATAAAGCAGGACGGAATCATATACTCCGGAAGGTCCTTCGCCAAACGTTCTTGAACCTGGTCAATATCTTCGTTTTTGTTATTGAATGCGATGTAGGCGCATAGATATTTGCTGTTTTCCTGATCTTCCTTCGCCACCACGATGGCTTCATTGATATCGTCGTTCATCAACAACCGGTGTTCGATTTCTTCCAGTTCGATCCGATAGCCGCGGATTTTGACTTGGTTATCGATTCTGCCTAAAAACTCGATGTTTCCGTCTGGCAGCCATCTTGCTAAATCGCCTGTACGATATACTCTCTCGCCTGATTCATCCAGCACAAATGCCGCTTTTGTCAATGTTTCCTGATTCAAGTATCCCCTTGCGACCCCTTCGCCGCCGATCAGCAGTTCCCCCGGTATTCCAACCGGCTGCGGCCGGCCGTATTGATCTGCAATGTATACTTTATAATTGCTTAAAGGTTTGCCGATGGGAATGCTCGTTTTTTTCCGGTCTGCGCTGCTTAGTTGATAATAGGTAGCGCAAACTGTCGCTTCCGTTGGGCCGTAGGAATTGTAAACGTCGGCGCCTTTGATGATATTTTCGACGTATTCAAATTTTAATACGTCACCTCCACTGATAAATTTCATCTGCGGATGAAAGGTTAAGTGCTGATTTTTATCGATTTCATTTAATAAGAGCGGGGAGCAGCTGACAAGTGTGACACGATGCTTCCCGATCGTTTTCACGAGTTCATCAATGTTCAGCTCGCTTACTTTTCTGCTGATCACCAAGCGCCCCGAGCAAGCTAAAATAGGGTAGACTTCTTCAGAAAATGCATCAAATGAAAAGGATACGACTTGCAAAACTGTATCATCTTCGCTCAAAGGGATCCTTTTCGTAAAAGCATCAACATAATGAACGACATTGCGGTGAGTCGTCATGACACCTTTCGGCCTGCCTAAAGAACCCGAAGTATAAATCACATATGCCAAATCAGAAGACTTGTTGACATTTGAGAGGTTTTCTTTGCTGAAAGATCGGGTGTCTTCGGTGGTGATCAGTTGACGCCCGTCTATTTTCGATTTAAAGGGCTCCTGGATGACGACTATATCAGCTCCGCTGTCTTCCAACATATATTTGACTCTGTCCTCCGGATAATCAGGATCAATTGGCAGATAGGCTCCACCGGCTTTTAAAATTCCGATAATCCCGATGATCATCTCGAGTGAACGGTCTGTCATGATCGCCACGATTGTATCCGGCTTTACGCCCTTCTCTCTTAAAAGCCAGGCCAATTGGTTGGCTTTTTCGTTCAGCTCTCTATATGTCAATTGCTGATCTTCGAATATAACAGCGGTGTGATCGGGTGTTTTTTCAGCCCGCTCTTCAAACAGCCGGCTGACTGTCTTGTTTTTCGGACCATCTGTCTTCTCATGATTGAATGTATGTAAGATGATGTCTTTCTCATCTTCCGACATCATCCTGATCTCGCTTAACACCAGTTCAGGGTGATGAGCAGCGTCTTTTAAAACATTCAAAAAGTGTCCGGCCATTCTTTCAATCGTTTCTTCCTTATACAGATCAGTGCAATATTGGAAATCAAATGTCAGGTTGTCTCCATGCAAAAATGCCGTCAGGCTTACATCGAATTTCGCGACATGAAATGGAATATCATACGTTTCAAAATGCCCTCCGCCGGCTTCAGATGCGAAATCATCCGCATGCTGCAGATCAAACATCGTGTCAAACAGCGGATTTCTGCTCATGTCCTGTGTCAAGCCCAGATGTTCGATCAATGCATCAAATTGATAATCTTGATTTTCATAGGCGTTCAACGTATTGTTTTTGACCGTTTGGACATATTCGCTAAATGTCATGTTCCCCTTTGGCCGGTTTCTCAGTGCAAGGGTGCCAACAAACATCCCGATTGTCCCGTTTAAATCGGCATGCGGTCTTCCGGCAATCGGCGAGCCGACAATGATATCCTCTTGTCCGGTGTATTTTGACAGCAGAATGGTGTAGCCTGCCAAAAGAAGCATGTACATCGTAACGCCGTTTTTTGCGGCTATCGTCTTCAGTTTTTTTGTGGTGTCCTGATCCAATTCAACAACCGTTCTGTTTCCTTGAAAGCTTCGGATTTTCGGCCTTGGAAAATCAAGCGGCATATTCAAAACCGGAATGTCTCCCCGGAAGGTATTGAGCCAATAAGCTTCCTGCTTCTTCAACCGGCCCTGCCGCTCGATGTCTCTCTGCCACTCTGAATAATCTTTATACTGAACCGCCACCGGAGACAATTCTTTGCCTTCACAGCAGTCGGCGAATTCCTTCATTAATATTCCGATAGAGACGCCGTCTGAAATGATATGATGCATATCAACCATCATCATATGCTCAGCTTCATCCACTTTTACGATTTCCGCTCTTAAAAGCGGGGCTTTTTCTAATTGAAAAGGTTTGATGAAACGGCTGATTTTTTCCTGAATGCTTTGATCCCCCAACTCGCTGTATTCAAGTCGGAACTCGGCTTCCTGTTCGATTTTCTGCACCGGTTCGCCATCGAGCATGACAAAAGAAGTTCTTAACGATTCATGCCTTTTGATGAGCTCTTTCCACGCCTGTTCAAGTCGGCTGATTTGAACTTCACCGTTTATTTTTACCGCCAGCGGCATGTTATAGGCCGTTTTGCTGTCATCAAGCTGATTTAAAATGAACATCCTTTTTTGTTCCCTTGACAAAGGATAGGTTCCGCTTTTAGACGGCGCCGCTTTCGGAAGGCTTCGCTCAATGTCCGTTTCGCCCGCTTCCAGCGCAGCGATGATGTCTTCTTTATGCCGCTTGATTTGCTGTTTTAAGTTAGCTGTCAATAATTCTTGAGGACCTATGATTTTGATTTTTCCCTTGTTATGGTATAAGGTGATATTTTTCTTTTTCAAATCATTTATGAAGTCCATTATGCTCATCCTAATCTCACTCCATTCGTCAGACTTGCGGCCAATATCAGAATCGTTTTTTTGCGGAAAATGGGGCAGCTGTACAATCTATCATTTCAAATGATAGATTGTACAGTGCAATTCCATCACACTTCCTCTTCCGCGTACTCCTCACTAACGGCCGATTCGGCTTCAGCAGTTAATATAAAACGTGCTAATGATTTGGCAGTCGGATGTTTAAAGAACGTGCTGATTCTCATATCAATGCCAAACGTTTTGTTAATGGAATGGACAGCTTGCATCGCTTTTAGCGAATTCCCCCCCTTGTCGAAGAAATGGCAGGAAATACTCATCCGCTCTGTTCCAAGTACGTCCTCCAAGATGGAAATGATGCGCTGTTCGACATAGTTTCTTGGCGCTTCGTACTCCGCTTCAGTTCCTGCGCTTCTGTCCGGCTCAGGCAAAGCTTTTCTGTCCACTTTCCCGTTTTTGGTAAGCGGCAGCTTGTCCATTTGCACGAAATAGGCGGGAATCATGTATTCCGGAAGCTTTTCACCTAAAAATCCTTTCAGCTCATCAAGGGAAATCTCGCGATTTGCCGTGATATAGGCGCAAATGTACGGGCGGTTCTCTTCGTCTTCCCTGACGATGACGATCGTCTCATTGATGTCTTCATGCATCTCCAGCCGGCTTTCGATTTCGCCGAGTTCGATCCTGAAGCCGCGGATTTTCACCTGGTGGTCGATTCTGCCGATGAATTCGATGTTGCCGTCTGGCAGCCATTTCGCCAAATCGCCCGTCTTGTACAGCCTTTCCCCAGCCACAAACGGGTGCGGGACGAATTTTTCAGCTGTCAGCTCCTCGCGGTTTAAATATCCTTTGCTTAACCCATCTCCTGCGATGCACAGCTCTCCAGGAACCCCGATCGGAAGGAGCTTACCGGCTTCGTCCATGATCAAGACCGACGTATTCGCCAGCGGGCTGCCGATCGGAATCGTTTCCGCTTCATCGTCTATCTCGTTGATGAAGTAATATGTCGCATACACCGTGCTTTCCGTCGGGCCGTAAACATGAATCAATTTATCACGGCCGACATGATCCAGCACTTTTCTCACATGCGGAATCGACGCTCTTTCCCCGCCGAAGAGGATTTTCCGCAGCTTGGCAAGACAGCCGATATTGATGTCGGCGAGCGTATTGAACAGCGCCGTTGTAATGAACATCACGCTGACTTGTTCTTTTTTTATCACTCCGGCCAGCTCATGTGTGTTCAAGACCGTCTCTTTTTCGATCAGGACGAGTGAGGCTCCGTTTAATAAAGCGCCGAAGATGTCGAACACCGATCCGTCAAACGAATAATTGGACAGCTGGAGGATGACATCGTTTCCTGTGATGTCGATATAATTGGTATTTTTAACAACTCTTGCCGCACTGTAGTGCGGGGTGACGACGCCTTTTGGCGTTCCCGTAGATCCTGATGTGTAGATGATATAGGCGGTATCGCCGGAATCATTGACAGAACCGAGCGGTTCTTTACTGAATCCGTCTGTTGCCCCTTTGTCCAGATGTATCATGTCAGCCGCACAATTGATTCCGTCTGCAGCTTTTCCTTGCGTAAGCAGCACCGCGGCTTTCGTGTCGCTGAGCATGAAGGCAATTCTGTCTTTGGGCGTTTCAGGGTCGATCGGCAAATACGCACCTCCCGCTTTTAAAATACCGATGATGCCGATGATCATTTCGAAGGAGCGGTCCGCGATGATCGCCGCAATCGAGCCTCTGCGGATACCTTTTTCCCTGAGAAGTCTCGCGGTTTGGTTTGCTTTTTCATTCAGCTCTCTGTAGGTCATGCGCCCGCCGCCGAACACAAGAGCCGTATGGTCAGGCGTCTTCATGGCCTGTTCTTCAAAGAACTCATGAAGCGGCTTGTCTTTCGGGTAACTCGTTTTTGTATCGTTGAATGTGTGTAAAATCCTTTGTTTTTCTTCTTCAGATACAAGATTGATGTCTCGTAATGTTTGTGTCTCATCTTCCGCCACTTGTTCTGCGACGGTAATGATATGCTGTTCTAGTGTTTCGATGATGGTGTTGTCATACACATTTTCATTAAACGTTAATTTGAGCTTCAGCTGCTCATCTTCTAAAACGCCGGTCAGATTAAAATCATAGTTGGTTCGTTCTTTTCCATGAACACCTCCCAGTTCAAAACCGGTTTCCCCGGATTGGCTTCTGAACAGCTCTTCATCAAATGCATAATTTTGAAATGCCATGACATGGGTGATCAGCTCTCTTTTCAATTCACTCAGTTCCTGAATTTCCGATAAATTCATATAGCTGTATCGATTGCTTTCGATAGACTCGGCTTGTGTTTTCTTTAACACCTCTTTAAAGCTTCTCACGCCTCCAAAGCTGACCCGGGTCGGTATTGTATGAATAAACAAGCCGACCATCTCTTCGATGCCCTCAACAGGAGCCTCCCGTCCCGAGACGACGGTTCCGAATACGACTTCATCGGTATTGTTGTATTTGGCCAGAATTATGCCCCAAATTCCTTGAAGAACCGTATTGATGGTGACATGATGCTCCTTGGCGATCCGGGTGATTTTCGTTGTCAGTTTTTTTGAAAACGATATGACTTTTTCTTTGCCGCAATATTCTTCTGACGTTGCGCTGCGATTGAACGCCGGGAGTTCAGACCGCGTCTCATACCCTTTTAGATAATCCTTCCAGTATGCCGCCGCTTCCTCTTTATCCTGTTTTTCCAGCCATTTGATATAGTCTCCATATGGCTTCGGCTCTTTTAATCGACGGGATTCTCCTTTTATTATTTTTCCATATATGCTGAACAGCTCGCTCAAAACAATACCCAGACACCAGCCGTCCAGCAGTATGTGGTGATGACTCCAAATCAGCCGATACGATTCATCATTCATTCTGATCAAACAAACCCTCATGAGGGCTTCACTGCTCAGATCAAAGCCCTTTTCTTGATCTTCTTTTAAATATGTTTCTATGAACCTATGCTGCCGGGTCCGATTTTCGCCTGTCAGATCTATTGATGTGAAAGGCGTTTTCCGGTCTCTAGCTATGATTTGTCTCGGTTCGGCTGTGATTTCATATTCAAAAGACGCCCTTAAGATTTCATGCCTCTTCACGATCTCGTGAAAGCTCTTTTCTAAAAGGTCCGGATGTACACGTCCTTTTAAATCGATAACAATTTGCTGGAAATATGCACCTGATGTCTGATCCATAGCGGCATGAAATAGCATTCCTTTTTGCATGTTGGCCAGCGGATAGATCTTTTCGATTTGAAAAGCACTGTACTTATTTTGAATACGCTCCAGCTCCTCAAGACCAAGCGAGACATCGCCATAATCGGAAGGCGTCATGTCCGATCCGTCTTTACCGACGCAATGATCGACGATCTTTTCCAGGTTTTCTTTGAATGATTGATTGAGTTGTTCGATTGCGCTTGTTTGGTATTGGTCCTGGTTAAACGTTGTATAGATCGTCAATTCGCCATTTAAAGAGATCGCATTCATTTCGATGGCGCAGTGCCTTACGATTTTTCCGCCGATGCTTTCTCCCGGTGAAAATGGCGACTGGGAAAATACTTTTCTATTCATGTCATTGTTCATTTCTCCAAAATAGTTAAAAGAAAGCGGAGCCTGTGTTTGTATTTTCTGAAGCTCTTCTGTCATGTATTTTAAAACGCCGTAGCCGATCCCTTTATTCGGTATTTTTCTCAACGTTTCTTTGACCATTTTGATATTTTGCGATATTTCTTTTTCTTCTCCCAAATCGATAAAGACCGGATAAACCGTCGTAAACCAGCCGATCGTTCTCGTGATGTCAACACCGTCTAAGATGTCCTCCCTGCCGTGCCCTTCCATCATGACCTTCAATTTGTTTTCTCCGGTGATATCCCTGACTGCGGCGATTAATGCCGTCAGCAAAATATCGTTGATTTCCGTGTTGTAGGCTTTGTTTGCGTTTCGCAAAAGGTTCGCTGTTACGTCTGGGCCGATTCTGATGCTCAAAGTCGTGCTGTGTTCAAACGTGTCTCGTTCAAGCTTTTCAGCAGGAATGAATGGAACATCCGCTTCCAGGGCCTTTTGCCAATACTCCCTTTCCTTTAACAGCATGCGGCTTTGGGCATACTTCTTCAATTGACGGGCGAACTCTTGATATGAATCCGTTTTGTATCCGATGTCGAGAGGTTCGTCTTTCAATGCCTGAAGGTACAATGTTTCAAAATCCTCGAACAAAATTCTCCACGATACACCGTCAACGACAAGATGATGGATCGCAATGAGCAGGTGATCGCCCTCATCAGCCCGGAAGATGCCGAGATGAACGAGTTTTCCTTTTCTAATCGATGATTTTTTTTGAATGCCTGTCGCCAGCTCAAACACCTTTTCCGCTTGACAGTCAAGGCCTCTTACATCATAAACATCCAAGTCGAACAAGTTTTCACGATAGCCTCTGTTGTATTGAATGATATCTCCGTCTTTTTCTTCATAGATCATCCTTAACGCGTCATGCTGCTCCAGTATTTTATTGAAGGCTGTTCTGACGATGTTTTCGTCATAGCCGTCTTTTCTAAAGAGCATAAATGACTGGTTGAAGTGGTTAAGCTCCTCTTTGTTGTTCGCAAAATATCTCTTTTGGATAGGAAGCAGTTCCGTCTCACCTGTAACGGGTTTGTTATGTTTGCGATGTCGCGTTTCTTCTGTGATCAATCGGCTGAGATCTTTTATTTTCGGATTGGCGAACAACGCCTTCATCTCAAGTTTCAGGTTCATCTTTGCCAGCCTGGATATGATCTGGAGCGCCTTGATCGAGTCTCCCCCTGCCGCAAAGAAATGGTGACTGATCCCGATGTCCTCGATACCGAGAATCTCTCTCCAGACTTGCACGAGTTTTCGTTCGATTTCATTTCGGGGCGGATCGTACCGAGTTCCTTCTATTAAAGTGCCGTCCGCCTCAGGCAGTGCGTTTCTGTCAACTTTACCGCTTGAGGTGTGCGGGAGCCGGTCAAGCTTAACAAAATAGGACGGAATCATATAATCAGGCATTTCCCTTTCCAGAAATTGTCGTACATCAGCTGCAGGCAATTCCTGATCAGACGCGAAATAGGCGCATAAATAGCTGCTGCCGTTTTGATCCTTTCCTGCGATCACCGCCGCTTCTTTAATCTTCTCATGTGTCAAGAGCTGCTGTTCCACTTCACCAAGCTCTATCCGATAGCCGCGGATTTTCACTTGATGATCGGCGCGTCCTAAAAACTCAATCTGTCCATCCGGAAGCCACATCGCCAAATCTCCGGTTTTGTACATTTTTTTACCCGGCTCAAATGGATGATCGACAAACTTTTCCGCCGTAAGCTCAGGTCTGTTTACATAACCCCTGGCAACCCCTTCACCTGCTATGCATAGTTCTCCGGCAATGCCAATCGGCTGAGGGCGGAGTTCTTTGTCCACAATATAGATGCTTGTATTGAGAAGCGGTCTGCCGATCGGAATGGACGGTGTTTGCGGCACTTTTTCCCATTCGATTTGATATGAAGCAGCATCCACACAGCACTCTGTTGGGCCGTATACATTGGTGATATTGCATGACAGATTCGGGAATTTATGAAATAGGCTGTTGATGACATCAGGTGTTAATGCATCTCCGCCGACAATCAATTCCTTCAGATCGAATTCGAGTTCCGTTTTGTCTACATAAGCCAGCATGTTTAAATGAGCAGGCGTCATGTCCGATACATTGATGTTGTTTTTCGAATAATACTCAATTAAACTCATGGCATCCCAAGCTGTCTCGCGCGGGACGATGCAAAGGGTATGCCCGAAAAGAAGCGCTGCGAATATTTGTTTGACAGAGGCATCAAATATATAAGGCGCAACCAGTGCTACATTTAAATGAGCATCGAGGTGCTGATAAATTCTTTCATATAATCCATGAACAAGATTGTTCACACTATGATGCTCGATCATGACGCCTTTCGGTTTTCCAGTGGATCCTGATGTATAGATGACATATGCCAAATGCTGCGGCTTGATGTCATGCTTAAGGTTTTCCACGTGGTCATTTTGTCCGGTTTGATCAATCCGGATGATGTCTCCGGCATATGCTTCACCCGGATCCACATCGCCTGCCGCGCATAATACGCTGAGATTGCTGTCTTTTAACATGTAGCTTATTCTTTCCTGCGGATACGCCGGATCGATTGGCAGATAGGCTCCGCCAGCTTTCAAAATACCCATAATCCCGACGATCATTTCGATTGATCGTTCTGTGAGAATCCCTGCTACCACATCAGGGCCTACTCCTTTTTGCCGCAAGGTGAAAGCCAAGCTGTTCGCTTTTTCATTCAGCTCCCTGTAAGAAATCGTTTCATCCCCGAAGACAACCGCCGGATGATCAGGCATTTTTTCCACCTGTTCTTCAAAAAGCTCAGGTATCGTCTTCTCTTTGCAGAACATACCGTCTGTTCGGTTAAAATCATACAGAACCCGATGTCTTTCATCCTTTGTCAGGACATCTATCTGATTGATGGCAACGTCCGGATGATCCGCCGCTTGTTCCAACAGGCTGATCAGGTGTTCAGATAGTCTTTCCATTCTTTCCTTGTTGAACAGCGTCGTCGAATATTCAACTTCCAATCTTAATCCGGCTGCCGCTTCACTCGCAGTCACTGTGATGTCAAACTTGGAAATGCCGCGCTTGATCTCCACCAGCCTGCTTCTCAGCCCTTCTGCTGCAAACGGCTTCACTTCTGTGTTATGGTACACGAGCATCGTATCAAAGAGCGGGTTTCGGGCCATGTCCCGTTTGATGTTTACTTTTTCTACAAGCTCTTCAAACGGATAATCCTGGTTTTCATAAGCCTGAAGCGTGTTTTCTTTTACCTCTTGCAAATAATGTCTGAAAGTCTTTTTCCCTTCCGGATGGTATCTGATCGCCAAGGTATTGACAAACATGCCGATGAGATGTTGAATATCCTCATGATTTCTACCTGCAGCCGGTGTCCCGACGATGATATCTTCCTGACCTGTATATTTGGAAAGCAGTGCTGTATAACCGGCCAACAGAAGCATGTACATCGTAACACCGTTTTCTTTCGCCATATGCTGAAGCTTGCGGAATGTTTCACTTTCAATTGCTGCAGTGACGGTGTCACCTTCAGAGCTTTTTGTCAGCGGCCTTTTATGATCTGTCGGGAGATCAAGGACCGGGATATCGCCTTTATACGTCTTCAGCCAGTATTCTTCCTGTCTTTTCAGCTCATCGCGGCGAGCATGGCTTTTTTCCCATTCTGCGTAATCTTTATATTGAATATGGAATGGCTCCAGTGATTTCCCTTCATACAGCGCTCCCAGCTCTTGAACGAAGATGTCGGTGGACACGCCATCGGAAATGATATGGTGCATATCGAACATCAGCAAGTGCTCACGTTCATTCACTTTTACGACCTCCGCCCTTAAAAGCGGTGCTTTTTCCAAATGAAACGGCCTGATGAAGCTTTTGATTTTTTCTTCGGCGCTTTCTTTGCCGATGTCACTGTATGCGACTTGAAAATCAATCTCTTTTTCAATCTGTTGCATCACCTCACCGTCGATCATGACAAATGAAGTTCGAAATGATTCATGTCTTTTGACCATGTTTTTTAATGTATTCTCAAATCGGCGGATATCAAAATCGCCTTCGATCGTCATAGCAAAAGGCATGTTATATGCAACATGACTGCCGGCTTGACAAAGGATATAGAGCCTTTTTTGCGCTGAAGACAACCGGTAATATGGTTTTTCTTCCGTTTTTCCTATCGATGTAAAAGCACTTTCCTTCGCCGCACCGATATATTCCCTCAGCCCTTTAATCGTCGGGGTTTCAAATATTTGCCTTAAAGGCAGCTTGACATTCAGTTCTTTATGAATAGTTGATACCAAAGCGGCGGCTTTAAGCGAATGCCCGCCGACTTCAAAGAAATTACTGTTGATCCCGATTTTATTGATTCCTAAAGCCCCTTCCCATATGGAAACAAGTTTTTCTTCCATCTGATCCCGCGGCGCTTCATAGCGGCGATCCATTGCGGCGCTCCGTTCCGGAACCGGAAAGCTTTTCTTATCCACTTTTCCATTCACGGTAAGCGGCAGCCGGTCAAGCTGGACAAAGTGCTGAGGAATCATATAATCCGGAAGGCTTTTCTTTAAAAACGCTCTGATCTTCTCCGGTTCGACTTCCTTTTTGGGCTTTACATATGCGCAAAGATACGGGTCATGATCTCCGTCTTCTCTTGCGATGACCGCCGCTTCTTCAATCTTTTCATATTTAAGCAGCTGGTTCTCGATCTCGCCGGGTTCGATTCGATAGCCGCGAATCTTAACCTGCTGGTCAACCCGTCCCAAAAACTGAATGTTTCCATCTGGCAGCATTTTGGCAAGATCACCTGTGCGGTACATTCTTTCCCCAGGTACAAACGGATTTTCAATGAATTTTTCCCGAGTCAATTCCGGTCTGTTTACATACCCGCGGGCCAGCCCTTCTCCGGCGATGCAGAGCTCGCCGCTTGCTCCGAGCGGACAAAGCTGAAGGTCTTTGTTCAATATATACACTTTGACGTTATCGATCGGTTTTCCGATCGGAATATTTTGATACGATTTGTCTATTGGAAAGCTTGTAGCAACGACTGTATTCTCAGTCGGTCCGTAATTGTTTACAATTTGATAGCTTTTTTCTTTAAAAACGTTTAATTTGTCTCCACCCGTTAACAGCGTTCTTAACGAATGATTGTCAAGTGCTGTAAACTGCTCACAGACCGGTGTCGGTAAGAAACTGATCGTAATATGATGGTCATGAAAATACCGGTTCAGCTTTTCAACATCCAGCCTTGTCTCCTGATTGAGGACATGGACGGTGGCTCCCGCTGTTATATAAGGGAACAGCTCCCAGACAAAAGCGTCGAAGCTGATGCTCGCATAAATCGAGCTGTTGTCGTTTTGTCCGACTTCAAAACAGGATTGATGCCAGCGGCACAAGTTGATCAATGATTGATGTTCGATCATCACGCCTTTTGGCTTCCCTGTTGAACCCGACGTATAGATGACATATGCAAGGTCGCCGCTTTGATTGACATTGTCAATGTCTGACCGATCCTGCTCGGCAATCCTCTCATCATCCATATGAATCAACTCGATCGATTCCGCCGTAAGCCCCTTGGCAAGCGGAACATCAGAGATGATGACTTTGACTTGACTGTCAAAAGCCATGTATCTCATCCGCTCCAGAGGATACTCGGGATCAATCGGCAAATAGGCGCCGCCTGCTTTCAGCACACCGAGAATCGCTGTGATCATATCGGACGAACGCTCCATCATGATCCCGACGAGCGTATCCGGCTTGACACCTTTTTCTCTCAAAAGCCTTGCCACTTGATTTGCTTTTTCATTCAACTGTCGGTACGTCAGTTTTTGATCTTCAAAAACAACCGCAGTGTGATCTGGTATTCGCTTTGCCTGCTCCTCAAACAGCTGGTGGATTGCTTTTCCTTTTGGATATGCTGTCTTTGTATGGTTAAAGGACTCTAAAAGTGTCCGTTTTTCTTGACGTGATATCATGTCGATTTGATATAAAGCAACATCACGATTTTCTGAAACTTCCTCTAAAATCCTGAAATAATCTTCCGCTATCTTTTGAATCGTCTCTTCCTTGAAAAGGCTTGTCGAATATTCAATGTTCAATACGATCTTTTGTTCAAAATCCAACACATTAAAGATCATGTCAAATTTTGCATTGTCCAGTTCAAAGATGATCGGACTCAGCTTGACATCGCCTTTCTGTTTGGTAAACATCCTGGCATCTTCCAGAACAAACATCGTGTCGAACAAAGGATTGCGGTTAGACTCGCGTACACCATTGAGTTTGCGGATCAAATCATCAAACGGATACTCGGAATTGTCAAAGGCCGCTATCGTACGCTCTTTCGTCTGCTGCAAAAATTCTTTAAAGCTGTTGGAAGTATCAACCTCGTTCCGCAAAGCGAGTGTATTCACAAAAACGCCGAATACATCTTGCAGATCGGGATGCAGCCTTCCCGCAGCAGCGGTTCCGACAACGATATCTGTTTGATTTGTATATTTATTTAAAAGCACATAATATGCACTCAGCATCACCGTGTAAAGGGTTGTTCCGGTATGTTTCGCCAGCTTCCTTATATGATCTGACAGCTCCTGTCCCATTTCCAAAAACACGCTGCTTCCTTCAAACGTGTCGATATGATGACGTTTATAGTCATAAGGAAAGTCCAGCTTTGACGGTATATCGCGATAAACGTCAAGCCAATAGGCTTCCTGCTTTTTCATCGCGTCTGATTGATTAAATGTATGATTCCATTCCACATAATCTTTATATTGCACACTTACTTCCGGCAATGGCTCATTGCTGTAAAGTTCCAATATTTCATTCATCAGGATGCCTTGAGAAACCCCGTCACTGATGATGTGGTGGAAATTCATGACCAGTATATGCCTTATATTGTCGATTTTGATCAGCTTGGCCCTCATAAGAGGCGGCCGGCTTAAATCAAAAGGCTTGATGGATTCTTTACAGTACCTGCTTGTGATCTCCATTAAAGCATGCTGATCTGTAATCGAAGCGTCTAAGCACTCGTATTCCAGGCGGAATTCGACATTCTCATAAATTTTTTGGATGAGTTCATTGTTTTGGATTTCAAACCCGGTTCGCAAAATTTCATGTCTTTGCAAAAATGTCTTCAATGCGTTTTCCAGCTGTATGACGTTTATCCGGCCTTCGACAAGAAGGGCCATCGGAATATGGTAAGCTCCCCTTTCATTTTCCAGCATCGACAGCATATACATTCTTTGTTGGGCAGGGGATGTCCGATAATACTCTTTTTCGCGAGCCTTTTGAATCGGATGTTCCATATCGCTTTCTTCTCTGTTTTTCAAATAGTGGTCCAAAGCGATGATTGTATCATTTTTAAAGATTTCGCTGATCGGCATCTCAACATTCATTCGTTTGTTGATTTCCGTGATGATGGATATCGCTTTGAGTGAATCTCCGCCGATTTCATAATAGCTGACATCGAGATTGACACTGTCTAGGCCAAATATATCTTTCCAAATTTCCAGAAGCATGGCTTGTGTTTCATTCTCCGGCAGCATCGATCCGCCTCGTTGACCTTCATCTGCGGTTTGCTGTTCAGCCAAGTCATGGAGCGTGCGCTTATCGACTTTTCCGTTTACAGTTAACGGGATTTCGTCAATTTGCACGAACTTCGCAGGAATCATATAGTCAGGCAGCGTTTTTTGCAAAAATTCCTTTACATCTAATTGGCTGATCGCGTTCTCTGCTACAACAAAAGCGTATAAGTTTTTGATTCCGTCCGGACTTGTATAATCAATAACCGATGCCTTCGTGATCTCATGATGGCTTAAGAGAGTATTTTCAATTTCCCCCATTTCCACTCTGTAGCCTCTGATCTTCACCTGGCTGTCTTTTCTTCCGAGAAACTCTACATAACCGTCCTCTTTCAAGACGCCATAGTCACCTGTTTTATAGATGTAGCCTAATTCCTGATGCTGGATAAATGAATGATCCGTTTTTTCTTGATCATGAATATACCCGCTTGCTACCCCCGCTCCGCCTATGTACAGCTCTCCTTCGACACCGACGGGACATAATTGTTTATTCTGGTTCAGTACGTATATTTTTTGATTGGCCAGCGGTTTTCCATAAGGGATGCTTTTCCAATCTTCCTCTACTTTTTGAATCGGATAATAGATCGACCAGATGGATCCTTCTGTTGCGCCTCCCAAACTAATCACTTCAGCGTTTTTAAACGTCTTCTTTATGGTTGCAGGCAACTGAAGCGGTATCCAGTCTCCGCTTAGGAGGATGAGTCTGAGATGATGATTGAGCTCATTGTCCAGGTATACATCAGCCGTCATTCCCATAATCGCCGGAACAGAATTCCAAATTGTAATCCGTTCTTTTTCGACTGTCTCTTTCAGGCTGAATACATCCCTTTGGTCGTCAATGATGACAAGTGATGCCCCGCTGCTTAAAGCGCCAAACACGTCATACACAGATAAATCAAAGCACAATGAGGAAATGCCCATTATGTTATCTTGTTCTGTGACGTTGAATTTTTCATTGATATCGAGAATGGTATTCGCTGCGGCACCATGCGTAATCTGAACGCCTTTTGGCTTGCCTGTGCTTCCTGACGTAAAGATGACATATGCCATGTCATCCAAATCGACTTTTCGGTCAACCGGCGCTTTTGAGAAGCGCTCGATATGTGCTTTGTCATACACGTCATAGCTGATGAAGAATTTGCAGTTGCTTTTTGATTGGATATACGCCTTTCTTTCTTCCGGATAATCCGGATCGAGAGGGATATAAGCTGCTCCAGTCTTCAATACAGCCAATAAATTGACAATCGTTCCCAGACTTCTTTTGCCGATGACACCGATATAGTCGCCCCTTTCAACCCCTTTCCCGATGAGAAATCTTGCGACCTGGTTGGATTTTTCGTCAAGCTCCTGATAGGTCATCACCTCATCATGATGCTTGAGAGCAATTCTGTCAGGTCCATGTTTAACCTGGCCGGTAAACAATTCATGCAAGGGCTCGGTATCGAAAGATTGATCTGTGTCATTATATGCGCTGATCATCTGGCGGCTTTTTTCATTCATTTGGATGGTTGAAACGTCCTCGCCGGATACGACTTGCTGGATGACAGCGATATACTGGTCAAACATCGATTCAATTACGTCATGTTCAAAAATTTGCTCCACATAGTCCCATGTAATATAAAGGCCGCCGTTGATTTCATAAACTTGGTTGTCGATGTATACTTGTGACGTTCTCGTGCTAAAGAAATGAATGTTGTCAAAATCGACAAGACTATCAAATGAGTCGTCAGGATTTTCGCTCAGCACGCTTGTGAATACGATCGGCATGACCGCTTTTTTATTCATGCCATTCTTTTTGGCGATGTTTCTGATCACATCAACCCCGTCATAATGTCTGTGTTCCAGTGCTTCCAAAAGCGTATCCTGAACATTTAAAGCAAATCTCCAGAAAGAGTTCATTTTTTCTTCCGCATGGATGTCCAGCAGCATTAAAGAGGTAAAATCTCCGATCATGTTCTTGACATCCGGATGAAACGGGATTCTGTTAAATACGGTTAAATTGATAGCAAAATGATTTTGCCGGCTCCAATAAGCTAATATATAGGCATATGCAGCACAAAGGACGGCGGTCGGTGTGAGATTATGATGCCGGGCTTTCTTTTTTAATTCATTCCATGTATGCCCATCCAAAAACGTTGAAAACTTCTTGAACGAAGGTTTCGCTACATGGGCTGGATCAGATTTAAGAGGCAGCTCAGGCGCACTTGGAAAATGATCCAGTTTATCCAGCCAATATTTTTGGTCTTTTTGATATCTGCTTGTTTGCTTAAAATCGATCGAGGCCAAAACATAATCTCTGAAGCTGTATTCTAGTGAAGGCAGTTTGAGGCCGGGGTTTTCATATAGTTGTTTAAACTCTCTGATTAATCGTTTCATACTGCTGTCATCGCAAATCAGCGGGTCCACATTGAGGAAAAAATATTTTTTCTCTCCAGGCAACATAAACGTTTTGAGTTCAAACAGAGGCCATACACTTGGATCAATGATCTTTGATGTCATCTTCTCCCGCTGTTCTAATATTCTGGCGTTGATTTCTTTTTCTGTGAAACCTCTTAAATCCTCAGTTTCGATCGTATAACGTTGTGTTGCTTCGAGAATTTTTTGCGTTCCGTTTTCAAATACGATCGTGCGGAGAATCGGATGCCTGTCAATCAGTTTTTGCAGCGTCAGCTGAAATCGATTCAAATCGACATCAGCTTCAAATTCGACAGTTAAATTCGTAGCGACTCCGCCGATTTCGAACGTCTCATCCCGTCCAACCAAATAAGCCAGCTGAATGCCTGTAAGCGGAAATGTTTCATGGATATTTTCCGGATCGGCAGCCCTTGTCACTAGGCCGTCTTCCTTGTCTTCTTGTTGATTAGCTTCGATAAAAGTGCTCAATTCCTTTATTGTTGCAAGCTTAAATAGCTGATGCAGCGGAATTTCAACATTCATTTTTTCCTTTATTTTTGCGATGAGCTCCATCGCATGCAATGAATGGCCGCCCATTTGTGCAAAATGATCATGAATGCCCGCTTTTTCAACGTGCAAAACATCCTGCCAAACAGCTGCCAGCTTTTCTTCCGTTTCATTTCGCGGCGCTTCATACTCACTTTCCGCCCCCATCCTTCTATCCGGTTCAGGCAGGGCTTTTCTGTCCACTTTCCCGTTTTTGGTGAGCGGCAGCTTGTCCAATTTGACAAAATATGCAGGGATCATGTAATCCGGAAGCTTTTCTTCCAAAAATCCTCTTAGTTCTTCAACAGGAATTTCGCGTTTGGCCGTCATATAGGCGCAAATGTACGGGCGGTTCTCTTCATCTTCCCTGACGGTGACGATCGTCTCATTGATGTCTTCATGCATCTCCAGCCGGCTTTCGATTTCGCCGAGTTCGATCCTGAAGCCGCGGATTTTCACCTGGTGGTCGATCCGGCCGATGAATTCGATGTTGCCGTCTGGCAGCCATTTCGCCAAATCGCCAGTTTTGTACAGCCTTTCCCCAGCCACAAACGGGTGCGGGATGAATTTTTCAGCTGTCAGCTCCTCGCGGTTTAAATATCCTTTGCTTAACCCGTCGCCTGCGATGCACAGCTCTCCAGGAACCCCGATCGGAAGGAGCTTGCCGGCTTCGTCCATGATCAAGACCGACGTATTCGCCAGCGGGCTGCCGATCGGAATCGTTTCCGCTTCATCGTCTATCTCGTTGATGAAATAATACGTCGCATACACCGTGCTTTCCGTCGGGCCGTAAACATGAATCAATTTATCACGGCCGACATGATCCAGCACTTTTCTCACATGCGGAATCGACGCTCTTTCCCCGCCGAAAAGGATTTTTCGCAAATTCGACAAACAGTCAACATGAATGTCGGCAATCATGTTGAACAGTGCCGTCGTAATGAACATCACGCTGACCTTCTCCTCATTGATAGCGCTTCCAAGTCTATTGATGTTCAATAACGCTTCCTTCTCAATCATGACCAGCGACGCTCCGTTTAATAAAGCGCCGAAGATGTCGAACACCGATCCGTCAAACGAATAATTGGACAGCTGGAGGATCACGTCGTCTTCTGTGATATCGATATAATTGGTATTTTGAACGACCCTTATGACACTGTAGTGCGGGGTGACGACACCTTTTGGCGTTCCCGTGGAACCTGATGTGTAGATGATATAGGCGGTATCGCCGGAATCATTGACAGAACCGAGCGGTTCTTTACTGAATCTGTCTGATGCCCCTTTGTCCAGATGTATCATGTCAGCCTCACAATCGATTCCGTCTGCCGCTTTTCCTTGCGTAAGCAGCACCGCGGCTTTCGTGTCGCTGAGCATGAAGGCAATTCTATCTTTGGGCGTTTCAGGGTCGATCGGCAGATACGCACCTCCCGCTTTTAAAATACCGATGATGCCGATGATCATTTCGAAGGAGCGGTCCGCGATGATCGCCGCAATCGAGCCTCTGCCGATACCTTTTTCCCTGAGAAGTCTCGCGGTTTGGTTTGCTTTTTCATTCAGCTCTCTGTAGGTCATGCGCTGAACACCGAACACAAGAGCCGTATGGTCAGGCGTCTTCATGGCCTGTTCCTCAAAGAGCTCATGAAGCGTCTTGTTTTTTGGATAATCGGTTTTTGTGTTGTTAAAATGTAGGATTAGTTCTTTTTCATTCTCTGTCATTTTGTGAAATACCCCATTTTTTAATGAATGTTTAGCAACCATATAAAAATTCTCCTTTTTGATAAAATATTCACCGTAATATTGGTCTGTAGTTGCTCTTTTACCGATTTTTTATTGAACCTCCGTCTTGTGAAAACAGATTATCAAAAATAATCATTATTTTCCATGGGAATATTGTTTAATAATGGTTAATTTTTTATGAATTGGATATTTTATATTTTACATTGTCGACACACGTATTTATGAGACAGGATAAACATCAACCAGATCAAAAGACCTAAAAAACACCGCTCTGATTATAATAAATATAATTTTTGAAGCGGCGGAAGAAGGAAAAATAGATTAGACCCGGGCTTGAATCTGGCCGAAATCGTAGGTTAAAACGTCCGGCTGGCCGCCAATGAATGATTGATGATATCGGTGATCTTTTCAACGTGATGGTTCAAAAAGAAATGATTCCCGTCAAAGTAATAGGCTGTAAAGTGTCCTGAAGTATGATGTTTCCAATCGGATACATCTTCCTTGCTCATGGCGTCTTCTTTTCCGTTAAGAACGGTGATGTCGGAATCTATTTTGCTGTTTCTTTCTTGATAGATATAGTTTTCTACCATTTTAAAGTCGCTTTTGAGAATGGGGATAAACAATTCAAATAGTTCTTCATGATTGATGAGCTCCTCAGGTGTTCCCCCGAGCTCGACAACTTTTTTCTTAAAAATAGGATTGGGCAAGGTATGCAGTTTTTCTTTCTTCCTGATCCTGTTTGGCGCTTTATAGCCCGAGAAAAAAATGTGAACC
The DNA here is from genome assembly GCF_014042035.1 of Bacillus haynesii. Taxonomy (NCBI): domain Bacteria; kingdom Bacillati; phylum Bacillota; class Bacilli; order Caryophanales; family Bacillaceae; genus Bacillus; species Bacillus haynesii. The sequence goes on along the minus strand of NZ_CP059494.1, from coordinate 523,123 downwards.
GGTTTTTCAGCTCCCGCCCCGCTCATTTGATAGTAAAGTTCATATGCTAAAAGGCTTCCCATACTGTGTCCGAAAAGAGCGTAGTCGTCACCTTTTCGTTCAGCTTGAACCTGCTCAAAGATGTCTTGAACTGCTTCTTCAAGGCTTTCGTAACAAGGCTCGTTGAAGCGCCGCCCCCTTCCCTTCAGCTGAATCGGGCAAATCTCAATGTCGGGCTGCATATGGCCTTTCCAGGAATAAAATACGGATTCAGATCCGCCGGCATAAGGCAGGCAAAATAATTTCATTTCTATCATTCCCTTTCGTTGTAGATATTTTTTGGTGAATAAGCCGTTAATCGACAGATACGTCAGCCGTCCGGTTCAGCGTTAAAAACTTCGGAAGAATGATCATGTAGAAAACCCCAACAGCAATCAGGCTTCCGCCGACGAGCCAATATAGGCTTTCAAGCGCGATCCATGCCGGGTAAAGCCACGCAATGAACAGAAGGGTCAGCGACTGTGAGAGCATCATAAGCGGATGAATCCACCCCTGCACCCTTCCCATCATTTTTGGATTGACGATGCTTGGTATCCATCCACCGATGGCAACATTGATGCTTGGAAGCGAAACCGCGATAAAGCAGGAGCAGACCATATACAGCCAAATGCTTTTGACCAGGGAGCCGGAAATCGTGGCACATCCGCAAACAAACAGCGCCAGGATCAAAAGTTGATAAAGCTTCAATTTTTGAGAAAGCAAGGATGCAGCGATGCTTCCCGCCAAAAACCCCGCACCGAAAACGATGCCGAGTACAATCGACATTTCTTCATAGCTTTCAGGTGCAAGCTTGTATTTTAATATAAACACCTGCATGACCGAGAGCCCCCCATTGACAACTCCGAAAAGGACGAATCCGGACACGAGGGCAAGCAGCAATTTATGATTGAGAATATAAGTGAAACCAAGCGTAAAATCCTTCCATATACCAGCGATATTCAGCTGTCTAATGGAATGTTTTCCATTTGGCATGCGGACGGCATCGGAGATCCGGCAGGCTTGAATCAAAAGCCCGCTCAGTGCGAAGCTGGCTGCATCAACCATAACGGCTCCTTCAACTCCAAGCGTCCAATAACAAAATACGCCAAGCCCGTTTCCGAACAGCATGAATAAACTGGCTACCATTTGATTCAATCCAACGGCCAGCGAATATTCGTTTTCAGATAATATTCCTTGAATGAGAGAAGTTTGGGCAGGGGTGAAAAAACTTTTAACGGCGTTTCTTAAAAAAAGAACGGCAAATGTAAACGGCATCCATTCAAGATAGAGAGACAGCAGTAATACAATGGATAGTCCCGTACAGATCCAGTCGCAGTTTTTGGCGATTTTCTGCCGGTCAAACTTATCGGCGAAAACACCGACAAGAAAAAATACAGCCAATGTAGGCAATGACAGCATTAGCTCGGTCATTGTGGCATATGCAGGCTGATTGGAAAAACGGTCCAGAAGGTAAAACAAGAGTGCAGTGAGTCCGATGATCCCGCCCATTTGTGAGGTAAAGGATGCAAAAAAAAGCAGCGCATAATTTTTATTTTGAAAGATAGAAAACATTTTTTTCATAGGCGCCTCCTAATTTGTATTGAGACAGACGACTCCATTTATTATTCTAAACAAATAATATTGTTATAATTTTCCGTCTCCAATCACTTTGATTTTCATTTTCAAAGCTACACTTCTATCATTTAAAGTGTCGCAGCTTGAATTTCCTAATATAAAATCGCTGCTTATCATAACGATTGCAGCCGTCTTTTTAGCCCCCCATTTCTTCTTTCAGATAGTATTCTCTAGCAAAGTGGAAGGGAAATCACCGATCCCCCCTTCAAATTTACAAAGAAGTAAATTTATGAAAAGTAATTCTAAGGTTATAGATTCGTCCTATTTCAACAATATCCTCTATCTTATATTCAATTTTTTAGAAAATGTCCTTTTTGAAAAGTAATTGCTATATAGAGAAAGTAAAAAACGCTTCCGATATGGAAGCCGAAAGGCTCAGCATACTGGAAGCTGATTGGATGTTTATTTTTTTATGAAATTATTATCCAGCACTTCGATCACCGAAGAAGTCGTTTTTGAACGGTCTTTTGTTTGCTGCACCAGCTTGATGATGTCCCGATATGCCTGCTGCGCTCCAAGCACCAGCAAAGGAACTCCGATCAGATCGATTTTCAGCCTCCTTGAAAATAAACCGCCGAATGTCATCGCCATGGGCACAGTCGGAGACGTGTTTGAAAAAATGACTTTCTCCTGCAGTTTCCCGTTTTTTTCAAACAGCTCGAGAACGCCTCGCATAGCTGGAATGACAGCTTTTGATGACCCTCTGCCGATCGTGTACACCTGGTTGCCTTCTTCATCAAGGCCGTGAAAGATTAATTTTCCCATTTCCTTCGGACTTAATTGATTAAAACAGTCGGTGCTTAAAATTTCGTTTCTCGTCGGTTTTCTGCTGAATGGGAGCTTTTTCAGATGATAGGCGGCGGCAAGTGCAGATGAATGAGTGCCTCCGTAACAGTTGTATATATAGATCAACATGCTCACCTTCTTCATATCTTTAGTTTTAATGTGGCCCAAATATACAATGCTTATTTATACCGCATATCCAGAACTTCTTTCACAGCTGAGACATACGCTCGGAACGTCTTATTTTTAGAACTTGCCCGCGTCCACAGGCCGAACTCCGAAAAAAAAGCCTCTCGTTGAGGCGTGCTGATTTCCAATTGAATACTTTGACCTGTTTGGCATTGATTATTGATATTTTCGGGATTTCCCCCTGCAAGCCGGTGGCTTGGGCTGACCAGCTCCGCTGAAAAACCTTTGTTCACCAGCGCTCTGACAATCGCTTTCGCCCCTCCGGTATCCGTTCCCCCCACAAGCGTGTGTTCAACGATGTCATGATATCCATGAAAAGCCAGCACATAGCTGTGCTCTTTGACCGCTTTGACGGCCTGCGGTTCATCAAAATGATTGCTTGTGATGTGAAGATCCCAGTTTTGCGAGGGTTTGATTCCTTCAAATAAGTAAGTGGAATAATCGGCGCTGAAGGCGCGGACAAGTTCACTGACACCTCCTTCGATTCCTCCGCCGTGCGGCGAAAGAATCAACAGTTCGGTGCCCATGTCTGTATATTCGATTTGATAATCTTCTCCTTCTGTTTCATGTTCGGCAAGCTCGGCAAAATTGACGTATTTGTCTGCGGATGAAGCGACGCTTTGCAGCGGAAATTGAAAGATGACCGTTAAGCAAATCCCCGTGACTAACCAGATGATGCAACGATTTTTCATCAATGGGTTCCATTCTTCCTGCACCGTTAAGAAACTCCTTTTATCGTGTATTTTGTTGCGAGTATCACGTGATATCATGTTTCGGCCGGGATGAGAGAATTTCAATAAATGGTAAAATATTACTTCTAATCGTCACCCAGTTGCCATTTTATATAAGAAGAACAGCATAACGAAAGCGACCTTTACCTTATTTTTCATCAGCAGCCGGCACGTGTTCCCGGAAGCACGGAATCTTTCGGCATGCAATATTTTTATATCGATTGCCTCAGACAGGACAGGTGCCTTCAGATCAAGCAAAGCCTATAGAAGGAAGCACAAGTTCGTTGCCGCGATTTGAAGAGGGACAAAGTCTCCCTGTTTTTATATGATATTTGAGCCTCTCTGCCGGGGAATCCGCTTAAAAAATGCAAATAAAAAAGGAACGGACGATTCCGTTCCGAAGGAATTGCAAACTCCCGATTGTCAATCGTTGGTCTGTAAGGTGGATTCCCTATTACATAATCAAATGGCTCAACTCATTCCATTTCAATTGTATCCCCTTGATAAATAGAAACTTGAGAGGGAGAGGAAAAATGAGGAAATTGATTCTGTTTTTTGTTGCTGTTTTTGCTACAATTGGATTGATGGTGCCAAGTCAAATATCGGCCGCAGAGGTCCACGCCGACGATACAGCGTTTAAATACACTATAGAGGACTATATCAATTACCTGGCCAACTATAGTGAAGAAGATGCCATAAATGGTGGAGTTTCACCAGAATATGTTTCTTCCGCAGTGTTTGATGCACAAAATGTATTAAACCAATTTAAGGCGATGCCGAAAGAAGATCAACAGAAGTTTGTTGACAATCTTACCAAGTTTGACACAAATGCTTTAACTGTAAATACAGAAGTAAATGAAGAAGAGGATATGATTGCGAAGCCTCAAGCAAATAAGTCATATTCTTACACAGATTCAGTTGAATTTTTTGGAGCACCTGTAACTACATATAGGGTCTCAGTAAACTATAGTGTTACTAAAGGTAAAGTGAAAAAAATTAACTCTAGTAGCGCTTATGTAGTTCGAAACTGGAATCCTGTCGTCAGAACAGAATTAAACCCAGGTGGCAAAAATGCTTGGGTAAAAGGTGACAATAAGGCAGCTGTTACAGGAAGCTTCTTTTATCGGATTGGGCCACTTAAAGATTTTGCGGTGCAATTAGGGAATGTGCATCTTAAAGCTGTTGGCGACAAAAATGGAAAGAGGACTTACAAAAAAACCAGGCTTGATTAATCCACAACTGTGAGGTGAAACCAATGTCCAAAAAAGCAAAAACCATCTTGTGGTCTATTCTGGCAGTAATGATTGTATTATTAGCGGTAGGGATTATCGCTTATTATCAAACTGCTGCTGCATAAAATGCTCCCCTTCTTTTATGCCCCCTTCCTTGCTCCTGATGTAATATGGATATTTTACAAACATGCCATCACATACAACAACCTCTTGTATTTTGACATTTTCTTTTCTCAAATAATCGTTTATTTTCTTTGGAAAAACAGTTCTTTTAATTTGAGCTGATAATGTTCCTCTATTTTCTTGTTGCCACTTGCTTCAGCTTTATAAATTCTTGTTCCATCGCATGGACACAGAGGTCAATTATAATTTTTTCATGAATGGCAGTTTCAAGTTCGAAATTACAGGCTTCAAATTATTCACCTCATTCCGAATGTATGTTCTATAATACACTATCCGAAATGTAATCAAAAAAAATTTACACATAAAAAAAGCCCTTTTAAAAGGACTTCTCTTCGACCTTATGAGTCTCCAAAACATGGCTTTTTAACTTCTGGGTGATGCTTCATTAACCCCTGCATAAAAGTAGTTATGTTGTTAATGACAAGGCTAGTTGGTGGGAAGCGATTTGGACAAGAAGATTTTTAATATCTTTAAAATCCCTGACAACTTTATCCGCTGCTTATTCCTTCTTCAATGCCCCTATCGATGCGCCCCATGATTCCACTTTGTTTTTGTTTTTTTCTATTTATAGTGTATAAATAATAATTTGCTGCTGTTCTGTCAGATTCTCGATTCCAATCTCTTTTGCAATTTCAACAAATTCATCAGAATCAATGACACTTTCTAGCTTTCTCTTTAGTCTAGGAACGGACATTTCCGTTCCTTTCAGAGAAGATCATTTTTTATAGAAAGCGCTTCGGCCTGTTCGTTCAACAAGGGCAGGGAAGAGCTGGTAGAGTTTGCTGACGCCGTTCATCCAGCCCGGAAGGTTGATTTCGCGCTTGTTCGTCATCATTGCCGAGACGATTTTCTTAGCAACCTGATCCGGATCAAGCATCCATCTCTCGACGCTTTTGACATAATCCCCTTTTTTATCTGCCGTCTTGAAAAAGTCGGTTTGAATCGGTCCAGGATTGACCGTTGTCACGTTGACCCCTGTTTCGGCAAGCTCCATTCTCAAGCTGTTTGAATATCCGAGCACCGCATGCTTTGTTGCCGCATAAAGGCTTGACTTGGGCGTCGCTAGTTTGCCCGCTTGTGAGGCGATGTTGATAATATGGCCTTTGTCTTGTCTGATCATATACGGAAGTGCCATTTTCGTGCAAGCGATCAGACCGAATACGTTGACCTCAAACATCGCTTTCATATCTTCAAGGGAAGCGTCAAGGGCGCTTTCGAAAATACCGAATCCCGCATTATTGACAAGAATATCAACCGGACCGGCCTCTTGAAACGCCGCTTCAATTTCATCCGTCCGGCTGACGTCCAATACGATGATGCGGCACTTTGCACCGGTTTCATCCGCGATGTTTTGTTTCAAAGCATCAAGGCGGTCTCTTCTGCGCGCAGCCAGAATGATCTCCGCTCCTTCCCCGGCAGCATGATATGCGATCCGTTCGCCAAGCCCTCCTGAAGCTCCTGTAATCATCACTTTTTGCTCTTTCAACTTTTGCTGCATGTTCGTCACCTACTTTGCGTAATAGTAATCGATTCCATCGGCTGTTTCTGCTCCGATCCTCCCCTGGGATTCCAGATCGTCAAGCTGTCCAATCGTTTCTGACATCGTTAAGAACAGCTCTTTTTCATAGACTGCAGGGAACAGTTTTTGACATATCTGATAAGGTGAATGCGGTTTTTCAGAAAGGATGCGGTACACCTCTTCGGCTCTGTTCCGCTGCTTTTCCATCCTTTTGGCAACAAGCTCATTCACTGTTGTGATTTTCTCCCCGTGGCCGGGATAAATGATGTTGAGCGAAAGTTCCTGCAGTCTGCCGAGCGATTCCAGATAATCCAGCAGCGGAGTCGGGCGTTTTTCTCCTTTTTGCGGCACTTCAAGAAGCGGATTTGAAGAAGACGGCTTTAACAGCAAGTCTCCCCCGAGCATGCTTCCAAGTTCCTCATGGTAAAGGACAATATGTGAAGCGGCGTGTCCGGGCGTCTCAAGAACCCGCCACCCTTCAAGCCCGTCAATTTGCGCGCCTTCTGAAACGGTCTCTGTCAATGTCCGATTACATGAAAACCGGTACGACGCTTTTACTGTAAGGCCTGGCGGCTTCATATCCCCGGGAACACCGAATCGCTGAAACAGGTATGTAAAAAAGGACTTTTGTTTTTCAATAAAATCCGGATTTTGGCTGATATACGGTTCATTAAACGGATGACCGATGATTTTTACCCCTGCGGGAAATTCGTCCAGCAATCCGGCGTGATCAGCGTGATGGTGGGTCAGGACGACCTGGTCGATATCGTTTAATGACAGTCCCTGGTCGGCCAGCTCTTTCTTCAAAACGGCTGCCGCCTCCTTTGTGTTGGGCCCGGCATCCACCAGAGTGAGCGCCTCGCCTTTGACCAAATAAATGTTGACATCCCCGACTGCAAATGGAGTCGGCAGAGAAATAGGAATGATTCTTGCGTCTTTCATCGTTTTATTCTCCTCATCCTGCGAATTGATGTTGATCATATTTTACCTTTTTCTCCCGCGCATGTCATTTTTGCTTCAAATGCCTGTTGACATTTCATCATTCCTCATAGCATAATGAACAACAAATATATGAAGGTGAATGAACGAAGACGCAATGAAGAGGAATAGTAAACGAGCAATGGCTAAAGAGAGTGAAATCCACGGCTGAAAGATTTCACAGCCCGCTTGCCTGTTGAACCTGCCCTCTGAGCGCTTAGGCAAACCTAAACGTATCCCGCGTTACGGGGCAAGAGCTGAGCATGTATATGCTAATGAAGGTGGTACCGCGAAACCTTTTCGTCCTTTGTGAAGACGGAAAGGTTTTTTTGTTTTTTTAGAAGGAGGAATCAAAATGAAACGAATGGGATTTATCGGAGCCGGTTCGATGGCTGAAGCGATGATTAAAGGACTTGTCAAAAGCGGTGCAATGGAACCTGAGGCGATATTCGTTACGAATCAGTCGAATACGGCCAGGCTTCGTGAATTAAGCGAGACATACGGGGTATGCGGAGAAGCCGATACGGCAAAAGTCGCCGCCCGATCGGATACACTCGTTTTGGCAATGAAGCCGAAGGACGCGGCAGACGGAATGGCGGCACTCCGCCCCTATTTGCGAAAAGAACAGCTGCTGATTTCCGTCCTTGCAGGCATTCCGATTCATACGATCCAGCACTATGCTGGGCTTGAGCTGCCTGTAGTGAGGGCCATGCCGAATACATCGGCCGCCATTCAAAAATCAGCCACAGCCTTTGCGGCAAGCCCGCTCGTGACGAAAGAGCAGATGCAGGAAGCGGCTGGCCTTTTTGCGACGGTCGGAAGCGTTACAATCGTTGAGGAATCTGCCCTTGATGCAGTGACAGCCGTAGCAGGGAGCGGCCCCGCTTTTGTTTATCGGTTTGTCGAAGCCCTGCAGGCGTCGGCTGCCGAATTGGGGCTTCCAGAAGAAACGGCGAAACAACTGGTTATCGATATGATGTCAGGGGCGGCTCAAATGCTTGAAACCGGCAGGGATCCTTCTGTCATGAGAAAAGAGATCACAAGCGCCGGGGGGACAACGGAAGCAGGCCTTCGGGTGCTTGACGACCATCAATTTGAACAGACCGTCATATCCTGTGTCAAAGAAGCGGCGATTCGTTCTGCGGAAATCAGGGATATGTTCGCGGCCAAAATTTAAAAAACCGGGAAACAGCGTTTCGCTTGTTCCCGATTTTTCACCAAGCGGTCCCGTATAATTAGAGAAGCTTGTGTATCGCCAGCCGGAGGATATCGGGCAGCTTTCCAAATGAAAACGGCACATGGAGACGTTCCGTCCATTTATGAGGGTCTTTGCCGGCCGGCCCGATATTGATGACCGGCACAAACAGTGCGTTTTCGCGTCCTTTTGGCAGTGAATAGCCGTGATGAAACAGCGGCATATTGGATGTGAACGCATCGACAGACTGTTTTTGCAGCTGAAGGTAGCTTAAATCGGACAGGCCGGGAAAATATTGGACTTCTGTAAATTCAAGTCCGTGCCTGTCGGCCGCATACTGTTTCACTTCTCTCATCACCTTTCGGATCAGAGGATCGTCCTTTGAAGAGACAGCCGGATAAAACGGCGGACTGTAAAACAGAACGATCATCGGAGCATCTTCTTTGCAGAGTGAAGCCAATTCAGAGACGATTTTCGTTGAAAAGTCGCGGTCTCCAAGCTCCCCCCTGTTGGCAAATGCAAAGTTGAGTATGCGTTCCGCCTCGGGCTTCCCGGCCTTTTCCTGTGCTTTGTTCCACAGCTCCTCAAACGTCAGCACGGAAACGGTCGTGTTCATTGGCGTGAATGCTTCAAAACGCTGATATTCGGCCGTTTTACGCTCAATATTTGTTTGGATATTAGCGGCCGCTTCCTTGGCTGTGTCGAGCAGCATGCGATGGAGCTCGGCGGCAGAACGCTGCATCATCAACACATTAAAGAGCGACACCGCTGTGTGAGGGGTCTGAACCGAGTAGGCCTCCTTCAAATCTTTTTGCATCAAATTGGCCGGGGGAGGCGTCACCTCTCCGTCCGCTTCTTCACAATAGTCGACGTTTAATTCGAGCAGCCTGTTGATTTCAGACACCATTAAATTTGCATTCACCCCTGCAAACGGCTCGCCGACATGCGTCTCAACCCCTTTGCAGAAAAATCCGGCAAGCGCTTTGCCGATGCTTCCTGAATAGACGTACTGCTTCGGATCCCCCGGATGTTTTTCAAACATCGGCTCACAATTTAAGCACGATGTATAATGAAGGCCAAATTCTTTTTCTAGAGCTTTCAGTGCGGGTACTGCTTCAAGCATCCCCTGTGAATTGACTTCTTCGTCCGGAACCGTAATTAATAGAAGGTTTCCGTCAAATTCTCCGTTCATCGCCCGTTCCAGCATCGAAAATTGAACAGCAAGACCCGCTTTCATGTCCATGCTTCCCCTTCCAAACAGCCATTCGCCGCTTTCCAAGTCTCTTCTGACCCGTTCGGGCAAAAGTTCTTTTTTATCATTTAATAAATCCATGAGTTCCGGGACTTTACATGCCATATGTTTGAATTCTCCGTAGTCTGCCGTATCGACCACGTCAAAATGGCTCAGCAGGAGGACCGTATTTGACTTCTCTTCCTTTTTGACGAGGGCGGTTAGAAAATAACGGCCGTCCTCCATCGGATGAAGCTTTAAAAATTCAGGATTCTTATGAAAGTACGAACGGTCCTTTAAGACATCATGCATATACTTCGCAAGCGCCACTTCTCCGGCCGTGCCTGAGATGCTTTCGTATTGAACAAGAGAAATGAGCAGCCGTTTCAGTTCTTCCACTGTCTGCCACTTCACAAAGCAAGCCCCCTCTTTCGCTGTTTTCGCAGGTGTATGCGATATCGTATTTAGTAAAAAATAGAATGTGAACAACTTTATTGTACTGAACATTCTTATATATGGAAATGACTTGAGCAGTTTATATGACGAGAATGGACAGAATTGGTATAATCGAGTCGAAAACTTACGGGAGGCGAAAAAATTTGAGCAATCGAAAACTGTTCACACCATGGAGTTTAAAAGGAGTTACACTAAAAAACCGGATTGTCATGTCGCCGATGTGCATGTATTCCTCCCATGAAAAGGATGGAAAAGTGCAGCCGTTCCACATGACCCACTACATCTCCCGCGCCGTCGGACAAGTCGGATTGATCATGGTAGAAGCTACCGCGGTCACCCCGCAGGGAAGAATCTCAGATCAGGATCTGGGCATATGGGATGACGCGCATATTGACGGACTTGCCGCATTAACGTCACAAATCAAGCCGTACGGCAGCAAAACGGCGATTCAATTGGCTCACGCCGGAAGAAAAGCCGAGGTCGAAGGTACAATCTACGGGCCTTCAGCGATTCCTTTCGACGAAAATTCGCGAACACCTGTTGAAATGACAAAAGAAGACATCAAAGAAACCGTTCAGGCTTTCAAAAAAGGAGCTGAACGCGCGAAAGCCGCCGGCTTTGACATCATCGAGATTCATGGAGCCCACGGATATTTGATCAACGAATTTTTATCACCGCTTTCCAACAAACGCGAGGATGAATACGGAGGATCACCGGAAAACCGCTACAGACTGCTTCGCGAAGTCATCGACGCTGTAAAAGAAGTCTGGGACGGACCATTATTCGTACGCGTTTCAGCTTCAGACTACAAAACAAAAGGCCTTGATGTCGCCGATTATGTCGGTTTCGCCAAATGGATGAAAGAACAGGGCGTTGATTTGATCGATGTCAGCTCCGGTGCTGTCGTGCCTGCCGATATCAACGTCTTCCCAGGCTACCAAGTCGGCTTCGCCGATACAATTCGCGCTCAAGCCGAAATCCAGACAGGTGCTGTCGGGTTGATCACAAGCGGCCTTCAAGCTGAGGAAATCCTCCAAAATGGACGCGCTGATCTCATTTTCGTTGCCCGAGAGCTGCTGAGAGATCCATACTGGCCGAAAACCGCTGCCAAACAGTTGAACACAAAAATTGAAGGGCCTGTTCAGTACGACAGAGCCTGGTGAGTTGCTGATATCCCGCCTCTAGGCGGGATATTTCTTTTTTTCAACTCGTGAGAAACGAACATCCTTGTTTGTGCGTCTTTCCTATTAGAACACCATATACAGAGAGAGGATGACCTCTATGACCATAACGGAAAGAATATATACAGTTGAAGGGTGCATGTTTTATACAAAGCAGAGAAAAGGAAAAAAGAACGCAACCATTATTTTTGAAGCGGGCTACGGTTCTTCTTCAACGACTTGGCAGCCCATTTTATCCGATATAGACGAAGATCTAGGCTTGTTTGCATACGACCGTGCAGGTCTTGGCAACAGCGGGCCGAGCAGCAGCAAAAGAACAGCGGATCAAATGGTGGAGGAACTAAAAGCGCTGCTTGCAGCAGCAGGCGTTAAACCGCCCTACCTGTTTGTCGCCCATTCGTTCGGCGCCGTCATTGCAAGGCTTTTTGCAAGCCGGTACAGCGATGAAGTCATCGGCATGGTGCTGCTTGATCCCGCTTGTGAAGATCAGGAGGAAAAAGTGCTGCCTCTTCTTCCGGACACATTAAAAGAAGACTACAGCAAACAGTTTTCGATCGAAGGGTCCCATGAGGACTTTAAACAAAGCCTTGACATTCTGAAGCAGGAAAAGAAACACCTCGGTTCGGTTCCTTTGCTCGTCCTCTCGGCGGGAAAAAGGACGGAGGCGGCGAAACAAGCTCATCACGAGTGGCTGAAGCTTCACAGCAGACTGCTGTCTCTTTCGCATCAAAGCGGCTGGATTCAGGCGAAAAACAGCTCGCATTTGATCCATCATGATGAGCCGCACATCGTTCAGCTTGCGATCTATGATGTGTGGTATGCCGCACAGCAGCAAACATACACCTATCAAGCCGCCAATTAAACAAAAAACCAGCAGACAGTCTGCTGGTTTTTTGTTATTTTGTTTCACGGTGAATCGTGTGCTTTTCAGACGCGGAGAATATTTTTTCAATTCCAGGCGATCCGGATTTGTACGTTTGTTTTTTGTCGTAATATAATTGCGGTCCCCTGTTTCGGTACACGCCAATGTAATTTTTACTCTCATGTTGTCCTCCTTACCAAAACGTAATCATTACGCTTTATTATACATCATTTTAGAACTGTGTCAACAAAAAAGCTTCCCGTCCCGCATTTGTCGGAACAAAGAAGCTTCGAATGGCCAATTAAGTTCTTTTGATCTCATGCTCATAAAAGTCAAAAGCTGCCACGGTATCAGGAAAGACCGCTTTTGCTTCATTGACCAGTTCAAGCACATTTTCCCCCTGATATCTTGCACTGATATGGGTTAAAATCAGTTTTTTTGCACAGGCTTCCCGCGCTGTTTCGGCAGCTTGTTCTGAAGTGCTGTGATAATAGTCGCCGGCGAGCTCCCTGTCGCCTTTCGCAAATGTTGCTTCATGGATGAGGACATCAGCTTTTTCAGCAAGCTTCTTCACATTCTCGCACGGCCTCGTATCCCCGGAAAAGGCGACTATCCGCCCTTTTTTTGGCGGTCCGATAAAGTCTGCCCCGTGGATCTTCCGGCCGCCTTCCAATGTGACCGTCTCCCCGTTTTTCAGCTTTTGATAAACAGGGCCCGGCGAGACTCCGATCTCTTTCAGCGCTTCAGCGTCAAGTGCGCCTGGAACATCTTTTTCCTGCACGCGGTACCCAAAAGCGGGAATGCCGTGAGATACGCTTCTGGCCGTCACGATAAACTGGTCATCCTCAAAGACTGTTCCTTCTTCAATCTCCTTAATCACAAGCGGATATGTGACATGCGTCCCCGATACGTCAAGCGCCGTTTCAAGAAACGTTTTGATTCCTTGCGGTCCGTATACGGTCAGCGGGCCTTCGCCTCCCTGGAAAGAGCGGCTGCTGACAAGACCCGGAAGCCCGTATACATGATCGCCGTGAAGGTGGGTAATAAAAACCTTTTCAATTTTTCTAGGCTTGATCGATGTATGTAAAATTTGATGCTGTGTGGCCTCCCCGCAGTCAAACAGCCAAACAGACCGCCTTTCTTCTAAAAGCTTCAATGCAACGGATGTGACATTCCTCGTTTTTGCGGGGATGCCTGCTCCCGTTCCTAAAAATAATAACTCCAATATCCTTTCCTCCTGCTAAAAACTTCATCTATCACAAGCATACAGGAAGTCTGAGAAAAAAGAAACGCCGGCTTCACGCCAGGCTATGCAACTAAATACCCTGCCCGTTTTCAGTAAACTTTTCATACGATTCGATCTCAAATGTTTGCTTTAAGGGATTATTAGCTTTAAAATGAAGAAAATAAACTTAGCTTCGAATAAAGTGAGGTACGTTTAATTGAAAAAAGATCAAATGGAACCAAAAGCAGTTATCGTAATTTTTGGCGCAACAGGGGATTTGGCAAAACGAAAACTATATCCTTCTATCCACAGGCTCTACGAAAACGGACAAATCGGGAATGAATTCGCGGTTGTCGGAGTCGGCAGACGCCCTTGGACAAATGAAGACTTTCGCAGTACCGTACAGCAATCGGTTTCGAAGTTTCCGTTAAACGAAAAGGATGTGGACGAGTTTACATCTCACTTCTACTATCATCCTTTTGATGTTACAAATTCCGGCTCATACCGGGAATTAAACGAACTTATAGAGAAGCTGGAAAGTACATATGATATTCCGAATAACCGGATGTTTTACTTAGCGATGGCCCCTGAATTCTTCGGAACGATTGCAAAGTTCCTAAAATCAGAGGGCGTCACTTCAACAACAGGCTGGTCAAGGCTCGTGATCGAGAAGCCTTTCGGACATGATCTGCCGAGCGCAAAAGACTTGAACCAGGAAATCCGTGAAGCCTTTACAGAAGATCAAATTTATCGGATTGACCATTATCTAGGAAAGCAAATGGTGCAGAACATCGAAGTCATCCGCTTTGCCAACGCGATTTTTGAGCCGCTTTGGACAAACAGATACATCTCGAACATTCAAATTACGTCAAGTGAAGATTTGGGTGTGGAAGACAGAGCGAGATATTATGAAAAATCGGGTGCGCTTAGAGACATGGTTCAAAACCACATTCTTCAAATGGTGGCGCTGCTTGCGATGGAACCGCCGATCAAGCTGAACACGGAAGAGATTCGCAGTGAAAAAGTAAAGGTGCTCAGAGCCCTTCGTCCGATTCAAAAAGACGAAGTCGATCAATTTTTTGTGCGCGGCCAGTATGACGCGGGAGTCGTTGACGAAAAACAGGTACCGGCTTATCGCGATGAACAAAACGTAGCAAAAGATTCGAATACGGAAACGTTTGTTGCCGGCAAACTGCTGATCGACAACTTCAGATGGGCCGGTGTGCCGTTCTACATCCGGACAGGCAAACGGATGCAGAAAAAATCAACGCAAATTGTCGTCCAATTTAAAGACATTCCGATGAATCTGTATTACGGAAACGGCAACACGATGCACCCTAACCTTCTGGTGATTCATATTCAACCGGATGAAGGCATCACCCTTCATCTAAACGCAAGGAAGCTTGGAGGCGGCACTTTTGCCCAGCCGATCAAGCTCGACTACTGCCATAACTGCGGGGACGGCATCAACACGCCTGAAGCTTATGAAAAGCTGATTTTGGACTGTTTGCACGGAGACGCGACAAACTTTGCCCACTGGGATGAAGTTGCGCTTTCCTGGAGTTTTGTTGATGCGATTTCTCAAAACTGGGAGGAAAACAAAACCCTTTCCCCTAACTATCAGGCGGGCTCCATGGGGCCGAAAGCTTCTGATGACCTGCTCGCAAAAGACGGCTTTCATTGGTGGCCGCTTTAATAAAAAAACAGCCTTCACAATTGAAGGCTGTTTTAGATTGTTGACAAAATCCCAAAACGGCTTATAGTTTTGGGATTTTGTCATCCTTTCAGCGTGATTGAAAACCCTTGAAGTCTAGGAAGGCCGAGCATCGGAGCGGACTTTCACAGGAGGTGATGATGGCGGCGTTCAGGCAGGACGCCTGAGCGGTTAGCCGCCGATTCTTCTCCTATTCGTGAGCACCGACGCGCAGGCCTGACAACGAATGCGAGGGTTTGTCGACACGCTGAAACAGCCTTCACAATTGAAGGCTGTTTTTATTTATGCTTTTAAAACCTGCATCTCTTCCGGATGGCTTTTGTCCCGCTTCCACAACAGCTGAAGGACAAACAGCAAAAGGAATATGCCGAGACCGATCATATCGGAATAGCCTTCCGGATAAATCAGCAGGAGACCGCTGGCAGCCGCCAGTATTCTTTCAAACCAGAACACTTTTCTCATCCAGAATCCGATCATGCCCGCGCCGATGGCGATCATGCCGGACAATGCGGTTAAGACCACCCAGAGAATTTCATACCAATGCGCGTCAATCATGAGAAGCTCCGGAGACAGGACGAATATATACGGGATGATAAAAGCGGCAATCGCAAGCTTTGCTGAATTGATCCCCGTTCTAATCGGCTCTCCCCCCGCAACCCCCGCAGCGGCAAATGCTGCCAAAGCAACGGGCGGCGTAATGTCAGCTACGATGCCGAAATAAAAGACGAACAAGTGGGCCGACAGATCAGGAACATTCAGCAAAATCAAGGCTGGCGCTGCAATCGTCGACGTAATCACATAGTTTGCCGTCGTCGGTGACCCCATTCCGAGAACAAGAGCGGCGATCATTGTTAAAAAGAGCGAAGGCAATAATGCGCCTCCTGCCAAATCGAGCAGGCCGTTTGCAAGTTTGAGGCCGAGACCCGTTTTTGTGACGACTCCGACGATGATGCCGGCAGCTGCCGTTGCCGCCGCAACGGAAAGCGCCATTCTCGCTCCTTCCGCGAGAGCCAGCACAATCCCTTTAACACCCATTCGCGTTTCCTTGTTGAACAAACCGACCAGGATCGCCAGAACGATCGAATACAAAGCGGCATGCATGACCGTGATGCCCGACATTAACAAAACGACGACCGAAACGATCGGAAGCAGCAAATATATTTTTTTGAATACTTCCTTGCGGTTCGGCATTTCTTCTTTCGTTAACCCGCGCAGGCCGAGGCGCTTCGCTTCAAAGTGCGTCATGATCCAGATGCCCGTGAAGTACAAAACAGCCGGGATCATCGCGGCTTTCGCGATATCCCAGTACGTAATGCCTCCACCGATGAACTCAACCATTAAAAAGGCGGCGGCTCCCATGATCGGAGGCATCAGCTGTCCGCCGGTAGATGCGGAAGCTTCGACTGCACCGGCAAATTCTTTTTTATAGCCCAGTTTTTTCATCATCGGAATCGTAAACGATCCGGAAGTGACGACATTGGCGACAGAGCTGCCGCTGATCGTTCCTTGAAGAGCGCTTGAAAAAATCGCGACTTTTGCCGGTCCGCCCGTGCTTCGTCCGGCGATCGCTACAGCAAGGTCATTAAAATACTGCCCCACTCCTGTTCTGACAAGAAAAGAACCGAACAGGATGAACAGGAAGATGAAAGTCGAGGACACAGCGAGCGGCGTGCCCAGGATCCCTTCCGTCGTAAAATACATCGTCTGAACGAGCCGTTCCAGCGTCAGGCCGTTGTGAGACAAAAAGCCCGGCAGATACGAACCGTAAAGGCCATACAAAAGAAACAGGCCGGCGATGATCGTAATCGGCAGTCCGACAGCCCGTCTCGTCGCTTCCAATACGAGCAGGACAGCCAACAGCCCGACATAAAAGTCAGTTTCCGTGATCAATCCGATCCCGCCTACAATCGTTTCATAATTGGCGACCCAATAAGCGCCGACACCTGCTCCTAACACGGCTAAGATTGCGTCATACCAGGCGACTTTGAATTTGCCGGTCTTCCGCAAACCTTTTGTCGCCGGAAACAGTAAAAAAATCAGACCGAGCGCAAACCCTAAATGAACGGACCTTTGAATTTGAGCCGGAAAAACACCAAAAATGGCTGTGTATAATTGAAACAAAGAAAAAGCGAGCAGGCCGGCAAATGCAATGACCCCTGTTAATCCTTTGAGCTTTCTCGTTCCGGCTTCAGGATCGTATTTCTCCAGCAGTTCCTGCTGATCTTTTTCCGAAAGCTGCTCAGTCATTGATCTTCACTCCCCTCAGTTGTTGCAAGACATTTAGTTTTCGGACACTCATCCTTGTCCATGTGCCGGGACGGATGTACCGCTTTAACTCATGTTCAGCGCCTGAATACTTGATCCTGTGATTCGCCCTCACCCTGCCGATCCGCATATCAATGAACGGAAAAGTTCTCTTCATGTTCGAAATGGTGTAGACGCCGTTTTTGATGACGAGCCTCTCACCTTGTTCTGCGTTTGCGGGCATTCCGACGGCCGGATCATGATAGGTTAGAGCGGTCTGCCGAATCATCCCTTTTTCCCACACATACGATTCGATCACTTCTGTCCGATGGATGGAATGCGTATAGACCACGTCAAAGCTTTTCTTCTTTTGGAGGGGAAGAAAAGCGATGATCTCACCGCTGTCCTCTTTCTCGAACACGACGGCGGTCTGATAAGGAATCAGGCATGCCGCTGCAAAAACGGCAATGATCAGCACCGGCACGAGCCGTTTTACGATTTTAAATTTCCCCATTTTTCCATATCCCCTGCCGAATAGAAAAACGATAGACCGAGGTTTCATTGCAACGGTCTATCGATTGTCCGGGCTTATTCATCGCTCATCTGCCTGCGGTTTTACGATTTTTCTATCCCTTTTTCTTTGAAGTATTTAGCCGCTCCCGGATGAATTTCGATATCGCCCAATCCTTCAAGCGCGGTCTCTGGCTTGATAAACTCTCCTTTAGCATGATTGATTTTATCGGCTTCAAACAGCGCTTTCGTCATTTTATAGACGGTGTCCTCATCCACCTTGTCGGATGCGACGAGCATCGCTTTGACAGCGACCGTGTTCACATCGCTCCCGATGCCGTAAGTTCCTTTTTTGATCGTATCCTCCGCATAGAACGGATACTTTTCCATCAGCTTTTTCTGCTTGTTTTCTTCAATGTTTAAAATTTTGATTTTATTTTGTGCGGAAAGCCCTTCGACAGCGCCTGTAGGCGTTCCAGCCGTGATGAATGCGGCATCGATCGCGCCTGATTGAATGCCGTCGGTTGACTCTTCAAAAGACAGGTTTTGCGGTTTGATGTCGTCAAAAGACATCCCGTGAACCTCCAAAATCTGCTTGGCATTAATGTTAACCCCTGCTCCAGCAGCACCCACGGAAACCGTTTTACCTTTTAAATCCTCAACCGAATGGATCCCGCTTTTTTCCGTTGTCACAATCTGAACAGTTTCAGGATACAGGGCGGCAATCGCCTTGATTCCGTCAATTTTTTCTTTAAACATCTCTTTGCCTTCTATGGCATAAGTGGCAATGTCCGTCTGAGAAAAAGCGACTTCAGCTTCCCCTTTTTGCAGAGTTGCCATGTTTTCAGCAGAAGCACCTGTAGTCTGCGTCGTAAATTTGTCCCCTGTGGCATCCTCCCAAAGGTTTGCAAATTGGCCGCCGAGCGGATAATATGTACCGCCGGTTCCCCCTGTCAGCAGACTATAGCTTTCTGATCCTTTTGACGCAGATCCGCCGTCCTTATTTCCTGATGCATTGTTGCTTCCGCACGCAGCCAATCCCATGACAAGCGTCAGCAGCAATACAATCCATGATAAGCTTTTCCATTTTTTCATTCATTCTCCCCCTTTGCTTGTTGGACAAATAACAATCCTATCATACCACGAAAAATGTATTAGTTGTCAATATATTCTTTCGTTTCTAATTATTTAGTTAATTTTATGAACAGTTGGTTCTGAATATGCGCACGGCCTCGGAAATTCCCGTCCGCTAAAGCGATGGTAGTCCATGATCCCCTCGGGGGACAAGTGTGCTGAAAGATTGCATGACAAAACAAAAAAACCCGCGGTTATGCAGGTTTTTCATTTCCGAATATGAACGCTGGAAAACACAAACTTATCGTAGCGATGCCTTGCAAAAGAATATTCAAACGGTTCGCCCGTATTTAAAAAAGCGACCTGTTCGACTTCAAGAACCGGATCGTCAGGGGCACATTCCAAATGTTGACGGTCAAGTGCATTCGACTTATCCGCCCTGATCTTCCGGTGCGATCCGGCGATTGTCAGTTTCAGCGTCTCGGTGATGTGCTGGTAAACAGAGCCGTGAAGGACGTCTTCATTTAATTCAGAGATGACATTGGAAGGCATATACGTTTCTTCAATGACATACGGTTCGCCTTCAACCTTTCTGAGCCTGATGATATGATACACCGGAACGGTCTTTTCGATTGACAATTGCTTAGCCACTTCATCTGAAGGGAATTCGACATCAAATTGAATGATGCGGCTTTCGATTTGTTTGTTGGCGAGAAGCTTGGTCAGCCCGAGGTTTTCGCGGTCTGTCACACTGACGGGAAGCTGCTGAATCGATGATTTTACAATGAAGGTGCCGTGTCCGCGCTTGCGGTACAGCATGCCTTCTGACACGAGAATATCGAGGGCTCTTTTCATCGTCATTCTGCTGCAGGAAAATTCCTTGGCGAGAGAAAGTTCATCAGGTATGGGCTGATCAATCGGATAGTATTCTTCCTGAATCCGCCTCCTCATTTCGTTTGAAATATATTCGTATTTTCTCATGTTTTAACCACCATTACTAAGGATTCTGTATGTTGTAACACCTTCTTTATCATTATATCGGTTTTGAAGCGGAAATAAAAAGATGGCCCAACAGACCATCTTTTAGCCCGATTCCTTTCTAAAAACCGTTGTTCTCGGCAACTTTCTTAAACCAGTATCCGCTTTTTTTAATCGTTCGTTCGCCGTTTTTGTCAAGGTTGACAGATACAAATCCGTAGCGGTTTTTATAGGCATTCGTCCATGACCAGTTGTCCATAAAGGTCCAAAGGTGATAGCCTTTGACATTCGCTCCTTCCTGAATGGCTCTGTGCACCCATTTTAAGTGTTCTTTAATAAACGCAATTCTGTAGTCATCGCGGATCATGCCGTCTTCGCCGCGGAAACGCTCTTCTCCTTCAACACCCATTCCGTTCTCAGAAATAAAGCATTCAATATTTCCGTAGTTTTCTTTAACATTCATTAAAATATCATAGATTCCTTTTTCGTATATCTCCCAGCCGCGGTGGCGGTTCATTTTTCGTCCGGGCATTTCATAATGGTCAAAAAACCGTTCCGGCATAAAAGGCGCGTCCGGATGAGGCAGGTGCTCCTTCGCTTTCACCCGTCTCGGTTGGTAATAATTGATGCCGAGCAGATCGACAGTGTGATTCCTGATCAGCTCCAAATCTCCTTCTTCCATGACAGGCAAATAGCCTTCTTCTTTTAATATATCTGTTAAAAGCTCCGGAAACTCACCCTTAACGGCGGGATCAAGAAACGATCGGTTAAAGAAAGCGTCGGCTATTTCAGAAGCTCTTACATCTGCCGGGTGCTGGCTTCGCGGGTAGGACGGCGTTAAATTTAAAATAATGCCGATTTTACCGTCGCCTCCGAGTCTGCGGTAAGCTTCTACCGCTTTGGCGTTAGAAAGAATTTCATGGTATGCGACCTGGACGGCCTTTTGAAAGTCGACGATGTTCGGATAGTGAAAATCGTATAAATAGCCGCCTTCTGCAGGAACGATCGGCTCATTGTGGGTAAACCATTTTTTCACGCGGTCCCCGTACAGCCGGAAGCACGTTTCCGCGTATGAAACAAAGTGATCGACGACTTGCCTGTTTTCCCATCCGCCGATCTGCTGGAGTGCAAGTGGCATATCAAAATGATAAAGGTTGACAAAAGGCTCGATACCAGCCGCCAGCAGTTCATCGATGACTC
The DNA here is from genome assembly GCF_014042035.1 of Bacillus haynesii. Lineage (NCBI taxonomy): Bacteria > Bacillati > Bacillota > Bacilli > Caryophanales > Bacillaceae > Bacillus > Bacillus haynesii. The sequence goes on along the minus strand of NZ_CP059494.1, from coordinate 501,985 downwards.
GGTTATAAAAGGCGGCCCCTTCCTCGTTCAGCCGGCCTTTTCCTTCAGGAAACAGACGGGCCCACGAAATGGAGAAACGAAAAGAGTGGTGGCCAAGCTCCTTCATCAGCTGAATATCTTCTCTGTAAGTCTCGTAAAAACGCGAGGTCTTCTCAGGGCCTACTCCGTCAAAAAATCGGTTTGGCTCTTTTTCGTACCAGTGATCCCAAATGTTCTTTCCTTTGCCTCCTTCGGCCGCCGCTCCTTCAGTCTGAGTCGCGGAAGCCGCCGACCCCCACCAGAAGCCTTTTGGAAAACGGTATTGAATTTGTTCTAGCTGCAGTTCTGTTTTTGACATGTCATCAATCTCCTTTTAAAGTCCTAGCGTTGTCTGATCTTGTTTCGCTTCATTGATTTCCTGCTCTTTTTTCATATTCATCCGGTCGATGAATTTCAAAAACGGGAACCAGATCATAAAGACAACGGCTAAATTCACAATCTGAAGAATGCCGCCAGCAAGCGAATTGGTCGCCATCATTCCGCTGATAAAAATCGGCACAGTCCAAGGAATCGTGACCCCGGTCGGCGGCGGCACAAGCCCGGATGCCATCGCGAAATACGTAATCAAAGTGACGATCATCGGCGAGATCACCCACGGAATAAAAATAAGCGGGTTCATGACGATCGGCAGGCCGAAAATGATCGGTTCATTTACGTTGAAAATCCCCGGAGCCGCTCCGAGTTTTGCGACCTGCTTCATCTGCTTGCTCCTCATAAACAGCAGGATGGCAATAATCACGGCCAGGGTCATACCGGTTCCGCCCATTCCGACGGTGTAAACTTCCATAAACTGCTTATTGATAATATGCGGGACTTCTCCTGTTGCAGTATAGCTATTCAAATTTTCGATCGAAAGCGTATTCCAGATCGGATCCATAACGGAGTTGATGATAATTTGTCCGTGGAGTCCGAAAAACCAGAGAAGCTGAGTAAAAAATATGGCAATCAAGGTCGGAATGATACCGCTTCCAAGACCGACAAGCGGAGCCTGTACCAGGTTGTAAATTAAATCGTGCATATTCGTATTGAACGCTTGGGTTACAAGGATATTGATCACCAAGTAGACGGACAAGGTCATCACCGCCGGAATCAGCGCGGCAAAAGATTTTGCTACAGCAGGCGGAACGCCGGCAGGCATTTTAATCGTATAGTTTTTCTGGACAAAAAATCTGAAAATCTCAGCGGATGTAAAGGCGGTAATCATTCCGAGGAACATCCCTTTCGCACCGAGCCTGTCAATCGGGATGACGTTCGGAATCACTTCCCCTCCTTCGCCGTTTAATACAAACGGAGTCAGCAGAAGGAACGATGCCAAAGCGACGACTCCTCCAAAAACCGCTTCGACTTCATAAGTTTTGGACAAATAATACCCGATCCCGAATACGACGAAAACGGACATGATGCTGATCGTTGCGCTCGGCGCTATGCTTAAAGCCGACTGGAACGTTTCAAGCGCGGATTTGCTCATCATTTTATTGAGAAACGGCAAATTGGTTAAAACGACAATGATCGATCCGAAAATGGTGAGCGGAAAAGCCAGCATAAATGCATCCCTCAGCACGCCTAAATACCGGTTATTATTCAGCTTCCCGGCAATCGGCACCAAGAGGTTGCTCAATTTTTCAAACATGGTCTCTTATCCCCCTTCGATTTTGCCATGCAGTGCGAATCATAGATTTTTCTCTTTGAACAATTCCAATAATTCAGAAACGAGTTCCTTCATCGTGAGCGTCGACATCAAATGGTCCTCCGCATGCAAGAGCAGCAAAGAGAACTCATTTTTTTCCCCGCCCGCTTCTTTTTGGATCATTTGAAAATGAATATCGTGGGACTGCTGCAAATCGCCTTCTGCCTGGTGTAGCAGCTCCTCTGCTTTCTGAACGCTGCCGGCACGGTATTCCCTGATGGACTGAATGACTTTGCTGCGGGCGTTTCCGCTGTGAAGAATGAGCTGAAAGCAAACTTGTTCGCCTGTTAATTCATTGAGTTTTAATTTATCCATCATCATCAATCCTCGATCAAGCTGAGCGCCTGTTCATAAGCTTTCTTTCCATCAGCCATTCCGTAAGCCATCATATCAATCACATCAACCTTAATACCGTACTGTTCGGCTTCCTTCTGCAGCTCGCCTTTTAAAAAGCTCATTTGCGGGCCGATGAGAACAACATTTGCCTCTGCCATCTCTTTTCTTGCCTGGTCCTGTCCGACCGCCCAAATTTTTGCCTCGTCACCGATTGAATGCGCGTATTCCAGCATCTTGGTAACCAGGAGACTTGTCGACATTCCAGAGCTGCATGCGAGTAAAATTTTCTTCATGGTGATCTCCTCCTTCATTAAAAGCGCTTTCACACAACTATTATTATATCTTTTTATTTTTAAATGTCTAGACATTTAAAAATAAATGTATGTATTTATTTCGAATAATAAAAAACCCCTCTTCTTCAAGAGGGGTTCTCTAACAAATTATCGAGCGTATTTTTTGAACAGCTGAACTGCTTCTTTAGGCACGTAGAAGGATCCGTTGCTTTCAACAATGATGCTGTCTAATTCGTATTCCTTCCCGTTGATTCTGATGATGTTTTTGTTCACCGGCATTTCAGCTTTTGCTTTTTTGCGCGATGCGACAAGAACTGGGTTAGCCGGATCTTTTTGATCGATCGTTACGCTCGCTCCGGCTTTTTTAAACGCCTGTTTTGCTTCGATAAATAATTCGTTTGTTAATTTGTCTAAGTTGAAGCCCATTGCTTTTGCCATCGTTTTGGCGATGTCGGTATTATTGACGAGACCCTGCGGCTTTTCAGGACCGTACGAATACAGGAAGACGTCTTCACCCGTATGACCGCCTGTAGTGAATCCGATATTGGCCCGGTTGCTAAGCAGCTTGGTGAATAATGAAGCCGCTTCTTTTTTGTTTTTCACGCTTTTCAGCTGTTCCTTCTCTGCCGGTGTTAAATCATCAAGGCCGTAAAGCTTTGCCGCTTCTTCGATATTCGATAAGTCGTCTTTTAATTTGCCAGTTGCGCCTTCCACCGTCATTTTAGCCTTTTTCAACGGATCGATATAGGCTGATACCGGCGTTGTGTCATAGCCTTTAGTCGTATTGCTGTTGCCGATGGAGATGCCGCTGTTGCCATGGTCTGAGACGGCAATAACCATTGTATGTTTATCTTTTTTAGCGAAATCAAGCGCTTCTTTCACCGCGTTATCAAACGCCAATACATCGCTGATCATGCCGATCGGATCGTTTTGGTGCGCTGCCCAATCCGGCTTGCTTCCTTCCACAAATAAAAAGAAACCGTCTTTGTCTTTAGAAAGCGTCTGAATCGATTTTTTCGTCATCTCCGCAATAGTTGGCTGCTCTGGATGCGTTGCGCGGCGGTCCATATCATACGCGAGATCGCGCTGTGAGAAGGCGCCCCAGATTTTTTTCGATTTTGACTTGAGGAGTTGATCTTTCGTCTCAACGAAATCGTACTTTTTATCTTTGAGCACTTTTACAAGGTCTTCACCGTCTTTGCGGCTTTTATCCTTTGTACCCGGTTGAAGCGATTCTTTTCCTCCGCCAAGGACAATGTCCATGTTTTGATAAACCTGCTGTTCACCGAGCACTTCAAAATTATTGCGATCTTTATGATGACCGGAATAGCCGGCAGGTGTGGCATGCTGAATTTCAGATGTGGCAATGATGCCGGTTGCTTTTCCCTTCTGTTTGGCGCCTTCCAGCACGTTTGCTACAGGCCGGTAATGATCTTTTTTACTGACCTTCTCGACACCTGGTGTATTCACCTGTGAAGGCAGCACGCCGATATAGGAAGAATTTGATTTTCGTCCTGTTGCCATCGCAGTTGCTGCAGGTGCAGAATCAGTGATCGCCGATTCTGCCGAATGCGTCCGGACACCGCCGCTGACAATCTGGTCCATCGCGAGCGGTTCACCCTTATACCAGCGTGCCAACGTTGTTGCAGAAGAGCTTGTTCCATCCATGACCATCATGATCACGTTTTTGACTTTCGGTTCTTCCTTTTTTTTCGCTGTTTCCATTGCCGCACTGCCTGTTCCCGCTGATCCTAAAGCGACTGCGCCTGCCAGTGTAATGCCGACGATTCTGTTGCGTAAAAAACCCATTCTTATGTACTCCCTCCATAACCGCTTTTTGTTGACAAACCTACACTATCATTGCTATGTAAACAGCACTTTTGCTTTCTATTAATCTTATGTAAATTTTTTTGGGCATATGATGAAAAGAAGGCATCCAGCCTCCTTTTCATCCTTTTCCCGCTTGGAATCCCGGGTATTTCGTCATCCCGCCGTCCACATACAACGTCAGGCCCGTCACATAGCTTGCTTCTTCGGATGCAAGCCAGGCCGCGCAAGCTGCGACTTCCTCAGGCTTTCCGATATACCCCATCGGAATCAATTCAACAACGCCTTTTTTCAATTCGGGATCAGCGAATTTTTCGGCGTTAATCGGCGTATCGATCGCACCGGGTCCGATCGCGTTTACCCGAATTCCTTTCGGGGCATATTCAAGGGCTAGGGTTTCTGTCAGCAGTTTTGCCCCGCCCTTACTTGCCGCATAATGGACAAAATGCGGCCACGGGATTTGCTGATGGACGCTCGACATATTGATGACCGAGCCTTTAATATTATGGTCGAGCATATAGCCGATCGCTTCCCGGCACCCTAAAAACATTCCCGTCAAATTGGTTGATATGACGCGGTTCCAATCTTCCAGAGACAAATCCTCGGAAGGTACTTCATTTTCCACCCCGGCGTTGTTCACCATCACATCAACGGAACCGAATGAATCAACAGCCTGACTGATCAGCGCTTTTACATCGTCTTCTTTTGAGACATCCCCTTGAAAGGCAATCGCGCGCGCTCCGCTGCTTTCTATTTTCTTCACCGTCTCTTCGGGATTTTCTTCTTCCTTGAAATAATTGATCACTACATTGGCTTTTTCAGCACCGAAGCGCAGTGCCATCGCTTTTCCAAGACCTGTACCCGCCCCTGTGATAACGACCGTTTTTCCCTCTAAACTTGGATACATGGGTTGATTCCTCCTTATTGAAACTCTCTTTTGAGTAGGTTTCCACAGAACCGCTTAAACATGCATCCTTCCGAAAATCAAAAAAACCGCAAGCTTTTCAGCTTGCGGTTTTACATCTTATTTCATCCACTCAGTGTGGAAAATGCCTTCTTTATCTGTACGCTCATACGTATGGGCGCCAAAGTAGTCGCGCTGCGCCTGAATCAGGTTGGCCGGCAGGGTTGCAGTGCGATAGCTGTCAAAATAAGCGAGAGCGCTTGAGAAGCAAGGTACAGGAATTCCTTGTTCAACCGCAAGGGAAATCGTTTTGCGGAGAGCTCCCTGATAGCTTTCAACGATATTTTTGAAGTACGGGTCAAGAAGTAGGTTGTCAAGCTCAGGATCGCGGTCATACGCTTCTTTGATTTTTTGCAGGAACGCTGCGCGGATGATGCATCCTCCGCGGAAAATCATCGCGATATCACCGTATTTCAAATCCCAGCCGTATTCTTCTGATGCGGCTTTCATTTGAGCGAAGCCTTGTGCGTAAGAACAGATTTTGCTCATGAAGAGCGCTTTTCTGACCGCTTCGATCAGCTCTTCTTTGTTCTCAGCGGCCGGTTTCGCTTCAGGTCCTGCCAGAAGCTTGCTCGCTTTAACGCGCTCTTCTTTCATGGAAGAGATGAAGCGGGCGAAAACAGATTCCGTAATGATCGGAAGCGGAACGCCCAGGTCAAGAGCGCTTTGGCTCGTCCATTTTCCTGTCCCTTTTTGACCTGCTTTATCGAGGATGACGTCAACAAGCGGCTTGCCCGTTTCCTCATCTTTTTTCGTGAAAATGTCAGCCGTGATTTCGATCAGATAGCTGTCAAGCTCTCCTTTATTCCACTCGGAAAAGACTTCGTGAAGCTCATCTGAAGACAGACCGACAATGTGTTTCAAAATAAAGTAGGATTCTGAGATCAGCTGCATGTCGCCGTATTCGATGCCGTTATGAACCATTTTTACATAATGGCCGGCGCCGTCAGGACCGATGTATGTCGTACACGGTTCGCCGTCCACTTTTGCAGAAATGGCTTCAAGAATCGGCTTGACAAGCTCATGGGCTTCCTTTTGTCCGCCTGGCATGATAGAAGGTCCTTTCAGAGCCCCTTCTTCACCGCCGGAAACTCCGGTGCCGATGAAGTGAATGCCGCTTTCGGCAAGTTCTCTGTTTCTTCTCTGCGTATCTTTATAATATGTATTTCCGCCGTCAATCAAAATGTCGCCTTTTTCAAGATGAGGCAGAAGCGATTGAATCGTTGCGTCTGTCGGTGTTCCAGCTTTGACCATCAAAAGAATTTTGCGCGGTTTTTCAAGAGATGCAACGAACTCTTCAATGCTGTATGTACCGACAACATTTTTACCTGCAGCTTCTTTCAGAAACTCTTCCGTTTTCGCGCTTGATCTGTTGTAAACAGAAACCGAAAACCCGCGGCTTTCAATGTTTAAAGCCAAGTTTTTTCCCATTACTGCTAAACCAACTACACCTATTTGTTGTTTTGCCATGTCTAACGTCCCTTCTTAAAGCGTTTAGCATTATAGTTTAATTTTTATTTAAATTGAAATTACCACACTTCGACCTACATTTTCAAGCTATTGATCTTGTCTCTCGTCCTGGAAAAAATCTTTGTTAAAGCTTGTTCCGCTCGTTTTGCTTTCTTTCTTCACGATCCTGATCCCTTTTTTGATGAGGTCTGTTCCATATTTTTCATTCAGTTCAGCCATCACTTTTTGGATCGGCTCATCTTTGGCATCCTCATGAAACGAAAACAAATCAAGCTGTTTGACGGCTTCCTTTCGATTGACGAGATCTGTTCCCGTCACGCCCAAAAGCCTGACAGGGCTTCCGTGCCAATGCTGCCTGAAAAGGGCTTTCGCTTCCTTCGCAATGTCCTCTCTTGAATCGGTCGGATTCAGAAGGGTCTTGCTTCTTGTTATGTTCGTCCAGTCCGCAAAGCGGATCATGATGAAAACTTTTGCTGCCATGACCTCTTTTCGCTTCAGCCTGTCGCTTACTGAAACAGAAAGCTTGTCAATCAGACCGAACAGCTCCTTCTCATCTGTGCTGTCATGCGGGAGGGTCGAGGAATTGCCGACACTTTTGAATTCGTATATTCTGTCGGGATTCACCTCTCCTGTGTCGATGCCGTTTGCCCTCCTTTTTAAACGGGGACCGTTGATGCCAAGGAGGCCCTTTAAAGCATACTCATCTGCGGCAGCCAAATCGCCGATCTTTTCGATCTCGAGCGTCTTGAGCTTTTCGGCGGTTTTCCGCCCGACTCCGTACATCTCGCTGATGTCCATGGGCCAAAGAATCCGGGGCACTTCGCGCTTTCTCAATATCGTAATGCCGAGCGGTTTTTTCATATCCGAAGCCATTTTGGCCAGGAATTTATTCGGAGCGATCCCGATGCTTGACGGAAGCAGCAGTTCTTCTTGAAGGCGCTCCTGAATTTCCTTTGCCGTTTCATATGCCCGATTTCTGTATGGCGTGTCCGTTAAATCCATGTACCCTTCATCAATGGAAACAGGCTCGACAAGGTCCGTGTACTCCCTGAGCACTTGAAACATTTCTCTTGAAGAGCTTCTGTAACGGTCGAAATTCGGCGGCTTGACGATCAGCTCAGGACAGAGCCGCTTCGCTTCCCAGAGCGGCATGGGCGGTTTGACGCCGCGTGCTCTCGCCTCATAGCTGCACGTGACGACAATTCCTTTCCGTTCCTTCGCGTTTCCCGCGATGGCGAGCGGCCTGCCTTTCAGCGAAGGGTCATACGCCATTTCAACAGACGCGTAAAAGCTGTTCATATCGATATGAAAGATGACTCTCCCCTTTTGTTTATCAGCAGACAAAACGGCTCCCTCCTGGTACTCTGATTAGACATCCCGGCTATCATATAGTAAGATGTTAAATGAAATGGAAGTGATAAAAGATGATTCTTGAATCTTTCAACGATGCTTTTTTTCTGTTTGAGTTTTTCACAATCGTCCTTCCCGCACTGACGGCGATCGGTATCGCCCTCATCCTCAAGGATTGCAATACAGGCGACAGCTGGAAAACGAAACGGTTTGAAGAATATCATGCAATACAGTTTGTTTCTGCAATCGATTTTCTCATCATCCTATATCATCGCATTACGGTATGGATAAGTAAAGTCATTCGCATGAAAGCTTCATCGAACGACGATGAAGACCACCGTTTCCTTCTTCTTTCAATTTAAACGGGAAAAGGCGTCCGGCATACGGGCCCTTTTATTCAGAAGGAGGAGAACGTGTTGAACACGAAATTAAAACAAATGTTTGCGACTGCAATGTTTTTGGTCATGACCATGTTTATAGGTGAACAAGCTTCGGCAGCCACTGGCAGTACCGGAGGAAGCGACAACTTCTTCCACCATTATGTCGTGGTGCCTTTTTCAGAGCTGATTAAAGGTATCGCCGGATTTTTCCACGGAAACTACGGACTGTCGATTATTTTTGTGACCATCATCGTCCGGGTTCTCGTCTTTCCGCTGTTTGCCAACCAGTATAAAAAACAGCGGGCAATGCAGGAAAAAATGGCACTTGTCAAACCTGAGCTGGATGCAATTCAAAGCAGGTTAAAAAAGACGAAAGATCCTGTCAAGCAAAGGGAAATTCAGCAGGAGATGATGCAGCTTTACCAAAAGCACAACATCAACCCGCTGGCGATGGGCTGCCTGCCGATGCTGATTCAGTTTCCGATTCTGATCGGTTTTTATTATGCGATCCGCTCGACGCCTGAAATTGCTTCGCACTCTTTTCTCTGGTTTAACCTCGGGCATTCTGATATTATCGTATCTTTATGCGCCGGGTTCATGTACTTTATCCAGTTCTATGTGTCTCAAAAGCTGAACGCACAGAACGCTCAATCAAATCCGGCGGCTCAGCAGTCCGCCAAAATTATGGGCTTCTTTTTCCCAGTGATGATGACGATCTTTTCGATCAATGTCCCTGCAGCCCTGCCGCTGTACTGGCTGACAAGCGGACTGCTTCTGACGATTCAATCCGTCGTTCTTCATCAAGTTTACCAAAAAAACAAAAAAGCCATTCAGCCTGCTGAATCGGCTACAAAATAAAAAAGCTTGCGCCTTTAAAGGCGCAAGCTTTTTTGTATTTCCCTTCAATCTTCTCGATCGTGACTTCGGGGATGGTGAGGCCGTTTCCGCTGAAACCATCGGCTGGAGCTGAAACGGTGACTTTCCCTGTAAAAACCCCGCCTTTATGAAGGATTTGCTACTTCCTCAATAATGGCAACGACCATTTCTGCAGTTTTAACAAGTTCCTCAATCGGCATTTTTTCGTTTTTCGTATGGATCTGTTCATATCCGACTGCAAGGTTGACAGTCGGAATGCCATGACCTGCGATGACGTTCGCATCGCTTCCTCCGCCGCTCGTCAATAGCTCGTACGGACGGCCGATTTTCCCGGCGGCTTTTTTGGCGATTTCAACGACGAGATCCCCGTCTTTGTATTTAAAGCCCGGGTACATGACTTCGATTTCCACCTCGGCTCTGCCCCCCATTTCGGCGGCGGCTGCTTCGAACGCCTGCTTCATTTTTTCGGTCTGCTTTTCCATTTTTTCCGGAACAAGCGAACGGGCTTCAGCGAGAATGTCGACCTGATCGCAGACGATATTGGTTTGCGTTCCGCCCTCAAAGCGGCCGATATTAGCCGTCGTCTCCTCGTCGATGCGGCCAAGCGGCATTTTGGCAATCGCTTTTGAAGCGATCGTGATCGCGGAGACTCCTTTTTCCGGCTCTACTCCGGCATGAGCCGTTTTTCCGTAGACAGTTGCTCTAATTTTCGCCTGTGTCGGCGCTGCTACGATAATATTGCCGACCTTCCCGTCGGAATCAAGCGCATATCCGTAATCGGCTTTGATCAGCGATCGGTCTAAAGCTTTCGCTCCGACAAGCCCCGATTCTTCGCCGACCGTAATGATAAACTGGATCGTTCCGTGCGGAATGTTTTTTTCTTTCAGCACTTTTACGGCTTCAAGCATCGCTGCAAGGCCTGTTTTGTCGTCAGCTCCCAAAATCGTTGTGCCGTCTGTTTTGACATATCCGTCTTCAATGACCGGCTTCACGCCTTTTCCGGGCACGACGGTATCCATGTGGGATGTAAAGTAAATCGTGTCCGCCTCTTTCGTTCCCGGAAGCGTGCACACGAGGTTTCCCGCTCCGTGCCCCGTTTTTGGCGCTGTGTCATCCTCCACGACATCCATTCCAAGAGCCGTAAATTTTTCTTTCAGCACCTTGCAGATGTCAGCTTCATGTTTTGTCTCGGAATCAATTTGCACAAGTTCTAAAAACTCTTCTAACAGACGTTTTTCATTCATGCTAGTTTCCCCTCCATTTTTTAAAGCGGTATATTTCCATGCTTTTTGTCCGGCCGGATTTCTTTTTTGCTCTTCAGCATGTCAAACGTTTGGATCAGCTTCTTCCGCGTCTCTTTCGGATCGATGATATCGTCAACCATGCCGTATCTTGCAGCGGTAAAAGGGCTTGAAGCCTGCATGCACTTCCGGATTTTTTCCTCGCGGGCGGCCCGCGGGTCTTCTGACCGTTCGATTTCCTTCGCAAACAGCACGTCTGCAGCTTCCCCGGCGCCCATCACTGCAATTTCTGCATTCGGCCAAGCAAACACGGCATCCGCTCCAAGCGCCTTGCTGTTTAAAGCGACATATGCTCCGCCGTATGCTTTTCTTAAAATGACCGTCACCTTGCAGACGGCGGCTTCCGCATACGCGTAAAGGATTTTGGCGCCGTGCCTGATCACCCCGCCGTGCTCTTCGCGTATTCCCGGAAGAAAACCGGGACAATCAACCAAAGTCAAAATCGGGATCTGAAAGGAATCGCAAAAACGGATAAACCGGGCGATTTTGTCAGCCGCATCCATGCTGAGGCTTCCTGCTAAATACTTCGGCTGGTTGGCCACAATCGCCGCCGTTTCCCCTGCTATCCTTGCAAAACCGATCACCGCGTTTTTGGCAAAGTGGCGCTGGACTTCAAAAAATGTTCCGCTGTCTGCGATTTCCGCGATGATCTGTTTGACGTCATACGGCCGCTGACCGTCTTCAGGCAGGATCGTCATTAAAGCAGGCCTTATATCATGATCTTTCGCCTTTCTCGTCTTGGCTGGAGGCTTTTCTTCGTAATTCTGGGGGATGTAGGACAAGAGCTTGCGCACCTCACTGAGGACGGCCTCATCGGAATCCCCGGAAAAATGGGCATTCCCGCTGATTGAATTATGTATATAGGCGCCCCCCAATTCTCCGGAGCTGACAGCTTCGCCTGTCGCCGTTTTGATGACTTTCGGACCGGTAATGAACATCTGTCCGGTTTTTTCGCTCATGAAAACGAAGTCGGTCAAAGCTGGAGAATAAACCGCGCCGCCCGCACAAGGCCCGAGAATGACAGAGATTTGCGGAATGATGCCTGAGCAAAGGACATTTCGGTAAAAAATATGACCGTATCCATCTAATGATAGCACACCCTCTTGAATTCTCGCACCACCTGAGTCGTTCAGACCGATGAAAGGGGCCTTATTTTTGAGGGCAAGATCCATGACGGCCGCTATTTTTTTGGCGTGCATTTCTCCGAGTGCTCCGCCGGTGACGGTAAAATCCTGGGAAAACAGATAAACGGGCCGCCCGTCGATTTTTCCGAATCCCGTGACAACCCCGTCGCCTAACGGGCCGCCGGACTGCCGGCTTCTGGCAAAGGCATTCAGTTCAGTGAACGTTCCCTCATCAAGCAGAAGATCAATTCTCTCTCTGGCGGTGAGCTTGCCTTTTTGCTTCTGCCTGTCGATCCGTTCCTGCCCGCCCCCAAGTAAAGCTTTTTGGCGGCTGTTGTTTAAATCGTCGACTCTTTCAAACATATTCATCGCGTTCTGCCCCTTCTCTATTTGATTCTTACACGAAACTTGTCCGATGAAAAAAAGCAGTATAAAATAATGGGAGATTAAAAAACAGAGGTGAAAAACTTGTCTCGAAAATTCATCAAATTCATGGTTATTTTAATGATCGGCGTCATGGTGCTGACCACTCTGCTTACCGGACTCAGCATGATTTTTTAATACAAATAATGAAAGCAGGCGGCTCTTTTTGCGGAGAAACGCCTGCTTTTTTTCGGGCTGGGACTTCCGCAAGAATAGAAAAAACCGCACGGGTTTCCCCCTGTCTCATTAGATTGACCAATGAAGGAGAAACTCATGCGGTTATGCAGGAGATTTAATTCCTTTAAAGTAGCTCTTAATCACAAGATACTGTTCCATTTCGCCGAGAAAGTTGAAAAGAGCAGCGCGCGCTTCAAATTCTTCCCGTGTCGTCGGCAGCTCCATCTCATCAATCTCCTCTCTCATTTTCACGAGCCGCTTCAAAAACTTATGAGCCGTATTTCCGGGATGAATGGCCCCTCTTAAATCATGAAGAAACGCTGCGATCATATGCCCCTGTTCAACCGTCATCGAAATCGACGTGATTTTCGGCAGAACCCTTTCGATAATTTCAAATTGCTTTTCTCTCATTTTAAAGTAGTGATAATAGAGGTTTTCGTGCCTGAGAAAATGATTTTCCACATCGCGGTATGCCAGGGTCTTCGCTTCATTGATCAAACGGTGCGTCTCAGGAATCTCTTTTCCCATCCAGTCCTGTTCCCCGGTCAGCAAATAGCGTTCGATTTCTTCAAAAATCTTGGCAAAGTTATCTTCGATTTTCTGCTGATACTGTTTGAGCTCTTTATCGAGGCTCGGCATGTACAAATTCATCAGCAGGGCAACGCCGATTCCCGTAATGATGATGAGGCATTCGTTCCAAATGAGAGAAAGGGTGATCCCTTCTGACATATAAAGATGTAGAATGATGACCGAACTTGTGACGATTCCTTCTTTTATTTTCAGAAGAACGGTTGTCGGAATAAAGAACAGCAGCATCAGACCGATGACAGCCGGATGATAGCCGATCAGTTCAAAAAACGCGTATGAAAAAACGATCGCAAGAATGCATGCCGCAAACCGGGCCCATGATGCCTGAAGGGACCGCTTTTTCGTCACTTGAATACAGAGGATCGTGATGATCCCTGTCGACACAAAATTATGGAGGCCGAGCAGCTGTGCGATATAGATGGCCAATGCTGTTCCAAGCGCTGTTTTTAATGTGCGATAACCTATTTTAAACATCGTTAACCCCAATCTTTTCTGCTGTAGTCGAGTGAATAAAAAAGAAGAAGATCATCATCTTCTTCAGCTTATTTTATAGTATTTTCTCTAAAAAGTCTTGAGCTCTTTTCGATTTTGGAGAAGAAAAAAACGCTTTAGGATCGTCGTCTTCGACAATGGTTCCTTCATCCATGAAAAGCACCCTGTCGGCGACTTCTTTGGCAAATCCCATTTCGTGCGTCACGATCACCATCGTCATTCCGGTTTTCGCCAAATCCTGCATCACTTGGAGCACTTCTTTGACCATCTCGGGATCAAGTGCTGATGTCGGCTCGTCAAACAGCATGATATCCGGATTCATCGCCAGCGCCCTCGCAATCGCGACGCGCTGCTTTTGCCCCCCTGATAAACGGTTCGGATAATCATCTTTTTTATCGATAAGCCCCACTTTCTCAAGCAGTTCTTCCGCTTTTTTCACTGCTTCCTGTTTGCTTTCTTTTTTGACATGGACAGGTGCATACGTAATATTTTCAAGAACCGTTTTATGCGGAAACAAATGAAAATGCTGAAAGACCATGCCGATGTTCTCTCTGATTTTCAGCACATTTGTTTTCGGGCTTGTAATCTCTTGATCCTGAATGAAAATGCTGCCCTCCGTCGGCTTTTCGAGCAGGTTTAAGCAACGCAGAAACGTTGACTTGCCTGAGCCTGACGGACCGATGACAGCGGCTACTTCGCCTTTTTCAAAGGAAACGGAGATATGTTTAAGCACCTCGTGCTTTCCGAAAGATTTTGAGAGATTGCGAACATTAATCATTGACATTCAGCTTCCTTTCAATCGCTTTGCCGACAAACGTCAGGATCAAAACGAGCACATAGTAGATGAGACCCGCAAACAGCATCGGCTCAAGCGGGCTGTAGATCGCAGCTCCAGCCTGATAGCTTCGTCTCATAATATCGCCGAGTCCGATGACGGTGACAACAGCCGATTCCTTTGTCAATGTAATCGATTCGTTGATCAGCGCGGGCATGATATTTTTAAAGGCCTGCGGCAGCAAGAGATCCTTCATCATCTTTGCATATGGGACGCCCAGGGCCATCGCCGCCTCTTTTTGTCCTTTGTCGATCGCATTGATTCCGGCTCTGATGATTTCTGATACATAAGCAGCGGAATTTAAGCCGAATGCGATGACAGCCGCCCAATAAGCATCAATATCAAAGCCAAGCACCTGAGGCAGCCCGTAATAGACGATCATCAGCTGCAGAACGAGCGGTGTCCCCCGGAATATGGAAGTGTAAAAGTCGGCAATCCATGCGAGGGGCTTGATCGAACTGATTTTTAAAAGCGTAATCAAAACCCCCAGCAAAAATCCAAGCACAGCCGCAGCCGCGACCACCTTTAAGGTAACGCCCAAGCCTTCCAGGATGAAAGGCATCTCAGGTATTGTACTAGAAAAATCAAGAAAATTCATGATGACTCTCCCTCTCCCGCCTCATCATCAAAGAGGCGTACATCGCTTTAGAAAAAAAAGTTCAACAAAAAGTTGAACTTTTCACGCTTACTTTTTTGTTTCTCCGCCGAACCATTTTTCTTTCAGCTTATCAAGTTCTCCGCTTTTCTCCATCTCTTCAAGCGCTTTGTTGAACTTCTCGGTCAAATCGCTTCCCTTTTTGAAGGCGATCGCGGAACCGGCTTTTTCATCCGGTTCTTTCGGCAGATTGTAGCCAACCAGTTCTTCATTTTTATCAATATATTTTTCGGCAACGATATCTTCAATGATTGCTGCGTCGAAGCGGCCCGCTTTGATTTCTTCGGTTAAATCCGAAATACGGTTGCGGTTTTCAACTTTTAAATTGTAATCCGGTGTGAGCTCCTTCGCTTTTTCTTCCTGGATGGAGCCAAGCTGTACACCGACCGTTTTTCCTTTCAAGTCATCAAGCGATTTGATGCCGCTTGATTTTTTCGTAACGATCGTGTTGTGAGCCGTATAGTAGACGTTTGAAAAATCGACCTGCTTTTTGCGTTTAGGCGTCGGCGTCATTCCTGAAAGCACAATGTCGACTTTGTTTGTTTTAAGAGCGGTCACCAGGCCGTTGAAGTCCATGTCTTTCACTTCGATTTCATGGCCCGTTTTTTCAGCCAGTGCATTGGCCAGATCAACATCAAAACCGACAATCTGATCTCCGTCTTTCGATTCAAAAGGCGGGTAATCGGCAGAAGTTCCCATCACCAATGTTTTTTTATCATCAGAGCTGCTGCTCGTCCCGCAAGCAGCCAATGCAAATGTGACACATGCTGTCACTACCAGTAACATCCATTTTTTCATGTTGTGTATCCCCCTGAACCTGTTTGAATATTTATTCGTTGTTATGTATTTTAAACATTTTCTGAGGCGGATGCAATACCATTTTGAAAAATAACTAAAAAACCTTCAAGTAAGCCTTTAAATACCAATCAAACACCTGTGTTTTTATCTTTCCGACTGCATATAAAAAGAATTTTTATACACAAAAAAAGCCTGCCATATGTTTTGGCAGGCGGTATTTCCCTTATACTTCTTCACAGTATTCTTCAAACAATCCTTGAAGCTTGGTGATGACAGCCATCGGCTCATAGCCTTCAATTTCATGGCGTTCTACCATTTTTAAAATCTTGCCGTCTTTTAAAAGGGCGAATGACGGAGAAGAAGGCGGATATCCTTCAAAATATTCCCTTGCTCTGGCCGTCGCTTCTTTGTCTTGTCCGGCAAAAACGGTGACGAGATGATCCGGGCGCTTATCGTAATGAACTGCATGATGCGCGGCAGGTCTTGCAATCCCCCCTGCACAGCCGCAGACGGAGTTGACCATCACAAGCGTAGTGCCTTTTTTCGCGAGCGCTTCATCGACTTCTTCAGGCGTTTTCAGTTCGGTGTAGCCGGCAGCCGTTATTTCCTGTCTGGCCTGGCGCACGACATCGTTCATAAACAGATTAAAATCCATGTTCACTTTAAGATCTCTCCTTTTTAGCCGCTTTCAGCATAATGCTAAAGCCGCTGTTTGCTCATCTGTTCTAATGATACTTTGAAACCGTCCGGACCGCAAATCAGGCGATTCGTGTTCCTTCAGGTTTATGGCACGGGCAGCCCGGGGAAAAATAAGTAAAGACCCTATAAAATAAAGGAGTACTTTATGAACCGAAAAAAAGCAATGCTGATATACAACGGAAATGCAGGGCAAAAAAATGTTGAAAAAACACTCGGTGCTGCCGTACCGATTCTTTCACAAGCTATAGACGAACTCATCGTGAAGCCGACGAGAAAAAAACGCGATGCGTTCGAATTTTGCCGGGAGATCGGGGAGGATATCGGGCAATTGTTTATATTAGGCGGTGACGGGACTGTACACGAATGCATTAACGGCATCAGTCGGCTTCAAACCAAGCCTGATATCGGCATCCTCCCGGGCGGTACATGCAACGACTTTTCGAGGGCGCTCCGCATTCCCCAGAACATTGAAAAAGCGGCGGAAGCGCTCGTCAATGGAAATCCCGTCCCGGTCGATGTTTTAAAAGCAAATGATCATTATTGTCTCAACTTTTGGGGCATCGGATTGATCACGGAAGCTTCCAGCCATATCAATCAAACGGAAAAAGCGCTGCTCGGGAGAATCAGTTATTTTACGAGCGCACTGCGGACAATCTCCAATCTTGAGCCCTTCTCTTTCCGACTGTCGATCGACGGAGAAGAGTTTACTGACGAAGCGGTCATGGTGGTCGTGCTGAACGGGCCATTTATCGGAACGAACAAGATCCCCCTTCCGCAGCTGAGCATTAACGACGGCAAAGCGGACATCCTCGTCTGCCGGAATACAAACCTGGCTGCATTGAAAGAGCTTTTTGCAATGGATGATCCCGAATGGGAATCCTTTGAAGGCGAGCTCTCCTATTATCAGGGGCAAACCGTTCAAGTTGAAACCGCCCTTCCAATGGACGCCGATACAGACGGCGAAATCTGCACAAAAACGCCGGCTTCAATCGAGGTGTTAAACGGGCATCTCCGCATGCTCGCCCCCTTAGAAAAAGAAAAAAGCTGACCCTTAACGGGCCAGCTCTTCTTTTTTAATAGATAGACGTATGATCATCGATTTGTTCCAGAATCTCTTTCACACGGGCAAGGAATCTGCCGCAAATGAGGCCGTCAAGCACTCTGTGATCGAGGGATAAGCACAGGTTCACCATATCCCTGACCGCGATCATGCCATGCTCCATGACGACGGGACGCTTGACGATCGATTCAACCTGCAGAATGGCCGCCTGCGGATGGTTGATGATCCCCATCGACTGAACCGATCCGAACGAACCAGTATTGTTGACCGTAAACGTACCCCCGCTCATATCCCCGCTGGTCAGCTTACCGCTTCTGACCTTATGAGCCAGTTCGGAGATTTCTCTCGCGATGCCTTTAATCGTTTTTTCATCGGCATGCTTGATGACAGGAACGTATAACGCATCGTCAGTCGCTACTGCAATTGAGATGTTGATGTCTTTTTTCTGAATAATTTTATCTCCGGCCCACATGCTGTTCATTTGCGGGAATTCCTTTAGCGCCTGTGCGACCGCTTTGACAAAGAACGCGAAAAAGGTCAGGCTGAAGCCCTCTTTCTTCTTGAATTCGTCTTTTATTTTGTTGCGGTAGCTCACAAGACTTGTGACATCCACTTCCATCATCGTCCAGGCATGAGGGATTTCATGCTTGCTTCTGACCATGTTAGTCGCAATTGCATGACGGATTCCAGTCACAGGAATCTCGACGTCTCCAGCCGCACTTTGAGGCGGTGCAGCTTGAGGGGCGGCTTGCGCCGGTTTTTGAACAGGTTCACTCGTTCCCGCTGCATTTGCACCCGGCTGTTTTTCCGGCGCTACATCAGCTTGAGGAACAGCTCCGGAAGCAATGATACGCTGGATGTCTTTTCTTGTGATCCGTCCGCCGGCACCAGTACCTTCCACCTGCTCCAAGTCAATGTTGTGCTCTCCGGCAAGTCTCAGCACCGCCGGGGAATAACGTTTTTTCTGAGATGTATCTTTCGCCTCCGGTTTGGCCGGCTCCGCTTCCGCTTGATCTGGCTTGGAAACAGCCTCAGCCTCCGGTTTCGCATCTTCATTAGTTTCGACTTTGCAGATGACGTCTCCGACTTGCAGAGTTTCGCCTTCCTTCCCGACAAGCTCGGTAATCGTTCCCGTGAACGATGAAGGGACTTCAGCATTGACCTTATCCGTCATCACTTCAGCAATCGGGTCGTATTTGTTGACGTGATCTCCGACGCTGACGAGCCATTTGCTGATGGTTCCCTCAGTCACGCTCTCTCCGAGCTGCGGCATTGTCATTTGTTCCACTGCCATACGATATGTCCTCCTTCGCTATATTAAAACTCGGCCAATTCTCTCATCGCTGCTTCTGCTTTATCCGGATTGACCATAAAGAATTTTTCCATTGTAGGAGCATACGGCATTGCCGGGACGTCAGGGCCCGCCAACCGTTTAATCGGCGCGTCCAAATCGAACAGGCAATGCTCTGAAATGATCGCGGCTACTTCACTCATAATGCTGCCTTCCTTCGTATCCTCGGTCATCAGAAGCACTTTGCCCGTTTTGGAAGCCGCTTTAATAATCGCTTCCTGATCGAGCGGATATACCGTTCTTAAATCAAGGATATGTGCGGAAATCCCGTCTTTGGCAAGCCGCTCGGCAGCCTGAAGGGCGAAATGGACGCACAATCCGTATGTGATGACAGTAATGTCTTCGCCTTCCCGCTTCACGTCCGCCTTTCCGATCGGCAGTACATAGTCGTCATTCGGCACTTCGCCCTTGATCAGCCGGTATGCACGCTTATGTTCAAAGAACAGCACAGGATCATCATCGCGGATGGCCGCTTTCAAGAGCCCTTTGACATCATAAGGCGTCGAAGGCATGACGATTTTCAGTCCGGGCTGGTTGGCAAACACGGCTTCAACCGACTGTGAATGGTACAGCGCGCCGTGCACGCCTCCGCCGTAAGGTGCGCGGATGACGATCGGACAGTTCCAGTCATTGTTGGAGCGGTAGCGGATTTTTGCCGCTTCCGAAATAATCTGGTTGACAGCCGGCATAATAAAATCAGCAAACTGCATTTCGGCGACCGGTCTCATTCCGTACATGGCAGCCCCGATTCCGACGCCGGCAATTGCGGATTCTGCCAAAGGCGTATCCATCACCCGCTCTTCGCCGAACTGGTCGTAAAGACCGGCTGTCGCCTTGAACACACCGCCTTTTTTGCCGACATCCTCCCCTAAAACAAAGACGCGGGAATCCTTTTCCATTTCTTCTTTCAAAGCCAAAGTGACAGCATCTATATATGACATAACTGGCATTGTTCTTCCCCCTTACTCCGCATAAACATGCCGCAGCGCATCTTCCGGATCTGCATAAGGTGCATGTTCAGCATAATCTGTTGCTTCATTGACGATGGTTGTGATCTCATCTGACATTTGCTTCTCAGACTGGTCATCCAGAAGTCCTGCTTCTCTTAAGTATTGTGCGAATTTGTTAAGCGGATCATTTTTCTTCGCCTCCGCCACCTCTTCGCGCTCTCTGTAGCTTCGGTCGTCATCATCGCTGGAGTGCGGGGTCAGCCGGTATGATATCGTTTCGATTAATGTCGGACCTTCGCCTCTTCCGGCCCGTTCTCTTGCTTCTTTAACCGCTTTGTAGACTTCAAGCGGATCATTCCCATCAACGGTCACGCCAGGCATGCCGTAACCGACGGCACGGTCGGAAATGTTTTCACAAGCCACCTGCTTTTCGTAAGGAACCGAGATAGCGTATTTATTGTTTTCACACATAAAAATGACTGGAAGCTTATGCACAGCGGCAAAGTTCGCTCCTTCATGGAAGTCCCCCTGGTTTGAAGAACCTTCGCCGAACGTCACAAAAGTCGCGATGTCTTTCTTGTCAAGCCTTCCGGCAAGCGCTACCCCCACCGCATGCGGAACTTGCGTTGTCACCGGTGAAGAGCCCGTGACGATCCGGTTTTTCTTTTGGCCGAAGTGGCTCGGCATCTGCTTTCCTCCTGAATTCGGGTCCTCGGCTTTTGCAAACGCCGACAGCATTAAATCTTTTGCCGTCATTCCAAAAGCAAGCACAACACCCATATCTCTGTAATACGGAAGCACATAATCGTTCTCCCGGTCTAAAGCGAAAGCCGCTCCAACTTGGGCTGCTTCCTGTCCTTGACAAGAGATGACAAAAGGAATTTTGCCTGAACGGTTTAAGAGCCACATCCGCTCATCGAGTTTTCTGGCTAAAAGCATGGTTTTGTACATGTCGATTGCTTGTTCATCTATTAATCCCACTGCTTCATGACGGTTATTGCCCATTTTTTTCACTCCTTCATGCTTTCTAAAAATGAATCGCTTTTCCATCTACGGCAAGGGCGGCTTCTCCGATCGCCTCAGACAGCGTCGGATGCGGGTGGATCGTTTGTCCGACTTCCCACGGAGTGGCGTCAAGCACCTTTGCCAGACCGGCTTCAGATATCATGTCTGTCACATGCGGGCCGATCATGTGAACGCCCAAAATATCATCTGTTTCGCGATCGGCGACGATTTTGACAAAGCCGTCCGTCTCACCGTACACGAGCGCTTTCCCAATCGCCTGAAACGGAAATTTGCCTACTTTGACGCTCTTGCCCTGCGCCTTTGCCTCATCCTCTGTCAAGCCGACCGATGCGGCTTCAGGGCTTGAATAAATGCATTTTGAGACAAGCGAATAATCGATGGTGTGCGGGTTTTCATCAGCAATATGCTCAACGGCCGTAATCCCTTCGTGGGAAGCTGCATGTGCAAGCTGAAGGCCGCCGATCACATCTCCTATCGCATAGATGTGGGATTCTTTTGTCTGGTACATGCTGTTTGTCACGATAAAGCCGTTTTCCACCTGAATATCCGTGTTTTCCAGACCGATACCTTCAACATTTGCCTGCCTTCCGACCGATACGAGCATTTTCTCAGCGGAATAGGTCTGTTTTTCCCCGTCTTTTTCCGCTTGAATGCTGACCGCATCGCCTTTCGCCAATGTGTCGGGCAGCACTTTTGCTCCCGTGATGATTGTGATGCCTTTTTTCGCGAGCTGCGTCTGCATTTCTTTAGAAATATCAGCATCCTCAGTCGGCAAAATCCGGTCTGCATACTCAATAACGGTCACATCAACACCGAAATCGCACAGCATGGAAGCCCACTCGATTCCGATGACGCCTCCTCCGACAATCAGCATGGAAGCCGGAAGCTGCTCAAGTTCAAGCGCTTCGTCGGATGACAGAACGCTTTCCCCGTCAAGCTCAAGCCCTGGCAGCGACCTGGGCCTTGAACCTGTGGCGATGATGACGTTTTTCGGTATGAGCATCTCATTTTCATCCCCGTTCGCCATCTCGACGGAAACCGTCCCCGGGTTCGGGGAAAAAATCGACGGCCCGAGGATCCGGCCGATTCCTTCATAAACATCGATCTTTCCTTTTTTCATCAAGTGTTTGACTCCGTTGTGCAGCTGATCAATTATTTTTTGTTTTCTGCTTTGAACTTGAGAAAACCGCAGTCCGACTTCAGGAATGACCACTCCGAATTCGTCCGCCTTTTTTGCTGTCCTGTAAACTTCCGCGCTTCTAAGGAGCGCCTTCGACGGGATGCAGCCTTTATGAAGGCACGTGCCGCCGAGTTTCCGCTTTTCAACGACGGCTGTTTTCAGCCCCAGCTGCGAAGCTCTGATGGCGGCCACATAGCCGCCTGTGCCCCCTCCGAGAATCACGAGATCGTATTCAGTTGCCATGACTTTCCCTCCTCTGGTTCGGATACTGTTTTGCCTCTTCTTCGCCGTTCAATACGCGAAACGCACCTTCAGCCAATGCTTGAAGCTCATTTTCTCCCGGAAAGACGAAGACATCCGAAATCCAGTCTATGTATTGTCTGATCGAGGAAACAAACGATTTTCCGTATGCCAGTCCGCCTGTCAAAATAATGACATCAACTTCGCCTTTTAAGACGGCGCTGGCCGCCCCGATTTCTTTGGCGATTTGGTAAGCCATCGCTTCATAGATGAGCGCAGCCTTTTGATCGCCTTCCTTGATCATTTTCTCAACTTTTACCGCGTCCGTCGTGCCGAGATAGCCAGCAAGCCCGCCGCCGCCGACAAGCATTTTCATCAGCTCGTCTTTCGTATATTCGCCGGAAAAGCACATATCGATCAGATCGCCCGCAGGAATGGTTCCGGCCCGCTCGGGACTGAGCGGACCTTCCCCGTGAAGGCCGTTGTTGACATCGATCACCCGTCCGTGGCAATGGACGCCGATCGTGATGCCGCCTCCCATGTGGGTGATGATCATTTTCATATCTTCATAACGCTTCCCGAACTGCCAGGCCGCTTTCCTTGCGACAGCTTTTTGGTTGAGCGCGTGAAAAATGCTGCGCCTTTCAATAGCCGGCGTGCCGGAAACTTTTGCGATAGGGGCCATTTCATCCACAACAACGGGGTCGACGATAAAAGCGGGAATATTTAATCCGTCGGCAATCTCCCTGGCGATGATGCCCCCGAGGTTTGATGCATGCTGCCCCGCATAGCCGTTTTTCAAATCGACGATCATCGCATCATTGACTTCGTAAGTCCCGCCTTCAATCGGTCGGAGCAGCCCTCCCCGGGCACAAACGGCATCAAATTTAGAAATATTGATTCCCTGTTCATGCAGGGTTTCGAGTATCGCCTGTTTTCTGAACGAATATTGATCAATAATGGTCTCGTATTGCTGTAACTCTGCCTCGTCATGACGGATTGATTTTTCGAAAATCGAACGGTCATCATGAAAAACGCCGATCTTTGTAGATGTTGATCCCGGATTGATGACGAGAATACGTTTTTCCTGTACCTGCATTGATTTAAAACCTCCAATAGTGAATAGGGGTTATGATATTAACGTCTGCTTAAGATGTGATGGCCGTTTTGCAAAAATTGACTTCTCGATTGGCGCATGCGCTCAATTCGTTCTTCCGCCAGGCGGTCTGCAGCCAAGTATGTCGGAATGCGGTCGCGTTTCGAAATTTCAAGAACGCGTTCAATGTTTCCGTAGATGCCTTCGACTTTTTTCAGCGCGCGCTCCGAATTATAGCCGTAAAGCTCGTCAGCAACATTGATGACGCCGCCGGCATTGATGACATAGTCCGGTGCATAAACGATGCCCATGTCGTGGATTTGATCCCCGTGGCGGGTTTCTTTCAGCTGGTTGTTGGCTGCCCCGGCAATCACTTTGGCTTTCAGCTGCGGAATCGTATCATCATTGATTGTCGCTCCGAGAGCACATGGCGCATATATATCGCATTCTTGTGAATAAATATCATCCGGATCGACGGCACGGGCGCCGAATTCGGCGACTGCACGTTCGACCGCTTCTTTATTGATGTCGGTCACGATCAGTTTCGCGCCTTCTTCGTGGAGATGGCGACACAGGTTGTAGGCCACGTTTCCGACGCCTTGGACGGCAACGGTTTTTCCTTCAAGCGAATCTGTCCCGAAGGCCGCTTTTGCCGCCGCCTTCATCCCTTTATATACCCCATAAGCCGTTACCGGAGAAGGATTTCCCGATGAACCGAAAGCAGGTGAAATGCCTGTAACGAAATCAGTTTCGTCATGAATGATGTCCATATCTTCAACGGTTGTACCGACGTCTTCCGCGGTGATGTATCTGCCGTTCAACCCTTGAATGTAACGGCCGAAAGCGCGGAACATTTCTTCATTTTTATCTTTGCGCGGATCGCCGATAATAACGGTTTTGCCTCCTCCGAGGTTCAGTCCGGCCGCCGCATTTTTATAGGTCATTCCCCGCGCAAGGCGCAGCGCATCTTCAATTGCGGCTTCTTCACTTTCGTATGTCCACATTCTCGTGCCGCCGAGAGCTGGCCCGAGCGTCGTATCATGAATCGCGATGATCGCTTTTAAACCGGACTGTTTATCTTGGCAAAATACCAATTGCTCGTAGTCATACTGTTCCATATATCGAAATAGTTCCATTTTTTATTCCTCCTCATGTCGTGCTTCAGACGTACACAGCGCCAAAGCAATCGAATACAACTTGTTTTCTGCGGAATCGGCCCTGCTTGTCAAGGCGATGGGCGCTTTTGCCCCTGCTAAAATGGCCCCCACTTTCGCACCCGCAAAATGAATCAATGATTTGTAAAGGACATTGCCTGTTTCAATTGAAGGAACAAGCAGGATATCGGCCTCGCCTGCTACGATCCCGGAAATGTTTTTATGCCGGGCGGCAAGCGGTGATATCGCGTTATCCAACGCAAGAGGCCCGTCAACCATGCAGTTTTTGATTTGGCCCCGATGATTCATCTGCGTCAAGGCAGCTGCATTCAATGTTGCTTCCATTGCGGGATTCACCGTTTCCACCGCAGCGAGACAAGCGACTTTCGGCATTTGCACGCCGACCGCTCTCGCCACGCCGACTGCGTTTTCTAAAATCTGCTTCAGCCCATCGAGCTTGGGGCTGATATTCATTGCCGCATCTGTTACATAAATCAGCCTCTCAAACCCGCTGACTTCAAATGCTGCTACATGTGAAAGCACATTCGAGGAACGGAGCCCGTACTCTTTGTTCAAAACGGCTTTTAATAGCACAGCTGTCGGGACATTCCCCTTCATGAGAACATCCGCATTTCCGCTTTTGACAGCTTGAACGGCAATTCTTGCCGAATCCGCCGGCGATTCCGAGTGAATGATATCAACGTGCCGTTTTGAAATGTTCTGTTCTGTCATCATATGTCTAATCTTTTCTCTGTGCCCAATCAGCAAGAACCGGGCAAATTGCTTGTCGACCGCAAGTTTGACCGCTTGCAGCACTTCGTCATCTTCTGCATGTGCGACGGCGACCGTTTTATTGTCAAGCTCCGCCGCTTTTTGCAATAATTGTTTCAGCTTCATAGTACCCACCTTTCTAAGCAAACATCCGCCCACTATATCATGCAAGTTTCGTGCCAGTATGAAAAAAGCGGTTCGGTACTGTGAACCTGTTTACAGTTTGCATGATTTTGCACTCATTTTGCAATTTATTGCATGCTATCTTTTGCAAGATTGTATTTATCCATTTTGTAATAGAGATTGCGAATACTGATTCCAAGCGCTTTTGCCGTTTTCGTTCTGTTGTATTGATGCTTTTCAAGCGTTTCTTTAATGACATGGGCTTCAAACCGCTCGACCGCATCAGACAGCTTTTCAACTTCAACTTCAGGGAAAGCCGCTCCGGCTTCCACCTTTTTTTTCGGAAGGTCTGCTTCAGGCAGATGTTCGAGATCAATCCATTCCATTTGCGGTTTTAAAAAGATCATCGCCCGCTCGAGGACATTTTCAAGCTCTCTGACATTCCCCGGCCACTTCCGCGCTTTTAACGATTTGAGCGCGTTGTTCGTAAGCCCCTTTACATTGCGTCCATATTCTTGGTTGATCTTCCCAATTAAGTGCCTGCTCAAGGCTTCGATATCCTCTTTCCGCTGCCTGAGCGGGGGAATCGATATCGGATAGCGATTGATCCGGTAATACAAGTCTTCGCGAAACCGGCCTTCAGCAAGCGCCTTTTCAATATTGACGTTTGTCGCTGCGATGACCCGGACGTTCACAGGGATCGGTTTGGTCCCGCCGACTCTGACGATTTCTTTTTCCTGAAGAACGCGGAGGAGCTTCGCTTGTGTGTTTTGCGAGAGCTCGCCGATTTCATCCAAGAAAATGCTTCCGTTGTTCGCCTCTTCAAAGAATCCTTTTTTCCCGCCGCGGCGCGCACCTGAAAAAGCGCCTTCTTCATAGCCGAACAGCTCTGATTCGAGCAGTGATTCCGAAATGGCCGCACAATTGACGCGGACAAACTTATTATACTTTCGGTCACTTTCGTTATGTATGGCATGGGCAAAAAGCTCTTTCCCCGTTCCTGATTCGCCTCTCAGCAAAATCGTTGCAGGCGTCTTCGCCCCCAATTTCGCCTGTTCCAGCGCGACGAGCATTTGCTCGCTTGACCCGATGATGTCGGCAAATGTATATTTCGCCTCAAGTGTGCGGATAATCTGGCGTGCTCTGTTCAGCTCGTTTGTGAGCGATTGAATTTCAGATACATCGTGAATAACGCCGACGCTCCCTTTTAAAATGCCGTCGACGATAATCGGCGCGACATTAACGATCACTTCTTTTTTATTGGGGCCGACTTTCATTCTGACACCTCTGACCGGGCGCCTCGTTTCAAGCACTTTCAAATGCATGCTTTCACCTTCGGAGATGTCGGTATTAGCCGGCTTCCCGATCACCTGGTCTTTTGTCAGACCCGTCATCTTCGTATACGCCCTGTTGATCATCATCCCGTTTCCGTTTTCATCAACGACAGATATCGCTTCATCGGAAGATTGAATGATCGCTTCAAGCATCGTTCTGACTTCCTTCAGGTTGGTCACCTCTTCAGCCAGCTCGACCGCATCGGTAATGTCCTTAAATATGCTGAGCGCCCCGAGCAGCGTTCCTCCGTCATCAATAATCGGAATTCGGGTCGTGACGATCTGCCTGTTCGGATGGAGAAATTGTTTTTGATGATACTCAGGCTCTCTCGTATTAAGAATGCGCGGCAGCTTCGTCGTCGGGATCACATTTTGAATATGCTGGCCGATCGCTTCGCTGCGCTTTGTCCCGGTCATAACTTCAGCCATTTTGTTAAACAAAATGATCTCTTCGTTAATGTCGATAAAGATCATGCCGTCATTCATAGAGTTGAAAATACGGTCGTGTTTATACGTCTGCTCTTTTAAGATTTGGATGAGCTGCTGCTTTTCATTCATCAGCTGAGAGATGATATAAGCGAGTGATCCCGGCACCACGATCGTTCTGTCGTGCTTTTTTCGCATCAGCTGCTTTAACACGCCGGCGTCTCCGGTCGTTTCAATGATGATATCGATCTGTTCTGTGATGTATGGCGTCCAGTCGAGTGCCGTTTCGATATCGTTTTTTTGCGCGATGAAAAGCCCGGGCGCTTCCGGATTTTTATCGATGACCGCCTCGATATGCATCGTCTTTGTTTTCAGCAGCAAATCCAAGAGAGCAGTCCCCCCTTTGCCAGCACCAACGATCAGTACTTTTTGCATCATCCCTTTACCCCTTTGTATGAAAAATTTTGCACACTATCACGTTCACTTGCAACAATTTGCACAACATCTATGTTATCATGTTTTCCTTTCTTGACAAACTTTTTTTTCAATTAGACAATAAAGGTAAATCATTGGTAAGGGGATTCGTGTATGGGGAGAATGATCGCACTGCTCGTTTTGCTGATCCCGGGAGGCTTGGCTGCTCTCGGAATTAAATTGATGCGCGACACTGTTTTCGGCGTTTTGATCAGCCCGTTTCAGATCCTTTGGCTTCAGGGGCTGGCGGGGTTCATATGCTTCGGAGGCGGCCTTTATTTATTAGGCGGATTTATTCTATACAGAGACAGAAAACGCAACCAAGTAAGCCCCCGTTTCAGAAAAAAGCAGAGCGGCCGCGAGGTGTGATCTCTGTGAACGGAAAGCAAAAAGCCGCAGATATTGTCTGCGGCTTTTTTCATGTCACATCTCGGCCTTTAATTTTAACGCTTTTTCGGGAAAATCGGTGAAAAAACCGTCAATTCCCGCAGCAATCAGCTTTTTCATCTCCTCTTCACGATTGATAGTGAACGGCCTGACTGCTTTTTGTTTTAAATGGGCGTTTTTGATCGTGTCATCCGACATTGAACGGCGATACGGATGAAACCCTGAAGCCGGAATCATTTCAATGTACTCCTCTGGCTTGTAAATGACATCCATGTAAAGCGCGGCCAATTCGATACTTGGGTTCAGTTTGCTGCATAACGCAAGGCTTTCATGATTGAATGATGAAAGAATGATCCGGTCTTGAAGGCCGTACGCATCAATCATCGACATCACCTTTTCTTCCATTCCTTCATAGCGGATAATGCTGTTTTTCAATTCCACATTGAGAAGAAATTCAGCATCTGCCGCCCACTCAAACACTTCTTCAAGGGTCGGCACCGGAACAGAACCGGTCTTATCGGCAAAGCGGTGGCTTGCGTCTCCACGCTTTATCTCCTCATATGTAAGATCTTTCACATATCCTTTCAGCGAAGTCGTCCTGTCAAGCTTTTCATCATGTATCACAACAAGACGTCCGTCTTTTGCCATTTGTACATCCAATTCGATGCCGTCTGCACCGATGGCCGCCGCGTGCTTAAACGCCGCCATTGTATTTTCGGGAAAAGTTCCGGAAGCCCCTCTGTGTGCAAATATTTTCGTCATTTCTAGTTCACCTCTACAAGAATTGCAAGTTTATATCTCATTATGAAGGTCTTACTGTTTTCTTTCCACATATAAGGCCTTTTTTAACATAAACATAACACAAGAACCCCGGTCATATACCGGGGCCCTTCTGTTATTCATAATAAGATACGACAGCGTCAGCAATCGCGCCTGCAGCTTTTTCCTGATATTCCGGACTTTCGAGTTTATCTGCATCCGTTTGATTTGTAATAAAGCCCAGTTCGACTAAAACACTTGGCATTTGAGAATGTTTGATGACATAAAACCCTGATTCTTTTACACCTCTGTCCCGAGTGCCCAGCGCATCCGGAAGCCGTTCTTGAATGTTAGACGCCAGCCGTTCGCTGTCAGCGGCTTGATACGTAGAATCGAAATATGTTTCTGTACCTGACGCTTCAGGGACGGCCGAGTTTGCATGAATGCTGATCAACAAGTCTGAAGCATTCCTGCTCGCTTTGGCCACCCGGTCTTCCAGTGTCAAAAACGTATCATCCGTTCTTGAGGCGACCGTGTCGGCTCCGTCTTCCTTCAGCTTTTCATCAACCAGCTTTGCCACTTCAAGGTTGACATCTTTCTCAAGCAGCCCGTTTCCGACCGCACCGCTGTCTTCGCCCCCGTGACCTGCGTCAACATATACCGTCTTCCCGGAAAGCGGCTCAGCCGCAAAAACAGCTGGAAAAACCGCAATAAACGAAAACAGCAGCAAAACAAAACTCCTCATTAACAGTTTCACGATTTGTTCCTCCTACAATCCCTTTTTGCAAACGATTATTTTTTCTTTTTCATATCTTCAAGCTGTAATGTTCCGTCCTCTGCTTTCGTGTACTTCACTTCCACCTTTGTACCATCCTTGATCCCTTTATATTTGTCCCGTTTTTCGGGAGGGACCTGAAACGTCGTTTCTTTGCCGTCAATATTGACGGCGACGGTATGCTGGTCCGCCAAACCGACAAAGGTGCCTTCTTTCACGAGCGTTCCCTCGCCTGTTCCTTGTCGGCTCTCATCGCCGTTTAGCTCATTATGTTGAGTTGTGCCGCAGCCTGCCAATAGCAGCATAGCGAACAAAACAAAGATGACTCCTTTCTTCATGTCGACCACCTCACCCGCTGAATTTTTTACACCCCGTACCTTATCTTTAATACCCGGGGCTGTAAAGCAGGCCGCTGCAGCAGGTTTTCGCCCGATTTCCCCGTCCAATTCCCCAAGGATTTCCGAATTGTTAGCAGCCATCCGCTCAAAAACGTCTGTGAAAAACGATCTACCCAAGGCGAAAAGTGGTTAGAATCTGGAAGAAATCAGATCTTTTTCATCATTTTTATTTTTTTGTATAAAAAAACGTCTTTTTTCATAAGAAAAAAGACGTTTCATGCGGCTTTCGCTTTATAGAGTCAGTCTATGACAGTAATTCACCGGGCGTGAGACAAACTTTTAAAAATAGACGGATGCACCACAACTGGTGCCGTGCTATGTAGTTTTTGTCAGAACTTGCAGGAAGGCAAGAACAAATACTCTTTTATTTAAAACATTTTTTAAAGCCCGCCTTCTTCATGACAAGCATTTAGTCCTTCATAGCGGATGATTAGTAGCGCTGCTCCTTCCGCAGTTCTCATGCTTATATTTGCTGCTGCACAGCCTGCTTCCGGTCCCTTGTTGACGGCGCCTCTTTAATCTTTTTGGCAGGCACACCGGCTATTGTAATGTTTTCCTCAGTGAAAGATTTGTTGACTACGGCGTTTGCGCCAATCGAAATGCCATCGGCAATGTGAATGCTGCCAAAGAGCTTTGCTCCCGGCCCGATCCAGACATTGTCTCCGATTGTGGGAACATCGTGGTGAGCATGATTTTGTCCGATGTTAACTCCTTGATGAATGTCACAGTTTGCACCTATTTTTGCATTGCTGTTTACGATGAGCAATCCGTAATGGTTGATTCTCAACCCCGGACCGAAAACATTCACCGGGATGTCAAACCCGAGCTTCAATCCTCTCTTTTTATGCAGATACCGGTAAACATGCTTGAACACCTTGGAATTGACATTGGTGTAATATTCAAGTTTGCGTAAGGCTATCTGATACTTCCAAATATCATCGCCAAACCATTTAGGCCTTTTTCGACTTGAGATTCCTAACGCTTTCTTGTCTTGTTCGAGATAATAGCGAAGATCTGTTTTCGAAAAGATCATCATACCACCCGCTTTTTTCATACTTTTAACTCGAGATTGGCTTCGAAGGCCTCTTAAATCTTCCGTTTCCTATATTTCATCATATAATAGTTAATCTTGTATAAAAAGTGTCTATTTTACAATATATTGGCACTCTCAAAGCGAGGGGTGATTTTACATAATATTCACTGTTTTTGCAGCGCAACCAGAACATTTTCGCAAAAAAATAACCTCGTCTGCATAAGACGAGGTCTTCAACAACACCATTCGGTATAAGCCGTATAACCACCATTAAACCCTTGTCACAAGCAAGTTAAGAAGCCTTATGCTCCAGTCTCAGCTTGTCTGCGACCATCGCGATGAATTCTGAATTGGTCGGCTTTGCTTTTGACATGCTGACTGTGTAGCCGAAAAGTGACGAAATCGAGTCGATGTTGCCTCTGCTCCATGCGACTTCGATGGCGTGGCGAATCGCCCGTTCGACGCGGCTTGCAGTCGTGTTGAATTTTTTGGCGATATCCGGATAAAGCACTTTTGTAATGCTCCCGAGCAGTTCGATGTCGTTATACACCATGGAGATGGCTTCTCTCAAGTATAAATAGCCTTTTATATGAGCGGGTACGCCGATTTCGTGGATGATGGTCGTGATGCTGGCGTCCAGGTTTTTCTTCGGCGATTCCGCCTGCGGCCGAAGCACACTGCTTTGAGAAGACGGGGCACGGTGTGTCAATTGAGATCCGTTTCCGCTGACCTGGCGGATATGACCGACTAAGTTCTCCATGTCAAAAGGTTTCAAAATAAAATACGACGCGCCCAAATCTACAGCTTTTTTCGTCACGTCTTCCTGGCCGAACGCCGTCAGCATGATGACATTCGGCTGCTTTTTAAGCTGCGATTCCCTCAGCCTTTCAAGAACGGCCAATCCGTCGAGATGAGGCATGATAATATCAAGCACAAGCACGTCGGGCTCCTTGTCTTTAAACAAAGAAAGACATTCCTGTCCGTTGTATGCGACACCAAGCACTTCCATGTCGCTTTGTCCCTCGATATATTCGCTTAATAGGCCAACAAGCTCCCTGTTATCATCAGCAACACATACTTTAATTTTCTCCACGTTTCTTCCTCCCCAATGTGTATGTTGATAAATTTCATCATTCTTTTTCTAATATGTTTAATTCGACAGCACCACTTTATTCCCTTTTTTTAAAAAGGATTTTTCCAATAATAGTGGTATGTCTAGCTTTTTCTCCGTTTTTTTCTGATTTTCTAGATTTTTCGACTTAAAATGCGACTTGACAAACCGGGGAACGTGAATTTGTCGAAAAATCTTTTCTTCTTTCATTTTAACGCACAACGCTCAAGAAAAAAAGGCGAAATCAAAAACTGCCGGAGGAATCCGGCAGTCAGCTTGCTTTTTCTTTTTTATAAATATCGATTCCCGCTTCAGACAGCATCCATTCAATATGCACGCCGTATCCGCTCGTCGGATCATTGACGAAAACGTGGGTTACGGCGCCAATGATCTTTCCGTTTTGGATGATCGGGCTTCCGCTCATCCCTTGAACGATGCCTCCTGTTTTACTCAACAGCCTCGGGTCGGTGATTTTCAGCACCATGCCTTTTGTGGCCGGAAACTTCTGAGGTGTCGTACTGACGACTTGAATATCGAATTTCTCGACTTTGTCGTTCTCAATAACCGTTAAAATTTGGGCAGGGCCTTCTTTTACTTCATCTGAAAATGCAATCGGAATGGCTTTGTCAGCGATGCGGTTTTTGATTGACTCGTGAAGCGTTCCGAAGATCCCGAATGGACTGTTTCTGTTGATATCGCCGATCACTTTTCGTTCTGATGCGAAACGGGCCAGTTTCTCTCCGGGATTTCCGCCTGTTCCTTTTTCAATCGAGGTGACGGTCGATTTTACGATTTGCCCTTTTTCAACAACGATCGGTTTTTTCGTATCCATGTCTGAAATCACGTGACCAAGCGCTCCGTATTTTTTCGATTTCGGCTCGAAAAAAGTCATTGTGCCGATTCCCGCGGCAGAATCCCTGATATATAAACCGATTCTGTATTTGTCTTCAGCCTGGTCTTTTTTCGGAACAAGCTTCGTTTTGATTTCCTGTTTATCTCTTTTAATCGACAGATGTAAGGTTTCTCCTGTTTTCCCGGCCTTTTGAATAAAAGGGGTAATGTCATTCATTTTTTCGATTTTCGTGCCGTTGATTTCGGTGATAATGTCGCCTACCGCGATTCCGGCTGCTTCACCGGGCGATTTTTTACCTTCAGAGGTATTGATTTGATGAAAACCCACGACCAAGACACCAACGGAATGAAGCTTTACACCAATAGACTGCCCGCCGGGAACCACTTTCAAATCAGGCAGGACATTTACTTTCGTTTTTTTAACTGGAAATCCGGCAAAATCATAAACGAGTTCTGCCTTTCCATTCTTTTCACCTTTTATTTCCACTTCGTTTTGATTTTCTTTCAATGTGAATGCTTCCGATGATCCATCTTTCGGAGTACTGACGGATAAGCTCGTTTCAACCGCACGGGTACCCGTCTCAAAAATGTTCAAGTTTTTTGGTATTACAATGTATTCTTTCACCGGTTTGTAAAATCCTACACTTATTAAAGAAACAAGGAGAATCATACCCACAGCTTTTCTGATTTTTTCAACATCCACCTTTTCACTCTCCTCGCACCTAACCCACACCATATAAATTTCTTTCGCTACATTCATTACTTTTGCCTTCCGGACAGCGATTTATAACTGTGAACGGAAGAAAAACATTGGATAAAATGATAAGAATGAGTTTGTATAAGAAAATGCCGACAAAAAAATAAGCTGTTCAAGATGAACAGCTTATCCGCTGGTTTTGACGAGCTTAGCTTGATTCAAAAGTTCTTTCGCATGGCGCTTCGTCAAATCCGTTACTTCAACGCCGGCGATCATCCGGCCGATTTCCGTGATTTTTTCCTGTTTTGACAAAGGTGTGACGCTTGTCGTCGTTCTCCCGTCTTTCGACTGTTTCGTGATCAAAAGGTGGGTGTCAGCCATCGCGGCCACCTGCGGCAAGTGGGTAATGCATAAAACTTGGGAGCCGATCGAGACGCGGTGTATTTTTTCAGCGATCGCCTGCGCGACTCTTCCGCTTACACCTGTGTCCACTTCATCGAAAATGATCGATGTGACATCCTGCTGAGCGGAGAAAATGCTTTTCATCGCCAGCATGATTCTTGACAGCTCTCCTCCCGAAGCAACTTTTGACAAAGATTTGAGCGGTTCTCCCGTGTTTGTAGAGATCAGGAAACGGACGTTGTCAATGCCGTGCTTTGTGAGCTGAACCGGCATTCCGTTGACGACGGGTGCATCATCATCCCGTTCCGCTTTTTTCACATGAAATTCCGTATCGAATGTCGATTTTTCCATATACAGATCTTTCAGTTCCTGCTGAATCTGTTTGGCCAGTTTTTTCGCCCATTTTTTTCTGATTTCGGACACATTGGCGGCTTCAATCGCCACATCCTTGCCGATTGATTCGAGGCGGGATTTTAAAGCCTGCAAATGGCTGTCCCGGTTTTCGATCCGGTCGATTTCTTCCTCTATCTTAGCCGAATAGGCTTGGATATCTTCGACAGTAGCACCATATTTGCGTTTCAGCTGTTTGATTTCGTTTAAACGCGATTCGATATAATCGAGGCGCTCGGGGTCGTATTCGAGCTCATCCAGCATATTTCTGATCTGAAAGGTTGAATCTTCGAGAATGTAGTACGCATTGGCTACGGATTCAGATACTTTATTGAGCCCTTCATTGATGCCTGAGACGTTTTCAAGCTCGCTTGAAGCCATGCCGACCCAGTCAAGCCCGGCCTGCTCGTTGCGAAGCGCATTATAGGCATTTTGCAGCGCTTCATATATTTTTTCGAAATTTGCAATTTGACGGCGCTCTTCCTGAAGAAGTTCATCCTCTTTCGGCTCAAGGTTTGCAGATTCGATTTCATCAAGCTGGAACTGTATTAAATCGAGCCTGTGAGCCATTTCCTGCTCGCTTTCAGAAAGCTCTTTCACCTTTTTCATGACATCCATGTAGCGGCTGTAAACTTCCTGATACGCTTTTAAAGCATTCTCGATTTCTTCTCCCGCAAACCTGTCCAGAAGCTGAAGATGGTGCTCGTCCTCCATCAGCAGCTGATTGTCGTGCTGTCCGTGAATGTCAAGCAGCAGTCTGCCGACTTCCCGCAAAGCGGCAATGGTGACAAGTTTTCCATTGACGCGGCAGATGCTCTTGCCGTTTGCGTTAATATCTCTCCTCATGACGATCATATCATCTGAGGCCTCAATCCCCAGTTCTGTGCACAAATCAAAAACCGGATGGCCGCCGTCAAGGAGGAAAAGCCCTTCCAATTCGGCCCTTTTTTCGCCATACCTGACATATTCGGACGATCCGCGGCCTCCGACAAGCAAAGAAACGGCGTCGATGATGATCGATTTTCCGGCCCCTGTTTCACCGGTTAGAACCGTCAGCCCTTTTTCAAAGGAAACGGTTAATTCTTCGATAATGGCAAAGTTTTTGATCGATAATTCAGCTAACAAGCTTTCATGACACCTCTTTTCAGGCCTTCGTTTATAAAAGCTCCAATATTTTCTTCTGTACGACTTTGGTATCATCATGCGTCCGGCAGATGATCAAAATAGTATCATCTCCACAGATCGTTCCCATGATTTCTTCCCAATCCAAATTGTCCATCAGCGCCCCGATGGCCTGCGCGTTGCCCGGCATTGTTTTTAAAACGATCAGATGGCTGGCGGAGTCGATTTTGACAAATGCGTCCATCAATGATCTTTTTAATTTGGAAAGAGGATTAAAGCGCTGATCAGCAGGCAGGCTGTATTTGTAGGAACCGTTGTTTGTCGGCACCTTAACCAAATGAAGCTCTTTAATATCCCGCGAGACGGTGGCCTGTGTCACATTATAGCCGTCTTTCTTTAAAATATCGACAAGCTCATCCTGCGTTTCAATTTCATTGGCGGTGATAATCTCCCTAATTTTAATATGCCTTTGACCTTTGTTCATTTCACACCTCGTTTTATACACAAATTGTGTATGTTTATACATTTATGTTAAATGATTTTGTCGCAAAAGTACATGTTTGCAGTAAAAAAGGAATAATAGCTCACTATTATTCCTTTTTGCGTGCCGGCCAAACCCTCGCATTCCCGTCTGGCCTGCAAGGGTTTTTAATCACGCTGATCCGGTTTTTTCGCTTTTAATGTCTTGTGAGCCTCTTCGACAATTTGATTGATCATCTCTTCTGCTAGCGGCGTTCCGGGTTGCGCCTCTCCGCCCCAATGCAAATGGAGAAGAAATTCGATGTTGCCGTCGCCGCCGGTAATCGGAGAAAACGAAGCGTTTCGGCAGTCGTATCCTTCTCGAGCCGCAAACCGGCTGATGTCATCAAGCACAGCTTTATGGACGAGAGGATCGCGGACGATCCCTTTTTTCCCTACAGATTCCCGCCCTGCTTCAAACTGCGGTTTGACGAGCGCGATACAGTCGCTTCCCGGCACTAAAATGTTTTTAAGCACGGGCAGGATGATTCTCAGCGAGATAAAAGAAACATCGATCGTTGCGAACTCCGGCAGCCCTTCCGTAAAATCGGCAGGTGTGCAATACCGGAAATTGGTGCGTTCCATCACAACAACCCGCTCATCCTGCCTCAGCTTCCAGGCGAGCTGATTATAACCGACATCAACGGCATATGAGCGGAGAGCGCCGTTTTGCAGCGCGCAGTCTGTAAAGCCGCCGGTGGACGAGCCGATGTCAATCATCAGCTTGCCTTGAACGGAGAGCTGAAACTCTTTTAATGCTTTTTCAAGTTTTAATCCGCCTCTTGAGACGTATTTTAACGGGTTTCCTTTAACGGTCAGCGGAATCGTGCGGTCGACCT
This sequence comes from Bacillus haynesii, assembly GCF_014042035.1. Lineage (NCBI taxonomy): Bacteria > Bacillati > Bacillota > Bacilli > Caryophanales > Bacillaceae > Bacillus > Bacillus haynesii. Next base: position 465,202 of record NZ_CP059494.1, on the reverse strand, counting down.
TTTCGCCCGGCTTGTCCAGTCTGTTTTCATTCGTATAGACGATGCCGGCCATGATGGCCCTTTTCGCTTTTTCCCGCGTTTCCATTAACCCTCTTTCTACTAATAAAACATCGAGCCGTTCTTTTTTTCCTGTCATGATCCAATTCCTTTATGAGTCTTTACGGGCGTCAAGAGTCTTATTCGTCTGATGACGTCTTCTTTTGTCATTCCGATCTCTTCCAGAAGCTTGGCGACGCTGCCGTGTTCAATAAATTGATCAGGTATCCCCATTCTGTCAATGATCGGACTGTATGACTGATGTTCATGGGCATACTCAAGGATCGAGCTGCCGAATCCGCCTTGAAGCACAGCCTCTTCGATCGTTAAAATCGGAAGCCCCTCGTTCAGGATTTCCTTCAGCATGTTTTCATCAAGCGGCTTGATAAAACGGGCGTTAACCACTCTGACCGAACGTCCTTCTTTTTGCAGCTCCTCCGCGGCAGCAAGCGCCATCGGAATGGTCGTGCCAAACGTTAAAATGACCGCGTCTGTTCCAGGTCTCAACACTTCCCACGTTCCGATCGGGATCGTTTTCAATTCTTTATCCATTTTGACGCCGAGTCCGTTTCCGCGCGGAAAGCGCATGGCAATCGGGCCGTCGTCGTATTTGACAGCCGTGTTGACCATGTGCTGGCCTTCGTTTTCGTCTTTCGGCATCATGAGAACCAAATTTGGAATATGCCGTAAAAAAGCAATGTCAAACACGCCCTGGTGTGTTTCCCCGTCAGCGCCGACGAGACCTGCTCTGTCAATGCCGATAAATACATTTAAGTTTTGCCGGCAGATATCATGGACAACCTGGTCATAAGCGCGCTGAAGAAATGTCGAATAGATCGCCAGAAACGGCTTCATATTCTGAGTCGCGAGACCCGCCGCCATCGTTGCCGCATGCTGTTCCGCAATGCCGACATCAAACATGCGCTCCGGAAACTCGCTTGCAAATCCTTCAAGTTTTGAACCGACAGGCATGGCCGGAGTAATCGCCACAATCCGTTCATCGTCGCGGGCAAGCTTCCTGACCGTTTCGCTTACGAGCGAGCTCCATGATGGTGCAGCAGCTTTCGGTTTGACAAAGTCACCGGTATCGATTTTATATGGGCCGGTTCCGTGCCATGTGCCAGTTTTATCGGTTTCCGCAGGCTTATAGCCTTTTCCTTTTTTCGTAATAACGTGAAGGAGTACCGGGCCTTTCGTTTTCTTCGCATACTGCAAGTTCTCAAACAGTTCATCATAGGAATGACCGTCTACAGGCCCTAAATACGTGAATCCAAGCTCTTCAAAGAACATCCCGGATACCAGCAGATATTTAAGGCTGTCTTTGATCCGCTCGGCTGTAGCGGCAAGCTTCCCGCCCACAGCAGGAATCCGCTTGAACAAATACTCGAGCTCATCTTTGACCCATTGGTATTTTCCGGCTGTGCGCAGCCGTCCGAGCATGGAATGGATCGCTCCGACGTTTGGAGCGATGCTCATTTCGTTGTCATTCAAAATGACAATCATGTCTTTTTGTTCATGGCCGATATGGTTAAGCGCTTCAAGTGCCATGCCACCGGTCAGCGCACCGTCTCCGATGATCGGGATGATATATTCGTTTGTCCCTTTTAAGTCTCTCGCAGCCGCCATCCCCATCGCACCGGAGAGAGAAGTCGAGCTGTGGCCCGTTTCCCAGACATCATGTTCGCTTTCATTCCGTTTTGGAAAACCGCACAGTCCTTTATGCTGACGCAGCGTGGCGAAGTCCTTTCCGCGGCCAGTCAACAGTTTATGGACATACGATTGATGCCCCACATCCCACAAAAACTTATCTTTCGGGCTGTTAAATTCTTTATGCAATGCAATGGTAAGCTCGACAACGCCGAGATTCGGACCAATGTGCCCTCCGGATTCGGAAAGCGTTTCAATTAAAAAACGGCGAATTTCAGCGCTCAAGCTTTCCAGTTCTTCATTTGAAAGGTTCTTCAAAAATGCAGGGTCCTTTATCGATAACAGATCCAATCGGATCAACTCACTTTCAGCATGATTTCTGCAAGTATGCGCCTTGCTTCGTTTTAGGTTTTCAGCTTGAATTATTATATGATGAATTCATCCCCATGCGCAAACTTGCATATGCGGACGCTTCGTTTGAAAAAACAGCCGCTAACACAACGTGATAACGGCGCGGCGTTTTAGAGTTCAACTCTCTACATTTTATCATAATAAGCCTTAGATGCTCAAATGGAAGCCCTGTATCAATGATCCCTAGCGGCAATCATATCGCAGAACTCGTAAAGAAGCTCTTTTTCAAGCGGAAGCTCTGAAATCAGCTGTTTTGCTTTTTCAATATGTTCATCAAGCTTTTGGTTGGCGCCCTCAAGCGAAAGGAGCGACGGATAGGTCGATTTTCCGTTTGTCGCGTCAGATCCGATCCGTTTGCCGATTTTATCCTCCGAGCCTTCAAGGTCCAGAATGTCATCTCTGATCTGGAAGCCGATGCCGATATGATGGCTGAATTCGCGGAGCTTTTCGATCTCTTTTTCAGATGCATCCGCAAGAATCGCCCCCGCGATGACGCTGAAGCTGAGGAGTTTAGCCGTTTTCCCTTCGTGAATCCGCTGCAGTTCATCAAGAGATACAGACTTTGATTCCGCTTCCATATCTAAAATCTGGCCGCCGACCATGCCTTCAGCCCCCGCTGCCGAAATCAGCTCATTCACCAGCCTGATGCGTTTTTCAGCGGATACATGAGAAGGCATATTGGCAGTGATCATTTTGAAGCTTTCGGTTAATAAGGCATCTCCGGCGAGAATGGCCGTCGCCTCCCCGTAAATTTTATGGTTTGTCGGCTTTCCTCTTCTGAGGTCATCGTCATCCATACAAGGGAGGTCATCATGGATTAATGAATACGTATGGATCATTTCAACCGCGCATCCGACCGGAATTCCGGCTTCTTCGTCTTTTCCGTACGCATGAAGAAGCGCAAGAACCAAAATCGGTCTCAGCCGTTTCCCCCCGGCTTCCAATGAATACAGCATGGATTCCTTGAGGATGGACGGCGCTTGCAGGTCTTTAATATACATCGGAAGGCGCTCTTCGATTACTGTTTTTCTCGAATTTAAAAATCCGTCAAGTTTACCGGTCACCTTTTTCCTCCTCCCGAACACTGAAAGGAGCTAATTCCCCATTTTCCCGCAAAATGTAGTCCATCTGCTTTTCGACATTTTGCAGTTTTTCGTGGCACATTTTCGAAAGAGCCATCCCTTCCTGGAAATAGTCGATCGCCTTTTCCAAAGGCACGTCTCCCTCTTCAAGCTTTGATACGATCTGTTCCAGACCTTTCATCGCCTCTTCAAATGTCAGGTCCTCCCGGTTTGTTTTGTTTTCTTCAGCCATTTGTTTCGCCTCTCTTTTGCAGTACCTCACAGGTCAGCGTCCCATCGTTTAATGTGACACGGATCTCGTCTTTTTCATGAACCTGTTCAATACTTTTAATCAATTCGTTTTCTTTATATGTCAAACTGTACCCTCTTTCCATCACTTGGAGAGGGCTTAATGCATTCAGTTTACCAAGAACCGTTTGAAACTGCGAGTGAATCTGCTTAAGCTGCACATTCATATTCCGTTTCAGCCGGACTGTTTGCTCTTCATGCCTCTTTCTCGCTTGTTTAAGCTGCTCCTCTGGGTGAAGCATCTCCAGCTTGTATGTCTGTTCGTTCAGTTTTTGTTTTTTGCGGTCGACGGTCATCGCCAGCTGTTTTTGGAAGCGGTCGAATATCAGATCGAATTCCTGTTCCTTTTGGGCATACAGCCGTTTCGGGTATCGGAAGGCATAGGAAGACTGAAGGTTTTTCACCCGCTCCTGCCGCTTTTTCAACTCCTGCTGCATCGATTTTGTCATTCTCGCTTCGAGCGTTTTCAGGCGCTCCAGCAAGTCTAGCATATTAGGTACGGCCAGTTCGGCCGCTCCTGTCGGGGTCGCCGCGCGCAAATCCGCGACAAAATCGCTGATTGTAAAATCCGTTTCATGCCCGACAGCGGAAATGATCGGAATGTCAGAAGAAAAAATGGCCCTGGCGACAGCCTCTTCGTTAAATGCCCACAGCTCTTCGATTGATCCTCCTCCGCGTCCGACGATTAATACATCACATAACTCTCTGCGGTTAGCCTCTTTGATGCTGCTTACGATGGACTCGCCCGCGTTTACTCCTTGAACGAGCGTAGGAAGGACGATCACTTTTACAAGGGGGTATCTTCTTTTAATGGTGGTGATCACATCGCGTACAGCCGCTCCAGTTGGAGACGTGACAACACCGACGACGGATGGGAACGCGGGGATGGGTTTCTTGTATTTTTCATCAAACAAGCCTTCTTGCGATAGCTTTTTCTTAAGTTCCTCATACGCGAGATGAAGCGCACCTATGCCGTCCGGCTGTATTTCTTTTGCATAAAGCTGATAGTTGCCGCTCGGTTCATATACCGAAATGCCGCCTCTCACCAATACTTTCATCCCGTTTTCAGGGGTAAAGGCGAGATTTCTGTTTTGTCTGGCGAACATGACGGATTGAATGCGGGCATTATCATCTTTCAATGTAAAATAAATATGGCCTCTGCTATGTATTTTAACATTTGACAGCTCGCCCTTGATCCAAATATCTTCAAGATGGGGGTCCACGTCAAATTTGCGCTTAATATATTTTGTCAAAGCCGTGACCGTGACAAATGATATTTCACTCATGGCACAGTCTCCTTTCTAAGAAGGCACAAGAACGTTCATCCGCCGGCGCGAGACCAGGCGGATGAACGGTTGTACATTAAAGTTAAATTGTACGCTTCGCTGATTTAACCGTGTTATGGGCCAGCATTGTGATCGTCATCGGACCGACACCGCCCGGTACAGGTGTAATATAAGAAGCCTTTTCCTTCGCTTCTTCAAAATCAACATCACCGACGAGCTTTCCGTTGTCAAGGCGGTTGACGCCGACATCGATGACAACGGCTCCCTCTTTCATTTGATCCGCTTTAATGAAATTCGCCTTTCCGACAGCGACAATCAAAATGTCGGCTTTTTTTGTATGAGCCGTAATGTCGGCCGTTCTTGAATGGCAGTACGTAACGGTTGCGTTTTCGTTCAAGAGCAGCTGCCCTACCGGCTTTCCGACGATATTACTTCGCCCGACGACAACAACCTCTTTTCCCGACAGATCAATCTCGGTTTTCTTTAAAAGCTCCACGATGCCCGCAGGTGTGCAAGGCAGAAATGTATCTTCGCCAAGCAGCATCTTCCCTACGTTTAATGGATGAAAACCGTCAACATCTTTGTCAGGGGATATTCTTTCGATCACCGCTTGTTCGGAAATATGATCCGGAAGAGGCAGCTGGACAAGAATTCCGTGAAAGTCGTCATTTTGGTTGTACTGGTCAATCACTTCAAGCAGCTCCTGTTCAGAGAAGCTTGCATCGAAATGATCCAGCTGAAAACGAATCCCCATTGCTTCAGCTGCTTTTTTCTTTCCCCGTACATATGAAAGAGACGCCGGATCATCACCAATTAAAATAACGGCCAGTCCCGGGGTAACTCCTTGTTTTTTCAGCTCTTCAACTTCCTTGGCCAGCTGCCCGCGCTTTTCCTTTGCTGTTTCTTTCCCGTCGATGATGGTTGCTGTCATTTGCTCTCCTCCTAGATTATTCAAGATCGGATTTAATGTTAGAAAGAACACCGTTTACAAACTTCGCCGACTTGTCATCACCAAATTGCTTTGCCAGTTCAATCGCTTCATTCATAGAGACGTTGACAGGTATGTCATCTAAAAAGATCATTTCATAGGCGGACAAACGCAAAATCGCGCGGTCGACATTCGCCAGCCTGTCAAGCTTCCAATTGACGAGATGCTGTTTGATCATCTCATCGATTTTCTCTTTGTTCTCTAAGACCCCGTAAACAAGCTGCTCGAAAAAAGCGTCGCTTTCCTGCCCGTCCAAGGCATGCTGCATCGCTTCATTCGGTTCAATATCACTGACATCAATCTGGAATAGTGACTGCAAAGCCTTTTCTCTTGCTGTTCTTCTTTTCATTCTTTCTTTTTCTCCTTTAACCCTCTTTGCTGCTTGCCGTTTAAGCCACAAAGAGATCATATCATATTTTTAGTCTTTCCGCATGCAAAAATCGCGGTTTTATCGTCAATAACCGAATAATACGGAACAATCATTTATTATCATTCGTTTTTCGAACTTCTTAACAAACTTTCCGGTTTCTCTTATTTTTGATCGATAACGGCGGAAAGATGCTTTTAAACGTTATTTTTTAAACGGAACATGAAAAAACCAAAGGGCCGTCATTCCCCTTGGTTCTTCCACTTCACCGCACTACATCTCTTGATCGACTTCCACCTCGTGCGTTTTTGAATCGAATTGAATGCCAACGATGTGAATATTGATTTCATTAATCGAAAGAGCTGTCATATTGAGAAGCGTCTGGCGGATATTATCCTGAACGGCATTTGCAACTTTAGGAATCGAAACGCCAAACATCATCACGCAATAAACATCAATGATAATTCCGTCGTCGGACAAATCAACTTTGACGCCTTTTCCGTGATTCTTTTTTCCAAACCGTTCAACGACACCTGTCGCGAAATTACCGCGCATTTCAGCTACGCCCTCAACTTCGGAAGCTGCGATTCCGGCAATGACTTCGATGACTTCCGGAGCGATCTCCACTTTTCCTAAATGATTGTCTTCATGGCTCATTTCCAATAAGCTGTTGTCGTCTTTCAATATGTTCACCTCCGTTAAAATTACGACCCCATTACATCATATATTTCTAAAAACTTCGTATTAAATTCTCCGCTTACGAATGTTTCGTGCTCAAGCAGCTTCAGATGGAACGGTATCGTCGTATGAACGCCTTCGATGACGAATTCGCTCAACGCTCTTTTCATTCTTGAAACAGCTTCTTCCCTCGTCTTCCCGTAAGTGATGACTTTTGCAATCATGCTGTCGTAATAAGGGGGAATCGAGTATCCTGGATAAGCCGCAGAGTCCACTCTGACGCCGAGCCCGCCCGGAGGCAGATACATCTCGATTTTTCCCGGAGAAGGCATGAAGTTTTTCTCAGGGTTTTCCGCATTAATCCGGCATTCGATTGCCCAGCCGTTAAAGGTGACTTCATCTTGGGTGAGGGTTAATTTTTCGCCTGACGCCACTTTGATCTGCTCTTTAATCAAATCAACGCCCGTCACCATCTCTGTCACCGGATGCTCAACCTGAATGCGCGTGTTCATTTCCATAAAATAGAACTTCTGCTCGCGGTAATCGTAGATAAATTCAACCGTTCCCGCGCCCGTGTATTTCACGGCTTCAGCCGCTTTGACAGCCGCCTGCCCCATCTGCTCCCTGATTCCTTCATCCAGAGCAGGTGAAGGGGTTTCTTCGAGCAGTTTTTGGAGCCTTCTTTGGATTGAGCAGTCGCGTTCACCCAAGTGAATCGTGTTTCCGTGTGTGTCTGCAAGCACTTGGATCTCCACGTGTCTGAAGTCTTCAATATATTTTTCAATGTACACACCCGGGTTGCCGAAAGCGGTGGCAGCTTCCTGCTGAGTGATTTTAATGCCGTTGATCAGTTCTTCTTCCGTACGGGCGACCCTGATTCCTTTTCCGCCGCCCCCGGCAGTTGCCTTTATAATGACAGGATACCCTATATCGCGTGCCAATGAAACCGCATCTTCAATATCTTCAATAATTCCTTTGGAGCCCGGTACGATCGGAACACCAGCCTGCTGCATTGTTTCCCTTGCAACATCCTTTGTTCCCATCTTAGAAATCGCGTCTGCTGTCGGACCTACGAAGGTTACGTTTACCTCTTCGCAAAGCTCGGCAAAATCGGCGTTTTCCGCCAGGAAGCCGTAGCCCGGGTGAATCGCGTCAGCACCGGTCATTTTAGCGACGCTGACGATGTTCGTTATATTCAAGTAGCTGTCTTTTGAAAGCTTAGGTCCGATGCAAAATGCTTCATCAGCCATCTGAACATGGAGCGCCTCTCTGTCGGCCTCGGAAAAGACGGCTACCGTTTCAATCCCCAGTTCTTTACAAGCTCTGATAATTCTGACAGCAATTTCTCCCCTGTTCGCAATTAGTAGCTTTTTGATCATCTTATTGCTCCTTACTCTGCTTTTACTAAAAATAAAGGTTGTCCGTATTCAACCAGCTGGCCGTTTTCAACTAATACTTCAACGATCTCGCCTTTCACTTCGGCTTCGATCTCATTGAAGAGCTTCATCGCTTCCACAATGCAGACGACAGAGGATTCTGATACCTTCGAACCGACTGTTACGTAAGGATCGGCTTCAGGCGAAGAAGACGCATAAAACGTTCCGACCATCGGAGAGGTGATTTTGTGGAAGTTCCCGCCGTCTTTTGCCGCTTCTTCTGCTGCAGGCGCTTCCTGAACTGGCGCTTGCTTTGCTGGAGCTTCCGGAGCCGGTGTTTGAACAGGCGCCGCAGCCACTTGCTGAATGGTTTGCACGGTTCCGCTTTGTTTTTTCAATTCAACCTTCGATCCTTCGTTTTCGTATGTAAATTCATTTATCGAAGATTCATCAATTAATTTTATCAACTGTCTGATTTCATCAATGTTTAACATGCTATCGCACTCCTAATGAAAAAGATTTTACGCATTTATCAGTTAGTACTAAAAGTACATACTATATTCATCTTACAGGAGAGGAATGCCGAATTCAACTACAATCATGAGCGCTCAGCAGCAACAGGGGCCTTAGACATAAAAAAATCCCGCTTTTTGCAAGCGGGACATGTTTAATCTGCTGGCTCGAACGTCACAGCCACATCGTTTAAGTTTTTCACTTCTTTAGCGACGATGTCGATGATATCAGTGGCAGCGGCTTTTGAGTGCTCTTTCGCCTTCACCGTAATATTGACTTTATCGCCGTCGGCGTTGACCAAGGCGTCTTTATAGCCTTTTGTTTTGATCAGGGTTTCAAGCGTCTTTTCCGTTCCTTCAGCTTCGCTGAGCTCTGTCATCTTGTCGTAAGCTTCGCTTTTTTCCTTTGCCGTCGCTTTATCACTTCTGACGATTTCAGTTAATTCCTCCCTCTCCCTGCTGCGCTGATCGTCCATTTCCATGCGGTATGTTGTGAATAAATCTTCTCCACCGGATGATTCTTCTGTGACAACCTCTCCGTTCTGCTCACTCGCAGACGTTTCTTTATCTTTTGCGTCTTTCCCTTCAGTTTTGTCTTTAGCAGGCGCGGTGTCTTCTTTGCCATCCTTGGCAGGCTCTTCTTTCATCGGTTTTTCTTTTTCAGCGGCAACTTGTTCTTTGTCATCCACCGTGACGACATTTTCTCCTTCAGGCGACATAATGTAGTAGACACTCAGCACAACGACGAGACTTAACATGGTTAAAAGCCAAACCGTTTGTTTTTTCAGCATCATTTATGAATCCTCCTTCATTTTTTTAGGGGCAACAGCGACGCGGTGGCTCGGAACATCAAGAACTCTTGTCACTGCTTCAATGATGGTTTTTTTTATTTGAACGTTGTCGACTCCCTGAGCGACAACGAGAACACCCCTGATATCGGGCTTTTTCGTCTGAACGACAACTGGCGTCTCTTTATCTCCGTTTTTAATGATGACGATTTCTTCGTCGGACGACATTTCAGACACCGTCCGCTTGCCTCCCTGTTTATCTGTCTCATTCGTTGAAGTCTCCTGGGTTTTTCTGTTTTTCTCGAATATTTTCAATGATGTTGCATCAACATTGACGACGATTGACACGTCCTCAACGCCGATGATCGTTTCCAATATGTCTTTGAGCTGATTCTCATATTCCTGTTCGTAATCTTGGATCGAGTCCTTCGGCTTGTCATCTGAGGCGGGCTTAAACACTTCTTTTTCACCTTCACCGCTCTGTCCGGCGCTTTCAGACGGAGCCTTTTGTGAAGCTGTCGGCTGATCTGCCGCTCGATCTTGAGAAGGTTCGGAAGAGAAGATCTGACTGACGAGCATGAAGGAAACGCCGAGAACAAAAAGCAGCAGAAAGTAGTGATATTTCGTCAGCTTTTTTCCGTCTTTCTCTTCTTTCGGCAGCAGGTGGCCGATCAGCTTTTCGATCCAGGTTCTTTTATTCATTGCCGCTTCGTTCTCCCCCTTCGATATGAACTGTAATCTTGTCGGGGCTTATTTCCCATATGCCTGCTAGCTGTTCTCTGACTTCCCCCGTCTCTTTCTTTTCTCTTTCTCGCATGGACTGGTAGCCGCGATCCGTATTGATCTCGACAGGAGCGACGGCTTGGACCGTTTTTTCCGATGCTGGTTGCAAGAATACTGAGACTTCCGCATGTTTACTGAAATCTTTCTCTGTTTTCAGCTGGCTGTCAGAAGAAACCGCGACTCGGTCTATCTTGTATTTGTCGCTGGCAAAACTGCTCTCTGCGTTCTTTTTCAGTTGAACAGCCATCTGTTCTAAGATATATGCTTGTTGTGAGGCTTGTATTTCTTTTTTTTCTGAATTCAGCTGATTTTTTATTTCGTTTGATTGAACTTGTCCGTTTTTTGTAAGCTTCTCAAAAATCACATCCGGATCGGTCCTGAATAAAGAGAAGATCGGATTCAGTATCACAACGATCAGGAGCAGGCTGATCACCATTTTCGCGTATTTTTGCATGCTCGAATTCGGCAGAAGCATATCGATGACGATTGCCATCAGAATAAATAGAATAATATTCGTGAGCCACTCTGTCAGAAATTCCATCTCATCCCTCCCTACTTCATCATCATCGTCAGATTCCCCGCTGTAATGATCACGGTTAAGCTTAAGAAAAACATCAGCGAAACGATGGCCATGGCAGCGAAAATGTAGATGACGCTTTTGCTGATGACATCCAGGCAGCTGATAACCGGACCGCCTCCGAGAGGCTGGAGAACTGCTGCGGCAATTTTGTATATGAGCGCGAGGGAGAGGATTTTAATCGCAGGAAAAGCTGCGATGCAAATCAAGATCGCCACACCGAGTATCCCGACGGTGTTTTTCAGCAGGAGAGACGCGCTGATCACCGTGTCCGTCGCTTCGGTAAACATGCGGCCCAATACGGGGATGAAGTTACCGGTGATGAATTTTGCCGTCCGCAAAGTAATGCCGTCCGTCACTGCGGCTGAGGCGCCCTGAACCGAGATGACACCGAGGAATACGGTTAAAAATGCAGCCAGCGTGCCGATCGCCGCATTTCTGAGGAGCTGGGCCAGCTGTGTGACTTTATATTGGTCCGTCATCGTGCTGACAATGCTTAAAATCGCTGATAAAAATAAAAGCGGCATCACGATAAATTGGATAAACAAGCCGCTCGTGTTCATGAGAAAGAGAATGACCGGATGAAAGAATGCGGCTGAGGCGGCTCCCCCCGAAGTCGCCATCAGCGCTAGAAGCAGAGGTACGAGCGACAGGATAAAGCTTGTCATCGTCTGGATCGCTTCATTCGCATATGTAACAGCAACCCGAAAGCTGTTAAGCGCAAGAATGATCAGCACCATGTAGACAATTGCATACGCCACTTTGCTGACGGTGCTTTGCTGAAACGCGTTTTGCAAAAGCTGAAGCAGCACGCAGAAGATGGTCAACAGGATCAGCGTCCCCAGCAGCTTCCCGTTAGCCAGCACTTCATGGAACAAGTAAGAAAACAGCGCTTTGCCCCATTCCTCAGGCGAAAAGTGCTTTTCACCTTTGACAAATTCAAGCAGGCTTCCTTTTTGACTTTCGGGAAGGTGTCCCCCATACTCTGTCAAAATGTTGTTCCAGAACTCCCCGACCCGGTCAAGCTCCAATCCTTCAGCCTGCTGTTTGGCCATTGCTTCGGCTGATTCTTCTGCGGCGGTTTCCCCAGCCGGCTCCGCTTCTTTTGGCGAAGCTTGTACATCACGCGCTCCAAAGCATACGATTCCGATGATCAACAGCCAGAACAGAAAACGCTTCACTCAGGAAATCCTCCTTTCTGACTAAGACATGGAAGGGATGAGTCCGATGATCGTTTCGATAATCACGGTTAAAATAGGCACAGCCATGACTAAAATGAGGATTTTGCCTGCCAATTCGATTTTCGAAGCAATCGCACCCTGTCCGGCATCCTTTGTCAGCTGGGCGCCAAACTCCGCAATATAAGCAATCCCGATAATTTTCAAAATCGTTTCGACATACATCATGTTGATGTTGGCATTGGCAGCTATTTTTTCAATCATCCGAATGATTTCGTAGACCTGATCTACTAAGAATAGAAAAATTGTGCAGCCGGCAAAAACGATAATCATAAAAGCAAACGTCGGTTTTTGCTCTTTCACAATCAAGCTGAGGAAGGTGGCGATCATTCCCAATCCTACGATTTGAACGATTTCAATGAGTGAGCCCCCCTATCCTTGAAATAGAAAGACAGCTTTTATCTTTTGGAATAGATCATCGACAACAGTAGCCACCATGAACAAAATATAAATGAATCCTAAAAGTGTGACCCATTGGGCATATTCCTTCTTCCCCATTTGATCCAGTATGGTGTGAAGAAAAGCGACGACGATCCCGACGCCGGCAATTTGAAAAATAATATTTACGTCTACTCCCATTTCGTGTATGCTCCCCTCTTCATTACATCAATAGAAGAATCAGCAGTAGTCCCGACAAAAACCCAAGGCTCTTCACCATCTTTTCATTTTTCGCCTGGGCGAGATTTGCTTCAGCTTCCTCTGTCTCTAAATGGGTTAACGCCAGTTTGATATGTTTTTGCTGAGAAATCAGATCATGACGGCCAAGCGTTTCGCCGAATTGCCGTAAAATCTCGTATTCTTTCTTTTTGAGAGCCGTTTCGGGCCATACTTTCTCCAGGCTGTCTTCCCATGCCGTCCCTGCTGAAGCGCTGCCTTTTTCCAGCTGTTCTGCAAATGTCTGAAACAAAGAGGCTACCGGCTCGGAAAGCTGGTGTGCGATCTGTTTTGATGCCTGACGGAGCGGCGTGTGCCCGTACATGATTTCAGCCTCCAAAGACTGCAAAGCGGCCAGCAGCTGGCGGATTTGCTTCGGTCTTTCCCTGAAAGGCTTCGCCATTTCAAATCCTGTCCATGTGGCTGCTGCCAAAATAAGCACGGCACCTAAAAGCTTCAGCATGATAACATCCTCTTCGCCGCGCAGAGAGGCTCTCCGTTCCCGTTTAAGATGCGGCTCAGGCTGCCGGGACCGTTCTTTCTGGAAAGTTCCACGACTCTCTCAAAAACCCGGTGCTCCTGAAGCATTTTCAATGATGGACGCCTGGCGATATCGGCATATGTGTAGCCGTGTGCCGAAACGATGACAGACACCCCCGCATGGACCGCTTCCAAGAGCGCTTCCGCGTCTTCCATTCTCCCGATCTCATCGGCGATCATCACCTCCGGACTCATTGATCTGATCATCATCATCAGGCCTTCCGCTTTTGGACAGGCGTCAAGGATGTCTGCCCTGTCGCCGAGCCGATATTGCGGGATTCCGTTTACACAACCTGCGATTTCAGACCTTTCGTCAACAATTCCCACCTTTTTGGCAGGCACGTTGCCGCTTCCTGAGCTGATCAGCCTGGCGAGGTCTCTGAGCAGTGTTGTTTTTCCGGTTTGCGGCGGACCGATAATCAGCGTGTTCAGCCACGAGTTTTGAAATAAATGGGGGATATACGGTTTGGAAATGCCGATTTTTTCTTTGGCAATCCGGATATTAAATGATGATATTTCCCTGATTCCTTTGACAGCCCCGTTTTCGACGACAACCCGGCCGGCAAGCCCCACGCGGTGTCCGCCTCTGATCGTGACATATCCTTTTTTCAATTCCTCTTCCAGTGTATACATGCTGTAATTTCCCAGCCTGTTTAAAAGAAGCGCCGAGTCTTCAGGCGTCGCCGCATAAGGGAGAAAGCGCGGCTTTCCTTTGTTCACCAGTTCCAGCGGACGACTTGTCCGAATCCGAATTTCTTCTATCTGATCGATTTCATGGTCGTCAAGACCGCTGAGCGCGCGTTTGATCGTATCGGGGAGAATCTCTGTGATGTGATGCAAAAACACTCCCTCCTCTTTTTGCTTGTCTTCTATAAAAATGTATGATCAAAGGAAGACATTATGACAAGTCGGTCTCTCTTATCATGTTTCACTATTTATAGATCCCTGCGATGATCAAAACCACTCCCATAAAGATCAAAATCAGCTTTGCGTAAGAAAGCTGCCCTGCAATCTGATAGATGCCGATTGTCATTGTAATAATAAAGATGAGCGGCCCGACCATGGCCAGCACGCTGTTGACCGCCACGGCTTTTCTGACGTCGTTTGTCAAAAGCATCACGACAGCCGCCGTCAGTTCGATCAAAGATGATACCACCCTTAACGCCGCCATTGCCAAAACCGTCGGATTGACTTGTCCAAAGAAAAGCTTCATGATCTTAAACCTCCAGTAACACTTCCTCTTTTTTTACAATCTATGCTCTCCCTTGAAAAAGTAGTCTTCCGATTTTTCTATTTGGCATGTGAGAGGTAAAAGATTTCAGACAGCAAAAAAAGAGCCGGCTTCACTGAAGCCGGCTCTTTCCCGCTGTTACCCTTATGCTCTTGATACGTAAGATCCGTCAGAAGTATTGACAACAAGCGTATCTCCTTCGTTTACGAAGAACGGCACGTTGACAACAAGGCCTGTTTCTGTTTTTGCTGGTTTTGTTCCGCCTGAGGCTGTGTCGCCTTTGATGCCCGGTTCTGTTTCAACAACTTTTAGTTCGACCGTATTCGGAAGTTCGATTCCGATCGTCTCTGTCTGATACATCATGATGTGGACAGACATATTTTCAAGCAGGAATTTGAGCTCGTGTTCGATTTGCTTCTCGTTCAGCTCAAGCTGCTCGTAAGATGTCGTATCCATAAAAACGTGCTGGTCGCCGTTGGCATACAAGTACTGCATCGTTTTTGTTTCAATTTGGGCGCGCGCCACTTTTTCACCTGCGCGGAATGTTTTTTCCTGAATCGCACCTGTGCGAAGATTTCTCAGTTTGGAACGGACAAATGCCGCACCTTTTCCCGGCTTAACGTGCTGGAAGTCAACAACGCGCCAGATGCCTCCGTCTACTTCAATCGTTAAACCTGTGCGAAAATCGTTTACTGAAATCATGATTATCCTCCTATTGCTCCAATCAAACGGATTATAAAATAATTAAATCTTTCGCGGAATGGGTAAGGGATTCGTTTCCTTCCTCTGTCAGGACAATATCATCTTCTATCCTGACCCCGCCTTTTCCCGGTATGTAAATTCCCGGTTCAACCGTTACAACCATGCCTTTTTCAAGCATCTGGTCCGAACGTGCTGAAAGCGCCGGACTCTCATGAACTTCCATGCCGAGGCCGTGACCTGTTGAATGGCCGAAATAATCGCCGTAGCCTTGTGAAGATATGTAGTCCCTTGTATAAGCGTCAGCTTGTTTCCCGGTGATTCCCGGCTTGATGCTCCGCATGCCGATAGCCTGTGCCTCAAACACGGTTTGATAAATGCGTTTCAGCTCATCATCCGGCTCTCCTACCGCGACCGTACGCGTAATGTCCGAGCAGTAACCTTTATAATAAGCCCCGAAGTCCAATGTCACAAGGTCGCCTTTCTCGATCGCTTTGCTGCTTGCCACTCCGTGCGGCAGACTTGAGCGTACGCCTGACGCCACAATCATATCGAAGGACGAATGATCAGCTCCCTGGCTCCGCATATAAAACTCGAGCTCATTGGCGACTTCAATTTCGGTGATGCCTGGCTTTATGACCGTCAGAATATGGCTGAATGCATCATCTGCAATCTTTGCAGCTTCCTTTAATATCTTAATCTCTTCACTTGACTTAATCAAGCGCAACTTTTCCACAGATTGAGAAACAGGAACGAGTTCAGCTGCGCCAAGCTGCTCTTTGTAGGCGGCATACGTTCCATATGTCATTTTATCCTGTTCAAAACCGATTTTGTTTATCCCCATCTCTTTGATCACTTCGGCGGCCTTTTGAACGATTCCGCCGGCATGCTGAACAATGTCAAAACCTTTGATTTGATCTTTCGCCTGTTCTGTATAGCGGAAATCTGTAATAAAGACTGCTTGATCGCCGGAGATGACCGCCAACCCAGAAGATCCGGTAAATCCGGTGATGTACCGCAGATTAACGCTGCTCGTCACCAAGATACCGTCGATGCCCAAACCACCGAAAAGCTCTCTCAATTTGTTTAGTTTCATTGTCCACTAGTCCCCCTATTTGTTATTTGTGTTCATAAAATAACAGATGGCCAGCTTATAACCTTCAAAGCCGAGTCCGGTGATCTGGCCTCTTGCAACCGGAGCGATGACAGAGCGGTGTCGGAACTCTTCCCTTGCATGCGGGTTTGAAAGATGAATCTCAATCACCGGTATGCTGATCGCAGCCACCGCATCGCGGATGGCATAGCTGTAATGGGAGAAAGCTCCCGGATTCAAAACGATTCCATCGTATTGTTCCTCTGCCTCATGAAGCGCATCAATCAGGTCTCCTTCGTGGTTTGATTGAAAAAAAGTCAATTCAGTCTGAATGCCTTCGGCAAATTGAAAAAGTTTTTGTTCCAAATCGGTTAGTGTGTCTGTCCCGTATACATCGGGTTCGCGTTTTCCAAGCCGGTTTAAATTCGGTCCGTTCAAAATTAAAATATGCGGCAACTCTGCCTCCCCTTTCTCATCACGCAAAAAAATGTCCACTTACAGTGAACATTTTATCATATTGCTTCCTGATCAGGCACTATTCTCTTGTTTCTCCAAGGGCCCGCGTCAGCTTTTCAGAATTGAGTTCATTGTATTCAAACGAAATGGAATAGCCGACGAATAAACCGTAAAGCAGATAAATGCACAGCGTCGTCACAACCGTTTCCCTCTTTAATTCAGCCACAGTCTGAACATCGGGGAACATCGGGTTGAACAGATAAAACACGACAGCCCACAAAACGGCTCCATATACAACGCCTGCCCACATGCCTCTAACCTGCTTCAAAATGCCGTAGTAAAGCAGGGCAGCCCCGATAGAAATAACTCCAATCAATAGAATGCTGATAAACGTCCCGAGAAATCCGTTTTTCCAGTCACCGATGACAAATGGCTGGAGAATCATGTTTGCATTGACTTCGGAGAATTTAAAAAGGTACGCCAGTTCACCGAGTGCACTCCAAAGCACTCCGCCGACAAAACCAGTCGTGATCACCCTTCCAATGAAAGTCATCGGAGTTTCACGCTTATTTTGTTCAAGCTCTTCCGGCTGTTTTTGATTGTCTTCATTACCCATACAGTCCAGATCACCTCCATTTCCAGTATGTCCAAAAACAGCCTCGCCAACATCAGCTTTCCCAGATTTTTAAGATCCGAGTGTAAAAAGCATGAAAAAGGGTATACTTTAATTAGATTTGGCTTTGTAAGAGGTTCGAATTTCTTAAATTTTTGAGCCCGTCAATCTAGAGGTTTCAGCATTTTTCCTGTACAATAGGTGTAAGGAAATGGTTAATGTACTCATAGATTGATACAGATAGGTTGATGCAAATGTCAAATCAAACAAAACAGCCCGCATACGGAGGGCAGGCAGTCGTCGAAGGCGTTATGTTCGGCGGCAGGCGCCATTATGTAACTGCGATCCGCAGAAAAGACGAAAGCATTGAATTTTTCAAGCTGCCTCGGAAAACCAATCCGACGCTTGAAAAATTAAAGAAAATTCCTTTTCTCAGAGGGATTATCGCGATTGTTGAAGCGAGCGCGAACGGCACCCAGCACTTGAATTTTTCGAGCGAACGCTATGACCTCGATCCTTCTTTAGACGATCAATTGAAAGAAGAGAAGCCGTCCAAGCTAACGATGATTTTTGGTCTTGCCGCAGTCGGCGTCCTGTCTTTTTTGTTCGGCAAGTTTATTTTTACGCTCGTGCCCGTTTTTTTAGCGGAGCTTACCCGTCCGGTCTTTCAGTCGGACGTCGCGCAGATTATGATCGAAAGCTTTTTTAAGCTGCTCCTTCTCTTAAGCTATATTTACGCCATATCATGCACTCCTTTTATTAAAAGAGTTTTTCAATATCACGGAGCAGAACACAAGGTCATAAACTGTTACGAGCAAAATCTGCCGGTCACGGTTGAAAACGTTCAACAGCAGTCAAGACTGCACTACCGATGCGGAAGCAGCTTTATTCTATTCACCGTCATCGTGGGCATGTTTGTTTACTTGCTTGTTCCTACTGACCCTCTCTGGGTCCGTATTTTGAATAGACTTGCACTGATACCGGTCGTTCTCGGCATTTCATTTGAAGTTCTGCAGCTGACAAACAAACTGAGAGACATCCCCGTCTTGAAGGTGCTCGGCTACCCGGGCTTATGGCTGCAGCTTTTAACAACGAAAGAGCCGTCTGACGATCAGGTGGAAGTGGCAATCGCAAGCTTCAATGAGCTTCTTCATATGGAGACCAAAGCAGAGGACGAACAGAAGGAACCTTCTAATATCGTAATGTAATGTAACGAATAGGTTAATTTTTTGGGAGGTGGACAGTTATGAAGCAACGCGTACATCCTGTCTCAGCTTTAATTATTGCGTTTGGAATTTTTGGGTTTGTTTATTTCGCCGTCACAAGTCCGGGCCGCCTGCTCCAATACTTGTTTGTTTTTGCCGCGGCCGGCGCCATCATTTATTTCGTGATCAGGCGCATTTCCAATCGCAATATGGGCAGTGAGGGAGCCGCTTTTAAGAAAGCAGCCAAACAATCCAACAGGCGTTTTCAGGATCACAAAAAACGCTCTATAAAAGGCAGGGTTAATCATCTGAGAAGCGTACCGTCTATCAATAAATCAAAGCCGGTATTGGTGAAGAAAAAAAGCCAGACCCAGCTGACAGTGATTGAAGGCAAAAAAAGCAAAAAGAAAAACAGGGCTTTCTTTTAAAACGTCCACTGTTTCAAAAATAATTCTGTTCGTTTTTTTCCTAGCTCGATTAGAGCTAGTTTTTTTTCTGCCGACATCGCGAATTCAGTCGACAGGACTTCCTCAACAGGCAAAAAAATAATGTTCCGCTCATGTTTCGTGGCAATGTGCCTGGCGTCATGCGCCTCTTTCATCGTCTCAAACAGCGCCCCGAACAGCTCGAACGCATTTTTAATCGTTTTCTTCGGCCTCTCTTTTTCATTGGGCATCAGCGTGATGCCCAATACCGGCCGTTTTTTTTCTGTTGTAAACAGCCACATCGGAAAATTGCTTAGAACTCCGCCGTCTACGACGACGCTGATGCCGCTGGAGGACTTGAGCTTCACCGGCTCAAAAAAATAAGGGATGCTGCAGCTCATCCGGACCGCCCTGGCGACGGAAAAACGCCTTGGATTCAAGCCGTACCTGTTTAAATCGTCAGGCAGCACAAGCATCTTGCCGTTCGATAAGTCGGAAGCGATCAACTTCAGCTTTCCCTGTTCAAGATCCCCGAACACTGAAATGCCTTTCGCTTTCAGCTTCTCGGAAATCCAGTTTTCCAGTTTCTCTCCTTTATATAAACCGAGCCGCCAATAAATCGATGCCCATTGCAGCATTTTCAAAGGCAGGAGTGAAAACCTCGGGTCAAGGAGCTCGCTTTCATTTAATTCTTCCATCATTTGGCGGATCTCCGCGCTTGTATAGCCGGCCGCGATAAACGAGGCAATAATTGAACCGGCGCTCGTTCCGGCCAGCCTTTTAAATCGGAAGCCCCGTTTCTCAAGCGCTTCGTATGCTCCTACAAGCGCAATCCCTTTCATACCGCCGCCTGAAAAAACCCCGTCGATGTACATCGCGGTCTCCCTCCCTTAAAAGATGGCTCTACACCATTTTAAGAAACGGACAGAAAAAAAAGACCATGAGACAAAGCGGCAGCCGGAAAAACTGATACGTAAGGAAAAAACCGCCGATACCCGGCGGCTTCAGCGTGTCGAGAAACCCTCGCATTCGTTGTCAGGCCTGCGCGTCGGTGCTCACGAATTCCAACATTCGCTGCGCTCCGATGCTCGGCCTTCCTAGACTGCAAGGTTTTTCAATCACGCTGAAGGGATGACAAAATCCCAAAACTAAAAGCCGTTTTGGGATTTTGTCAACAATCTGAAACCGCCGTTACCCGGCGGCTTTTATTGATTTTCCTGTTCGTTTCTTTTTTGGACGCTTCTTAAATCGTCGATTCTTTTGCTGTCGTCTTCAAAATACTGCACAAGATCTCCGATACGGTCAATGCTGTTCCAGCTTAAATGATGTTCGATTCCTTCAACATCATCATAAATTTTCTCTTCGTCAACACCAATGATTCGTAAAAACTGCTCCAATAATTCATGTCTGTATACTAAACGCTTGCCTATTTTCTTCCCTTTGGGCGTCAGCACGAGGCCACGATACTTTTCATAAATCAAATATTCGTCTTTATCGAGTTTTTGAACCATTTTTGTAACCGAGGAGGGATGGACGGCCAGAGCTTCGGCTATATCTGAGACTCTTGCATATCCTTTTTCTTCAATCAGCATATAAATTTGTTCTATGTAATCTTCCATACTCGGTGTTGTCATCAAATCCCTCCAAATCACACCTATTCAAATCATAACAAGTTTACACTATGTGCATGTAAAAAACAAGCAACGGGATAACGTTTTCACCCGATTACCTTCTATAATTCCATTCATCTGCCGCATACTTCGTCCTGGCAAGATCGGCGACAAATTCCGTTTCCTCTTCCGTCAGTTCATAAGGCTCCAAATGAATGTTAAGCCCTTTTTCGAACCCTTTTTTAAAAGCTTCGCTCGCTTCTTCAATCGTGACTTTTTCTTTCGTCAGCTCATTGATGGCGACCGCTTTTTGTTTGAAGTTTCTCTGCATGCGCTCTCTGAGGCGGTCATTTTTGTAAATAAACAAATCAAAGAGCTTGTCCTCATCCAGATCAAGAAGGATCGAACCGTGCTGAAGAATGACTCCTTTCTGCCTCGTCTGGGCGCTTCCTGCAACCTTTCTGCCTTCGACAACGAGCTCGTACCACGACGGCGCGTCAAAACAGACGGAAGATCTCGGATTTTTCAGGCTCTGTTTCTCTTTTTCCGTTCTTGGTATGGCGAAATACGCATCAAGTCCCAGCTCTCTGAAGCCTTCAAGAATACCTTCAGAGATGACGCGGTACGCTTCCGTCACCGTCTTCGGCATTTCCGGGTGTTCTTCAGACACAATGACGCTGTAGGTCAGCTCTTGATCATGAAGCACACCTCTTCCTCCGGTCGGCCTTCTCACAAAGCCCAAACCGTGTTTTTTGACGGCATCCAGATTGATTTCCTTTTCGATATTTTGGAAATAGCCGACAGAAAGCGTTGGCGGATTCCAGCCGTAAAAGCGGATGGTCGGCGGAATTTTATTTTCGCTGTGCCAATAAAGGAGCGCCTCATCGAGCGCCATATTAAAAGCGGGATCCTGTCGTCCCGAATCGATAAAACGCCATGTTTCTTTTTCCATAACCTACCCTCTTTTTCTTTGGTATAAAATAAGTCTACCATTCCCTCTTAAAATTGAAAATAAATTCGGCGAATCAGATGACAGATTTCTGAGGCTTTACTATAATAGTACTTGTCTTAACATATCGTTAAAAATCTCCCGCTTATCAGGCGGGATGAATTCAAAAAGGAGTCGGATCAGATTGTCTACCAGCAGCATTATCGTTCTCTTGATTTGCGCCGCGCTCATCATCTACGCGGTCGTTTCATACATCTATCAGCAGCGCATTATGAAAACCTTAACAGAAGAAGAATTCAGGGCCGGCTATCGCAAAGCGCAGCTCATCGATGTGCGCGAGCCGAACGAGTATGAAGGCGGCCACATTTTGGGTGCGAGAAACATTCCGCTTTCACAGCTTAAGCAAAGAAAAAGCGAAATCCGGCCTGACAAACCGGTTTACCTGTACTGCCAAAACAACGTCAGAAGCGGAAGAGCCGCCCAAACGCTCCGCAAACACGGCTGTAAAGAGATTTACAACCTGAAAGGCGGGTTCAAAAAATGGGGCGGAAAAATTAAAACGAAAAATTAATAACCGAAGCTGTCTCTACTATGAGAAGGCTTCAGTTGAGTCCAGCATCCTAAAACGGTTTAACGTTTTAGGATGTTTTTTTAGCATATCCGACAGACAATCAAGAACAGGCAGGAGGAAAAGTTTGTCAGATGATTCGGGTGATGAGCGGTTATCCTTTCAGACAAAAATAAGCCGGCGAAATGGGTTCGCCGGCTTTGTTCGTTATTTTTTCAAGTCTTCGATTGAATTGACATCTTTCATATATGTCGGAACGACAAGGCCAATTTTTACGCCTGTCATGCTTGTACCGATATCTTCGTATTTGCCTTTGTATTTTTCAGCATATGTTTTATGCGTCTGCGGCAGCCATGCAGCAAGTGAAGCATCAACGCTTCCTTTTGCAATACCAGTCCACATCGGGCCTGCTTCTACTTGGCTGAGCGTAACTTTGTAGCCTAAGTCTTCAAGAACTTTTGCAACGACATTGGTGCTTGCAATTTCACTGTCCCATGCCACATAGCCGAGCTTAATTTTTTCGCCGTCTGCTTTATCGACGCCTTTTGTCCATTTCTTAACAAGATCTTGATGTTTTTTGACGAATTCTGCTGCAGCTTCTTCCGGTTTTTTGCCTTCCTGAATGGCAAGCATGACTTCCCCCATATCATCCTCTGTCCAGCTGAATTGGCTGAGCAGCTTGTTTGCACCCGGATGGTCGTCCTTGAATCCTTTGCGCGTAACAGTATGGATTTCTTCGGCATCACCATAGGAACCTTTTGGATCTTTCAAGTATTTCAGATCGTATTTTGCAAACATCCAATGCGGCGTCCAGCCCGTAATGATGATCGGTTCTTTTTTATCGTAAGCTTTTTTCAATGCGGCTGTCATTGCTGAGCTTGATCCTGATGTGACAGTCCATTTGCTGAGATCGTAGTCCTTGAGCGCCTGGTCCGTTGCATTCATAATGCCCGCTCCAGGATCAATGCCGGTAATTTTATAATCGACTTGATCGCCTGCTGACGCATTTTCATTATTATTGCTGCTTCCGCAGGCAGCCAGACCCAATGTCAGTACTGCTGCGGTGCCGATTCCCGCTATCTTTTTCCACATTATGCATTCCCCCTGCTTTTTTTCAATTTTATATTTTGTGTAACCCGGTCAAGTACGATCGCTATAATCACAATCGCAAGCCCGGTTTCTACACCGGTACCCGTTTGCAGCTGTGTAACAGCCCGGTAAACTTCTTCTCCGAGTCCAGGCGCACCTACCATTGATGCAATAACGACCATTGACAAAGCAAGCATAATGCTTTGATTGATACCGGCCAGAATGGTTTTCGTCGCGAGCGGCAACTGCACTTTAAAAAGCCGCTGGCTTGTCGTTGAACCAAATGCTTCTGTAGCTTCAATCAGATCTTCAGGCACCTGCTGGATCCCTAAGATCGTCATCCGGATTGTCGGGGGCATCGCAAAGATAACGGAAGCGACAACACCCGGCACAACCCCGATATTGAAGAAGAAGATGGCTGGAAGTAAATAAACAAATGCCGGCATCGTCTGCATTAAGTCAAGGATGGGCGTGACGATTCTCCGAACCGTTTTCTTTTGGGAGCCCCAGATTCCGACCGGAATGCCGATAATGACAGAAATCAGAACGGATGTGACGACAAGCGCCAATGTCTGAAGCATGGCGTCCCAATATCCTAAATAATCAATGATAAAAAATCCGATCAAAGTAAACAGCGCAATGCCTTTTTTGCTGATCAGCCAGGCGAGCGCGGCAAAAATAACAGTCAAAATAACCGGCGGCACAAAACCCAAGCCTTGGACAATCGCATCAACAAACGATTCCACTCCACTGGCAATTCCGTCAAATACCCCGCCGAACGACAACGTCAGCCAGTCAACAAACTGATCGATCCAATCGGCTAAAGGAATGCGGGGAAGCGATGATAAAGTAAACATTATCTCACCTCCTGAATAACAGCTTCATGATCTGGTTCATGATCTGAATTTGCATTAATATACCGGTCATTTCCGGCAAGCGCTCCGATTAATGCACCCTTGACGATGATCCCTTTCATCCGCTGTTTTTCATCGACGACAGCAATCGGAATGCTGGCATCAGAGACCAATTCAAAAATATCCGTCAGGACAGCATTCTCTTCTACGGTTGTGATGTCTCTTGAGATGACGCTCTCCAGCGTCTGGCTTTTTTCGGCTGCTTTCTTAGCTGTTTCAGCATCAACGGAGCCGAGGAGCCTATTGTGTTTGTCAACGGCATAAATCGATGAAATCCCCAGGTTTTTCATCAGCGTCAGTGCAACGCGCGGCCCTTTGTCTACGCGCACGGTTTCAGCCCGTTTCATAATGTGACCGGCCGTCAGCACTTTAGATAAGTCGACATCTTCAACGAATTTTTCAACATATTCGTTCGACGGGTTCATTAAGATCTCTTCCGGCGTACCGATTTGAACGATGTTTCCGTCTTTCATCAATGCGATTCGATCGCCGATTCTCAGCGCCTCATCAAGATCGTGGGTGATGAAAATAATCGTTTTTCCTACTGATTCATGCAAATCGAGGAGTTCATCCTGCATGTCCTTGCGAATCAGCGGGTCAAGCGCGCTGAACGCTTCGTCCATCAACAGAATGTCCGGATCATTCGTCAATGCGCGGGCAAGCCCGACGCGCTGCTGCATCCCGCCGCTCAGCTGATCCGGATATTGCTGTTCATATCCTTCAAGCCCGACAAGCTTTAAAGATTCCATCGCTTTTAGCCGGCGTTTTCCTTTATCCACTTTTTGCAGTTCCAATCCGTACTCTGTGTTTTCAAGAATTGTTTTGTGCGGAAACAGAGCGAACTTTTGAAAGACCATGCTGATTTTTTTCCGGCGGATTTCCCGCAGCTGGTCTTTGGACATATTTGTTATCATGTCACCATCTATGTACACATGTCCTGCAGTCGGTTCAATCAGCCGGTTTAAAAGCCGCACCAAAGTTGATTTACCGCTCCCTGATAGACCCATGATGACAAATATCTCACCTTCATAAACGCTAAAATCTGCTTGGTTCACCCCGACGGTCGCCCCGGTTTCTTTCAGAATTTCTTTTTTGGTTTTGCCATCGGCAAGCAGCTGCGTTGCTTTCTTTGTGTTTTTTCCAAACACCTTGGACACTTTTTCTACTTTTATCTTGATTGGCTTTTCGTCTGAATTCATATTTCTCCTCCCGTATGAAGCAATCTAATATACCGTAACATTTATGTAACATATGAGACAAACGGCATATTCGCTGTCATTTTGTATCATTACCTTCATATTCATCGTTGTCACTCTCTACCCTTGCGAATCCTTCTAAATGCTCCATAATCCTGTGCTTTCAAGGTAAATTAAACCATTATCTCTCAATAAAACATTGAAACTATCACGTTTTGCAAAGTAATTTTTATTTTTAATTTTAAATTTGATGAATTTACTATTTAATAAGGGGGAAATCCTTCTCATTCAATTAGTAAAACGTTTACATAAAGATGTTATTTTTCTCATAAAAAAAGCCGGCGAAATCGATCCGCCGGCTTTCTTATCATTTTTCATAGCGCAGCACGGGCTTCCGCGCAGCTTTTGTTTCATCCATGCGTTTCACAACGGTTGTATGCGGTGCTTCCTGAACGACTTCAGGCGTTTCCTCCGCTTCTTTTGCGATCTGGATCATCGTATCGATAAACGCATCGAGCGTTTCTTTCGACTCTGTTTCTGTCGGTTCAATCATGATGCATTCCTCGACATTGAGCGGGAAATAGATGGTCGGCGGATGGAAGCCGAAGTCCAAAAGGCGCTTTGCAATGTCAAGCGTTCTGACTCCCAGCTTTTTCTGGCGCCTTCCCGACAGCACAAATTCGTGCTTGGAGTGGCGGTCAAACGGCAGATCGTAGTAAGGAGCAAGCTTTCTCATCATATAATTCGCATTTAAAACAGCGTTTTCCGTCACTTCTTTGAGCCCGTCCGGCCCCATTGAACGAATGTACGTATAAGCTCTTACATTGATGCCGAAGTTTCCGTAGTATGGTTTCACCCTGCCGATCGAATGCGGACGGTCATAGTCAAAGGTATAGCGGCCGTCTTTTTTCACCAGCACCGGCTTCGGCAAATACGGAATTAATTCTTTCTTGACACCGACAGGACCTGATCCAGGTCCCCCGCCTCCGTGCGGCCCTGTAAAGGTTTTGTGAAGGTTCAAATGGACGACGTCAAACCCCATGTCACCCGGTCTTGCTTTGCTGAGTACGGCGTTCAGGTTCGCTCCATCATAGTACAGCTTTCCTCCGGCATTATGGACGATTTCAGCCATTTCTAAAATATTTTCCTCAAAAAGGCCGAGCGTATTTGGATTGGTCAGCATTAACGCGGCAGTTTCTTCGTCTACGACACGCTTTAAATCTTCCAGATCAACAAGGCCGTCGTCATTCGATTTGACGGTGACCGTTTCAAATCCGGCAACAGTTGCAGACGCCGGATTTGTACCGTGGGCCGAATCAGGAACAATGACCTTCGTCCTTTTATGATCGCCGTTTGCCTCATGGAACGCGCGGATCATCATCAGCCCGGTCCACTCGCCGTGCGCGCCGGCAGCCGGCTGAAGGGTGACCTCATCCATTCCTGTGATCTCTTCCAAATGCTCGCTCAAGTCGTACAAAAGTTCCAGCGCACCCTGCACGGTCGCTTCATCCTGGAGCGGATGGATCGCAGAAAAGCCAGGGATTCTCGCGATTTTTTCGTTAATCTTCGGATTGTACTTCATCGTGCACGAACCGAGCGGATAAAATCCCGAATCCACTCCGTGGTTGCGCCTAGATAAAGCCGTATAATGGCGCATAATATCAAGCTCGGACACTTCGGGGAGATCTGCCGGTTCATCTCTGATATACGCTTCGTCAATGACGTCTGTCACATCTGTTTCAGGGACGTCAAGCTCAGGAAGGCTGTAGCCGACCCGCCCTTCTTTTGATACTTCAAAAATAAGCGATTGATCCTGATTATTCATGGCGATCCCCCAATTCATTCATGAGTGTATCGATTTCCTCTTTTGTTCTGAGCTCTGTCACGGCGATCAGCATGTGCTGTTTTAAATCCGGATATGAAGCGCCGAGATCGTAGCCTCCGATCATATTTTTCTCAAGCAGGCGTTCATTCGCTTTTTCGACAGGTTCATTGAGTCTGATGACAAACTCGTTGAACATCGGCCCCTCAAACGCGACTTCAAGACCGGCCCGTTTAGCTGCTTCTTTTGCGTAAGCCGCTTTTTGCAGGTTCTGCCATGCGATTTCCTTGACGCCTTTTTTTCCGAGCGCCGTCATGGCGACTGACGCAGCAAGCGCGTTGAGCGCCTGGTTGGAGCATATATTAGATGTTGCTTTATCCCGTCTGATATGCTGCTCGCGGGCCTGCAGGGTGAGAACGAATCCCCTTTTCCCGTTTTCATCTTCCGTCTGACCGACTAGACGGCCAGGCACTTTTCTCATCAATTTTTTCGTGACGGCAAAGAATCCGCAGTGCGGACCGCCGAAAGCAGCCGGGATTCCGAACGGCTGGGCATCTCCGACAACGATGTCAGCGCCCAACGCCCCGGGCGGTGTTAAAAGCCCGAGAGCCAGCGGGTTGGCGGAAACGATGAACATGCTTTTCCCTTTATGGGCGATCGGTTCAATGTCTTTCAGTGGCTCAATTCGCCCGAAAAAGTTGGGGTATTGGACGATCACTGCTGCTGTATCTTCGCAGACGGCTTCATCAAGAGCCGCAAGATCCGTTATTCCTTTTTTGGAAGGGACTTCAACCACGTCGATGTACTGCCCTTTCGCATACGTTTTTAAAACCTCGCGCGATTCGGGATGGACGGTTTCCGATACGACGATTTTTTTCTTTTTTGTATGTCCTGAAGCAAGCATGGCCGCTTCGGCTAACGCCGTTCCCCCGTCATACATCGACGAGTTGCTGATATCCATGCCCGTCAGCTCGCAAATCATCGTTTGAAATTCGAAAATCGCCTGGAGCTCCCCTTGAGAAATTTCAGGCTGGTACGGTGTGTAAGCCGTGTAAAATTCTGACCGCGAAATCACGTGGTCTACGATGACGGGCTGGTAATGATCGTATACGCCCGCTCCCAAAAAAGAGGCGTACGACACTGTATCTTTATTTTTAGCCGCGAGTTTCGTCAGTTCTTTTGTGAGCTCAGTCTCAGACTTTGCCTTTTTAATTTGGTATTCCCCTTTAAATCTGACGCTTTCGGGTATATCGGAGAATAGCTCGTCGATTCTCTCGACTCCAATTGCCTCAAGCATCTCCTTTTTATCCTGATCTGTAGCTGGCAGGTAACGGTGCTTCATCTTCAGTCTCCTTTCACGGTCTTGGCAAACTTACGGCTGCCTTTTGTAAAATGGGGTTTTCACGATTTTGGCTTTCAAACGCTTATTTCTGATTTCCACTTCAACTACGGTGTCGAGGGCGCAGGCTTCTTTTTTCAGCAATGCGAGGCCGACGTTTTTCTTTAAGGTCGGCGACTGTGTGCCGGTTGTCACCTCGCCTGCTTGTTCGCCTTGATAATAGACGGCGTATCCATGCCTTGGAATGCCTTTATCGATCATTTCAAGGCCGACCAGCTTTCTGTCCGCTCCATGTTCCTTTTGGCTTGCCAGGACGGCTTTTCCGAAGAAATCCGAGGCTTTGTTTGTTTTGACGGCAAATCCGATGCCGGCTTCGATCGGCGTAATGTCCTTTGAGAGCTCCTGTCCGTACAGCGGCAGCTTCGCTTCAAACCTCAGCGTATCCCTGGCCCCAAGGCCGCACGGCACCAATCCCGAATCCTTGCCTGTTTCAAGGAGCAGCTTCCAAATGTAGGCTGCATCTTCATTCCGGCAGTAAATCTCAAAGCCGTCCTCTCCCGTATATCCCGTTCTGGACACAAGCGCCTGCACGCTGCCGATCGCTGCATCATCCCGGAACGTAAACGGCTTTAATTCGGCAAGATCATTATCTGCGACCTGTTTTAAAATCGCTTCGGCCTTCGGCCCTTGAAGGGCAAGCAGCGCAATCTCGTCAGACACGTTTCGAACCGAAACATCTCCTTCTATGTGCTTGTTCATCCAATCGACGTCCTTGTCGATATTGGCTGCGTTAATGACGAGCATGTAGACATTGGCCGCTTTTTTATAGACGAGGAGATCGTCAATCGTTCCGCCGTCTTCATAGCACATGGCCGTATACTGGGCGCCGCCTTCTTTCAGCGTCGAAACATCGTTTGTCAACAGCTTTTGCAAAAACGGAAGGCTGTCTGTTCCCGTGATTTCGACCTCCCCCATGTGTGAGACGTCAAAAAGCCCCGCTTTCGTCCTGACGGCTTCATGCTCCTCTTTAATTGAAGAAAATTGAACTGGCAGTTCCCAGCCGCCAAAATCAATCGTTTTCCCGCCATATTCCTTATAAAGGTCAAATAAAGGCGTACGTTTAAGCATTCTGCTTCCCCCTTCGCTTTTCAAACTAAAAACAAGTTTGCCAATCATCAGAAAACAAGAAAGATTTCAACATCAATCGGATGGCTGCGCCGCTTTGGACGGCACAAAAAAGGACAGAGAAGCCCCTTTGTCAGTTCGGAGGCTCTCTGTCCTGGCACCTGAAAGTTTACTTTGCATCAAAAGCAAAGATGTCCCCTTTGGTGGTTTGCTAAACATAATATGATACAAACTCTCTCCAGAGTTGCGTCAAGCAAGAGTTCTTTTGCCTGAGAGATTCACTGTTTCCCCAGTTTGCTCCTTCGGCGCCGCTTTTAGGTTTCCCGCTATCGGTCTCTCCCCTTGCCGTCATTCGCTCATATTCATTTCTTTTCGTGGACATACTATATAAAGCTTACGTTTTTTTTACTGATGATCTACAAATATCCTACCATCATCACAACGATTGGGCAACAGAAAAAACCATTAACAATTTATTATTTCAGAATAAGAACGTTCGTGTTTTGTTTATTTCTTAGTAAAATCCGTTTTTATCACGCAAGATTTTCTTTTAAAAAAGAACATTTGAATCTCAGAAGAGAAAGGCGGCATGACGATGAGACCAGACATTCATTTCGACAACGAGTGGCCGGAACAGTTCAAAAAGCACCTTGATGAAGACGGACCGTGGGCGAATTGGGAGCTTTACAAGCTTTCCTGTGAAGTGCAGAAAAGGCTTGCGATTCCGACGTTTGAAGGCTTGCAGGCCCCTTACCACCTCCCCGGCTTCACACCGCTACCGCACCAACTCGAAGTCGCCCGGAAGGTGGTCGAGCAGATGAACGGAAAAGCCATCTTGGCGGATGAAGTGGGCCTCGGCAAAACGGTCGAGGCAGGGCTGATATTAAAAGAATACATGATTCGCGGGCTGGCCAAGAAAATATTAATCCTCGTCCCCGCCTCGCTCGTCTCGCAATGGGTGAAGGAACTGCGGGAAAAGTTTTTAATTCCGGCTGTGGAACAGAAAAAAAGCTATGTATGGGAGCAGTGCGATGTTGTCGTCTCCTCCCTTGACACGGCAAAGCGGTCGCCGCACAGGGAGACGGTTTTGTCGATCCAGTATGATGTGGTGATTATTGATGAAGCTCACAAACTGAAAAACAATAAAACAAAAAATTACGAGTTTGTCCGCAGCTTAAAGAAAAAATATTGCCTGATGCTGACGGCGACGCCGATCCAAAACAAGATCGACGAAATATTCAATCTCGTTTCCCTGCTAAAACCCGGACACTTGGGAAATGAAAGCAACTTCAACAAAGATTATACAAAACAGATCAATTCAGTTGAAGCACACGAGCGCTTGAAGTCGCTTATCAATAAAGTCATGATCAGAAACAGACGGCATGATACCGGCATCACCTGGACAAAGCGCCATGTCGAAACCGTGCCCATTTCCTTTTCTCCTACAGAACAGGCTTTGTATGACGAGATTAAAAAGCTGAAGACAAATCATCAGCATTCATCAAGCATGTTCTCAATCATGACATTGGAGCGCGAATGCTGTTCAAGCAGAGAGGCTGTCTATATGACGCTGAAAAACATGCTTGACCGAAAGGATCGCGAAGCACCGGTGATCGCTGAACCTGTCATCCACCATTTGATCGAAAAGGTCAACGAGGTCACACAAAATTCAAAAGCGCTGAAAGTCGTTGAACTCATTCAAGAACTCGATGACAAAGTCATCATCTTTACTGAATACAGGGCGACACAGATTTATCTGCAATGGTTCCTCCAACAGAACGGCATCAGTTCCGTACCGTTCAGAGGTGGATTTAAAAGAGGAAAGAAAGACTGGATGAAAGATTTGTTCAGAGGCAAAGTGCAAGTTCTGATCGCAACTGAAGCAGGCGGGGAAGGGATCAATCTTCAATTTTGCAATAAAATCATCAACTATGACCTTCCGTGGAACCCGATGCGTCTTGAGCAAAGGATCGGCCGGATTCATCGGCTCGGCCAGGAACGCGATGTCTACATTTACAACATGGCAACAAAGCATACCGTAGAAGAGCATATTTTAAAGCTCCTCTATGAAAAGATCGATTTGTTCGAAAAAGTCGTCGGAGACTTGGATGATATTTTAACAAAAATCGAGGTCGGCAATTTTGAAGATCACCTCCACGACATTCTCTTTTACTCTGCGACTGACGAGGAAATGAAAATTAAAATGGAAAACTTAACCTCTTTTATTTCTTACGGAAATGAAGCCGCTTCAAACCAAAAACAGATCGGAGGCTAAAATCAAATGCGTCAGGAAGAAATATATCTGTTTTTAGAACGCTTTTTCACCGCAAACGGCTGTGCGATCACCGACAAAAGTCCAGGCCACATGACTGTGCAGCTGACAGTTGAGGTCGATAAACAGATCATGAACAGGCCGTTTTACTGGCACTGGCTTGAAAAGACGGGCGGAGTGCCGAATCCGATGAAAATTACGCTGATCACGAATGAAGACAAGGCCCCTTCCGATATCGAAGGGGAGTTTATTCATTTCGGATCACCAAGACTTTTTCAAATTTTCCAGGCAGTGCAAAAGAACGGCAAATTTATTCGCCTTTATGAGAGAATCCGTTCCGAAGGAGCTCATATTCCCCTTGAACCGTGGCTCGGCATGAACGTGACGATCTCGTACCAGTCCGACATGAAAAAAGATAAGCTTTTGTCCCTCGGCCTTCATTTAATCAGCGGTCAGCTGATCGAATCGTTTCAAGAACAAATGGAAGCCCGCAAGCTCTCTTCGCAGATCTCTGACTACTGTTATACGATGTCGCCGTTGATTAAGCCGGAAAGCGGCATTAAACGGCTTGAGCGCTATATCGAACAGGCCGCCAGAAGCGAACCGCTTGATTGGGCTGAAGCATCCCTGAAACGTTGGAATAACGACCTGTCACTCTTAAACCAATTTTACGAGGATACTGAAGAAAAACCGGAGGAATACGAAATTGAGAAAAAGGCTCTTCAAACGCTTTACGAGCCTAAAATCGATATTAAAGTTCAAAACGGCGGATTATTTTATCTGCACAAAAAAATTTAGGATAATTTTTCCGATTCGACACCGTTCTTGTTTTTATTTAGAGAGCTGGAATTATAATAGAACTAAAGAGATAAGAGAAACTTTCGTAACACCATTTGGACAAGCTTGGAAAAGTGTTGAGTCTCGGGGTTTATCTTTGTTTATCACAACACGGTTGTCTGAAATACATAAACAAGTATTTTGGGGGGGAAATGTATGAATAAAGATAAAAATGAGAAAGAAGAATTGGATGAGGAGTGGACAGAACTGATTAAACATGCTCTTGAACAAGGCATTAGTCCAGAGGAAATACGTATTTTTCTCAATTTGGGAAAGAAGTCTGCAAAACCTTCCGCATCAATTGAAAGAAGTCATTCAATAAATCCTTTCTGAATGTGCTATAATATCGAAAGGAAGGTGATGACATTGATTGGCCAGCGTATTAAACAATATCGAAAAGAAAAAGGCTACTCACTATCTGAACTAGCTGAAAAGGCTGGGGTAGCGAAGTCTTATTTAAGTTCAATAGAAAGAAACTTGCAAACAAACCCCTCCATTCAATTTCTAGAAAAAGTCTCCGCTGTTCTGGACGTCTCGGTTCATACCCTGCTCGATGAGAAAGATGAAACCGAATACGATGGTCAATTAGATAGTGAATGGGAAAATCTAGTTCGTGACGCTATGGCATCAGGGGTTTCTAAAAAACAATTTCGAGAATTTTTAGATTATCAAAAGTGGAAGAAAAGACAGGAAAAGGAGTAAGGGAAACAGATCTTACTCCCTTTGGCATTTTTTACGCTGAATAAGCCGATTCCTCATGAACATAAAAAAACGGATCATAAAGATCCGTTTTTTAAATTGCACCATTATTTATCTTCACTGTGCGCTCTTTCGTTCTCTTTTACATAACCTTTTTCATCGGCATGTTTTTTGCCGTCGATTGTCAAGCCGTTCCATTGAGTAGCTTCGAATGAGAAGTCAAGCTGCACAGAATCACCTTGATATTTGTTCTGTACCATTCTGCCGCTGGCGTCTGTTGTTTTGTCATTGACGAACTCAATCACCAATTGAACTCTGTCAAAGTCATATGGATCTTTCGGAATGCCGTCGTATTCAGGCGCAGTTTTTCCGTTGATTGTTGCTACATTGATTTTGCCATTGTCATGCAGGAACTCTGGCTCAATTGCTTTCTTCACTTTTTCGTACGCGCTCTTATCTTTTTTCGCGGACATATTGTACAGATCATAAAGGTTGGCTTCATCTAAAATGATGTTTTTAGGATAGCCGTTTCCGCCTTCAACTCCGACAGTCAGAACGCTGACTTTAAATTGTTTCAGGAAGTCTTCCGCTGTGCTTTTTCCGCCGTTTTTCGCGTTTCCGTCAACGAAATTGCTGTAGCCAACCTGCATCAGCACTTCTTTAATCGCAAGTGATCCGTCATTTTTGAATTCGAAATCTTTAGTGAATTTGTCGCCTGGTTTTAAGTTGGACAAGTTCACTCTTGCAGATGTATCTTTCGCATTTAAGTCAAGCGTACCTGCTGCATAAGTTGCTTGAGTTGTTTCGATGTCGTTAAACGCAGCCCAAGTTCCTCCTCCTACTAATGCCAGTCCAAGCGCAGCAGATGCGACGCCTAATCCGAGTTTTTTCTTTGTACCCATTGATAACTCCTCCTTTTATAATAAGAAAATCTGTATATATGGAGACCTGAATGTTCAGGTGACCAACGAAGATTACATGGAAACTGATTGATCTTTGCCGGCGGCTTCAATTGCTTTAGCTTTTTGGTCAATCTCTCTTAAAGCCGCGGATACAGTAATCACTGCATAAAGAATCAACAAGAGTCCCGGCACGATCAGCAAAATGGCTGTGCCGATCGGTTTACTTGCAAAATCCAGCAAATACCCGGCATACGGAACCGTAATGCCCGAATACTTAGCGACAACATTTTCCGCCAGTACCGGATCGGAATCAGGGTTTTGGTTATTGTCACCCTTTGTCTTAAACATGAGATTTGATTTATTTTTTGTTATACCGATAATTCGGTGGGTAACCATGGTGTTTTCGTCTTGCATGAATGTAATGATATCTCCCTTTTTCAAAGACCCGGGATTTTCAACTTTTTGAACGGCAATCACAGAACCTGTTTTAAACTCCGGCTCCATCGATCCGGATAAAACCGTTTTCAATTGATAGCCGAAGAGCTGTGGCTCTCCGCCGGACGACTTTGTCGAAATCACGACGATGACCGCGGCGATGATGAGTGTGAAAATAATCACATATAAGATATTGCTAACCCATTTCATCACATGTTTCATGACGCTTCCCCGCTTTCTAATGAATTTTCTTCTTTTCCATATTCTTTATCTACGGATTCACTGCCCTTTGGTGTTTCTTCTATATCCTGTTTAGATTTTTGCGGTGTTTGAGTCTGTTCTGTTTGCTTTGGTTTTGCTGAAGCTTTTTTAGGAGGCTTCGGTGTTTCTTCTTTGCAGTCTTGAAGCTCCATTACATTTGACCAAATGAAAGGTTTGCCCTTTTTAACATCGGGATGGCCTTCAGGCTTGATCAATTTAAAAGCGTATAGCCCACCTTTTGCTGCCCGGTTCGACTCAATCCGGTAGATGCTCTTTTCGGCTTCTTTTTTGAAAACGCCTTTATCGATGACAGTCCCGTCCTCTAGCGGCTTTTTGGAATGACCGAGTTTATGAAGCTCCCACTTCCATTCAGAGTCGGCGATTTGACTGCCGCGGTTTTTATATTCTGCAAACAATGTCAGCGGTGCACAGACCGTTCCTTTCGTCTTTGTCTGTTTTTGAAGCTTCAAATCGCTTCCGTCCCACTGTTTCTCATCTTGAGGAAATGATGAGGCCGCTTTCATTGTCATGCTGTATGTTTCCACATCGTGAAATGATGCGTTTGTATGCTGGGACAGCTGACTCCCCAATCCAATTAAAAGGTAAATGATCAGCAGCGTTTGAAAAACGATGATGTTTTTTCCGGCTCTTTTTCGGCATCTCCTAGTTCGAGATAATCGGATCATGACTACCCTCCTAGCGAGTATGTAATAACTTTCGGTTTCGTTCGTTTTAAAGAACTTTATAGTTAGAGTATATAGAACAAGCGTACCGTTTGAAAACTGTCAAAATAGTCGATTAAGTTCGTTTTACAGAACATTTTCGTTTAATTCCTCAAAAAACCTCTCAAATTCTCATCTTTTTGAAATGTTTGAAGTTCTTTATAGTGTACACAATTTCTTCTTAATTTTTGTATAAACACTGTTGACAAGGAAAAAATAGGATAGAAAGGATGATGACCCGTGCTGAAAAACGTCATGTTATGCTCTTTTTTACTGCTTGCCGGCATCGGGCCGCTCAATGCCCATGCGGCAGCTTACGAAACAGCCCGCATGTCTAAGTGGGAAGAAAAAGCGGTTGAGGAAGCAAAAAAGAGATATCCGGAAGCAGAAGTTCGCCTCACGAAAAAAGTATGGGATCGAAAGCGGGCCGATGAAGCGGTCAAACAATACCATGTCACATTGAGTGAAGGAAATAAAAATTTCGGAGTGTTTGTCACAATTTCATTTGAACCTGCGACACACAAAATTAATAAAGTCGTCGTTGTGGAAGAATATAAATAAGCCGCTTTGCAGTGCAAAGCGGCTTGTCTTTATTTATGCCGTTTAAAAAACATGATACAGCCAAGGGGAAGAATGCCGAACCATTGATATATCCTGGACGGCGGCTTTGACTCTTTACGTTTTTCTTTCATTTCTTTTCTTTCCTGCTTAGGCGTGTCCATATATTTTACGAGCTGTTCCGTCATATATTTAACATAATCGTTCGTTTTCATCGCATCACCTCTTTGGGAGTTCTGTCAGTTGAAGTGTTGTCACGCGAATCTTTTTTTATACATTCTTCATGATTCCGGCACACAATTTTTAATATTCTTTCCACTGTGTGATTTTCTGATTTCTCAAATCATATTGAAATTCAGCACTCGTTTCTGTGCCGGAAGCTGTCGTTACCTCTATCTTAACCCGTTTGAGCTGCTGATGAGCCGGGCTGACAGTATACGATATCAAGCCATGCTGTTTTTGAATTTTTTCTTTTGACTCTTCGTGAATATGGGACAAGGCATGGAGAATTCCATTTTGGAGAAGGTTTTGCTGAATGTAAAATTCTTTTGTTTGCTGTGCAAACGTTCGTTGATTCGTTAATAAAGTAGCTGAATGACTCGCGCAGAGCATGCAAATCACAGCTGTGAAAACAGCAGCGGGATAAATGAATCCTTTTGAATTTTTCACATGATCACCTTTTACATATGATAGAGCGGAATGGACGTACGGTATGACTTTCCGCTTAGACTTGTCACTTCAAGGATCAGCAGGTGATCTTCAATCACAAACCTCATTTGTTTGACATGTTGTAAAAGCGGTACATGACCTTTTCTATTGACTCTTTTTCGAATAACTGTCTGATATTGTTCATAGCGAACGATGTCACCTTGACGGTTTGTCATTGCCAATGACTGATGATCGCCGGCTGCTCTAATGTCAAGCGAATTTCTGCACTCCTTCAATATCTGCTCGGCCGTAATCGTCCATTCACGCGGGTGAATATCCGCACCGTTTCTTTCCGGGGATAAAAACAGATGAAATATCGAGGCCATCGTACCTGCAACGAACATATACACCATTAAGGAAACCAGAACATTAAGAAGGGTAAATCCCCTTTGCCCGCAAAATGGTGAAACAATACCTTTGGCTGTCTCTTTTTTTAATGGAGATGCATGCTTCATAATCATCTCCCTTCTCCTTCCATTCAATAAAGTAAGATGTATTCCGGTAAAGCACAGTTTCTATAGGCTGAAACTGTCCGTTCAGCGTGTAGCGGCTGATCTTTTCATCCAATATGCGATATGCCTCTTCTTCTTTTTCGGACGCCTCACGCTGCAATGACATCTGATGAACCATAGGAATTAATAACATGGTGATCATGACCCATATGCCGAATGCGGAAACAGCTTCAACTGTTGTAAAGCCTCTATTCTTTTTGCACATTAATCTTTCCGCTTCCTAAATAGATCGTCAGTGTAAAAGAGGCGTGCTGTGTATCGATCACGATTTTTCCTCCTTGATTCGGAACTCCGCTTGGATTAAAAGTAAGAGTTGGTTTGAGCGTCGATTTTTTGAATGCGATATTGCAACTGTATGTCCTGACCAGCTCAGGCGAAGAACCATCGTCCGAATGCTTAATGATATAACGGCAGCCGGTAAAGTCAAACTGCACCTTAACCGTCGTATGGCGGACGAGAGCTGTCTGCTGAGCGTAAAGCAAATCCTCTTCAAGCTGTGAGACAAAGTGCTGAACGATTCTTTTTTCATAAATGGGAGGCAGTACAGCAAAAAGAAGAGTGAGCATAATGGAACCGATCATCAATACAGTTAAACTTTCCAAAAGGGTAAATCCTTTTTGATTCATAACCGTCAATCAGCCAGTGCTTTCCCGTTTGAAATTTTAATTGCTTTCCCATTCGGGCACTTTAAGTTCTTCTTCATGTAACCTTCAGATTCAAGTTCCGCCCTGCTCGGCGTTTTCCCGTCATGATCCATCTGATAGGCTGTAATTTGCGCTTGAACCATATTGATTAATCCTTCGCATCCTTTCTTTTGAATACTTTGATTATGCTTGGTCACATTCGGAATGGTGATCAACAGCAGGATGGAGATCACAAGCATGACGACTAACATTTCTATCAGTGTAAATCCCTTTTCATTCACAGTTCCGTCCTCCTTATAGCTGGTTCATCATTTGATACATTGGCAAAAGCATAGACAAATAAAGAATGAATATCATCGCCGCGGTTAGCCCGTAAATCAATGGCTGGATCAGGCCTGTCCATTTTTCGGCTTTCCTTTCAAGGCGCTCAATTAAAAATTGACTATATGAATACAGTTCTCTGTATAAGTGTCCGTTTAATTGGCCGTGAGCCACAGCCTTTGCCAAATCATTTTCATAAAACGGATGTCCGGCGAGCATCTGCTCGAGACTCTCCCCCTGTTTCAGCCGCTCGATCAGGCGCTTCGCTTCATTTTTATGAAATGATAAAAACGGCTGACTTTCAAATGCTTTTAAACTGTCATATACAGACAGACCCGCTTGCAAAAGATTGCTCAGCTGGAGCGATAAAAAATAGCTGTTGAATAGTTTGAAGGTTTGGCTCAGCAAGGGAATTCTTATGAGAAAGGTCATTTTGTCTTCTGGAGGTTTATGGCGGAATGAACACAGATAATAGAGGGATAGAGCTGCGGCAATCAACGCCAGTCCCGTGAAAAAAAGATAAAAATGATCGAAAACAGAAAAGATGAGAGTCGTTGCAAAAGACGTTTCAACGTTCATCGACTCATAGATGGCGGAAAATTGCGGGACGATTGCTGATTTCATAATAGAGATGATGACGCAGACCGTTAAAATTAAAAACGAGGGATATCTGGCGGCTTTCTTTAATTTTTCGGTTTGAGCGATCTTGCGGTGAAGCAGCTCTCCGCTCTGCAGAAAGGCAAATGGCAAATTCCCGTGCTGTTCGGCAAAGTAAACAATGGTGACAGCATCCTTATGAAATGAAATCATTTCAAGCACTTGAAACACAGGACGCCCTTCTGTCAGCTTCTCCATCGCAAA
Source organism: Bacillus haynesii (assembly GCF_014042035.1). Taxonomy (NCBI): domain Bacteria; kingdom Bacillati; phylum Bacillota; class Bacilli; order Caryophanales; family Bacillaceae; genus Bacillus; species Bacillus haynesii. The sequence goes on along the minus strand of NZ_CP059494.1, from coordinate 425,885 downwards.
TGTCAGATCTGCTCTCCGCCTTTCATTCAATTGCAATTTCAGCATACTTAAAGCATCCAAAATCGTATATCCGCTCTGCATCATGTCTCCGAGCTTTTTCAGAAAGTCCGCCTGTTCTCGGACGGGCCACTTCATTTTAATCTTCATGGCCTATCCAGCGTTCATACGTATTCGACGGCAGATATCCGAGTGCTATTCCCTTCTGGATCAGCGTTTTCAAAGTTTCTGTTTTAATGCCACCGCATCTGCCTTTTGCTTCCTCGATGCAGAGATTGAGGCTTTTTCCGTACAAAAGTTCGAAGACGCTTGCTCTTCTCACAGGTCTCGACAATTTACAATACAAAGAGCAGCTGTCGCCGCAAAACGGGCAGACGAGACCGACAAGACGCTGGGCGCTGATTGCGACCAATGTTTGTTCAATTTCTGTCATATCAACGCCAAGCTCGAGCAGTCTGTATATCGCACCTTTAGCATTTTTCGCATGCATGCTCGATAAAACAAGGTGTCCAGTCAAAGCTGCCCTGACTGCGATTTGGGCTGTTTCGGCATCGCGAATTTCCCCTAGGATGATCATGTCCGGATCGTGGCGCAGCACCGCCTTCAACCCCGCAGAATAAGTCATGCCCGCTTTTTCGTTCACTTGTACTTGCAAAATGTTTTCGCTTCTTGATTCGACAGGGTCTTCCAACGTAATGATATTTCGCTTAAAATGCCGCTTGGCGTATTCAATTAAAGAATAGAGTGTTGTTGTTTTCCCAGAGCCTGTGGGACCGGTGAACAGCATTAATCCGTGGGAATGCTTCAGAAAAGACAGCAGCTTGAATGTTGCACTCGGAAACAATGAGAGCTTTGTGAGCGGTTTGCTGCTCATCTTGGGAAGAAGCCTGATGACCAGGCTTTCATCATGGATGGTGGGCAGAGTGGACATTCTTAAATGAACGGGCTGACGGTTGATATAAAGAGTCAAAGCCCCGCTTTGCGGCAGCCGTCTTTCACCAATGTCCATCGAAGAAAGGAATTTAAAGTGAGAAATGAGCCTTGAGCACTCATTTCTCGTTAATCTGTCTTTTTGAAACAGTTCATCATCAATCCTGAAGCGGACCACCGCCTCTTTTTCACCGGGAACAATATGAATGTCTGACGCCTTCATTCTATATGCCTCGTCAATTAATCTTCCGCTTAATGATTCAATCGTGTACAAACCTTTGCGCCTCCTTTCTAAGCGCAGTTTATACGAAAACCATCGGAATCATCAAATCCTTATAAAGCGCAAATCAAGCTGAATACGAAACAAAAAAGGGAATTTCCGAATACCGATTTGACTATTTTATTCGACTTCAAGCCGCTGAAATATGAAATTTAGACCTTCTCTCCGGCCTTACCGTCTTCATGGATGCAGAAGCCTTTATTGCAAAGCGCCTTAGCAAGACTCTGTTCTGTTTTAATATGTGAAAAATCCATGCCAAGCTTCACAACTGTTTGGGCAATCTCCGGTCTCACACCCGAAAGAACCGTTTCAACGCCAAGTAGTTTTGTGCTGTCTACGACTTTGAACAACTGGTAGGCAACCATCGTATCGACGACAGGAACACCGGAAATATCAATAAACAGATGCGAGAGATGAAGCTCAGCACACTGCTTGAGCGCAGATTCAATGATCACCGTTGCCCTGTGAGTATCAATTTCACCAATGAGCGGCAGCACACCGATGTGTTCTGATACCGGGATGACCGGTGCGCTCAGTTCGCGAATCATTTCAGTCTGCGCCTTCAATTGGCTCTTTGTCGTATGCTCATATTCAAGAATAAACTGCTCAATGACCTCATCCATTATTAGGTGAAGCTGTTTATTCCAGATAAAAAAGTCTTTTTTCGAACTGTCCGGTTGATATTCATCTGAAAATTGCTTGATCTCATCCATTAAAAGTTCACGGCACACTTTAAAACCCTTTATGCTTTCGATAACCGGAATTTGGCTGACAGCCCTGTCGTAGGCAATTTCCTTGGCGCATCCGGAAGCTTTATCCCAGCACAGCGCCTGTTCATCCTTGGCAAATACCTTTGAAACAGCCAGGATAAAGTCATTATATTGCTGAGCCGTTTTTTCTTTTTCAGACGCTGTTCGGGACAGCCATTCATCGGTGATTCTGTCCGCCTGTTTGACCAGATGCTCATAAAGGGCTGCATGCTTGTTTTCCATGTCAATCCTCCTCATTGTTTTCCTTTAAAAATCAATCGGTTTCATGACCAACGTTTTGATCACTATGTATAAAACGAAATCGATTGTCAACACTATACGTAAGCGCATTGGGCTATAGCCAAGCGGTAAGGCAACGGACTTTGACTCCGTGACGCGCTGGTTCGAATCCAGCTAGCCCAGTTACACAGGCGAAAAAACGAAGATATGCTGAACATATACAATGTGTCAGCAATCTTCGTTTTTTTCAGGAAACAGAACGGTGTAAGGTGTGTTTTTTTAATTTTAAGAGTTCGCCGGGATTGTATCCGACAACCAGCTTATCACCGTTTACGATAATCGGGCGTCTCAGCAGCTTTGGTTTTTGAATTAACAATTCCAGCACTTCGCTTACCGTTAATTCTTCAATATCAAGATTTAACTCTTTAAATGCCTGGCTTCTTGTCGCCAATATTTCATCGATTCCTTCGGTCGTGAGAGACAAAATATGTTTCAGCTCGTCCTGATTTGGCGTTTCCCTAAAAAGATGCCGCTCTGTAAAGTCAACTTGATTCGCTTTCAGCCAATGTTTCGTTTTCCGGCATGATGTGCAGCTCGGGTATGAATAAAAGGTCAGCTCTTCCATGAATGATTCCTCCTTAAAATGTACTGACTTTGTCTTTGTATGTTTTAGTACCCGTGATGTTTTCCGTTTAAACACGTGACAGGTGATTTTTTTAAAATGCTTATCACAAAATTGTAAAAAATGAATTGATTTTCCCAAAATGAAAATGTTTACATTTCAAGATAAATTGGCTTATAATAAAATCAAAGGGGCTTTTTGGGAGGGATATAAATGAATCGCATGTTCCGTGTGTTAGGTTTCTGGACAGGTATCTTTGCGGTCATGTTTTATTTAGGAAATATGAAAGATGCATCACTGCTGTTCTTCGGTCAAACTGTATTCTTTGTGTTCTTATCGTATCTCAACTTGACCGAGCGGATGTACATTTATATTTTCGGTGCTTACTTGACAGTCTTTTTTGCCGCATTTACATATTATTCTGTGTTCATTATGGTTCCCGGACAAGGAGGCCATTAAAAAAGACGATCCATCTGGATCGTCTTTTTTATGTTTTACAAAGTAAATCCGTTGATGAACGGGTTTTGCTCCTGTTCTGTTGCAATGTCCGTCTCTGGGCCGTGACCGCTTAACACAAGCGTCTCTTCCGGAAGCGTCAGCAGTTTTTGATGAATACTGTCCATCAGTACCTTTTGATTGCCTCCCGGCAGGTCTGTACGCCCTATCCCTCCTTTAAACAAAACATCCCCGGAAACGATCAGGTTTTCCTCTTCCGCATAATACGAGATACTGCCCGGAGAATGCCCAGGCGTAAAGAGCATGCGGAGCGTAAAAGGGCCGATTTTAAGATCCCCCTCTTCTTCGATCAGATGATCTGCTTTTTCTGCTGTGATCGTCTGTCCTGTAAGCAGCGCTGAACCGTTTAATGAAGGATCGGTCAGCCATTCAGCTTCATTTTTATGTACGTATACAGGAATGTTCCATTCTTTTCTGACATTGTCCACAGCTCCGATATGATCAAAATGAGCGTGAGTGAGCAATACAGCAAGAGGTTTCAGCCCTTTTTCTTTTATGTATGCATTCAGCTTGCCTGATTCACTGCCGGGATCAAATATTAAGCAGGTACCGTCGTCATTGGATAAAATATAAGCATTCGTCTGGATAGGCCCTAAAGGCATTCTTCTCCATTTCATTTTTTTCACCTCAGATTCATCTTTCTTTGTTCCATTATGAAGGTTTTGTGAGAAACTTTCAATGAATCATGTTGTCCTCGACAAACTTAATGAAAACGGTTAAAATAAAATTGGAAATATACTGCAGGGGATCCAAGCGAAGGGGGTTTATATTGATGTTGCTCGTGATCATTTTCGGTCTAGTCACGATATTATCTGCTCTTGGGGTTCTTCGTTCTCTTAAACAAATCAACGTTCTTGGCATCTTATTTGGCGGGGCGGCCTTTTTAGTGTTCGGATGGTTTACCGTCATGACAATTATTAACAGTGGGTATCCGACAGTCCACTAACCCGGTGCCTTTTGACAAAGACAGCCTTATTCCGCTATTTCGGAATAAGGCTGTCTTTCTTATTGACTGAAATGACGCTGGACGCTTGCAAGCTTGCCTTCCATCGTCGTTTTTTTGTCACGGCGGTCGTCAATCCTGATATTTGTCGCTACTCTGTGGATGCCTTTTTGGAAAGGCGCTTCGTGAATCGTCTGAATCACCTGAAATAAATCACTTAATTCCCCTTCAATCAAAGTATTCATCGGTGTCAGCTGATAATTGATTTTGCCTTCTTTTTTAAATCCTTCCAAAATAGTTTGAATCTCCGCTACATACGCGCTTACGCTCGGAGTCTCAGTACCGATCGGTATGATGGTGACGTCTGCTATGGCCACTGTCCATTCTCCTTTCTATTCTTTGGTTACAAGGGGCGCTGCTGTTTTTGAGTTGAGTGAAATGATTTGATCCTGAGTATAGCCGTACAAGACATAATCCCCGTCAGGAGATATGGTAATCGGAAGCATTTCCACTTTTTCACGAATGACTTCCCGTTTGCCTGATTTGAGGCTGACGGAAATCAGATCATACAAGGAGCCCGACTCATTCGGCTGATACGTATAAAACAGCTCATCCCGAGGATCATAACTGTACTCCATCGGTGACAGGCTGCCATATTCCGAGAACAGCGGCAACTTGAAAGAAATTTTCTTTTCCGACGAAGATACGTCTGAAAATATGTAGGTGCCCTGACGATGATTGGATGAAGGTGTTACGATCAGCCTCAAATCGCCCACAACATCTAGCAGTACGGCATCACCAGCGAGCTTCTTTTCCCGTCCGTCCGCTGTGTTGTAGGAATAAACAGGAGCCGGTTTTTCCCGATCCCGTTCATTCCATTTGATATATTCAAAAGTGTCGGCGGAAGTCCAATGAATAAAGGCAGCCTGTGCGATGTCTTTTTCCGTTTGCTCTTCTTTTGCATCAATCAGGCGCGATTCATAATTCCAGTCTTTCGTGAATGTTGTCACGTATAAAAGATAAGGATCGAACCGATTCCAGTCCACTTGCAGTTCATGAGTGCGAAATTTTTTTGTGAACAGCTGTTTCCCTTGTAAATTAAGTAAAGTTAACTTCATTTCAGAGCCGTTTCCGGCGGTTTGGATGAGAATCATGCCTTTTTCCCTGTTTACTTCCGCCGCTATCAGCCTGTCATCCGTCTTGTAGATCGTTTCGCCCGTCCCTTTAAATATATCATATGATTTGACTTCACTTCCTGCGACCGGATCGGTTGCGGTGTATATAACGGTTTCATTATCAAGCCATCCTGCCGCTTCATCAAAGTGCCGGTCCTTGAGCGCTATCACTTTTTTATCTTTTACTGCTGCACTGCTTTCTCTTTTCCCTTCCGGCTCCTCGTGATGAACGCTTTTCGATCCTTCCTGATGCTGCGGCGTGCAACCAGCCGCAGCCATGGTCATCACAGCGGCAATAATCAATAATGAAACTCTCAAACCGGCCATTCTCCCTCCATAAATGATTGGCTGTCTAATTTACGATTTTCACCGTGAAAAGTTTCAGCTTTCAAAAAAGCAGGATGCCCAAAGTATTCCTCTGCTTTTACAATATATATCGTCAAATTGTTTGAGCGGTAAAGGATTTTTTCCTTTGCCAAGTTCAACAGTATATCCTTCTCTTCCGTAATAATGAATAAACCAATCTCTAAATCCTGCATAGCTGTCTATATATCTGACGCCCTTATAACCGCTCAGTTGCTCAAATGTTTTGATCATATCAGCCGATTCAGGCGGCTCGAGCCCCTTGTATCCCCAATAAATTTCCTCTCCCTGTGTGTGAAGCGCCACAAGCCGATCAGGCGGCTCGTTTGCGATTAAATCCCTCATCGCTGCCGCTTCCGGTTCTGTCAGCGGTTCATCTCCGGGATAGTCTCTGTAGGAAGGGGATTTGGGCGGTTTTCTCTGTTTTTCGATCTCCCAAAAAGACGGAAACTGATTATTTAAATCCACTCCGTTTATATTGGCTTTCCATTCCCGGAAATCCCGCTGATGCTCATTCATCTCATCCAGTGCTTCCCGCGCAATCCCAAGATAACCGGGGCCGTTAAGCACAAGGTCAACCCCGTCGGGATTAACGATCGGCACGACGGAAAGCTTTGTTGATGAAAAAATATCGAGCGGTGAAAAACCTAAAGCGGATCGGCCTGTACATAAATGATAACAGTATTCTTTGAGCCATTTCATTAAAACAGAAGTGGTGATCCATTCATTGGCATGAAAAGAGGCATTTATATGCGTTCTTTTTCCGGCATTTTCAGCTCCAAGGAGCAGTTCATATATAGGCTGGCCCATACTTGAGCGGCCGATGATGCGGGAAGTAACAAACGGAAAGCATTCCGTCAATCTGTCAATTTCCTTTTTCAGTTCTGCTGAATCGTAAACGACTGTTTTTGTCAGCCACTGTTCATCTTCAAGTGTGTATTGATTCACCAATAATTGCAGCTGTTCATATGTTTCGGCTGCTGGAACGTTTTTTCCTGCTTGAAAAGATGCTCCCGGAAAATAAAATTCGTCCGCGGATGAATTTGCATTTGCGCTGATTAAAAGCGGTTCGGGTATGTTCAGGATGTCAGACAGTCTTTCCATATTCTGCTTTAACTCCGGTTTGATGTAGATGAATGCCATCAATGATCCCTCCCACAATAGCATATGAGGAATGCTCGTTTAAAAACTCTCCCGGTTTGCACTTGAAAATCGCTTTTTCAATGAGGGTTAAGCCCGGTTTCAGCCTGCAAAAAAACTTCCGCCCAATAAGGCGGAAGTTTTTCTATTTCGTTAAGCTTTCTGTAATAAAGTCGAGCTGGCCCTCTAATGAAATCGGATCGGAAAAATAGAAGCCGACAGGGTCGATTTTATAGACATGTTGATTTTTGACCGCGCCTAGGTTCTTCCAAATGGAGGTATTAAGCACAGCACTGTCGTCTCCACTTGATTCCCAAGGTCCTATAAATATATAATCTCCAGCGAAATCAGGCAGCTTTTCTAAAGAAATGCTCGTGTAGCCCGGACCTTCGTCGATTGCTTTTTCCTTCGTCAGCTTTGTCGCCTTTAAGCCAAGATCTTGATAAACAATGCTTCCTCCCCTTCCGAATTGATCGCCGAATACAAAGATTTCTTTGCCGTTTGTTTGCATAATGGAAACCGTTTTGTCCCCGACAGCTTTTTGAACTTTCGATTTGGCCGCCGCAACTTTTTTGTCCCATTCAGCCAGCCATTTTTCCGCTTGATCTTCAGTGCCTGTCATTTTTGCGAAATCCTTCAGCCGTTCAGTGTTATTTAGACTGTCATATTTCAAAGCGACCGTCGGAGCGATTTTTTCCAGCTTTTCGATATCAGCGCCTTGGGTCGTCCATACGACAATCAGATCCGGTTTTAATTGAATAACCTTTTCAGCGGAATTTCCTTCACCAATGTTTGTCACACCATCTGTTTTCCCTTTGAAATAGGGATTTTTGAATACCCTGTCAGGGGCACCCACTACTTTGAGACCAAGTGTTTTGAAATAGCCGAAATAATCGTCAGCCATGACAACCACCCGTTTCGGATGCTTCGGAACTTTAACCGTTCCGTTTTCAGCCTTGTATGTAATCGTTTCTTCGCTTTTTGATTGAGAAGAATCTTTGCTCTCTGCTTGATTGCCGCATGCTGTCAATGCTGCGATCAAAAATAGTATAAAACACGCTGACGCGAGCGTCTTACCTTTAATATTCACTTTTCATACCTTCTTTCTTGTTTCATTATCGATAAAGAGAATCATTATCAATTATATCATAACCGGCATTGGCTTGGATCAAGATTTTTATGACGGACTCTTGTCATTAAAAACAGGCCGGAACGATATCCGGCCTGCTGCATCAACTTTCTCCGCCAAAAGAGAAGCTTACTTGTCTTTTGGCTTGGCGTCAGATTGCTTTTTTAAGCGCTCGCTGTCATAAAATCTCAGCAAGTCGCCGTAAATGATTTGATCTGAGTATGAAAGCTCCTGTTTCGCTTTTTCAATGTACGGCTCACAGCCTTTTTTATCTTTAGACGGCTCGCCTGTCGATTTATCATAGCATATGCCGTCTGTGTATACTTTGTCTTTCGTAATAAAGCTGCCGTCGCGAAGCACTGTGAACTCTGTTTTGTCTTTGGCAAACAGGTCGTTTCCGAACTGGATCTGATCGCTTGAATCAATTCCGAGAAGATTCAGTATAGTTGGCCGAATGTCGATTTGGCCGCCGACCGTGTCAATGGTTTTCGGCTCTTTATCCGTCACTCCCGGAATGTGGATCACAAGCGGAACTCTTTGAAGCTGCACTTCCTCAAAAGGGGTTACTTCTCTGCCGAGGAATTGGCTCATCGCTTCGTTATGGTTTTCGGAAATCCCGTAATGGTCACCGTATAACACGATAACGGAATTATCGTAGAGGCCGTCTTCTTTCAGCTTTTCAATAAAACGTTTAAGCGCTTCATCCTGATAGCGGACGGTCGGGAAATATCTGTTTAACGTACGGCTTTTCGAATCGAATTCATCGATCAGTTTATCTTCCTCATCAAGCTCAAACGGAAAATGGTTTGTCAGCGTGATCAGACGGGTATAAAACGGCTGAGGCATTTCTTTCATCAGCTCTGATGTTTGTTCGAAAAATTCCTTATCTTTCAGTCCCCATCCCACTGAGTTTTCTTCGTTTACATCATAGGATTTGATATCGTAAAACTTATCGTATTTCAACGTTTCGTACATAATATCCCGATTCCAGAAGCTTTTGTTGTTCGCATGGAAAATCGAGGAATAGTAGCCGTGATTCTTCATTATTTCAGGCATTGCCGTATATTCGTTTCCTGCATTCGTAAAGAAGACCGCTCCTCTTCCAAGAGGATAGAGAGAGTTGTCGACGATGAATTCGGAATCAGCCGTTTTGCCTTGACCTGTCTGATGATAGAAGTTCTCGAAGCTGTAGCTTTTTTTAATCAGGTCGTTTAAATAAGGCGTAATCTCTTTGCCGTTTAACTTTTGGTTCACGACAAAGCTTTGGGTGGATTCTAGAGAAACGAGGATCACATTCCGTCCTTTGGCGATCCCGGCCAGGTCCTTATTGGTGTCCGTGCGGTTTGCGCTGACATAGTTTTCAATCTCCGTGAGGCTGTTGCTGTCGGCCAGCGCACGCTGTGCAGACTGCTTCGACTGGATCAGCCCGTCATAGATATGAAAGTTATAAAGGCTGATGTTTTTCACAAGAACTTCCCTGTCAAACGATCTTGTCAAAAGCTGAGGTCTTTCTGTTTCAGAAATCCCTAAATTGAAAAAGAAAACGGCAGCGACAAATAGATAGTAAGCCGCGCGCTCCTTTCTTGTCGCCTTTCCGCCTGTTTTGGCAGGCTGGCGCTTGTACAGCCAAATTAAAATGGCAATGTCGACGATGAGAAGCAAATCGGTCGGCATAAACAAAGAGTTGATGCTGCTTCCCAAATCGCCCATATTATTCGTCTGGAACAATACAGGAATCGTTAAAAAGTCGTTGTAAAAACGGTAGAAGATCATGTTGGCAAGCAAGACAAACGTTAGAACAATGCTTGCCCCGATAATATACCGGTTCCTGTTTTTTTCTTTGAAAAACAGGCCGATTCCGAATATAAACAGCAAAAAGCTTAAAGGATTGATGAACAATATAAACTCTTGCATGAAGTTTTCAATTTTAATGTTGAAGCTTGTTTTGTAGACGACATACGTTTTCAGCCACATCAGCAATGTCGCAATTAACAAAAACGAAATTTTTGAAAAAAATGACTTTCGCATTCCAAACCTCCCTATGCAGCAAGACGCATGTTTCAGAAAACGACATTTCCACATATTGTTTATTTTAGAAAAATCGCTAAAATTACTAAATCATATCTTAACCTGTCTGTACAAAAAAATCAATTACTTTTCACATTGGCTTAAAAGTGTTAACAATGCTGCAAAGTGGTCCGACAATGCTTTATAAAACAGGCTGCGCCTGGCTTTTCAGCCATTGATTTTTTGCGATCCATGCGCCGCCGATCACACCTGCGTCGTTTCCAAGTGAAGCGATTACGATCTCAGCCGCCTCACCGGCCCGCGGGAATACGAAGCGGCTGAAAGATTGTTCAACTTTGGAGCGCAGGATTTCTCCTGCTTTTGACACGCCTCCGCCAATTACGATTTTTGAAGGATTAAGCGAGCTCGCCAAATTGCCGAGGACCATTCCTAAATGATTGGCGACATAATCGACGACTTCGCCAGCAACAGGATCGTTTTTTCGGGCCGCTTCAAAAATATCGCGTGCCGTTAAATCCGGACATGCACGCATGCTTGTATCTCTATGGTCTGATTCTATTTTTTCTTTGGCAATCCTGACGATGCCCGTAGCCGAAGCGATCGTTTCGATACAGCCGCTTTTTCCGCAGTTGCACGGCGCTCCGCCTTCAGGAACCGAGCAGATGTGGCCGATTTCACCGCCTGCTCCGTTTTGCCCGCGAACGATTTCTCCGTTTACAATAATGCCGCCTCCGACGCCCGTCCCCAAAGTTACGAGAATCAAATCCTTTGCGCCGTCGCCCGCTCCTTTCCACATTTCGCCGAGAGCCGCGATGTTCGCGTCATTTTCGATGACCGCCGCGATCCCTGTCTCTGCTTCCAGATGGTCTTTCAACGGGTAGTTTTCCCAGCCCATATTCGTCGTTTTATAAACGATGCCTGTCTCCGTATTGACGGGGCCTGGAGCGCCCATGCCGATCCATTTTAAGATGTGCTTCGGTTTGCCGAGCTCTTTCAATTTGCTGTCGATGGCTTTTGCGATGCTTACCGTAACCGTTTTCCCTGATTTATCGGTCGGTATTTCCCACTTGTGCAGGATTTCGCCATAAGCGCTTACAAAAGCGAGTTTTACTGTTGTTCCTCCAAGGTCAACCCCGACCAGCCAGCTGTCATTCATTCTGCTCCCCCTCTTATCCCTGTTTTATTTTCTCTTTACTTTTGTGAGTTCATTCTGCAAAATTGAAACACCTTGAACCCATTGTTCTTTTTCTATCAGATTCGAAAGAAACATTTCTTTCAGTTCGTCCATCATATATTCAAGTTCAAGCTCGCGATCCCCAAAATAAACATAACATCCAAACTGTTTCAGCAAAAGCTGTACATCATAGGCTGTTTTCATCTTATTTCACCATTCTTTAAAGGTCTAACATTAGCGTATTCATAAAGCTGTCCGGCGTCAAGCAAAAAAAAAGCCTGTTTTCCTGGCCGGAAAACAGACATTTAGCGGTCGGGATCCTGGGGATCCAAAAATACGGGTCTTCTATTTTTCAGCGGCATCGGCGTGCGAATCGCGATATCGCGGAAGGCTCTGTAGTCAAAGGGGATAAACGGCCATAAATACGGCACTTGAAACGACTTCATTCTGACCAGATAAATCACCCAGCAGAATATCGCGATGACAAAGCCGATCGGTCCGAATGCACCGGCCGCGACCAGGAGAACGATTCTTGCAAGCCTGTTCGCTATGCTCAGCTCATAGCTCGGCGTAGCAAATGTGCCGATGGCCGCGACAGCGAGATACAAGACGACTTCATGCGAGAAAAGCCCGACCTGCACCGCTACTTCCCCGATCATTAAAGCAGCTACGAGTCCGAGAGCCGTTGCCAGAGACGACGGGGTGTGGATTGCAGCCATCCGCATCATGTCGACGCCTATTTCAATAATGATGAATTGCACAAGCAGCGGAATGGCTCCTTTTTTTTCAGGCCCTATATATTCAAGGGCGTCCGGCAAATGGTCGGGATGGACGGAAAGCAGAAACCACAGCGGCAGCAAAAAGATCGATGCCAAAACAGATATAAAGCGGACCATTCGCAAATAAGCGCCTGCAAGTGGTTTGTTTCTGTACTCTTCGGCATGCTGCATATGATGCCAAAAAGTAACTGGGGTAATCAGCGCGCTTGGCGAGCCGTCCACAAAGACGAGAATATGGCCTTCATACAAATGAACGGCCGCAGTATCAGGTCTTTCTGTATAGCGAACCGTCGGATAAGGGTTCCAATGACGGCCGCCGATGTATTCTTCCAGTGTTTTTTCCGCCATTGTCAAAGCGTCCGTATCGATCGCTTCAAGCGACTGTTTCAGCTTTTTTACACTTTCCAAGTCGGCGATATCTTCCAAATAACAGATGACGACATCTGTTTTGCTTCTTCTGCCGACCTGCAGGAACTCCATTCTGAGAGAACGGTCGCGGATTCTTCGTCTCGTCAGTGCGGTGTTAAACACGATTGTTTCGACGAAGCCGTCTCTTGAACCCCTGACGACGCGTTCATTGTCGGGTTCCTCCGGGTTTCTTGCCGGATATGTCCGCGCATCGATAATAATGGCATGGTCAACCCCGTCGGCAAGAAGAACGGCCGGACCGGACAGCACCTGGGCGGCTGCTTTGTCGAGGTCATCCTCCGTGTCAATTTCGATATAAGGAATGTATGTTTTGACCAGCTTTTCAAGCGGATCGTCTTCCAGACTTTCAGGTGTGAGCCTTGAGAGATTCTTAAGCAGGTGGTGCATAATATCATCTTTTACAAAGCCGTCGACAAGATAAAGCGACATGTCTCTATCAGCATAAACGACATCAAGCCGGATCATGTCGAAGCTTTTGTCGACACCCAGCTTTTCATTTAAATATTCAACATTTTTCGCTAAATTTTTCTGGACCGCATGCTTTTTTTCCATTGTATATTAAAAGCTCCCGTCAAATGAGTCTATACTAAAGACCATTTTTAACATAACGGAAGCTTTTCATACTTGATTACCGGGCAGTTTTCTTCTTAATGTCGTCCTGGAGCGCTTTATACATCTCTTCGTCAGGCTTTTCAGCCAACGCTCTTTCAACAGACTGTTCGGCTTTGGCAAGCTCGCCTTTTTGAGCATATAGCCAAGCGAGATTATAGAGGGAGGCGTGGTCTGATGGATCTTTTTCAACGACGGCCTCGAACCTTTTCTCGGCGTTTTCATACTCGCCGAGTTTAATCTCGGTATAAGCGAGCAGCTTTAAAGTGTCGCTGGAAGCGTCCGGCTTTGAGCCTGCTTCCTGTAAGGCATCCTTAACCTTTTCATAGTCTCCCTCTTCATACCATTTCGCTGCCTGATGCAGCATGGCATTTTCCTGCACCGGAGCTGAATGTGTCCCGAAGTACAGGGCCCCTCCTCCGATGACAAAGATGAGGACCCAGCCTGCCAGCCGCTGGAGCGGTCTTTTTTTCCCGGGGATTCCGACAGCCAAGGCCGTCAGGAGCCCGCCGATCAATCCGCCGATATGGCCAGCATTGTCAACATTTGAAATGGTGAAACCGAGGCCGAGGTTCAGGATGATAATCACAATGATATTTGTTCCGATCGTTTTTAAGAAAGCTTTCCGGTTTGAAAAAGCCAGATACAGAAGTGCTCCCAAACAACCGAAGATGGCTCCCGAAGCCCCTGCAGACGGATACGGGCTGAACAGAAAGCTGCCGATCGATCCAAAAATTCCGGCTGATATGTATATGACAAGAAAGCGGAATGATCCGAACACCCTTTCTGCTGCGGCTCCAACAGACAATAATGCAAACGTATTAAACATGAGATGGACCAATCCGATATGAAGAACGATCGGCGTGACAAGCCGCCACCATTCCCCGGCTAACAGGAGGCTGTTTTCCTTCGCCCCGAACCGGATGAGCGTTTCGGTATTCTGGCTGCCGCCTGACATTTCCAGAAGCAGAAACATGAAGACTTGAAGCACTGCGAAAATCCAGGTAAACATCGGTTTGCCCTTCTCAAATAAAGCCGCTTCCCGCCGCCTTTCTTCTTCTCTTGCTTTAGCCGCTGCTAATACTTCGGCTCTCTTCTCTTCCACATTTTCGTATCCGGCATCCTGCATTTGGCCTGTCAGCTCATCTGGCCCCATGTTTAAAGCAACGGCGAGTTTGCGTAACCCTTCTTCAGCCGAAGCATGATCAATAAAAACCGGCACGATGCTGATCCGCTTATCTGCGACCGGATGACTGACAACATCTTCCCACTCATCTACAGGCGCTTCCTGCGACAAATAGACGTTCAATATCGAGAGCTTTCGCTGCCCTGATGCTGCTCTCAGCCGCTCGGCCCTTTCATAAAGAGATTCCAAGTCGCGGACGAGATCCTGTCTGAAATCGATATCGTTCCGGAAAACGCGAACCAAATCATACGGCGCGCTCCCCCTCGCTTCAAGCCAGGCTTCTCCGAATGAAGCGGGTGCCTGCACAAGCTCAAAATCTCTGTCTAAGAGGTTCCCGATGAAATTCCAATACAAATAATCGATTGAATACATACCGACGCTCCACAATTGTTTTTGTCCATTATAACAGGAAACGCGTCACTCTGCGTCTTTTAAGCGCTTTAAAAAATCCCGTTTTTAAACGGGATTCAGAATGCCTGCTGTATAAACTTATTGCGAAAAAACGGAATTCTCATCATCAAATGGATAAAATAGTGGCGGATCTGGTTTTGACCGAGAATGAAATTGATGACACGATAACGGCTTTGAAAAAACACAAGGGCGGCAATGATGCCTACTACAATGAACGTAACTTTTCTCATATGATCCCTCCTATAACCTATAACCGTATCGTGTCTCATTTTTCAATAATTATTCAGCAGGGTCGCGGACAGGCCCGCTGCAGTTGTAAACAGCGTCTTCGGTCAAAACTTGCTTGACCGGAATGTCGTGCGGCTCCTTTGGAACATGATCGATCACTTGGCACTCGAAAGCCAGCGATGCGGTATCTTTTGTGAAATCGGCCAGATATCTGTCATAATAGCCACCTCCATAGCCGATTCTGTATCCTGTCCTGTCATAGCAAATTCCCGGTACAAGGATGAAGTCGATGTCTTCTGGATCCATCCGCTCGGTTTTGTGCACGATCGGTTCCTGCAGGCCAAAATACACGACTTCAAGATCGCTTTCATCCTGATAGCTGCGAAAGTGCATCTCTTTTGTTTCAGGCATACATTTCGGAATGCACACCGTTTTTCCTTCAAGCCGGGCCTGTTCGATAATCGGTTTTGTCGGAACTTCGCGATTTCTGGATATCGTGAGGGCAATGACAGACGCTTTTTTCCACTGTTTTGATTGAAATAGCTTCCGGTGAATCGCTTCCGCCTTTAAATGAAACTCCTGTTCCGGCATGTTTGCAAGCCTCTTTCTGACCTCGCTTCGTAAAGAACGCTTCACATCTCTTTCCCCCTTAAAAACAGAAAAACAGCAGGAAAATCCCTGCTGCTTACTTTGTTTCGCGGTGTAAAGTTGATTTTTTGTCACGTGGGCAATACTTTTTGAATTCAACGCGATCTGGATTGTTACGCTTGTTTTTTGTAGAAATATAGTTACGCTCGCCGCATTCAGTGCAAGCTAAAGTAATATTAACGCGCATTTATTTTTCCCTCCAAACTATATATCATTTCTGTTCAGACTTATCTATAATACCACTTATGATGCAGGAATGCCAGGCGTTTTTTTTAGTTTGTCACGGTTTGTTAAAAAGACGTGTGATACACATGATGCAAAAACGTATTTTTTATATATTCAGGATTATGCAAATCCAATATATAAGCCTCTGCCAATTGTCCGACTTTGAGCAGCTGCTCCTTATCGCGGACAATTTCTGCGAGCGCATATGCAGCCTTATACGGATCATTAAAATCAACCTGAAAACCGGTCACCCGATCGATGACGAAATCGTTCCATCCCCCGTTGTTTCCGACGGCGACGGCAGCGCCGGCAGCCATGCTTTCTTGAGCAGCAATGCCGAACGGCTCATAAAAGCTTGGAAAAACAGCCATTTCACAAAATTCCAGCCAGCTCTCTCTTTCTTCTTCACAAAGGAAAGGAAGAATTGTCACACTTTCCTTAATGCCCAATTCTCTTGCCTTGGTCTCGATCCCGCTTTGAAGCGGTCCTTCCCCGGCAATGACAAGTTCAAGGTCAGGTAGCCGTTTGTGTAGCTGTTGAAAGACGTTCAGCAATTCGATAAACCCTTTTTCCGGAACAAACCTTCCGTAGGAAAAAAAGTACGGCGCGCTTTTCATTCGTTTTTTCACCGTGCGGCTTTTTATGCACGGATAGGGAATGACCCGGACTTGCTCGAAGGGAAGCGAAAACGCCTTTTGCATGTCTGACTTCATCATACTGCTCAGCACGAGGATTTGATCGCTTTTTTCAGCCAGAAGCCGTTCGAGGATTGCCCTGTATGGGTGGACATTTCCGCCTGCTGCCTTTTTTCGGTCGCTTTCAAGGCCGTGTACCGTGGAAATCAGCGGCACCGCCAACACCTCGCTGAGATAAACGGCGGCAGGCGCGGTGACATCATCGTTTGCATGGATGAAATCAAATTTTCCTTTATGCTCCAGCACGGTTTTAATCATTTGAAAATTCATGGCGGCTACCGCCTCTTCAAAAGAAGCGAACGCTTTTAAATCAAGCGGAATCTCCAACGTTTCCCATGTATGGCTGTTGTGCCCGGCAGCCGTCGTGCAGACGGTAAAGCTGACTTCGTTCCGCAATAGTTCAAGGTGACTTCTCACATAGCGCCCCGCTCCGCTTTTCAATGAAAGGGGATTTTCCAGTGACAGCAGCAATACGTTGATCAACGAGGACGCTCCTTTTCTTCTATTAAAGAATAACTCGTATATGCGGAAAATTGAGTCGGCCAATCCTGCTGATTGTCTTGATAGAGAAAACAACTGTTTGAATGGATTCCGTTTTCCCCAAGATAGAAGCAATCGGATGTCAGAACGGCTAGTGACATGTTGAGCGAATTGTATATTCGGTATTCCGCTTTGTAGAACACGTTTCCTGCAGCGGGAAAAACCGAAGCTTCCCCTTTAAATGCACCGGTATGGATCGTCCGTACGCTGCGCTCCCCGTTTTTTACGCAAGAGAGAAGAATTTGCTTTTCGACGTCTCTTATATTTTCAAACAGCACCGCTTCAGCTGCCGAAAGCGCAGCATCTGAGATTTCCCAGCTCACCCGAACAGTTTCATGATCCGGCGAAGTTATTTTTAAAATATCGTTACAAAACGAAGACTCGCTTCGAATACTATGTTGAAAAGGTTTTTTCGAGATGATTGTCCTTTTCACCGTGCGCCCTCCCGTTAAGCCCTGTTATGTATCTATCCTATTGGAAATGGCCCCGCAGGCGCAACGAAAATAAAATTCTTCGACAAAATTTTTATTTTTTGCATTAACTCCTTTTGAAGCAAGCGTTTTTATGGTATAAAAAAGAAGGAGAAAATTAGAATTGAAGGTGATGAACGTGGAAATTGCTATCATTGCGCTGCTCGTTGTCAGCATTGCGCTGATTGCATTCTCATATTTTCAAAGAGAACCGATCAAGGAAGTTGAACAGGAGTTGGAAACCCTTCAGCTGTCCGCCATGCAGGAAATCTATAAACTGAAAAAGAAGATGACCGTGCTTGAGGAAGAGCTCCTCGATTCAAATGTGGTCGTCCGCAGACCGAATGCCGGTATCAGCCAGCATATTGCGAAGCAGATTCTTTCAAAATATCAAAACGGCATGTCTGTAGATGCCATCGCAAAAGCTGAGCATGTATCTGTCGAAGATGTCAAAGCGATCATTAAAGACAATGAGAGGGTGCTTGTATGACCAGACAAAGTGTACAAGCATTTGCCGGAGGAATGATTTTGGCTACCGCCGTTCTTGCAGGCGCATTTTATTTGACGGATAACGGAAAAGCTGAGGCTTCTAAGGATGCTCAAAACATCAGCGAAGCCGATGTCAAAACATATTTAAAGGACAATCAGCAGGTTTCGCTGAAACGCGATGAATACCAGCAACTGCTCCACTATAAAGAGACCGCTCTGAAACAGGATGATGCGTCTCAAAACAAAAAAGAAAAAGAGCAGGATGATGCGAAAAAAGGTTCCAAGTACAAACTTGAAATCAAAAGCGGCATGAGCACGGCTGAGATAGCAGACCTCCTTGCAAAAGGAAAAGTGATTTCTTCAGCCGATGACTTCAAAGATTATGTGAAAAAGACCGGAAACGAATCTAAAATCCGCGCAGGTAAATACGAACTGAAGCGCGGTGACAGCTTGAAAAACATTGTCAAAACACTGTCCAAATAAAAAAGCAGGCTGCTTCGTACGGGACTGCCCCCTGTTTTTGAGACAGGGATAAAAACACCTTTATACAGCCAATTGCCGATAGTTTACCGGTGATTGGTTGTTTAATTTTGTTTGAATACGAATATTGTTATAATAATCAATGTATTCTTTGACAGTGCGTTCTACGATGGCAGTCGTAGTTCGATCAATGCTGTTAAGATAGAACGTTTCAGACTTTAGCGAGGAATGAAACGTTCCGATAAGAGGCATTATCAGCGGGCGTCCCTTTGCCGGACATGCTCATGGTAATGCCTTTTATATTAATAGCTTTCTGATAATCGTAAGTTGTATACACTAAAACCTTGGTCGTACAGTAAGTAAGGACTCATATGTAATTTTTTATAAAGCGGAAGCAGTGCGGGTACAGTTAATAAAATGGTTGTAGCTCCTGCACCGTCTAAGTGTGAGATCATCCCAATTGCAGCTGTACCCATGGTAACGGTGGCAACATTCCCCTTTGTCAGCTTGTTTTAATGCTTTGATTAGAGGTTCGAAGAATCCTGTGTCTTGTAAACTGCCAAAAAATAAAATGGCGAAGATAAACATGGTCGCCACTGGCAGTACTTTGATAATCCCTTCTTCAAAAAAGGTTTAAATATCATTGATGCCAAATCCAGCAATGAGCGCCCCTATCAAAGGCCCATGGCAACAATCGGACTTGCTTTTCTCAAAATCAGCAATACGACAATCGTTAAAATAATCAGCAAACCAATAAGCGTTAACATAAGCCCTCCCCCTACAATAAACCGTTTACATACCTATACAATGATAAAAAAGGATGGAGAACCCATTCGTAGTGCGGGGTGGAACATGTCAAAAAATAATTCGAATTATTAATTTAAACGATATAAAAAAAACATCCATTAAGGACGTTTTTTGATTGAGAATTAAGCACTTAATTTAACCAAAAGAAAGTAACTGTAATTAAAAGCATTAAATATATGGCCGAAAACATTCTATAAATACCTTTTTTGGTTTGGAAAGGTGGGGATATAAAAGTTACTAAAATGGTCGGGCCAAACAAAGCAATCAAAAAGTACCTATAATCAAAAAAGAAAGTACAGATTGATAGTAGTATTGAAAAATAAAATACTATTATAAATGAAGTATTAACTTTACTTTTCGTTTCTTTTTGTTCTTCTTCTGTATGATCATCCAGTAATTTATCTATCTGCTTTTTATTAAAGAACATAAGAGCCTCCTAATGTTAATTTGTTAAGTAAATAAGGCGTTATTAATGCTTCTGTAACAGCAGCAAGTAATGTCAATAAAAATAGTATAATAACAAAGTACAAAAAATCTAGTAAAAACTGTTTTTTTGAAAAATTAATACCCCTTATCTTCATATATACGTAATCTAACAATTTGAAACCAAGTGCTCCCGACAAAATCATTGCGGGAATCTCAAAAATACCGTGAGGAATCAAAGCAGTTAATATAAATAAGACATCGTTTCCATGGTCGGTGATACTATGTAAAGAAGATAGACCGACTAAGAAGCCATTCAATATTAATAAGATAGATGTCAAAATTCCAAATGTAAACATTGAAAAAATGAGAAATAAATTTGCTGCAAAATTATGTGTAAAATAACCCAATACTGTGATATTTTGAACATTATCTTGACTAAGACTAGGTAGAATATTGTTAAAAATCACACCAAGAACTAAACCCACTACGTAAAAGGAGCTTGCTATATAGAGTATACGCTTATTTCTTTTTAATAATTCCTTCATTTTAGTATCGTATCCATATCCCTTATAATCAAATCTTCAAAATCCTTTATGTCTGTAAGGTGATTATATTCTTTAACTAAAGTACCATTAATCAGTATTCCAACCTTATCACATAGTTGTTGTGCTATGTTTACAAGGTGTGTAGACATGATGACAGTGTTTCCCTGTTCAGCATAACGTTTGAGAAAACTTTTCATCATCTTTGTAGTTGGAGGATCAAATGCACCTAATGGTTCATCTAATATTAATATTTCTGGTTCATGAAGTATGGCTCCTGCAACAGATAACTTATGTTTCATACCAAAAGAAAATGTAGATATCATGTCATTTTCATTATCTTTTAAGTTAAATTGACTTAACAAAAGATCTATTCTATCATTTTTAATCTCATAAGGGACATCTTGTAAATCAGCAACAAACTCAAGGTACTCTCTAGGTGTTAAATAATGATAGATAAAAGGTGCGTCTGGAACGTATCCTATATATTTAAGGTAAGAGGATCTTTCAGATTCCAAGGTTTCTCCTTTGATAGTGATTTTACCTTCATAAGGTTTCACTATACCAAGGATACATTTTAAAAGAGTTGATTTACCAGCTCCATTTGGTCCAAGCAAGCCGTACACTTGGCCTTTCTCTATCTTTAAATTAATAGATTTAAGGATCAGTTTATCTTTATATTTGAAAGACACATTTTCAATGTTCATGTTTTCATCTCCCAATTTTTCGTTCCTATTCGTTTAATCCAAAAATAATAAAAGAATCCAATACCTATAACAAATAAAATGGTACCTGTCACAATGATTAAAAAGAATATTCCCCTATTTATAATATCAAATGTAACGAGAACGCCTGTGATACCATACAACTGAAGGTAAAATGCCAGTAACACTCCAAGAATAGTATGTTCAAAAAACGATGCTTTAACAGATGAACCAATGTCTTCAAAGTTCTCCCAATCCAAACGAGGATAGAGAAATGTTCCAATAATTTGCCCAGCACCTATGATAAGACTGATGGAGTTAATCATGATGAACAATATAAATTGCGTCATAAAATCTAAGTTAAATAACAATAAGATAAATAGATATAACGTATTCATTAAAATAAGAATCACAGATAAGTGCAATAAAGATTTTCCTGCGATCAATTTAAAAATAGAAGCACCCGAACTCTTATAAACATAAAGGTTCTCACGCTCTGCATCTGCTGAAGTTACGCCAAGCAATCCCTCTCCTAATAAAGATGTGTTATAAGTCACAGCAAATAAAATTGGGTAGATAACAAAGATATCTGAGAAATCAAACCACATTTGATTTAAACTAAGACCTACCAATACACCTAGTTCTATTGCAATCATATTAATGGAAAGTACCAGTCGCTTTTTTATTGTAAAATTAGCTCTTAATAATGCAGTAAGGTCTTTCTTTAGAATAGCAATATTTTGCCGTGGTAAAGCCTTTTGTAAGAAACTTAAAAAAGGCAATTTGATTGGTTTTAATTTTGGCAAAAGATTATTAGGTACTGCTTCTTTTATAATCAATACTTTCAAAATTAAATGAAAGGTAATAAAGACGAAAAGGCAACCTAAAGCAATATAACCTATAGAACATATAAAAAATAAATGTATATCACTTGTTGAAAGTAAAAACCAATTTGTAGGTAGCCAATTGGTGGTTAATATCGTATCTAATTTGAATAGATATATGAAATTCCCAATAGCTTCAAGGAGATCATTTTGATAAAAATAATTAAGTCCAATCCAACCAAGAAAAGTAGTTGAAATGGCAGATAAACAGGCAATTCCTATAAGGGATAACAAGCTTTTTAATCGTGAATTTAAAATGTTATGTAGAAATTTAGAATAAACGATGTATGAAAGCGATGAATAAAGACTTGTCAGTCCAACAATAAACATTAGCAATGTTGGAAATGATAACAAAAGATATATACGGTTATGTGTAGAAAAATTTATAAAAAAGAGTATAGGGAATAACACTACTGTTAATTTAAACAGGATGTTTAGAAAAATTGTTGTGAAGAACCTTGATAATAAAATTTTTTTGGGATCCGTTTTTAAAGTATGGAGAAGAAGAAAATCTTCAGGATATACATATCGATGTATGATATCAGTCGATGATTTTAATATATTCAAAACAAAAAAGAGAATGATAAAGTTTGTACCTAGAGTTAGAATATGCTCTGGAACTCCAGTTAAAAGAATCTGTGAGGCTTTATATAGAATAAATAAATACACCAAGAAAAAGGGCGCAAAGACAAATAGAATTTTATTTGATTTAAGTAAATTTTCGCTTGATGGAAAAAAATAAATCAAGCGATTTAAAGTTCGTCTATAGGTTAGTTTAAAGTTTGCAATGAGAACCCTTTTGTTGAGCATGTGTATATTCCTCCTAGAACGAAAATAAGGAGGAGTATAATTATACTCCTCAACCTCTTCCATTTGATCATTTTACCATTCAGCAGCATATTTTTTGCCGTATTTTTTAGCTAGCTTTTTCGCTGTAGCTACCATTGCAGCTGTAATTAGACCCGTTCCGCCCAAAACAACAGCCAATAGGCTGAGAATCGTTAATACATCGCCTGTTGTCATAATAACACCGATTGCTACATAGGCTGTTTTTTTACTAATTCCTAGGTTTGTTGCAAGGTCTAAAGCAAACTGATGACCTGAACTAAAGTCAATAGAAGCTAAACCTGCAATACCTTCTGAAGAGCCCATAAGGAAAGTAGCAATGGCAAAGAGAGAAACTACACCTGTAATACTTGCAATTTTAAAAAGATTGCTATTTTTCATCTTGAAATTTCACCTCCTTTCAGTTTATAAAAATAAACTGGTTGAAAAAAGAGAAATAATACCTAAAGACATTGTAATGCTAATGATTATGATTGTTTTTTTATAAGAAATTTGATGTATTACTTTTAAGGCAATACACCCTAGAATGGTAGACCACCAAAAGAAAGGATCGATAATAATATTCAAGATAATATCTAGCGGCTGTTGAGAATTTGGGTAAATAACTGAAAAGGCGAAATCACTACCTAAAAAGAAAGAAAAAATAATGAGTATTGTAAATTTGATGCCTATGGGTATGATTGAATAAATAAAACTAGGGAAAAATTCTTTGGCTGTAGCGGTCCCGCCAATTAATATCCCAATAATATGTATAATAAAAAAGCTTACAAGAACCATCGAGGTAAATTGAATAATACCTAATACTAATGTAATAATCATAATGAGTGTATTCATATCAGTTGTATAATCAATTCCATTGTCTTGAAATGAATGATTAATCAAGGTAGAGAGTGTTGGGAAGATAGCTAAATAAAAGCCTAAGAACAGAAACAATACAGCTAGGAAGACAAACCAAGAATGACGATAATTCTTATCGCTAGAATACTTGATTGAAAGAAAGTCCTTAGGAGAAAATATGAAATGATGTATGAGAGTAATAAAGTTGTGTTTGTTATCCATAAATGCTCCTTATATAAACAAAAGTATTTTTTGTTAATTCTATTAAATAATGTATCACCTTTTACAATGTTTGGTCAATATGGAATTTTATTTATAAGGTAAATTTAAGGTTAAATTGTTTCGTAAAAATCGAAAAGAATGCCTCTGGGACTAACCCCCTTTTTTAAAACTTCATTTTGTTGTTTCAGCTAACGACTTTCTGCCTGCAGTCTCTCTAATTCAGAGGAATACTCGGAATCCTTTCCATAAGTATATTGTTTTCCAACAGGCTGTTCGAATCGGTGTTTATCCGCAGCCTTATATCACCTGACCCATGTCTGAACCCGCTCCTTATTCTTGATATTCAATTTCTGCATGATCTCTTTCATAGGAACGCCTGCCAATCTCATTTCTACAGCCTTTCGTTTGACTTCAACCGGAACTCACTCTTGTCCCCATAGAAAAAACACCTCCATGTCTTATTTCGGATAACAACTATCCGTTCAAACTTGAAGGTGTTTTTTATTTGTCTCATCTTATGGGGTCAGTCCCCTTCGTACCGGCCTGCTTTTTTTATTGCCTTGCCGCCGGTGCAAAAGAAGGCTGCCGCTTTAAAACGGCAGCCTCTTGCTCATCCGAACCGGCCTGTAATATAATCTTTTGTCCGATAATCGTCAGGACTTGAAAACATTTTGACCGTATCATTGCACTCAATAAGCTCGCCCATGAGGAAAAATGCCGTTTGATCGGAAATTCTCGATGCCTGCTGCATATTGTGCGTGACGATTGCAATCGTATATTTCTCTTTCAGCTTGAGCATCAGCTCTTCGATTTTCAAAGTTGAAACGGGATCAAGAGCGGATGTCGGTTCATCCATCAAGAGAACGTCCGGATTGGTGGCCAGCGCCCTTGCGATGCAGAGGCGCTGCTGCTGCCCCCCGGAAAGTCCGAGCGCCTGGGAATGAAGGCGGTCTTTCACTTCATCCCACAGCGCCACATCCACAAGCGCTTTTTCCACTCTCTCATTCAGTTCTTTTTTGTTTTTCAATCCATGGATCCTTGGTCCGTATGCGACATTATCAAAAATCGACTGGGGAAACGGATTTCCTTTTTGAAACACCATGCCGACTTTTTTCCGCAACTCAACAAGGTCGACTTTGCTGTTGAGTACGTTCGTTCCGTTGTAGCTGATCTCTCCGGTCATTTTGACATTCGGAACCATATTGATCATGAGATTCAGCGTTTTAATGAAGGTCGACTTTCCGCAGCCTGACGGACCGATGATGGCGGTAATTTCGTACTCGGGTATTGTTAAGTTAATGTTCTTTAATGCGTGATGTTCGCCGTACCATAAATTCAAGTCGTTGATCTGGTATACATCTTTTGGCTTTACAGCTGTTACAGCGCTCATACCGGCCCCTCCTTATCCAAACCTGCCGTTGATATAATCCTCTGTCTTTTTTTCTGAAGGATTCATAAAAATCTTTTCCGTACGATCGTATTCGACTAAATCTCCGTTAAGGAAAAATGCCGTTTGATCGGAAATTCTTGAAGCTTGCTGCATGTTATGCGTGACAATGATGATCGAGTATTCCTCTTTTAAACCGACGATTAATTCCTCTATTTTCGCGTTTGAAATCGGGTCGAGCGCTGACGCAGGCTCATCCAAGAGCAGGACTTCAGGCTTCATCGCGAGCGTCCGGGCGATGCAGAGACGCTGCTGCTGCCCGCCTGACAGCGAAAGAGCCGACTCATGCAGCCTGTCTTTCACTTCATCCCACAGCGCGGCTTTTGTCAAGCTTTCTTCCACGATCTCATCAAGCACGGATTTCCGCCGTTCGCCCGCATACTTTAACGCGTGGGTAATGTTGCTGTAAATCGATTTTGGAAAGGGATTCGGCTTCTGAAATACCATTCCGATTTCCCTTCTCAGATTAACGACATTGATATTGGAATCAAGGATATTAAGCCCTTCATATCGTATTTCACCGGATGTTCTGGCTGATGGAATCAGATCGTTCATCCGGTTGATGCTTCTTAAAAAAGTCGATTTTCCGCAGCCTGACGGACCGATCAAAGCCGTAACGGCATGTTTGTCAACATGCATGGAAATGTCGTTGACGGCCCGCTTTTCTCCATAGTAAATATTTAAATTTTTCACTTCTAAAATATGTTCTTTCGCTTCAGGGAGCGGAGCGATTCCGATATTGTCGCGCACGGTTTCCAAAACCGGCATCTGGACCTGAGCCATATGATTTCATCCTTCCTTCTTATTTGTTTGCCGTTAACTTTTTATGAATAAAAGAGCCGAGCCATCGGGCTGCCAAATTAAAGATCAAGACGGACAGAACGAGAACGGCGGCTGCGCCGTTTGCGATTGCTTCAGCATCGGGGATGATCCCCTGCGTGTTTACATTCCAAATATGAACGGCCAGCGTTTCAGCCGGTCTGAAAATATTGAGCGGCGATGTTTCAGAAAACGGATTCCAATCGGCAAAATTCAGTCTCGGCGTGGTTAGTCCGGCTGTAAACAGCAAAGCGGCAGCTTCGCCAAATACACGGCCCGACGCAAGAATCGCGCCTGTGATGATGGACGGGACCGCACCAGGGATCAATACCGTTTTAATCGTATGCCATTTGGACACGCCTAAAGCAAGGGAAGCTTCTTTTTGCTCCTTAGGTACGGAGCGGATCGCATCCTCTGTCACCCTAACCATGACGGGAAGGTTGAAAATCGTCAAAGCAAGCGCTCCGCCGATAATGCTGTACCCCCATCCGGTCAGATTAACAAACATCAACATGCCGAACATCCCCATGACGATCGAAGGAAGGGATGACAAAACTTCAATACAGACACGGATAAAATCGGTCAATTTGTTGGCGGGCGCATATTCTGCCATATAAATTCCCCCGCCGACTCCAAGGGGAACCGTGATCAGCATTGTCAGCACGAGAATATAAAACGAGTTGAACAGCTGATCGCGAATTCCGCCGCCGCTTGAAAGCGCACTGGAACGCGAAGTTAAAAAGCTGAGGCTGATATGTGAAACACCATTGATGATGATATAAGCGAACAAACCGACAAGAATAGCGGTGATTACCGCGGCAATCAATCCAAAAACACCGGTTGCTAAACGATCTGTGACTTTGCTGTTCATTACAGTTTCCTCCTGGATGACAGATAGCGGATGAGCAGGATGAACAAGAACGACATGATCAGAAGGACAAGCCCCATTGACCAAAGCGTATTGTTTTCCACGCTCCCGTATGTTGTATGACCCATGTTTAACGTAATGATCGTTGTCAATGTGCCTGCAGGGTCTAAAAGGCTCTCAAACAGATTTCGGGAATTTCCGATGACCATCTGCACGGCCAGCGCTTCGCCGAACGCCCTCGCCATTCCTAAGACGACGGCTGTCAGAAGCGAAGGCAGCGCTGCCGGTATCAGCACTTTGCGGATCGTCTGCCAGCGGGTTGCGCCTAATGCGTATGATCCTTCGCGCAGATTTTTCGGCAGCGACATGAGCGCATCCGTTGAAATAGAAGTGACCGTCGGCAAAATCATGACAGCCAGGACGATCGTTCCCGCCAGAAGGCTGTGACCCGACCCGCTTGACTTAAACTGTGAAATGAACGGCACTAACACTGTAAGGCCTATGAATCCATAAACGACGGAAGGAATGCCAACAAGCAATTCGACAACCGGCTGCAGTACTTTTCTACCCCATGATGGTGCGATTTCCGTCATGAAAATCGCACCTCCTATTCCAAGCGGTGCAGCAATCAAAGATGCAAGAAGGGTCACTGCAAAAGATCCGAGTATAAACGGAAGGGCTCCGTATTCAGGGTTTTCGTTCGTTGGATTCCAATCTAGACTGGTTAAGAACTCAATTGGACTTACACCATTGGCCAGAAAAGATTGCAACCCCTTATTTCCGAGAAAAATTGTGATTGAAATCGCCGCCGCCATCATGATAAACGCGCACGACGCAACCAAAATCCTCCCGCGGATTTCATCCATTTTGCGATTATGCTTGGAGCTGATCAGCCGCTCTTTCGCGGACAGTTTCTCTATTTTTTGAACCATTTTTTACACTCCTATAAGAACAAGTCATAAGAGGGAAAGTGTCAGGAGCACACTTTCCCGCCTTCTATTGTCATTATTTATCAGTTTGCTTTCCATCCGCGTCGCGTTTTACTTCCATGTCTGTTACCGGAATGTAGCCCTGCTCCGTCACGATGGATTTTTGAATATCATCGCTCATCAAATAGTCGAGGAATTCTTTCGCCAAGCCTTCAGGTTCGCCTTTCGTATAAGAATGCTGGTAAGCCCAAATTGGGAATTTGCCTTTTTGTACATTTTCGGCTGTCGGCTTCACACCGTCGATTGAAAGCGGAGTGACAGTGTCATCCTTGATATACGAAAACGCAAGATATCCGATTGCTCCAGGCGTTTCAGCGATTAACTTTTTCACGGTGTTTGAAGAATCTTCCGTGATTCCTTCAGCTGGAGTTTCTCCGTCAAGTGCATATTTGACAAAAGTCGCGCGGGTTCCTGAAGAATCAGGACGGTTGACAAGGGTGATCTTTTGATCTTTCCCGCCTAGTTCCTTCCAGTTTTTGATTTTGCCTGTGAATACCTTTTTGAGATCCTCTAACGAAATGTCATCGATGCCTACTTCAGGGTTGATGGCAGCTGCCATTCCGACAACCGCAACTTGATGATCGGTAAGTTCTTTGGCAGGAATGCCTTCTTTTTCTTCGGCAAAGACATCGGAGTTTCCGATTTGGACTGTGCCTTCAGACACTTGGGAAAGGCCTGTACCAGAACCTCCAGCCTGAACTTGAATATCGGCATCAGGATTTTCATCCATGAATTTTTCAGCCGCTGCTAAGACAAGAGGCTGCATCGCCGAAGAACCCGAAATCGTCAAAGAACCTGAAGCCTTATTCTCTGTTTTATCGCTTTGTTTGCCTTCGTCTGCATTGTTGTTTGTACTGCTGCTTCCGCAAGCTGCTGCGAAGACAACTAAAACGGACATGATGAACATCAGTGTGATTTTTTTAAATGGTTTCACTTCTTAATCCTCCCGCGTAAATGTGTAATTTGTCCTACGGGTATAGCGTAACTTTTCAGTATTAATCTTGTTTAAATGAATTATTAAGGTTTTGTAAAATAAGCTTGAACTTTGTATAGATTGCGCACGAAAGGAACGGGCGCACAAAAAAACACCTGCATGGTTCAATGCAGGTGTTTTAATGAAAAAGTCCTATTCTGTAGCTTCT
The DNA here is from genome assembly GCF_014042035.1 of Bacillus haynesii. Classification (NCBI taxonomy): domain Bacteria; kingdom Bacillati; phylum Bacillota; class Bacilli; order Caryophanales; family Bacillaceae; genus Bacillus; species Bacillus haynesii. Next base: position 396,877 of record NZ_CP059494.1, on the reverse strand, counting down.
TTTTCGATTTTGTCTTTATTTTTTTCGGCAGTATTTTCTTTCGATTGTTTTGATTTCAGTTCAAAATACTTATCAAGCACTTTTCGGCCGATTTCGTTTGTCATCGAATATCTCTGACCATAGTCATTATAAACCCAAGGAACGACGACGGAAATTGCGACTTCCGGATTATCGTAAGGTGCGTACGCAACAAGCGTTGTATTGTATGTCGATGTTCCCGTTTTCGATTTGTCCGGTCCGTCATAGAAAGACTGGGCCGTTCCTGTTTTTCCGGCTGGTTTATATGAAGCAGAAGCAAATTGCCCCGCTGCCGTACCTTTTGTCATTACGCGTCTGAATCCGTTTTGGACTTCTTTAATATATTGATCGCTCATGTCTAATTTGTTCAATACTTCAGGCTGCACGGACTGTGTAACGGCCCCGATTCCTTTTTTCGAATCAGGCTCCCTGATCTCTTTCACGAGCTGCGGCTTCATGCGGTACCCGCCATTGGCAATCGTTGACACGTACTGAGCCAGCTGCAGCGGTGTGTATGTGTCATACTGTCCGATGGAAAAGTCAAGCAAGAAACCAGGCAGTCTTTGAGATCCTTTGTAGCCTGAAGCTTCATTTGGCAGATCGATTCCGGTTTTGACGCCGAGGCCGAACTGACTGAAATAATACCTGAATGTGTCAAATGCTTTTGTTTGAAGGTTGAGAGGCTGATGCGCCTTATACTGGCCTTTACCAAGGGCGATCGCGGTTTTAAACATGAACACGTTTGAAGATTGTTCAAGCGCTCCCTGGATACCCAGTGTTCCCAAGCCTAATCTCCATGACTTTTTCGCATTCGGCGAGTCACCGATCCAAAGCGGTTCATCACGAAAAGTCGTATTTAAATTAATGGCTCCTGTCTGCAGACCTGTTAAAACAGTGGCCCCTTTGACAGCCGAGCCCATCGCATAAGAAGACGTCATCGCGCCGAGCGCATAGTCGTCAACCTTTAATTTGCCGCTTTCGTTTTTAAGCTGCTTGCCGGCAATCGATAACACTTCCCCGTTTCGCGGATCCATCATGACGACGAATGCGCGGTCGAGAAGCGGAGCGCTATGCTGGGCTTTGGCAGACTTCAGTTCATCCTCGATAATTTTTTCAATCTCTTTTTGCATATCAACATCGATCGTTAAGACTAAATCTTTTCCGCTTTTCCCCTCGGAAATGACTTCCTTATCGACGATATCCCCTGATTTGTTGGTAATATTTTTTACTTTCTCTTTCTGTCCCTGAAGCACATTTTCATATTCGGCTTCGAGGTAGCTTTTTCCGACCCGGTCATTCCGGTTGTAGCCGAGCGACAAATAATGATCAAGCAGACTTTTCGGAAGCCCTTCATTTGAATCGGATATGCTGCCGATCATCGTTCTGAGCAGACCGTTATAAGGATAATCCCGCTTCCAATCTGACGTCACGTCGACTCCCGGGAGCTCGTCCAGGTGTTCGCTGACAACCGCCATTTCTTTTGCCGTTACGTCTTTGTTTTTAATATACTGCGGAGACAGCGCGTATCCAGAATCCATCTGGCGCTTGATTGCCAAGACTTTCAAATCTTGATCTGTCAATTCATTCAGTTTATCTTCCGTGATCCTGTCAAGCTGCAGCTGGTATAAATCGTCTTCTTTCAGCTTGCCGTCCTTTACTTTTTTCCGGTCCTGATCGGTGATGAGCTTCTCAGCTTTTTTCGGCCGCGTTAAAATCCAGTAGTCCTTTTTATCGCGCTCCGTTATTTTATCTGTATCAATTTTGATCATTTCTGCAAGTTTTTTTGCTATTTTGAGCCTGTCTTCCTGAGAGGTCGATGATGTCCTTGTGTATGTAATGGCATTCATCGGTTTATTTTTCACGATCGTATTCAAGTTCCGGTCATATATTTTCCCCCGCGGAACGCTTGTCGAGACATCGACTTCTTCCTGCTTCTGCACTTCGTTCGTATAGTCTTCGCCAAAGACGATCTGCACCATACCGAGGCGCACGACGACGATGGTGAAAATAATAAAAGCGAGAAGGAACAATATGTTCAATCTGATGGGGAGCGATTTGCGTTTTTCAGTTTTCATTTTTTTGTTCATCATTAACATCACCTTTTTGAAATAAAGAAAAGACACCTTATGAAAAGGTGCCAAATATATTGTAAAGTTTTTTTCGGCATTTTTCTACTATTTTCCCTTGGGGCTTACCTTTTTCCTTCTAAATAATTGGGTTCAGCTGTTTGTTTATGCGCATCTTTTCCGACCGTTTCGCGGGCTGGCTCTGTCAGACGGATATCTTTAACGAAATAGTAAATCAGCGTATGGCCTGCCCCCAGCAAAACGAGGGAAGCCGGAATGCCCAAGTCTTCCTTCAGCAGCGACACGAGCAGTAAAAAAACCAAAATCGAGACAATCCGTCCGATGTTTAAAAAAACTTCTCTAACGACGATGTATTCGATCCGCGCTTTCCTGGCATACCTTGCTTTCCCGATCACGTCATATGTGAGCGATGAATACGGTACGAGCAAAATCGGATAGCCGATCGCAATCGCAACAGCATACAGCAGTAGCGTCACGTACGTCATATGAAACAAAATCAGAAAGAGAGCGCCGAACAGGACGAGACCGCCCAATAAAATCGCTTTTTTGCGCGCTCCTTTTTTAATAAGCCGCGTTGCGAAATAGTATGCAAAAAAAGAAACAGCTGAATTAATCAAGCCGAACTTCCCCAATGCCAACTCGCTCTTTGTCGTGATAAAGACAAAGACATTGATTAAAAAAACGAAAATCCCTTCTCTCAGCCCCTGAAAAAAATGAGCATTTGTAATGCTGCGCCAATTCGGGTCTGAATTTCGTTCCGCCCAGATTTTTTTCAAAATGTAGCGGCCGCGCGATTCACGCCTCTTTAAAAAAAAGCTCGTGATGACAGCCACTGAAAATAAAGCCAAGGACAGGCTGAAAATCACCGTGTACCCCGTGTTGTCAGCAAGCCTTGAAATGACATAGCCGGCGACAATCGGACCGATCATTCCCGCGCCGGAATTTAAAATGCCGAGGAACCCGTTAAAAAAATCTCTCGTGTCCGGCTCAGTAATTTCAAATGTCAGGACATTAAACGCAAGCCAATAAAATCCGTAGCCAATTCCGAGCACACTGCCGAGCAGCACCAGCCGTGATCCTGCATTCTCCCCCGCCAGCAGCACAGTTAAATAAAATACAGCTAAAAACGAAACACCAAACCTGAGGATAAACACCCTGTCGATTTTTTTGGCAAGGCGGCCGGCAAACATAAAGATGATAGGCTGCATCACGACGATCGACAAATTGTAAATGGCCAAATCAACAAACTGTCCGGACTGCTTCCACAGATATACATTCACAAACGTATTGGAAAGGGCAATGCTAAGAGAATAAAGGCCGCCGACTGCAAGCAGCAGCAGGAGGTCCCTGTTTACTTCAACATCGCCTATTATGTTTTTGATTCTGCTCATAACTGACTCCCCTTTACTGATCACCATTAGTCTGTCTCATCAAAAGTCAGTTATGTACTTCAGAGCAAAAGAAACGAAAAACAAACAGACGCTCCGCTTCGCGAACAACATAAAAAGGCCCGCTTCTCGCGGGCCTCTTTTCTCAAGCTGGATTATTTTGCTTCGCTGTAAAGGCGTGCAACTTCATCCCAGTTAACGACGTTCCAGAATGCTTTAATGTAATCTGGACGGCGGTTTTGGTAATTCAGGTAGTATGCGTGCTCCCATACGTCAAGACCTAAGATAGGGGTCTTGCCTTCTGAAAGAGGAGAATCTTGGTTTGGCGTGCTTGTGATTTCAAGCTCGCCGTTATTGACAACAAGCCATGCCCAGCCGGAGCCAAAACGGCCAGCTGCTGCAGCGGCAAAGTCTTCTTTGAATTGATCAAAGCTGCCGAATTTGCTGTTGATGGCTTCTGCCAATTCACCAGTTGGAGCGCCTCCTCCGTTTGGAGAAAGAAGTGTCCAGAACAATGAGTGGTTGGCATGTCCTCCGCCATTGTTGCGGACAGCTGCACGAATGTTTTCCGGTACAGCATCAAGGTTTGCAACAAGCTCTTCAACAGATTTGCTTTCAAGATCTTGTTTGCCTGCCACCGCTTCGTTTAATTTTGTAACATATGTGTTATGGTGCTTCGTATGGTGAATATTCATCGTCTCTTTGTCGATGTGAGGTTCTAACGCATCGTAAGCATAAGGTAATTCTGGAAGTTTGTAAGCCATTATCAATTCCTCCTTAATATTGTATGTATTGAAATGCCGCCTTTAGCAAGCCTTTCCTCTTTCAATGTATCAAAAGAAAAGGCTTGTTTCAATGGAAATGCTCACAAAATGATCACAAGTGCATTTCAAGCGCTCACTAAACTTTATCCTTTTCCCCTTGTTTTTAAACATCCAGGGGAAAATTTTAGAGCACGGTATATAAAAAGTAGCCGATCATGATTAACTGGATCACGCTTTTAGCTAAAACCCCGGAAATAAAACCGATCAGCGAACCGATTCCAATTTTAGCGGCAGTTTTGATGTCCTTCTGATGGACAATCATCTCACCTGCCAAGGCCCCGATAAACGGCCCCAAAATGATGCCTGCCACCGGTATCACAAACGGTCCGATCAAAAGGCCGATCGTACTGCCCCATATCGCCGCCCTGCTGCCGCCGAAGCGCTTAATACCGAGGAGATTTGTAATATAGTCAGCGGCAAACAATACGGCTGTAAAAATGCCTTCAATGATCCAGAATAGGTAGGAGTAATGCCCGAATGTAAATAAAAACCCGTATAGAACAAATCCGGCTACAATGAAAACAACGCTCGGAATAATGGGATAGACAAGGCCGATGAAAGCAATGACGAACATCGCCGCAATGATGATCCAATATAAAACGTCCATCCGAATCCCCTCCAATCGATTGTGATGCTTCATATTATACCCATTTTTCTGAAAGGAAACTTCCGCAGCCCCTGTTGATTGATAAGTTTTCTTGTATTCGTTCTTTTGTGACGATACAATAATGCAGATACATTATAGAAATAGGAAGTGAAGACGAATGAATTTATTTCAGCGATTTTTTAAAAGTACATATTCCCCTCACGCTATTGGCAAAATGCGTTTCCAAGGCATAGGGAAAACGATTTTATACGTATTTTTGCTCAGCATCATCGCCGCTCTCCCGAACCTTTACCATATCAGCAACGGAGTGGTGAATACGATGAACAGCTTTCAGTCAGCTGTGAAAGAATTCCCCGCTTTCTCCATAAAAGACGGCTCACTGCAAACAGATGCAAAGAAAGCGATTGAATCACAGTCATTCGGATTTGTCATCGTTTTTGATCCGAGCGGCTCTTATGAAACAAAACAGATCGAAGACAAACGGAATTCCGTCGGCATCCTGAAAGATAAGTTCGTCATCGCCATTGACGGCCAAGTTCAGGAAATGCCGTACACAATGCTTCCCGAGGACATGTCTAAGGATGATATCCTTTCTTTAGTTGATCAAAATAAAGCGGTGATTGTTCCCGTCCTGTGCGTGCTGCTGTTTTTGGCGACCGCAGCTGGAAAATTCATTGATGTCTCGGTTCTTGCCGTCATCGGGCTGATCATTCGCAACGGGCAGAAGAAAATGCTCTCCTATAAGCAGCTTTGGGTGATGTCTGCATACTCCATCACGCTCGCAACCGTGTTTTTTGCAATTATGGACGCGCTGGAGGCGGTGGTTCCAAGTCAGTTCCTCCTGAACTGGTTTGTGAACTTTATCATGCTGTTTCTCGCCATTAAAGAAACGCCGGCTTCTAAAGCAGCAAGGTAAAGCGGACAGGGGCAAATTTGTTGTCATGTTGAAAGAGGGACAAGCGTAACATAATAAAAAATGCACGAAATGGGGACAAATCAGATGAAACGTGTAATTGTGCTGTTTTCGATTTTGCTCGCCCTGTTCATAGTTTATTATGATTTGAAATCAGGCACCATCCCTCAAAACGCCTTGCCGGCTTCAACCATGGCAGCAGAAGCTTCGGCAGCAAGCCTGCAATATAAGACCGTTACGGTAAAACCCGGACAGACGGTATTTTCAATCATCGGGAACAGCACCGTTCCGGCCGACAAAATAGCCGAAGATTTTGAAGCGCTGAACCCGAATGTTAAGGCGAGCCGCATTCAAGCAGGAGTCACTTACAAGTTTCCCGTTTATGCTGATTAAGCGTTAATTTCTTGTCAGTTTCATGAACGGGCTGTTACAATAAGACTTGTAAACGATTTGGTATAAGAAAAGGAGCAACCGTCTCCGAATTATACTTAAGGAGCGAATTCAAGTGAGTGAAATCACACATCGTACAAAAACGCGTCCCGTTAAAGTGGGACCTTTAACAATAGGCGGCAATAACGAAGTCGTCATTCAAAGCATGACAACAACGAAAACGCATGACGTTGAAGCAACCGTCGCCGAAATCAACAGACTCGCAGAAGCGGGATGTCAAATCGTCCGCGTCGCCTGTCCTGATGAACGGGCTGCAGACGCCATTCCAGAGATCAAAAAGCGGATATCCATCCCTCTTGTCGTGGATATTCATTTTAACTATAAACTGGCTTTAAAAGCGATCGAAGGCGGAGCCGATAAAATCCGCATCAATCCGGGAAACATCGGCCGCCGCGAAAAGGTTGAAGCGGTTGTCAACGCAGCGAAGGAAAAGGGCATTCCGATCCGGATCGGCGTCAATGCAGGCTCTCTGGAAAAACGAATCCTTGAGAAATACGGCTATCCGACAGCAGACGGCATGGTCGAAAGTGCACTGCACCACATTAAAATTCTCGAGGATCTCGATTTCCACGATATCATCGTCAGCATGAAGGCGTCTGATGTAAATCTGGCGATTGAAGCGTATGAAAAAGCGGCTAAAGCATTCGATTATCCGCTTCATTTAGGCATCACCGAATCGGGAACACTGTTTGCAGGTACAGTGAAAAGCGCCGCCGGTCTCGGCGCGATCCTTTCAAAAGGGATCGGCAATACATTGCGAATTTCTTTAAGCGCGGACCCGGTCGAAGAAGTAAAAGTCGCCAGGGAGCTCCTGAAATCTTTCGGGCTCGCTTCCAATGCGGCAACATTGATTTCCTGCCCGACTTGCGGACGGATCGAAATCGATTTGATCAGCATTGCCAATGAAGTCGAAGAATACATCGCTAAAATCAAGGCGCCAATCAAAGTTGCCGTACTCGGCTGTGCGGTCAACGGTCCCGGAGAAGCGCGCGAAGCCGATATCGGGATTGCCGGTGCACGCGGTGAAGGCCTCCTGTTCCGCAAAGGCGAAATCGTCCGGAAAGTGCCTGAGGAAACGATGGTCGAGGAATTGAAAAAAGAAATCGACAAGCTCGCTGAAGAGCATTATGCCAAACAAGCGGCAGAAAAAGAAAAATTAAACACATGATAAAAAAAGCTTGACGGATATCCGTCAAGCTTTTTCCGTTAGAAAAACGGGGTGATGAATATGCCAAGCACCAAGGAAACTGCACCGATACCCATTGCCCATGCTCCTAAGCCAGCTGCTCCTTGTCTTCTGGCTATATAACCGACAATGATCCCTGCAATTCCTAACAGCACTGGAAGCATAAACAAGGAAATAATCGAAAGCGCAAGCGCAATATACCCGGTTACACGTCCGCCGGCAGCATCGGCATCGTTACGCGCTTCTCCGTTGTCCCCGTTATCCGTACGATAGGTCGGGGCAACTTCTGCTGCTGTTTCTTCTAAAAATTCATCATTATCTAAAGTTGCATCGACTAGGTCAGCATCATAACCGGCTCGGTCACGATCGCGAACATTTTGGTCTTTTTCCATTCGATATCCCCCCTCTTTAATCCATAAAGGAGCATTTATAGTTTAAGCATTTTAGCCCGATTCATGTTTGCTAAACTTTACTGTAAATGTTAAAAGATTATGATACACTGGAGGAATGGATGATAAGGAGTGTGGACATGTTACATTTAGGAATCGATATTGATGGAACGATCACTGCCCAGGATACTTTTGTTCCCTATTTGAACGAGTCGTTCAGCCTCTCCATTACATTGGAAGATATTAAGGAATATGACTTAACAAAACTGCTGAATATATCTCAAGAAGATTTTTGGAATTGGATGAACGAAAACGAGCCCCGCATCTATCAGGAAGCATTGCTGGCTCAATATGCCAAACAGACGCTGGATGAGCTGAAAAAGCAGCATAAGCTGATATACATTACAGCAAGAAGACACCATCTGGAGGATATCACCTTTGATTGGTTCGAGAAACGCGGCATTCATTATGACCATATAGAACTTGTCGGCGGTCACGATAAACTGGAAGCCGTCCACAGGCATGAGATCGATGTTTTCTTTGAGGACCACCACGGGAATGCGACCATGATTGCAAAAGAAGCAGACATTCCGGTTCTGTTGTTTAATACGCCGTACAATCAGCTTCCAACCGATTCAAACATCGTCAGAGTCAACAGCTGGCTTGAAGCCGCCGAATGGCTGAAAAAGAACGAGAAAACGATTAAAGCCGCAAAAAGTATGTAAGATAAAGTCTCTTACATGCTTTTTACATTAAAAAAGGCATATGGCTTTAAAACGCCATATGCCTCTTTTCTTACTGCGCTTCCGCACTTTTTTCTTCACATCGCGGGCAGGTCCCGTAAATTTCAAACTTATGGCCGCTGATCTGATAGCCGTCAAGATCGTCTGTCAGCTTTTCCATCGGACATAGCTCGATTTCCTTCGTTTTGCCGCACACCATGCAAATAAAATGGTGGTGGTGGTGAGCAGCAGAACATTTAAAGCGGAACAGCTTTTCACCGGAAAGCTCGGTCGTTTCCAAAATGCCAAGTTCTTCAAACAGCGACAAATTTCTGTAGATTGTATCAAAGCTTAACCCCGGATAATCATCATTTAAAGCGGAAAGGACATTTTTCGCCGTTAAATATTTATCAGAATCACTAAACAGCTGAAGCATATCCTCCCGTTTGCTTGTATATTTATATCCTTTTTCCTTCAGTAAATCAAGCGCTTCCTGTACGTTCACGGCGAATCCTCCTTTTGACTTTATTATAACTGATACACAGTATCAGGATAAAGATCGACAGCAGCACGATCGTTCCCCCCGGTGCCAGATCGAGATGATAGGCAAGCACCAGGCCGACGATGACGGAAAGTTCACCGAATAGAACCGATAAGAAAATCGCCTGCTTAAACCCTTTGGCAATGCGCATGCTCGCAGCGACAGGGAGCGTCATCAGCGCTGAAACGAGAAGCGTACCGACGATTCTCATTGAGGCGGCGATAACAAGCGCAACGATCAAAATAAAAATAAAATGAATCCACTTTGCAGAAATCCCCGAAGCTTTAGCATGCTCTTCATCAAACGACAGAAGAAACAGCTCTTTAAAAAGGGAAAACACCACGATCAGAACGGCTGCGGAAATTCCGACGATCACCAGCATGTCTTCCCTCGAAACAGCGCTGACGCTGCCGAATAAATAGCTGAACAGATCCGTATTGAATCCGTCCGCAAGCGAAATGAAAATAACGGAAATGCCGATTCCCCCCGACATGATAATCGGGATCGCCAGCTCCTGGTAATGTTTGTAAACCGTTCTCAGCCTCTCGATGATTAAAGAGCCGGCAACGGAAAACGCCATTCCGAAATAGATCGGGCTGACTCCGGCGAGCACTGCAAACTGTTTGCCTGCATACAGGCTCGCCGCTATGCCGGCTAAAGAGACGTGGCTGAGCGCATCTGCGATCAGCGACAGGCGCCTGACAACGATGAATACGCCGAGCAAGGGCGCGATGAGGCCGATTAATATTCCTGAAATAAAAGCGTTTTGCAAAAACTCATAATGAAAAAAAGGTGTCAGCATTATTCGTGTCCTCCATGATGATGGTGATTGTGGCTGATGGCTTGAACATCATGCCCGTAAAATTGAGACAAGTCTTGATCTGTCATGGACTCAAACTCTTCTGTATTGCCGTGAAAATGAAGATGCTTATTCATGCAGGCAACGTGTGTGACTTTATCGGAAACCGTGCCGACATCATGGGTGACAAGAATGAGCGTAATGCCTTTTTCACGATTCAATTTCTCCAGCAGCTTGTAAAACCCTTCAACTGTTTTTTGATCAACTCCAACCGTCGGCTCATCAAGAATGAGCAGCTTCGGTTCGCTCACAAGCGCTCTCGCGATGAAAGTTCTCTGCTGCTGTCCTCCCGAAAGCTCGCCGATGTTTCTGTCTTTCAGGGATGTGATGCCGACGGCTTCAATCGCATCATCCACCTTCTGCTTATCGGCTTTGGACATGCGTCTGAATAAGCCAAGCTTTGCGGTTAAACCGCTTGCCACCACTTCATAAACGGAAGCGGGAAAACCGGTGTTAAAGCTGTTTGCTTTTTGGGATACGAAGCCGATTTTGCTCCAGTCCTTAAATTTTCTGAGAGGGACGCCGAACAATTTAAGTTCGCCTGTCTGCGGCTTAATCAGCCCCAGGATGCATTTCAGCAATGTCGTCTTTCCCGATCCGTTTGGACCGACCAAGCCGAGAAAAGTCCCTTCTTCAATTTTCAAATTGATATCTTCTATCACATTTCGATGATCATAGGAATATGATACATGCTTCATTTCAATAATAGGTTGTTTCAATACGTTCACCTTCAAATTCTCCAGAATCATTACGATTTATCGCACAAAAAGAAAATGGCAGCCGAAAAGCAGCAAGCCATTTTCACGATTGACCAGTTCATCTTTAAATTATACATATAAACTAAAAAAAAGTAAATAAAAGCCTAATGGATGGCGTTTTTGAACTTTCCTCCACGCGTTTCGTGCGTGTCCATAATCGTTATAAAAGCATTGTGGTCAATATCGAAAACAATCGATTTCAGCTTCGTCACTTCAAGCCTGGTCACAACGGCATAAATCACTTCTGTGTCCTCATCGGAATAGCCGCCTTTCCCTTTGAGCTTGGTCGTTCCCCGGCCGAGGCGATGCAGCAGCGCATCGGAAATCTCCTCATATTGATCTGAAACGATGATGACCGCCTTCGTCTCATCAAGCCCTTGAATGACGGCATCAATCGTCTTCATCGCAATATAATACGTCATAACCGAAAACATCGCCTGCTCAAGGCCGAACACAAAGCTCGCCCATGCAAAAATAAAGACGTTGACGAACATGACAAATTCGCCGACTGAAAACGGCAGCTTTTTCGTAAGCAAAATGCCGAGTATCTCAGTTCCATCCATAGAACCGCCGTTACGAATAACAAGCCCTACGCCGAATCCGAGCAGAAGACCGCCGAATACGGCTGCCAGGATGGGCTGAGTCGTAACCCCTTCTACATGATGCAACAGTGTTTCAATAATTGACAAGCTGATGATTCCGATCAGTGTTGAAATTAAAAACGTCTTTCCGATGTGCTTGTAGCCTGAAAACATAAACGGAATGTTGAGAACGACGACGAGAAGTGCGAAGTTGATATACGGAGTATCTTTAAAAATGTAGTCCAATATTAGCGAAATGCCGATAATGCCCCCGTCAATAATGTTGTTCGGCACTAAAAATAATTCGATGCTGGCGGCTGCGCAGGCAGCTCCGACGAGAATCATGACGATCCGAAATGCCATTTTGACCGCTGATTCTTTTTTATGCTGTTTTTTGGTCTTTGCCATGCTGTCTCTCCTTTTCCCAAACTGGTCAAACCTTCCCTTATCATAATCATATCATTTAACAGACTGAAATAAAAAAATGACACATTTTTAATTTTACGCCATACATTAGTTCAGAGGGGAGGAATGGACGTGATTTTATTTCAAAAAATCGTGCTGCAGCGTTTAAATCAGGTCACGGCTGACGAGGTGCTAAAGTACGCTAAACAATACGGAATTCAAGTAACAAAAACACAGGCGCTTGAAGTGGAAAAGCTTGTGAAAGGAAAAAACATCAATATTTTTAATGAAGAAGAACGAAATAAACTGCTCAAGCAGGTGGAAGCGGTCACTTCAAAAGAAGCGGTGCAGCTTTTGAACCAGCTGTTTGCTCAATACGTATCATAAAAAGGGGAGCTTATATGCCCCCCTTTTTATTGCTGCTTGATTTTTTCCAGCAGCCCTTCATCAAACTGTTTATTTTTGAGCATTTCAATTTCAAACCGGTAAGGCGGCTTTTTGTTCTTTTTATCTTCTCCTACATAAGGCGTTTCAAGGATTTTTGGAACATCTTTCAGCTGATCGTGGTGAACGATGTATTGAAGCGCATCAAAACCGATTTCTCCGAATCCGATGTTTTCGTGGCGGTCCTTTCTCGCGCCTCTGACATTCTTGCTGTCATTAATATGAAGCACTTTTAAACGGTCGATTCCGACGATTTTATCGAATTCGTTTAAGACGCCGTCAAAGTCAGATACTACATCGTAACCCGCGTCATGGGTATGGCATGTATCGAAGCAGACGGATAAATGCTCGTTGTGCGTAACGCCGTCGATGATCTGTGCCAGCTCCTCAAACGTCCGCCCGCATTCTGAACCTTTGCCGGCCATCGTTTCCAAAGCGATCTGCACATTTTGATTCGGGTCGATGACCTCGTTCAATCCTTCGATGATTTTTTGAATGCCCGTTTCTGCGCCTGCTCCTACATGAGCTCCCGGGTGAAGAACGATTTGTCTGGCGCCGATCGCCGACGTCCTTTCAATTTCAGAACGCAAGAATTCGACACCGAGCTCAAATGTAGCCGGATTTGTTGTATTGGCGATATTAATAATATACGGGGCATGAACGACGATATCAGAGATGCCGTTCTCTTCCATGTGAGCCCTTCCCGCTTCAATATTCAAATCCTCGATTTTTTTCCTGCGCGTGTTCTGCGGCGCTCCCGTATAGATCATAAATGTATTGGCGCCGTAGGAGCTTGCCTCCTGACTGGCCGCAAGCAGCATATGTTTTCCGCTCATTGAGACATGTGAACCGATTTTCAACAAAACTGTTTCCCCTACTTTCCTTTTCTAAATTGCTTTCTTTTTTGCTGTCTTTTTATTTTTTTGATTTCCGTCTGCATTTTCTTCTTATATCCAGGCTTGACTTTTCTCGGTTTTTTTACAAACCGCTTGGCGGCCTCATCCGTTTCATCAGGCGTTCTTTTTCGGTTCTGCCGGCGCTTGCGGTCATCGATCTTTTTCCACTCGCCTTTTTCAATCCTCATGTTTTCAAACACGATCCCCATTTGTTCAAGCTTCACAAGTGCATCTTCGTCAGATGTATCATAAAACGTCATCGCTGTTCCGGATGTTCCGGCGCGTGCTGTACGGCCGACCCGGTGGACGTAAAAATCAAGATCATCAGGCAGTTCATAGTTAATGACATGGCTGACGCCTTTAATATCGATTCCCCTTGCAGCCAAATCAGTGGCTATGATATAGGTGAATTCCAGATCGCCGATTTGCTTCATCACTTTTTTTCGTTCCCGTGGCGTAAGCCCCCCGTGAAGAAGTCCGACTTTCATCCCTTTGTCCGTCAGATAAGCGGCGATCTCGTCGGCCGTTGTTTTTGTATTGGCAAAAACAATCGCCAAATACGGATTTAAATGGGTCATAACCTCGAGCAACAGCTCATTTTTATCCCTGTGCCTGGAAGGTATCAGCACGTGTTCTATTTTTTCGGCCGTGATGTGCTTCGGCTCAACATGCGCATACCTCGGATTGGCCATGTATTTTTTCAGAAAAGGCTTTAATTTTTCGGGAATCGTTGCGGAAAATACAAGCATCTGCAAGCCTTCCGGCATATGCGACCCGATAAAATCGACATCTTCCAAAAATCCCATATCAAGCATTAAGTCCGCCTCGTCAATAACGAGCGAACCGGCTTTATGAACATCGAGCGCCTGTTCCCTGATCAGATCCGCAATTCGCCCCGGCGTACCTACCACCAGATGGGGCTGCGTTTTTAATTTGTCAATTGATTTTTGTTTATCGGTACCGCCGATGAAACATTTCGAACGAATCGCTTCATCAGACCCTAAAAACTTGGTGATTTTCAGGACTTCCTGATGAATCTGGTTGGCGAGCTCCCTTGTCGGAGCCGTAATTACGACTTGAACGAACTCTTTTTCAGAATCGATCCTGCTTAAAAGCGGGAGCAGATAAGCATGCGTTTTTCCCGTACCTGTCTGCGACTGCCCGATCGCGCTCTCACCTTTCAGCGCCGCAGGGATTAACCGCTTTTGAATATCAGTCGGCTCATAAAAACCCAAGTGGTGAACAGCCTCTATAATAAACGGCTTTAAATCGTACATTTCAAATTTCGTTTGCTTCATTTTCCCAACTCCTTCTTGGAAAGCCGTTATTCCGACGCTCCAAGCTTTATCCTATATGGCTGAATTGTGCGCTTATGTATCCTTTTTTATGCCGCACTGCTTAAAAAAAGGCTGATATCATGTCCATCATTAAATTATAACTGATCCTGCAGAAAAAAACCATCACCCCCGCCCTATTCGGGCCAGCGGGCAAAGGCACTTTGCTACCGTTGGTGCATACCCTATCAAGAGAAGGATTTTGAAAGGAGGTACAAGTATGTTTCAGCAACAGCCGATGAGAAATCAGCCAAGGCCGCAGGTGCCGCAAAGGCCCGGCAGAGCCCTGATGCCGAGACATCCGGGGATGGGAATGCAGCCCCCTCAAGCGCAGCAGCGTGGCTTGCAGCAGATGTTTCAACCAATGGGTGCCGCCCAGCAGCAAGCAGGCGCGCGAGGAGGAGGGATTCAGGGTTTGCTCTCAAAATTTCTTCCCGGATCTGCCGCATCCGGGGGAACAGGAGCGGGGCTCGGTGGAACCGGAAGCGGCCTTGGAGGCATTCAGGGTCTGGCCAATCCGTCTACCATTTCAAATATGCTCGGCAATGTTCAAAAAGCGCTCGGTGTAGCCCAGCAAGTAACACCGATGATTCAGCAATACGGACCGCTCGTCCGCAATCTCCCTGGAATGGTGAAAATGTTCAGACAACTGAATTCCGATGATACTGAAGCAGATGACAGCGAACAACAAAAAGACGAACCGGAAAACAAGACCGAAACGAGCGGTGAAAAGAAAGAAGAAATAAAAGTGTCTTCCAAAAAACCCGACAAATCCAAAACGGAAGAAATCAGAAAAAAACAGAGCCGTTCAGCCCCTCCGTCTGCAAAAAGAAAAACCGGAGGATCAAAACCTAAACTGTATGTATAACATTCTTTGATATCTCCTGCTGGATCAGATATAATGAGGTCTATAGAGACTGCAAAAATAAGCCGTTTTTTACGGCTTTTTATCATGCCCGGCTCTTACTTCTTTATAGGAGGACTAAGAATGAACGTAATTAAAATATCGCCGCGCGGCTATTGCTACGGTGTCGTCGACGCCATGGTCATCGCGAAAAACGCGGCTCTCGATAAAAGTCTGCCGAGACCCATATATATTTTAGGAATGATCGTTCACAACAAACATGTCACGGACGCATTTGAAAAAGAGGGCATTTATACGCTTGACGGCCCGAACCGGCTCGAGATTTTGAATCAGGTCGACAAAGGAACGGTGATCTTCACCGCTCACGGCGTTTCGCCCGAAGTCCGCAAAATAGCTGAGGATAAAGGTCTTGTTGCGATTGACGCCACCTGCCCTGATGTGACAAAAACTCATGATTTAATCCGTAAAATGAAAGCGGAAGGCTATCACGTCATCTATATTGGAAAAAAAGGACACCCGGAGCCTGAAGGAGCAGTCGGCGTCGCCCCGGATATCGTTCATCTTGTTGAAACCGAAGAAGATGTGGAAAGGCTGGACATTGAAGCGGAGAAACTGATTGTCACGAACCAAACGACGATGTCCCAATGGGATGTCCATGATATTATGGAAAAAGTAAAAGAAAAATATCCGGATGTTGAATTCCATCAGGAGATTTGCCTGGCCACTCAGGTGCGTCAGGAAGCGGTCTCCGAGCAGGCGAAAAAAGCCGATTTGACGATCGTTGTCGGCGATCCGAAAAGCAATAACTCGAACCGTCTCGCCCAGGTCTCCGAAGAAATCGCGGGCACGAGAGCATACCGGATCGGCGATTTAAGCGAATTAAAGCTGGAATGGCTTGACGGCGTGGAAACCGTCGCTGTAACGGCCGGTGCATCGACCCCGACCCCGATTACAAAAGAAGTCATCCGCTTTTTAGAACAATTCGATCATGAAGATCCGTCAACATGGAAGATCAGTCACGAAGTACCGCTGCAAAAAATCTTGCCTAAAGTAAAAGCAAAAACCTGAAGCTCTCCAGCTTCAGGTTTTGTTTTTATACAAACGTAAACGGGTTCGTATTTGTATCTGATGGAAAGACGGCGACATCGTATTTTTTCTCTTGGCACATCGCTGTCAGCTTTTTTGCAACCCCGTTTTTCATGATTTGTTCGGCATAATGTCCGGGGTCGACCACATTCAGCCCGATCATCATGGCATCGTGCGCTGTATGGAAATAAAGGTCTCCTGTGACATATACATCGGCACCCATACGTTTTGCATGATGGATGTATTTGTTGCCGTCGCCGCCTAATACGGCGACCTTCCTCACCTTCGCATCAGACTTGCCCACCATCCGCGCTCCGTTCGCTTCCAGCTTTTCTTTCACATAGCGGGCAAACGCTCCGAGTGTCATCTCTTCATTCAATTCACCGATACGGCCCAACCCTTTTTGAAGCGGATTCTGCTCGACGGGATAAATATCAAAGGCCACTTCTTCATACGGATGGGCCTCACTCATCGCTTTGATCACGGATTTTTCAATACCTGACGGATAAACGGTCTCGATTCTTACCTCTTCGACCCGCTCAAGCTCGCCCTGCTTGCCGATAAACGGATCAGCTTCAGACAGCGGCTTGAAGCTGCCGACTCCTTCTGATGAAAACGCACAGTGGCTGTAGGCGCCGATATGGCCGGCTCCAGCGTCTCCAAGAGCTGTGCGCACCTGTTCTTCATAATCTTTCGGGACATAGACGGCAAGTTTTTTCAGCGGCTCTTCATAGGTCGGAACGAGCACTTTTGTGTTCTTTAATTCCAGGGCTTCCGCAAGCATGTCATTGACTCCGCCGTCAGCGACATCGAGATTTGTATGAGCCGCATAAACCGCGATATCATGCTTGATACACTTTTCGATCAGCCTTCCGCCGGGCTGATCTGTGATGACATGTTTCAGCGGCCTGAAGACAGGCGGATGGTGCGCAATGATTAAGTCAACGTTCTTTGCAATCGCTTCATCAACCGTTTCTTCGAGAACATCAAGCGTAACCATGACATTGGCCACCGTTTTGTTCAGCGTGCCGATTTGCAGGCCGATTTTATCTCCTTCAACGGCTAAAGACTTAGGCGAGAACTGTTCAAACAATTGAATGATTTCATTTCCGTTTATCGATTTTGTCATCTTCTAAGTACCTCCTTTAAGATCTCTATCCGTTTTGACAGCTCAAGCAATTTTTGTCGATTTTCTGCACTCGGAGGAGCCGCTTCAATTTGTTGATAGATGTTTTCCGTATGTTTCAGCTCTTGCGACCATTTTTTGATAAAAACAGCATTTTGTTGTTTGGCCAAAAATGGGCCGACAAGCATGCCTGCCGTAAAGGAAACCCCATCGTAAGCCGCATCCCGATCGCCAGCTTCAGCCACGAGAACCTCATAGCACTTGCCGTCTTCTTCAAGGATCTCTTCATTGATCAGTTCATAGCCTTCCTGATAGAGCCACTCTCTAATATGGTGAGCATGGATATTCGGCTGTAAAATCAAACGTTCCTTACCTGAGAGCTTATCCTTGCCCGCTTTTAGAATGTGAGCAATGAGCGAACCACCCATTCCTGCAATCGTGATCACATCAGCTTCGCCCTTTTCAATCACTTCAAGCCCGTCTCCTTTCCTCACGGATATGAGCGAACTTAACTGCAGTTTCTCAACCTGCTGTTTCGCAGAAAGAAACGGACCATCTGTGATTTCTCCGACGATCGCCGCGCTTGTCAGGCGATTCAGCACACAATAGCAAGGCAAATACGCATGATCAGACCCGATATCAGCCATAACCGCCCCTTTTGTTATGTATTCCGCCACAGTCTGCAGCCTTTTCGATAACTTCAATTCATTCACAATCATCACAACTTTTCTAGATTCATTTTTCTTTTACTATCATATAAAAAATCGCTGTAGTTTCCAAGCTGGAACAGCAAATCAACATTCTACTCGGCCAATTTTTGATTTTCTCTATAGTACGCACGTAAAGCATGTGTCTCAAGATCCGCGAGCCGAACCGGAATCGGCAGCCTGCTTTCTCGATTGATCAAGCTCATCGCGATGTCATAACTGCTGTCTAAATCAAGCAAATGTCCGCATGATAGAAAAATCGGTTTGACATCTTGCCTTGTCCGCACCGCTCGTCCGTAGACTTCGCCATCAATTACAATATCGGTATAAGCGCCGAATTTATTATCAGGCATCACAAAATCAGTTTGTTTTATTTTTAAGTAAGTTTTCGCAATGCCGATCGTTGGCTTTTCGAGAAAAAACGCCGCATGTGTCGCAATTCCCATATGGTTAAAATGAAGGTAGCCATTCCCGTCAAATAAAAAAACATCCGGTTCAATCGTCAGCTTCTTGGCCGCTTCAATAATAAGCGGCAGCTCCCTAAAAGCAAGAAACCCTGCGATATAAGGCACATCAATTTTCCCTGCACTATGTACTTTTTCAATGACACGCTTCGTATGAAAATCCAGCACGATGATACTGCAGACACCAAACGCTTCACCATCTTCCTCCCAATAAGCTAAATCAACCCCCGCACAGGTTTGCAGAGCGTCTTTGCTGATGGAGTTTGCTAGATTGATATGTTTTTTTAGTTTTGTTTGTATCGTTAAGAAGTCATTTTCTTGGTTTAAATTAAAATCGTGTATGTTGTTGATGTTCATCTTTAAAAACCAACTTTCTATCATCCCATTTTTTTGAGCACCTTTATCTAGATCATATCTAAATTGTTCAGTTCATTCAAAGTTATTGATTAGGCACTTTAAATACATACCGGGATTAGTCGGAACATCACTCCAATATCGGACAGCAAGATGTCTTATAGAATGATCAACATATAAAAAAGAACCCCTCAACAAGCAAAAAATTGGGAGCTCTGTTTGTCTTTTTGTAAATCGGGGTATGTTTTAATCATCATTATTATTCTTTATTTCTCAGCTTCATCGTCATACTGTTTACACCCTCAAAAAGAGCGTCCCGTATGATCTCAGTGTAATTCTCATAACTGTCGCTTTTGGCTTTAATGATATCTAAAACTTGTTTAAATTGTCCATCTACGATAATCGTAATGCCTTCGACCTTTTCACCTGTCTGATCATTCTCAAATTCCTCATTCAACATGGTTACCGTGTCATTACTATTCATAAAAAACTCTCCTATCTTTTTGAAAATAAACTTTTTCCCTTTATGATTGATCCAAAAGGTTTGATTTGTAGGAACTAGATTTGTAAAGTCCTCATAAACTCCGATCCAATGATTTGGTATATAATTCTTCATAAGATGCTGGCTTCGGGTACATGGAATACAACTTTTTCAGACTAAAATCGATTAATAATGAGGGGCTGAAGTCAAACAAATCATCGGCTGGCTATTTATATTTATGTTCGGCTGCTTTTTGAAGGGTGGCTTCTATGTGGGCCACTAATTTTTCCGGTCTTCTCGTTTCCATGTCTTCTAACGGGTTTTCCCAGTCCAGATCCTTTAATAACAGCATATAAAAAGTGCCTGAAGGCTCAATATCTACGTACCAGCCGACATCTAAAATCAAGCGGCTTTCTTTATGCTCCAACTGTAATAATGATGACGTGAAGTTAAACCAGTCATCACTGTCTTCCTCTAACTGATCTGGATCGATATCAATTAGTTTATTATAAGAGACGGTCCATCCTTGAGGAATTCTAAGACGTAAATAGTCGGGAGGTCCTTCAAAAATGAAAATGTTCCCTCCAAATGCCGTCGCTTCTATTTTCCAAATGATCCGTTCCAATTCGTTCACTAGCTGGCGGCGATCTTTAACATTGATTGCGTCAATCGTTTCTCCATGATTGTCACTAATATGAATTAGATATTCATCACGGCCTTTAATGATTTTGACCGCAGCATGATATCTTTGTTTTACTAATTCTAATAATTTGGTATTTGGTTCAACTTTTTCATGTGTGACGGTTAAATCATTATATTTAACGAACCAGCCGCACGGTATATTTATAGGTTCTAATGATTTTTTGGAATTAGACAAATCGTTCACTCCTGATTTGTGTATTATAAACTGTTGATTTGTTTTCGGCTATAGCTTTGTATTTCTGCTCCCCCTCAGGGGCTTCCTGTAACCTTAAACTTTAAACATCCTTTTCTAATTTGATAATTCTAATTCACAAAGGTTCATAAAATAATAGGGCAGTAGTTAATTTTGTATTTGTAATTCCCTTAATATTTTTTTCCTCAAATCACTCGCAATATCCCCATTCTTGTAGTCGTCCAACAAAGAATTTATTCTCTGAATATAACTATCTGAATCCTCTATACATTTTTCAAAACAGTCAATAAAATGCTCCACTAATGTGTCATCAACTGAAGCAATTGGTTCTGGATAATATTTAACTCCTTCTCGTTCAAATGCTTTTCTACTAGTGTAAGCAACCGCATCAATCATACAGTTCCAAGCTGCGACATCTATTTCATTATCTGACATCTCTTGAATTATAGTTATGCCATTTTCCTCATTATCCAATAAATCATAAAGAATATCCCCTATATGATTTTTATCTTTTATCCACTCCCAACATTTATCTAGAGCTTCCTGGGCAAAAATTTGGTCTTCCTTTTGGGAAAATACCGACGAAACTTTTTCTGCAAGTCCAAGAAAAAATATTACTTTACAGTCCTCTATCAAACGATCGAAGTTTGTATCAGTCATAATTTTAACCTCCAACTAATCAATCTAATTTCCATTTTTAATGTTTAGATTAAGTCTGCCAGTTACTTTAATGCTTTCATCAATTTTCGATGTTACAAAGAGGTTCAATGTTTTTGAGACTTTGAGGCGTCAAGCGGGTATTCGCGATGGTGTTTTGCAGTTTTTTGCGATTTAGACATTTTATTAATATCATCGTCGAGTGTCCGTAGCTTGGATATTCCCATTCTAATCTACACTATTAAGTAAAAAATCTTGAACTCTCTCCCTGGAAACTTTTTTTGCCCCCTCTTTTTTCAAAAGCTTTAAAAAAGCTTTTTCTTTTTGACCTGGATTTTTAGATGATAAGTTAAAGTGACTATGAAATTCCTCAAATAACTCGTAAGAATCAATAGATTCGATGGTTTCAGGTAAATACTCATCTTTCTGATATTTATATGCTTTGTAAATTGTATAAGTTATTGCATCAGCAATACATATCCAAGCATCTAGATCATCTTCATTTGATTCAAGCTGCATTAAAGTTAAAATCCCTGTGTCATCTAAATTTTCCAGGTAAGTATAAAGATCGTCTGCTTCTATATTCTTGTGTTCAAACCACTTCCAGCAGGCATCTAATGCTTCTTTTATATAATTGAAATCATTTGATTGTTTTAATGTAGGAACTATTGCTTCACAAAGTCCTAAATAATATGCAGATTTTAAATTATCATTCAATTCTTCCCACTCTTGAAACATCTACTACACTCCTCAATTAAATATATTGACCATTTTAATAACAAAATTCAATCTTCCGTTTGGCTTGATTCCTTGAATAGTTTCAGAAGTTATTTTTATCGTTAAATTGGGGAATATCCTGCTAAGCTGTTTAATTAACCCAGCTGGTGCTCATTTTATATCTTGAAACTGGGAAAAGCACTTGTCGCCTTGCTTGGCAATCAAGTGCTTTATTCTTAACTTTAGGAGCGGTTAATAAACATATATTAAACTTACGATTGAGTTCTTTCATAATTATAATAACTTTATAAACTCTTCTCTATTTGTGGAGATCTCCTCTTTTGTACTCTGATAATCCTCAATGCCCTTTCTTATCTTTTCAACCTCTTTCGATGTGATAAAACCTGTTTCCACTGCACTGTTTAAAAAGATGATAATACTATCGTTATTAATACCCTCTAACGCTTGTGGTAAATATTTCACTTCTTCTTTTTTATAAGCTTCCCAAGAAGTAAAAGCGACTGCATCAACAAATAGTGATCACAGCCTAGCAATATTCAAGTCTTCTTCTTCCTCAGCAAATTCTGAAATTCCTGTAAAGTCTGCGTTATCAATAAGCTCGTATAAGTCATCACCATTAACGGCATGAGATTCAACCCATAACCAACATTTGTTCAAGGTTTCTCTTCCTTCCGGATACCTTTCATCGTCTTTGCTGATTATAGAAAATACTCTTTCGGCAACTGTTAAAATAAAGCCTACTTTAACTTCATCTTGTAAATTATCCAGAAATATATTATCCATGATTTCCCCCTTATTCACGAGGACAATTGGAGTGCCGATGTGGTCGTCTGTTCTACTTAGACGCTTTCTTTATGCTCTAACTGTAGGAAGAGCTAGCTGAACCTTCTCGTTATAATTCATTTTCCTTTATATACACTAACTTATTGTTATCACTAAACTGTATCAAATTTTCAAAAAAACTTGAAAAGCATAAAGCCAATCAAGGTTTGAAATTGCTTTATTCGTTGCTACTAGATGGGACAAACACAATAAATTCTCCTTTAGGATATGTTCCCTTCCAACCGCAAGGCCATCCGCCTTCTTTATATATCTCAAAAACCTTTTCATAAAAATTATTTGTTTTTCCATTGACCAACCGATTTAAAGCACACATTGTGAGGTCTCCTTCAATCTCCTCATGAATATCTACATAATCAAACGGAAGAAAATTTTCAGAGTAATTTTCAGAGTCACCGAAATACTCGTATAAATCATCTTGCTGAGTAGCTAAATCTAGATCGTATATCTTTTCTACAATATTTCCAGTTTCTAATGACTTAACATTCTCCCACACTGTATCAACTTCATTTAAATCTTGTGACCAGGCCAAATTTTGCGCATCACTAAAATTATTAATTACTTGCAAATTAGGGACATTAAAGTTCTCATTGAAAAACATCTTGTTATTACGAATAAAGCTCATTACTTCTTCGACTAATGGAGTGTTCTTACCAAAATTCATTTAGATAACCACCTTTCCCATAACTCTTCGGTTGCTTCACCGCCTCTGTTCCAAATAGGGAGCTTTTTATTTTTTCCACTTTTTTAAAATTCTTTAGATATTCCCATTTATTAAATAAAATAAGAAAGCTGGGATATCCCAACTTTCTTATTTTTATTCTACACTATTAAGTAAAAAATCTTGAATGCTCTCCCTGGAAACTTTTTCTGACCCCTCTTTTTTCAAAAACTTCAAAAAAGCTTTTTCTTTTTGACCTTGATTTTTAGATAATAAGCTAAAGTGACTATGAAATTCCTCAAATAACTCGTAAGAATCAATAGATTCGATTGTTTCAGGTAAATACTCATCTTTCTGATATTTATATGCTTTGTAAATTGTATAAGATATTGCATCGGCAATACATATCCAAG
The DNA here is from genome assembly GCF_014042035.1 of Bacillus haynesii. Classification (NCBI taxonomy): domain Bacteria; kingdom Bacillati; phylum Bacillota; class Bacilli; order Caryophanales; family Bacillaceae; genus Bacillus; species Bacillus haynesii. Next base: position 373,188 of record NZ_CP059494.1, on the reverse strand, counting down.
CATCTAGATCATCTTCATTTGATTCAAGCTGCATTAAAGTTAAAATCCCTGTGTCATCTAAATTTTCCAGGTAAGTATAAAGATCGTCTGCTTCTATATTCTTGTGTTCAAGCCACTTCCAGCAGGCATCTAATGCTTCTTTTATATAATTGAAATCATTTGATTGTTTTAATGTAGGAACTATTGCTTCACAAAGTCCTAAATAATATGCAGGTTTTAAATCATCATTCAATTCTTCCCACTCTTGAAACATCTACTACACTCCTCAATTAAATATATTCGCCATTTTTAATAACAAAATTCAATCTTCCGTTTGGCTTGATTCCTTGAATAGTTTCAGAAGTTACTTCTATCGTTAGGTTAGGAAAAATCTTGCTGAATTGCTTAAATACTCCAGCAGGTACATTTGGATTATTTAGTCCTTGAATACAGGTTGGACAAACCCCTTTAGGATTAGATTGGTGAATTTTTAATGTTCCTGTTATTTCAGCAGGATTTTTTCCTAAAGCTTCTACTTTGCTTATAAAGTCATTTAACACGCCTTCTTCAGCATGTCTTGTTGCACTTGCGATTTTTCCTGGAGATTTTATAGGTCTATCTGGCATTACTGAGTCTAAATCGGGAAGCCCGGCCTCTTTTCTAACTTTAGGCGACCCACCCTCAAATACTAAATTTTCCAAACCTTCCACATCTGTCTTTCCAACCGCAACAGTGTCAGTTTTAGGAACATTCCATTTTTGGCGTAGAACATCTAAATCAGCTTTTCCAACATCTATTTTACTACCAGTCCTATTGGCTCCCTTACTGACGTTCCCCCCACCACTCACCATCTTCACAACCCCAAGCTCTTTCACCGGCGTTTTCTCAACATTCACGCGGACAATTGGGGTGCCGATGCGGTGGCCTGTTGCGGTGGCCGGCTGTTCGACGTAAACGCGGACGTTTGTCGGAACTTGGAAGGATTTCACCTTTTCAAGGATATTGTTTCCTTTTTGCACCAGCGCTGCTTTTGGCGATCTAGCGAGCGGAATGTTTTTGCCGGCCGTTTTGGCCAATGTTTGAGCGCCGTGGTTTGCCGTTTTTGCGACAGCACCTGCGCCTACGAGGCTCAAGGTGGCTTCGATCAGGCCTTGTTTCCGCCTTTCTTCAGAAACTTTGTTTCCAAACATGTCCTTGCCCGTGACGGCTTCTGAAAACCCATTTGAAGCGACAAGGCCGTAGGCGCCCATTTCCGTCATTTTCAAGACGTTCAACGTTTTTGAGGCTTTGTAGGCGTCAAGCGCGTGATCAGCGGCGATGAGTCCTTTTCCTGTTTTATAAATGGCTTTTCCGCCTTTGAAGGCCCGTCCTGCCCAGCCGACAATCGGAATAAATCCTGCTGCCGCCATTGCTCCGGCGGCGACACGCTGGCCGTTTGTCAGCTTTTCTCCTGTGACCGGGTCGACGCCTTCAGCGGCTCTCTTATAATCATAATACCCGCTGACTTCTCCGACAAATGTTCCGGCAGCGTCAAGCGCTTTTAAATACCAAGGCTTGTTCGCTTCTTCTTCTTGTTTTTCCTGAAGCCTGCGCGCTTCTGCCTGTTCGTTTTTGAATTCAATATAATTGGCGGCTTGAGTCTCAACTTCTATCGTATTTTTATAGATCTCGCTTGAGTGGAACGATTTCAAGCTAAAATACATCGGCGAGGCGGTTTTTCCGTGGCTTGTAGCTTCCATCAGCCCGGAATATTTGCCGAGCACGGCGCTGTCGAGCGCTTGTAAATTCATGTATTCTGTCTTGAGCGATTCATCCAGCTCACGAACGGCGTCGATGGTGTTTTGCCGGGTTGTTTGCGCTTTAGACATTTTATCAATATAATCGTCGAGCGTCCAATTGTCCAAGTCAACGATATCGCTGATGCTTGCGATGATTTTATCCATTTCCAGCTTGAGCCCCGAGACGATTTCCGTCGCTTTCAAATCCGCGTTTTTCAGTTCATGATCCAAAAAAGAGACTTCAACATAAGAATCGGACAGCTTTTTGTCTTTTATATCACCTGATACACCTTTAAAAAAAGCAATCTGCGCTTCAACAAGCTTTAACCAGCTGTCAACGATCTCTGCCTGTCCCTTGTAGAAGTCTTTTATGTTGTCGGCACCTTTCCCCTGAAAATCATCACCTAAATCAGCGACTCCGAGAAACGCTTTTTTGAGCGTTTGCAGTTGATCTTCAAACGTTTCATATTGTTTTTTCCGGTTATTCGCTGCTTCAATTAAAGAATGCGCTTCAAATACTTTCATTGAATTGTCCTCTCTAACCTCAGGCTATTTTCTGGCGATTGCTTTGTCCTGTTCTTTAAGCAAATCGACATTTTCCTTCGTATCCCTTATGTTTTTGTGTACGGCTTTTTTGTAATCAGCCACCATCTGATGAATATTCTGCTCGCGTTCGTGGCACTTTGTCGTATATGTCAATTTATTTTTCCCTGCAGCTTGCGGAGGGTTTGGCAGGTCTAGGGCATCAAGCGCCTCTCTTACGGCCTCCAGCTTTTTGATGACCGCTTCATGTTTCAGCTTGATTGTCGTCATTAAAACCAGCTCCAACTGTTTTTGATTGAGCGGATTTTATCGCTTAATTGATCAACTGCTTTTTCCCCGAGAGAGAGCAAATGATCCGCCTCTTTAGCTGCCGCTCCCGCCAATTCAAGGCTGTGCTTTTCAACTTCCAGCGCAAAAATTTTTCTTTCCAGCTGCGAAATATAGCCTTCGTACTTTCCGTTCACGATGTTGTACATTGATGTATGGGCCTCATCCCGTTCGTCATCAAAATCGTTGGCGAAGTCCCCTGTCCAGTGGCTGTTCAGATGAGGATGCAAGATTTGTCTGATCTCGACAATCCCGGTTTCGTGTTCTTTCTCAATCTCCCTTTTTGCTGTTTTGACTCGTTCAATCCGGCTTTCTACATCAGCCAGCTTTTGGTTAATCGTGCTGTGGATATGATTCAATGTGCTCGCATGACTCATATGATTCACCTCAGGGAAATACTCAAATAGACGGATGACACCAGTGCATCCGCTGCATTTTTTCCATTTATATAATAGTAAAATAGATGCAATCTTACTTAAATAGGGTGGATTGCTTATTTTTTCCCTTGCAAAGATGAGTGGAGCCTCCAGAAAAAGTAATAAAGACCTATTTCCGATAGACGCCGCACCGTCATAAAGGACGGAATCACGGATGCTGAAATAGTTCAAATCACCCTTTCGAGGTGACTCCTCGTCAAGCAACATCCCATTTACCGAAAACAGAAAAAGGATTCGCATAAAAGCTCTTGTCAAAGCTTTTATTGCGAATCCTTTTGGTAATGAAACGATTTTAGCCAATCTGGAAAAAGCTATTTAATTTCTGACACCCATTTTGCCATATCATCAAGCTTTTCCGCAGGAACCAGTCCTCCCGGCATTCCGTTGCCGCCTTTTTCAATCTTTTCTTTAATCGCACCTGTATCCATCCGGTCCCCGACACCTTTCAGTTTAGGGCCTGATACACCTTCATAATTCTCGCCGTGGCAGGTTACACAGTTCGCTTTGTAAATTTCTTCAGGCGAGGCATCCGCTTTGTCTTCTTGAGCTGTTTTATTCCCTTCGCCTGCAATTTCTTTTGCGTCATAAAGGCCTTTTATGGATAAGATAAAAACCAGTCCTATGCCCATAATGGCGATTAACAAAAATGGTATCAATGGATTGCGGTTCATTTTACATCCCCCTTTTTAATTTACCCCTGCCCCTTATGTAAACAATTCTAATTCTACTTTAATTTTACAAAAAGTAAACCGGTTATGAAACAAAAGCTGATGAAGTTCACATTTTAGACAAAATAATGGACGATGAAGCGATTGTTCATTCCCAATTTAAAAACTAGTTTTTGAATACGGTTACAACAACAATTATAAAGGGCTTTTCCTTCGATCTCAAGGTTATAATGACTCAAAATACACTTTTGGGTATTTGCAAATTCGAAAGAAATTAAGTAAAATATAATCGGGTTACCAATAATAGCGCTTTCATTTCTTTCGTGAAAAAAAGAACGGATCTCCTGACCCGTTCAAGTTTATTCGAGAAAATCTTTCAAGCGTTTGCTTCTGCTTGGATGTCTTAATTTACGAAGTGCTTTAGCTTCTATTTGGCGAATTCGTTCTCTTGTTACCCCGAACACCTTACCAACTTCTTCTAATGTTCTTGTACGACCATCATCAAGGCCGAAGCGAAGGCGGAGCACATTTTCTTCACGGTCTGTCAATGTATCCAGTACATCTTCAAGCTGTTCTTTCAGCAATTCATATGCTGCATGATCTGACGGAGAAGTCGCTTCCTGATCCTCAATAAAGTCTCCCAGATGTGAATCGTCCTCTTCACCGATCGGAGTTTCGAGTGAAACCGGTTCCTGAGCGATCTTTAGGATTTCACGGACTTTTTCAGGCGTCAGGTCCATATCTTCCGCAATCTCTTCAGGCGTTGGTTCGCGGCCGAGATCCTGAAGGAGCTGCCTTTGAACACGAATCAGCTTGTTGATGGTTTCAACCATATGAACAGGAATCCTGATCGTTCTCGCCTGGTCGGCAATCGCCCTTGTAATCGCCTGTCTGATCCACCATGTCGCGTATGTGCTGAATTTGTATCCTTTGCGGTAGTCAAACTTTTCTACCGCCTTCATCAGGCCCATGTTTCCTTCCTGAATAAGGTCAAGGAAAAGCATTCCGCGGCCGACATACCGTTTTGCGATGCTGACGACAAGTCTCAAGTTGGCTTCAGCGAGACGGCGCTTCGACTCTTCGTCGCCTTCTTCGATTTTTTTCGCGTATTCAATTTCTTCTTTTGCAGACAAAAGGTTTACCCGTCCGATTTCTTTTAGGTACATGCGGACAGGGTCGTTTATCTTAACGCCCGGAGGCACGCTTAAATCGTTAAGGTCAAATTCTTCTTCGGCCTTGGCCAGCTGTTGAATATTAGGATCCTCAGTTTCTTCGCTCTCGCTAATTAATTCAACGCCTTGTTCTCCTAAAAATTCATAATACTCATCCATTTGGTCTGATTCGATTTCAAAGCTGGACATGCGCTCTGCAATTTCTTCATATGTGAGCACTCCGCGCTTTTTTCCGGCTTCTGTTAATTGATCCCTCACCTGTTCAAATGTGAATTCAGTTTCGGTCTCGTGTGCTTGTTTATCAGCCATTCATGGATCCCTCCTTCCAAAACTTACAGACGAATTCTAAAAGCATCCCGCTTTTTTGTTCCTATTTCACAAGTAAAGCCTTCTCTCTCATCTAGGGCTTCACGGGAAAGCAAATCATAAATTGACAATATATGATTAGGACAAGCAGCTTTTGCTCCTCCGTTAGGATTCATTGCCAAAAGCTTCTCCTATTATATATAACGGTTTATTTCAGCGAACGGTTCAGCTTAACAATTTCCTGCGCCAAAGTTGCCGCTTTGATGAAGTCTTTTTGCCTCTCGGCTTCCGCCCTTGCAGCTTCTTTTTCTTTTATCATTGACCAATTTCGATAATTCAACACTTTTTTTACATAATCAGATAATTCCGCTTCACTTAATTCTTCGCTCACCTGAAGCATTAAGATATCTGTCAGAAGCTGGCCGAGTTCCTGATCCTCGACTCTCTTAAAGAGCTCCTGGATAGAAATGTCCGCTCCTTCTTCATACATGGCGTACAAATAAGCGGCAATCGCGCGGTGCTGATCAAGGTTGAATTCAAAGCCCACCCGGTCCAAAACCTTTCGAATGACGTCCCGGTCATGAATCATGTGGGCCAGGAGCATTCGCTCTGCATTTTCATGAGCCGGCCGAAGCCCCGCCTTTCTCCGCGGCGCGCGCGATACTGCTGCCTGCCGCTCTTTTGAGTCCTGGCGGCTGCTTTCCCTGCTGCGGCTTACAGCCTGCTTTTCAAATACGGAAAGCTGATCCTTCAAGGATTCAAATGAGATTGAAAATTCATTTGCCAGCTGTTTGATGTATATTTCCTGTTCCAAAGGCCCGCTGAGAAGGCTGACTGCCTTCAGTACATCATTGATATAGGCTAAACGGTCTCCTTCATCAGAGAGGTTTCTGCCCTTGCGGAAATAGTTCATTTTAAACGTCATCATCGTAACGCTGGCCCCTATTACATCATTCTTAAATTTCTCGCTGCCGAATTTTTTGATGTAGTCATCGGGATCCAGCCCGTCAGGTATCATGGCAACCTTGACGTTGCAGCCTTTTTTCTGAAGAATCTCCGCCGCTTTCAGCGTGGCTTCATAACCGGCATGATCCGAGTCATAGCACAAGATGACCTCTCCGACATTTCGCCTGATGATCTTCGCATGTTCTTCCGTCAGCGATGTGCCCATCGTGGCGATCGATTCTTTCACACCGGAGCTGACTGCTGAAATAACATCGGCAAATCCTTCAAAAAGGACGACCCTCTCTTCTTTTCGAATGTGAAGGCGGGCCTGATGGAAATGATAGAGGAGCTTGCTTTTTCGAAAAAGCGGCGTCTCCGGGCTGTTCATGTATTTTGGCTGCTCCCCGGTGAACGTCCGTCCGGAAAAAGCGACCGTTGCGCCGTGATGATCATGAATCGGAAACATAATCCTGTTTCTGAAACGGTCAAAATATCCGTCTCCATTCTCACGTCTGATGATGAGTCCAGCTCTTTCCATCAGCGCAAGATCAAAACCTCTCCGTTCCAAAAATTTCGTGATGAAATCCCAAGAATCAAGGGCGCATCCGATTTCAAACTGCTCGATCTGCTCCATCTTAAAGCCTCTTTCAAGCAAATAATCGAGCGCTTCCTGGCCTTCCTTTGTATTGACGAGCAAATGATGATAAAATTTCTTTAACAGATCATGAGCTTCTGCCATTTTCTGTTCATCCGAACTGCCTGTGCTGTATGCTGATACAGCTGCAACCTGCTCCGGCAGATCTATTTGATATTTGTCCGCCAGGTGAGAGACGGCCTCGGTAAATGAATAACCTTCCATTTGTCTTAAAAATGAAAAAACATTCCCTCCCGCTCCGCAGCCAAAACAATGAAAAATCTGTTTTTCTCCGGAAACGGAAAAAGATGGGGTATTCTCACCATGAAAAGGACAAAGCCCAAAATAATTACGCCCTTGTTTTCTTAACTGGACGTACTCTCCGATAACTTCTACGATATCAGCTGATTTCTGCACCTGTTCTACAATTTCGTCTGGTATACGATTGCCCATGTTCCAACACTCCGTCGTACATAATTCGCTGCTTAGTACGTAAATCCTTCAATTTTCGACAAGATTTTTTGCAGCTCTTTGACAAATCGCTCTCGGTCTTCCTTGACCAGTTTTTTCGGGCCTTTCGTGTAACGTCCGCTTCTTCTCAATTTTTGTGCGACGTGACGGCGGAAAAGAGCATGATCGATGGAGTTCTCTTCGAAAAGATAGCCTCTCTCCGACATCACATAGACCTTTTTGCCAAGCAAAAGCGATGCCAGCCCGATATCTTGTGTAACGACGACATCACCTGGTCGAACATGGTTGGCAATGTACAGATCCGCTGCTTCTTTGTGCGGATCGACATATGTCCAATTCTCTTCTGCTTTCCTTGTGAATTGAAAATGCTCGAATGAAGCCACGAATACCACCTTTACGTCGAAATCCGCCGCTGTTTTGAGCACTTCATCTTTCACCGGGCATGCGTCTGCATCGACAAAAATCGTCCTTTCTTTTTCAAGAAGACTAATTCTCCATCCCTCCATCAATCTCCTGCTATAAATACAGGCAAAATCACACAGGTTTCAAAATTAATCGATCTATAAGAATTTGTCGAAAGTTTTTTTCGGGAAATTCTTGACACGATACCCATAATAGTTTATTCGTTCTGTACTAAGCTTAAACCTAAAAGTTAATTATTTTATCACAATTTTTTATTATAATACAAATGGGTTAAAGATGCTATCATTTTCACTTTTCCCAAAACCATCAAAGCAAAAACCCAGGATGGGGTGTCCTGAGTTTATTCTTAGACCCTTTTTGTCATCATGTTGTGAATAATGTTGGCCGTTTCCTCTACTGCTTTATTTGATACGTCTACAACATTGCAGCCAATGCGGCCGACGATCTTTTCAAAGAATTCAAGCTCTTCTTTGATGCGGTTGATATTAGCGTAAATGGCTTTGTCGTTGAGGCCGAGCGATTTCAGGCGCTCCTTGCGGATATGGTTCAGCTTATCTGGGCTGATTTTTAATCCGATGCATTTAGCCGGATCAACGGTAAAGAGCTCTTCGGGAGGATCCACCTCGGGAACGATCGGAACGTTTGCCACTTTTAACCGTTTGTGAGCCAGGTATTGGGATAACGGAGTTTTGGACGTTCTCGACACGCCGATCAGCACGATATCCGCTTTTAAGATGCCCCTTGGATCTCTGCCGTCATCATATTTCACGGCAAATTCGATCGCCTCTACCTTCTTAAAATAATCTTCGTCCAGCTGTCGGACTCTGCCGGGCTCATATTTGGCGCTGAAGCCGTAGACCGACTCCATTTTCTCAATCAGCGGGCCGATGATATCGTAATACACGACATTCGCCTTTTCGGCTTCGGCGATTAAAAATTCACGAATCTCCGGGACAACAAGCGTAAAACAGATGATGCCGCCGTCCGCTTGCGCCAGCGAGATCACTTCTTTTATTGTTCCGCGGTCTTCGACATAAGGAATCCGCCTGATATTTGTCTGCTCGGATGAACCGTTAAACTGGCTGATAGCCGCTTTGACTACGAGCTCAGCGGTCTCGCCGACAGAGTCTGATACAACATAAATCGTCCGATTACTCATGATATCCCTCCATTTGAAGTTCACTCTACATGATTTCATTTTCAGATAAGCCGACTAAAATTTTTGTCATGTTCGTTTTCGTAATTCTTCCCACAACTTCATAGCCTTTTTCTGTATCTTTTACAACAGGCAGTGCGTCAATTTGTTTTTCGATGAGCATCTTGGCAATGTCCAAAATGAAATCTTCGCGCCTGCAAAGCGTAATGTTCGGCATTCTCGTCATAATGATATGGACGGGTATTGAAGGGAGCTCCTGTTTGCCGATGCTGGCTCTGAGCAAGTCTTTTCGTGAAAGTACACCGACTAAGATGGCATTATCATCAACGACAAAAAGCGTTCCTACGTCCTCTAAAAACATCGTGCAAATCGCATCATAAACGGAGACATTTTCATGAATGACCACCGGAATGGACTGGAAGTCTTTCACCTGCAGCTTTTTCAGCTTATCAGCCAACAGCTGCGTGCCCGTCTTTCCCGTGTAGAAATAACCGACCCGCGGCCTTGCTTCCAAAAATCCTGACATCGTCAATATCGCCAAATCCGGACGAAGCGTAGCCCTCGTCAAATTCAGCTTTTCCGCGATATGTTCTCCGGTAATCGGCCCGTTCTCTTTGACAATCTGCAAAATATGCTCCTGACGTTTATTTAGTTCGATCGTACTCACCACCTTTAAGCCGAAGCTCACAATTCGTTCGTTATGTATAAAAGTCGATAACATATTATAACGCATATGAAGACTAAAATAACAGCAATTACAATTGAATTCTATGAAAAAGACAGGCACAATTTGACAAGGATGTGAAAAATCGATTTGAGCAAAAAGACGATTGCCAGCCTGTCAGCAACCGTCTTCTGCGGTGTTTATTTTACAATGATGGCATTGATGTTTGCAAAAGATCGGATCAGCTCCGCCAAGCTTGCCATTTGCGCCAGGCGGTTTGCTTTTAATCTTTCGTCTTCGGCATGTACCATCGTATGATCAAAATACGCTTCAATCGGCTCTTTCAGCTTGGACAGCTCACTGAAGGCGCCCTCATAATCTTTTGCTTGGTAAAGGGTCTCTATTTGCTGTCTGCATGCCTCATAAGCTTTGTAAAGCTCCTCTTCTTGAGGGTTTTCAAACAGTGACGCGTCGATGGCATTCGTTTCACTCTTTTTGCTGATCGAAATAACCCTTGCCAGCGCTTCAGCCGTTTCTTTAAATTCCGGTTTGGCTGCAGCCGCTTCAAGGACAGCGGCTTTTTTGACAGCCGAATACGGCTCAAGGTTCGAGCTTTCGAGCACGGCATCCACAACATCATAGCGGATGTTTTCCGCTGTTAATACGTATTTGAGGCGCTGTTTAAAGAATTCGAGCAGTTCGCTGTTTGCTTCCTGTCCGGCAAACGCAGCCAGTTCTTTGAATGAAATGCCCCAGTTCCGGTCAAGCAGGATTTGGACGATGCCGCTCGCCTGTCTTCTCAGTCCATACGGGTCCTGAGATCCTGTCGGAATAACGCCGATTTTAAAGAATGAAGCGACCGTATCGAGTTTATCCGCTAATGCGACGACGGCGCCGACGATTGATGAAGGCGTTTCCCCTCCGGCTTGTCTCGGCATATAGTGCTCATTGACTGCGAGCGCCACTTCTTCTTTCTCACCGAGCATCCGCGCATATTTTTCACCCATGATGCCCTGCAGCTCAGGAAATTCGTAAACCATGTGTGTCACAAGGTCGAATTTTGAAATGTGTGAAGCGCGCTTGATCAGCTGCACCGTCTCTTGATCCGCTCCGATGACTTCAGCGATCCGTTCAGCAACCGCCTCAGTGCGTCTCACTTTGTCTCCAAGCGATCCCAATTCTTCATGGAAAACGATCTTTTCGAGTTTTTTCACATTCTCGTCAATGTTTAATTTTTGATCTTCTTTATAGAAGAAGGCGGCGTCTGAAAGCCTTGCTCTCAGCACTTTTTCGTTCCCTCTCGCCACGTTTTCAAGGGCGCGGCTGTCTCCGTTGCGCACGGTCACAAAGTAAGGAAGCAAGCTGCCGTTTTCATCTTTGACAGGGAAATAACGCTGATGCTCTTTCATCGTTGTCACGAGCACCTCTTCAGGAATTGCGAGAAATTCCTCTTCGTAAGAACCGAACAGAACCGTTGGATATTCAACCAGATGGTTGACCTCATCAAGCAGATCCTCGTCTCTCGGAATGTCCCAGGACTTTTCAGACGCCAGTTCGTCAAGCTGCTTAACGATCATCTGCTTTCGTTTGGCCGGATCAGCAATCACAAACTGGCTTTCAAGTGCCGCTTCGTATTCAGAAGGTGCGCTCAAGTCGGCTGCTTTTCCGAGGAAGCGGTGTCCCTGTGTTGTGCGGCCGGTTTCGACATGAGCAACTGAAAACGGAACGACTTCACTGCCGAACAGTGCGACGATCCATTTAATCGGCCTGATATATTTCAAATCTTCGCTGCCCCAGCGCATGTTTTTCGGAAAGTGGAGGCTTGTCACCAAGTCGCGGAGCTCAGGAAGTAATGAAAACGTATCCTGACCTTTTTGGAATTTTTGCACAAATACATATTCCGTTCCTTTGATGTCTTTAAAATACAAATCTTCCGGACTTGCTCCTTGACCCCGTGAAAAGCCGATGGCCGCCTTTGTCCATTCGCCGTTTTCATCAAGGGCGATTTTCTTTGCCGGTCCTTTCGCTTCTTCTTTCACATCATCCTGCTTCTCCGCCACATTCTCGACAAGAACGGCCAGTCTTCTAGGGGAGTTATACAGTTTGACGGAACCGAAGGCAATATTTTTTTCCTTGAGCCAGCTTTCCAGCTTTTCACCAAGCTGAGTCATGCTGTCATGCATGAAGCGCGCCGGCATTTCTTCTAATCCGATTTCTAAAAGCAAATCTTGATTACTCATGTGAAGCCTCTTCCTCCTTCAGCATTGGGAAACCCAACTTTTCGCGTTCATCATAATACGTTTTTGCCACTTTCCTGGCCAGGTTTCTCACCCTTGCGATATATCCTGTTCGCTCCGTCACGGAAATCGCTCCTTTTGCGTCAAGCAAGTTGAACGTATGCGAGCATTTCAGAACATAATCATAAGCAGGATGGACAAGTCCCTGATCCATTTGGCGGTTTGCTTCTTTTTCGTACGTTGCAAACAATTCGAACAGCATGTCGACGTCAGATGTCTCAAACGTATAGACGGAATGCTCGTATTCAGCCATCTTGAACAGGTCTTTTATCGTATAGCCGTTCGTCCATTCGAGGTCAAAGACGTTTTCTTTGTCTTGAATGTAAGAAGCAAGGCGTTCAATACCGTATGTGATTTCCACAGAGACCGGTTTGCACTCAAGCCCGCCGACCTGCTGGAAATAGGTGAACTGGGTAATTTCCATGCCGTCAAGCCACACTTCCCAGCCAAGCCCGGCGCAGCCGAGCGACGGATTTTCCCAGTTATCCTCGACAAAGCGGATATCATGCTCCAGAGGGTCGATTCCAAGGGCTTTTAATGAATCTAAATAAAGCTCTTGAATGTTGTCGGGAGACGGCTTAATGATCACCTGGAATTGATGGTGCTGATAAAGCCTGTTCGGGTTGTCCCCGTATCTTCCGTCCGCAGGGCGTCTTGACGGCTCCACATAAGCGACTTTCCAAGGCTCAGGCCCAAGGCTCCGCAAAAATGTATATGGGCTCATCGTTCCTGCACCCTTCTCTACATCATAAGACTGCAAAAGTACGCATCCTTCATTGGACCAATGCTTTTGCAGGGTCAGAATCATTTCTTGAATATTCAAATGAAGCACCTCCACAAAACGTGTTTTCAAGTTTAATTTTTGGCATAGGGCTGGTTTGGGCAGAAAAAAACTCCCGTCCCTATGCTTGTTTACCCACAAACATAGGGACGAGAGTTCTCCCGCGGTTCCACCCTAATTGCTGAGAGGAAATGTCTCAGCCTCTTTTTTAAAAGTTGCTCAGGGAATGCCTTTCATTACGCTCTCATCCCCGGCTTTCACCGCCCCGGAGTCGCTTCAATGAGGCCGTGCGCAATTACTTCTTTCCGTCAACGCAACGTCATTATTGAATCCAATCTTCATGTCATGATCTTATAAAAAGATGAAGAGGTTGTCAACTTTTGTTTTCATCACCCAGCATCTTTTTCATATTGTCCATTTGTTCCATGAAGCGCCGCGATTTCAGGTAGATCCCTGAATACTCGTCATAGTACGTCTGAATGACTCTTTTCAGCTCATCCTTTGTCTCCTGTTTGACCGAGACATTTCCGAGCCTTGACAGGTCAAAATAAAAAAACAGTCTCAACAGCCTGGCAGATGCGGGAGACAGCGGTATCCTGTATGGATCTTTCGCAAAACAGCGGTGGCAGATAAAGCCGTTGTCGCGGATCGAAAAATGAAATGTGCCGTCTTTGCTTTTGCAGTGCACACATTCATCCAGCTCCGGATACAGCCCCATCACGCTGAGCATTTTGACTTCGATGAGGTTGGCGATAATGTCGGGATCTGTACCGTCATTCAGCCTCCTCATTGACTGAAGAAGCAGCTCAAATAAAAACGGATTCGGTTTCTTTTCCTCCGTTCCCTTGTCAATTAATTCAGCGATGTAGGCCGCGTATGCTGTTAAAAACAGATCCTCGCGGATATTCCTCATGCTTTCGATCATCTCGCCCTGCTCCAATGTGCCGAGACCGGCTGATTTACGGAATAAAAAAGAAGCATAAAGGAACGGCTGGGAAATCGCTGACAAGCGGCTGTTCGGCTTTTTAGCGCCCCTTGCCAGCACACCGATTTTCCCGTGTTCTCTCGTCAACAGCGTAATGATTTTATTTGTTTCACCATAGTCGTTTGTACGAAGGACGATACCTTCACATTTCGTCAGCATATGTGCACCATCCAAAAATTGGAGGGGTCAAGCATGATCACAAAATTGGAAAGTCAATTTGCGCTAGCTCTTCTTCAAGTACTTCGGGTCTTTCCAGGTTCTCCTTTTCCAATTCTTTAAAAAGGAGGTACGTGTCAACGCTTCCTGTTTGTGAAAATACATTCCAAGTAAAATTCAACATAAAAAGCCCCACCTTTCTGTTAATAACTAGCTTTTTAAACATCCAAATTCTTAAGATTATCTTGACCTTGTATCCTCCATTTCATGTTAAACAATTTTTTCTAATATATCTTTGATTTCGAGAGATTTTGTCACGACTAAAGCGCGGTCAAGTTCTGTCCAATTAATACTCGTCTTCTCTAAATCCAAAATCACGAAGCTGAGACATCTTGTTGCGCCAGTCTTTCTGCACTTTAACCCACAGCTCTAGAAACACCGATGATCCGAGCAGCGCCTCGATATCGGTTCTTGCCCGCTTGCCGATTTCTTTAAGCAGGCTGCCCCTTTTTCCGATGACGATCCCTTTTTGCGAATCGCGTTCGACGACGATGGTCGCGCTCACATAGACAGAACCGTTTTCCCGTTCTTGAATGGACTCGATCGAGACCGCAATGCTGTGAGGGATCTCTTCCCTTGTCAGATGCAGCACTTTTTCCCGAATCAGCTCAGAAATGATAAATCGCTCCGGATGATCGGTCACCTGGTCACTCGGGTAAAACTGCGGACCTTCCGGCAAATAATCCTCAATTTGCTTTAAAAGCGTATCGATATTATTTCCCTCAAGGGCGGAGATCGGAACGATTTCCTGAAACGGATACCTGGTTCTGTACTCATCGATCAGCACAAGAAGCTCATCCGGATGAATCCGGTCGATTTTGTTGACGATCAAAAATACCGGCGTCTTGACTCCTTTTAAGCGCTCGATGATAAATTCGTCGCCTTTTCCGTAGCCTTCCTCCGCATTGATCATGAACAAGATCAAGTCGACTTCCTTTAAAGTGTTCTGCGCCACCTTCATCATAAAGTCGCCCAACTTATGCTTCGGTTTATGAATGCCCGGCGTATCAATAAAAATCGTCTGGGATGTATCGGTTGTCAGCACACCTTGCACTTTGTTTCTTGTTGTTTGTGGTTTGTCGCTCATGATGGCGATTTTTTGGCCGATCACGCGATTCAAAAATGTAGATTTTCCTACGTTCGGTCGTCCGATAATGGAGACAAATCCTGATTTAAAGCTTTCCTGTGTCATGTAAGTCCTCCGATGAAAATGCTCCTGGCAGTAATTCTTGAACCGTCATTTCTTTGACTTGGCCATTCAGATTGGTTAAGATGACAGGCATGTTTGGTGAACAAAGTTCTGAAATCACCTGTCTGCACGCTCCGCACGGCGACACCGGACCCGGCGTATCCGCAGCGACGGCAAGCATCTTAAAGGACTTTTCCCCTTCTGAATAAGCCTTGAACAACGCTGTCCGCTCGGCGCAGTTGCACAGGCTGTATGCAGCATTTTCAATGTTGCAGCCTTTGTACACCTTGCCGTCCTCAGTCAAAAGGGCAGCGCCGACTTGGAATTTCGAATACGGAACATATGCAAATTCCCTTGCTTTTAAAGCTTCTGCAATCAATTCTTGTTTAGTCAATGTGTGTATTCCTTCCTATAGCGGTTATGGTACCGCTAACACTTTTATTTTACATAAAAATGGCTTCTTTTTCACGCCCAAATCACAAATGTAAAATTTTTGTAAGAATCGCGCACAATGAAAGGCATGGCATCAAAACAATTTTGACAAAAAGATGAGTAACCCAATCATACCCGAAACGGCTGCAAATACGCAAACCGCCCCGGCTGCCGCGTCCTTTGCCGCTTTTGCAAGCGGGTGGTTCTTCTTTGTGAAAAGGTCGACCGTATGCTCCACAGCCGTATTCATCAGCTCCAAGGCGAGCATTCCGCCGATCAGGATCAAGATGATGGTCCATTCGATCAGAGTCAGCCTGAAGAAAAAGCCGCAGGCGATCACGAGGATGGCGGCTCCGCAGTGAATTCTAAAATTGCGCTCTGACATGAACGTCTTGATTATTCCTGTAAAGGCGTTTGAAAAACTTATTTTCAGACGGCGCCATTCGTTTTGTTTATGAGGATCTTGAGAGCCCATATCGATTCAAAATTTCCTTTTGCTTAGTGAACATCTCTTTTTCTTCTTCCTCTGTCATATGGTCATAGCCGAGGAGGTGTAAAAAGCCGTGAACCGTCAGAAAACCCAGCTCTCTCATCAGTGAATGCCCGTATTCTTCGGCCTGTTCCTGTGCTTTATCAACGCTGATGATGATATCTCCGAGAACGGGCGGCATGTCAGCACCGATAATTTCAATCTCTCCTTCGCCGTCTTCTTCGAGGGCAAATGAAATGACGTCTGTCGGATAATCTTTTCCTCTGTACTCTTTGTTGATTTTTTGTATCTCTTCATTGTTGACGATCGTAACCGAGACTTCGGCGCCGTCTGCGACGCCTTCCTCTGCCGCTGCGAATTGAAGAAGCTTTTCAATTTCAGCAAGCCTGTCTTCTGGTACGCGTCCGGTATCGTCTGTGATATCTAGAATTAAACTCATGTATGTTTCACCTTCTGTTTAGGATTAGCTTCCGGATATTCGATCCGGGAATGAAAAATGCCTTTCAGCGTTTCGCAGAGCGTCTTCGCGATCGTATTGAGCTCTTTTAAAGTCAAATCGCATTCGTCAAACTGCCCGTCCTGCAGCTTATCCGATATGATCCCGCGCACCAGCTTTTCAATCCTTTCGGGGTTCGGATTATGCATTGAGCGGACGGCCGCTTCGACGCTGTCGGCCACCGAGATGATTGCCGCTTCTTTTGTCTGAGGCTTCGGACCGGGATAGCGGAACTCTTCTTCAGTCGTCTGATCGCCTTTTTCTTTCGCCTTATAGTAAAAAAACTTGAGCAGCGATGTGCCGTGATGCTGTTCGGCGATGTCGACAAGCTCCTTTGGCATTTTATGATCCCTCAACATATCGGCGCCGTCTGTCGCATGGGCAATGATAATGTTTTTGCTCAGCTGCGGAGAAAGCTTGTCATGCGGGTTATCAATATTCATTTGGTTTTCTATAAAGTATTGGGGCCGCTTTGTCTTGCCGATATCATGGTAATAGGCGCCGACTCTTGCCAGAAGCCCGTTGGCCCCGACCGCTTCGCATGCCGCCTCAGATAAGTTCGCGACCATAACGCTGTGATGATATGTGCCGGGTGTTTCCGTCAGAATTTTGCGGAGCAGCGGATGATTCGGGTTTGAAAGCTCGAGAAGCTTCATCGTGGACAGGATGCCAAATCCGCTTTCAAAAAACGGCATGAGCCCGAGAACAAGAACTGACGATCCGATGCCGGACACCGCCCCCATGACAAGGTATGTACCCATCTCAAGTCCGGTTTGCGCCGTGTTTTGAATCAGCTGCAGGGTAAACAGGACGACGATGTTGATCAGGGAGACAAACAAACCGGCCTGGAGGATTTTCGCCCTCGCATTATGCTTCCCTAAAAACAGTATACCCGCCATCGAGCTGATCAAGAAGTACGTTCCGATTCCATAGTTAAACGTGCCTGTCACACCCTGGTTAAACATCATGCTTCCGCAAATGGAAAGGATCATGCTCGACAGGATCGCCAGCCTTTCATTGATCAGCAGTTTAATGAGCATCACGCCCATCGCAATCGGCACGAGATAGCCGATATGGCCGATTTCAAGCTGCTGAAACAGGCTGATCACTTCCATGACGATTAAAACGATCCCTGTAATCAATGAAAACAGCATGAGCGACTTGTTTTTCGGAATCCGGCTGCTGTACTGTTTTTCGAAATAGTAAACCAATGCTGAAATGAAAAGCGCGATTAAAAGCAGCAGACCGCCGACAGGCTTGAAGATGTTGGCTCCGCTCAAGAGTCCTGTCAATTCAAGCTTTCGATAGACTTCCCTGTCGATCAGCTGATTTTCCTCAACGAGTATCTGCCCCTGCTTGATCTGTACCTGCTGCACGCTGTCAGCCGCTTCTTGACGCTTCTGCTCCGTCTTGTCGGGATCGTATACATAGTTGGGAATGATCGCAAAGCGTCCGATTTCATCAGCGGCGTTTTTTAATTTTGAAGGTATCGAATTGCCCTTCAGTTCTTTCGTTACATGTTCTTTCGCTTCATCAAGCTTTCCGGCGCGGATTTCTTTGCTCATCACATCATTGACGGCGGTGATGACGGAATCCTGTGTCATGGAAAGCTCTCCGTCGCTGGCCCTCAGCAGGTGTTTGACTGAATCCTGTGACAGCGAGTCCGTTACATCAGAAGTCAGCTTTTCTTCAACAGATTTGATCTGGTCTTTTTCAGATGGGGCCTGCTTGTCTTTTTTCTCTTGTTCTGCGCTTTCTTTTTTCACTTCTTTAATGATGTCGAATATCGATGAGACAAGGTCGACCCTGTTGTCAGAGTACTCTTTTTTCAAGGTGTACTGGTCGGGAACTTCCTCTCTCGCTTCCTGCTTTTTATTAGCCGTTGCCTTTTGGTCTTCGACTGTCGCCGGCGCATAGATCGTATTCTCGCTGATCGAAAATAAATCGAGGTCGAGGGACTCGGGCCTTACATGGAAAAACAGCAGGATGAACATCAACGCGGATAAAGCCGCATAAAGAATGACGGGAAGGAAGCGGCCGTTTTCCAAGCGGATGAGCCGAAACTTTCCGTCTCTTTTTTTCTTTTTCAACAAAAGCACCTCTTTTCCCGCGGGAAACTAAAAAATGACCCGATAACGGGCGATCGGGCCATTCGGAGTTATTTTGACTTTTCGTATGCTTCAATAATACGGGCGACAAGCGGGTGTCTGACCACGTCCGTCTGATCCAGTTCAACAATTGAAATGCCTTCGATATCAAGGAGCATCTTTTTTGCAACGGCAAGCCCTGATGTGACGCCCTTTGGCAAATCGATTTGCGTAATGTCGCCTGTAATGACCATTTTAGAACCAAAACCCAATCTCGTCAAAAACATTTTCATTTGTGCCGGTGTCGTATTCTGCGCTTCATCCAAAATCACAAATGCGTCGTCAAGCGTCCGCCCCCTCATGTAAGCAAGCGGCGCGATTTCAATCGTTCCTCTTTCAAGCAGCCGTGCCGTATGGTCCGTTCCGAGCACATCATGGAGCGCATCGTACAGCGGCCTTAAATAAGGGTCGACTTTCTCCTTTAAATCCCCTGGCAAAAATCCGAGGCTTTCCCCTGCTTCAACAGCTGGTCTTGTCAAAATGATTTTTTTGATGCGTCCGTTTTTCAGTTCATGAACGGCCTTTACGACAGCCAAATAGGTTTTCCCCGTTCCTGCAGGGCCGATGCCGAAGATTAAGTCGTGCCTTTTCATGGCGGCGATGTATTCTCTTTGACCGATGGTTTTGACTCTGATCGGTTTTCCTTTGGCGTTTTTCGTAATTTCCTCTTCATACATGCTTTCAAAAAACTCAAGCTTCTGCTTTTTCGCCATCTTGATCGCATACAAGACATCTCGTTCAGATATCTCGATTCCTTTGCGGATTAGATTCAAGAGGGACGCAAGCAGGCTGTCCACGATTTCAAATGTTTCTTCGTCTCCGGTCACATACACGGTTTCACCGCGCGTGACAATCGAAATGTTCAGCTCTTCCTCCATCAACTTCAAATGGGAATCCTGGTTCCCAAACAGCGCTTGAGCCTCGTTCGGACTTTCCAGTTGCTGATGAATCGCAAGTAAGTGTTCTGTCATTCTTTAGTCTCCTGAACAATTGGTGTTGTTTGAACAATGTCTTCAATAACCTGGTAAAGGATGATCAATTTAACTTTACCATTCTCGCTCGTTTCGTGCAAAACTTTTTCACTGATAATGTTCCCGTCGCTGCCGATTTTTTTCCTGATGTCTCTTTTTCCCATTTCGATCCCTTCAAGGACCGCTTCTTTTTTCGAGTACACCCTTTTGATTTGTTCGCTCTCCCTCGTATGTTCCTTTTCATACGCGACAGGAAGCGTAAAATTCATAAAATGCAGCGAGTGTTTTTCGGTTTCTGTCTTCGGGCGCGACAACTCTTCTTTTTTAAAAGAAAAGCCCCAGATCGGCACGGAAAAAGATCCGAGGGATAGCTTGTGACTTGTCCTTACTTTACCCGTAAAAACGTCAAATGATGTCTCAAGCGGAACCGTTACCTTTGACTTGTACCAGGTTTCACCGTAGATTTTCCCTTTGGCTCCGACTTTTTGCTTTTCCTCTTCGCTTCCGATCAGCCCGGAAACAAGCATTTGTCCTTTTTCAACGTGCTGGTTCACCGTGACGAGCGGTTCGCCTTTTTCCACGAACATTTTTGAGATGGTCGCCCCTTTTTTGGCGATGATGTGCCTCGGACCGATATATTTTTCTTTGTCAGGTTCATTCTTTTCAACCACTTTCATGTGAAGGGCAGTGCCGTTTAATTCGATGCCCACCCATGTGATGTTTTCAACGCGCTTTGTGAGCGCCTGCTGAATTTTTTCCGGGGTCAGCATTGTAAACTGTAAGCGGCCTTTTTTGACGCCGATTTGATCCAAGTGCTGTCTGATTTGATGTTCTGTCTCCGGATTGGCTCCTGTAATGTCAATCTTCCAAAGCATGTTGGACAATAGGAACATGATGATAAAAAATGCAGCAATTCCAAAAGTGAAACCGCTATTCCGTTTAGACTTCTGCACGAGGAAAGGAAAACCTTTTCGTTTGATAAACCGGCACTTGCAGTCGAAATCCCTGATGACCTTCCGGAAGGCATGTACATCAGAAAGCGGAATATAAAGAAAGACAGCGTCTTTCTTTTTCTTCACATTAAACATCGGGATGCTGCGCCTGGTGCATTCATTTAATAACCGTTCGATCCCCTTTCCCGTTATCTCAAGCTGGATCTTTCCAGAAAAAAAAGAAAGCCATTTATTCTTCACGCTTCTTTCCCCCCGACTTATGAATCGATATAGCGTACGAGCTCAATCGTGCCTTCAAGCAGAATTTCCTCAGGCAAAATCGTTTTGATGACAAAGTCTTTGCCTTGAATGATGCACTGCCCCTGTTTGAGCATCAGCCTTACTTCCGTATCGCTGAAAAGCAAAAGCCCTCTGTGGTTTTCAATATATATGTGAAGTCTTCCTATCATCGTAATTCTCGGAAGATCCATCATGACATCAGGGGGAATTTCCAGTGTTCTTGTCAGCCACGCTTTGATGCGGTTTTTTCTTTGCGCCATAAAAAAAGAACCCCCTTTCATCTCATATGTATGAATGAGAAGGGGGTTCTAATACTTAAATTTTAGGCCGGCGCCTCATTGTGTAATGCGGTTTTCTCGACCGCGGAGGGCCGAATACTTCGCTGAGGACAATGCCTTGGACAATCGTGTTTTTATTCATATCGAGCAGTTCTCGCTTCCGGTTGATCACCCGGCTGCTCTGCTTTTTAACGGTCCGTTCAACGGCCGGCATGGACCGCTCGGCATCCGCTTTGATTCTGCGGAGCTCTGCAGCCATATCTGCGCTTTTTGCAGCAGCAGCTGCCGCCGGCCGCTCAGTTTTATTTTCTGTAGGCCGGCGCTGCGCCGTCTGTTTCGGCGTCTGCGTCTTCGGCCGTTCAGGCGCCGGTTTTCGCTTCGTTTCTTCATTTTCATCATTTTTTCCGAGTTTGTTGAAAATGAAGGAAATGGCTGCGATAATGGCTGCCATGATAATTGGATTGTCGAACAGGATATCAAGCAATGAGCTCCCTCCTTTTTACAGGGGCTTGTTTATTTATGATCCTCTTCATTTTGGTCTTTCGTCATCTTTCCGAAAGAATCGCGCATGTCTGTGTCGGCGTCGATGTTTTTCATATTGAGGTAGTCCATGACACCGATTTTTCCGCTGCGGAGAGCTTCAGACATCGCAAGTGGCACTTCGGCTTCTGCTTCGACGACTTTGGCGCGCATTTCTTCGACGCGGGCGCGCATTTCCTGTTCTTGCGCAACCGCCATGGCGCGGCGTTCTTCCGCTTTCGCCTGGGCGATGTTTTTATCGGCTTCAGCCTGGTCGGTCTGCAGAATCGCTCCGATGTTTTTGCCGATATCAACGTCAGCAATATCGATCGATAGAATTTCAAACGCTGTGCCTGAATCCAACCCTTTGCTCAATACAGTTTGTGAAATCATATCCGGGTTTTCGAGCACTTTTTTATGATTATCGGAAGAACCGATTGTCGAAACGATCCCTTCGCCGACACGGGCAATAATCGTTTCTTCGCCCGCTCCCCCGACAAGGCGGTCGATGTTTGCGCGAACCGTGATTCTCGCTTTTGCTTTGACCTCGATACCATCCATTGCTACACCGGCAATAAACGGCGTTTCGATAACTTTCGGATTAACGCTCATTTGAACGGCTTCAAGCACGTCACGGCCCGCTAAATCGATGGCCGCACATCTGGCGAATGTGAGTTCAATGTTTGCACGTTGGGCAGCGATGAGCGCGTTGACAACCCGGTCAACATTACCCCCTGCAAGATAGTGGCTTTCAAGCTGATTGATGGTAACATCAAGTCCCGCTTTATGCGCTTTGATCAGCGGGTTCACCACGCGGTTTGGAATGACGCGGCGGAGCCTCATTCCGATCAGTGTGAAAATACTGATTTTAACACCAGCGGCTAAAGCCGAGATCCACAGCATGACCGGAACGAATGTAAAGAAGACAGCTAGTAAGATGATTCCGGCTGCGATAATAAGTAAAAGAAACAGTGTTGACGGATCCATAATATTCCTCCTAATAATGTAATTTATAATTCTCTCACAACAATGCGTGAGCCTTCCACTTTAACCACTTTCACTTTCTTGTCCTTTGCGGTGAACGAGCCTTCAGATACGACATCAAGCCGTTCATCGCCGATGATGACCGTTCCGGACGGTCTGAGCGGTGTATACGTGACGCCGGTTTTACCAATTAAATCGTGCCGGCTTTCATTTGACACGTATCCGCTTTCCGTGCTTGTTGAGTCGGTTAAGATCAATTTTTTAAAAAATTTCATACGCTTCCCCAACACCCTTGTCAATAGAATGGATGCCGCTATCGAAACAGCAGTTGCAATCAAAATGGAGACGGCCATGACCTTAAAGCTTCCCGAAGCTAAAAAGAGGCTCGCAACAATCGCGATCAGGCCGGCAATCCCTGCTATTCCGCCCGGCAGAAAAATCTCTAAAATGATTAAAATTATGCCTGCTGCAAACAGAAGGATCGTTTCCATTCCGGCAAGCCCGGCGACGAGATGACCGTAGAAAAAGAGCAGCAGCGCGGAGAGTCCCATAAAGCCGGGGATCCCAAAACCAGGCGAATAAAGCTCCACAATCAGCCCGAGGCTTCCGATTGAAAGGAGAATCGGAATCACGACCGGATGCGTGATGAACCTGGCCACCTTTTCGGCAAAGCTTACCTCGGCACGCTCGATTTTGGCATCCTTCAAATTCAGCTTTTTCAAAAGATCATCAAGGCTCGATGCTGTGCCTTCAGAATAGCCGACTTCCAGCGCTTTGTCAGGGCTTAAAGTGAGCAGCTCACCCTTCGGCGCCCCTACTTCTTTAGCATCGACGTCTGCATCGGCCATCGCAAGAGCGTATTTCGGATCACGTCCGTTTTTTTTGGCTGCGTCTTCCATTTCAGCCAGCCACAGCGATTCCGACTTTTTGTCAGCGGCATTTCCCTGCGTGTCAATGATCGCGGCAGCTCCCATTTTCCCGCCGGGCGCCATATAAATATCGTCTGCATTCAAGGCGAGGTAAGCGCCTGCGGACAGAGCCCTTCTATTCACATAAGCTGTCACCGGAATGTCGGAGTTATGTATCGTATCAGCCATGTCAAGGACTGCGTCGACCGCTCCGCCGGGGGTATTGATATCGAGTATGATATGTTTGGCATTCATATCTTCCGCTTCTTGAAAAGAGCGCTCAAGAAATTTTGAAAGCCCTTTTTCAACCGTTTCTTCGATCGGAATGACATACACTGTATCTCCATCCGCTTTCACGGTCAAATGAACGCCTAGTAATAAGAATAAAACAAAACCGCAGGCCAGAGCAACAAAAATTCTAAATTTTTTCAGCAGCAACGATGTCTGAAGCCTCCTTCCCCTATTATCATTAACATTATATACGTTATAAATGTAGCAAAGGTTTCATCTTTCTACTACTTTTCTATTGTATGAACACGCACAAAAAAAGACGCCTTTAATTGCTTAAAAGGCGTCTTTTTCTTAAGACAGTTGTTTGCTGACAAGCTTATTGACGAGACCGCCGTCCGCCTTGCCTTTGACTTTCGGCATGACAGCGCTCATCACCTTGCCCATATCCGCTTTTGAAGAGGCGCCGACTTCGGCGATCGTCTCATTGACGATGTCGAGCAGCTCTTCTTCCGTCAGCTGTTCAGGCATATAAGCTTCCAGAATGTCTAACTCTTTTTGAACTTTATCTACTAAATCTGAACGATTAGCGTTTGAAAATTCATGGAGGGAGTCTTTACGCTGTTTTAATTCACGAGAAAGAACAGTCAGTTCTTCATCATCGGTCAGCCTGTCTTTCTTAAGCTTGATTGCTTCGTTTTGAAGCGAAGCTTTGACCATGCGAATGACAGTCAGTTTGTCTTTCTCACGGTTTTTCATATAGAGCTTCATATCTTGGTTCAGCCGCTCAAGAAGACTCATAAATCCACCCTCTTTTAGTATTTGCGCTTTCTTGCAGCTTCAGACTTTTTCTTGCGTCTTACGCTAGGTTTTTCATAAAATTCACGCTTTCTTGCTTCCTGCAAAGTACCTGTCTTTGATACACTGCGTTTGAAGCGACGAAGAGCATCTTCAAGCGATTCGTTTTTTCTAACGACCGTTTTTGACATTCTCTTTCCCTCCCTCCGAATACACCAATCGACTGCTTTAAAAAAAGACATACATATAAACATGTACTTTGACATTATAATATAAGCCTCCGGTAAGGTCAACCAAGGAGAATCGTTTTATTGTTCAGTCATGTTTTCGGCAGCTTGTCTGTATATATTTATAAAGGAGGCTGTTCGAAAAACTGATGGTGATCTTGATCTTATTCGTATTATTGATCGTTCTTTTTCTCAAAGGCATGAGCATGCTGAGAAAAGGCTTGATTTCACTGACATTTGAAAAAATTGAAAAGCGGCTGCTGCTGTTCACGGATCATCCGGTGAAAGCCTTTTTGGTCAGCATTGTTTTTACAGGGATTTTGCAAAGCAGCTCGGCATTTATGGTAATCGTCATTGGCTTTGTCTCAGTAGGCGCCCTTTCATTTAAACGTTCGATTCCGCTCATTTTGGGGACAAACATCGGGTCGACCTTCACAACGGAATTTTTAGCGGTGAAGCTGGAATTTTTGATTTTTGCCCTTTTTGCCGCAGGTGCTGTTCTTTTTATTGCCGGAAAATCCTCTGTTCGGCAAGTGGGCGTAAGCATGATCGGCTTGGGGGTTATTTTTTTCTGTATCAGCGGCTTCAGCCGGCTTGCCGTGCCTTTGTCACAGCTAGACTCGGGCGCTTATATCGTGAAGCTTGCCGAAGATTCACCGCTTTACGCCTTGATTATCGGCACCGTTTTGACCGCGATGATTCATTCCAGTTCGGCGTGTGTCGGCATCCTGATGAGCTTTATGGATCAAGGTGTCGTCGGTTTGACCGAAGCGATGAGTGTTGTTCTCGGCTCCAATATCGGGACATGCATCACAGCCGTGATGGCATCTTTCAAAGGCGGAGCTGCAGCCAGGCAAACGGCTTATGCCCATGTGCTGTTTAATGTCATCGGTGTAGCAGCTGTATACCCCATGCTCTCATCAATAACAGGCTTTATCTCCGGACTGTCCGAAAGCCCCGCTCAGCAGATTGCCCATTTCAGCCTGCTGTTCAACGTCGTCACGTCCCTATTATTTCTGCCGCTCACAAATCTATTTCATTCGCTGATCATGTTTCTTATTCCAAACAAAAACCAGGCCCGATAAACGCCTGGTTTTTGTTTGATTAGTAGTCTTCATCCGCTGTTAAGCCTTTGACAATCGACACGCCTGCGCTCGCTCCGATTCTCGTCGCTCCGGCTTCAATCATGGCAAGGGCGCTCTCCTTATCGCGGACGCCCCCCGAAGCTTTAACGCCGATATCAGGGCCGACAGCGTCCCGCATCAGTTTAATATCCCGGACTGTCGCACCGCCTCCGGAAAAACCGGTCGATGTTTTGACAAAGTCGGCGCCTGCTTTTACGGCCAGTTCACAAGCCTGCCTTTTTTCTTCATCCGTCAACAGTGACGTCTCTATGATGACTTTTACGAGAGCTTTGCCGTCGGCCGCGTCTGTCACCGCTCTGATGTCATGCTCCACGGTTCCAGTATCGCAGTCTTTTAATGCACCGATGTTGATCACCATATCAACTTCACCGGCCCCGTCTGCAATTGCCTGCTTGGTTTCAAAAGCTTTTGTTTCCGAAGATGTTGCACCTAAAGGAAAGCCGATAACCGTGCATACTTTCACCTCTGAATCTTTAAGAAGCTCGGCGCACAGCTTTACCCAGCATGGGTTCACGCAAACGGAGGCAAAACCGTAAACACGCGCTTCTTTGCAAAGCGTTTCAATTTCGGATTTGACAGTATCGGGCTTTAATACAGTGTGATCGATCATTCGCGCAATTTGTTTTGTCATCGTCCTGACTCCTTTTTAGATGGTTGTCTGCTTATGATATTCGCAAAAAAAGCCGGAACACCTTTTTCGTGAACCGGCTGAATTGATCATTTATGACGATAAGCGGATGTTTTCATGGACGTCATCTTCTGCGACGCGGACGAACTGTCCTTTGTTGTACGGATAGCCTGCTTCTAAAATCTTCACTTTAACAAGCTGGCCGATCAGGTCCTCTGAGCCTTCGAAAACGACCTTCATATAGTTGTCCGTGTAGCCGACAAACAGGTTGTCTTCACCCGTTTCCGTGAACGGCTCTTCCGGAATGATCTCCAGAACATCGCCTTCATAGTCTGATGCGTATTCTTTCGCAAGCTGATCTGAAAGAGCGATCAATTTATGAACCCTTTCGTTTTTCACGTTCTCGTCAACCTGGCCGTCCATGCGTGCTGCCGGGGTTCCGGTCCGTTTGCTGTACGGGAAGACGTGGAGCTCGGAAAACTTGTGTTCTTTAATAAAGTTGTACGTCTCCATAAATTCTTCTTCCGTTTCACCCGGGAAGCCGACGATCACATCAGAAGTAACTGCAAGCCCAGGAAGAGCTTTTTTGAGTTTCGTCAGCCGATCGGCGAAAAACTCCATCGTATACTTTCTTCTCATCCGCTTTAAAACGCTGTTTGAGCCGGATTGAAGCGGGATGTGAAGGTGTCTGACGATCTTGTCTGAGCGGTCAAGCACTTCGATTACTTCGTCTGTAATTTGGCTCGCTTCGATTGAAGAGATACGGATTCGTTTCAGACCTTTTACACGGCTGTCCAATTCTTTCAACAGCTGCGCAAAGTTGTAGTCTTTCATATCTTCTCCATAACCGCCGGTATGGATACCGGTCAAAACGATTTCTTTATAGCCGGCATCAACGAGCTGCTGCGCCTGGCGGATGACTTCCTCAGGGTCGCGGGAACGAAGCAGGCCGCGCGCCCACGGAATGATGCAGAATGTGCAGAAATTGTTGCAGCCTTCTTGAATTTTCAAAGAAGCACGCGTTCTGTCAGTAAATGCAGGAACATCAAGCTCCTCAAACACTCTTGCTTTCATAATATTGCTGACGCCGTTAATCGGCTGTCTTTCTTCCTGGTACTGCTTAATATAGCCGAGCATTTTTTCGCGGTCTTGTGTTCCGACGACGATATCAACGCCCGGGATCGCCATGATTTCCGCCGGGGAAGTCTGGGCGTAGCACCCTGTCACGCAAATGACGGCGTCAGGATTTTGGCGGATCGCCCGTCTGATCACCTGGCGGCTTTTTTTATCACCTGTATTCGTGACGGTGCATGTATTAATGACGTATACGTCCGCCGAACTTTCAAATTCTTTTCTTTCGTAGCCGGCTTCTTTGAAAAGCTGCCAGATTGCTTCTGTTTCATAATGGTTGACCTTGCAGCCAAGTGTATGAAATGCAACGGTTGCCATTGTTATTCACCTCTTAATAACTCTGTATGATAAGAAACTGCCGCCAACGCGTACAGCGGAGCTGTTTCCGCCCTTAAAATCCGCGGACCAAGCCCGCAGGCGAGGGCTCCTTTTTCTTTAAGCGCCTCAATTTCATCTTCTGAAAATCCGCCTTCAGGACCGAACACCATGAGTACGGATGATCCTTCCGGCAGGCTTTTGAGCACGGATTGAAACCGGCTCGTCTCGCCTTGCTTTGATGACTCTTCGTATGCAACGACACATTTATCGAAGTCCTCAAGGCTCTCAAGCAAACGTTGAAACGTGTGTACCGGCGCCACATCGGGAATCGCGTTTCTGTGGGACTGTTCTGCGGCTTCCTTGGCGATTTTCGCCCACCTTTCCCGCTTTTTCTTTGCCTTTTTTTCATCAAGTTTAACAACGGAGCGCGATGCCTGAAAAGGAATAAACGAGCTTGCACCGAGCTCTGTCCCTTTTTGAATGATCCATTCCAGCTT
Source organism: Bacillus haynesii (assembly GCF_014042035.1). Lineage (NCBI taxonomy): Bacteria > Bacillati > Bacillota > Bacilli > Caryophanales > Bacillaceae > Bacillus > Bacillus haynesii. The sequence goes on along the minus strand of NZ_CP059494.1, from coordinate 344,788 downwards.
ATCTCCTTTTGGAAGGCCGTTTGCAATATGGATCTGGACGGGCAGTTCGCGTGTTTCCTCCGTCCATTCGATTACGCTCAATAAAACCTCTTCTTTTGTGACGGACTCGATCCGGCATTTCGCTTCATGGCCGTCTTTTGCACAGCAAATGACCTCGTCTCCGGGAGACATCCTCATCACAGTCGCAATGTGATGTACGTCTTCACCTTTGATCGAGAACGAAGGTGCGGCTGTGACCTCTTGTTTTGATTGTTCGATAAAATATCGTTGCATACGCTTGTCACACCTACTAACGATTATTTTTTAGCGATGATGCTGACCCAGTCCTCCATTGAAAGAACCTCGACGATCGTAAAGCCTTCTTTCACCAGTGCATCTTTGACTTCCTGTTTTTTCTGCTGGATGATCCCCGAAGTAATGAAATAACCGCCGTCTTTCAACAGGCTGTATGCCTGATCCGTAAAACGCAAGATCACCTCGGCCAGGATGTTGGCGACGATGACGTCTTTTTCCCCTTCGACGCCGTCGAGCAGATTATTTTGCTTGATCACGATATGATCGCTGACTTTATTGAGCTTGGAGTTCAAGCGGGCGCTTTCAACGGCTACAGGATCGAGATCATATCCTTCAACCTGTTTGGCGCGAAGCATGGCTGATGCAATGCTTAAAATGCCTGTTCCCGTTCCGACATCCACAACCGAATCCCCTTCTTTCACATACCTTTCGAGTGCCTGTATGCAAAGTACGGTTGTCGGGTGTGTGCCTGTTCCGAACGCCATTCCCGGATCCATCTCGATGATGAGTTCATCCGTATGAACCGGTGTGTACTCTTCCCATGTCGGAACAATCGTAAATTTCTCAGAAATTTTTACGGGATGATAATATTTTTTCCATGCTGTCGCCCATTCTTCTTCGTTAACCTCGCTGATGGTGATTTTGTTGCGTCCGAGGTCAATATCATACAGCAGCAGATTATTGATGGTTTCCTTGATTCCTTCTACAGTCTCCCCCAAAAAGCTGTTGATCGGGAGATACGCTTTGATGATGACTCCTTCATCAGGATAATCATTGGGATCGAGCTGGTAGATTTCTCCGTATACATTCTCACGCTCTTTAATTAAATCAAGCGGATCCTCAATCACGACTCCACTCGCACCAGCTTCATGTAAAATATTCGAGATGGGCTCAACCGCTTCATGTGTCGTGTGAATGCAGATTTCGGACCATTTCATACTACCAACTCCTCATCCAATCATTAATCGCCTTTAAAGGCGCGCTTTACTTTATCGAAAAAACTCATTTCTTGTTCATCCGGCATATTTCCGCTCACTTCTGCAAATTCGCGGAGAATATTTTTCTGGTTTTCTGTTAAATTCGTCGGTGTCACAACGCGGACGACGATGTGTTGATCGCCTTGACCGTACCCGCGTACGTTGGCAACTCCTTTTCCTTTTAAGCGGAACTTGGTGCCTGTCTGCGTGCCCGCCGGCACTTTTAATTTTACTTTACCGTGAAGAGTAGGCACTTCGATTTCGTCCCCGAGCGCAGCCTGTGCAAATGTCAGCGGCATTTCGCAGTAAATATCGTCTCCATCGCGCTCGAAAAATTCGTGTTCTTGGACGCGGAAAACGACGAATAAGTCACCTGACGGACCGCCGTTGATCCCCGGTTCACCCTGTCCGGATACTCGAAGCTGCTGGCCGTCATCCACACCCGCCGGGATGGTGACATTGATTTTCTTGCGTTTTTTCACTTTTCCTGTACCGCCGCAAGTTGAACATTTGTGCTTAATTTGCTTACCCGTTCCATTACAGTAATGACATACTCTTCTGTTGACAACTTTTCCGAACGGAGTCGACTGCTCCATGTTCAGCTGGCCTGATCCGCCGCAGTGTGAACATGTTTCCGGCTTTGTTCCCGGTTTTGCACCAGAGCCGCTGCATGTTTCGCACGTTTCTTCACGCGGAATTTCGATCGTCGTCTCTTTTCCGAAGGCCGCTTCTTCAAATGACAGTGTCATCGTATACTGCAGATCGGCACCCTGCCTCGGGGCATTCGGGTCTCTCCGCCTTGCGCCGCCTCCGAAAATGCTTGAGAAAATATCGTCAAACCCAAAGCCGCCGAAGTCGCCGCCGCCGAAACCTCCGCCGCCGAATCCCTGATTTGGATCGGTATGGCCAAACTGGTCGTAATGGGCCCGTTTTTGGTCATCAGAAAGTGTTTCATAGGCTTCCTTGACTTCTTTGAATTTTTCATCCGCTCCGGCTTCTTTGTTGATGTCCGGGTGATATTTTTTAGAAAGCTTGCGGTAAGCTTTTTTAATTTCATCTTTAGAAGCGCTCTTACCTACCCCAAGCACCTCATAGTAATCACGCTTACTCATCTCTTCACACTCCCGATTTTCTCACATAAATTAGATTGTATCATTTCAAATTATGTTTTTTCAATTCCTTTTGTCCTTTAGGAAGAAAAAAGTCAAAGTCAAGAGATCCTGACTTTGACTTTCATCGCCTGTAAGGTCATGTGCTGTGCAAACCGGGGTAAGCACAGCACATTTTATTTCAATTATTTTTGATCTTTATCGTCGTTTACTTCTTCATACTCAGCGTCCACGACATTGTCGTCGGCTTTTTTAGCGCCGGCGCCGCCGTCTTGCTGAGCTTGAGCTTGTTTTGCAGCTTCTTCGTAAAGCTTCATTGAAAGCTCTTGAACAATCGCTTGCAGCTCATCTTTTTTGGCCTTGATTTCATCAAGGTCATTTTTCTCGATCGCAGCTTTTAGCGCATCTTTTGCTTCATTCGCTTTTTTCACTTGTGCTTCATCGGCTTTGCCTTCAAGATCCTTCAGCGTTTTTTCAGTTGTGAAGACAAGCTGATCCGCTTCGTTGCGAAGTTCGATTTCTTCTTTTTTCTTCTCATCCGCTTCAGCGTTTTCTTCAGCTTCTTTCACCATACGCTCGATCTCGTCGTCAGAAAGGCCTGAAGAAGATTTGATCGTGATGTTTTGCTCTTTGCCAGTGCCAAGATCTTTCGCGCTGACGTTGACGATACCGTTCTTATCGATGTCAAATGACACTTCGATTTGCGGTACGCCGCGAGGAGCCGGTGGGATATCTGTAAGCTGGAAGCGTCCGAGCGTTTTGTTGTCGGCTGCCATTGGGCGCTCACCTTGGAGCACGTGGATGTCAACCGCTGTTTGGTTGTCGGCTGCTGTTGAGAACACTTGGGACTTGCTTGTCGGGATTGTCGTGTTGCGCTCAATCAGCTTCGTGAACACGCCGCCCATCGTTTCGATACCAAGTGACAGCGGAGTTACGTCAAGAAGGACAACATCTTTGACATCGCCTGTGATGACGCCGCCTTGAATGGCTGCACCAAGGGCTACGACTTCGTCAGGGTTGACGCCTTTGTGCGCTTCTTTTCCAGTTTCTTTTTTGATCGCTTCCTGAACGGCAGGAATACGTGTTGATCCGCCGACAAGGATCACTTTGTCGATTTCGCTTGCAGAAAGTCCTGCATCTTGAAGAGCCTGACGGACAGGACCCATTGTGCGCTCTACCAAATGTGAAGATATCTCTTCAAATTTCGCGCGGGTCAGTGTCAATTCAAGGTGCAGCGGACCTGCTTCACCCGCTGTGATAAACGGCAGCGAAATTTGCGTAGAAGATACGCCGGAAAGGTCTTTTTTCGCTTTCTCAGCCGCATCTTTTAAGCGCTGAAGCGCCATTTTGTCTTTAGAAAGGTCGATGCCGTTTTCTTTTTTGAATTCTGACACGAGATGATCGATGATCACTTGGTCAAAGTCGTCTCCTCCAAGGCGGTTGTCACCCGCTGTAGAGCGAACTTCGAATACGCCGTCTCCCAATTCAAGGATGGAAACGTCGAATGTACCGCCACCAAGGTCGTAGACGAGGATCGTCTGATCTTCTTCTGTTTTATCCAGGCCGTATGCAAGCGCAGCTGCAGTCGGCTCGTTGATAATCCGCTCAACTTCAAGTCCGGCGATTTTACCGGCATCTTTTGTCGCTTGACGCTCTGCATCGTTGAAGTATGCAGGAACTGTGATCACGGCTTTAGATACCGTTTCGCCCAAATAGCTTTCAGCATATGATTTCAAATGCTGAAGGACGATGGCAGACACTTCTTGTGGCGTGTACTTTTTGCCTTCGATTTCAACTGTATAGTCCGTGCCCATGTGGCGCTTGATCGACATGATCGTGTTCGGATTCGTGATGGACTGGCGTTTCGCCACTTCACCCACCTGGCGCTCTCCGTTTTTAAATGCAACAACTGAAGGAGTCGTGCGGGCTCCTTCTGGATTTGGGATGACTTTCGGCTCTCCGCCTTCAAGCACTGCAACGCATGAGTTCGTTGTTCCCAAGTCGATTCCGATTACTTTGCTCATGATTTTTACCTCCTGCTATGTAGTTATTGATTGACTTTTACCATAGAAGGACGGATCACCCGGTCCTTAAGTTTATAGCCTTTTTGCAGTTCCTCAACGACTGCGTTTGATTCGTACGCTTCATCCTCAACCTGCATAACAGCCTGATGCATGTTCGGGTCAAATTGCTCTCCGACTGATGGAATCTGTTCAACTCCTTCATTTTTAAGAGCCTCCAAAATTTGACGGTGCACCATTTCCATCCCTTGAAGCAGGCTTTTCGTCTGCTCGTTGTCAGGATCGATCTGAAGTGCGCGTTCAAAGTTGTCAAGCGCCGGTAGCAATTCGCTGATGATGCGCTGGGAACGGTACTTTTCAGCAGCCTCAAGGTCAAGGCGTGCGCGTCTTTTGTAGTTTTCAAAGTCCGCCTGAACACGTAAAAGTTTATTTTCTTTTTCTTCAAGACGTTCTTGAAGTTCTTTTAGTTGTTTTTCAAGCATTTCTGTTTGAGTGTCTTCTGCCGGGGCATCAGCTTCAGCAGCCGTTTGTTCAGCTTCGGCTGTCTCCGCTTCTGTCTCGTTCAGTTCCTCTTGTTCGTTTAGCTCTTCAGTTTGTTTTTCTTCTGCCATCTGTGTTCACCTCCCTTAAAGGATGAGTTTCATGATAAAGAAGGGATTTCTCCCTTCTGTCTCTGTTTTAGGTACTGCCTTACCCATCATACAAACTTGTCAGCGCTTTTGACAAGTCAGATGATACGTGCTGAAGCAAACCGACGACGCGGGAGTAGTCCATGCGCGTCGGCCCGATGACCGCGATGGAGCCGATCTGTTTAGAGCCGACTGTGTATGTTGCGGTAATCAGGCTACAGTTTTCCATTTCTTCATAGTCGTTTTCTTTGCCGATTTTAATGGTGATTCCAGACTCAGTCGACTGAAAGAGCCGGAGAATCTCCTGTTCTTTTTCAATGAGCGACAATAGCGATTTCACTCTGTCAATATCGTGAAATTCGGGCTGATTCAACATATTAATCTTGCCGCCGAAAAACAGCCGGTCGGTTTGAACAGATGAATCCAGCGTTGCGCCGAGCGCATGCAAAATCGTATCGTAATTTTGGATGTGCGATTTTAAGAAGATGACAACCTCTTTGAAAATCCTGTCTTTCAGCTCTGAGATCGGCACGCCTCTAAGGCGTTCATTTAATATATTCACCAGCTTTTCGAGATCGGAAAGATTGACCTCCGCCGGAAAATTAATCGTTTTATTCTCGACATGGCCGGTATTCGTTACTAGAATGGCAACGGCCTTCTTGGGCTGAACCGGTACAATCTGGATTTGTTTGAGATGGTTTTCGCTCAGTCTCGGACCGAGGACAATCGATGTATAATTTGTCAGGTCGGACAGCACTTGAGCCGACTTCTGCACGGCTTTTTCGAGTTCAAAGATTTTTTCTTTGAAAATCGAATGAATAATGTTCAAGTCCGTTTTTGACAGCTTTCCAGGTGAAAGCAAATGATCGACATAATAGCGATAGCCTTTTTCAGAAGGAATCCGGCCTGAAGATGAGTGTGTTTTTTCGATAAAACCGAGCTCTTCCAAGTCAGCCATTTCGTTTCTGATCGTTGCTGAGCTGAATGTGATATCTTCCTTTTTGGAAAGCGTTCTAGATCCTACCGGCTGAGCTGAACGAATGAAATCGTTGACGATAACCTGCAAGATTAACAGCTGACGATTTGTTAACATCCATATCACCCCTGTTAGCACTCGACACAACTGAGTGCTAATTGTATATCAAAATTACCAAACCGAAATCAAAATGTCAATTATAACTCACCCAGGAATGCCTGAAACACTTCATTCCCCAATAGTTTTCCATTATGTGTTAAAAACACATTTTTGTTCGTGTTCACAATCAGCCCTGTTTCTTCCAGCGAATAGAGCACTTTCGGGAAGAGATCGTCAACAGATCTTCCGTATTTTTCGAAAAAGCGCTCTTTGTCTATTCCCGCGGTTTTTCGAAGACCGAGAAACATTTCTTCTTCAATCTGTTCATTTTTTGTGACCTTGTGTTGCTCCTTATAAGGAAAGCCTGACTGCTCAATCAGGTCGATATAGTGTTTGACAGGGCCTGCATTTACCGTTCTTTCACCATTAATATAGCCGTGTGCGCCCGCGCCAAAACCGAAATATCCCTCATTGTTCCAATATGTGAGGTTATGTTTGCTCTCATATCCTTTTTTGGCGTAGTTGCTGATTTCGTATTGGCCGATGCCCGCTTCTTCCATTTTCCGCATCACGAGTTCGTACATTTCAGCTTCCTGATCCTGCGGCGGCAGGTGAAGCCGGCCTTTTTTCATCAAGTTATAAAAAACGGTTTTCGGTTCGACGATCAGCGAATAGACCGAATAGTGTTCAGCCCCGAGGGCAAGCGCCGTATCGAGTGATGAAGCGAGGTGGCCGATGGTTTGTCCGGGCAGACCGAACATCAGATCAAGGCTGATATTATCAAACCCCGCCTTTCGCGCTCTTTCAAAGGAAACGAGCACGTCTTTTTGCTCGTGGACCCTGCCGATTTTTTTTAGCAGCTCGTCTTCAAACGTCTGCACGCCAAAGCTCAGCCTGTCGACACCGGCAGCTTTTAAAACGTCCAGCTTTTCAGCCGATAAATCGTCGGGATTGGCTTCCACTGCAAATTCAGCAAGGCTTTCGGACGGTTTCAAAATGCGATGAATGGAATCGAGGAGCCGTTCGAGCTGCGCTGCAGACAACGATGTCGGCGTTCCTCCCCCGATAAAGATCGTTTTCAGCTCCGGATGTCCGGCTGCTTCCATTGAATTGGCCATTTCCTTCTCTAAAGAACGCAAATATTCATCAACCGGCTGAGATTGAATAAAAAACTTGTTGAAGTCGCAATAATGGCAAATGTGCTCGCAAAACGGAATGTGGATATATGCTGCTTTCATTGTTTTCACCTTCTTTTACAGGAAGAAGCCGCAGTGTGTTACGCTGCGGCAGCTCATGATTATGATTTCGGGCCGCTGTCGTCCATTTTCAGGACTGCCATAAAGGCTTCCTGCGGAACTTCGACAGAGCCGACCTGTTTCATTCTTCGCTTTCCTTCCTTTTGCTTTTCAAGCAGTTTGCGCTTTCTGGAAATATCCCCGCCGTAGCACTTCGCCAAAACGTTTTTGCGCATGGCTTTGATGGTTGAACGGGCGACAATTTTGGTGCCGATGGCTGCCTGGACAGGCACTTCAAACTGCTGGCGCGGAATGAGCTCCTTCAGCTTTTCGACGATAACCTTTCCTCGTTCATAAGCATAATCGCGGTGAACGATAAAGGAAAGGGCATCGATTTTTTCGCCGTTCAGCATAATATCCATTTTCACGAGCTTGGACGGTTTATATCCGATGAGTTCGTAATCAAATGATGCATAGCCTTTCGTATTTGATTTAAGCTGATCGAAAAACTCGTAGACGATTTCCGCAAGCGGAATTTCGTAGACAATGCTGACGCGGTTCGCATCAAGGTACTGCATATCGATAAACTGACCGCGCTTGCCCTGGCACAGTTCCATGACCGCTCCGACAAAGTCGTTCGGCACCATCATCGTCGCTTTGACGAACGGTTCTTCCACCCGGTCGATCTTCTGCGGATCAGGCATATTTGACGGGTTATCGACGACGATTTTTTCACCGTCTGTCATGTACACGTCGTAGATAACGCTCGGAGCCGTCGTAATCAAATCGATATTGAATTCGCGTTCAATCCGCTCCTGGATGATTTCCATGTGGAGCATCCCTAAGAAACCGCAGCGGAAGCCGAATCCGAGAGCCTGGGACGTTTCCGCTTCGTACTGCAGGGCTGAATCGTTCAGCTCAAGTTTTTCAAGCGCTTCACGCAAGTCGTTGTATTTCGCTGTATCAATCGGATACAGACCGCAATAGACCATCGGATTCAGCTTTCTGTAGCCTGGCAGGGCTTCGGGCGCAGGGTTTTCCGCGCTCGTAATCGTATCCCCTACACGGGTGTCTCCGACGTTTTTGATTGCGGCCGTCAGGAATCCGACGTCGCCGACAGTCAGTTCGTCAACCGGGACGGCCTTCGGTGTGAAAACGCCGACTTCAGTGACTTCAAATTCTTTTCCGGTCGCCATCATCTTGATTTTTTGACCGGCTTTTACGGTACCTTGCACGACTCTGATATAAGCGACAACCCCGCGGTATGCATCATACAGAGAGTCAAAGATCAGCGCCTGAAGCGGCGCTTCCGGATCTCCGCTTGGTGCGGGAACCTTTTCAACGATCTGCTCCAATATTTCTTCAATTCCGATGCCTGCTTTTGCTGAAGCAAGGACGGCTTCTGAAGCGTCAAGACCGATAACATCCTCGACTTCCTGGCGGACGCGTTCGGGTTCTGCGCTCGGAAGGTCGATTTTATTAATGACCGGCAGGATTTCAAGGTCGTTGTCAAGCGCAAGGTAAACGTTCGCCAGCGTTTGCGCCTCGATTCCCTGTGCGGCGTCGACGACGAGAATCGCGCCTTCGCATGCGGCAAGGCTTCTCGAAACCTCATACGTAAAATCGACGTGTCCCGGGGTATCGATCAGATGAAAAATATATTCCTCTCCGTCCTTCGCCTGATATTTCAGCTGTACGGAGTTCAGTTTAATGGTGATTCCTCTTTCACGTTCCAAATCCATTGAGTCGAGGAGCTGTTCTTTCATTTCCCTTTGAGTGATTGCCGCCGTTTTTTCCAAGATTCGATCCGCAAGCGTTGACTTGCCGTGGTCGATATGGGCGATAATAGAGAAATTTCGGATTCTCGACTGCCTTTGTAATCGTTTTTCTTTATCTGTCACACTAATCACTCCTACTATGAAACGCAATATGCGCTAGCTTAGATTATATCAATAGGGTTGTGAAGATTCAATGCTAAGTCACATATGCTTTCTAAACCCGAAACAGAAAAAACGAGTCCTGCATCCGGCTCGTTTTTTCTTTTGCTTATTCCGTTTTTTCTTTTGCTTATTCCGTTTTTTCCTTTACCCAGTCATACAATGAACGGGCTGTGTTTGTGACCGAATCGGCCAGGGCTCGGCCGGCCGAGGAAAAGAGGTTGAAAGCTTCCAGCTGTTCCAGCTCTTTTTGTTTTTCCTTCAAATCGATTTGATGGCCGAGGACTGACGCCTCTTTCGCATCCCCTTCAGATATGCTGAGCGCTGCTTTTAAATCAGGGTCCTCGTACCCTTTCATTTCAATCATTCCGTTGTTCGCCTGCTGCATGCCGAGAAGAACGCCGAAAAACATGACAGCGCAAGCCAATATGCATTTTCCCATAAAAGAAGCCACTTCGATCACCTGCTCCTATTGTTTTTTCTTATCGTCTTCACCGGAGTCTGCATCAACTTTTTCAGCATTCCAGTACATCTCGCTGAATACATCCGCCATCGCTTCTGCAGCCCGCTCCAGCTCTTCGCGGTTATTATCAACGCCGCCAAATTCGATTAAGACGGATCTTTCGTTTAAATCCTGATTATATATGCCATTATCCCCGGCAGCTCCCTTAGATATAACACCGCGGCTCAAACCCGGGTATTTTTTTTCGAGCCGTTCATGCAGCTCTTTTGCGAGCTTTAAGTTCGCTTCGAAATTAGAGCTCTTTTTGCCGAGCACAAATGCAACGCGTGCATAGCTCTTTCCTTTGACTGTTGCGGTTGTCGCTTTCTTCCGCTGCGAATCCCTGTGAATATCGATAAAATACTGCAAATCTTTGTTTTGAGCCATCGCCTCTTTGACGACCGGCCTTGATTCATCATAGGAACGGGCATAGGCCCAGCCTTTTTTCCGCAAATTCGCCTGAAAATCGGTTTTATCAACCATTGCCCCGACACCCTGCGACTTCATCGCATTTGCGAGCATATCGCTGACAAGCGTAACATTTGCTTTCGAATGAATCGCCCGATCAGGTTTTGTCTCACCTTTTAAAAAGGGGAGATACGATTCCGTATTGTGCGTATTGTAGATAAATACGACTTTGCGGCCGCCCGTCGATTGTTCAGGGGGTTTTTCCTCCCCTGTTTTCTTTTTCTGCTTCCCTTCAAGCTCTGCAAGATTCGCTTCTCTCTCCTCTTTTAAGACCTCAGTCGGCGGCGGAGATTCTGACGGCATATTCGTATAATCCGTCCCTTGCCCGGCAATGAGGATTTCTGAGTCAAAATGAGAGAAGCCCGGAAGCTCCCGTCCGAGAAAACTTCGCGGATCTTTCAAATTAATGCTGGTCGCCAGCTTCAGAACGAGGGGGGAAAGCTCAAAGCGCTTATTCGGTTCCGGCAATTCTGATGCAAAGTAGTGGTTTTCCATTCCCAAAATGAGCCCGAAGGTCTCGCCCCCCAGTTCATCAGTCACCCGGTACAACGATGAAGACGGCCTTAACTCAGGACGCAGCGATGTCAGCACGCCTGATAATATAAAAACGAGCAGCAGGCTGACGATAAATAAGAATACTGTCTTAACCGCACTTCTTCCATTTACAGCCAGCACAAACTGACGATTCCTGCCTCTTTTTCTCATTGTAAATCCCTCCAGAGCTTGTCTAGTAAATAGACTATGTCCAAGATAGAGGAAGTAGAACAAGTTCCGGTAATGCTAAATGTCATGAAAAAAAGCGGCCTGGTCAGCCGCCTTGATCTTAGTGGTTGTACATTCCTTTATTGTCTTGCGATACATTTTCATGAAGCGCTGTGTTCAGACCGTTTGCAATCACATTTGCCATATCATCGATAAATGTATCGACCTCTTTAGGGGTCACCATTAAGTTATGGCCGAGCGGAGCGAGGACTTCATGGATCAGCTGCCTTTTTTCATCCTCTCCGAGGCCTCCGACTATACCGAGAAACGATTTGCGGTGCTCTTCATCAGGAAGGTCTTCTTCGGTGAGGACCTTTCTTTTCCCAAAGCTCATCCCCGCGGGAACGAGCGACCTGGACGGACTGTCATCTCTCATCTCTCTTCCAAAATGCTTCAGCATGTAATCAATCGTATCGCTCGTGATCGTGACGGCATCGACCACTGTCGGAACACCGATGGCGATGACCGGAATGCCGAGCGTATCCTCGCTTAACTCTTTTCTTTTATTCCCCACGCCAGACCCGGGATGTATCCCGCTGTCTGAAATTTGAATGGTAGAATTCACACGCTCGATCCCTCTTGATGCCAGCGCATCAATGGCGATGACAAAATCGGGCTTTGAGCGATCGATCACCCCTTGGATAATGTCGCTCGTTTCAATTCCGGTCAAGCCCATGACTCCCGGGGAAAGCGCACTCACCGGACGGTAGCCTTCCTCTACATTTTCGGGCTGCAGCTGAAACAGGTGCCTCGTCACGAGAAGGTTCTCCGTCACCAGGGGGCCGAGCGAGTCGGGCGTGACATTCCAGTTGCCAAGCCCGACGATTAAGCAGCTGGCATCCCGCGGAATGCCCAAATAATCGAGAAACGCGGAAAATTCCTTTGCGAAGACATCGACGACTTTTTCCTGCAATACGGAATCCTGCTGTCTGATCCCTTGTGTTTCAAAGGTTAAATAGCGGCCGGCTTTTTTCCCCGACAGCTTCGCTCCTTCTTCATCAATGTCCATCGTCTGAATTTTGATCCCGTCTTTTTCGTATTCTTTGACTGTAAACCCTTTCAGCTCTTTCTTTGGAGAAGCTTCCTTTTCCTCCGCCAGATCCCTCGCTTCCACGGCTAAGTCTGTCCGGACTGCATATTGACTTAAATCGAGCTTCTTTTTCTCCATATTTGCATTCCCTCCAAAAACATAACTGGTGTTAGTGTGCCCACAAGGTCTGCAAACATTCCCGCGAAACGGAGCTTTCAAATAAAAATACTTTACATTTATATTGCAATCTAAGGGTGTGTTTGATAGAATACAATTTGTTCTATTGTTGAGATCTAACCTATAGAAAAGGAACAGAGGTTATGTCTTAGGAGGTGAAACACATTGCCAAACATTAAATCAGCGATCAAACGCACAAAAACAAACAACGAGCGCCGCGCGCACAACGCAACAATCAAATCTGCAATGCGCACTGCTATGAAACAAGTTGAAACTTTCGTAAGCAACAACGAAGCAGACAAAGCGAAAGCAGCTCTATCTGCAGCAGCAAAGAAAATCGATAAAGCAGCTAAAAAAGGTCTTGTCCACAAAAACACCGCAGCTCGTTACAAATCAAACCTAGCGAAAAAAGTGAACGGACTTTCTGCATAATAGAAAGCTTGGCCATGCCAAGCTTTTTTGCTTGCCATCATAAAAAACGGCTCTCTTAGATGAGAAGCCGTCAGACCGCAAAAATAGCGCGATTCAGGTGTGTGCCTACAGGGAGAAGCTTTCATGCCAGCCTGTCAGCCATGTTCCACTCGCACGGAGCTATTTTTTGTTTTAATGAGGCTGTCTTCGGGCAGCTGTTTTCATTCAAATATATAATTATTGATTTTTATACAAAATGAGGGAACTTCCGAAAAAGGAAGTTCCCTTGCTATGTACAAGAATAATCATTCATGGAGTTTAACTTTTAAAAGATAACCCTTTTTCCTTCAAAGCACCCCGTAATTTAGGCAAAGATGCCGGTCCCATACCGTGAAATTTCAAAATCTCTTTTTCGCTGTATTTTGATAGAAGCTGCAAAGAAGTGATTCCATTGTGTTCCAAAGCTCGTCTGGCAGGTGCAGAAAGCAATGAAAGAAATCCGTCGTCAGGTTTGCGTTGTTGCTCACAAATCGGGCAAACAGGACAATCACTGCTCTTATAATACTTGTGTCCTTCGCTGCAAGTCCTTAAATTCTTTTTTAACGTTGTCATTTTTTCATTCCTCCCTTTCTCAATTATTTATTTTCACCCTTTTTACAGCCTGCAGACTTTCAATGTTTTCGGTTTTATCTTTCCTGCCCTTTCTTATTCCTCTTCATCACTTAATTTCTTCACAAAGTCGAGATGCTTATATCCCCAACTGCACATATCGGTCAACACCGGCGCCAACGTATTTCCATGCTCGGTTAAACTATATTCAACCTTCGGGGGGATTTGCTGATAAACTTGCCGTTTGACGAGACCATCATGTTCGAGCTCCCGAAGCTGGTTGGTCAGCATCCCTTGTGTAACCCCAGGGAGCATCCGCCTTAGCTCTCCGAAGCGTTTGGTGCCTTCATGAAGTAATATAAACAGGATCAGCGGCTTCCATTTTCCTCCTATGGCGGCCAATGTTATGATGATACCTTCCGTCGTCTTCATTTCCCGGACTTTTGACTTCATCTATATCAACTCCCGATTCGGTATTCATGATATCAGTTACGGTACCATATAATCCTGGTTCGCGGTAGTACTCTTATTTTACATACATAGTACGGTTTACCGTACTGACTTAAAAAATTCTTTTACCGTCAATAGTACGGTTTAAAGGTCTATGTACGAAAAAAAAGCGTACTTTGCAAAGTCAACAATAATCGTAATAATTGGGACGAAGAAAGATTCAAGGAAAACAAAAAACGTAAAGGAAGATGTTTATGAAAATAATGGTAATTATAGCACATCCAAATCTGAAGGACTCCAAGTGGAACAAGGCACTAATGAGCGAATTAAAAAATCACCCTGATATCTTTATTCGTGATTTGTATCAGGAATATCAGAATTGGAGTATCGATGTTGAAAAGGAACAGCAATTATTACTTGAATATGACCGGATCGTTCTTCAGTTCCCATTTTATTGGTTCAGCTGTCCGCCTCTTTTGAAAAAATGGTTTGATGATGTGCTGACATACGGCTGGGCGCACGGCCCCGGAGGCGAAAACTTGAAAGGCAAAGAATTCATGGTTGCTACGACAACAGGCGGAGCGGAAGAGGAATATCGCGTTGGGGGCCGCAATATGTTCACTGTAGAAGAGCATTTACGGCCGATTGAGGGTACTATTATTCGATGCCATGGCACGTTTCTTCCAGCTTTTGCATCCCACAATCCTAATGATCATATCCTCAAAGCCGAAGCGAAGCGGTATGCAAAATATATTCTATCTCCTAAAGGTGAAGCTTGCCGATTATAAAGGTATACTGAGGACCTACGGTAAGTTTCTAAAGAAATGAAAATGCCGGAGTGTCTCACAAAGCGCATGAAATATACAACAAGAGACGGAAGCAAGAAAACGGCGGCTGACAAAAGAGCAGCGGGAAAAAAATGAACAAGTGAAAAGGCTGTCGGGATTTTCTCGACAGCCTGACGGCTCTCTTAGATTAGAGAGCCGTTTTTTCAATCGGACTGCAAAAGCTTGAGTAAAAACAGCTCAAGCAAAAGCTGCTTGTCCTTTTTTCCTGTTTTCATTTCATAATCCATAACGGCGAGATGCTCGATGATGCTTTTCAGCTCTTCTTCAGAAAACAACCTCGCCTGGTCGATCGCGAGCTTAACCCTGAACGGGTGAACTTTGAGGTTTGAGGCGATTTGCTTTTGCCCGTACCCCTGCTGCGAAAAGTATTTGGTCTGCATCAAAAGCCTGAACTGGTTGGCGATCAGCGCCATCATTTTGATCGGTTCTTCATTTTGTTTTAACAGATCATAGAAAATCTGCAGCGCTTCTGTACGCTTCCGGTTCACAATCTTGTTGATCAATTCAAAAATGTTTTGCTCGAGACCTCTGGCAACGAGTTTTTTGACGTCTTCAAGCGTGATCGAATCCCGTTCGCCGATATATGTACTAAGCTTTTTCACCTCTTGGGCAATAGCCGACAGGCTGGCATTACACAGGATGACAAGCTCCTCTGCCGCTTCTCGTTCAATGAGCTTCCCTTCTGATTTTGCAAGCCCTGCGATAAAATCAGCCGTTTCCCGGCCGTTCAGTTCTTTTGCTTCGACCATTTGGGCATGTTTTTTCAACAGCTTGGTCAGCTTTTTCCTCTCATCAAGCTTCTCATAAGGAGCGAGCAGAACAAAAACGGAATAAGGCGCCGGCTGCGCAATATAGTCCTCCAGGCTCCCGAGGTTATGCTCCATTTTGTCTTTCTTTTTTTCAGCTGTTAAAAAAGACGGGTTTTTAGCAACAACAAGACGCTTCTCCCCCATAAACGGAAAAGTTTCAGCATCTTCAACAGCAAGGTCCAATGCCTCTTCTTCCAAATCAAATACGGAAAGGTTGAAATCCTTCGTCTCTTCATCAACGACAGCTTGTCTGATCCTTTGAACCGTCTCCTGCAGAAGATACGTCTCTTTCCCGTATAAACAATAAACAGGATGAATGTCGCCTTTTTTTAAGCTTTTCCAAACATCAAATACCGTCATCTGCACTTTCCCCTCTTTCATCCTTCCTTTCTATCCTAAAGCGTGTTTTGCAATTAGTAAAGAGAGAAGCGGAGTCACCCGCTCTCTCATTTATAATAAACGCCTTCCATAAACCCCCGGGTCAGTTTATAGAAGACGATGTTCATAAATTTTAGAAAACGGTTGCATGAAGCTCCTAGATTTTTGCAAAGAATTGAATTATACTGGATATCAATAGGAGGGGTAAATTGTGAATGAATTTGAAAAAGACGTGCAAAGCAAACGTAACGATCTTGTAGATTCGGGTGTCGGTTTTATCGTGTCTTTTGGCTTTTTCGCTACAATGTTTATTATCGCTACTGTTATACATCTGGCCGCTTAACCAAGCCAAGTCATGGACACCGCTTTACTCTCCGTCAGGGAAGCGGCTTTTTGACGACTGCTGTTTTTCAGCAGTCTTTTTTTCTTGCGGGGAATGTACTTTATCATATGGAGGATGAAGCAAAAACGTTCCGTTCCCGCTTCGAAATAGGTACTGAATCGAACCGTGCCGATCTGTTCTGAACACTTTCACATGGTGACGGTTTAAGATATCCAGCACTTCCCCGTGGGGATGCCCGTAGCGGTTGTGCTCCCCCGCCGAAATGATGGCGGCTTTCGGCTCAATTTGCTTGATCAGCTCTTCCCCCGTTGAACCTTTGCTTCCATGGTGACCGACTTTCAAAATATCCGCTTTAAGATTCGGATACTCTTCCATGATTTCCATTTCACCTTCCTTCTCCAAATCGCCCGTTAACAGCCACGAAAATCCGCCCGCTTTCATCCACAATACGAGGGAACCATTGTTTTTGCTGTTTTTGTCCGCCTCTTTCGGTGAAAGAACATAAAATTCAAGATTGCCAATATGAAGGATGTCACCTCTTTTGGCTACATTCACCTTGACGCCTTCCTCCAAGGCAAGGCGAAGCAGCTTTTCATCAGAAGATTCGGCCGCAAAGCCTTTCGGCACAATCAATTGCTTGACTTTATGTTTTTGGATCAGCACCTGTGCTTCGCCAATATGATCCTGATCGGCATGGGTCAAAATCAGAGCATCGAGCTTCTTGACTCCTTTGGATGCCAGAAAAGGCATTAATACGCTCTCCCCCAGTGAAAAATCCTTCTTCCGCTTTCTCCACCGCTCTTTCCGGAAGGATACGGTTCCTCCCGTATCGATGAAAACCGTGCCATTCCGACCGGAAGCGCTGACATACATGCTGTCCCCTTGGCCGATATCAAGCATTGTGACCTCTCCTTCTCCTGCAATCTGGGGAAGACATACGTGAATCACAAACACAGCGGCAAGGAGGCAGGACGGAATCATGACCGCTCGAAACGACATCTCTTTTTCAAGAAATAGCAAAAACAGAAAAATGGCTGCGAAGTAGAAAAACAACAAAATACCCGGCGGTTTAACCGCAGAAAAAACCAAAATATCCGCAGCAGATACCGCTTTAACAGCCTGATGGCTCCACACAAGCAGACGGTCAAGCACACAGGCTGCCGCCTCCCCCAAGGGACGAAGACATATGAAAGCCAACAGGCTTCCGAAAGACAACGGCATGATGATGAAAATATAGAGAGGTATAAAAACCAGATTCATCACTGTGCTGAGAAATGAAAACTCTTGAAAATGAAAAAGCAGAATCGGGAGGGAAGCGAGCTGAGCCAAAAATGATCCCAATAGCAGCTGAGAGATTCGGCTTTTCGGCCTGATCAAAATCTCTTTTGAAAGAATGAAAACGAAGGATACGACAAAAGAAAGCTGGAATCCGGCTTGAAATAGCAAATAAGGATGATACAGCAGCAGCCCGAGGCAGGCGATGCTGATTACATCGGCACTTTTGAAGTTCTTTTTAGACAGTGATGCTAACAGATAGATTTCAGACATGAAAACTGCCCTCATCACTGACGGGGCGCCTCCGGTCAAAACTGCGGCAACGGGCAGCCCGAAAACGAGCAGCCATTTTGCGCATTCCCTCGTGACACCGAAGCGAATCAATATGTGGAACAGAGCGGCTGACAACAGACCGACATGAAGCCCGGAAATCGCTAAAAGGTGAATGATCCCAAGACGCTGATAGCCGTCCAGCACATCTTGTTCAATGAGGAACCGGTCTCCGAAAGTAAGCGCTCTTGCAATACCGGCAGCCGGGTCCGTCATATTTTCTTCTGTAAAATCAAGGCCCGCTTTTCGGATATTCAATAGAAATGGCATAAGACCGCCGCCCGGCTTGCAGTTTTTAATGGACTGAACCGAAAAAATCCAGTGAATCCCTTTTTGATACAATGATTCTTTTTGATTAAAAGCTCCAGGAACCGTCTCTTTTTTCGGTGCTTTTAATTCACCTTGCATGACACAGTTGCTTCCCGGCTGAAGAGCTGAGAGTTCTCGTTTTTCTTGTGGAGACCGGATCGTATAGCCCGCTTTCAAAGCTTCTCCCTTATCTGTTTCGGCTGTGAAAGAAAGCCGGTCTCCGTCTATTATGGGGATATCCCGAACAGAAGCGAGCGTGTGAAATTTGCCTTCATGATAAATCGTTGTATTGAAATGGTCGATTATGGAAAAAGAAGTGAAATATAAAATACATATCGCTGCACATATGATAAAAAGGAGTATTTGTTTCTTGAAGAAACAGAGGATAAAGAACAGAAAAAAACTGATGGCGAGGAAGAGATAAAGAGAAGAGTGAGCGGAGGCAATTCCGGCTGCCGCTGAAATTGCTCCACACGGGAAGATACGATGTCTGTTCATTTGATTACACGTAGCTTGTAAACAGTTTATTGGCCTCTTCGTGTATTTTCCTGATCTCCTCTTCCTCAAGGCCTTTATCAGCCAGCTGTTTGATCAGATCGGCTACAAACAATAACTTTTCCTGGTTTTTCAAGTCGATAATCATCTCCTCGAGCTCTACCTGCTCCACTTTAACAGAAGCCTGATCGAAAAGTTCAACCGCGTAAGGATGGTTTTTGTAATCCTTCGCATAATATATCGTTTTAATACCTGCCTGAATGATTGATTTACAGCATTGAATGCACGGAAAATGAGTGACATATATTTCAGCGCCTTCAGTCGGTACTCCGAATTTTGCACACTGAAGAATCGCGTTCATCTCGGCGTGAATTGTTCTGATGCAATGCCCGTCCACCATATAGCAGCCTTCATCCGCACAGTGAACACCTCCGGCGATCGATCCGTTGTAGCCTCCTGCGATAATTCGTTTATCCCTGACAATTGTCGCTCCTACAGCAAGCCTTGTACACGTGCTGCGAAGCGCCAGCAAATGGCTCTGCGCCATAAAATATTGATCCCAAGAAATCCGTTCCACTTGTTTTCCCTCCAAAATACGATGTCGACTTCCCTAAGTTTACATATGTTTATCGGCAAACGTCAATTTACTTTACCGTGATTGAAGATTTTATTCTTTCAAAAGACTTTTCTCCAATTCCCGAAACGTTCGTGATGTCTTCGATCGTCTGAAACGGTCCGTTCTCCTCACGGTATTCGATAACCGCTTCCGCTTTTGAAGGGCCGATGCCTGGAATCGCCTGAAGCTCCTCAGAGGAAGCCGTATTAATATTGACGAGACCACCGGAATTGCCTTCTGCTCTTGAGCCCGCTTCCGAAAGAGAACCAGCTGTCTCTTCCCCTTCAAATGGAATGTAAACAACCATACCGTCCTGCAAAACGGCTGCCAGATTAATTTGTTTTTGGTCCGCTTTTTTCACGGTGCCGCCTGCTTTTTTCAATGCATCGTGCACCCTGTCTCCCTCCTTCATTTGATAGACACCCGGATTTTTCACAGCGCCTTTCAAATCGATGATAACCTCCTCTTTCCCCGCGTTTTTTTCCCGCTTCGCCTCCTCTTTCTTGTCAAAAGTCTGTGCAGAAGCCTCCTCAGGAAAAGAGAGGCCGGATGAAGTTTCACGCTTTCCGCTTAACAGCATGAAGGCCGCGCTGATGATCAAGACGAGTGCAACGCCTCCCGCGGCATGCCATTTATATTGTTTTAGCCAATCTGTCAAACTGCTCACCTGCTTTCATACATATTTTGACTGAAGCCTTCATATCGTTTAAAAGATACAGGTTCAAAGGAGGGGAGAACGATTGAATATCGGCTTTATCGGGACGGGAAATATGGGGACCATTTTAATTGAGGCGTTGATTGAATCCAGAGCAGTCATTCCCTCATCTTTAACAATTACTAACCGAACGATCGACAAAGCGTTAAACATAAAAAAACGATTCCCAGACATTCAGGTTGCAGAACGGCCGGAAGAAGTGATTACGGAAAGTGATGCCGTGTTTATCTGTGTAAAGCCGTTGGATATTTATCCTTTGCTAAAACGGCTCTCACCCGTCTTCACTCGCGATCAGATTGTGGTCACCATTACGAGTCCGGTGCAGGTCGAACAGCTGGAAGCCATTGTCTCCTGCCAGGCGGCAAGAGTGATCCCGAGCATTACGAACAGAGCGTTGTCCGGCGTGTCATTATTGACTTTCGGAGAAAGCTGCACAGCTGAGGCAAAAGAAAAATTGACGTCTTTAGTGAGCAAGATCTCAATCCCTCTCGAAATCGAAAGCGGGATTACGAGGGTCGCCTCAGACATTGTCAGCTGCGGCCCCGCCTTTATCAGCTATTTGGTTCAGGAGTTTATCCAGGCGGCTGTCGAAGAAACATCCGTGTCAAAAGAGGATGCTATTTTAATGACGAAAGAAATGCTCGTAGGTTTGGGAAGGCTGCTCGAAACAGGCCACTACACACTGCCCACCCTGCAGGAAAAGGTTTGCGTTAAAGGCGGTGTAACCGGTGAGGGAATTAAGGCGCTGGAAAGCGGCGTTCAGGATATGTTCCGCCAGATGTTCCGAAACACCCATTTGAAGTATGAAGAAGATATCGCTCTGGTCAAGAAGCAATTTTCCGTTTGATTCATTGTTTCACGAATGTGCTGAGATCTCAACAAAGGAAAAATGCATTATGAAAAACCATCGTTACGATTAAACGATGGTTTTTGTTTTTTTCGCTGTATAAAAATGACGTTCCGACTCTGCGCTTGGCTCCAATTTTGAAAAATCTGCAGTGACGCATTGCACCTCAAATCCGGCTTGCTGCAATAAGCTGATGTACTTTTCCGTCTGGAAAGTCCGCTGTTCATGCGATTCATCAAACCTTTCGTACACGTCTCCGCTTTCTACGAAGAAGGTCAAATCGTGAACAGCTGAATGGAGCTCATCCCCCGCATAGCTTTGCCAGATGACGCTCACTTCTTCATCCTGATCGGCATACGTACTTCCCGGAAAAATGACATCCATTTTGTAAACGGAATGAACATCAAACAGAAGAAGGCCGCCTTCTTTTAATAGAGAAAAAACGTTTTTAAAAGTATTGAAAACGTCTTTTTCGTCCTTTAAATAATTCAGCGAGTCACAGCAGATCACGACAGCGTCGAACTCTTGCCCGTGCCCGGAAAGTTCGCGCATATCCTGCTGAAAGAACTGAATATCAAGCTGCCGGATGGCTGCTTTGTACTGGGCCTGGGCAAGCATGTCTTCGCTGATATCGATTCCTGTGACATCAAAGCCTTTTTCAGCCAAGCGGACCGATATTTCCCCCGTTCCGCACGCCAGATCAAGTATCCGTATACGTTCTTTCTGCTGTGCACCGATCGTTTTTTCAATCCAGCTGACCCACTGATCGTAAGGAGCGTGAGACATCAGCTTGTCATAAATACTGGAAAACCCTTTATAGATCATTCATTAACTCCGAACGAAAGGTCTTCAATCGGCGCGTCTCCCCACAGCTTTTCAAGGTTGTAATAGCCTCGTTCCTCTTTGTGGAAAACGTGGACAACGACATCTCCCAAATCGATTAAAACCCATCTGGCTTCGT
This sequence comes from Bacillus haynesii, assembly GCF_014042035.1. Taxonomy (NCBI): domain Bacteria; kingdom Bacillati; phylum Bacillota; class Bacilli; order Caryophanales; family Bacillaceae; genus Bacillus; species Bacillus haynesii. The sequence goes on along the minus strand of NZ_CP059494.1, from coordinate 323,176 downwards.
CAAAGCCCTCCATTTTCTTCACATCAATTCCATTTTCTTCAGCCTGATCCTTAATTTCCCGGGCAATGGCCTGCACTTGTTTGTCAGAGTTCCCATGGCAAATCAGAAAATAATCAGCCACGAGGGAAATCCCCTGCATATTCAAGGCGATAATATCTTCCGCCCGTTTATCATCGCAGGCCTCTGCGGCAATTTTTAAAATTGAAGCTTGATCCATTCAGTAATTCCTCCTAATGTCTATCGTTTACTAAAGCATTATATGTGGCGACCGTTTCCGGATAAACGGCCTGATTTTTTGAAATTAAAAAGGTAATCGTATTTTTCAATGCCTGGATAAGCGCTAAATCCAAATCTTCTTCAGCGAGAGTCCGAACCTCTTCAACTCCTGGAAAACGGCGGCCCGGCTCGATATAGTCCGCTACATAAATCACTTTTTCAAGAAGAGTCATATTCGGCCTTCCGGATGTATGGAATCGAATGGCTGACAGGATGTCTTCATCCGTAATCCCGACCTCTGTTTTGACAAGTGCTGCTCCTGCCGGCGCATGCCAAAGTTCATGATGAAAATCGAGCACTTCAAGCGGCCCGCCCCCGTCGAGGATGATTTGTTTCATCTCCTCTTTCGGGCGAAATTTGGCATAGTCATGAAATATCGCGGCCGTTTCAGCTTTTTTCACATCTGCGCCAAACCGTTCGGCAAGTTTTACAGCCGTCTCCATCACGCCGACCGTATGGATGTAGCGCTGTTCTGTCAGCTGTTCTTGCACGCAGGCTAAGGCTTCCTCACGTTTCATATAAACGATTCTCCTTCACATAGACCTTCACTTCGTCAGGGATTAAGTAATCTGTCGGCTGCTGATTTTTAATGCGGTCCCTGAGTAAAGATGATGACACTTCAAAAATAGGCACATCGACAAAAACGAGCGGATACGGCGTCTCAATTTGAAAGCCTGGCCGCTTCACCCCGACAAATTGAATCATGTTGACAAGCTTGTCAATGTTTGACCATTTCGGCAGGTATTCCACCATATCCGCGCCGATAATAAAGTAAAACTCATGGTCAGGGTATCGGTCTTTCAGCAGGCGAACGGTATCAAAAGTATAAGAAGGGCCTTCCCTTTCGAGTTCGATCGTTTCCAGTTTAAATTGCTCTTTCCCCGAAATGGCGAGCTTCAGCATTTCCAACCTGTGCATACTTAGCGAAAACGCGTTTTTTTGTTTATGCGGCGGAATTTGGTTGGGCATGAACCAAATTTCATCAAGATCCAGTTTGTACAGGACTTCATTTGCCATTAATAAATGCCCGTTGTGCGGAGGATCAAATGTCCCTCCAAAAATCCCGATTTTCCTCATGATTACCACCTTTAAGCGTTAAGGAAGCTCAATTTTTTTATTTTCTTTTGACTCCTTATACAGCACAATAATGTTTCCGATCGTCTGCACCAGTTCGGCACGAGCTCCTCCCGCCAGCGCTTCGGCTACTTCCTCTTTAGGCTGCTCGCAGTTTTGCAGCACGCTCACCTTGATCAATTCCCTGGCTTCAAGAGCTTCACTGATTTGTTTGACCATATTTTCGTTGACTCCGCCTTTGCCGACTTGAAAAATCGGTGACAGATGATGCGCTTCCCGGCGCAAATAGCGTTTTTGTTTTCCTGTTAGCATGATTTTCCTCCTAGTTGCTGCAATACAATTGATTTCATTTTTTCCATATTCGGCTCATGTCCAGTCCACAGCTCAAAGGCAAGGGCCGCCTGGCCGATGAACATGCCGACTCCGTCCAACGTTTTCAAGCCTTTTGCTTCAGCCTCCTGCAGCAGGGCCGTTTTCAGCGGATTGTAGATAATATCGCATACAAGGCACGTTTCTTTCGCATTCGTCAATGAAAGCGGGGCAGCTTCGATGTTCGGATGCATCCCGACCGACGTCGTTTGAATCACGATATCATATGCTGACAAGTCTGCTTCCGCTTCCTGCAACGACAAGGCACGTGCCTCTCCATCAAAATGCTGAGTGAATGCTAGTGCCTTTTCAGGCGTACGATTGGCAACGTCCAGCCGCTTCGGCATCTCAGCTGCCAGAGTGGTAAATATCGCCCTCGCCGCACCGCCGGCTCCGATCAACAGTATCGAGAGCTCAGAAAGCGGACGATCAAGGGATGGTTTCAGCGATTTAAGAAACCCTGCTCCATCTGTATTATATCCGACCAGCCCTTCTTTTTCTCTTCTGACAGTGTTTACCGCCCCGAGAGCTTCGGCGCTTTCATCAATACGGTCGAGATACTTCATGATCGCTACTTTATGGGGGACGGTCACATTAAACCCTTGAATGCCAAGGGCCCGCATGCCTTTCACAGCATCTTCAAGATCTTCATTTTCCACGAGAAAAGCGTGATAATGCCCTTTTAAAGAAAGATCCTCCAAAGCCGCATTATGGATGTCCGGAGACATGGAATGAGCCACCGGATTGCCAATCAGTCCGTATATCGGTTTCATAACTCTCTCCCCTTAGCACTTATATTAGAGATCTGCGCAAAAACACGTGAACGCCTTTAGGGGCGTGGGCGACAATTTTTTGGTTTGCCTCTTGGACGGTTACCCAGCCGAGGCCTGAGAACACAACGTCCGTTTTCGGCTCTTTAATCGTAAACGTATGTTTGACAAGCTCCGGAAACGAGTCAAGATCTTCTTTTGCAGGGGGAGCAAGCATTTCCCCAGCGTGCTTTTCATACAGCTGATCAGCATTTTCAAGCTTTGTTCTGTGAATCTTGAGTTCATTCGGCATATAGCATACAAACGAAGATCTGCCTCCGCTTGCATAATCAAGCCGCGACAATCCGCCGAAAAACAGCGTCTGTTCTTCGTTCAGCTGGAAGGTGCGGGGCTTCAGTTCCTTCTTCGGCGTCAATATTTTCAGATCGCGTTTCGCGACATAGTGCGCCATTTGATGATGGTTGATGATTCCCGGCGTATCATACATCGCCGATCCGTCATCCAGAGGAATTTCAATCGCATCAAGCGTCGTCCCCGGATATTGAGATGTCGTAATAATGTCGTCTTCTCCGGAAACCTCTTTAATAATCCGGTTGATAAATGTGGATTTCCCTACGTTCGTACATCCGACAACATATACATCTTTGCCTTGTCTGTTATGTTCGATCGCGTCGATCGCATCTTTCATCCCCTGCCCGCGCCCGGCGCTGACGAGCAGCACATCAACAGGCCTTAAGCCAAGCTCTTTCGCTTCGCGCTTCATCCAGTTCACAAGACGCTCGCGCTTGACTGATTTAGGAAGAATATCTGCTTTGTTTCCTATTAATAAGATCGGATTGCCTCCGACAAAGCGGTTGAGTCCGTTGATCCAGCTTCCGTTGAAATCAAAGATGTCGACGATTTTCACGATGAGCGAATCCGTTTCTCCGATGCCGTGCAGAATTTTCAAAAAATCATCGTCCGTCAGTGAAACATCCTGAATTTCGTTATAATTTTTCAATCTGAAGCAGCGCTGGCAGATGACGTTATCTTTTAACAGCGATGCTTCAGGCGCGTAGCCCAGTTTATTTTTATCTTCGGTTTGAATGGCGACTCCGCATCCGATACAAACTACCTTTTCCATTCTTTAATCCTCCCACTGAATATGGCCTTTCCGTTTTAAAGCGCTGAGAATTCTACGTTCCACCTGGCGGTTGAAACGCGTAAAAAAGCCGTCGGAAGCTGCCACAGGCACGACAAGAATGGTATGGAACCCATTGCGGTTCCCTCCCAGCACATCTGTCATAAGCTGATCTCCTATGACAACGACGTCTTCTTTTTTAAGACCCATATTTTTGACGGCTTTTCTGAAAGCTCTGCCCATCGGCTTTTTCGCTTTGTAAATAAACGGAATATTAAGCGGTTCAGAAAATATTTTGACGCGTTTTTCATTATTATTAGAGACAATTGTCACTTTAATGCCGTGCTCTTTCATCTCTTCAAACCACTCGATAAGACGCGGTGTCGCACTCGGCCTGTCCCATTCTACAAGCGTGTTGTCCAAATCCGTAATAATCCCTTTTACATTGCGCTCTTTTAGTTTTTCAGGGGTAATATGAAAAATATTTTTTACAAATTCATCCGGCAAAAAAAACTTTTTTAACACAAAGCCGCACCCTTTCCTTTCAATTACTGCTTCTTTTTTCAATGTGTCGAATCAAATCTAAAAGTGTCTTAAAAAATCGGCTGTTCGAAAAGTTTTCGACATATAATAGGATTCTTCAACAGGTGTGGATAAAATTACACACAGTATCCACTCATATTTCATCGACCTTTTATTAAATTATAAACATGATACCCACAAGTTATCCACTTTTTGGTGTGGATAACAGAACGATTGTTCTCGCCCAATATTCATGATAGATTATAGGTACTTCAAACAAAGATCATATAACTTAACATTTTATGCTTATTCCAAACAGGTTATTCCAATTTTCATAAGGAGGTGTCTTCCCCATTAAATGGGTACCGAGTATGAAAAAGCTGTCTGATGAACTTTTAATAGAATCATACATTAAAGCAAATGAGATGAATTTGAACCGCGAATTCATCGAGCTGATTGAAACTGAAATCAAAAGAAGGTCGCTCGGTCATCTGCTTTCCGTCTCTTCATAGCTCAAGCACTCCCGGGCGCTCTTGCCGCTTTTTTTCACTTAGGTTGATATTATATCACTTGAATAATACGCTTACTACTGTTTTTCATGAAAAAACACCTCTCTAAAAGAGGTGCTATTTGAAGAATCCGTGAGGACTAAGCCAGTAGAACCCGCCGATGACCAGCAGGACGACTAAAAGGACGACAACGAACGCATATCCGTATGCGGCGCCTGCATATCCGGGATAAGCCGGGTACGAACACGGACCAGCGGGAAAAGGATATCCCATCGCATCATTCCTCCTTTGGACTGTTATAGTAACAGCCTATGAAGAAAAAGGAGAAATGGCTAGGCCTTTTACTTAAATCAAGAAGTTTTTATGACTTTACTTTCATTAATTCCTTCAAAAATAATTCGCGCGCCTTTTGGGGTTAAGTGATTTCCCGATGGGTCGATAAACCCCGAATGGATCAGCTTCTCATCCGTAGCTCCACCTGCTTTTTTCACGATGTTTTTCCAGTTGTCGATTAGCGGAACATCAAGTTCACGCGCCGTTTCCCTTGTGACGTCATTATAGGAATCGTGCCATTTACGCGCTCCTCCGTATTTTTCAAACGAAGCAGCACGGTATCTTGCATAATAAAAGATGTTGTCTCCGCTTCCTTCGACGATCGGCAGGCACGTCATTAATATCGGCTCTATCCCGCGGCGGCGGCTTTCATTAACAAAATAATAGAGATTTTCTTTAAACCTTTTTTTGGATACGCGCGGCAGCCCTTTCGCAAGAATTGCTGCATCATTTGTTCCGAACATGATAAAAAGATATGCCGGCTGCTTATCCAGCACATCCTTCCTGAACCGAAACCTGGCGTCTTCCGTCGTTTCTCCGCCTATTCCTGCATTATTTATTTTGTACTGCCCTTGAAGGGAAGTCTGAAGTAAATTGACCCACTTTTCCGCTTTTGGATAATCGCGAAATTGCCAATTTGAGCCGCGTGTATTGCTGTCTCCAAATGCTACGACTTTTCTGGGATCGTCCTCTCCGCAGCCTGCAAGCAGAAGCAGAAAGACGAGGACCATCACCAAGCTTTTTTTCATTCGTTCCACCTCCAAAAGCCAATACTACGATCATATAGGAGAGAAGCCGCACTTTCAACGGGAGAAATCTCTGTCATCCTGCAAGCGTTTAGTCCTTGCTATGCCTTTAACCTGTCCCCCCTGTTTAAAAACATTCGTATTGGTTCACGGTTTTCCGACAAACAATGAATATGTTTTGACAGGTCGAAAGCCTAATTTTTCAGCGAGGCGAATCGATGCGTCGTTTTGCCGGTCGCAATCCCAGCGCGGTTTCAAACGATTCTCTATTGCATGCGCGATAAAGGCGCTGGCGCAGCGGACTGCAAACCCCCGTCCCCTGTAATCCGGGTGTGTTGCGATATCAACTTCGGCAAAGCGTTCCGAACAAAAAATGGAGACACATTCACTGGCGATCACACCTTCATGCAACACTTTAAACCCGAAACCGTTCTTCAAAAAACGGCCGGTCCCTCCCCAATATTCATCAGCGTATTTTTCAGTAAAATTCGCGCTTTTTTGAAGGTCATCTTCAGAAAATCTTTCAACCCCGTCAAATGCGGCGCCACAATCACGTTCCTCTTTTCCAAGGAAAAATGACACGCGCTCCATTTGCTGCAGCGGATCGCCAAGCCCCTCGATTAAAAAGTCATCCCACTTTTCGGAAGCCGAAAACACAGTAAAGCGCGCTCCGTTCCTCTGTTCATTCAAATAATGAAGCCACTGGCTTCTTCCGCTGTCCGGAACGTTTCCAGCGACATAATAAATCCCGGAAGCTGTCCGAAAAAGAGCAGTGGCCGGCGTGAGGAAATCATCGACATAGACGTTTCCTTCGATAAGTCCTTCAGCTATCGCATGCGCGAATGTCGGACTTTCTTCTGTTAACAAAATCTTTGCTTTTCGTTTTTCGCTCGATTTCAGTTCAATCATCATGACTCCCTCCCTCGAACTTGAGACCGATCGTCAAGCCCCGCTCGCTGATTCGGTGCCGTCTTCAATATTGCGGTCAAAGATAAAAACAGACACCGCAATATCCTCCTGAATTTTGATGTCTGTAAAAAGGTGCTCCAGCTTCGCTCCGATGAGCTGCTCCATTCCCTCCGGCACGTGATTGGAGTAGTGTTTCTGAATCAGGGTAGTCCTTGCGGCATGGACCATTTCCCTTCCCTCCGACGTGCTTGCAATAAATTGCTCGCTCGCCGTCAAATTGCCGTAAAGCGTCGAAACTGCCATATTGTCGACAAAGACCGTGCGAATCCGTTCAGGCCCCTTGCCAAACAGCTCTTTTCGAAGCTTGCGGATCATATCGTTGAATTCGTGGATTTTTTTAGACATCATTTATACCCCTTCCGTTTAAACCTTGCACCTGTCTCGATGTCCCCTTAGACATTTCACTTGGTTAAAATTTTCCTATTCTATTGAATTATAATCAATATCACTTTATAATAAAAGCCGGGCTGATGGATTTGTAATACTGTCGTGTTATGAATCTATCGAATTCTGACAATATAGGATTGGTCTGTTAGTAAGCTTTGCTAGTAAACTATTCCGCCATGTATGTTTATACCGCTTTCCGCGCCGGGGATCGGTATATATATACATGGCTTTTTTGATTTTGAAAAGATGATGGAGGGGAATAAAGATGGACGGAAAGCCAATCAGTGTCCGGATAGACGGCAAAGAAATTAAAGCAGCGGCCGGGGCAACCGTTTTAGACATATTGAACAAAAACGGGTTTGAACACCCGCAAATATGCCATGTTCCGGAGACGGATCCTATTCAAACGTGTGATACCTGTATTGTGGAAGCAGACGGAAAATTAAAACGGGCATGCTCCCTGCGGGCAGAAGACGGAATGACGGTCAGCCTGTCTGGAGAACGGGTCAAAGCAGCACAAAAAGAAGCAATGGACCGCCTGCTCGAAAACCATTTGCTTTATTGTACGGTATGCGACAACAACAACGGCAACTGTACGCTACATAATACGGCAGAAATGATGGGAATCGAAGAGCAGAAATACCCTTACACGCCTAAAGAAGACCCGTCTTGCGCAGTCGATATGTCTCACCCCTTTTACCGCTATGATCCGAATCAGTGCATCGCATGCGGACAATGTGTTGAAGTGTGCCAAAACCTGCAAGTCAATGAGACGCTCTCGATTGACTGGGAGCGTGAACGGCCGCGGGTGATCTGGGATGAAGGCGTTTCAATCAACGAGTCCTCATGCGTCAGCTGCGGGCAGTGTGTCACGGTCTGTCCGTGCAATGCGTTAATGGAAAAATCAATGCTTGGAAAAGCCGGTTTCATGACAGGCATCAAACCGGATGTCATGGAGCCGATGATCGACCTTGTCAAAGATGTAGAGCCGGGATACAGCAGCATCTTTGCCGTTTCAGAAGTCGAGGCGGCGATGCGCTCACAGCGGATCAAAAAGACAAAAACCGTCTGTACGTTTTGCGGTGTCGGCTGTTCATTTGAAGTATGGACAAAAGGCCGTGACATCTTAAAAATTCAGCCGGTGTCAGAAGCTCCCGTCAACGCCATCTCGACGTGCGTGAAAGGGAAATTCGGATGGGATTTTGTAAATGCGGAAGAACGTTTAACCAAACCGCTGATCCGCAAAAATGATGAATTTGTCGAATCGACTTGGGAAGAAGCGCTTGACTACGTCGCCCGCAGATTAGGCTCGATTCGGGAGCAGAGCGGAAAAGACGCCGTCGGGTTTATTTCGTCTTCAAAGATCACGAATGAAGAAAACTACTTGATGCAAAAGCTGGCGCGGCAAGTATTTGGCACTAACAATGTCGACAACTGCTCGCGGTACTGCCAGTCTCCGGCAACAGACGGATTGTTCCGCACAGTCGGCATGGGCGGCGATGCAGGCACCATTCGAGACATCGCGAAAGCAGGCCTCGTCATCATCGTCGGCGCCAATCCGGCCGAAGGCCACCCGGTACTGGCAACCCGTGTGAAGCGCGCCCATAAGCTTCACGGACAAAAGCTGATTGTCGCCGACCTTCGCAAAAACGAAATGGCCGAACGCTCGGATCTGTTCATCAGACCGCGGCAAGGAACTGATCAAGTATGGCTGATGGCCGTGACGAAGTATATGATCGACAAAGGCTGGCACGATCAGGCTTTCATTGATGAAAACGTCAATTTCTTTGAAGAATATAAGCAATCGCTTGAAACATACACCCTTGAATTTGCAGAAAAAATCACAGGCATCCATAAACAGACGCTGATCCAAATCGCTGAGATGATCCGCGACGCCGACGGAACATGCATTCTTTGGGGGATGGGGGTCACCCAAAACACAGGCGGTTCCGACACGTCCGCCGCGATTTCAAATCTGCTTTTAACTACCGGCAATTACCGCCGCCCGGGCGCAGGGGCGTACCCGCTCCGCGGCCACAACAATGTCCAAGGCGCCTGTGACATGGGAACGCTTCCCGGCTGGCTTCCGGGATATCAGCACATTACAGATGACAAAGCGCGGAAAAAGTTCGAACAAGCTTACGGCACAACAATCGACAATAAACCTGGACTTGACAACATCGAAATGCTTCACGCCGTTGAAGAAGGTAAAATGAAAGCCATGTATATCGTCGGAGAAGATATGGCTTTAGTCGATTCAAACGCAAACCGGGTCCATGACATTTTATCAAGCCTTGATTTCCTTGTGGTTCAGGATATGTTCCTTTCGAAAACAGCCCAATACGCCGACGTTGTTTTGCCTGCGTCAGCTTCGCTTGAAAAAGAAGGAACTTTTACAAACACGGAAAGACGCGTCCAGCGATTGTATCAGGCGCTTCCGCCGCTCGGAGACGCAAAGCCCGACTGGGTCATCATTCAAAACATCGCAAACCGGCTTGGAGCTGACTGGCATTACAGCCACCCGGGAGACATTTTTTCAGAAATGGCAAGCCTGTCTCCGCTGTTCGCCAAGGCGGATTATGACGCAATTGAAGGATGGAACAGCTTCCTGTGGGGCAGCCTGACCGGAGAAAGCACGCCTCTTTTGTATGAAGACGGCTTTAATTTCCCTGATCGGAAAGCCCGCTTTGCCCTCGCAGACTGGACAAAGCCTGCCGAATTTCCTGAAGAGTACGACCTTCACATTAACAACGGCAGAATGCTGGAGCATTTTCACGAAGGCAATATGACGAACAAATCGGCAGGCATCCAGGCGAAAGTGCCGGACGTCTTTGTTGAAGTCTCTCCTAAGCTCGCCAAAGAACGGGGCGTCTGTGACGGATCGCAGGTCAGACTGATCTCGCCGTTTGGCGCCGTAAAATTAACCGCGCTTGTGACAGACCGGGTCAGAGCCAACGAATTGTATCTGCCGATGAACTCGACAGATAAAGAATCTGCGATCAATTTCTTGACAGGTCCCGCAGTAGATGCGCGCACCAATACACCTGCTTACAAGCAGACCAAAGTGCGTATGGAAGTGCTCGGCGCATGTGCAGAACCGCCGCTTCCGAAAACAAATCCGCGCAATAAGAAACGCCATCCGCAAAACGGAGCCGAAGTCGAGCGGAAATGGAAACGTCCGGGATACGTTCATTTAACAGACTAAATCAAAAGGAGGTCATCTCACATGGCAGCTCCCATCACCGCCATCCGCAAAGAAGACAAATCTGAGGAGCAAATGAAGCTCGAAAAACTTGAAGAACTCAAATCCCTTTTGGCTGAACAGGAAGCCGCCGTTTCAAAAACGATGAAGCTTCTCGGCGAACTGAACGGCCTCGGGGTTCTTGATGCCGCAGACAGCATGATCGGCGCGAAGGAAGACATTGCCAAAATCGTCCTCGGCCAGCTGTCCAAAGAGCCAGCCAAAAACTTGATGAATACAGCAATTGCAGCGGGCGGCGCCCTCTCCAAAGCCGAACCGGAAGTCATGGGGAAACTGACAGAAAGCATCGTCGCCGGCACAAAACAAGGAGAGGACTTTTTAAAAAGCGATAAAAAAACCGGGGTCCTCGATCTGCTGAAAGCTATGAACGACCCGGACATCAACCGAGCCGTCGGCTTCGGCCTGCAATTTTTAAAAGGCATGGGAAAAGCACTGAAAGACTAACAAATAAGAAAACCGGCTCAACATTTGTACTTTGAGCCGGTTTTTTTGATAGAAGCACTCGCTTTCTATCGCCTCATTTGCTGTGTGTTTCATCTTTTTTATTCAGCGATTCTTTTAAAATATTAAAAACTGCCACCGCAATAACGACAGTCATTAAACCTGTCGTCAGCGGGTTTGGGAAGGTTTCCTGAACCCCGATCATGACCACGCTCAGCACAATCAACGAAAGTATGAAAAGACGTTTGTTTTTCATCTGCCGCACCGGACTGACTGATTGATAGCGTTTACCATATGGTGAACCGTCCGGCACCTTCACCCCCTTACCTTTATTATCGCGCTCTTGTTAACTTTTGTAAATGTTTAAAAAATGGAAGCGATTGCATTAGAATCGTCATCACCGGCGAAAACAAGCTACTTCATGCCGAACAGAACGCCGGAATATTTGGCAGTCCGGCAATTTTGCCGCGTACAGACACAGACATCCCCCCTCCCACATACATTTACATATAGGCTTCTGCCTACATACATTATGTGGAGGTGCCGATAATGACAGGTGTTTTTGCAGCGCTCGGTTATGTCATCAAGGAACTCGTTTTTTTAGTATCATATGTGAAAAACAATGCCTTTCCACAACCGCTGTCAAGCAGTGACGAAAAAAAGTACTTGGAGCTGATGGCCCAGGGGGATGAACACGCGAGAAACATGCTGATCGAGCATAACCTCCGGCTTGTCGCCCACATCGTCAAAAAATTCGAGAACACAGGCGAGGATGCAGAAGACCTGATTTCCATCGGAACGATCGGGCTGATCAAAGCGATCGAAAGCTATTCAGCCGGAAAAGGAACGAAGCTCGCCACTTATGCGGCGCGTTGTATAGAAAATGAGATCCTCATGCATTTGCGCGCATTGAAAAAAACGAAAAAAGACGTCTCCCTCCATGACCCGATCGGCCAGGACAAAGAGGGCAACGAAATCAGCCTCATTGATGTCCTCAAATCGGAAAACGAAGACGTCATCGACACCATCCAGCTCAATATGGAGCTTGAAAAAGTGAAAAAATACATCGACATCCTGGACGGCAGAGAAAAAGAAGTCATCGTCGGCCGCTTCGGCCTTGATTTGAAGAAAGAGAAAACGCAGCGCGAAATTGCGAAGGAGCTTGGGATTTCGCGGAGCTATGTGTCGCGGATTGAGAAGCGCGCGCTGATGAAGATGTTTCATGAGTTTTACCGGGCGGAGAAGGAGAAGCGGAAGAAGGCGAAGGGGAAGTGATGCCGAAGAAAAGGCCGGAGAATAAAATCCGGCCTCTTTTTATGGATCTTTACGTGAATAAACCTTTTATAAGCAGCCTCAAAAACCTAAATGTAGCAAACGGAAACTAGATACTATCTTCGAATAAATCCGATTACCAATACAAAAAACCATCTTATTTAACTACGTTAATTACTTTTGTGGAAGAAAAGAATAAACATATGTATCATATACCTTTCCGTTTTGATACATATATCTTTTTAAAATACCCTCTTTTTGAAATCCCATCTTTGTCAATAAGTTGTTTGAAGCTGCATTTTCAATAAACACAACCGCACCTATTCTTGTTAAACCTAAAGTTTCAGAGGCATATGAAAGGATTTTGGATAATGCCTCGGACATATATCCCTTTCTCCAGTGATTCGGGTGAATTTCATAACCTATTTCTGCACGTTTGTGTTTTGGAGACCACGCGTTTAATCCAATTGTCCCAATCAACCCTCCTTCGCCTTTTCTTTCAATTCCCCAACGAATTCCTTTTTTCTCTTCAAAGTTTTTAGCGAAAAAATCCACAAAACCTTTTGCTTGATCAATAGTTTCCAACGAGTCTTGGCCATAAAAACGTGTGACATTATCATTCGAAAAACAAGCAAAAATTCCCTCTGCATCATCGTAAGTTATTTCTCTTAAAATTAGTCTTTCTGTTTCTAGAGTAGGAAACATTCAACCTTCCTCCTGTCTATCTTCCAACACAACACTTTTCAATATATCAAACCTTTAACTAACACAGTCTCATATTCCAAAATTATAACAAAAACGAACAATAATTACTTTTATTAATGAAAGTAGGCTCAGTAAAAAACAGATAACCTCCAAGTGGCACAGCCTCATCGATGTCCTCAATCAGAAAACGAAGACGTCATCGACACCGCCCAGCTCAGGCACAGAGCTTGAAAAAGTGAAAAAATACATCGACATCCTCGACGGCAGAGAAAAAGAAGTCATCGTCGGCCGCTTCGGCCTTGATTTGAAAAAAGAAAAAACACAGCGCGAAATCGCGAAAGAACTCGGGATTTCGCGGAGCTATGTGTCCCGGATTGAGAAGCGTGCGCTGATGAAAATGTTTTATGAGTTTTAACGGGCGGAGAAGGAGAAGCGGAAGAAGGGGAAATGAAGAAGAAGCCGGTCCAGAAGTTCCGGCTTCTCTTTTATTTCACCAGGCCCTCAACCTAGTAAAAAGTCTATCTCTATTGCAATTTATTTGACTTATACCAATTCAAGTCATTTTTATTTATTCTGGGCAGTTCATGAGCTTTTTCAGCAAGAGCTTTACTGAAACAAAGCCCCTTATACCGTTTGATTTTTTGACGCACCCAGACCGAATATGAACAGCAAAATACTGACCATAAGCAACAGTAATATTGGGAGGTTCCAGCTTGCCGTGACATCATGGAGCAAACCAAACAAGGTCGGTCCTGTTGCAGCCAGCAAATATCCGACAGATTGGGACATACCAGACAAAGAAGCCGCATCGGTGGCATCTTTCGTCCGCAAGCTTAAAAAGATCATAGCCAAACTGAACGCACATCCCCCAGCAATTCCGAGTAAAATTGTCCATAACAAAATAAGTGCATTATCGCCGAAATAAAGGCCACCCAATGAAACAAAAAACAGGACAGTCATGATGACAACCAGCAAACGCTGGTTCTTCATGCGTCCCGCAACGATTGGTACGATGAATGATACGGGAAGCGAAGCGAATTGAAATAGCGATAGCATCCAGCCAGCGCTGTCTTCATTCAAGCCCCGGCTTGTCATGACTTCAGGTAACCAAGCGATCAATACATAGAAAAGCAGAGACTGCAATCCCATAAAAAGTGTAATGATCCATGCCAACGGTGAACGCCACAGACTTCGCCGCGTCGACGCACCGCTAGTTGTTATCCTGGCTGACGCGTGACTCGCCCGCGCTTTAGGAAACCAGAATAGTGCGGCTATCAGAGCGAGCAGGCCCCAGATCCCAAGTGCGCCATTCCAGCCAAAACCGAGATTGCGGGCGAGCGGGACGCTTACACCAGAGGCTATCGCACCGCATAAATTCATCGATACTGAATACAGCCCTGTCATAAAACCGACATTATGAGAAAAATCCCGTTTAACCAGACTTGGAATTAGCACGTTGCACACTGCAATCGCGAGCCCAAGCAAAACGGTGCCTGCAAACAAAGGAACTGTTGCGGTCAGAGAGCGGACAGCGATACCTATCATGAGCAGAACCAATGCATAAAGTATGATCCGTTCCATCCCGAAGCGGCGCGCCAAGATAGGCGCGAAGGGGGAAAGAAGCGAGAAAGCAAGCAACGGCAATGTCGTGAGCAAGCCTGCCGCAGTATTTGATAATCCAAGGGACTCGCGAATCGATCCTACCAGTGGGCCTACCGATGTTAGCGGTGACCGCATCGTCAGTGAAATAAGGACAATGCCTATGATGATCGGCAAACTCAATGAGAACGAAAGCTTTGCCTCAGTTGGCTTCGTACCACTTTGTACGCTCATAGCCGCTCCCCCTCTTCACCGGCAATAACATCCTTGGATTCCTCGATATAGCGATGAACTGCTTCCACGGCACGAGCGGCGTCCTGACCAACAATCGCTTCGACCAGTTGCCGGTGCATTTCCAAGAAATCCGCATCGACTTCATAACGGGTCAGACTTGTGATCGAATCTTGTAACGCTTCGGCGATATGGCTATATATTTCAATCAATATTTCATTATGAGACGCCTTGACAATATTTTGATGCAGATCAATATCGGCCGCTACAAAGCTATCAATGTCACCGAGTTCTGCCGCTGCCTCGCAGCGTTCCAGCTGGAGAAGAAGGTCGCGCGCCTCGTCGTCGGTTCTGCGTTGTGCAGCTAGATGAGCTCCCTCTCGTTCGAGTGCATACCGAACTTCTAATGTTTGCAGTGTATCTGATCGCAAAATGCGTTTTTTCAACACGGCCCCCAAGGCACTTGAAGAACAGACATAAGTTCCGTCACCTTGTTTCGTCTTCAAGAGTCCCGCATGTATCAATGCCCGAATGGCTTCCCTTAATGTATTGCGGCTAACATTCAGCTCGTTCATCAATTCCGGCTCAGCAGGAATGCGCATCCCGACACCCCACTTTCCAGATTCGATCATACTTTCCATTTGTAGTGCGACTTGCTCAACCAGCGTCTGCCGGTTTGTTTTCTGAAGCATGTGTCTATCCTCCTGTAATGTTTTTATCAAACATAGGATGTTTGGTTATTTGGTATTTTATCATGCCTATGAGATTAAGACAACAAAATCAGTCAATTCTTTATTACTACAAAAACAGATAGCCTGCGAATGTAAAGTTAAATACCTTTTCATGGTAAAATGATTGAGCCTTAGAAAAATAAAAAGACCGCAAAGCTTTCCTAAAGAAGCGTTACGGTCTTTGGGTCTTCTTTTTTTGCTTCGTATAAGTCAATGGATTTCCAGCGCGGAATACACTGCACATACATTGATTGGATTCCTCTTTCAGTGAATGTTATTCAATCCGTTTCGGGCTGAAATGCGTGTTGATGTTCTTCTGCTTTACTATTTAATATGCGATAGCTGGACCCTCCAATATGAAGCGGAATATCCAGCTTCTCTAAATTTGGCATTCCATTTCTTAAGAAAAGCTCTTTATCTTGATATCTCTGTAAAACTTCTCCCACAATCCACTCTTGATCGCCCAAAGTGGAAATACTGTGTACTTTACACTCATAAGCAAAATACGCATCAGTTAAAATCGGTATCTCAGCTTTTAGTCCTTCTTCGTATTGAATATGAAATGCTTCAAACTTATTTAAATCTCTGCCGCTATAGGTGCCTAATGCTTGAATGAGTTCCGAACATCTCCCTGGAAGAAAATTCACACCGAAAACGCCACTTTTCTCAATCAATTTGAAAGTATATGTCTCTTTGTTTAATGATATCCCATACATTCCGGGAGAAGATCCAATATACGTATGCCACCCGGAAGCCATTGCGTTTTTTTCACCTTCATATTGTGCCGTAACGACAGCTACCATGCCGGGGTAGGCGTACCAAATTGGTTCATCTATCGGTGCTCTCATCTTCACCGCTCCTTTTCGTTTAAATTCATTTTTTATTAGAATTTGAGAGGCTCGCATCTAAATCGACATGTTCTTCTTCAAATGGACCGTTTGTTTTAGCTGCAAGCCAATTTAATAAATGGGCTCCCAGCAGGTTGTTTCCGACTTGCCATTGCGGCATGAGTAACCAAAGCGGCTTATTTTCTGCCATTTATACATCCTTCCTTTCAACTATTCATAAGAATGATGCATAAATGATAAACCCTATAGCAACTATAGGGTCAAGGGGTTCGTTATTTTTTC
This sequence comes from Bacillus haynesii, assembly GCF_014042035.1. Taxonomy (NCBI): domain Bacteria; kingdom Bacillati; phylum Bacillota; class Bacilli; order Caryophanales; family Bacillaceae; genus Bacillus; species Bacillus haynesii. Next base: position 306,730 of record NZ_CP059494.1, on the reverse strand, counting down.
AGCACTCTGAATTCTGTGAGGAAGTCTTCTTCTTTTAATGAGTTATAGCTGTTTGGAAAAGAAACTTGATATACTTTTCCATCCGTTTGAATGCCATGAGATTCAATAAAATCGTACAGTTTTTGATAGTATGAAAAATAATTTGTTGCAGTGCAATCAAATGAAATACATACATATTCACCGGATGGGATCGTATCTATCCCAATATTTTGTTCTCCTGTATCTATCTTTACTCCATCATAAATTGTCGTAAAAACACTGTTGCAATAAATATCACCGGAATCTTTATAAGGCTTTAAATCATAAATCAGTCCATAATGGTTATCGACTATATCTCCTCTTTCTTCAAGGACTTCAGCCAATTTTCGGTAATACAAATCTGATTGGTCATGAGGATTCACTTGAGGTGTCGCTGCTTTTAAAATGGTTTGGCCTTCTATATCCCGAACATAAACCAGACCTTCTTCTTTTTTAGTGCGTATCTCCAATTGTTCATGAAGCTGATTCTTTCTTCTTTGAAGCAATTGCCTGGCACGTTCGAGTCTTTCCATTTCACGCTCAATCACGTTTTCTTGCTCCTCAAGGAAGGTTTGCATCAGTTCAGGGGTACATGTATGTGAGATAATGCGCTTAATTTCTTCCAAAGGCGTTTTAATGTATTTGAGATATTTTATAATATCCAAATAAAAGAACTGTTTAACATGGTAATATCGATAGCCATTATCCCGGTCTGTACATTGAGGCTTGAAAATTCCGATCTTATCATAATAGCGCAATGTTTGAATTGAAATGTTATTTAGACGGGCTGTTTCCCCGATTGAAAAATATTCCTTCATCAATCTCATCCTTTCTTTTTTTGTTAGTTCCAAGAATTCTTTCTTCGACTATACTATGACCTTCAACTGAACGATCTTGAGAAAAACCTGTTTAAGACGATCTTCCTTTCGTTCTTTGTTAAATATATCCACCAAGAAAATATCTTTCCTGTCTATCCAAAAGAATTGATCCTACAGTTACTACAAGGTTTATGATTTGTTATGCAGCTTTAAAAATGGTGATGAAAGGGGTGAGTATCTGCCACAAGATGATGAGAGAATCCACCAAACACGAATGAGAATTAACCACATTATAGCAATTTCACAGTCGATAGAGTGTATCTAATAGCATGAATAGCTGCATTTTAAGCGGAAGATATGGAATTTGTCTGTCGGGGTATGAGCACTTCCTTCAGACGTTTAGTTTTTAGTTATTGCTTATCGCCGATGGAAGAAGGATCTTTTTTCCTTCGAAAAGGGCATAAATCCAGATATGGTGATGATTTGCTTCAAGTGCCATCGCTTACCGCCGTATTGGTATCATTGATGTAATCTTGGACAATTTATACCAAGGCAAGGCATTACTTAAAGATGGTACATATTCAATTCGGCCATCGCCCAGTTCGTCTTAACCCTATGTCAGCTTCGGAGGAAAGAAAAAACGCAGCCCGAAATCGCAAAAGAGCGCAGGATTTCACGGAGCTACGTATCCCGGATTGAAAAACGCCGTCTGCGGTTGGCTTGCGCTTCGGTCCCCGGCACAAATCCGATTTGCGACGAAACAAAAACGAACGTTCAAGCGTTTTACATGAGAAATATCAGTCCAAATTTTCAAAATGGCAACATGGAGACACGCCCCGTTCATCCGGTTACTTAACTTAGCTCCGATTGGTGCCGTCAAACACCAATGATCCCAGCATTAGTGATGCAAGATGCTATACCTAACCTTTACAGCATCAACCGAGAATGTCGATATATCACCCAATAGGCTTCCGACAATCATTTGATGATCGGCCTCCAGCTCAAAAAGAAGTTTTTAACAACCCTATCATTCTCCCAATGAATTGTAAGGAATGTCCGAAAAAGAAAATCCCAAATTCTCAGTAAAACCACTGAGAATTTGGGATTTTTCATTCAAAATGTAGTTCTATTACTATAAGCGAATGACAACATACAAGCTGGTTACTTATCAGGTTATCACTAGCTCGTCCATATGCTTCTGCTGCATTAGTTTTCATTTAAAAGTCTCATCATCTTTTCCATGAAATCATTATAGTCTTTGGCTTTTATTAGCTCATGAACATTTCTCCACTCGGATAAAATGTTAATCACCCCTTCGAAGAAAGGACTGAATAACTCACGCTGCTGTTTATTAATTGAAATCATAACAATGATTTGAACTTTCTCTTTCCCCCAATCTACAGGGCGATCCAAGATGTTGATACAAATACCCGTTTTTGCAGCATCCATATGCATGGAATGAGGAACAGCTACATTGTTATTAAAAGCAGTTGAGGACATGCGCTCTCTCTCAAGCACAGACTTTCCATAATCTATAGAGACATAGCCTTTTTCATACAGAAGTTTTGCCATGAATGCAATATAAGATTCAGCGCTGTCGAGATAAACATTTTTCATAAACAAATCTTCATCAAAATATAAATCAAGATATTGTTTAACTTTGCGATTCTTTTTTTGTTTATTTAATTTGTTTAATTGAATTTGGATGTATTCATAGTCCTCTTCTGTCAGATAAGGATGAACGAATACAGATGGGGTTTGTTCATCCTTTAGTGGTAATGTGCTTATGATTAAATCTATTTTTTCGAGTAGGACAATCTCACTTGAGTCAGATAAAACTTTTATAATCTCTATAGAATTGTGAAATTTCTTTTCGAGCTTTTGAATGAGTTGCAGTCGCATATCATAGTAGTTTGGACAAATTACTGCACATATAATTTTATTTTCCAAATTTTTCCTTCGTTCGAAATAGGAGCCAATATGAAAAGCAATATAAGAAATCTCATCCTCATTAATATGAATGTTTTCCATCAGCTGAATTTGATTCGAGATAAAGACAGCCAGCTCATAAATTAGAGGGTATGAATCCTTTAATTTATAGGTTAAAGGATTCTTAACCATTTGCCCGTACTTTGCCCGAAAAAGCAGATTGCGTATATGGAGCGTAAACTTAACAAAAAACTCATCATCAACAATTTCAATAAAGTAGCATTCGTGTACTTTCTCTAACAGTTTCTTTGACAGGTTTACGTAATGTTCGGCGACGTAGCGATTTAAAGAGCTGGATGTTAATGACTGATAATTCAGCAATGTCGTTTTACTTGATAAAAGCAATATAAAATTGTATCGCTCCGATTCATTAAAGGCAATACCATATTTCACTTCCAATAAATCCGCAATTTTATTAGCTGCTTCGGTTTCAAAATTACTTTTTAATTTATTAAGGTCAGATGACTGAATGACCGAGTTGTTGTTTTTGATTCGATCCAATGTAATCACAAGGTGGAGAAGAAGATTATTCATAATATAATCGTTTACATACAAATTAAACTCCTCAAGAATGGAAGCGATTTCATTTTTTAGTGAAAAAACATCGTAATTCGGAAAAGAATCTTGAACAGCCTTTAAACTTAAAAATTCTTCGGAAGTTTCTTGTGAAATAATAAAGCTCATTAATCGCCGCTTATCCGTCTCTTCACCTAATAAAATAAGCGTGTCTTTCTTATGACGGATTTTTAAGCTGTACGGCTTAATCATTTTATTAGCCTGAACAATATCATTTTCGATTGATGAAACACTTAAAAAAAGCTTCTCACCTAAATCAAATATATTTAGCCCTTCTGTGTGAAGAATTAATTCTTTCAAGATCACTTTTATACGGTCTATTGGAGAAGTGTAATGATTGTCCGTTTTCACTTTATCTCTGCTTATTAGCTGATACCCTTGTGCAGAAGACGTAATAACCATTTGATCCCGGTTAATTTCATTGACATATTTTCTAATGGTTCTTGTGGACACTTTAAAATAACTTGATAAACTTGCCGCAGTACACCAATCATTTTTAGTTGCCAAGTATTGAATAAAAGCCTCTCTACGATCATTTCTCATCATCGGGCTCCTTTATATAAAAATATAGAACTTCTGATTATATTATAGAAAAACGATAACCTATATTCGAATAAAAAAAGTTCCTGCAAATAGGAACTTTCAGACCTTTGACAAAACAGGTTGTTCTCTTTAATCCGCCCTATTTTATTTAAGTGAGGGAGCTGTCCAAGTCAATTTCCCCTGTTTTTTCCGATTCATGCAGCCAAAACAAGCTGACCGCGTATTTGCAGAAAGATCGAGATGGGTTTCCGGCATTCCCTCACTTTCTGTCATTCTTCCCTATAGTTGATCAGCAGTCCAAAGGTATTTTTTTCGAGTGACAATGCTTCAGTTGGCTTGTATTTTCCTGTCATTGTGTGTGGGATCATCGATTTTCCTTCACTTCACTTTCCAACAAAAATTCTCGGCATAATGCATTGTTTTACGTGCCGGAAACGAAAAAACAATCGTGACTTTATTCCTTCTTCAAGGAAGGATAAGCGCCAGAAAAGACGGCAGAGCATTTTCACCATCTTTTCTGTCATAATTCGTGTACGGTAGATGTATCTTCCCAGTATTTTGTGAAATCTTCATAATTATATAAGGGTGGGTTCATTTAACCCGCCATGTTAACACATACTAACTTGATTTTAGCGAATTAGAAATACCCAAAAACACTATAATCCATCTGACAAATAGAAAATAAAAATCGTTTGTTGTGTTTTAGAAAATATATTACGGAAATTTGTTTGACCAGATGACTAAATGACCAAGCTGACTGACATTTTTATTTTTGTTCAGCCAAACCTTCTTGTGTCATTACTTTTTCTAAAGTGGCGATTGCATCTTCTTCGTCAGCACCTTGAGCAATTATTTTAATAACAGCATCTTTTGGAATGCCCAGGGACATAACTCCCATTATCGATTTTAGATTCACGGTTTTTCCGTTGTATTCCAAATAAATATCAGCGCTAAATTTGCTTGCGGTCTGGACTAATGTTGTTGAGGGACGTGCATGAATTCCAACCTGATCAATGATTGTAAATGTTTTATTTATCATATCTTAACTCCTTCATTTTTAACTAACCTTTCATCAAGTAACGCTAGATCCAATCAGCAAAACTGTCATTTGTTATCCTAAATCCTCTCCATTTGTTGCAACGACCTTTTGATACCAATAGAAGCTGTCTTTTTTCTTCCGTTCGAGCGTTCCATTGCCGTAATCATCTTTATCAACGTAGATGAATCCATAGCGCTTGGACATTTCGGATGATGAACAACTGACAATATCAATTGGCCCCCAAGGATAGTAGCCGATTACTTCCACACCATCCTTAATTGCTTCTTTTATTTGTTCAATGTGGCGTTTAAGGAAATCGATGCGGTACGGGTCATGAATTTCGCCGTTTTCATCAACGTTATCATAAGCACCGATGCCGTTTTCAGTAATCATGATCGGTTTTTGGTAACGATCATAATACAGATTTAAAGCGGTTCTTAAACCGATTGGATCGATGGACCAGCCCCAATCGCTCGCTTCAAGCTCCGGATTTATTTTTGCAGAGTTAGCCTGCCTTACGCTTTCTGCATCAGAAATTCGAGTGTAGTAATAAGAGAAGCTAAAGAAATCTGCTGTATTTTTGAAATCTTCCTCATCATTTTCTCCGAATTGAATATGAAGATTATTTTCTTCAAAGAAGCGGAAAGCGTAATTTGGATACTTGCCACGCATGAGAATATCAGAGAAATAGTATTCCATTTGGTTGCGTTTTACCGTTGCCAGTACATCTTCCGGCTTACATGTTGCAGGATGAGAAATTGCATCGAAGAGCATCATTCCGATTTGCATCTCTGGATTAATTTCTTTAGCTATCTTTGTTGCTCTCGCACAAGCAACAAGCTCATTGTGTGCCCCCTGATATTTGGCTTCCAGTAGGTTTTCCACGCGATCTGCCGGAATACCGAGATGATTGAACGACTCGAACGTAATTAAATTAATTTGATTGACGAGAATCCAATATTTCACTTTGTCTTTATAACGTTTAAATAATACTTCACAATAACGGACAAAGAAGTCAATCGTTTTCCGGTTATACCAGCCATTGTATTCAGTTGCTAAATGTAATGGCATTTCATAATGGGAAACCGTAATGAGCGGCTCCATTCCATTTTTAATGATCTCATCAATTAGATCATCGTAGAATTTTAATCCTTCTTCATTCGGCTCTGACTCATCTCCCTTCGGAAATATGCGGGCCCAATTGATAGATGTACGGAACGAATTCATTCCCGTTTCTGCCAGCATTTTTAAATCTTCTTTATAGCGGTGATAGAAATCAACCGCTGTTCGTTTTGGATAGTGGCCTTCTTTATCTTCTATTGCAAATTGAATGTCTTCAGTTGTCAGTTCAAAATTGCCTTTTTTCTTAATATCCACGCTATCATTAAACTTATTGATATCTGCTACACAGAGTCCTTTTCCGCCTTCCAGATAGGCGCCTTCTGCTTGGTTTGCCGCAATGGCGCCCCCCCATAAAAAGTTTTCAGGGAATGTATTTGGATTTTTTCTCAATTTAATTGCCTCCTTAATCGGCTTTATGAATGCCTATTACATAGTATTTAATAACTTGTGCATAACCGCAGCCACACCGCTTTATTTGGAAAAGTGACTTCATACGAATCAAGGTTATGCCTGCATTCCATCAATTTTTTCATCAAGTCTTCTAAAAACGCGAACTAACCGCTTAGCAATTTCATACTCGCTCTTTACTGTCATTAACGTATCTTGGGCATGAGCAAACAGCAATGAAAAAATAGGTTCCTCTCCCCGTGCCTCTTTTTGTACTGTTTCTGTTTGCAGTTTATGAGATGCAACGATATCTTTATTGGCTTTTTCTAATAGTTCTTCAGCGCAGTCATAGTTTTCTTCTTCACAACATTTTAATGCTTCCATGACATCATTGCGGGCATCACCTGCATGTAAAATCATTTGCATTGAAACTAAATTCAGTGCTTCTTGTTCTTTTTCTCTATCAACCATGATACAATCTCCTTCAATGTTTTTTATAAACTATAAGAATCACTCTTCGCTTAGTTCTGATTCTTTCTTCTTTTCTTGAATATCGTATGCTTTGAAAAATGGGAAGAAAATAATAAACGCAACGGCGAATAATATAATGGCTAAAATAATAGCTCTCCAATCTTGAGTAGCCAAATATGATGAAATGGGCATTGGTACATACCAAAGCAAAAATGTCTTCGAAGGGATGCTTACCCAACCTAAATAGAGAGCCCAGTAGGTAATACTTGGAATAACAATAGATACAATCCACATCGGAATCATAAAAAACGGATTAAAGACAACCGGAGCCCCAAACATTAAAGGTTCATTGATATTAAAGATGGATGGGACAACTGTTGCTCGTCCAATCGCCTTCAAGCGCATCGACTTTGCTAAAAAGAACATCATAATCACAAGAGGCAAAGTTGTTCCGATACCGCCCATATCTGTAAATGCATAGAGAGTTTCAACAACGCCTATATTGGATGGATCTCCTCCTGCTGCTGCAACTTGCTCATTTTCTGCTAGAGCTGATAAATAAACTGGATAAACGACTGGTATCATTGCCCAGCCACTGATACCGAATGTATACAAAAATGCTGGAATGAAAATAGATAAAACAAAACCAGGGTAGGTTTGCACAATATTTGATAATGGTTTAAAAATAGCCAGGATGACTTCAAAGAAATCAATATTTGCTTGAACGCCAATCAGCCATCCAGACAGCATAATCAACGTAATCGGTATAAGCGTGTCAAACCACACAGCGATAAAGTCCGGCAACGAAGAATCCTCTGAAAAAAACGAAAATTTCGAGAATAAAAAGAGGACAAATCCAACAAACAAACCGACAATCAGGGAGAGAAACATACCGGTTGCTCCGAATCGATCAAGGACAAATTGAATTTTTCCGTCCTCTAAGATAACGGGTGACAGCAAAAATAGATAGAGCGACAGACCCGTTGCGCCTGCTACTAATTTTTTATTATCCTGTTTCTTTTTTTCCATAATGAAATATGGGATTAAGAAGGCAACGAATATGCCGAGAAGACCGAATGTAAAAGTATTAATAAGTGAAACATCAGGAAACCACGAAACCACATTATTCAATAAACTGACGATCGTAATTAACGAACCTACTAGGATGAGCGGCAGAATGGTCATAACAGAATCCTGAATCGAAGATATCCAAGGGTTTTTCGTAATTTTATTTACTCGCGGAGTGAACGAGTTTGTCATAAATGTCATGATTTTGTCCATCATATTATTCACCTGAGCCAAGTAAGTTTACGATATGATCGCACGCTTTATTGCCATCTAATGAGCCATAAATGCTTTGTGGGATAACAGATACTTTAATTTGATATTCTTTTACTCTTTCCTTTATTTCATCCTCCATATATTTCAAATGAGGACCAATTAATAAAACATCGATTTCATTTAGGTACTCTGATAATTGGGACTCACTTCGAGCCTGCACAGACATTTCCAATCCTCTTTTCTTACTTGCTTTACGAATGGCGTTTGCCATAAAACCGCTGGAAGCACCTGCACCACAGATTAATAACACTTGTGTCATCTTAATTTCCCCCTAACAATATTGTTTTCGCTTACATGTTCAGTATGTCATTTGCCGATTTTCAATACCAATAATAAAAGTTCCTATCCATAGGAAATCAAAGGGGGCGGACACAGGCAAATCGAACTTTCAGATAAACACAAGGGGCGGGAATTTCCCGCCTCAAATCATTTCCCCTTAGCCTGATAAAACACATGAAACATCTTCAACAGCGCTCGCTTCTCAATCTCCGACACATAGTTGTGCAGCTTATTTTCCATTCATTTATATCTCCATCAAAAACATTTTATAATCCCCTTAAAAATTCTTGTTTTACCTCTTTTTTAATTGCATCACCGACCAACGAGATATAACTTATCGTTTACTGCATTAAAATAACAAAAACGGATAACCTGCGGGCGGCAACGAAATTTCGCTCATCGATGTCCTAAGGATCGGAAAACGAAGACGTCATCGACACCATCCAGCTCAGGTACGGACTTGAAAAATGCAAAAAATAAACCGTCATCTTGGACGTCAGAAAAAAGAAGAAAGAGAAAACGCAAAGGAGCTCGAGATAATGCGATGACTCCGAATGTGAGAAATGGGTGAAGAGGAAGTGATATTAGTGAAGAGACTCAGGGAGATATAAACCCGGCCTCTTACATGAAAAAAATACGCTGAGGATTTTTTGCACATTCATAGTTCCATGACAGATTAAAGGACTAAATACTTGTTCAATTCAGTCTTTTAGTTTAATAACTTAAGCTTTTGTCTTATTAAAACAATAAAGTACAGGTTGCAAAATATATAAACAAAACACAATCCAAATAAAAAGAGAGAAACACTAAAATATAGAATGAAAAGCGTTTGGATCAGCCAATTTTGATTGCGCAGGGAAAGTTTCAGCTTCACTTGTAACTGTTTGTTTATTTAGCTTTTTTATATGTGAGAAATAGACTTGGAATGAAGATTAGGGCAATGACAATTGTAGAAACTAGGTACCCGGCATGGTAACCTTTTAAGCCATTCGCAATCGTTGGTTGCAATCCTTCCCGTGACAGTTGCGATAACGGTTGCGATAACTTTAATACCGACACCCGCTTCTGGTAGTTGTTTGCTGTCAAGTCCTGTATAAGCGTCGCTCGTCAACGGAAGATTAATGCACTCGATACTGGTGCCGCAGATGATGCAAATCCAAATTATACTTGTTTTATCGATGATAAAGATAAGATGAATAGACCCGATAAGCGAAAGAGCAAAGCTGATCATAAACCACGTAGTTCGCACCGATCTTATCAATCATTTTTCCGATCAGCGGCACTGGTAACGAGCATCCCAACTCCCCCAAAGCAACTTTCATCTGTCTACCTTTAGGGAAGCATATCATAACGCGGAGATCATTTTATAACAAAAAACTTATTTATATCCGTCCAGCCGATAGCAATTGCTTTGAAATAATCTTCACCGATTTGTATTTGTTTTGTTGTGCTCTGCCTTCCACCTAATTTTTCATAAAAATTTATCGATGGATTACCGGCTAAAACCCATACCATTAATGATTTTATGTTTTTCTTTACAAGCTCCTCTACAATCGCCTTCATTAGTCGAGAGCCGATTCTTTTTTTCTGATACTGTAACAACAAATAAATTGCGGAAACTTCACCCTTATATTTGCTAAGATGATCACGGTTTGGACCTCCGGAAGCAAAGCCTATAATTTTACCGTCGGTTTCTTGTGCAACATAGACAATATCTTGATTTTGAGGATCACTTAATGAAGTTCTCCAAAGCTCTGCCTGATTTTCGACAGAGAGCTTAGATAACGTGTCATCAGGCAATACTCCTTGATATGTGGTTTTCCAACTTTCCACATGAACATTGGCAATTGAATTAGCGTCTGACGATTTGGCTTTTCTTATTAAAATCATTTTTTCCTCCTATAATTAATATTTTCCTTAAAAAGGATATCGCAAATATCGGCGGCTTTTCTTAAATGGTTAAGATCTGAATATATCAATTGTTCAGAAGGAACTCTAAGGATAAAGTACTTTTTCCATACCACCTTTCTCCGACAATTAACATACTATTACCATTACTGTCAGTAATACAAGAGGCATGGATTCCGATAAATCGATTTGATAAAGATGGTACTGAAAAAGGCGGTGTGCAAAGGGATATAGTGAAAATATAATAGAACTTGACATATCTGCTCTCCGTAAAGCAATCAGATCTGGTGCAGTCAAGGATATTGTAATTTTATCTCCTAAACAAATTGAAAGGTTAATCAAAAATGATACTCGACAGTCTGAGCATTGGAAAAATAATGGACTCAAAGAGATACTGAATACTTTGTAAAAGATGAAGTTCCAAAACAATTTATCAAACTATATCCGAAAGAGTGATAGATATGCTTCTATATTATAAAAATAAATGTTTGGGTGAAATAAAAGGCGCTACTGTTGAAGGTGTCTGGATCTATGGAACAATCATTCCTAATAAAAACATGGAAAAGTTCAAGGATTTCTTTAAGGCCCTAGTAAACGAGGATGACCCTTTTGCCATTGAGCAGTATAGTGAAGAATGGTTAGATGATGAAAATTGGTTTATTATTGATGAAAAACAAAAAAAGGTTGGTATATCCCTCCCTGGAATTTATGAAAATGATAATGAAATTAATTGGAGATGGAGGTGATTTTGGTGGCCGGAACACCGACTAAACTCTTCACTCCTTCGAGTATAAAAGTAGGATAGTGTCGGGTCTGATGCCTTTACATAGTATAGTAACAGGATTAGATTCTGAGTCCCCTTCTCTCAATACTAAAAAACTGACGTGGATTATCCTTACGTCAGTTTTATTTTTCTGCCGTATCCCAATAAGCATCTAATCCTAATCCAACACCTCCTGAGGAATTGTTTTCCGCATAGGTTTCTCTTTCAACACCAGGTTTAAAATTGCTGAAGGCTTTGTAATACCAATTGCGTGATTCAGTTATATTCTCTCAGTACAGTTACATGGTTCACTTCTGATCCATCCTGGTAAAGGTAATAAGTCACCTTAGCTTCATTATCATCGGTTTGTTTTTGTTGCCATCCCTTTATTGATACTTTGACAGCATTGTCAGACTTAAATTTCCTAATAACTTTTTTTCGATAAGTCGCTGAGCTTCTACTGCCTAGATATCCCGGATTAACTCCATTTTTAACGTATGTTTTCGTAAGGTGTGCTGATGCTGCAGAAACAAAATGTGATGATAGTTGATCACCCAAGCAACGGACGACTAGGTCTTCGCTTTATCGGTTGTGATCATATCCGTTGGCTGACCCGCACATGAAGAAACCCTATGGTTCATCATAAAGTGTATTGTTTATCACTGAACTGATCTAACAAAGAACAGTTAAATCCTAAAAAAGGTTTACTTCCAAAAAATATGTATTTTTTCTTGAAATTGTCATTTCGTGTGGTACAATTGACTCGCACAAATAAAAAGTAAAGGGGTGAAATTTGACTTAATCTTATGTGATCTATTTCTTTTGTCTAAAAACGGAGTCCCAAAACCAATAAATTAATGCCAAAAGAAAACTAAAAAGATATAGTTTATACGAAACAAAAGCAGTCATACCGTAATTAGTCAATAAGGCTAAAACCCCACAAACGACAAGAGAAACTATAAAGTAAGTCACCAAATACCATCCATGAAATTTTTTTGGTTTGCGATTTAGAAAGATTTGTATCGGTGTAGCAAAGATTAAATAAGCAACAAACATAAACAAACTTATCGCTGCAAAAGACGAAAAACCAAACCCTTCTAAGAACATCAACGTGTAGACAATTGCCGCTGATACAACTGAAAAAACAACTGTACATAAATAACTAATAATCCCACCAAAAATACGCATTAATCAAACTCCCTTTCTCTTGAAATCAATTTTTTCAAAGATCGGAGGAATTCCCATGAGAAAGTTTTTTGTTCTATCTTTCTTGCTAATTCTGTTTCTTTGTTTATGTTCAATACCTAAAGGTTATGCGAAAGAGATCCCTGATATTGAAACAAAAGTAAAAAATGGACATGTTACATTAAAGGTAAACGAAACAGGAGACGAATACAAGTTTTTCAAAAATGGCGCACCAGTTTACGAAGGTGATTCTAACGAATACAGTGATGATGTGTCAACGATTGGAGATAAATATAAAATAGGGATCTTTCAAAAAGATAAGTTAAAGAAAGTGGTTACTCTAAACGTCTCCAATGATTTAGGAGAAAAAGCTTTAAATTCATCTGAAGAATCTTATGCCGAAGATTTAATGGCTTACCAAATTCAAAACGGTCACTTAAATGTTATAGCTGATGCTGAAAGCGTTCAGCTTTCATGGGATAAACTCCCTGACAAAGACGGAGTATATGAGGTTTGTAGAGACGATCAAAAAATAGGTGAAACAACAAATCAAGAGTTTATAGACTACCATGTGAAATCAGGTGAAAAATACAACTACTCTATCCAAGTTAGTTTGGACCCGCCTGAAGCAAAGAAAAAAGAGATCGAGAAAAAGATACAAGAATCGGGTTCAAATCTTTCAGAAGAAGAAAAATCTAAAATCATGAGTGTTGAAGGTTCCCTCTCTGCAGTTGTAGATATGCCGGAAAACAAAGAATCATACTTAGAATCAAAAGATTCTGTATTAGCTGATGTAACGACTGACGAAAACTTTTCAATACAAGGAAAGCTACCAAAGGATAATATGAAGGGATGGGATTATAAAACTTTCATTCCTTACAAAACAGTTGCAGATCCTAAACCAGAGATTTCGAAAACATATTTAAAGGGGGATAATAGAGGATTTTCAGATACATCAAGTAAATTCAGAACACAGGCGATGGTTAATACACAATTCCATTCGCCGACAAGCATAACCCTGTTTAAAGATGTCAGTCAATCTGTTAGATGTAGCGACCCGAACTGCAAAAAAATCATCGAAAGAAAAACCGCCAGTAGCTCTGGAATAAAGCTGCATATCACTAGCAAAAAAAGCGATTACCTCCATTGGACTGTAACACATGCAGTTGGAATACCATTCGGAAGCTATTATCCAAAGATTGACTACAGTTATAATGTAATGCTGACGAAGAGTATGGCATCCATTTCAGGTAAACATGACAAGGCTCCGAACCATGAATTTTATTTAAGTGCTCCATCCGCTTCAAAGTCAACAACAATCTACAGATATGCAGTTAAGTCAAAGGATGACTTTTGGAATTTGTGGTTCTTCGCTCCTAAAAAGTCTTGGAAAACTGAACTCTTTTAGAGTTTAATAGTACGCCCTCCCCCTTCCATTAGAATAAGGAACTTTTTTATCCTTACTAATAGAAGGGGTTTTTCTTCCTTTGTTACAACTAGAACTTGCTACTTTGTTAGAGTGTGCCGCGCTGTGTATAGAAAACGAAATTCTGATGCACCTTAGAACCCGGAAGAAAACTCAAAAGGATGTTTCACTGTACGAACCCATCGGCCAAGATCAAGAAGAAAAGGAAATATCGCTGATTAATATGCTGAAGTCTAAAATGAGGATTTTATCTCCACAATTCAGTTAAATCTGGAATTAGCAAAATAAAAAGACCATCAATATTTTAGATGAGCGTGAAAAATAAGTTATATTTGGAGGATTTGGGATTAAGTTAAAAATAGAAAAAATACAAAAGGAAATTGCAAAAGAACTAGGGATCACATGCAGTTATGTTTCTAAGATTGAAAAACGCGATTTTAATGTAGATGTTCCATGAGTTTTATCGATAAGGAAAGGGTTAAGAAAGAAAAACAAAAAAAACAAGCAGAAAAGAATTTAGCCCTTCAATCATGAAGGGCTAATCATCTTAAAAAGTTGTTTTGGCTACATCTTTGCTTGCCATATAATCATTATTCGATGACTCATAGTCATCTTTTTCACCTTCGATAATCCAGCTTTTTTTCTCTTCATCGTATTGTAATGTTACGATTTCTTCATCGAAATTTTCTTCAAGCTCTGAATCCATAAATTCATAAACCTCTCTCGATTTCAGATGAAATTCCACAGGAACATGGATCAACTGTTTTCCCCCACTGCCGTTTTCGTAAGTCACCTTAGAAAAGTCAATGCGAGTACCCAAAGCTTTACCTTCATAGTAATTTTCTTTGTCATAATTCTTAATTACATCTATGTAGCTTTTCTTCAAACTGTCTGAAACATTTTTAAGCTTATTTGCATCTTTTTTCGCTTTAGCTTCATTTCTATTTTTAGCAAAATCATTGATCAGCGATTTTATTTTTTCTTTCATCTCATCGTTGACAATTGGGTTAGGTGTAAGGTTATATTCTTCCGTAGTGTCTGATTGGACTGTGACTGCCTCGCTTTTTCCTTCCCCCCATGGAAATTCAGCTACTCCTTGAAGCTTAATACCGTCTTTTACGGGGCCAAACACCGTATTTTCGGAAATAGACTCTCCTGATTCTTTCCCATTAACCAGTACCTTTGTATTCGGAATGTCAGAGTTTACAGAAACCGTATCACCGCTAAAATTAAGGCTGGCGGTTTCCTCAAATTTTTCAGGATCAAATAGCGTCACTTCTGTTTTATCATCAACCGTTGTATAATCATATTTTTTGCTGCCTTTAATGGTATATACCCCTGGTCCAAAAACACCTAGCTCCTTGGAACCCTTACCTTGCATATCAACTGTTTCACCGTTAAAAGTAACATTAGCTCCTTTGGCTGCATGTACTTCTAACTTATAACCACGGGCCTTTAAAACGTATTTGTCGCCTCCAAAAATCCCTTTATCCTTTTTAATATAAAAAGGACCAATATTAGATATGCTTTCCCCAGGATATTGCTGCGAAATTATATTATTGGCTTTTCCATCTGATTCGTAGTAACTGGCCTGTGCATTTAATAGCATGATTTGATCTTTATAATCAGACTCATCATCTTTTAAATACTTGATTATACTTTCGGCTTCCTTTTCTCCCCACTTCGTTCCATTGTCAACTTTAACAAGTTTCAATAATCCCTTAGCATCTTCCTGTTTAATTTTTTCTTCAAATTCTTTTGCGAGATCTGAAGGTTCAGGGGATCTGCCTGAAATAAATAAAATGATTGCAAGGATTGCCACAATTGGCACTCCAATAAATAAAAGTTTCTTTTTCATAGAATCCTCCTTATTTATGCTATTACATAGTATTCTATCATCAAAAAAAGGTAATTCACTCTTTTTTCTTCAAAAAATCCTCTAATTATATAAACACAATTGCCCAAATTTATTAATCCGGCAATACAAAATACCTTTATGATCTTTTTCATTCCGCACCTCACGTAAAAACACTCGCTCTCAAAAAATATTGATTTATGATTATCAAAACAAATATTCAGCAAATATGTTATATATGATTAAAAATAACACGAACACAATTCAACAAATTTTAATAAAATATGATAAAAAGCAATTGTTATTTCACCAATAAAAAACAACTCCTTTTTGGGAGTTGCTTTACTCTCTCTCCTTAGCTTAATAACTTAAGCTTTTGTCTTATCAAAACGATAAAGTACAGGTTGCAAAATATATAAACAAAACACAATCCAAATAAAAAGAGAGAACCACTTTACTATTGAATCCCATCCGCTCCAAAAAGACATAAAATAAAGTATTGGCAAAATAAAAATTAAACCAAAAAGCAATTTTGAAGCTGTTGTTTCCTTTAGTGGACTTTTACATCTGGGGCAAGTTGGCGTTTTTGTTCTAATAAGCTTATATTTTTCTCTAAAAGTAAACGGTTTCCTGCATATCGGACATTTGCTCATTTTCTCTCTCCTTAACAGGGCTTACTTTGTAAAAACCAGCTTGAGCTTTGTTGTTTACTTTGTTTTTTCTTATAGTACCAAGTGGACTTATGCTTATATTTATATTGTTTGTAACACATGCTTCCATCTTTCACAGGCTTCGAAGTTCTATATTGCTTGATTTTTACCTTTATTAATTTATCAAGCGTCTCTCCTACAGCCAATGAAGTTAGGGTTAAAACTGTTTGTTTTACTCTGTTCGCAGGAACCCTGGTCCATATACTCGTCAAAGAAATTGCCGCTCCAACCAAAGTGCCTGCCGGAACATTATTTGTTACAGTGCCCATGTATACTTCTTTGTACGCTGGCAAACCCATTTCAAATTCTTTCTTTGTTTCTAATGTGACACCGTTTAATATAGTCATGCCCGTTGCGGGGTTATATTGAATATGAGTCGTATGTTTATTTTCCATAACAATGGCTTCAACGATTCCATTTTCATGGTATGTTGTTTCCAGCGTAAAATGCATCGGCCCATCCTTTACCATTTCCCTTGTCTTTTTCCCTGAGTAATATAGATCGTCACTGTCAGTTTGATGGTCTACAAACTCTTCAGCCGAGACAAAGTCATATGGAGTCACAAAACAACCACCTGCAAAAAGCAGCACTATTAAAAAACACATTTTCTTTTTCACACACTCTCCCCCTTCAATATCCAAATAATTACTTTTCATTTTATAAAAAGGGGGTATTTTGCACAATACTTTTGTCAATGTCAATTTCCTAAAGTCAACAAATCGCTTTTTGTATGCAACGAAATGTATTTCATCGTGGACGGACGGGAAAAACAGTCATCGTCGGCCTTGATTCGAAGAAAGAGAAAAACGAAGAAGCGGGCGCTGCGGATATGTTTCAGAAGAGTGATCAGACGGAGAAGGAAAAGCGGAAATACTATCAGTCAAGAGGCCGGGAGTAAGACATAGCGGCCTCTTGACTTTTTATTCCATGCGCTTGAGCAGAGAAACTTTCTTTCATTTTAATTCGCTGCAAGGGGTTGAAATGGCAAGCCCGTCTTTCTGCCATTGGACAATGCCGCCGCTTAAACTCAATACTTGTTTGAAACCGCCGTTAGCTTGCAGGATGCTGGCCCCTATTGCAGATCGGGCTCCGGAATGGCATTGCACAAGAATCGGACAGTCCCTTCTAATTTCATCGAGCCGTTCTGGGAGCGTTCCCAGCATGATGTGTTGCGCATTCGGAATATGACCTTCCTGCCATTCAGTCAGATTGCGAACATCAAGCACGTGCACGAATCCGTCTTCCACTAATTTTGCGATCTCCAGTGGTATGATCTCCGCGTACGATTCAAGTGAAAAAGCACCGCTTTCCAGAATTTTGTCACGATCCATAAACCCTGCAATATTGTCAATGCCTACAGAGCGCAGCGCTTCCACGAGTTCGTTCACTTCAGCCGGATACGTTATGAAGTACACAGGACGATTGTAGTCGATGAGCCAGCCTGCCCAGTTCGTAAACGCCTTGTTGAATGGAATGTTGATCGTGCCTTTGATGTGGCCTTCAGCAAATTCTCGGGAACAGCGGGTATCCACAATTTGCTCTTTCCCCTGCAAATCTTTCACTTGTTCAATCGACATAATCTCTAAAACGGCAGAAAGATCTTTGAGCAATGCAGGGCCTTCTTTATTCACTCGTTTCATCTCAGCAAAATACTTTGGCGGTTCTGGTTGTCCATCAAGCAAGGCTTTTACGAATTCCTCTTCATCGGTGTAAGCCATTGCCCAGTTAAACATCTTTTCGTAACCAACAGTCGAAGTTGGAATCGCTCCCAATGCCTTGCCGCAAGCGCTGCCTGCGCCATGAGCCGGCCAAACCTGCAAGTAATCCGGGAGTTGTTTAAACTTCATGAGGGACTTGAACATCTCTCTTGCCCCCGATTCTGACGTTCCCTTGATCCCCGCCGCTTTTTCGAGTAAATCGGGTCTGCCGATGTCGCCTACAAAGACGAAATCTCCAGTAAAGATGCCGATTGGACGATCCGCATTTCCTCCGCCGTCCGTCAACAGGAAAGAAATGCTTTCCGGGGTATGGCCGGGAGTATGCATAACCTCAAACATCAGGTTACCAATGGAAAAGCGATCGCCGTCTTTCACAAGTTGATGTTTCAATTCATCGACATATTGGTATTTCCAATTTGCGTCTCCTTCATCGGAAAGATACAGCTTCGCTTGATGTGTAGCGCCGAGTTCGCGAGCGCCGGAAACAAAGTCGGCGTGAATATGGGTTTCTGCGGCCGCTGTGATGTTTAGCCCTTCTTCCTTGGCTGCTTGCAAATATGGTTTTAGATTGCGACCGGGGTCAATCACAATGGCTTCCCCTGTTTTTTGGCAGCCAACCAGATAGGATGCATGGGCCAGTTTTTTATCGTAAAAATAGCGCAATAACATGTTGTATTCCCCCTCTTGAAACATTTATCGTAATATATCCTTTTTTGAGTTCGCATCATGCTTTGTCCTGCCTTACATCAGTCCTTTTAACATGCCATTCCAATACATGATGGGAAGCAATCTTCTTTTTAACAGGTACATGCTGAATCGTTCCTTGGACTGATCAAATGGAAACGTTTCTTGCGGCACCTTGTGATAGTCAAACTCGGCCAGCACGAGTTTGTTGTACCCTGTAACCAAGGGGCACGAGGTATATCCATCGTACTTTGCATCTAATGAAGAGCCTTTTATCAAGGACATCAGATTTCGCACGACAACCGGAGCCTGTTTACGAACTGCCGCCCCTGTTTTGGACGTCGGCAAGTTGGCACAGTCACCAATTCCGAAAACATTGGCAAACTTTTTGTGCTGCAGAGTGTACGGATCAACATCGACCCAGCCGCCGGCATCCGCCAATGCGCTTTCTTTTATACATGAAGGTGCTTTCATCGGTGGAGTCACATGAAGAAGATCATATGTGAATACTTCCTGCTCCCCCGTCTCCAAATGTTCGAACAAGGCTTCTTTTGAATCAGGCCGAATTTCGATTAAGTTTCTCTTGTACATCGTTTGGATATCCTTGCGCCGGACGACTTTTTCGAGCGCATTTGCGTATTTGGTGACATCAAAAATGGTTGATTTCGCTGATGCAAAAATCATGTCCGACTGATCGCGAACATTTGACTTGCGAAAATAGTCGTCTGCTAAGTACATAATTTTCTGTGGAGCTCCCCCGCATTTTACGGGAGAATCAGGATGAGTGAAAATGGCGGTTCCGCCTTTAAAATTGCGGATATTTTCCCAAGTGCTGTCTACCGTATGATATGAATAGTTGCTGCAAACCCCGTTTTTTCCAACCGCATCTTTCAAGCCTTTGACCCCGTCCCAATCGATTTGCAAACCGGCTGCTGCAACGAGATAATCATAGGAAACGATCGTTCCTTGTTTTGTAAGAAGTGTGTTCTGATTTGGTCGAAACTCTGTTACAGCATCGGCAATCAAGTCGACACCAGCGGGAATTAAGGAAGCTAGATCGCGCTCGGACTCTTCCTTCTTCGCTGCGCCGCCTCCAACTAATGTCCACAATGGCTGGTAGTAGTGCTTTGTTTGCGGGTCAATGATGGCAATTCGTCCTTTGAGTTTTTTAGAAATCCGGACGAGACGGGCGGCGACAGAGATGCCAGCAGTCCCAGCTCCTACAATGACAATGGAATAACGAGCTTGTCTTGCCATAGTCAACCACCTTTTGTTTTTAAAGGTTGATGTTTTTCTTAAAGATGCGTCTCTCTTTTTTTAAGTTACCATCAATTTTCCTTTTTCTATATAGGGGAACTCCCCTACTTTTATGTGAGCCCCGTCTTCCCAAGCTGACAAGGTATGTCACAACGACAGATCGAGATATTTATTTTTGATCGCATATTGGATCAATTCGTGTTTCGAGTCCAGTTCTAATTTCTGCATCATATTCGTTTTGTGGTTTTCGACGGTTTTGACACTGATTGAAAGTTTATTGGCAATCTCCTTATTGGCATAACCTAGCACAATGAATCTGAGAATCTCCTTTTCGCGAACAGTTAAAACAGAAGGCGGCTTTTGGGACGCTGAATTCAGCCATTGATCAATGATGTCTTGCGATACAGATGTCTTGTAAAAGAGATTGCCCCTGTACACTTCGACAATCGCCTGATAAAGCAACTGATAATGACTGTTTTTCAAGACGTATCCATGAGCCCCCGCTTCTATCGCTTTTTGGACAAAAATTTCCTCATCATGCATTGTCAAAATCACGATTTTAACAGAAGGGTTCAACTTTCTGATCTCACTGCTCGCTGTGAATCCGTCCAACCCGTTTGGCATCGACAAATCCATTAGCACGACATCCGGTTTCAACTGTGCGGTGTTAAAAACGGCTTCGTTGCCATTGTTGCTTTCTCCCGCAATCTCGATTTCAGAAAAACCTTCCAAAAGGACACGGATGCCCTTGCGAATCATCATGTGGTCATCGACCAGCAATACCCTGATCACTCCCCCTCCCCTCCTTATCCTGTACTTTCACTTTAATCGTCGTACCTCTCTGAAGTGCGGAGTGAATTCGAAGACTTCCTTCCATCTGATCGACTCTTTCTTTCATATGTTTGAACCCCAAGCCTTCTTCTGTCAGGCCGCGTTCAAAACCAATGCCATTGTCCTGAATCATCAAAACGAGCTCACCATCTTCTTTGTACAGTATGACTTCAATAAGTGTCGCCTGCGAATATTTCAGGGCATTATGCAGCGCCTCCTGAATGATGCGGTACAAATTGATTTCCAAAATCGGCAGCAAGCGATTGCTGACATTGCTTGAGGCAAACGTAATTGAAACATCCTGATGAGTCTTGTTTAAGTTGGAAACAAGGTGCTTGACAGCAGGGATGAGCCCCAGTTGATCGAGACTGTGCGGTCGCAGCTGGAGAGAGTAAAGCTTGACGTCTTGGATCGCTTTTTCCAGTTCATCGATGATTTCCTGCATGTACTCTTTAAAAGTTTCTTCCTGCTCCATGCGCGATTGAATCGCTTGAATGCCAACTGAGACCGAATAAAGCGATTGCCCTACACCATCGTGCAGTTCCTGGGCCAGCCGCTTGTGTTCGTTTTCCTGAGCTTCTAACGTTTTTTGCAGAACCAGCTTGGAGATTCTGGCTTCCTCTTCCTTTTTCTTCATCGTTAAATCTTTCAGGACCAAAAGAACTTCCATTTGATCGCCGTTTTCAGAAATGACAGCCGTACTCATCTCCATGTCGACGAATCGCCCCTCATAGGTGGGCATCGCGGAAAGAAAATAAGGAATTTCCCGTTTGGCCAGCAAATAACAACGCTCTTCTCCCGCTTCCAATTTTCTCGTTTGGCAGTAGGAACAGTACGGAACCTTTTCCCCTAATATCCATCCCGTCATCTTCTCTGCGGACGGATTCATCACCAGAATTCTACGTTCCTGATCCATCATGATGATCCCATCCTGCAAATGGTCGAAGATCTGCCTTAAATAGCCGCTTTCCATTGACTTTCCTTCTTCTTTATACCGTTCAAAAAAAGCCGGGTTTTGACACATCATGGACCCTCCCTCAGCTATCTATTCCTCGTACAACTGATAGACTCTTTTTAACTTCTGTTCAAGCTGTTCAAAATGAATAAAACGCGCTTCTCGTAGACATTCGGTTCCCTCAATAAACAAAAGAAGCACAGGAACTGTGAAAACTGAAAACCTGCCGGCAACCTCCTCCACTATGTCAGCGTTTATATGTCCTAATTTGATCTTTGGAAAGCGGGCCAACAGTTCTCTAAGCTGCGACAGAACAGCGTGACATACTGTGCATTGAGGCCTTGAAATATATATAAAACTTAATTTATGATCGGTTATAAATTTCTCAATTGACACTATTGAAGTAAGCTCTGTAGCCTCTTTCATCCAATCCCTCCTTCAAATGAAATTTTCTCTGAACTGCCTATGTTAGACATTCATTTTAAATATGATTTTCTCATAAACCTTAAATATTAATTTAAGATATCAAACCAAATTTTCACTGTTGTAATCATAATAACGAATAGTAAAATACCTTGAAGAACTTTAGCATTCGCTTTTTTGCCAATGAAAACACCTATCGGGGATGCAATCAGACTGGCAGCCATTACAATCAAAGCCGGCATAATAGGCACCTGTCCAATGACGAGCTTTGTGACTGTTGTTCCAATCGATGAAATAAATGTAACTGCAAGTGATGTTGCGATTGTGCTTCGTGTAGGTATTTTTAAAACGACTAACATTAGCGGAACGAGCAGAAAAGCGCCGCCGGCACCGACTATACCTGAAGCAATACCGACCACAAAAGCCATGATTGACGTTAATATCTTTGGAAAACGAATGTGATCATTTTGGTGATCTTCTATGCCTGTCTTCGGAATAAACATTATGACTGCGGCAATAATCGCCAATATTCCGTAAACCATGTTTATGACATCTTCAGAGAAAAAATGTGACCCATAACCACCGATTAGACTACCGATCAGAATACTTAATCCCATGATGGAGATCAGTTCTTTATTTAAATAACCGCCTTTCCGGTAAGCCCATACACCGGAAAATGTTGCAACAAAAACTTGGACTGCCACAATACCTGAAACCTGATGAGCATTAAAGCCTTCAAACCCTAATAAAACAGGGATGTATAATAACAACGGGTAATTAATAATTGCTCCCCCGACACCAAGCATTCCGGACATAAAAGAGCCAACGAATCCGATGAAAAATATGAGAAGAATAAAAGATATGTCCACTACCTTTCCTCCTTTCCATCAATAAAAAGGGGGAATAGCCCCCTTTTATCACATTTAACCTTTTTTAAGCCAAAACTTTAATACACCATCTTCCTCTGTATTTTTAAGCAACTCATGGCCGCCTGACTTCGCCCATGCTGTTAGATCACTTTTTGCCCCTTTATCAGTGGCATGTACTTCTAACACTTCTCCGGATTGCAATTCATCCATCGCTTTTTTTGTTTTCACAATTGGCATCGGGCACGCAAATCCTTTAGCATCTATTACTTTATTTGATTTCACTTTTTATCTCTCCCTACTTCAAATCTATATTCATCCATGAACCGCACAGCGGTTTGGTCCAGTTTCCATCTCACTCTGCCTGTCAGCATCCGGCGTTATTTTGCCCATGTTGGTTTGACGGATTTCCTGATATGCATTTGGCTGTGGCGGCAGGTTTTCTGATACAGCACCTCTGAATTCATTTTCATCCAGATTTAAACCGGCATTCTTTTTATATAAATCACTCAGCTTAGCTTGGACTCGCCCTTGATCGCCTAATTCACTGATATTCGCAAAGTGAGCCGGAAGAACAATCAGGTCATCTGATATTTGTTTGTATTTTTCATATAATGTGTTGCGTAAATCCACTGCCCAATCCCCGGCTTTTCCAGCTAAGTCTGGCCGGCCAATCGATTCAACAAATAAAATATCTCCTGTTAACAAATAGTGATTATCAATTATTAAAGAGGTGCTCCCAATCGTATGTCCAGGTGAGTAAATAGGTTCTGCTTTCATACCTGCGTTTCCTACAGAAATATTTTCACCTTCAACTAGCGGTTCACATGAAAATTGCACTTCCTCTGCATCTTTTGGCGGCAGGTAGTATGCAGCTCCTGTACGCTCACGCAGTAAACGTCCGCCAGAAATATGATCCGCATGTAAGTGTGTATCGACCACATGTTTAATCGTAACGTTTCTCTCTTTTGCAAAATCTATATATGCATCAACAGTACGAGCAGGGTCAACTGCAATTGCTTCCCCGTCAGTCTCGATAAAATAGGATAAACAGCCTTTCCCCATTCTTACGAATTGATAGATCGAGCCTCCTTCTTTCAAGTCTCCGATTTTTACTGGATGTAAAAATTCGCTCCACGCCTTCATACCGCCTTGAAGTACAAGGACTCTTTCAAAACCGGCATCCACTAAATGCTGCGCAACCATCTCTGAAGATCCTTGTTTGGCGCAAACAACTAGAACATCTTGATCTTTAGGAACTTGGCCTGCAATTTTATCTACACCATCAATTAAATCAAAATACGGAACATTTAAATGTTCAACCCGACTGCCCTCGATTTTCCAATCACTAAAGGCAACTTTATTTCGTACGTCTAAAATAAAAAACGATTCTTTTCTTAATATCTTTTCGGTTACTTCTTTTGGTGAAATGAATCTAAAATTCACTTTTAAACCTCCTTAGAATGTTAGAGTCTAATTGGCATCAGAACTTGTGGCAATGATCGCAACTTTTGCAGCCGTACAAATCATTCCTCCAATTTTTATTTTATTGGTCTTTTTCAATAGGGCCTGACCACTCCGCCATTCCCTGCACTACATTTTCAACGTCTTTAAAACCGTTAGCTGCAAGCTGTTTAGCTGCCAGATCGCTTCTATTACCTGTACGGCAAACAACATAAATTTTCCCGTCTCTATTCAGTTCATTTGCTCTTTTTTCAAGTTCACCTAATGGGATTGAAATCGCTCCGGGAATATGGCTGAAACGGTATTCTGCAGGTTCCCGAACATCAACCACTGTTATCCGTTCTCCCGCCTCTACCTTTTTTTGAAGCTCTTTATTTTGGATCGTATATGGAAACGTTTTTTCTTTCTTTATTTCAGAGTGACCTGCTTTACGTAGATAATGTTTTAATATATCTCCGTCTTCTGTTGTACCGAGATACTGGTGACCGCTTCCCTTTGCCCATGCCTGTATATCAGCAAGAGACCCTTTATCAGTAGCATGCACTTCAATTACCTGCCCCGGTTTTAACTCATTCATGGCTTTTTTCGTTTTTACGACGGGCATTGGACAAGCAAGCCCTTTTGCATCTAATACGCGATCAGTTTTGATGTTCATCAATCATCCCTCCATATTCATTTTCTGTTTTATATCACTGTTCCATTTGGCTGCTTCAGGATTTCCTGTTTTGCAGCCCCGAAGAAGCAACCGTTTAATTTGGAGATTATATAAATAAATTCACCTTTGCTTCGTTGGCATCGCCTAGATAAGCGGCAACACCTGCATAATCAAGGCCGTCGATGAGTTCTTCTTTTTGCAAGCCTAACAAGTCCATTGTCATTGTACAGGCAACAAGCTTAACTCCTTGTTCTTGCGCCATTTCAATCAGTTGAGGCAGAGATAGCACGCCGTGCTTTTTCATGACATGTTTGATCATTTTAGGCCCGATACCGGCAAAATTCATTTTAGATAATCCGAATTTCTTTGAACCACGGGGCATCATAAAGCCAAATGCTTTTTCAAGCGGTCCTTTCTTTACTTGCACCGGTTCATCTTTTCTTAAAGCGTTAAGCCCCCAAAATGTATGAAAAATTGTTACCTCATGATCATAAGCAGCGGCGCCATTTGCAATAATAAAAGCGGCAATCGCCTTATCTAAGTCATCGCTAAATAAAACAATGGTCGTTTTTTCTTTTTGGTCTGACATATATCAACTCTCCTGTTTTTACATACTTATACCCGTATGGGTATATTAAAATATAAAAAAAAATATAAGTTTCGGCTCTTTATACCCTCAAGGGATTTTCTTTTAACTAGGGGTATACAGAGGCTGTATTATAAACAGCCGTCTAAAACATTATCTGCTTTTAACCAATAAATTAACTGCTTCTTGAATGAGGTCTTCGGTATCTTCTCCTCTTTCGATTTGAAGGCGAACGCATTTCTCCAAGTTACTGCTTACAATAACACCAATGGCGCGATCTAATGCAGAACGAACCGCTGACATTTGGCTTACAAGCTCTTTGCACTCTTTTCCTTCATCCATCATTTTTAATATCCCTCGAATTTGACCCTCAACTCGTTTGATCCTATTTTTTAATTGATCATCGTATTCCATCAGATAACCTCCTATTTCCTTATGATGATAACATATCCTTTTAACAACTTTTCGCAAAACGGCTACTATGCACATATGAACTGTCATGCATTTCTGTCACATTCGTTAAGGATCTAACCATTGAAAACTTTTTTTCCAGACAAGCTTTATCCTAATGGAATATCACCTGCCCAATACATATACCCCTATGTGTATAATAATGGACTGCTGAGGATAAATCAAATTTCAGCTCCTGCAAAGAAAGGGAAATATAATAAGCGCTCCTTTAAAATCAAAAAATACATCGATATCTTTGACGGCAGAGAAAAAGAAGTCATCGTCGGCCGCTTCGGCATTGATTAAAGAAAAAGCGCGAATGCGAAATCGCGAAGGAGCTCGGGATTTTCTCGGAGCACGTGTCTGGACTTGAAAAACGGGTGCTGATGAAGATGTTTCATGAGTTTTATCGGGCGGAGAAGCGGAAGAAGCCGGGTCTCATTTTCCGGCTTTCTCTATAAAAAACAAGAAATCACTTTATGCTGCTGGATACAAACATTGAGGCATCTTGATCCATAAAAATACGATGACCATGATAAAATGTTTTAATTTCAGTTGATTTAAATCCAACATCGGATAATCTTTTTTTCAATTCTTCATGCGAAAAACCGCTATGAACTTTCGGATGTTGTATTTTATCATTTTTGTCAAAATCAATAATTATAAGCTTACCGCCATCATTTAAAATGCCGAACAATTCCTGTAAAATTTTATTCGTATCCGGAATATGAAGAAGGACTAGTGACATTAAAACGATGTCTGCCTTCAGTTCAGGGGTTTCTTGGGTAAAATCTGAATAAAGCACTTTTGCGTTGGCAATTCCTTTGCGGGAAATTTTAGCTTTCGCCACCTCCAACATTTGTTTTGATGAATCGACCAACAAAATAGAATTTACTAAATCTGATAATTCTAAACTAATGAGACCCGTACCGCTCCCATAGTCGATTAAAGATTTTGATTGACTATTTCTCAATTCCGGTCTTACTTCATTCACGATCACTTTAGCTAATTCAATTCTTTCTTCTGTATCATATCGCTTTGCCATCTGTTCAAAAACGTTATTTTCCATATTCCACTTCCTATTTATTTTTAGATGGTTTACTGTAAACTATGCTAACACCTTACATATTTCCGTTTGAAACCGAGACGGCCTCTATCAATATCTTTTTGAATATTTTTGGAAGCGTTCAGGATACTGCTTTTTTTCTTGCCTCGCCTGAGTTCGACCGGGCCTACTGCTTTTGCGGTTTCAACCGCCTTTTCATGAAGCGGCAAATATGAAATCCCGACTGTGTAGATAAAATGATTCATAGCCGATTTTGTTCGATCTGGAGAATCGTGAATCGTACGTTCCACCTGATCAAGCATACTGGCAATTTTAGTTACATTAAATTCATCGTCCGGTCGATTACCTAAAAGCCAGCAGTAACAGCTCCAGCCTGCCGACATTTTAAGCTCTTCACCGCTTGAGATCCATTTATCAGCAACAGCCTGCGCAAAATCGGTTTCTGCCAAAGTTACGGCAACAACATAATCAGATAGCATATAGAAATACGCCGCATCGATCCACCGCTCAAAATCCGCTTCAGTCATTGTCATTGGGTCAGCAATAATGCCGGCAAAATACATGGCATCGTAGTTCCCGGTAGCGTAAAGCTGCTCTGCCAAGGGCTGATTTTTCTTGATTTTCTTTGCGAGCGGCTTCATTTTGCCTGTAGCCACGCCAAACAGCGGTTCGTGTGCACCATTCGTTATGTATCTTTTTTTCATGTTTTCCGTACCCAACGCTTCCAGTTCTTTCATAACCGTTTCAAGATCCATGCTTTCACTTCCTTCTTAAATTAAATTCATTACTTTAACTCCATTATCATGCTCTTTCACTTCATCTAATCATTACAAATCCACTTTATTTGTTTTAATGCTCTCCATAAACGGCTACATCAGCATGAAAAGATCAGTTGCCATGTATGATCCTCATCTTTTTTAGCGGTTGTTTTGTTTCCTAAGTCTGATCAAAACTAAACTTCCTCTGCATATCATTTATGTTTATTATATGAAACATTTTAACAAGCAGAAAGGGGGTGTTTTTGACCGCCTTTTCTCTTCATGCGTCAATTTCGAATGCCACCGATATTTGCAAAAAGAAGACTCTTAAAAAAGAGTCTCCTAACTTGACCAATAAAACGAGCCAAATCAGCTGATCACAACTTTTGTTTTTTCAGGTATATTTTCATACATCCATTTTGCATCTGGAATCGCAAGCCTGATACATCCATGGGAAGCTTTTTTTCCTAATTTTTTTGCTTCCTTTTAAATGACTTTTTTATCTTTGTTGAATGGTACGCTATGAAGACGAATTTTATGGGAAAGACCATCAGATCCCATTAATCGGCGGCACGTTTTATGAACCTAATCTTCAGAACATTTATCAATATGAACCGGATTTGGTGATTGGGCTTAGCGGTGTTCACGATAACTTAAGAGACGGAAGTCCGTCTTCGAGCGGATTACATTTGGGCCTGCTCATTTGCAGCTTTCATTTTTTCTGCCATTTTTTGAATGCTTCGGCAGAATTTTGGCGGCTGTTTTCGTTTATGTATTAAGCGCTTATACCAAGAAGATGTCGTCTGTCTTTTTGTTAAACGGCATTTTAATTTCAGCGGTATTGCAAGCTGTGACTTCATTTACTTTACTAAGACATCAAGAAGCGCTTGGAAGCATTTTATTGTGGACGATCGGATCACTGAATGGAAGGGTTTGGATTCACTTGAACCTTTTATGGCCAATTGCAGTCCCTGCGCTCATTGCGGGATTGTTGACAGCGGGAATCGCAAATGCCTGAAGGCTGGGAACAGAATAGCTGTGCTCCTGGGCCTTTCTTTAAAGAAAACAAATGCTCTTTTATTTTTCATCTCTGGAACCGCAGAGCCGTTTCGATTGTTGGAGCAATTGGCTTTATTGGTTTAATCGGCCCTCACATTGCCAAACCGATCGTTGGAGAGGATGCGAGAAAAAGTCCTATCATTTCCAAATCTATTAAAGAATTTAGATTGGGGAGTTTTTCATTTATAAATCGGTTAAATAATTGTATATTATTTGCTTGTCCAACAAACAGGCCAGCAGTTCATAGCCGTGAGCTCCGGGGTTTTGGATTAGCAAGCCAAGGATAAGTAAGGGAATTATGGTTTCATCACCTTCGCCATCCTCGCCTCAAATTCCGCGTACGTGATTTTACCCGAAGCCAAATCCATGCTATGAAGGTAAATCTGTTCTGTTTTAGAATAGTCACCATTCACTTTCAGTGATTGCTCCTCTCCCGAAATGGGTTTCAGGATATGGTACTTTTTCGAAAAAGCCTCGAAATAGCGGTAACCGAATTTGCGTTGTGAAGCTGCGTCTAAATGAATGCCATCAGGATTCGCAGTCAAACCTGCTGCAGTAACAAAATAACAATTCTGTTGTTCATTAGCAAAACGCAGCAATTGTTCATTAACCTGTCGAAATTCGGTCGCGTGCTGTCCAAAACCGGTCTTCCCAAGAAAGTCACCAAGCCCTCCAATAATCAACGGTACCTCATCAAGTTTCAACTCGTTTCTTAGCGTCTCGATGATAAGGGTTAATTTCTCGTAATAAGTTTCATGTAGCGAACGATAACTGTCACTCTCACCCTGGTGCCAAAGGATTCCACAAATTTGACTGGACCGGAGGGCAAAGCGGGCTTCGGACAAAGCATGCTGAAAAAGGATGCCTTCCGGATGCCAGTCATTCAATGAACTGCCACCTTCTGCACAAGGGATCAAGCCAATTTCTTCATCGGGATGAGCTTTCGACCATGCATCTGCAAAAGATGCCGCCAGGCCAACGCCGGAAACCGGACGGTCGTAATTAATCGGCTCTGTCATCATCTGCCACTGTCCATTGCGCAGCATTTTTATTTTTTCATTATAGATAGGGTCTACTTCATTCAAAAATCCACGGCCCGCCATATTCGACTGCCCCAACATTAAAAAAGACTTTATCATCTAATTTCCACTTCTTTACATCAATATTTTGGTCTAATTAGACTATAGTCAATTCAGTTTGTCTTGTAAAGTTTTAACAAGGTTTTATTTTTTTATCAGTATGTATGAAAAACAAACTAACATTGAAAATTTGGTAGATGTATTTGTGAAATAGCAAGTTCTTTTGCTTTTTTTATTCAACTATCGGGGGCTTTAGTTTAATAACGATCTTCCACAATCGGGCGCTATAATTGAACAAGAACTAAAGGAGTTATACATATTAGTCATGTAAAATATATATAACTCCTTATTTTTTATGACTTTTTTTGATTTAGGTCGTGATATTTCTCGTATAAAAATACACAATTAGATGACCGGGTGTATTGCTGAAACATACACCCGGTCATCTTTATGCAGCCTTTTCATTTACTGCTCTGAATGTGCAGGAATTCTTCAGGAAAGCGGTCAACTTCCCCTGCCTGCCCTGCAGAAAAAACGATCAAAAGATCATCCTACAATATTAATTTGAATCCCCTTCCTTTTTTTGATCTGTTTGGCTCGGAACAGGATCAAATCCTCCCGGATGAAGAGGGTGGCATTTCAGTAATCGTTTGATGAGCAGACAACTGCCTTTGATAAACCCGAACCTTTGAATCGCTTCAAGCCCATAGTTGGAGCATGTTGGATAAAATCTGCAAGTCGGCGGGAAAGAGGTGATATCGCCTTTTGGTAGAATCGAATGAATATGATCGCTGCCCGTTTCATGATTCCTCCCGAAGAAATTTTGCTATATCTTTTGCAAAATATGTAACAATAAGATCCGCTCCGGCCCGCTTCATCGCAAGCATGCTTTCCAACACTGTATTTTTTTCGTCAATCCAGCCGTTTTGCGATGCAGCTTTTATTTGGGCATATTCTCCGCTTACTTGATACGAAACCAGCGGAATCTGGAGAGAATTTCGCATATCCCTGATGATGTCTAAATAAGGCAGACCAGGTTTAATGATCATAAAATCCGCTCCCTCTTCAATATCGGACTGAGCCTCACGAAAAGCCTCCAAACGGTTTGCCGGGTCCATCTGATAGGTCCGGCGGTCACCGAAAGCGGGCGAATTATCCGCGGCATCGCGAAATGGCCCATAATAGCTTGAAGCATATTTAATACCGTACGACATGATCGGTATGTCTTTATAACCCGATTCATTCAGCGCATGTCGTATATACGTCACAAATCCATCCATCATGCTTGAGGGCGCCAGAATATCGGTCCCTGCCTCAGCCTGAGATATGGCGACTTTTGCATGTATATCTAAAGACACGTCATTATCAATCCTGCCGTTTACCGGTATGCCGCAATGGCCTTCTGTTTGATAGTGACATATACATGTGTCTGTAATGATGACCAAATCAGAATCTAAAGCCTTGATTTGCCTAACCGCTCGTTGAACAATTCCATCTGACGCATAAGCAGACGTTGCCAAATCATCTTTCCAACTTGGAATTCCGAAGAGAAGAATTGCTTTAATTCCGAGTGTTCTTAACTCATGAATTTCCTCTTCTAATAAATCTAATGTCAGTTGATAAACGCCCGGCATGGAAGGTACTTCTGTTTTTAACCCCCTACCCTCTTGGACAAATAGAGGATATATGAAATCGTTAGTGGAAAGCCGATTTTCTCTTACTAAATCCCGGATACCCGGCGTTGAGCGCAGCCTGCGATGCCGTGAGAATGCGACTGATTGATTCAATGTTATTGCACCACTTTTCTACATGAGTTATTTTCAAATCGAAATTGTTACGATTTATATATTTTAAAGTATAGACAATCGCATTTATAATTTCAATGTTAGTTGACTCCCGTTCTTAACACACGCCTTGCCTGATTGCCTCCTTCGATATTCTTATAGGGTGAGAAAATTCCAGCCGTTGACGTTTTCCAAAGAATACCCTACAATGAGATCGTAACTTTAACTTTTCAGGAGGATTATTAAAAAATGACACACTCAATGAGACTGCGTTTCCCAACTTTGAACCAGTAATTAAATACGTTCAAAGGCTCTGTTTGTGTATGCAGAGTAAACGGGATCAGTCTGTCCTTTTTTAATAATCTTCATTTTGCATATAAAATTTGTAACTTGGAGAAAGGCGGATCGTTCTGCCTTTCTTTTTTGTTTAATCCTTTTTTTCTAACGGCTGAGAAAGGCTTATTTGGTTATGGAAATACCGCGGCTTCATCCTTAAAGGATGGCTCTTCCCTTTACTCTGAATCACAGGCAGACCGCCTGTGATTTTTTATGATGAGAGGAAGAGGAAACGTGAAGAAAAAAAATCATAAGTACAGAGGAAAAAAGCTAAATCGCAGGGAATCTCCGAATTTTTCCGGACAGCATTTGATGCATAATAAAAAATTAATTGAAGAAATTGTGGATTGGGCAAATATTGGCATAGACGATACAGTTTTAGAGTTAGGGGCTGGAAAAGGTGCTTTGACAACTGTGCTAAGTCAAAAAGCCGGTAAGGTATTGGCAGTGGAAAACGATTCTAAATTCGTTGATATACTCACACGTAAAACAGCACATCACTCAAATACGAAAATTATTCATCAAGATATCATGAAGATTCATTTACCAAAAGAAAAGTTTGTGGTGGTCTCTAATATTCCCTATGCCATCACAACCCCCATCATGAAAATGCTTTTGAACAATCCTGCAAGCGGATTTCAAAAAGGCATCATCGTAATGGAAAAAGGGGCTGCTAAACGATTCACATCAAAATTCATGAAAAATTCCTATGTTTTAGCTTGGAGAATGTGGTTTGATATTGGCATTGTCAGAGAAATATCGAAAGAACATTTTTCTCCCCCTCCAAAAGTGGACTCGGCAATGGTTAGAATAACACGGAAAAAAGAAGCGCCTATATCACATAAACATTACATTGCATTTCTTGGGCTTGCTGAATATGCGCTCAAGGAGCCGCAAGCCCCTTTCTGTGTTGCTTTACGCGGAATTTTTACTCCGCGTCAAATGAAGCACTTAAGAAAAAGTCTAAAAATCAACAATGAAAAAACCGTTGGAACGCTCACCGAAAACCAATGGGCGGTTATTTTTAACACGATGACTCAATATGTGATGCACCACAAATGGCCAAGAGCAAATAAGAGAAAACCCGGAGAAATATAAAGAAAAAAGCTGCTGACGTCTCGTCAGCAGCTTAAGCTTTTCTGGAGGGATTCAGATGTCCCTGTCAACATTCCTTTTGCCCGCTTACAGCTTTCCAGTTAAAAACTGCGCCTCGCCGAGGCCGAAACTCCAATCGGCATCTCCATTTTCTGTGATGGACACCATGACATCTTCAGGTGAAATGCCGCATTCCGCTTCAAGCCTTTCAGCAAGTAAAGCGTACAATTTCTCTTTTTGGCTTTCTGTTCTTGTTTTACTGGTGATGCTGATCACAACCAGATCCTTTGATCTATTCAATCCCAAGCCTGTATCTTGGATGATGAGCTCATTCGCCGGATGCTGATGGACAATTTGATAGCGGTCTTTCTCCGGAACGTTAAACGCTTCTACCATCGCATCGTGTGCGGTATCTAATAATTTTTTTAATGCTTGTTCATCACGGCCTTCTATTAGATCGAAACGTAATAATGGCATTTGTTTATCCCCTTTTTGATCATTTTAAATTTCGTTAGAGAAATAAGAGGTTTTACCTGTCCCTGATGAATTGTTTCGATTTGGGTACAAGGAATGTTTTCTGCTAACTTGATCAAAACATAACACATAACCAAAATATGTTCAATAATTGATCATTCATCACTCGTTTATCAGAATAGATGATAAAGGTCTGAGTCATTAAAGATTAGCTAGCGCCCAATCTTTAGGAGATTAGTATGTAAGCAACACTTTATCAAAATGTGACAACAATATGATTATCAACACTCTACTTATTTCTTAAAGAAAGTACAAGCTTTCTCAACCCGAATATGATTACGGCAACAAAAACAATTAAAGGGATAAACCCAATCAGGTTAAAACTTGTAAGCATGATAAGCTCCTTTCTTCATATATCATTTAGAATCCCTGTACCACCGGAATTTTATTTTACGATATTCACATTTTAAAATCATAATAAAGATGTAAATTATATGTTAAAAAAAGATCACCATCCGAGATAGCGGATGGTGACTTTCTTTACATGAAGAAGTATTTATTCAAGATTTGCATGATTTCCGTACATGTTATGAGTATTCAGCCCTTTAATTTCCATAATTCGCAATATGATAGCATCATAAAACAATAAAAGAGTCTGTTCAAAAAGCGATCCCATCGGTTGTATCGTCTGTTTATTGCCCGTGGATTGATCTTTAGGTGAACCCGAGAGCTGCAGTATAAGATCAGATATTTCAGCGATTGGCGAATCTGGAGAGATGGTAACTGATGCTACAGTGCCTCCGATATCTTTTGCCTTTTCCGCCATATGAAGCAAACTTTCTGTTTTCCCTGATCCTGTCCCCACGATAAGCAAGTCGTTTTCGGTAAATGCCGGAGTTACGGTTTCTCCTGTTACAAATGCATTCAAACCCAAGTGCATTAATCTCATAGCAAATGACTTCCCCATTAAACCGGAACGACCCGCACCGGTAACAAACACTTTTTCAGAAGACATGATACTGGATATGAAGTTCTCTATTTCTTCCGCCTGATTTTGAGAGGTTGCATGATCAAGCTCTGCGATGATCGCTTTTACATAATCATAAGTCTTCATGATTGTTGAATCATCTGCTTCATTTTTGCGGCTGCTGCCGCTTTATCATCTTGATTTGCAATACCGCCCCCAACAATAATCAAATCAGGTTTTAATTTAACGACTTCGGGCAATGTGTCCAATTTAATTCCGCCTGCAATAGCCGTTTTAGCGTTTTTTACTACATTCTTAATGGTCATTAAGTCTTCAAATGAATTTTGGCCAATGGCTTGAAGATCATAACCCGTATGCACACAAATATAATCGACACCAAGTTCATCCAATTCCTTAGCGCGTGATTTGATGTCTTTAATCCCAATCATATCCACCAGGATTTTTTTCCCTTGAGCTTTTGCCTCTTCTACAGCGCCTTTAATAGACATATCTTCAGCGGCTCCTAGAATGGTGATGATATCGGCTCCTGCTTCTGAGGCTTTCATTACTTCATACCCGGCCGCGTCCATAATTTTAAGGTCTGCCAGCACTTTCAAATTCGGAAAAGCGCCTTTCACCTCTTTTACTGCACGGAGTCCTTCATTTATCACAACCGGCGTCCCGATTTCAACAATATCAATGTATTCTTCTACTTCTTTTACTACTTTGATGGCTTCCGGTATATTGACTAAATCTAATGCTAACTGTAATTCCACTTACAATCACCCCTGTTTGAATTAAGAATTCCGCGGATTATTCTTTTAATATTTCTGTTACACCAAGAGTATAACAAGGGGGAAATTCCAATCATAGTACGCACTTTTTTTTTACATACTATACTTTTCCTCATATGGTATAGAAAAAGATACTGTCTCCAAAACAGTATCTCAAGTCAATCATTCTATTTATCATCTTTTGAAAAGTTAGTTTCTATATAATTTTTACCCCAATCATACATCGCCTCTAATATAGGCATTAAACTTTCTCCTTGTTTTGTAAGGGAATATTCAACTTTTGGGGGAACAACCGGATATACTTCCCTATGTACAATATGATCTTCTTCTAATTCACGCAGCTGATTCACCAGCATTCTTTGCGTAATGCCGGGCATCAAGGCTTTTAATTCTCCGAACCTTTTCGTACCTTCTTTACCTAAAAACCACAAAATCAGCATTTTCCACTTTCCTCCGATAATGTTGAGCGTCAACTCCTTTTCACAATTAAATGTTTTATTTTCCATTCGTGACATATGAATTCACTCCTTATCAAATGACTAAAATATGATTATCAATTACATCATTGTAAAAGAACTTTGTTTAATTAAACAATCATCGTACTTTTACAACTTCCCTTCTTTACCATCTTATCATGCGGATTTGCCCCATCATGACATTGTCAATCTTCTTATGCTTGATCAATCAATTCGAGTGAAGGAAACATGACAAGTGTCATGTTTGAAGCATGATGTGTGCTACTACAAAGACATCTCTCTGTGCCGTAAACTTAATTTAAGACCTATTTATGAGAGGATAACTTTACTATGACTGAACAAACCATCGCACATAAACAAAAACAGTTAACAAAACAGGTTGCTGCGTTTGCCCAGCCTGATACCAAAAACAGTCTGATTCAGCTCTTCAATACGTTTATTCCTTTTTTCGGACTGTGGTTTCTTGCCTATTTCAGCCTCAATGTCTCCTATCTCCTTACTTTAGGAATAACGGTGATTGCCGCAGGGTTTTTGACGAGAATTTTCATTATTTTTCACGACTGCTGCCATCTATCCTTTTTCAAACAAAAACGCCTTAACCATATTCTCGGCTTTTTGACAGGCGTTCTGACTTTATTTCCTTATCTTCAATGGCAGCACAGCCATTCGATTCATCATGCAACAAGCAGCAACCTGGATAAACGCGGAACAGGCGATATCTGGCTGCTGACGGTAAACGAATATAAAGCCGCACCTCTACGCACAAAAATCGCATACAGACTTTACAGAAATCCGTTTATCATGTTTATTCTCGGACCGATTTATGTCTTTCTGATCACAAACCGCTTTAACAAAAAAGGTGCAAGACGGAAGGAACGTGTGAACACATACCTCACCAACCTTGCAATCGCGGCATTGGCTGCTGTCTGCTGCCTGATCTTTGGCTGGCAATCGTTTTTGCTCGTACAGGGTCCGATCTTTCTGATCTCGGGTTCGATCGGCGTTTGGCTGTTTTATGTTCAGCATACATTTGAAGATTCTTATTTTGAAGCGGATGAAAATTGGAGCTATGTTCAGGCCGCTGTGGAAGGAAGTTCATTTTATAAACTCCCGAAACTGCTTCAATGGCTTACAGGCAATATCGGGTACCACCACGTTCACCATCTGAGTCCCAAGGTGCCTAACTATAAACTAGAAACCGCACATGAACAGCACGAACCATTAAAAAACGTCCCGACCATCACTTTAAAAACAAGCCTGCAATCACTCGCGTTCCGGCTTTGGGATGAAGAAAAAAAGCAATTTGTAACCTTTCGGGACATGAAACAAACATCTTCCCGTCTTTCGCCGGATTCAACGGATAACCAGAAGCTGCGGAAGAACGCCTGACGATGAGGAGGTCTTCTTATATCAACAAGAAGACTTCCTTTTTATTGTCCAATGATGCAATCCGGCTCTGGCAATGGTAAAGTTACTTTAAAGATGAAAAGCTGAAAATGAGGTTATATCATGGTCAAAAAGCATTTTACATTTCAAAAACTGAACGGGATCTCTCCGTATATATGGACGATATTTTTCATCCTTCCCTTCTACTTTATCATGCAATCATCATCTACACTTGTTATCGTCGTCGGCATCATTTTGACACTTTTATTTTTTGCGGTATACAGATTTGCTTTTGTCTCAAAAGGCTGGGACGTTTATTTGTGGGCGTTTATTTTAATCGGCATTTCAACCGCTTCGATTATGCTGTTCAGCTATATTTATTTTGCTTTTTTTATCGCATATTTTATAGGGAACATTAAAAAACGAGTCCCATTTCACATTTTATATTACGTCCATTTAATAAGCGCAGCCGTCGCTGCCAACTTCAGTCTCGTCTTAAAAAAGGAATTTTTTCTGACACAAATTCCATTTGTGGTCATCACCCTTATCAGTGCGATTTTATTACCGTTCAGTATTAGAAGCCGCAAGGAGCGCGAACACCTGGAAGAAAAGCTCGAGTATGCTAATGAACGGATTGCCAATTTGGTTAAATTAGAAGAACGGCAGCGGATTGCCCGCGACCTCCACGATACACTTGGACAAAAGCTGTCTCTTATCGGTTTAAAAAGCGACTTGGCGAGAAAATTAATTTACAAAGATCCCGATCAAGCCGTGCGTGAACTGAAAAGCGTTCAGCAAACTGCGAGAACTTCTTTAAATGAAGTCAGAAAAATCGTATCCTCCATGAAAGGCATCAGGCTCAAGGATGAAATCATGAACATTAAACAAATTCTTGAAGCAGCCGGCATTGCGTTTATCTATGAAGAAGATAAATTGCCGGAAAATATCTCATTGCTTAATGAAAACATATTGAGCATGTGCTTAAAGGAAGCTGTCACTAATGTCGTCAAACACAGTCAGGCTACGACCTGCCGCGTTGACATCCAACAGCTCTGGAAAGAAGTTGTCATTACAGTGACTGACGATGGAACGTTTCAAGGCGAAGAGAAGTACTTTTCAAAAGGACACGGCTTGCTTGGCATGAGAGAACGGCTTGAATTTGCAAACGGAAGCCTTCACATTGATACAAAAAACGGCACCAAGCTTACCATGTCAATTCCTAATAACTCAAAATAAACAAAAAAGGATGGCTTACATGATTAGTATATTTATTGCAGAAGATCAGCAAATGCTCTTGGGCGCTTTAGGATCGCTTCTGAATTTAGAAGATGATATGGAAGTCGTCGGCAAAGGCACAACCGGACAGGATGCCGTTGATTTCACAAAAAAACATCAGCCTGATGTGTGCATTATGGACATTGAAATGCCGGGAAAGACGGGGCTTGAAGCTGCTGAGGAATTAAAGGATACAGGCTGCAACATTATTATCTTAACCACTTTTGCCCGCCCCGGTTACTTTCAGCGAGCCATTAAAGCAGGTGTTAAAGGCTATTTGTTAAAGGACAGCCCAAGCGAAGAGCTTGTGAGCGCCATTCGAAGCGTCATGAAAGGAAAGCGGATCTATGCGCCTGAATTGATGGAAGACATGTACAGTGAGGCCAACCCTCTCACAGATAGAGAAAAAGAAGTGCTCGAACTTGTGGCTGACGGAAAAAACACAAAAGAAATCGCCCAAGAACTCAGCATCAAAAGCGGAACCGTACGTAATTATATCTCAATGATTCTTGAAAAGCTTGAGGTGAAAAATCGGATCGAAGCCATAACTCGTTCAAAGGAAAAAGGCTGGTTTAAATAAAAAGAGGACCTTGCTATATCTCCAAGATCCTCTTGACGAATCAGCCGCTCCCACGGGCGAAAATAGTCCTTTTCTACACGAACATCTTCTTCACAAGCTCGCGGTTGCGCTCTTTGAAAACCTCATTATGCGATGACACCATCGCACTCTTGTGTGCTTCGGGATCAATAAAGCGCTTGGCGCTGTTGACCGCGTTTGCCGCATCTTGAAACGCTCCGGCGATTAGGTGCAGCTTGCCTTCGTAATGCACAATATCCCCCGCCGCATACAGTCCGGGCACGGAAGACTGGCAGTTGGCAGTACCTGCAATATAATAGTCATCAACCCGGGTAATATCAAGCTGGCTGTTCTCCAGCAGCGAGGTGTCGCGTTCATATCCGTGGTTGATAACCACCTCGTCGACAGGCAGCTCCATCACCTCACCGGTTTGAGCGTTCGTGAGCTCGACCCGTTCGATCACCTCATGATCTTCCGAAGCGATCAGCTTGGTAATCTGTGTATGGAAGAAGCAGCTCACCGAGCTGTTCAGAAGCTGATCCACCTGGGCCTCATGCCCGCTGAGCGCATCTTTGCGGTAAGCGAGGTAGACCTTTTTCGCTACAGGTTCGAGCTCGTTGGCCCAGTCGACAGCCGAATTACCGCCGCCTGATACAATGACCGTTTTATCTTTAAAATGCTGCAGTGATTTGACCGTATAATTCAGGTTGGACACTTCAAAACGCTCTGCTCCTTCTATTTGAAGCTTTTGCGGATTAAGGATGCCACCGCCCACGGCAACGATGACCGTCTTGGACAGATGCACCCCTGAGGCAGCCGTATGTAATTCAAACACCCCTTCTTTATTGCGGGCAATCGATTCGACTTTCTCATTCAGCAGCACTTCAGGATGAAACGTTAACCCCTGCTGTACTATCTGTTCGATCAGCTTGGCTCCGGAAATCGGCGTTAGTCCCCCGACATCCCAGATCATTTTTTCAGGATAAACGTGAACCTTTCCGCCCAGCATCGGCTGATATTCAATAATCTTTGTTCTCATTCCCCGCAGTCCGCTGTAAAAGGCGGAATATAACCCAGCCGGCCCCCCGCCGATAACGGTCACATCAAACACTTCATTTCTGCTCATCGCTCTTCACTCCCGGTATATGTCATGAGTTTACAACTCCAAACGTAAATGATTATCATTATCATTAAGTGTACTTTGATTGCTTCGTTTTTACAATCCATTTTAATAAAAAGTTCATTCTTCGCCCACTTCAATTTTGTCTTTCCCTCTTTCCGCTCGTTCTTCACGGGATGCCGCCGCTCCCCTATTCCGCACCTTTTAGGCAGTTCCTATATCTTACATTGACAAGGGTATGCCCCCTGCATAAAATGAAAATGATTATCAACTTCATTTAGGAGGAAACAAAGCATGCTTAGCGGAAGGATTAGTTTGAAAATTAAAATTACTTTTTTATTGTTGCTCGCCTTTTCTATTTTATTAGCTGGATGTACAACCTCAGGAAATTCAACAGAGAAGAAAGCTCATCAAAATATGGTCACAATGGCTTGGCCTAGAGATATAGGCGAAATGAATCCGCATGTGTATAATCCTTCCCAATTATTTGCCCAGTCGATGGTATATGAACCTTTGGTTACCTATGAAGCGGGAGGAAAGCTTAAACCGCATTTAGCCGAATCTTGGGATATATCAAGTGACGGTAAAGTGTATACGTTTCATTTGCGTAAGAATGTAAAATTTTCAGATGGAACAAAGTTTAATGCAAAAATTGTGAAAAAGAATGTTGATTCCATTTTAAAACATACTGAGTTACATAGCTGGTTAGGGTTTATTTCAAAAATAGCCCAAACAGAAGTGATCGATGACCATACATTTAAATTGACATTAACTGAACCATATTACCCAACCATTCAGGAACTAGCCGTTGTACGGCCGGTCCGGTTTTTGGGAGAAGCGGGCTTCCCTAAAGACGGCGATACATCAAAGGGTGTCGCAAAACCGGTAGGGACGGGCCCATGGGTATTGGAAGAGCGTCAAGCTGATGAATATGCGGTTTTTAAACGCAATGAACATTATTGGGGTGAAAAGCCAAAAGTCGAGAAAATCAAGGTGAAAGTCATCCCGGACGCCGAAACAAGGGTGCTTGCATTTGAAAAAGGCGAGCTCGACCTCATTTACGGCGAAGGCGTTATCAGTTTGGATGCATACAAGCAGCTGCAATCGACAGGCCAATATGAAACAAGCCTTTCTGAACCAGTGGCTACAAGACAGCTTGTCATGAATACGAAAAAAGAACAGCTTTCTGATGAACGCGTGCGGCAGGCCCTGCACTATGGTTTTGACAAAGAAGCTATGGTGAAAGGCATCACCTCCGGGTTAGAAGAAAAAGCAGATCATATTTTGCCGACAGACTTCCCATACACGTCTGATATTGATGTGAAGCAAATCAACTATGATACAGAAAAAGCGAAAGCGCTATTAGATGAGGCAGGCTGGAAGCTTCCGAATGGAAAGACGGTGCGCGAGAAAGACGGAAAGCCTCTTGAATTTAGTTTAATGTATGATTCAGCGGAATCCATTCAAAAAACAATGGCTGAAACGCTGCAAGCAGAATGGGCAGCGATCGGGGTAAAGCTGAATCTTGAAGGTGTAGAATTGGCAACCCAAGTCAAACGGTTTAAAGCGAATGAGTTTGATATGAACTTCTTTAGCAACTATGGTGCGCCTTATGACCCGCATACATTTTTAAACATTGTCGCCTCCAAAGGATTCGGATTTAATGAAGCGATCTCAGCCTATCCAAACAAGGACGAGCTAATCAAGCAGATGGCAAAGGTACCTCAAACGACTGATGAAAAAGAGCGGCAGGAGCTCTACTCATCTATTTTAAAATCACTTCAAGACCAGGGCGCCATCGTTCCTATTTCTTATATTAAAAAGACCGCGATATATCAAAAGAATATCAGCAACTTTACGTTCCCTGCTAACCGTGACGAACATCCATTTACAGGGATTCGCATCAAGCAGCAACACTAGGAGGCTTTTATGGGCAACTATATATTGAAACGAATCATGTCTATTATTCCAGTGTTTCTTTTAGCTGCACTTCTGACAACTGGAATGATTCATCTCTCACCGGTTGACCCAGCTGAAGCATATTTAGCCGCAGCACATATCCAGCCAACCGATGAAATTTTAGCGCAAAAAAGACATGAGTTTGGCTTGGATCAGCCATTCTTTATTCAATATGTAAACTCTGTTTTGAAGATATGCCAACTTGATTTTGGCATATCTTATGTTTCGAATCAGCCGGTTTGGGACGAAGTTGCACACCGAATGCCGGCGACGATCGAGCTCGCGCTTGGGAGTTTATTAATCGCGGTGCTTGTCAGTGTGCCGCTCGGCTTTTTAGCGGGAATCAAAAGAAACGGTGCAGTTGATCATATCAGCCGCTTCATTTCCTTTTTCGGGGCATCCGTCCCGACTTTTTGGTTAGGGTATATGCTGGTTTTTTTCTTTTCTGTTCAATTAGACCTTTTGCCGGTGGAGGGAATCGGGACATGGCAGCATCTTGTACTGCCGGCGATGACATTGGCGCTTCCTTTAATTGCGATGTATACAAGGCTGCTCCGTGCAAGTGTCATCGAAAACCTGCAAGAACCATATGTTCAATTTGCACGCATAAGAGGAATGACGAAGATGAACATTATGGCCAAACATGTATTGCGAATGGCCATTTCTCCGATGATTACGGGTCTGGGAATGAACCTTGGCAAGCTGCTCACCGGCACAATTATTGTTGAAGTCGTTTTTTCTTGGCCAGGCTTTGGCCGTTATTTTATTGAGGCCATTTTCAATCGGGACATCCCTGTCATTCAATGCTATGTGTTCTTAGCCGCCACCTTTTTTATATTGAGCAACTTAATTGTTGACCTCATTCAAATGTATATTGACCCGCGCATTTCAAGGAAAGAAGGGCAGCATCGATGATGATGAGTATACGCAGGATATTTAAAAGCCAGAAAGTGGTCACGATATGCACCATCATATTAACCATCCTTTTTATCATCGCTGTATTCGCCCCTTGGATTGCGCCGCATCATCCTGCTGAAGTCCATTTGGTATATAAGCTGCAGCCTCCATCCTGGGAGTTTCCTTTAGGAACGGATCATCTGGGAAGATGCAACTTATCCCGCCTTTTGTACGGCGCCCGAATTTCTCTGGGATTCGCGATGCTCATTTTCATTTCCTCACTCTTTATCGGCCTCATTGTCGGGACGATTTCAGGATATAAAGGCGGATGGATTGATCAGCTGTTAATGAGATGCTGCGATGGTGTGATGGCCTTTCCGAACTTAATTTTAGTTCTTGGCCTGGTGGGCATATTCGGTCCTGGACTTCCTCAAGTCATTCTGGCCCTCATGCTTGTGCAATGGGTCTATTATGCGAGAATCTTCAGAGGAATGGTGCTGAGTCTGAAAGGGGAGAACTTTATTGCGGCGGCAAAAATCAATGGATCTTCACAATGGAAAATTATTAAAAATCATATCATTCCTAATGTCCTCCCACCCCTCGTCGTCATCGGTACGTTGGAAATGGGCTGGGCCATTATGGATATCTCCGCTATGTCTTTTCTCGGATTAGGCGTGCAGCCCCCGGCAGCTGAATGGGGAGCGATGATTCATGAAGGTAAATCGTATATTCGGACGAACCCCGAGTTAATGATTTATCCAGGGGTGATGATCATGGTTGTGGTTGTGACATTCAATTTATTGGGCGAAACCTTATCAGATAAATACGGTGTCAAACGTCGATTTTAAAAAGGAATGAGGAAGTTGGGAACAGAACAATCAACAGTGCTTCAAGTCAGAGATTTACATGTACAGGTTAACAATCAAAAAGGACATTCAACCCTTGTGCAAGACATCAATTTTGAACTGAAGCGCGGCCAAGTCCTTGGCCTGATTGGAGAGA
Source organism: Bacillus haynesii (assembly GCF_014042035.1). Taxonomy (NCBI): domain Bacteria; kingdom Bacillati; phylum Bacillota; class Bacilli; order Caryophanales; family Bacillaceae; genus Bacillus; species Bacillus haynesii. The sequence continues at coordinate 262,307 of NZ_CP059494.1, read as the reverse complement.
GCGGTTGCGGAAAAACGGTAACGAGCATGTCTATTCTTCAGACGCTTGATCCAAAAACAACCAAGGTGGAAGGAAGTATTGCATTACGAGGCCGTGAATTGAACGGATTAGCAGATAAGGAAATGCGTAAAATCCGCGGCAAAGATATTGCCTATATCATGCAAAATCCGATGAACGCTTTTACACCCGTTTTTACGATAGGCCAGCAAATGACCGAATCGATTCGCTCTCATACATCTTTTAGCAAGAAACAGGCGAAAGAGCTTGCGACCGAAGCATTGCACCATGTGAACTTACCCCACCCTGCTAAGCTTTTGCATTCTTACCCTTTTCAATTAAGCGGCGGAATGCTTCAACGGGTCATGATTGCAATTGCAGCATGCTTAGAGCCGGCCATTCTCATCGCGGATGAGCCTACCACTGCACTCGACGTGTATAATCAGAAGACAGTGCTGAAATATTTAGACGGCATACGCTCTGACTTCGGCACGGCGATTTTGCTTATATCTCATGATCTGGGCGTCATTGCTGAAATGGCGGATGAAGTTGCTGTGATGCAGAATGGCAGGATTGTAGAAAATAGAGATGTGTTTCAGCTGTTTGATGAACCAAAGCATGAATATACAAAGAGGCTATTAAGTGCACGGTTGACATTGCCAATAGATCAACTTGCCACTTGAGTCGGTATGAAGAAGACCGGCATTTGATATGGGGTGAACAAGTGAGTTTATTACAAGTGAAAGAAGTCACTCATCATTATACAGCGCGTAAATTGTTCAAATCGAAAATTCAATCGAAACAAGTCCTTTCCAATGTCAGCTTTTCGATTGAGGAAGGCACATGCTTAGGGATGCTTGGACCAAGCGGGGCTGGGAAAAGCACATTAGGAAAAGTGATCCTCGGTTTGGAACGGCCTCAATCAGGCCAAATCTTTTTTCAAGGTCATGATCTATATAAAGCAGATCAATCCATCCGGCGGAAAATCTGCCGCGACCTTCAAGCTGTTTTTCAAGACTCATATTCGTCCGTTAACCCGCGAATGACAGCGGAACAAATTATAGCAGAACCGCTAGAAAACTATGAAAGGCTCACCATCGCCGAGCAAAAACGGACCATTATCGAGCTGTTGGAACGAGTAGGCTTAACTGAAGAGGATTTAACAAAATATCCGCACCAATTCAGCGGCGGCCAATTGCAGCGGATTAATATTGCAAGAGCAGTCTCGCTCAAGCCGAAGCTGATCGTATTGGACGAGTCTGTCAGCAGCCTTGACATGGTAACCCAAACGCTTATATTGGATTTGTTAAAAGAGCTCAAAGACGATTTTGGAATGTCGTATTTCTTTATTACGCATGATTTAAAAGCCGCCTATCACTTAAGTGATACACTAGGTGTACTAGATCACGGGCAATTGGCCGGGCTTTACGAGAAACATCGATTTTTAAAATCAGACCACCCGGTTGTAAAAGAAATGAAGCGTTCCATACTGGCAGAGCACCCGCGGTTTCGTTCGATAGGAACAAGGGCGGTTCAGCAATAAATTTGCCGGGACTTTTCCTGAATGAGCTTCTTTAACCAAACTGTATTCACGTTTTTCATCCGTTAGGGAAAAATAAATATGGGAAATGAGGGCTTCCAATCATGAAGCCCTCATTTATTTTTGAAAATCTATTTCGGTTCTGTTTCACGATAAAAGATTGGTTTAGCCATAAAGCCTCTTTTCAGGCTGCGGTTCCTTATTGACCAGGCATGTATTTTCACCTAATGTCAAAAGTAGACTTTATACATAAATCCGATAACCGAATAGCTCTGTAATTGCCGATATCACTAAAACCAACAAATGAGGTGAAAAATGATGAACAATCGATTCCGTGTGGGAGAAGTAGCGCGACTTTTCAAGCTGCCCGCATCGACTCTGCGTTACTATGATGAAATCGGGCTGTTCAGGCCAAAGTATACCGATCCTGAAACATCCTATCGATATTATGGTGTTGAACAATTTCAGGTTCTGGATACGATTATTTTTTTAAGGAAAAATGGATTTTCGTTAAAAGACATTCAGCATCAGTTAGATAAAAGGACTCCGGAAACAACGATGGAAATTTTGAAGAAGAAGCTTGAGGAAGTCAGGACGGAAATTTTTCGGCTCCAACGCAGTGCGGCGAGAATCGAAAACAAAATTTCCACAATCGAAGAAGGAATAAAACTTGCCGAACACCCTGCTTTAACATTTCAGTATTTCCCAAAACGGGCTATTTCCTACCTGTATTTTGACAAGCCTGTCGACCTGATGGAGGAAGGCGACGACATTTATTTAAAGGATAAAGAAACGCTTTCAAGCCAGTCGATCGAGAATAACGGCTTCTTCACCGGAGACATTGGAACAATCGTTGATATGGAGAGCTTGAAGCAAGAAGGACCGGTAAAATATATCGGCGTATTTGAATTGCTGCACGAGGGAGACAGTGAAGACTATTTAAACGAAGGGTTGTATGCGAGTTACCCCCATATTGGGCCCTACGAGGACATCAGGAAAAGTTATCAGCTCGTTTTAAGCCAGCTGAAGGAGGAGGGATACGAGCTGGCGGGAATCCCTGTTGAAATCTCATTTCTTGATGACGCCGTCATCAAGGAGTCAGATCATTTTGTCACTTTAATCCAAATTCCGGTGACAAAGTTTTGATTGACCTTCAAGTAACTTGAAGGTTTAGAATACTCCTGTAGCTCATTATAGGAGGAATACATGATGACAGAAACACATCAGCAGCTAATGAAATTACCAGTAAATCAAGTGTTTTTTAAATATTTCATCCCTGCAACGCTTGGATTGATCCTAATGTCAGCGAATATTTTAATTGATGGCCTATTCGTGGGAAATGGCATTGGAACCGCAGCACTGGCTGGAGTGAACCTTTCCTATCCGGTTATTTCTTTAATAATGGCCATCGCTCTGTGGATTGGGATAGGCGGAGCAACGAAGTACTCCATCAGCATCGGGGAGAATCGCCCTCAGATGGCAAGCAGCGTCTTTTCATTGGCTCTCGCCTCTACGTTTATCATCAGTGTGCTCTTAGGGGTGTTCGGGCTTCTCAACATTCAAGCCGTTTCGGTATGGCTTGGAGCAAACTCCGATACCTCTTCTTACGTCATAGAGTACTTAAGCGTCATGTTTTTATTCGGCTGGGTCATCGCATTAGAACAGGTCTTAAGTATTTTTGTAAGGAATGACGGCAGTCCGAAGCTTTCGATGATGGCTCTTGCAACGACATCGATTGTGAATATCATCCTGAATTTTTATACGATCATGATTTTGAACTTGGGAGTAACAGGCGCTGCGATTTCAACAGTGCTTGGCGGATTCGCCGGACTGCTTGTATTATCCCTGCACTTCTTTAACCGTCAAGCGCAACTGAGGAAGATGGCGTTTCAGTGGTCTTGGAAATCCCTTATGCACATCTTTGCCATCGGGTTTCCAAGCTTTCTGGCAGAGGCTGGGCTCCTCGCATTTGTAACAGGGTATAACCTGGCAATGGTCAGCCTGGCAGGCACGGAAGGAGTCGCTGCCTTCTCAGTCATTAACTACCTTCACGGGTTCATGTTCCTGTCATTCTTCGGCATTGAAATGGCACTTCAGCCCCTGATTAGCTATTATCATGGTGCTGAAGAAAGCGAACGAATCAAAAGCAGCATGAAGATTGGGGAGAAGACCGCTGTTATCCTGGGTATTCTTTTGCTCGTTATCGGCTGGGGGGCTGCACCATTCCTTGTAGGCTTATTCGGAATAGAATCAACCGAAATCAAGCAACTGGCCATTGATGGAATCCGCCTATTTTTTATCGGCTATGTCTTCCTTGGCTATAACTTTGTCTATATGAGTTACTTTCAATCCATTGGCCGGGCCGGCTCGTCGGTTGTTATCATTATATTGCGAAGCTTCGTGTCCCTTTTCATCCTGCTTTGGATATTGCCTAAGTTTATTGGCGTCACGGGAGTTTGGCTATCCTTGCCGCTTTCCGAGTTTTTTGTCGCTGTCCTCCTCTTTTTCATTGCAAGAAAACATGTGATGGGAAAAGGAAATCCCGCTATCGGGAAGGGATGATCTTACAGCCGGGAGATTCTCCCGGCTTGTTGTCCTATAGGACTGAATTCATCAATTGAAGATTGAAATTCATGATGCGAAAGAAATACTTGTGCTGTTTAATGCCCCCCTATTTGAAGGTCATGATAGATTAAAGGCGCCTGCTTGTCACAGCCTTCGTACGCATATGGCGAGCTGACACGTTCGGCGTAATCGGCAAGTTAAATGTCGCCCTTTGCTAGTTACAGTCCGACAATGAATAGGTAAAGTTATAACTGTCCCGCCAACAAGGCAGGACGGAATGACGACCAAACGAGCGAAGGTGCAGAAAGTTAAAGGAGTGCTCATACGTATGATGTCTCACACTCGAATTAAATTCCCGGCAGGGTTTTGGGCAGGGTTGCGTCAATTAGGAATTAACGCCCCTGACGTGCTTCGAAAAGCCCGGCTGCCGCTCACCGTGATGACTGAACCAGTTGTCACGACTACCCAATACTTCGCCATCTGGCAGGCGTATTCCGATCTTGTTGATGACGTTTCCAAGGGAATCATCAAGCTTGCGGCCGGCTTTGAGCCGGCACATTACCCTCCGGCTGTGTTAGCGGCTTACCATGCCCGTGACTACGGTGACGCTTTAAAGCGAATGGCCCGCTACAAACAACTATGCCCTCCCGAAAACTTGCGTATCACTGAGGAAGGTGAGCACTGTGCAATCGAACTGGAATGGTTGGATGATAAGCAACCCGGTCCACCGCTCTTGATCGGCATTACGCTGGCATTTCTTCTGGAGCTCGGGCGCAGGGGCACAGGTCTGCCTTTGACAGCAAAGTCAGTCGAGTTTTCACACCCAATGGGCGACTTGCAGGCACTTGAAGCATACTTCGGCTGCCGTATCCGGAGCGGTGCAAATCGCAGCCGGCTGACGCTGGATCGAGGAGATTTGGACCGCCCCTTTGTCTCGTATAACGCAGAGTTGCTGGAGATTCTGACTCCCGTGCTGGATCAATCGGTGAATGATCAGCAAAATAGCCTTTCAATCACCGGAGCGGTCAAGTGGATCATGAAACGCACACTTCCAGGAGGGCACCCCGACATTCAGACTGTCGCGAGCGAATTGGGAATGAGCGGCCGCACCTTGCAGCGCCGGCTTACTGACGAAGGCACTAGCTTTAAACATCTGTTGACCCAAGTCAGACATGAACAGGCGCGGGAGTACTTGGCAGACCCTTCGCTCGATATTAAAGAAGTCGCCTTTCTGATTGGATATGAAGATCAGAACTCGTTCTACCGGGCCTTCCGCCTTTGGGAAGGCGAGACTCCTTCTAATTGGAGGAAGCAAACCCGGCTGAATGGACTTAACTAGAATAGGAGAAATGTTTGATGGATATGGGATTGAACAATAAAACAGCTTTAGTTACCGGATCGACGAAAGGGATCGGCAAAGCAATCGCTATTGAACTTGCCAAAGAAGGCGTTCATGTACTCATTAACGGACGAAATGATGAAGAGGTAGAACGAACAGTCAATGAAATAAAATCAGCTTTCCCGGCTACCTCTCCTCAAAATGCCGCGGCTGACATCGTGGATATTAGGCAAAGGGAAGCTTTATTTAAAAAATACCCTCAAATCGATATTTTAGTTAACAATATGGGCATTTATGAAATGATGCAATATGAGGACGTCGATGATGAAGTATGGGAAAAATACTTCCGCACCAATGTTCTGGCCGCAAATGGTTTAACTAAATTTTATTTGTCTAAAATGCTGAAAAATGATTTTGGCCGCATCATCTTTATTGCAAGTGAAGAAGCGATTATGCCTTCAGGCCAGATGCCTCAGTATTGTATGACAAAATCAATGCTATTATCATTGTCAAAAAGCTTATCAAAATTAACAATCGGAACAGAAGTGACAGTCAATACGATCATGCCTGGGCCGACGCTCTCTGAGAATGTGAAGCAAATCATTGAGGGAATGTACCCTGATGAAGGGATGACTTTTTCAGAAAAAGAGAAGAAATTTATGACGACAAACTTGCCTCAATCCGAAATACAGCGATTTATCAAGCCAATTGAAATCGGCAGACTGGCTGCATTTGTATGCAGTCCCTATGCATCCGCATTTAAAGGGTCTCCGATCCGTATGGACGGGGGAATGGTGCCGACTATTTTTTAAGATCCCCCATTCCAGATAGGAAGCCATTCTGGCTGTGACTTCGTCAAAACTAATAACAAGCTGGCGGCAATAAGCGCCAGCTTGCAACTTTTGATGACGTGAATCCTCTTGCAGATCAGCTTCTACCCTTTTGATCAACTTTCAACTGAATTCTGTTGGACTTATAGATGAGCTTCACTTTATACTTGCTTGGCAATCCCCTGGTCTCGACGGAAGAAAATGATCCATGACGCTTGTGGAAGGTTATGATCGCCGATCCATCAGCCGGTACATAATTGTCCGCAAAATTGAGACGCAATGTCCCTTTCAATTTTGCTTTGCCTTTAATTTTCAGCTGATCTTTTTTGCCGCTGAGCTGAAGTTCAAGTATTCCTTTAGCAGATTGTTTATAGTCTCCTCCGATGACCAGTTTTCCCGGCACATCTTCCCTAAGGGTGCCTCCGCCTAGAGAAACGTCACCTCTCCCGAAAGCTGTCTCCGAACCGCCCTCAAGCGTCCCTTGATCAATCCGTGTACCGCCGGAATATGTGTTATTCCCTTCCAGCTTCAAAGTGCCTGTCCCCTTTTTGGTCAGCTTTCCAGCGCCGGAGATGTCATTGCGCCAGCGATCTGTTGCATGGAAGCCGCCTTTTGCAGAATCCAAGTTCACAGTAACATTTTTGGTAAAAGCACCATACCCATCTGCGGCGGAAAAGAGATTAAGCCTTCCCCATCCTTCTGCATCATCAAGAACAGGATAGCCGGACGGAAGACCGGTAGTGGCTAAAACCAAACGGCGCTGTTTTTTGTCAAGGTAAGGAAAACGTGTTTCCAGCAGGACTTCGGCTCCCTTTGGAACTGTCATTGGTTTAGCGGTTGTGTTCATTTGACGAAATCCATATGTCAATCGTTCCGTATATTGTTTTTTATTCGTTTCATAATCGCTGTATCTGTCTTCGGCTTTACCGTGTTGCGTTAATAATTTACGATGGGCTTCATCATAAGCCGCTTTCTTCAATCTTTCATTGTCAGGATCAGACAGGATCGCAGCCGACAACGCCGTTGCCATGACCCTTCCCCCCATGACGTCCAGCGGAGAATGCATACCTGCAACAATCCGGTTATGACCGAGTTCAGAAGCGCGAGTCAGCAGCTCCTGATAACGCTCTGGTATCGCATAGGCCATGGCAAAAGCGCTGAGATATGCGGCGTTCGTATGTCCGCTTGGAAAACCTCCGTCTTTGTTCGGATCAGGATTGATGACGGGAATAAGCGTTGGAACAATGATCGAATTGTCTTTCCAGCGAAACGGGCGGGGATAATTGAAATAGCCTTTAGCCGGATTCGATGAAGAATAGTTGCCTCGTAAAGTATTGACCAAACTCACGACATTACCAAGTTCAGAGCTGGTGCTGCCTGAATTGGTTCCTTCATCATGATATTTTTTAATCAAGGCATCTGCCGGGATACTGGTGATCGTTGTCGTCGCTCCCGCGTTCATTCGATAGACGTCAGCAAGCTTGCCGAGACCGTCAATCATACTGTAGCTCTGGCTCCTCCGATCATCAAAATATGCAGCATTTGCCTCAAGCATCGTGCGGCGTTCAGCAATATCTACGACTTTTTGGATATTGGCATCCAACACCCTGCTGTCCAGTTTAGTACCAGTATTCCACGTCTTTCCGGGAATCCAAAGTTTATTAAATTCGGAAAGCACCCCGATGACAGGATTGGATTCCACCGTCGTATTAGCAGAGATATTATTTTTGTAATGGTCTACGAAAAATCCAGAAGAGTGCGGCGAAGCTGCGGTTGTTGGTTTAGTTGCTGCGCTCGCATCGCCTACAATCGGGGAACTTAGAAGAAGTGCCAAAGAACAGACAGCTATCAGTAAATGCTTCCTCACCCTTAATCGTTTCATTCTCACATCATTTCTCCCTTACTCTTAATCTTCTCTCCAAAATGCTTTTCCCAACCATCAAGCTCTATATGATCGTATCGTAAATTTGTTAATCAAATGGCGTGATTTTATTAATGTTTTGTTTATATTTTGGGATTTTGCAGATCGATGTTTTATGAGTGAGGGGGTGCCGAGTGTGAGAAAGGCCGGATTTGAAATTCCGGCCTGTTTATACACTTTCAGAAAAGTGCATGTAGGAGGCCAAATCGGCCGTTTCGTCTATTTATTTTCCTTCTCTAAAAATGCCATAACCGCTTTCGTCAGATTCTGCGCTTCTGCCGGTGCATCCGGAGAGCCGAACATCTTATTTAAATCACTGTGAGATAAGCTGTTGACTTGATACACAAAATCCGTTGCCTTCGCTTTGTTTACGGTTTCCGCAAATTTGTAAACGGCAGGATCTTCCCAGCGGGTTACGAGATAGGCAGGCGGCAATTTTGAGTTGTTGATGTAGGAGAGCGGCGATGCTTCTGCCCACACCTTTTCGTCGGAACCAAACACTTTTTTATAAGAAGGGATCGCTTCGATGAATCGCTTCATATCCAAGGGTCCATCTAAAACAACAATCGAATTGAGCGAGGCCGGTGTGAGGCCGACACGATTTAAATATGTTGAATCTGCGGCAATTAAGCCGGCTAAGTGCCCCCCTGCCGAATGTCCCATGACATTGATTTTTGACGGATCGATTTGATACTCATCCGCATGATCCATCACCCATTTAACGGCCTTAGCCGCATCATCAGCCATCTCATCATATTGAACATCGGGATGAAGCCGATAGTTGACAGATACGAAAACATAGCCGTTTTCTGTAAAAAATGCCGGTTTCGAAGCCGCTCTGCTTTTGTCGCCGCTTGTCCATCCTCCACCGTGAAGGTAGATGAGAACGGGATGTTTTTCACCCTCGTTTGTCTGTGGTGTATAAATATCCAATGTTTGTCTGTCGTCTTTTGCATAATGAACATTTTCGGCATTCTTGTTAGATGTACAGGCGAACAAGCCGATACACAGAATTGCCAATCCTGCCCATTTGATGAATCCTCTCAAGTTTAAAAACACCTTTCTTCTTTAGCCAGTATATTTTAAAACGTCTCACGTAACATTCCGGGAATGCTCATCTGATAAGCAGTTTTAAGGCGCGGAACATTAACATATGTTTCTAATTATAAACAGAAACAAGAAACTTACAAATATTAAAATCAATAAGAAAAGGCAAAGTCTTTGATTGCCGCTGTGCGGTAACCTGCGGGGAAAATATGAGAGGATGCACTCGTGATAAAGCGAATCTGCGATTAAGCCGTGAAGAGTACTCCCCGTCATAGCGGGGAGTACGATTTTTATGAGCCTTGTGATAGATGAACATCTCATTATCTGATGTTCTATTTTCAAGATGAAACATTCCATGTTTTTTCTTCCGCCGAAATGACAGATCACAAATCAATCATTTAAAAACATAATGGGAGTTCTTCTAAAGCTCTCATCAGAAAATTGCCTTTCCATTTGATCTCCTCCCTTTCGCCTTTGATCTCTATATGTTCAAAGCGGCGCAGCAAGGTCTGAATGGCGATTTTGGCTTCCAATCGGGCAAGCGGTGCGCCCAGGCAAAAATGGCTGCCATGGCCAAAGGCAAGGTGGCGGTTATCCTTTCTTTCAATATCAAAGCGGTCGGCATTCGGGAAGACCGTGTCATCGCGGTTGGCCGAGGCTAATGAAATGATGATCACATCTTTTCTCTTAATCTCCTGCCCGTGCAATGTAAACGGTTCGGCCGCCCAGCGCAGAGTGGTTAATTCCACGGGGCTGTAAAATCTGAGCGCCTCTTCAATGGCTGAGCCGATTAAATCAGGATGTTGACGAAGCTTTTTCAGCTGATCAGGGTTGTTCAGCAAGGCAAAGGTCATATTGGTTATTAAGTTTACCGTTGTCTCATGTCCTGCAACGATAAGGAGCATAATCGTCGAATACAGCTCTTCTATGCTTAATGTCGTTCCTTCGCTTTCTGCCTGAATTAATGCACTGACTAAATCCTCTGCAGGCTCGTCCCTTTTTTTGCGGACCAAGTATTCCAGGTATTCAACGAATTCGCCTATTTGATGCTTGTTTTCCTCAAGGCTTTCAGGAGTGTCCGAAAAATCAATAATCGCATGGGACCAAACTCTGAATTTTTGCCGATCTTCATGCGGAATACCAAGCATCTCGCTGATGACAATGATCGGCAGCGGGAAAGCGAAGTCGTCTACAAGATTCATAGAATGATTCGGTTCTACTTGATCCAATAAGGAATCAGCGATTTTTTGGATTCTGTTCTCGAGCTGTAAAACCATCCGGGGAGTAAATGCTTTCTGAACAAGAGACCGCAAGCGTCCGTGGTCGGGGGGATCTGAGTTGAGCATATGTTTTGATAAAGGTTCTTCATTTTCCAGAGCCGAGAAGTTCTCTAATTCTTCTTCAGTAAACACATTTTCGTAATTTTTCTTCATTCTAGCATCCTTTAATATATCGACCGCATCATCGTACCTCGTAATAAGCCAGCCTTCGCCCAGATCCCCCATCGATGCGGGATAGACAGGACGGGAAGCGCGTAATCGTTTGTAAAATTCGTACGCCTCATCTTTAAATGCTGCAGAAGACAATTCTCTTTCAGATAATATAGCGGAGCTCTTCTCTTGTTTTGAAGACATTCATCTAACCTCCATCTCCATTTTTTGTAAATGACAGCCTGCATCGGAATGATAAACCACGATAGTACATTAGGCTATTCACAAATATTATAATTCCAGGAAAATCCACATTCAATCGGCAATCAAGCGGGAGATGTTCATTAATGAACACCTTCCGCATTCATTGTTTAGAAATGAGACTGGGGATGTAAAAAGAGGCATGAAAACAAGCTGAGACCAGCGCTATAAGTAAATTTGAAAATAAAAAATCCTCTTAGTTAACAGTTCCTTTTCAAGGAACGGCAGTCTAACAGGAACCCTTCGGTTGTCCGATCGGAATATATTCTTTTGTTGATGGCCTGAAGTTCTTCCCTTCTCTTGCTTATCGACTTCCGCATCTTTTTTAAAACGTTCATAATGTCTGAAGCCGTCGCAGGATTATTGATTTAATGCTTGAGCAGCTTGATCACTTGTTCTTATTTTTACAGCAATATATACAATAGCTGATATCCAAACGGCAATGATTCCAATATAAATGACCGGATATAATGCTGTTTGATCGATCCACGAATGGACAAGCGTTCTTGTGTTGACGAGGATGATCAGTCCGCCGACCAGAACGCCCATTAATCGGGCATGAACCTTTTGCACCAGCCAGGCGGCAATCGGAGCCGCAATGATTCCGCCAATCATCAATGCACCAACCCACAGCCAATTGACTTCTTCCCAGCCGAGAGAAATGAAAAATCCTAACGTTGCCGAAACAGCAATGGCAAACTCGCTTGTGTCAACAGTTCCCACCACTTTTCTCGCACTGACGCCTTTTTTGGATAATAAAACTGGAGTGGCAATCGGCCCCCAGCCTCCCCCTCCGGTTGCGTCGGCAAAACCCGCGATTAATCCCAGGGGAACGGCTTTTTTTCTCGAAAGGCTGATACTGCTTTTTTGCTCTCCTATTTTAAACATGAATAGAAATCGAATGAGCACATACACGCCGAGGACAAGCAGAAACATTGAAATATAAGGCTTCGCAAGCTCGCCCGGAATGTTGCTTAAAAAAGAAGCGCCCAGAAATGCCCCGAGTGATCCCGGGATGACGAGTCGTTTGACCGTTTGTTTATCGACGTTTCCAAACTTTATATGCGATACACCGGATGCCGCGGTGGTGACGACTTCCGCCAGGTGAACGGATGCTGACGCAACCGCCGGTGCGATGCCGAAGGCAAGCAGCAATGACGACGATGTCACCCCGTACGCCATCCCTAAGGCGCCATCTATCAGCTGCGCAAATAATCCTATCAAGACAAACACAATTAGCTTTTTCATGTTGGCCTCCCACTTCAATTGGTTTATTTTTATTGTTAAATATAATCTACATTATACCTACCTGTAAAGTATGAATTTTAAAAAATATAAATTTTTTGTATTTTTCATCGACACCTGTATAAAAGGCTCTGCCAGGAGCATATGCCTGCATAATGAGCGCCTTTTCCCCGGTCCTTTGTCTTAAAGAAAGCACAGTTTATGGATACTGCTTGCAAAAAATGCATCTTGCAGAAAAGGCGGCGGGGAGTAACGCCTCATTCATTTCATTGGTAATGATGATATAATCCCCGATGTAATGACTTCAAAAGGAGGCTTAGGCCATGAAATTCAGCAAAATCGGTGCCTTATTGCTCACTTTGGCGTGTTTGCTTTTGCCTTTTTCTTCAGCGTCTGCAGCAGGTGCCGGTGTATGGGATAATATCGGCACATACGGCATGACATCGCAAACTCCGATCATCAAATCAGGCGGAGGGAAATTTTATTTTCACAACAACAGCTTTTATGGCTTTACTTTTACGCTGTATGAAGTTGACGGGGCGGGAAGCACGCCCGAAATCGTAAGAAAAAATATCTACGTCGGACCGAAAAGCAACAGTCCGGTGATCGATGTCAGCAGTTTTACAGATGGTGCAAATAAACAAGCAGAACTCGTCCTGTTTAAAGGGAACGATACATACATCACCGTTACTTGTTATGATTGAATTCCCCATTAACAGTAAGTCCGCCGTTTACAGACGGCGGGCTTTTTTGATGCGATTGCGACGCGCTGCGATCAAACAAACGTATTACCTCTTTAAACCTGCAGGCACCAAAAAGTGCCTATATGACTTAAAAGTGCGTACTTCCGTTTCGGGTTCTTCTGTTCCATAATCATGAATGATGTTTTGTTTGACATTGTTCTGTTTATAATGAAAAGAAAACGGAGGGATCGATGATGAACTTGAATTTGCAAGGAAAAACAGCGTTGGTGACCGGATCGACGTCCGGAATCGGCAAAGCGATTGCCGCTTCACTTGCGAAAGAAGGTGCGTCTGTCATCATTAACGGACGCCGGCAAGAAAAGGTCAACCAAACAATAGACGAATTGAAAGGCCAATTTCCCAAGGCTGTTTTTCAAGCGGCCCCTTATGACCTTGGCACTGAAAAAGGGTGTCAAGGCCTATTAGCGGCATTCCCGGATGTTGATATTCTAGTCAATAATTTAGGGATTTTTGAGCCGGCGGAATATTTCGAGATTCCGGATGAAGATTGGTTCCGCTTTTTCGAAGTGAATATTATGAGCGGGGTAAGGCTCTCTCGGAGCTATTTGCAAAGCATGATCGAGAAAAAAGAAGGCCGGGTTATTTTTATTGCGAGCGAAGCCGCGGTTATGCCGTCACAGGAAATGGCGCATTACAGCGCTACGAAAACGATGCAGCTCTCGATTTCCCGGAGCTTGGCAGAGCTTACAGCGGGTACAAATGTGACCGTCAATACTGTTATGCCGGGTTCAACCTTAACCGATGGCGTTGAAACGATGCTGAAGACCCTTTATCCGGATGAAAACCTGACTGTCGAAGAAGCGGAAAAGCGGTTTATGAAAGAAAACCGGCCGACCTCTATCATACAAAGGCTGATTCGGCCGGAAGAAATCGCGCACTTTGTCACCTTTTTAAGCAGTCCGCTTTCCTCGCCGATCAATGGTGCAGCCTTGCGGGCGGACGGCGGATTGGTCCGCAGCGTCTTTTAAATGAAAGGCTGGAATGCCCGGCATTCCAGCCTCATGATTATCGTTTGGCATAAACATGTTGGAAGACTGCGGTCGCATCCCATGCATTCAAACCGAATGCTCCGTCGGTAAACGTTGAATCCCGGGCGCTAATCACCAATTGATCATCCAGGTAAATATTAAAGTTGGCACCGCGGGCCACCGTTTTCAGGTGATATTTCCGGCCGGCTTCTATCGGTGTGCGGCGTTCGGCAATAACAGAAGCCGAGCCGTTTTCAAATTTGAAAAACTTCACCACGTCATGCTTGGCATCCACATTGGCAAGGTATCCGTTTTTAACATTCTGATCGGCCCGAAATACGAGAGCACCTGCCCCTCTTCCATTTCCATCCTTTATCGTGACATCTGCTTCATATGTGAAATCTGTTCCTTTTGCTGAAGATAAAATGAACGAATCCCCGTCAGAGCGCCCTTGTTTTCCATCAATCGTATCGGCCCATACACCACTTACAGTCGTCCAGCCGGTCAAATTCGATTGAAAGGGTGACGCTCCCCATACTTTTTTCAGAGGATGAACCGTCATGGAATTTAGCTTGACAAACCCGTTTGATGCATATACTTCAAGCCCTTTGCTGGATCGATCCGGCAGAATAATGTCGGTGATCACCTGCCTCCCGTCGTTGCCGAATACTTCAACCGAAGAGCGGTCGACATAAATGCGCATCTTCACCTTCCCACCAACCGGTTGCAGCGGGGCCTCATGCTTTCCTGTGTTAAAGTTCGGATTAAAGGAGACGTTTCCGGATTGGCTCCGGTCGACGAACAGTGAAGCGCTGTTTTTGCTGTAGCCGATTTTCGTATATTCGTTTTCCCCTGTTCGGACTTTAAAGCCGAATTCGGCCGCAGCTCCGGTGTTTACTTGAAATTCCGCATTGATTTCGTAGGCATCGCTTGACAGTGCTTTCAAAAAATTTCCGTTTCGAGCCGAAATGATCTTGTTTTTCCACGTTTGCGATGCACCCCGAATCGACTGCAGCTCCGCTACCGGAGCCTGAACAATTCTAAGCCCTTCAGAAAACGCTTTCAATTTTAGTTCTCTTGGGATAGACATTGCGCTTCTCCACGGAGAAGTAGGAACATCGTTTGCGTATTGCCAATTGCTCATCCACCCTAACCAAAGCCTTCGTCCGTCTGCCTGCGGGATATCAGACCAGCTGACAGCTGCGTAGAAGTCTTTCCCGTAATCTGTCCATAATACGCGATTCGGCGGGTTTTCATTTTTAAAGGTTGTTCCGTCAAAGCTTCCGACAAAATATTGCATGCCTGATCCTCCTGAGACAGCACCGTCTCCAACACTGACTTGCATCACCCATTTCGTCTCATTCGGTCTGCCTTCTACAGGAAGCTCAAACAGATCCGGACATTCCCACACGCCTCCATGGCTGCCCTCTCCTTCACCGAATTCGCTCGCATATGTCCACTGCTTCAAGTCAGGCGATGTATAGATCAGAATTCGGTCGCCGCCTGCAAGCATCATCACCCACTTTTTCGTCTGTTCATGCCAAATGACTTTCGGATCGCGAAAATCTCTTTTTCCCGGATTTGGAATGACAGGGTTGCCTGAGTACTTCGTCCAAGTCCTGCCTTTGTCATTGCTGTAGGCGATGCTTTGCACTTGTTCCCCGTCCCGGTCCTGCGTATAAATAGCAACGAGCGGCTTTTCTGCCCCTGTTTGAAACCCTGTTGTATTGTGCCGATCGACGACAGCACTGCCCGAAAAAATCGTCCCTTTTTCATCCGGATACAGTGCGACCGGCAAATGCTCCCACTTGACTAAATCTTTGCTTACTGCATGCCCCCAATGCATTGGCCCCCAGCGCAAACCATACGGATGATATTGATAAAACAGATGATATTCCCCCGCGTAATACACCATCCCGTTCGGGTCATTCATCCAGTTTGCTTCTGGCGTGAAATGATACTTGGGCCGATGATCCTCATTATAGTAGTCCGGATCGGCCGCAGCTGCGGAAAAGGCTTCCGGAAACATCATAGCCCCTATGATCCCCATCTGAATCAATCTCTTTTTCATCCCTTTTCTCCCCTCTTCTTCACACGGTTTTTAGTGACGGTTAAGGCAGGAAGTCCAAACAGCCGCCCCCTTTTTGCGGCCGAATGGACCTGCCTCTCCAAAAGCTAAGAAAAGAACCCCCAAGACATTTATGCCAAAAACCCTGCCCAATAGCCGACAATCCCGATGATAAAAATACCGAAAATCATGAGCAGAGGATTCACCCCTTTGCGAAGCATCCAGGCAGCGAGCAATGTCAATCCTAAAGGCAGGACACCCGGCATGATGCTGTCTAAAATGTTTTGCACGGTCTGCACATCGACTTTGCCTGCATCATCCTTAATTCTCGACACGACGATCGGGATATTGATCGTCGTCCATTTGGACACGAGCGCTCCCATCACAAACAGCCCGAGTATTGAAGCGCCTTCCGTCAGTTTTTGAATGCGGTTCCCGACCAAGTCCTGCAAAATTTCCATGCCTTTCACATAGCCGTACTTTAACCCGTAGTATTTTGTACTTAATCTGACGGCGTTGATTAAAAAGAAAAACAAAAGCGGGCCGGCGATGTTTCCGCTTAAAGCAAGTGACGCTCCCAAGGCTGCCAGAACCGGGCGCAACGTCCCCCAGAAAATCGGGTCTCCCACACCTGCCAACGGGCCCATTAAGCCGATTTTCATTCCATTAATCGCTTTGGCATCAATCCTTTTATTATTGGCCATTTCTTCTTCCATCGCAGCGGTCACGCCAAATATCGGCGCTGTCAGCCACGGATGCGTATTAAACCATTCCAGGTGGCGCTGGAGCGCTTCGCTCCGTTTCGCTCCCGGACCGTACAGTTTTTTGATCGCCGGAATCATGACGTAGCAATAGCCGAGCGCCTGTACACGCTCAAAGTTAAAGGATCCGAGCAAAAAGTTTGAGCGGATAAACATACTGAAAATCTCTCTTTTCGTTAATCTTTTTTCTGTGCCCATTATGTCGTCCCTCCTTAATTGTTAAGCATCCAGATCATCGTCATCATCATAAGCGGCCATGCTGCTGTCACTGGCGGCAGCAACCGCCCCTTGCGCATGATTTTTTTGCATCACTTGCTGATATAAAAGTGCCAGACAGAGCCCGAGGGCACCGAACCCGACTAAATTGAAATCGGTAAACGCGGCCAGCAAAAAACCGATATAGAAAAACGGCTTCAAATACGGAATATTCATCATATTGATGACCATCGCATACCCGACAACAACGATAATGCCTCCGCCTATTTGCAAACCTTTTGTGATGACTTCCGGAATATTTCCCAAAAACGCCTGAACAGCGCTGACACTGATCAGAGCCACAATCAATGTCGGAATCATAACGCGCAGCGCCTGAAACGCCATGGCGGTTATATGCATGATTTCAATTCCTTTAAAATTGCCATCCTTTGCGTATTTGTCGGCGCGATGAATTAAAAATACGGTGATCGTCCGGACGAAAATTGTCAGCGCCTGACCCGCAGCAGCCAGGGCCACCGCGACAGCGATCCCTTCGCCGATTCCCTGATCGGCGGTAATCACTAAAATGGTCGAAATCACGGAAGCGATGGCCGTATCGGGGGCCATTGCAAGACCGACATTCATCCAGCCAAGCGCCATCAGCTCCAGCGTTCCGCCGAGAATGATGCCTGTTTTCAGATCCCCGAGAACAAGGCCGACCAAAGTGCAGGCAATCAGCGGACGGTGTGTCTGCCCTTCGTCCAATACACTACCGATACCTGTTATAGCTGCAATGACGAGCAGCAAAATAATTTGAATCGTTGACATGCCTTTAGCACCCTCCTTCTAGGATTTTGTTGCGTTTCTTAAAATCTGCATAAAGTCTTCGCTCGAATCTGACGGCAGCTGCCTCAATTCCAGCTTCACGCCCAATTCATGCAATTGTTCAAACGCTTTGATGTCCTTTTCAGTCACGCTTACCGATTTCGTGATTTGCCTGCGGTTATTCTCGAAGCGCATCCCGCCGACATTGACTGTTTCGATCGGAACGCCTGCTTCGATTAAGGAAACAATGTCGCCCGGATTTTCGAATAACAGCATTGCCGTCGTATCTTCGTACCGCGGACTGTGAAACGCTTTGGCCATTTTGGAAATCGAAACGGCGCTGGCTTTTACATTTGAAGGTGCGACAGAAAGGATCAGTGTTTTTCTCATTTCGTCCTGTGCCACCTCATCAGAGACAACGATAATCCGATCAGCAGCGTGGATTTTGATCCATCTTGTTAATACTTGGCCGTGAATAAAGCGGTCATCAATTCTTGCCAAAACGATTTTCATTACAATTCATCCTCTCTTCCCTGATTGGACTGACTGAACTTTTCCAATTGCTCGCTGCAGATTTGAAAGCATTCCCGGCTCATTTTTTTCAACTGGTTCAGCAGTTGTTTGAGCGGCATATGCTCCCGCAAGCTCAATGCCTCTAACAGAATCGGCAAGTTCACGCCGGCTGCCATATCGAATCTCCGCTCCTTCGCGATGTAAGGGGTCGCTGCGTTATATGGCGTCCCGCCGAAAATATCCACTAAAAAAAGCACCTCGTGTTCCTCCGGAATGTCCTTCAGCGTCTGATGATATTTTTCTTGCAGTGTCTGGATGCCTTCCCCTTTAAGAAACGGCACCGCAATCAGGCTGTCTTCTTCTCCGAATATCATCCCTGAAGATTCTTTTAATGCTGTGGGAAAGTTTCCGTGGCCGCTGATAATGACTGTAATCATGTACAATTGCTCCTTTCTTTTTTTCGTTCGCTTATTCATAATGCAAGTATCGTGCCAACAAAGTTGTATTAAGCGCTTTTACTGCATCTCAAGACGAATTATTTTTAAGTTCGAAACACATTCAAGCATAAAAATAAACCTGTATTAAAATGGAATTCCACTTAATACAGGTTTACCTGAAAAAATCGCTCTTGGAAAACAGCTATAACTCTTCAGCAAAGATGGACGCGATAAATATTTTTTCATCTTCGCTGATCGCGAGTCCAAGCTTATCTTCGTAAGGCTTTAATGTTTTCTCTGTGATGTGAAGAATTTTTTCAAGCTGATCATTCATCTCTTCTTCCTCCGGAAAAGCGATCGGGTTCTGTTTGATCACCCTTTCAAAAGCAAAAGCGGTATGCATGATGACTTTGATCAGCACCGCGTTGCTGAATGTGATGCGCAGTTCGTCTTGAACCGTCTGAAGCCACTCCAACAGCATGTCTATCATATGATAGGGATTCAAAAAGACAAGATACTTCTTCAGGCTGTCTTCGCAAAGCTCCTTCACCACCACATTTTCACCGGATAATCCGCCGCTCATCGGGATATTGCCGTTTGCGATCACTTGCTGAATCACTTTTTCCCCTTCGCCTTCAATCAATACTTCTAAAGGCACGTGCGGAGCATCGATTTTAGGGTTCTTCGTGCCAACCGTGGCAAGGATCTCATACGCTTTTTCAATTTCTTTTATACGGCTTGCTAATTTGATCGATGACACCGTCAAAATGCTGATTTGTTCATCAGATGTCCTGCTTACGATTGATGTTAAAATCTCTTCGAGCTTCTTCGCCGTTCCGCCGCCTGTCGTGCAAATGGAGACGATCGCCTTCTTTTTGCCTGAGACCCGCGGTTTATCGGCCCATAAATCGATGAAATCCTTTGTAACCGAATCGTAGATGGCGTGCAAATTCAAATTCAAATAATTCACCTTGCGGACGGCATCGAGCACCATCGATGTCGTAACATTGCTGATCGTTTTTATTTTAACGCCCGTTTGTTGTTCAAGCCTAGTTTCCAGCATAGCAAGCGATCCCATATCGACAAGCATTAATACGCCTTCTCCTTCATCAACCTGCTTCACTTTCTCCGCCAGACAGCTGACGATTTCCGCGGGTGAAACGGTCAAAGGCATATCAACCGCAGCAATCGGGGTGCTTCCCAGCAATTCAGTGGCTACTTCAACCATAGAGCTCGCTGTGCTGTTTCCATGGGCAGCCACGACAATGCCCGTCCTTTTGTTTTCTTTCCATGATTTAATCGACTGGATCAGCATCGTCAAGTAGATGACCTCGATTTCCGGAACGGTTACTTTGAAATATGCTTGAATTTTATCTTTGAAAATCAGCGCGACCTCGTATTCCTTCACATGGGTTTCCCTGATTTCATCTGTTTCCTGCGGATTTAAGACATCTATCTGCTTTCCGCGCTTTAAAAATGCAGCGATGTGCATGCTCAGAAAATAGATGAATTTACGGTCGAATTTGCAGTCAAGCTCATGTTCAGCGACTTCCTTTAATTCTTTCGTCATCTGAATCACGTCGTCTTCAACGAATTTGAGTAAGCTGTGGTTTTGAAGCATTTTCTGATTAAAAAAGCTTCTGACGTGCAAATGAATATCCGTTAAAATATATTGATTGATTTGTTTTTTTGTTAAGCCTTCTTTATTCAGGATTTTCGCTTTTTCTTCTATGACATGATATAAGTTAAATGAGTCATCGATTTTCGTTGTTTCATCTTCCACAATCGGAGAGATGATCGTTGTAATGTTGACGTATTCAGAAATCATTTTGCTCCGTTCGATATTTTTGCTGCTGGACATCCAGTCCTCTTTGATCTCATCGGGAAGATCCCGGACGGTCAGTTCAACAACCTCGTCTTTGTCAAGGTTGTTTAAAAACCCGTGCGCACAGACGAGCTGCACATTTGATTTCAACTGGCCGACATTTCCGAATTTTGCCGAATGAATCAGCGCATTATAAACATCGATGTGCACATTTAAGTTTTTTTTGATCCGCTCCGCTTCTTTCCCCAATAAAAACGTTGTCAGTTCCACTCTTTCTCCAAGGGACCGTTCATCGAGCGAAGGGATATGTACGGTCATTGGAATTCTCCGTAAAAAAGTCTTCAGCAAAGCAGAACTCGGGTTTTCTGTTGTTGCACAGATAAACAGGACTTTTGCCGTTCGTTTATGTTCTGTTTCACCAAGCCTGTTGTATGTGCCGCTGTCAATGAAATAAAACAGCATTTCCTGCCCCTCCGGCGGGAGACGATGAATTTCATCCATAAACAGAATGCCCCCGTCCGCCTGCTCGACTAATCCCGCTTTGTCTTCGCCGGCACCTGTAAAAGACCCCTTTTTATGTCCGAACAATTGAGAGAGCAATAATTGAGGATTGTTATAATAATCTGCACAGTTGAATGTGATGAACGGGGAATCGGGCTTCAATATATCAGAATAAACGGCGAACTGGTAGATCCGGTTCGCAAACAGCGATTTCCCCGAACCCGTCGGCCCGAGCAGCAGCATGTGCAAGCCGTGCGGCGGATAAAAGACAGCCGCTTTCGCCTGAGAAATTGCCTTTTTCAAGCTCCCTTTAGCCCCGATCATGAGCTCGAGGGGATCGGCGGACATGTTGCGCGCCGGCTTTTTTTGGCCGTCAGCCAGCCGCTTCAGTTCTTCAACCTCCATCAACGCTGAATTCCATTTGATGTTCAGGATGTTTTCAACGATTTCCACCGGGATGTAGCGGACGGGGAACGTTTTAATTTTGATCACCTTTTTGGCCCGTACAAGATTGTTTAATTCAAAGCTGACATTTGAACGCTCCATTTGCAGCTGCCCGGCGATTTCTTTAGCCGAATTCCCTTGTATCTTTAAAAGCTGATTGATATTTGTTTCGCGAAAATTATCCAGCAGCTGATGGTAGATTTTATCTATTCTTTTCATATGTATCATCCTTTGTTCTCGATTAATCAGCAACAAGGCAGCAGTAAACTTTCTTGAAGATTCAGAATTTTAAAGCCGGATCACGGGATAAAAAAGAGCTTTTACAGATTGACAAACCCGACTCTCCTACTTTTATATCGATTAGAGAGAGCTTTCATGACACAGTTTGGTGTTTTTGCTTCATTATAAGCGCCCCTCCCAAAGTAGCAGCTTGTCAATAGTGTATCATTATTGAGAAAAATATTGGTGAAAACATCCTGTATTTTTCTCTAAATGTAAATGTTTTGTGAAGAGCACTGCTGGTTCACGGTCACTTCGATATCATATTGGCCGAACGGCCGGCTGCCTAAGTCATAACAAAAAAAGGCCGTTGACGGTTCAACGGCCTTTTTTCTTTACGATTCATCTTCCTTGAAAATGAACGATTCCTTTAAAGGTCTGCCTTCACTTCCTTTTTCCGTCCAAATAATGTCAACTTCCAATTCGGTCGCATTCTCTGCCATAAGCAGATTCCGGTGCTTGACAGGGCTTCCGTCATTTAAGCTTTTCGCTAAAGAAACGGCATTTTCGTGAGGAATGTTCCAAAGCGAAAATTTCGTTGAAGAATTGGGCTCATTCCGATAGAGAAAAATTTCCGCCGAAGCTACATCGTGTCCAATGTTTTTGATTTCGACAGCATAAGTATGAAACGCTCCTTTTTCCGGTTTCGCCATTCCGTTTCCGGCTTCAGCTTTACCGATTTGAACTTCCCATTGTTTTGAAGCTTGTTTAACCGGCAATTGTTCAAACGTCAGCGCTTTCGTTTCAAATGACGGAACAATCAAGCCGAGCAGGCACAATGCACATATGAATAACCGCATATTTTTCACTCCTCGATGGTTTATTTCCCAATATGTTTTCCTTATTCATAAATCCTATGTATACCGACGTTTCGCTCCGGCTCCCGGCAGGGTAAAAGTAAAAAGAACTGGAGGGATCAAGCAGTGTCGCAAAACAATAGCAATCGATACGAACTCTTTTTCAAAAAAAGATACAAAGTTCTTCATACATTAAACGATTTTCTCATCGGTCTTTTATTCCTTGTCGGGAGCTTCTGCTTTTTCTCCGAGGAACTGAAGTCGGCGGGAATATGGATGTTTGTGATCGGCAGCTTTCAGCTATTAATCAGGCCGACGATTCGTTTGGTTCATGATTTTCATTACAGAAAGTTTGTTGAGAGCCGGCGTTCCAAATATGAGTAAAGTCACACAGCAGTAAGAGATGTTAAGAGACCCGCTAAGAAGTGCATATAAAAAAGGCCGAATCATATCGGCCTTTCCTCTGCTACACAAGCCACTCCTCACAATCGGCGGCAAGCCGTTCCAACTCATTCATGAAAGCGCCGGCATGATAGCCGTCACACACTGCATGGTGTACTTGCAGGGAAACGGGCAAAAATGTTTCCTTGCCTTCTGAAAAGTATTTCCCGTTTGTAATAATCGGCAGCAAGTGTTCGCTGTTATCAAGGTTTAAATTGAAGTTTGTAAAGCTCACCCATGGAATAGAAGAAACTGAGAACGTATTGGGCGGGATGTCCGGCTTACCCCACAGGCCTCTTTTGTCTCCAAAGCGCTCGGCGTCCAGAAGATATTGACGATAAAACTGTGAGAAATCGTCTGAGTATTCTGTCCAGAGGGCGGAAAACGTTTGGTCGTCCTGATGAAAGATCGTATAGCACGGATGCATTTGTTCCCAATAACCCAGTTGTCCTTTGTCATCAAACGTTGTTCTAAACTCAGGACGCGAATGAATGACCCTTGATACGATATAAATAAAAGCCGGGTACAGCTTGATCTTCTTTTTCTTGAGCACGGCAAGCAAATTTGTCACATTGACGTTTTCCGTTATGCTGAAAGAACATTTCGCTTCCTTCATGTAATGGTCAAAATAAGATTTTCTATACCATGTGTCAAGCTCGATTATTTGAAAATTCATGTTTTACCTCCTAAAATATAGATTTTTATTTTAGGAGGCTTGCTTCACTGATTTCGGCAATATTCTCACCTCATCCTGTATTGTAAATGAATTGTAGCGCGTTTCGGAGGTCGAAGCAACCGCCCCTCCTTCTTTGTCTTCTTGCTGTGCCATTCTCCCCCTCTCCACCCCCGGCTGTCATTTAGGTTATACTGACATAGATCGGGGTGAAGATATGAACAGCAAATCACGATTGACGCCTGAAAGGTGGCGGGCAATTACGGAAAACGATTCCGCCTATGACGGACTTTTTTATTACGCGGTTAAAACAACCGGCATATTTTGCCGCCCTTCCTGCAAATCGAGAGTTCCGCAAATCGAAAATGTGCAGATCTTTTTCAATGCAAAAGATGCTTTATCAGAAGGGTACCGCCCCTGCAAACGCTGCAATCCGGCCGGGGCGTTGCTGCCGGATGAAGAGCTGGCACAGCGTGTGGTGCGAATCATCGAGGAATCTTATCGCGATCCGCTGTCTCTGCAAGCTTTGGCTGACAAGTGCCATATCAGCCCTTTTCACCTGCAGCGGACATTTAAACGAGTCAAAGGCGTCTCGCCGGCAGAATATATCCTGCAGAAAAGGATTGATAAGGCATTCGATTTGCTTTCCCATTCAGAACGAACGATCGCAGAAATCGCCTCAATGGTAGGCATTGTGAATGCGGATTATTTTGCCGCTTTGTTTAAAAAGAAAACTGGGCAATCACCGACGTCATACCGGCAAATGAAACGGAGGTAAACATATGGACGATCAAATCGTATCCTGGCGTACACTTACTTGCCGCGGTTGGCAGATGCACATTGCAGCGACTGCCCGCGGGCTCTGTTTTACAGGGGCATGGAATCAAGGCTTCGAAGAGCTGGCCGCTTGGGCCGAAAAAAGGTACACACAGCCAGTTTTCATTCGGGATGACAATGGATTGGCAGAATACGCCGAGCAGCTCCAGACGTATTTAAACGGCAAGCGGACTCATTTCAGCTTTCCTGTCGACCTTGCCGGCACGCCTTTTCAGCTGGCCGTGTGGCAGGCGCTCTCCGAAATCCCTTACGGCAGCACCTGCTCCTATTCCGATATCGCCGGGCATATTCAAAAGCGGGACGCTGTGCGGGCCGTAGGCGCGGCGATCGGCGCAAATCCGCTGTTGATGGTGGTGCCGTGCCATCGGGTTATCGGCAAAAACGGGCAGCTCACGGGATACCGGGGCGGATTGGAGATGAAAAAAGAACTGCTGATGATGGAGGCCGGCGGCGTAACCGCGCAATTCAATTAAAGCCCCGTTCGAAATTCGAACGGGGCCATTTTGTCAAAAGTCAAAGTTATCAGGATCAGGGCCGACACGGGTGTTTTCATTCAGCCCGTCAATTTGCTTCATTTCCTCGATGGTCAGTTCAAAATCAAATATGTCCGCATTTTGGGCAATCCGCTCCGCTTTTGTCGACTTTGGAATCGTGATGACTCCGTTTTGCAAATCCCAGCGTAAAATGATTTGGGCGGGTGTCTTGCCGTGCTTGTCCGCGATATCTTTCAGCAGCGGATGGCTGAGCAATTGGCCTTGCATCAGCGGCGACCATGCTTGAAGTTGGATGCCGTGCGAACGGCAAAACGTTTGCAGCTCTTTCTGCGTCAGCCGCGGATGATACTCAACCTGGTTGATCGCGGGTTTGACGGCGGCATCTTTCAGCAAGTCTTCCAGATGGTGAATGTGAAAATTGCTGACACCGATTGCTTTGACGCGCCCTTGTTCATAAAGGGTTTCAAGCGCCTTCCACGCCGCATTGTAGCGCCCTTCAACAGGCCAATGGATCAGGTATAAATCCAGGTAATCAAGCCCGAGCTTTTCAAGACTTGCTTCATAGGCTGCAATCGTTTCGTCATAGCCTAAATCGTCATTCCAGACCTTTGATGTTACAAACAAGTCTTCTCTTGAAATGCCGGCTTCTTTCAATCCTTCGCGAATTCCTTGTCCAACCCCCTCTTCATTTCCGTAGATGGCTGCCGTATCGATACTGCGGTAGCCGTGTTTGATTGCTGTTTTTACAGCTTGCACCAGTTCGGGTCCTTCTTCTACTTTAAATACGCCAAGTCCAAACCAGGGCATGGTCGTCCCGTTATTCAATGTGATTCGATCTTGCAGATTTTTTGCCGTCATCATCTAATTGGCCTCCTTATATTTGTGTATGTGTCATGCGCAGTTTTTCTTTAAAGCTTGATTTTGTTTTTGGTCATTTCGTTCCAGCGCCCTGCTCCAGCCCGTCAGTACGACAGCGCCGAGGACCATCAAAGCTCCGACCCATGGAGTGTGAATCAAACCGATCGATTGTGTGATGGCGCCTCCTGTATAAGAGCCGATCGCGATCCCGGCGTTAAAAGCGGCGATGTTGACAGCTGATGCGACATCAACCGCCCCCGGAACAAACCGTTCAGCCAGAATCACCACATAGGACTGGAGCCCGGGGACATTCATGAATGCTAAAAATCCCATCAGCATGATGACGATAAAGCCCGCTGCCTGGTAAGGAGCAGCCGCCGTTAAGATAAGGAGCACAGCCGCCTGGGCGATGAACATATAGAATAATGCAGTAAGCGGTTTTTGGTTGGCCGCTTTACCCCCGATGATATTTCCGAGCGCAACAGCAATGCCGTAAGCAAGCAAAATGACAGCAACAGCTTCCTGTTTAAAACCCGTCACATGCTGAAGCAGCGGGGATAAATACGTAAAGACAACAAATGTCCCTCCATAACCAAGCGCCGTAATGATGAATAAAAGCAGCAGACGGCCATTGGTCACAAGCTTCAACTGGCTCTTGAAAGACGTTCGGACGCCTTTCGGCAAATCGGCCGGAACAAGAAAACTGTTGGCGATAAACGCCAGTGCGCCGACAGCGACGATCGCCGCAAATGCAATCCGCCAGCCGAACTGCTGACCGAGGAACGTACCGATGGGAACTCCGGTAATCATCGCAATCGTCAGCCCGGTAAACATGATCGATATCGCTCCGGCTCTTTTATCCGCCGGGACCAGGCTTGCCGCAATCGTTGAACCGATTGACATAAATACACCATGAGAAAACGCGGAAATCACGCGGGCGGTTAATAAAACACCGATGCTTCCGGCACATGCCGCAAGCCCGTTGCCGATCATAAAAATAAGCATAATCACAAGCAACAGCGCTTTTCTCGGCATACTGGATGTGGCAGAAGTCAAAACGGGTGCGCCGACTGTCACGCCCAAAGCGTATAACGATACGGTCAGCCCTGCGGTCGTCACTGAAATGTTCATGTCATCAGCAATTAAAGGCAGAAGCCCGACGCTGATGAATTCGGTTGTCCCGATGGCAAATGCGCTGGCCGCCAAAGCTAAAAGCGCTAATATACTGCGTTTTTTATCATGAACAGAAGTCATTCTTTTTCTCCTTTCGTTTTTAATGTATAGCAAATGACTGCCGGCAAATGATATTATGGTACATATCATCTGTAAAAAAAAGTACGCACTTTTAAGTGTGATAGGAACCAAAAAGTAGGATAGGTACTTTTCGGTACCTATGGTTTGGAGGAGAACATGAAGCAGAAAAAGTATAATATATCTGTCGAAGCTACACTTGAAGTGATCGGAGGGAAATGGAAGTGTGTGATTTTGTGCCATTTGACGCACGGCAAAAAACGCACGAGTGAGTTGAAGCGGCTGATGCCGAACATTACACAGAAAATGCTGACCCAGCAGCTGCGCGAACTGGAAGAGGACGGCGTCATCAACCGGATCGTATACCAGCAGGTGCCGCCGAAGGTCGAATACGAACTCAGCGAATACGGATGGACGCTTAAAGACATTTTGGATTCGCTGTGCTCCTGGGGCGAAAAACATATTACGAAAGTGTATGGAGACAAATTTGCTGTTTTGGAAGACAGCGTGCTGAATGAACAATTAAAGGAAACATAACAAATCGACGGAGGTCAGGATGGGAAAATGGTTTCTTTCCGGAGGCGGGGATGCCCATCAAACCGAACGGCTGGATCGGCATTTTGCCGGGAGTCTCTGCCCTTATAAGCCTTTATTGTATATTCCGATTGCCATGGACGCTGACAGGTATGATGACGGCTTCGATTGGATCAGCCGGCTCTTTCACCCGCTCGGTGTTAAAAACATCGTGATGTGGACGGATGTCAAAGGCAAAAGCGTACACGATTTAGACGCGTTTTCTGCCGTATATATCGGCGGAGGAAATACGTTTCGTCTGCTCAAACAATTCATTGAATCACATTTTATCGAGGTTTTAAAGCGCTATGCCGAAAGCGGCGGCACCATTTACGGCGGTAGCGCCGGCGCCGTCATTCTCGGAAAGAACATTATGACTTGCTCTTATATGGACCGCAATACTTGCGGATTGCGCGATTTTAACGGCTTAAAACTCCTTGGAGACTATGCGGTTTGGTGCCACTACAAAGTTGAACATGACCCGCTGATTAAAAGGTATAGGAATGCTTTTGGCACTCCCGTCATCGCCTTGCCAGAAGAAACGGGAATCGCCGCAAGCACTTCAGACATCCGGGTCATCGGAACAAAGCCAGCCTGCATTTTTAAAGAAGACGGCGCGTTATTCGTATCAGATCAATTTGTTTTATAAAGCAAAAAACGCTCCGGCTCATCAGCGAAGCGTTTTTCTTGTTTTTGCGACTGCAAGCCATTTGACCAGGCGTTCCGTCAGAAAAAACACGGCTAAGCCTAAACCCAGCAAAAAAGAAAAATTTGAAATCAACGGCTCACGAACAAAATATTCAAAAGTCGTATTCACAAAAAGTATCACGGCCCAGAAAATGAAAGCCCGCACGGCAAGCTGCGTCTGCGGCTTTTTTTCCCTTTGGGTCTGCATCTTTAAAAAACATGACAACGCCTCCCAAGGAGACTCTCACACCCCAATCTGCTGATTTCTTTCACACTTACTGTGTTTTGATTTCCTCTTCAGTTTCATAAAACCGCGTTAACTCCACAATCATCGCTCCCATCCGTTCGAGGCCGGGAGCGAGAAGGCGTTCGACCCCTTCTTCTCTTAAAGCTTCTGCCGTCACTTTTCCGACAGCGGCCGCCAACACGCGGTCTTGAAACGATTGAACAATTTTCTCCGCATAGCCGTTTTCTTTCGCGAAATGAAAAAGCGAGCGGACTTGGACGGCCGTTGTAAAGCAAACCGCATCCACTTCACGGTTGATGACCTCGCTGCATAATAAAGCGACGGTTTCCCGGTCTGGGGCAACATGCCGATAAGGCAGAAGCGGAACAACGGCTGCACCTTTCTCTTCCAAAAACTGAAGCAGTGACGGAGCGTTTTCGCCGTGGAGCTGGACCATCACCCGTTTGCCGGAAAAATCGTGGGATTGGAGCGAGTCGATCAGTCCCTTGGTCGTGCCGTCTTCATCGGCCGCAACGGGCGTAATGCCGAGTTTTTTTAAAGCGGCGATTGTTTTGTAGCCTCTCGATGCCGCTTTCGCCCCGCGGATCGCTTGTAAATAGATCTCGCCGATTCCTAGCTTCTCAGCTAGGTTGGCAAGCGTTTCCGTCCCGATTCCGGTCGTAAAAATCACCCAGTCGGCTCCCGTTTCAGCAAAGGCACGCAAATCAGGGCCTACTTCTTTTTCGGCCAAAAACACAGTACCCTGAAGGGAGCGAACGACGGGAACCCCGCCTTGCTTTTTGATCAATGTGCTCATTTCATCCGTTTTTCGCGATCCTCCGATGGCAATTCTTCTGCCGTTCAATCCTTTTCCCAATGCAATCCCTCTTTCCCGTATCTGTTTTGAGTCAATGTAGGGTTTACTAACATCTTCCAAATGAGATATGATTGAATTATCAAAAAATAACAGGAGGTTTTTTCAATGCATTCTCAATTTGAAACCCGAGCCGAGCATTTGACGAAACATGCCCGTTTTTTCGAGTATACCACTGCCTCTGACCCGATTGGAAGCGGAATAATCAGCCCGGTTCCTGTGAAAGAGTTCGGGCCTGAATTGTATGAGACTGGTGAAACGCGGATCATCCCGCTGGACATCTCAGAAGAACTGAAGACGGATTATCCCGCTTCAAGCCCTTCCCTTCTCGCCCACTTTATCAAGATTCGTTCAGGTGACACGATTCACACTGCCCCCCGTGCGACAAGCGAACTATATTACATTGTCAGCGGCGCAGGGAAAACCGAAACGGGCGAAGATACGATTCACTGGCAGAAAGGCGATTTTTTGACTTTGCCTGCCGGTTCAAGCAGCCGGCATACCGCAGCAGAAGATGCAGCCATTTATTACATCACCGATTCACCTCTCCTGCATTATTTAGGCGTAAAACCGTCGGAATCCCGTTTTCAACCAACCCTCTACACCGCTGAACAGGCAAAAGCAAAATTAGCTGAAGCGGCCGCCGCTCCTGACGCCCGTTTTCGAAACCGCATTTCCATACTCTTAAACAATGATATATTCGATCAAACGTTGACGATCACCCATGTATTGTGGGCGATGTTCGGCATCGTGCCTCCCGGCTCCAATCAAGCGCCTCACAGCCACAAGTCGGTGGCTCTCGATTTTGTCGCCTATGCCGCACCCGGCACGTACACATTAGTCGGAAGCAAAATCGATCCGGCCACAAAGGAAATCATCGATCCGAAACGAATTGACTGGGTAACCGGAAAAGCCTTCATTACACCGCCGGGATTATGGCATTCCCACCATAATGAGTCAGGTGAAGCGGCCTATATTATCCCCATCCAAGATGCGGGCTTGCAAACGTACCTCCGGACACTGGATATTCAATTTCAGCATTATGAAAAATGAAAAAGCGGGAAGCCGGATTATCTTTTCGGCTCCCCGCTTTTCTATTTATTTTTCGCTTTTTTGGAAATCATGTCGGCGATTTCTTCGGCCTGTGCCTGAACAGCGTTTGGATCATACGGCCAGAATCTGTCCGGATCGAGGAAAAAGACCTTGCCTTTTTTCACCGCGTCAAGCGATGTCCAAACCGGATTGTCCTGATCTAGCTTTCCGTTGTATGATTCATCGACAAATATGTAGTCTCCGGCATATTTCGGCAGGACCTCGAAAGATATGGCTTTATATCGGTCAGCTGTATCAATGGCATCCTTTTTAACAGATTCAGGCGGCGTCAGTCCAAGCTGCGTATAGATCGCTTCTCCGCCTCGATACCCGTATGCCCCGTAGACATACAAAGATTTTGCATATGCGCCGATTAAAGAGAACGTTTCACCTTGTACAGATGCATCTTTGATTTTTGCGCGGGCGGCTTTCATTTTTTGATTAAACGTTTTCGTCCACTCCCGGGCCTCCTTTTCCTTGCCGAGCAGCTTGCCAAACGTTTTCATTTCATCGCGTGCATCTTTAAACGTGCCGAACGGATAGACGACAGTGGGAGCGATTTTTGACAGTTTTTCATATTCTTTTGAATCGTTCGTCATCGATACGATCAAATCGGGTTTGAGCTCAAGAATTTTTTCCACAGATACTGAAATACCGTCTTTTCCCCCGATATTCTTTATTTCTGAAACATGATCTTTAATATATGGACTTTCAAGATATTTTCCTGTTTCTCCAAGCGGCTTGATCCCGAATGCTAGCATGGTTCCTGCATAGCCTATCGTAACGACGCGCTTCGGATTGGCCGGTACAGTGACATTTCCATTGATTGTTTTCACCACTCTTGCTTTCTCTTCGCCATTCTTTGATGCCGACTGTTGATGACCGCTTTGACAGCCTGAAAGAAAAACAGAGACTGCGAGTAAAACGATCAATATATAAGAATACTGCTTTTTCGTCATGTTCAACCCTCCAATTGATAATAATTATCATTATCAATATACAGGATACTCGTCATCATGAGAAGTCCTTATTTGATTTATGGCTGATCAGGCCGCTCGTTCCGTCGATAGTATTCGATGACAAATTCTTTAAAGTTGCGTGCCGCCGGCGACAAATCATAGTCTTTCAAGACGGCGAGACCGATCGTCCTCTCAGAACGGTAGTCTGACACTCGGCAAAATGCCACTGGAGAATGGACATGCTCCGCCGTTTTCGGCAGGATTGCCGCACCGAGCCCTGCTGATACAAGGCCCAAAATCGTTGACACTTCTTCCCCTTCAAAAGCAAGCTTCGGGCTGATGGACAGTTCCCGGCACATTTGATCAAACACATATCGAAGACCATACCCCGGCTTAAAGCCGACAAAGTCTTCGTGTGCAATGGATCGGATCGCGACTTCTTTCCGATCTGCGAGCGGATGGTCGGCGGGAAGCACCAGATAAAGCGGCTCAGTATCCAACACCGTCCATTCCAGAAGCTCGTTTGGAAGCGGCGGAGAGCTGAGGCATATATCAGCCTCGCCCGTCTCCACCATGTGCTGAAGATGTTCATTTGCGGCCTGATACAGACGGAAAGCAACATTCGGGTATTTCTTTTTAAATCCGGCAATCAGCTGAGGCATCAGCCGCGAACCAAGCGTATGCAAAAAAGATACCGAGATTTCCCCGGCATTCGGATTGATGCTTTCCCTGATTTGCTGGACGCCTTCGTCAAGGGCAAGGCGGGCCTGCTTCGCTTTGATGAGGAACTGCTCGCCGTACTTTGTCAGGCGGATCGATTTTGTTTTTCGAATAAACAGCGGGACGCCCAATTCTTCTTCAAGCTTTTTGATCGACCTGCTCAAAGCCGGCTGGGAAATCCGTTGTTCCAAGGCGGCTTTTGTAAAGTGTTTATGCCTGCTCACGGCAATAAAATGGTCAATTTGATAGAGTTCCAATGCTCATCCGCTCCTTCATAACTAAAACGCATGATAATGATAGTTATTATAAATTAGACACATCGTAAATGAAAGCGTACCATGAAACATAGATTGTCATTCTAGAAAAGAGGAGCTTCCATGACTTATATACAGCCGCATACGAAGGATTATCAAAAAGCAAGCATCGCCTTATTCATCAGCGGTTTTGTGACATTTGCCACGCTTTACACCACACAGCCGCTCATGCCATTGTTTGCGGAGGAATTCGGCATATCGGCGGCAGCTGCAAGCTTAACTTTATCCATTTCAACAGGTATATTGGCTTTTGCATTGCTCACGGCAGCAGCTTTATCTGACGGATTCGGCCGGAAAACGATTATGGTAATATCTCTGTTTGCGACATCAGTACTCGGCCTCTTGACCGCCTTTAGTCCGAACTTCGCGGCGCTCTTGGCGATGAGGGGGCTGCTTGGCTTTTTCCTTGCAGGTGTACCCGCGATCGCCATGACTTATGTCGGAGAGGAATTTGATCCGCGAGGGCTCGGCAAAATGATGGGGTTATACATTAGCGGCACAAGCCTCGGAGGAATGAGCGGAAGGCTTTTGACCGGCCTTTTGACAGACTTGTTCAGCTGGCGCGCGGCGCTTGGAATCATCGGGGCATTATCAGTGCTATTAAGCTATTTGTTTTGGATTTTGCTGCCCCGGCCGCAGCACTCTGCTAAGCGAAAAACGAGCGTGAAGAAGGCGAGCATGGCCTACGGCGCCGTCTTGATGAACAAACGGCTGCTGTCAATCATTTCACTCGGATTTTTATTAATGGGAAGCTTTGTTACGCTGTTCAATTATATTGGGTTTCAATTGATGGGACCTCCGTACAAGCTCTCTCAAACTGTCATCGGGTTCATCTTTATCGTTTATTTGGCGGGAACGCTCAGTTCCGTCTATATGGGAAAGAAAGCCGACCGTTTCGGCAGCCCGTTGATGCTGAAAATCGGGATTGCCATTATCGCAGGAGGCGCATTGCTTACGCTTCTGCCGCAGCTTCCTCTGAAAATTGCCGGGATCGCTGTCTTTACATTTGGATTTTTCGGGTCGCATTCGATCGCAAGCTCATGGGTCGGGCAGACGGCCGGCGAACAGCGCGTTCAAGCTTCCTCCCTTTATTTGCTTAGCTATTATCTCGGCTCAAGCTTAGCGGGATCTTTCGGAGGCTTCTTCTGGACCCATTTTAAATGGCCGGGAATCGTCTCCTTCATTATCGGACTGCTTTTGATCGCTTATCCGGCAATTTTCTTTGCCGAAGCCAAAAGAAACAGGCGTCAAGACCATACATCAGATCTGAAATAAAAGCTAAACTTTCTTCACTGCATGCCGATATTTAAATCAGAGCCAGCATGGCGATTCCTCCTGAAGATCAGCCGTTTTTAGAATGATTGAACACAGCCTGTCATGTTGGCTTTTCCTTTATCTCCCTCTATAATGGTTTGAGGGGGGAATCATCTTGCTTAAAACAATTGGATTTAACGGATTTTTGGCATCTGCATGTTTGAATCTTTTTCTTAGGTTGGGGCTCAAAATAAACGGCACAGCGAATGATATCATCTCAATGGTCTCCCTGGTGTTCGTGCTGATGTACGTATGGGACGATTTGAAAAAACATAGTGCAAAAACGCTCATCTTACAAGGAATCGCTCTCGTCACCTCTGTGGCGTTATTGGTGTTTGTCATCATGAAAGGGCAAACATTCATTGCTTCTCTGCCTTTTTTCGAGGGCTGGGAGACGCCGGCAAAATGGGGATATATTTTGCTCGTTTGGTTCTTG
Source organism: Bacillus haynesii (assembly GCF_014042035.1). NCBI lineage: Bacteria > Bacillati > Bacillota > Bacilli > Caryophanales > Bacillaceae > Bacillus > Bacillus haynesii. Next base: position 228,006 of record NZ_CP059494.1, on the reverse strand, counting down.
GGATCAAACCTTTTCATCTATATCAATAGAAAAATCACAAACTCTAAAAAAGAGGCATCCTGTTAAGATTACAAGACCTAAATTGAAAAAAGATAAATAAATTAAAGGGCATAACATATTTTATATGACTAATATGTTATGCCCTTTCTTCTTCAACTAACGCCCCCGTTACTTTAAGTACATTCTTTCACAAAGTTAGTCAGATTGATGTTATTTGAATGCACAGCATTTTTGTACTACGTAGCAAATAGATCTGTTGTTTTTTCGGCTTGATTATTCAACATTAGCTTCTATTGCTGAATAGTTGAAAATGCGAAAAAACATGCTTTATTACCTGTCTGAATACTCTTTTGAGTATTTTAAAAGGTCCGGACTAGGGATAGTCGCGAACCATGATTTGAAATATTTCAAACTGACTGTCATGTGTATTTTACATTTTGATCCATCATACTTATTCACTCGATGTTCCTATATGATAAATATTCTAAAAATTCCTTGGACGCAAGGGAAAGTGATTTTTGGTCCCTTGTGGCTATACCAATATTTCTAAAGGCAGGAATTTCAAGCTCTTTCGCTATAATCTTGTGAGGAATACGCTTCAAGATCAATTCTGGTAATATACTGATTCCTAGTCCGTTTTCCACCATAGACATAATGGCATAATCATCCCATGTTGTAAAATTAACTTGGGGTGAAATTTGGTGCATCTCAAAAATTTCAGAGATTTCTGCTTTTGCTCCCTTTTCCAGTAGCATAAACGGACTATTCAATAAGTTATCGATTGGAAATTTTTCGCAACTAGCAAGAGGATGATTTAACGGCATTACGACCAGCAAACGGTCTTGCTCCACAAAGATAGTATCTAAATCTGGTTTTGATGGAAGTCGCACAAATCCAAAATCAACACGTCCATTTAGAATCCAACTTTCAATTTCTGTATAATCACCAAGCAGAAGTTCAAAATCAATCTTTGGGTAATCCTTCTTAAAAATTCTAATCATATTAGGAAGCCAATGGGTTGCTACGCTAGAAAATGTCCCAATACGAATCATCCCAGTCTTTATATCGTGTAACTCTTCGATCTGAGTCATTAAGATTTCATGCTCATTACATATTCTCTTTAATTGGGGCAGTAACTTTAAGCCATCAGAGGTTAAATTAATACCGGCACGTCCTCTTTCAAAAAGGGAAACCCCCCATTCCGTTTCTAAATCGTTAATCATACGGCTGATCCCCGACTGTGTATAGTCCAAGCTTTGAGCAGCTTTTGTAAAGCTACCCAATTCTACTACTTTTACAAACGCCACATATTTTTGGATATTCATACTCGTTTCCTTTTCCATCTGTTTTCCTCATGCATATCATGAGGAAAATTCGTTTTTGTAATACATATGAACATGATATGTTATTACTATCAAAAATTCAAGTTAGGAAAGGCTAGGGATATAAAGATGTTTTTTGTGAGTGATATTATGGAAAAAGCACCAGATAGCTATAAGTCTCCGCTACAAAAAATGGTCTACGAATCATTGACAAAGTTACAGATTTCATTTAAACGAGTGACTACTGATGAAGCCATATCAATGGAGGACTGTATCGAGATCAATCAAAAATTGGATATGAAAATGGTAAAAACGCTGTTGCTCTGCAATAGTAAAAAGACAAAGTTTTATTTATTTATAACCACCGCTGATAAGCCATTCAAATCAAAAGATTTTAGCAATGCACTTGACATTTCACGCGTATCCTTTGCTCCGCCGGAACTAATGGAAAGTATTCTTGGCGTAAAAATCGGTGCTGCTACTGTATTTGGCGTTTTAATGGACAAGGAAAATGTTGTGCAGGTTGTTTTTGATAGGGACGTGCTTTTGGAAGAGTGGTATGGATGTAGCGATGGAACGACAACCGGATATATGAAGGTCAAAACAAAGCTGATCGTCAATAACTTCCTAACTTATGCAAAGCATATTCCGAAAGTAATCGAAGTCTAAATTCGGAAAAAGAAACGCGATTCATTACTTTATTTTAATAACAGGTTAATTCTATGCGAAATATAAGCAGTTTCGAGATTATTAGGGGTAGACGATGAAAACTAAAAGGTTCAAAGGAGGGAAGTTTGTGGATCAAAAGCGATTATTACTAATCTATGGTTTAGTATTTTTTGTCACAGCTATTTGGGGACTTAATATGGTTTTAATTAAAGTATTGGTGGAACATTTACCTCCACAAACCATGACGGCATTTCGAATTATGATGGCTGGGATTACGGCATTGATCATAATTGTTCTTGGAAAATCATTTCGTCGTTTATCGAAAAGAGAATGGATTTATACACTACTCGGGTGTGTTTTTGGTGTCATTCTACATCACTCGCTTATAGCAATAGGCTTAACAATTATTGATGCTTCGAATGCTTCTTTAATTCTATCATTAGTACCACTTACAACAGCAATACTTGCCGTCCTCTTTTTAGGTGAACAATTAACAAAATTGCGAATCATAGGATTTCTCCTCGCATTAATTGGTGTCTTTTTTATTCAAGGTGGTTCATTCAATAATATGCAATTGTCGCAAGGAGAATTGATTTTATTTATTGCAATGTTCGTCCAAGCCATTAGTTTTATTTTTGTAAAAAAGGCAACAGCAACTCTCGATTCCAAACAGGTAACAACAATAATGTATTTATTAGGTTCAATAGGTTTGTTGATTATTAGTTTTATAACTGAACCTAAAGGATTCAACGAAATGACTTCAGCCACTTTCTTTATTTACTTTTTATTTATTGTGTCGGGGGTAGTGGCAACAGGTGTGGGGTATATAGTTTTTTATGCAGCGATCCAGCAGATAGGAGCAGGAAAAACAGCCATATTTAATAACTTTGTTCCTTTTTTTGGTCTTGTGTTCTCCGCACTTTTCTTAAATGAAAACATTACACCTTCACAATTAATTGGATTTGTGTTTATTGTAGCTGGAGTTCTATTTGGAACAGGTTATATTGAAAAACTTTGGGCGAAAAAGCATAATCGGATTAATAATACACAAAAGAGTATAGATTAATATCCATTTTTTTCAGTATTAACTGCTTAATTTCACCTACATCGTTTATATTCCATTTGCGATAATCTCAACATCTAATTACCAAATATAATATGCCAAAGAAAAGAGGATACATGCTCATATATTGAACATAATATCCTCTTATAAGTTTAGTCTATTTAAATCAATTCAGAATGCCTCTTTTTGTTTTACGTTCTTGCGATGCGGTCTGCGGCACAGTCCTCGTTCACGTTATGTTGGGAAACGCCGCCGTCCCATACATCCTTTGCATAGCGCCCTTCTTCCAAAAGTGCGGACAGCCAGCTTTCCGACTCTTCCTGACTCGCTCCCTGTACAATGCGATACGCCTCGCACAAAGCTTGTTCAACAGCGGGAGCCATGCGGCTTCCGTCTCCGCACACATACAGGCGGCCGCCTTGGTTCAACAAGTGAATCAGCAAGTCTGCATCCTCTCTGATCAAATCTTGCACATATGTTTTCGGCCGGCCTTCAAGCCGGGAAAACGCTGTATGCAGATGGACGATTCCGTCCTTTTCCGCTTGCTCCAATTCGTCTCGATACAGAAAATCTTCGTTCGGGCGGCGGCAGCCGAAGTACAAATGCGCTTCACCGAGCTTTATCCCGGCATCGTGCTGGGTGCGGCGCGCCTGAAGAAATCCGCGGTAAGGTGCGATTCCGGTGCCCGGCCCGACCATGATCACCGGTGTTTCAGGATCTTCAGGAAGCCGGAAGCCTGACTGAGGCTCCCTGATGAAACACGAAATCGCGTCTCCCGGCTCAAGGCCGGCGAGATAGTTCGATGCAACCCCTTTGTATTGCCCGCGGCCGCTCAATGCCGGACCGCTTACGACAGAGACAGTGATGCTTGTTTGCCGCGGGTTAAGCTGCGGCGAACTGGAAATCGAGTAATACCTCGGTTTTAGCGGAGGCAGAAGCGCCAGAAAATGGGCGAACGGCAGTTCACAGGCCGGGTATTGTTCAAGCAGGTCAAGCATTGTCAGCCGCTTTTTCAACACTTGATCCTTATAGACGTCGCCTTTCAGCAGGTCTTCAAGCTCGCGCTGATGAGGTGGACAAACAGTATGTACCGCCAGCTCGCGAATCTGAGCCCTTGTGGCCGGCTCCTGGAGCTCGACGCAATGTTGAAAAAGGTCCTTGACTTGAACAGGCCGCTCCAAAGGTAAATGCGATGCTTGATTCCGTCCGCTGATCAAAATTTGTTCATTTCCGTTCAGCCCAAACCGCTGAAAGGCGCGATCAATCAGCACCCCGCTGTTTTGCGGAAGCACCCCGAGATGGTCTCCCTCCCGATATGCGGCACTTTCAGGAAGCGATATTTCAATATGCCTTGTGCTTCTCCCGCTCTCTTCACACTGCAGTTCTCGGTTTGCCGATATTTTCGCTGTAAACACCTGATAAGCTTTAGCCAGCGGCGAAGCCGCAGGTGCGCTTACAAACTCGACAGATAAGGCTTGCCTGTCTGCTTCTGTTTGATTCGGCTCGGGTTCGGCCAATGAAAATTCGGTTCTTAAAAGCGGCCACAGATCGTTTTTCCATGACTCAAACTGTCCTTCAAAATCATCGCCTGCATCCCCTTCTCCAAGCTTGTGCAGCCTTTGGGCGCCTCTTTTTTCCAATGCGCTGTCAATCAGGCGCGGAATCCGCTGGTAAGTGCTGGCCCAGCTCCGGTTTCCGCAGCCGAATACCGCATATTTGACCCCGCGCAGATCGCCTGTCTGATCATGCTCAAGCCAATGGACAAATTCCTTTGCGCAATCGGGCGGGTTTCCGTTATAGGAAGCCGTCACAATGATAACTGCCCCTTCTGCCGGGATGGCGCCTGCATATTGATCAAGCTCCGCCGTCCGGCTGTGGTATCCTTGCTCACGCGCTTCTTCAGCAAGCTCCTTTGCAATCTCTTCGGCTGTGCCGAGATTTGAACCGTAGAGCACAAGGAGAGGAGTTCCGTGCGTATTTTCCGCAGCCGGTGCGGAAGGCCTTTCTTCCTGACGCGTGTTCTCTTCAGGTTGAGCACCCGGCGTCACCATCATTGCTTCTTTTTTCCTCGGCCTCACCCTGATTGTGAAGCCATCCGGTTTTAGCGTCAGCGATTCTTTGATATTCAATTGGTAGTTTGCATGATCTTCAAGATCAAAGTACTGAAGAATCATGCCGAGCACAAGCGTCGCTTCGTGAAGGGCGAACTGCATGCCGATGCATGCCCTTTGGCCGTTGCCAAACGGTTTGTATGCGTGCGCCGGAATGCTGTCCATCTGCTCGAACCGTTCAGGCCGAAATGCCTCGGCATCTTCTCCCCAGACGCTTTGATCCCTGTGCAGTTTTGGGATGAGCACTGTGACACTCTGTCCTTTTGGAATCAAGTATTTTCCCCCGATAACCGTTTCTTCTTTTGCATAAAGAGAGAAAGCCGGTGCCGTCGGCCAAAGCCTTATCGATTCATTCAAAATCATTCGGATGTATTTCAGCTGCTGAACCTGTTTGTAGGAAGGGACGGGATCGGTCAGCACGCGGTCTGCTTCTTCATACGCTTTCTGAAGCTTATCCGGATGCTTCAGGAGCAGATAGATCGCAAACGATAATAAACCGCTCGTCGTCTCGTGTCCGGCAATCAAAAATGTAATGATTTGATAGCGGATATTCTCATCATCCAGTTTTTCGCCGGTCTCAGGGTCTTTCGCATGAAGCATAAGCGACAAGAGGTCATTTCCGCTTTCGCCGCCGGCCTGCTTCCGGTCAGCGATGATCCGGTCAACAAGAGAAAACATCGACTCAACATCACTGTTAAACTGCCGCTTCGTTTGAACCATCAGCTTATCCTGTAGCGGGAAGCGCTTCGTCTGTCTCATCGCTTCGCTCAAACCCCGGACCATGCTCTCGATAAACGGATGCTGCCCTTCGCGGTAGAAGCTGTTAAAGCGGTAGTTAAACCCGCATAAGCCGATCGTATCCAGCGTCAGCCGCGTCATATCGTCCGGCACATCAATGCTCTCATCCTGATTGAGACGGGACCACTTTTGGATGAGTTGGACGGCAATATCCTGCATCATGTGATGGTATCCCTTCATCGCTTTTTGGCTGAAGCTCGGCAGAAGGATATTGTGGGCTTTCCGCCAATTGGGTTCCTCCGTCCAGCTTGTAAACAGCCCGTCTCCGCTGAACTCTCGAACTTTCAATAGCCCCTTCCCCATGTTTTTGTCAAACCGGGATTCGTCAGAGACTTCTTTCACCAGTTCATGGCTGGACACAAATACTCCAATCGCATCCGCAAACTTAAATTGAAAGATTGGCCCCATCTCATCCGCGATTTTCCAAAGAGACTGGGAGACCTTGTTTTTGTCAAGCAAAGGCAGGTTGCCGAGCGGCCCGTAAGTTTTAGGGATTGGAATTCCATTTAACTTGTTCATGAAAATCATCCTTTCTGTTTTGGAAAAAAGCTATTCATCCATGATGTTTGACAGCATGCCAAGAACATTCTTCAATCTCTTCGATCAGTCCGGTAGGGTCTTCGATTTCCTCGGCTCTTACCAATTTTTGAATATGAACGAACGCCCCGAATACCACAGCCGATAAGATGTGGGAAGGCAAGGGGCGAATCACGCCGGCCGCTTTCCCTTTTTCAAAAAATAAATAGACGAAATCCAGCAGTTCGTTCAAGACCTCACGGCTTTTCTCTGTCAGGTAATGAGAGGTTTTGTCAATTTCCAAAAAATACAGTGCATGGACATTTTCTTGAGAAAACTCGAAAAGACAGCGGAAAATGTGCTGAAATTGTTTTTTTATCCCTGCTGAATCTTCAGGATAGCCCTCCTCTATCTTTTCTTTAAATCTCTTCACACTGTCTTGGAACAAGACATTTACAAGGGCTTCCTTGCTGTCAAAGTAGCGGTAGATGGTGCCTGCACCGACGTTTGCCTTCTCGGCAATCATCGGAATGGTTGCGGCGTCAAAGCCTCTGTCTGCGAAAAGGACGAGCGATGCCTCGATAATTTTCTGATATTTGCTTTCCGATTCCATTGATTTTGCCCTCCAAGCTAGCGGAATGAACGTTCATTCCGCTTTTTCCAATACATTCACTTTTTGACAGAACACTTGAAAATTCCTTTTTTAATATAAAAATTTTTAATAAAAAACGAAAAAGGGTATAATAGGCCCAACTGTTGACATGAGCTGATATTCATAAATTGAATGAAGGAAGCGTGGCTGTGCAATAGTATTCTTATATATTAATTTTGATAAAAAAGAGGAACTGATATGTCATCAGTTCCTTCTGCCATCGGATTATTTTGCTTTTTTGACTTTTATTTTGCTCGCTTTGCTTGTATTGCCGGCTTTATCTTTTGCACTGACCGCTAAAACGGTGTTTGCCTTTTGTTTTTTTATTTTCACAGAAAACGCGCCTTTTTTATCGGCCTTGCCGGTTCCGATCGTTTTCTTTCCTGCTTTGACGGTGATGGCGGCGTTCGGCTCTGCTTTCCCCTTAACGGCCGTGCTCTTGTTTGTCACCGTATTCACTTTCGGCGCGGGCGGCGGGGTTTTGTCAAGCACAGTGACGGCTTTCGCTTTGCTGACATTCCCGGCTTTATCCTTTGCTGTTACGCTGATGACGGTTCCGGCTTTTTGCCTGCTGATTTTCAGCTTGTATTCACCTTTTCCGTTCGCTTTGCCGGAAGCGATCGTCTTTCCTTTTACTTTGGCGCTGACTTGCGCGTTTGCTTCTGTTTTTCCCTGTATCACCGTACTTTTATCGGAAACCTGATAAACTTTCGGGGCGCCTGGCGGGATGACGTCAGCCACCGTCATTTTAACATCGCCGCTTTCTCTGTATTCATCAGCAGATGCGGAGACATACAAAACGGCATATTCTTTTTGCTTGTTGATTTTCACTTTAAACGCTCCGGATGGATCCGCTTTGCCTTGCGCGATCACTTTTTTGGACGCGTTTTTCACTTTGATCGTGTAGCCGGCTGCCGTTTTCCCCGTTACGGCAGTATCTTTGTTCGTGATGCGTTTGACGGACGGGTTTTTCGGCGCTTTTTCCACGATGGTTCTGAGCGAGGCTTCCGCCTGATGGCCCGATGCCGCGACATGAAGAACTTGCCCCGCCTTCTGAGCCGGGATTTTCACTGAAAACGCGCCTGATTTTCCGGCTGTTCCCGTGCCCAATACCTGCTTCCCTCGCAAGATTTTGACCGTTGATCCGCTTTTGGCTGTGCCTGTCACTGCCGAGTGGCGGTTTAAAAGAGGATGAACCTTCATGTTCAGCTCAAAAACGCTGGCTGCATGATAAACATTCAGCCTTCCCCACCCGGAAACGAAGTCATATCCAGGAATTTGAGCAGCCGGTTCTACATCCAGGTCATAATCCGGGTTTGGATTATCCTGTTCTTCAAATGCCACATCTGCTGTGGTGTCGGTCAATAGCTTTGCGACTTGCTTTGGTTTCAAGGACGGATTCTGTGACAAAAGAAGTCCTGCTGCAGCTGCAACGTGCGGCGCCGCCATGGATGTTCCGCTCATATAAGTGACATTTCCGTCCGGAACGAGGCTTGGAATATCGGTTCCCGGGGCCACCATATCGAGACCTTTTCCATAATTGGAGTAGTCCGAGACGAGATCGAGGTTATTGGTTGCCCCGACTGAAAGCGTATATTTCGAAGATGCCGGGTACGAAATCTCCGACACTCCGTCATTGCCGGTTGCGGCAACGATCATCACATTTTTGGAAGCCGCATATTTAAGCGCATATTCCATCACCCGGCTGTATGGCCCGCCAAGGCTCAAATTGATGACTTTTGCACCGTGGTCGGCAGCATAGATGATGCCGTTTGCAATCTGTTCCGTATCTCCGCTTCCTGAAGAATCCAGCACTTTGACAGGCAGGATTTTGGCATAGGCATTGATTCCCGCCATTGAAAAATGGTTGTCTTGCGCGGCTGCAATGATGCCTGACACGTGTGTGCCGTGACCATTGTCATCCATCGCATCCGCCGTGCGGCCGATATAGTTATAGCCTTCGTCTTTTTTGACGCTGCTGCTTAAATCGGCAAGCGTATGATCAACTCCTGTATCAACGACGGCGATTACTGTATCTTTCAGCTTTTTGCCTTTCATCAGCTTTTGGAGCTGTTCAAATTGAATGTCTGCATTCGCAGCACGGTTTTTGCCGTTATTTTTGAGCGACCATTGATATGGATATTGGGTGTCCGCTGACAGTGCTTCGTATTGCTGAACCTGTTCGACGAATTCCACTTCAGGCATCTTGGCGATCTTGGCGGCTGCCGCCTGATATTGCTTTGCCGCCGCTTTAAATCCGGCAGAACGGCTTTCCTTCATTTCAACAACGTACATATCTTTAAATGCCGGTTTACTTTTATCGAGGGGCTCTAATGCCTGAACACCGGAAGATTGGGCTTTAGATTTGAAAGAACCCGGTTTTTTGCCGTCTTTTAATTTTACAATATAGCGTTTTTCGGGCGCGCTTGATGAAGCTGTCGCCATCCCCGCTTTTTCAAGCACAGCCGATACTTTGCTGCCTGTTAATTGTTCGATGCCGATGTCTTTTGCGACTTGATCCAGCTGTTTTTTCAACGACTCGGGAACGTACGCGCGGGCTGTTTCGTACAGGCGGCTGATCGCTTTTTGATCATCATTCGTAATGGTGTATGCGCTCTCTTGCCCGTTTTTTGCGACATCGGCAAACAGCGGCTTCAGCTGCACCAAATCTTTGTAGACACTGTCTCTCATCGATTTGTTAAAGAGCATTTTTGCGCTGATGAATGGAGCTGCTTTATAGTAAAGGGAAGACAGCTCTTTTCCTTTTTCAGTTTTTGAAAGAACTTCATCCCTGATCATTCTTAACTGTGTTAATATGCCCTTGCCGGTTTCCCTTTCGGAGACGCTTAATTCTGCCGGACACTCTTCTTCTGCTTCCTGGTTTGACGGAGGCAGGGTAACGCCTTCATAGCTGATGGTGTAAGAAATATCTGTAATTGAAGTGGTTTCGTTTTCCTCATCATGGTGATTTTCTACTTTTATGTAGTAAGGACCTTTCCAGGCAATCGGAAAATCGATTAAAGCGGGATTATTTTCATAGGAGTAGCCGTTGTAACGGTCAAACGTTTGATGATCAGTTGCATTCTCCAGGCTGGAGTAGACGGAAATGTTCAGCTCTGCAGCTGATTTCAGTTTAACGCGGAAATGCGTGTAGTTTGCGATTTCCTGATTTGAAGGATTGATTTTATACCAATGCACCTCATCATCGCTTTGAAATGAAGCTTCAACAGGGGACGCGCCGGTCAATGTGGTTTCGTTAATCGGAACGCTGTCTTCGGCTGCCATCGTCTTCGGTAGAGGCAGCTGGCCAAAAATCAATGCAACAAGGAGAAAGAGAGCAATTGAACTTTTCACGATCCTTTTGTTCATAAATACCTCCGGAAAATATAGTAAAAACGTTCACTTTGATATTAAACCATGTTTGCTATGTTAATGGAATACTTTTCTTTAAAAATCAAAAATATGATATTTAAGATCCAGTTTCAACTCTATCAAACATAAAAAATCCCTCTCGTATTGAAAGGGATGATCATACAAAGCTCATGATTTTACCGCAGAAATACAGCAGTAATTTTTGTGCATATGTACCGTGATGTCTCTGAAATGGCTTTCTTCAAGCAGTTGTTTGATTTGCTCTTCTGAGTACAAGGTAAAGCCTTGTGTTTTTTTCGATTTTTTCATTTGCCCTTCCAGATGCACGGCGAGAAACAGCGTGCCGTCAACCTGTAAAACACGGTAAATTTCTTTTAATGCCTGTTTGAAATCCGTCCAAAAATAAATGGTGTGGACTGAATATACTTTATGAAAAGAACGGTCCGGATAAGGAATATTTTCGGCATGGCCGAGCTTCAATTCGGCTTTTCCTTCTTCTTTCACATGACGGATTCGCCGCAGGCCTTGCTTGACCATGCTTTTTGAAGCGTCTATGCCGCAGGCTTTGCCGCTCCCAAGCAGCTCCGCTATCCGATAAAGTGCCGCTCCGCTTCCCGTTCCGATTTCAAGGATGCGCTCATGCGGACAGACATCCATTAAGTTGATGGTCCATTCGTTTATATCATGATTTCCGTTTTCCATATATGACGCGACCCATTTCGACAAAATGCCGCTCGGGCTCCGCAATTGTTTTCCAAGCCATTGTTCAAACACGTTAAAACACCTGCTTTAATTCTAATTAGCCCGATTTTACGTACAAACGGGCCTTTCCCCACTCATATCGGTCAATGGACCGAATATTAAAAGGATTTGCAAAAATAATTGCATTCTTTTGTTCATTCCATAACTAGACGGCTTCAGCTTTGAAAATGTTTCGCTTCAAGAAAACTGTTTTTTTAATGAATTGGTCTATCCGCCCTTTCCACAACTCAAACCCATGCATAGTATATATGGAATTTTCACTAAAAGGTGGTGCTATTTATGGGCTTTGGTTACGGCGGCGGATGCTGCGGCGGCTGGGGAGGCTACTCCGGCGGATACGGTGGCGGATACGGCTATGGAGGCGGATTCGCGCTTGTTGTGGTTCTATTCATTCTTTTAATTATCATTGGCGCTTGTTACGTCTGCTAAATGAACAGGAGGGGGGATTTTAAAACCCCCCTCTCATTTTGCCATTTAGTTTGTCCAAATGAAAAAGAGCAGAAAACGGTTTGTTTTCTGCTCTTTCTCAATAATACCAATAATGCGGCCAATACCCGAATTGGCGCGCCATCTCCATTCTTTGGCGCCGGTACGGATTACCGTATCCGTGCTTGAAAGAATGAGGCATCGATGTATACCCGTGGCCGATAAAAGGCATTCTGCCGTTTTTCTGCATGCTGTTCACCTGCATTCCTTGAATTGCTTGCTTCATATTATGCAGAAAAGCGGAGATGCGGAACTCGTTTTAACCCCGGCTAAACCTGGTCCTTCTCCTGAGTGTAATGTGCCAACAGTTCCTTTCTATGCATCATCTTGATCTCCTCCTTTATTTTTTTCGCGCTTTAAGCTAGCGCTGGCTGTTCATGTAAAGATATTTTAGCTGCAGGTCTTTCATTTCATTGTACATTTGTTCTATTTCGTATTCTCGTTCGTACTCTTCCGGACTTTTAAATCGTCTCTGAATGGTTAGTGTTAAGAAGAATAGATTAATGGTCACATCGCTCACCTCCTTTCAAGTTCGCTAAAAACAAAAACAGCCCGCAGATCATCTGACAAACCTGCGGGCGCAAACAAAAACCGCCAGATAAAAACGAATTGAGTCTTTATCTTGCGGGAGGAGTAGCGTATTATTATGCCTAACTTCCTAATGTACCGGCTGTGCTGAAAAAGCATCGGTTAAGGAAGTGCACAATCTCTCCCACAGGTTTGATGAATCATGGTATTGGCATTCACAAAGTCTAATGTATGTAGTCAGTGCTGGTTTCATGTTCATCAACCTCCTTTGCTTTTTGTTTACTTTGTAAGTATATCCATCAAATTCCTGTTTGTAAACCGTTTTTTTTAAAATGGACGGATTGATCAAGTCAAAAAAAAGCAGAGAACCCCTCTCAAGAGTCTCTCTGCTTATGATTCTTCCATTTCGTCTAATTGTCTTTTATATTTGAGCGAGCGCTTCACACAATAGAAAGCTCCTCCCAAAAAACCGCATGTCGCGAGCATCATTGTCATCTTTTGGCCGGTTTCCAAACCTTGTCCGGGAATGACCGATCCGATATATAAAAATGCGCTTACGCTGAGAAGCGTAAAAGCAAACTGCTTATAGTCTTCCATCAGCGATTTGACTTTTTTCTTCTGCATGTCATGATCACCTGCTTTTGTTTCATAATGGATATGATTCAGGATAACATAGATTGACAGATGACCAGACATGTAAATTCAGCCATATTAAGAAAGCGGGGCCAGCGCTTGCTGCAAATCTTCCAGCAGATCGTCAATATCTTCAACCCCGGCGGAAATACGGATCAATCCGTCTGTGATGCCAAGCTCCAGCCTGCGTTCACGCGGGATCGAAGCGTGAGTCATCCGCGCCGGCACCGAAATCAGGCTTTCAACCGCGCCAAGGCTTTCGGCAATCGTAAACCATTTGAGACGGCCAAGGACAAGATCCACGTTCTCTTCTTTTCCGATATCAAACGAGATCATGCCGCCGAAGCCCGTACTTTGCCGCTTGGCAAGCTCATGTCCCGGATGAGAGGACAGCCCTGGGTAATAAACCTTTTTGACGGCGGGGTGATCTTCTAAAAACGCTGCGATTTTCCGGGCATTTTGCTCATGGGCTTCCATTCTCAAGCCAAGGGTTTTCATCCCCCTCATTAAGAGCCAGGAATCCTGTGGCCCGAGAATCCCGCCTGTAGAGTTTTGAATGAAATGGATCTCTTCTGCGAGTTCCTTCGAGGCTGTTACGACCAGTCCGCCGACGACATCGCTGTGTCCGCCCAAGTATTTCGTCGCGCTGTGAAGGACGATATCGGCTCCCAACGAGATTGGGTTTTGAAAGTACGGCGTGTAGAAGGTGTTGTCGACAATCAGCAATAAGTCGTGCTTTTTCGCTGTTTCAGCTGCTTTCTTGATGTCAGTAATTTTCAATAAAGGATTTGTCGGCGTCTCAACATAAATCGCTTTTGTATTCGGCTTGATCGCTTTTGTGATGTCTTCAATGCTGCTCGTATCACTGAAGGTCGCTTCAATGCCGATGCGATTCATCACCTTTGTCATCACGCGGTATGTGCCGCCGTATACATCATCTGTCAACACGATGTGATCGCCGCTTTTAAAAAGCATCATGACAGCTGTGATCGCTGCCATCCCAGAGCCGAACGCGTAGCCTGCTGCACCGCCTTCAACATCCGCGATCAAGGATTCGAGCGCCGTTCTCGTCGGATTTCCCGTCCGGGAATATTCGTATCCTGTATGCTGGCCGGCGCGAGGCTGTTTGTACGTGCTGACCTGGTAAATAGGAACCGATACCGCTCCTGTTTTTTCGTCTCCTGTAATACCGCCGTGAATCATTTTCGTTTTTGGCTTCATATCAGATTCCTCCTTCGTAAATTTTTTTGCTTAAATAGCGGTCGCTGCTGTCGGGAAAAACGGTCACAATGTTTGTGCCGGCTTTCGCTTTTTCAGCTTCTTTCAATGCGGCAAACAACGCGGCGCCTGATGAGCTTCCGATCAGAAGCCCTTCCTTTTCCGCGGCTTCTTTTACAAGCCGGAACGCATCTTCGTCAAGCACGGTGTAAATCTCATCGAAATGGCTTTCGTCCATGTATTCCGGAATGAATTCCATTCCGATTCCTTCGGTTTTATGTCCGTGCGGTTCCCCTCCGTTTAAAATCGAGCCTTCCGGTTCAACAATAACCGTTTTAATGGACGGATTTTTTTCTTTCAGAAATTTGGCGGTTCCCGCAAATGTGCCTCCTGATCCGGCACCGGCGACGAAGACGTCAATCCGGCCGCCAAGATCATCCCATATTTCCGGGGCGAGCGTTTTATAGTAAGCCAATGGATTTACTGGGTTTTTAAACTGCAAAACGCAATAAGAATCGGGAATCTCCTTCTCAAGGTCAAGTGCCTTTTCAATCGCACCCTTCATTCCGGCACTTCTGGGGGTATGAACAATCCGAGCGCCGAGCGCTTTCATAATCGACTGTTTTTCCATGCTGAAATGCTCGGGTACGCAAAAAACGGGTCTAATGCCGTGCTTTCTGGCGGCGAGAGCCAGACCGATTCCCGTATTGCCTGCTGTTGCCTCAATGACTGTTCCACCGGGTTTCAGCTTTCCCGAACCGATGGCTTCAGCAATCAGCACTTCTCCAAGGCGGTCTTTAATGCTGCCTCCAGGATTCATCATTTCAAGCTTTGCATATATGTTAACCCCTCTGGGAATGTTAAAATTCAAAATCTGCAGAAGCGGCGTTTTGCCGATCAATTGGGTGATGTCCTTGATCACATTCATGTTCCTTCCTCCTTCAAGAGGTGCAAAACAGAGGGGGATTCTCCCCCCTGTTTTTAATTGATTCTTTTAATCATGCGGAGCACAAGATCTGTCGAATGCTTGGCAGCCTGCTCCAAAAATTGATCAAATGAAATTTCAGATTCTTTTCCGGCGATGTCTGAAAGCGCCCTGATGACAACGAACGGCGTATTAAATTGATAAGAAACCTGCGCGACAGCCGCCGCTTCCATTTCAACCGCGTAAAGGTCTTCAAACTTGCCGCGGATGAATGCCACACGGTCAGGATCGCTCATAAAGGAATCGCCTGTTGCAATCGTTCCTTTGACAACCTGAATGTGTCCCAGTTCAGACGCTTCGTCTTCCGCCGCTTGGATCAATGCACTGTCTGCCTTGTATGCGGCCGGCAGATTCGGAACCTGTCCATATTCATAATCAAATGCCGTGACATCAACATCATGATGGCGGACTTCGGTCGAGATGACGATGTCTCCGACATTAAGCGAATGATGGAAGCCGCCGGCTGATCCGGTGTTGATGACAACGTCCGGTTTAAAGCGGTCAAGCAGAATCGTCGTGCTCATGGCTGCATTGACTTTGCCGATGCCGGACTTTAAAAGTACGACTTCTTTTCCTTCATAAAATCCGCTGGTAAATTCACAGTTTGCGATGACTTCCCGGTTCGTCTGTTCGAGCTTGCTTCGCAAAATCGTGACTTCTTCCTCCATTGCTCCGATAACTGCGATTTTCATATCTAAAACTTCCCTTCAAATTACAATTTTGCCGCTTCCATTACCCAGACAAAATCATTATGCTTTTGAAAGGCGATACTGAAATGTTCTGAGGTAAAGATCGTTTCCATCTCCGAAAGCGTCGGATAATGTTCCGTTTCAAGGTCTTCCGCCAATTGCAGGAACCCTTTTTCCTTCGCTTTTTTAACAGCGGCAGAGAAGGCTTCCCGATCCTTGAAGACGGTATCAGCAAACACTATTTTACCATGCTTTCCGAGCATTTTTCCATATCGCTTCACAGCCTCCCGCTTCTCTTCGTTTGTCAGGTGGTGAAACGCATAGGAACTGACAATCGTGTCGGGAGAAAACGGAGGATCCGGAAAGTCGAGAAAGTCTCCGTCAACGATCACTGCATTCTCCGGCAGCTTCTCCTCGGCAATTTCTCTCATCGCTTTTGAAGGTTCTACACCTGTGACTCCCTTTCCGGCTGCCAGCAATTTCGCAGTCAGATTGCCTGTTCCGACACCGAATTCGAGAACTTTATGCCCCGAGCGGCTGACGACATCATCCAGAATGCCGTCATAGTTGCGAAACACTTCTTTGTATTGAAGATCGCGGCCAACTACTGTATCATCATAAGAATTTGCCCAGTTCTCAAATAAAGGAATGAACTCTCTTCCCATTTTATCGTCACTCTCCATCTATTTTTACAATTCCTATAAGTATAGTATGATTTATTCGATTGATTAGTTCTTATCCTACCACAAGTCATTCGTTTTGGGTACAAAAAAGGCTTGGTTATATTTCCCTTGTCACCCGGCCGCTTCTCTGCTTTAATAAAAAATGACTTGAGACGAATGGAGGATTGGTTTATGAACTTCGGGCTCGATCTGATCAAAGATAAAATTGAGTTTTTTGAGGCGCTGAGCTTAGAGGAGCTTGAAAAAAAGATCAGTCAACAGATTGAAAACAACCAGGCGATTTTGCTGAGGGTCCATTCGGTTTCCCACCAGACGGCGGTCATTGACGGACGGATCCACTACAGCGCAGTCGTTCATTTTAAAGCCGAATCATAAAAAAGCGCCCGGTTTAGCAACCGGCCGCTTTTTTCTTTATTTCAATTGTTCAACTTTTGTCGGCTTCCAGCCTTTTCCGTCAATCCAAGTAATGGCTACCTGGTATTTGACGCCAGTATCCTTCGCCTGAATGGTTCCTTTCGCATCTTGCGGGCTGCCGTTGTTTCCAAGCCAGATCAACGTCATGTTGTCATTAGAAATCCCTGTCGCGTATGAAATGGCTTCAAGCATTTCCTTCCAGTCTTGTGAAGAAGAATCATATGTTGCGGTATGCTGTCCGCTCTGTTGTGTGCCGACAGGTTCCCAGTCAGGATTGATGATCGTTTTTTCAACATTAGCACTTGAACCGCCTTCTGTCACTTTGGCTCCTTCAAACGGATCATCTGATGTTGACTTGTTCTCGTCTGAAGCAGATTCTTTATCCTTGTCCGAGTCGGAATCGCTGTCTTCTTTGTCGGAAGAATCGCTTTTTCCTTTGTCCTCATCTTTTACATCTTCGTCAGATGTTTGTTTCTTATTGTCGGAAGCAGGTGCTTCTGTCGTCTGTTCAGAATCGTTTTTCGAGACATCTTGCGCCTGCTCCTTCGGGCTGTTCATCATCAGACTGCTGGCAACGACAACGATTAATACCAATACGATGCCTATTAAAATGTTAAGCACAAGATTCGCTTTCCTGCGCTTATCACGATTTTCAAAACGAGATTCCCTTGTTTCGCTCAAGTTCATTGCACTCCTTTTTCCCTCTTGCCTCGCTTCCTATTTTATCATCACCTGAGGCATTCTTCTATGTCTGGTTCTTTTCAATTTCATATACTTTTTTAACAATATCATAAAATACGGCATTTGTCGCAGCCTTGCTATCCGGCGTATCCATATGGACGACGACGAGCGCATATTTCGGCTTGTTCGCCGGAAAATAACCTGCAAACCATTTATGATAGAGCGTTTTTTTGTCATCTGCCGTCCTGCCTGTCTGCGCTGTGCCCGATTTTCCCGCTACATCGTACGGAAGATCGCTGAAGCGCCGGCCTGTCCCTTTTTCAGATGTGACAACTTTTCTGAGCAGTTTTTGCAGCTTTTGTGCTGTATACTGATCAATTTTCTCCCCTGGAAGCTCGTGATCTTTAAAAGTCGTCATCAATGTGCCGTTTTTATATTCGATCTGGTCTGCGATCTTGACTTGTTTTTTCTCTCCGCCTCTTGCGATGGTCGCCATCATGTTGGCGATTTCCAACGGAGTCAGCTTCACATTTTTTTGGCCGATGGCGGTCTGGGCTACGGCTTTTTTAACTTTTTTGTCCTTTTCATCCCCCCAGATTGATCCTGCAGTTTCATGATAAAACTGTCTGAACTCATCTTCATGATACAGCTTCCCTTCCCAGCCGACCCGTCCGGTCAGCCCGAGCTTTGCGGCGGTATCTTCGATCACGGAGCTGTTTTTTTCAACGAGCTGTCCAGCAAGATTTGTAAACGTGTAGTTGCAGCTTTCCGCAAAACTGTCTTCCAAGCTGAGCTTCCCTTTGTCTTCTCCGGTCTCACCGTACAGGTTCAAATTGCAGTTAAAGGTTTTTGACGGATGGTCCAAACCGTTTTCGATCGCTGCCGCAGCAATCACGGTTTTAAAAACCGAGCCGGGATATACCGGTGTCAGCATATAGTTCTGCCTTGTTTTTTGCGATGCCATGTTTAAGTCGGGCTTGCTCGCAATCGCCACCACGCTGTTCGTTTCGATGTCAAGCAGAACCGCCCCGCCTTTATCAAGCTTTTGGTCAGCCAGTACATCTTCCATTGCCTGCTGAACCTTTTTATCGATCGTTGTTTTGACTTGCAGCGGGTAAAAAGGATTGGCGTCTGCTGTATATTTGACGTCCATACCGAACAAAGGGTTTCCCAATCCGTCCACATGATACAACAGTTTTGTATCTTGTTCAGGAAGCAGGAATTCATCAAACGTCCGCTCCATGCCGAAGGTGCCGATTTTCGTGCTGATGGGCAGGTCGTCTTTATCGGGATATTTGCGTCGGAGAAGGTCCGGGTCTTGATTGGTCATACCGAGCGTATGCGAAGCCAGCCTGTTCTTTTCTGTTTCTTCTATGTATACGCCGTAAACGCCCGGATATTTCAGTTTATTGATTTTTTCGAGAGCTGCCTTTGAAACGGACGCTCCTTCACGTTTTGTGAGAATCACGGGTTTTTTAGCGTGTTCCAGCTTGCTCCCGAGCTCATCTTCTGTCATGTTTAAAATTTCGGCTGCTTCTTCGGCCGGCCACGGCTGATTTTTTAAAAAAGGGAACAAGACGATGGCCGGTTTTTGGCTGACGGACAAATGTTCGCCGTTCCGATCTAAAAAAGATCCTCTCCCGTCTGAAATCCGAACTTCCTCCGTGCGCTGTTTGACGCTTTCCTGGATTAAGTTCACATTCCGTTTAGAAAAGGATTCGGTAAAAAACAGTTGAATTTCAGCCAGCCTGATCAGCAGAAATAACAGGGCAGCCGAAATGATAATCGATACCCACTTCATGCGCTTTTGCCATTTCATAAAAACACCTCATCCACATTGTGGACGAGGTCATCGTTTGCTAAACAAATTTTATGAAATTTTCACAATCTTTACAAGCATTTCGCCGCCCGGTGTTTGAACGGTTACTTCGTCTCCAACCTGTTTGCCGAGAAGGCTTTTCGCGATTGGGGAATCGTTCGAGATTTTTCCTTCAAACGGATCGGCTTCCGCGCTGCCCACAATGGTATAAGATTCTTCTTCACCGTCAGGAAGCTCCGTAAATGTAACGGTTTTTCCGAGGCCGACGATATCTGAGTTTGCACCGTCATCTTCGATAATCTTTGCGTTGCGGATCATATTGTCAAGGGTTGTGATGCGCCCTTCTACAAAAGCTTGTTCTTCTTTTGCTGAATCGTATTCGGAGTTTTCGGAAAGATCTCCGAAGCTTCTTGCCACTTTAATACGTTCAACAACTTCTTTACGTTTAACCGTTTTCAAATACTCAAGTTCTTCTTCCAGTTTTTTCTTTCCCGTTTCTGTCATAGGAAATACTTTCTCTTGTGCCATGTTCCTTCACTCCTTCTAGTTGGTTCCTCATCACTTGTATGTGAGAGTATAGACTTGAATATACAAGAATGAGGACAACCCTTGTCCCCTTCTTCTCTCCCATATTTGTAAAGTATCATATAAACCGGATGGAAGGCTCCGGTAAATGGTGCTTATACAGTTAAAGAAGGGCTCAGGATGAGAACCCTTCAATTTCTATACATAATATGGTCAGAGTTGTGTTTGTCTATGCTATGTTATTATAAAATCGCGTTTTGTTCAAGAATAGTTTGTATTTTTGTTACCATCAGGTCGATGGCGACGCGGTTTTGGCCGCCCTCCGGAATAATGATATCGGCATAGCGTTTCGTCGGTTCGACAAACTGGTTGTGCATCGGTCTGACGACTGAGATGTACTGCTCGATGACAGAATCGATCGAACGTCCTCTTTCTTTTATGTCTCTGAGCATCCTTCTGATGATCCGCAGGTCGGCATCCGTATCGACATACAGCTTGATGTCCATTAAGTCGCGGAGCCTTTCATCCTCGAGAACAAGGATTCCTTCCAAAATAATAACATCTTTCGGATCGACGTGCACGACTTCCTCTGAACGCGTATGCAGCTTGTAATCGTAAATCGGCTTTTTGATCGGCCTGTATGCGAGCAATTCGTTTAAATGCTCGATCAAATAGTCATTATCAAATGCAAGCGGGTGGTCGTAGTTCGTGTTCAGCCGCTCTTCAAACGGCAGATGGCTCTGATCTTTATAATATAAATCCTGTTCGAGCATCAAGATCGAATGACCTTTAAACTGTTCATAAATGGATCTTGTGACGCTCGTTTTTCCTGATCCGGAGCCTCCCGCTATGCCGATAACTACCGGTTTTTTCCCCATGCCATTACTGCCCCTTTCTCATCATGTTGCTAGGATAAATCTTGTTGTCCACTCTAAATTTGACGATCTGCAGGGGATGGCGGGCTGCGTCAAGCACATTGCCTTTTTCGTCCCAAATCGTGTCAATTTTGCATGTGAAATTTTCGATTTCCGGACCGAAAAATTCGACTTCATCTCCGGTTTTAAAGAAGTTACGCTGCTGAAGCGTGACCATTTTTGTCTCTTCATCATAGTCAAGGACAAGTCCGACAAAGTCATATGTTGTCTTTTTGCCGTGGACGCCGAACATCTGCTCTTCATATCCTGGCGTTCCTTCAAAGAAAGCAGGCGCCGTGTCTCTATTGGCGCATTTGTCAAGTTCTTTCAGCCATTCTTCTTTGATGACGAAGTTTTCAGGATCAGCGCAATAAGCATCGATCACTTTTCTGTACACACTGACGACTGTCGCAATGTAGTGGATCGATTTCATCCGGCCTTCGATTTTCAGGCTGTCGATACCCATTTCAATCATTTGCGGAATCGATTCGATCAGCTTCAGATCTTTCGGGCTCATCGCAAATGGAGCATCGCCTTCTTCATACAGCGGCAGTGCATTCGCCCCGTCCGTCTGATACAAATCATAGTCCCAGCGGCATGACTGGCAGCAGCCTCCGCGGTTAGAGTCCCTGGCCGTCATATGGTTGCTGAGCACGCAGCGGCCGGAATAAGCGATACACATCGCACCGTGTATGAACGTTTCGATTTCAATATCGACTTTTTCTTTCATTTCTCTAATCTCAAGTGCGCTCGTTTCACGCGCGAGCACGACCCGCTCAAGGCCTTCTTCCTTCCAGAACTGAACGGCTTTCCAGTTTGAAAGGGACTGCTGGGTGCTCAAATGCACTTCCAGCTTCGGCGCAACTCTGCGGCACGTTTCAATGATCAGGGGATCAGCGACGATAATGCCTGACACGCCTGCTCCTTCGAGATCGCGCAAATAGTCTTCTAGTCCGTCGACATTTTCTTCATGCGCAAATATGTTTGTCGTCACATAAATTCTGGCGCCGTATTTTTTCGCAAATTCGACACCTTCAGCCATTTCTTCAATTGAAAAGTTATCTGCGTTTGAGCGGAGTCCATATTCACGTCCGCCGATAAATACAGCGTCTGCACCATAGTGGACAGCGATTTTCAGTTTTTCCAAATTTCCCGCCGGAGCAAGAAGTTCTGGCTTTTTCGTAATGACGCGTTTTCCATTAACGATTTTGGAAATTTTATCTTTTACTGCAGACATGGCTATCCCTCCTTTTAATATACTGTTTCTTTGAAAAAGAATCCGGTATCGATGCTGCGGTTTGCAGGCTGCAGCTGTTCGATCCGCTCGATCCATTGTTCTTTCTTGTCTTCGTATGCTTCCCTGTCTGCGATGCAAAGGTCGATGGCTTCGCGGTACATGGCCGTTACTTCAGTCATGTATTCGACCGATTTTAAAATCCCGTCGATTTTAAATGAATCGATGCCGGCATCGATTAAATCCTCAAGCTCATCAATGATGCAGACGTCATTCGGACTCATGATGTGCGTGCCGTTTTCGTCTTCGAAAATCGGATATTTATTGCCGCGTTCTTTATCATGGAGATACATGCCTTTTTCTTTTTTCCTGCCTTCGATATCCATAACTTTTCCCTGGTATTCAAAATAGTTGCCGATCAGGGAGCGCTTTGACTGGAACATGCATGTCATGCCGTGAACCTGAATTTCAATCTCGACTTCTGCTTTCTCTTTAATCTCAACGATGCTGTCCATGTTAAGCTCTCTTGCGAGCACCGCGCGCTTCGCGCCCTTTCGCCCCCAATAGTTGCAGGAATAATGGTTGGTTGCGGTCGTTTCCGTATTCCAGTGAAGCTTCATGTTCGGCGCTGATTCCCGTGCTGCCATCAGTACGGCGGGATCGCCGAAGACAACCGCATCCGCGCCTGCCTCGTCCAAGAAAGAAAGGTAGTCATTCAGTTCAGGAACCCGGTCATTGTGAAAAATCGCGTTCACCACAACATATACTTTTGCGCCTTTTTCATGGGCCTGAATAATGGCTTCTTTTACTTCCTCTCTGGAAAACTCCCCGGCTAAACGCAAACCGTACCTTTGTTCACCGATGATAAACGCATCGGCGCCTGCCTCTGCCAAAGGCTTAATATCCGAAACAGCCGTCGGCGTCACAAGCAGTTCAGGCTTTTTCATATCCGTTCACCTCTTTTTTGACTGACGGCCAATCCGTCGCCCACAGGCAGGATCGCCGTGTGGTAGTCAGGATGCTCCATCAGCCAATGATTGTAATGATCTATTTTCGATACAAGCTTTTTGATGCGCTTGTTTTCGATCTGATTGTAATCTGATGCGACAAGGCCTTTGAAAAGGACATTATCCGTAAAAATGATGCCGTCATCGGCAAGCATTTTTTCATATATACTGAAAAACTTCTGATACTGGCCTTTTGCGGCATCGATAAAAAGCGCATCATAAGGAGCCATCGATTGAACGGCGTCCGACTCGCTAAGCGCATCGCCGAAGAACACGTGAATTCTGTTTTCAAGCTGGAATGACCGGATGTTTTTCAGCGCTTCCCGATACCTGTCTTCATCGCGCTCGATCGTAAAGATTTCAGCTTCGGGAAGGGCAAGCGCCATCCGAATCGCCGAATAGCCGATGGCGGTACCGATTTCAAGAATTTTTTTCGGATTTTTGAGTGAAAGAAGCTGCAGGAGCACTTCGATTCCTGTCGGTTCCATAATGGGTACGCCATGCTCTTCGGCATAGGCCTCCAGTTTCATAATTTCAGCCGGCCGCGGCTTTAGCAGCTTTTCAAGATAGCCGGTCAATTCTTCGTGTCCAATCTTCACGGGCAGATGGCCTCCCTTTCATAAAAAAGAGCCTTAGGTCAGGTGTTCAGCACTCTCCTAAAGCAGTCGACTGTCTTTTCTCCAATAAACAACCCGATATATTTTATCATAAAACCTTTGTATTTGCGAATAAAAGGAGAGTATTTTTCACTCTCCTTTTTCCTCTTCCTGCGTGTTCGTAATGTATTTGGCTTTTGCTTTGTTGTGTTCTTCAAGCGTTTTTGTAAAGACGACTTCCCCGTTTTTCTTTGCAAGAAAATAAACGTAGTCGGTTTGCTCCGGATTTAATGCCGCTTCCCAAGAGCTCTCTCCAGCGTTTGCAATCGGCCCAGGCGGAAGACCGGTATGTTTGTACGTATTATACGGGGAATCCGCTTCAAGGTCTTTGTACATGACTCGGTTTTTATGTTCCCCAAGCGCATATAAGACGGTCGGATCCGTTTGCAATGGCATGTTTTTGCTGATGCGGTTGTAGAAGACGCTTGAGATTTTGTGCCTGTCCGCTTTTTCGGTAGCTTCTTCCTCAATTAACGAAGCCATCGTCAAGGCTTTGTGGACGGACATCTTTTTGTCTTTCATCTGCTTTTCATACTTTTCAGCCAGCTGATCTGTTTGTTTGATCATCGCTTCGATGATTGCATCCAGCTTCGTCTCGGGGTCGTAAAATGGATATGTCGCAGGATACAGGTATCCTTCAAGCGGATGATTGATATTCTTGTTTAACACGTCGTCGGTGATCAGTTTCGGGTACTTCTGTTTTAATCGGCTGATGAATTCGCGGTCATCCAGCTTTTTCATTATGTCCTCAGCCGAGTAGTTGGTTTGTCCGGCGATGATGTCTGCGATTTCCTTGAGCTGCCTTCCTTCAGGAACGGTAATTTTAAATGCCGGCACATGTGAAGCGGTTGTCAGCTTTTTGATCACGCCGGCCGCATCCATCGACTGGCTGAGCTGAAAATTACCAGCTTGAAAGCCGGAGGCATTTTTAAATTTCACATAAGCGATAAATACTTTTTCGTTTTTAATTAAGTCCTCTTTTTTCAGTTTGGCGGCGATGGACGTAACGGTCGATCCTTCCGGAATATAGACATTGACCGTTTTTGCATTATTTTTATCGACCGGCTCGAGCGCCGATTTGACGTAGAGCGAAACAGCGCCTGCGGTTAAAATCAGCAGAACCGCGACCACAGTCAGCCAAAACTTTATTTTATGTTTAAGGAGTCTTTTTATAAACGGTTTCTTTGTCTGATCTTCAAACATTGGTGTCCTCCTCTCCTCCCATGGTTTATACTACATGATTCGTTATCATTCGGCAATTTATTACAAAATGTTTTTATAAAAAAAGCCGCCTGTCGGCAGCCGGGCGCAAAGGATTGCAGATCAAGCTTTAAAGAAAGAATGACAAAATCCTAAAACTTCAATCGTTTTAGGATTTTGTCAAGCGGTCTAGCCGCTTCTTTATTCTTCTTCGTCTTCATCCGCTAAAAACGTGTTCAGCGTCTCTTCGATCATATCCCATTCTTCTTCTGTTTCAATCGGCATCAGTTCGCCGTCTTCTCCGGCTTCATTCGGTACGAAGCTTGAAGCATGGATCTCGATCTCATCTTCGTCCTGTGCTTCAATCGGATAGTAAAGCACGTATGACTTGTTAAACTGATCGCTGTCAAATGTGAAGAGCACTTCACACAGCTGTTCATTCCCTTTATCGTCTACAATCGTAATGTTTTTTTCTCCGTGTTCCATCTTGATCACCTCATGAGTTTAGGCTGTCGAGATATCCTTGAAGGATCATCACGGCCGCCATTTTATCAATTACTTTTTTTCTTTTTTGCCTGCTTACATCTGCTGAAATCAGCATTCTTTCGGCCGCCATTGTCGAGAGGCGCTCGTCCCAAAGCACGACTGGAACTTGAAACGTTTCTTCAAGGACTTCCGCGAACTTCTGGCTCGCTTCCCCCCTCGGGCCGACGGTTCCGTTCATGTTCTTGGGAAAACCGAGTACAATCTTGTCCAGTACATAGTCTTTCGTCAATTCGGCGAGGCGGTTCAAGCCGTACTCACCGCCCGCCTCGTCGATTTTAATCGTTTCTATCCCTTGAGCCGTCCAGCCCATTTCATCGCTCAGCGCTACGCCGAGCGTTTTCGAACCTAAATCCAGACCTAATATTCGCATGCTTGTTTACGCCTCTTTATGCTGTTCTAAGTACGATTTAACCAATTCTTCGATTATCTCGTCTCTTTCTATTTTCCGAATCAGGTTACGTGCATCTCGATGCCTTGGAATGTAAGCGGGATCTCCTGATAGCAGATATCCGACAATTTGGTTGATCGGGTTGTAGCCTTTTTCCTGAAGCGCATCATGGACGGTTATCAGCACTTCATTTACATTGGTTTCCATCGAATCGTCGGAAAAGTTAAATTTCATCGTCTTATCAAATGAGCTCACCGTTTTGCACCTCTTTCCCAAATTCGCAGGCAAAGTTTCAGCCTGATTACCTTCTAATCACCATTCTACACCACAACGGCTATTTATAAAACGGATTTTACCCATTCTTCCGCAGATGCCAATGCTTCAGCCAGCCGCTCAGGCTGTTTTCCTCCCGCCTGCGCCATGTCCGGACGGCCGCCTCCGCCGCCTCCGCATGCTTCTGCGACTTGCTTGACAAGCTTGCCTGCGTGGAAACCCCGCTCTATTAAATCTTTTGTAACTCCGGCGGAAATATTCACTTTTTCGTTTTGAACCGCCCCGAGAACGATGACGGCTGAGCCCAGTTTCGCCTTCAGATCGTCAACCATTGTGCGCAGGTGATTCATATCTTTGGCATTCACTTTTTCTGCGAGCAGTTTGATTCCGTCAATTTCTTTTACTTTTTCCAAAATCTCTCCAGCTTCTTTGTTTCCCAGTTTCGCTAATAAAGATTCGTTTTCTCTCTGAGCCTCTTTCAGATCAGACTGAAGCGCTTCGATCCGTTTCGGCACTTCCTTCATATTGGTTTTCAGGACTTCTGCCGCCTGCTTGAGAAGCTCCAGTTTGGCGTTCATCTCTTCGTAAGCGCCCTGCCCTGTTACCGCTTCGATCCTGCGGGTGCCAGCCCCGATACCTGATTCGGACACGATCTTAAAGAGGCCGATTTCAGCCGTATTTCTCACGTGGCAGCCTCCGCACAGCTCGATGCTGTAGTCGCCGACTTGAACGACGCGGACGATGTCTCCGTATTTTTCGCCGAACAGTGCCATGGCTCCCATCGCTTTCGCTTCATCAATCGGTTTTAAGTCGATTTGAACAGGAATAGATGCCCAAATTTTCTCGTTCACTTTTGTTTCGATTTGTTCGAGTTCTTCCTTTGTCACCTGTCCAAAGTGAGAGAAGTCAAAGCGCAGACGGTTGTCAGTGACCAGCGATCCGGCCTGATTGACATGCGTGCCGAGCACATCTTTCAGCGCCTGATGAAGCAGGTGTGTCGCTGTATGGTTTTTGACAATGGCCTTTCTGAGCCGCTCTGTGACTTCTGCGGTCACGCTCATGCCTTTTTTAATTGCGCCGCTTTCCACGATTCCTTCATGCAGATGCTGGCCGTTCGGCGCTTTTTTAACGTCTGTGACGCGAATTGCGGCATCACCGCTTTTAACCCAGCCTTTATCACCGATTTGTCCGCCGCTTTCAGCATAGAACGGGGTTCTTTTGAGGATGAACTGAACCTTCTGGCCTTCTTGAACGAGGTCGGCAAGTTCTCCGTCTTGAAGAAGCTCGGTGATTTTCGTTTCCGTTTTGATATCGGAATAGCCGATGAACTCGCTTTCTGTCATGATATCGCGAAGTGCGCCGCCTTGAACCTGCATGCT
The DNA here is from genome assembly GCF_014042035.1 of Bacillus haynesii. Lineage (NCBI taxonomy): Bacteria > Bacillati > Bacillota > Bacilli > Caryophanales > Bacillaceae > Bacillus > Bacillus haynesii. Next base: position 200,483 of record NZ_CP059494.1, on the reverse strand, counting down.
GCCGACGTCCTGGCGCGCCTGCCGGGCCCGTTCGCGCTGCTTGTCCATCTCGCGCTCAAAGCCGTCATGGTCGACTTCCATGCCTTCATCTTCGGCGTATTCTTCGGTCAGTTCAACAGGGAATCCATACGTATCATACAGTTTAAAGACATCTTCCCCGGAAATGACGCGTTTTCCTTTTGCTTTTTCCTTTTGAATCACTTCTGAGAGAATCGCCAAGCCCTCGTGCAGTGTTTCATGGAAGCGTTCTTCCTCTGTTTTGATGACTTTCGCGATAAAGTCCGCTTTTTCTTTGACTTCGCCGTAGAAAGCGGCCATGATGTCGGCAACTACCGGTACGAGCTCATACATAAACGGACGGTTGATATTGATGGACTTCGCATAGCGGACAGCGCGGCGAAGCAGCCTTCTGATGACATAGCCGCGTCCCTCGTTTGACGGAAGCGCTCCGTCGCCGACCGCAAACGCAGCCGTCCGGATATGATCGGCCACAACCTTAAATGCCGTATCTTTTTCAGCAGAGGTGCCGTACTTTTCTCCTGAAATAGCTTCTGTCGCCTTGATGATCGGCATAAACAAATCCGTATCATAGTTCGTTTTGGCGTCTTGAATAACAGATACCATCCGTTCAAGACCCATCCCGGTATCAATGTTTTTCTTCGGAAGCGGTGTGTATGTTCCGTCAGGATTGTGGTTGAACTCGGAGAACACAAGGTTCCATACTTCAAGGTAACGCTCGTTCTCCCCGCCCGGGTAAAGTTCCGGATCAGACGGATCATTTCCATAATCTTCACCGCGGTCATAGAAGATTTCGGTATTCGGACCGCTCGGGCCTTCGCCGATATCCCAGAAGTTTCCTTCCAGTCTGATGATCCGTTCCTCAGGAACGCCGATTTTTTTCGACCATAATTCATACGCTTCATCATCTTCCGGATGCACCGTGACTGACAGGCGTTCGGGATCGAAGCCGATCCATTTTTGATCGGTTAAAAATTCCCATGCCCACTCGATCGCTTCTTCTTTGAAATAATCGCCGATCGAAAAGTTCCCTAGCATTTCAAAGAACGTATGGTGGCGGGCTGTTTTCCCGACATTTTCAATATCGTTCGTCCTGATTGATTTTTGAGCGTTGCAGATGCGCGGATTCTCCGGCACAACCCGTCCGTCAAAATATTTTTTCAGCGTCGCCACTCCGCTGTTGATCCAAAGCAGGGAGGGATCTTCATGCGGAATAAGAGAGGCGCTCGGTTCAACGGCATGCCCTTTTTCTTTAAAAAAATCTAAAAACATTTGGCGCACTTGTGCGGATGTTAATGTCTTCATTATTTTTTTCCTCCTTTAATGATGCACATGCAAATAAAAAAGCCCCCGCCCTATGCAAACAACGTTTACACAGGGACGAGAGCTCCTCTCGCGGTACCACCCTGATTATGTGCGTAACAAAACGCCCATCACCTTGATATCCGTATAACGCCGGATAAAGACGGCAGGTTTTCGCCTGCACTCAGGATTAGCTTCTACTGATCTTCTGTTAAAGCTCTTTCACCGCAATGGAGCTTCTCTCTATAAAACAGGGCTTCAGTATACTCGGATCCGTCAATCGAGATACGTATGTATGTCTATTTCGAAATTATAGACAACGGAAGCCGTTATGTCAAACTTCTGCCGCTCACGCTTTTCTTGCCGCTAAAAAATGGACGAGCATCACTTTGATAACAGCCATGACAGGCACTGCCAGAATCATGCCGATGATGCCGGCCAGCTCACCGCCCGCCAGCAATCCAAGCATAATGACGACGGGATGCATATGCAGGCTTTTGCCAACGACAAGAGGCCCGAGGATATTGCCTTCGATAAACTGAAGAATTAAAATCGTAATGATCACCACAAAGACGAGCCTCGACGATAAAGCGGCAGCTACCATGACAGCGGGAATCGCGCCGATGACAGGGCCGAAATACGGGATAACATTTGTCGCGCCGATGACAAGGCCGAGAATCAGCGGATAGGGCAGGTCAAAAAACCAAAATGACAGGCTCGCTCCCAAGCCGATGACAAGGCAGACAAAAAGCTGTCCTCTGATGTAGTCCCCGAGAGAATCATCGACATCCCGGATGAATTCGCTGCCTCTCGCCCTCCATGAAGAAGGCGTCAAATACCATACCGCCTTCTTCATCGTATCAATATCTTTCACCATATAGAATACTAAAAAAGGAATGATCGCCGCCACGAGCATATAATCAAAAACGAACCGGATGCTTCTGATCGTCCGTTCCACCCAGCTTGCTACGAATTCTTCCGTCTGATTGACGAACCTGTCGATCCTGTCGTGCATACCGTCGGGCCAGCCGTCTGTATGATGATGGAGCTGATCGAGCATGCTTTCGTAAGATGCGGCAAGAACCGGAATTCCCTCTGAAAGCTCTGTCAGCTGTTTAATGAGGATCGGCACCCCTTTGTAAAAGGCGTAGCCGAGACCGGCAAAAAACAGAACATAAATTAGCAAAATACTCAATGTTCTCGGCACGCCGGCCCGGTGTATCTTTTCAACGACAGGCAAAAGCAAATAGGTGATAAAAACCGCAATCGCCAGCGGGATCAGAATCGACTTCAGCAGCACGCAGACAGGCTCCCAAATCATTCTCAGCTGCAAAAAGATATAGACAGTTAATAGCAAAAGCATGAAGATCGAGACCCACATTAAAAGCTGCAGCGGTTTTTTCAACATTTTTTTCACCCCTTGTTAGCTTTTGATTTCTGCTTGTAATTATTCCCGAAGAAAAAAAGGGACACCCTTTTAAGGGTATCCCTTCTGCTTAAAACATTTTCATGACGCGTCTTCTCAGCTTTCTCATGTTTCGCTTGTTCATCATATCGTTCTGAGACGCCATGTAGTACATCAAAGCCCCGGCTCCTAAAGAAATGAGAGAAGTCATTGTACGATTCAACTTTCTAACCTCCATTCAAAGGTTAATCGTTCGTTCGTCATCTGTAAACAGATCGTCCAGGCTGCTCAATGTTCCGTCCTCTTCGACTTGATGGGTCGAAATTTTTCCTTTTGAAAGGGTCAGCTCAATAAAGCATCCCCAGCAGTAATATTGATTTACACCGATTTTGCCGATGTTTTTGCTTTTGCAATTCGGGCAAACGAGCATTTGAACACACACCTCTTATTCGTTCAAGACGATTGTGCTTCTGCCTACTTCAAGCGGTTCCCCAGATGAGTGAATCTGCTTTTTGTCGCCTGACAAATCGGCAAAAAAACCGTCTGATAGTTCATATGCTACGATTATGCCCGTGTCAGAAGAAAAGTATACATCTTCCAGCATGCCCAGCGTATCTCCTGCTCCGTTTTTGACCATTTTTTGCTTCATCTGATCATAAGAAAGACTCTGCTTCGGAATTTGCATCGGCTTGAATTCGGTGAAATCAACGTATACGCCGTCACGTCCGATTTCGGTGACAGCGGGAAGCGGAAGAAGCGAACGGGGATTGTAAAAGCGCCGCTTCTCTTCCATAATCAATCCGAGACATGTCCCTTCGTGAGAAAAACAGATATCTGTTACCACTCCAAGCGGGAGGGAAGATTGTCTGTCGTAAACATTGAGTCCTTCCAGCTCATTGCATGTTCTCAAAGTGTGATCAACCACCTTTTTACGAACACTCTTATGATCTGCTGTTGCGACGCGACTCATACGATGAAATGGATTCCATGAAAAACACTTATTCTGCTTCCTTTTCCATAAAATCAAAAGGTGTAATGCCTTCCATCCCGATATTGGCGTCATAGACGCTGAAAGGCAGCTCTTTTTGAAGCGCCATGAGCTCTTCATCCTCTTCATGTGCCGCCTGCAGAAGCCTTCTTTTAAGCGATGTCTGCCTTTCTGATGATTCCTTATTTTTCACGCCCCATTCAAGGGCTTCTTCTTCACCGCACAGAATCAGGAATTTTTTGCTTCTTGTGATGGCCGTGTAAAGCAAGTTCCTTCTCAGCATCCGGTAATAGCTTTTGACGATCGGAAGGATGACGATCGGAAATTCGCTGCCTTGCGATTTGTGGATCGAACAGCAATAGGCGTGCGTAAATTGGTTGAAATCTTTTTTTGTAAACGTGATTTCATTCCCGTCGAAAGAGACGACGGCCATGTCTTCTTTTTCCGTATTTTCTTTTGCATAAAAAATCGAAACGATCTCACCCATATCACCGTTAAACACGTTGTGCTCCGGCTGGTTGACGAGCTGGAGCACTTTATCTCCGGTACGGTACACGACATCGCCGTACTTCATTTCCCTGCCTTTCGGCTTTGGCGGATTCAGGATGCCCTGCAAAAGCGCGTTTAACTCATTGATGCCGGCCGCTCCTCTATACATCGGAGCCAAAACCTGAATATCTCTGGCCGAATATCCTTTTTGCAGCGCGTTTTTAACGACTTTTTCGACGACTTCTTTAATCTGCTGCTGGCGGCAGCGAATGAAAGAACGGTCTTTTGTCGGCGCGGTCAAGTTTTCCGGAAGCTTTCCTTGTTTCATTTCATGCGCCAGTTCAACGATTGAAGAGCCTTCAGCCTGCCTGTAAATATCGGTTAGTCTGACAGAAGCAATCACATTCGATGCCAAAAGATCCCTCAGCACCTGTCCGGGACCGACAGACGGAAGCTGGTCTTCGTCTCCGACCATGATGACCTGTATCCGGTCGGGAATCGCCTTGAACAATTGGTTGGCGAGCCATATATCAAGCATGCTCGTTTCATCAATAATGAGCAGCCGCCCTTCAATCGGATTGTCTTCATCGTGCGTAAATCCTTCGGCTCCATTCCAGCCGAGAAGCCTGTGAATCGTAACGGCCGGCAGTCCGGTCGACTCGCTCATCCGCTTAGCGGCCCGGCCGGTCGGCGCTGCCAGTACAAACGGAAACGTTTCATCCTTTTTGTAATCAGCCGGATTCAAGCTTAAGCCGTGCAGCTCGCTGTACAACTCGACGATTCCCCTGATGACGGTCGTTTTCCCGGTTCCCGGTCCGCCTGTCAAAAGCAGCATCGGCGACATCAGCGCTTTTTGAATGGCTTCTTTTTGGCTTGGCGCGTACTGCACTTTCATCCGTTCTTCAAGCTCCCCTAAAGCGAGCAGGAATTCCGATTCGGGAAACTGGTCATCGTATTCGGTCTGTCCGGCGATTTTCTGCACCCTTTTCGCAAAGCTTTGTTCAGCGTAGTAAAGGGAAGGATAATAACACCTTTCATCTTCAATGAACAGCTCTTTTTGCTCCCCTAAGGAAATGATCGCGTCGGCCACATCCATCTCGGTTACTTTTTCATCACCTGAAGACTGGTTTAACAGTTTTTGCGTCTCGATGATGAGCTGTCTCGTTTCTATGTACGTATGCCCTTCTTGAAGGCATGTCGCTTCAACCGTGTATAAAATCGCCGCTTTGATCCGCTCTTCATGTTTGCCTGAGATCCCCATCCTGCCGCCCAGTTCGTCCGCCTTGATAAAGCCGATTCCTTCGACATCTTTGACAAGCTGGTACGGATTTTCGCGGATTTTATCGAGCGTTTCCGCTTCGTACGCCTGATAAATCTTCATGGATAGCTGGGGGCCGAAGCCGAATTCGCTCAAGGAGATCATAATCTGCTCAAGTCCCTGATGCTGCTGAAGGGCAGCGGCAAGCTTATCCGCCTTTTTTTTGGAGAGCTTCGGGACATCATACAAGACGGCGCCGTCGCTTAAAATTTTGTTGATTGCACCTTCCCCAAGCTTATTGACAATTTCCTCGGCCGTTTTCTTACCGATTCCTTCAAATAAATCGCTGGCCAAATATTGGATCACGCCTTCTTTCGTTGTCGGCACTTCTTTTTTAAAATGATCCGCTTGAAATTGCAGGCCAAATTTCGGATGGGAGGCGGTCTTTCCGTAAAAAGTGTAGATATCGTCTTCATGGATCAAAGGAAAGTAACCAGTGACAGAAACGGTTTTGTCCTCAAAAGACTCCGATGTTTCTTCCACTTTTACTTTCAGTACGGTATACAGGTTTGTTTCATTATGATAAATGACAGCCGTTACCGTTCCTTTTACAAATGAAGCTTCTTCCATTTCAATTTGGTCCGGGTTATGGCGCTGCATCACTGTTCTCCCCCCTCCATTCAAAATCCGTCATGACGGCCCTTGATCAATCAAGCTTCTTCCAAAAGCTGCTTGGCGCGAATGCTGAGCATATGGTCCGGCAGAATGTCCAGCGCCTTGTTCAGCATGTCAAGCGCTGTTTTCCGATCTTCCTTAAACGCATAGGCAACGCCTAAATTATAAAATGCATCTGCATGGGACGGGTCGCTCTCCGTTACATTTGAAAATTCCGTGATCGCTTCGTCCAGCATCCCTTCATTGGCAAGGCACATCGCGTATTGAAAACGGGCTTCGACATCCGCATCGTTCAGCTCAGCGGCTCTTTGCAAATACGGCATCGCGAGCTTCGGCTGCTCAAGCTTCACGAGCGTGGTCCCGAGCATATAATATAAGTCGCTGTTTTCCATGCCCGTCCGATGCGCTTTTTCGAACATGTCCTTCGCTTCTTGATACCGCTCTTTCATGACATAGACATTCCCCGCTCCATAATAAGCGGCTCCCGCTTTCTCATCCAAAGCAGCCGCCCGGTCGTAAAACTTAAGCGCCCTGTCCAATTCGCCGACTGCAGATAGCAGATTGGCAAAGTTGATATAAGGCACCGGATCTCCGCTGTTTTCATCAATTGCCTTTGTAAAGGCTTCTGCGGCTTTTTCAAAATCGCCTTTTTGCATTGCATCTATTCCAATTTGATTGTAATCCAAAAGCCCTCTCCCTTTCACGAACTATTTTAAAAAAGGCCGCCGACATTGCCGGCAGCCGTTCGAGAAGCTCCGGGGTGTAATCCAGAGCCCCGGTTTTATACATACCAAAGTTGTTGTCCGTCTTTAAACACATCATCAATCGTTCCGCCGCCAAGGCATTCTTCGCCTTTGTAAAAGACAACCGCTTGTCCCGGCGTAACGGCGCGGACCGGCTCTTTAAAGACAACTTCCGCTTCATCTGTCCCGGTCATTCTGACAGTGACTTCATGATCTGCTTGGCGATAACGGAACTTGGCCGTGCAGGTGAGCTCGTCTTCACCGCCGAAGACGCCCTCATGCACAAAGCTTACGTTTGTCGCCGTGATCTTATCGGAGAAAAGAAGCGGATTGTCAAATCCTTGGTCTACATACAAGATGTTTTTTTCAAGGTCTTTTCCGACGACGAACCAAGGCTCTCCGCTTCCGCCTATGCCGAGGCCGTGCCTTTGTCCGATTGTATAGTACATTAAACCGTCGTGGCGGCCTTTGATTTCGCCTTCCATCGTCCGCATATCTCCCGGCTGTGCTGGAAGGTACTGGCTGAGAAACGTTTTGAAGTTCCGTTCCCCGATAAAGCAGATGCCTGTGCTGTCTTTTTTGGCAGCTGTCGCTAGCCCCGCTTCTTTTGCGATGTCCCTGACGCGGCTTTTTTGAAGCTCGCCGATCGGAAACAGCACTTTGCTTAACTGCTCTTCTGTCAGCTGGTTTAGAAAATAGGTCTGATCTTTATTTTCGTCAAGCCCTCTGAGCATTTTAACACGCCCGTCCGTACGGTCGACCCGCGCATAGTGGCCGGTGGCCAAATAATCGGCTCCAAGCGACAAAGCATGCTCCAAAAAGGCTTTAAATTTAATTTCTTTGTTGCACATGACATCTGGATTCGGCGTTCTGCCCGCTTTATATTCATCAAGGAAATATTGAAAAACCTTTTCCCAATACTGCTTTTCAAAATTCACCGCATAATACGGAATCCCGATTTGATTACATACTTTTATGACATCTTCGTAATCTTCTGTCGCTGTGCAAAAACCGTTCTCATCTGTGTCATCCCAGTTTTTCATAAAAATTCCGATGACATCAAAGCCCTGCTCTTTCAAAAGCAAAGCCGCCACAGAGGAATCAACGCCTCCGGACATTCCGACGACCACCCGTGTATCTTCAGGCCGCTTCGCCATTTTCATCAACTCCAATAAATCAATTCAAAAACTTGTCCTTTCAGATCATATCATCATTTTCAAGCAGGATGCGAATCTTTAGCTCGGAGCATTGCTTCCCGAAATTTATGACAGGCGTTTAACAATTTTCGCAAGTTCTTTCGCGGCGCGCTCCACCTGCTCCTCTGTATTGCCAAAGCCGAAGCTGATCCGTATGGATGACGTCAGCCGATCGTCCTCCTCGCCAAACATGGCGGAGAGAACATGAGACGGAAGCACAGATCCGGCCGTGCACGCCGATCCGCTCGATACTGCAATTCCCGCCATATCGAGATTGACGAGCAGCGATTCAACAGATACTCCCGGAAAATACAGATTCAAAATATGCGGCAGGCTGTGCTCCCTGCTGCCGTTCACATCGAAGGAGACGCCTTCAGCTTCCAGCGTACGGGTGATGATGTCTTTAAACCGGCTGTAAAGCGCAGATTTTTCCTCTCTTTCCTGACCTGACAGCAAAACGGCTTCACCGAGCCCCGCGATTCCCGGTACATTTTCCGTACCCGCCCGGCGTTTGCGTTCCTGCTCTCCTCCGAAAAGAAGCTGGCTGAGCTTGACGTTTTCGTTGACGTATAAAAAGCCTGTCCCCTTCGGTCCGTTAAGTTTATGTCCGGAGACAGACATCATATCGATACAGCTTTTTTGCACATCAATCGGCAAAAAGCCGAAGGCTTGAACCGCATCTGTATGAAACAGCGCCCGATGGTCCTTTAGCAGATCCCCGATCTCATCTATCGGCTGAATCGTTCCCACTTCATTGTTTCCATACATCACCGTCACCAGGATGGTTTCGTCCCGCAACGCGTCTTTCACCTGCTCAGCAGAGATTCTTCCGCTTTCATCGACATCAAGATATGTGACGTCAAAGCCCATTTCTTCAAGCCTGTTGCACGTATGCAGAACGGCGTGGTGCTCGATCTTTGTCGTGATGATGTGGCGGCCCTGCTTCTCTCTCGCCAGCGCGCTTCCGAGAATCGCCATATTGTCGGCTTCGGTTCCCCCGCTCGTAAAAACGATTTCATTGGGATGCGCTCCGATTTCCCGAGCGATCAGCTCCCTCGTGCCGTCAAGCCATTTTCGGCTCTCCCTTCCAAAGGAATGAATGCTCGAAGGGTTTCCGAAGTTTTCCGTTAAGTAAGGCAGCATTTTTTCCACTACCCGGGGGTCAGTCGGAGAAGTCGCTGCATGGTCTAAGTAAATCCGTTCCATCCTACCATTACACCTCGATCTTAAATGTAAAACATATACGCTTCTTGCTCGCCCTCTGTATAGCTGGCCAAGTCTTCAAGCGTCGTGGAGTCCAGCACTTCCTTGACAGCATCGCGAATCTTGATCCACAGTTCGCGCTTTGCCGGCTCCTCATTTTCAAGCACTTCCACCGGGCTGATCGGCCCTTCCAGGACGCGAATGATATCGCCCGCCGTAATCGCCTCAGGCTCGTCACCCAGAATGTAGCCGCCGTAGGCGCCGCGGATGCTTTTCACAAGCCCGGCGTTCCGCAAAGGTGAAACAAGCTGTTCCAAATAATGTTCCGATAAATCGTTTGTCTGAGCAATACTTTTCAAAGAAGTCGGGCCTTCCCCATGCTTTTTAGCAAGCTCAATCATAATCGTCAGCCCGTATCTGCCTTTAGTTGATATTTTCAAAATAAACACCTCTAACCTATAATAAATCAAGCCTTCAGGACGAAGGTTCTCGGCGTTTTTCGCAGGACGCGAAAGTTCTTAGCCGAGTCTCCTTTACACCAGGACGAATGTACTCATCGTTTTTCACAAGATGTGGAAGTTCTTAGCCAGCCAAGTCTCCTTCACACCAGGACGAAGGTTCTCGGCATTCCTCGCAGGACGCGAAAGCCTTTAGCCGAGTCTCACTCCGGACGAGGACACTTCGCGCTCCTCACAGGCGCAAAAGCGCCCGGTACATCCTAATTAGGCATAAGCCGATCTCCAAGTGAAACACCGGTGCAAGCCGGGTGTCGGTTTCAAGCATCTGTTATATATTAAAAACTCGGTTGGGACAAGCTTCCAGCCTTGCCCGTCTGATAGATTACAGGTTATTATAGCACACTTTATATAAACTTTCATTTTCGGCCTTATATTCAGCTTGCCATATTCATTTCTTTTCTAATCGTCTTTTTTCCGTTACTCTATAAAAAGAATACATTCGGGAGAGATCAATCATGAAACCACTCGCATTTCGAATGCGCCCTACAAAAATCGAAGAGGTTCTCGGCCAGGATCATCTGGTCGAAGAAGGAAAGATCATTCATCGGATGGTGCAGGCCAAACACCTCTCATCGATGATTCTGTACGGCCCCCCGGGCATCGGCAAAACATCGATCGCCACGGCGATTGCCGGCAGCACGAGCATCGCTTTCCGAAAGCTGAATGCTGTCATCAATAATAAAAAGGACATGGAAGCCGTTGCTGCCGAAGCAAAAATGTCAGGACAGGTCATCTTAATCCTTGATGAGGTGCACCGGCTTGACAAAGGCAAGCAGGACTTTCTCCTTCCGTATTTGGAAAATGGCATGATTATCATGATCGGGGCGACGACAGCCAACCCGTACCATGCGATCAATCCGGCGATCAGAAGCAGAACGCAGATTTTCGAGCTGCATCCATTAGACCCTGAACAAATCAAGACGGCTATTAAACGGGCGCTTGAGGATGAACACAGAGGCCTCGGTTCGTATGACGTTGCCGTCGATGATGAAGCGCTTGACCATTTAGCCCGCGGCTGCGGCGGAGATGTCCGCTCCGCTTTGAATGCGCTCGAGCTTGCCGTATTGTCCACAAAGGAAAACAGCGGGGGAACCATCCGCATTACATTGGAAATCGCAGAAGAATGCCTGCAGAAAAAAAGCTTTGTCCACGACAAAGATGGAGACGCACATTATGATGTCATTTCCGCCTTCCAAAAATCGATCAGAGGCTCTGATGTCAATGCTGCACTTCATTACCTGGCAAGGCTCATTGAAGCGGGGGATTTGGAAAGCCTTGCCCGAAGGCTGCTTGTTATCGCCTATGAAGATGTCGGCCTGGCGAGTCCGCAGGCTGGAGGAAGAACGCTTCAAGCCATTCAAACGGCGGAACGGATCGGATTTCCGGAGGCAAGGATTCCGCTGGCCAATGCCGTGATCGAGCTTTGCCTGTCTCCTAAATCGAACTCGGCGATCCTTGCGGTTGACGAAGCGCTGTCAGACGTCCGTGCCGGAAAGATCGGCGATGTGCCGAACCATTTAAAAGACGCTCATTATAAAGGAGCTGCAGAGCTTGGCAGAGGGGTGGAATACAAATATCCGCACAATTACGAGAACGGCTGGGTCAAACAGCAGTACCTGCCTGATCCGCTGAAAAACAAAGTTTACTATCAGCCGAAGCAGACGGGAAAATTTGAGCTCGCGCTGAAACAAGTATATGAAAAGCTGATGAAACAAAAATAACAAACAGCCTGTTCCCTTTCATATGGGAGACAGGCTGTTTTTCCTTAAGAAAAAACGACAGCAGAAGTCTGTCGTTTTTGTATTACTTATCTTTCACCCTTTTGATCGGAATATCTTTCAAAAGCTCCATGATCACATGGCCGCCCATGATCAAGCCTGCGACTGACGGAACAAAAGCATTTGAAGACGGCGGCATCTGCGCTTTGCGGATTTTCGCCTCATCATTTCCGACGACTTGGCGTACGTCTTCGCGGATCACGATCGGGCTTTCGTCAGAAAAGACGACTTTAATGCCTTTCGTAATGCCTTCCTTGCGAAGCCTCGTCCGGATGACTTTTGCAATCGGATCGGTGTGGGTTTTTGAAATATCGGCCACTTGGAACCTTGTCGGATCAGTTTTATTGGCCGCTCCCATGCTTGAAATGATGTTGATGTCCCGCTTCAGGCACTCTTTCATTAAGTGAATTTTGTAATGAATCGTGTCTGACGCGTCGATCACATAATCCGGTTCATAAGCAAAAAACTGTTCATACGTCTCTTCGGTATAGAACATTTTTAAAGCGATAACATCGCACTCCGGGTTAATATCGGCGATTCTCGCTTTCATTAAGTCAACTTTCGGCTGACCGACCGTTGACAGCAAAGCAGGCAGCTGACGGTTGACATTCGTGATGTCAACATCGTCTTTATCGACCATCACGATTCTGCCGACACCTGAACGGGCGAGCGCTTCCGCGGCGAAAGAGCCGACCCCGCCGACGCCCAAAACGGCGACCGTGCTGTTTTTTAAAATATTTAAACCTTCTTTTCCAATCGCTAATTCATTGCGTGAAAACTGATGTAACAAGAATCTCACTCCATCTTTATAAACAGTTACCGATAGTATCTTATCATAATCGGGTGATTAAACAAGCGGTCTGTTTCATTTTCCCGTCATATTTTTTCACTTCGCTTCATAGATTATCCTATGTATGGCCGATACCGGCCCTTTCAAGCACAAAAAAGTCCCGATTGTGCCGTTGTCGTATTCCTTCGTTTTGATCCCGCTCTCGGCAGGTGGGTGTTCTGTTCCAAACTTTGCAAGTCCTCCAGCACACGAGTGATAAGAGGCATTTGCTCCATTTGGAAACATCGAACTCCCAAGTAAAAAAATGTTCGGTCAAAACTAGGTGTACAACAAACACATCAGGACTTTATTTGTTAAAAATGATATCATACGTCCCTTTGATTTTCAATGGGATGTACAGCCGTATATTTTACAATTTACTGTCGAATTTTGCGTTTAATTTCAAGGTGCAGCTCATCAAGCTGAGCATTGTCGACCTCGCTTGGCGCTTCGGTCATCAGGCAGCTTGCGCTGGCCGTTTTCGGGAATGCGATCGTATCCCTCAAGTTCGTACGGCCGCTGAGCAGCATCACGAGCCTGTCAAGACCGAGCGCAATTCCGCCGTGCGGAGGAGCCCCGTATTCAAAAGCCTCGAGCAGGAACCCGAATTGCTCCTTCGCTTCTTCTTCTGAAAAGCCGAGAAGGCCAAACATTTTCTCCTGAACGTCTTTTTCAAAAATACGGATCGATCCGCCGCCAAGTTCATAGCCGTTTAGGACAAGGTCGTAAGCCTGCGCCTTCATGTCCTGCGGGTTCGTCTCAATCAGCTTGAGATCCTCCCTGACAGGCATTGTGAACGGGTGGTGCGCGGCATAGTAGCGGCCTTCCTCAGCATCGTACTCGAGAAGAGGCCAGTCGACAACCCATAAGAAGTTAAACAAGCTTTCATCGATCAGGTTCAGTTCTTTACCAAGCTTTAAACGAAGCGCACCCAGCGCGTCATTGGCAACTTCAAGCTTGTCGGCCACAAAGAGAAGCAGATCCCCAACTGCGGCGTCAAGCGCCTGAACAAGCGCCTCCTGTTTTTCTCCGGCAAAAAACTTCGCAATCGGTCCTTTAAGTCCGTCCGCTTCCGTTTTCAGCCAAGCCAGCCCTTTTGCTCCATAGTTTGCAGCAAACTCTCCGAGCGCATCGATATCTTTGCGAGAGTAGTTTGCAGCGGCTCCTTTGACATTGATCGCTTTGACCGCTCCGCCGGTCGCCACAGCCGAAGCGAACACTTTAAAGTCCGAATCCTTCACTGCTTCTGACACATCCGTCAAAAGCATACCGAAGCGCGTATCTGGTTTGTCAGAGCCGTATCGGTTCATGGCATCCTCATACGACATTCTAGGAAGCGGCAGCGAGATTTCAATGCCGTGCGTTTCACGCATCACGTGCGCCATCATTTCTTCCGAGAGCTTCATGATGTCTTCCTGGCTCATAAATGACATTTCGATATCGATTTGCGTAAACTCAGGCTGACGGTCTGCGCGCAAGTCCTCATCCCTGAAGCAGCGGGCGATTTGATAATAACGGTCAAAACCTGACACCATCAAGAGCTGTTTAAAGATTTGCGGAGACTGCGGAAGCGCATAAAATTCCCCTTCATGCACACGGCTCGGTACAAGATAGTCGCGCGCGCCTTCAGGCGTGCTTTTTGTTAAAACAGGCGTTTCAATATCGAGAAAGCCGTTGTCATCCAAAAAGCGGCGGACAGCTTTTGTGACGTTATGACGCATTTTCAGGGAGTTGAACATCTCCGGACGGCGCAAGTCGAGATAGCGGTGCTTCAATCTGATGTCTTCAGACACTTCTGCAGCCTGGTCGCTGATCGCAAAAGGAGGCGTTTTGGCCGCACTCAGCACCTCGACCGATTCCGCCTGAATTTCGATTCTTCCGGTTTTTAAATTCGGATTGACTGTTGCTTCTTCGCGGGCAACGACTTTGCCTGTAATATCAAGCACATATTCGCTTCGGATGCTTTCAGCTGTTTCCAGGGCTGCTTTGGAAACGTCCGGATTAAACACAACCTGCACAATGCCGGTACGGTCTCTCAAATCAATAAAAATCAAGCCTCCGAGATCGCGTCTTTTTTGAACCCATCCTTTTAAAACGACGGATTCTCCGATCACCTTCTCCGTTATTTCGCCACAATAATACGTTCGTCCAAACAAAGCGGTCCTCTCCTTTAACTTTCAGTGTTTGTTTTCAAAAAACGGATGAATTCATCGAGGCCGATGGCCTGTTGATCTCCTGTTTTCGCATCTTTGACATTCATTTGATTTTGGTTCAGTTCATCCTCGCCCAAAACAGCGATATATTTCGCATTGAGACGGTCAGCGGATTTAAACTGGCCTTTCATTTTTTTCTGTTCATAGTCGATTTCGGCGGAAATTCCTGCTTCTCTCAGTTTATAGAGGAGGGAAACGGAATAGTCTTTTGCTTTGTCGCCAAGTGTCACGATATAGCAGTCAATGCCTTCATCCGTTCCGACTTTTACATTTTCGGCGTCCAGTGCGGCGAGAAGGCGTTCGATGCTCATCGCAAAACCGATGCCCGGCGCTTTCGGTCCGCCGAACTCCTCGGTAAGGCCGTCATAGCGCCCCCCGCCTGCAAGCGTCGTAATCGCCCCGAAGCCTTCGGCATTGCTCATAATTTCAAAAGCCGTGTGATTGTAATAGTCAAGCCCTCTCACCAGATTCGGATCGACCTCAAATGCAATGCCGATGTCGGTCAGATATTGCTGTACTTTTCCAAAATAGGCTTTAGATTCTTCATTTAAGTAGTCAAGAATCGAAGGAGCCGTTTTCAGCAGTTCATGATCCCTGTCTTTTTTGCAGTCCAGAATCCGTAGCGGATTTTGCCGGAGGCGTGTTTGACAGTCTGAACAAAACTCATCGATCCGCGGCTCAAAGTGGCGGATCAGCGCTTCTCTGTGAGCGGTTCGGCTCTCTTTGTCGCCGAGGCTGTTAATGACAAGCTTCAGATTGCTGAGCCCCGCTTTCCGGTATACGCTCATCGCCAAGGCAATGACTTCCGCATCAATCGCCGGATCGTTCGAACCGATCGCTTCGATGCCGAATTGATAAAATTGGCGGTAGCGGCCCGTCTGCGGCCTTTCATAGCGGAACATCGGTCCGATGTAGTAAAGCTTCGTCGGCTGAACCGGATTTGCAAAAAGTTTGTTTTCCACAAAAGAGCGTACTGCAGATGCAGTGCCTTCAGGACGAAGCGTCAGGCTTCTTCCTTTTTTGTCTGCGAATGTATACATTTCTTTTTGCACGATATCGGTCGATTCTCCCACCCCGCGGGAAAATAGTTCTGTATGTTCAAAAATAGGCGTCCGGATTTCTTTATATTGATACGCATGACACGTTTCTCTCGCAATCTTTTCGACATATTGCCAGCGTTCCGATTCTCCGGGGAGAATATCTTGTGTTCCCCTTGGAATATTAAATCCCATTTTAAAATCCTCCTCATGACTTAAATGCTTTTTTCATTTATAGAAATAAAAAAACCCCCGAGCCTACTATAAAACCAATAGTAGGGACGAGAGTTATACCCGTGGTGCCACCCTAGTTGGAACGATAAACCCGTTCCCGCTCATGCCTTTAACGCAGGTTCACGTCCGCCGCCTAATTGCTCGCATGTTCTGCCGGGCTTTCAGCGGGAAACCTTCGGAGTGTTCATTCGGTCAAGATACCGTGCAGACCGCTTTCAGCCCAGGGCGGTTCCTCTCTTTTCACGTACTCTTGCCTACTATTCTCCATCTTCAGTTCAGCTCATATGTACACTAATTTATATTATAATACGAGTGTTATGTTTGCATGTCAACCCTATTTGCGGTTCTTTTTATTCTGAATTGATTCTTTGGACGTCAGCCCAAGCTCAGTGGCCGTTTCTTCCATGAAGCCGGCGTGCTCCGGATCCGCATGCTCCTTTAGATGCAGATTCGCATCTTGCTCATGGATCGCCCTGCCCATTCTTTGATTATACCTCATGCAGCAACATCCTTTTGATATCTTTTTTCTATAGTATAAACAAATCATTTTCATTTTATTAAAAAAACGGCAAGGAATATACGATATAGAAGAAGAAGTAGTGTTCCAAGTTTTTTACCGAAAGGAGGAGATGGGTATCAATATGAAAAAAAGAACGGTATTGATCCTATCGATGATGCTGGCAGCGCAAGCAGCCTTTTATACATCGTCAAACACAGCTTCTGCAGCCATCGGGGAAGCCGTGATTGCCACCGATGAAATCAATGTCAGGAGCGGTCCTGGACTGAGCCACGAAATCGTCAGCGTCGTCAGCCGGAATGAAAGCTATCCGATTCTCGAAGAACGCGGGGATTGGGTCCAAATCCAGCTGAACGGCGGACAAAAAGGCTGGGTCGTATCCTGGCTGATCAAGAAAAAAAGCCAAATGTCCAGCGGGTCTGATTCCGCATCGGAAAAAGTCACATCTTCCGAAGCAAACTTAAGAATCAGAAAAGGCCCCGGCACTTCATATGAAGTCCAAGGCGTATTCCCTGAAGGAGAACAGGCTGACCTGCTAAAGACCGACGGAAAATGGATGAAGATTTCCTATCAGAACATCACAGGCTGGGTCCATTCAGACTATGTCAATCAAGGTTCAGGCCCGAAACAGTCTCAATCGTCTTCATCACATGCTTCATCAACAAAATCAGGATCGGTCGGCGTATCCACCTTAAATGTCAGGAGCACAGCTTCCCATCAAGGACGGATTATTGCCACGCTCCAACGGAATGCAAGCGTGACGATTTTAAACGAACAGCACGGCTGGTATGAAATCGAATTTAATGGACAAAAGGGCTGGGCCGCAAGCCATTATATTCTCGAAGGAACCAAACAGAAAAGCGGAACTTCGGAAACAAGCAGCGGCTCCGGGTCAAAACAGCAGGCCACCATCGTGTATGAAGGCACAAATGTTAGAAGCGGGCCTTCAACATCCTCAGCGATCGTCAAGCGCGCGGGGAAAGGCGAGTCTTACCCGATCGTCTCAGCAAAAGGCGACTGGTATGAAATCAAACTGTCAAACGGCAATTCCGCTTATGTGGCAAGCTGGGTCGTTCAGACCGCTGACCAGTCAGGCTCAGCCGGAGATTCGAAAAGCGCAGCACCGCCTTTGGCAAAGCGGTCGAGCGCGAGCGGGACAATCAAAAATAAAACGGTTGTCATCGATGCCGGACACGGAGGACATGACAGCGGGACAATCGGAACGCGGGGGACGCTCGAAAAACGGCTGACCATCAAAACGGCAACGCTACTTGCCGCGAAACTGAGAGCCGATGGCGTCAACGTCTATATGACGCGGAATGACGATTCTTTCGTCAGCCTTCAGTCGCGGGTCGCGACCTCTCATTATCGAAACGCCGACGCTTTTATCAGCATTCATTATGATAGTTTTCCAAACGCGTCCGTAAGGGGAAATAGCGCCTATTACTACAGCCCTTCAAAAGACCGGAAGCTCGCAGCAGACGTGCAGTCCGAGATCGAAAAGCACTCGCCTCTGCCAAGCCGCGGCGTATTATTCGGGGACTACTTCGTATTAAGAGAAAATAAACAGCCCGCCGCATTGTTTGAACTCGGCTACTTGAGCCATCCTCAAGAAGAAGCGGTTGTCAGCACGAACGCTTACAGAGAAAGAGTGACAGACGGCATCAGAAGCGGCTTAGAAAACTATTTTGACTAATATAAAAAGCTCCCAAATGGGAGCTTTTTTTATGCTTTCGAGTCCATAATAAACGTGACGGGACCCGAATTTGTCAGCCTGACATCCATCATTTCTCCAAATCTTCCCGTTTCGACAGTGACACCTTTTGCGCGGAGCATGCTGTTCCACTCCTCGTACAATTGAAGCGCCTGATCAGGCTTTGCCGCTTTTGTAAAATTCGGCCGTCTTCCTTTTTTCGTGTCGCCGTACAAGGTAAACTGAGAAACCGATAAAACGGAGCCTCCGACATCTAAAAGCGACAGATTCATCTTTTCGCCTTCATCTTCAAAAATTCGCAGATTGACAAGCTTTTCCGCCAAATATGCGGCATCCTCGCTCGAATCTTCATGCGTCACGCCGACAAGCACCATCAAGCCGAGGCCGATTTGACCGACAGTCTCGCCTCCTACCGAAACGCTTGCATCTGTGACGCGCTGAACAACTAATCTCATGACGCTTTTCCTCCTAATTCATCACCCTGCGCACGGAGTAAATATCTTTGATTTGCTTGATCCGTTCAACTACTTTATGCAAATGATTAATATTTTGAATGAAGATGGCCATATGGATCGTCGCCACTTTATTGCGGTCAGATTTACCTGAAACAGATGAAATATTTGTTTTTGTCTCATTAACGGCCTGAAGAACTTCATTTAGAAGTCCGCGGCGGTCATAGCCGAGAATTTCGATTTCGACGTTATATTCTTTTCTCCGCTGCGTCTGCGGTTCATGCTCCCATTCTACTTGAATCAGCCGGTCGAGCGCTTCATTTGTTAAAACGTTCGGGCAGTCCTCACGATGGACGGAGACGCCCCGGCCTTTTGTAATGAATCCGACGATCGGATCTCCCGGAACAGGGTTGCAGCATTTTGACAGCCTGATCAGAAGGTTGTCAACGCCTTTGACGCGAACGCCCGCTTCGCGTTTCTTCCCTTGGTAAGGTTTCGGTTCAGGCGTTACGTCCTGAACGCTTTTCACCTGTTCTTCCTGATCTCTGATCTTCCGTTCTTTTTCCGTAAGGCGATTTGCAACTTGAGCGGCTGTAATGCCGTTATAGCCGACTGCGGCATACATGTCTTCTTCATTGGCAAAGTTGAATTTGTCGGCGACCTTCTGCAGATTTTCTGCTGTTAAGACGTCTTTCACTTCAAAGTCAAGGTTTTTAATTTCTTTTTCAACCAGTTCTTTGCCTTTTTCGACGTTTTCCTCTCTGCGCTGCTTTTTAAAGAACTGACGGATTTTATGCTTCGCCTGAGATGTCTGCGCAAGGTTGATCCAGTCCTGGCTCGGACCGTACGAATGCTTGGATGTCAGAATTTCTACGATATCCCCTGTACGCAGCTTGTAATCAAGCGTGACCATTTTGCCGTTTACTTTCGCCCCGATCGTTTTATTGCCTATTTCTGAATGGATCCGGTACGAAAAGTCGATCGGCACGGAGCCTGACGGCAATTCGATGACGTCTCCTTTCGGCGTAAAAACGAACACCATGTCGGAAAACAAATCGATTTTAAGAGATTCCATAAATTCTTCGGCATCGCTCGACTCATTTTGAAATTCCAAAATTTCACGGAACCAGGAGAGCTTTTTGTCAAAGCTTGAATCTTCATTGGCATTTTTGCCTTCTTTGTAAGCCCAGTGGGCCGCGATTCCGTACTCCGCAATTTCGTGCATTTCAAACGTCCTGATCTGGACTTCCAGCGGATCCCCCTTTGGACCGATGACGGTGGTGTGGAGCGACTGGTACATGTTCGGCTTCGGCATTGCGATATAGTCTTTAAATCTGCCCGGCATCGGCTTCCAGCACGTATGAATGATGCCTAAAACCGCGTAGCAGTCCTTGATGCTGTTGACGAGTATCCGGACTGCGAGCAAGTCGTAAATTTCGTTGAATTGCTTGTTTTGCATGGCCATTTTTCTGTAGATGCTGTAAATATGCTTCGGCCGGCCGGAAAAGTCCGCTTTAATATTGACCTCTTCGACGCGGCTTTTCACTTCGTTTACGACCTCGTCGACGTACAATTCCCTTTCGGCCCGCTTTTTCTTCATCAAATTGACGATCCGGTAATATTGCTGCGGATTTAAATACCGTAAAGCGGTATCCTCAAGCTCCCACTTTATTTTTGAAATCCCAAGGCGATGAGCCAGCGGAGCAAATATTTCAAGCGTCTCATTTGAAATTCTGCGCTGCTTTTCCTGCGGCAGATGCTTCAGGGTTCTCATGTTGTGAAGGCGATCCGCCAGCTTGATCAAAATGACGCGGATGTCCTGAGCCATAGCCACAAACATTTTCCGATGATTTTCTGCCTGCTGTTCTTCCTGTGATTTATATTTAATTTTCCCAAGCTTCGTGACGCCGTCGACAAGCATCGCAACTTCTTCGTTGAATGCTTCCTTTAAATCTTCAAGCGTTACGCTCGTATCTTCCACCACATCATGGAGAAATCCTCCCGCTATTGTGGCGGGGTCCATTTCCAAATCGACGAGGATTCCTGCGACCTGGATCGGATGAATAATATACGGCTCGCCCGATTTGCGGTATTGTTCGCGATGTGCGTCTTCCGCGTACTGATAAGCCTTTTTTATAAAAGCAACATGTTCATCGGAAAGGTAACTTTTCGCCTTCTCAATGACTTGCTCAGCAGTTAATACTTGTTCGTTCGCCATGGAATCACCTTTTTTATAATTGAAAACTGTATTGTAATTATTATCAAGAAAAATGTCACAGATGTAAAGAGAAGAAATTCAAAAGGACTTTTGCCGGCCCCGGAATACTATATGAATAGGAAAAAAAGCACCCGCTTTTTATGAGTGCTTTTTATAGTATAAATTCTGTTTAGTATTGCATCAAGGTTAAAATATCATATCCGTCCAGTTTATTTCTTCCTTCAAGATATGTCAGTTCGATCAGGAAAGCGATTCCCGCCACGACGCCGCCGAGCTCTTCAACAAGCTTAATCGTTGCTTCAATCGTCCCGCCGGTTGCAAGCAGGTCGTCAGTGATCAAGACGCGCTGCCCCGGTTTAATGGCATCTTTATGGATGGTCAGGACATCTTTTCCATATTCCAATCCGTAGTCGACTTTGATGACTTCGCGCGGCAGTTTGCCTTCTTTGCGGACAGGCGCAAACCCTACCCCAAGCGAATATGCGACAGGGCAGCCGATGATAAATCCTCTCGCTTCAGGTCCCACGACGAGATCGATCTGTTTTTCTTTCGCATACGTTACAATTTGATCTGTCGCGTAGCGATAGACGTCGCCTTTGTCCATTAATGTTGTAATATCTTTAAATTGTACGCCTTCCTTCGGGTAATCCGGCACAATTGTCACATACTTCTTCAAATCCATCTGTCTTCATGTCCTCCTCATACTTTATAAGCGCCGGCGTTTTCCGCCATCCGCTTATCCAGCCACTGTTTAAGCTCATCCGCCGAAGAATAAATGAGCTTTTGCTCCAATTCAATCAGGCGCTGTTTTTCCCGGTAGGTTTCAGAATCTGTTAGATCGCGCTTTTCGGCATGATAAACAACAGATAAAACACCATTCTCTATTGTAACAAAACCGAGCTCAAAAAACACCTTTGTCATAAAATCAATTGTGTCTTTTGTCCAGCCTTTATGTCTGGCAAGCTCTCCGCCATATTTCGGCAAGTCAAAAGAGCCTCTTTTCAGGAGGAAAGCATAGTACCATTTAAAATATTCCCTTGTTGGAAATGTTGAGAAAAAATGTTCGTCTGATTGATTAAAAATCAGATAAATGCGCTCCAGTTTTTTGCCTTTTATTAGATGATCAAAAATGTCGAGCGACTGGGGAATATCTATAAATACCGCATAGCGGTTCTCAAGGTCGAGACGCTCTGCATCTTCAGGGCCGCTGATGACGGTCAGCTCTTCTTCAAGACCTGTCCCTGCCAGCTTCGCTTTTGTTTCCTCGCGGAAGCAGATGCACGCCCGTTTTGCAGGGTCCAGCTGCAATATTTTTTCTTCCCATGACCGTTTTCCCCGCAGATCAAACAGCTGCCATTCATTGACGGCCGCATCTTTGATCATCAGCTGCGGTTTTTTTCTGTTGTTCCACTCGTTAATCGACAGTTCCCCGACAATCGAGATCTTTGCTCCAGGAACGATTCCTTCTTCGATAGCGCCTTTATAAAATCCGATGCAATCGAGCTTGTTCTCGCCGTCTGCCAGGACAAGCTTCAAGTGATTCTTATTGGCGCCGATTTTCCTGGCATCGTCAATTTTAACGTCGCTGACAAGAACGAACGGCTTCGGGTTTCCCGTGCCGAACGGCGCCAGCATATTCATTTCGGCAATGCTGTCAACCGTTATATCTTCGAGCCGGCAGCACAAATCGATGTCTTGGACAGGAATAAAATCTTCCTCGGTCAGAACCGCTTCAGCCTGACGGTTGATTCTCTCCCTTAGAGCCGAAACATCTTCCAGATTGAGCGTCATTCCGGCTGCCATCGGGTGGCCGCCGAAGTGCGGGAGTATATCCCGGCACTCTGAAAGGTTTTGAAATAAATCAAATCCCTTGATGCTGCGCGCAGATCCTTTGGCGATGCCTTTTTCTTCATCGATGCCGAGGACGATCGCGGGCCTGTAAAACCGCTCGACAAGCTTTGAAGCCACGATTCCAACGACGCCCGGGTTCCAGCCCGGCCGCGCCGCGACGATCACCGGCTGGTCAAGGCCTTCCTCCTCGATCATCTGAACGGCTTCCTCTGTCATCTGATTGACGATTTTTTGGCGCTCCTTGTTCAAGGCGTTGATGTCTTCAGCAAGCTCTTCCGCTTCTGTTTCATCTTCTGTGTTCAGAAGGTAAACGGCCGGGTCAGCCTGTTCAATTCTGCCGACCGCGTTTAAGCGGGGCGCGATTTGAAAACCGATGGTCTCTTCATCCGCACTATGTATCTCCGCTCCGGCAATTTTGGTCAGCGCTTTTAATCCGGGGCGCTTCGTTTTCCTGAACTGTTCCATGCCGCGCTTGGCAATCTGCCTGTTTTCATCATGAAGCGGCACAAGGTCGGCAATCGTGCCGATCGCACAAAGGTCGAGCAAATCTTCCGGGAGCTCTCCGTTCAAGGCATGGGCAAGCTTAAATGCCACACCGACGCCGGCAAGCTCTTTAAATGGATAGCCGCAGCCCGGCTGTTTCGGATGAATGATCGCATAAGCATCCGGCAAAACAGGACCCGGCTCATGGTGATCCGTAATGATCAGATCGACGCCAAGCTCTTTGGCGACTTCAGCTTCATGAACGGCAGCAATGCCTGTGTCCACTGTGATGATCAATGAATAGCCTGATTCTTTGATCCCGCGAAAGGCCGCTTCATTCGGGCCGTACCCTTCTTTAAAGCGGTCAGGTATATAAAAATCGGCTTGTGCTGAACATTTTTTCAACATTTGTAAAAGGACAGTCGTGCTTGTCACACCGTCCGCATCATAATCGCCGTAAATCATAATCTTTTCTTGATCTAAAATTGCCTGTTTGATTCGCCGTACAGCTTTTTCCATATCTTTCAGCAGATAAGGATCGTGAAAAACAGCATCCTTGCCATATAAAAATGAAGATGCTTTGTCGGCTGTATCGTAACCTCTCATGACAAGCAATGAGGCGGCAAGGGGAGTAATGCCTAACCTTCCGGCGAGCTGCTCCACCTTTTCTTTGTCGGGCGTTTGCACGTCCCAACGCATTTTTGACGCTAACATAAATTCACCCCTCAACCACACTATTATACTAGAGCGGCATGAGGGGATTCAATTTATTTCGTGCAATCTTTCTAGTCTTTCTGATTTTCGGGCGCTGCCGTTTCGGCTTCAAGTTCAGGATGCTTTGCTGTTTCTTCTCTCTTGAGCGCCTTCAGCTCTTTTTTCAGCCGCATGATCTGGAAAGCGCCGGCCGAGCCGATGATAAGCGCCCCCATCAATACCGACACCAAAATGACCAGGATCAAGGGCCATTCTGCCGTTCCAAAAAGAAAGTCAACCTTCACCGGTTCAACATTAATGACCGCGAAAACAGCAACAATTAATGTAAAAATAAGTGCAGCAATTAACGTCCATTGTTTGTTCATGAAATATTCTCTCCATTCGCGTCGTTTTCTAGCGTTATTTTCCCGCTCTGCTCCAATTTTAAACAAAAAGAAGATCGATAGAAAGCCGCCAAAACAACTTTTTTTCAAACCAAAAAAAGACCGCCCGGCAGTGCGGGCAGTCCACTATTTAATCTTCTGCAGGCTTGTGCTTTGGCTTTTTCAGTTCGCGCCCTTTCCAGACAAGCCATAGTTGAGCTGCGATGTAGAGCGATGAATACACTCCGCTCAAAAGTCCGACCAACAGCGCAACAGAGAAGTTCGAGATTGATGCAGCTCCGAAGATTAGAAGCGCAATGACGACAATAACGACAGTCAGCACCGTATTAATCGAACGCGTGAACGTCTGCTGCAAGCTCAAATTCACAATATGCGACAAGTCGCTGAAGGTTTTCGGTTTGCGCTTTTTCATATGCTCCCTGATCCTGTCAAACGTTACGATTGTATCATTTATCGAATAGCCGATGATCGTCAGCACGGCAGCAATGAAAGTAATATCAACCTCAAGCCTTGTCAGGCTGAAGACGGCAATGATGAAAAACGCGTCATACAGCAATGAAGCAATAGCCGCAATCGCCATCTTGTATTCAAAGCGGATCGAGACATACAAAATGATCCCGATCGACGCGATGATCACCGCATAAAGCGCATTTCTCGCCAGCTCCTTGCCGACGGTCGGCGATACGGTGCTGACATTTGGTTCGCTTCCGTATTTGTCTTTAAAATAATCTTTCACTTCAGCTATCTTTTTCTGATTCGGCACACCGACAAACCTGGCGACGCCATGATCATTTTTTTCGCCTGAAAGAACGATCGAGTCAGGATCAAGCCCGACTTGTTCAAAGTCCTTTTCGAGCTGCTGGGTTGTCAGCTTATGATCGCTTTGAACTTCGATTCTCGATCCGCTTGAGAAGTCGATGCCGAGGTTCAGCTTAAACACAAGCAAGACGATAAGACCAGCGGCCAGAAGAACGCCCGAAAATGCAAAGAACCATTTACGCTTCCCGACGAAATCCCATTTGGCAAACGGAGTCGGAGGCTCAGTGTTTTCGTCTGTCTTGCTGATGTCCAGGATATCTTTTTTGCGCACCCCAAACCAGCCTTTTTTCCGGTCAAGCCAGCGGCTTTCAACCAGCAGGCCGAGCAGGAAGCGCGACAGGAAGACAGCTGTAATAAAGCTTGTCAAAATGGATAGGATCAGCATGGTCGCGAAGCCTTTGACAGAGCTTGTACCAAATATAAAAAGCACGATTCCGGCAAGCATCGTCGTAATATTGGCATCAAAGATCGTTGCAAATGATCTTCTGTTTCCTGCTTTAAAAGCCGAACGGACCGATTTTCCGAGCTTCAGCTCTTCTTTTATGCGTTCATACGTAATGATGTTGGCGTCAACCGCCATCCCGACACCCAGTATAAGAGCCGCGATCCCCGGAAGGGTCAGAACTGCATTCATCCAGTCAAATATCTGCAGTGTAATGTAGATGTAGACTGAAAGTGTAATGACCGCAATAAAACCAGGCAAGCGATAGTATAGAAGCATAAATAAGAAAATAATAGCAATACCAACGATTCCCGCAAACACGGTATCATTTAAAGCCTGTTCCCCAAACTGTGCCCCGACGGATGTCGAATACTTTTCAACGAGTTTGACAGGAAGAGCGCCCGCATTTAAAATGCTCGCCATATCTTTTGCTTCCTGAATCGTAAAGTTACCTTCAATCATCACGTCTGACGTATTCAGCACCTGGCTGACATTCGGAGCGGAGATGTATTTATGATCCGCTTTTTGCGATTCCTTTTTAAAGGAGTCGCCTTTTTTGTAATCAAGCCAGATGACAAGCTGGTTGTTCGGCTTCATATCGAGAACTTTCTTCGTCACTTCGCCGAATTTATCGGCATCCTTCAGCTTGATCGTCACGATCGGCTCATTCGTATCCTGTTTGAACGACTGTTTGGCGCCGTTTTCGACAAGATCTGAACCGTTCAAAAGCTCTTTGTCATTCGTATCCCTGAACGTAAGCTGAGCCTGTGTCGATAAGATTTCCCGCGCCCTGTTCTGGTTGTCGACGCCGGCAAGCTGAACTCTGATCCGGTTGTTTCCTTCGATTTGAATGTTCGGCTCGCTGACGCCTAATACATTCGCCCGGCGGTTCAGCGCTTCAACAGTGCTGACGAGGGCGTCCCTGTCAATTTTGTCGCCCTGTTTGGCAGGCTGGACTTCATACAGAACCTCAAAACCGCCCTGAAGATCAAGGCCGAGGCTGATGTTGTCTGCAGCCGGCTTCGTGAACATTCCCAGTCCTGTACCGATCAAGAGAACGGTAAGGAAAAACGCAATCAAGCGTCCTTTTTTCATTATGTATTTCCTCCTTAAATCAACCAAAATCAACGGCTACCTCAGCAGCTCATCGAGCATATCCTGCCCTTCTTTGCTGTCGAGTAAATTAGACGTTTTAAACGATTCTACGGTTGCATAGTTCATAAATTCGCCAATTTTCACAGATAAAATATCACCGGCGAGCTGATGAATTTGAACATCCTTCCGCTTCTTCCATTTCTTATTCAATAAGTATGACCACAATTCCTCTATTTCAATATCGTCATAACCGAGTATCCTAAACTCTTCCGTCTTGCTGTGAAGAAAGGGTTTTAAATGGTCCTTGTACAGATCAGCCGGATGTTTGCCCATGCCAAAGCCACGCTCCTTTCACATTTTTTCAGAGAGACTTGTCATGCTTGGACGATGTATGCGCATATCTTATTGTATATGATTAAAGGTTGTTTGAGAAGGCAGGGGACTCTAGAAATGACGAAGCAGACGTTTTTAAAAGGAACGCTCATTTTAATAGCGGCAGGTTTGATTACGAGAATGCTCGGCTTTATCAACCGGATTGTCATCGCAAGGTTCATCGGAGGTGAAGGCGTTGGGCTTTACATGATGGCGGCCCCGACTTTTTTTCTGGCGGTCACCCTCACCCAGTTCGGCCTCCCGGTCGCCATCAGCAAGCTGGTCGCGGAAGCGGAAGCGCGCGGAGACCACAGGAAGACAAAGCAGATTTTAGTGATGTCTCTTGCGATCACCGGGACGCTCAGCGCCATCATTACTCCGGTGTTTCTCATTTACGCCCCGCTGATGGCCGACACGCTGCTCACAGACAAAAGAACGCTTTATCCGCTTTTGGCGGTTACGCCGGTCGTGCCGATCATTGCCGTTTCCAGCGTGCTGAGGGGCTATTTTCAAGGAAAGCAAAACATGCGGCCGCTTGCCGTGTCCCAGGTTCTCGAACAAATTGTCCGGATATCGCTCGTCGCCGTCTGCACGACAGCATTCCTTCCGCTCGGCATCGAATATGCAGCGGCAGGCGCCATGCTGTCATCCGTGTTTGGCGAGTTGGCTTCACTCCTTTATTTGTTCGTCGCCTTTAAATACAAAAAGAAAATCCGCATCAGAAAACGTTTTTTCCAATCGTTGAAATCGGGGCGAACCACGTTTTTCGAGCTGATGAGCGTCTCGCTCCCAACGACGGGCAGCCGTTTTATCGGCAACCTGTCATGGTTTTTTGAGCCGATTGTCGTAGCACAAAGCCTTGCGATAGCAGGGGTCGCCGCTTCCGCCGCCACGAGCCAGTACGGGGAGTTGACCGGCTTTGCCCTGACGCTTCTCACCCTCCCGAGCTTTATCACATATTCGCTGTCTACCGCGCTTGTTCCCGCCATCAGTGAAGGAATCGAACAGAAAAAAATGCAGGTCGTGGAATACAGGCTTGAGCAGGCGATGCGGCTTTGCCTTTTAAGCGGCGGAATATCGGCAGTCATTTTGTTTTCGTATGCGGATGAGCTGGTCAGCGTGATGTACGGGTCGTCAAATGCCGCGATTTACGTTAAAATCATGGCCCCATTCTTTTTGTTTTACTATTTCCAAGGTCCGCTGCAGGCCGTCCTGCAGGCTTTAAACCTGGCCGGCGCGGCAATGATGAACAGCCTTGTCGGGGCCGTTGTGAAAACCGGTCTCATTTTTGTTCTCGCTTCACGGCCTTCCCTTGGCATTATGGGAGCTGCGCTGGCAATTTTGACGGGGATCATTCTTGTCACCCTGCTGCATGCTGCAACCGTTAGCAAAGTACTTCCCATCAGCATCAATCTAAAAGAATATTTCGTATCTTTCGGCGTCATTTTGATTTCGGGATGGGGCAGCCTGCTGATGAAAGAACACCTTTTTTTAGACCAGACCGAGCCGATGCGCCTGCTCTTGTGTATTACGGTTACAAGCTGTCTCTACGTCTTCCTTCTGATCGCATTCAAGCTGGTCAAAAAAGAAGAAATCCAGCGGTTTCCGCTGTTCGGCCGCTGGATTTCGTAGCTTTCGCTTTAAGGTTTAAATTCATCCTTTATGTCAATAAAAAAAGAACCCTTATTGTATGTGCAATAAGAAATTTTGGAAAGATCGTGGTGCCCTCTTTTTTCAAGCTTTTGCTCAAGCCACTCCGAATCTTTCCCAATCTTTTCCAATTCTTCTTGTTGAACAACTCCGTCAACAATCAACGGCAGTTCGATCATTTTGTTCGGCCCGTCTTTTGTAAACACTGAAAGCTTCCCGGTCGGCTCCAAAATCGCATATGAAACATCTGAGATCCGTTCCACATTCTTATCTCTCAACTGCGTCATCAAATCATCGTAATTATATCGCTGTGTCCTCATGGCGTGTTCATCAATTTTTCCGCGGTCTATAATAATCGTCGGCTTTCCATCAAGAAGCTGGCGGATTTTTTGATTTTTCAATGACAGATACGCAAATATAACCTGGATCAGCGTCAAAACAAGAATCGGAATGATCGTATGGAGAAGGTGGTCATCGAGATTTTCAATGGCCATAACCGCGATTTCGGCCATCATGATAAAAACGACAAGATCCAATATGCTCAGCTCGCCTATCTCCCTCTTCCCCATCAAGCGAAACAAAATAAAGATGATGAAATACAAAATGATCGTCCGAAACGTAAGAGCGAAGATTTCATCCAATACGGCCGCCTCCTTCCGCCTATCATGATCATAATCATAGCCTTTGTTAAATTGAGGCTTTTATGTATAAAAGGTCAGGGAAGCTAGTCTATTTGCGAAACGTGCAGAATACATTTAAAAAGACGAGCCCGTCTATTTTGAAAGGAGGATCGTGATGAACGAACCAAAACAAGTCGGCAAAGGGATTTTATACAGCTTGGTGGTCATTTTCGCTTTGATGTTCGTAGGAAGCCTGCTCATTTCGCTGCTCCTCACATTCACATCATTAACCGAAAGTTCATTCAGCTGGTTCATTACCGCCATATCTTTTATTACCTTGTTCATCGGCGGTTTTATTGCGGGAGGAAAATCGAAGGAAAAGGGATGGCTGAGCGGAGGTTTGACAGCGCTTTGCTTCTCTCTTACGGTGCTTTTGTTTCAATATCTCGGCTTTGGCGAGGCCTTCAATTTGAAGCAGCTCCTCTATCATTCCGGCTTTTTGGGAGTCAGCATGCTGGGCGGAATTTTCGGGGTCAATCTGCAGGGGAGCCGTGCATAAAGGCAGCAAAAAGGGAGCGGATCAATCCGCTCCCTTTCCTCGTGCATAAAGGCTATTTTATGCCACTTCACATCAGGAACAAATGCAGCTTCATCAAAACATAAGGAACGGCGCTTAAAGCGCGCGGACGTCCTGTCCGAGCAGCGCCGTCTTCACGTCCTGTGACAGCCCGATTTCCGATGCTTATGTATCAGCCTTTCGGCTATTCTGCTGACGCCTCTCTGATCGCGCGGCGGTCGAATGTCAGACGGGTATTGTCGCCTGTTTTGATGACAACCTTGCTTTCGTCAATTGAATCAACGATGCCGTGCAGGCCGCCGATCGTCACGACCTTATCTCCTTTTTTCAGCTCCTCCTGCATCTGGCGGACAGCCTTCTGCTGCTTTTGCTGCGGACGGATCAAAAGGAAATAAAGAACCGCAAACATTAAAATAATCGGAAGTAATGTTCCAAGCATCTCCATTATTTTTTCACCCCTTTCAAATGGCTTTATCGCTTTCTTCGTTTATGTGTCAGAAACTTTTAGCATTTGGTTTATTAAAACCGTAGCGCTCAAAAAACTCTTCCCGGAAATCACCTAAACGATCTTCACGAATGGCATCTCTCACTTGCCCCATTAATTTTAACAGAAAATAAAGATTATGATAAGAAGTTAAACGAATTCCAAACGTTTCGTTACAGCGGATTAAATGTCTGATATAAGCGCGCGAGTAATTGCGGCACGTATAGCAGTCGCACTGCTCGTCAATCGGTCTGAAATCTCTTTCATATTTGGCATTTTTGACGACGAGGCGCCCTTCGCTCGTCATGAGCGTACCGTTTCTCGCTATCCTTGTCGGCAGCACGCAATCGAACATATCCACTCCGCGGATGGCTCCGTCAATCAGTGAGTCCGGTGAACCAACACCCATTAAGTAGCGCGGTTTATCCGCAGGAAGCAGCGGAGTTGTAAACTCCAGCACACGGTTCATCACGTCTTTTGGCTCTCCGACGGATAGTCCACCTATAGCATATCCCGGAAAATCCAATGAAATCAAGTCTTTCGCACTTTGTTTTCTCAAATTTTCGTACTCACCGCCTTGAACGATTCCGAAAAGCCCCTGCTCGTCAGGACGATTGTGAGCTTTCAGGCACCTTTCTGCCCAGCGGCTCGTCCGTTCAACAGACTTCTTCATATAATCGTACTCTGCCGGGTATGGCGGGCATTCGTCAAACGCCATCATGATATCTGATCCGAGCGCGTTTTGAATTTCCATCGCTTTTTCGGGAGACAAAAACAGCTTGTCTCCGTTTAAATGATTGCGGAAATGAACGCCTTCCTCTTCGATTTTGCGGAACTCGCTCAGGGAAAACACCTGAAAGCCGCCTGAATCCGTCAAGATGGCGCGGTCCCAATTCATAAACTGATGAAGGCCCCCCGCCTCTTTGACGATGTCATGGCCCGGTCTCAGCCAAAGGTGGTACGTATTGCTTAAAATAATGCCTGCACCCATTTCTTTCAGCTCTTCCGGCGCCATCGTTTTAACTGTGGCGAGCGTTCCTACGGGCATAAACACCGGCGTTTCAAATGAGCCGTGGGGAGTGTGCACTCTCCCCAGCCTTGCTCCTGTTTGTTTACATGCTTTAATGAACTCATAGCGTATCGGTTGCTGCGACAAATTATGAGCCCTCCAATCTTTTTGAATTTTATTTGATCAACATGGCATCTCCAAAGCTGAAGAAGCGGTATTCGTGTTCCACTGCGGTCCGGTAGGCGGAAAGCACATGCTCTCTGCCTGCGAGCGCGCTGACAAGCATAATGAGGGACGATTTCGGAAGATGGAAATTGGTAATCATCCCGTCTATCGCCCGGAATGTGTAGCCGGGATAGATAAAAATCGATGTCCAGCCTCTCGCTTCCCGGAAGCGGCCGTCATGCTCGGAAGCGATGGTCTCTAGCGTTCTCGTCGATGTCGTGCCGACGGAAATGATCCTTCCGCCATCCTGTCTGACGCGGTTTAACAATGCTGCCGTTTCTTCCGACATTTCATAAAACTCGGCATGCATGTCGTGTTCCTCTACATTTTCCGCACTGACAGGCCGGAATGTCCCGAGTCCGACATGAAGGGTAATAAACGCAATATGCACGCCTTTTTTCCTGAGCGCATCGAGAATCTCTTCCGTAAAATGCAGCCCGGCCGTCGGCGCAGCCGCCGATCCTTGTTTCTTTGAGTAAACCGTCTGATAGCGCTCCCTGTCATCGAGCTGTTCTTTAATATAAGGAGGCAGAGGCATTTCACCGAGCGATTCGAGCACCTCATAAAAAATCCCTTCATAGCGGAATTCAATTTTTCTTCCGCCGTGCTCGAGCTCTTCTGTGCAGACCGCCGTTAGACGGCCGTCTCCAAACGAAAGAACAGTTCCTCGCTTGACCCGTTTAGCGGGTTTGACAAGCGTTTCCCAGACGTCCCCTTCCTCCTGTTTTAACAGAAGAACTTCAACCTTTGCTCCCGTCTCTTCCTTGACTCCGTACAAGCGGGCCGGAAGCACCCTCGTATCGTTCAGCACGATGCAATCGCCCGCGTTCAGAAAATCAATCACGTGCTTAAACGTACTGTGAGTGATCTCCCCTGTTTTTTTATCCAGCACCATCAGCCTGGACGCATCCCGCTCTTTTAAAGGAACCTGTGCGATGAGGCGTTCAGGCAAGTCAAAATCGAATAATTCTACTTTCATCTTTTTTCACCTTACTCTATCTATAGACTTGAATTTCGCATCATTTCATTCGTCCGAAAAACGAAAACACCACGGACAGAATGATGCTGATGACAATGCATGTAACAACCGGAAAGAAAAACGTCACGTTTCCCTTTTTCACAAAAATATCGCCGGGAAGCCTGCCGATGACTTGCATGAATAAACCGATGCCAAAAATGACGGCGCCCAGCACCATTAAAATCTTTGGAAATTCAGTCATGGTTCGGAACCTCCATTTTAAAGTGGCTGTAAACATCAGGGGTTACGATGCGTCCCCGCGGCGTTCTTTGAATAAAACCGATTTGAAGAAGATACGGCTCATACACATCCTCAATCGTGTGAGATTCCTCACCGATGGTAGCCGAAATTGTATCGATGCCGACGGGACCGCCGCCAAATTTTTCGATCATGCCCAGCAAAAGCTTGCGGTCGATATGGTCAAGCCCGAGTTTATCAACCTGGAGGCGTTCAAGCGCATCAACCGCCACTTCCTCCGTGATGGAGCTGTTTCCAAGCACTTGGGCAAAATCCCGGACCCTCCTCAAAAGCCTGTTGGCAATCCGCGGCGTCCCTCGTGACCGTCTCGCGATTTCGAGAGCCGAGAGCGAATCGATGTCGACTTCAAACAGCTCTGCCGTTCTGATCACGATTTCCGAAAGCTCGTCACGCGTGTAATACTCAAGCCTCGACAGAACGCCGAACCTGTCCCTGAGAGGCGCGGTTAACAGCCCGACCCTTGTGGTCGCGCCGACAAGGGTAAAAGGAGGAAGATCGAGCCTCACAGAACGTGCCGACGGTCCTTTGCCGATCACGATATCAAGGCAGAAATCTTCCATCGCAGGGTACAGCACCTCTTCGATCGAACGGTGCAGGCGGTGGATCTCGTCAATAAATAAAACGTCACCTGGCTCCAGAGCCGTTAATATCGCCGCCAAATCGCCGGGGCGCTCGATTGCCGGACCTGACGTCGTTCTGAGATTGACTCCCATTTCGTTGGCGATGATCGCGGCGAGCGTCGTTTTTCCCAATCCCGGCGGCCCGTACAATAAGACATGATCAAGGGTTTCCTCCCGCATTTTCGCAGCTTCGATGAAAACCTTGAGGTTATCTTTCACTTTTTCCTGGCCGATATACTGCGCCAGTCTTTGCGGACGCAGACTTTGCTCAATCGCTGATTCATGGTTGTCTAGTTCACTTGATACAAGCCGCTCATCCATGATATCACCTTACTTTAACAATTTTTGCAATGCTTTTTTAACGTATTGATCCGTCGAAAGCGCCTCTTCCTTTTTCAAATGAGGCTGGACTTTTTTAATTTCCCGGTCGGAATAGCCGAGCGCCCTCAATGCTTCAAGCGCCTCCTCAAGAGCCGTTTCCGCTTCATGAATTTGCTCCCGCTCTTCATGGTTAAACAGATCGGCCGCGATGTCAGGAACAGCATCTGCAAGCTTCCCTTTCAGATCAAGGATGATCTGCCTTGCCGTTTTTTTGCCTACGCCGGGGAATTTGACGAGAAATGCTTCGTCCTCATTCTCGATCGCTTCAATCACCGCTCCCGGATCGCCGGAGGCGAGGATCGCAAGCGCTCCTTTTGGGCCGATTCCCGTAACATTCAGCATTTTCGTAAACAGCATCTTTTCTTCCCTTGTTGAAAAGCCGTACAGCGCATTTGTGTCTTCTCTTACATAATGGTATGTATAGATTGTTTCTTTGCTGTTTTTCTTATAAATAAACGGATTTGGCGTAAAGATCTGATAGCCGATCCCGCCGTTTTCAATGACAATATATTGGGGCGATACATAATCAATCGTCCCTTTTACGAATTCGATCAACGTTCATTCACCTCTTTGACTGCTCTTCATTGTAACACAAAACAGGCAAAGCTAGAATGAAAAAGTTAACATATGTTCGCTAAAAAAGGGTTCTGTTTGCAGCTGAAAAAAGACATAACAGCGTCATGTCTTCATATCTTTTACATGATGTTGGCTTCCGGATGATTTTACGGCTTCAATGACATGTTCAAATTCCTTTTTCGTGCGGTATGGTATCCCTTTGCGCAAATCATCCGCCATCCGACTTTCCAGGCGCTTTATATCAATCTGAAAAAACGATTGAATCGGTTCTGATAATATGCCAGGGCGGCCGTGAAAAGTCGAAATTACGCCGTCTTCCGTCACTCCGATATAACCGTTTGTTTTGCTGAGGGGAGAAATGTCGTCCACCTGTTTGCGAAACAGAATAAACCCCTTTTTCTGATCGATAAGCTGCCACCCTTTATAGGCAGCTTTAAAGTCTTCCAGTGTACGAGCGGCCTCTACTTTATTTTCGATTCCAACGTCTCCATCCAGATAAACCTTTTCAAGCTGGATTTGAACTTTAGCCGGCTTTTCGGCCAAGGCCTCCAGGTGAAAGCTGAGCGCGGCCAGCAGACTTCCAATAAGCAATAAACCGATTTTGAACTTGCTTCGGCTGTTCATCAATATCACCTTCTTTTTTGCCTTAACGATCATATCTATAGTTTGACCAACGCTTTTAAAAATTAATCTAAAAAAGCAAGCGATCTCTTTTTAGATGACAACCGGTTTACGAATGTTACATTTTCAAACCAATATGAAGAACTCAAAAGCATTTAAGGTGCAAAACCGCCCGTTCTCATGTATAAACAACATTATAGAGAGTTTTTCGTTTGAAACCAGCCCTTAAAAAGAAGGTGAGCTCAGCGTGAAAAAGGCGCAAACCTATGCAGAAGCCGTAAAGTATGATACGAAAAAAAAGTTCAACAAACTTGTCCAAAAACCCGATGACCTGGAGTTGATCGGGAAAGGCAGGAGCGCATACGTTTTTAAGCTGACTGAAGAGGGCAGGGAAATGGCTCTTAAAGTCTTTTTTCCCGAATTTAAGAACATTGCCGCAAGGGAAGCTGAGATTTACAAAAAGCTTTCTGATTCGAATTATTATCCTGATATATATGAAACAGGGCCATCATATATATTAATGGAGTATATTAAAGGATACACTTTTTATGAGTGTTTAAACAAAGGCATTCCGATCGATGATGACATGATCTGCGAGGTCGACCGCGCATTGAACGATGCGAGGCGGAAAGGGTTGAATCCATCCGATATCCACCTCCGAAACCTGATATTGACGCCGTCTGGAACAATCAAAGTCATCGATGTCGCCAGGTTTTTGCAGACGAAAGAATGCAGACAATGGGATGACTTAAAAACAGCCTATCAAACCATTTACAAAAAAAGCCGTTTCCCGCAGAGGCTTCCTAAGCTGTGGATGGAATTGATCGCTTATCTTTATAAAAAAAGCTGGCTTAAAAAACAATGGGCCTCCAGAAAAAACAAATTTCACCCGTAATCTGAAACTTAAAGGAAGCATGCCCGTATATGAAATAACCCCATTACCGTCAAGAAAGGAGAAACAACTGTTGAAGAAAAAAAATAAACGAAATGATGACAAATGGGATTATCTTTATCTCGTTGATTTGCTTGAGCCGTTGTTTTATGTGCTGAGGTTGGCAGTAAGAGGCCTTGCGAAAATTATAAATTAAACACTCGGGCTTTCGGGTGTTTTTTTGATGGTTATATAATGGTCAAATACAAAACAAAACCCCTTCATCAGAAGGGGTTGCTTTTTAATGTTCTTCCAAATTTGCGAGCGGTACTTCCTGCTCGTTCTCCGGCTGGCCGAGCGGAAAGATTCTTGCGGTTTCATTTTGTTCGTTGACACGCTGAATATAAATCGGCCTGCCGTTATAAGTAACATCAACCATGTCGGGTGATTCGACGATTTCCTGGGCACGCTGCGTATTCATCCTGACACCCTCCTTTAGCTTTTACTTATAATGTGTACTCCCGGCTGCTTTCGTATTCCTTTTTAACCGGTTTTCTTTCAAGGAGGGTTTATATTCAGGCTCCCGGGATCAATGAATCTTTACGTACAAAGGCAGATCCGTGTGTCCCATTTCACGCACATAAACAAACAGATTGCCTTTGTGATGAATTTCGTGTCCGATCGCGAGTTGCAGCAGCTGTTCGCCGGCTATTTTTCGTCCGAAGACACCGGTCAAATCAACTTCACGATCCAATTCTTCATCCGTAAAAGATTCAAGCAGCTTTTTTGTTTTTTCTGTATACGTTTTGGCGAGCTCGCTCAGGCTTGCCCCTGTTTCTTCCGGCTTCTTTTTAAAAGGCTCACCGTTCCCTTCCTTTGCCGCCGATGCAAAGACATAGAAAGATTGCAGCATATGCGTGACAAGTTCCTTCGCAGGCATTGACGTTTCAGTCGGTTTGTAATCGAGATGTTTTTCATCAATCTTTTGAATCAGTTCTTCTGTCACCAGGCGGTGGGACATAAATTCCTGAACGATGCGGTCTTTCCGTTCCATTCTTTTATTCCTCCTTCATGTTTTAGCAGTTCATACACAGAATAACACGAGTTTCCATTTTCAGCATCTATCCTGCAGCACCCTTCGGACCGCCTTGACATATTTGCGGAATGTTCTCGTTTTTGTCTCCTCCCTCTCTTTATAAGAAAAGTCTTCGAAAAACTCTTTCCTTTGGGCCGTGCTGATTTCAAGCTGCACGCTCATTCCTGTCTGGCTTTCATTATTGATGTTTTCCTCAGCAGTTCCTGCAAATTTCCCGTCCACTTTGACCAATTCTGCGGAAAAGTCAGACTTCTTCAGCGATTTGACGATAGCTTTTGCCAGCTTTCTGTCCGTTCCTCCCACAAGCGTGTGCGGGCGGTCGCCAGAATAGCCGTGAAATGCGATGGTATAGCGGTGTTCTTTGATTTTCTGCAATGCCAGAGGCTCGTCAAAGTTTGTGCTTGTAATATGAAGATCGGAGTTGTTCTCATCCTTTTTTCCTTCGAATAAATAAGTTGAATAATCATCTTTGAAAGCTCGGACAAGCTCGCTCACTCCGCCTTCTATTCTTCCTCCGTGAGGCGAAAAGATTAAACAGTCGCTTCCCGCTTTTTCATGATACTCAATGTCATAGCCGCTTTTTTCGTGTTCCTGCAATTCCTTGAAGTTCTTGTATCTGTCCCCGGCCTGGATCTGATAGTTCTCCCGGGTTGTTTTTTCAGACCACCTGTATACACCATTTATCATCACTGCTGCGATCACCAAGTAGATGAGTACTTTTTTCTTCATTGATTATTCCCCTTTTACACTACCTTTCGATTTCTAAGCATGTCCTTCATGCCTCATTGTATATTTGGCTTTTTTGTGACACAGTTATTTTACGCTTTAGACATGACGCGTTCAATTATGAATAAGTTTGATAAAAAATAAAAATTTAAATAATTTTATTAAAACAATACTTTTTCATTAGTTTAAAAGATTGATAAATTTTAAGAAGAAAATCTCATAACTATACGCGTCTCTGGTTGCATGGTTTTCCCCACAGCCCATCCCGCTTGAGAATGAGGCGTTCTATCAGGAACGGGGTATACGGTTTGATAAAAGTAAAAATCAGCTGCGTCTGCCGGCTGCAGATGTTATATTTTCTTTTTCTCTCCGTTCTGTTATCCTAATACCGACAATAAAAATGCAGGTGATAAAACATGGAAACAGAATATGAAACAAAAGGCTACGACCTGACACAAGTTTATGATTACAATCAATATCCAGATGTCCGCCACGGACGATGCGACAATTGTGATTACACCCTGTTTAAAAGCTCTGTAAAAAACGGGCAGTTTTTGCGCGAATGTCGGCGCTGCGGCATGAAAAAAAGCATTTGAGCGTTACAGCCCGATCGGTTTTCACTTCAGCATTTTTATATGTATAAAAAAACTTGCCGGCAAGGCTGAATAGAGCTTCGCCGGCAATACATGTCATGCTGTCAAATGTTTAAACATCTTTTTGATCTTTGCTTGTGACGATGCCGTTGATCGATTCACCGATCTTTCCGTTAAGATCAGCATTCAGGCTGTTGATATTTTGAATGTATTCGCTGATGATATTTTGGACCGCTTGATTAATCTCTGCATTTTCGCTTTTTGTGAGGTCGGCCTCTCTCAGATCGATGCCGCTGTTTTTCTGAACCAGCTCATTGATGGATTGGCCAAATCCCGTGATAAAGCTGTTGATTTTTTCGATGATTTGAGCGGTTTCCTGATCTTGCGCACCGGCGTCCATAGCCGTGAAAGGCTTCTCATTTTTGCGCTGTTCAGCCATTTATAGAACCTCCTCTCATGATGACAGATTCCTTCACAATATATGATGAACAATCAAATCTTGATTCCGCAGCAGCTTGATATGGCTGCTAAATGGTTGATGATGCAGAAAAGGACGCCGCTAATCTTGAGCGGCGTCCTTTTCTTTAATGAACGTTCGTATATACTTCCTGCACATCGTCATCATCTTCAAGTACGTCAATGAGCTTTTCGACTTTTTCCTGAAGCGCTTCATCAACTTCTGCATAGGTTTGCGGAACCATTGTAATTTCGGCTGTTGCCATTTGGTAGCCGCGCTCCTCCAAGCTTTTCTTCACTTCTTCAAACTGTTCGGGCTCTGTATAAATCTCGAAAAGCTCTTCGCTCGTTTCAAGCTCCTCGGCACCGGCATCAATGACCTCAAGCATAAACTCTTCCTCATCTATCTCAAGATCTTCACGCTCGATTGCAATATATCCTTTCCGGTCGAACATATAAGAAACGCATCCTGTTTCTCCCAAGCTGCCGCCGTTTTTGCTGAAAGCGGTTCTGACGCTTGTCGCCGTCCGGTTTTTATTATCTGTCAAACATTTGACCATGACAGCCACCCCGCTTGGGCCGTAGCCCTCATACGTAATTTCCTCGTAGCTTTTTCCATCCTGGCTGCCGGAAGCTTTTTTGATGGCGCGGTCGATGTTGTCATTTGGCATGTTTGCATTTTTGGCTTTATCGATGACGAGACGCAGACTTGCGTTAGATTCGGGATCAGCTCCACCTTCTTTTGCGGCTACATATATTTCT
Source organism: Bacillus haynesii (assembly GCF_014042035.1). Classification (NCBI taxonomy): domain Bacteria; kingdom Bacillati; phylum Bacillota; class Bacilli; order Caryophanales; family Bacillaceae; genus Bacillus; species Bacillus haynesii. Next base: position 160,994 of record NZ_CP059494.1, on the reverse strand, counting down.
TTGGCAAGCTTCATGAAAATTTTGCCGCGTTTAGCATCCTGGGCATTTTTTCTTCTCTGAATATTTTTCCATTTAGAATGGCCAGCCATATCTTCTACCTCCAAAAAAATTCTCGTCTCTATGTACACTTTATACGGTTTTCCCCGTTTTTGTAAAGAAATCGGCCGGACGCTTACAAAAAAATTGCCGGGGAATCCCCGGCAATTCCCAGCTTGTTATTGGTTGCGCAAGCGGTTCAAGTTGTTATTCGTCGTGTCTCCGCGATCCCTAATGTTCTGAGGATCATCGTTCATTTCGCGCAGCCTTGTAAATGCGCCGTCGTCCTCTACTACTTGAACGGTCCGGTCTCCAGCAAACGTTTTGGCTGCTTTTCTAATTTGAGTTCTCTCGTTATTTGTCAGCCGTTTATCTGACCGTACCGCGATGATGACCGTTTCATTCGTTACGACAGCCTGGCTTTCGTCAACATAATTCAATTTGTTGACGCGCCCAGTGATATTCCTTGAGATTTTACGATTTTCCGGTCTGTCATAGCCTGTATCCGCCGTATTCACCAAATGGTTGTGATAATTCATGTCTCCCCGGCTGTAAGTTCCATCGCCTGTTGGAACGGGATTGCCGTTGCCCGCTCGATTGTTCACGTTTGTTGCACCGTTTCTCCCGTTCATGTTTTCAAGCATTTCTGTAACAGGACCTTCATTATCAAGACCGGCATTACGATCTGCATCATTTGAATAATATCCGATCGGACGCGTATTGTTTCCATTATCTATAGCGTCGTTCGTTCCGCAGGCAGATAGACCAGCTGTCAAAAGCAAAATACCCGAAAACACTTTAAGCTTGCTGTCCAATGGTAGTCCCCCCGTGAAAACCGCTGAATTTGAGCATTACGCTCTTTTTTAGGATGTGCGGGATGCGAAGAGTTACCCTTGACAGTTATAGACAGTCCGTTAGAAAGCATGAAAATGTTTATAGCGGTCGACAATAAAAAAGGAACGATAGATCATCGTCCCATTCCGAATCAGTCTTCATCATCTTCCGGTCTGTTAAACATCTGTCCGCCTGCAGGCTGCTGCTGTCCGTATCCGCCCATACCGTACGGAGCTCCCATTTGCGGCATTTGTCCATATGGCGCCGCACCTGGAAAACCTCCCGGGAATTGGCCTGGCCCGCACCCGCAGTCATCTTCTTTGCCGTGTGCCATATTAGGATCGCCCGCGTGACCGACGTTTGGCGGTGCAAATCCCGGGAACTGCTGATAAGGCGCATATGCCGGAGCAGTCATCGGCTGATGATGATATCCGTGATGACCGGCATTGTCATGCCCCATGTTGTCATCACCGTCATATTCAGCAGGAGATACATAGCTAGGCTGATGCATGTAAGGCATATGAGCAGGATATGGATGCCAAGGGTGGCATAATCCCGATCCAGGCAGCACCGGTGAAACAGGAATCCAGCATCCTCCAGGATAGAACGGATAAGGATATGGATGGTGATGATATCCCGCTGCAGCTACATTCGGCATGCCGTGAAACTGCTTATTTTCATCACCTGCTGCACCGACATTTGGCGGCTGCGGAACATTCGGATAATTGACATTTTCCATATGATTCTCCTCCTCATTTGTCCATGGATTATACATGTTGGAGCCTTTCTCTTGATGTTCATAAGGTTTTGGAGGTACGTACGGCTGATGAAGCTGATTGACGCTTTGATAAAAATTCGATATGTCGCCTTCAGGCAAACTTGACTGCCCGATGTTCGGGACAGGCGGAACATAAGGAACCGAAGGCTTTTCTTTCGGTTTTATATCTTCAACATCAAGCTTGCTTTTCGGCTTTTCTTTTGCAAATGGATGTTCCTGCTGTTTTTTCGGTAATTCTTTTCGCATATTGAGCTGTTCTTCTTTTTTGACCGGCACTCCCCCTGACGGTACTTTGATTTTCATGCCCGGCATAATCAAGTCTGGATTGCTCAGCTGCGAATTCAGCTTTTTCAGTTCTTCAAAGTCCACTTCATATCTTTCCGCGATTTTTTCCAGAGAATCGCCCTTTTGGACAATATGAATTTTCAACGTTTTCCCCTCCTATGCAAAAACGTGAACGAACAGATGAGAATAACAAATATGCTTCTCCACAAATTTATGCGCATAGCGGAGGGGTTATGATAAAAACTTGTTCTCCAAAAAGCTAACGGGTCGTCAACATCCGATTCAGCGCTAGAATGGCATCTTTTGCGATATTTTGATCAACTTTGATCACGCCTGTCGGTTCACCTTTGTCAATCTGCTCCAGCGACCACAGCAAATGCGGCATGTCGATTCTGTTCATTGTCAAACAAGGGCACATATCAGGATTAAGGGATTCAATTTGTTTATCAGGATGTTCTTGAATGATGCGTGAAACAAGGTTCATCTCTGTTCCAACCGCCCATTTGCTCCCCGGTTTTGCTTCATTAATCGTGTCGATGATTTTTTTTGTAGACCCGCTGAAATCGCTGAGCGCGACGACTTCGTGGGTGCATTCCGGATGAACGATAACATTGATGTCCGGATCCCGCTCTTTAACGCTTTTGATATTCGCGACGGTAAATTTTTCGTGTACAGAGCAATGCCCCTTCCACAAAATGATTTTTATGTCTTCCAAATCGCCGTTATACTCAAGTTTTTCTGCAATTGGATCCCATACCGCCATCCTGCTGAGTGGAATGCCGAGGTCAAATGCCGTGTTGCGTCCCAAGTGCTGATCCGGAAGAAATAAAATCCTCTCCTTTTGCGATAGCGCCCATGTCAACATGCGGGCCGCATTTGAGGATGTCACGGCTGCTCCCCCGTTTCTTCCCACAAAAGCTTTGATTTCCGCTGTCGAATTGACATATGTGAGCGGAATGACCGTATCGCCAAACAGCTCTATCAGCTCTTCCCAGGCGCGGTTTGTCTGCTGCATGTTGGCCATATCGGCCATCGAACAGCCTGCACGCATGTCCGGCAAAACGACAATCTGTTCATCCGAAGTGAGCATATCGGCTGTTTCTGCCATAAAATGTACGCCGCAGAACACGATATATTCTGCTTTTTTATTTTTTTGGGCGACTTGTGCCAGCTGGAGCGAATCTCCCGTCGTGTCCGCAAATTGGATCACTTCGTCTTTTTGATAGTGGTGCCCAGGGATAAACAATCTTTCTCCGAATTTCTTTTTGATTTTCAAAATCCTTCCGGCCATTTCTTCTTCGGTCAATTCTTTATACAGCTCCGGCATCATGCCTGCGTTCCTGTCATGAATCAAATTTAAAATAGACATCTGTCACCTCTCCAATCCCGCTTATTTTTTCAGATCAACATTCATGCTGATATCAAGGCTTTTCGCCGAATGAGTCAAGTAGCCCAATGAAATACAGTGCACTCCTGTCCCCCTGTATGCGGGGAGATTTTCAAATGAAATTCCGCCTGAAGCTTCCGTAATAATGCCGGCGGGTGTCATTTCCGCAAATGCTTTCACCGTTTCAGGAGGGCAATTGTCAAACATAATGATATCGGCTCCAGCCGCAATCGCTTCATGGAGCTCTTGTTCAGACTCAATCTCCACTTCGATCTTGACCATATGGCCGCACGCTAACCGTGCTCTTTCAACCGCTTTTGAAATCGATCCGCAGGCGGCAATGTGGTTGTCTTTAATCATAATGCCGCCGTCCAAGCCAAAGCGGTGATTGCAGCCCCCGCCGGTTTTGACCGCGTATTTTTCAAGGACGCGCAGGCCCGGTGTCGTCTTTCTCGTATCACAAATCGCGATATCCGGATCATTCAGCCTGATCACGGACTGCTTTGTTAATGTGGCGATCCCCGACATTCTTTGGATGAGATTCAGCACGACCCGTTCGCCGGTCATGAGGGAAGCTGCACGACCTTTGAGCCGCGCGATCGTTTCCCCTTCATGAACCGCTTCGCCATCTGTTTTCAGCATTTGGACGGCGATCGTTTCATCAAGGAGCCGAAAGCCTTCCAGAATCACTAATTCTCCTGCAAACAAGCCGTCATCCTTTGCTGTGATGACAGCTTCACATTGTTGATTGTCATCAAAAACGGCTTCTGAAGTGAGATCCCCCCAGCCGATATCTTCCTTGAAAAATTCCTCAAGCATGTTCCTAAGCATGAACCGCTGCATATTTCACAATCCCTTCGTTTTGTCTCATCTTGATCCCGCCTTTTGTGTGAACGATTTGCTTGCCATGCCAGTTTTTATCATCTGGGATCGGGCAATCTGAACGGTAATGGCCGCCTCTGCTTTCTGTACGAAGCAGTGCTGAGGCTGTCATCTGTTTGGCAGTCTGCCATAAATGAGCTAATTCAAGCTGTTCTTTTGTGATTTTTTTCACATTTACGATTTGAACCGGCAATCGTTCAAGCCATTCTTTCACCTTCACCAATTCATCCTCCGTCCGCACGATCGATGCATGATCCGTCATTTGTTTCTGAATATCCTTCACATCTGTCAGAGGAACAGAATACGTCACATTCTCAGGCTGAGGAGATTGGCCTTTGACAGGCTCCGGTTTTTGACAAGTTTGAATCCGATCCGCCGCTCTCCTTCCGAAGACGATGCATTCCAAGAGAGAATTGCTTGCCAGACGGTTGGCGCCATGAAAGCCGGTGCATGCGGCTTCACCGATCACATAAAGGTTTGGAACGGCCGTTTCCCCCCATTTGTTCACAGAAACGCCCCCCATTAAAAAATGCATGCCCGGTGAAACCGGAATCCGGCCTTCTTCAATGGAAATTCCGGCTTTTTCGCAAAGAGAGGAAATCGTAGGGAAGCGGCTTTTAAAATTTGGTATACGAGAAATATCCAAAAATACGCTGTTTCCGCAGCCAAGCTTTTCGTGAATCGCGCGAGATACGACGTCCCGCGGCGCTAAATCCTGCAAGGGGTGAATGCCTTCCATCACCCGCTTTCCGCTTTCATCAACCAATACAGCACCTTCACCGCGCACCGCTTCTGAAACAAGCCCGTGTGCACGCCCGTCGTTGACGAGCAATGTAGGATGAAATTGAACGAATTCCAAATCTGCGAGCTCGGCTCCTGCCCGATACGCCAAAGAGATCGCATCGCTTGTCACAGAACGGTTATTTGTGTTGATTTGAAATAGATTTCCGCAGCCTCCTGCCGCCAGCACAACAAAGTCGGCTTTCCTGAGAAAAGTCTTTCCCTGGCGGTCTTTCGTCCAGACGCCACAACAGCGTCCGTCTTCAATCCATAAATCCGCCGCCATTTCGTATTCTTTCAGCACGACGTGAGGACCGAGCCGTCCGATTAAGTGCCGGATCAGCGCCTGTCCTGTTGCGTCTCCCCCGGCATGTAAAATTCTGTTCATCGAATGTGCACCTTCTTTTCCGAGGCTGAGCTTTCCAGATTCGTCAGTGTCAAAAGGGAAATGCTGAAGGATCAGCTCATCAACAAGGCGCTGTCCGTCTTTAATGGCATCTTGGACCGTTTCAATTTGGTTGTGGCCGCATCCGGCATACAACGTGTCGTCCGCATGAGCTGACCAGGAATCGCGAGGCAGTACAGCCGATGCAATTCCTCCCTGAGCAAGGGTTGAATTGCTGTCTTTTACAGATGCTTTTGTCATCACAATCACTTCATAAGACGGCGGAATGGATGCAGCAAAAGACAGCGCAGCGGCACCTGCTCCGACAACAATAATCGTCTGATGAGACATATCGACTCCCCCTGTGAATTTACATGTGTCTTGACACATATATTTACACATCGATAAAATAAACTCAAGTATTTTTTATAAAGAATGGGAGACGAGAGCCGTGATTTATCTTGATTATGCAGCGACGACACCGGTGTCAAAAGAAGCTTTGGACGCGTTTCAAAAACTGAGCACAGACGTGTACGGAAATTCGAGCAGCCTGCACGATGCGGGAGGGAAAGCCGAAAGCATTCTGCGTTACTGCCGCCAAAGGATGGCAGAACTTTTATCAGGTGAAGAAGAAGGCGTTTATTTTACGAGCGGCGGCACCGAAGCCAATTTTTTGGCGATTCACTCGATCTTAAATGGGCTCCCCGCCGGGAAGCAGCGTTTTTTAATGGCAGAAATGGAACATCAGTCGATCCACATTTTGAAACAGCATCTTGAGATGCTGGGGATTGAAGTCGACTTGATGAAGCCGAATGCTTCAGGCATCATCACAACGGAGATACTGGAACGGCACCTCCGCCCTGATACAGGTCTCGTCTCGATTCAGCATGCCAATTCAGAAACAGGCGTCATCCAGCCCCTGGCAAAGCTCTCGGCTTATCTGCATAAGCGGGATGTGCTCCTGCACAGCGACTGCGTACAAACATTTGCCAAGATTCCGGTCGGCGTTGATGATCTCGGCGCTGATGCCCTATCTGTCTCAAGCCATAAAGTATACGGCCCAAAAGGAGTTGGGGCTGTCTATATTCGGCCGGGTGTGAACTGGAAACCCGTCTACCCGGGCACTTTGCATGAAAACGGATTTAAGAGCGGCACCGTCAATGTCCCCGGAATCGGCGCTTTCATTACCGCTACCGAGTTGACAATAAACCGTATGGATGCCGCGTATCTCAAATATCAGGAGCTGCGCACCCGTTTTCTGGAAGGGGCAAAAACCCGGAAGCTCCCCGTCTCCCTTGCTGTGCCGGATTCGGTAAATTCTCATGTTCTGCCGCATATTATAGGTTGTTTTTTTCATTCCTTTGAAGGACAATATACTATGCTGGAATGTAATCGGAGAGGAATTTGCATTTCTACCGGAAGCGCGTGTTCTGCGGGCTATCATGAGCCTTCGAATACGATGAAAGCCCTTTTGATCCCAAGGGAGCTCGCGCTTCAATTCATTCGAATTTCGTTCGGATGCGATACGACAAGCGAACATGTTGATCAGCTGTTGGACGTTTTTGAAGATATGATGCATGAGAAAGGAGACCATCGGATTGGCAGACGGAATAAAACTTACGGGAGCTGAGCGGCGCCAGCAGCTGCTGGACTGGCTGAAGGAGTCTGAGGCTCCGCTGACAGGAAGCGAACTGGCGAAAAAAGCATCTGTTTCACGGCAGGTCATCGTACAGGACATTTCTTTATTAAAAGCAAAAAACGAACCGATCATCGCAACAAGCCAAGGATACATGTATTTGCGGTCGGCCCTCGGCAAAAAACAGCCGGTTCAGCGGATCATCGCCTGTGACCACGAGCCGGAAAAAACAGAAGAAGAACTGAATCTGATCGTCGACTTTGGCGTAACGGTGAAAGATGTAACGATTGAACATCCGGTCTACGGCGACTTAACAGCTTCGATCAGGGTCAGCACAAGAAAAGAAGTCTCGGATTTCGTCAAAAAAATCTCTTCGACAAACGCCGCTTATCTGTCTCAACTGACAAACGGCATCCATCTCCACACATTGGAGGCAGATGACGAAGAGAAGATCGAACAAGCTTGTGACGCCCTCCAAAAAGCGGGCATCCTCATTCCCGAATAAAGAAAAGGTCCTTTGCCGTTATCGACGCAAAGGACCTTTCTTTTATAGTGTATATGCATTGTAGGCTCCGAGCATTTTCACCTTGCAGCCCAAAGCTTCAAGCTCAGCTATTGCACCTGGAATCAGCACGTCGTCAAGTGCCATTTCAATATCAATAATGAAGAAATAATTGCCGAGACCGGTTTTTGTCGGCCGCGATTCAATTTTAGAAAGATTCAAATTTCTCCAGGCGAAAGCCGACAGCACCTGGTGGAGAGCCCCTGATCTGTCCGAAGGAAGGGTCACCAGCAAAGTCGTTTTCGGCCTTCCCTTCAGCTGAGGATTGACCGGCGGGGATGCCTCGTGATCCGGATGAAGCATCACAAATCTCGTGTGATTGTATTCATAGTCATGCACATCTCTTTTGACGATGTCTAATCCATACGTATCGGCTGCCATTTCATTGGCGATCACGCCGATGTTCTCGTCCGGATTTTCGCTCACGTATTTTGCAGCTGCTCCGGTGGATGTCGCATATTCAAACGGAATGGAGCAAAACTTGCTGTGCAAAAATTTATGGCATTGCGCGATGGCATGGGAATGGGAATAAACCTTCTGAATGTCTTCCCAAGCCTCTTTTCTCGTAGGATGCACAAGCAAATGCTGACGGATGGGAGCGGTGATTTCTCCGACAATATAAAGAGGCTGTTCGTGAATTAAGTAGTCTATTGTCAAATTCACCGATCCTTCAATCGCATTTTCAAGCGGGACGACAGCCAGATCGATCTCTCCGTTCATCGCCGCATCCATACAGGCGGGTATCGTGTTAAATGCCTGCTGGTCTGCATCTGAAAAGCAGGAGCAGACAGCAAGGTGCGTAAAAGTTGCTTCTGGACCTAAATAACCTACTCTCATACTCATGATATATGACATTCTCTCCCTTTAAGCGCCCGAACCTAGTATTTCGACCTTTTCTACGAATTCCAGCTTTCTTAATTTGTTCATCAGCAAATCGATATTCTCATCCATTCCTCTCGTACTGACAGACAGCGTGACATTCGCTCTTCCTTGAAGAGGGATGGTCTGGTGGATCGACAGCACATTGCAGCCCGATTCAGCTACCACTTGCAGCAGATGGGACAGCGTTCCCGAACGGTCCTCCAAATGAAAAAAAAGCGTGATAATCTGTTCCTTGACCATCGTATAAAAAGGAAAAACCGCATCTCTATACTTGTAAAAAGCGCTTCGGCTCAAATCTACCTTTTGGACGGCTTCAGCTACAGATTCCGCTTTTTTCCGCTCAATCAGCTTTTTGACCTCAAGTGTTTTCCGCATTGCCTCCGGCAGCACGTCTTCCCTGACAAGATAAAAGGTCTCCTCTTTCACAGACTTTTCTCTCCTTTTAAAAACCCTGATTCCTTTACATTGATCCAGCGAAAGGAAAGGTGTTCCTTTCAGCTAAAAGTCGGAGAGCTTGCTTGGCAAACTCTCCGGTATGATCAGTCGATAAATTCAAATTCAAATTCGAGAAGACGGATCGTATCCCCGTCTTTCGCACCGCGGGCCCGAAGCGCATCATCAACGCCCATTCCGCGAAGCTGTCTGGCAAAACGCTTAACAGACTCGTCTCTTGAAAAATCCGTCATTTTAAATAAGCGTTCAAGCTTGGCTCCGCTGAGCACGAAGGTGCCGTCAGGATCACGGCTGATCTCAAACGGCGCTTCCTCATCCTCAAGCTTATACATGACTCTGTTTTCAGCCATGTCTTCCTCGTCGTAGAGCGGGAATTCCGGCGTCGTTTCCAAACGGTCGGCAATTTCAAACAGCAGATCCCTCAAGCCTTGTCTGGTCACCGCACTGATTGGAAAAACAGGGTAATCATCTGTAAGCTTTTCTTTGAAAGCCTTCAGATTTTCTTCCGCATCCGGCATATCCATTTTATTGGCGACAATAATTTGAGGACGTTCTGTCAGCCTCAGATTATACTGTTCAAGCTCTTTATTGATGGTCACATAATCTTCATACGGGTCGCGCCCTTCAAGACCCGACATGTCAATCACGTGGACGATGACGCGCGTTCTTTCGATATGCCTGAGGAATTGGTGTCCGAGGCCAACTCCTTCGTGCGCCCCCTCAATCAGTCCCGGAAGATCCGCCATTACAAAGCTGCGTCCGTCTTCCGTTTCGACCATTCCGAGATTCGGATTCAGCGTTGTAAAGTGGTAATCGGCAATTTTCGGCTTGGCCGAAGACACGACAGACAGGAGTGTTGATTTTCCGACGCTTGGGAAACCGACAAGACCGACATCGGCCAAAACTTTCAGCTCGAGAACGATATAGCGCTCCTTGCCGGGTTCGCCGTTTTCAGAAAGCTGCGGCGCCGGGTTGGCAGGCGTCGCAAAACGGGTATTGCCCCGTCCGCCGCGTCCTCCTTTTGCGATGACGGCTTCCTGTCCGTGCTCCGTTAGATCAGCGATGACCTGCTTTGTATCATCGTCAATGACAACAGTGCCGGGCGGGACTTTTACAACCATGTCTTCGGCATTTCGGCCGTGCTGGTTTTTAGACATGCCGTGTTCTCCGCGCACTGCCTTAAAATGTCTTTGATATCTAAAATCCATCAGCGTGCTGAGACCTTCGTCAACTTTGAAAACGACGTCTCCGCCTTTTCCGCCATCACCTCCGGCAGGGCCTCCTTTTGGCACATATTTTTCGCGGCGGAAAGCAACCATACCGTTGCCTCCGTCTCCGCCTTTTACGTATATTTTTACCTGATCAACAAACATAATGTCCTCCGTTCTATTCCTAAAAAAACCGCGTTACTTGATATGAATTTCGGCGATGCACTCCCGGTCTGTTACATCAAACCGCTTGATTTCATAAAAGTCGGCCAGTGAATGATGAAAGTCTTTGATACCGGTCAGCTTTGTGAATACGCCGTGGAAATCCAGAAAGATGACGAGGCGGTCGTCCGCACCGTCCGTCTGCAGCGTGATCGTCAGATGATTGTCGCTGCCTTTCAAAACGGCATCGTCAAAAATCCCAAACAGCTTTCTGACGAGAACGACGAGCTTCTCTTCATAAGCTGACAAATCCCTGACCTGACCGATCACCTCATATTCAAGCGTCAGCGAATGGGCCATCCAGTTAAATGTAAGCAGCTCATACGCCGCACGCGGGATTTTAAGGTTTGAAAGCTTTGATTCATGCTGAGCTTCGATGACCACTTCATCAATAATTTCAAATACGCGGTCATACTTTTTTAATGTTAAGTTTCCTTTAATCAATTGCAGTTTATTCATCCAGTCGTGCCTTGAGTGGCTGAGCAGATGGATAAGCTCATGTGTCAAAGCCTTATCATCCATATTCTTTTCTTGTTTTTTCGAAGTTTCTTCCATTTTGGCACTCCCAATCGTTTGTTCTCTCTTTTAGGAGTCTGATTCAGTTTGTACTTTGAATTATAACAGAGAAGGCAGTATAAATGAAACACGTTTATATGCTTTAACGAAGCAGAATCAGAGCGGAAACCCGGCCTTGTTCAGGCGGCGGGAAGGTGTTTTAAGCAAGTCATGGTGCTGTATGTAAAAAACTCCGGTCATAACGACCGGAGTTTCGTTTAAAGGTTAGGCTACAGGATATACGCTCACTTTTTTGCGGTTACGGCCGAAACGTTCGAATTTAACAGTTCCGTCGACTTTTGCATATAGAGTGTCATCTCCGCCGCGCCCAACGTTTTCACCTGGATAGATTTTTGTTCCGCGCTGACGATAAAGGATGGAACCGCCAGATACGAATTGACCGTCTGCACGTTTAGCACCTAGGCGCTTCGCCTCAGAGTCACGTCCGTTCTTCGTTGAACCTACTCCTTTTTTAGATGCAAAAAACTGAAGATCTAATCTTAGCATGTAGCTCACCTCCTATATTTTGTTCGTCGTTACTTTTAAGTAACCTTTGTAGTCTCGTTCGATCGTTTCAAGGGAGACGATCATGCCTTCGAGAAGGAGCTGCGCCTTTTCAAAAGCCTCCCGATCCGTACCGTCCGGGAATCCGAAAGATAAAAATCCGCCGTCTTCCCCGAGGTCAATGACCGGCTCAATGCCTGTCAGCTTCATTACGGCATTGACGGCTCCAAAGGCGACCGCCGATGCCCCTGCACAAACGAGATCCTGACCATGTTCAGCAAAATTCGCATGTCCCGACATTTCAAAGCCTAGGATGTCTTTGTTCGATCGGGATCTGGTAACCTTTGCATGAATCATATCATACACGCCTTAAGCGTTGATTTTTTCGATTACAACTTTAGTGTAAGGTTGACGATGACCTTGTTTTTTATGTTGGTTTTTCTTCGGTTTGTACTTAAATACGGTAATTTTTTTAGCGCGGCCTTGTTTTTCAACTTTGCCTGTTACCGTAGCACCTTCAACCGTAGGGCTGCCAACTTTAACATTTTCACCGCCGACAAACAATACGTTGTCAAAAGTAACTGTTTCGCCGGCTTCAGCAGCAAGCTTTTCGACGTATACAGTTTGGCCTTCTTCAACTTTGATTTGTTTTCCGCCTGTTTGAATAATTGCGTACATCTCTGCACCTCCTAATAAACTAAGACTCGCCAGTCACAGGGGGCTAAGAAAGCACTTAACACCTGTGCTGAGCGGTTGTAGCACGGGTGCTACATCCATAACATTAAAAAATATACCAGAAAAGAGCCCGAGTGTCAATGTCTTTTAGAAGGATGGACGGTCAATAAACCAAAAGCAGATCTTCCATGGAGGAAGTCGTGCGCTTGTCTGTAAAATAAGCGTGGAGAACTTCGTTTTCATCCAGCTGGCTCAGTTTTTGTCCGTCCTTCTCAATAATGATCGGGTGTTTGCAGCCCCTCTTAAACATGAGCATGACCTCATAAATCTGCTGTTCGGCGCACACCGTGATCGGTGCGAGGCGCCGCACTTCCCTCTCCTTTCCATAGTAACGCTCAAGCAAAAAACGGATATGGGTGTAATGCCGATTGCGATATTCCTGGTAAAGGGATGCAGCCAAAAATACGAGGAGCACCCAAGCGCTCAGCTGTGACGGGGAAACCAACAAAATCGCCGCGATTAGAACAGCGCAGCAAAAGCACGACACAGTCAGCATCATCCGCTGCGCTTTCTGATATGGAAGGCGTTTTGAAAACAGCAGAAACAGCAGCTTCCCGCCATCAAGCGGCCAAACCGGAAACAGATTAATCAAGAGAATGGTCAGATTGTAAAAGGTAAACGTTTCAAATATATGAGGGCTGACGAGCGAATTGACCGCCAAAAGCCAGGCTGCAAATTGAAGCCAAATGTGCTGAACAGGCCCCGCGGCGATGACGGCTAGCTCTTCCTTTAACGGTCTGTTGCCATGTTCATCGACTTCCAGCGTTCCTCCAAAAGGCAGCAGGAAAATACCTTTAATTCTCCATGAAAAATAAACGGCAGCAGCAGCGTGGCCAAGCTCGTGGATTAAAATAATGATCATTAAACAAAACAGCGCTTTAATATGTCCTGTCATGATACCGATTGCCATGACAAGCCACAGCAGCGGATGAATGTGAAGCTTGGTGAAGAGCTCCGTCCATTTATTCAAATGTGATCACCTGTATCGGGTCGACAAATTCCTCTCCTTGTTTGATCGCAAAGTAATAGACGCCTTTTTGATTTTTATCCTGCTCAATCGTTCCGAGCTTCGTTCCTTTATCTATAAAATCGTATAAAGCGACATCCGCTTTTTTCAGCTGGCCGTAGTAGGTATAGCTGTTGTCCGCATGCTGCAGGACCACCGTCAGGCCTGTTTCCGGATTTTTGTCCACTTCAATGACATAGCCTTCCTTCATGCTGCGGATCGTTTCGTCTTCTGTTTCTACCTTAATGCCCTGGCCTGAGAATTTCTCCTGAACCTTTCCCATGGCAGGTACAGCGAGATCCTGATTCACCTCGACCTGGCCGGACGGTTTGGCGCCTTTCGGTTGAAAGAATGCGAGGGGATCGCCGAACTTGGATTCATACCAATTCTGGAGGGCCGCAAATTGGAACTCTTCAGTAAACACCTGGCTGATGACCGGTTTGATTTGGTTTGCGGGTTCAAACTGGCCTTTGTAGGCAATGGCGGACACAAGAACAAGGCATGCCGACAGAAGACATTTCATGATGAGCGCATCCGCCTTGACAAGCGGGTGCTTCCCGTTTATCAGCAGGGAGCTTCCTTCAGGCGGAGAAAAGTCTCCTCCCTTTTCATCTTCCGAAAAGGCTGTCCATGCAGGCGGCTTGACCGGCCGGTTTTTGCCGTCTGACGAAAAGAGCTGTTTGTCCGGCGTCTTCCGCTTTCTTTTTCTGGCCATTCTTTTTCGAATCTCATCTGCTCTATGACTCATAACCCTCATCCTTTACATTCAGGTTCGTTTGTTCAATGATATGCCTTGTCCCAAGGGATTATGACGGAACATTGACATAAAACCAAATGGTTTCATATAATAGATAGGAAACCATTTGGTTTTACTTTTTTTCAGGAGGTCTATTATGAGCAATCAACAAGTGCCTGATATACATAAACAGGCTGTTTTTCACGCATCGATAGAAAAAGTGTGGGAGGCCGTCGCCACCAGTGAAGGCATCGCCGTCTGGTTTATGCCAAATGATTTCCGCCCGGAGATCGGCTGTGAATTCACTCTGCAGTCTCCGTTCGGCCCCTCCCCGTGCAAAGTGATCGAGCTTGAAGCGCCGCACCGGCTCGCTTTCAGCTGGGATACGTCGGGATGGATCGTCACATTTGAATTGAAAGAGCTATCTGCAGAAAAAACCGAATTTACCCTGATTCATTCAGGATGGGGCGCGCCGGAAGAAACGGTTTCAAAAGCGGGAGAAAAGCAAGCGGATGTCCGCAAGCGGATGAATGGCGGCTGGGAAACGATCGTCAATCAAAAGCTGCGTCAGGCAGTTGAAGGCTAGTGACATCATCCGCTGTAAAACACGATGTGTTCCAAGCTGTTTCCGATCCCTCTCGGCGAAAGATGCTGAAGCTCCTTGCCGGCAGGGAACTGCCTGTAACAGATATCAGCAGCCATTTCCCGATGAGCCGGACGGCTGTTTCAAAGCATCTAAGAATTTTGTCCGAAGCCGGGCTTGTCAGCGGGAGAAAAGCGGGCAGAGAAAAACTGTACAGGCTTCATCCCGAACCTCTCGCCGAGCTGCAGCAGTGGCTCGCCTATTTCGACATGTATTGGGACAATAAGCTTTCCTTGTTAAAGCACAAAGTCGAAAACGATCAATGAAACTGCGAAAAAAGCAATCTCGCTTTGGAGATTGCTTTTTTGCAGTTAAGCGCGTACGCCGAAAAATGATTTAATCTTTGCGAAAACGCCTTTATTTTCTTCTTCAAACGACTGTAAAGGCACAGATTCGCCCAGCACGCGGCGGGCGATGTTCCGGTATGCGATTGAAGCTTTATTGTTCGGATCCATGACGACAGGCTCTCCGTTATTGGAAGCTTTAATCACTTCGTCATCATCTGCAACAATACCGATCAGTTCGATCGACAAATGCTGAATGACTTCATCAACATCCAGCGTATCGCCGTTTTTCATTAAGTGGTTGCGGATCCGGTTGACGACAAGTCTCGGCGGCTCAATATTTTCTTCTTTTTCAAGCAGGCCGATGATCCGGTCAGCGTCACGAACAGCGGAGATTTCCGGTGTTGTCACGACAATCGCTTTGTCTGCGCCCGAGACCGCATTTTTATAACCTTGCTCAATCCCTGCAGGGCAGTCAATGACAATGTAGTCGAAGTCTTGTTTGAGCTGCTGAATCAGCTTGACCATCTGTTCGGGCAAAACAGCCGACTTATCGCTTGTCTGGGCGGCCGGCAGCAAATAAAGCAAATCATCGAAGCGCTTATCTTTTACAAGCGCCTGATGGATTTTGCATCGTTCCTCAACGACATCCACCAAATCATATATGATTCTATTTTCAAGGCCCATGACGACATCTAGATTGCGCAGGCCGATATCCGTGTCAACGAGACATACCCGTTTCCCCAAAATGGCCAAGGCGGTGCCAAGATTTGCGGATGTCGTCGTTTTGCCTACTCCGCCTTTCCCCGAGGTTATTACGATAGCTTCACCCAATTTTACATTCCTCCCTCAAGCCTTGTTAAACTAGGTCTTAAATGAGCTAATTGCTGAAGGCGGTCAATGACCATATTCTCATTTTCATCTAAATAAGCACATTCCATGTCGTTCCCTTCTTGGATGTGGTCTGGGGAGCGATTGAGCACATGATTGATACGCAATTGAGTCGGTCTCATATCCGAAGCCGCAATAACAGCTCGTTTATTTCCATTAAAACCGGCGTGGGCAATCCCTCTTAATGAGCCGAGGATGAAAATATTCCCTCCGGCTTTCACCATTCCTCCCGGATTCACATCCCCAATGAGAAGCAAATCACCCTCCGTTTCGAGGACTTGCCCTGAACGGACTATTTTAGCGACAGAAATGATTTCGCTTTCCGTTTTTAAGCGGTTTGCTTCATCTTTGGTCATGACTTCACTTTCAATGGAGTGGATGAACAGATTTTGTTTCTCAGTGATCACATCGGTCAGGATCTGTTCTTGCTCCTCGGTCACATAGCGGTGGCCGAGCTTAACGAGAACACTGATTTTCTGGCCTTTTCCATCCATATAATGTTCGAGTGACAGCATATCCTGAAGACCGTACAATAATTCTTCAAAAGAGCATGTGTCATCAAGATGAAGCGTCAATCCATTTTTCGTTCCTTTAATTGTTACGTATTGCTGCTTTTGGGTCTTCACGGTGTTCACCTCAACATCATACTCTTTTCGACATCGGCTCATAAAATCCTCTTTTTACTCATTCCTCAGCTCTTTCTTAAGACTGGTAAAAAACCATTTGAACGGGTAAATGAGTAAAAGGCCGCCAACCGCGTTCAGCGCAAGCGTGGGCAGGAGCCTGCCGAGCACAAATTGATGGAACGGCATGATTTCCGGACGTATCAGCATCTGCACGCCATATTGGTAGAATTCAAGAACACAGACGGCGAGCAGCGAAATAAAAATGACGACCAGCGCGTTTGTCTGCAATACTTTGAACGCTTTTGACGATAAATAGCAAATACCGGCAAAACCGAACATATATACACCTAAAAGGTCGGTGTAATTAATATCATATAACAGTCCGAAAATAAATCCATATGTAATGGCAAAAGGCTGATTGACATAAGCCGTCATAAAAACTAAGACAAGCAGCAGAAAACGCGGAATGAGCTGCTGTTCTTCCGTCACAAAAGGCAAGTTGACAAAATCCGCATAGACGCTGTCAGATACTAAAACAAACATCATGACGACGGGAAGAAGGAAGCGTTTCACGAACCTTCCTCCTCATCGTCCATCTTGTCGACATCCACCGTATCAAGCGTTCTGTCGACGACGATGACGTTATCAAGGTTATACATATCGGCTGCCGGTTCTACATAAGCGATTTTCGTCAAGCCGTAGGAATCGGGTTCAACCTCTGTCACTTTTCCGATCGTCAGGCCTTTCGGAAAAACGCCGCCCGCACCGGAAGTTTCGACGAGGTCTCCTTTTTTCACTTCCCTGTCTTCATCAGGCTCAATGATTTCCATGGAAAGCGCCTTTTTATCGGAGTCGTAGCCGTTGATGATTCCGTTCACCGTTTTCTTGCCTTTATCTGCAGCGATAACCGTAGAAATTCTGTTGTTTCTGTCTGTTGCGCTTAAAAGCTGGACGGTGGAAGTGAAATTGTTCACTTTTGTGCTTTTGATTTTTCCGATCAAGTTGCCGTTTTCATCTGTGACTGCCATATCCTTTTCAACGCCGTGCTTAGAACCTTTGTTAATCGTGATCAGGTTCCACCACTCATATTTATCGGGATTTCTGGCGATAACGGTTGCCAGAATCGGCGTGTAGTCTTTAATTGATTTCAAATGGCCGAGCTCTTTTCTTAAAGACTTATTTTCATTTTCAAGCTCTTGCAGCTTTGCCTCGTATTGCGTCTGGCCGTCGAGCTTTTTCCGCAGGCGCTCATTTTCGCTGTACGTATTTTTTAAGTCTTCGATATTTTCAAAGAAGCCCGCAAAAAATTGAGCGGGCGTATGAAAAATCGTCTGGAATACACCAGTTGTATCGCCAATAAATTTTTCGGGCCAAGTTGCATTCCGGTCATTCTTTAACGAAAATCCAATCATTGCCACTAAAATGATGATACAAAGGAGTAAAAGCATCAACCGTTTATTCGTAAAAAACTGCGGCATGATTATACACCTCTTCTATTCCCTGTGTCCTTAATTTTTGCCTTTAAATAGATGAATTTGCTCAAGAGCTTTACCTGTTCCGATCGCTACACAGTCAAGAGGGTCTTCCGCAATTAAAACCGGCATTTTCGTTTCTTCGCTGATGACTTTGTCCAGGTGGCGAAGCAGTGCACCGCCTCCCGTCAGGACGATTCCGCGGTCCATAATATCAGCCGCGAGTTCAGGCGGAGTTTTTTCAAGCGTATTTTTTACGGCATCGACAATTGCAGTCACAGTGTCGCGAAGCGCCGCTGTAATTTCTTTTTCAGTGATTTCAATCGTTTTCGGCAGACCTGTTAAAAGGTCGCGGCCGCGGATTTCCATGCTTTCTCCGTTTTCAGAAGCTTCGGCAGAACCGATTTCAAGTTTGATCGCTTCCGCAGTACGGTCACCGATCATCAAGTTATATGTTTTTCTAATATAAGTAATGATTGCTTCATCCATTTCATCTCCGGCAACGCGGATAGACTGGGATGTGACGATGCCACCGAGGGAAATAATTGCGACTTCGGTCGTTCCGCCGCCGATGTCGACCACCATGCTTCCAGTCGGCTCCCAAACAGGAAGGTTGGCACCGATCGCGGCTGCAAACGGTTCTTCAATCGGATATGCATCTCTCGCTCCGGCCTGGCGCGTGGCGTCGATTACCGCACGCTGCTCAACCGCCGTAATTCCCGACGGGACACAGACCATGACATACGGCTTTCTCGCAAATAAGCCTTTGTTTTTAACAGCTTTGCTAATATAATGTTTCATCATTGTCGCTGTTGTTTCATAATCAGCGATTACGCCATCCTTCATCGGGCGGAGGGCAACGACATTGCCGGGCGTACGTCCGATCATGTTTTTCGCATCATTTCCGACTGCAACGATCTGTTTTGTATCTGTTTGCAGTGCAACGACAGAAGGCTCCCTGACGACAATTCCTTTACCTTTCACAAAAACAAGCGTATTCGCCGTTCCTAAATCTATTCCAAGGTCTCTCGCACCAATTCCAAACATTTGTATGTATCTTCCTTTCTTAAAACAATATTCCTAAGCAAAAACCCATAAATTCTATTATAGCTTAATTTAATGAAAAAAAAAGTGTTACAAATATCCTTTTTCTTTTAAGCTCACAAATTTTTGATCACCGATGATGATATGATCGAGCAATTCGATTCCAAGCAGCTGTCCGGACTCGTGAAGGCGCTGTGTAACTTCTATATCTTCGCGGCTCGGAGCCGGATCTCCGGACGGGTGATTGTGAACGCAGATGAATGAAGCTGCGGAGCGCTTTAAAGCTTCTTTAAACACTTCTCTCGGATGGACGATTGAAGAGTTCAAGCTTCCTATAAAAACCGTGCGCTTGTGAATCACCTGGTTTTTTGTGTTGAGATACAGGCATACGAAGTGCTCCTGAGACAAAAAACGCATATCCCCCATTAAAAAATTGGCCGCATCTTCGGGAAAACGGATCACATAACGGTCTTTGCAAGCCAGGCTGTGAATGCGCCGGCCCAGTTCAAGCGCCGCCAAAATCTGCACGGCTTTTGCGCGGCCGATCCCGGAAATGCTGGAAAGCTCCTCTGCTGATGCTTCTTTTAACAAACGGAGGCCGTCAAACGTTTGAAGCAGCCGGCTTGAAAGCTGAAGAACCGATTCTTTTTTCGTCCCGGTCCTGAGCAGTATCGCAAGCAGTTCATGGTTTGACAAACTTTCGGCGCCTATGTTGAGAAGGCGCTCCCGAGGCCTTTCTTCATCAGGAAAATCCCTTAATTTCAATGGCAGATTGCTTATGATAAACCCTCCCTTTTGATTCCCTTCTCGTTTGGGTTCATCAAAAGGAGTGGAGATCAAACGTTTTCAGCATTCTCATCGTTTTGGAAATCGGAAGGCCCACAACTGTATAATAGTCTCCTTTTATCTGTTTGACAAAAAGCGCGCCTTTTCCTTGTATTCCGTATGAACCGGCTTTATCAAACGGTTCTCCCGTAGCGATGTAAGCGCTGATTTCCTTTTCTTCAAGAGGCCAAAAAGAAACTTCGGTTTCTTCAAAAAATGTTTCGCATCTCTCGCCGTCCTTAATGCAGACGCCGGTGAGCACTGAATGGGTCTGTCCCGAAAGCATGCTCAGCATCCTTTCTGCATCCTCGGCATCTTTGGGCTTGCCCAAATAAGCCCCTTCATAAAAAACAATGGTGTCGGCGCCAAGCACGACGGCATCAGGATATTGTTCGGCTACTGCACGCACTTTTTGTTCCGCCAACCATTTGACGTTTTCTGCTGGTGAAAAGTTTCGAATTAATTTTTCTTCCGCGTTGCTCGTAATGATGCTATACGGAATCTGCAGGAGATCGAGGAGTTCCTTTCTGCGGGGTGATTGTGAAGCCAATATGAGCTGTCGAGTCATAAGAAGCCATCCTTTCAAAGGTTTTTGCATAGGAAAAAAAGATACCTGTTTTATCCTACCAAAAGAACGCCGCCGCCACAATTTCAGAAAAATAACTTTTTAATGACAAAAATCGCGAAAATAAAAAACCAGCACGTCTGCTGGTTTTTTATTTATTTAATTTGGCTCAGCAATAGCTGCTGGCTCTTCCAGCCGTTGGCTGCGGTCGGTTTCTCCAGCAGGTTGACGGCTTCCAGTATGCTCTTCTTTATCTCTTCAGACTCACCTTTTGATTGGGCGCCGTCAAGTTCAGCTTTGACACCGGCTATGTTTTGAGATGTAACCTCCGCGCCGAGAATCGCTTTGGCCGACAGCTCAGCCGCTTCTTTAAAAGGCTCAAGCAAACCGGGCTCGAGTGCAACCGGAAGCTCTTTTCCGCCCCACGCCTCAAGATCGTTTTCGATTAATATTTTGCCAAGCTCAGATGTCATCTGCTTTTCCCCCGTTATTCCGGCGATCACATAAAATCCGTCGTCCTTGGCAATCGAAACGGCGGCATACCCCTTGTCTGCGATTTGAGAGGCCAGCGTCTCCGCTCCTTCTTTAGATGAAAACTTGCCGGCCTGAACGGCAAAGCTGTTAAAAGATTCTCCCGCTTGTCCGCTATTTTTTTCTCCGCTCTTTTTCTCATCAGCATCGGAGTCACCGGCTTTAACCGTCTGCCCGTTTTCCGCATCCGCACCCAGGCTGCCGGAAGCCGGCACCCCTTCTTTATGGGTTGCGAGATTCAGCGCAAACAGCCCGAGTCCCGTACCGAGCAAAACAGCAAAGATAATGGTCGCAGCAAAGCGTTTCACAGGATACGTAAGGGACGTTTTCGTTTTTCGGTTGTTTTTGGCTTCGTTTTTCTTTTGATAAGGCGCCACCACTTTAGGATCGTCTTTATACACGGTTTCTTCTTCATCTGGAGGCGTCCATGTAAATTCACTTGTTTCTGGTGTGCCGTCCTCTTTTGAAGCCGATATTTCCCGTTCTGCCTTTCTTTTTTCTTCCCAGTTCGAAAAGGTGAACTTCTTTTCTTCATTTCTGTTGGAAAACTCTTTTTCATTTCCGTAGATGGTCTCTTCTCTGCCGTTGATCATCACTTTAAGCGGGTCTTCCTGGGGCGCTTTTTTAGCTGAGTTTTTCTTGCTTTTCCGTTTTTTCATATGCTTCCCTCGCTTTCCGTTTATTGTTTTATATTGAGATTAGGCGGCAGGTTGGCCGCTCTCTATACGATCGGCAGAGGGAAGCCAAAAGGAAGGAGGAGTTCTCCAAAAGGCTGTCCCTCTTATTGTCCACACTTTATCACAGCCTCAAAAAAAAAGAACAAGACTTTTGTCGTCTTGCCCAAAAAGGTTTCGTCAAATTTTTCACCACCATGCCGTTTGAAGGTACCACTCGATCATTGGATCACCATAGAAACAGCTCGTCAGCGTCCCGATCAGAATTGCGGGAGCAAACGGCATGGGTTCATTTTTCTTCAGCTTGCCTGCCAGCAGTGCAATAAGCCCTAGCACCGTTCCTGCGGCTGCCGAGAGGAAAAAAGCGAGAATGAGGAGGTGGCTGCCGAGCGCCATGCCGATCACCGCAAACAGCTTTACGTCTCCCCAGCCGATTCCCCCTTTCGTCAAAAGCAGCGTCAAGAGAGGCAGCATACCGCCGGCAAACGCACCGCTCAAACCGGAATGCCACTGTTCGAGGGGAACAAGGAACCGGCCGACGGCAAAGACAAGCAGGAAAAAACAAAGAACAGCATCCGGAATGACCATATGTGTCACATCAGATACAAAGACGATCAAAAGCAGGGAAATAAGAGCAAGCACAATCACCAGTTCCCCTTGATGCCCAATGTGCATGCCGGCAAACGCAAACAGGTTGGCGGCGGAAAGCTCAACTGCCGGATACACGATCGATACCGGGGTTTGACACCCTTTGCATCTCCCCAGCTGCATCAAATAGGACAAAACCGGTATTAGTTCCGAGAAACCCAGCTGCCTGTTGCAGACCCGGCAGAGAGAACGCGGAGCAATCAATGATATCTTTTCAGGAATGCGGCGCCCGGCCGAATTAAAAAAGGAACCGAGCACCAAACCTGCCGTAAAAAGGTAAAAGATGAACATCACTATCAGCCTCGCAGAATCAAATTTAACCGCTTCATGGGAAAGAGCGGCTTCCTGAGGCTGTTATTTTAGCAAATATGAAGTGCCTCCGCTTTTCATAAAACATAAAAATGCGCCGTCAGCCGATGGCCAAAAGCGCATTTTTATGTTTTATTCAGTTAAAGCTGCCCTGACGGCGGAAATAAAGTAAAGCGACCCGGTAATAACGACCACCGCTTTTTCATCTTCAGCTTGTTCTTCGATATAGCGGAAAACAGAGCCGATGTCTTCATCAAATGTTTTATGATCAGCGGTACTTTGCTCAAATAGCTTTTGAGCGGATTCCGCCCTCGGGAAATCAAAGGATGTGAAGTGAATCGATGACGCGAACGACTCGATTTTGCGGATCATGTCTCTGTACGGC
Organism: Bacillus haynesii; assembly: GCF_014042035.1. NCBI lineage: Bacteria > Bacillati > Bacillota > Bacilli > Caryophanales > Bacillaceae > Bacillus > Bacillus haynesii. The sequence goes on along the minus strand of NZ_CP059494.1, from coordinate 138,231 downwards.
TTATCTTTGAGAGCGCTGAAGCATACGTGAATATTCCGCCCGTCGAAGTGGGACGTGATCGTCTCGGCCAGCCGTTCCACCCCTTCTTTGTTATGAGCGCCGTCAATATAAACGAGAGGCCTGTTCAATACCTTCTCAAACCGGCCTGGCCATCCCGCGTTACGAATGCCGCGTTTCAGCTCTTCTTCGCCGATGGCCGCATGTTTTTCGGCCGTCAGCCATTCGGCCGCAAGTATTGCTAAAGACGCGTTTTGGCGCTGATGGGTGCCGATCAGGCTTGTTTCAATTCTTTCATAATGATGTAACGGTGTTTTCAGCGAAAACTGCTCACCATCAGGCAGTGAACGCTCGCCGTACAGCTCGCAATCCTCGTGAAGGGATATAAAAGCAGATTCTGTCTCCATCGCCTTTTGCTTTATCACCTCAGCTGCTTCATGCTGATGAACGGCTGTGATAACAGGTACGCCGCGTTTGATGATCCCCGCCTTTTCTGCGGCAATCTCTTTCAATGTACTGCCTAATATCGCCGTATGGTCATGGCCGATCGAAGTAATGACCGTTAACATCGGCTTCACGACGTTTGTCGAATCCAAACGGCCACCTAATCCCGTTTCAAAAATAACAAAATCGGTGCTCCGGTATTTAGCAAAATATAAAAATGCGCATGCCGTAATAATTTCAAATTCGGTGGCGGCTCCGAATTCGGTTTTTTCAAGCTCAAAGACGAGAGGCCCGACCTCATTAAAGAGCGCCGTCCATTCTTCGTCTGAGATCGGTACGCCGTCAACGCTGATTCGTTCGTTAAAGGTGATGATATACGGTGATGTGAAGGTGCCTGCTGTATAACCGGCTTCATTTAATACCGAACGGAGAAAAGCGATCGTTGAACCTTTTCCGTTTGTACCGGCGACATGAACCGCATTGAGCTTTTTCTCGGGGTGCCCGAGCTTTCTCAGCAGCCATTCCATTCGTTCCAAACCCGGCTTCACGCCGAATTTAAGCCTTCCGTTAATCCAGCTGAGTGCTTCATCAAACGTTTTGAACAAGCGCATTCCTTCCCTTCAATTGATGAAGGTGTTTTCCAGCGACTGTGAACGACCTGGAAAACACCTCCTTTTTTCGTGTTATTAGTTTTTCAATTCGGCAATTCTTTTTTCTACAGCTTCACGTTTTGCCGTATAATCGGCTTCTTTCGCCCGCTCTTCTTCAATGACATGTGCAGGTGCTTTTTTCATAAATCCTTCATTGCTTAATTTCTTCTGAACCCGTTCTACTTCCTTCGTCAGCTTATCGAGTTCTTTTTGAAGGCGGCTGATTTCTTCCTCAATGTTAATCAGACCTTCGAGCGGCAAGATCAGCTCGGCGCCGGATACAACAGCGGTCATCGCTTTATCAACCGCTTGGATATCCGTTCCGATTTGAAGAAGGCTCGGATTCGTAAAGCGTTCCACGTACGAACGGTTTTCTTCAAGCCGTTCGGCGATTTCCGGCGTGCTTGTTTTAATATAAAGCTCAATCTGCTTGCTGAGCGGCGTGTTGACTTCGCTGCGGATGTTCCGCACGGCGCGGATGACTTCAACGAGAAGCTTCATATCCGCCGCGGCCTCGGTGTCCGTATATTCTTTGACGGCTTCAGGCCACTTGGCGACTGTAATGGATTCCCCTTCGTGAGGAAGGTGCTGCCAAATCTCCTCCGTCAGGAAAGGCATAAACGGATGCAGAAGGCGCATCGTTTGATCCAGCACATACGCTAAAATGGAGCGGGTTGTCTTCTTCGCCGCTTCATCTTCACCGTAAAGCGGAAGTTTCGCCATTTCGATGTACCAGTCACAGAAATCATCCCAGATAAAATTGTAGAGATGGCGGCCAACCTCGCCGAATTCGTACTTGTCAGCCAGCTGTGTCACGGTTTCAATCGTTTCATTCAACCTTGTTAAAATCCACTTATCGGCAACAGATTTTTCACCTGACAGATCAAGCTCTTCATATGTCATGCCGTCCATGTTCATCAGGGCGAATCTTGATGCGTTCCAAATCTTGTTCGCAAAATTCCATGTCGACTCCACTTTTTCAAAGCTGAAGCGTAAATCCTGCCCCGGAGAGCTTCCTGTCGCAAGGAAGTAGCGCAGTGAATCCGCTCCATACTTGTCGATCACATCCATCGGATCGACGCCGTTTCCGAGCGATTTGCTCATTTTGCGGCCCTGATCGTCGCGGATGAGTCCGTGAATCAAGACATCTTTAAACGGACGTTCTCCGGTAAATTCAATACCTTGGAAGATCATTCTGGATACCCAGAAGAAAATAATATCGTATCCTGTGACAAGGACGTTCGTCGGATAGTAGCGCTTGAAATCTTCCTCATCGATATCAGGCCAGCCCATCGTTGAAAACGGCCAAAGAGCGGAACTGAACCATGTATCAAGAACGTCTTTGTCCTGCTCCCAGTTTTCAGCATCTTCCGGCGCTTCAACGCCGACATAGATTTCACCCGTTTCTTTATGGTACCACGCCGGAATCCGGTGGCCCCACCAGAGCTGGCGGGAAATGCACCAGTCGCGGATATTTTCCATCCAGTGCAGATACGTTTTTTCAAAACGGTCAGGGACGAAGTTGACTTTTCCTTCGCTTTTTTGCAATTCGATGGCGGCATCGGCAAGTGGCTGCATTTGCACGAACCACTGCGTTGACAAGTACGGCTCAACGACTGCTCCGCTGCGTTCGCTGTGGCCGACCGAATGCGTATGTTCTTCAATCTTGAACAGCACGCCCTCTTCCTGAAGATCTTTCACGATCTGCTTGCGGCATTCAAAACGGTCCATGCCTTTATATTGAAGCGCATTGTCATTCATCGTGCCGTCTTCATTCATGACAAGAATGCGTTCAAGGTTGTGGCGGTTTCCGATTTCAAAGTCGTTCGGATCATGGGCAGGCGTAATTTTAACGGCGCCTGAACCGAATTCCATATCGACGTAGTCGTCTCCGACAATCGGAATTTCTCTTCCCGTGATCGGCAGAATGACCGTTTTTCCGATTAGGTGTTTGTACCGCTCGTCTTCCGGATGTACCGCAACCGCTGTATCGCCGAGCATCGTTTCCGGACGGGTCGTCGCAATTTCAATCGAGCCTGAACCGTCTTTCAGCGGATAGCGCATATGATAAAACGCACCTTGTACGTCTTTATAGATGACTTCGATGTCAGACAGAGCCGTTTTAGTGGCCGGATCCCAGTTAATGATATATTCTCCGCGGTAAATCAGCCCTTTTTCATAAAGCTTTACAAATACTTCGCGCACCGCTTTAGAAAGCCCTTCATCAAGGGTGAACCGCTCCCTTGAATAGTCGAGGCCGAGGCCGAGTTTTGCCCATTGGCTTCGAATAAAATCGGCATATTCCTCTTTCCATTTCCATGTTTCTTCGAGGAATTTTTCGCGTCCGAGATCATAGCGTGTTTTTCCTTCTTCACGAAGCTTCGCTTCTACTTTTGCCTGAGTTGCAATACCGGCGTGATCCATACCCGGCAGCCAGAGCACGTCATAGCCCTGCATCCGTTTCATTCTTGTCACGATATCCTGCAAGGTGGAATCCCAAGCATGCCCCAAATGCAGCTTACCCGTCACATTCGGCGGGGGAATGACAACGGTATACGGTTCTTTTTCAGGATCGTTTTTCGCTTCGAAAAATTTGCCGTTCACCCAATAGTCGTATCTGTCTTTTTCAACTGCAGACGGATCGTATTTTGTCGGCATCGTCAGTTCTTGATTATCCATTTTCAAACCTCCAACAGTATTAAACGGCTGAACAATAAAAAAAGCCCTCTTGATCCTGTTAAAAGGACGAAGAGAACTCTCTCGCGGTACCACCTTTTTTCATGAATGCGAAAAACGCATTCACGCACTTAAATGGGATAACGGGACTTTCCCGAATTTCTCTACTTTTCTTTCGAGAAATTACGCTCCTGGGCGACCTTCCAAAAAAGACTGACTGGGAGCCTTTCAGCGAACCGGCTTCCCTCTCTGCAAGCGTCTGTTTTTGTACTCTTCCCATTCAAAGCGGGTGATCATTGACTTTTCAGCACGTACTTTTTCTTTTTCTTATATTACTAAATCTTTTTCATTTTCGTCAATCATCTTTTCCGTTTTTCTCTTGTTTTATACGAGACTGGGCCATGCACACAAGCTCCTTTTCCTCATATGATGCTGTAACGAAAAGGAGAGGAGGCATAAGATGCGAAAAAAATTCAACACACATTCATTCCAGCCGTGGCTGAAGCAAGTCAGACTTGTTGCTGTTCAAGTCGTCCTCCCGATCACGATCTTCCAGGGTATCCGCACGATCATCTTTCCTACCACATTTGATGTCCTCCTTTTGGGCATTCTCATATTCCTTGCGTGCGCCTTTCACCTTGACTGGATATAAGCACGAAAAAAGTCCGCATCATGATGATGGGGACTCTGTTTCTTCCTGCAGTTTTCTGTTTTCTTCCGTCTCGTGAATGCTCATCACAAGCGGTTCAGCGTTTTTCATTTGCCAGTACGCTTTCAAAAGCCTTGTACAGGCTTCTTTTTCCCCGAGCCTCTTCTCCCGATCGTAGCGGTTCAGCACGCCGAATACAGGCCCGGGGTAAGCCATATAGCTGAGGAATAAGTTGATTTCTTCCTCCCGCAAAGGATAGACATTGTGATACGTATAAAACCAGTTTACACATTCCGTGCACATGACGGGATTCGTCTTAAACATTCTTGTAAAAAATACGATGAGATCATTCGCAGGCGGCGCGTGTCCCGCTTTCTCAAAGTTCGTAAAGTAACCCGTTCCGGTATCGTTATAGAGAAAATGCCGGACGGACAGCTGCCCGTGGTTTAACACCATTCTTGAAGACTCTTTGTCTTTCATGGTTTCATGCCAATCTTCAAGGCGGGCGAGCGCAAAGTCGGCAGCAGATATCGTCTCTTTGAAATACATGGCTGCCTGAAGCTGGAACGGAGACATATACCATTCGTTTTCCGCTCTGCTGACGAATTCTTCATATTTCTGTTTTTGTTGTTCCCATTTCCGTTTTGTCCGTTCATAGTGCCCGAGTATCTCTTCCCGCTTCACACCGAGGTCTTTTTCCGTCCGCTGGTGAAGAAGAGCGATTTCTTTAAACATATATTCGTGTTTTTGATCCCGCTCCTCCTCTCTTTCAAGAGTAAGCCAGGGCATGAGATAGCAGACGTCTTCTCCGGCTTGCGTTAAAAATCCACCCGTGCGGTTTCGATAGACGGGAACGAACTGCCTGTAGCCTTTTTCCTCCAGCATGATCATCTGTTCCGTGAAGCGGACATTTCTTGAAGCCGCCAATTTTTTCAGGGCGAATACACCGTGATCCGTGTACACTTTCCATACCTTTGGACTGACCGATTCCATATATTCAGGCGTAAGACCGTATTCATTTAAAACAGACTGGATGCCTTCCATCGGCTTCACCACATTTTTATCAATACATTAGGCATGGCTGTTTTGATAATCCGGTATATAAAGGATCTGTCCCTCTTTTAATTCCTCGTCAAGGGAAAGGGAATTCATCCGGATGAGCTGCTGGACGTTAATATCATAGCGCTCGCACAGAAGATCAATGGTATCATTTTGCTGAACGATGCACATCCTCATTCGAGTAAACTCCTCCTCTCCCTGCTTTGTAAACAGCTTTGTCAAATAGAGAGCATTGTCGTTCTCCTTCGCTGACACTTCCTGTTCATCCGCTGCCGGCATTTCATCTCTTTCTTCTTCGGGCTCCGTCTGCTCATGAAACGAATATTCCGGGATTTCAATCGTATGCCCGGCTTCCTCTTCTTCATCAATCGCTTCTTTTTCCTGTGTCACTTCAACCTCAAACGCCTCAGGCTCCCTGTCATTCTGATCTTCCTCCAGAAGAGGCGGAACACCGTAGAACGGGGTTTCTTTCGGTTTCTCATGAGGTTGATAAGTCCTTTGGAGCGGCTCCGGCTCTTCTTCCGCTTCCCTTTTCAGCTCATATTCTTCTTCTTTCGCTTCTTCTCTTTTCAGCTCATATTCCTCTTCTTTCGCTTCTTCTCTTTTCAGCTCATATTCTTCTTCTTTCGCTTCTTCTCTTTTCAGCTCATATTCTTCTTCTTTCGCTTTTTCTCTTTTCAGCTCATATTCTTCTTCTTTCGCTTCTTCCCTTTTCAGCTCATATTCTTCTTCTTTCGCTTCTTCCCTTTTCAGCTCATATTCTTCTTCTCTCGCTTCTTCTCTTTTCAGCTCATATTCTTCTTCTTTCGGCTGTTCAAGAGCGGCTTCTTTTTGACTTTCCGTTTCGCGTTTCGTACGTTCTGCCGCCGACAAAGACGCTGTAAAAAACGGCTTCGCTTCCTCTGTGTCGTCTCCGAGAAACGACTGGTAAATCGGTACCGTTTCCTCATCGGTATCATTTTCTTCTGCCTCTTCATACGGCTGTTCTTCGTCCTGCTCTTCATAAGCTCTGTCAAGCTGGATTAAAAATTCCTTCTCTTCATCCTGTTCTGATCTGAAGGCAGGCTCGAACTCCTCTTCCGGCTGGACGGCCGCAGGCATAGTACGCGGTTCTTCTTTACCCGCTTCACCGCTCACATTCAAGAGGCCTTCAATCGCCAAATCAGCTTGAATCGTCAGCATCCTCGCATCTGTCAGCTGATAATCGAAAGCATCAATAAAAACAAATACGTCGTTTAAATGATTGACCTTGTCTTTCGGGATGGTAATATCCACTGGGAAACAATGCGTCAGCTCTGCGCTGCCGTCCCCTTTCAGCTTTACATCTTCCACAAATCGGCTTGTCGCAGGCAGCTCTGCATACTCCCGGGTTTGATCTATGTTGTATTCGCCTGTCAGCTCTAATGACCCTCGTATGGATACATAATCATTTACTTCCTGAACGGTAATGTCAGGATCCAATGAAATCGATAATAATTCGGATACTTCCTGTCCTTTTTGAAAACAGATTGACTCTTCTACAGAAAATTGCAAACGATTGTTTTGCGGCAAACTGATATCCTCCCTTCACCTAATTTTTAAAATTAGATGTCAGTAAAGATGTATGAGAAAAGCAGGCAGAATATGAACAGAAAAATCAGCAGCCATTTCCGGCACCATGCAAAAAAGAGCCGCCGGCAATGTCCGGCAGCCCTTTTCTTTATCTGGAGCGGCTGATTCTTTCGAATACGCGTTCAGCAGCTTTAATCGTATGCTCAATGTCGTCATCCGTATGAGCGGTTGACAAGAACAGCCCTTCAAACTGTGAAGGCGGCAGGAACACGCCTTCATCGGCCATTCCTTTATAATATTCGGCAAACAGTCCGAGGTCAGACTGTTTCGCTGTATCATAATTAATGACCGGTTCATTTGTGAAGAAAAAGCCGATCATAGACCCCGCTCGGTTAAATGTACACGGAATGCCATTTTTCTCTGCAGCTTCAGAAATCCCTTTTTCCAAGCGGTCTGCTTTGCGGGAGAACTCCCGGTACGATTCAGGAGTCAGCTGTTTCAATGTTTCGAGTCCGGCTGTCATGGCAAGCGGGTTTCCGGACAGCGTGCCGGCCTGATAGATCGGACCGCTCGGCGCGATTTTCTCCATGATTTCCGCCTTTCCTCCATAAGCGCCGACAGGAAGACCGCCGCCGATCACTTTTCCGAGGCACGTCAAATCAGGTGTCACTCCGAAATAGCCTTGCGCACAGTTGTAATCCACCCTGAACCCTGTCATTACTTCATCAAAAATCAGCAGAGCGCCATGCGTCTCAGTCAGCTCACGAAGCCCTTCGAGGAACCCTTTAACCGGCGGTACGACACCCATATTGCCCGCAACAGGTTCAACGATGACGCCGGCAATGTCGTCTCCGAATTCTTGAAAGACAAACTTCATGCTTTCCAGATCATTGTAAGGAACGGTAATCGTGTTTTTTGCAATGCTTTCCGGAACTCCGGGGCTGTCAGGGAGGCCGAGCGTCGCTACTCCCGAGCCCGCTTTAATCAGCAGGGAATCACCGTGTCCATGGTAGCAGCCTTCAAATTTCACGATTTTGTTTCGGCCTGTGTATCCGCGCGCCAGCCGCAGGGCGCTCATCGTCGCCTCCGTGCCGGAGCTCACCATCCGGACGATTTCCATGGAAGGAACGCGGTCGATGACAAGCTCGGCAAGCTCGGTTTCCAGTTCTGTCGGCGCACCGAAGCTTGTCCCGTATTCTGCCGTTTTTTGAATCTCTTTCACCACTTTTTCATTGCTGTGTCCTAAAATAAGCGGTCCCCATGACAAGACATAATCGATGTACTCGTTTCCGTCAATATCATAGATCTTTGATCCTTTTCCCCGCTCCATAAAAATCGGGTCCATGTTCACTGATTTAAAGGCTCTGACCGGGCTGTTCACCCCGCCCGGCATGACTCGTTGCGCCTCTTCGAATGCCGCTTTAGACTTCTCATAGCTCCGCATCCTCTAAAACCCCCCAGTTCAAATTCTTATTCCGAAATCCATTTTGCCGCGTCTTTTGCAAAGTACGTAATGATCAAATCGGCACCCGCCCGCTTCATGCTTGTCAGCATTTCGAGAACAAGAGCTTTTTCTTCAATCCAGCCGTTTTGGGCGGCGGCTTTGACCATTGCATACTCCCCGCTCACATTGTATCCGACAACAGGCAGGTTAAATTCGTTTTTCACTTCTCTGACGATATCAAGATATGAAAGCGTCGGCTTGACGATCAGGAAATCGGCGCCTTCTTCCACATCGGATTTTGCCTCCCGGAGAGCCTCCCTGCGGTTGGCATAATCCATTTGGTACGTCTTGCGGTCCCCGAACTGCGGACTGCTTCCCGCAGCATCGCGGAACGGGCCGTAAAACGCGCTCGCATATTTTACAGCGTACGACATGATCGGCACATGTGTAAATCCTTCCTGATCAAGGGCCTCCCTTATGGCGGCAACGAAACCGTCCATCATGTTTGACGGCGCAATAATGTCAGCGCCTGCACGAGCTTGGCTGACAGCGGTTTTTGCCAAAAGAACGAGGGATTCGTCATTTAAAATTTCACCGTTTTCAACCAGGCCGCAGTGACCGTGGTCCGTGTACTCGCATAGACATGTATCTGCGATAACGACAAGCTCAGGAAAGTCCTGTTTAATTTGTGCAATCGCTTTTTGAACGATGCCGTGGTCGTGATAGGCTCCGCTTCCCACATCATCTTTGTGCTCAGGCACGCCGAAGACGATCACAGATTGAATGCCGAGGCTTGTGACTTCCTCCATCTCCTCTTTCAGCCGGTCCAAAGACAGCTGGTAAACGCCCGGCATGGACGGAACTTCGCTTTTGACGTTCTTTTCCTCGGTAACAAATATCGGATAAATAAAGTCAGATGCTCTTAACTCGGTTTCCCTTACCAATTTCCGCATACCTGCTGTCGTCCGCAGGCGGCGGTGTCTTTGAAATGATGCTTCCATTTGTCATTCTCCCTTTCTTGAAATGCGGCACATTTCGCCCAGCATTCCGTCGATTGTATAGACGTCCGGCATATAGGAAGGAATTCCGTAGTCCGACAGCGCCTTCTTTGTCAAAGGCCCGATCGTAATAAAAGCCGTACGGTTCTTTTCGGCCCACGTTCTGCTCTCCTCTTTCAGAATGGACATGAATGTATGTACCGTCGAGGAACTGGTAAACGTCACAAAATCAAAAGACGAGTGCTTTGCCGCTTCCTTCAGCTCCAGAATTCCGCTTTCATCACGCACGGTTTCATACAAAATCCATTCTGAAACTTGAATTCCGAGGGGAGAGAGGGTTTTCTTGATGACGTCCCGGGATAAATTCCCTTTTAAAACGGCCACTTTGTCATGACGGCCGGCATTTTTCTTGAGTGCCTCCGCCAAATGTTCAGCCACGTATAACTCCGGCATCAGATCGACAGAAAGACCCCTGTCGCGCAAATACCGTGCTGTTTTTTCACCGACTGCAGCAACCTTCGCCTTTGATGCGAGAGGAACGCTGAACCCGGCGTCCTTTAAATAAGAAAAAAAGAATTTTGCCCCGTTTACGCTTGTAAAAACAAGCCAGTCCGCGCTTTCAAGATCCGCCCGAAAGCGCCGGGCATGTTCTGGCGGAAGGGCGGGCCGAAACGAAATCAATGACGTTAAAACAGCTTCTCCGCCCAAAGCCTCCACCTTTTCCCTAAAGGATTGGGCTTGCGCTTTATTGCGGGTGACGAGCACTTTCTTTCCCTGTAAAGGAAGATCATGCTTCATTGTCTTCCAGCTCCTGTTTCACCCGGTCAATCAGTGCCTTTGCTCCTTTTTCCGACATGACCGCGGCGCATTCTCTGCCGACAGCCTCCGGATCTTTTCCTTTTATTGTTTCTCTGTATACGGTTTTTCCGTCAGGCGATGCCACAAGACCGGTCAGTTCGATGACGCCGTCTACGTCCATCGTTGCAAATCCCGCGATTGGCACTTGGCAGCCGCCTTCCATCGCATGAAGAAAAGCGCGCTCAGCCGTGACGGTCAGCTGTGTGTAGCGGTCGTTCAGGCGCGAAAAGAGGGACAGCAGCTCCTCATCCGAGCCTCTGCACTCGATCGCCAAAGCGCCTTGCCCAACGGCGGGAAGGCAGCTCTGCGGATCAAGAAATTCAGTGACGACATCGTCCTTCCAGCCCATTCTTGACAGGCCGGCCGCCGCTAAAATAATCGCATCGTAATCTTCGGTCTCAAGTTTTTTCAGCCTTGTATCGATATTTCCCCTGATCCACTTGATCTCAAGGTCGGGGCGCATTTGCAAAAGCTGCGCGCTCCTTCTGAGGCTGCTCGTTCCGACAACCGCGCCTTGTTTCAGGTCCGCCAGCTTTTGACGGCCTTTTGAAATGAGAACGTCCCTGGCGTCTTCCCGTTTTGGAATGCAGCCGACCATCAGCCCTTCGGGAAGCGCCGACGGCATGTCCTTCATGCTGTGGACAGCCATATCAATTTCCCCGGAAAGCATCGCCTGTTCGATTTCTTTGACGAACAGACCTTTCCCGCCGACCTTTGACAGCGTAACATCCAATATCCGGTCGCCTTTTGTAACGATTTCCTTTATTTCAAACGTGAAATCCGGATTTAATTCCTCCAGCTTTTTGATCACCCATTTTGTCTGGGTCATCGCCAATTTGCTTCTTCTTGAGCCTACAATGATGTTTCTCATGTTTTCTTCCTCCCAATCCGTCACGGGCAACCGTTTTAACTAACTAAACCAATGAAATTGCGAAAAGCTGCCGAGCAAAAAGAAATTGATTAAAAGAACAAGAAAAGACGCGGCATTCCACATGGCCGCAATCCTTCCCTGCAGCTCTTTGACAATCCTGATAAACAAATAGTATCCGTATAAAAAAAGCAGCACGATCGATCCGAGCACTTTTGGATCGGCCCAATACAGGGTTTCAAGCGATACATACGACCAGATAATCCCCAGAATCAGGCTCAGCAGAAGCATAGGAACGCCGATGAGATTGAGGACATAAGCCATATGATCAAGTTTTGACAAATCTTCGATTCTTAAGAGCCATTTCCCCCACTTTTTCTTTTTCAATAAGCGGTATTGAAAAAGATACAGAACGGAAAAGACAAAGGACAATGAAAATGCTCCATACGAAAGAATCGCCATTGTAATGTGGATGATCAAGAGCTCGGAAACGAGCCTGCCCGAAAGCTCCGCCGACTGCTGGGCCGTCGGAGTAAACGTGTGGATCGCCGCCATTGAAAAGCCGATGAGATTGGTGAAAAAAACGAGAAATTCCACTTTCAAAAGCTTCGTCAAAACGAGAGACAGCGTGACGAGCACCCACGCGTAAAAATAAAGCCCCTGCGCATTATTCAAAACAGGAAACTGATCTGTGTACTGCATGAAATAAAAAAGGTATACCGTCTGGAGAATCCAGACAATAGAAAGCAACCAGAAGGCCGTTTTGCCCGCCTTCCGGTTGTGCTGTAAAAAGTCTATAAAATAAAAGAGAACGGTGAGCGCGTACAACACGATTGTAACTTCGTTAAGCCTTGCTAACAATGTGTCTGTCATGTCTGTCACTCGCTCGCGATAGAAGTCAAACCCTGCTGGTTTTGCCGCTTAAATGCATGAACCGGCTGACGTTCGTCTTGTTTCTCCCCGTCAGGAAAAGCCGCTTCTTCAATATCAAAAATCTGCGTGAACAGCGCAAGCTTTTCTTCGGCGTCAGCTTCTGACGCAAACTCCTTCACTTTTAAAATCGGGTCGCGCAAAAGCTGGTTGATAATGCTTTTCGTATGCTTATTTAAAAGTTTTTTCTCCCTTGTGCTCAAATGAGGGAGCTTCCGTTCGATGCTCTGCATCGTTTCCGCCTGGATTGTCAAAGCTTTTTCCCTGAGAGCAGAGATGACCGGCACGACGCCGAGCGTATTCAGCCATTGTTTAAAAGCGACAATCTCAGCTTCAATAATCAGCTCCACTTCTTCAGCAACGGCCTGACGCTCCTTCAAATTTTCTTCGACGATCCCTTCAAGATCGTCAATATCGTACAGGAAGACGCCTTCCACTTCGCTGAGAGCCGGGTCAAGGTCCCGCGGCACGGCAATATCCACCATAAAAAGCGGACAGCCTTTGCGAAGCTTATTGACATGTTCGATCATCTCTTTTGTGATGACATAGCCGCTGGCGCCGGTTGAACTGATGAGAATGTCGGCTTCCATCAAAGCGCATTGCAGCTCATTCAAGCTTTTCGCTGCGCCTGAAAAACGGCCGGCAAGCTCTTTCGCTTTTGAAAATGTTCTGTTGATCACCGTAACCTGTCCGATTCCGTGGCCGTGCAAGTTTTGAACCGCAAGCTCACCCATTTTGCCCGCACCGAGAATCAGCACGTGTTTATCGGAAAGGTCGCCGAAGATTTTCCTGGCAAGCTCGACGGCGGCATAGCTGACGGATACAGCATTTGAAGCAATGTCCGTTTCGGCATGGCAGCGTTTCGCGACGGTGACCGCCTGCTTAAACAAATAATTGAAAACGGTACCAATTGTCTTCTCTTCCTGAGCCAGCTTAAAACTTGTACGCACTTGGCCTAAAATCTGCGTTTCTCCAATAACCATCGAATCCAATCCGCACGATACGCGGAACAGGTGTTCAACGGCTCCGTCGTTTTCATAAAACTTCAAGTAAGGCGAAATGTCCTCTTTGCTTAATCCGAACCAGTTCGCCAAAAACATTTTCATATAATAACGTCCGGTGTGCAGCTGATCAACGACTGCATACAGCTCTGTCCGGTTGCATGTCGACACGATGATGTTCTCAAGTATGCTTTTTTCTTCTTTCAATTGCGACATCGCCTGCCCCAGCTCATCCGGCTGAAAGGTTAACTTTTCACGTATATCAACAGGGGCTGATTTGTAATCCAATCCCACGACAAGTATATGCATAACTCTTGCTTGCACCCCCAACATCTATCTAAATTAGAATGATTACAATATAGAATTTATTATTCAAAACGATTATAACATATATTCACTATTTTCTCTTCCCAAAATGTGAACAGATTTTAAAAAATTGATGTGATATAGTAGAAAATGTGTTTCTATTTCTTTCACTACATCAAGAAGGTGATACTTTGAAAAAGAAATCTGTTTTGCTCCCATTGCTGTTGATAGCCGTGGCTGTCTATGCCTTTTTGCGGTCGGGCCAGATCAGCCTGTTTGACGGACAGGAAGAATGGTCTGTACTTGCGGGACTGATCGGACTGGCTCTTTTTTATCAGGGGCAGAAAGAAGCCGATTCCGCCCATTCCTTTGCAGGGCTCTTCATGACAGCGATCGGTGTTTATTTCACATTTAAAGAGGACTATTTCAGCCGCGCGGATGATTTTGCGGTCATCGTGCTGATCTTCGGTGCTGCGCTTCTTGTCAAATCGTTTAAGACAAAAGAATATCAATATGAGAGTCTGCTGATGATCGCCGTCGCCCTCTACCTTTACTTTTTCCGGCAGATTGCCGCCTGGCTGAAGTCGGTGAATATCGAGACGGCATATGTAGAAGCTTATTGGCCGGCTGCTTTTATCGCGGTTAGTCTGCTCTTATTATTCTTAAAAAGAAAATAGTTTATTCAAGAAAAGCACTTGCATCAATCCCGCAAGTGCTTTTTCTTTTATTTCGCGATCATATGCTCGATCGCCGACCATGCTTCTTGTTTACCCTTTTTCGTTTCGGAGGAAAACAATATGAGCTGGTCTTCTTTTTCTATATTAAGCGTTTCTTTAACGACTTTGGCATGCTTTTCCCATTTACCTTTAGGGATTTTATCCGCTTTTGTCGCAATCACGATCACAGGAATTTCATAATGCTTTAAAAAGTCGTACATGATGACATCATCCTGTGAAGGAGCATGCCTGAGATCGACGATTTGGACGACCGCTTTCAGTTCTTCGCGGGATGTCAAATACGTCTCTATCATACGTCCCCAGGCCTCGCGCTCCGTTTTGGAGACTTTTGCAAATCCGTAGCCGGGCACATCGACAAAGTGAAGGACATCGTTAATGATATAAAAGTTTAATGTCTGTGTTTTGCCCGGTTTTGAAGATGTCCTCGCTAAGTTTTTACGGTTGATCATTGTATTGATGAATGACGATTTCCCAACATTGGATCTCCCGGCAAGGGCGATTTCCGGCAGTCCCCCTTCAGGGTACTGCTCGGGTTTCACCGCACTGATGACAATCTCTGATTTCGTTACTTTCATTTCTCTTCTCCTACTAGCGCATGCTTTAGAACTTCGTCCAAGTGAGCGACGGGAATGAAGGTCAAGCCTTCCCGCACGCTGTTTGGAATGTCCTCAATGTCTTTTTCATTATCTTTCGGCATAATGACAGTCTTTAAGCCGGCACGGTGTGCGCCGAGCGCCTTTTCCTTCAAGCCGCCGATCGGAAGAACGCGGCCTCTTAACGTGATTTCGCCGGTCATGCCGACATTTCGTGAAACAGGTCGGCCCGTCAGCGCTGAGACAAGAGCCGTCGCCATTGTGATCCCCGCGGATGGGCCGTCCTTCGGAACGGCTCCTTCCGGCACGTGAATGTGAATATCGTGTTTTTCATGAAAATCAGGGCTGATTTTTAACTCTTCCGCCTTTGAACGGACATAGCTGAATGCGGCCTGCGCCGACTCTCTCATGACGTCGCCGAGTTTTCCGGTCAAAATGAGTTTGCCTTTCCCGGGGGAAAGAGACACTTCAATGGACAGCGTATCTCCGCCGACCGTCGTGTAGGCAAGACCTGTGACAACGCCGATCTGATCGTCGAGCTCAGCCTGTCCGTATCTGAACATTCTTTTTCCTAAATAGTCTTCAAGGTTTTTGTCTGTGACCGTTATTCTTTTTCTTTCCCCTGATACGATCAGCTTCGCCGCTTTTCTGCATATCGCTGCAATTTGGCGCTCAAGGCTTCTGACGCCGGCTTCCCTCGTATAATAGCGAATGACGTCGAGGACAGCCTGCTCCCGTATTTGCAGATTGGATTTTTTCAGACCGTGTTCTTTCAGCTGTTTTGGAAGCAGATGATCTTTGACGATTTCGACCTTTTCCACTTCCGTATAGCCGGCGATCGTGATGATCTCCATACGGTCTCTGAGCGGGCCGGGGATTGTGGCCAGGTTGTTCGCGGTTGCAATAAACAAAACCTTTGATAAGTCAAATGTCTCTTCAATATAATGGTCGCTGAACGTATGGTTTTGTTCCGGATCGAGCACTTCCAGCATCGCTGAAGCAGGATCTCCCCTGAAATCCGAAGCCATTTTGTCAATCTCATCCAAAAGGAACACAGGATTGTTCTTGCCTGCTTTTTTCATCCCCTGAATGATGCGGCCCGGCATAGCGCCTACATAAGTGCGGCGGTGGCCGCGGATTTCAGATTCATCCCTCACGCCGCCAAGGGAAATGCGGACAAATTTGCGCCCGAGCGATTTGGCGATCGATTTGGCCAGCGAGGTTTTTCCAACACCCGGAGGCCCGGCCAAGCATAAGATCGGCCCTTTTAACGAGCGGGTCAGCTTTTGGACTGCCAAATATTCGAGAACCCGCTCTTTCACTTTTTCAAGTCCATGGTGTTCTTCATCAAGGATTTGACTGGCAAGCTTTAAATCAAGCCTGTCTTCTGTCGAATCGTTCCATGGGAGGGAAATAAGCCATTCAATATAATTGCGGATAACAGAGCTTTCAGCTGAGCTGGACGGAATTTTTTCGTACCGGTTCAGCTCTTTAAGCGCGGTTTCTTTCACATTGTCAGGCATTCCGGCCTGCTCGATTTTTTCAGTCAGCTTTTGGACCTCACCCGTTTTTCCTTCTTTATCACCAAGCTCTTTTTGGATGGCTTTCATCTGCTCGCGCAGGTAATATTCCTTTTGCGTTCTTTCCATTGAACGCTTGACGCGCTGCCCGATCTTCTTCTCAATCTCAAGGACTTCTTTTTCGTTGTGAATCAGGTCGATCACTTTGTTCAATCTGGCTTTGACATCGATCGTTTCCAGCACTTCCTGCTTGTCTTTCAGCTTAAGCGGCAGGTGGGAAGCGACGATATCGGCCATTCTTCCCGGCTCTTCAATATCTGTCACAGCGGCAAATGTTTCAGCCGATATTTTTTTTGAAATCTTTATGTATTGATCGAAGTGGTCAAGCAATGTGCGCATGAGTGCTTCATCTTCAACATCTTTTTCAGTCTCTTCATCGATTCGCTCGATTTTTACAGACGTATATTCATCTAAATCGTGGTACTCAAGAATGCGGGCGCGCTGCAGCCCCTCCACCAAAACGCGGATCGTTCCGTTCGGCAGCTTGAGCATCTGCTTGATTTTCGTATAGGTTCCGAATGTAAAAATCTCGTCTTCATCCGGTTCGTCTATGGATATGTCCTTTTGCGTTGCCAAAAAGATCATATGGTCATTCATCATCGCCTGTTCAAGCGCCTGAACCGACTTTTCACGCCCGACGTCAAGGTGCAAAACCATCGTCGGATAGACGAGTAAACCTCTTAAAGGGAGGAGCGGGATGTTTCGTTTCGTTTCATCTGCCATTTTGACTGACACCTCCGTAACTTTAGTATGAACCATTATAATATACTTTTTTTATCCCTGTACAATTGTAAGCCCGGCGAAATAAAAAGGGTCTCCTGTAGTATACCCTTTCTTTCAGTTCTGAAAAAGGAAAAGATGTCCTCCGCTAAGAAAACATGCCGGCACCTGCAGCTCCGGGCTTTCCGAGAAAACCGGCCCGAAAAAAATCCCCATCTGAAACGATGGGGATTTATACGGATTCTCTTTTCATTTGAACGCCGTCAGGCATTTCTGAAGGAGGGTTGACCAATGCGAGGTCCAGTACTTCCTGCAAGGTTTTGACGGGAATGATATGTACGCCTTCTATCCGCTTTAAAATTGACTGGACATTTTCGTGCGGAATAATAACCGTTTTTGCTCCCGCATGTTTGGCCGCTTTGATTTTCGGAATCACGCCGCCGATCGGCTTTACCCGGCCGTTCAGGCTGATTTCCCCCGTCATGGCGACTGTATGGTCTATCGGAATCTTATGAATGGCGGAGAATATGCCCGCTGCCATTGCAATGCCTGCAGATGGTCCGTCAACAGGGATACCGCCGGGGAAATTGACATGAATATCATAATCCGAAGCTTTTACTCCCATTGTCCGCAATACAGTCATGACATTTTCGACCGACCCTTTAGCCATGCTTTTCCGGCGGATCGATTTTGACTGGTTGCCGATATTCTCTTCTTCTGCAATGCCTGTGATATTAATTGATCCTTTATCAGCAGCCTGATTGACTGTGACTTCAATTTCGAGCAGCGAACCGCTGTTAGGTCCGTGGACGGCAAGTCCGTTGACGATGCCGACCTGCGGTTTAGAAGCGATTTTTTGTTCGTATTTCGGTGTCAGCTGGCTCGAATGGATCACCCATTCGATATCTTCAACCGTCACCTCGTCACGCTCTTCAGTCAAAGCCATTCCGGCGGCGATTTGCATCATATTGACGACTTCGCGGCCGTTTCTCGCATACCGCGTCAACAGGTCAAGTCCTTCCTCTGCGACTCGCTTCTGAATCTTATCAGCCGCTTTTTTGGCGACTGTTTTTAATTCGTGCTTTTCAAGGTCGCGGAAGAACACTTCCAGACATCTCGACCGAATGGCAGGCGGGATTTCGTCAGGCATCCTCGTCGTCGCGCCGATCAATCTGAAATCCGCCGGCAGCCCATTTTGAAAAATGTCGTGGATGTGCTTGGGGATTTGCGTGTTTTCTTCACTGTAATAGGCGCTTTCCAAAAACACCTTCCGATCTTCAAGCACCTTCAGCATTTTATTCATTTGAATCGGATGAAGCTCTCCGATTTCGTCGATGAATAATACGCCACCGTGTGCATGTGTGACGGCTCCCTGCTTTGGCTGGGGAATTCCGGCCTGCCCCATCGCTCCGGCACCCTGATAAATCGGATCGTGGACCGAACCGATCAACGGGTCGGCGATCCCCCGCTCGTCGAAGCGGGCCGTTGTCGCGTCAAGCTCGACAAAGACGGAATGTTCCTGGAACGGTGAGCGCTTGTTCTTTTTCGCTTCTTCGAGGACAAGCCTTGCAGCTGCCGTTTTCCCCACACCTGGAGGGCCGTAAATAATGACATGCTGCGGATTCGGTCCGCATAGGGCGGCTTTCAGCGCTTTAATGCCGTCCTCCTGGCCGACGATGTCTTTAAAAGCCGTCGGCCTCACCTTTTCCGATAACGGTTCTGATAAATGGATTGATCTCATTTTCCGGAGCTGTTCCATCTCTTTTTTGGACTCTCTGTCTATCGTAACCTTTTGGGTTCTTTGATTTTTGAGCAAATTCCAAAAATATAATCCGATGATGATCCCGAAAAATAGTTGTACAAAAAGTGCAATGCTCGTCCAGCTCAACTGATGGTCCCTCCTGAAATGGTTTCGTATCTGAGTATGTCAGATAGTATTTCCTGATCAGGGAGGGAATAAACGTAGAGAAAGGGATAATTTTGCTTTTCAAACCGTCAATCTGTTCCGGTATGCCGACGGTTTCCGAATGTAAAAAAAGAACCTCCTTTTGGCCAGGAGGTTCTCTGCATTATGCTGAAGTTTTTTTGTCTTTATTGACGACCGTGCCGTCTTTCATCATGAGACGCGGCGGTTCGCCGTCAGTGACGGTTTTGCCTGTAATCACGCATTTTTCAATATCTTCGCGAGACGGCAAATCAAACATCACGTCAAGCATGATTCCTTCGATAATGGAACGAAGTCCGCGTGCTCCTGTTTTACGTTCAATTGCTTTTTTAGCGATCTCTGTGAGCGCTTCGTCTTCAAATACAAGCTCCACATCATCCAGCTCAAGCATTTTTCTATATTGTTTAACAAGTGCGTTTTTCGGTTTTGTTAAAATTTCAACCAGCGCTTTTTCATCGAGCGGTTCAAGGCTTGCGATGATCGGCAGACGGCCGATGAATTCAGGGATCAGCCCGAAGCGAAGCAAGTCTTCCGGAAGCACCTTGGAAAGAAGCGCTTCTTTTTCAAGGTCTTCATGCTTGTTGTCAGAGCCGAAGCCTATGACCTTCTGGCCGAGACGGCGCTTGATGATCTGCTCGATTCCGTCAAAAGCTCCTCCGCAAATGAACAGGATGTTGGTTGTGTCAATTTGGATGAACTCTTGATGAGGATGCTTTCTTCCGCCTTGTGGAGGAACGCTTGCAACCGTACCTTCAAGAATTTTAAGCAAAGCCTGCTGAACGCCTTCGCCTGATACATCGCGTGTAATCGAAGGGTTCTCAGACTTTCTGGCCACTTTATCGATTTCATCGATGTAGATAATGCCTTTTTCCGCTTTTTCAACATCGTAGTCAGCAGCCTGGATCAGCTTAAGCAAAATGTTCTCCACATCTTCACCGACATAGCCTGCTTCAGTAAGCGAAGTGGCATCCGCAATGGCGAACGGCACATTCAGGATGCGGGCAAGCGTTTGAGCAAGAAGCGTTTTTCCGCTTCCAGTCGGTCCGATCATGGAAATATTACTTTTTGACAGCTCGACGTCATCGACTTTGCTGTTTGAATTGATCCGCTTGTAATGATTGTAGACAGCCACGGCAAGGGATTTTTTTGCCTGGTCCTGGCCGATGACGTATTCATCAAGAATCTCGCGGATTTCCTTTGGCTTCGGAACATCTTTGAACTCCACTTCTTCTTCAGAGCCGAGTTCCTCTTCTACAATTTCAGTGCAAAGTTCGATGCACTCGTCACATATATATACGCCTGGTCCGGCGACAAGCTTGCGTACCTGATCTTGTGTTTTACCGCAAAACGAGCATTTCAATTGTCCTTTTTCCTCGTTGAATTTAAACATTCTTTCACCCCTTATATCCTTGTCATTCCAGTTTCTTCGTTAAAAGAAACATCGCTTGAAAACCATTATGTATTGCATTTTACCACACTTTCCAAAAAGGCGATAACGTTGTGTTTGCCGTTCGGCATATTCAATATGTATGTTGATCAAAACGACATTATCTATCCTTTCCCAAAGAAAAGATGATAAGTCAAAATTGTATAAAACAAGGCACGAAACATTCGCGCCCTGTTTTATATAAAGTATGATTATGAAACATATTAACGGTTTTCTACAAGAAAATCAATTGCTTTGCGAACTTTTAAGTCCTCTTTCATTCCATCTGTAGAACCGATTGCTTGTTTGATGTTTTCAACAGGCATGTTGTATGCTTCAGCCATTTTAGAAAGCTCTTCTTCGACTTCTTCGTCAGTGACTTGAAGGTTTTCCGCTTTGGCGATCGCTTCCAGTGTCAGGTTTGATTTCACGCGTTTTTCAGCATCCTCTTTCATTTGCTCTTTCAGCGCGTTTTCATCCTGTCCTGAGAATTGGAAGTAAAGCTCAAGGTTCATGCCCTGCATTTGCAGACGCTGTTCGAATTCTTTCATCATGCGGTCAAGCTCTGTGTCGATCATCGCTTGAGGAATGTCAGCCTCAGCGTTTTCAGCTGCTTTCACGACAAGCTCTTCGCGAAGTTTAGCATCCGCTTCGTTTTCTTTTGCTTCCTCGAGACGTTTTTTCGTTTTTTCAGTCAGCTCGGCAAGCGTTTCAACTTCCTCATCGACATCTTTCGCAAACTCGTCATCAAGCTCAGGAAGCTCTTTCGCTTTGATTTCGTGGATTTTCACTTTGAATACGGCAGGTTTGCCCGCAAGCTCTTCCGCGTGGTATTCCTCTGGGAATGTCACTTCAACGTCTTTTTCAGCACCGGCTTCAAGTCCTACAAGCTGATCTTCAAAGCCTGGAATGAAAGAGCCTGAACCGACTTCAAGGGAATAGTTTTCCGCTTTTCCGCCTTCGAATGCTTCGCCGTCTACGAATCCTTCGAAATCAAGAACAACAGTGTCCCCTTCTTCCACTTTGCCGTCTTCTTTTACAACGAGTTCAGCCTGGCGCTCTTGAAGAGACTTAAGTTCGTTTTGAACGTCTTCATCCGTCACGGCAGTGTCGTCTTTTTCAATGCCAAGGCCTTTATATTCGCCAAGTTTCACTTCAGGCTTAACCGTTACCTTCGCAGTGAAGATCAGGTTTTCGCCTTTTTCGATTTTTTCCACATCGATTTCTGGACGGTCAACAGGCTCAATGCCCGCTTCCTCTACCGCTTTCGGATACTCGACAGGAAGCAGGATGTCCAGCGCATCCTGATAAAGCGCCTCAACGCCAAAACGCTGTTCAAACAAACCGCGCGGCACTTTCCCTTTGCGGAATCCAGGAATGGATACCTGCTTTACTACTTTTTTAAATGCATCATCAAGGGCTTTATTAAAGGTATCAGCATCTACCTCAACCGTTAAAACGCCTTCATTTCCTTCTTGCTTTTCCCATTTTACTGACATGTGTTTCCCTCCAAAATCTATTCAGGTTGTGTCGTTTTTCCATTTTAAAACAAGCAAACGGCTACGTCCATCGCAAGCTGCCGACTGTGTGCAGCTCATGTGTTTCTGACAGCCATCATTATGTATACAAAGATAAATAATGAATCTTTAGCGGCAAACGGATCAACTTCCGTTTTTCACAAATGCAACCACTATATTATAACACAATGCCCGCTGCTTTCAACATTTACAAATAAGAAATTTCTTCTATGTCTTTGATCAGCGCGCATGCTTCGTCAAGCTGTCTGTCATTGAATTCATAGAGAATGTGAAGCTCCTCTTTATCGATGTCGATCCCGTGCATCTCATATCCGACTTTATGCAGCGCAGCAGCCCAGAGCTCGCGGTTTGAGTATTTCGGCTGAAACGGATAGAGGACGTAAATATGCCTTCTCCACAGCTCTTCGACCGCCTGGTACAGCGTGGGATTTTCATTCCCAAGCGTATCATCGAGCACGCTTAGAACATGCTTTAATATCGGCATATCATCCGGCTTGACCGTCTCTGTCGGATTAATTGTCATCGAATCGCCAAATTTTGCGACAAGCGTCGGCTTTTCATGGTCTGACTCGGCCAAAAGCTGAAGGATCATCGTTTTTACGACAGGATGTGCGCTCGGATTTTGCAGAATCGTTTTCAACAAGCCGATATAGCTTGTCAGATTGCGGTCCTTCAGCCCGTGAAGAAGCTTAACCTGCTCTTCCGTGTCATGCAAAAGCCTTTCCTGATCAACCTCCTCCGTCTCAGGAAGGTCTTCGGTGATGTCCTCAGGTCCCGGGTCTTCCGTCATCTTGCGGCTGAAATCAAGCAGTTTATAAAACTGTTCCGCGCTTTCAGGAGGAAGCTTGTTTTCTTCGAGTACAGCTTCAATCGTTTCTTTTACTTTTTCGTATTGTCTGAGCTGGATTAAAATCGTCATATAGACTTGTAAAACGGTAAAATAGTGGCCGTGGCCTTCTTTCAGCATTTTTTCACAGATGCTCTTCGCTTCTTCAAGCTCGCCGATTTCCAGCAGGCAGATGGCCATTCCCAGATAAATATCCGATTCCTCATCATCATAGCGCTTCGCTTCAGAAAACAGCCTGAGCGCTTCGTGGTAATTCTTTTCTTTGAGCGCTGCCATCCCTTTGTGCACTAAACGCTCCTTTACGTTAGGGAACGGGATGATCTTCGAGTTTTTCTTGTCATGCTTCATTTCTAAGTTCCTTTCAGGCACTTATTTTTTAACAAGTGTATCAACCCGGCCCGCTAAACACAAGAAAGAACCGGCGGCAGTATGCTGCCGCCAGCAAAAAAAGCCTCCGATCTACATCGGACAGCTTTTTTATGCTTGCAGCCAAGAGCTTCTCTGTTTCTCAAATTGTTCGATTTCTTCTTCAAGGAGCAATGTTAAAGAAATTTCATCGTGACCGTTCAGCAGCATCTCTTTCCAATGCGGATCGACCTCAAAGGCAATCTGCTGCCCGGCGTGGTCTGTTATCGTCTGTTTTTCGAGATCGACAGCCATCGTCAAAGATTGATATTCATACTGTTCAGCAAGCTCTTTCCACGTCTCATAAGGAAGGCGGATCGGCAGCATACCGTTTTTAAAACAGTTTTGGTGAAAGATATCAGCAAAAGACGGCGCGATAATGATTTTAAATCCGTAGTCGTCAAGCGCCCATGGCGCGTGTTCCCTTGAAGAGCCGCAGCCGAAGTTCTCGCCGGCAATTAAAATCGAAGCGCCTTTGTATTCCGGCCGGTTCAGTTCAAAATCAGGATTGGGATCGCCGTTATCCAAATACCTCCAGTCAAAGAAAGCAAAACGGCCGTACCCCGTTCTTTCGATCCTCTTTAAAAATTGCTTCGGAATGATCTGGTCCGTGTCTACGTTGATTCTGTTTAGTACCGCCGCTATTCCGGTATGGGTCTTTAATGGCTCCATCTTGTCACTCCTCTATACAGCTGTTGTCTCTTGGTAATATTTTCTGACATCGACAAAGCGTCCGTGAATCGCGGCCATCGCAGCCATCGCCGGGCTGACGAGATGCGTCCTGGCCCCTTTGCCCTGCCTGCCTTCAAAATTGCGGTTGGAAGTCGAAGCACAGCGCTCTCCTTCAGGGACAACATCGTTGTTCATGCTCAAACACATGCTGCATCCCGATTCTCTCCATTCAAAGCCCGCTGCGATGAAAATCTCGTGAAGCCCTTCTTTTTCGGCTTGGATTTTGACGCTTTGCGAGCCGGGAACGACGATCGCTCTGACGCCATCGGCAACTTTTTGACCTTTAATCATTTCAGCCGCCTGACGAAGATCTGTCATGCGCGAATTGGTGCATGAACCGATGAAGACGTGCTCAATTGTAATGTCCTCGATTTTTTTATATGGTTCAAGACCCATATATTCATATGCGCGCTGCGCTTCTTTTTTGTCGTCTTCCTGCGAGAAAGCCTCAGGCCCCGGAATCGTTTCATCAACCGGCAGCACCATGCCAGGGTGAATGCCCCACGTCACCATCGGCGAAATGGCGCTTCCGTCCATCACGATCGTCCGGTCGTAGACCGCCCCCGGATCGGTTCTCAAATTCTTCCACTCTTCTACAGCTTCCTCAAACTCTTCGCCTTTTGGCGCATATTTTTTCGTTTTGACATAATCAAATGTTGTTTCATCCGGTGCAATCAATCCGGCTCTTGCCCCAGCTTCGATTGACATGTTGCACACCGTCATCCGTTCGTCCATCGACATGTTTCGGAACACTTCGCCGGTATATTCAATGACATAACCCGCACCGAATTTAACCCCGTATTTTCCGATGATTGCGAGAATGACGTCTTTAGCCGTCACTCCTTTTTGCAGTTTGCCGTCAACGCGGATTTCCAGCGTCTTCGGTTTTTGCTGCCAAAGCGTCTGCGTTGACAAGACGTGCTCCACCTCGCTCGTTCCGATTCCGAAAGCGAGCGCGCCAAACGCTCCGTGTGTGGATGTATGGCTGTCTCCGCAAACGATCGTTTTGCCCGGCAGCGTTAACCCCAGTTCAGGCCCGATGACATGGACGATCCCCTGGTCAACGCTTGACAAGTCTGCGAGGCGGATGCCGAATTCTTCGCAATTCCGTTCGAGCGCACTGACCTGCCGTTTGGCGACATCATCTTGAATCTCAAACCGATTGACAGTCGGAATATTGTGGTCCATCGTGGCAAACGTATTTTGCGGCCGTCTGACTTTTCTGTTCTTTTGCCTTAGGCCTTCAAAGGCCTGGGGTGACGTTACCTCATGTATCAAATGCAGATCGATATAGAGAAGGTCAGGCTTCCCTTCACCTTTTTTTATCACGTGTTGATCCCAAATTTTTTCGATGATCGTTCGAGGCATCATCTTTCTTCCTCCCTCTACCAATATCCATTTTCCTTAAACGTAAGCGGTCATGATGTTTGAAATGGCATTGTCGTCTGCCAGCGCGGCTTTTACTTCCCCTGTAATCGATTGAGTCGTGCAATGTTCCGATCCTTTTGCCAGGTCCTTCGTCCGTTTTCCTGCACGGAGTACTTGATCGACTGCGTGTTCAACAGCTTTCGCTTCAGCTTCAAGACCGAAGGACGTCCTGAGCATCATCGCCGCGGACAAGATCGCCGCAAGCGGATTGGCAATTTTTTGTCCCGCGATATCAGGAGCCGAGCCGTGCACAGGTTCATATAGATGAAGTCCAGAGCTTGATAAGCTTGCCGACGGCAGCATGCCGAGCGATCCGGTCAGCATCGATGCTTCATCGCTTAAAATATCGCCGAACATGTTTTCAGTTACGATAATATCAAACTGTCCAGGCGCATAGATGAGCTGCATGGCTGCATTGTCGACGAGCATGTGCTCAAGCTTGACGTCAGGAAACTCTTTCGCTACTTCTTCCGCCGTCTTGCGCCATAGTTTGCTTGACTCAAGGACGTTGGCTTTATCAACGGAGGTCACTTTGCCTTTTCGTCTTTGCGCCATTTGGAAGGCTTCCCTGATGACTCTTTCCATTTCCGACTTTTTATAAAACAGCGTGTCAACAGCTTCTTCCTCGCCGTTCTGATTGACGTACTGCTCACTCGGCTTTCCAAAATACAAGCCGCCCGTCAGCTCGCGAACGATGACAAAGTCAACACCTTCGATATATTCAGTTTTTAACGGAGAAGCTCCCGCAAGGCTTTCAAACACTTTAACAGGCCGCAGATTGGCAAAAAGGTCGAGCTGCTTGCGGATGGCGAGCAGCCCTTTTTCAGGCCTCAGCTCAGAAGAATTTTGATCCCATTTCGGCCCGCCTACAGCTCCGAGCAAAATGGCATCCGCAGCTTTGCAGGCGGCGACAGTTTTCTCAGGAAGCGGCGCTCCCGCCTCATCAATTGCCGCTCCGCCGATCAGGCCGTATTCAAATTCGAATTCATGCTGATAATGTTCAGCAACGCTTTTCAGCACATCAACAGCCGCGTCCAATACTTCGGGACCAATTCCGTCACCGGGCAAAAGTGCAATTCGTTTTTTCAAATTCAACAAACTCCTTCCTTCTTACTGTTATGATCCTACAGCCGCCTGTTTTGACAATCCTTCCGCATTCGTCTTCAATACGAGATAGCGGTTCACCGCATTCAAGTAAGCTTTGGCAGATGCTTCGAGAACATCCTGGGCAACCCCGCGTCCTCCGGATTCTTTTCCGTCGATCATCACCCTGACATATACTTGCGCGAATGCATCCTGTCCCTTGCGGTTCGATTGAATCCGGTAATCAAGAAGCTGGACTTCTTTATCCATACAGCGCTTCAGCGTGTTGTACACCGCTTCAACGCTTCCCGCTCCGGTCGCCGCTTCCTGAATGATCTGATCTGTTTCCTGATCTTTAAGAGAGACCGTTGCTGTCGGAACCTGCGAGGTGCCGTAATGAACCTGCAGTGAAATAAAGTCATAGCCGATTTTGCGGTCTGCCGTTTTCTCCTCGAGTATCAGCGAGATGAGATCTTCATCCGTAAATTCCTTTTTCTTTCCAGTAAGCTCTTTAAAGATGTTAAAAAATTTATTGATTTCCTCTTCTCCAAACTGGAATCCGAGGTTTTGCAGCTTATCTTTAAATGCGTGGCGCCCTGAATGCTTTCCGAGCACAAGCGCATCCGTTTTCACGCCGACAAGCTCCGGAGAAATAATTTCATATGTTGTTTTTTCTTTTAAGAAGCCGTCCTGGTGAATGCCTGATTCGTGGGCAAAGGCATTATCGCCGACGACCGCTTTGTTTCGCGGCACGGCCATGCCGGTCAGCTTGCTCACTAAATCACTTGTCCGCTTAATCTCATTCAGCTGAATCGTTGATTCCGCCTGGTAGAAATCTTTTCGGATATAGAGGGCGACGGCGATTTCTTCAAGAGAGGCGTTCCCCGCTCTTTCGCCAATACCGTTGATGACAGATTCGACTTGATCTGCTCCGTTTTCAATCGCAGCCAAAGAGTTGGCGACAGCCATGCCTAAATCATCGTGGCAATGGGCCGAAAGCTGGACTTTATCGGCATTGCGGGCATTTTCTTTAATATAGCGGAAGATATTTCCGTACTCGGCAGGCGCTAAATAACCAACCGTATCCGGAAGATTGACGACATCCGCTCCCGCGGCGATCACTTCGCTGACAATCTCGGCTAAAAACCGAAGATCGGTCCGGCACGCATCTTCGGCAGACCACTGGACGATCGGGAAGCGCTCTTTGGCGTATTTCACCATTGCGACCGCCTGTTCCAGAACCTGTTCGCGCGTTTTTTTCAGCTTATATTTTAAATGGATGTCAGAAGTGGCGATAAAAATGTGAATCCTTGGTTCAGCCCCGTCTTTGAGCGCTTCCCACGCCGAATCGATATCTCCTTTGACAGAGCGGGCAAGCCCTGTTACCGAACAGTTTTTAATCGTCCTTGCGATTTCTTTTACTGCATTGAAATCCCCGGGGGATGAAGCGGGAAAGCCCGCTTCCATAATGTTGACCCCGAGTTTTTCAAGCTGCTGGGCGATCGCCAGCTTCTCCTGCGTGTTTAAATTTACGCCCGGCGACTGTTCACCGTCACGGAGTGTCGTATCAAAAAAGTTAATTTTTCGCACCGGCTACCACCGCTTCCTTCTTCTTGCCCTGCTTGACAAACGGCATCATTTCGCGAAGCTTTCTGCCAACCACTTCGATTTGGTGTTCGTTTTCGCTTGCATTGATGGCGTTGAAACGCGGACGGTTGACTTGGTTTTCGACGATCCATTCTTTCGCGAATGTACCGTTTTGGATGTCTTTCAATACTTCTTTCATTGATTCTTTTACCTTCTCATCAACGACGCGCGGGCCTGATACGAAGTCTCCCCACTGCGCTGTGTCGGAAATCGAATATCTCATACCTGCCAAACCTTCTTCATACATCAAGTCGACGATGAGCTTCAGCTCGTGCAGACACTCGAAGTATGCGAGTTCAGGCTGATAGCCCGCTTCTGTCAGCGTTTCGAATCCGGCTTTGACAAGGGAAGTCAATCCTCCGCACAGCACCGCCTGTTCGCCGAAAAGATCAGTTTCAGTTTCTTCTTTAAATGTTGTTTCAAGAACGCCGGCTCTTGCGCCGCCGATCGCTTTAGCATAAGCAAGGGCTTTATCTTTCGCTTCCCCGGTTACATCCTGATAGATCGCAAACAACGCCGGAACCCCTGCACCTTGTTCAAACGTTCTTCTGACAAGATGTCCCGGTCCTTTAGGAGCGACAAGGAATACGTCAACATCTGCCGGAGGTACGATCTGATGGAAATGAACGTTGAATCCGTGGGCGAATACGAGTGAATTGCCCGCTTGAAGTCCGTCTTTAATTTCCGCTTCATACACTTTTTGCTGCTGTTCATCCGGAAGAAGCACCATGACGATGTCGGCCTGTTCTGCCGCTTCTCTTACCGTGAAAACTTGATGGCCGTCTTCCTCTGCTTTTGCAAAGGATTTCCCTTTTCTGACGCCGACAATGACGTCCACTCCGCTTTCTTTCAGGTTCAGTGCGTGCGCATGGCCTTGTGAGCCGTATCCGATTACCGCTACTTTTTTGCCCGCCAATACGTTTTCTTTGATATCACCGTTATAATATACTTTTACCATTTCAATCTCTCCCTTTTTATGTTTTATACAATAGATATTGTTTTAATAGAGGCCGGCTTTTGCTGAGTTCCCCTCGCAAAGGCCGTGGTGCCTGTTCTGGCAACCTCTTTAATCCCGTATGGTTTCAATAGTTCGATCAGGGCTTCGATCTTGCTTGATTCCCCTGTCACTTGAATCACGACGCTGTCTTTTGCGACGTCGACGACAGACGCCCGAAACGGTGCGATGACGCCGTTTATTTCCGCCCTGCTCGACGGAGGGGAAACCACCCTGATTAATGCCAGCTCTCTTTGGACGATCGATTGATTCGTAATGTCCGTGACTTTCAGTACATCAATCTGTTTATTTAATTGTTTTGTCAGCTGTTCCGTTTCTTTTTCATCTGCCACATGAACGACAAATGTGATCCTCGAAATTCCCGCTGTTTCGGTGTGGCCGACCGTAATGCTTTCAATGTTGTAATGCCGTTTTGTAAACAACCCTGTAATTCTGTTTAAGACGCCGCTTTGATTCAAAACCGTCAGCGTGATGATTCTTTTCAAGGTTTCACCCCCACCATTTCGTGCAGCCCTTTTCCAGGCGCAACCATTGGAAATACTTTTTCAGCTTGTGCAACCTGAACATCGATGACCATCGGTTCATTCGACGTTAGCGCCGCTTCCAGCTTTTCTTCCGCTTCTTCTTCGGATGTGATCCGGACACCTTTGATGCCGTAAGCTTCAGACAGCTTGATGAAATCAGGCTGTGATGTGAACTTGGAGTGTGAATAGCGCTCATCGTAAAAGATTTCCTGCCATTGCCGGACCATTCCGAGGCAGCGGTTGTTTAAGACCACGACTTTGATCGGAAGGTTCAGATCGTGAATGACGGACAGCTCCTGCAGCGTCATCTGGAATCCTCCGTCGCCGAGTATCGATACAACCGTCGCATCCTTATCCGCAAGCTGTGCTCCGATTGCCGCTGGAAGTCCGAAGCCCATCGTGCCGAGCCCGCCGGAAGTGACCCATCTGTCGGCTTTTTGGAACCGATAGAATTGCGCGGCCCACATTTGATGCTGTCCGACGTCCGTTGTTACAATAGCTTCGCCTTTTGTATAGCGGTGGATATATTCGATCAGCTTCTGTGGTTTGAACCCTTCTGTTTCATTCTCTTCATACCAGAGCGGATATTCGTTTTTCCACGCCGCAACCTGCTTTTTCCACTCATCAGAAGCGCTCGGCTTGCCGTTTTGCTTGATCAGCTCTGTCAGTACAAGCTTGCTGTCGCCGACAACCGGAATGTGCGTATGAACGTTTTTGCCGATTTCAGCCGGATCGATGTCAATGTGAGCGACTTTCGCATATTTTGCAAAATGCTTCAGATTCCCTGTGACCCGATCATCGAATCTGGCACCGATGCTGATTAACAGATCGCTTTCATACAGAGCCATGTTGGCCGCATACGTTCCGTGCATTCCGGCCATCCCGAGGAAAAGCGGATGGTCGGCCGGAAATCCTCCTAAGCCTAACAGCGTATGCGCCACCGGAATTTGCTGCTGTTCGACATAATTTTTTAATTCTTCTGACGCTTTCCCGTGCAAGACGCCCGCGCCCGCTAAAATAACCGGCTTTTTCGCTGCACTGACCGCTTCCACAAGCTTTCTGATCTGCAGATAATTCGGTTCCTTCGTCGGCTGATAACCCGGAAGGTGAATCTCATGGTCGTAGCGGAATTCTCCTTCTACAACGGCGATGTCTTTAGGAATATCGATTAAAACGGGGCCCGGTCTTCCTGTTGTCGCGATATGGAATGCTTCTTTAATAATTCTCGGCAAATCTTCGGCATTGCGAACCTGGTAGCTGTGCTTTGTAATCGGCATCGTAATTCCGATGACGTCCGCTTCTTGGAATGCGTCAGATCCGATAACCGATGTCGCAACCTGACCGGTGAATACGACGAGAGGCAATGAATCGATCATCGCATCGGCCAGACCCGTTACAAGGTTGGTCGCCCCCGGTCCGGATGTGGCGATGACGACACCTGGTTTCCCGGAAATTCTTGCATAGCCTTCGGCTGCGTGGATGGCGCCTTGTTCATGGCGCGTCAGCACATGAAACATTCCCGATCCGTAGAGTTTGTCATAAATCGGCAGGACTGCACCGCCCGGATACCCGTAGATCACTTCGACATTTTCCTGTTTTAAAGCCTCGATCAGCATTGACGCCCCTGCCATTGTTTGTGTACATTGGGCATTTTCAGCATCCAACTGTACATTCGTCCCCATTTTTCTTCCTCCTTATCAAGTGATTTTCATCACTGTTCATTCACAATTGGTTTTTAAAAATAATCAATGTATATGTGCCGCAAAGCATGTATACAATCTGCTTTTGCAGCTAAAAAAAGCCTTCCCGCCCACTGTTGACGCTGCACACCTTGCAGGCCAAAGGGGCGAAAAGGCTTTTCTTTCCGCGGTACCACCCTTGTTCGCGGCTTTTGAAAGCCGCCTTATGGATAATCGCTTATCCGGTTTAATAACGAGTGAACCTTCGTGACGTTCACCCGGCCAGCCTTACTAAACGTAGAAATCGTTCAGGCTGACACTCAGAGGGGAGTTCACAAGCGGAGGCCGTCACCGGTTCCCAGCAATCCCGGCTCTCTGCAGGCGGCGTTTCCGCTGTTACTTATCCTCTTCAACGTTTGTCTTTATTCAGCTGACACTTAAGCTTTGATCTTTGAGGCTGACTTTTAACCCTTCACGGACGACGCGCTCGCGGAACTTTTCAAGCATCCGATTTGTGTGGACTCCCGGTTTGCCGTCCCCGATCTTGCGGCCGTCAACTTTTACGACCGCGATGACTTCTGCAGCCGTTCCGGTTAAAAACACTTCATCGGCTGTGTATACGTCATGGCGGGTAAACGGCTCTTCTTTCACTTCATAGCCGAGCTCTCGCGCTATTTCGATGATGGCATTCCGGGTGATTCCTTCAAGCGCTCCGATATAGCCCGGAGGCGTCAAGAGCTTTCCGTTTTTATAAATGAATACGTTATCCGCAGAACCTTCGGCGACATAGCCTTGATCATTGAGCATGAGCGCTTCTGTCACGCCCGCCATATGCGCCTCGATCCGGACAAGAATATTGTTTAAATAGTTCAGCGATTTTACTTTAGGGCTCAGCACATCTGGTCTGTTTCTTCTTGTCGGAACCGTAACGATATCAATTCCCGTTTCATATAAATGTTTCGGGAATATTGCCAATGGTTCGACAATTATGATGACACTCGGGTGTGAACAATTGTTTGGATCGAGTCCGAGGTCACCTGCTCCTCTTGAAACGACCAAGCGGATGTAAGCGTCTCTAAGCCCGTTTTTTTCGACTGTTTTAAGAACGTGCTGTGTCAGTTCTTCCTGCTGATATGGAATCTCCAGCATGATCGATCTCGCAGAATCGTAGAGGCGGTCCATGTGCTCTTTCATTCTGAAGATGTTGCCGTCGTATACCCTGATTCCTTCAAACACGCCGTCCCCGTATAAAAATCCGTGATCATAGACTGATATTTTAGCGTCTTCTTTTTTAACGAGTTTGTCGTTTAGGAAGATCCACTGGTCTTTCTGGTCCCCCATCCCTCTAGCACACCTTTCTGTTGTAAATGAACGCTTTAAACGATTAAAAATTCATGATGCGGGAACCCGTTTTCCCGCTGTCATTCCCGGGAAAGATGAAAAGTTTTCAAGTGATTTGTTCTTTTGTTTGAACTCATATTACGCCCCTTTACATGCAGTGTCAACCGTATTTTTTAAAATTATTAGACAATTTCGATTAATCAATCTACTTGTATACGCTTACATGATTGATATAAAAGGAAATTTTAAAATTGAAAAACAATTTAAAATTTTTTATTTAATCTATAAAGATTACATAAAAAAACTGGTGTTTTATACAGTTTTGTTAGATTTTATCACCGACAACTTTTTAAAATTTTATCCCGGCCGGTTAGATTTTTTACCACACACGTGTACAGACTCCATTTTACGATTTTTTACATAAACTGCTGTTAATCAAAAAAGAAACAGGTGAATATGATGTACCGCACTTTTCCTTCACACTCTGATCCACGCGTGCGCCAATACCCAGGATACTTCGGCTATCCGACTACTTATGTCTATAATCCTTCAGCGCACGGGCCCTATCCCTATTATCCGTACGGCGGGGTGTACACCACTCCGACTCTCGGATTCGGCATCGGCTACCCGGGAATTTCCGTTCCGGCTGTGCACGCCTTTACCGGAGGATTCAGAGAAAATTAACAAAGCACAAAAAAAGAGAGGGCATCATGCTCTCTCTTTTTACGGTTAAACGACTCCCTGAGCGATCATCGCATCCGCCACTTTGATAAAACCGGCTATATTGCAGCCGTCGAGCAGATTTCCGGGCCGTCCATATTCTGAAGCCGCTGCAACGCTTCTCTTGTAAATATCGGCCATGATCGTCCTGAGCTTCTCATCCGTTTCTTCCGCCGTCCAGTGAAGCCGTGCGCTGTTCTGCGCCATTTCGAGCGCTGACACGGCTACACCGCCGGCATTTGCAGCCTTAGCCGGCCCGAAAAGAACCCCCGCATCCAAAAAGCGTTTGACGGCGCCCTCTTCAGACGGCATATTTGCCCCTTCTCCGACGGCTTTGACCCCATTTGAAATGAGCACTTCGGCCGTCTCTTCGTCAATTTCGTTCTGGGTCGCGCACGGAAGCGCGATATCGCACGGAATAGACCAAATACCGGAGCATCCTTCGAAATAGTGTGCTTCCGGATGCTCGCTGACATACTCGCGAATCCTTCCGTTGCCGTCTTCTTTGAGCCGCTTCACCGTCTCAAGACAGATGCCTTTTTCGTCATAGACATAGCCGTCAGAATCGCTGCAGGCCACCACTTTCGCGCCGAATTGAGCGGCTTTTTCCATCGCATACAGCGCCACATTGCCTGAACCGGAGACGACAACAGTGCTGTTTTCAAAGCGCAGCCCCTGATCCTTCAGCATTTCTTCTACGAAATAAACGAGACCGTACCCTGTCGCTTCTTTCCTCGTTAAACTGCCCCCGTATTCAAGGCCTTTGCCTGTTAACACGCCTGCATCATAGCGCCCCCGAATCTTTTTATACTGCCCGAACATAAACCCGACTTCCCTTGCCCCGACACCAATATCGCCGGCAGGGATATCCGTGTCCGGTCCGATATGTCTGTACAGTTCATTCATGAAGCTCTGCGTAAAACTCATGATCTCCCTGTCCGACTTGCCCTTCGGATCAAAATCAGCCCCGCCTTTTCCGCCTCCGATCGGCAGTCCGGTCAAAGAATTTTTAAAAATCTGCTCAAAGCCCAAAAATTTAATAATGCTCGCGTTTACAGAAGGGTGAAAGCGGATTCCGCCTTTATACGGACCGATTGCACTGTTAAATTGAACCCGGAATCCCCTGTTAACCCGGATATTGCCTTCATCATCGACCCACGGCACCCTGAAGGTGATCATCCGTTCCGGCTCTGCAATCCTCTCAAGAATGCGGTGTTCGATATACTTTGGATGCCTTGCCAATACAGGGACGAGGGAATCAAATATTTCTTTTACAGCTTGAAGAAATTCGCTTTCGTAAAGATTTCGCTTCTGTACTGTCTCGTATGCTTGTGTCACATAATCTCTCGCCGTCTGAAAATTTGTTTGCTCCATTTTTTCTAGCGCGTGCATCTTTCTTCAGCTCCCTTTCTAAAATAAAAGCAGAACGAACTTGTAAGATTTTCTATCATGGTAAATTTTACAACCAATGCCCCACTTACATCAATCTGGAAAACAGATTAAACCATTGCTGAATTGAGATGTATAACAAAAATCGAGAATAGACGGGTATTAAGATAGAAGAACTGCTTTTAAAAGCTGAGGAGAAAAGGACCAATAAACCATAAAATACCACTTCATCTAAAAGGTTCTATCCGTACAAAATGTCTATTTTCTTTGTGGTCGGCGCATTTCCTGTTGTTCCCCCAGCAAAGGATGAGCATCTTATCCCGTTTTTAAAATGAATCCTACTGCATACAAAACGAAAACACATAGCTCTCTTATTTCATGGCAACAATAAAACGAAAACGGGGGTGATCTGATGGACGACAAAAAAGAAATGTCAAACGTTGAAACACAAAGAAACTTTTTAACGGCTGAAGAATTTCCTGAAGGAGCGTATGGAGCTGCACAGGGCAAAGACAAGCCTGTTGAGAACAAAAACACGCCATGGAAGGAAGGTCAGCAATACTACAGCAATTTCACATATGAATTCCGCAATCTCCACCAAGGAATGCCACGGCAGTACCCCGGAGCGCATCCAACACATGACGAAGAGGATCAAAACGAGGAATGACCGATATAAAAAAGAGCCGTGCTAAACGGCTCTTTAAAGCTTTTTATTGTAGGGGCTGTTGGAAATTTTGATTTTGCTGCTGGTTTTGTTGGTTTTGCTGACCCTGTTGTCCTTGCTGGTTAAATGACTGCTGCGCCTGCTGAAGTGCCTGGCTCATTTGGTTCATGGCCTGGTTTGTCTGGATCCCTTGAAGCGCCTGATTCAGCTGCTGGACAGCCTGCTGAATGCTTTGCTGAATTTGCTGATCCGTCTGCTGCATTTGCTGCTGAGATTGGGAGCTGAATTGCTGAATTTGCTGCTTCAGCTGATTGATTCCCTGGCTCAATTGAGAGCTCTGCTGGCCGCTTTGGCCCTGCTGCTGCGCCCCCATTTGATTAACAGTTTGCTCCAGCTGGGCAAGCTGCTGCTGAATGTTTCCGAATTCCTGAGCAAATTCGGTATCCGTAATATTGGCCCCGAGCAGCTGCTCATGCTTTTGTTTTTGTTGCTTCTGCTTTTGCTGCTGATTTTGCTGTTGCTTTGTCATGACAACATCCTCCTTAAAATTGATCACACCCTTTAGCTTTTTCATTTTGTTTGAAATGATGAAAGGGAATTTTTAGGATGTTGTTGTTTTGCAATATCAAAAGCCCCAAACCCTTGTATACCAAGAAGTTTGAGGCATTTTTCAGTGACGTCCCAGGAGAGATTCGAACTCCCGACCGACGGAAGGCCGATGGCCCCATGGACAGAAGGAACATCGATTTCCGATTTCCCCTATAATAATTCAAAAAAGGAGACACCTTTTATAAAATTTCATGATGCAGTTGGTCTTAGTAGTTAGCCTCTACGGGCAGGTAAAGGGCTTCATCTTTATACGACTGATACTTTTTTGGACAGCTTCATTAAAAAGAGATTTTCATCAGTTTTTATTCAGCTTTTTTAGATGAATACTCATTTACTTCAAACGTAAGAATATTACCAAAGATAACATGGTCTTTCCTGTTATCAAACGGTCCTATGTTATTTTCATGCTTATCAATTACATACCTCGCAGGGCCTGTACCAGCAGCTTTCTGATCGTACCACGAAATAAAATCATTAACCTCTTCCATCGATAGATCAAACTCTTTTTCGAGACCAGATACCATAGTTACAACTAGAATTGCTCGTTTACCTTTTATGTCTTGAGTCGGTTCATCTGATGTTTGTGGATCTTCTCCATTTCCTGTAGAATCATCAAGAGTTTCAACAGAATACATTTGTACAGAGTTGTATATTCCATTTTCTTGTATTACTATATTATTCGTTGTTGATTGTCCACCAATTATATAAAGATTTTCTCCTATTGTAGCTGCCCCCGCTGCTAATCTAGGAATCTTAAAAGGTTGAAAATCTGATATTGAATCGTCTTTAGGGTTGTACACCTGAACTTTTGTAGTTGGGTCGTTTTTGTTTGTTTTCCCTCCCATGATGTAAATTTTCCCATTTAAAACTGTTGAAGTAAGATATTGAGTTCCCATAATTAGATTTTGTTTTTTTAACCATATGTCTCTCTTAGGATCGTATTCATAAATAGAATCATTTATTTTTGGTTGTGTACCAATACTTGTATCCGCACCACCTATCAAATAAATTTTCCCATCAATTGTCTGGGATGTTGCCCCTGACGAAGGAATGGGCAAGTCTTTTTTCTTTGTCCAAGTTTTAGTCTCTGTATCATAACAATAATTCGCAGATAAACTTTCAGCATTGTTTCCACCCATTACATAGATTCTATTGTCTACAACAGAGGCAGTGGAAAAAATCAACCTTTCTGTAGGTATATCTATTCCTTTTTCCCATGTATCATTTTGTGTATCATATATCTGAACTGACTTTCGATAAGTACTACCTGAGGTTCCTCCAATTACATAAATTTTCTTCCCAACTACAGCTACTGAGGCTGCAGATACCGTTAAAGGGATGCTTGCTTTTTCGGTCCATTTCTTACTATCTTGATCATAAACATAAGTGGTATTTTTAGACCTTCCTCTGCTTGTACCACCGATTACATAAATTTTTCTGTCTACTGCTGCTACAGCAGCAGAAGTTATTTTATCTGGAAGATAAGCTTGTGGTACCCACTCTTTCGTTGTAGATGCTTGTTCTGCCTCTACCCGTATATTACCAGGGAAAATGGAGGCAGCTAAAATGATCAAAAGCAAAAATATTTTCTTTTTCAACTCTCTCTCTCCTAACGATTTAATGTCACTAAATATTATCGTCAATATTTGTTTTTTTTTAATATCATCTCCTGTTATTTCCTATAAATCCGCTCCTAAAATAGAACAAAGTTTCTGGCAAAAGAAAAAAGCCTCAAACCCTTGTATACCAAGAAGTTTGAGGCTTTTTTCAGAGACGTCCCAGGAGAGATTCGAACTCCCGACCGACGGCTTAGAAGGCCGTTGCTCTATCCAGCTGAGCTACTGGGACATGATGTTGTTTTGCTTCGCTTTAACTATCAGCGACAAGATTTATTATATGCGGATCGGGACATAAAGTCAACAACTTTTTAGAATTTTTTTCTTCACGAGGAAGAAAAAAATTCTTCCTCATGAATGTGCTGGCAATTGGACGTGGTTCGTCAGGCTTTCGACTTCCCGGCCGTCCAAGTCATAAAAGCGGACCGTTGCATTGTCTTTGTCAATGTTTAGTATAGCATAAGTTTTTTCTTTCCGCACCCGCGGAAGGCGGATGCTGCCGGGGTTGATCAGCAGTTTTCCGTCCATCAGTTCGCTTCCCGCGATGTGGGAATGGCCGAAACAGATGATATCGGCGCCGAGCTCTTCAGCCTGGTAATACACATTTAAAAGCGACTGTTTAATGCCGTATAAATGCCCGTGTGTGAAAAAAAGTTTTCTCGATCCGACGGGAACGACAATTTCGTCTTTAAACTCTCCGTAAAAATCGCAGTTTCCTTTTACTGTTAAGTAAGAGGAAAGCGCGGGATGGGAAGGATCCAATTCGGAATCCCCGCAATGGATAATGAGATCTGTTTCCTCCCCGTGCCGCTCAGCGATCATTTCCAGTTCGTCTTCAAGGCCGTGGCTGTCGCTGACAATCAGAACCTTCATGATCGGCCCTCCTCCTTTACGCTTGATCCAATAAAGCGGACAGTTTTTTCAGCGCTTCCGCTCTGTGGCTGATTTTGTTCTTTTCGCCGCTTGAGAGCTCGGCCATCGTTTGATCTTTGTCTTTGACGAGAAAAACCGGGTCGTAGCCGAAGCCGTTTGTGCCGCGCGGCTCTTCGGTAATGTACCCTTCCACAGAACCTTCGACCGTTTTCGTTTCCTGTCCGGGAATGCATAATGCGAGCGCGCATCTGAACCTCGCGGAACGGTCTTCTTTTTCCACCCCTTCGAGCTCTTTCAATAGCTTTTTCAGGTTGGCGAGATCGTTTTTCTCTTCTCCTGCATAGCGGGCCGAGTATACGCCGGGGCTGCCGCCGAGGTAGTCGACAGACAGGCCGGAGTCATCGGCAATCACGATTTTGCCGGTTTCTTTCGAAATCGTTTCCGCTTTAATCACCGCGTTTTCTTCGAATGTCTGCCCGGTTTCTTCGATTTCGGGCGTATAGCCGATGTCCAGCAGAGATTTGGCATCGTAGCCCCTCGGTTCCAGCATCGCTTTGAATTCCTTGACTTTTCCTTCGTTTTTCGTGGCAATGATGACTTCTTTCATCGTATATCAAGCCTTTCTCATGTTATTGTTGAATGGCTGATGCAACGTCGCCGAGCACTTCTTTCTGCTTTTCGATGAGTTCGGCGATCCCTTTCTCAGCCAGTTCTAAAAGCCCGTCCAGTTCACTTCTTGAGAATGTCGCTTCCTCTCCTGTTCCCTGAAGTTCGACAAAGCGGCCTTCGCCTGTCATGACGACGTTCATATCAACCTCTGCTGCAGAATCTTCCTGATAATTCAAATCAAGGATCAATCCTTTTTCCTTATCGATTCCCACTGAAGTGGCAGCCAAAAAGTCGGTGATCGGCATCGCCTTCAGCGTGCCTTTTTCGACAAGTCTTCCGACGGCAAGCGCCATGGCCGTAAATGCTCCGGTGATCGACGCGGTTCTCGTACCTCCGTCAGCCTGAATGACGTCGCAGTCAATCCAGATCGTCCGCTCACCGAGCTTTTCCAAATCAACGACCGCCCGCAGAGCTCGTCCGATCAGCCGTTGAATTTCCATCGTCCGTCCGGAAATTTTCCCTTTTGACGATTCCCTGATCGTCCTTTGGTTCGTGGCCCGCGGCAGCATGCTGTATTCGGCGGTGATCCAGCCCTTCCCCTCTCCTCTCAAAAAGGGCGGCACGCGGTCTTCCACAGACGCGTTGCAGATCACCTTTGTCCCGCCGACTGTAATCAGGACCGATCCCTCAGGATGCGTAATGAAGTCGAGGTCCATTGTGACAGGGCGCAGTTCATTGTTTTCTCTTCCATCGTATCTCATTTTTTACCTCCGATTGTATGTACATAAACCTTTCACAATCATTCCGCTCTTCCAAAAAGCTGAATAAAGAAAGAGGCAGCTTTAATCGCTCACCTCTTTTTCTATAGTATATCAAAAATCTCTGCTTAAAAACTACCTGTGTTCACCTTGCTCGGTCTTGAAACCGGCTTGGAAAGCTTTTCTCCTTTTTCATTTACGAGCTCAGCTTTTCCGTTCACAGTAACCGACACACTTTTTACATCAGGCAGCTCGGTTAATGTCAACACAATACTGTTTAACACTTCATCTGATATCACTTTTTTCTCGCCGTCGGCACTCCCGTAGATCGCTTTGTTAAAGTCGAGGGTTACATGGCCGTCTTCAATCTTCGGCTCGTTTTCAAGCTTAACGTCGCCCTGGAAATCGGAAAGCAGGCCGCTTTTATTGCCCGGTCCTTCCGTCAGCTCTTTAATCGCCGCCGTCACCTGGTCTTTTTCTTTTGCAGACGTCCGCTTTGTTACCGGAACGTAGTATGTGCCTTTGTCTGATTCAGCTAAATAATAGACGGTAACTGGCTGTGTCGCCGTTATATCGGTCACACCCGCCGTATCGAGGTTGATGCCGTCCTCGCGGCTGAGTTCTTCTGAAATCGGCGTGCCGTTAACAGGCATTTCTTTCAAATCATGGCCGTTCATGCGGATCTTCACTTTATCAATCGAGTTAAACTGTGTTAACGTCCATGTAATCGCCTGTACGATTTTTTGCTCGTCTTCAGCTTTATAGTTTTTAAATTCATTTGAGAAATCAGCAATTGCTGTTCCGTCTTCTTTAATATCAACATTGACCGTTGTATCCGCCGGCAGCACGGCTCTGAATCCGTTTGGCAGGATGTTTGAAACAGGGCCGCCTTCAACGAGGTATTCAAGCGCTTGTTTAGCCGTACCTTCCTGCTTTGGCAGCGACAGCGTCTGGGCTGTCACATAGCCGTTCTTATCAATGAGATAAAGCTCTCTCATGACCGTATCGCTCGTTTGAGCCGCTTTATCGTCGCTTGTCGTTTTGCTGCCTTTGTCTTCTGTTTTATCTTTGGTTTTGTCTGTTTTGTCTTGCTCCTTCTCCTCTTTTACATATGTGATGTCCTGCGGCGGATCTATCTCCTCTGAGGCTTGATCTGACTGAAATATTCCGCACCCGGAAAGAAGCAGCGCGGAGGCCGTAACCGAAACCGCGATTCCTTTCATTCCTTTTTTCAGCATACTTTTCCCTCCTAAGGCAGTTTGTACTATTATGTATACGAGCCCGCTTTTGAATTAGACCGCTTTTTAAAAAAATCCCTCTGAATTCAAAAAACCTTTTCTTTAAAAGAAAAGGCTCATGAAAAAAGCTGCCGTTTGCTTGTGCGGCAGCTTTATTTTATAGCGGTTTCCTGAAGAGAAATGCTTACCACATTTTTCACTTCGTATCCAAACCAATCGTTTGCAATTTTTGTGAAGCGGGCGCGTTCCCCGGTTGTTAAAAACAAGTGTTCAGGCGGTTCCGACGTTTTGCTTAATAAACCGTTGTATGACAAGATCGTGCTGACTTCCCTGGCCGTTTCATCTCCGGAGGAAATGATGTTGACGCGCTCTCCCATATAGCGCTGAATCGGTTCTTTTAAAATCGGATAATGCGTACATCCGAGAATCAGCGTATCGATTGATGAATCCCTGAGCGGGTGCAGTGACGACCTGACGATTTCATCAGCCGTCTCATCCAAAAATTTGCCGCTTTCCACAAACGGGACAAACATTGGGCAAGCCAGATTTTCTACCGTTAAATCTCCGTTCAGCGAAAGAAGCGCTTCTTCGTATGCGCCGCTTTTGATCGTGTTTTCCGTTCCGATCACGCCGATTCGCTGGTTTTCCGTCACTTTAATCGCGGTTCTGGCTCCGGGCTGCACAACGCCGATGACGGGGATCGCGACTTCTCTGCTGATTTCCTCAAGCGCGATGGCCGTCGCTGTATTGCAGGCGATCACGAGCATTTTAATATGGTGGCGGGATAACAAATAATTTGTCATTTCCCATGTATATGACAGGACTTCTTTTCTGTCCCGAGGTCCGTATGGACACCTTTTCGTATCTCCAAGATATATAATTTTTTCTTTCGGCAGCTGCCTCATGATTTCTTTTGCAACGGTTAAACCGCCGACTCCCGAATCAATGACTCCTATCGGTTGATCCAACAAAATCGCCTCATTTTCTGTTCATTTCCTGCTGAAGTTTAATTAATAATTTTTCAAATGCGGCTGTTTCTTCCTCGGAAAACGCCTCTAACATGTCTTCCAAATAGTCCTGCCTTTTTTGAATGACCTCCTGGATGATCCGCTCTCCTTCCGATAGAAGATGAATGCGGACTACGCGCCTGTCGGACGGATCTTTCACCCGTTCAACGAGATTGTTTTTCTCCATTCGGTCAATTAAATC
The DNA here is from genome assembly GCF_014042035.1 of Bacillus haynesii. Taxonomy (NCBI): domain Bacteria; kingdom Bacillati; phylum Bacillota; class Bacilli; order Caryophanales; family Bacillaceae; genus Bacillus; species Bacillus haynesii. The sequence goes on along the minus strand of NZ_CP059494.1, from coordinate 95,875 downwards.
CGTCGTGGTGCTGCACGCCAGGTACATCTTTTGTGATAACTCGCCGATCGTCATATCCCCGTATTCATACAGCCATTGAAGACCGACAAACTGGGGAGGGGTAATCGTATATTGGGTGAGAATTTCTCTTCCTTTTTGTTTAATGATGCCCGCAATATGGCGGAGTGATTTTTCAATATCCGCTATGTGATTCAAAGAAGCATTCGAATTCATTTTCTCTACCTCGCTCGACTCGTTGTTTTGTTTTCAAAACACTTGAGTCTATTTTCCTTCTTTTCTACATAAATTGCAAGACTTCAACATGAATATACAAATTGCACCTAAAAACAAATAACCGGTTCCCTTCTTGTTACAAGAAGGAACACCGGCTCAATTTAGAGCTCTAGCTCACCCATTCGAAGAAGTTCAACAACAGCTTGCGAACGGCCTTTCACTCCCAATTTTTGCATCGCATTGGAAATGTGATTACGTACAGTCTTTTCACTTATAAAGAGCTCGCTTGCGATTTCCTTTGTTGTCTTGTCTTGAACGAGCAATTCGAACACTTCTCTTTCTCTTTTTGTTAGCAGCGGCTTTGATTGAAACTCTTTCTCCTTCAAGTATTGTAACCCTCCTTGCTAAGGTGAGAGCTGATCTGAAACGAATGGGTTTCGATATAGTCGTGATATCATATGAAACATACGCAAGGTCGGTGACGTTTCTGACGGAGAAAAGGGTTCCCTCAAACACCTATTTTTCAAATCATAACACAGGCATCGTTTCAGGGCTGAATTTCTAAGGGAGACATTTTAAAATCCAGGAGATCAGCCGCCATCTTTTCGTAATATATGCGTGCGTTTTCTTTTTCTGCACAGCGTGAATGATTTGTGCAGCCGCTTTTTCGGGCGAAGCCGTCCAAAACAGATGATCACCTTTTGCAAGAGCCGTGTCCACAAAGCCGGGCTGAATTTCGGTGACCACAATTTCATCGCAACCGAGTTTTTTCACTTTTTGACGAAGTCCTTTTAAATAATTTGAAACGAATGCTTTTGAAGCGGCGTAGGTGACGGCCCCTCCGTTTCCTCTCAGCGCGGCGATGGATGAAATGCCGACTAAATGCCCTCTCCTATTTTTGATAAAATGCTCCATCAACACGTTCGAGCAGGACACAAATCCCGTCACATTTACATCGATCGTTTCCTTTTCTTTGCTCCAATCCATTTCGCTTTCCAAATATCCAACACCTGAACAGATGAAGACTGCGTCTGCCCAATTCATCTCATCAAGCAGTTCTTTCAACAGTATAGGCGAGCGTTCGCTGTCGGCTGTATCGACCTTTTTAATGTATGAAGGTCCAGGGAGGTCGTCACGCAATTTGGCTAGCAGTTCATACCGTCTTGCTGCAAGACCGACCTCCACTCCTGCGGCTGACAGCTGCTTGGCAAGCGCTTTGCCAATTCCGGAACTCGCGCCGATGATCATCGCTTTTTTCATTTTCCTCTCCCTGTCAATTATTTCTCAGGAAATGAGTCATTGCCAAGCAGTTTTGCTTTTTGTTCACCTGTCCATTTCACCGGCTTACCCGTATCTTTCGCAATTTGCACCATGACCGCCATTCCTGTAAAGCAAAGGTCACCTTCCCCATTTTTCGCCGCATAGTGGAGGGTGAGGGAAGCGTTGCCGACAGATGCTGTTTTGACGCCGATTTTCAAATGTTCATGAAGCATGACCTGCTGAAAATAATCGCATTGCTGGCTCGCCACGACGGGAATTGCCGCGCTATTCCCGTCTGAAAGGCGATCCATGACGCCCAGGTGCTTAAAATAGGAAATCCTCGCTTCTTCGAAGTAGACAAACGGTGTGACATTGTTCATATGACCGAACATGTCCGTTTCTGAAAAACGGACGGATACTTCATCAAAAAAAGAAAATGATTGACACCATGTGTCAAACGGTTCTTCAATATATCCCGGCAGCTTCATTGTTTTTCATCCCCTTTGATCATGAAAACACCTCTTCGGCTTGAAGAGGTGCGTTTTTTTCGTGTTATTCCGAGTTGTCGCTTCCGAAGAAGTTTTTAAACGCCTGAACGGTCGTATCCCTGTTTAATGCAGCGATTGAGGTTGTGAGCGGGATGCCTTTCGGACATGACTGCACGCAGTTTTGCGAATTTCCGCATTCGGCCAGTCCGCCGTCCCCCATAATCGCTTCAAGCCGTTCCGATTTGTTCATCGCTCCTGTCGGATGGGTGTTGAATAAGCGGACTTGCGAGAGCGGTGCAGGTCCCATAAAGTTTGTTTTATCGTTCACGTTTGGACAAGCTTCAAGACATACGCCGCAAGTCATGCATTTTGACAGCTCATAAGCCCACTGCCGTCTTCTTTCCGGCATTCTCGGTCCCGGTCCGAGGTCATATGTGCCGTCGATCGGCACCCATGCTTTGACTTTCTTCAATGAATCAAACATGCGGCTCCGGTCCACTTGAAGGTCGCGGACAACCGGGAATGTTTTCATCGGTTCAAGGCGGATCGGCTGCTCAAGCTGGTCGATCAGCGCTGTACAGGACTGTCTCGGCTTGCCGTTGATGACCATGGAGCAAGCGCCGCACACTTCCTCGAGACAGTTCATATCCCAAGCAATCGGCGACGTTTTTTCTCCTTTCGCATTAACCGGGTTCCTTCTGATTTCCATCAAAGCGGAGATCACGTTCATATTCGGACGGTATGGAATTCTAAACTCTTCCTGGTAAGAATCGGAATCCGATGTATCCTGACGAGTGATGATAAACTTGATTGTCTTATTTTCACTCATGATTTCGCCACCTTTTTCTTCGAGTAATCCCGTTTACGCGGTGCGATTAATGAAACATCGACATCCTCATAATGGAATTTCGGGGCTTCAAAATCGCCTGCATGTTTCGCCATTGTTGTTTTCAGCCATTCCTCGTCATTACGTTCAGGGAAATCCGGTTTATAATGGGCGCCGCGGCTCTCATTCCGGTTGTATGCACCGAGCGTGATCACCCGTGCCAATTGCAGCATGTTGTGCAGCTGACGTGTGAATACGGCTCCCTGGTTGCTCCATTTTGCCGTATCGTTGATATTGATGTTTTGGTAGCGCTCGGCAAGCTCTTGGATTTTTTCATCCGTTTTCAGCAGCTTGTCATTGTGGCGCACAACCGTCACGTTATCTGTCATCCATTCGCCGAGCTCTTTATGAAGGACATAAGCATTTTCATTGCCGTCCATTTTCATAATGTCAGCCCACTTTTCTTCTTCCTTTTTGACGTAGCTGTCGAAAACGGAAGAAGACAGATCTTCTGCGGATGTTTCAAGACCTTGAATGTATTCAACGGCTTTCGGACCTGCGACCATGCCGCCGTAAATAGCTGACAAGAGCGAGTTCGCGCCCAGGCGGTTTCCTCCGTGCATTGAATAATCGCATTCTCCTGCGGCAAACAGTCCAGGAATGTTGGTCATCTGATTGTAGTCGACCCAGAGTCCGCCCATTGAGTAGTGGACCGCAGGGAAAATCTTCATCGGCAGCTTGCGCGGATCGTCACCCATGAATTTTTCATAGATTTCAATGATTCCGCCCAGCTTGATGTCCAATTCCTTCGGATCTTTGTGGGAAAGATCGAGATATACCATGTTTTCGCCGTTGATGCCGAGCTTTTGTCTGACGCATACATCAAATATTTCACGCGTCGCAATATCACGCGGCACAAGGTTTCCGTATGCCGGATATTTCTCTTCAAGGAAATACCAAGGCTTGCCGTCTTTATACGTCCAGACTCGTCCGCCTTCACCGCGCGCCGATTCGCTCATCAGCCGCAGCTTGTCGTCTCCCGGAATGGCGGTCGGGTGGATCTGGATGAATTCTCCGTTCGCGTAGTAAGCACCCTGCTGATAAACGATCGAAGCGGCTGATCCGGTATTGATCATCGAGTTCGTCGATTTTCCGAAGATGATGCCCGGTCCCCCGGTCGCCATGATGACTGCGTCTGAACGGAACGACTCGATTTCCATCGTCGTTAAATTTTGGGCGACGATACCCCGGCACGCATTGTCATCATCAAGAACGGCTCCGAGAAACTCCCAGCCTTCATATTTCGAAACAAGCCCTTCAACTTCGAAGCGGCGAACCTGCTCATCCAGCGCGTACAAGAGCTGCTGTCCGGTCGTCGCTCCCGCATATGCCGTTCTGTGATGCTGGGTTCCCCCGAAGCGCCGGAAGTCAAGCAGCCCTTCAGGTGTTCTGTTAAACATGACGCCCATGCGGTCAAGCAAATGAATGATCGACGGCGCCGCTTCACACATCGCTTTGACCGGCGGCTGGTTGGCCAGAAAGTCTCCTCCGTAAACCGTATCGTCAAAATGCTCCCAAGGGGAGTCGCCTTCACCTTTTGTATTGACCGCTCCGTTGATTCCGCCCTGCGCACATACGGAATGTGAGCGCTTAACGGGAACGATCGAAAATAGTTTTACATTTGTTCCTGCTTCCGCAGCTTTAATGGTCGCCATCAGACCCGCAAGTCCTCCGCCGACAACGATGATGCTTGAATTGCTCATGCCTGCCCCACTCCCTCTAGTAATCTAGTTCTTTTACACAAATGCCAAAATCGCTCTCAGCCCTACATAGGACAGCACAACAAAGACTCCCATTGTCACAAACGTGGCGATTCGCTGTGAGCGAGGAGAAACGGTGATTCCCCAAGTGACAGCAAACGACCATAAACCGTTTGAAAAGTGGAAGATTGTTGAGAGGACACCTACAATGTAAAAGCCGAGCATGATCGGGGAGCTCAAAATATCAGCCATCATGTCAAAGTTCACTTCTGCCCCCATTTGGGCGGCAATCCGTGTTTGCCACACGTGCCAGCTGACAAAAATCAAGGTAATGATTCCTGTAATCCGCTGCAGAACGAACATCCAGTTTCTAAAAAATCCGAATCTGTTCGCATTATTTTTTGCTGTAAAAGCTATGTATACTCCATAAACAGCATGATAAATCAGCGGAAGGAAAATCACGATGATTTCCAAAGCGTACCTGAACGGCAGGTTTTCCATAAAGTGAGCGGCGTTATTAAACGCCTCCTCTCCGCTTGCCGCAAAATGGTTGACAACCAAATGCTGGATTAAAAATATGCCTACCGGTATGACGCCAAGCAAAGAATGCAGTCTTCGATAAACAAACTCTCTGTTCCCGGCCATTGCTTTACCCCCTAGTTGAAAAGTGCAGTAAAAATGAAAGGTCTCCTATCCCCCGTCCTGTTTCAAATATCGCACTTTGTTAAGTTTTTATGACAATTTCATTTTACTCCTATGAGAAAAAGGCGTCAAGAAAACGCGTACATAAATTGAAATTTTCTAAAATTTAATCATATTTTTGAAAATTTTATTTTATCAAAATATAAATATATCAGTTTTTTTTCTTCCTAAATGCATATCCCCGCTGTAATCTTTCACCCCATTTAAGCTATAATAAACGGAGAAAAGAGGGGAGACATTGGATATGAACAAATATGAAGCAAACTTAGCGCAATTAAAAGAGCTAGAAGTCTCCGCATATGGCTATGAGTTGATCAGGGAAGTGCTGCTTCCCGATATGCTGGGACAAGACTACGCAGATATGATGTACTGGGCGGGAAAAAAGCTCGCCCGCAAGTTCCCGCTTGAATCCAGGGAGGATCTTCCCGCTTTCTTTCTGGATGCAGGCTGGGGAACGCTTACGATCGTCCATTCTAAAAAACAGGAGCTTGAGTTTGAGCTCGAAGGCCCGCTGGTCTCAAACCGCCTCAAATATCAAAAGGAACCCTGCTTTCAGCTTGAAGCCGGATTTATCGCCGAGCAAATCCAACTGATGAACGAACAAATTGCCGAATCGTATGAACAAGTGAAAAAAAGAGCCGGAAAAGTTGTATTGACCGTCAAATGGGATATGAAAGATCCGGCATGATGCTCGAAAGGCTGCTGTTGATTTTCAGCAGCCTTTTTACAATAAAACTCAAATGAACACACACTCTTAAACCTTCTGCTGAGAATATCGGCAAATCACACATCCACTGCTTCATTCTTCCGGCACTATTTTTATCGTCAATAATCACTTAAGTTAGAAACGGTTATGCTTAAAAATTAATCTTCAAACACCGATCTTACTAAGTTACTTTTTGAAAGCCACAATGCAGAAGGAAGGGCAGATAGAATACCCAGTAATGGACTTATTAATAATATGATGAAAATTATCACATAAGGTATTTCGAGGTTCTTTACATCTAAAGCTGATAATAGATTATACCCCAGTATAACGCTTGAAATTAAACCCATTATACAACCAGCTAATGAAATAACAATTCCTTCATATAAAGCGAGTCGAACGATTTGCCATGGCTTTCCACCTATGGCTCTCATCATCGCAAACTCTTTTTTACTTTCCCTTAAATTGCTTGCCATACTATTCATTAAGCCAACAAGTGCAATTAAGGTGATGATTAACACGCTGCTTCCCAATAATACAATACGCTGTTTGTACTGTTGATAAAATTTATCCATCTCTTCTTTTCTATCATACAAAATAGCATCTTGATATTGGGGATTTTCCATCAGTTTCTCAATTTTGGCCTTTATATGGCCTTTTTCACTTTGATCCTTAATATTAAAAAATATTTGTTCTGTTTTTTGAAGATGAAACAACCCTTTTAACGTAGTCTCATTAGTAAAGAATCTTAAATCTTCATCAGGTAAAATAGGCACTTCGTCAACGACACCGACAATGCGTAATGTAAATGGCTTCTTGCCAGAAACTTCACTTAATTCATCTGGTTCCAATGTGACTGTATCTCCGACTCGAAACCCGATGTCCTCAGAGAATTGTTTCGTAATCACGGCCTCATCATCTTTAAGGTGATCAATTCGGCCTTTTACAATTTCAAAAGGAGCAGTGTTGCGTACTTTTTCCAAATCCAGGCCGCCCACACTCGTTAAAATTTCTTTTTTTCCGTTTACGGTCATAAATTGCCCGTTCCAGTTTGAATCTACTTTTTTTATATCTAAATCCAAAGTATGTGTTAATATACTTGTTTGAACCGGGATTGTTTCAACTCCGTTCATATGATCAATTTGTTTTATAATTGAAGAAGAGAAACCTGGCTCATACGAGGCTTCGGTAGCCTGTATGACATAATCAAGCGGATATTGTTTTGATATTGTTTTTTCTGTTTGACTGACAACAGCTTGCAAAATCATATATCCAACGAATCCAACAATGACTGCTAACGTTAATACCCTAGCAATTTGCTGACTTCTTCTCATTCTTTTCAGAGCATTTCTTCCGGCAATCATGCTTTCCATTTGATAAAACGGCCTTAAGAGAAAAGTTAGTGCCGTTACAATGATCCTCAATACTGTAGGAGTCATCACAAACATAATGAGTACAAATGATACCCCTAACAGAATACTGAAGCTGCCGCTTCCTCCGCTTTTATGCACTGCAAATGTCATAGCTGCCAGCAATAGCAAAATCATGAACAGGCCGATAATGGTTGCTTTTGATTCCGCTTTACTTTTATTGATTTTTTGGCTGTATGCAGCGATAGGAGAAAGCCTGCTAGTCGATAAAGCTGGTATTGTTGCTGCTAAGACAGTCAAAAGAATGCTTCCAAAAAACGAAATGATTATACTTTTTGCCGGGATTGATATTGATTGGATGGAATAGCCTATAAATTGTTCAGCAATATTGGACAGGGCATAACATAGTACAGTACCTGTAACCGTTCCCACTAATGCAGCCATAGTCCCTATCAGAAAAGCTTCCCAGATGACCATATAAAACAATTGGGCAGGCTTTCCGCCTAAAAGTCTTAATGTTGCTAATTCTTTTTGTCTTTCTTGAACCGACATTTGCAAAGTGCTGACTACGATTAATAGGCTTCCTAACAAGACTGTAATTGATAAACCGTTGACAATCGGTTTTAACCCGCCCAGTTGTTCTTTCTCTGTCGTCATCGCCTTGCGTTGATCAATGGATATGTCTTCAAAATGGTCCTTTAAATCTTCTATTACTTTTTGTTTATCAGCTGATTGATTTAATTTCACCATGACTGCCGTTGCTTTATTTTCATTATGGGTTTGCGCTGCGAGCCAATCATAATCAAAAATGACGATATTATTTAATTGCTCGCTTTCATTTAAAATACCAGATACTCTTACCTTTACATTGTCCCCTGGAGGAAAAGGAAAACTAATTTCGGAATCAACATCCAAGCCCTTAGCTTTTGCATATCGAGCAGGGATTACCACTTCCTGAGCTCTCGGAAATCCACCTTTACCGATGGAAACCAACGGGTGCTCCATAGCCAATTGGTGATGTTTAAAGCCTATATAAACAGGCTGAGATGCAACAGCAGCCAGCATATCTTTGCTTGCATACGGAAATAACATCGGGGTTATTTGATCTACATCTGGAAATCCCTCTATTGTTTGCAAATCTTTCGCACTCAATTTTTTGGTTGATCCGTTATAACCTGAAACCAAATCAAAATCTCCGTATTTTTCCAACACTGTTTTTTCGTTTGATTGTTCTAAAGTTGTCATCATGATTTGCGAAATAATCAGCAGCATAACCCCAAGACTAATACCGATCACAGCAAATATAGACCTGGCTCTTCTTGCTTTCAAAAATCGCCAAGCCAATTGAGCAGTTAAATTCATGCGTATACATCCTCTAATCTTTTAGTAATATGGCTTAAATTTACTTTAGGAGTCGCAGTGAGCTGAATATCTCCCGCCAATTCCCCGTCCTTCATAAATACAATCCGATGTGCATGTGAAGCCACATTTGCATCATGCGTCACCATGATAAGCGATTGTTTTTTCGTATCGCAAAAGTGGCGGAGAATTGTCAAAATGGCATCACCAGTTTTTGTATCAAGACTTCCGGTTGGTTCATCTGCTAATACGATACTGGGTTCCATAATAAGCGCTCTTGCAATTGCAACCCGCTGCTGCTGTCCCCCTGACATCTGGGACGGATAAGAAGAAGCGAGTCTTCCAATCCCTAATAATTGCAGCAAATCATTTGCCTTTTTATTTACCGATTTATCTTTCTTTCCAGCTAGGAGTATAGGAAGCGTTACATTCTCCTCTGCTGTAAGCACAGGAATCAAATTAAACAACTGAAAAATAAAACCGATATTATTTCTTCTGAGTTGTGTAATTTGGGACTCATTACACTGAGATAAATGAATACCGTCTAGTGTGACTTCTCCTGAAGTTGGTTTATCTAGCCCTGACAGCATATTTAATAACGTAGACTTTCCAGAACCACTAGGACCCATAATAGCTGTAAATTCACCTTTTTTTATATCCAAATCAATATTTCTTAATGCAAAAAATTGATGTACTCCCTCTCCATATGACTTTGATAACTTTTTGGTTTGCAGGACTGAAGCTCTCATGTTTTTCACCTCTTTTTATAGTTCAGTTTCATTTTAAATAGCTAAACTCAATAGGGCGTTAATAAAATATCAATAAAATATCAAGATTTATTCACACATATTCCGCAATTACCAAAAAAACGTCATAATGTTATTCAGAAGCAAAACAGAAAGGAATGGCGATAATGAAAGAAACCATATTAGTCGTCGATGATGATGCAGAAATTATTGAACTGATGAAAGACTTTCTGGAGATCGAGAATTACAATGTTCTAACAGCATTTAATGGAGAACAAGCACTCTCCATTGTCAACAAACAAGAGGTCGACTGTATCTTACTGGATGTAATGATGCCGGGGGAATCAGGCTTTTCGATATGCAAGAAGCTGAGAGACATAAAGGATGTCCCTATCTTATTTTTAAGCGCCAAAGAGGATCCAACCGATAAAATCAGGGGATTAAGTGTCGGGGGTGATGATTATATTGTAAAAACGGCAACACCAGGTGAGATTGTAGCCAGAATCAAAGCAGTGAGACGGCGCTCCGGACAGCAAAAACCCGGACACTCATTCAACGGCCTTACAATTGATTACTTATCCCGAGAAGTACATATACACGGAAGAAAAGTTTCCCTCACCTCAAAGGAATTTGACTTATTATCTCTACTTAGCAGACATCCCCATCAAGTATTTACACACGATCAAATTATCCAATTTATATGGGGAGAGCATTATAGTGATCCGCATACAGTAAGGGTATTCGTCGCGAGAATCAGGGAAAAAATTGAAGAAATCCCCTCTCGGCCGCGCTGGATCCTAACTGTCTGGGGTGTCGGATACAAATTTGTGGAGGGGGCATAAACATGTTAAAGGGGCACAAAAAAAGACTGGCAATAAAAAAATGGCTGTTTCTCTTCATTATTGCATTTATTTTGCTCCCCATTCTTACTACAAAAATGGCCGTCCATTTTTATAATGAATCAAAAACAAATTCTATTGAAATAGAAGATATAATGCCTTGGCTGGAACAAAACATTCTGAATCAGCCGGAAAATTGGAACAAAAAAGAGTGGCAAAAACAAATACATCATAAAACTGATGAGCTTTATATAGGGATACGCTTGCTGAACAAAGATCAAAAAGTCTTATTTTCAACAATAGAAAAACCAGATAATCATCAGATTACAAAAATAGAGCAAACAGCAGATTACTCAGTTGGGAATACAAACTATCTTCTTGAAGAATATTATGTATATCAGAATAAAAAACTCGCAGGCATTTTATATGTTCAAGATAAAAGGCCTGCACTCCATGCTTTCAATGGTTCAGAAAACAGTTTTCTAGAACAGTATGGAGGCTTATTCATCGCATTATTTGTTTTCCTGATGCTTTTGGCGACAGCTGCATGGTTTATGAATAAACAAGTATTAATCCCGTTGACTGCACTGGAGAAAACATCACAGCTCATTTCAAAACAGGATTTCAATTTTTCTCTTCCTTCTTCACGTGTTACAGAAATTCATGAAGTATCAAACGGATTTAAGTCCATGCAGCTGCAGCTAAAGAAATCATTAGCCAAACAACAATCACTTGAAAACGAAAGAAAACTGTTTATTGCTTCTATCGTGCATGATTTACGGACACCAATATTTACAATCCGGGGATATCTAGAAATCATAGAAAAGCAATTACACCAAGCCCCTGAAAAAGTAAAGAAATACATTGCGACATGCAGAAATAAAGCGGATATGCTGAATCATTTAGTGTCAGACCTATTCTCATACACGAAGCTAGAACTTTACAAAGAAAAACCAAGTGTAGAGTTTGTAAACCTAAACCGCTTACTTGACGATTACCTGAACGATTACTCAGCAATATTAGAAGAAAAGGGAATTCATCTCATAAAATCAATTCCTGAAGGTGATACATATGTTTATGCAGATCCCGAGCTTTTTTCCAGAGCTTTTTACAACATAATAGACAATGCCATAAGATTTTCTTTTAAAAACAGCGACATCTACGTTTCACTGTTCGAAGAGAAAAAATACGCTGTCATTGCCATTCGGGATAAAGGAAAGGGGCTGCACGAGTCCGAGTTAGACCAGATATTTACGCCGCTTTACAGAGGAGAAACCTCTCGCAATCGAAAAACAGGAGGAGCCGGATTGGGCTTAGCCATAAGCAAGGAGATTTTAGAAGTACATGGAGGTAAAATTACTGCAGAAAACCATAACAAACAAGGTGCCGTTTTTAAATTATATTTGCCATTACCTAATGGATCATGATTAAGCATCATACTTTTTTTGATCGCTTGTTTTAGATGATATAGAAAAAGCAATAAAGAAATCGCTCATCATACAATAAAAGCACATAGCCTGAATATGAAAAAAGGACCCATACATCAAGTAGAAACCAAAACAGCCAACCAATAGCTGAAAAGTAACATTTTATTTTTCGGCCTATTATTTATATCAAAAAGGAATAAAATTTGGCCTCTGGCTGATTCGGTATTACAAACATCGCAACCGTATTGGGCTCTGTTTAATCAAATTTATTTCGCACAAAGTGTCATAGGCGGGGACCGCGGATATATTTTACGAAGAAAAAGGATGCAGCATCGTAAAATCGCTCTGTGTTATTATCAATCGTCTCCCGACTACTAAAGCCATTCCACAACAAACAATGGATAAAAGCTTATCAGAGCGGAAAACAGCGATATGATTGAGCTCCCTAAGGAAGAATATTCATCTTCATTTTCGCGGATTTCCCGCCTTATTCGACTTTGCATTAGCCCTTACTAACTCTGATTACATACCATTCTCCTCCTGCTAGCAAATTGCAGGATGTTTAATTCGCAGCTATGCTTATTTTCGACAGTTCAAAAGCATCATGCAGCGCTTCAACGGCTTTCACCATATCGCCTTCGTTGACGACAGTCGAAACTTTGATTTCGGATGTGCTGACCATTTTGACCTGGATGTTTTTTTCCGCCAGCACAGCGAACATTTCCGCTGCTACCCCCGGGTTGGAGATCATGCCTGAACCGACGATCGACACTTTGGCAAGCCTGTTTTCCGTTTCAATCTGTTCATAGTCGAGCGCGTCTTTGTATTCTTCGAGAACTTCGACCGTCCGTTTTAAGTCTTCTGTTTTCACGGAGAAAGAAATCGACGTTTTGCTTGTGCTTGTCACCGATTGAATGATGATGTCAACGTTGATGTTCTGTTTGGCGAGCGTTGTAAAAATCGTTGACAGCGTCGTCAAGCCGCTCGCCAGGCCGCATACAGTCACGCGTGTGATCTGATCTTCAAATGCAATGCCTCTTACGATTAAATTCTGTTCCATTGATGATTCCTCCTCGATTAATGTGCCGGCTTCTTTTTCGGTGCTTGAACGGACTTCCAAAGGCACCTGATAGTTTTTCGCAAATTCAACAGCTCTCGGATGAAGGACGCCTGCTCCGAGATTGGCAAGCTCAAGCATTTCATCGTAAGAGATTCCGGCCAGCTTCCGCGCTGTTTTCACATAGCGGGGATCGGTTGTGAAAACCCCCGGTACATCGGTGTAAATGTCGCATTTATCGGCTTTCAGGGCAGCTGCGAGGGCAACGGCTGTCGTATCTGATCCGCCTCTGCCGAGCGTTGTGATTTCACCTTCCGCTGTGATGCCCTGGAATCCGGCGACAACGGCGATTTTCCCTTCATTCAGGCGCTCTTTCAGCTTGCCTGTATTAATGTTCGTAATCCTTGCGTTACCGTGAATATTTTCGGTTTCGATGCCGGCCTGCCAGCCTGTATAGGAAACCGCATCATACCCTTTGTTCTGCAAAGCCATTGTCAACAGCGAAATTGTCACCTGTTCTCCTGTTGTCAGCAGCATATCCATTTCCCTGCTGCTCGGCTGTTCGGTAATTTCCTTAGCAAGCGCGACGAGGGAGTCCGTCGATTTGCCCATCGCCGAAACGACGACGACAACATCATGACCGCGCTGTTTTTCCTCGATGACGCGGTTTGCGACATTCAATATTTTTTCCACTGACCCTACGGAAGTTCCGCCAAATTTTTGGACGATGAGACCCATCAAATACCACCCTTTTTGTTTTCGTTCGTGCTTGTTTATGTATGAAGAGGAAAGCTTGACCAGCGGGCTGTACGGTTTTTTCATACAAAAAAAGCAATGAGAGAATTCCCTCATTGCTTTAACCAACAAAAATGCCGATGATCTTAAACAACGAGATAGCCCTCCAAGAAATGAATTCTTGACAGCCTTACATTTATTCAATGTAAAGCCAGCAGGAAAAATGAATGGATTTTTCCCCGCTTCGGCGACGCTCCCCTTTCAGCTTTCTTCATCGGAATCCATCTTCCTCATCAAGCCTACTCTTGAAGTTCGCACCTCTATCTTCACCATATCACACGATCTTATTATGAAATTAGTACAAATTCTATCAGATTCTTTTTAAAAGTTCAACATTATTTTTTTAAAGCCTCTTCAATCAGCTGCGCCGTTTTCAGGGGAATGCCGAGTTTGCGGATATCTTCGGCGCTCGCTTCCTTCATTTTCTTAACGGAACCGAAATGTTTTAACAGCAGTTTTTTCCGCTGTTCGCCGACGCCCGGTATGCCGTCGAGCACCGATTGAAATGCGCTTTTTCCCCTGAGCTGCCTGTGGAAGCTGATCGCAAACCTGTGCACTTCGTCCTGAATGCGCTGAAGCAGGTAAAATTCCTGGCTGTTCCGCTCAAGCTGGACGATCTCAAGGGGATCACCGATCAAAAGGTTGGATGTTCTGTGTTTATCGTCTTTCACCAGACCGGCAACAGGGACATCGAGACCCAATTCATTTTCCAGAACGTCAAGGGCAGCAGACACCTGCCCCTTTCCGCCGTCGATCAAAATTAAATCAGGCAACGGCAGATTTTCTTTCAGCACCCTTGTATATCTTCTTCTGATGACTTCGCGCATTGATCCGTAGTCGTCAGGACCTTCAACTGTCTTGATTTTATATTTGCGGTACTCTTTTTTATGCGGTTTTCCGTCGAGAAATACAACCATGGCCGAAACAGGGTCCGTTCCTTGAATATTTGAATTATCAAACGCTTCAATTCTGTACGGCGTGTAGATGCCCAGCGCTTTGCCAAGCTTTTCAATCGCGCCGATCGTCCGCTCTTCGTCCCGTTCGATGAGCGAAAACTTCTCTTTCAAAGCGAGCTTTGCATTTTTATGGGCAAGGAGCAGCAGATCTTTCTTCGCTCCTCTTTTCGGCTGGCGCACGTGCACGTCCAAAAGCTCCTCAATCATGTCCTTATCGACGCTGTCAGGCACCAAAATTTCCTTCGGAAGAAAATGGTTGTTTTTTGAGTAAAATTGCCCGATGAACGTCAAAAACTCCTCATCTGCTTCCCTGTATAGAGGAAACATGCTGACATCCCTTTCAATCAATTTACCTTGCCTGATGAAGAAGACCTGGACGCACATCCAGCCCTTGTCATACGAATAGGCAAATACATCGCGGTCAACCATGTCGTTCAGCATCATTTTCTGTTTTTCCATCGTTGACTCGATATGGGCAATTTGATCGCGGAATTCTTTCGCCCGTTCAAACTGCAGGTTTTCCGAGGCTTCAAGCATTTTTGCTTCAAGTTCTTTCTTGACTTCATTGTATCCGCCCTTTAAAAAGCGGGTAATTTCTTCTGTGAGCTGTCTGTTTGTCTCCTCAGACACATCATATACGCATGGCGCCAGACATTGTCCGAGATGATAGTACAAACAGACGCGGTCCGGCAGTTTGGCGCACTTTCTGAGCGGATAGAGGCGGTCCAGCAGCTTTTTTGTTTCCCTTGCAGCCTGGACATTGGGGTACGGTCCGAAATAGCGGCCTTTGTCTTTTTTGACCTTCCTTGTGACAATCAGCTTCGGATGCCGCTCATTCGTGATTTTAATGAACGGGTAGCTTTTATCATCTTTCAGCATCACATTATATTTCGGGTCGTACTTTTTGATTAAATTCATTTCAAGAATGAGCGCTTCGATGTTCGAGGATGTGACAATGTATTCGAAGTCTTCAATTTCACTGACAAGACGCTGTGTTTTGGCATCATGGGAACCGCTGAAATAGGAGCGGACCCTGTTTTTTAAGATTTTCGCTTTCCCGACGTAGATGACGGTATCCTGCCTGTCTTTCATTAAGTAGCAGCCAGGCTGATCCGGGAGAAGGGCCAGCTTTTCTTTGATTTTTTTGTTCATCAAAAATCCTTCCTTGTTTCGGCGTTTTTCCTTAATTTTAGTTTACCATGACCGACCGTACGTTCGCCACAATTGGAGAAGGAAGATGGCGGTTTGTAAGAAAAAAGCGATCCCTTTGGAATCGCCTTTTTCACAGGTTTCTATTTTACAAATGTTTGTTGACCAATTCTTCAAGCGCTTCTTTCGGTTTAAAGCCGACAGATGTTTCGACCACTTCGCCGTCTTTTAGTACGAGGAGAGTCGGGATGCTCATCACGCCGTATTTGCCGGCAGTTTCTTGGTTTTCGTCAACATCGATTTTTACGATTTTCAGTTTGTCTCCCATTTCTTGATCAAGCTCTTCAAGTACGGGCGCGATCATTTTACAAGGTCCGCACCAAGGAGCCCAGAAGTCGGCGAGAACTACGCCTTCACTTGTTTCAGTTGAGAATGTTTGATCAGTTGCTTTTACGATAGCCATTCTTTCATTCCTCCAATTGTGAAATTATGCTTTTTAGTATAGCATCTCCCTTTGGTTCACGCTAACATAATGCTTGATTATACGTTTCCCTATCTGCACAGTTTTACACATCGGGATTTTAGCCTTTCTGAAAATGTCCATATCCCATGTTATTTTGCAGAAGACGGAAATGTGCCTATGTAAAAAGCCGGCCATTCAGGCCGGCTTTTGATCAAGTGCTGACGCTCAGCTTTTTAAATTCCTCCGTGAGCAGCGGAACGATTTCAAATAAGTCGCCGACGATCCCGTAGTCGGCAATTTTAAAGATATCAGCTTCCGGATCTTTGTTGATGGCAACGATGATTTTGCTGTTTGACATCCCTGCGAGGTGCTGAATCGCTCCGGAAATGCCGCAGGCGATATATAAGTCAGGTGTCACGACTTTGCCGGTCTGGCCGATTTGAAGCGAATAGTCGCAGTAGTCTGCGTCACAGGCTCCCCTAGAAGCGCCGACCGCGCCACCCAATACGTCGGCAAGCTCCTGCAGCGGTTTAAAGCCTTCCTCGCTTTTGACGCCGCGACCTCCTGCTACAATAATTTTCGCTTCAGACAAATCGACGCCTTCGGACGTTTTTTTGACAATGTCCTTGATGACCGTTCTGATGTCCCGAATATCTGCTTCGATGCTTTCAACCGCTCCTGTCCGCGTCTCATCTTTGTCAAGCGGGGCGATATTATTCGGTCTGATCGTTGCAAAAATCGTTTCATCTTCGGAAATGATCCGCTCAAACGCTTTGCCTGAGTAAATCGGCCTTGTAAACACGATGTTGCCGCCGGCCACTTCGACGTCGACGGCATCCGATATCAGCCCTGTTCCCATACGGGCTGCAAGCTTCGGCGACAAGTCTTTTCCCATTGACGTATGGCCGAAAATCATCACGTCCGGATTCTCGCGTTCAATGATTGGCAAAAAGGCTTGAACATAGCCGTCAGACGTATAGTTTTTCAAGAGCGGGTTTTCGGCTGTAAGCACTCTGTCAGCGCCGTAATGGATCAGTTCTGCCGCATGACTTGAAACGCTTTCACCGAAGAGAACGCCGATTACCTCTCCCCCTTGGGCAACCGTTTTTCCTGCGGCTATCGCTTCGAATGTCACATTTCTCAACGAACCGTCCCTGAACTCTCCCAATACGATAACTTTTTTGCTCATGTCCATTTCCCCCTGTATTTTAATGACCGTGTTTTTTCTCCCTTCGGCTTCAAACGACCTTTGCTTCGCTTCTCAGCAGTGATACAAGGTCTGCCGCCTGCTGCTCCGGTTCCCCTTCAAGGATTTTCCCGGCTTCTTTTTTCGGAGGCAGGAATCGTTCGATCGTTTTTGTTTTGGCGGCCACGTCTTCCTCGTCGATATCCAGATCATCAAGCTCGAGCTCCTCGAGAGGCTTTTTCTTCGCCTTCATGATTCCTGGAAGAGACGGATAACGCGGCTCATTCAACCCCTGCTGTGCAGTCGCTACGATTGGAAGCGACGTCTGGATCACTTCAAGATCGCCCTCGGCGTCGCGTTCCGCTTCAACATCTGCGCCGTTTACCGTCAGCTTTGTAATCGTCGTAATACAAGGAATGCCGAGCAGCTCTGCCAAACGAGGCGCCACCTGTCCCGATCCCCCATCGATCGCCACGTTCCCGCCGAGTATAATGTCGTACTCGCGGTCTTTCAAATAGTTGTAAAGGATGGCTGAAGCCGTATATTGGTCCGCTTCTTCCAGGTCGTCTTCAATGTTGATCAGAACGGCTTTGTCGCACCCCATCGCCAGAGCCGTCCTGAGCTCTTTTTCAGCTTCTTCCTCGCCGACTGTGACGACCGTAATTTCACCGCCGTGCTTCTCCTTCAGCTGAAGCGCTTCTTCAATGGCGTACTCATCGTACGGATTGATGATGAATTCAGCTCCGTCCGTGTTGATTTCCCCTTGTTCAATCTGAATTTTCTCCTCTGTATCAAACGTGCGCTTCATTAAGACATAAATGTTCATGTTCTATTCATCCCCTTTGTTTTCACGTTTGTTATTTCCCTTTAAAATGCGGCTTCCGCTTTTCAAGAAATGCCTGAATCCCTTCCTTCGCATCCTCGGATTGGAACACTTCGCCGAAGTATTTCCCTTCTAGCTTGAGGCCGCCTTCATACGAATACACTTTGCTCGAATTCAGGAGTTCAATGACATAAGCCATCGTCTGCGGACTTTTTTCAGCGAATTTTTGCGCGAGCTCTTGTGCCTTTTGCAGCACTTCTTCTTCATTCGCCGCCAAAATCGTGACAAGGCCGTATTCAAAAGCTTCCTTGCCGGATATCGGCTCAGATGTCCCGATCATTTCAAGCGCTTTGGCGGTGCCCACATACTTCGGAAGTCGCTGCGTTCCCGCAAAGCCGGGAATGATTCCGAGATTCAGTTCTGGAAGGCCGAGCTTAGCGCTTTCCTCGGCAATCCGGATGTGGCATGCCATCGCAAGCTCCAGGCCGCCTCCAAGA
Organism: Bacillus haynesii; assembly: GCF_014042035.1. NCBI lineage: Bacteria > Bacillati > Bacillota > Bacilli > Caryophanales > Bacillaceae > Bacillus > Bacillus haynesii. The sequence continues at coordinate 77,253 of NZ_CP059494.1, read as the reverse complement.
GCAGCCCCGTGAATTGCGGCGATCACCGGTTTTGGAAAAGATTCTACCTTTTCGAAAATCTGCTGGCCTTTATCAGCCAAATTTGCATAATCAGACCCGTCCATCAATGATGTAAACTCTTTAATGTCAGCGCCTGCCGAGAAAAATCTTCCTTCTCCGTGAATCACGACGCTTCTGACATCCTGACGTTCTGAAAGTTCATCAAGGCATGCGGAAAGATCTTCAAGCACTTGCGTCGATAGCGCATTTGCCGGCGGGTGCTGAATCGTAATGATCGCGACATGGGCGTCTACGGTGTATGATAATGCTGCCATTTTTATTCCTCCTCCTTCGTCTTCTGGCTGCTGAACCCGTGGATCAGCAATTCATGAATGTTGTCTGCCAGGTTTGGCAGATCGTATTTTTGATCATTCATCACCCAGGTTGTAACCGTCTCATCCACCGTACCGAAAATCATCTGCTTCGCCAGGCGGACGTCAAGCGTGCTCTTAAATTCTCCCGCTTCTTTTCCTTCGGTGATGATGTCTTCCAGGATCGTTAAGTACCCTTTGAGAATCTCATTGATTTTCAGCCTCAGCTCAAGATTCGACTGCCTCAGCTCAAGCTGGGTGACAATCGCGAGGTGGCGATCGCTGCTGAGCAGTTCAAAGTGCTTTTTGATGAACAGCGAAAGCTTTTCTGTCGCCGAATTTTTCGCTTTCATTTCTTCGTTCATCTGCTCGATAAACTGTCCCATTTTCTCTTTGAATAATGAGATGAGAATGTCTTCTTTGTTTTTAAAATAAAGATAAATGGTGCCGTCCGCCACTCCGGCCTGCTTGGCGATTTTTGAAACCTGTGCCTGATGGTATCCGTTTTCTGCAATCACAATGACAGCTGCGTCGATAATCTGCATATACTTTGGTCTCTTTTGTTTCAATTGGCTTCGTCCCTTTCAAATTAATGAATGAATACTCATTCATGAGTTAATCGTAAATAAAAATGGACGGTTTGTCAAGAAGCTAAACTCAAATCGCATCACAAAAGCATGCCGTCAAAATCGACGGCAGACTTCGCTTTTTCAGACGCCGGTCTTTTCTTCTTGAACGAGCGCTCTTCTTAAAATCTTTCCGACTGCCGTTTTCGGAAGTTCGTCCCTGAACTCGTATACTTTCGGCACTTTATAAGGAGCCAGACGCGATCTGGCATATTCGTCCAATTCCTTCTCTGTTATTGTAACATGATCTTTCAGCACAACAAAAGCCTTAACCGTTTCTCCTCTGTATTCGTCAGGGATGCCGGCAACGACCGCCTCCTGAACGGCTTCATGCTCGTAGAGCACCTCTTCGATTTCGCGCGGGTAGATGTTGTATCCCCCGGCAATGATCACGTCTTTTTTGCGGTCGACGATATAAAAGAAGCCGTCTTTATCCATGTAGCCGATGTCTCCGGTAAAAAACCAGCCGTCCCTTAGACTCTGAGCTGTTTCTTCATCATTGTTCCAGTAGCCTTTCATCACCTGCGGTCCTTTGACGGCGATTTCTCCATGCTCATAAGGCCCGAGAAAACCGCCGGTTTCTTCCGAATAGATCGCCGCGTCTGTACCAGGCCAAGGACACCCGATACTGCCCGCTTTATTCAAATCCCAAATAAAATTGGCGTGGGTGACGGGCGAGGTTTCAGACATTCCGTAACCTTCGACAAGCCTTCCGCCCGTCACCTTTTCAAACTGCTGTTTGACTTCAACAGGAAGCGCCGCTGATCCGCTCAAACAGCTCTTAATTGACGACAGATCGTATTGGTGAAGGTCAGGATGGTTCAACAGGGCGATATAAATCGTCGGTGCCCCCGGAAATATCGTCGGCTTTTCTTTATCGATCGTTTTCAGCGCAGAGCGCGCGTCAAATCTCGGCAGCAGGATCATTTCATACCCCTGCCTGATCGTGAAATTCAAGACGGCCGTCATTCCGTAGACGTGAAAAAACGGAACGATCCCCAGCACCTTCTCCTCCCCTTTATTCAATTGATAAAACCAGGCGGCGCACATCTCCATGTTGGCTAGTATGTTGCGGTGGCTGAGCATGACGCCTTTTGGCGTGCCTGTCGTGCCTCCGGTATACTGCAGGACGGCAATGTCGTGGGCTGGATCGATTTCAATATCCGGCGGACCGCTTGGAACGGGGCGTTTCATGATGGTGCGGAAAAGGTGGGTCGTCTCATTTTCATTGATCTCAACCGACATTTGATTCTCTTTTTTTTGAACAATCGGGTACAGCAGATTTTTAGGGAAAGGCAGGTAATCTTTTATGCTTGTCGCAATGATGTGCCCGACATTTGTTAGCGCTTTCATTTTATATGCCGCCGGGTACAGCATGTCGAGCGTAATGATGATGGTTGCCCCGCTGTCATGAAGCAGATGTTCGAGCTCCCTTTCCGTATACAGCGGATTTGTCTGAACGACGATGCCGCCGGAGAAAAGTACGCCGTAATACGCGATAACCGCCTGCGGGCAGTTCGGCAGCATGATCGAGACTCTGTCTCCTTTTTGAATGCCGAGTGACAGCAGGTAATCTGCCATTTTTAAAGCGTCCTCGTAAACTTGCCGGTACGAACGTTTTTTTCCGAGAAAATGAATCGCTGTTTTTTCAGAAAACTGTTGGGCGGATTGTTGCAGGATGGAATGGAGTGTTTGGTCTTCAAATTGCAGTTCGTGAGGAATTTGTTCAGGATAATGACGCAGCCACGGTTTTTCAGTCGGCATAAGATCCCCCCTTTTAAACAATATATTCTTGATTTCAGTATATCAAAACAATATTCAGAAAGTAATGATATTTTTTCATTTTTAAAAAGGCGCCCTTTTCAGGACACCTTTTTTAAGCATAAAAGATCATATAAATCAGGCCGATAACCACAAATACCCCAGCTGTAAAAAACAGGACTTTCGCTAATTTCTCCATGTTGATCCCCTTTAGATACCCGAAGCCACGACAAATGACAGGCCGACTGAAATGACGAATGAAATGAAGCCGACTGCGCGGTTGTCGTTTTCAATCTCCTTGTCAATTTTAAAGCGCGGCGTCAGAAATTCAAAAATGAAGTAGCCGATCAAAAGCAGGATAAAACCGAACAGCCCCCACCCCATCATTTGCAGCAGGGAATTATGCTGGCTGATCGATTTTTGCAGCACGTTGGCGATGCCTAAAATTTTTCCGCCTGTTGCCATCGCAACCGCCATGTTTCCTTTTTGAATCTCCTCCCAATTTTTATACGTGGTGACGAGTTCAAACACAGATAAAAATATCACAAGACACAAAACGGAAACGCTGTAGTACGCGGCGATTTCCACAAGGTCGTTCTCCCAAAACTCTTTCATCCTTTTAGACTCCCTTTTTTATTTTAATTCGACAATCGTGACGCCTGATCCTCCCTCTCCCGCTTCGCCGAACCGGGAGTTTTTCACATTGCGGTGGGATTTCAATAGGTCCTGGACGCCTTTTCGGAGGGCGCCGGTACCTTTGCCGTGGATGATCGAGACTCTCGGATAGCCCGCAAGCACCGCATCATCCAAGTATTTTTCAACCCGGTGAAGCGCATTTTCATACCGCTCTCCCCTAAGATCGAGTTCGAGCGAGACGTGATAATCTTTCCCTTTGACGGCGGCGATCGTTTTTTGTTTTTCGGGTTCAGGTGCCGATTTCAGGAATTCCAGATCCTTTTCCTTGACCTTCATTTTCAGGATGCCGATTTGAACATTCCATTCGGCCGCACCCGTTTTTTCGAGCAGCGTCCCTTTTTGGCCAAAGGTTAAAACCTTGACTTCATCGCCCGGTTTTAATTCGCGCTTGTCCGTTTTTTTCTGAGCCGGCTTTTTCGCTTTTTCAAACGAAGGCACAGCTTCTTCAAGGCGCTTTTTCGCCTCGATCAGCTCATGGTCTTTAAATGCTTTATGGTCTTCTTTGATCATGCGGAGCGACTGGATGATCTCGTCTGCTTCTTTCATCGCTGCTTTGACTTTTTCAGCCGCTTTTTGCTCCGCTTCTTCGTAGAGCTTGTCTTTTTTCTCCTGCCATTCGCTGATCTGCTGTTGCAGGTCGCGGTGAAGGGCTTCAGCCTCCGCGCGGATGGCTTCGGTCTCGTTCAGCTCCGCTTCGGCGCGCTTTTTGCTGTCTTCCAGCGATGCGATCATCGTATCAACTTCATTGTGTTCGGCCGTCATCTCCGCTTTTGCGCGGCCGATCAGGTAATCAGGCAGCCCGAGGCGCTTCGAAATTTCGAACGCATTGCTTCGGCCGGGCACTCCGATTAAGAGCTTGTAGGTTGGTGATAGTGTATCGATATCAAATTCGACGCTTGCATTAATGACATTTTCGCGATTGTAGCCGTATGCCTTCAGCTCCGGATAATGAGTCGTGGCAATGACGCGTGCGCCTGTCTGGCACACTTCGTCAAGGATGCTGATCGCAAGGGCCGCACCTTCCTGCGGGTCTGTCCCGGCGCCGAGCTCGTCAAAAAGCACAAGGCTGTTTTCCGTCATGTCTTTCAAAATTTCGACGATGTTGACCATATGTGACGAGAACGTACTTAAGCTTTGTTCGATTGACTGTTCATCGCCGATATCGGCAAATACTTGATCAAATATGGCGGTCTCTGATCCTTCTTCAGCCGGTACGTGCAATCCCGACTGCGCCATAATGGTCAAAAGCCCGAGCGTTTTAAGCGTCACCGTTTTACCGCCCGTGTTCGGGCCCGTGATGACAATTGTCGTATACTCTCCGCCGAGCTCAATATCATTCGGAACGACCTCATCCAGGGGCAAAAGCGGGTGGCGAGCTTGAATCAGGCGGACATAACCGTCAGCGTTGACAGCCGGTTTAACCGCTTTTGTCGCTTTTGCGTATTTTGCTTTTGCAAAAATAAAGTCCAGCGTCTGGAGCACTTTGACATCGTGAAAGAGTTCATTTGTGTGCTCTGCCGTCTTTTCTGTCAGGACGCGCAAGATCCGTTCAATCTCCTGTTTTTCGTTTACTTTTGCTTGGCGAAGCGCATTGTTCATATCAACAATCGCCTGAGGCTCGATAAACAATGTCGCACCGGAAGACGACTGATCGTGCACGATTCCTCCGTAGCTTGATCTGTACTCCTGTTTGACAGGGATGACGAAGCGGTCGTTTCGTATCGTGATGATCGTATCCGACAGCATTTTTTGCGCAGATGAAGAACGCAGCATCGATTCCAGCCGGTCTCTGATTCTTGATTCAAGCGTCCGCAGCTGAGTCCTGATTCCCCTTAACGTCTCAGATGCATGGTCAAGCACTTCTCCATGGTCATCGATGCACGAATTGATGTCTCTTTCCAATTCGGAAAGCGGAATGAGCTTTTCTGCATATTGGTGAAGACAAAGGATCTCAACCCCGTCTTCGAACAGGCCTTCGAGAAAGTGCTTCATCTGTTTTGCTGCGTAAAGCAGACCCGATATTTCAGTCAATTCCGCCAGGCTTAAAATGCTGCCGATTTCTGCTCTTCTTAACGCTTTTCTAATGTCCGTAAGGCCGCCGAAAGGGGCGCTTCCTTTTAAGCGCAGGACGGTTCCTGCTTCATCGACTTCTTCCTGCAGCTTTTTGACTTCTTCGAGCGAACGGGAAGGTTTGAGTTCCAAAAGCATTTCCTTCCCCAAAGAAGATGCCGCATGCTCTGTGAGCTGTTCTTTTACTTTATGAAATTCAAGTGCTGATAGCGCTTTTTGCTGCAACGTCCATTAAACCTCCTTAAGATCGATGGCGCGACAAAAATGCCTGGACTTCTTCAAAGGAGCGGGTATTTAATACATTGGCCTTTGGCGTCCATCCTTTTCTCGCTGCCGTAATGCCCGTTTTCATATCATCAAGCATCGCTGTGTTGTGTGCATCCGTATTAATAACGAGTGTCACTCCGGCAGCATTCGCTTTCATCAAGTGTTCCATCCTGAGATCGAGCCGCGCTGGATTTGCGTTCAGCTCCAATGCTGTATTCGTTTTTTTCGCAAGCTCGATCAGCTGGTCAATATCGACTTCATAACCCGCTCTTCTTCCGATCAGACGGCCGGTCGGATGAGCGATAATGTCAACGTGCTGATTCATCAGCGCGGTTTCAAGCCGCTTCATGATCACGTGCTGCGGCTGTGAAAAGCTTGAATGGATGGAAGCAATGACAAGGTCCATTTCCGCCAGCAGCTCATCGTCATAATCAAGTGTTCCGTCAGGGAGGATGTCCATTTCCACGCCTTTAAAAATATGAAAATCGGTAAATTCCTTATTCAGTTCATCAATTTCCTTTGCCTGCATGCGCAGGCGCTCTGGCGTCAAACCGCCTGCGACTTTCAAATATTGGGAATGGTCTGTGATCGCCATATAGCGATACCCTTTTGCCATGCATGCTTCCGCCATTTCCCTGATCGAAAAAGCACCGTCGCTCCAAGCCGAGTGCATATGAAGATCTCCTTGAATATCCTCGGCGGAAACGAGCCCGATGTCGTCGCTGTAGTCCTCGACTTCTCTTCCCGTCTCCCGCAGTTCGGGCGGAATAAACGGAAGCCCGAAATGGGCGAAAAATTCTTTTTCGCTTGAAAAGGTTTTAATTTCTCCTGTTTCAACGGTTTCGACGCCGTATTCACTTATTCTTTCGCCTTTTTCTTTGGCTAGCTGGCGCATTTTGATATTGTGGTCTTTTGATCCGGTAAAATGATGAAGCGTCGTTGGGAACTGTTCCTCTGTCACCAGCCGGAAATCCGCACTGATTTCGTATTCAAACGCAAATGTGAGAGACACTTTCGTATCTCCTGCGGCAATGACCTCCTTGATGTTCGAAAGCTTTAAGAGCCCTTCCCGGACAAGTTCCGGATCAGTGACAGCCATAATGTAATCGAGGTCTTTCACCGTTTCTTTGGCGCGGCGCAAGCTTCCGGCCCGCGAAAACTTGATGAGACCCGCGAGCCCTTCAAGCTGCTCTTCGATGATGTCAGCGACGGCCAAAGCAACCGCGATCGGGTACCGTTCAGGGCGTTTCCCCGCTTCACCCAAAGCCTGCAGGATTTTTTCTTCCGTTTTTTTGCCGAATCCGGCAAGCCCCTGAACCTTTTGCTGTTCGCAGGCCTCTTTTAAAGATGCCGCATCACAGACGCCGAGCTCCTGATACAGCTTGGCGATTTTTTTGCCGCCGAGACCCGGCAACTTCAAAAGCGGGACAAGTCCTTCCGGAACCTCTTCCTTTAATCGTTCCAGCGTTCCGGATGCTCCCGTGTCCATATATTCCTTGATGACAGCATATGTGCCTTTGCCGATCCCGGACAGGGACATCATATCATCGATTTCCGAGAGGCTTCTGTCGTCTTGTTCAAGAGCTGCCGCAGCCTTTCTGAAAGCGGAGATTTTAAACGGGTTGTCTCCTTTTAGTTCCATATATATCGCAATCGTTTCAAGTAATTTGATAATATCTTTTTTATGCATGTTGTTCACCTCTTGTTTCCCCTCGTTCATCCTGCTTCAATCATACAAATTTTTGGCTGTTCCTACAACAAACAGGCATATCCGACAGCTTCCGAGGTTCTCAAGAGCCCCGAAAAAAAACTTCCCTACAAACAGAGAAGTTTTTACAAAGATCCGTACTGATGCAGCAGATTGTTTAACATGTTTGATAAAAACGGTGTTTTATGAATGATCAAATCAGCCATGACCGATCCGGCCATCATGTTTTGCAGGACATCGATCGGCAGAAGCGTTCCGATGAACAGAACGACAAACACGAACAGATAGATTTCCGCAAAACCGAGCACGGCTCCGAGTACTTGGTTGATCTGTTTAAGAACCGGTATGCTTGCAACGGCATCCAAAAACGATGCGGCAATTCTCAAAAGGATAATCGTCAGGAAAAAGAGAATCAAAAACGCAATCATATTGTAATAAGCGCCTTCAAGGCTTCCGTTTACAAACGCCAGCGCAGCCTGGCCGCCCGTAAAGTCGGGAGACGGAATCCAGCCGAGCTTAGGCGCAAGGTCGCCGTAATAGGTTGCTGCCACAGCGATCGCTGCGATAAACGTAACCAAACGGATAAACTGGCGGATAAACCCTCTTTTGAGTCCAATAAACAAACCGGACAAAAGCAAAATGATAATGATGATATCTAACATCGTGATGTTCAATCCTTTTCTTTAATTTGTCCTTTTAATCTCTCAAGCTCTTCCTTCAGCTTCAAATAATCGTGAACCACATTTACAGCCGTCAAAACGGCCAGTTTATTTATATCAAGGTACGGATTTTTTTCGTTGATTTCTCTCATTTTATCATCCACAATCGAGGCAACGTGCCTCATATGGCTCTTGCTCTCATCGCCGATAATTGTGAATTGCTGACCGTAGATGTCAACTGTTGTTTTCGTTTTTTGACCATCAGACAACGTTTCTCCTCCATTCCAATTATGCGAGAATCCTAGTCTATATCATAACATGTTTAGAGATTGAATGGAAAGACGAGCCCTCCGCTGTTATGATACACTTATAAAAACAATGATTTAGCGTGTTTAAGGCTAATAAAGGAGATTAGAACGTGTCACATTCTGTTTTAAAAGTTCCCCCTTCTGTTATTGAACGAATGCAAAGCTACTACGGGCCTGACATGACTTCACTTTCGGTACAGGGCGCGGTTTTCCAGGCCAAACCCCAAGGGTGCACCATTACAGCATACCGGTCAGGGAAGGTGCTGTTCCAAGGAAAAAACGCGGAAAAGGAAGCGGAGCGCTGGACGGCGGATGCTGAAACACCGGCTGCCAAAAAGCCCGTATCCAAAAAAAGCATCCCGTCCGTCTATCAGCCGCCTGAAGGCATCGGTTCCATGTCTGTGATCGGATCTGATGAAGTCGGGACAGGCGATTATTTCGGCCCGATCACTGTCGCGTGCGTATACGCTGACAAAACAAAGCTGCCGCTATTAAAGGAACTCGGTGTTAAAGATTCGAAGAACTTAAAAGATCCGCAAATCGTTCAGATCGCGCGCGACTTAATCAAGACAGTCCCTTACAGCCTGCTCGTCTTGAGAAATGAAAAGTATAATGAAATGCAGGAAAAAGGGATGAGCCAGGGAAAAATGAAGGCCCTTCTCCACAACCAGGCGATCGGCAACCTTCTCAAAAAGTTGGACGGCACCAGGCCGGAAGCGATTTTAATCGACCAGTTCGCAGAACCTGCCGTATACTTCAAGCACCTGGCAGGCAAAACCGCCGTCAAAGAACGTACATATTTCAGCACAAAAGCGGAAGGCATCCATCTTTCAGTTGCAGCGGCCTCGATCATCGCACGCTATTCATTTTTAATGGAGATGGATAAGCTTTCGAAAGAAGCCGGGATGACGCTCCCGAAAGGAGCGGGTCCGCTCGTCGATGAAGCAGCGGCAAAGCTGATTAAGAAACACGGCGAAGGCGCATTGAGGGTATTTACAAAGCTGCACTTTGCCAATACGCAGAAGGCGAAGCGGATTGCGGCGAAACGTTAAACGGTGCCGACTAGGTTGGATGAGCGGGTCCGTTGCAACTGGACCCGCATATTTCACTAAAAATTCAGAGCCCCTGCTGAATTTTGACCAGCTGTGAAATGTTTGAACCTTCTCTTCTTTATATGGTGAATCATTGACCTCTATGGATGACTATTGCGAATATCTCCGCATTCCTTCTCATACAAATCGACAGACTCAGAAAGGAGTCACCATGTCAAAAATAAAATGGATCATCACGCTCACCATATGCGCAGCTCTGGCATTTTCTCTCTTTATTTTCTTCAACAAGGCGAACTTTACAGAGGCCAGCGAAAATAAAGAAAACGGGCTTTTATTTGCCCGAAACTACATCAGCTATGTGATGGAAGACGAGACGATGTCGTTTAACATTTTCGGCCTGCAAAAAACAAACACCGGCGTTCCGATAAGCGGTGATACGGTTACATCGCTCGCTTTTGATAACGATCATATACAAATCAGCGATTACAAGGTTGAAACAGGGATTCGCCATAAAGGCTATATGCTCGTCAACATTATCGTTGACGTCCGGATCTCCAGCGATAAACCGGAAAAAACGGATCAGCTGCTGATATCTTTTAACGGATGTGATAGAGAAGCATTTCAAATCGGAAAGATCACCCTTCAAAACGAACACAATGTTCGAAGCGGCGATCTGTCGCCTGCCGGCCAGTATACTGCAGGATATCCAAAGCCGTCCTTGGACGTTCGGCTGAAAAACAATCTGGCAAAAGATATTTCCCTTGAAAAGATCACCGATCTAAACGGCGTCATGACGTATACATTTGACAAGGGGACCGCCGTTCAAGCGAAACAAAGCAAACACATCGTCGTCCCGTCTTTTGATCTGACAGGCGAATATGATTTTTATACGGTCACTCCTGTTTTACGTTATACTGCAGCAGGGAAACGTCATCAATACAGCATGCCCGGTGTACTGTACGGAGCTTTAGACTCCGATGAAGAAAAAATCGAACGGATTCTGAAGCGTCAGTAGCTTTTGACCATGTTGAAGACAAAAAACCGGTTCCCGAATGATCGGGGACCGGTTTTTCTTTATCCTCTCAATACAGCCTGATATGTGTCCTCAAGTGCCTTGAGCACTTGGTCGTGAACTTTTGTCACTTCTTCTTCGGTCAATGTTTGTTCAGGATTTAAATATTGCAGGCTGAAGGCGACGGATTTCTTGCCTTCTTCCATGTGCTCGCCTTCGTAGACGTCAAAGACATGGACTTCTTTGAGCCATTTGCCGCCTGCTGTTTTGATGACGTCCTCAAGCTGGCCGGCCGTTGTTTCTTTGTCTACAACAAGCGCGATATCCCTTGTAACAGAAGGATACTTCGGAATTGGTGTATACGTGATCTCCGGTACATCCAATCGAAGGAGCTCGTGCAGGTCCAGCTCAAACACATACGTGTCGCTCAAATCCAGCTCTTTTTCAACTGACGGGTGCAGCTGGCCGATGAAGCCGACTAATGAGCCGTTGTGCAAAATATTGGCTGTCCGCCCAGGATGAAGCTCTTTTCTTTCAGATTGAGCGAACTCGATGCCGTCGGTGATTCCGAGCTTTTCCAACAGACCCTCGACGATGCCTTTTACGACGAAGAAATCAACCGGCTTTTTCTCGCCCTGCCAGAGGTTTTTGTGCCACAGGCCTGTCACGGCTCCCGCGACGTGTTCTTTTTCGACAGGTTTCGTATGTTCTTCGGCTTTCAAGAAAACTGAACCGATCTCATAAAAAGCAGCTGAATCGGCCTGCCTTGCCAAGTTGTATGCAACCGAATCGAGCAGATTAGGGAGCAGGCTGTGCCTCAGCACGCTTCTTTCCTCGCTCATCGGCAGCGAAAGGATCGTTTTAAACGATTTTTCCAATGCGTAAGCCGTTGCTTTTTTATCGTTTGTTAATGAGTATGTGATCGCCTGGGAAAGCCCTGCCCCTTCCAAAAAGCGCCTTACTTTTCTGCGCTTGTCCTGATAAGGTGTCAGTCCGCCCGCAAAGCCTGTCACTTCAGGCAGTGTCGACGGAATGTTGTCATATCCGTACAGTCTTGCGACCTCTTCGATCAAGTCTTCTTCAATTGCAATATCGCCTCTTCTTGATGGAACCGTCACGACCAGTTCACGTTCAGCGTCTTCAACGGCAAAGCCGAGCCTTTCAAAAATGTTGACCATTTCTTCTTTGCTGATGGACATGCCGAGAACCTTCGTCACTTTATCAACGGAAAGGCGAATGACATTCTCTTTGATGTCAAGATGGTTTTTTTCAACCGTACCTTCCAAGACGGTTCCCCCGGCATACCGGCTGATCAAATCTGCCGCGCGTTCTGCAGCGAGGCGCACCCGTGCGGGATCGATGCCTTTTTCAAAGCGGATGCTTGATTCGCTGCGAAGACCGAGGTCCTTTGATGCCTTGCGAACTGTCTGGCCGTTAAAATACGCCGCTTCAAGCAGCACTGTCGCCGTATCTTCGCGGACTTCGGAGTCCGCTCCGCCCATTACGCCTGCGACAGCCTGCGGAAGAGAGCCATTTGTGATGACAAGATGCTCAAGCGTCAACGTTCTTTCTTGTTCGTCCAGCGTCGTTATCTTTTCGTTTTCGTATGCTTTGCGGATGACGACCTCTTTTGAGCCGAAGCGGTCATAATCAAACGCGTGCAGCGGCTGACCGTATTCGAGCAGCACAAAGTTCGTAATATCGACGACATTGTTATGCGGTCTGATTCCGGCATTGATCAGCTTCGTCTGCATCCAAAGCGGCGACGGGCCGATTTTGACGTCTTTAATGATTTTTGCCGCGTATAAAGGATTGGCTTCTGTATCTTCAATTTTGACGGAAATATAGTCCGCCGCTTTTTCGGCGCCTGCCTGATAAGCCGTCTCAGGGAGCTTGACTTCACGGCCGAGAATCGCAGCCACTTCATAGGCAACGCCGAGCATGTTCATGGCGTCGGCGCGGTTTGGCGTCAGTCCCAGTTCGAGAACCGCATCGTCGAGCGCCAGGCTTTGAAGGGCGTCCGCACCGGTTTCAGCATCGCCCGGGAAGACGAAGATGCCTTCCGCATATTCTTTCGGCACAAGCTTGCCTTGAATGCCAAGCTCCTGCAAAGAGCAGATCATGCCGTTAGACGCTTCCCCGCGGAGCTTCGCTTTTTTGATTTTAAAATTGCCGGGCAATACCGCACCAACCGTGGCGACAGCTACTTTTTGCCCTCTGTCCACGTTCGGAGCCCCGCAGATGATCTGGACAGGCTCTTCTTCACCGATATCGACGAGGCATTTGTTTAATTTGTCAGCGTTCGGATGCTGTTCGCGCTCCAGCACATGTCCGATGACAACGCCTTTCATTCCTTCTCCTTTATATTCGATGCCTTCCACTTCAATTCCGCTTCTCGTAATCTTTTCAGCGAGAATCTCGGGAGTCATCCCGTCTAAATTCACGTATTCCTGCAGCCATTTATATGAAACAAACATCACGCGTCCTCCTCTTTAAGCCTGTTTAAATTGAGATAAAAATCTGACATCGTTCGTATAGAAATGACGAATGTCGTCAATGCCGTACTTCAGCATTGCGATTCGTTCAACACCCATTCCAAAAGCAAATCCCTGATATTGTTTGGAATCGAATCCGGCCATTTCGAGCACGTTCGGATGCACCATTCCGGCGCCGAGAATTTCGATCCAGCCCGTTTGTTTACAAACGGAGCAGCCTTTGCCTCCGCATTTAAAGCAGGAAACATCGACTTCGACAGACGGCTCTGTAAACGGGAAGAAGCTTGGACGCAGTCTGATTTCGCGCTCTTCACCGAACATCTTTTTCGCGACCGTTTCAAGGGTTCCTTTTAAGTCGCTCATGCTGATATTGCGGTCAACACAGAGCCCTTCAATCTGCATAAACTGATGGGAGTGTGTCGCATCATCATTGTCGCGGCGGTACACTTTGCCGGGGCAGATGATTTTGACAGGGCCTTTGCCTTTATGCTTTTCCATCGTGCGCGTCTGAACAGGAGAAGTCTGTGTTCTCATCAGCGTATCTTCCGTAATATAAAAGCTGTCTTGCATATCGCGGGCCGGGTGCTCTTTCGGAAGGTTGAGCGCTTCGAAGTTATAATAATCGGTTTCTACTTCAGGACCCTCTTCCACCGAATATCCCATGCTGATAAACAAGTCTTCGATTTCTTCAATAACGATCGTCAGCGGATGCCGTGCTCCTGTTTTCACAGGGCTTCCCGGAAGCGTCACATCAATCGTCTGTTCTTTCAGCTTCCTTTTCACCTCTTCTTCCTCAAGGCGGGCATTTTTTTCGGCAATCGCCGCGGCGATTTTCTCTCTTACTTCGTTCGCCAAGGCGCCCATTTTCGGCCTTTCTTCAGCGGACAGCTTTCCCATTCCCCGAAGCACTTCTGTGATCGGTCCCTTTTTTCCCAGGTACGCAACGCGGACGTCGTTGACTTCTTTTAATGAACCAGCGGCTTCCACTTTTTCAACCGCTTCTTTCTCAAGCCGTTTCAGCTCTTCCTGCATCTTAAAAACTCCTCCTTTTATGTAGCAACCTGTTTTTTTAGGCAATAAAAAAAGCCCCTTTCATATTGAAAGGGACGAATCGTGGCCGTGGTACCACCCTTTTTTAAAACAAAGCAAAAAAGCTTTGCTGCTTACTTCATTGGCATAACGGAATGAATCCGGTTCACCTTTACACATCCCTTGAGAGACGCGGTCCCGGTGACAACTCAAGAGGTGAAGCGTTTTTCCGGCCTGTCATAAAAATGCTTGCAGTCTAAGGCATTTTCTCCCTTAATGACGGCATGTGAAAAAACGGAGCCTCTATCACTGTTTTTAAACATATTACATTCATTATAGTGAAATACATGGTCCTGTGCAACCGGTTATCCGCGGAGATGATAAAGAAGGACCGCGGCTGCGGCCGCCACATTCAGCGACTCCGCTTTTCCGTAGATCGGAACGTACAGATTTTGGTCAGTCTGTGCGAGGAGATCCGGATCGACCCCAGATCCTTCATTTCCGATCAAAAGCGCAAATGACTGTGACGGCTCCGCTTCTCTAAATGGCACGGCATCCTGCAACGCTGTGCCGTAAACCGGGACGCTTTTTCCCTTCAGCTCTTCAATCAGCTCTGAAAGCTCGCGTTTTAAAATCGGAATGTGAAAATGCGAGCCTTGAGCCGACCTGAGCGTTTTGGCATTGTAAGGGTCGACAGTGCCTTGTCCGATAACAACCGCATCGATCCCCGCTGCATCTGCCGTCCGGATGATCGTCCCTAAATTGCCCGGGTCTTGCACAGCATCCGCAAGCAGCACCTTTTCGTATTGAAATGGTCCGCTTTCGGGCATACGGCATACAGCGGCGACAGCCTGAGGCGTCTCCGTTTCGGCAATCGCCGAAAAAGCATCAGCGCTCAAAATATAGCGGGCAACAGACTCATCAATCATAGCCGGGAAGTCCGCTTCGTCTGCGACCATGATTTCTTTCACAACACCCGGTGTCTTCAGCGCTTCCTCAACAAGATGCTCGCCTTCTATTAAGAAAGTATTGGTTTTTGTCCGCTCTTTTTTTGCGTGAAGTTTTTTCCAATCCTTCACTTTTTGATTTTTAGCTGATTCAATTCGTTTCAAATCGTTTTGACTCCTTTTGTCTCGCAATAGTCACATTATATCTCATCAATGATACATAATAAACCCGAAAGCGAGGCAGAATATAGAAAATCAGATGATGAAATGGAGTGAAAAATGATGGATTTGAATTTGCGCCATGCCGTTATTGCCAATGTATCAGGAAACTCGCAAGAAGAGCTTGAGCATACGATTGTCGATGCGATCCAAAGCGGTGAAGAAAAAATGCTTCCAGGATTGGGTGTGTTGTTCGAGGTCATCTGGCAGCACGCAACTGAATCAGACAAAACCGAAATGCTCGAGACATTGGAACAAGGCTTAAAAACGAAATAAACCGGCGGCCTGAAATGGCCCCGGTTTATTTGATCATCCAGGAATAGAAGGCTCCATCCGCAAAGCCGGATCACGCCAAATCTCCGTCCATTTTTTAATGGCAGCCGCCATGATCACCAGTCCCAACAGCAGCATAATGATCGATAAAATGCCGTTTAAAACGCTGAAACCGGCAGCTTCCGCATTAAAATAAACGTTTTTGATCATCCAGTATCCCGCGTAGTTGACCGTCACATACAAATAAGCGAGCGGAATGAGGCATGTCAGCATATAACGCCGTTTGTCCGCAATTTTTAAAATGACCGTCGCTCCGATAATTAAACCGACGGATGCCATCAGCTGGTTGGATACGCCAAACAGCGCCCAAATCGAGCTGATATCGCCTGAATACAGCAAATACCCCCACATGAAACAGGCAAGGGCGCTCGCTGCGACCGAACCCGGAAGCCAGTCCGTTTTTTTCAGCGGTTTGTACACTTCCCCGAAAAAGTCTTGAATCAAATAACGCGCCACCCTTGTACCGGCATCGATCGCCGTTAAAATAAAGACAGCTTCAAACATGATGACAAATTGAAAAAAGTAAGAGGCCAAATGGCTGAAAAACGGAATATCCGTAAAAATATAAGCCATGCCGACGGCAAGGGTAACAGCTCCGCCTGTTCTTCCTTCAAGATCGAGACCGATTTCGCGGCTGAGTTCAGGCAGGTGGACGACATTCATGCCAAGCGTCCGAAAGACTTCTGGTGAACTGTTGATGGCAAAATAATCGCCCGGCTGCAAGGCCGTTGCCGCGATCAAAGCCATGATGCCGACAAGACACTCAACGAGCATCGCCCCGAAGCCGACGAATTTCATGTCGCTCCACTTATCAAGCATCTTCGGCGTCGTGCCTGAACCGACAAATGCATGGAAGCCGGAAATCGCGCCGCAGGCGATCGTAATTGAAATAAACGGCCAGACTGGACCAGGCGATACAGGTCCCCCTCCGCCCGTGAACTCGGTAAACGCCGGAAACGGAATCGCCGGATTGACGACGAACACCCCGGCAATCAAGGCGATAAACACTCCGATTTTCATAAAGCTGCTCAAATAATCGCGCGGTGCAAGCAGCAGCCAGACAGGGAGCGCCGCTGCAAAAAATGCATAGACAGGAAGTGCGACAGCAAGCGTTTTCGTATCGAGCGTCAAGGCGTCTCCAAGCGGCGTCTCCGCGATGGAGGGCCCGATGAAGACACCGGCCATCAGCAAAATAAATCCTCCGGTTGACGCTAATTTTAAGTTGCCTGTCTTTTTATAAAATAAACCGACCCCCATCGCGATCGGAATTGTAATCGCAACGGCGAACGTCCCCCACGGATTGCGTTCAAGCGCATGAAGTACAACCATCGACAGCCCTGCCATCGTGATCGTAATAATAAACAGCATCGCAAGCCCCGTGCAAAATCCCGCAACAGGCCCGAGCTCTTCTTTCGCCACTTCTGAAAGCGACTTTCCCTTCCTCCGCATGGACGCAAATAAAACGACAATATCATGCACGGCTCCCCCGATCACCGCTCCGATCAAGAGCCACAATAGCCCCGGCAAGTAGCCGAACTGCGCCGCCAAGATCGGCCCGACAAGCGGCCCTGCAGCTGCGATGGCCGCAAAGTGGTGGCCGAAAGACACCCATTTGTTCGTCGGCACATAATCTTTGCCGTCTTTCTGGAGATGGGCAGGAGTCGGCTTGTCATCATCAACCTTCAACACTTTCACCATCATAAATGTTCCGTACAAACGATAGGCGATCGCCAAAATACAGATGGAAGCGATCACAATTGTTATTGCATTCATCCAATTCCTCCCCCCTTTGTTTCTTTTTTAACATATCTCATATTTTATGTAAGCGCAATCATCTTTTTGTGCGAAGTTTTCAATCAGCTGCTTCCCGACAACCATAAACCAAGTTGACGAATAGGAATAATAAGAATAAAATAAATACAAGCTTCATCTGCAGCCTTTTTGAAGGCATCATTGGCGGATATCAACAAGATATCCGCCTTTTTTCTGTTAGCATAATGGAACGACAAAAAAATGAACGGCCATGACTAGACAAAAAGCGGCGATACCCGCGATTCGACCGGCGGTTGTCGTGACAAGCGAAGCTGAAAAATGGCGTGACAGTGAAAAAAACAGCATGGTGCCGATGAAAATAAAACCCGCCGCTAAAAGCGGCTGATCAAAAGACCGTACCCTATCGATGACCGCTGTGATAAACAGAAGCCAAAGGTATGCTAAAAATGCATACATCAAAAAACAGTAGGCAGCCGAAAAAAACGTCTTCATAGATCCTCCTCCCGTTTTATCTTATTCTTCGGCATATTTGCGGAAGCCTTTTTTCATCTAAAAAAACCGGCCTCGCCGGGCCGGTTTTTCAATTTATCGTTTTTTCATTCTGATCACATTCCAGGAAAGCTTCGGAAGGTGAGCCGTCAGCCTGCCGTCACATACTTTGGCGTCTCCTCCGCTGTGCGGAACGACGTTGTTGCGGTCTTTTTCATTCGTCGCTTTATGATCCTCGTGTTCCAGAACGATGTGCTCAGAGACGCTGTACCCTTCAAAGCTTCTCATATCGGCTTCCATTTCAAGGCTGCCGTCTGTTGCGCGGTTGACGGCAAAAACGGTTAATTCCTCGGCTTCTTCATTGAAAACAGACACGGACTCCAAGTACGGAACATCCGTAAAGTCTTTCGCATCATACTTCGGAGACGATACGGCCGTCTGCAATACCGTTCCTCTGCCGTAGACGGAAGCGTGCATAAACGGATAGAAAATGGTCTGTCGCCACGCTTCTCCTCCTTTATCTGTCATAATCGGCGCGATGACATTGACAAGCTGAGCCAGACAGGCGATTTTCACACGGTCCGCATGCTTGAGCATCGTAATCAGCATACAGCCGACGAGAAGTGCATCCTCAAAATTGTAGATGTCTTCAAGAAGGTGCGGCGCTTTCGCCCAGCGCTCGGCTTCTTTGTCTTTTTCATTCGAGTGATACCAGACATTCCACTCATCATATGAAAGGTGAATCGTTTTCTTGCTTTTCTTTTTCGCTTTCATATAGTCGCAGACTGAGATGACCGTTTTGATAAATTGATCCATATCTAGCGATCTCGCCAAATAGTTTGGAAGGTCGTTATCACGGTTTCCGTAATACGAGTGAAGCGAGATGTACTCGACGTGTTCGTACGTATGATCAAGCACCGTCGTTTCCCAGTCGATGAATGTCGGCATTCCGCTTCCCGAGCTTCCGCAGGCGACGAGCTCGATCGACGGGTCCGTCCATTTCATCACCTTTGCAGCTTCAGCGGCAAGTCTTCCGTATTCGGCTGCTGTTTTATGCCCGATTTGCCATGGACCGTCCATTTCATTGCCAAGACACCATGTTTTAATTTTATGCGGTTCCTTATATCCGTGGGATTTTCTCAAGTCGCTGTAGTACGATCCTGACGGATGATTGCAATATTCAACAAGGTTGCGTGCGGCATCAATTCCTCTCGTTCCGAGGTTGACGGCCATATTCACCTCTGCCCCGACAAGCTTTGCCCAATCCATAAACTCGTTCGTCCCGATTAAGTTCGGCTCGGTTGTCGCCCACGCTAAATCAAGTCTTGTCGGCCGCTGTTCGACAGGTCCGACCCCGTCCTCCCAGTTATAGCCCGAGACAAAGTTTCCTCCGGGATACCTGATAAATGGAACCTTCAGTTCTCTGACCAGTTTGATGACGTCTTTCCGAAAACCCGATTCGTCAGCTTCAGGATGATCAGGCTCATAAATGCCTTCGTAAACGGCTCTGCCGAGATGCTCGATAAAGGAGCCGTAAATTCGTTTATCAACCTCTGCCACCTTATATTCCTTGTCAATCGTCATCTTCGCTTTGTGTGCAGTCATGTTAAACCATTCCTTTCAAGATAATATATAGTGGATCAGCCTTTAATTCCGCCCGCCGTCAAACCTGATATAAAGTACTTCTGGAAGAACAGGAAGATAAGAATCACAGGCAGAATTGCCAGCACAGAACCCGAAATCAACATGTCATAATTGTTCCCGTACGGACTGAGCAAAGCGGACAGCCCGATTGGTAGCGTAAACATTTCTTTCGATCGTAAAACGATCAGCGGCCATAAGAAGTTGTTCCAGCTGTTTAAGGATTGAAGAATGATCATCGCTCCAAATGCCGGTTTCATCAAGGGCGCCATAATCCTGAAGTAAATGCCGAACTCTGTGCAGCCGTCCATTCTCGCGGAATCAAGCAAATCTCTCGGCAGGCCGAGCGCATACTGTCTGAAGAAAAACACAGCGACAGGCGAAACGATAAACGGCAGGATCACGCCGGCGTAAGTGTCGACAATATGAAGAGAAACCGTCATTTTAAATAAAGGCAGCATGAGAATTTCGATCGGCACCATCATGATCAGGAGCACGGCTACAAACAAGAGATTTTTTCCTTTAAAGTCGTAGACGGCAAGCCCGTATCCGACCATTGAAGAAAACAAGAGCGTCAGCACGGTGGATATCACCACGAGAATCAAGCTGTTCGAAAACCATTGAAAATAAATGCTTCCGCCGTTAAACAAGTAATTGTAATTGTCAAGGCTCAGGATTTCAGGGCTCAGCTTCAAATTCAGGCCGAAGCGCAGCAATTCCGAAGATGGTTTGAGCGAGCCAAGCAAAAGGCAGAAGAGCGGAAACACAAACAAAAAGCTTAATATTGCAAACAGCAGAAACAGAGCAACTTTCGCAATGTTGAGGCCTCCGGCAGGACGCATTAATAGCCCTCCTTTTTAAAAGATCCAGACAGCTTTAATGAAATGAGGCTGCAGATGAAAATGATGATCAAGAGCACGATGCCGAGCGCCGACCCGTAGCCCATGTTGTTGTAGGCAAGCCCCTGCTGATAAATGTATCCGACCATCGTCAGGCCGATGTTGCCCGGAGAGTTGTTCTGCCACAGCACATAGCTTTCTTCAAACATTCGGAAGCCGCCGATGATGCTGATCGTCAGCACGTAGACGCTGACGGGCTTTAAAAACGGAAGCGTAATATGGTAAAACTTCTTGAACGTGCCTGCGCCGTCGATTTCGGCAGCTTCGTACAATTCTTTCGGAACGTTCTGCAAGCCCGCCAAAAAGTACAGGACATTGATTCCCATCCATCTCCAGGATGCGAGCATCACCATTAAAAACATGCCGGTATGTTCATTGTTCAGCCAGTTGTACGGCGAAGCTCCGAGCTTAGCCAATATCGAATTCGCCAGCGATGTATCCATTTCTCCAAAAATCAGCCTGAAAATAATTCCCGCCACAATGGTTGAAGTCAGAGCCGGGATGAATAAAGCCGATTTAAACACGTTTTTAAACTTTACGAGTTTAGAATCTAAAAAGACTGCCAGAATTAGAGGAACAGGTATTAAAATCAGCAATGTCCAAAAGGTGTATTTGACGGTGTTGAATAGTGCGGTATAAAATGTAGGATTGTTTAATGCTTTATAGTTCTCCGTCCCGATGAAGCGGACTTCCCCGGGGAGAATGCTTTGAAAGCTCATGATGACGACGCTGATAAGCGGATAAAGAAAAAATATGCAGAAGGAGAGTACAAAAGGTGCTGTGAAAATATAGGGTGCGGCTTTTGCTGAATATAATAAACGTCTGATCTTTCTTTTTCTGCTCATCGGCGGAAACGAACGCACTGTATCTGTTTTAACAGTCTTCAAGTTATCGCCTCGCTTTACAGTAATGAAAGACTATTGCCCTTTCACTTCAGCTGCTGCTTTGTCCAATGCTTCTTTCGGTGTTTTGCTCTTCGTTTTGAGCGCTTCGTACAGTACGTTTCTGTTGATGAGATCGGAAGTTTTCGCATAGTCCTCAGTGAGGTAAAGCGGATTGATCTCATCTTTTATGTCAAGAAGCACGGAAAAGATGCGTTGTCCATTTTGGAAATATTCTGTATATTGATTTGGTTTTTTCAATTCGTCCGAGTCCCACACATCCCATCTGAGCGGATCGAACCCGAGCACGGTCCACAGCTTGATGTTGCCTTCTTTTGATGCTTTGGCAAATTTCAAGAAATCCTTGGCCAGATCGACCTCTTTCGCCTGTTTTGGAATCACGGTGGCCGTTCCGCCCATTCCCGCTGAGCGGTCTCCCCCTTCTTCCCATGCCGGCAGCGGTCTGATCGCGATTTTCCCTTTCAAGTCAGGCATATAATCCAAAAAACGGCCCATATACCAGATCGGCATTAAAACAGACGCCGCACCGCCTTGGTTCATAAACCCGTAGTATTCTTCACTGTGATGATTGCCTCCGGGCGTTGTGACGGCAATTTTGTCTTTCTCAATTAAAGTCTTTAAAAATTCGAGCGTTTTCACATTTGTCTCATTGTTTAATGTCAAACGCCCCTGCTGATCAAAATAACCGGATCCCTGCTGGGAAACCAGCGGCAGAAATGAATTCGGGTCGGTCGTTTCAATCGTCGTCATCGGTTTTCCGAGAGCTTTGACGACCTTTTTGCCCGCTTCCCTGTAATCTTCCCACGTTTTGATGTCATCCGGATCAACACCTGCTTTATTCATCATTTCCATGTTGTAATACATCACGGTTGTTCCGACATGGGTGTCAAGTCCGTAAAGCTTGCCGTTCTTGCTGTAGAGCGTGAGCCTCGCTTCAACAAACTTGTCGCGTTCGTCTTCCACAAGCGGCGTTAAATCTGTAAGAGGAATGTCAGAGCCCTTCAAAAAGTTCGAATAGCGCCCCAGCTCAACATCGGCAATATCTGGAACCCCTTTCCCGGCTAAAAGCGAGATTGATAAATTGTCATGCATCTGTCCATACGGATACACCACTGTATTTAATTTGATTTTTCGCTCGGGATACTTTTTGTTCCATTCTTTCACCATCTCAGCGTAAAACTGTTCATGAAGGCCGTTGAATGTCCAAAATGTCAGTTCGGTGCCGTCCGCTTGATCGGAGGCTGGACTCGCCTTGCACCCCGATAAAAGCAGACATACAGCGACCGTGACCATAAAGATAGATGAAAGGAACCTTTTCACATTTTAACCCCTTTCACGCCCGGTCCTTTGCCTAAAAGCCCTGGCAAAAGGCCGTATTGATTGATGATTTTCAGTCCCGTATACCGGTCCCTGAGCTGATGGGCGTAAGTGAGCGCTTCTCTCACCAGCTCTTCTTCAACATCGAGTTCTTTGAATGATACAGGCCCGCCGATACGCCTCATCCACTCTGCCATTTTCTCACCGTCAGGGAGCTTTTCATAAATCGAGCGAATCGCGTGCTCAGCGTGTTGATCACCCAAGCTTGCACCGATAAGGGATCGGTAAATATCAGTCAGCATGATGGCGCTACAGCCGACTTTAGCACCGTGAAGCACCTGCCGCTTATTGTTCTCCAACGCTTTCATTTCAAGGTAGTGGGAAAGGTGGTGCTCGCCGCCGGAAGCCGGCCTTGAATGATCGAGAACCAGCATGACAAGTCCTGAAAGGATCAGCGATTCCATCAATTTCTTAATCCCATCGCGTGTCTTGGCGGCGATGTCATCTATTCGGACAAGACATTGATCAAGCGCTTCTCTCGTGAGACGGCTGGCGGCCGGGCAGTACGGCTCGCCGGCAAGCAAGCGGGAAATTTCCCAATCCGCAAGCGACGTCACCTTACCGAGCATATCGCCAAAACCTGCGGCTACCATGTTCTGCGGCGCTTGACACAAGAGATCCAAATCGGCAAAAAGTGCAATCGGCGCTGTCGTTTGAACCGTCTGTTTCTTTCCTTTTAAAATCAGCGGTACGCCGGCTGAAGTAAAACCGTCAACCGACGGAGCCGTAGGAACCGAAATAAACGGGATGCTTCGCTGATAGGCGCAAAACCTGACGATGTCATGAATCGTGCCCGCTCCGACCGCAATAAGTACATCCGCATCAATCGGTACACCGATCAATGCACTCACCAACGTTTGTTCATCTGCCGTCACATCACCCGCTTCATTAGCTTCCAGCAGAACCGGAACCGTTTCAGCCGTTTCCTCAAGAAGAGCCGCAATCCGCTTGCCGGCTATCCGTCCGGTCGTTTCATCATAAATGACAGCGGCTTTTTTATAGGAAGCCGATTTCACGAAAGCGGGCAGCTCTTGCTCAACAGCATTGTCGCCGATCGTGATTTTTTCCACTGTAAGCGGGTAGTGAACGGTTCCGCATTCGCATGCGCCCAAAGTTTTTTTTACATAAGAGATCATGTCATTCATTGGCAGCTTCCCTCCTCTATTGGCCGTAATAGGCGTCTGCCCCGTGCTTGCGAAAATAGTGCTTATCTTGCAAAGCGCTCTTAATCGGCTTAAGAGACGGATTCAGCATCAGGGAGCGGTACGCCATCTTCGCGACTTCTTCCAAGACGACGGCATTGTGTACGGCAGTTAAGGCGTCTTTTCCCCAGCAAAACGGCCCGTGATTGTTCACGAGAACGCCGGGCATCGCCAGGGGGTCAAGATGCCGGAACACCTCGGCAATCACTTTTCCTGTATTCAACTCGTATTGACTCCTGATCTCATCGGGATCCATTTCCCGTGTACACGGAATGTTGCCGTGGTAGTAGTCGGCGTGAGTCGTTCCGAGCGACGGAATGTCCTTCCCTGACTGCGCCCAGCTTGTCGCCCACGGGGAATGCGTATGGACGATCCCGCCGATCGATTGAAACTGCCGGTAAAGATAGAGGTGTGTCGGCGTATCGGAAGACGGCTTCAGATCACCTTCCACAATCTCGCCGTCCATATTGAGAACCACTAAATCTTCGGCTTTTAACTCGCTGTATTTGACACCGCTCGGCTTGATGACAACCAGCTCATTCTCCCGGTCAATGCCGCTGACATTCCCCCATGTAAAGGTGACAAGCCGGTACTCCTCAAGCTGCAAATTCGCTTTTAATACTTGTTCTTTCAAAGATTCCAGCACAGTTTTCTCCTCCCTCTAAGCCATCGCTTTACCGGTGTCGAAACTGACGGACTGGATGTTTTTCAATTTTTTAAGGCGCTTCATCACGTTGTTTTGCTTTCCGAAGTACGTGTAAAGCTCCTTATATTCCGCATAAAGCTGATCGTATAAGGCAACGTTTTCAGGAATTGGTTTGTACGTTTGATCCTTGATCTTGCCCATATGTGCGACTGCTTCTTCGATATGATCGTAACCGCCGTTCACGCTTCCGGCCGCGAGCGCTCCGAATATCGCGGAACCTAAAGCCGGCGCCTGCGGAGATCCGGAAATTTTGATTTCCATGTTGGTGACATCCGCGTAAATCTGCATGATAAACGGATTTTTTTCGGCGATTCCTCCTGCGGCATACAGCTCCTCGATCGGCACGCCGCTTTGTCTGAACGTTTCAATGATGATCCTCGTCCCGTAAGCAGTCGCTTCGACCAATGCACGGTATATATCTTCAGGCTTAGTGGCAAGGGTCATACCGAGCATCATTCCCGTCAGATCGGCATCAACGAGTGTTGAACGGTTTCCGTTCCACCAATCCAATGCAAGCAAACCGCTTTCGCCGATATGGAGACGGTCAGCCTTTCGAGACAGCAATTCGAATATAGAAATCTCTTCGGCTTCAGCTTCTTTCATATAGGCTTCTGGTACAAAATGTTGAATCAGCCATTGAAAATGGTCGCCGACGCACGATTGCCCCGCTTCATAGCCGACATAGCCAGGCAGAATCCCGTCTTCTACGACGCCGCACATTCCCGGCACCATCCTGACATCCTCGCCGAGCAGCATATGACAGGTAGACGTTCCCATGATCATCAGCATCTTCCCCGGCTCTGTGATGCCGACCGCCGGAACTGACACATGAGCATCAACATTTGCGACAGCGACCGCTGTACCCGCCAGAAGCCCTGTCTTCCCGGCCATTTCTTCAGTCAGTCCGCCCGCTTTTTCGCCTACAGAATAAATATCCTCCGTCAATTTTTCCCGAACGATATGTTTCAGCTTTGGATGCAGGCTTGTTAAGAAATCGTCGGAAGGATAGCCGCTCTTTTTGTTCCAAATCGCTTTATAACCCGCTGTACAATTGTTGCGCTTTCTGTTTCCGCACAGCATATAGACGATCCAGTCGGCCGCTTCCATGATCTCGGCTGCGGCATCATAAATGTCAGGCGCTTCTTCCGCGATTTGCATTACTTTTGGAAAGAGCCACTCGGAAGAAATTTTTCCGCCGTATGTTTGAAGAAAAGATTCATTTCTTTCTTCCGCAATTTGGTTCAAGCGATTCGCCTGCTCCTGTGCAGCATGGTGCTTCCAAAGCTTCACATAACTGTGCGGTTCTGACGCATACTCTTCCCTCATGCAAAGAGGAGTCCCGTTATTGTCAACGAGTAAAATCGTGCAGGCCGTAAAGTCGATTCCGATGCCGATGATTTCCTTCGGATCCGCTTTTGACTGCTTCAAAAGGCTCGGAATCGTTTCCTCCAGCACTTCAATGTAATCGGCCGGATGCTGGAGCGCCCAGTCTCTCGGAAGCTTTCGTTTTGAGTCCGGAAGCTCCCGGTCTATCACCCCGTGCGTGTACTCTTTGACAGCCGCCGCGATTTCCTCACCTGTCCGGACATCGACGAGAACAGCACGCCCTGACAATGTTCCAAAGTCAACCCCGATTGTGTAAGGGATAAGTCTTCACCCCCTTAAAATTTGCGAAGCCGATATGCAGCTTCACTCCATTTGAGTTCATTGCGAAGATTTAAAATCGTCGTATCACGGTTGATCAACACCGCTTCAATGCCCGACATTTCGGCCCAATCGAGCATCTGCTCGGCTGTCAGCTGATACGAAAGGCATGTATGGTGAGCACCGCCAGCCAAAATCCACGCTTCAGCCGATGTTCTCAGAGACGGCTGCGGCTTCCAAAGCACGCGCGCCACCGGAAGATTCGGCATATCATGCGGAACCTTCTCAGCTTCGACTTCATTGATGACAAGCCTGAAACGTCCGCCCAAATCGATGAGGGAGACATTGACCGCAGGCCCTGCAATTCCGTCGAACACGAGCCGCGCCGGATCATCCTTTGCCCCCATTGACAGCGGATGGACTGCGATTCTCGGTTTATGTTCGGCAATCGAAGGGCACACTTCAAGCATGTGGGAGCCGAGAATCATTTCATTACCCGGTTCAAAATGGTACGTGTAGTCCTCCATAAATGACGTTTCTTTTCCGCCGGCCATCACTTTCATCATCCTGACGAGCGCAGCCGTTTTCCAATCTCCTTCTCCTCCGAAGCCATAGCCTTCGGCCATCAGCCGCTGAACGGCCAAACCTGGAAGCTGCTTCATACCGTGAAGATCTTCAAAGGTTGTCGTAAAGGCCGTATAGCCTCCGTTTGAAAGAAAGCGCTTTAACCCAAGCTCGATCCGTGCCTGTTCTTTAACGGATTCCCTTGCCTCTTCGCCTTCAGGCCACTCATAAAGCTCCTCATATTCGGAGATGAGTTCATTCAGACTTTGTTCTGATACAGCATTGATCTCCGTGACGAGGTCACCGATTCCATATCCGTCGACAGACCAGCCTAGCTGAATCTGCGCTTCAATCTTATCTCCTTCTGTTACCGCCACATTCCGCATGTTGTCTCCAAATCGGGCGACTTTGATATGGCGGCTTTCAATATATGCGACCGCTGCGCTCATCCATTTGTCGATCGAGCGTTTTACGTCTCTGTCTTCCCAATATCCGGCGATCACTTTTCGCGGAATGCCCAGTCTCGCTCCGATAAAGCCGTATTCACGGTCGCCGTGAGCAGACTGATTAATATTCATGAAATCCATGTCGATTTTATCCCACGGAATGTCCCGGTTAAACTGGGTATGAAAATGGAGCAGCGGCTTATTCAGCTCGGAAAGGCCCGGAATCCACATTTTGGCCGGTGAAAACGTATGCATCCAGGTAATGATGCCTGCGCACTCCTCGTCCCGGTTCGCCTCTTCAAACAGTTTTCTGACGCCGTCCAGCGAAGTGGCCACCGCTTTGTACTCGACTTGAAACCTTAAATGTCCGTCATTTAATCCGTTGCAGATCATTTTGGAATGCTCTTCTACCTCTTGTACCGCCTCTTCGCCATATAAATGCTGGCTGCCTGTCACAAACCAAAACACATGCGTCTTTGCCTGAATCAAATAGCTTCCTCCTCCTCTTCTTTATGGTGTCTGTGTAGAATAGCAAACTATTAAAACGCTTACAAAAAAACATGAATCATACCTTGACCTCAAACTGTATCGCGATTATATGTACGTACAACTAACATCAAAAACATATTTGTACGAACAACTTCATTATATCATTATGAAAAAAACTGTCAATTTAATTTCCGGTATGTTTTTTATTTTTTTTGACAGATTTCAGAACAAAAAACCGGGCGAAAATCGCCCGGCATCTGCGGCTGTTAATAAGTCGGCCACCCTTGGGAATCCCAGTACAAGTCGTTGATGAGCAGCTTCGATACGCCATTGTCCAACGCGTCATAAGCGTGTCTGACAAGGATCGAGTTGTTCAAAACATCCTGATGTCCCGGCCCTTTCCAGCGGTCATTGCCGGAATCCAGGATCGTCCCTCCGCCGTTCATCATATTTTTGCCGCTTTTATCATAATAGGGTCCCGTAATGCTCGTTGAACGGCCATACGCTATTTTATATGTGCTGTTCACTCCTTGGCAGCAGCTGTCAAACGAGACAAATAAGTAATAGTAGCCATCTTTGTAGGTAATGTTCGGCGCTTCAACCGCTCCGCCGTTATTCGGCCTTGAGGCGATCGAATACAGGCTTCCCGTCGGTTTCATCGTGTTCTTATCAAGCCTTGTCAGCTTGATGCCGCTCCAAAAAGAACCGAATGAGAGCCAAGGATTTCCTTCTTTATCAATGACCAGATCAGGGTCAATGGCATTAAACTGATCACCGGATGTCGATCTGATGACCAGCCCGTCATCCCGCCATTGGCCGGATGAAATCCGATCTGTCGATGCGAGTCCTATCGCTGATGTGTTTGAACCGAAAGACGAAACCGAGTAATACAGCCAATACCGGCCGTTATAGTAGCTGATATCCGGTGCCCACTGATGCGGTTCATGATTTGGTACGTACATCTTCCACCATGACAATGGAGTTGGAAAAATACTCGGGGCAGCACTCCAGTTTCTACCGTCTGTTGATTTAATGACACGCAGCCCTGTGCCGAGCCCGGTTCCAAATGTATACCATGTATTCCCCTCTTTAATGATGGAGGGATCATGGATGAAATTGTCCCCCTTTGTGTCCCAAAACGCCGCCTTGCCTGATTCTGGCATCAAAAAAGCCAACAGCAGTCCGAATATCAATGCCGCCAAAGACATTCTCCGCAACACGTTTTTCATTCTGTTCACACTCCTGTTCTTGTAATGAAAAAACAATGCCTCCCTTTCTTTGTCAATTTTTCGAACAATGTTTATATATGTAAGCGCTGTCTTTAACATTCCAAAAAAAAAGCTGACAGCTTGTAAGATAAGCTGTCAGCCTGCTCTTTCATCAGTCAAACGTAATGTTTTGAACCGTCTCTTTATCCAGTCGTTTAATGACTTCGGTAATTAATTTTACCGCATGTTCATAGTCATCCCTGTGAAGCATAGCTGCGTGTGTATGGATATACCTCGTCGCAATCGTGATCGACAGGGCAGGCACTCCGTTCGCGGTAAGGTGGATCGATCCCGAATCTGTTCCTCCGCCTGAGAGGGCGTCGAATTGATACGGAATGCCGGCTTCATCTGCAACATTCGTTACAAAGTCGCGAAGCCCTTTATGGGACACCATTGATGCATCATAAAGGATGATCTGCGGGCCTTTTCCCATTTTGCTTGTCGACTCTTTTTCGGTAATACCCGGCGTATCACCCGCGATTCCCACGTCAACACCGAAAGCGATATCAGGCTTGATCGTATGCGCGGCGGTTTTCGCGCCCCTCAGCCCGACTTCCTCCTGTACGGTTCCGACGCCGTAGACGACATTCGGATGATCGGCTCCTTTCAGGTTTTTCAGCACGTCGATCGCGATCGCACAGCCGATACGGTTGTCCCATGCTTTGGCAAGCAGCATTTTTTCATTATTCATCACCGTAAATTCAAAGTAAGGGACGACCTGGTCTCCCGGAAGAACGCCCCACTCCATCGCTTCCTCTCTGCTCGACGCTCCGATATCGATAAACATGTCTTTAATATCCACCGATTTTTTTCTTGCGTCCTGAGACAGGACATGAGGAGGTTTTGAACCGATGATACCGGTAATGTCGCCTTTCTTCGTCACAACCGTCACGCGCTGTGCCAGCATGACCTGGCTCCACCAGCCTCCAACCGTCTGAAAGCGGAGATAGCCCCGGTCATCGACCCGCGTAACCATAAAACCGACCTCATCAAGATGGCCGGCAATCATAATCTTCGGCCCGTCAGCCTGTCCGGTCTTTTTTGCGATTAAGCTTCCCAGTCTATCTGTCGTAACCTCGTCGGCAAACGGTTCTATGTACGATTTCATGACTTGTCTGGGCTCTTTTTCATTTGCCGGAATTCCTTTTGCATCTGTTAATTCCTTTAGCATCGTCAATGTTTCATCAAGCTTTGCCATCTCTATACAGCCTCCTTAATTAACCCTCATTTACTATTATACAGAAACATCCCTTTTCAATACGACCAATATCGTTTACAGCTTTTTTGGTTAAAAAATGAAACCTTGCGGGAACTGGTTCGTATATATTGGGATATACTTAAAATTACTTTCAAGGGAGGTTCTGTTTTAACATGATTGTCATCATATTGAGACTGGCTTTGCTGGCACTTTTGGTATACGTCGTGTACAGGGCCGTTCAATTTTTCGGGAACCCTGACAGAAGGCTGAAATCAGCGCAGGCAAAAAAGCACTTTTATTTTTTGGATGAACAGAAAAACGCACGCAAAAATCTCAAACTGACATTTAAAGGCGTGCTTTTCGAAGGAGAAAAACACATTCCTTCAAAAGACCATCCGCTGTTTATCCATACGATTTTTGTATGGACGGAAGCGCCTGAAGAAAAGCTCAGCTCTTTCAATGAGGAAGACTTCGCGGAATTGGAAGAAAACATTAAATCGCACTATCCCGATTGCAAAATCGATTGGGATTCGAACATTCAGAAATGGAAAAACCAAAAAGCAGAAGAGCAATAAAGCCTCGTCTGCTTTTTTAGTTCATCATATAAAAGCCGGTCAAAACGGCTTGTACGCCCAGCAAAAAAGGAATGCCAAGCCTGAAGGAAAGGTGTTTTGTCTTATGTCTGAACCGCAGCATCCCGAACCAGACGCCCGCGGAACCGAAAGCGGCCGCAACGAGCCAGATGCGGCGCTCAGACACCCTCCATTTACCTCTGACCGCTTTTTGCTTGTCTGCTTTCATTAAGAAAAAGCCGTATCCGTTTATGAGGATCGTGTAAATCCATATGAGAGTCATATTTGTTCATTTCCCCTTGCTTCGCGGTTTGATCACTTGCGGCGGCCGGCCTCACGAACCGTTTCACATCCTGCTCTAAGAACAAAAGAAAAAGGCCGGAACCCGGCCTTTTTTCAATTATTTATTCAATTGAGCTTTAGCAGCGTCTGCAAGCTGATTGAATGCGTTCAGATCGTTTACAGCAAGGTCAGCAAGCATTTTGCGGTTTACTTCGATACCGGAAAGCTTAAGACCGTGCATCAAACGGCTGTAAGAAAGACCGTTCATGCGTGCTGCAGCATTGATACGAGTGATCCAAAGTTTGCGGAAATCGCGCTTTTTCTGACGACGGTCGCGGAAAGCGTAGTTTCCTGATTTCATAACCTGCTGGTTAGCTACTTTATATAATGTATGTTTTGAACCAAAATAACCTTTTGCTAATTTGAGAACCTTTTTACGACGTTTACGTGTAACAGTTCCGCCTTTTACTCTTGGCATTAGATTTCCCTCCTAATTATACCTTTTCCGAATTACTTAATGTTGGCAAGCTGCTGCTTGATGCGTTTGAAATCGCCGGCGCTTACGACTGCGCTTTTGCGAAGCTTGCGCTTTTGTTTTTGAGATTTATTTGCGAACAAGTGACTTGTATATGCATGAGAACGTTTCAGTTTCCCGGAACCTGTCTTTTTAAAACGTTTCGCAGATCCGCGGTGAGTTTTCATTTTTGGCATGGATGTTTCCTCCTTAATTACTTTTCAATTTTAGGCGCGAGCACCAGGAACATGCTGCGGCCGTCCATTTTCGGCTTCGTTTCAACAGTCGCCACTTCCGCGCAGGCTTCTGAAAAACGGTCCAGCACGCGCTGCCCGATTTCTTTATGCGTGATCGCACGGCCTTTAAAACGGATGGACGCTTTCACTTTGTCCCCTTTTTGCAGGAACTTGATGGCGTTGCGAAGCTTTGTATTGAAGTCATGTTCTTCAATACCAGGGCTCAGCCGAACTTCTTTTAAGTTAATGATTTTTTGATTTTTGCGTGCTTCCTTTTCCTTCTTCTGCTGCTCGAATCTGTACTTTCCGTAGTCCATGATCCGGCAGACAGGCGGTTTTGCATTCGCTGCAACCAACACAAGGTCAAGATTTGCGCGACTCGCAATTTCCAGTGCTTCCTGGCGGGATTTGATCCCAAGCTGATCGCCATTTTGTCCGATCAAACGAACTTCACGCGCACGGATACCCTCATTAACCAATTGATCTTTGCTAATAATGAGCCACCTCCATAGAATCTTTGAATTGATTTCACAACTCATTTTGACGTTTCTTTGCATTTCACAGGCAAACAAAAAGTGTGGGCATCGAAACACCCACACTGCGAACATTGCATAGAAAAATAAGAAATGTACGTTTAACCTGCCAACTACAAGAATGTGTCAATCAGGTGAGAAGCGGGTGCTTCTGCTTGTTGATATATATTCAATTCATTATCCATCTTACATAAACAAATCCTGCAAGTCAAGATATAAAATTTATCACAACATTTGCTATTATATCAGGACACTTTTGAAATAGCAATGCTATTTTTTTATTTTTCTTTCAGCCGCTCTATCCGCCGATCATTTGGACACATAACGGAACGACAAACACGGTCACAACGCCGACGACGACAACTGCAATACTCGCCATTGCCGCTTCGACTTCCCCCATTTCAATTCCGACAGCGACACCAAGGGCATGTCCTGATGTTCCGAGCGCCAACCCTTTGGCGATCGGATGCTGCACTTTGAAGATTTTCAATAAAAGCGCGCCGAGCGCATAGACGATCACTGCGTTAAAGATGACGGCGAAGGCCGTGATATCTTGAATGCCGCCGATTCCTTTTGATAAAGGCAGAGCAATCGCCGTCGTGGCGGCCTGGGGCAGCATACTTTTCATAACGGCTCCGTCAAGATGAAGCGCGTTTGCGATCAGATAGACGACAGCAACCGAGCAGACAGAGCCTGCGATAATGGCGCCAAGGATTTGCAGCCAATATTTTTTCAAGCTTTTCGCCTGTTTGTATAAAGGAATGGCAAACGCAATCGTGGCGGGCTCCAAAAAGAACTTAATGATGTCTCCGCCGCTCTTGTAGTCCTCATATGAAAATCCGCCGATTTTTAAAAACGCGATTCCAAGAATCATCGCGACAAACAGAGGCGTGAATAAGAAAAAACCATTTGATTTTTTAAATAAAAAAGTGCCGATGCCAAATGCGGCCAGTGAAACGACGATACCGAAATAAGGTGTCATAACGTAAAGAACCTCCTATTGATTCAAGAAGCTGTTTTTTTAGCTGGTTCAACCCGGGTGTCCTGACGGTCCTTTTTGCCGACAGACAGAATGAACTGTGAAAACAATCCTGTCGCTGCAAGCAGAATGACGGTGGCCAGGAAAATCACAAGGACGATCGGCAACCCGTATTTCTCCATGACGCCGAGCGAATTCATCACTGATATTCCCGACGGAACGAATAAAAAACCGATCAGCGAAGTGAGCGCCGTGCCAAGCGATTCGACTTGTTCAAGCTTGAGCACCTTCGCACACAGCAATGTAAACAACAACACCAAACCGATGACAGATGGAGGAATCGGGATGGGCAGAATTGCGGCGATTCCGTTTGAAACAAACATCATAACAGCAAAAATAAATGCCTGAGTTAAAAATCCATATTCTTTTTTACCCTTCATTTCGTTCACCTCTTTGGCTGTGTTGGGTTCATTATAAAAAAAAGCCCGGCCAAAAAAGCGTTTTCAAAATAACTTGCCGGATACGGCCCTTCAACTGCAGAAATGGGACGATGAAATGCAAATCACTCTTCCGGCTTTGCAAATTCTTCACAAATATTTAAATTCCAGAATGTGCTAATGGAGCAAAGCAGATCGTATAGTGGTTAATGAGAAAACGATTGATGAGGAGGCCTGACCCATGGACCATTCAAGAGGAGGCCGCTTTGTTCCGGCTGGCGAATTCGCATCTTTGGCAAGACGCGGCCTTATGCCTGAAGACGCTTCGATCGCCGCCGGCGCGCCCCGATTTGCAGATTATCCATTCAAGCTTGGCGTGGCTTCTGGAGACCCGCACCCCGACGGGTTTGTCATCTGGACAAGGCTTGCCCCTGATCCGCTTGCCGAAGACG
Organism: Bacillus haynesii; assembly: GCF_014042035.1. Classification (NCBI taxonomy): domain Bacteria; kingdom Bacillati; phylum Bacillota; class Bacilli; order Caryophanales; family Bacillaceae; genus Bacillus; species Bacillus haynesii. The sequence continues at coordinate 43,118 of NZ_CP059494.1, read as the reverse complement.
GTTTAGGGGGAATGCCTGACAGAGCTGTCCCTGTTCAATGGGAAGTAGCTGAAGATGAACATTTTCACAAAGTGGTGAAGCGCGGGACGGCCTCTGCGCTCGCTGAGCTCGCCCACTCCGTTCATGTTGAAGTGCACGGTTTAAAGCCGGGAAGCTATTATTGGTACAGGTTTAAAGCGGGCCGGGAAATCAGCCGGACAGGCCGTACAAAAACCGCGCCTTCCCCGCACGCCGACATCAAGGGAATGTCGTTCACCCTCGCCTCGTGCCAAGCTTGGTACCACGGATATTTTACGGCGTACCGGCATATGGCCGAAGACCATCCGGACGTTGTTTTTTTTCTCGGAGACTATATTTACGAATATGCCATTAATGCTAAAAATCTTTTCCGCGATGTGACTTTATCCGCTGCCCATAACGCAAAAACCGTCACGCTCAGCCAATACAGACTCAGATATTCTCTTTTCAAGACAGATCCGGACCTCCAGGCCATTCATGCACTGGCTCCCTGGGTTGTGACGATGGATGACCATGAGGTCGAAAACAATTATGCCGGTATCCATTCGCAATACAATACTTCTCCGGACGATTTTCTCCGGCAGCGCGCAGCGGCGTACCAAGCTTTCTACGAAAATATCCCGATCCGCAGCACATCGATTCCAAATGGGCCTGACATGCTGATGTACAGACGGTTCCGCTATGGAAACCTGGCTGAATTCAATGTTCTGGACACCCGGCAGTACCGCAATAATTTTCCGGCAAATGAGGCTGAACGGCTTGAGCCATCCCGTTCCATACTCGGATTTGACCAGGAGCGCTGGCTTTTTCAGGGCTTGAGCCAGTCTGACACGGTGTGGAACTTTTTAGTCCAGCAAGTCGTGCTGGCTCAAATCGACCGCGACACAGGCCCTGGAGTTGAGTACAGCACAGACCAGTGGGACGGTTTCCCCGCTTGCCGCGACAGGCTTTTTTCCGCTTACAAGGCATACGGCATCCAAAACCCCGTTGTGCTGACAGGGGATATTCACAGACATGCTGCCGCCGACTTAAAGGCGGACTTCGACGATGTTGGTTCAGCGACAATCGGAACCGAACTGATCACAACTTCGATCTCTTCAGACGCTGACGGCAGTGAAACCGATTCATTGGCGCCGATCTGGCTCGGAAACCCGCATGTCAAACTGTACAATGCGCAGCGCGGCTATGTTCGCTGCCTCTTGACGCCCCGGCAGCTCGAAGCCGACTTTCAGGTTCTTCCTTATATCACACGCCCCGGCGCCCCAGTCTCAACTTATGCCAAGTTCGCCGTTGAAGCGGGACGGCCCGGGCTCCAGCGCATGTTTTAGCTAAAAACGGCGGTGACTGACGAATTCAGTCTTTCACCGCCGCTGATCATTTTTCACACCATATGCAGCCGTTTTTTCAGCTCTTTCGCGTATGTACGGCTGACAGGAATCGTGGAACCGTCTTTCATCAGGAGGTTGTATGTCGAATTGAACCAAGGTTTAACCTGTTTAATATGATCCATATTTGCGAGAAAGCTTCTGTGCACCCTGATCAATGCCGTCTGTGACAGCCTTTGTTCGAGTACGACTAATGTATCGTGAACCGTGTATGCCTGATCAAAGGTTTTCACTGTGACGTGTCCGTCTTCTAACCCGGCGTATACGATTTCGTCCGGATCGAGCACGACGATCGATTCGTCAATGCTGAGAGCCAGCCTGTGGTGGCCCGCAAGCTGCTGCCCCTCCTGATGGCCGGGACGCATCCTTTTATATTTTTGTATCGTCTGTCTGATTCGCTCCTCATCAAACGGCTTTGTCAAATAATCGATCGCATCCACTTCAAATGCTTTCAGCGCATATTCATCATAAGCAGTCGCAAAAACGACAGCCGGAGGAGCCGACATTTTTTTCAGCCGCTTCGCAATGTCAAAACCGTTCTCCCCAGACAAATCGATGTCCAAGAAGAGGATATCAGGTTTGTGATCCGCCATTTTGTCAAACGCTTCTTCGATATGTTCAGCTTCATCGATCGCATCCACTTCTTCAGTCTGCTCTAATAAATATCTCAGCTCGTCTCGCGCAAACATTTCATCATCCACGATTAATACCTTGAGCATCTCTGTTCCCCTCTCTTTCGGTTTGAAAAGGAATCTTGAAGGATATCTCTGTTCCTTGATCAAGTTCGCTGGCAAGCTGCAGGGCAGCCTGGTGCCCGAACAAACCGGTGAGCCGCTGATTCACATTGTAAAGCGCCGTCCCATTCCCTTCTTTTGAAGGCGCGGGCGCCTGTCCCAGCTGTCCAAGTATCTCCGGATCAATTCCCCTGCCGTTGTCTGACACCTTCATCAAAACGCCGTCATGCTCTCTCACAGCGCATACTTTTACCGTGCACACCTTTTGTTTTCCCGGGAATGCATGGCGGAGCGCGTTTTCAACGAGCAGCTGCAATATAAAAGGAGGGATTTCCATTCTTTCAAGGCCGTCCTCGATCTGAAAATCAATATGATACTTGCCAGGGAATCGGGCCTGCTCCAATGATAAATAGGCTTCCAGGTGATTCAGCTCTTTTGAGAGCGGAATCATCAGCTGCCTGGCTCCCTGCAGATTGGAACGAAAATAAACGCTCAGCTGCAAGAGAAGTTTCCGCGTTTTTTCCGGATCTGTCCTGCACAGAGCTGAAATCGTATGGATGGCATTAAATAAAAAGTGCGGATTGACCTGTGCCTGAAGCGCTTTGATTTCGGCATCTTTCAAAAGCTTGCTTTGCAGCTCCGCCTCACCGAGCTCAAGCTGGGTGGAAAAAAGCATGGCAAGCCCTTCGGCAAGCTCTTCCGTCACGCGGTTAAGTCCGGATGGGTGCTTAAAATACAGCTTCAGCGTGCCGATCGTTTCGCGATTGGAGAAGAGCGGCAGTACGATCGCCGCCTGCAGCGGACAAGAACGGTGCGTACACTCGATTTCATCGCGCGACTTCACTTTCATGACCTTACCGGTGTGAATGACTTTTTTCGATAAACCGGTGATCAGATTTTTTGAAGGAATATGATGGTCGGCTCCTTCTCCGACATGAGCGAGAATGTTCTCTCTGTCTGTAATCGATACGGCATCCGTCCCCGTCATCCGATGAATAATGAGAGCGGCGCTTTTGCAGGAATCCTCATTCAGTCCCCGGCGGAAAAAAGGAAGCGTCTGATCCGCTATCGAAAATACCTTATGGGTCTGAACGGCCCTCGCCTGTTCCTCTTTGCGGATAATAGACTGAATGATCGATAGAAAAATAAAGCTGCCCGTCCCGTTGACAATCATCATCGGAATACCGATCATCTGAACGAGCGCCAGAGCCTCAGCCTGCGGTTTTGCAAGCACGAGAATCATTAGCATCTGCAGGCCCTCCATACAAATACCCGCAAGAGCGGCTACCCGCGGTGTCACCATCTGGTGCCGTTTCCTGAAAAAGCTGCCGATGTAACCTGCGATGACGCCAGCCAGCAGTGAAGAAACCGCACAGCTCAAAGCCGTCGTCCCTCCCAGTGAAAAACGGTGAATGCCTGACAGCAGCCCGACACCCGCTCCGACAAACGGCCCTCCGATCAGGCCGCCGATTTCAACACCAAGAATTCTCGTATTGGCAATCGAGCTTGACGGGTCGATCGCAAAAATCCAATCATTGTTCAAAATCTCGTGTTCTCGGATTTCAATCCCCGTATAGTTGCTGATGATGCTGAACAAGGAAAAAATGAAGATGAGAACTCCCTTTCCCTTATACCCTTCAGGATGCTGAAGGTGCTGACGGAACACCTTCATATGGGCCAACATAAAGCCCAGAATGACGATGATCCCCACTCTCTCCAGCATCATGATCATGAGTTGGATCATGTACTTCCCCTTGCTTTCTTTCTGAATCGGAATCTGCTCTTATTCTATCATACCTCTCATTATTCACACTTTGACGCGGTATGCTTTACAAAATAAAAAAGGCAGCAATTGTTTGCCGCCGTTTGCTTATTTGCTACTTCCCATTTTCAAATTAACAATCAGCCACACCACTTGAATAATGAATGGAAATATAAATGCAATCAATAAAACGATAAATGCTATTAATTTAAGTTCAGGTGTTTGAGTAACACCTGCACCATCAACATCTCTCAGCCAAACAACAGCTGCCCCTATTACAAAAATAGCCATCCAAAATATGTTGCAAACCCACCAAAATACCCATCGTTTTTTCACAAAACCATTCCTTCCATTTCTACAACTATATCATTTTGTTACACTGAATCCGCTTCTTCCGCCCGCATATAGGCCAACATCATGATCATAAAATGGATCTTAGAAATCCCCTTGTTTTCCAAACAATAGAATTTCATTTTATCATATCCGAGAAGCTTTCACACTTTGACACTGCATTACATCACATTCTTAAATTCATTCCTTTCACATCCCTTTGATCTATTGTAAAATAAATGAGAGAATTCTATAAATTATAATGGCAGAGGAGAAGATCATGAAAGCCGTATTTTTTGATTTAGACGATACATTGCTCTGGGATGAAAAAAGCGTCAGCACAGCATTTTCCAAAACGTGTCTTAAAGCTGAAGAAAAATACGGAATCCATGCGGAAGAATTTGAAGCAGCCGTCCGCGAAGCAGCGCGAAAGCTTTACACGTCTTATGAAACATATCCATACACCGTCATGATCGGCATCAACCCATTTGAAGGCCTGTGGTCAAATTTCAGCGAGCCGATCAACGAAGGGTTTCAAAAACTGAACAAAATTGTTCCTGAATACAGAAAAAACGCATGGACAAACGGATTGAAGGCGTTTGGCATCGACGATCCCGCCTTCGGGGAAGAACTCGGCGAATATTTTGCGGCAGTGCGCCGAAAGAGCCCTTTCGTGTATGAAGAAACATTTGCCGTTTTAGATGAACTGAAAGGAAAAGTAGAGCTTCTTTTGCTGACAAACGGCGACCCGAGCCTGCAGAAAGAAAAGTTGGCAGGCGTACCGGAACTTGCTCCTTATTTTAATGAAATCGTCATTTCCGGTGAATTCGGAAAAGGAAAGCCTGATCCAAGCATATTTGAACACTGCCTCAGCCTCCTCGGCATGTCAAAGGATGACGCCGTGATGGTCGGAGACAACTTGAACACCGACATTCTCGGGGCTTCCAGAGCAGGCATTCAAACCGTCTGGATCAACCGCAAAGGCAAAAAGAATGAAACTGACGTTACACCTGATCACGAAATCAGCCATTTAAGCGAACTGTTCGATATCCTCCGCGGAGAAACAGCGGAGAAGCTAAGCAAAAAAGCATGACTCCCGAACGGGAATCATGCTTTTTTCTTGTTTATTTCTTTGCTTCAGCAACGGCTTTTTTAATGAAGTCTGCAATTGCAACCGTTTCTGATTTTTGCTCTCCGTATTTGCGGACGTTGACGGCTTCGTTTTCAACTTCCTGGTCGCCGACGACAAGCATGTACGGGATTTTTTGCATCTGCGCTTCACGGATTTTATAGCCGATTTTCTCATCGCGGATATCGACTTCAACGCGAAGCCCTTCACGCTGCAGGCGCTCCTGAACTTTTTTGGCGTAGTCAAGGTGCACGGACGGCGATACAGGGATGACCTGGAACTGAACAGGGGCAAGCCATGTCGGCAATGCGCCTTTATGCTCCTCAATTAGGAATGCGACAAAGCGTTCCATTGTCGATACGACACCTCTGTGAATGACGACCGGACGATGAGGTTTTCCGTCTTCTCCGACATATGTCAAGTCAAATTTTTCAGGAAGAAGGAAGTCCAGCTGTACAGTTGACAGTGTTTCCTCTTTGCCGATCGCTGTTTTGACCTGAACGTCAAGCTTCGGTCCGTAGAAAGCCGCTTCCCCTTCAGCTTCGTAATAATCGTGTCCGATCTCGTCCATCGCTTCCTTCAGCATCGATTGCGCTTTGTTCCACATTTCATCGTCATCGTAGTATTTCTCTGTATCTTCAGGGTCGCGGTAAGACAAGCGGAATGAATACTCTTCCAGACCGAAGTCTTCGTATACATCCTGAATCAGGCGGACAGTTCGAATGAACTCGTCTTTGATTTGATCTGGACGGACAAAAATGTGAGCGTCATTCAGCGTCATTCCGCGAACACGCTGCAGACCTGAAAGAGCGCCTGACATTTCATAGCGGTGCATCGTTCCAAGCTCGGCGATCCGGATCGGGAGTTCACGGTAGCTGTGAATGTCGTTTTTATAAATCATCATATGGTGCGGACAGTTCATCGGACGAAGCACAAGTGTTTCATTGTCCATCTCCATCGGCGGGAACATGCCGTCTTGATAATGATCCCAGTGGCCTGATGTTTCATACAGGTCTTTGCTGCCGAGGACAGGGGTATACACGTGCTCATAGCCGAGCGCAAGCTCTTTGTCAACGATATAACGCTCGATGACGCGTCTGATGGTCGCACCCTTTGGCAGCCAAAGCGGCAGACCCTGACCGACTTTTTGCGAATTGGCGAACAGCTTCAGTTCTTTTCCGAGCTTTCTGTGGTCGCGTTCTTTTGCTTCCTCAAGGAGGCGAAGATGTTCATCAAGCTCCGCTTTTTTGAAGAAAGCCGTACCGTAAATGCGCTGGAGCATCTTGTTGTTGCTGTCTCCGCGCCAGTATGCCCCCGCAAGGCTCAGCAGTTTGAACTCCTTGATTTTGCCTGTCGAAGGAACGTGAACACCGCGGCACAGATCGAAGAATTCGCCCTGCTCATAGATCGATACCGTTTCGCCTTCCGGAATCGCATCAAGCAGTTCCAATTTCAAATCATCGCCGATTTCGGCAAACCGGGCTCTGGCTTCCTCGCGGCTGACTTCTTTTCTTACGATCGGCAGATTTTCACCGACGATTTTTTTCATTTCCTTCTCAATCTTCGGAAGGTCTTCCGGAGTCAGCGCTTCTTCCATATCCACATCATAGTAGAAGCCGTTTTCGATGACCGGACCCACGCCGAGCTTCACGTTTTTATACAGGCGCTTGATCGCCTGAGCCATTAAGTGTGCAGTACTGTGGCGCATGATTTCAAGCGCTTCTTCGCTGCCTTCAGTAATGATTTCGATGGCGCCGTCCTCAAGGATCGGTGCGCGCAGATCGATTTCTTTGCCGTTTAATTTTCCCGCTATCGCTTTTTTCTTTAAGCCGGGACTGATTGATGCCGCGATATCTTCTGTTGTCGTCGCTTTTGCAAACTCCTTAACCGCTCCGTCAGGAAATTTGATTTTTACCATATCTGACATCCTAGTCACTCCTTTTTTTTACAAAATAAAAAATCCCCGTCCCCCTAGAAAGGGACGAGGATTAATAAACGGAATTCGTGGTTCCACCCTTTTTCCCGAAAACGCAAAAAACCCGTCGCGCTCTCGGCTTTCGGTTCTGTAACGGGAAGTCCCGTCAGTCATTACTAGACAAACTGCCGTTCACAACTGATGTTCAAAGGCGGTAAAAAAATGCTCCTTGGCTTAAGAGACTTTCAGCCCTGGTCTCCCTCTCTGTCAAACCGGTGTTCATCTTTTCATGTCCTTATCAATACATGGTATCTTTAAGTTTATATCGTATTATAAATCGTTTTTCCTGCAAAATCAAGAATGCTCTTCCAAAATGTTTTCCCGCGGATGAAAGGCGTCAAGCGAAAGAATCCGCACGCGCTCCTGAAAAATATTTTGAATGGTCTGAACCATGGCGTGTTCCCGGTCTTCCGTGTAGAGGTCTATTTTTTCCGGCGCAATCGATACGAGCGGAGCCAGGAGATGGGAATCAATATACATTGGGTGTTCTCTTACGAACCGCCTGTCTATGTATTTTTTTTGTTCCCGTTCAGAAATATACTTTAATTCCCACAATACAAAATAACCGTCGTGCACAATGTGGACATGGTCAAGCATCGGCTCTTTCGACATGACGTAGTCTCTCAGCGATTGAATGAATGTCTGGTATTCCTGCTCCATTTTATACTCGTCGATCGCCGCCTCCACATAAGACCTGAGGCGTTCATAATACTTCCCGAGGCGAAACGTCATAAAGGACCGAATGGAAAAGACGTTTTCCTCAAGACAGATCGTTTGGAGCTCCTGAATGATGTAATGTTCGCGAGGGGTGTCGTCCTTGTTGAGAGGAAGCCCTTCAAGTTCGCCCTCCATAATGCTGTGGGCCAATTGAAGAATCTGCTGCTGTTCATCCCGGTCCAAAAAGTAATAATCGCCTTCAATGACCGAAAGCATGTATTCGTCTTCTTTGCATTCTGTAAAAAATCTCGTCAGAACCGGCTCAATATAGGCCTGAATACTGACAGAGGAATGGGTCTTTTCAATTCCAATTTTCCCTGGCGCTTCGTGAATCTTGATATGCCGGTTCCCATCCGCATTGCGAAGGAGATGCAAAAACGCGGCTGTATCATAATCATCTTCAAATGTAATTTCAAGCATGTTTGTCCCCCCTAACAACATCTGATACATGTATATGGGGGTGACAAATAAAATAGACGTAAAAAAAGGATGAGCCCTTAATCGAGGAGCGCCTGTACTTTTTTTCTGAACAAAAGAGGGACGGTAATGAATATCAAGTAAATTGCGGCTGTAACCGCAATCGCTATAATGTCGCCGGTCAAGAGGCTTGACCCGAGCACATTTAAAATAATCGTGCCCGGAATGATACCCGCCGCCGTAGCCAGGACAAACGACAGAGGCTTCACTTTGGAAACGCCTGCCGCATAGCTGACCGCGTCAAAATGAATCGGCGCCAGCCTCAAGAGCAGAATGCAGAAAAAGCCGTTTTTCCGCAAAAGCGTCCGCAGGCTGTCAAGCTTCAGCGGCATGTGCTGAAAGTTTCCGCCGAGCCTGTATGCAACAGCGAATGATAAAAATGCACCGCCTGCCGCCCCGATAAAAGAATACAAAGAGCCAAACAGCGGACCGAAAGCGAGGCCGCCGCTGACGGCGAAAACGGAAGCAGGAAGCAGCAAAAACGGCCGGATCATCAATAATCCGATATAGATCAGCGGGGCGAAAATCCCGAAGGATAAGACGCCTTCTCTTATATGAGCGGGGCTCAGATTCAGGTATTTCGCATTCAGCCATAGTCCGGCCACCGCGATTACGGCGATAGCCGTCCATTTGGCCAAGGTTCTTTTTCGCATCTTCTTCATCTCCGTGATTGAAGCTCGGGGTCATGTGATTACTGACGCCGGTTTTTCCCGTCCAGCCGGACAGGCGTCGCTAAATACAGCACCCTTTCCATCAGCCTTGCCGCTTTTACTTCTTCTTTTTCTCCCCTTTGCGAATAGGTGAAATGGTGTTTTAGTTCATCAGGGTCAAAGTTTGAAGAGAAAAACGTCGGCAGCTGCTGGGACATTCTGTGCTGAAGGATGGCGCCGAGCACCTCATCCCTCACCCAGCTTGACATGGACTCCGCACCGATATCATCGAGCATCAGAATCGGCGTAGACTTGACCATATCAAGCTTTTCCTCAAGCGACTGATCATGTATCGCATTTTTCAGCTCCCTGACAAATTCAGGGACATAGACGAGAATGGATGGATGATCCTTTGCGGCAAGCTCATTGGCAATGGCGGCCAGCATAAAGGTCTTTCCGACCCCGAACTTCCCGTAGACGTAAATGCCTTTTCCCTTTCCCGTTTCGTTATAGTCATGCAAGAATCCCGTCACAAGCTGAAGGACCTTCAATCTGCTCGGGTCGTCTCCGTCAATATCGGCAAACGTAGCATCCAAAAGATCCTGTTGAATATAGATGCTTTTAATCAGCGACCGTTGTCGTTCCCTCTCGTCCGCTTTCTTTTTTTCCGGACACCTATCATATTGAACATCGATCGTTTTACCGTTCAGCACAAGCTTTGGATGATAACCCTGAATCAGGTTTTTGCATTCATTCAGACTCGGGCAGTCTCGGCAAGCTTTGCTTTGCTGTGTAAATTCATAAAGCTTGTTTAGGCTCCTGTCGATCATTCCTTGATCCACTTCTGACTGGCGGCTGTTTAAAAACTCCTGAACGTCCTTGTCAGAGAGCACTTTTTCTTTCATATCTTCAAGGCGTTTTTGAAAATCGGGTCTCGTCGTCACGCCTTGCAAAGCGCGTTTAATCGGCTCCATCATCTTGTCACCTCACATTAAAGAGCGGAATGGTTTTTCAGTTTTTGTACTTCTTCGAGCAGCTTCTGTTTCTGTTGGTCAAAACCTTCTTTGCTTGCAGGACCAGCCGGCTCTGTTTCCGGCGGTTTGCTGTCAGCTTCGTCACTTTCCCGAAGCCAATCAGGCAGCTTTTCTTCCCTGATGACTTTCTTGTTCCGGGAAGGCTTTTTCTTCCCTTCCGCCCATTCAAGATATTGGCGGTTTTCTTCTTTCGCAAGCTTCATGGCCTCTCTAACCGTGCGAACGTTTTTTCTGGCCCAGTGAGAAGCGATTTTTTGGGTGTAATTTTTCGAGAGCTTCATATCGGTTTTCAGCATGACATAATAAATCAGAACATTGATGACGCCGGGCTCTAATTTTTGGTCAAGCATAATTTCTTCTATAATTTTCAGATCGGCTTTGGATGGTTCCGCTCCGCCGCCGATATCCTGCAGCAGCTTTCTTGGCGATACCTGCTCAAGCAATGCGATCAAATTGTCTTCCTTGGCGTTCGTTGACGACTGTTGATTCGGCTGTTCGCGGAGATTCATCGGCTGCACTTTGTCGACGAGTTCCGGAAGCGGGCCGCTGCGCTCGATCTGATACCAGTCGCTCGCCGCTTTTCTGAGCGCTTCTGTCGTGATCGTATCGTGTTCGTCAACGGCTGACATGACGACGTTTTGCATCTGAAGCGGTTCGATACCGTAGAGAAAGGCCAATTTTTTAATCGTTTCCTTCACTTGGTCTGTCAGCGCTTTTCTCGGGATAAGCGTGTCAGATAAACCGGCGAGAAACAGTTGAAAGTCAAAGGCGTCGTCTGTGACTGCTGCCGGTTTGCTGGTCCCTTCTTTCATCCATTCATGATCTTCGCGAAGCTCCATTGCTTCGATCATATCGTCAGACATCTTCCATTCGCTCGGCTGGACAGAGGCAAAAACTTCATTGAAAGAACGGGTGATATCCCGTGCTTCTTCAGGAACAGACGGGTGGGAAAAATAATCTTTCAGCTGCTGAAACCTCGCTTTTCCGACGCGGTTGTACAAGAAGACATTCAGCATGCCGTCCTGAAAGAACTCGTCCGGTCTGAGCGGCGGAATCAATTCATATATAAACAAACGTTCGTGTTCCGTTTCTTTCATATAAGTTTTCAACAGTCCGATCCCCTCAAGCTTTTCCTTTTCTGAGTGAATCGTCTTCAGGTTGGTCTGCATCGCCGCCATCAGCTGTCTGTGAGTCGAGCTTTTTCCCCAGACTCTGTTTTGCTCCAGCTCTCCCCACAGCGTGAGAAACAAGCTGAACGAAAAAGAGCCGATTAAAGGCTGATACAACAGCGTGACAATTTGCCGGTCCAAGTCCTGCAGCAATCCGTAGCTTTTGACAACGTACGGATCGACAGGAAGCAAATCTTTCCAATAATTACTCATATCTTTTGTCAACCTTCCACTTTGTTTCTTGTCCTCATTTTACACCTTTTTCAGGCCTTCATGTCACACGACTGTGTTTTTATCATGAGAAAAGAGCTGGATCAATTTACAGCTCTTTACCGTTCCTTCTTTATTAAGTCTTTCAGCTCGTCGATAAATACGTTAATATCTTTAAATTGGCGGTATACTGAAGCAAATCGGACATATGCGACTTCGTCGATTTTTGCAAGCCTGTCCATCACCATTTCTCCGATCATTTCGCTTTTTACTTCAGCAACGCCTTGGTTTCTAAGCTCTTTTTCAATTTCAAAGCAAATATCTTCAAGCTGCTTTAAGGCGACAGGGCGCTTTTCGCACGCTTTGATCAAGCCGCGGAGCATCTTCTCGCGGCTGAATTCTTCCCGGATTCCTTCTTTTTTTACGACGATGAGCGGAATTTCTTCCACTTTTTCAAATGTAGTAAATCGATAGTTGCACGATTCGCATTCGCGTCTTCTGCGAATCGATCTGCCTTCGTCAACGGGACGGGAGTCCAAAACCCTCGTCCCGTTATGCTGACATGCTGGACATTTCATTTTTTCAGCTCCCTATTCAATTGTTTGAATGTACAGATTTCTGCAGCTTTCCGTCCAGTTCGCTGTATAGCGTCGAGACAAGCCCGCGGCTGTAGCCAAAATCGGTTGGCAAAAACGTTTCCGTTGACACATTAAAATCCACTGCTGTATCAAAAGGGCGAATCGAAACGACTGTCGCCACCACAAAAGCTTTTCTCGTTTTTTTAACCTCAGCGCTGATTTCTCCTCTTTCTTCCGACACCGATGTCACCTTGCAGCCGTCAAGCCCTTCCAGCACTTCCTTTACAGCATTGAGCGCTTCTTTTGACGCCGCTTTATAATAGCGGCTCTTCAGCTCGTCCGAAGGATGGCGGTCAGACGTTTCTGCGTGTGTAGAAAAAAACCGTTGAATGTTTTGAAAAAGACTCATATCCCCTGTCCCCTTTGTCTTTCTTCTCTATATTTTATTAGAAAAATGGTTGATTTCCAAGGGAAAACAAATTAGGGCAAGAGAATGCCGGGGAATATGTATCGGGGATTGTCGCGGGAGGAAAGAAAAAGGAGCGGATTTTAAAAGCGGTGTCCGCTTTTTCATCCAGCTCCTCTATCGGCATTAAAGTGCCTGTGCTTTGGCATTGGCCTGTTTCACCTGAACAGGTCCCATGCCTCTCGGTATTTCAATGTTCTCTCTTGTTTCCGCTCTTAACTCTTCTGCGATATAATCCGCAGCTACGTTCGGATCTAAATCTCCGCAAGTATAAACATCAATGCTGGCATATCCGTGTTCAGGAAAACTGTGAATGGTCAAGTGAGATTCAGAAATAATCACGACCCCGCTTACACCTTGAGGTGCAAACTTATGAAAGGCTACCTCACGTACCTCAGCACCTGACTTCAGTGCCGCATTTACAAACGTTTTTTCAATAAAATCCATGTCATTCAGCTTATCAAAATCGCATCCCCACAGTTCGGAGATAACGTGACGCCCCATTGTTTCCATAGCATGGACCCCCCTTAACAAGAATTAAAAAAGTGAATTTCCAAGCAACTGAACCGGTCAATTACCACGGGGGAAAGTTAGTCCGGAGAGGTCCTAACCCTTTAAGTAATGCCGAAGCGCTCACGAACTAGAAGTTCACGAAAAATAGTATACTTTGTTTGAATATTTTTTGCAAGGCGGTTTTATCATTTGATGGTTAAGGGGTATTTATTTTTTGATCCGTCCATGCTCTTATTTTATACAGTAGGGTGTTTCATTCTTGCAGCCGCGTATCTGATCAAATCGACAACCCTGCACGAATATCCCCATTCATTGTCATACCATGCGAGCACTTTCACCTTTCTGTTTTCAAGCACCATTGTTGAAAGGCTGTCGATCACCGCCGAGTATGGATTCGTATTAAAATCGGATGAGACGAGCGGTTCATCGCATACATCGATGATCCCGGACATAGAGCCTGCCGCTGCCATTCGGAACGCCTCATTAATATCCTCTGCCGTCACATCGCTTTTTAAATCAGCCACAAGGTCAACGAGTGACACATTTGAAACAGGAACGCGCAGGGCCAGGCCGTGCATTCTTCCTTTTAAATGGGGCATGACAAGTGACAGCGCTTTCGCGGCGCCTGTCGTTGTCGGAATGATCGAAGACCCGCAGGCGCGCGCCCTTCTCAAGTCTTTGTGCGGATTATCAATATTTTTTTGATCATTTGTAAAAGCGTGAACGGTTGTCACCAGCCCGTTTTCAATGCCAAATGCATCATCAAGCACTTTTGCGACAGGAGCGAGACAATTCGTCGTACAGGAAGCGTTTGAAATAATCGTATGACGCTCCGCATCAAATTCACGTTCGTTGACGCCCATCACGATTGTGATGTCTTCATTTTTGCCCGGCGCTGTCAAAATAACTTTTTTCGCGCCGGCTTCAATATGAGCTTCCGCTTTTTCCTTCGAGTTAAATTTCCCCGTCGCTTCTACGACGATGTCGATCCCATATTGTGCCCACGGAAGAAGCTTAGGGTCCCTCTGATTGGTCAGCATGACCTTTTTACCGTTAACGAACAGACAGTCGTCTCCAGCCTTTACATCAAGCTCATAACGGCCGTGATTTGTGTCATACTTTATTAAATGAGCGAGCGTTTCCGGAGGGTAGCTCGCATTGATCACTGCAATGTCAATCTGTTCATCAAGCATCGCTTTTCTAAACACCATTCTGCCGATTCGGCCGAATCCGTTTATCGCAACTTTCACTTTCATCAAATATACACCCCTTATTTTATGTCATTCCACATCATGATTTATTCAAAATAAGTATAACACATTATTTTTAATTAGCCATACCATTTGTTGCTTTTATAGCAAATTTACGCACTTATGTGAAATCGTGAACAAAAGACTAAAAAAAATCATCCCTAAAGCATATATTTCAAATACATCTTTAGTGCTACAATTTCCAACAGCGCTAAATTTTTACCGACAGAAGGCAGTGTCTTCAAGGAAGGACAACCATGAAACTCATCAAAAACACATCTTTTATCATTTCTTTTTTGGCTGCGGCCAGCATTTATTTTTTATTAGGTACAGTCGCTGCTTCTGCGGCAAACGAAGATTATCCGAAACAGATGATCAGGCTGGAAAGCTCATCAGGCTTAAACATCACACCCGCCGGGAATCAAGACAACGCACCGCTAACAACAAAACAGACGAGCGGGGAAAAAGAAGAAAGATGGAGGCTGGATACGTCTGACGGCAAACAATTCAAAATCAGAAATATGGATAGCGGTAAAATTATCATCCCTGCCCATTACGCACTGTCAGATCATAATCCGGCTGTGGTCTACTATGACAATTCTCGGAAGGAAGAGTTGTGGAACATCATCGGGGCTGACAAAGATGGAAACGGAGATTTTATCACGTATAAAATTGTCAGTGCACAAAACAACAGCCTTGCACTGACACTGGACGGCAGTGGAGTGAAGCTTGCCAAATACACGGGCAGCTCCCTCCAAAAGTGGAAGCTTCCAAGCGACGGGCTCGAAGGTTTCGCCGGCTATGCAAAGGAAACGAACGGCAAGCAGAAAACAGGCACAAGCGGCGGCCTGCTTGGAAAAGTCGTCTATGTTAACAATCTGGGCGAACTGAAGACCAATATTGAAGGTTCAACGCCCCGCACGATTGTTGTCTCCAGCAATATCGGCGCTTCAGCCAAAACGGTATTAACGGTTGGCGCCAATAAAACAATCATCGGCTCGTATGAAAAACATAAGCTGAACAACGTTTACTTTAAAACAAAAGCTGACTCTGGCAACGTTATTTTCAAAAACCTGGTCATTGCACATGATGCATCCATAAATGAAAACAATGACATCCCTGTTTATATTACCGATTCGAGAAACTACTGGATTGACCATGTCACATTCCAGGGCCACAGCTATTCGGCAAACGGCCACGATCTTGACAAGCTCTTATACGTCGGGGCTAAAGCCGATTACGTCACACTGTCTCACAGCACATTTACAGACCACAGGTACGGCCTGATTCTCGGCTGGCCCCAAGATGATAAGCAATACCACAGTATATATAATGGCTATCCGCGGATGACGATCAGCCACAATCGCTTTGAGAATCTTTACGTCAGGGCGCCCGGGTTGATGCGTTACGGCTATTTTCACGCGAAAAACAATTATATTAACAATTACCACCTCGGCTTCACGATTACGACATTGGCGAAAATATATTCTGAAGCCAATTACTTCGGCACGGGCAGCGAAAAAGGCATACTTGATGATTACGGAGACGGCTCGTTTAAAGATGTCGGGTCATATCCGGCGATAAAGGGGCAGAAATCGCCTGAGACAAGCTGGAGACCTTCATCCAACTACAGCTATCGGACGATGAAGGCCGGCAATGCCAAAGTATTTGCTGAACGGTATGCAGGTGCGCAGCGCACCGCTCTGTATTATGCAAATTACAGCCAGTTTAAAAATGACTAATAAAAAAAGTGAGCGCGACATTGCGCTCACTTTTCAGTATTTGACCATGTATCAAGCAGCTGATGAAGCTGCGCTTCTGTATCTTTCAGACTGCCGCTGTTATCGATGACCGCGTCTGCCCTTTTCTTCTTTTCGTCAAGAGAATGCTGGGCGTGAATTCTGTTCAGCGCCTCGTCTTCATTGAACCGGTTTCTTTTCATCAGCCGCTCAAGCTGAAGCTCCTTCGGCACCCAGACGACGATCACTTTATCTGTCAAATGTTCAAGCCCGCTTTCATATAAAAGCGGAATATCAAGAACAACAAACCGTTCACCGGCCCTTATGGCTTCGTCGCGCTGTTTGATCATCATTTTTCTCACTTCTGGATGGACGATCGCATTTAACTGCAGCCTCTTTTCTTCATTAGCAAAAACAATTTCTCCAAGTTTTCTCCGGTCGATATCGCCTGTTTCAAGCAGCACGCCTTGACCAAATGTCTCAGCGATTTTCTGATAAGCGGGCATCCCTTGTTCAACCGCCTCTTTTGCGATCACGTCCGCATCGACGACCGTGATGCCGCACTGCTGGAACATTTGCGCGACAGTACTCTTGCCGCTGGCAATCCCTCCGGTTAATCCGATGACCAATGTCAAAGGCCTGCACCTCCTTCTTACAGTTTCCAGATACCGATCATAATCAGCAATATACCGGGAAGGAAGGTCAGTTTATCCATCCAGTTCCATTTCGATAAAAATCGGCCTGCCTGTATTCCGCAAAATACGAACAATGAGCTCATGATACCTACCGTAATGCTCATCGGAACAGGGGAAAAGCCAAGCGCGGCCGCGCCGATCCCTGCGCCGAACGCGTCAATAGAGAGGGCGAAACCGAGAAGGAAAGCTTCTATACCGGTAATGATTCCTGATTTATCAATGTCGGCGCTTGTCGGTTTTCTTAAAATGTGTATCACGATCCCGAGCGATTTCAATTCAAGGTTAATGAGCGTTTTTTCAGAGAAGACGAGATCCTGTTCTTTCTCCGGCCTGAAAAACTGATACAGCACCCATGCGCCGATCCCCATTAATATGACGGCTCCGAGCCTTTCTGTTACGACAACGGGCAGGAATTTCGCCAAAAGGGTTCCGATCATCATGGCAATATACATCACGGCACCAGAGCAAAAAGCAATAATCAAAATCGCTTTAAATGGGATTTTCATCTTTCGCAATCCGTAAGTAAATCCGACTGAAAAACTGTCCAAGCTGACGGCGAATGCCAGCAGCAAGAAAGATGCAAACATCATATCAGGCTCTTCCTTTCTGTTGATGCGAGCGGTGTAAGTCATGCAGCCTAAAGGCAGCTTTCTAGGCTTCTTATATATATGAAAGAAGAAAACCATCCGTGTGTTGTTCACCTAAAAAAGAAACATCACACCTTAAAGCCTGCTTTTAACAGCTATTTGGAGCGTATGCACCGACAGCTTGAACCATGATACGGCTTGCTGTTGTCCCTTTTATGCGATTGTCATTTTTTTTGGCACTTTATGCAAAAATGAGTGCCCCTTCCGCCAACGACTGTTTTTTCAATTGGAGATCCGCACTTTTTACAAGGTTCATCTTTCCGGCCGTAAACGAAAAGTTTGAGCTGGAACATGCCGATTTCACCTTGTGAATTGATGTAAGATCTGACTGTGCTTCCCCCTGCTTCAACAGCTTCCTTTAACGTTTGAACGATCTCTTCATGGAGAAGAACCGTCTGTTTTTTTGTGAGCTTGTTCGCTGTTGTCTCGGGATGGATACCGGCTCTGAACAAAGCCTCGTCAACATAAATATTGCCCAGTCCGACCACTGTCCGCTGATCGAGCAGTGCGGTTTTCACCGAGCGGTTTGTTTTCTTTAAGCGCTCTCTTAAATAACCGGCTGTAAATTCGCCGCTGAAAGGCTCGGGCCCGAGCTGCCTGAGAGGCAGCTCCGTCAGTTCTTCTCCCGGTTTAAACAAATGCATCGTGCCGAACTTTCTGACATCCCGGTAGCGCAGCTCGCTTCCGTCCGTGAACCTGAAAATGACGTGCACATGTTTATCAAGTGGTTCATCGTTTTGATGAAGCCCATACTTTCCTTCCATTCTCAAATGGGAAACCATGACACAGTCATCAAGATGAAACAACAGGAATTTTCCCCTTCTTCCGATCGACTGAATCGTCTGACCGGCCAGGAGCCTTGCGAATTCCTCAGGCTCCGCCGGCCGTTTAATAATATTTGTCCATCTAACCTCAACCGCATCGATCGTTTTCCCTCTTACAAGTCCGGCAAGAGTGCGCCGGACCGTTTCGACTTCTGGTAATTCCGGCACATCATCACTTCCTTTTCTCTATTTTGCATCGTACCATGAAGGCCCTGAAGAGCAGTCCACTTTCAGCGGAACATCGAGCTCCAATGCGTGTTCCATTACTTCAGGAACCAGTTTTTCAAGCACTTTGATTTCGTCTTCAGGCGCTTCAAAAATCAATTCGTCATGAACCTGCAGCAGCAGTTTGGCCTGGAGATTTTTTTCTTTTAGCTTGTCCGCCATGTCGATCATCGCTTTTTTAATAATATCTGCGGCACTTCCCTGGATCGGCGTGTTCATTGCCGTCCGTTCGGCAAAGCTGCGCAGATTGAAATTCCGGCTCGTCAATTCAGGGATATACCGCCTCCGGCTTAAAAGAGTCGTTACATAGCCCCTCTGTTTCGCTTCTTGAACGGTCTCTTCCATATATTCTTTGACTCCCTGGAAGCTGTGGAAATAGCGCTCAATAAACGCGGCCGCTTCCTTTCTTGTAATTCCCAGGTTTTGCGACAAGCCGTAGTCGCTGATTCCGTAGACGATTCCGAAATTGACGGCTTTCGCCTGTCTTCTCATCGCAGGGGTGACTTCTTCTTCTGATACATGAAAAACATCCATCGCCGTTTTCGTGTGAACGTCCATATCGTTCGTGAACGCTTCAATCAAATTTTTATCCTTTGAAATATGGGCGAGAACCCTCAGTTCGATCTGGGAGTAATCCGCCGCAAATATGAGCCAGCCTTTTTGCGAAGGTACAAACGCCTGGCGGATCTTGCGGCCTTCCTCAAGGCGGATCGGTATATTTTGCAGATTCGGATCGGTTGAGCTGAGCCTTCCCGTCTGTGTTAAAGCTTGATTAAAGCGGGTATGCACTTTATGGCTGTCTTTTTTGATCACTTTTAAAAGCCCTTCAACGTATGTGGACTGGAGCTTGCCAATTTGTCTGTAGTGCAGGATATCTTCGATAATGACGTGTTTGTCGCGCAGCTTTTCCAGCACATCGGCTGAAGTCGAATAGCCCGTTTTTGTTTTTTTGACGGCAGGCAGCCCGAGCTTTTCAAACAAAATCACACCGAGCTGCTTTGGTGAATTGATGTTGAAGGTTTCACCTGCTGACTCGTGGATTTTTTTCTCGTATTCCGCTAATTTGGCGGACAGTTCTTCACCCATTTTTTTCAGTCTGTCGACATTGACTTGGACACCGATCGATTCCATTTCACCGAGAATGTGAGCGAGTGGCATTTCGAGCGCTTCAAACAGATCGAGCTGCTCGTTTTTCTCCAATTCATCAAGGAGCTTTTCGCGCAGCAGCGATATCGCCTTCGCTTTTCTGGCTAAATGGTCGGCAAGCTCCTTCTCATCCGGAACGGCCTGTTTCGCACCTTTTCCGTAGACCGCTTCATCTGCTGCAACGATGTGTAATTGATGTTCTTTCGCAACGCTTGCCACATCATCGTAGGAGTGTCCCGGATTGATGATATAGGCCGCAAGAAGAACGTCAAATTCTGCGCCTTTCAGTTCGATGCCCCGCCAGCGCAAAGCGACCGCCGCGCGTTTTGCATCAAACACCCATTTCTTTTTCGACTCATCTTCGGCCCATTCTTTAAAACGGTCCGACTGAACAGCCGCCTCTTCCGGAATGAAAAAAGCGCCATGTTCGTTGACGATCGAAAAACCGAGGATCGGCGCCTCGTGATAATTGTCGCCGAGCTGTTCAACAACGAGTGAAGCCGGTGACGCAAACAAGTCATCCGTGATGTCTGTTTTGATCTTGACGTTGATCTCTTCAAACTGTTCTTCTTCTTTTTCTCCCGGCTCTTCGCCAATCCTTTCGAGCAAAGAGTTAAAGCCAAGATCTTTAAAAAGCTTGACGACCGCTTCCCTGTCAAAACCTTCGTATCCGAGGGAATCGAGGGTGACTTCAAGCGGCGCTTCTGTCGTAATCGTCGCAAGCTCTTTGCTCATTAAAGCCTGTTCTTTAAATTCTTCAAGCTTCTCTTTCAGTTTTTTTCCGCTGACTTCCTCTATTGACGACAGCAGCTCCTCTACTGTATGGAACTGTTTCAAAAGCTTGATCGCCGTCTTTTCGCCGACGCCCGGCACGCCTGGAATATTGTCTGATGAGTCTCCCATCAGCCCTTTCATATCAATGATCTGTTCAGGGGTAAGTCCGTATTTTTCCCGGACATGTTCAGGCGTATAGTATTCGACATCTGTAATGCCCTTTTTTGTGATGGCGACCGTCGTTCCTTCTGTAGCCAGCTGTGTCAGATCCTTGTCGCCGGAAAAAATCTTCACTTCAAATCCGTCTTTTTCCGCTGATTTGGCAAGGGTGCCGATAATATCATCGGCCTCATAGTTTTCAAGCTCATACCTTGAGATTTGATAGGCGTCGAGGAGCTCGCGGATAAACGGCAGCTGCTCGGACAGCTCGGGCGGCGTTTTTTGTCTGCCGCCTTTATATTCTTTAAACGTTTTATGTCTGAATGTCGTTTTCCCCGCATCAAAAGCAACGAGCATGTGGGTCGGTTTTTCTTCTTCAAGCATCTTCATTAAAATCGTGGTAAATCCGTACACAGCGTTTGTATGTATCCCTTTTTCATTGCTGAGAAGAGGCAGAGCGAAAAACGCACGGTAAGCCAGGCTGTTTCCGTCAACCAATACTAATTTTTTTCTTTCAGTCATCTTTATCCTCCTAAGGAGCCGATTCGTCAGCTTCCATTCAACTTCGTGATCATATTTGCTTATTTTATTTTAGCAAAGTTCATTTTGAAAGGAAAATGAGAGTGATTTCGCAGAAAATAAAAAAAGGGACGCGTTGTTGATCGCGTCCGTCCATATGGCTCCTTGGATGAAGGGGTTCACTAATGATCCTATCAGCCAAGTTTTAACCATATATATAAAAGTTGTTAAGCCTTTGTAAAGTTTGCTAAAGGAAGCTACTCGGAGGCGCGTTTTAAGCGGACCGTGAATTCGGTGCCTTTTCCCCGCTCGCTTTCGACGTCGATTTCACCGTGGTGGGCTTCGACTAAATGCTTGACGATCGCAAGGCCGAGACCGGTTCCTCCTGAATTTCTGCTCCTGTCTTTATCGATCCGGTAGAACCGTTCGAATATCCTCGGGATTTCGGACCGCTTGATCCCGATACCCGTATCCTTCACTTTAACTTGCACTGCATCTTCCAGAACATCAGCCGAAATCGTCACGTTTCCATCTTCAGGCGTATATGTGAGCGCATTGTTGACCAAATTCAAAAAGATCTGCTTTAGTCTGTGCGGGTCTCCGGAAGCAACGGCCGGCTTATCCGGCTTTTCCAGGGTCAAGGTGATTCCTTTTTCCTCCGCTTTATTCTTCATAAGCATTTCAATTTCAGCGAGGATTTCACCAATATTGCAATTTTGAATATTCAGGGTGAAGTTTTGCTGTTCGATTTTCGACAGATCCAACAGGTCCTGGATCAAGGTTTGCAGACGGCTGCTCTCTTTTAAGATGATCGATAGAAACTGCAACAGCGTCTCCCGTTCATTCATCGCTCCGTCCAAAAGCGTTTCGGTGAACCCTTTAATTGACGTAATCGGCGTTTTCAGCTCGTGGGAGACATTTGCGACAAAGTCCTTCCTCATTTCTTCAAGCTGCTTTCTTTCCGTCATGTCATGGAAAACGAGAACAATGCCCTTCCACTCATCATTGATGCCGATAATCGGAACTCCGTCGACTTCAAAATACCTTCTTTCAATTTTGATCGGCAGTTTAAACATTTTACGGACCTTTGTTTCCGTCATAAAAATTTCTTCAATGAGATTAATGATCTCTTCGTGTTCGAGCACTTCATGATAGAAATGGTAAAGAAGCTGATCAGCTTCTACGTGAAATTGCTTTTGATAAGCGCGGTTCACAAGGTGAATATAACCCTTTCCGTCGATTAAGATCAGACCTGAATCGATATTTTCAATGACGGTTTGCAGACGGTCGCGCTGCATTTCCTGGGCTCTTGTCATATCCTGGAGATTCTGCGCCAGCATATTGATGGACTGGCTCAGCATCGTTTCATCTTCGTTGAATGTCCTTGCTTTATAGTTTCCTTTGGCAAGCTCAATCGCCACTTGTGTCGCAGACTCAATCGGATTCGTATATTGAGAGGTAATTCTCGCCCCAAGCCCGGCGATGATCAAAAAAGCCGTTCCAAGGCTCACGCCGAGGAGAATCCAGATCTTTTGATTGATGTCTTGCAGTGAATCGGCAGGAGTGCTGATCAGAATATATCCTTTCACATTCCCGTCTTCTTTCAGCGGCTGCACGTAACGGTAAACGGACTCGTTATCAGGGTTGATTCTGAAGCCTCCTCCTTCACCGTTTAAATCCGCTTCAAGCGCTTCTTTGATAACGGATTGATCTTCGGCGCGGCCCCCAAAATGAAAAAGAACCTGACCTTTTGTATCAACCAGCGATACATGACTGTCCAGTTCACGGCTTGCCTTCTCTAAAATGGCTCCTTGCTCCGAAGATTTCATGTTTTCACGATTTGCCAATGAAGCGATCAAAGCGGCCTCTTTTTCAATATGGCTGCTCAGTTTGGCATCGTAAGAGGAGTGAAACAAGTGAACGAGCAGAAAACCGAGTGAAGCAAATACGAGAATCAAAAGCGTCAGCAGGGCAGCTAAAAGCCGGGTCCGGAATTTAATCATTCAGTTTCGGCTCCTCCATTTTGTAGCCAAGACCTCTGATTGTTTTAATGTATTCCGGTTTTTTTGTATTTTTTTCAATCTTATCGCGAAGGTGGCTGATATGGACATCGACGATGCGCGTATCGCCTGCAAAGTCGTAGTTCCAGACAGCGTTGAGAAGAAGATCTCTCGTCAGCACCCTCCCTTTATGCCGTCCCAAATATAAAAGGAGTTCGAATTCCTTCGGCGTTAGCTCGAGGCGTTCGTTTTGAAAGTAAACCTCATAATGTTCAGGCAGTATTTTCAGTTCGCCTATGATCAGTTCGCCTGCATCCTGTTCTTCCGTTTCCTCCGGCTGAACGGACAGCGTCTGTGTTCTTCTTAAAATCGCTTTAACCCTTGCCGTCACCTCTCTCGGGCTGAACGGCTTCGTCATATAGTCATCGGCACCCAGCTCGAGACCGAGTACTTTATCAAATTCATCATCCTTTGCGGTCAGCATCAAAATCGGATACATCAGCTTCTTCTGTCTGAGTTCCTTGCATACTTCAATGCCGTCCATTTTAGGGAGCATCAGATCGAGCACGATCAGATCCGGCTTCTCTTCAATCGCCTTTAACAAGCCGGCTTCTCCGTCCATGGCGGTCACCACATGATAGCCCGACCGTTCAAGGTTATATTTTAGAAGGGTAACAATCGATTCCTCATCATCTACAACTAATATCTTTTTGCTCATGACATGCCTCCAGGCTTCAGATTTCCCCGACATCTCTTTCTCTATCTTTTGTTAAATAAACGTTTTCACTCCTATTTTAACGAAAGCCTATCCGTTCGACAATTTGATTTTTCAGTGTTTTGCCTAAAATCTCTCTTTTTCGGCCATAAGCCGCTGTTTTAAGCGATGGAATGCTTCCATCAAAAAGAATGAAAATGTCCGGGCAGATGATTATGATTAGGTATATGCTGACAGCCCGTGTTTATGTCTTGATTTTCATACGGTGTTATGTAAAAAGGTTCGCATTCAAAAACAGGAAGGCTTGTCTAAAGCCTCCCTGCCGTTTTCTTTATGATAATACTTTCATGACGTTTTTGACTGATTCAACGGATCGATCAAGCTGACTTTTTTCAGTTTCAGTCAGTTCAAGTTCAATGATCTGTTCGAGACCGTTTCCGCCGATAATCGTCGGAACGCCGAGATAAATGCCTTCATAGCCGTATTCGCCTTCAAGGTAGGCAATGGTCGGCAGCACGCGGCGCTGGTCTTTTAAGATCGCTTCAACCATTTCTGTCAGGGAAGCGGCCGGCGCATAATACGCGCTTCCGTTTCCTAACAGGTTGACAATTTCTCCCCCGCCTTTTCTCGTTCTTTCAACAATCGCATCGATCCGGTCTTTCGGAAGAAGCGTTTCAAGCGGAATGCCGCCTGCATAAGAGTAGCGAACGAGCGGAACCATGTCATCCCCGTGTCCGCCCAGTACAAAACCTGTAATGTCTTTGACGGAAAGGTTTAGCTCTTGAGCGACAAACGTTCTGAATCTCGCCGTATCCAAAATTCCTGACTGGCCGATGACCCGCTCTTTCGGGAAGCCCGATTCTTTATAGACAGCGTATGTCATCGCATCTACAGGGTTTGTCAGAACGATGATGATACAATCAGGTGAGTATTTAACAACTTCCTTTGTTACACTCCTCATGATCTTTTCATTTGTAGCCACGAGGTCGTCCCGGCTCATTCCCGGCTTTCTCGCGATCCCCGCCGTGATGACGACGATATCTGAACCAGCCGTATCTTCATAGTTTGCCGTTCCTGTAATATTCGCGTCAAATCCTTGGACAGGGCTCGCTTCCAGCATATCGAGCGCTTTCCCTTTTGTAGGGTTTTCAAGCTGCGGAATGTCGACTAGCACGACGTCAGCCAATTCTTTTTGAGCCGTTAAAAACGCAGTTGTTGCACCTGTAAAACCCGCTCCGATGACAGATACTTTATTTCGCTTCTTTCCCATTTTTTCTACCCCTTTTAATTGTTGTTTGTTTTACCCCAAAACAGCCGTTTAAGACATGTTTTTGATAAGCTCATCACCGAATTCAGAGCATTTGACTTCAGTCGCGCCGTCCATCAAACGAGCGAAATCGTATGTGACGACTTTGGATGCAATTGTTTTCTCCATTGATTTAATCACAAGGTCGGCAGCTTCATTCCAGCCCAAATGCTCAAGAAGCAGCACGCCGGATAGGATGACGGAAGACGGGTTTACTTTGTCAAGGCCGGCATATTTAGGAGCTGTACCATGTGTCGCCTCAAAGATGGCATGTCCTGTCTCATAGTTGATGTTTGCTCCAGGTGCGATGCCGATTCCGCCGACTTGGGCAGCAAGCGCATCTGAAATGTAGTCCCCGTTCAGGTTCATTGTCGCCACAACATCAAACTCGGCAGGGCGGGTCAGAATCTGCTGCAGGAAGATGTCAGCGATGCTGTCTTTGATGATGATTTTGCCGGCCGCTTCAGCTTCGCTTTGCGCTTTGTTTGCAGCGTCTTTGCCGTCTTTTTCAGCGATGCGGTCATATTCGGCCCATGTGAATACTTTATCGCCGAATTCTTTTTCAGCCACTTCATAGCCCCAGTTTTTAAAGGCGCCTTCCGTGAATTTCATGATGTTTCCTTTATGGACGAGCGTCACAGATTTGCGGCCGTGCTCGATTGCATACTCGATCGCAGCTCTGACAAGCCTTGATGTCCCTTCTTCAGAAACCGGCTTGATGCCGATGCCTGATGTTTCAGGGAAGCGGATCTTGTTAACGCCAAGCTCGTTCTTCAGGAATGAAATCAGCTTTTGAACTTCTTCAGAGCCTTTCGCGTACTCGATACCGGCGTAGATATCTTCAGTATTTTCGCGGAAGATAACCATATCCGTATCTTCAGGGCGCTTAACCGGTGAAGGAACGCCTGTGAAATAGCGGACAGGACGCAGGCATGTAAACAAGTCAAGCTCTTGTCTGAGCGCTACGTTTAATGAGCGGATTCCGCCGCCTACAGGAGTTGTTAAAGGACCTTTAATCGCGATCAGGTATTCGCGGATCGTATCAAGCGTTTCTTCAGGAAGCCATTCGCCTGTTTTGTTGTACGCTTTTTCCCCGGCGTAGACCTCTTTCCAAGTGATTTCCTTTTCGCCGTTATACGCTTTCTCCACAGCCGCTTCAAGAACCCTGGAAGCTGCTCTCCAAATATCAGGACCTGTTCCGTCCCCTTCAATAAACGGGATAACCGGGTTGTTTGGAACGTTTAATACTCCGCCGGAGACTGTAATTTTTTCGCCTTGTGCCACAATAAAACCTCCCATAATATGTAATTCTTCAATATAGAAAAACATTTGTTTCCCCCTTTGGCGGGGGACAAACATGTTTTTTCATAGATTCATTAATTCATTGTTTCCTTAGAAAAGTCGTTAAGAGGCCGGCCGAACGAAGCTTGAGCAGCCTCTTTTCAAACTGTCAGCTTCTTTCTTCAATCGGAATGAACGTCTGCATGTCAGGGCCGGTGTAGTCAGCCCGCGGACGAATCAGGCGGTTATTTTCATACTGTTCAAGAATGTGAGCGAGCCAGCCTGATACCCTGCTGATCGCAAAAATCGGTGTAAACAGATCATGGTCGATTCCTAAGCTATGATAAACCGACGCAGAATAAAAGTCTACGTTTGGCGGCAGCTTTTTCTGAGACGTGACGATTTCCTCAGTCCGCTCTGAAATCTCATACCATTTGCTTTCACCCGTTAAATTCGTCAAACGTCTGCTCATTTCCTTCAAATGTTTTGCGCGGGGATCGCCCTGGCGGTATACGCGGTGGCCGAATCCCATGATCTTTTCTTTCTTTTCAAGCTTGGCGTGAATATATGAATCTACGTTTTCGACCTCGCCAATCTCTGAAAGCATTTTCATAACTGCTTCGTTTGCTCCGCCGTGAAGCGGACCTTTCAAGGCCCCGATTGCGGCCGTTATCCCTGAGTAGACGTCTGAAAGCGTCGCGACGCATACTCTGGCTGTGAACGTAGATGCGTTCAGCTCATGATCCGCATGCAGAATCAAAGCTTTGTCAAACGCTTCCACTTCAACAGGTGAAGGTTCTTTTCCATTCAGCATGTAGAGAAAGTTGGCGGCAAAACCGAGTTCCGGATTCGGCTCAATCGGCTCGAGCCCTTTGCGGATTCTTGAAAAAGCAGCGACAAGCGCAGGCATCTTCGCTTGGAGACGCACCGCTTTTCTGTAGTTTGCTTCCGCATCCATTTGATCTGCTTCTTCGTCAAACAGCCCGAGTAAAGAAACGGCTGTCCGAAGAGCTGCCATCGGGTGGACTTTTCCATTCGAGTAGGATTTGAAATGGTCAATGACTTCTGTGGGGATACCGGCATTTTCAGAAAGCTGTTTTTTAAGCTCGGCAAGCTCCTCTTTGTTCGGCAGCTTTAAATGCCAAAGCAGATAAACAACTTCTTCAAAGCTAGCTTTTTCTGTCAAATCATCGATGTTATACCCTACATATGTAAGAGTATCATCAATAATTGAACTTACTGATGATGTAGTGGCGACTACCCCTTCAAGGCCGCGTGTTGCTGTCATACTCATCTCTCCCTTTTTTAAAAATTTCCCCTTTTAAAATTAAACCAAAACCCAGGAGTAAAAACAACGCATGATGTATACATCTTCTTTAATCCAAAAAGAAAATGCTTACATTAAATCGTTTTTCGAATAAAACAATCGTGCGTTTCTATATACCGTTCGATACTCCGATATGCTCAATAAAGATTAAGCATATTTATATTATAAACAATTATCAGACATTTGTTAAATGTTTAACTATAGTTTTTTTTACTTATTTTTTGCACCAGCTGACTTCTATTTACAGATTTTTAGTAGTTTTAACTGCGTTATTTATATTCAATTATGTTTTTTTAAAAAAATACGGGGCTGAAATTTTTTTAGTTACGAAAGTTTTTTTAAAAGTAAAAAGCCCCCTGAAACAGGGGGGACTGCGCACATTTCTAAGATGTGAAATGCTGGACGGCTTGCATGACGAGATAGGCGATCCCGGCACCGATGAGCGGGCCGACGGCAACACCTTTGAATAAAGCGACCGCTAAAATCGTTCCAAATACAAGAGCGGTCGTGATATGGGGGTCTTCCGCAAGCAATGTGATCCCGTTTTTGGCGATCAATGCTACGAGAATGCCCGCCCCGAGTGCGATCCATGCGTAATATGATTTCATCGCTTCGCCAAGCTGTTTAAAGCCGATCTCTCCTGTCGCAATCGGCACAAGGACCGCTATTGTAATGACGGTAACGCCCCAGTTGATCCCTTTGGATTGGATGGCCGGAAACAGCTTTTGATCGAGTCCGATCAGCTTGATTAAAAGCAGTACCGATACGGCGATGATCAGCGACTGATTTTTAGCGATTAAAGCGATGGCCAAAAGCAGGATCAAAAATAAATTAGCTTGAGTAAACATGCTGTATTCAACTCCATTTTTTTATGACCTTTCTCATAATAACAGGACTCAAGAATAAAATGAAATAAGGACATGCTTTCTAATATCAGGAGGATGCACAATTGAACCAATCCTATCTCACAGCTGCGCTTCGGGCAGTGTATGTGCTGTTTTTGGCCGCTGCTTGCGGAGCGGTCGGCTACTACTCTTTTCCGTTAACCTATCCTTTTGTGATTGCGCTTATTCTCGCCATCATGATCAACCCTTTTGTGGAATGGCTCGATAAGCGGACCGGTCTCCCGAGAGGCGTCAATGTCGGCATCGTGCTGTGCGGCTTTTTGACCGCCGGCGCTGGTTTTTTGACACTGGTCGTTGCCGAGATCGTCTCTGGAACGGCTTATTTGGCTAAAATACTCCCCGTCCAGTTTAATAAAGCCGCTCTCTATATCGAATCGTTTTTTACGAATCAGATCATGCCGCTGTATAATCAGCTGGCCGCTTTTTTTGACGGGCTGGAAGCCGCCCAGCAGGAATCGATCATTACACAAGTCCAAAATTTGGGCAGTGAACTCGCTTCAGGCACCGCTTTGTTTCTTTCAAAAATTCTTGAGATGGTGCCCCTTTTTTTCGCCTTTCTGCCGAATATGGCGGCCGTGCTGATCTTTTCGCTCCTGGCCACTTTTTTTATCAGCAAAGATCTGCATAAAATCCAAAACAAGGCGCGGTCTGTTCTTCCTGATCGGCTGATCTCGGGTACAGCGGCTGTCTATGCGGAATTGAAAAGAGCGCTGGCAGGCTTTGTGAAGGCCCAGCTTACCTTAGTGGCGATGACGATGGTGCTCGTGTTGATCGGGCTTTCCGTGTTAAAGGTCAATCATGCTGTGGCGATCGCTTTTCTGATCGGGCTGGTCGACCTGCTGCCGTATTTGGGAACAGGGTCCGTATTTGTGCCGTGGATTGTCTATCTAGCAGCTTCCAAGCAGCTGCCGCTCGCGATCGGCCTCGGAATCTTGTACATCGTCGTGCTCGTCTTCAGACAGCTTGCCGAACCGAAGATTTTGAGCCGGTCAATCGGACTTCACCCTTTGGGAACATTGATCGCGCTGTTTGCCGGTTTCAAATTGTTTGGCTTTCTCGGATTGATCATGGGCCCCGCCCTTCTCGTTCTCATTCAGGCTCTCTTTACAACAGGTATTTTTAAAGACATATGGCTGTTTATTAAAGGAAATGAAAAATAAGCGGCAGCCTGTTTTTTCCATGCGGGCTGCCGCTTATCGGGTTATTTGATGATGTTGATCCGCCTGCCTTCAGACATCCTCTTCAGCTTGCGGGATATGAACGGTTTGAAACGGCTGCGGGTTGCCGGCAGCAGCAGTAGTAAACCGATGATATCCGATAAAAAACCGGGCAGCAAAAGCAGCATGCCGCCTATGAAAATACAAAGCCCGTCCAAAATCGCATCCCCAGGCATCTTTCCGTACTGAAGATCGCGCTGAACTTTGTAGTAGACTTCGATTCCTTGTTTTTTGGCGAGAGCGGCCCCGAGAAATCCCGTCAAAATGATCAGCAAAACGGTCGGCAGCACACCGATCCAATTAGCGGACAAGAGGAACAGACCGATTTCACTCGCTGGAAAAATGACGAGAAATAATAAGAAAAACTTCATTGTCTTCACCTCATAATTCTAAAATGGAAGCGAACGGCCGCCCTATTTTGCTTGTGCCGCCTGCAAAAAAAGAAGGGAAAAGCTTCCCTTCTTCTTCAATAAGCGATTAAAGTACGCTTGCACGTCCTTTGTAAACAGCTCCTCGGGCAGAGTCGACCGTAATGTCTTCTCCTTCTTTCAGAATGGAAGTCGCATTTTCCATTCCAACGATGACAGGGATGCCGAGGCTTAAGCCTACGACTGCCGCGTGGCTTGTTAAACCGCCTTCTTCCGTAATCAGCGCAGCCGCTTTTTCAAGGGATGCCATCATGTCACGATCCGTGCTTTTTGTAACCAAAACGGCGCCATCTTTCATTTTTTTGTCCGCTTCTTGTGCATTTTGAGCGATGACCACTTCACCAAACGCGGATTTGCGTCCGATTCCCTGGCCTTTTGCGACCACGTCTCCGACAACATACACTTTCATCAAGTTAGTTGTACCGGCTTCACCGACAGCTCCGGCCGTGATAACGATCAAGTCGCCGTGGCGTACGATGCCTGTATCAAGAGATTTTTGCACCGCTTTTTCAAGCATTTCGTCAGTGGAACTGTGGTTTTGTCCGCTTGTTGCGAAAACGCCGAAGACAAGAGACAGCTTTCTTGAAACCGCATCGTTTACCGTAACTGCGACAATCGGCGCCTGCGGGCGATATTTGGAAATCATTCGCGCCGTATGGCCGCTTTCTGTCGGTGTGACGATGGCATTCACATCAAGGTTGATTGCCGTATGTGCCACAGACTGGCCGATCGCATCTGTAATTGACATGCTGACTTGCTTGCTTCGTGCAGAAAGGATCTTTTTATGGTTGAGCGCTTCTTCTGAACGGGAAGCGATATTGTGCATCGTCTGAACGGCTTCAACAGGATAATTTCCCGCAGCCGTTTCACCTGAAAGCATGATCGCGTCAGTGCCGTCAAAGATCGCATTGGCGACGTCGCTCGCTTCCGCGCGTGTCGGACGCGGATTGCGCTGCATGCTGTCGAGCATCTGGGTAGCCGTGATGACAGGCTTGCCAAGTGCATTGCATTTTTTGATTAGTTCTTTTTGAACGAGCGGCACTTCTTCGGCAGGGATTTCTACACCCAGGTCTCCACGTGCAACCATCAGACCGTCTGATACTTCAAGAATGGCATCGATGTTGTCAACGCCTTCCTGGTTTTCGATTTTTGGAATGATTTGAATATCAGCCGCATTGTGCTCTTCAAGAAGTTCGCGGATTTCAAGGACATCCGACGGACGGCGCACAAAAGATGCCGCGATGAAATCAACACCCTGCTCGATACCGAACACGATGTCGTTTGCGTCTTTTTCCGTAATTCCCGGAAGATTGACGCTGACGCCCGGCACATTCACGCCTTTTTTGTTTTTCAGCGTTCCGCTGTTCATCACTTTCGTGACGATTTCACGCTTGTCCTTGTTGACATCTGTGACTTCAAGTCCGATCAATCCATCGTCAAGCAAAATCGTTGACCCAATTGATACATCGTGAATCAGCCCATCATATGTAACTGAGATTTTGTCAGTCGTACCGATGACTTCGTCCATTGAAACGATCAGCTGGGAACCCGCATCCAGTTCGATTGAACCGCCTTCCATTGTGTGCGTGCGGATTTCCGGACCTTTCGTATCAAGAAGGATACCGATATCTTTTCCCAGCTTGCCAGCTGCTTCGCGAATGTTTTTAATTCTTGCGCCGTGCTCTTCGAAATCTCCATGGGAAAAGTTCAGGCGCGCCACGTTCATTCCGGCTTCCATCAGCTGGGTGAGCTTTTCAATACTTTCGCTGGCCGGGCCAATTGTACAAACTATTTTAGTCTTTCTCATATTGCTTCCTCCTCGGGTTTTACACTAGATTGACAGTTCTTGAGACAAGCGGTACATGCTTTGATCAATTGTATGTTTATGCTCGAGTATTTCAATGATATCATGATGCACAAGCTGGTTATTTTGAATTCCGACACAGCGTCCGCCTTTTCCTTCAAGAAGCAGTTCAACCGCAAATGCCCCTAGGCGGCTTGCCAATACACGGTCTGCTGCAGTCGGAGAACCGCCGCGTTGGATATGTCCAAGCACCGATACTCTAGTTTCGAGATTTGTGGCTTCCTCAATTCTTTTACCGAATTCAACGCCGCTTCCGACGCCTTCCGCCACAATGATGATGCTGTGTTTCTTGCCGCGCTCATGCCCTCTTTTCAGCCTCGCAATAATTTCTTCCATATCGTAGTCGGCTTCAGGAATCAAAATGGATTCCGCTCCTCCGGCCAAACCTGACCATAAAGCAATGTCCCCGGCATGGCGGCCCATTACTTCAATCACGTATGTACGTTCATGGGATGTAGCTGTATCCCTGATTTTATCGATGGCATCGATAACGGTATTTAACGCCGTATCAAATCCGATCGTCAAATCTGTTCCAGGGATGTCATTGTCGATCGTTCCCGGTACTCCGACACAAGGAAAACCGTGTTCTGTCAGCTTTTTGGCTCCCATATAAGAACCGTCACCGCCAATGACGACTAATCCTTCTATACCATATTTTTTTAAATTCGCTATTCCTTTTTCCCGTCCTTCTACCGTTTTAAACTCAGGACACCTTGCTGTATATAGCTTCGTTCCTCCGCGGTGAATGATATCTCCGACAGAACCGATTTCAAGCTTTTCTATTTTTCCGCTGATTAAACCTGAATACCCGTTGTAAATTCCGTATACTTCTACGTCATGGTAGATCGCTTTCCTGACAACCGCGCGGACCGCCGCGTTCATTCCCGGGGAATCTCCGCCGCTCGTCAATACTCCGATACGTTTCATCTTTTTCACCTCTAAAACATATATAATTTACCTTAACACGTTCATTGCCGCTAAAACAATGAAAAAGGGATGAAAATTTTCCGAAAATCCCTATAAAACCTTACTCATTATACAATTAAACAAAAAGTTTTTAAATAAATTTTAAGCAAACTCTTTGAAAAATCGCAGGTGAAAGACACAATCCTTTCACTTTTCACCTTTGTCCATAAAAAATAAACGTGAGCCAAAGGCCTCACGTTTATTTATTTTATCCCAACATATTGGTTTTCAGTCGAAATTTTTCCAATTGATTTATACTTGTTATATCTTTGTTGGATCAGCTCGTTCTTATCCAGCTTCAGCAGGGATTTGAGCTCGCGTTTCAGCGCTTCGTCGATGTAGGCAGCCTGCTGCTCTACATCGCGGTGTGCTCCGCCTCTTACTTCTTTTATAACATGATCTATAATATCCAATTCTTTTAGGTCCGGAGCGGTGATTTTCATTGTTTCTGCCGCTTTTTTCGCGAGTCCTGAATCCTTCCAGAGGATAGCAGCCGCTCCCTCGGGAGAGATCACCGAATAAGTTGAGTTTTCCAGCATCAATAAGCGGTTTGCGACGCCGAGCGCAAGCGCTCCTCCGCTGCCGCCTTCCCCGATGATGATCGAGATGACCGGCACAGAGAGGCCCGCCATTTCAAAAAGGTTTTTGGCAATGGCTTCGCTTTGCCCCCGCTCTTCAGCTGCTTTTCCCGGGTATGCTCCTTTTGTATCAATAAAGCAGATGATCGGCCTGTTAAATTTATCGGCCTGCTTCATCAGCCTGAGCGCTTTGCGGTAGCCTTCCGGATGCGGCATTCCGAAGTTGCGGCGGATGTTTTCTTTTGTATCCTTGCCGCGCTGTTGGCCGATCACTGTCACAGGAAGGCCCCGAAACTTGGCAATTCCGCCGACAATCGCTTCATCATCACCGAAATAACGATCTCCGTGGCACTCAAAAAAATCGGTAAAGAGATGTTCGATATAATCGAGCGTAGTCGGACGGTTCGGATGCCTTGCAATCTGGACTCTGTCCCAGGCTTTCAGATTTGTATAAATGTCTTCTTCAAGCCTTTCAAGACGAGCTTCAAGCTTCGTAATTTCAGAGCTTAAATCCATATCGGAATCCTGTGTGAACCTTTTCAATTCGGCGATCTTTTCACGCAGTTCGACCACCGGTTTTTCAAATTCTAATTCTCCAGCCACTCGAGATCACCTCCAGTTTGGTGCAGTTTCAAAATGCTGCCGAGCGTTTTTTTCATGTCAGCTCTGTGAACGACGGAATCAAGCTGGCCATGCTTTAACAGAAATTCCGCAGTCTGAAAATCCTCAGGCAGTTCTTCACGGATGGTTTGTTCGATAATTCTTCTTCCGGCAAAGCCGATCAGCGCGCCCGGCTCGGCAAGGTTGTAGTCGCCGAGGGATGCGAAGCTTGCGGATACACCGCCGGTTGTCGGATGCGTCATCACTGAAATGATCAAGCCCTGCTCTTCGCTGAACAGCTTCAAAGCGGAGCTTGTTTTAGCCATTTGCATCAAGCTGAGAAGACCTTCCTGCATTCTTGCGCCGCCTGATGCGGTAAAAATGATGAAAGGCACTTTTTCTTCTCTTGCCTTTTCGATTGCAAGCGTAATTTTTTCGCCTACGACAGATCCCATGCTTCCCATTCTGAAAGATGAATCCATCACGGCCACGACTGCCGGAGATCCGTCAATCGTCCCTTTTCCGGTGACAACCGCTTCATTCAGCGACGTTTTTTCCCGGTCTTTTTGCAGTTTTTCAAGGTATCCTGGGAATTCCAGCGGGTTTTCAGACATCATATCCTGATTGAATTCTTCAAAGGAGCCATCGTCCAGCAGGCTTTTTATACGCTGCTTCGCGTTCATTTGAAGATGGTAACCGCAGTTCATGCAGACCCTTAAGTTTTTATCCAGCTCTTTTGTGAGCATGATTTTTTTGCAATCCGGGCATTTTGTCATGATCCCTTCCGGTACATCTTGCTTCGCTGATTCCGCGGGAACGGAAGCGTATTTTTTTTTCTTTTTGCTGAATATATCTTTTAACAAAAGATTACCTCCCTTTTCTGAAGGGTTTTCTTCATGTATGCCTGTCCTGTTTATAGACTAGAACATCACTATACCGAAACTATTGTACTTTTTTTGTCAAACGGTGTCATCCTCAATTCGACATTTTTGAACGGCAAACAGCCGAATCGCACTTTATGCGGTTAGAGACTGACAAATTGATATATCAGCCTTGAGAGCGGATACAAAAGTCCGGAAAAGCGATTTGAAAAAAATTTTTACAACCCGCTTATTCCCTTACAAGTGTCCCCAATAAGAGGAAAAACTGTACATCATATTCGAGAAACAGCGCGTGACGGCTCTTTGGGCCAGAGCAATCACGCGCTGATCAAAAATGGAGTTTTATTTTTCTTCAATCACTGCAAGCTTTCTTGTTTTTTCAGCGACTTCTTCAGGATCGACATCAATTCTTGCAACGCCTGTTTCCATCGCGGCTTTGGCTACCGCTTTGGCAACGGCCGGTGCGACCCTTGGATCGAACGGAGCCGGAATGACATATTCGGGTCTCAGCTCTTCATCGGAAACGAGTGATGCGATCGCCTCAACCGCGGCGATTTTCATCTCTTCATTGATATGAGTCGCGCGGACATCGAGCGCCCCGCGGAAGATGCCGGGGAATGCGAGAACGTTGTTCACTTGGTTAGGGAAGTCAGAACGTCCCGTTCCAACGACACTTGCTCCGGCTTCATGCGCTTCGGCAGGCATAATTTCAGGATTTGGATTCGCCATGGCGAAAATGATCGGTTTGTCAGCCATGCTTTCGACCATTTCTTTTGTCAGAGCGCCTTCGACGGAAACACCGATAAAGACATCGGCGTCTTTGATCACGTCTTTGAGCGATCCGTCTATGCGGTTTTTGTTCGTATATTTTGCAACTTCTTCTTTAACAGCATTCATACCGTTCGGACGGCCTTCGTAAATCGCGCCTTTCGTGTCGCACATGATGATGTCGCGCACGCCGAAATGATAAAGAAGCTTAATGATGGCAATTCCCGCTGCGCCGGCGCCGTTCGCCACAACTTTGACTGAAGACATCGTTTTGCCGGACAGCTTAAGCGCATTGACGAGACCTGCTACCGTTACGATTGCTGTACCGTGCTGGTCATCGTGAAACACCGGAATTTTCGTTTCTTTTTTGAGGCGTTCTTCAATGACAAAACAGTTCGGCGCTGCAATGTCTTCAAGGTTGACGCCGCCGAATGTCGGCTCAAGCAGCTTGACCGTCTCAACAATTTTGTCGACATCAGATGTATTTAAACAGATTGGGAAAGCGTCCACACCGGCAAAGCTTTTGAAAAGAACCGCTTTTCCTTCCATAACAGGGAGGGCGGCTTCAGGGCCGATATTGCCGAGGCCGAGCACAGCCGTTCCGTCCGAGACGACTGCTACCATGTTTCCCTTCATTGTATAATCGTATACTTTGCTGTTATCATCGTAAATCGCTTTGCAGGGTTCAGCCACACCCGGAGAATATGCAAGGCTTAAATCGTCCGCATTGCGAACCTGCACTTTTGATTTTGATTCCAATTTGCCCTGGTTTACTTTGTGCATATGCAGCGCTTTTTCTTTCAATGACATGTTAACAAACACTCCTTCAAGGGAATTTTGCCAAAAACTTTGCTTCGTTTTCTGCTTAAGATTCTTGTAAGACGAACCCTAGAATCTTAAAAATGATAACACAATTGACCGCTTTTTTGATCAGAAATGCTCAGGACCTGTTATCTGAGCACGACATTTTTCTCACCTACAACGCTCTTAAGCCTGTAGAGGGCAGCGTGATCAGCCTTGATATTGTAGCTTTCCGGCAGCTGCACCGTTTGCTTCCGTTTTTCATAATAGACGCAGACCGGCGTTTCCCCTTTGTGTTCAAGCAGGATGCTGCTGATCTTCTTGAAGATATCGTGGGTGTGCTGGCTTTCCTCCACTTTAATATAGACGGACGGCTGTTTTTTTGCATGAAGCGATTCGACGAGCGATGCCGCAGCAATAATGAGCTGGCGCTTTTCATTCCTTGTCTCAAGGCGTCCTTCTGCAAAAAGCGATACGCCTTCTTCCAGGATCGGAGAAAGCTGCCTGAACTGTTCAGGAAAAACAACCGCCTCCATTTCCCCGCTTTCATCGCTCAGCTCCAGAAAAGCCATCGTCTGTCCCGTTTTTGTACGGATCGTCTTCATCTTCGTCAAAAGTCCGCCCAAAGCCGCCTTTTTACGGCTGGAGGCGAGCAGCTGAATAATCGGCAGCGCACCTGCATGGTCCAGTTTCTTGCGGTGGACGCTCAGCGGATGATCAGAAAAGTAAATGCCGAGCGTTTCCTTCTCGTGTGCCAGCAGGTCGACGAGCGGCATTTCTTCCGTCTCGGCGTACTTCGGCTTGATCGTCAAGCCTTCATCGAGAAAGAAGCCGAGCTGATCATTGTCTCCTGCAAACAATTCGGCATGCTCCAGCGCGACATCGACAGAAGCGAGCAAAGTAGCCCGGTTTTCACCAAATTCATCCATTGCTCCGGCAAAAATTAAAGCTTCAATCGTTTTCCGATTTACGCTTTTCACAGAAGTCCTGACACAAAAGTCAAACAAATCTGCGAACGGCTTTTCTTTTCTCGCCCTGTAGATCTCTTTTACAGCCGATATCCCGACGCCTTTAACAGCCCTTAAACTGTAGCGCAGCGCCCCGTTTTCCACGACGAACGGATAGCCGCTCTTATTGATGGAAGGACCTAAAACATTCAGCCCTTTCCCTTTTGCTTCATAGATGTACTGAGCAAGCTTTTCCTCATTTCCGATCGCACTCGTCAAGAGGCCGCACATAAAGTAGAGGGGGTAATGCGCTTTTAAATAAGCGAGCTGGTAGCCGATCATGCTGTATGCAACCGCATGGCTCCGGTTAAAACCGTAATTGGCGAATTTCACAATCAGATCGTATACTTCATTAGCCGCTTGTACGGAATACCCTTTTTTCAAGCATCCACTAATAAAATGATTTCTCTCTGTATCGAGAATTTCCTTGTTTTTTTTGCCGACCGCCCTTCGCAAAAGGTCGGCTTCTCCAAGCCTGAAACCCGCCATACGGGATGCGATCATCATGATCTGTTCCTGATAAACGATAACGCCGTACGTATCTTTCAGGATATCGGCCAAATCCTCGTGCGGATAAGACACAGGAACCCGGTCGTGCTTTCTTTCGATATACAGCGGGATGTTTTCCATCGGACCCGGGCGGTACAAGGCATTGACGGCGACAATGTCTTCAAGGCTCGATGGCTTGAGCCTTTTTAAAACATTTCTCATGCCGGCTGATTCGAGCTGGAAAATACCTGTCGTATCTCCTTCAGACAGCAACTTAAACGTCTGTTCGTCTTCATAGGGAATCGCCGAGAAGTCGATGGTGACCCGCTCGCTTTTTTCGATCAGCGTTTTGATCGATTCAATGAGCGTTAAATTGCGCAAACCGAGAAAATCCATTTTCAATAGTCCCAAGTCTTCGAGATAGCCCATCGAATATTGCGTTAAATATACGCCGTCATGTCCTTCCTGTATTGGTATGATATTCGTCAGCGGCTCCTCGCTCAACACGACACCCGCCGCATGAATCGACGTATGCCGCGGCAGCCCTTCGATTTTCTGCGCCGTTTCAAATATGTCCTGAAGCTTTTTTGACCCGTTTAGGCGCTTGTCCAGTTCAGGAGAAAGAGCTCTCGCCTCTTTCAGCGTCACTCCAGGTTTGGACGGTATCAGTTTCGCCAGCTGATCGGCTTCTTTCGGACTGATGCCCATCACTCTGCCGACGTCCCGGAGCGCCGCTTTTGCAGCCAATGTACCGAACGTGATAATTTGTGCTACGTGCAGTGCCCCGTATTTATTTTTCACATACTGGATGACTTCATCCCTTCGCGTATCGGGAAAATCGATATCGATATCGGGCATGCTGATGCGCTCCGGATTTAAAAACCGTTCAAACAGCAATTTGTGCTTGATCGGGTCGACATCTGTGATAAACAGCGTATAAGCGACGAGAGAACCGGCTGCCGATCCGCGCCCCGGCCCTGTAATAATGCCGTTATCGTGGGCGAACTTCATGAAATCCCAAACGATCAAAAAATAGTCGCTGAAAGCCATGTCGCGAATCACTTTCAGCTCATACTCAAGCCGCTCGACATACTCTCTCGGAGCGGCGCCAAACCGTTTTTCCAGTCCGAGAAAACAAAGCTCGGCCAAGTAATCGTCGGCATTCTTGCCGGAAGGCGCCGGATATTTCGGCAGGCGCGTTTGGCCAAGGCTCAGGTCCACTCGGCATCGGTCCGCGATTTTGACTGTATTCTCCAACGCGTCCGGACGATCCCTGTAAACCTCCAGCATTTCAGCGGGCGGCTTGAGCTCAAGATGCAGATCTCCTTCGGCCTTCATGTCTTCGTTCAGCTTCTCACCCGCTTTAATCGCCTTTAAACACGTATAAGCTGCCGCGTCCTCTTTTTCGATGTAGCGTACATCGCCGGTTGCGGCAATTGGAATTCCCGTATGTTCGCTGAGCTCCAGAATGCGTTCAGAGAGAAGCGGGTCGCCCTTGTACGGCTGATACGACAAATAGAAGCTGCCTTCTCCGAAGATCGAAAGGCAGCGGAGGGCGGCGTCCTTCGCCTCTTCGATCAGCCCTTCTTTCAACAACGCTTCAACATGGCTTGTCCCGCCCGTTGTCAGCGCAATGAGACCTTCATGATAGCTTTTGAGCCATTTTTCCTTGATGCCGGTTTTTGATTTCGACTGCAACACGCTGCTGATTTTCAGCAGGTTTTGGTAGCCTTTGTTTGTTTTTGCCAAAAGAACGAGCGGATATGAAAGCTCTTCTTTTTCATCCGTTAAAACAGAGGCCGTCAGCCCGATAATCGGCTTGATGCCGCGTTTTTTGCATGATTTATAAAATTCCACCGCCCCGTACATGACCTCGTCATCCGTCAGCGCCATTGCGCTGTAGCCCAGCTCTTTGGCTTTGGCCGTGAGATCCTCTACGGAAGCGGAGCTGTTTAATAAGCTGTAACCGCTATGTACTTGCAGGTGAACAAAAGGCATTTCTGTCACCCCTTCCTTTTTCGAGCCGTCTCTTTTCATTATATGATGGGATCGAATGAGAAACAAATGTTCTTTCTTTGATCAACAATCATACTTGTCTTTCTTTGTCCATATAGTGTGATAAGGTGAGGTGATCGGAATGGATCCTGAACAGCCCTTTTTCCCAAACTTTATCAGCTGTTATTTTATTGCGCTTGGCGTGCTTCTCGGCGGTTGCTTAATCGGGGGGATCGGCGCCTATTTGTCGGGGCAGCCGCCTTTAACGATCATTACAAGCCTCGCAAACCGCCTGAAAATCTGGGCGCTGGTTGCGGCAATCGGCGGCACGTTTGATGCGGTCTACAGCTTTGAAAGGGGCATTATTGAAGGCAATACGAGAGACATCGTCAAGCAGCTTCTCCTGATTCTTTCGGCGATGGGAGGAGCGCAGACCGGCTATCTGATCATCAACTGGCTCACACAGGAGCATCTTTCTTCATGAGAATCCCTCCTTATTATAAAAAGCCGGGGTGGCAGCGTTTTTTTGCGGGAATGATGTGCGGAGCCATCATCAGCTGGTTCGTGTTCCTGTTTACATACGGCACCTTTCAGGAGAAGCAGGTCGTCTTGATAAGGGAACAGAAAGAGCGCATCAATGATTTAAATGACCAAATCACCATTTACCGGGAAGACCTTCATAAGCTGAATGAAGATAATAAAAGAAAACTGCTGATTCAAAGCGTCGACGTCAAGCTGATCAACGGCAAGCAATACAAGCTGTCACAGCCCGACATGATGAACTTTGAAGAGCATGTCCGGGATAACATTTCAGATGTCATCACAAAGGATATCGAAAGCGTCCACCGGACGAAAGAGCTTTTAAAGCGGTCGATTGAAAATAAAGAGTATACGATAAACGATAAAAAGTACAAGGCGAAAGTCACCGAACTGACGATTTATACGCGCCTTTCCGTTGAAATCAAAATCTCTTTTTCCGAATAAAAATTATGGATTTTTTTTTACGATTTACATGCATTCGTCGCTTTTTTCCATATTTTAATTTAAACTGACAGTAAGCGATATGTAAGTTTTTTTAAAAGGGAGGAAAGCAGAATGTACATTTACAGTTACCATCAGCTGGCAAGAGATAAAGTCAACCGGATCAAGCTGGGCTACTCGGCTTATGCGGAAACCGAAAGTCTCGCGTCCCTTATCAAAAGAGAGTTAAAAGCCCAAAACATCCATGTTTATGAGGATGTAACAGATATCGGATCATGGTTTATACCTGAATAAACAGCAGCTGCCATGCGTAAAATGATCCGCTTACACTTTGCTGCTGTTTACTTTTTCGCAAGATATTATGCAAACGCTTGCAGTTGAACTGCACAAAAAAAGAGGGATTTCCCCTCTTATTTGTTTTCTTTGCATATGCGCTCCAAGTCAGCGATGACAAGATCAGCGTCTTTCCAGTCATAGATGGAAGCTCCGGCTGCGAGCGGATGGCCCCCGCCGTTGTATTTTTTAGCGACTTCATTGACAATCGGCCCCTTTGAACGAAGCCTTACCCTGATTTGATCGGCTTCCTCCACAAAAAACACCCATGCTTTGATCCCTGAAATATTGCCGAGCGTGCTGACAAGCTGTGAAGCTTCAGACGGCGTAATATTGTATTGATGTAAAATGTCACGGGTGATGAAAACCGACGCAACACCGTTTTCGGACAGAGAAACATTCTGGTAAATATAGCCATTCAGCCTCACAACATTTAATTTCGTCTCATATAATTGATCAAATAGCGCCTGTGAAGCAAAAGGATACTCTATCAGCTCTCCGGCATATTTCAATGTCTTTTTTGTCGTGTTCGGAAATAGGAAGCGCCCTGTATCCCCCACAATGCCGGCATAGATCAGTTCGGCACCCTTTGTCGTAAGCGTCCATCCCGCTTGTTCTTTACCCGCTAAATACAGTTCGTAAATCATCTCGCTCGTCGAGCTCGCACTCGTATCCACCCATAAAAGGTCGCCGTATTGGTCTTCATTCGGATGATGGTCGATTTTGATCAGCTTGTCGCCCAGGTTGTAGCGCGAATCGGAAATTCTCGCTTGATTGGCCGTGTCACAAACGATGACAAGTGCATTTTCATACACCGTGTCTTCAATCACATCGGGGGTGTACAAAAAAGCGAGGGAAGGCTCAGGCGCTCCGACCGCGAAAATATTTTTTTCAGGATAGGTTGCCCTCAGGATTTCCGTAAGACCGCATTGGGATCCGTAGGCATCAGGATCCGGTCTCACATGTCTATGTATAATGATCGTGTCATATAATGATATGGTTCTGATGATTTCTTTTTTCATGACGCGCGCCCCTTCTTTACTTTGTTTTTAACCATTAAATCATAATCTGTTGTTGGTGGAAAGTGAAAGTTATGACTTTTTATTGTAGAAAGCGAACCCGATTATGTATACAATGGGTTTGTAAAACTTACAATGGAGGATGTCGATTATGCCGTTTTTTGTTTTTTTCATTGTGGTTTCAGCGATAGCTTATGTGTACTTCAAAGTAAGGTATGTGCGCACCAAAAAAGCGATTGAACGGGAATACTATTCGGCCAAGTCAAGCATGAGTCTGGGCCTGTTTATCATGTTCTTCGGCGCTAATCAGCTGCTTTTAAACCGCGGCACACTGGCTGACGTCATCGGCGTTATTTTTATGCTGACCGGGCTCGGGAGCATGTGGGCCGGCTACAAAGCCTATAAGCACTATGTCCCTTTGCTTGCGAAAGAAAACGAACGGGAGAACGCATAAGCAAAAAGAGGGACACTGGCCGCGTCCCTTAGCTTCTTTCCATCAGCTGAACCATCATCATCGCTTTGCCGACTATAT